>OY969567.1:0-3617538 GCA_963701135.1 uncultured Chloroflexia bacterium
CGGTCCTGTCTCATCATGTCTCTGTTCTCCCTGCGCGCGCGCCACTCACTCCCACATCGTGCCGACGAATCCGGAGATTATGCGATCCTTCGTGATCACGGCTGCTCCGTAAAGGCGAGCCGTCGCAGCGATGATCCGATCGTGGAGCTCCAAGTCGGGGAGCACCTGTGCTGCTTGTGGCGGTAACTTCCGATCTTGCGTCAAGTACCAGACGAGTGCATGTGTGTCGAACGACGTAGAGATCAGATCGATTCGTCATACGCAGTCCGGAAGAGCGAACGTTTGGCGCTCTCGATATCCTCCTCGGTCACTTCCATCCCCTTCCAGATCCCGAACAGGCTCGCCGGGCGCTCGGGTTGCTTGATGACGCCCGCCGCGATAGCCACACGCTCCAGCTCGTCAGCCTCGCGCCGCAGATCAGCGGCGCGCTCGCGAGTATCGTTGACCCAGTCCGCGAGGTTCATTTGTTCGAGTTCCCGTTGCGACGATTTCAGGAGGGCTTGACTCTCCATTCCCTTCGCCTCAATCCGCAGTAGCTCTACGGAGCGAGTGACTTCCGCCGCGAGCCACTCGCGATCAGCCAGATGACTTTTCGTCAACTGGTCGAAGCGTGATTCGAGTTCCCGGGTGTCAGTCAACCCGCAGGCAATCGACAAAAGCTCATCCAGTAAGGTCTCTGTGGCCATGTCCGTCCTCCTCTTATTCCCGCAGCGGCGCCGTCAGCCGGCGGTTCCGGTAGCGCTGGATCTCGCGCCGCAGCCGCTCCAGCTCCGACTCCATCGCCTGCATCCGTTCGTTCATCCGCAAGATGACTTCGACGCCGGCGAGGTTCACGCCGAGGTCGTTGATCAGCCGCTGCACCTGCCGCAGCCGCGCAACGTCCGCCTGCGAGTACAGGCGGATGTTCCCGCGCGAGCGTTTCGGCTCGACGAGGCCGACGCGCTCGTACTGCCGCAGCGTCTGGGCGTGCATGCCGACGAGCCGCGCCGCGATCGAGATCACGTAGCAGGGCTCGTCGTAGTCGTTGCCGTTGTGAGGCATGTTTGTCGTTGCCATCTTGCGCATTCCGGGCGCAGCAGGCTGCGCCCCTACACGCCCATCACACGCCCGAGGCGCTCAGCTCCTCGAACAGGCGCTGCTGCTCGTCATTGAGATGCTCCGGCAGCCGGACGCGCACGCGCGCGTGCAGGTCGCCCTTGCCCTGCTTGCCGAGGCGCGGCATGCCGAGGCCCGTGAGCTTGAAGGCGCGGCCGTTCTGCGTGAGCGGCGGGACCTTGAGCATCACCTTCGCGGTGACCGTCGGCACCTCGACCTCGCCGCCGAGCACCGCCGCCGTCAGCGGCACGTCGATGTCCTCGTACAGGTCGTCGCCGCGGCGCTCGAACCGCGGGTGCGGCCGCACGGCGGCGACGAGCAGCAGGTCGCCCTTCCGTCCGCCGCCCAGCCCCGGCTGCCCTTCGCCGGCGATGCGCACCTTGGAGCCGGTCGTGACGCCGGCGGGGATCTTTACTTCGAGCCGCCGCGGACGCTGCACCTGGCCGTAGCCGTTGCACGCGTGGCACGTCGCGCCGGCAATCTCGCCCGCGCCGCCGCACGTCGGGCAGGGCTCCTGCGCCATCATCTCCAGCGTGCGCGACGTGCCGTGGTACGCCTCTTCGAGCGTCACCTCGACGGGATGCTGCATGTCGGCGCCGCGCCGCGACATGGTGCGCGCGCCGCCGCCGCCCCGCCCGAAGAAGCTGCTGAACACGTTGCCCAGGTCGCCCAGGTCGCTCACGTCGAACTGCTGGAAGCCGCCGTTGCCGCCCGGGAAGCGCGCGCCCCGCTGGCGCTGCATCTCCTCGATCTGGTCGGCGTGCTCCCACTGGTCGCCGTACCTGTCGTACTTGCGGCGCTTCTCCGGGTCGGAGAGGACCTCGTAGGCCGTGTTGATCTCCTTGAACCGCGCCTCTCCGGCCTTATCGCCCGGATTCACGTCCGGGTGGTACTTGCGGGCCAGCTTGCGGTACGCGGAACGGACCTCCTTATCGGAGGCGGCGCGGGCCACGCCGAGCACGTCGTAGAGGTCCTTCAGCTTCGCCATACGGGGACAGTCTAGCTGAATGGCGAAGCGGCCTACAAGTTACACGGGCATATTAGTTGATAGTGTCACTATCAGGAGTGGTTCCTTGAAGTAGGTGTCTGGCCGACGTGCGAACCGCGTGGGGTAGCCGCCCTCGGTCGAAGACTCGCCCTGGAGAGCTGCCCATCCGGCGATCGACGAGTCGCCGACGGAGACAGCCGGATCTACGCGGTCACGACACTCATTCGACGACCGCGATCGCGTGCGCGGCTTGTGCCTCGGGCTGCCTGCGGGCCCACGGGGATGTCCCGCCAGCGGCGAGTGTTGCCGGACCGGGCGGCGGGCGCAGCAGGCTGCGCCCCTACGTGTGGTACCCGTGCGGCGCGCCTATTCGGTAGCGGCGGCCACGGCGTCGGCGGCGGGCGAGCCGCCGCTCGGCTTGCCGATGACCGTCAGCTCCAGCAGCTCGGCGATGTCGAACGTCTTCATCCGCTTGTCCTCGTCCGGCTCCACGGTCGGGATGCCGTCCTCGAACATCTGGATGCAGAACGGGCACGCCGTCGCGATGATCTGCGCGCCGGTGGCGTACGCTTCCTCGGTCCGGGCGACGTTGATGCGCTTGCCCTGCGACTCTTCGACCCACATGTGGCCGCCGCCCGCTCCGCAGCAGAAGGCGTTCTCGCGGCTGCGCGGCATCTCGATGCGCTTGCCGCCGGGCAGCGCGTCGACGATGTCGCGGGGGCTGTCGTAGTTGCCGTTGTGGCGGCCCAGGTAGCACGAGTCGTGGTACGTCACCGCCGCCGGCAGGTCGTGCTTCGGCCGCAGCGCGCCGTCCTCGAGCAGCTTCGAGAGGAACGTCGTGTGGTGGATGACCTCGAAGTTGCCTTCGAACGCCGGGTACTCGTTGACCATGGTGTTGAAGCAGTGCGGGCAGTTCGTGATGATCTTCGTCACGCCCTTGGCGTTCAGCACTTCGATCAGCGACTTCGCCTGCTCCTGGTACAGGTACTCGTTGCCGAGGCGGCGCGCCGGGTCGCCGTTGCACTGCTCCTCATCGCCCAGGCAGCCGAAGCTGACGCCGGCCTCCAGCAGCAGCCGCGCGACGGCGCGCGTGATCGGGATGTTGCGGTCGACGAGCGCGCCCGAGCAGCCGACCCAGTACAGGTACTTCTGCGTGCCGTCGAACATCGGGACGTCGATGCCTCTCCATCCACGATGTGCGGGTGTGCGGCGTGCCGCGCCACGGGTGGCCGCGCTGCTCGATCTGCATGAGCGTGGCCGCCGCCGTCTCCGGCATGTTCGCCTCGTTCATCGTCAGGAAGCGGCGCATGTCCTGCAGCGCGGGGACGTGCTCGATGAACACCGGGCACTGCTCCTGGCAGGCGCCGCACGTGACGCAGTCCCAGATCGGGTTGAAGCCGACGGCGTCGATCAGCGTCAGACTCCTCGCCCGCGCCGTGGCCGTTGCCAGTGGAGCCGCCGCTGGCATCGGGGTCGTAGCCGGGGCGCAGGACGTCCCAGACGAAGAGCGGCGAGCTGTACTTCTTGATCTCGTGCTCGATGGCCGTGCGCATGTCGTGCATGATCTTCTTCGGCGACAGCTCCTTGCCGGTGAGGTACGCCGGGCAGTTGATCTCGCAGCGGCCGCACTCCGTGCACGTGTACGGGTCGAGCATCTGCTTCCACGTCAGGTCGTAGATGATGCCGGCGCCGAACCGCTCGGCGTTCTCGAAGTCCTTGATCGGCTGGAGCTGGCCCGTCGGCGCGATGCGGCGGAAGGCGATGTTGAACGTGACGGTGAGCACGTGCGAGTGCTTGCTGTACGGCAGGTAGTTGAGGAATAGCAGGAAGTCGAACAGGTGGGCGTACCACCAGAAGACGAGCATGCCTTCGAGCGTGCCCTGCGAGAGCCCCATGCCGTCCCACACGCGCGAGAGGCCGTACGCCACGAAGCTCCACTTCTCGCCGCCGACGGGGTCGACCATCGATCTCCAGGCTGTTCGTGAAGATGTCGGTGACCATCAGGAACGCGATGAGGAACAGGATGATCCAGGCGTCCGTGTTGAAGGTCATCCGCGCCGGCTTCCAGAAGCGGCGCTGCCACGCGGCCATGCCGCAGCCGATGAGCACCAGGATGTTGAAGACGTCCATGGGCGCGCGGACCAGCACGTCGTAGTAGAAGCCGCCCAGGTGCTCGAACGAGATGTCGGAGTTGAAGCCCTTGATGAGGAAGTTGAGGGTGCGGATCTGGAGGACGAGGAACCCCCACCAGATCATCGTGTGCAGCAGGCCGCTGTACCAGTAGCGCTTGCGGGCGACGCGCGAGTTGCCGAGCAGGTACGGCACGAGCGAGGTCACGCGCTCGACGAGATGGTCGAAGCGGTAGTCAGCCTTCGCCTTCATGAAGACGCGGAGCTTGAGGCTCACCGAGTAGATAAAGAAGCCAATGCCGGCGGCGAGCGCGGCGAAGTAGATGACGTTTCCGGGTAGTTCGTGGCTTGGCACGGATGGCCTCCTGGTGGCGCCGCCGGAGTCTGATGCTAAGGCGATCGGATCATAGCTTTGGGCAATTTCAACGGCAAACGGCGGCGGCCGGCGGCCGGCGGCCGAGAGCAGAGAACAGACAACAGACAACAGAGGGCGGGTGCCGAGCGGCGGCCGTGCGGGCTTGATTGAGACCCTTGCATTTTGTGAATTCGTCGCGAAGTCGATTGTTCCGAATCTGGAGGGGGTGCGGGCGGGGAGGTTGTTTTTCGGCGGCCTGCGGCCGGCCGAAAGAACAGACATGGGGAGAACAGAGAACAGACAACAGACAACAGAGGGCGGCGGTTGGCGCATCGCCACCGGTAGACAGCGAACGGCGGCGGCCGTCGAAGTAGGCGCCGGGATCATGGCTGGCCTTCCCTGGGACGGCGCGGGGTGAGGAGGGCGCGGGCGATGCGGGTGTTGGTGCGGCGGAGGTTCTGCGCGAGGCGGCGGGCGCGGGCCTCGGCGGCGAGTTCGGCGAGGCGGGCCTTGAGGTCGGCGAGGGCGAGGCGGCTGATCTCGGCATCGAGCCGGTCGTCAGGCATGCGGTCGCGGTTGAGGCGCTCGTAGCGGTCGATGGCGTCGCGGGCGCGGTCATCGCGGACGGCGGCGTCGTGCGCATCGGCGATCTCGTGGATGCGGCGGCGGGCTTCCTCGGCGACGGGGCGGTCGTGCATGAGTCGGGCGAGGGCGAGGACCATGTCGCGCGTCTGGGCGCGCTGGAGTGCACCGCGCTTCGCGAGGGCCATGAAGACGGCGCGGGACTCGGGGTTCTCGGCCAGGGCCCGCAGGACGGCGCGGACGCGCCTGGAGGTGGCGCCGGTCTTGAGGGCATTGAGGTTGCCTTTCGGCGCGCCGGCGCCGGGGCGCTTGCCGCCGCGTCGCGGCGAGTTCACAGTTGGCAGTTCAGGGTTCACGGTGGTACCTCACCTCTCCCCGGCGAGCCTGCGGCCCGGCCTTCGGCCACCCCTCTCCACGGTGTGGCGAGGGGCTCCGGTTGGTGGTCTGGTGGCGCTTTGGGCGAGGGTAGGGGATGCGGGGGCGGAAGTCCGAGCGGCGGGTGTCACATGAGTTGCCAGTTTACAGTTGGCAGTTCACGGCGCCTGCGGCCGCTCGGGAGCCACATGGACTGCGGGCAACGCGCGTGCCGAGTGTCCCTTCCGGCTCCCGCCTCGGGGGGTTGACGGACGAATCGACTTGATCGGGGGTCGGACCGTGGCGCGGCGGTACACACTCACACAATCACAATTACTCATACATTCCACCCACTTGACACCGTACCACTGGCGCTGTACAGTAGAGAAATCAGTACGACGATACAGGAGGCCGCAGTACTATGGTTGTGGACATTCGAAATGGCGGCGACACATCAGAATTGATTCGCGCGGCCGAAGAGCGGCTGCGAGACGTAAAACGGGAGCTCGAAGGACTCGACGAACGGCGTCGTGCCTTGCAGCAGGAAATAGAGCGGCTTAGCGCCGAGCGCGGGTATCTCGAGGGGATCCTTCAGCTTCACGGAGCGACTGGCGGGGAACCATCAGTGAATATCGCGTGGACGCGCCCAAGTGCGACTGCGGACGTAGCTAACGTCGTTGTGTCTGTTATTCGCGAGGCAGGAGAGCCTTTGCATTTCAGAGAGATCGAACGTCGCGCTCGGAGGAAAGGCGTCGAAACCGGGGGCAAAGACCCGGCCAACGTGTTGCTGGCGAGATACTTCGATGACGATCGGCTGTACAGGCCGGCTCGAGGCACGTACGGATTGAGGGAATGGAACCGCACCGCCCGAAGCGTTGGTACACGCAAGGTCAGAAGAGGAGGCAAGTAGAGATGGTCACGATGATGCGGGAGACCGTGGGTCGCGAGGCGCTAATCGCGCTATCCAACCAATACGAGTCCGTTGCCGACGCACTGATGGAAATCATCGACAATCCTTTCGATTACCGTCGCGGGCGCCGGCTCGGCATCGACATTTCGGTCGCGAAGAAACGCGCCGGGCGAATCGAAGTACTCGACCGCGGTGGCGAGGGGATGGACGACGCGGGGTTGGCCGACTGGATCGCGTGGGGCACCGGACATGCACACGCCGAGTCGGACATCGGTCAATACCATGTGGGAGGGAAGCTCGCAGCAATCTACCTCGCGAATTCCATTGAGATCATATGCCGAAAGAGCGGCCAGCCGGAGATATGGCGCTTTGAAGACGCAGTATGGGGGACGAGAAAGAAGCTACTTGATGACGTTGCGCCCGAGAAGATTGACCCGCGCGGCCTGTCAGCGCCAATAAGGGACATTCCTGCTGACCAGGGATTCACGCTCATCGTTCTGTCACGGCTCAAAGACCATCGCTTCGAGGAAGGAATCCTCCGGGTGCGGTTGGCGAACACCTACAGAACCCTCCTCCAAAGGCGCGACTGTGAGATAACACTCAATGGACAATCGGTCGCGCCGTTGGAACTGCCGGAGTCCACTACCTATGCTCCCGTAGACATGCCGCTCACGACGGCGTACTCCGGCGTCCGCGTTAGGGGGCGTTTCTGGGTGATGGACCGCGATCGGTTCGAGGACGCACGAGGGTTCCGGCTTAAGGCCGGAGTCCGAACGGTGTTCAACGGGCGCCTGATTACCGATGGTGAAGAATTCGGGCACTACCTTGCGGGTCGAGGGGCACTGCAGCGGCTGATGGGTGAGGTAGAGATCACGGGCGTAAAGCCCAACCCGACCAAAGACGGTTGGGACAAATCGTCGCCGGCTTGGTGCGCTATTACCGACGAGATACGCAGCCGCCTGCAGCCGCTCGTGGATGAGCTACGTCAGTTGTCCGAGAAGCGCGAGGTATCCCGTGATCAACGCAAGCGCGCCAACGAGGTCAAGCGTGACATCGAGGAGGTACTTAAGCACCTGGCGCGCTCGAACAGTGGCGGGCTCTCGCCGCTGCCTTCAGCGGTGTCCGACTCGCCTGACGGCCGTCGGCCTCCTGCGGCGTCGGAATCTCTAGACAAGCCGCCGGTGCCAAGCCCGGTAGATGTACCGGACGACCCGCGAACTCCGCGAACACCGCGAACTCCCGCACCGGAAGATGCCGTGGGCATTCTGCTGCGACGGCGCAAGGGAGGGCTTCCGAATATCGAATTCGATTCGCTCGGTGGGGTTGACCGAAGTCAGATGAAAAGCGACGGGCAATGCCTCGTGATCAACCGAGACTACCCCCTGTACGCCGAAATCGGAGAAACCCACTCTTACATCGCCGAGACTTACGTGCTTGGCATTCTCGAACCCGAGATCGGTGCGGGGATCGCGTCCACGTTCATCGGGGAAGTCAATCGCATATTGGCGGAGTGGCATCGCATCAGGTGCGACAAGCTAGCCAATTGAATCGCTCGCCGCTGACCGCACCTGTTGGCGGCAACACACGCTGGGCTTCCGGTAGGCGCCACCCCTCCACGCCGTGCCACGCGCGGCTCGAAGTTCCGGGCCCCACCTACAGCCGCACAGCCACCCCCGCCGTGATCTCGAACAGCCTGCGCCGATGCGGTGTACGAGGGGGGGAAGCGGTCGGGGTCGGGGCTGGTGATCAGCACCTGGTCGGCGTCGATCGCGCCGAGGACGCTGTGGCGGCGCGACTCGTCGAGCTCGCTCAGGACGTCGTCGAGGAGGAGCAGCGGGCGCTCGCCGGTGCGGTCGTGCAGCAGGCGCGCCTCGGCCAGGCGCAGCGCGAGCGCGGCCGTGCGCTGCTGCCCGCGCGAGGCGAACGCGGCCGCGGGCTCGCCCCCGAGCGTCATCGACAGGTCATCGCGGTGCGGGCCGGAGAGCGTGACGCCGGCCGCGACGTCGCGCGCGTGCGTGGCGCGCAGCTTGTCGAGCAGCGCCGCCGCGACATCGGCCGCAAGGGCCGCGGCAATGCGTGACGGCGGCCAGCCTTCGGCGAAGCGCGGCTCGTAGGCCAGGTCGAAGCGCTCGCGGCCGCCGCTGAGGCGCGCGTGGGCATCGGCCGCGTTGCGGGCGAGGTCGCCGGCGGCGGCGGCGCGTGCGGCGAGCAGCGTCGCGCCGTCGCGGGCGAGCTCTTCGTCCCAGTACGCCAGCTCGTCGCGGCGTGCGGCGCCGTCCTGGATGCGCTTGAGCAGCGCGTTGCGTTGCGCCACGAGCTTCGTGTAGCGCTGGAGCGCGCGCAAGTACTGGTGGTCGACCTGCGAGAGCATCACATCGAGAAAGCGGCGGCGGCCGGACGGCGCGCCCTTCACCAGCTCCATGTCATCGGTCGAGAAGAGGACGGCCGTGATCGCGCCGACGACGTCGGAGGCGCGGCGGGCGACGCCGTTGAGCTTGAAGCGCTTCGTGGCGACGAGATTGCCGTGCGCGCCCTCGCGGCCGGCGACCGTCAGCTCGACCGCGACGTCGTGCTGTGTGCGATGCGCGAGCGCGGTGATGCGCGCGACGGGCTGCGGGTCGTCGCGCGCGGCCCAGGCGATGTAGTCGGCGTCGGCAGCGGCGCGCTCGGAGCGTCCGGTCGCGAGCAGCGCGACGGCTTCGAGCAGGTTGGTCTTGCCCTGCGCGTTGGGGCCGAGAAAGAGCACCGGCCCGGGCCCGAAATCCAGCTCCTGGCGCGCATAGTTGCGGAAGTTCGCGAGCGAAAGGTGGCGGAGGTGCATGGCTGTTAGCGTAGCGGGTGGGGGTTCGTAGTTGGTAGTCGGGGGACAGCAAACAGCAAACAGCAAACAGCAAAGGGGACGGGCGGCAAACAGCAAACAGCAAAGAGAGGGACGGCGCTGCGCCCACTCCGGGGGACAGCAAACAGCAAACAGCAAACAGCAAAGGGGACGGGCGGCAAACAGCAAACAGCAAACAGCAAAGGGAGGGACGGCGCTGCGCTCCGATTCGCCGCCGCTCGAGCGGCTGGCGATTTGCTGTTTGCTGTTTGCTGCTTGCTGTCGTCGCCGCTACGCGACGACGCCGTGGGATCGAAGAAACGGTATCGCCGCGGCGACGGACTCCGCCGGCTGCGTCTGGTTGATCTCGAAGACGCGGAGGGCGGACGGCGGCAGGCCGGCGGCGATGTAGTCCCACGCGACGTCGCCGTGGCCGGGGGCGCGGTGGTCGCCGATGCCGTCGACGTCGTGCAGGTGCGCGCCGATGCATCGGTCGCCGTTGGTGTCGAGCCAGAGGCGCTTGTCGACGAAGCCGAGCCGCCACTGCACCTCGGCGTGGCCGACGTCGTGCCAGTAGCCGGCGGCTTCGGGCGCGTAGTCTTCGAGCAGCGCGCGGCACTCGTCGGGCTGGGGGATCTCGTGGTAGTGGAGGCGGTTCTCGATGCCGATCGCGATGCCGGCGTCCTCGGCGTGGCGCGCGAGCTCGCGCAGGGTGCGCGCGGCCTGGTCGAGCCACGGGCCGGCGTGCTCGGCGCGGAGGCGGTGGCACTGCTCGCGCAGGTCCTCGACGTGCTCGCCGTCGCGCGTGCCGCTGTCGTACAGCCGGCGCAGCTCGCGCTCCTGCTCGAACATCGCGTGGCCGACGGCGCCGAGGTGGACGACGACGAAGCGGGCGCCGGCCTTGTGCGCGAGGTCGATGCTGTGCTTCGTGTAGGCGATGGCCCCGCGGTGTTCATCGATGTCAGGGGAGGCGAGGTTGAGGGAGCTGTTGGCCCTGTTGGCGGCGTCGCGGACGAGCGGCGCGGGGGCGTGGATGGAGGAGATGGGGACTTCGTGGTAGCTCAGGAGGCGGTCGAAGGGTGCGGCGGGGGTCAGGTGGCTGATCTCGATGGCGTCGTAGCCGAGCGCGAGCGTCTCCTCGACGAAGTGGTGCATGTCGTCGACGAAGCGGTCCTGCTGCGCCCACATGGTGGAGAGTGCGAGGGTCATGCGGCGCGCCTCCGGCGCGAGAGCAGAGAACAGACAACAGAGAACAGAGTGGGGGAAGCGAGGGCGGAGGGCAAGATGTGGGGCGCCGTGCGGGCAATGCGTCGCGTGCCGCTCGTACTGGGAGTACGTCCGAGAGATCGCATCGGACGACGCGGTTGAGCACGAACGGTGGTCTTTGGAGTCGTTGGCAGGGCGTCAAGAGGGAGGATGTCTGTAAAATCGCGCGGCGATTTTATGATATCCTCTTTACGCCCGGGTTCTGAGACCCACGCTGACGAGCGGGTTTGTCGAGGCCAGATGCCGACGACAAACCCATACAGGAAACGCAACTCAGACCGCTCCGCAATCTTTCAGACTCGCTGCTTGGCCTTCTCTTCGTTGGCCACGGCTATCGGGCAGTATGGAGGCAGGCACTGGGGGCAAGTGCCTTTAGTAGCGCACCCGCACCCACACCCGCAGATGGCGAGCCATGTTGCTTCGGCAAGTGGCGTAGCAAGTTCAATGAGCGGCCCGCCGCAGTTAGGGCACGGTGGGCACCCCTCGTGTATGACATCGCTGCAGCCGGGCCGGTTGGTAAGCTGCGCTGCGCAGGGCCATAACCCACGGAACAATTGAGAGCAGTCGCGGCAAAACCCCGTAGGGTCAAGTTCGAGGTTGCTGCAATCTGGGGTGTTCGAGCACGACCCCCAGAGACCCGTCGTTACGCGGCGGTGGCAGAAGGAGCAAGTTTGGCGCTTGCGGTCGGCCGCTGGCAGGGCTAGGTATTTGCTGTATTGGCATTGTGATGCCATGGTTCTCTCTCGCTCAGCAGTCGGCTCGACCCATCTTTCGCCGCTTGTCAGCCGTAAGACGCCGTTGGCACGATGATCCTCTTAGTTGTTCGATTGGATCAACGTTGGTGCCTGGCGTTCGAACCACGCCAGGAACCGAAGCGGATCGACTAACCCGGGCATTCGCGCACTACGCTGCAAATACCCATTCGTTACGGTCAGGTCGCCCCACTCGTGCAGCAGGTCGCGGCGGACGCGGTACGCGGCATCTCGATACTCCCCAACGGGCAGACAACGCGTAAGGCGACCGGATCGACCAGGCCGGCCTCGCACAACCACATCAGCTGCATCTGCGTTGAGTACTCGTCTCGCGTGGGCGTTGGTGTCGCGATGTTCAGCGTCGATGCTGGTTGCCGGTACGATCGCGTCTACTTCCAAGATGCCGATAATCGCGTACACGAGTTGGGCTGCGCCTCTGGTGTCTTTGAGGCCCGCGTAGAAGACCGCGTAGTCGCCCGGCCCAAGACTCCGCTGGATCTGCGCGGCCTTCTGGCCGGAATCGCCGTACGTGAGGTGGTCGAAGTCCGGGTCGAGGTGCATGTTCGCCGCGGCCAGATGCGGGGGAAGCGTGCTCCCGAACTTTGCCAGCACGGGCCGCAGCACTGAGTACGGCTTTTCGTACCCAGCGTGAATTGCATTGAACTCTGGAATGGCGACGTATGCGAATTCGTTGGACTGGCCATCGACGGGTCCGTTCCAAGAGCCCCCGCCCGAGCTCTGATCCGCAGCCACACGAATGAGCAAAGCGTTCAATGGTCACCTACACCTAGAGCTGAACGCGGTGTATTGAGACTTGCGTCCGGCTCAGTTTAGGCGCCGCAAGAGTGTGGCGAGATCGTGCTTCTTGGTACGCGGATGCATTGGTGGCTGGTATCCAACGACTGGCCTGTTCCACAGGAACGAGAATCGCGCGTCGCCGACGAGCAGGGGCGGGCGACGTCCGTAGTACACGGAATCGATGTCGTCGCGCCAACCGTTGTTGCAATGGCTGTGATCAGATCGAGGTGGCGTGTAACTGCTGGGATCGAATGGGTCGCCATCCGGCGTGCCAGGCCGGTACAAATCGCCAAGACGGTCGAGATCCGCAGCTTTCGCTTCTCGCACGGCGCTCGGAAGGTTTTTCCAGAGATCGCGATGCGAAGGGTAAGCGTGAGCAACACGCATTAGGTAGACGAGGTAGTTCAGTCCGCTCGACGGGACCTCGCGAACACCGGTGAATCCGGCAACCCATTTGCCCGGCCAGGACGAGACTCCGAGACCGCCGCGCATCTGGTGTTTGCATGTGCACAGCGTGATGACGCCGCCTTGAAAATTGGGGCCGCTGCCGTGCTGGACGAAAACACCGCCTGAATATTCGATCGTGTCTACGATGTACCCGTAAACGGAACCGAATTGACCCTGCAGGACACCCTGCAGCGCGGCGAGCGAGAGATTCATGTTCTCGGCGAGGATGCCTGTCGTCGGAAATGGCTGGTGCGGTGCTGTCGTCGTCGTCATTGGTGGTGCTCAGTTGGCCTAGACTAACTCGTTGCTCGGGAAGTATAGGGTGCGAAGGGGTTCCGTGCGCGGTGCCTGACCGGGCTCGCCGAACCGTACGAAGCAACGATAACTACACGGGTTTTGGTACGGATCGCCGAATCTGGCGCACAGCGCTGGCGGAGGGTTGTTGCGCCCACATGGTGGCGAGTGCGAGGGTCATGCCGTCTCCGGCGGTTCCGCGGGGATGAGCGGCTCGAGAATCTGAATCAGCGGAGGAATGTCGTCCGTCGCAGTCTCCCACACGACATCGGCCCGGACGCGAAGGTAAGTCATGAACAATGCGATGGCGCATGCCGATGACCTGCGCCCAGGGAACCTCGGGGTAGGTAGATCGGAGGCTCTGAGTGGTCCTGCTCGCCGCTTCCCCGACGATCTGAATGAGATGCGTCAGGGCGAGCTGGAGATCTTCATCGGCGTCGAACTCGGCGCGCGTGACACTCTGCACCTTGTCGCGAATACGACGCGAAAACATCAGCATATCCAGCAGGATTGCTTCGTCAGGCTGCCGCATACACCAGGTGCGCTGAGCCAAGGATGGCCTTGCGGCGGATCCAGTTCGGGCTCTCCTCGACAGCCTCCCGCTCCACCAGGTCAACGTCGCGGCCAAGGAGCTCCCTGAGTTCGTCTTCCATGCGCACAAGGGCGAACAGGCCTATCCGTGCATCCGGAGCGAATGACACGAGTACGTCGACGTCGCTCTCCGCGTCGAAATCCTCGCGCAGTATCGAACCGAACAACTCAAGGCGCACGATGTTCCACTTGCGGCAATACGCCTCAATCTGCTCGTAGGTGACGTTGACGCGCGGGTGTATCGCTGCCATACCGGTCGATTGTACCAGCCGAGCCCGGCGCCGGCGCTGGGTCATCGGTGGGAGACTGGAGGCGAGCGGGAGGCGGTACGAACCAGGCTGGGGGCCTGAACAGGGTTGGAAACGAGGAGCGACCGCCGTATGATGTTGAGGTCAAGGCAAGCGAAGAAGGTGGACGGGTACGCCCGCGCGCCTGACGCTGGCAGGGTTCCGCCTGCCGACGTTGGACGGGCGGGCAGTTCGCTTTCCGGAGGTGCGCATGGCAGGGGCCGACGAGATCCGCTGGGCCCGCAGGGTGCGGCAGGACAAGATCAGGCGGCTCTACGCGCTCGATGCGAAGGGCATCGTGGACGACGAGCTGATCGATGACGTGGGGTACGCGATGTTCGCGCGATGCGAGAGCATCCGCACGGTGACGCGCGCGCACGCCGGGAAGGCGACGTGCCCGCGCTGCCGCTCGCGCATCGACCACGCGTGGAACAAGGAAGAGGCGCTGGTCTGCGCGTGCGGGTGGGGGAGACGACCTGGGGGGCGTATCTCAAGACGTACCAGGGCAAGCAGCTCCACGGCGGTGGGGCGTACCCGATGTTTCGCAGCTTCATCGACCGGTGGCCGGAGGCGCGCACGCCGCGCGACAAGTTGCTGGCGATCGATGCGCTGATCCACGCCTGCCACGGGCAGTTCAGAGGCGGCATGGGGCGTCCGGCGGCGTGCAACCTGATCGAGGGGGCGGCGCTCGATCTCGTCCGCTTTCTCAACGAGCTGGCGTACGGGAGCGAGAGCACGCAGGGCGTCGCCGACACGCGGCAGCAATGGAACACGGACCTTGCCGCGTCGCCGTGGCTCAGGCGGGGCGTTGAGGCGAACGACGACAGCGGCGCGCCGCATGAGTAACCGATAGCAGTTCCTCATGGCGCGGCGGCGCCACCCCCGCGAATGAAAATAGGTGGGACCGGGCGTAATCGCGTCAACCTCGACGCGGTGGCATGACTTGAATCTATTTTCAAGGCAGGGTGCTGAAAAGGCTCAAAGCGGCCGGAGTCTCGTGAGTTGGATTGCCGGCGCAAAGCTGCAGCGCGCGGGCTGAAAGCCCGCGCCACGAGATGAACGGACTTTTTCAGCACCCTGATAGGTGAGGCCGCTCGGATTCGCCGACGGCTTATCTGTCCTCCGGTGCAATTTCGGCAGATGTGACGCACGGCGATGGCGTGCGGTTGTCGCACCCACACGGTGGAGAGCAGAGCGTCATGGCGCCGCGCGCTCCTCTGAGCTACCGGGGCGTGGCGGCGGCATAGGGTTGATCGAGCTGGCGGTTCCGGTGAGACTCCCAACATGTGCTTCAGTGAGTCGATCGTCATACGGACATCGCCGGACGCCGCGTTCGCGTACCTCGCCGACCCGGCGACGGCCCACGTCATCGACCCGGCGGTGATCTCTACGAGCCCGACTCGCTGCCGATGCGCGCCGGCACGCGGAACACGATCCGCGTCCGCATGTACGGGATACCGATGACGATGGTCAGCCGGACTGTCGAGTGGGAGGTGGGGCGGCGCATGGTGATGGAGTCCGTCCAGCCGGCGCGGCCGGTGCGCGGGACGGCGACGCACCTCTTCGAGCCGCACCCCGACGGCACGCGCTATACGTGGTCGATGGAGATGACGCCGACTGGCGGCGGCGGCTGGCTGCTCGCGCGCCTGATGACGGTCGTGATGCGCCGCAACGCCCGGCGCCAGCAGACGCGCTTCAAACGCGTGATGGAGACGGGGCGCGCGGACTAACGCCCCTCGCGCGGATCGTGACCCTTTACCAGAAGGTGGAGCCGTCCCGAGGAGGTGGGAAGCGGGAGGCGGCGCTCGCCCTTCGGCCCGGTGGCGGCCAGGCCCCGCCGCCAAGGTCGACAGCGAGCGGACGAGGCGACGAATGTCGCCGCGCCTGGGCGCTTCGGCACTATGCGTTCCGCACGCCTCCGGCTACGGTGAAGTCATGAGCAACACGGGTGCCACCTCGCGCTCGTTCCGGCTCCACTTGCTGCCGCAGACCCCGCCCGGGCGATGGTCCGGAGCGTTGCTGCTGGCGGGCATCGCCCTGTTCATCGCCAACATCCTCACGGTCACGGTGGGCGGCCAGAGCGGACCGGGCTTCAATCCATGGATAGCGATCACGATCATTCCGGCGGGCGTGGCAGCCGTGCTCGCAGGCATCACGGCTGCCTACGCCGTCGTCCGCAAGGGGGAGCGGTCGGTGCTCGTGTTCGTGCCGCTGTTCGTCGGCCTGCTCGTTGCGTGGTTCGTCATCGGCGAGGTCGTCACGCCGCACTAGCTGCGCTCACTGGTCCGCCGCGGTGGTGATGCGGGCGCGACGAGCGCCTGGCGCGGGCGCGCGACCCCGGCCGGGACAGGCCCTTGCGCAGCTCGTCCGCCGTCATCGCGGGTGGCATGTCGATCTCGGCCCCAAGGCCCAGGAACCGTGGCTCGGCCGCCGGCGGGATGCCGGAGGGTTCCTTCAGCTCAGCCTGGAGGTTGACGGCCATCGAGCGGCCTGCGGGCGGGTTGCACTTTTTACCTGCACATTACGCTGCGTTGCGGCGTCGTTCATCCGCATCGGCGTACTGTGTCGTTGTTAGCAGGGTGCTGAAAAAGGCTCAAAGCGGCCGGAGTCTCGTGAGTTGGGCTGCCGATGCGAAGCTGCACCACGCGGGCTGAAAGCCCGCGCCACGACTAAAAGCCCGCGCCACGACTAAAAGCCCGCGCCACGGGATGAACGGACTTTTTCAGCACCCTGTTAGAGGTGGGGATAGACGCGGAGTAAGGAGGAGAAGGACATGAACGTTCCCACAAAGCTGCTGGCGGCGGCGGCCGCCGTGGCGGTGCTGGCCGCGGGGGCGATCGGAGCCGGGCGCTACGTCTCAGCGCAGGAGCCGGGCAGCGCGCCGCAGGCGCAGGACCAGCAGACGTTGAAGGATGACTTCATCAACAAGCTGGCGGCCAATCTCAACGTCTCGCCGGAGCAGTTCAAAGACGCTCTGAAGACGACGAGCCTGCAGACCGTCGATGACCTGGTGGCGAAGGGCACACTGACCCAGGCGCAGGCCGACAAGATCAAGGAGAAGATCAACAGCGGCGAGGGTCCGGGCCTGGGCAAGCTCCTGGGCCGCATCGGGCGCCATCGCGCCGAGAAGATCCGCGCCGAGTTCCGCAAGGAGATCGTGACGTCATCGGCGACGGCGATCGGGATCAGCGCCGACGACCTGAGGAGCGAGCTCAAGGGCGGCAAGTCCATTGCCGACGTTGCCGGCGAGCACAACGTGAGCCTCGACGCGGTGAAGTCGCAGATCACGACCGGCGTGCAGGCGAAGCTGACACAGGCCGTGGCGGACGGCAAGATTCAGCAAGCGCGCGCTGACGCGGCGATGAAACGCCTGACCGACAACCTGGACAAGATCCTCAACGCGAAGAAGAGCAGTTAGTCTCGAGCCGGCCTGTTTGAAACGGAGAGCGGGTGACGCGTCAGCGTCATCCGCTTCTTCTTGTCGCGGCGGCTCTCTCAGGTCGAGGAAGGGCACGGCGCGCCGCGTGTGGTGGGGGGGCACGGCGCACGGCGTGCGGTGGGGGGGCACGGCGCACCGCGTGCGGTGGGGGGCACGGCGCACCGTTGTGCGGGTGGGGGAGGGCACGGCGCACCGCGCGGTGGGGGAGGGCACGGCGCACCGTTGTGCGGTGGGGGAGGGCGCGGCGCACCGCGCCCCTTGTATCTCGCGCGTGTAGTACGGTCAGCGCGCGCCGCCTGAATAGAAAACGGACCATAACCTATCAGGTCGCGGCCCGCCTTCCTTGCGAAGGAGGCATATCGAAACAGTTGCTACAACCTGCGTCACCGCCCCACGAACTTCGGCGTCCGTGCCTCGACGAACGCGCGCGGGCCCTCGCGCGCGTCCTCCGTCGTCATCGCGACGGCCATCGCCTGGCCGGCCTCCTCGAACGCCTCGTGCCAGCTCGCGTCCAGGCCGCGGTACACCAGCCGCTTCGCGAGCTGCATCGCCACGGCCGGGCCCTCGGCGAGGCGGCGCGCGAACGCCGTCGCCGTCGCCATCAGCTCGTCGCCCGGCACCACCTGCGACACGTAGCCCAGGCGCAGCGCCTCCTGCGCGTCCATGAAGTCGCCCGTCCAGATCATCTCCAGCGCCTTCGCGATGCCGAGGATGCGCGGCAGGAAGTAGCAGCCGCCGTCGCCCGGCACCAGCCCCACCTTCACGTACGACATCGCGAACTTCGCGTGCTCGGAGGCGATGCGGATGTCCGCCATCGACGCCATGTCCATCCCCGCGCCCACCGCCGCCCCGTTGACCGCGGCGATGTACGGCTTGTCGAGCAGTTGCACCGCGCGCGGCACCGCGTGCACGCCGTCACGCAGCCAGTTGCGGCGCGCCGCGGCCGTCGGCGGCACCGCCGCCTGCGCCGTCTCGCTCACGCCCGAGCCGCCGCGCAGGTCCGCGCCGGCGCAGAACCCGCGCCCCGCGCCGGTCACGATGACGGCCCGCACGTCGCGGTCCACCCGCGCGTCCTCGAGCGCGTGCGCCCACTCGCGGATCATCACGTCCGTAAACGCGTTCATGCGCTCCGGCCGGTTGAGCGTGATCGTGGCCACGCCCTCCTGCTTCTCATAGACGATGTGCTCGAAGTCCATCGGCGCCCTCCGGGCAAGAACTAAGAACCAGGAACCAAGAACCCGGTCCTCTGCCCAGCCACTGTCGCACAGCCCCGGCATTGACTCCAGACGCACATGCGGGGCATCGAGGCTGACCCGGCGGGCGGCCAGCGACCTGCTTCTTCCTCGAATCGTTTGCCGCGGCCGCAACCACTCTGTTCTCTGCTGTCTGTTCTCGCGCGAAGCGCGCGCGTTGACCCTAACCCCACCACCTCACACAATTCCCGCACTACACCCGGACGACATCCCCCAGCGGAGGCTCCATCATGGAATTCAAGGAAGTCATCGGCCGCCGTCGCTCCATCCGCTTCTTCGACCCCGACCGCCCCGTCGAGCGCGAGAAGATCCAGAAGATGCTCGAAGCCGCCCGCCTCGCCTCGTGCGCGGTCAACGCGCACTGGGCCCGCGCCATCGTCAGCTTCCGCGACGACCTCACCGAGGACCAGCTCAACCGCCTCAAGACACCTGTTGCCGCACTGAACGTCGAGCTCGCGCCCGTGCACATCCACTGGTTCAACGACCTCGGCATCGTCAACCGCATCCAGGGCTCGCGGCTCAAGGAGCTGGTTGACGTCGGCGCGCTCGCTCCGACGCACGGCTGGAGTCACAAGTTCGTCGACGAGTTCGTCTACCCCCAGATACTCAAGCCGATGACGCAGAACCCCGGCTACCCGGTCCCGTCGACGATGGACGTTGGCATCGCCATGTGCCAGGCGCTGCTCACCGGCGTCGACGAAGGTCTCGGCGTCGGCCTGGTCACGCTCAACGGCGCCGTCCTCAAGGAAGTCTTCCACACGCCGGACGACTGGATCCCGCTGTCGACGATTCTCGTCGGCTACCCGTCCGAGTCGTACGAAGCCGGCGGCCAGCGCCCGCGCCCGCCGTTCGAGGAGCTGTACTACGAAGGCGAGTACGGCAAGCCCTTCGCGCGCGACCCGAAGGTCGTCGACGAGCTGAAGGCGGCGAAGATGATCCAGGAGCCCGCCAAGCCGCACGACCCCGCGCGCATCGAGGAGATCCGCAAGCTCGCCGAAAAGTACGGCCTGCCGATGTAGCGGGCTATGAGAGGTGGGAAGTGAGAGGTGAGGGCGACGACGCCACCTCTCATTTCGCATCTGCACCTCTCGCCTCACCTCTCATCTCTCACCTCCCATTGCCGCGTTCCGAGCACCCCACTTCTCACCTCCGACCTCCCATCGCCCCGGGCCGAGGGCCATGCGGCCCGTAGCGGCCGAGTCGCCGCTTCGCTACGCTCTGCACCGTGACCGAAACAGACACGCAACCCGAGCCCGCAGTCGTTCTCAGGCCGCTGCTCGAATACGCGTCCGTACAGACGTGGCTCGATGGCCTGCGCCAGCACTGGGGCGGCGACCCCGTCACCGATGACCCGGAGCGCCTGCCGATGCTCGAAGCATTCTGCCGCCACGCCAACCGCGACCCCGACCAGATCATCAAGGAAACAACGATGATCAAGGACGGCGAGAAGCGCATCCGCATCAAGGGCCGCGAACGCTACTCCAACCTCATCGACGAGTGGCAGGCGACGATCGAAGGCTCGCGTATCCGCAAGGGCAAGTGGGGCAACACCGTCCGCAGCTTCCTCATCCACAACGGCGTCCTGCTCGCCGCCGGCATGCAGGCGTAGCGGGGCAGTCGGTCAGTCGCTCAGTCAGTCAGGGAAGGGTCGTGAACACCCCCAGCCGCCGCAACCCGCACACTCTCCGAACCGGGGCGCGGAGCGTGTAGGGCAGCCGCCCCCGGCTGCCCATCCAGCGCTCGCAGAGTCGCCGCAGGAGACAGCCGGATCACGCCGCAATGATTGGCCTCCGTCACCGACAGGCTCCGTCACCGATCTGCCAACCCCCATTTCTCACTTCCCACCTCCCAGCGCCCACGACCGGCGCCCCCGGCTGCCCATCCGGCGCAGCCGGATCACGTGCCACGCCCCTCCGCCCGACTCGACCGTCGCGTGCGGCGAACCTGCCGAGACCCGTCATCGACCCGTTGCCCTTCCGTTGACTATGCGTCAGGCACGCCGCCGGTGGGCCGGCGTAAGATGCTGATCATGAAGCACCGGATCATCTCAGCCGTGCTCGCAGCGACGCTCCTCGCCGCATGCGGCGGCGCCTCGACTCGCACGCCCACGCCACAGCCCGCCACGCCCGCTCCGACCGTCGCAGTTGCGTTGCCATCGCCAACGCCATCGCCGACGCCGGCGTCCGCCGCGGCCCGCCCCGTTACCGGCCTCTTCACCGATCCGCGCCCGACGCCGCCCGCCGCCACTCGTCCGCTCTGGCCGCGACCGTTGACGTTCGCGACCTGGAACGGGACATCGACCATGGTCTACGACATCCAGACCCGCACCGGGATCGACCTCGGAACCGGCTCGCTCGGCCGGTTCAGTCCCGACAGCACGCGCATGGCCTGGATCGCCCTGCCGGCCGACCCGTATGGCGACGGCGAGGCGTGGATGATCGACCTGCGGACGATGGAGAAGCGCGACCTTGGCCCCGGCCGCCTCGCCGGCTTCGTTGACAACGACCGAGCCGGCGTTACGCGCCCGTCGTCGAACACGACCGACGTCATCGACCTTGCGACCGGCGCTCGCACGTCCATCGACGCCATCCCGTTTTTCCCCGACCCGGGCTACGTGACGACGCCGGACGGATACAACCTGCGGCGCGAAGGCACCGATCCCTTCTCCTCGAACCGTTTCTTCCTGACCGACCCGCGGACCGGCGTCGAACTCCTCCAGTTTGACGCCTCGCAGGCTATGCCGGCCGGCAAGGGCTCGCTCGCTGTCGCGACGGTGCCGGTGCCCGCGGGCGAGCCCAACCTCCAGGGGTTCCGGCACGGCACGACGAACGTGTTCCTCGTCGATATCGCGACCGGCAAGGCGACGTTCGTCGCGACCGGCGTCGCGTTCATGCAGTTCGCGCTCGCCGCGAATGATGAGTACGTCCTGTGGACGGACAACTATTGCGAGAACGGCAAGTCGCGTCTCTACGACCGCACGACAGGCGCCATCACGGAGATCGAGGCCACGCTCTGGCCGGCGTTCACGCCCGGCGGCCTGATCATCGATGGCGCATTCGGCGGCAGCGCACTCATCGACCCGAAGACGCTGCGGTACGTCGCGACGATCCCGTCGGGCACCGACGCGTCGTGGTCGCCCGACTACCGCTACGCCAGCCGAGGCATCTCCGGCGGCCACGGCGGCGTCTGTCTCTGAGCAGCACGGAGCATCTACTCCCCCACTTCTCACTTCCCACCTCCCAGCGCCCACGACCGGCGCCCCCGGCTGCCCATCCGGCGCAGCCGGATCACGCACCGGGTCGGCGGCCAGCCCAACTGACCGCATGCGCGATCCGCAACGGCCGCCAGCCCCAATCTGCGAAATCTGCGAAATCTGCGGTTCCCCTTCCCCACTCCCACATCCACATCCCAGCATCCACAATACGGCGGGGCCCGTTGCCAAGAATCCTGCCCTCTCCGGAGGACGGGATGCGACAACAGGGCCTCATGAGGTTCGCAACGGCCTACGCACAACAAAGCCGGGCTCCACAGCCCGGCTCATCTCGCTCGCACACCCACGCACGCCTACGCCACGTGCACGCTCGCTTCCTCCAGCTCCCGCCGCACCACCTCCAGCAGGCTCGACCGGCCGAAACGGCTTGACGACCACGCCGTCCGCGCCGCAGGAGTCGATCTCCGGCAGGTCGGTGTTCCCTGTGACCAGCAGCACGCGCGGCGGCCGCGGGCTCGTCTTGAGCGCGCGGCACACGTCGACGCCGCTCAACTTCGGCAGCCCGACGTCGAGCAGCACCAGGTCCGGTTGCTCGCGCCACGCCACCTCCAGCGCCTCACTGCCGTCGGCCGCCTCGACAAGGCGCGAGCCCGCCGGCTCGAGCGCCACCCGAAGCAGCGCCCGCACCACGGGCTCGTCATCCACAACAAGGATCGATCGTTGTCTGAACGTAACCGTCTCCTGCGTTTCCTCTCTTCAATCCCTGAGAGGTCTCCAGGGTGAGGCCTGGCCCATCACCCCATCCGTGCAATCCGTGTAATCCTTGTTCCTCGTCGCCCTCATCTGCGTAATCCGCGGTTCCCCCGCTCCTCGCCGGTCGCACTCCCTCTCCACTTTTGTGAAGAGACCTCCGGGGTGAGGTCACCCCATCCGTGCAATCCGTGTAATCCTTGTTCCTCGTTCTCCCCCGTCGCCCTACCGCTTCGCGGCCCGCGTCAGCGAGAGCGTCAGCCGCACGTCCTTCAGCACCGCCTTCGCCGCCTCGCCCTGGCCGATGTCGATGCAGTCGCAGTACGCCGCGAAGATCGACCGGTCCAGCAGCCGCAGTCCCTGCTCGTTCAGCTCCTCGAAGTGGTCCCGCCGCAGCCGCAGCAGGCGGCGGAGCCGGTTCAGGTAGCCATCGCGGAGCTGGTCCGGCTTCGCGTGGGCGATGTCCTCGATCGTCGTGCGCAGGTCTTTCATCGGA
Source organism: uncultured Chloroflexia bacterium (assembly GCA_963701135.1). GTDB lineage: Bacteria > Chloroflexota > Dehalococcoidia > DSTF01 > JACRBR01 > CAYJMJ01. Next base: position 22,816 of record OY969567.1, read on the forward strand.
CGCTTCTCTCTGGAAGTGTGCGCGCTCCCCATCTAGCCGGCTGCCTGCTCGTCGGTACCGAGGTCCGGCCCGCTGTCCAGCCCCACGATGCCCTTGCGGATCGCGTAGCGGATGAGGTCCGTGCGGTTCTGCGCGTGCAGCTTCGACATGATGTGCGCCTTGTGCGCTTCGACCGTCTTCACGCTGATGAACAGCTCGCCCGCGATGCGCTGGTTGGAGTACCCCTCGGCGATGAGCTGGAGCACTTCGCGCTCGCGGCTCGTCAGCAAGTCGTAGCCCGTCTTCGACTCCGGCTTCTTGGCCTGCCACAGGTAGTCCTGCACGGCGTCGCCGTCGCTGATGGCGGAGCTGAAGTACGTGTTCCCGCGGTGCACCGACTGGATGCCGAGCAGCAGCTCCTGCACGTCGGACTTCTTGACGACGTAGCCGCTGGCGCCGGCGCGGAGCGCCGCCAGGATCTGCTCGTCCTCCATGTAGCCGGTGAGGATCAGCACCTTTGCCTTCGGCGCGCGGCGGCGGATCTGGCGCGTCGCCTCGAGCCCGTTCAGGCCCGGCATCACCATGTCCATCAGCACCACGTCCGGGTGCAGCTTCTCGCAGGCGTCGAGCGCCTCGCGGCCGTTGCCGGCGTCGCCGACGACTTCGACTTCCTGCTGGTTCTCCAGCAGCATCCGCAGCGCCTGTCGCAGCACCGTGTGGTCGTCCACGATGAGTACCTTGATCCGGCTTGCGTGCTGGCGCGGCGCCATTCCGTTGGTCATGTCTCCGCTTCCTCCTTGAAGTGCCGCCCCCGCCGCGGCGGAAGCCCTCGTTGCTGGTGTGTATCCCTCCCGGCTCATAGGGGTTTCCCCTAAGGGTCACCCCTACGACCGGCTAGCTTTACCACATGCGATCCGTGCCCGGCAAACCGTCGCTCCCGCCCAAGTCCGGCAGCAGCGATACCGTCTTGTTCAGCGAAGCCGCCTCGTCGTAGACGCCCTGGCGGCTCGCACCCTCGACGCTGGCCGGGTACTCCCGGGTCGCGCCGCAGCGCTTGCACCGGCCCCGGATCACGTCATCGGCCGGAAGACTCAGCACCCAGTGGTGGACGCATTCCCGCGTCAGCATGTCGGCCATGTCCATCTCCTCCTGAACGAAGGGGATTATGGCTGCGGACGCGGAGCGCGCCCATAAGGGAGAACCCTTAGAAACCGTAGGGGAATCCCCCTAAAACCCTAAGGCCGTCCGCGTGGGGTTGGGGGCCGGGAGGCCGGATGTCAGAGGCCGCGGCGGTGCGGGAGCCATGCCTCGCCCCCTGACGATGAGCCGGAAGTTGGGCGAGGGTTCGCCGTGATCCGTAGGGGACTCGCGGCGGGCTGTGGGAGGTGAGAAATGAGAGGTGGGGCGAACGGCGTACGGGCCATGGCGTTGGTACGGCCTGACGGCACCGGGCATCTCGCACCATGCCGCTACGTCTCGCCTCACGTCCCGCTTCTCACCTCTCATCTCCCTCCTCAGGCCCCAGGATCTCCCGGCCACGATGCAGGTCTTTGCGCAGCACCCACAGCTCGTAGGCCCACGGCGGCCCCATGCCGCCGGCGCGCGCGCTCACCGGGTCGCGGTTCTTGATCATGGAACGGATGCCCTGCTGCTCCAGCATGTCGTGGAACAACTGCGCCTCCGCCTCGCCGTTGGGGTGCGCGAGCAGCGCCAGCTCATCGGGCGAAGGCAGCCGCTCCGGTGCGCCGGCGTCGCCGTGCCCGGTAAGCCATTCGGTGAGCCGGGAGAGAATGCTCATTGGCGTGGAGAATGGCGTGGCGGAGGGGGAGGGATTCGAACCCTCGATCCCGGTTACCCGAGATAAGCGCTTAGCAGGCGCCCGCACTAGGCCACTATGCGACCCCTCCGCGGATGCGCGTCATTCTAGCATGAGCCTTACGGAGGAGAGTGGATGCCTACGCGGCCAGCGTTTCGACGTTGCCCGTCTCGCCGCCATCGAGCGCGCGCAGCTCGTTGTGCTCCCAGAGCCGCACCAGCGCATCGACCACGCGCGGGCTGAACTGCGTGCCCGAGCACGCCACGATCTCGCCGATCGCCTCCTCGGCCGGGCGTCCGAGCCGGTACGGACGGTCGTTCGTCATCGCGTCGAACGCGTCCGCGACCGCCGTGATCTGCGCCGCCTCCGGTATCTCGTCGCCGGCGAGGCCGGATGGATAGCCGGTGCCGTCCCAGCGCTCGTGGTGGTTCCGCGCGACCGCGGCCGCCAGCTCGAAGCCCTGCTGCCCGGCCAGGAACTCGCTCCCCCATAACGTGTGCTGCTTCATCAGCACCCACTCGCTCTCCGCCAGCTTCGACGAGCTGCCGAGCACCATGTCCGGCACCCGGATCTTGCCGATGTCGTGCAGCACCGCCGCGAGTGCCAGCTCCTTCGAGTGCGTCTCGTCGTAGCCCAGCTCGCGTGCCAGCGCCTCCGCCAGGCTGCTGACCCGCTGCAGGTGCCGCCCTGTCGTCTGATCGTGCGCTTCCGCCGCGCCCGCAAGCATCAGCACCGTCTCCGTGTGCGCCTGCATCAGCCGCGCGGACGATGACTGCAGCTCTTCCACGAACGACGCCATCCGCACGATCGCCGCCACCTGCGTCGCCACCGCCGCCACGAAGTCCGCATCGCGCACGCTGAACGCACCCGTCCGCTTGCTGCCCACCGACAGCGCACCGATCATGCGTCCCTCCCACAGCATGGGCGCTATGAGGCCCGACTTGATGCCGGCGAACGCACACATGGTCCGCTCGCGCTCGGCCAGCCGCTCGTCGTGCTCCAGGTCGTCCAAAATGATCGGCCGCTTCGTCCGCGCGAGCATGCGCGTCAGCGGGCTGTGGCCGCCCCTGCGCGCCTGCCGGTTCCACGCCTCGACGGCGTCCTCCGGTAGCGGCGCGAACGCGCTCGACTCGAGCCGCTGCGGACCCTGGAGCACGAAGTTCACCGCGTCGTATCCCGCGCCGACGGACAGGCGGTGCGCTACGAGCCCTAACTTGTGCTTCAGGTCGCCCTGCGACGTCAGCAGCGGCACGATCTCGCCCACCATCTTCGACGCGTAATCCCCGCCCAGCGAGCGCCCGAGCACGCCGCCCGCGCTCTGCACGCTCCGCTGCCTGCGCGACGCGTACATCGCGCTGTCCGAAAGCCGGATCAAGTCGTCGACCGCCTCGGCCTCGTGCGGGTGAATCGCCAGGCCCATGCTCGCGACGATTGGCACGCGCGCGCCCGTCAACGGATCGGCGAGGCCCGCGTCCGCCAGCGATGCCAGGACATGGTCGCGGTACTGTTCGGCCGCCGCACGGTCCGCTCGCGCCAGGATCGCCACAAACTCGTCGCCGCCGTACCGGCCGACGATCGCGCCGTCCCGCCGCAGCGCGGCCGCCACCTTCACCAGCACGTCATCGCCGATCTGGTGGCCGTAGGTGTCGTTCGCCACCTTCAACCCATCGACATCGACCATCGCGATGGCCACCGGCCCCATCTCCGGCGAGGCGATCAGCTCGCGCAGCTCGTCGGTGATCGCGGCGTGGTTCAGCGTGCCGGTGAGCGGGTCGCGCCGCGCGCGCTCTCGCTCCAGCTCCAGCGCACGCTCCAACAGCACCGACTTCTCTTCGAGGTGCGCCTTTGACTCCGCCAGGTCCGTGTGCGCGCGCACGAGTTGGCCGTACAGCCGCTCCAGTTCTTCGTTGCGCGTCCGCAGCGCCTGCTCACCGCGCTGCCGCTCGATCGCGACGCCTGCGACGTGCGTCGCGATCTCGATCAGCAGGCGATCGCCGCCGCTTGGCGCGCGCTGTTCCCGATAGTAGACCGCGAACGTCCCGAGCACGTCTCCGCCGGTCGAGAAGATCGGCGTCGACCAGCAACTGCGCAGGCCGTAGCTCAACGCAAGGTCCCGGTAGTCGGCCCACAGGGGGTTGCTGGCGATGTCCGTCACCACGACCTGCTCGCGCCGGTACGCCGCCGTCCCGCACGAGCCGACGTTCGGTCCGATCGCCAGGCCATCGATGGCCTTGCTGTACTCCGCCGGCAGGCTCGGACCCGAGGCGTGATGCAGATGCTCGCCGTCCGCGCTCAGCAGCAGCACCGAACCCGTCGCCTCCGGCGCGTGCGCCTCGAACGTCTCCATCAGCGTGTCGAGCACTCCCGTGAGGGGGGCGCCGGCGGCGATCATCTCCAGCAGGTGGCGGTGCGATTCCAGCAGCGCCTCCGACCGCTTCCGCTCGGTGATGTCGTGGATGATCGAGCAGATCAGTTTGCGGCCGCCCGCGTCGATCGGCCCCGCGTAGATCTCGATGTCCCTGATCTCGCCCGATGAGAGGCGGTGATGGAACTGGAAGTAGCTGCGTTCCTCCGCGATCGCCCGCGCCAGTTCCGCCAGCACTTGCTCGCGCGGCGCCGTATTGAGATCGAACACGGTCATGCTCGTGAGCTGGTCGAGCGAGTAGCCGTAGAACTCGCTCGCCGCGGGATTTGCGTCGACGATCACGCCGTCGGCGGGATCGACGATCAGCTTGATCGCGGAGTTCCGCTCGAAGATCTGGCGGTATCGCTCCTCGCTCTGCCGCAGCGCCCGCTCCGTGCGCCCGCGCTCGATCGCCACGCCGGCGATGTGCGCCGCGACTTCGAGCAACGGCCGCAGGCGATCATCGGGCTGGCCCGGCCGCTCTCCGTAGATCGCGAGCGTGCCCAGCACCGCGCGTTCGCCGGAGAACACCGGCAGCGCCCACGCCGACTGGATGCTGTGCGCGGCCATGAGCGCCCGGTGCTCCGCCCAACGCGGGTCCGTCCCGATGACCGCCGTGATCACCTCTGCGCCCAGGTACGCGGCCGCGCCCTGCGCTCCGGCCGTCGGGCCGATCCGCATGCCGTCCATCGCATCGAGCACCGCATCGGGCAGTCCGGCGGCCGCGGCGCGCCGCAGCGTCTGGCCGTCATCGTCGAGCTGCAACAGCAAGCACTTCGCCCCGTCCGCCAACTCCGCGACGGTAAGCACCACCGCGCCGAGCACCTCGTCGAGCGGCTTACCCGTGGCGATCAGTTCCAGGAGCCGCTTCTGGCTCGCGAGCAATTTCTCCGCCCGCCGCTGCTCCGTCACGTCTTCCGCCGTACCCGCCGCACCGGCGACGACGCCGTCCTTGACGATCGGGCCGAAGTTCGCGCGGATGATGCGCTTCTCGCCATCCTTGCGCGTGATCTCGCTCTCCAGCCCGGAGACGGTCTTCTTTCTCGCCAGCATCGCCGCGAACGATCCCATCGGCTGTTGTTCCGTTGCCGAGTGGAGCATGTCAAACGGTTGACCGATCAGTTCGGCCGCCGTGTACCCGCTGATCTCCTCCACGCGCCGGTTCACCAGCGTGAACCGGCCGTTGATGTCGAAGGCGGCGATGCCGTCCGTCGTGCTCGCCATGACGAGCTCGCGGAACTCGTTGGCGGTCCGCCGCTCTTCTTCCACCCGCAAACGATCGGTGATGTCGATGGTCATGCCGACGACGCTGACAAGCGCCCCGTGCTCGTTGAACACCGGCGTAAAGGTGGACTCGATCGCGCCTGCCTTCATCGGGATGGCCACCGTAAACGCTTCGCCGGCCAGCGCACGCGTGATCGCGGAACGGAACGGCGGGTAGCCGCCGTAGACGTTTATCACGGACTGGCCGACGAGACTGCCAGGCGCCAGGCCAAATCCGTCGAGCCCCTTGCCCTCCAGGAACGTGATGATGCCGTTCGCGTCGAAGGCGAACATGGCAACCGGCACGTTCGACGTCACCACGCGCAGCCGCGCTTCGTGCTCCCGCGCCACCTCCTCGGCCCGTTTCCAGTCCGTGATATCGCGCGCGATCCCCTGCACGCCGATCGCGCGGCCGTCTTCCATGATCACCCGCGTGCTGACCTCGACCCACACGTCGGCGCCGTCGCGCGCGTGTGTCAGCAGCTCATACGGCTCGGAGCGCTCCGCCCCGCGCAGCTTGCGTATCACCTCCTCGCGCGCCCTGCCGACGTGCTGAGGATCGATGATCTCCGCGATGTTCACGCGTCCGATTTCTTCGGCCGTGTAGCCAAACCGGCGCAGGCCGGCGGGGTTCACGGCCGTGAAGTTCCCTTCGAAATCGTGCGTGTAGACGATGTCGTTGGCGCCTTCGAACAGCTCGCGATAGTTCTGCTCGCTCGCGCGCAGCGCGTCCTCCATGTTCAGGCGCCCTGAAATGTCGCGCACGCCGCAGAGCGCCACGTCGCCGTCGCTCGTCTCCATGACGTTCAGGCTGACGTTCAGCGGCGAACTCCACGCCGTCCTTGCGGAGTCCGAACAGCACGCGCTGCGGCCCCATCGTCCTGCGGTGTGCATCCTCGTGATACTGGCCGCGCAGTCCGGCGTGGCCCTGCCTGAAGCGTTCGGGCAGCAAGGTCTCGATCGGTTGACCCACCAGCTCGCCGGAGTCGTACCCGAAGAGTTGCTCGGCCGTCGCGTTCGCCGCCACGATGCGCCCTTCGGGGTCGGTGATGACCAGGGCGTCCGGCAGCATCTCCATAACGTCGAGGAGATGCGCCAGCGAAGCGCGCCGGCGGCGGCCACTTGGGCGAGGGCGGTCAGGCATGTGCGCCTTCCATCTCGTTCGGTACGACCCTCAGCCATCGAAGGGCGGGCACCCGCGGCCCACCGCCGGCCCCCCCGCGTCCGGCAGTCCGCCCCTGAAGATTGCAAATACGTATCGGTACGCGCCGGGCCGGAATGAAGTACCACCGGGGATTTTGGCCGCGGTGCCGAAACGTCCGTTCGAATCGTGGCGGGGGTCTTTAACCCGCGTAATGCAGCTTCGCGCTGCGAACTCAGTTCGAGCGACGATCGGTCACATCGCCTCTTTCAACACGCCGTGCGCCGCCGTGATCGCCCACACCCCTAAGGGTCGTCCCGGAAATTCCCGACATTCGCACCTTGACCCAGGAACCCGCTCCCGACACCCTTCCCTTCGATGAACGCCGATCAGATCACCGCCTACCTGAACCACCGCATGCCCGAAGCCGCCGGGATCACCGTGACCGACGTCGTACGCATCCCCGGCGGCGCCTCGCGCGAGACCTGGTCCTTCGAAGCGCGCTGGACGGCCCCCGCCGGCGATGTCGAGCGCAGCTTCATCGCCCGCCGCGACCCCACCGCCAGCCTGCTCGAAAGCAACAACGACCTGGAATTCGAGCTGTACAGCGCCCTCGCCGGCAGCGGCATCCCCGTACCCGGGGTGTTCTGGATCGAGCGCGACGGCGCCTGGCTGGAACGCCCGTTCTTCATCATGAGCAAGCTGCCCGGCGCCGCCGATGCCCGCACGCTCGCCACCGCGCCCGAGTGGGCCGGCGTCCGCGCGCTGATCACGCGCCAGAAGGCCGAAATCCTCGCGAAGATCCACCAGTTCGACATCGACCGCGTCCCGCTGCTCGACCGCCCGCCGTCGCCCGAGAACGCGGCGCTGTACGAGATCGAGCGCTGGGAGCGCACGATGCGCCAGGACAGCCTCGAACCGCAGCCGGTGCTCGAGCTGGCGTTCCACTGGCTCAAGCGGCACCTGCCGCCTCCGCCCGATCGCCTTGTGCTGGTGCACGCCGACTACCGCACCGGCAACTTCCTCTACGACAAGAGCGGCATCACCGGCATCCTGGACTGGGAGATGGCCCACGCCGGCGACCCGATCGAAGACCTCGGCTGGCTCGTCATCAAGTCGTGGCGCTGGGCCGGCGATGACCGCGTCGGCGGGCTCTGCCTTCGCGATGAGTTCGTGAAGCTCTACGAGGCGGCAGGCGGCGTCAAGGTCGACCCGGAGGCGCTGAAGTTCTGGGAGATCTTCAGCAACGTGAAGTTCGCCATCATCTTCATCACCGGCACGAAATCGGTCGTGCAGGGCAAGACGCCGGACCTGTTGCTCACGCTCACGGCGTTCATCACCCCGGGGGTTGAAGTCGAACTGCTGGGGCTGATGTCATGAGGCCGTATCCCGAAGAAGTCATCCGCGCCATCCAGGGCGGAGTCGCCGCCCACTTCGCCCCCGAACTCGAGCTCCAGCTACGCGACGGCGCAGTTCGCCTTCTCGATGATGCTCTTCACGATCGCCCAGCGCGACTACGACACCGCCGTGCCCGACCTGCTCGACGCCAACAAGGCGCTCCGCTCGCTCCTCATCGATGCCGCCGCCGCGCTCGAAGGCATCGCCGGCGACGCGGCGGACGCGGCCCGGACAGCGATCGCTTCGTTGCCGCCGCCCGCCGGCTCGCTCCGTCTGTCGGCGCTGCGCCAGGAGAACGAAGCGCTCCGCGACGCCGTCTGCAAGCTCGCCCCTGTGATCGAACCGGCGGACGACGTCGCCGAGCTCGCCCCGATGCGCCCGGCGCGGGCGGCCATCTACGCATTCCTGCTCGAAGACGCGCGCCGCCGCATCGTCCCGATCCTGACGGTCTGATCTCAAGCGCGCGCCGCTCTACAATGCGGGCGTGATCGAACACATCCGCGCCCGCCTCCGCGACTTCCAGCCGTCGTACCTCAACGACGAGCAGCTTCCGCGCGCGGCGGTGCTGCTGCCGCTCTACGACGCGGACGGCGAAACGCGCGTCGTGTTTACGCGCCGCTCGGAGCTGGTGGAGCACCACAAGGGGCAGATTTCGTTTCCGGGCGGTGCGCACGACGCCACCGACCCCGACCTGCGCTTCACGGCGGTGCGCGAGACGTGGGAGGAGATCGGCGTCGCCATGGAGCACGTCGAAGTCATCGGCCAGCTCGACGAGATGGTCACCGTCTCGAACTTCCTCGTGCGGCCGTTCGTCGGGCGCATCACGCAGCCCGCGCCGTACCCCTTCGTCCACAGCGAGATCGAGGTCGCGGAGATCCTGGAGGTGCCGCTGGACCACCTACGCGACGAGGCGAACGTCGTCGCCGAGCCGCGCGTCTACCAGGGCCGGGAGATCACGGCGTACTCGTTCCGCTGGCGCGACCACGTGATCTGGGGCGCCACCGCCCGCATCCTCAAGCAGTTCCTGGACCTGCTCTAGCGCCAGTCAAGCCTCTGCTGTCTGCTGTTTGCTGTTTGCTGTTTGTTGCGGAGTATCATCGGCCGTCGAGCGTCTCCCGCCCTAGAACCTAGAACCTAGAACCTAGAACCTAGAACCTAGAACCTAGAACCTACAACCTACAACCTACCCGGTCCGCCGCGGCATCTCCTCCCAGAACAGCCGCAGGTCGTTCGATGTGCGCACGCGGTTGCCACCCTCGCGCTTGGCGAGGTACATCGCCTGGTCGGCCACCTTCACCAGCGTCGGGTAGTCCTGCGCGTCGAACGGGTACGTCGCGACGCCGACGCTCAGGCCGATGTGCAGGTCTTCCGGCAGCGCGTCGTTCACACCCTGGATCGCCGCGACGAGCGCTTCCGCACGATCGAACGCCGTCTCCCGCGTCAGGTTCGGCAACACCACCACGAACTCGTCGCCGCCGTACCGGCCGATGAGGTCCTGCGTCCGCAACTTCTGCCGCAGCGCCGATGCCGCCTGGCGCAGCACGCGGTCGCCCGTGTCGTGCCCCATCTCGTCGTTGATGCGCTTCAAGCGGTCCATGTCGCAGAACAGCACGCTCAGGTAGCCGCCGCCGTTCTTCGCCTTGCGAAGCTCCTTTTGCGCGTCCTTCTCCAGGTAGCCGCGGTTGAGCAGCCCGGTCAGCTTGTCCAGGCGTGCCGCGCGTTCCTTGCGGCTCAGCAGCCGCGCGTTCTCGGCGTTCAGCCGCTCGATCATTTCGATCTCCCGCGAGCGGCTGTGCTCCTCGCGCGCGAGCTGCCCCACGCCGACCGCGATCATCATCATGTACATGATCCGCATGATCAGCTCGCCCACCTCCGATGCGGTGCCCTGCCACGTCACGAAGTACGCGATGGAGTACATGAACGCGTAGACCAGGCAGGAGACCATCGCCTGCCGCAGCTCGAACCGCATGGCCACCGCCGTCGCGGACAACAGGTACAGCGGGTAGAACGAGCTCGTGGAACCGCCCGTCGCGCCGATGAACAGCGCGATGCCGAACGAGTCCAGCACCGCCGAGGCCGTGCTCATCTGGAACAGACGCCAGCGCCGGAACGGCTGCAACACCGCCAGCGGGATCCCGTACAGGAACGAGAACGCGAACAGCGCCCACACCACCTGCATGTGCATGCCGCGCGTGTCCAGCACGAACAGCATCACCAGGCAGTTGACCGTGAGCACCACCAGCCGCACGCGCGCGATCAGCGACTCCATCCGCATCGTCCGCTCGCTGGTGGGCGGTGCGTCGAACAGCCATGCGAAGCGTGTGCTCCCGGCAAGCGGGCGTGCTGTTTGCGGTGGGCGCATGATCCCCTTGGCCGCCCCTGGGGGCGGAACCCCTCTGGGATCATCATCGGGTACAGAACGCCATATCTGAGAGGCACCGGCGCGATTCGCCGGCTTATTGCACCTTCGTCGGCGTCGCCGTCGGCTTGCCCTGCGGCGTCCGCGTCGCCGTCGCCGTCGGCTTGCCCGGCGTGGGCGTCCGCGTCGGCGTCTCGGTCTTCTTCGGCACCGGCGTCGTCGTCGGCGTCTGGGGTACCGGCGTGTCGGTAGCGGGCTCCGGCGTTGACGTCTCGGTCGGCGTCGGCGTGACCGATGGCGTCAGGTCCGGCGTCGCCGTCTGCACCGCGACGCCCGGCGTGATCGATATTGCGACGGTCGGCGTGCGCGTCGGCCCCGGCGTTTTCGTCGCGGCGGGCGCCCCGCCGCCGCTCGGACTGTCGCCGCCGCCGATCGCCATCACCATCACCGCACCCACGCCGAAGGCGAACAGCAGCAGTCCGAAGACGGCGCCGGCAAACAGCATGATCCGCCGGCGGTCCCATTCGCCGCCGCCGCCCGCACCGAAGAGTCCCCCGTCGTAGCCGCTGCCGCCGCCCGCACCGCCGCCCCCGAGCCCGATGCCCGCAACGCCCGCACCGGCCAGCGCGGCCGGGCCGTAGATGCCGCCGCCGCCCGGATGCTCGGCTCCCAGCATCATCGATGCCTCGGCCGCCGGCACGTTCCACGACTCGGCGAGCTTGCGCCACAGGTCGCCCTTCAGCGACAACGGCGCCGGCACCGCGGCAAACCCGCCGAAGATCTCGAGCGGCGCCGCCAGCGCCTTCCGGGATCTCTGGCACGTCTCGCAATCCTTGATGTGCGCATCGACCGCGCGGCGTACTTCGTCGGTGTACGGCGGGAAGTCGAACGGCGCCAGCACCTGCTGCAAACCCTCGCAGTCCTTGTTGCCGCGGCGCGCCACGATGTAGCTGCTGATCACATCCGCGGCGGCCGTCTTCATCCGGCTGACCATCGTGTAGGCATTGCCCTTGCTCACCGCGAGCACCGAAGCGATCTCCGCGCTGTCCAACCCCTGCCGCACGTGCAGGTCGAGCACAGCGTAGTCCCGCGGACTGAGCGCGGACGCGGCCTCCCAGACCAACGACGCGAGTTCGTGGTCCTCGGCGACGAGCGCCGGGTTGTCGATGCGGCACGGGTTCGGCACGTCGAACGAACCGAACGCCTCCTCGTGCACGGCCGATGGCAGGCGCACGCTGCGGCCCGCCCGCTCGGCCCGGTTGAGCGCCGTGTTATGCGCGATGGTGAAGAGCCACGACTTGAAGCTCACCGCCTTCGATAGGCCGGGCAGGCCGTGCATCGCCTTCATGAAGACGTCCTGTGTGACGTCCGCGGCCTCATCGCTGTCCCGCAGGATGCGCCAGGCGAAGTCGTAGACCCGGTTGAAGTAGCGGTCGTACAGCTGCCCGAAGCTGTCCAGATCGCCGGCCATCGCCCGGCTGACGAGCAGCGTGTCCTCCATGACTCCTCCGTGGGGAAGCGCCGTGCGGGGGCGGCCGCGGTGTCCGGCGGCGCGGCCCGGCTGGCGTTCGGACGAAACGATAACATAGCGTCAACAACGCACCAACACGCGGTGCTCCGTTGGTAAGACCGCCGGACGCCCGACTTCTTACACGTCTCAGGTTCGTGTTCAGCCCGCCCGGCTCTTGCCTGGCGCCGTTTGGTCCCCCGCCCTGTGACGAATGGCGCTCGAAATGATCCATCCGGCCTCTTGACAGGATCGTACATGTGTTCTACAGTACGCATGTTCGAGTTCGGAGGCCCGCCATGTTCGCCGTCGCCATGTCCCTCGTCCTGCTCATCTCCACCACCGTGCTCCTCTACCAGTTCTGGACGCGCGCGTTCGTCGAGCGCGAAGCCGGCGCCACCGCCACGCATCCCTTCCCGGCGCGGCCGGCCCGCCCGGCGCGCATCGAAGGCCGCACGCCTGCATCGGCGCCGCGCTACCACGTTGACCACGCCGCCTGACACACCGACGTCTCCCTCCCTTCCCACGTGAACGGCCGTTCCCAAGTCCTGCCGGGGGCGGCCGTTCGCCACGTCCGGCGATGCTCGCAACCCCCGCGCATCGCTACACTCATCGCATGAGGATCCTCGCCATCGATATGGGTACCGGCACGCAGGACATCCTGCTCTTCGACTCAAGCGGCCCCGTCGAAAACAGCGCGAAGATGGTGATGCCCAGCGCGACGCGGATCGCCGCCGGGCGCATCCGCCGCGCGACAGCGGCCGGGCGGCCGCTGCTCCTCACGGGCGTCGTCCAGGGCGGCGGACCCTGCTCGTGGGCCATGGAGGACCACCTCCGCGCGGGAGGCAACGCCTTCGCCACGCCCGAGGCCGCGCAGACGTTCGACGACGACCTCCAGGCCGTCGAGCGCATGGGCGTGCGCGTCGTCAGCGACGACGAGGCCGCGCAGCTCGACGGCGTCGACCGCGTCGTCATGCAGGACCTCGACCTGCCGGCGATCCGCCGCGCGCTCGCCGCGTTCGACGTCGCGCCGGAGTTCGATGGCATCGCGCTCGGCTGCCTCGACCACGGCGCATCGCCGCCCGGCTACTCCGACCGCCTCTTCCGCTTCGACCACCTGAAGCGCGTCGTCGGCGCCGAAAACGACCTGCGCGCCTTCGCCTTTCTGCCCGATGAGCTGCCCGAATACCTCACGCGCGCCCGCGCCATGGTCGCCACCGCGCGCACGCAGGACGCCGGCGCCCCGATCGTCTTCCTGGACACGGGCCCCGCGGCCGCGCTCGGCGCGCTGCAGGACCCGCACGTCGCCCGCGAGAAGACGCAGCTCGTGCTCAACCTCGGCAACATGCACGCGCTCGCGTTCCACCTGCGTGGCACTGAGATCATCAGCCTCTACGAGCACCACACCGGCGAGATGAGTGCCGAGCAGATCGTCGACTTCACGGAGCGCCTGGTCGCCGGCACGCTCCCGCACGAGGACGTCTTCAACAGCAAGGGCCACGGCGTCTTCTACGCGGAGTCCGGCGGTGCGCACGACGGTTCACGCCCGCTCGTCGCCGTCACCGGCCCGCAGCGAGGCAAGGTGCGCAACACCCGCCTCGACCCCTACTTCGCGACGCCGCACGGCGACATGATGATCAGCGGCTGCTTCGGCCTGCTGCAGGGCTTCGCGGCGAAGTACCCCGAGCACGCGGAAGAGATCACGGCCGCGCTCGCGGTGTGACGCCGGCGGATCTCCAGCAGGTACGAGAAATCGAAGGGCGCCCGTATGAACATCCAGCAAGTGTCACGAGAAACGTTGGCGTTCTGGCGCGGGACGCTGGACCAGATGCTGTCAGACTGCAGCGAGGAAACGTTGCACAGGACGTTGCCCGGCTCGACCATCAATCCGATCGCCGCCATCTACGCCCATGTCGTCATGGCCGAAGGCGTGTTCGTGCAGGCACGGCTGAAGGGCGAATCGGTGCTGTTCCAATCGCAAGGCTGGGAGGAGCGGACCGGCGTCCCGTTCATCGGCGACCCGCCGATGCAGAGCCATGGCTGGGCGAGCGGCTTGCGGATGGACCTCGGGACGTTTCGCGACTACGCGAGCGCCGTGTACGCCGCGACGGATGGCTACCTGGCCAACCTGCCGGATGAGGAACTGGATCGCGCCACGCAGGGGCTCATGCGCGAGACCACCGTCGGCCGCATCATCGCGACCGGCGTATGCACGCACTTCCTGACCCACGCCGGCGAGATCTCCGCATTGAAGGGCGCGTTCGGGTTGAAGGGTCTGCCGTTCTGATGCGGCGTGACTTGTTATCCGCGCACGCGGTTGCCGCGCGCCCGCCTCAGCCCCTCGTCGCGCACACCAGCACGCGACGGCGGTACGGCTTCCGCTCGAGCGTGAGCATCAGTTCGAGGGAGAGCGCTCCGAACGCCGCCTCGCCCATCTCGGCGACTAACGCTTCCTTCGCGTCGAGGAGCGCGCGGTACGCGCGGCTCATCGGCTCCGGCCAGCCCGGCGCCTCTTCGTAAACGTCGACGGCGAACCCCGCATCGGCAAGCAGCGGCCGATAATCGGCCACCGTGTCCGCGCCCAGCACCGGCAGCCCCGCGGCGCGCTCCGGATCGAGCTCGAATGCCGAGAACACCAGCCGCCCCCCCGGCCGCAGGATGCGCGCCGCTTCGACGAACGCCGCGCGCTTGTCCGGCACGTACTGCAGCGCGTCCTCGCTGGCGATGGCGTCCACCGATGCATCGTCAAGCCCCGTTTCCGCGAACGCGCCAACCGCGAAGCGGGCGCCCTCGCCGAAGCCCAACGCCGCCGCGCGCTCGCCGGCGAGCGACACGCCGGCCGACGAGAGGTCGATCCCGATCAGGCGCGCGCCGGTGTGCCTGGCGAGCCACAGCGCGGGCCCGCCCATCCCGCAGCCGGCGTCAACCAGCGTCTGACCGGGCGTCAGCCGGAGCTCCGCCGCCATGCGCGTCAGTCCCGCGACGGTGACAAAGCTGATGTGGCTGAACTGGTCGGGGAAATCGAGGCCGCACGCGTGCTCGCGCCATAACCGGCGCAGCGTCGGAGACGCAGGCGTCGCGCCAAACACGGCGTCGTACCCAGCCGAGACAACGTTCGTTTCCATATCACACCTCGCTTAACCACACCGAGCCTACCACCGCGCGCCGCGTTTGCCAGCGCCGATCGGCTCTGGGGGACGCTCATTGCGAGCCTGAGGCCGCCCGGCGGCCGCTCTGCCCTATCCGTGAAATCCGTGCAATCCCTGTTCCCCGTCGCTTGATCCGCCGGCCCAAGTCCGAGGTTCTCGGTTCTTGGTTCTTGGTTCTAGCGCGCCTCGCGCGCTTCGACGTATCGCGCCATCGCGTGCGCCGCGCGGTCGACGCTCGGGTAGACGGCCAGGCGCGCGTCCGCCAGCCGCTGCTGGCCGCCGCTCACCGCACGCCACTTCGTCTCGTCGAACGAGTCCGCCGGCCCCAGCACGAACGCCATCGGCTTGCCCGACGCCACGCCGATCGCCGCGAACCGATCGACGAGATGCGCCATCCGCTCGATCGCGTCCGGACGCCCGAGCACCCAGTCCTCGCCGACGTTCGCGATCAACACGTCGAACTCCGGGCTCTCCGCCATCATCTCCAGCACGCGCGCGCCCGACACGCCGCTGCCGGCGAGGATCGACTGGTCGACCGGATTGTCGACCCAGTCCGCGAGCGGCGGCGCCTTCTCGCGCAACATCGCGCGGATGCTCTCCGGCAACTTCGGCACCGCCAGCCCCGCCTCCTCGCACACGTCCGCTGACTGCACCGCGCGCCCCCCGCCGCCCCCCACAACACCCACAGTGGCGCGACCCGCGGCCCCCTTTGCTGTTTGCTGTTTGCTGTTTGCTGTTTCGCCCGCTGTTTGCTGTTTGCTGTTTGCTGTCCCAACCCCTCTGTTGTCTGTTGTCTGTTGTCTGTTGTCCCCGCCCTCGTTCCGCAGGAACGCGAACGCCACCAGCATGTCGATCAGCTCGTCGAACGTCGCCACCTCCACCGAGCCCGCCTGCCGCAACATCGCGCTCCACACCTGCCGCTGCCCCGCCAGCGCCGCCGTGTGCGATGCCGCCGTGCGCGAGCCCGCGCCGGTCCGCCCCCCCTTCAGGATCACCACCGGCTTCGCCTCCGCGCAGCGGCGCAGCGCCTCGAACAGCCGCCGTCCGTCGCCGGTGCCTTCGATGTACGCCCCCACGACGCGCGTCTCCGCGTCGGTCGCCAGGAAGTCGAAGAAGTCCGCCTCGCTCAGGTCCAGCGCGTTGCCGTAGCTCACCACCTTGCTGAAGCGCAGGCCGCGCGCCGCCCCGTGCAGCATCAGCTCCACCGAGTTGTTGCCGCTCTGCGAGATGAACGCGACGTCGCCGCGCGCCGCCGGCAGGTCCGGCCGGAACGACAGCCCCGTCGATGAGTCGAACACCCCCATGCAGTTCGGGCCGATGATGCGCACGCCGGCCTCTTGCGCGCGCCGCAGCACCTCGCGCTCCAGCTCCGCCGCCCGCGCGTCCCCCGTCTCGCTGAAGCGCCCGGTGAAGAGATGCAGCGCCGTGACGTGCTTCGCCCGGCACTCGCCGATCAGGTCCAGCACGCCGTCGGCCGGGATGCACGAGATGACGAGGTCGACGTTGCCGGGCACGGCCGAAAGCGACGGGTACGCCTTCAGCCCCATGATCTCCGGCGCGCGCGGGTTGATCGGGTACACCGGGCCGCCGAACCCGGCGACGGCCAGCGCCTTCACGTAGTCGTGCCCGGGGCTGTTGACGTTCGACGACGCCCCCACGACCGCCACGCTCCGTGGACTGAACACCGATGCTGGGACCCGCTCGCTCATACGCCGCAGAGTCTACGTGAGCGGCCTTGTTCGCGGAAATCGCCGACTGGCCACGTCGCCGCCAGGTGGCTCGCGGCAGTCCTGCACGTTCGGCGAGAACCCGTCGAGGTACGCCTCGAAGTCCGCCCTGAGCTGCTGCGCCTTACCGCTCGCCTTGAGGTCGCGGAGCGCGAACGGCGATGCGTTGTAGAACGCCTGCCCGGCGGCCGGCCGCAAGGCGGCGTCCTGGTTGGCGATGCGGCCGTCGCGGCGTGTTTCAATCCTCACCCGTCGCGAACGACGGGTGCAACGTGACAGGCGAGGGCGCGCTGGCCTCACGGGTGCTGAAGGTTCAATCCTCACCCGTCGCGAACGACGGGTGCAACGCGACTTCGAGTGCCGGATCAAGAGCGTCCAGGTGTTTCAATCCTCACCCGTCGCGAACGACGGGTGCAACGACCACGAACTCGTCCGGCGTGGCCGCGCGGACGTGTTTCAATCCTCACCCGTCGCGAACGACGGGTGCAACATTCATCCCACGCCCCGTACTCCGTTACCTCCTTCGCGTTTCAATCCTCACCCGTCGCGAACGACGGGTGCAACGCGGATACATCGCCTTCCTCTTGCGCGCGGCGTTCCTCGTTTCAATCCTCACCCGTCGCGAACGACGGGTGCAACTTAGGGAGTGCCGGGACGGCTAGAGAGGGCCGATGGGGTTTCAATCCTCACCCGTCGCGAACGACGGGTGCAACGCCGCGGGCTCCCGCGACCTCACCCGCCAGGCGATCGAGTTTCAATCCTCACCCGTCGCGAACGACGGGTGCAACGTCGCGGATGATCTGGTGCGCGGCGTGCCGGCGATGTTTCAATCCTCACCCGTCGCGAACGACGGGTGCAACATCGTCGGATTCCTTTCGTCTGACTAGGCCGGGGAGAGTTTCAATCCTCACCCGTCGCGAACGACGGGTGCAACTCTGTGTGCCTTTGTGGGGCGTTCGGGTGTGACCCGGAGTTTCAATCCTCACCCGTCGCGAACGACGGGTGCAACCTGGGGCTGGTCCAGGCGGTCAACGGCTTCGATGAGTTTCAATCCTCACCCGTCGCGAACGACGGGTGCAACGCTTGCTAGTAGCGCAATCGCAAAAGGCCGCATGAGTTTCAATCCTCACCCGTCGCGAACGACGGGTGCAACCGCGCGGCGTTGCACCCGCGCCCGACCGGAAGATGTTTCAATCCTCACCCGTCGCGAACGACGGGTGCAACCTGGGACCGCTCCGCGGTCCGGCGCATGGCCACAAAGTTTCAATCCTCACCCGTCGCGAACGACGGGTGCAACTGATCCCGGAGAGGTTGATCCGCTGGGCCGTGTTGAGTTTCAATCCTCACCCGTTCGGCTCGTTTCAATCCTCACCCGTCGCGAACGACGGGTGCAACATCGCCACACCCGCGCGAGACAGCGATCGGAGCCAGTTTCAATCCTCACCCGTCGCGAACGACGGGTGCAACCGGCGTGGGGTGCCGAGTGCTACCACAAGCAGGCGCTCGTTTCAATCCTCACCCGTCGCGAACGACGGGTGCAACGTGCCAGGCGCCACCGGCTCCACGCCGACCGACATAGTTTCAATCCTCACCCGTCGCGAACGACGGGTGCAACGCCCGCTGGGCACGCGCCGCGGCGCTCTCCTGGCGTGGTTTCAATCCTCACCCGTCGCGAACGACGGGTGCAACTGGAGAAGAGCACCGGCACATGGAGCGTGGCTGTGATGTTTCAATCCTCACCCGTCGCGAACGACGGGTGCAACTTCGTGATGGTGGCGCCCCACGCCATCCCCACCAGGTTTCAATCCTCACCCGTCGCGAACGACGGGTGCAACGTCTGGACGGCGCGGTTGACATCAAGTGCATGGTCGAGTTTCAATCCTCACCCGTCGCGAACGACGGGTGCAACCACCGTAGCGTTCATGCACAGCGGGCCGACACGCGACGTTTCAATCCTCACCCGTCGCGAACGACGGGTGCAACCTTAGCGTTCTGCTGCTTCTCGATCACGCCGGAGTGTGTTTCAATCCTCACCCGTCGCGAACGACGGGTGCAACCGCCGCTCCTGTTGTGCTCTACAGTGACGGTGTAACGTTTCAATCCTCACCCGTCGCGAACGACGGGTGCAACCGCAACACTAACGCGCAGCAGATACACGCATCGATTGTTTCAATCCTCACCCGTCGCGAACGACGGGTGCAACGACGATACACCGTTTCAAGAGCCTTGTAAAACTCAATCGTTTCAATCCTCACCCGTCGCGAACGACGGGTGCAACCACCCGCTTGCTGCGCTGTGCCTTGGGGTTCTTCACGTTTCAATCCTCACCCGTCGCGAACGACGGGTGCAACTGCCGGAAACCCGTTCTTTGGTAAGACTCACTCTTCTGGTTTCAATCCTCACCCGTCGCGAACGACGGGTGCAACTTCGCTCGTCCTCCGCCACATTGCCGGACGATACGTTTCAATCCTCACCCGTCGCGAACGACGGGTGCAACGCGCTGCGTTCTGGATGGTGTATGGCGTCGTTCGTGTCGTTTCAATCCTCACCCGTCGCGAACGACGGGTGCAACTCGCAGGAATGTTCAGCATGCCGGCCTGTACGGTGGTTTCAATCCTCACCCGTCGCGAACGACGGGTGCAACTCCTGCTGGTCCCGTGCGTTGATCGTGACGGGGCCATTGTTTCAATCCTCACCCGTCGCGAACGACGGGTGCAACTGGGGTCACTCTCGCGTGTCGCCGCGACGCCGGAGTTTCAATCCTCACCCGTCGCGAACGACGGGTGCAACCCGGCGCGGCGCCCGCGACTCCCTTCGGTCGCGAGAGTTTCAATCCTCACCCGTCGCGAACGACGGGTGCAACATAGCCCGGCAGCGCCGAGCGCGATCCCCGCGACGTTTCAATCCTCACCCGTCGCGAACGACGGGTGCAACCACGAATCGGGTGGCGGGGACGGATGGCATGGAGTTTCAATCCTCACCCGTCGCGAACGACGGGTGCAACCTGATGCGGGCGGCGGGGCTGCTGCTCCAGTCGCTCCGTTTCAATCCTCACCCGTCGCGAACGACGGGTGCAACTGGCACCGAGCCACGCGGCGTGACAGGGAGTGAGTTGGGGTTTCAATCCTCACCCGTCGCGAACGACGGGTGCAACAGCGGGGACGCCGCGGTGCGCATGAGCCGCCGCGGTTTCAATCCTCACCCGTCGCGAACGACGGGTGCAACCGTGTACGAGAAACCAAAGCTGACGTGCGACCTCAGCGGTTTCAATCCTCACCCGTCGCGAACGACGGGTGCAACGACCCACGGTGCGTTCTGCGGGCCATCCTTTTCGTTTCAATCCTCACCCGTCGCGAACGACGGGTGCAACGCATCTGGGCTGGTTGCCCGCAGGAGCGGGACGGCGTTTCAATCCTCACCCGTCGCGAACGACGGGTGCAACTTACGATGATGCGAACACAGCGTGGACGCCACGCGGTTTCAATCCTCACCCGTCGCGAACGACGGGTGCAACAGGGTGGAAAGCTGATCATCATCGACGACCCGGTCAAGTTTCAATCCTCACCCGTCGCGAACGACGGGTGCAACCGGTTGCATCACCGTCGATACCGCCGGCTGGGAAAAGTTTCAATCCTCACCCGTCGCGAACGACGGGTGCAACAGTAGGTGTAGCCGGGTTCGGGCAGCTCCCGTGCGTTTCAATCCTCACCCGTCGCGAACGACGGGTGCAACGAGAGCTTCATCGATGGCATTGCCGAGGTCGTCGAGTTTCAATCCTCACCCGTCGCGAACGACGGGTGCAACCGGGCGGCCGTGCTGCAGAAGGCGGCCGCACGGGCGTTTCAATCCTCACCCGTCGCGAACGACGGGTGCAACCATCCGCGCGAAGTACAATGTGCCGGTGGTGGTCGAGGTTTCAATCCTCACCCGTCGCGAACGACGGGTGCAACGCGTGTTTTCTTTTCGCGTGGCGCAAGCGCCGCTGAGGTTTCAATCCTCACCCGTCGCGAACGACGGGTGCAACCGCATATGGTGACGAGGATACGCGCGGCGCGTTCCTGTTTCAATCCTCACCCGTCGCGAACGACGGGTGCAACTGAACGTGCGCGCCACGTCTGCGGCGTCTTTCGTGTTTCAATCCTCACCCGTCGCGAACGACGGGTGCAACTGCTACCATCGATCCTCACTCCCCCGCAAAGGCGGTTTCAATCCTCACCCGTCGCGAACGACGGGTGCAACGTGTACCCCCTTCGGGTGAGCGCGCTTTGTCTCTAGTAAGTTTCAATCCTCACCCGTCGCGAACGACGGGTGCAACCGTCGGATGCGAACGCGGGAAGCTGCGGCTTTTGCGTTTCAATCCTCACCCGTCGCGAACGACGGGTGCAACTGTTGCAGGAGTTACTGACGTTGCACTCCGTCCAAGTTTCAATCCTCACCCGTCGCGAACGACGGGTGCAACATTAGTCTTATTAACGGCCTTCGACTGTTAGGGCTGTTTCAATCCTCACCCGTCGCGAACGACGGGTGCAACTCGCGTCAGACGATGTGATTGAGCGCATCGACGCGATGTTTCAATCCTCACCCGTCGCGAACGACGGGTGCAACCAGCAAGGGACACACACTTAGTAAGGAGCCAACTGTTTCAATCCTCACCCGTCGCGAACGACGGGTGCAACGCCGCCAGGGTACCCGCCATCGCCGCGTCCATGCGGTTTCAATCCTCACCCGTCGCGAACGACGGGTGCAACTCCACCCGACCGACTGGCAGGCGGTGCGCCTGTTGTTTCAATCCTCACCCGTCGCGAACGACGGGTGCAACGGGTCGGAGGCGCGCCCGTACACGGCCGTCGAGATGACGTTTCAATCCTCACCCGTCGCGAACGACGGGTGCAACGTGTCGGGCGATGCCACGGACCAGCTGGAGGCATGGGAGTTTCAATCCTCACCCGTCGCGAACGACGGGTGCAACCAACCCACCCATGTACCGCCCTGGCCACCGGAGAGTTTCAATCCTCACCCGTCGCGAACGACGGGTGCAACCAGCGACGTTGGACGCGGAGCGCGCGATGTTGTTGTTTCAATCCTCACCCGTCGCGAACGACGGGTGCAACGCTGGACGACTTCGAGTCCGGCATTGCGAAGTGGTTTCAATCCTCACCCGTCGCGAACGACGGGTGCAACGCCCGGTGAGGTGAGCCATGCCCTTCTGGCAGCGTGTTTCAATCCTCACCCGTCGCGAACGACGGGTGCAACCACCCACGGCCGGCGAACGGCTCCGGTCTGCGCACGTTTCAATCCTCACCCGTCGCGAACGACGGGTGCAACGTTGGTACTTTGTGCTGTATGGACAGGGATGAACCTCGTTTCAATCCTCACCCGTCGCGAACGACGGGTGCAACCGACTGGGTTCGACTCCCAGCCAATCCGTCACGCGTTTCAATCCTCACCCGTCGCGAACGACGGGTGCAACCCGGACATCAACACCGACAACCCGCCCGGCACGATCCCCGTTTCAATCCTCACCCGTCGCGAACGACGGGTGCAACCACGAGTCAACAGCCCGACCCTGAGAACAGGGACGTTTCAATCCTCACCCGTCGCGAACGACGGGTGCAACCTTCGATGACCTCGCCATCTACCCCTCCGTCTCGTTCCAGTTTCAATCCTCACCCGTCGCGAACGACGGGTGCAACCTCCGTGAGCGCCCACAGCACGAGCTCCTGCCGCCGTGTTTCAATCCTCACCCGTCGCGAACGACGGGTGCAACCGCTTAGTATCGTCGATCACTACGGCTACTCGCGTTTCAATCTGACCTGCCCCCGATCTTTGGTCCACTCATTATGAGAGTCCGACCGGGTCTTTCCGCTCTGTGATGCTGCGCCTGAACTCCTCCGGCGTCCTGTTCTGCAGCGAGCTGTGCGGGCGCTCGCGATTGTACTCCACCCTCCAGGTTTCGATCTTCTCTCGTGCATCCCAGATCGTCGTGAACCAGTGCTCGTTGAGACACTCGTCACGAAATTTGTCGTTGAAGCTTTCGGCGAAGCAGTTCTGCACGGGCTTTCCCGGCTCGATGAAGTGCAGCCGCACACCGCGTGCATAGGCCCACTGGTCGAGCGCCTTGCTCGTCAGCTCAGGCCCGTTGTCCATGATGATCGTCTGCGGCGCCTGGCCGCGCTCATCGATAATCCGATCCAGCACGCGGCCGACGCGCACGCCGGAAAGCGACGTGTCCACTTCGATGCCGAGCGCTTCCCTGGTGCAGACATCGAGGACATTCAACGTGCGAATCCGACGGCCCCACCAGAGTTGATCGTGCACAAAGTCCAGGCACCACACCTCGTCCGGGCGCTGCGGCCGCGGCGCCGGCGTGCGGGCCACGCTTGTCGTCCGTTTGCGCTTCTTCCGCCGTAGGCTGAGTCCTTCTTCCCGGTAGATCCGCTCCACGCACTTGTGATTCACGCACACCCCCTCCCGCCGCAGCAGCACGTGCAGCCGCCGGTAGCCGTAGCGCCGCTTCTGGGCCGCCAGCTCGCGTAGCCGCGTGCGGATCGGTCCCTCTGCGCGCCCGTGTCCCTGATAGCGGGCCGTCGAACGATGCATGGTGAGCAGCCCGCAGGCACGGCGCTGAGACAGCCCCCGTTCCCCTTCAAGGAAAAGAACGGCGACCCTCCGCACCGCGGGCTTCACCAGTTTCGCGAGGCCACCTCTTTGAGGGCGTCGATGTCCAGCGCCTGATTGGCGACGAGCTTCTTCAGCCGCCGATTCTCATCCTCCAGGGTCTTCAGGCGCTGCGCGTCGGGCACGCTCATGCCGCCGTACTTCGCCTTCCAGCGGTACAGCGTCTGCGCGCCGATGCCGAGGCGCCGGCAGAGCTCCTGCGTCGGCGTCCCTGCCTCGTGCTCTTTGATCGCCGTGACGATCTGTTCCTCCGTGAACCGGCTCTTCCGCATGGGTCCTCCTTGCCCTGTCGCCAGGGCCATTATCCCGGAGGACTCTCATTTAGACTGGACCAGTTTTCGGGGGGCAGGTCAAATCCTCACCCGTCGCGAACGACGGGTGCAACGGGGAGCGATCCGCGGGGCGACGTGGCGGCCAAGCTGGCGTTTCAATCCTCACCCGTCGCGAACGACGGGTGCAACTTGGCGCTCGTTTGAGGCACCACCGGGCGACTTGTTTCAATCCTCACCCGTCGCGAACGACGGGTGCAACTTCGCGTTGTTCGCCTGGTGCGGCTGGGAGTTGACGTTTCAATCCTCACCCGTCGCGAACGACGGGTGCAACCGCCGGAAAGGTGATAAGGAAGTGTATTTCAACAGTGTTTCAATCCTCACCCGTCGCGAACGACGGGTGCAACCTGTAGCTGCTGACGTGAGAACAAACAGGTATGCGTTTCAATCCTCACCCGTCGCGAACGACGGGTGCAACTTATTCGTGTTGTTCACGGGATTTGCGACAACACGCAGTTTCAATCCTCACCCGTCGCGAACGACGGGTGCAACACGGCGGCAGTGTCCCGCGTTGAGGTTGCCCTGTCGAAGTTTCAATCCTCACCCGTCGCGAACGACGGGTGCAACAACCCCGACGGCGACAGGAGCGTGACATCTTCGTTGTTTCAATCCTCACCCGTCGCGAACGACGGGTGCAACTTCTCGCCAACAACGGAGTGCTACGCGCAACTTCAAGTTTCAATCCTCACCCGTCGCGAACGACGGGTGCAACGAAAGACATCATCACGACCATCTATGGCAACACGTTTCAATCCTCACCCGTCGCGAACGACGGGTGCAACATCGCTCGTCGGCAAAGTGCGAAGGGAGAAGCAATGTTTCAATCCTCACCCGTCGCGAACGACGGGTGCAACCGGCGGTCGGCGTCGAGATCGCCAAGCTGTTCCCAGAGTTTCAATCCTCACCCGTCGCGAACGACGGGTGCAACCACAGGCGTCACGGTGACGGACACCGGCACCGCGTTTCAATCCTCACCCGTCGCGAACGACGGGTGCAACCAACGAGGCGGAGCCGCTGACGGAAGCGCAGAGAGTTTCAATCCTCACCCGTCGCGAACGACGGGTGCAACCCGAGTGCGTGCGCTGCGGTCAGTTCGTCATCGATGACGTTTCAATCCTCACCCGTCGCGAACGACGGGTGCAACTCCTAATGTGGCCCGCACGGCACCCTCCCACGCCGCGCTTTAGATTCAACATCGATACGTTCGCGCGTCCGGCGTACGAACTGCCCGCGCCATGTCCCGGAGCGGTATACGCGGCCTGCTTCTCTCGAAGCTGAGCGCAGCCCGCTTGTTGCGCGGACCGCACGCCTGAAACGTCCGCGCCGGCGGTCCGCGCTCAGCCGATCAGCGTCCCGCCGAAGTCCACCGGCGGCGACAGTCCGAATACTTGAACATGCGTCAACCGCGGCTCGCGCAAGCGGTAGACGCGCAGGCTGTCCTGCGAGGGCTCGATCTCCCGCAGCAGCCGGTAGATCATCCGCTCCATCTGCACCTCCGTGACGGGTGCACTCGAACACTGATTTCTGCACGCGCTGTCCGAAGCCCACGCAGATGTTGGCAACGCGGCGCAGCCGCCGCCTGCCCGCCTTCGTGTCGGTTGCTACGTCGTAGGCCACCAGTAGCTCCATGTTCCATACGCTTCCCTTCGGCTCATCGGTACAGAAACGGCGGGTAGTATTCCAGGTCGCCGCGCAGATGCCGCGCCAGCAGCCGGGCCTGCACGTGCGGCACAAGGCCCAACGGCACCCGGTCGCGCATCACCCGGTGACCCACGACCTCCTGCTTCCGCTTTTGATACGCCGCGAGCACCGTCCTCCTCGTATCGTCGTCGAGGTACACGGCTCCCCCCGGCAAGTCGCGGAACCCGGTGGAGCGCACCTGCCGCCGGTTCACCAGTGTCAAGGCCAGCCGGTCCGCGAGCACCGGCCGCAATTCCTCCATCAGGTCCAGCGCCAGCGCCGGCCTGCCGGGCCGAAGCGCGTGCAGGAACCCCACCTGCGGGTCGAGCCCGACGCCCTCCAACGCACTCACACACTCTGACCGCAACAACGCGTAGAGGAACGACAACAGGGCGTTGATGCGGTCCCTCGGTGGACGGCGCGTGCGCCCGGCTGGGCGGAACGCGGGCCGGTCTTCCCGTACCATCGACGCAAAGGCGCGGAAGTAGGTGCGGGCGGCATCGCCCTCCGTCCCGCGGACGACGTCCAGGTTGTCCGCATCCTTGAGCCGGCCCAGCCCCTGCGCGAGAAGCTCCGCCGCGCGGCCGAGGGTCTCGATATCGGCCGGCTCGCTCGCCTCGCGCGACGCGCGCAGCAGCACCTGACGGCTGTTCTGGAGCTTTCCGGCCACGATCTGGCGGGCGATCCGGCAGGTCTTAATGCCATCGGACAGCGCCAAGTGTTGTGCTCTCCGCAACAGCACATTGCCGGACGTCGGGCCTTCGATGCGCGCCGCGAAGCCCCCGGTGCGGCCCAGCAGCACGACGCTCCTGCCGTCTGCCGCGCACCGTTCGATGAGCTGCGGACTGACGCCGATACTCCCGAAGCACACGATGCCGGAGAGGCGGAGCAGCGGCACGCGCAGCGTAGTCGCGCCATCGACTTCGACCCGGACGGTGTCGTGGTCGAGCTTGAGATATGAGCCCGGCGTCACGGCGTACAGGACGTTGCCGACCTCAACCATCGCCGTCCTCCTCATCATCTGCTGACGCGGCGTCAAAGGGATGGAAGAGCGCGCCCTGAAAGCCGCGCAGGCGCGCCCGGCCGGCCACCACGCCAGGCAGGCACGATGCCTTTAACGAGCATGGCGGACAGCGGGCGTCGTCCGGCGCCTCGGGCAGCCGCTGCGCACGGATCTGCTCGTGGACCAGCGCAACCGTCCGCTCGACCGACGACTTCAGCTCGGACGTGAACTCCACGGCATGGCGGCGCCGTGTCGCCCAGTAGAAGAGCGCACCTCGTTGCACGGGTACGCCCAACATCTCCTCCAGGCAGAGTGCCTGCGCGCAGACTTGCAGGTCTTCCGGCCTCGGCGCGCCGCGCCGCGACGCCCGGCGGCGGCCGACCTTGTACTCGACGGGGAACGGCACGCCGTCATGGAACTCAACGAGGTCGGCCCTGCCGATGAGCCCCAGCCGCTCCGACCAGATCGGCAGCGCGCGCTCGTACCGCACGCCCGACACCAGCTCGGATGCCGGGATGTCCACCCGTTCGTGCGCCTGCGACCCTCTCACCGTGTAGATGTTCTCATCGAACGTCTGCTCGACGTGGATCAACGCACACTGCCGCGCGCAATACGCGTAGTGCTCGATCGCCGACACGGCGATCAGATCATCATCGAGCGCGGCCGCCGGTGCGCCGCCGTCCGCCGTCATCAGCCGACGAGCCGCGTCAGGGTGACGCCGGCGGGCAGCGCGCTCTCGTCGATCGCGATCTTGTAGTCCGAGAAGAGCCGCGGCGCGGGCGCTTCCGATGGCGGCGTGTGGACCCGCGCGAACAAGTCCTGCGCGGGCGCGTTGCCGAGGCTGCTCTCGTGACTGAAGACGTACAGCCCGCGGCACGACATCATGCCGCGCGACGCCGAGCGGTCGACGTCCCACATACCCTGCAGCGCCTGCCAGAAGATCGCCAGGTCGGCGGCGTCAACGCCGGTGCGCTTCGCGAAATGGGGGTTGAAGAACCCGTGCGCGCGGTAGAGCCCGTACGGTACGAGCGACTTGCGGCCCATCTCGGTCGTCTTGCCGCTCGTCTTGCTCGTGCCGTCGTTCTGCTCCGTGACGACGATTTCAGCGTCCTTCGGATCCGTCACTGCGATCCGCGTGATCGAGAGATCGAGCGGGATGATCGGGTCGATCGACCGCGCGAACGTGAGTTGGACGGGACCGCGCACCTGGCCGCAGTTGACGCCCGTCGACATGACGGCGCCGAAGGTGCGGATGTCGTAGAAGTTCTCGCACATCCACTCGCGTCCGCGTTCGACGTCCTCGCGCTTCTGCTTAGCGCCGGTCGATTTCATGTCGAGCGCGGTGTATGCGCGTTCGTGCTGGGTATTGAGGGCGATGCCCTTGTTCTGGACGTAGATCTCGAAGCGCTGCTCGCCGTCGTGGACCATGTCGACGTAGTCGCGCACCTTGCGCTTGATCGCGACATCGGAGACGAGGCCCTGCATCGTCTCCGGATCGACGCGCGGCAGGTTGCCGGCGTCCGGGTCGCCGTTCGGGTTGCCGTCGGTGACATCGAACAGCAGTACGAAGTCGTGGCGGCGGCCGGTGTCGGTGTGGATGGCGGTGTTCGTTGCCGTGGTCATGATCGTGATGCTCCCTCTTGCCCGTCGCCGGGCTCCGTCGTGTCATCGGCCCCATCGCCGGCCGCGGCGTCGTTCGCGTCATCGTTCGAGGTTGCGCCCTTGCCACCCCAGGGGCGCGCGCGCTCGTGGTAGTAGCCGAGCGCGAACACGCCTTGCTCTTCGAGCGTGAGCGTGCGGGGAAAGCCGGCTTCGGGCAGGCCCGCAACTACATCCTGCATCTGCTGTTGCAGAATGTGCCACAGGCCTCCTCGCTCCCGCTCAAGTTTGCTCAAGTCCGGCTGTGCGCCTCGCATCAGGCGTCCAAACACGGATGCCGGTGCCGAGGACGCCGTGCCGTAGTAGCGATCGACGACGGTTGCGCCTTTGAAGTCCCGGCCCTTAGCCGCGCGCTGGATCGATTCGATGACGGCGAGCAGCCGTCCGCAGCGGTAGGCCGAGTTTGTGTCCGTTGGATTGAGTCGCACCAGGTCCTCCCGTCCGTATTCGGGGTGCTGCGACAGCAGCACCATCTTGATGAGCGCGGCGCGCGGCCGCGTGACCGATTGTTCCGCCCGGCAGCGCCGTACCGCTTCGAAGAGCAGCTGCCACGGCACTGCGTCGCCATTGAGCGCGGAGCGCAGCAGCGAGCGGGTGACGTGCGCGGGCGGCGGATTGTTGCGGTCGCCCGTCCGCACCGTCGCGTAGGCGAGCTGCCGGATGCTGAGCGGCACAGCCTCGCCGAACTGCGGGACAATCTCCTGCAGCCGGAACCATACGGCGAGATGCGCCTTCGCCTCGGCGATGCTGGTATCGATCCACTCGCGGACGACGGCGCGGCCACCTGAGCCGGAGAGCGCGGTCGCATAGAAGCGCGACATCTCTTCCTCGTCGAGCGCGGTGATAGCGCCCTTTCTGCCGCGCGCCGCCGACGTGTAGAGCTGCTTCACGAGGTCGGCGGTCGGTTCGGTGACGATGGTTGCGAACGAGAATTTCGCCTTCGGGTCCCGCGTCCAGAAGACGTATGAGACGTTACCTACGATGAGGCTGTTCTCGTTGTCGCTCAGCAGGTGATTCAGCGACTTCGTGAAGCGCTCGCCGCACGATTCGCAGATCGGAGCGTTGAGCGAAGATTCGAGGCCGTACGAGCGGAAGGCGTCGGCGTTGAAGCTCACGATCGAGGTGCCTCCCGTGTGACCGCCCCGCAGGCCCTTTACTTTTTCGATCGTCAGTGCGACGCGTCGGCATTTCTCACATATCAGGCAATCGGCTTCCGGCGCTTCGACATTCTTTCGATCGATCTCGTCAGCCCAGAACGCCTGCACCGCCGGCAGATCGATGAGGAACTCGTCGTCAACACGGAACGTAATTCTCGCCGACGGGTCGAAAGTTGTCGGCAGGCCGATCTGCGCGAGCGGATCCGCGTGCAAGAACGTCGAGACGGCCGCGACGCGTGGATCTCCCGTATCGTCGGCGCAGCGGTCAACGAGGTGGACGAACGCGGCGTGTCGCTTCGCTACATCCGCCGGCTTGGCCACGGCGCCCGAATAGCCGAGCACATAGTCGGCTTTGTCGGCCAGAAGGAACGCCCAAACTCCGCTTGTCTTGACGATTTCCGGAACCGCGTGAGGAACACCGCGCTTGGTCACTCTGTCCGTACCTGCGGTGTCGGTGAACGAAACGAACTTGCCCTCGCCCTCTAGCTCAATGATGTAGCGCAGGGGTGCGTTTCTGTAGAGGCGCGGTGGCAGGTCGAGGCGGTCAGCGTACTCATTTAGCTTCTGCAAGAGCATGCGCCGCCTCCTCTCGCTCCCACGCGGGCACGTGCAGCACGCCTCGCTCGATGCTTGCCTGGAAGAAGCGCGGCATGTTCCGGCCCTCCACGCCATAATCGATGTCGTGGAGCATCGTGCCGAGTTCGTCGGTGTGGTCGATCGGCTGCCGGTCGCTCACGGGTCCGAAAGCGGCGGAAAACTCGCGGCAGCCCAGGTACGGCGTCGCAAAGCAGCGTCCGGACTCGACTCGGCGGCGGAACTGGTCGCGATACTTCGCGATGTCGTCCGTCGCGTGCGGACGCAGCTCCAGCCGCGCGCTGATCCGGTACGCCACGTCGCGCAGGGCGAGCGTGTGGCGTTGCGCCCGGTCCTCGTCGGCGAAGTACCCACCGCCGGTCTTCGCCCATCCTCGTGCTGTGCTCGCGTTTGCCGTTCCCTTCACCTCGTTGCGCAGGATCGAGAAGTACCGGATCTCGCGCAGGACGGCGATCTGTTCGACTTGCCAGCGAAACTCGGGCTTCCAGAAGATCGCTTCGAGCACGCCGCGAGCTGCCGACGGCGTCATCGCTGGATACGACACCCGTTCCACTTTCATCTCGGGCCGCGTAAAGCACGCGAAGTCGCCCGAGACCTCGACTTGCATCGGCCCATCGCGGACGTTTGTGACCATGACGTCCTCCTTTCGCCTTTCTGAGTACTCGCTCAAGATCTGGTTTCAACCGTCAGTGCCAACCGCAACGGTCAAGTCCAATAGAGTCAACCCATAAGCAATTCCCCGTCCGCGCCTTCGAGCACAAGGCCGCGGGTGCCCTCATACCTTGACGGCACCGTGAGCGCCCACACGCCATCGATCACCGGCGATACGAAGCCGCGGTCAACGGCGCGGTTGATGTCGCGTTGCCGCAACGCGACCGTGTACGGCTGCAGCTTGCGCATCAGCAGCCGCGCGCTGCCCTGCTTCTTGCGCAGCGACTCGATCGCCGCGGCGACGGTGCTGCGTTCCTTCTCGCTCCCGTACGGCACGACGACATCCTCGGCGTCGTCCTCGATCATCCGGAACTCGCGCGCGACGGCTTTGTACTCGAATGATTCCCGCAGCTTCTGGATGCCATCGCGGTCCGTCGATACGGTCTTGTACAGCCACTCGAACCACGGGCCGATCTCGTCCGGATCGTGGATGCGCTCACTCCAACCGGCGGCGGCGAGCAACGTGGCCGTGTGTCCCGTAGCGATCGCATAGGTGCCCCGCGGCAGTCCGCCTTCCGCGGGGCGGAACACGACCACGCGCCCGAGATGGTCGAGCGTTCCCTCGCGGTTGCAGCGGCCCGCCGCCTGCAGGATGCGGTCGAGCGGCCCCATGGCGCGGAACACCACCGGGAAATCGATATCGACGCCGGCCTCGACGACCTGGGTCGTGACAAGCCGGCACGGCCTGCGCGTCTTCAGCCGCGCCTTCACTTCGTCGAGCACGACGCGCCGATGGGCGCCGCACAGCAGCGTCGAGAGATGTAACGCGTCCGGATCGCCGAGCGCATCGAGCACGGCGAGCGCGTCTTTCTTCGTGTTGAGGATCATCATCGCTTGCGGTTCTGCACGCAGCGCGGACGCCGCGTCGTCCCATCTCCATGGCTCCGACGGGAACCTGTACCCGACACGTTGCAGGTCGCGGAACAGGGATGGCGGGTCCGGCGCGATCTCCGGTAGGGCGCGGAACGCCTCGGCGTTGAACTGCGGTTGCGTCGCCGTCGAGAGCAGGATCGTGGCGCCGTAATCGGAAGCGAGGCGATGGAGGACATCGAGGATCGGTTCGAGGTGATGTACGGGCAACATCTGCACTTCATCGAGAATGAGTACGCTGTTGGCGAGGTTGTGGAGCTTGCGCGCGCCGCTGACGCGCCGGCCGAGCAGGCTCTCAAAGAGCTGCACCGTCGTCGTAACGACGATCGGGGCGTCCCAGTTCTCCGCCGCGAGGCGCTGCCAGCTGTGCTCTTGCGTCGCCGATTCGTCATCCGCGTGCTCGTCCGGCGCCACGGCGCTCGAATGTTCGAGGACAACGCCGTTGCCGCCGAACACCTCGCGGTACACCCGTGCGGTCTGGTCGGTGATGCTCGTGTAGGGGATCGCCACGATGACCCGCCGCTTCCCGTGCGCGGCGGCGTGCCGCAGGGCGAATCCCATGCCTGCAAGCGTCTTCCCTCCGCCGGTGGGAACGGTCATCCGGTAAATGCCCGGCTCGCGCTCTCCGGCTCCCTCGCAGGCGGCCGCGACTCTCCGGCGCAGCGACGTGAGTGCATCGTCACGACCCTTCGAGATCCGCTCTTGATGAGCGCGGAGCTTCGCAAGGAGCAGACGTGCGTCGAACGTGGCCTCACGCCGCGGCGACTTGTGCTCGTTGAAATGCGCTTCCGTGTCGAGGAAGTCGGCGTCAACGAGGCACGAGAAGAGCATGCGGACGAAGAACTCGCCCGCGACCGCATCGGCCTCGGCGAATGTCGGCGGTGCCACGGGTACAGGTGTTCGCGCGATCTCGGGCATCTCTTTGGCGGCGAGGCGCAGCGCTTCGGCGATCCGCGTACGCACGCGGTCTTCCGCGAGCCAGCTTCGCAGGTCGGACCGCGATTGCAGGCCGCCGTGATGCGCGAGGATCACGAGTTGCAGCGCGCCGCTGATCGCGGCCGTGTACTGCACCCCCGCACCCTTGTGGTCGCCGCCGCGGCCGCGCTGGCCTGGGTGCGCGTCGCACCAGTCAAGATACTCCTGGAACTCCGGGTGGAACTTGCCGAGGTCGTGGTAGAGCCCTGCCGCGCGCGCCAGGTCGCCGCCGCCAAACGCTTGCGCGAATGCCTCAGCCCGATCCGCAACGCCGCGCAGATGGTTGAACGAGGCCATGCCGTATGCCAAGGTGTTGATTCGCGCTGTGCGCTGATGCCGCCATCGAGAGACCTCCCCGCATGAGTGAACCACTCAGGTGCGACAACTCTTGTCGCCCGCCGTGATAAATGTGCGGCTTGCTCCTTGATGTACCGGAGTGATTGAGCGTCAGGATACGCCGTGGGGAGCGGACAAGCGAGCAGTCGCGGGGCTCTCAGGCGAGTACAAGCTATTTCCGAACATACTTGGGCCAAGCGACGAGATGACCTGCCGGCGATCTGTGGCCTACTCATCTGTCAGCGCGGAGAGGTTCATACGCGATCAAGCTCGCGAGCGACCGCCTCGGCGCCCCGGCCCTTTTGCTGTTTGCTGTTTGCTGTGGCCCGTGTTTGCTGCTCTCTGCTCCCTCTGTTGTCTGTTCTCTGTTGTCCCGCCCCGGGGCCTTTGCTGTTTGCTGTTTGCCGTTTGCTGTCGTTCCCGCCTCCCGCTTCCCCTAGGCGTCCCCCCGAACCTCATCCGCCCCGACAGCCGCGCACGGGTGCGCGCACCTAAATTTTGCCGGGGCGCTGCCGACAAAGATATGGGAGCCCAGCGAAGTTCGCGGGCTGTCTGCGCGCGTACCCGTCGCATGGGCCGCGCGCAAGCATGGAAGCCGCGCCGGCAACGGCGGCATGGATGGAGGCCGGACATGGCGGGAACAGCAGCGGCGGAGCTCGTCGAAGGCGCACGTCGCGTCGTCTCGACCGGCAGCTCGGAGATCGACAAGAAGCTCGGCGGCGGCATCCCCGAAGGATCGCTGATCCTCATCGAGGGGTCGTCCAACGCCGGCAAGAGCGTCGTCACGCAGCAACTCACCCACGGCGCCCTCAGCAGCGGCTTCAAGTGCGTCATGTACACGACGGAGAACACCGCCCGCAGCCTCTTCCGGCAGATGGCCAGCCTCAGCCTCGACGTCACCGACTACTACCTGCTCGGCGCCTTCAACGTCTACCCCGTCCCCGCCGCCATGAACCCGGAGGCCGCGAGCACCGCGTTCCACAAGATGCTCCAGCACCTGGGCCAACTGCAGGGCCGCTTCGACGTCGTCTTCATCGACTCCATGACCTCGTTCGTGTCGCAGGTGGCGGAGAGCCAGACGCTCGCGTTCCTCACCGCCGTCAAGGAGTACGTCGACCAGAACATGACCATCTTCTTCACCCTCCACTCGCACGCGTTCGAAGAGGCCATGTTCATGCGCATCCGCTCCCTGTGCGACGCGCACCTCAAGCTGCGCACGGAGGAGATGCGCGACCAGTTGATGAAGGTCCTCGAAGTCGCAAAGGTCCGCGGCGCCGAAAAGACCACCGGTAACATCGTCAGCTTCGATGTCGAGCCAGGGCTCGGCATGCGC
Organism: uncultured Chloroflexia bacterium; assembly: GCA_963701135.1. Lineage (GTDB taxonomy): Bacteria > Chloroflexota > Dehalococcoidia > DSTF01 > JACRBR01 > CAYJMJ01. Next base: position 56,884 of record OY969567.1, read on the forward strand.
ATCATCCCGGTATCGAGCGCGAAGGCGTAGCCAAACATGCCGCAACGTCTTCCATTCGACGTTCCGGAGGAGGTCAACGACCACAAGGGCGGCGCCGCCGCCATGTGCCCGATCCACAACATCCTCGCGCCCGAACTGCGCGACCAGGCGGAGCGCGCCCCGCACCTCATGACGTACCTGCACAAGGTGCCCATGGCCGAATTCGGCGTGCCGGAGTACTACCCCGAGATCAACCGCAAGATGGGCGACATCAAGGACCCTAACCTCATCTATCCGGTCGGCGACAACACGTTCATCCACATCTTCCCCGACAACGCCGAGGCCCGGAACTTCTACATCGCCATCGAGCCCGGCTCGGACCACCTCGGCGACACGTTGGAGCAGATGGAGTACCGCCTCCTCGACTTCGTCGAGATCCTCGCCGAGGCGACGACGCCCGAGGAGAAGACGGAGGTGCTGTTGAAGGCGGTCGACGACTCCTGCGACATCGTCGACCGCGCGCCCGAGGCCGTCGCCGCCGCATCGGCCAAGCGAGGCGAAGGCGGCTTCCTCAAGCTGCCCTTCGGCGGCGGATCCAGCGGCAAGGGCGGCAAGCTCAAGATGTCGCAGGCCGACTTCGAGAGCCTGAAGTACATGGTGATCCGCGACAAGATCGGCATGGGACCGCTCGAACCGCTCATCGGCGACCCCTGGATCGAGGACATCAGTTGCAGCGGCATCGGCCCTGTCTACATCGAGCACAAGGTCTTCGGCGCGCTCAAGAGCAGCATTAACTTCGACACGCACGACGAACTCGATGACTTCGTGCTCAAGCTCGCCGAAAAGATGAAGAAGCCCGTCACGTTCCGTAACCCGATCGTCGACGCGACGCTGCCCGATGGCTCGCGCATCAACATCGTTTACGGCGGCGACGTCTCGAAGAACGGCTCCAACTTCACCATCAGAAAGTTCATGAACATCCCGTTGAGCATCGTCGATATCTGCAACTCGAGCATGCTCACGTGGCAGATGGCCGGCTACATGTCGCTCGTCGTCGAAGAGGGCATGAACTTCTTCGTCTCCGGTGAGACCGCCTCCGGTAAGACGACGCTGATGAACGCGCTGATGACGTTCATCCGTCCCGACGCGAAGATCGTCAGCATCGAGGACACACCCGAAGTCCAGGTGCCGCACCCCAACTGGACGCGCGAGGTCGTCCGCGGCCAGATGAGCCAGGGCGGCGGCAGCGTCGATATGTTCAGCCTCCTCAAAGCCGCCCTCCGCCAGCGTCCGAACGAGATCATCATCGGAGAGATCCGCGGCGAAGAGGGGAACATCGCCTTCCAGGCGATGATGACCGGCCACGCCGTGTGCTCCACGTTCCACGCGGCGACGGTGGAGAAGCTGATCCAGCGTGTCACAGGTGTGCCGATCAGCGTCCCCAGGACGTACGTCGAGAACCTGAACGTCGTGGTGATCTGCAGCTCCGTGCGGCTGCCGACGGGCAAGATAGGACGCCGCGTCATCAGCATCTCGGAGATCATCGGCTACGACCCGGTCGCCGGCTCCTTCTCGTTCATCGAAGTCTTCCGCTGGGACCCGGTCAAGGACGAATTCGAATTCATAGGTTTGAACAACAGTTACTTGATGGAACAGCGCGTCGCCCCCTCGCGCGGGCTCTCGGAGAAGAAGCGCCGCCTCATCTACAAGGAGATTGACCGGCGCGGGGCACTGCTCCAGAAGCTCGGCGAGTCCGGCGTCAGCAACTTCTACGAGCTTTTCAAGCTGCTCTCGAAGGCGCAGAAGCAAGGCCTGTTCTGATCCGGTCGCCTGGTGACTGGTGACTGGTGACTGGTGACTGGTGACTGGTGACTGGTGACTGGTCGCTGGTAGCGGCTCCACCCTCCACCCTCCAACTTCGCCCTCCAACCTCCAACCTCCAACCTCCAACCTCCAACCTCCAACCCCCTCCCCTAAGGGAACCCCCTACCCCTGCCGATACTCCATCGAGGCGATCGCGCCGCCCGGGCGCTGATCCCCTGCGCGGAGGCTGGCCATGGCATTCGGCAAGAAGAAGAAGGACGAAGAGAGCCCGCCGGCCGCAGCGGCCGCCGCTGGCGAGCCCGAAGACGACGCCGCCGCCGCCGAGGGCATGTTCGCCGCCGAGAAGCCCGCCGAGGAGGACGACGCCATCGCGGCCGGCCTCCTGGCCGAGGAGAAGACCGCCGAATCGGCGGACCCCGTCAGCGGCGACCTCCTCAACATGTTCCAGACGACGCAGATCGAGACCGAAGACCTCTCCGTCATCCTCGATCTCGCCGGCGACGTTGAGTTCGACGATCTGCTCGAAGAGCTCCACACCGTGGCGATGGCGCTCGGCTGCCGCGTCCCGGGCGAAGACGACGAGGCGCTAGTGTAGTGCTTTCGAAATGGCTTTAGTTAGCGCGACGCGAAGCGTGGATCACAGCCGCCCTCGGCTGTCAGTCCGGCGAAGCCGGACCGACGCGGTACGGTGCCTCGTCTGAGGATCTCGGAAGCGTGCGCCACCACGTCCACGGTAAAGAAGCGTTAGAAGCACTACACTCGCGGCGTAGCCGGCCGCACCGCCCGTCAAGCAGATCCATCAACCACCCGCGAGCCCCGTTTCCCTTCCGCCAGGCGATCGGCGTTGGCATACTGCTGTGCGTTATGCCAAAACGTCCGCTCCCCCAGCCCACACCTGAAACCGAGGAGTTCTGGGCCGGCGCCCGCCGCGGCGAGTTGCGCATCCAGCGCTGCCGCGCGTGCGGCAAGGCGTACTTCTTCCCCCGGCCGTTCTGCCCCGAGTGCTCGTCCCGCGACGTCGAGTGGTTCACCGCGAGCGGCCGCGGCCGGCTGTACTCGTACGTCATCAACCACCGCGCGCCGCCGAACTTCCAGGACTACGCGCCGTACGTCATCGCCGTCGTCGAGCTCGAAGAGGGCCCCCGCATGATGACCAACCTCATCGGCGTCGAGCCGCTCCCGGAGAACCTCCCCATCGACCTGCCCGTCGAGGTGACGTGGGAACAGCAGAGCGAGGAGATCACATTGCCGCTGTTCAAGCCGAGCGGGAGGGTCCCGTGAGCCTGCGCATGAGCGCCGCCATCGTCGGCGCCGCCGAAACCGACGAGCTCGGCGTCCTGCCGGACAAGTCGGCGCTCCAGCTCCACGCCGAGGCGGCGCTCAACGCGCTCGCCGACGCCGGCATCACCAGGGATGACGTCGACGCCGTGCTCTGCGCCGGCCAGTCGCCCGTCGCCGTCGCCGAGTACCTCGGCATCGTGCCAACGTACATCGATGGCACCGGCGTCGGCGGCTGCTCGTTCATGATCCACGTGCGCCACGCCGCCGCCGCCATCAAGGCCGGCCTGTGCAAGACCGCGCTCATCACGCACGGCCAGAGCGGCCGCTCCCGCATCGGCGAGGGCGGCTGGGGCCAGTCCCGCCAGAGCATGAGCGGCCAGTTCGAGGAGCCCTACGGCGTCGCCGGCCCCGCGACGCGCTTCACCCTCCCGATCCTGCGCCACATGCACGAGTACGGCACCACGCACGAGCAGCTCGCCTCCGTCGCCGTCGCCACGCGCCGCTGGGCCGAGAAGAACCCCCGCGCCATGATGCGCGACCCCATCACCATCGACGACGTGCTCAACTCGCGCCTGATCGCCTACCCCGTGCACCTGCTGGAGTGCTGCCTCGTCACCGACGGCGGCGGCGCGCTCGTCGTCGTCTCCGCGGCGCGCGCGAAGGACTTCCCGAAGAAGCCCGTGTACCTCCTCGGCGCCGGCGAATCGTCGGAACACTCGATGATCTCGATGATGCACGACTTCACGGAGTCGCGCGCGTTCAAGGTCTCCGGACAGCTCGCCTTCGACGAAGCCGGCATCGCCCGCAAGGACATCGACCACGCGATGTTCTACGACGCCTTCGCCCACACGCCGATGTTCGCGCTCGAGGGCCTCGGCTTCGTCGGCAAGGGCGAGAGCGGGCCGTTCTTCGAGGAGATGCGCACGGCGCCCGGCGGCGACTTCCCGCTGAACACGAACGGCGGCGGCCTGAGCTACACCCACACCGGCATGTACGGCATGTTCGCCATCCAGGAATCCGTGCGCCAGTTGCGCGGCGAGGCGGCGGCCCAGCTCCCGGACGTCCGCACGAGCATCGCCCACGGCGTCGGCGGCATGTTCCACGCCGCCGGCACGCTGATCCTGACAAACGACGCCGGCGCCTAGAACCTAGAACCTAGAACCTAGAACCTCCAACCTCTAACCTCTAACCTCCAACCTCCTGTAATCTAGCTTCGATGACATCCATCTTCGTCAAACGGCTCGCACTCGCATCCCTGCTCGCCGTCGCGGCGCTCGCCGCCGTGCGCTTCGACGCCCGCGCCCAGCAGCCGCAGCCCGCCATGACCATCAACCAGCTCGATGCCGCCGCCTACCCCGAGCTGCGCGCCGTCGTCACCGTGCTCGATGCCGCCGGCGTGCCGGAGCAGGGCCTGACCGTCGCGCAGTTCCAGGCGTACGACGCGGACACGCCGCTGACGGTCACCGGCCTGCAATCCGCCCAGGACGCCAGCCTGAAGCTGAGCGTCGTCCTCGCCATCGACATCTCCGGCAGCATGGCCGGCGAGCCGCTCGACAGCGCGAAGCAGGCCGCCGGCGAGTTCGTCCGCGCGCTCGGCCCGAACGACGAGGCGGCGATCGTCGCATTCAACGCGACGGTGACGCCCGTCGTGCCCTTCACCAACGACCGCGCGAAGCTGACCAACGGCATCGCCGGGCTGCAGGCCGGCGGCGGCACCGCGCTCTTCGAGGCGGTGCAGGCCGCGACCTACGCCGCCCGCGGCGCCACGTCGCCTCGCCGCGCCGTCGTGATTCTCAGCGACGGCCAGAACGACACCCAGGGCTCGACGGCCACCGCCGACAGCTCGCTCGCCGTCGCGACGGGCGCCGGCGTCCCGGTCTTCACCGTCGGGTTCGGCGCCGCGCCCGACACGGCGTACCTGCAGGGGCTGGCGGCGGGGACGCAGGGCCAGTATCGCCCCGCGAACGCCGGCACCATCTCGACGGTCTACGCCGACATCGCGGGCCTGCTCCGCAACCAGTACGTGCTCACGCTCACGTCCCCCGTCGCGGCCGATGGCCGGGACGCCGGCCTGCGGCTCATCGCCGCCATTGCCGGCGGGCCCGCGGCGGCCGTCGCCACGTTCACGCGCGGCGCCGTCGCCGCGCCCGTGCCGCAGGCCACCGCGCCCGCGCCCGCGCCCGCGCCCGTACCCGATACCGAGCCGTCGAGCGGCGGCGCCAGCCCCGTGCCGCTCATCGCCTTCTCGGCGATCGTGGCCGTGGTCGTGCTGGCCGCCGGCGGCTACTTCTTCCTGGCCTGGCGCCGCCGCCGCCGCATCCTCCGCCACCAGCTCGAGGTCGTCGCGCCCAACCCGATGCAGGCCGCCGCGCAGCCGCTGCCGAAGTGGGCCGGCGAGGCCGCCGTCGCCAGCACCGAGATCGGCACCGGCCGGCTCATCGAGCGCAACGGCGACGCGCCGCCGCAAGTCCACGAGCTCGGCGGCGGACCGGTCGTCATCGGCTCGTCGCCGCGGCTCTGCAACATCGTGCTCGAAGGCGACGGCGTCGCGCCCGAGCACGTCCGCATCTGGCTGCGCGACGGCCGCTACCTCCTGCACCACGCCGGCGGCATGCGCCGCAAGACCCTCGTCGGGGGGAAAGAGGCCGACTGGATCGTGCTGGAGCCCGGCGACGAGGTCCGCGTCGGCCCCCACACCCTCGTGTTCGAGGACGGCGGCGGCTAGCGCCGGCCGACGACAGAGAACAGACAACAGACAACAGACAACAGACAACAGACAACAGAGGACACTTGCCCAATCACGGAATCGGTTACATGCGGGCAACAGGGATGTTGATCACGATATGAGCACGATGGTCCACTCGCTGACCCTGCCCGCCACCCGGCGTCGCGCATTCGCCGTCTGGGCGCGATGGCGGCGCGAGATCCTCGCGTCGTTTGCCTTCACGGCGGCTGGGCTCTTCGCCACAGCGGTGCGCGATTACGCCAACCGCACCTCGATCCCCCACCAGCGCGACAGCGTCGTGTCGTTGGACCGCGTGATTGGATTCGGGACGACGCCGACGGAGCGGCTACAGGGTTGGCTGTACTCCGGGCACCCTGGCGTGCTCGATGGCTTCTGCCTCGCGCTGCACATCGCGTGGTTCATCCTGCCAGCACTGCTGACCGCATACGTCGTCTTTCGTCGATGGGACCTCGTGCGAAGCTACGCCGTCGCGAGGACGGGGATCCTGTATGTGTCGCTGATCGCCTTCTTTCTGCTGCCGACGGAACCCCCGTGGATGGCCCTCGATGTGCACCGGGTGCTCGCAATAGGCAGGGACGCGCCGGTGAACGCTGATTGGAACACCGTCGCAGCATTTCCGAGCCTGCACGTCGCCGTACCGGCCGTTCAGGCATTCTGGCTTCGGAACAACGGCATGCCGCGTGCCGCGCTTGCCTTCGCCGCCTTCACCATCCTCACGATATTCATGGCCGTCTATACCGGCGAACACTACGTCGTCGACGCCATTGCCGGCATCGCGCTTGCGTACGGTATGGCGTGCCTGGCGAATTCGCGCTGGGGCGGCGTCGGTGCCTGGGTTGACCGCGTTCGCACCACCGCATTCTCTGCGCAGCAGACGCCACGCGCAGACTGAGAAAGTTCTCTCGCCCGCTTGCTCCCGTCTATATCCGCCGGCACATTACGATTCCGGATCATTCCCGCCGGCCCCTCGCAATAGCGCCGTTATTGTCAAGCTCAATCCTTGACAGGCTTATGTCGCGGTGTTAGCTTCGATCTCGATATTCCTCGCCCATATCGACGTCCCGGTAGGCGTGGCGCCGGGCGCAGACAGACGCAGAACAGTCCGTCGAGACAAGTGTCCCGGCCGGCATGGATGCCGCGCGAGGTACTGGTGTCGTCGCTGAGACCGGGGTCGCCCGAGCGTCGCCATAAACAGCACCTCGGGTCGACCGACCGCAACAGCGCGGTCGGTCTTGCGTTCTAGGGGGTGGAACGGCCAGAGAGCCTGCGAGAAAGCCAAATAACGAACGGCCCCGGCGGCCTGTCAAGCTCCGGCAAGAGTCAGCGACAGGCCCCGGGACCGAGGCAACAGGAGCAGGGCGCCCCTACCGCGTGTTCATGGTAACGCGCACCGGGGCCGGCTCCCAAAAGGGGCCGGTCCTGCTTCTCCCGCCGCGGGCGGGAGCACCGACAGACTTCCCCCCTGTTGCCAGACCAAGGAGGTGATACGGGAAGAAGTCTGTCTCACACACCGCTTCAGGGAAGTCCCCCGCACTGGGCGGGGTGGTCCAGCAACAGGTCAGAGGTTCAGTTCAGGAGGGTTTCCAACAGTGAGCAACATCATTCTCAGTGGCATGGTTCGAGTGCAGAACTTCATCGCAGCGCTGAAGAAAGAGCGCGGCCAAGACCTGATCGAGTACGCCGTGCTCGCCGGCGCGATCGGAATCGCTCTCTTCGCGGTACTCATCGCGACACCCGGGCTTGGCACAGCGTTCGGTGAGTTCAAGACCGCCATCGCCAACTGCGTGAGCTTCAACACAACCTGCCCGTAACATTGCTGTCGAGCGGGGAGCGCGACGCGTCGCACTCCCCGCTCGAATAACAGAAGTGAGTTCATGAAGAAGCTCGTCTCGGGGCAGCGCGCACAAGGTCTCGTCGAGTTTGCGGTGATCTTTCCGCTGCTCGTCTTCTTCCTGTTCGCCATCTTCGACGTCGGGCTCGCGCTGAACCGCCGCGCCACGCTGCAGCACGCGGTGCGCGAAGGCGCGCGCTACGCGGCCCTGAGCGACAACTCCTCGGGCGCGCTCAGCCTGGTCTGCTTACGCACGGTCGGCCAGTCGCAAGACTTGCTGGACGACGCGCACGTGAGCCTCTCCTACGCGGACGTTGACAGCAGTGGCACCGTCGGACCCGGCGATGCCGTGGACGTGAAGGCCAAGTACACCTACAAGCCCTTCATGCTCCGCTCCATCCTCGGCTTCTTCGGCACCACCATCGCCGATATCAACATGGACGTGACGGGGAGCTCGCGCCTCGAACTGCCGCTCGCTTCCCCCATGAGCCCGGGCGCGACGGAGGCATGTTCCTGATGGCTCACCTGGCAACCCTGCGCGCAAGGGCGCGACGGCGAATCCGCGAGCACCGCGGACAGGTGCTGATCATCTTCGCCATCATGATGCCGGTGATCTTCGCCTTCGCCGCCATCTCCATCGACTACGGGCTGTGGCTCAGCGAACGCCGCGGAGTGGCGCGCGCCGCCGACATGGGCGCGCTCGCGGCCGCGCAGGACCTGCCGACGTTGGCGGCGCTCCCGAGTTTGGGCATCCCGTACACGACCCGGGCCTCGTGCCTCCGCGTCCCGGCCTGCGAAGCCGCTTTCGACTGGGCGGACCGCAACGGCTACGGCACGCCCGATGGCGCCGGGGTTGAAGTCAACTTCTTCTGCGGCAACCAATTGACCGCACCGCCGGCGGGCGTGTGCCGCAACACGAATCCCGGATCGCTGAGCCCGTGCTCGGGTGAGGGCTGCGACGCGATCAACGTCAAAGTAGGCAAAGACGCCGTGGTGTTGTTTTCGCAGTTCTTCGGCGGCGTGACCTTCACCGTGGGCTACAGCTCGTGGGCGAACACGAGCTTCAAGATGGTCCCGCTGGACACGGCGCTCGCGATCGACGCGACGGGAAGCATGGCTGAACCCTGTAGCGGCAGCGCAGCACAGGAGGAGACGCAGTCCGGCTGCCCCATCGGCCAGGCGCGCGCCGCCGCGAAGGCGTTCATCGATGTCGTATTTCCGACCGGCAGCACCGGCTCGCTGGCGCAGGTGGGCTTCGCGGCGTATCGCGGCTGTTACAACAGGCCGAACACCAACGGCGGCTGCGTGGCCGCGTTCAACCCCTACGCCGGCCTGCCGGGTACGCTGGCGGCGGCAAACAACCTGACGACGGCGAACTGCAACGGCCTGCCGGCGGGCGCGCAGATATCGTGCCTCAAGCCCGAGGCGAGCGCGGCGTTGCTGAAGACCCGAATCGGCACGATCACGGCGCCGGGCGGATCGGGCACGAACGTCTGCCTGGGCCTGGACCAGGCGCGGATTCTCGTGACCGGGCCGGGGCACTCGACCGATCCGGCCGCCCGCAAGTTCGTCGTCATCCTGACCGACGGCCTCAACAACTATGACAGCGTCTCGGCGAGCGGGCTGCCCACGCTCTGCGCGCCTTCCCCCAGCGGCGTCATCGCCTCCGCTGACATCGGAGAGATCGCGTCCGGCGATCCGCTGCTGGCCAGCGCGGCCGCCGGGACATACGAGCCGGTCGCCGCGACCACGCAGGACGGGGCCGACGAGCCAATGGTCGCCGTCGCGATGGCCGGAGCGGACGCGGCGCCCTTCGCGGCGATGGCGGTCGGCACCGAAACGCCGACACCGGCGCCCGGAGACGACGGCGATTACTCGGCCGAGCAATTCGTGCTCTGCCGGTTCTTTGGGCCCACGTGCACGCCCACGCCGACGCCCACGCAGACGCGGACGCCGACACCGGTGGGGACGCCGACGCGGACGAACACGCCGACCGCGACGCGGACGCCCACGAACACGCCGACACCCAGCAACACGCCGACCGTCACGCGGACGCCCACCATAACGCCGACGCGCACGAACACGCCGACCCGGACGCCGACACGGACGCCCACGCCGACGCCGTGCCCGTCCGGGTCAGCCGGAGCCGCTTGCCGCCAGACCGCCACGTCGATCGCGCTGACCGCCACGGCGTTGGCGCCGACGAACACGCCCTCGCCGACGCGGACGCCGACGCCGATTCCGAGCTGCGCGACCACCAGCGCGAGCGCGAACGACCTGTCGCTCGACCGGAAGACGAAGGCGCTGGCGGACTATATGCGCAACGTCGAAGGCATCGAGGTGTACGTGATCCACTTCCCCGGTTGCAACTCGGGGAGCCAGTTGCCGACGACGTTGTACTGCAACGGAATCGGCAGCTCCGGCAATGCCGTCCGGCTGCTGAAGTGCATCGCGTCGTCATCGCCGGGCACGAACGACCACTACCTGGAGGCGCAGGACGCCAGTAACCTGGTGTCCGTGTTCCAGATCGTCGCGTACAGGATCGCGGCGCACGGGCTGCTTGCGGGCAATTGACCCGCGGCCGGCAGCCGCGACAGGCCACCGGCGGCGATTTCGTGCGCCGGGCATGTGACACAAGGGGCGGGGCCCGCGTTTAGAGTGTAGATACCGATTAAAGGGAGCAGGAATTATGAGCAGCATGGCAAGAAGCGGTAATCCCGACCGGACGAATCGCTGGATCTTGATCGGCGCCGTGGCGCTGGCGGCGATCGCGGCGATCCTGGTCTTCGTCGCGCTCGCGAACTTCGGCGGTGGCAGCGATGACTCGGCATCGCTCGGCGGCGCGGTTGAACGTGGTGGTGGCATCGCGCGACCTGAAGGCGGGCACCGAGATCACGACGGCCATGCTGGACATCTCCACGCTTCCGAAGGCGGGGCTGGCGCAGGGGTACGTCATCGAAAAGTCGTCGCTGGACGGGCTGACGCTGCGCTACCCTGTGGCTAAAGGTGAGCAGCTCACCGCGGCGAAGGTCGGCCAGACTGAAAAGGGCCCCGGCATCTCCTACATCGTCCCCGCCGGCAAGCGCGCCATGGCGGTCGAGGTGAAGGAAAACACGAGTGTCGGCGGGTTGATCGTCGCCGGCGACCACGTGGATATCATGGTGGTGCTCGATTCGACGAACGGCGACCAGCAGAGCTCGCGCGGGATCACGCTGCTGCAGAACATCGAAGTGCTCTCCGTCGCGCAGAACGCCCAGAAGGCGACAGCGCGCCTGGACAAGGACGGCAACCCGATCGAGGGCGACGGCGCCGGCGCATCGATCGCGACCCGGCCGGACGACACCTCCGCCGATCCGAAGGCAAGGACGGTGACGCTGGCGGTCAACTCGGAAGACGCGCCGCTGCTCGCGCTCGCGCAGACGCAGGGCACGGTGTTCCTGGCGTTGCGCCCGTTTGGCGATGACACGGTGGCGGACACGGGCGCGCGCACGCTCCCGGCCCAGTAAAACAAGGCGAGAACTAGAGGCCGGAGGCAGCTTGGCGAAGACACCATCAGCACTCATCGTAGATAGCGATATCCAGGCGCGGTACGAAGCGAAGCAGGTCGTGAAGGCGTCCGGCCTCACGCTCGCGGGCGAATGCGGCTTCGGCATGGAAGCCGTGACGGCCGCGACGGAGATGAAGCCCGACACCATCATCGTCGGCGTCGGCGAGCCCATGGAGCGGCCGCTCCAGACCGTCGAATCGCTCCAGAGCCTGCTGCCGGACACGCCGATCATCGTCTACTCCGGCTCGAAGGAGATCGAGACGATCCGCAAGGCGATGATGGCCGGCGCGCGCGACTTCCTGTCGCGGCCGATCAAGCCGGAGACCCTCCGCGCCTCGGTGCTGGCGGCGCTCGAGGCCGAAGAGAAGAAGAAGCTGCGCCAGCTCGGCCAGATCCCGGGCGCCGCGACCGCGGGCACCATCGTGACGGTGTTCGGCGCCAAGGGCGGCATCGGCAAGTCGACGATCAGCACGAACGTCTCGCGTCGCGCTGGCGCGCATGGAGCGCTCGTCGGTCTGCCTCGTCGACCTCGACAACGGCTTCGGCGACATCGCGGGGATGCTGGACGTGAAGCCGGAGCGCACGCTGTTCGACATGGTGCGCGACCTGGACATGATCGAGCGCGACGACATCGCGCGCTACGTCACGCGGCACGAGCTCAGCGACCTGGACGTCCTCGCGGGGCCGACGGTGCTGGAGTGGCGGAAGATCTCGCCGGACCAGGCGCGGCGCGTGGTCGAGTTCCTGGCGAAGAACTACGACACGGTCGTGCTGGACACCTCCGGCATGCTCAACGAGCTGGCGGAGATGGCGGTCGAGATGGCGACCATCGTCCTCTGGATCACGACGACGGAGTTCGCCAGCGTCAAGGACTCGCTCGAAGCGATGCGCGCGCTCAAGCTGCTGTCGTACTCGCAGGAACGCGTGCGCATCGTCATGAACGCGATCTCGCCGGACGACGGCGTGCGGCCGAGCGTGGTGCAGGACGCGTTGCAGCGCGACGTCTTCTGGAACATCCCGTACGACAAGAAGGTGCGGCAGGGGACGCACCTGGGGCAGCCCATCGTGATCACGGCGCCGCAGTCGATCGCGGCGAAGAGCCTGACGGACCTGGCGACGGTGATCGCCGGGGGGCGGCTGGACAGGGGAAGCAAGATCCTCGGCGGCTTCAAGTGGCGGCCGGGATCGCAACCTGCGGTAGCGGAAGGCGGATAGACCATGGCAATCGACACAGCCCGGGAAAAGCGGTTCGCCTTCGATGACGGCAGCGGCGACGGCGAGTGGTTCGAAGCGGTGCACGCGGTCCACCAAAAGATGTTGATGGAGATGGACCTCAGCGCGATCGAGAAGCTCGACACGGCGCGCGCGCGCGAAGCCGTCATGGTGGCCGCGCGCCAGCTCGTCACGCAGCTCTTCCCGGCGCTCCTGGGCGACGACCGCGAGCGCGTTATCAAGCGCGTCATCGATGAGGCGATCGGCTTCGGCCCGATCGAGTCCCTGCTCGATGACGACAGCGTGTCCGAAATGATGGTGAACGCGCCGGAGGAGATCTTCTTCGAGCGCGAAGGCGTCATCTACCTGTCGCCGCTGCGCTTCCGCGACAACATGCACATCATGCGGATCGTCGAGCGCATCATCGCGCCGCTCGGCCGCCGCGTCGATGAGTCGTCGCCGTACGTGGACGCCCGCCTGCCCGACGGCTCGCGCGTGAACATCGTCATCCCGCCGCTCGTGCCGCGCAGCCCCACCATGACCATCCGCAAGTTCCGGCGCGAGAAGTACAAGATCGCCGATCTCGTCGGCAACGGGACCATGACGGAGACCATCGCGCAGTTTCTGCGGTCATGCGTCCAGCAGCGGTTGAACATCGTCATCAGCGGCGGTACCGGCACCGGTAAGACCACGCTGCTCAACGCGCTCTCCGCGAACGTGCCGGACAGCGAGCGCATCATCTCGATCGAGGACCCGATCGAAATGAAGCTCCAGCAGTCGCACGTGATCGCCATGGAAGCGCGGCCGCCGAACATCGAAGGCAAGAACGAAGTGACCCAGCGCGACCTCGTGCGCAACGCCCTGCGCATGCGCCCCGACCGCATCATCATCGGCGAGGTGCGCGGCGCCGAGGCGTTCGACATGCTCCAGGCCATGAACACCGGCCACGAGGGCTCGCTCACCACGATCCACGCGAACTCCCCGCGCGACGCCATCATCCGCATCGAAAACATGGTGATGATGGCAGGCTTCGACCTGCCGGTGCGCGCCATCCGCGAGCAGATCGCCGCGGCGCTGCACGTCGTCATCCAGATCGCGCGCTTCTCCGATGGCAAGCGCCGCCTGACCCAGATCACCGAGATCACCGGCCGCGAAGGCGACACCGTGACGACGCAGGACCTCTTTACGTATCACCAGGACGGCGTCGACGCCGACGGCAAGGTGATCGGCACACTGGAACCGACCGGCATCATTCCCACCTTCGCCGATGACTTCGCGCGGGCGGGGGTGAAGCTCGACATGGGCTTCGGCTCGCTGGTGGGAATGAGGCGGTAGCCATGGGCATCGAACTGATCGCCGCTCTGTGCGTGGGCCTCGCCGTCGGCCTGTTCGCGCTGTACTTCGCGCGGGCCATGCGGCTGCGGCCGGCGGACGCGCGCGTCCAGCGCCTCGCCGACCGGCCCAAGGTCGTCCGCCAGGGACTCTCGTGGGACGAGATCCGCCGCCGCGGGCCATCGAGCTTGCCGGTCGTGCGCAACCTGCTCGCGGACAACGCCTGGTCGCAGCGCATAACGCTGGAGATCGAGCAGGCGGGTCTCAAGATGCGCGCCGGCGAGTACATCCTGATCCGGTGCACGCTCGCGCTGGTCACGTTCATGGCGATCTGGGCCGCCGGGCGGAGCGCCGTGGCCTTCGTGCTCGCGCTGGTGTGCGGATTCTTCGCCTACATGCTGCCCGCCGTCTGGCTCTCGATCATCCGCAAGCGGCGCATCGAGCGCATCAGCAAGCAGATGCCGGAGGCGGTGACGATGATCGCGAACGCGCTCCGCGCGGGGTTCGCGTTCCAGCACGGCATCGACATGGTGGCCAAGCAGATGGACGGGCCGATCGCCGAGGAGTTCAGCCACTTGATCGTCGACCTCAACGTCGGCTCGACCGTCGAGGAGGCGCTGCACGGGCTGCTGAAGCGCGCTGATTCGGAGGACGTGAACATGGTGGTCACCGCCGTCCTCATCCAGCGGACCAGCGGCGGCAACCTGGCCGAGATCCTGGAGACCGTCGGCGAGTCCATGCGTGAGCGCGAGCGCCTGACGGGCGAAGTGAAGACCATGACCTCGCAGCAGCGCTTCTCCGGCACCGTGTTGACCTTCTGGCCCATGCTGCTGCTCGCGCTGTTCGCGACGTTCAACTGGGAGCAGACGTTGCTGCTGTTCACGACGAACGCAGGGCTGATCATGATCACGATCGGCGGGGTTCTGCAACTGATGGGCTACTACACCATCAGGCGCATCCTCGACATCGACATTTAGGGGACGAACATGGCACTCGTAACGTCCTTGGTCGTATTCGGGTCGCTGGTCCTCTTCGCGCTCTGGTACGTGCGGAGCAAGAACCAGATGGAGGACCGCGTGCGCGCGCTCTCCAACCAGCGCCGGGCCATGATCGAGAAGGATGACCCGTTCTCGCAGCGCGTGATGTTCCCGGTCGTGCACGGGTTCACGACGCGGTTCCTCGACTTCATGCCGACGTCGTTGATCTCGCGCGCGCGGAAGTGGCTCATGGTCTCCGACAGCCGCATGGGCCTGCCGACGTTCATGGCGATCGTGCTCGTGCTGACGACGGCAGTGCCGGCCGCGTACTTCATCGTCGTCTGGTCGGCCGCAGGCGGCAGTCCCAGCGGGCGCGCGCTCGCCCTCGTGCCAATCCTCGCGCTGCTCGGCTTCTTGGCGCCCATGATGCTGCTGCGGCGCCAGGCAAAGAACCGCCAGACCAAGTTCTGGAAGGCGCTCCCCGACAGCCTGGACCTCCTGACGACCTGCGTCGAAGCGGGGCTCAGCCTCGACTTCGCGTTCCAGCGCGTCGCCGAGCGCCAGCGCGGCCCCGTCGGCGCCGAGATCAACCGCATGCTCCGCGAGAAGGCGCTCGGCCAGACGCGCCGGGAAGCGCTCATGGGCATGGCCGAGCGCATCGACCTGCCGGATGTCAACGTGTTCGTCAACTCGGTCATCCAGGCGGAGACGCTGGGCACCAGCATCGGCCAGGTGCTGCGTATTCAGTCGCGCCAGCTCAGGACGCGCCGCCGCCAGCGGGCGGAGCAGGTCGCGCGCCAGGCGGCGCCGAAAATGGTGTTCCCGCTGGTCTTCTTCGTGATGCCTTCGCTGTTCATCGTCGTGCTGGGGCCGATCATCATCAACGCGTACGACGTGTTGAATAACAGGTAGCAGGGACAAGTGGGTACGTCGATGTTACAGTCGCAGGGACTGCGGCCGCTCGACCCGTACAGGACGTTGCAGCTCCACCCTCACGCGCCGCGCGACCTCGTCGTCGAAGCGTACTGGGCGCTCGTCGCGCGCTACAAACGCCGGCTGGCAATGTGGCCGGCGGCCGGCAAACTCATCGGCGAACTGAATGCCGCCTACACCCTGCTCATGAACCATGAGCAGCGGCGCGCCTACGACGACGAGCACGGCCTGACCAACCTCCACGCGCCGCTCTTTAGCGTCTCGCGCAAGGGCATCGGCCTGCTCGGCCGCCGCACCACGCTCACCACCGTCTCCGACCACGCCGACTACTACCACCTGCTCCGCGTCGACCGCGAGGCCGACGCGGAGATCATCGACCTTGCGCATGACATGCTGACGCGGAAGGTCACGGGTCACGCCGTCGAAGACGTCTTCCTCCGCGACCTGCTCGATGAGGCGTACCACACCCTGCGCAATCCGCAGCTCCGCGCGCAGTACGACGCATCGCTTTTCACCGGCGCCGCGCCGGCGGACAGCGCGCCATCGACGGTGCAGCCTGTCATTGCACCGGGCGCGGCCGGCGAGGCACCTGTGCCGGCCGTCCCGCCGGACGACGCTTCGGCCGCGGCCGCCGCGCCCGCGCCAGCTCCGGAGGCATTCACCGGCGTTCCGGCGGCGGAGACCACCGGCGGTGACGAATGCGCGGCCGGCCACGCGGGCCCCGATTCCGTCGAGGAGCCGGGCCAGAGCGCCGCCGCCGTTGCGCCCGAGCGCGCCGCGGCGTCCGCCGCCGCCAGCGGCCACGCGCGATCGGTCGCGGCCAGGGAACACCACCGCCCGCCCCGGGTCTCCTGCAGCGCATCGGCCTGGGCGCGAGGGCGAACGGCCACGCGGAACATGGCGTCGGCCTCAAGTCCGCACCCGCGCCGCCGAGGCAGCAATACGACGACCTCCGAGGCGCCGAGGACGCCCGCCTGCTTTCGCTGCGGGGCGAGGCCCACCCCCCGATCGAGTTGCCAACGTACGAGCGCCCCATGCCACGGCATCTCGCGGCCCGTGCCGGGGACGCCACGCTCACGTTCGTCGGCGGTCCACTCGCCGGCGAACGCTTCGCCCTCGGCGAAAGCGCGATCACGATCGGCACCAGCTTTCTGTCGGACATCGTCCTCCCACCGGAACGCCGCGTCATCGCGCCCGAACATGCCCGCATCTGGAAGCACGGCGACCACTTCGTCTTCCGCCAGCTCGACGGTTCCGGGACCATCATCGGCGGCGAGCAACTGGTCCTGCCGCTCGTCATGCTCGAGGACGGCGATGACATCCAGATCGGCGCCCATCGCATGCGCTTCACCCGCACCGGACCGTAGGCCCGCCGTTCGCACAGCGCTCACCGCACGACGCTGCGGACCGCACCACCTCCCTCGCCGGTCGTATCTCCGGCCGTCATGCCCTGGTGGTAGTGATTCCGAACAGTCGTTAGTTTGCGAGACGCGAAGCGTGGAGCATAGCCGCCCTCGGCTGTAAGTCCCGGCGAAGCCGGACCCACCAAACTCCCCTTCCCGCACCGGGAAGGGGCCGGGGGTTAGGTCGCTTCGCTTCCCGCGCCGGGAAGGGGCCGGGGGTTAGGTCGGCCGGGGGTTAGGTCGTGGAGCATAGCCGCCCTCGGTCGAAGACTCGCCGTGGAGAGCTGTGAGTCCGGCGAAGCCGGACCGGCGTGGTACAGGCGGCTCATCTGAGGATCTCGGACGCGTGCGCCACCGCGCCCACGCTAACGCCAACTACCCCGGCTCCACCGTAGGATCGGTACGCCGAGCGTACAGCCGTCGGTGATTTCCCTTATGCTAGGTTGCCGGACAACAGGCGATGATTTCCCTGCACGTTGCGCACCAAATTGGGGCTCCGGGCTGGGAGAACCGCTTGAAATCGCTCCGCGAATCGCCTTACTATCAATCCATGGTGAATTGGCTGGAGGCGCTGCGCCACGAATGGGACGCGGTATTGGCCATCTTCCTCATCTACATCGTCGTCGCGATCTACCTCGGCCCCGGCTACTATTTCGCGCTCTGGTACATGATCCTCTGCGCCTGCATCGTCCGCACCGCGCTCAAGCGCTGACGCCCCACTCCATCTCCATTCCATCTCTCCGTCTCCTCCTGTTCAACTCCATCTCCCCCTCTGTTCAACTCCATCTCCATTCCATCTCTCCATCTCCTGTTCTTGACAACGATCCTCCAATCCGACATAGTTTTCTTCGCACATCCGTTCGCACCCGGCCGGCGGTATGGGCCGACGCCGCCACCGTAGTGATTTCGGCGTTAGTTAATGGGACGCGAAGCGTGGAGCATAGCCGCCCTCGGCTGTGAGTCCGGCGAAGCCGGACCGACCAGGCTCCCCTTCCCGCACCGGGAAGGGGCCGGGGGTTAGGTCGAACTCCCCTTCCCGCGCCGGGAAGGGGCCGGGGGTTAGGTCGGCCGGGGGTTAGGTCGCTCCCCTTCCCGCACCGGGAAGGGGCCGGGGGTTAGGTCGGCGCATGAAAATGCGAAACAAATTACGGTTTTGAATCTGTGAGGGAGCGCCAAACCGATGCCAGCCACCAGTCTGAAGGTGTTTTCGGTACGAAACGCGGAACGCGGCACGCTGCTCGCGACGCGCGCGAAGCTGGCGTCCTCGTACGTTCAACCGCTTCCTCGGCCTCATGGGGCGCAAGCGCATGGAGGATGGCGGCGGCATCCTGCTGACCCGCAGCGCCTCCGTCCACTCGTTCTTCATGCGCTTTCGCTTCGACGCCGTCTTCCTCGACCGCGATAATCGCGTCGTGAAGGTCGTGCCTTCCATGCGGCAGTGGTGGGTCGCATTCGGCGGCCGTGGCGCGAAGGACACGCTGGAACTGCCCGCGGGCGTCGCCGCATCGACGGCTACCCAGCCCGGCGACCTGCTCCTCTTCGAGCCGCCGGAAGCGTAGTCGATCTCGAGTCCGTGCACGGTGGCGCCGTGCCCCACCGTCCTTAATCCGCTGGCGGCATGACAACGTGAACCGTAGGGGGTAGGTTGTAGGGAATGCGGCGGCGTAGCGTCGGGCGGCGAAGACGTTGCGGGCGGTAGGGTCTCGGGTGGAGGTTCTGCCATGCGCCGCCCGGTGCTGCTCGCGCTCGCACTCCCGGCTCTCCTGCTCGCCGCATGTGGCGACGGGCGGACGGCGCGCGTGCAATCGATCGGGACGGCGGCGATCGTCGAGCCGGGCGCCTCGTGCGATGCCTCCGTGCGGGCGGAGTTCGTGCGGCAGCAGTCGCTGGTCTACTGGCCCGTGTATTGTCCGTCTCAGCTCCCCGATGGGTTCCGGCTCGCGCATGAGGGCGACGCGCGTCACGCGCCGTATCTGGAGCAGGACTACTGGCCGACCAGGAAAGACCTCAATCCCGGCGGCGGCACGTTCATCACGAGACTCGTCGGTCCCGACGGCAGCAACATCATGATCATTCAGGGCGCGGGCGCGAGCATCTGGGTGCGGCGCGATCAGTCGGGCCGATTCGAGGATGCTGCCGGAGACGCAAGACTCGGCGACCTGGCCGGGACGCTGTTCACGCTGGACCCCGCCGCGGTCATCGCCTTCGACGCACTCTCCTACGGGCACGAGGTTGCGGCATCGGGCCTGCCGATCGATGAGCTGAGGCGGATCGCGCAATCGATGCGGCCCGTCGATGGCGCGGGGCTGCGTGGCGCGCTATTTTCGCTGGCCGATCTGCATGGCGCGGGCGCGGACTGGACCGTGTCGTGGCCGCCCGATCCCACGGGCGAGGACGTGCGGAACCCGCAGATCTGCGGCCTGCGGGTCGATGCGGGACCGCGCGCGGCGGAAGTAGAAGCGAAGTTCGAGCCCGCGACCGTGCCTGGCTCCGACGCCGGAGGGCATGGCCCGTTCCTGGAGCAGGCAGTCGTGCGCTACGACGGCGATGGCGCGAAGCACTACATCGACCGTGTGGTGGCGATGCTTGGCACGTGTCCCGCATCGTTCGATCAGACAAGCGAAGCCGGCGAACGCCTGGCGACGACGACGGTCACGAAGCTGGATGACCTTTCGCTGGGCGAGCAGTCGGTCGCGTTCCGCCGCTCGACGCGCTCACCGGTGCAGGGCGCCGACATCGACGTGGTGCTGATCCGCCACGGCGAGTACGTGGCCATCGTGCTGTATTTCGATCTCGTGCCGGCCGGGGGTCAGGGGACGGCGCCGGTACTGCGGACGTACGCAGCGATCGCGGATCGGAAGCTCGAGGCGCTCGACACGGGCCTGAGCAACGCACCGGAGTCCACTTCGACGCCCGCTCCGCCAGCAACACCCGCGGCCGAGTCTCGCGACGAGATCGTGCGCCGGCTTGCTATCGGGGCGTTCCCGTCGAACTTCAGCTATCGCGCGTACGATTGGTCGCCCGATGGCGCGCGCATCGTGTTCGTGGGCGTTGACCGCGCTCTTTACGTAGCCGCAGCGCCGGATTACACGCCGCAGAGGCTGGCCGAGGGCCCCGCGTCCGAGCCGCGCTGGTCGCCCGACGGCGCACTCATCGCCTTCGCCCAAGAGGGCGAAGGTATCGAGATCATCCCTTCTTCGAGCACTGGAAGCACGGTGCCCGTGCGCGTGTCACCTGTTAACGATTTATGGCGGAGCAGGATTATCCGCATCTACCGCTGGCTCGACGACCGCACGATCGCCTACGACGCGCACTGCGGCACGGGCTGCCAGTATCTCTTCGAGATGGCCATCGACCGGCCGGCGGACGGGTCGCTGCCGCGCGGCGCCGGCACTCCGCGGCACGTGCCGTTCGTGCAGCCGTGCGCGGACTGCGCCGCCGCGGGGCTGGAGTTCTATTACGCGCCGGACGTCCGCTCTATCGTTGCGGATTACGGCGGCGCGCCCTCCGTCGCCTGGTATGACCGGCAAACGGGCGAGCAGTGGCTGGTCGAATTCGCGGACGATCCGCGCGGTGTGTGGGCTTGCCGCGAGTTCGTGTCCTGGGACACGGACAGCAGGGGGTTCTCATACCGCGAGACACCAGCCTCAACCAACTGTACCGTCCAGCCGGAGTCCTGGACGTACTGGCACGCCGATCCCGCAGCGCACACGCGCACACGGCTACCGCCCTCGTCCGCGCACTGATGATTCCAGCCTCTAGCCAGCAGCCATGAACTTCGCACGTTCGTTCTAGGCGCGCCCGCCGAAGTTTGTCGGGCGGTGACGGACGGTTTGCGTGCGGCGGTAGCGGCCGCTCCTCGGCGCCTATGGGCTGATCGGGACGAAAGGCGCACGGGCCGGTCGAAGCACAATCGAGGCCAACCCAACGCGTCGTAGAAGCGCGATTGTGCGACGGGCGACGGCCGCGAGATTACTCGTCACTCCGTCGGACCTTGCCCCGAGATTATGGCTGTTTATCCGGCGTGAACGGGGCGTCTCTGAGGGGGCCGGCTGAGCCTTTGAGCCTGCGGCTGATTCACCCTTACTTCCACGGTGAAGCCTGCGCCCAGGGCCTCAACGTAACGGCGTAGCGTCTTCAGCGTGTAAGAGTCATAACCGCGCTTCTCGATCCGTGCGACCTGGGCCTGAGATACACCTAGCCGCCTCGCTAGTTGCGCCTGCGTGAGGCCTGCGGCTTGGCGAGCCTCCGCGAGTTGAAGCCACAGCTCCTTCTTAGCAGCTTCCTGCTCGTACAACGCGCGTGTCCTGTCATCGGCAAGGAGCTTTGCGCGCCACTCATCGTACGAGCGCTCACCAGCAGATGGCCTCGATGCCCTCGGATTTTTTCTTTCAAGCATATTGGTCATGATTCACCTCCTTTCGTCGGCGTTGAACTCATCGAGTCGCTGTTGAGCGATGTCGATATCACGCCGTGGCGTCCTCTGTGTCTTCTTCTGGAAGCCGTGCAGGAAGACGATCCGGCGACCTGACGCCAGGAAATAGAGCAACCGGTAGATGTTGGTCTGACTTTCCTCTCGCAACTCCCAGATCTTGCCTTCGATATGATCCACAAGCGGCTTCCGGGCCTGGACGTTGCGTAGTCGCAGTTGCTCAATCGACCAAGCGAAGCGCACCTGTGTCTTCTTGTCCAAGGTCTCCAGGAACTTCCGGATCGGGAGCTGTCACCCCTCTCATAGAAGACTATCGACCATTCCGGCTGAACCATTATACGTATTTTAGTATAACTGGCAAGGCAGTGTCAATAGACCCTTCGCCGGATCATGCCAGGTTCTCAAACCTCGAGGCACCAGCTTCAACCGACTGTACCGCCCCGCCGGAGTCCTGGACGTACTGGCACGCTGATCCGGCAGCCCACACGCGCACACCGCTACCGCCCTCGTCCGCGCACTGATGATTCCAGCCTCCAGTCGCTATGATGCCAGCGGCCATGGAGTTCGCACGTTCGTTCGAGGCGCGCCCGCGGAAGTTCGTCGGGAAGGTAGGGCGAATAACTAGCTCGTGCGCCAGATCCGTTGCGTTGAACAGTGACGGTTCACGCAGCGAAGTTCACTCACGTCACGACTGTAGAGGAGGAGTTGGTGGCAGGATGGGCAGGTGTACCAATCGTGGAGCGCATGAACCGCGTCGCAAAACCTGCGGACTTCGGCGATGGATACGCCGGGCGCGAGATCATTAGCGTGGGAGAGGAAGTTCGCCGGTAGACCCGCCGCCCTCATCTCGCTAAACAGGCCATCGATGTCGGTGTGTTTCTCAGGGAGCAAGTGTCTGAGGCGCGCTCTCGCGGGCTCAAAGAAGTCGGCGAACGTGTACCGCTGTTTTAGCTCGACCTGGGCGCGCGTCCGGACGACGATCTCCTTCAGTATCCACTCCGCGTACTGTCTGCCGTCGTTTGCGGCGCCACGCTTGTCGGAGTCTGCCAACTTGCGTTCAATGACTTCCCACCGCGGACGGTGACTCTGGAACCTTGCCCCGTCGTCGAAACTCCAGCTCTGAATCCGGTCATTCAGGAAGCGCCCGTTCGCGCCGTAGGCGTCTTCATGGTCAACGAACTCCTCAAACCAGATCTCATCGTGCGTCGTGATGATCAGTTGGCGATCACTGAACTCGTCGAGCAGGAGGTCTGCGATCCTCCCTCTATGACGCGCATCCACGGACATGACAACGTCGTCTAGGACAAGGAAGGGGCAGGCTGCGAGAAAACGACGCGCGAACGCGAGAAAGATACAAAGGCCTAATGAGTTGACGTGGCCTTCGCTTGACAGTGCTCGCGGGTCAAGCGGGCGCCCGCCGAAAGCTTTGATACGCAACTGCGTGCTCGCCCTGCGGCCCTCCTGAAGAACGAGCTGGAAGTCCACAAAGGGCTCGCTGGGATGCAATCGCTCGTAAAACCCCCTGACGTTCTGCTTCGATCGCGGTGTAAACGCGCCTCACCTCAGCCTTCTTCGCTTCCGAGAACGAATCGAAAACGTACACGGCTCGCCCGTGCAGTTCAGTTACGCGGCTGAGTTCATGGCGCTGTTGAGCATGTGACAGCGCATTGGCTTCTAATTCCAAGGCTCGTGTGATCAGTTGGAGTACGGCCCGGTCGTGGTCAGTCTCGGTCTGCGCGGACTCTCCCGCCCTAGGGTTTCGTTGGACACCTGATTGGGGCACGATGCCCCGTAGCAGGAGGTGTCCATGACGAAGACGACGAACGGTGCACGACGTGGTGAGGAGGAGCGCGGCCGCTTCTCGTCGCGGCGGAAGACGGAGGCGGTGCTGCGCCTGCTGCGCGGCGAGGAGCTCGATGTCCTCTCCCGCGAGCTCGGTGTCACGGGCGCCGCACTGGCCCAGTGGCGGGAGCGCTTCCTGCTCGCCGGGCAGGACGCGCTGAAGAGCCGCCTCGCGGATGCGCGCGACGAGGACGTGCGGCGCCTGCAGGCGAAGATCGGCGCCATCACGATGGAGAACGAGCTGATCCGCGAGCGCTGTCACGCGCTGGAGGGCGGACGCCCTTTGGCCCCACGGAGGTCGAGGTCATGAGTCAGGCCGCCTCGCCTTCCGCCGATCGCCCCTACGGCCTGGCTCGCGTCTGCCGTGTTTGGGAGCGCGCACGCTCCACCGTCTATGCGCGCCGGCACCTGTTGCCGCACGCACCACACAAGCGTGGTCCGAAGACGGCGTGGACGGACGCCGCGCTCACCGAGGAGATCCGCCTGGTCCTCGCCCGCTCGCCCTTCCTCGGCGAGGGTCATCGCAAGGTGTGGGCGCGCCTGCGCCTGGCCGGCGTGCGCACGTCGAAGGCGCGCGTGCTGCGCTGCATGCGGGAGGCCGGGCTCCTCGCGCCGGGCCGCATCGGGCGCGCGCACGGGCCCAAGGCGCACGACCGGACGATCGTGCCGGACCGCCCGGACGTGATGTGGGGGACGGACGCCACGGCCTGCTTCACCACACGCGAGGGCACGGCGACGGTCTTCATCGCCGTCGACCACTTCACGGCTGAATGCGTGGGCATCCACGCCGCGCGGCCAGGGACGCGCTTCGAGGCGCTCGATCCGCTACGCCAGGGGCTGCGCGCGCACTTCGGTGACTACCACGCAGCCGTGGCGCCAGGGCTCACCGTCCGTCACGATCACGGCAGCCAATACATGAGCGACCACTTCCAGGACGAGCTGCGCTTCCTCGGCATCACGTCGAGCCCGTCCTTCGTCCGGGAGCCGCAGGGAAACGGCTGCGCCGAGCGCTTCATCCGCACCCTCAAGGAGCAGCTCTTGTGGGTGGAGACCTTCGCCACGGTCGAGGAGCTGCGCCTGGCGCTCCTCTCCTTCAAGGAACGCTACAACCGCGCCTGGCTGATCGAGCGGCACGCGTATCGCTCGCCCGCCCAGGTCCGCGCCGCCTGGGCCGCTACCGCCGAGGTCGCGGCATGATTACCATCAACGAAGTGTCCAGCAATTCCGGCGCGGTACAGGACAAGGCACCGTCGGCTGCTGCCCGGATGGAAGTAAGGTGGCTCTGTAGCGCCGCAACGTGACTCCTGGGCAACGCCCCGTCCCATTCGACTTCGAAGGAAGCCAGGCGCCTCACTAGTTCCGCGAAACGCCCGAATTCCTCTGAAGCTGACCGCAAGGCGTCCGTGTGCGTTTGATCAACGGGGAGGTCAGCAGGTATGGCGCTGATCATCTCCGTTAGTCGCCGCGAAGCTGAGGCATACCCTTCAGCCGTCCGTTGGCATGCAGAGCGGAACTGAGCAAATTCTTCAGACAGCTCTTGGAGTGTTTCTTGGCGGCTCACGATCTGCGCAAGCGTCGCCTGCGAATCTATAGGTTGGTCACAAAGCGGGCAGGTCTCCGACGGCCGGAGCTCTGAACATTCGCCGCCCTTCGCGCAGCAATGAGACTTCGGAGATGCGCGCGAGAGCCTCGCGCTGTGAAGCCAGTCGCATATACATGGCTTCAAGATCGTCAGACTGCACTTGTAACTCGGGAGGGAGTCTGGCGGCTTCGCAAGCCGTTACAAGGCTATTCAGGCGATGGACTGCTTGTTCGTCTGCGCGCCGGACGCTCCACAGCCAGTGCTGGCGCGCCTCGGGAACCCCTTCTATCGAGAACGGCTTCAGCCAAGCCAAGATTCCGTGCTTCCCTATTGAGCACGTCGAGAACATGGTTAGGCTCAGCTGACCCCTGCCCCACGATGCGCCCCAGAGTGGCTTTGATCCTGTCAAGCTCTTGCTGCTTCGCCGCGACCTCGCCGTCTAGCTGATCACGGACTCGCATCATCGAGAGCTCAATCTCATCCAGCGCCTCGATGCCGATCAGCGAGCCAATGGTTCGGAACCTGTCGCTTGGATCAGCGTAGATGAACTCCAGTAACTGGGAGCGCCGGAGAATGAATTGCCCCGAGGCCGCGGCGCTCCAGGTGGGTGCCAGCGCTGTTGGAACCGTTGTGAGAGCCGCGATGGTGCGACCGATTTGGATCGCGCCCGGATCGAAGGTGGCATCAACTTGTAGGTCTTCGGAGGAGAAGGCTTGGTGATGAGCGTGTCGGTCTACGGAAATACCTTGAGTCCCGGTAAGATGCCGGATCCCGCCGGTAAACAGGAGTTCTAGCGCATCGACGACTGAGCTCTTACCTGACCCGTTTTCGCCCCAGACCAATAGGCTTCTGCCTTCCAGCAGTATTTCGAACTCCCTTAGTCCCCTTACCGCTCGACCGCTAAGCTTCTTCAGTTTCAAGTCGCGTGCGTGCTCCGACTTCGATAGCTTCCCGGAGGCGAGCCTGATCGTCTAGATGGCCTTCGTTTGCAAGGCGCGTAATTGCCTCGACCACTTGTTGCGGCAGGTGACCTTCGGTCCGCAACTTCTCCAGAAACGCGGTCAGCGTGGCCTGAACGGTTGACGGCTCAATCATCTCAATAACCGGTATCTCGTGCGCTGACAACGAGAGTAGTTCGATTGCGAATTCTTGTCAACGGGCTCATGCCGTTCTCGAGCGATCGACTGCTCTCGCCTCCCGCATCTCGCTTGCATATACTGAAGCGCCATGCAGTTTGCGGTGCTTGTGTTTCCCGGGACGTGGTCCGAGCGGGACTGCCAGTACGTGCTGACGCACGAGCTGGGGCAGCAGGCCGACCTCGTGTGGCATCGAGACTCGAACCTCGATGACTACGACGCGGTCGTGATCCCTGGCGGGTTCTCGTACGGCGACCACCTGCGCTGCGGCGCCATCGCGCGCTTTTCGCCGGTGATGGAGGCGGTGGTGCGGCACGCCGACGCCGGCAAGCCGGTCATCGGCATCTGCAACGGCTTCCAGATCCTGTGCGAATCGCACCTGCTGCCGGGCGCGCTGATGCGCAACGACAGCCTGCAGTTCCGCTGCGTGCCGGCGTACCTCCGCATCGAGAACGGCGACACGATGTTCACGCGCGCGGGCCGCCGCGGGCAGGTGCTGATGGTGCCGATCAGCCACGGCGAAGGCAACTACTACGCCGATGCGGAGACCATCGCGCGGCTGGAGGCGGAGCGTCGCGTGGTGTTCCGCTACGTGACGCCGGAGGGCGAAGCAACGCCCGAAGCGAACCCCAACGGCTCCATCAACAACATCGCGGGCATCATCAACGAGCGCGGCAACGTGCTGGGTATGATGCCGCACCCCGAGCGCTCGGCCGACGCGCTGATGGGCGGCACGGACGGGCTGGTGGTGTTCCGGTCGATGGTGGAGGCGGCGGTGGAGGTTGTAGGTGGTAGGTTATAGGTTGTAGGGTCTCGATTGTGGGATTGCGGCGGCTTTGGGGCCGCTGTTTTGGTTTGGCGATCCCTAGAACCTAGAACCTAACACCTAGAACCTATCACCTAACCGCGAAAACGCGGTAGCCGACTTTGTTCGGGCCGAAGTAGCCGGTGGCGACGCACGTGAGCTTGTTGAGCCAGGCGTAGCGCTCGTCGCCGGTCTCGAAACGCGGCGTGGTGCGGAAGTAGTACTCGGACGGGGCGACGTCCTCACCCGCGAAGACGCGCTGCACGACCGCGGGCGCGACGTCGATGATGCCGTGATACGTCAGCAGGATCAGCGCGCCGTCGTCCGTCTCGAGCGTGGCGCGCACGTCGAGTTCGCCGGCGCCGTTGGGGAGCGAGAGGAACCAGTCGCCGCCGCCCGGCCGCACGGTACCGCGCATCTTCGGCCCTTCGAACGTCCCTCCCGTCACGATGAACACCGATCGTGTGCCGAACGGCGACTGCCCGATCTGCTCGGGCGGCGCGAGGTCGATGTGCGCCTCGTACAGGAATTCGGTCTTGATGTCGCGTGACAGTTTGGACATGGGGCTAGGTTATAGGTGTTAGGGACTAGGGACTAGGGGGCCGCGCGAAGGGTGCTCTGGCGACCGGACATCGGGGGAACGCGCATCTCATTTGGGGGCGCGGTAGCGGAAGATCGCTATGCAATGAGCTCGGGGCGCAGGGAAGCGCTTCGAGTTCGACTTGCGTATGGGCGAGCAGGAGGCGCGCTTCTTGGCTACCGGGCAGGCCCCCGACGTCTTCTCCGCAACCATGGCGCCCCTGCAGTTGATGCCGGTGCCGGCCGCCTCACGCGCCCGCGCGTACGACGGCCAGCCGTCAATGCTCCTCACGCTGCCGCAGGCGAGTGCGTACGAACAGGCCGGCAAGCGCGTGGTCGACATCGTGCTCGGGTCGCTGCTGGCGCTCCTGCTGCTGCCGCTGATCGCGGCGGTGGCGCTGGCGGTGCTGCGTGACGTCGGGATGGCCGGTGTTCTACGCGTCGGAGCGCATGGGGCAACGCCGCAAGCGCTTCCTCATGTGGAAGTTCCGCACGATGGTGATCGACGCCGACGACGTGTTCGAGCGCTGGAAGCTGACGCATCCCGAGCTGGCGTCCGAGCTGTCGACGAACTGGAAGCTGCAAGACGACCCGCGGCGAACGCCGCTCGGCCGCTTCCTGCGCAAGTCGAGCCTCGATGAGCTGCCGCAGTTCTGGAACGTGCTGCGCGGCGAGATGAGCCTCGTCGGGCCGCGGCCCGTACCTGGCGCGCGAGGCGATCGCGCCGCTGCTGTCGCAAGAGATCCACGCCGTGCAAGCCGGGGCTCACCGGCCCGTTCCAGGTGCGCGGACGCAAGGGCCTCGCGCCGCAGACGCGCATGGAGATCGAGGCGGGGTACGCATCGGAAGCCGGGCTGCTGCGCGACCTGGCGTACATCGCGCGGACGGTGCGGCCGCTGCTGAAGATGGACGGCCAGTAATGACGCGCATCCTCATCACGAGCATCAACTACGCGCCGGAAGAGACGGGCATCGCGCCGTACACGACGAAGCTCGCCGAGCACCTGGCGCGGCAGGGCTACGCCGTCACGGCTGTGACCGGCATGCCGCACTATCCCGGCGTGGCAGCGTCGCCGGAGCGGTACGCCGGTGCGCTGGCACTGCGCGAGTTCCGCAACGGCGTCGAAGTCGAGCGGCGGTGGCACTACGTGCCGCGCGCGCAGTCGGCGCTGCGCCGCGGGCTGTACGAGGCCACGTTCCTGGCGACGGGGCTGTCGTCGCTCGCGCTGCCGCCGCCGCACGCGGTGCTCGGCGTCGTGCCGAGCCTGAGCGGCGGGCTCATCGCGCGGATGGCGGCGGCGCGTTTCGGCGTGCCGTACGGGCTCGTGTTCCAGGACCTCGTCGGCCAGGCGGCCGGGCAGAGCGGCATCGCGCGGCGGCAGGCCGGTGAGCGCGATCGTGCGCGCGGCCGAAGGCTGGGCGGCGCGCGGCGCGGCCGCGGTCGGCGTCATCGCCGAGGGCTTCCGGCCGTACGTCGAGGCGCTGGGCGTCGAGCCGGAGCGGATCCGCCGCGTGCGCAACTGGACGCACGCCGGCGAGGCCGACCATCGAGCCGCGACGCGATGCGCGAGTGGCTGGGGCTGCCGCACGACGCGACGGTCTGCCTGCACGCGGGCAACATGGGGCACAAGCAGGGTCTCGAGAACGTGATCGAGTGCGCGCGGCTGGCCGCGGCGTCCGCGCCGCGGCTGCTGTTCGCGTTCGTCGGCGACGGCAGCCAGCGCGCGATGCTGGAGGCGATGGCGCGCGCGCTACGGGCTTGGCGAACGTGCGCTTTCTGCCGCTGCAGCCGGAGCAGGTATTCCCGAGCGTGCTGGCGGCGGCCGACATACTGCTGGTCAACCAGCGCGGCAGCGTCTCGGACATGTCGCTGCCGTCGAAGCTGACGTCGTACTACGCGGCGGGGCGGCCGGTGGTCGGCGGCCGCGGCGGCGGGCAGCGAGACGGCGCGCGAGGTCTCGTGGAGCAGCGGCGGCATCGTCGACGGAGCCGGACAACCCGGCGGCGCTGCTCGAAGCGCTGCTGCGCGTCGCGAACGACGCCGGGCTGCGCGCGCACCTCGTCGAGTCGGCGCGGCGCTGGGCCGCCGACGTGCTGTCGGAAGAGGCGGCGCTGCGGTCGTACGAGCAGTTGCTGGCGGCGGTGCTGGTGTCCGGCCGGCGGGGCCGGGTGCACACGCCGGCGCGCAGGATGGCGCGGCGCGAGCCCGCGGCTCCGCGCGCGGAGCGCCGGGAATCGAGAGACGACCGATGGGCAGCGTGAGATCGCTCGACGGCGCGGCGTTGATGGTGACGGGCGGCGCGGGCTTCCTCGGCAGCGCACGTCGTGCGGCAAGCTGGAGGAGCGCGGGGCGCGCGTCTTCGTGCCGCGCAGCGCGCAGTACGACCTGCGCGAGAAAGACGCGCATCGTGCGCGCGCTCGACGACGCGCGGCCCGAGATCGTCGTCCACCTGGCGGCGGTCGTCGGCGGCATCGGCGCGAACCGCGAGAACCCGGGGCGCTTCTTCTACGACAACGCGATCATGGGCATCCAGCTCATGGAGATGGCGCGCCTCGCTGGCGTCGAGAAGTTCGTCGCGACGGCGACGGTGTGCGCGTACCCGAAGTACGCGCCGCTGCCGTTCCGCGAGGACGACATCTGGAACGGCTACCCGGAGGAGACGAACGCGCCGTACGGCCTGGCGAAGAAGATGCTGCTGGTGCAGGCGCAGGCGTACCGCGAGCAGTACGGCTTCAACGCGATCACGCTGCTGCCGGTGAATCTCTACGGCCCCGGCGACAACTTCGACCCGGAGAGCAGCCACGTGATCCCGGCGCTGATCCGCAAGGTCGTCGAGGCGAAGCTGCGCGGCGACACGCACATCGTCGCGTGGGGGACGGGCA
The DNA here is from genome assembly GCA_963701135.1 of uncultured Chloroflexia bacterium. Classification (GTDB taxonomy): domain Bacteria; phylum Chloroflexota; class Dehalococcoidia; order DSTF01; family JACRBR01; genus CAYJMJ01. Next base: position 87,207 of record OY969567.1, read on the forward strand.
GCGCATCGCGCGAGTTCCTGTACGTCGAGGACGCGGCGGAGGCGATCGTGCTGGCGACGGAGCGCTACGACGGGCCGCTGCCGGTGAACCTCGGCGCGGGGCGCGAGATCTCGATCCGCGAGCTGGTGCAGACGATCGCGCGGCTGTGCGGCTTCCGACGGCGAGATCCGCTGGGACGCATCGCAGCCGGACGGCCAGCCGCGCCGCATGCTCGATACGTCGCGGGCGAAGCAACTGTTCGGCTTCGAAGCGACGACGGACTTCGAGCAGGGGCTGCGCCTGACGATCGAGTGGTACCTGGCGCGGTCGGCCGGCGGCCGGCGAGCGGTCACGGTGTCGCGGCCATTCGGGGCGGGGCGCCGGGTGACGCAGGCGGGCGCGGGCGAGACGCCGGACGCGGCTGAGATCAAGCCGGCGGCGTAGCGCGCCCTTCGCGGCCCGATATGGGGGTACTCCCCTATGGTCGGGGATCCCCATCTGAACGGAGAATCGAACGGTCGCGGCCTCATCGGGTGAGGCGGCGGCGTGATGGTCCGCGCAAGCGGGCCGGAAGATGGAGATTCGCATGGAAGCGGCTCGGTACCTCTCGATCGTCAAGCGTTGGTGGTGGCTGCTGATCGTCGGCACGCTGATGTCGGTGGCGGCCTACGGCATCGCGTCGCGGATCCGCGACCGCGTGCCACCGTCGCCGGAGTTCAGCGCCTTGACGACGGTCTTCGTCGCGGGCCAGCTACCGGCGGAAGGCGGGGCGCTTCCCGCGAGCGAGAATGAGCGGGCGGTGGCGAATGACCGGCTCGTCCAGTCGTACGCGGAGATGATCAGGGGCCCTGGCGTGGCGCTGCGGATGATCGAGCGGCTGGGGCTGCAATCTTCCGTCGGCGAGGTGCAGCGCAGCATCGATGTGATCACGCCGCCTGGCACGCAACTGATCCAGGTGACGACGACGGCGCGCACGCCGGAAGATGCCGAGCGCCTCGCGACCGGGGTTGTCCAGTCGTTCATCACGCTGCACGACGAGGCCCGGCTGCCCGGCTCTACGTACGTCAGCGGCGCGACACCCGCGCACGGACACGACGCTCCGAGCCGAACTCCGACTTCCGCATCGTGCTGGTCGTGGCGGTGTTCGGGCTGCTGAGCGCCGCATCGATCATCGTCATCTTCGAGTACCTGACGGACACCGTGCGCGACATCGCCGATGCGGAGATCGCGACGGGCGTGCCGGTGCTGGCGAACATTCCGTTGTGGTCGGGCGGCAAGGGCGGGCGCTTCGCCACCGCGATCGCCGGCCGGCGCGCGGCCAATGCGGCGGAGCGCTTCCGCATGCTGCGGACGGCGATCCGGCTCAAGACGAAGGACCGGCCGGCGCAGGTGTTGCTGTTCTCCGCGGCGAGCCAGTCCGCCGGTACGACGACGACCGCCGCGAATTACGCGTTCGCGCTCGCGCAGAGCGGGCGGCGCGTGGCGATCCTCGATGCGAACCTGCGAGAGCCGGCGCAGCACCGCATGTTCGGCATCGACGCGACGCCGGGCCTCGCGGAGGCGCTCGCGCCGGGCGGCGTGAACGCTCGACTCCGTGGTGTACGCGACGTCCATCGACGGCATCTCGCTGGTGCCGGCGGGTCTTTGCCCGCCGAACCCATCCGAGCTGCTGGAGTCCGACCGCTTCGACCAGTTGCTGGCCGAAATGCGCGGCCGTTTCGACGCGATCATCATCGATAGCCCGCCGGCGCTCTCGTCCACGGACGCGACGCTGCTGGCGGCGCGAGCCGATGCGACGGTGGTGGTGGTGCGGAGCGACCAGACCGCGCGCTCGAAGGCGGCCGCGGCCGTGGCGATGCTCGGGAAGGCGGCGCCGCGCATCATGGGCGTGGTGCTGAACGGCGATGCCGGCACGCCGGGACTCGGCGTGTTCCGGCATGCGTGCCGGTGCGACGAAGGGCTCGGAGGCGCGGCGCCTGATGACCACGAGCCGCGCGCACGCGCAGGCGCCAGCTTCCGCTGATCTTCCGGGTCGCGGCAGGCGGGCGCCGCCTGCTGCCGCGGGCCGGCGTCAGGCTGCTGCATCGCTCGCCGATCGCGCGGCCGTTGCGGCGCGCTGCTGTCGGGCGCGGCGCCCGCGGGCGCGCAGCCGGTGGAGGTGTGCGGCGGGCGGCTTGAAGGGGGCGACGCTGCTCGTCGACCTGTCGTGCGAAAAGTACTACTGGCTGGGCACGCACGAGGAGCGCGTGCAGGACGTGCTTGCCGAGCACGTGCGGCCGGGATCCGTGGTGTACGACATCGGCGCGCACGCGGGCTTCTTCACGCTGCTGTGCAGCCGGCTGGCCGGCGCCGAGCGGGCGCGTGTACGCGTTCGAGCCGCGGCGCGGAGAACATCGAGCGGCTGCGGCGCAACATCGACGCGAACGATGCGGCGAACGTGCGAGATCGTGCCGGCCGCCGCGAGCGACCGCGACCGGCGAGGCGGCGTTCGTCATGCACGCTTCGACGCTGGAAGGCAGCCTCGCGGAGGACGGATGAGAGCGTCGGCGGTGCGCGTGCGCACCGAGACGATCGATGCGCTCGTCGGCGGCGGCATGGCGGCGCCGGACTTCATCAAGATCGACGTGGAGGGCGCCGAGGGCGCGGTGATCCGCGGCGCGGCGCGCACCATCGACGCACAGCGGCCGATGATGCTGATCGAAGTGCACTCGCCGGAGGCGGGGCGCGAGGTCGCGGCGGCGATGCCGTGCCGCTACACGTTCCAGCGACATCGAGACGGGGATCGAGGCCGTGCGAGCCGCTGGCGCCGGCGCACTACCTGGCGCGGCCAGCTGGCGGGCCCGGAAAGGACGCCGTCATGCGCGTGACTGGTCGCCGGCGGCGCGGGCTTCATCGGCAGCCACGTGTGCGACGACGCTGCTGCGCCGCGGGCACGAGGTGATCTGCCTGGACAACCTGATCACCGGGCCGGATGGACAACATCGCCCACCTGGAGGAAGACGACCCGCAGTTCAGCTTCGTGCGCGAGGACGTTGTCCGCGCGCCGCTGATGCCGGTCGACCTGGTCCTGCACCTCGCGTCGCCGGCGAGCCCGGTGCACTACCAGCGCTTCGCGATCGAGACGATGCTGGCGAATTCGGCGGGGACGCACCGGCTGGCGGCGATCGCGTCGGACGCGGGCGCGCGCTTCGTGTTCGCATCGACGTCGGAGGTGTACGGCGACCCGCTGGAGCACCCGCAGCGCGAGACGTACTGGGGCAACGTGAACCCGATCGGGCCGCGCGCCTGCTACGACGAGTCGAAGCGCTTCGGCGAGGCGCTGACGTTGGAGTACCGGCGCAAGCACGGCATCAACGCGTCGATCGTGCGCATCTTCAACACGTACGGGCCGCGCATGAACCTTGCAGGACGGCCGCGTCGTGCCGGAGTTCGCCGCGGCGGCGCTGCGCGGGACAGCCGCTGCCGATCTTCGGCGACGGCCAGCAGACGCGCTCGTTCTGCTACGTGTCGGACCTGGTCGATGCGCTGCTGCTGGTGGCGCTCGACCGCGAGCGCGGACGGCGAGGTGTTCAACCTCGGCAACCCGCACGAGGTGACGATGCTCGAGCTCGGCGGACGACGATCACGCGCGCGGCGCGCGATGTGCCGGCGACGTGTCGTTCCTGCCGGCGGCGCAGGACGACCCCGCGCGCCGCCGCCCGGACATCATCGCGCATGCGCGAGCGGTACGGATGGGAGCCGAGCGTGGCGCTCGCGGACGGTCTCGCGGAGACGGTCGCGTACTTCCAGAACGAAATCGAGGAGCGGTCGGCGTCGTTGACGGAGGCCGCATGATGGCGGCCGCCGCATCGACCGAGAGCCGAGGCGAGACGGCGAGCGCGCGGCGCTCGCTGACGCTGAGCTTCGGGTCGTCGGCGGTCATCCAGGCGATCAACGTGCTGACGGGGATGGCGCTGGCGCGCGTGCTGGGGCCGCACGGACGCGGCGAGCTCGTGGCGGTGCTGCTCTGGCCAACGGTACTGGCGGCGATCGGCAGCCTGGGGGTGATCGAGGCGACGACGTTCCACGCCGCGCGCTCGACGGCGGCCACGGGCACGCTGGTGGGCAGCGCGGTCGCCATCGCGCTGGCGCAGTCGGCGGTCTGCGTCGCGATCGGCGCGGCGATCCTGCCGTTGGTGCTCGCGCACTACGACGGAGAGACGGTGCGCTCCGCGTACCTGTTCCTGGCATACATACCGCTGAACCTCGTGACGCTGTCGCTGATGGCGGTGCTCAACGGGGCGCAGCGCTTCGCGCAGTTCCACGTGCTGCGTCTGCTCGTGGCATGCGGGACGGGTGCCGCGATCCTGGCGCTGCGGCTCGTCGATGACCTGACCGTGCGGAACGCGGCGGCCGTGTACCTGGGCGCGACGCTGCTGACGGGGATACTGGCGGTTGTGATGGTCGCGCCGATGGTGTTGACGTCGCTGCGGTTCAACGCGAGGCTGTCGCGCAAGCTCCTGACGTTCGGCCTGCAGAGCCACACGGGCAGCGTCACGTGGATGATGAACGAGCGGCTGGACCAGCTCGTGATCTCGGTCGTGCTCGCGCCGATCCAGCTCGGGCTGTACGTCACGGCCGTGACGATGACGTCGCTGACGAACCTCGTCGGCCAGTCTGTGGCGACGGCGGCGTTCCCCGTCGTGGCGCGGATGGACGACGACGAGGCGCGGCGCGCCAGCGTACGCAACTTCGTGCGTCTGGCGCTGGCGGGGTCGGTCGCGGTGTCCGTGCCGCTGATCGTCGTCGCGCCGGAGCTGATCCGCTTCTTCTTCAAGGACCCGTACATGGACGCCGCGAACGTCGCGCGCGTGCTGATCGTTGCCGCCGTGGTGCTGAGCACGAACCGCGTGCTGGGCGCGTCGTTGCGGGCGCTCGGCCGGCCGCTGGATGCGGGCGTGCCGGAGTTCCTGGCGCTGGCCGTTACGGCCGGCGGGCTGGCGCTACTGCTGCCGCCCTTCGGGATCATGGGCGCGGCGGCCGTCTCGCTGCTGGCGTACAGCGTGAGCACCGGCTGGATGTTGCAACGCATCGCGAAAGCGCTGGACGTGCCGGCTGCTTCGTTGCTCTTCATCGACGGCCATGACGTGCGCCGGTTCGTGCGGTTCGTCGCGCCGGGTGGTCGCGGTGTCGAGCGTGCGGTGAAAGCTGGTGAGCCATGAGTGCCGGCGTTTCCATCGAGCGATGGCACGAGGCGCAGCGGGCAGAGCAGGACTACTGGGACGACCTGCTGTCCGATGGCGCGGAGTTCGCGCGCACGCTGGCCGAGAAAGTCTACGCGGCGGCGTGGGTGGAGCAGCGCCTGAGCGACGGTCTGCCGCCCGGCGACTGGATCGAGGTCGGGATCGGCCCGCTCGGCGTCGGTTGCGTCCACTTCCTGCCAGGCGCGGAGCGTCACACGCTCGTCGGCGTGGAACCGCTGCCGCTGCTAAGAGCGGATGCGCTGCGGATGCCGGCGCCACTCACGGCCACGGTGGCGTCGTGCCATGCGGGCAACTACGTGCACACGAAGGCGAAGGGCGAAGAGACGGGGCTGGAGGCTGACCGCTTCGGGCTGGCGGTCTGTTACAACGTGCTCGACCACGTCCACAACCCGGCGGGCATGTTGGAAGAGATGGCGCGCGTGCTGCGCCCGGGCGGCGTCATGCTGCTTGGATGCGACACCGTGTCGGTGGCCAGCCTGGTGCGCTTCCACGCATGGGTGAAGCGGCGCTCCCCGGACAGCATCGGCGTGCGGGCGCATCCGTTCCGCTTTCGCGCGGGCGATCTGATGGCGATGGTCGAGCGTGCGGGCTTTCGCGTGCTCGCCGATAACCGGCGGCGGCCGGCGTGGTCGCACGACCTGGCCGGCCACGCGCATCGCTTGCTCCTGTTGTGCGAGAAGCGCGCTCGGCCGGAGGGCGGCGAGCGATGAGCGAACGGTTCTTCGTGGTCGATGCCGGCTTCCTGCCGACGACGCGGCAGATGGCGATTGCCGTCGCCGATGAGGTCGAGACGTACTGCACGCCGTTCGCCTTGAGCCAGCAGAGCCGGCTGCGGGGGCTGCCGGTCGCCGGCCGCGCGATCGAGCGGCGGTTGCTGCCGGAGCGGCTGGCGTCTCGGTCGCGTAGCGTGGGCGCGCCATGCGAAGGCGCGCGGCAGGTGCTCACGCGCGCCGGCGTGCAGTCGATGAACGACGCGTTGCTACGGCGGCGGAACGTCGCCGCGGACCGTGCGGCGGCGCGCATGTTGCCAGCCGGGGCGACGGTGATCGGCCAATACGGCGCGTGTCTCGAGACGTTCGGCCGGGCGCGGGCGCTCGGCGCGCGGACGGTGCTCGATTATCCGATCGCGCGCACGGAGTACGGGGAAGAGATCCTGCGCGAGGAAGCGCGGCTCTGGCCCGATTTCGCCGACAGCATGCACGGCGCCGGCGTGCCCGCGCGGCATCTCGACCGCATGGCCGCCGAGGCGCAACTCGCCGGCGCGATCATCGTGGGGTCGCGCTTTGCCGCGCAGTCGTTCGAGGGGGCGGTCGATGCGCGGCGCGTGCACGTCGTCCCGTACGGCGTTGACGCGGCCGCGTTCCAGCCGTCCAGCGATGTGCGGCGCGCAGGGCCGCTCCGCGTGCTCTTCGCGGGCACGATCACGCAGCGCAAAGGCGTCGCGTACCTGCTCGAGGCGATGCGGCTGCTCGACGGGCAGAAGTTCGAATTGACGATCGCGGGACCGATGCTGGGCAGCGGCACCGGCCTTCGCCGTTATGGCGGGCTGTACCGGCACGTCAGCGGCGTGCGGCCGCGGGACATGCCGGCGCTGTATCGGCGCGCCGACGTGCTGGTGCTGCCGTCGTTGCTCGAAGGATCGGCGCTGGTCGTGCTGGAGGCGATGGCGAGCGGGCTGCCGGTGATCGTGACGCCGAACGCGGGGGCCGACGCCGTGCGCGACGGCATCGACGGCTTCGTCGTGCCGGTGCGCTCGCCCGAGGCGATCGCGGAGCAACTCGAGCGGCTGCTCGACCCCGGCCTGCGGCAGCGAATGGGTGAGGCCGGGCGCGCGCGCTCACTGGAATACACGTGGGAGGCGTTTCACCGCGGCTTTCGCGAGGCGATCGGCCTCGAGATCGGCGAGGAGGCGCTGTCGGCATGATCGGCGCACTTCGAGGCGATCAGAAACAGGCGCAGCGCGTCGCGCTGACGGCGGCCGGCGCGTGTGCGCTGACGGGCGTGGTGATGGCGATGCGGCCGGAACTCGCGGTGTTCGTCGCCGCTGGTGCGATGCTGGTGGCGCTCTCGCTCGATTGGCGACGCGGCGTGGTGGCGCTGCTCGTGGTGCTGCCGTTCGCGGGGCTGCCGGTGTTCGTGGCCGGGACGCCGGGGCTCGCGGCGCGGGACCTGTTCGTGGTCGCGCCGCTCTACCTGGCGTTCGCGGTGGGCCATGCTCCGTTCGGACGAACCGATATTGCCGCCGCTCGGCGTGGCGCTGCCGGCGCTCGCGCTCTTCGCGGCGCGTGGCCGTCGCGGGCGTGGCGCGGGCGCCGTCGCTGACCGTCGGCGTCATCGGAGCGAAAGTGTGGCTGGCGTACGTGCCGATGCTCGCCATCGGCTATCACTACGTTCGCTCCGCGGCCGACCTGGAGCGCGCGCTGCGCGTGACGGCGCTCTTAGGGCTGGTGCCGGCAGCGATCGCGCTCGTCGAGTGGCTGCTGGCGACGCGAGCCACGGGTGACGGCTACGTGTGGGCAACGACTTCGGCCCGTTCTCGAAGATGTACGGGTCGTGGTTCGAACAGCTCAAGTGGAGCGGCGTGGCCTTCGGTTCGGACGGCGGACCACATCGTCATTCCGCGCGTGCCGAGCACGTTCACGAGCATCGACGCAGTACTACGGGTTCGCGCTGGCGCCTTCGCTTCGGCGATGGCGGTGGCGCTGCGGACGCGGGCGACGGCGTGGATGCTCTGCGCGGTGCTGCTCGGCCTGGCGTGCATCGCCTCGGGCGTGCGCGCATCGTACGTGGCCGCGCCCGCGATGCTCGCGCTGACGTTGGTGCTGGCCGGGACGAATCTTCGGCACGCCGGCTACGCGGCGGCGGCCATCGCGGTCATCGCGCTGGCGGGGAGCATGCTCGGCGCGAGCCCGCTATCGCGTCGCGGCGATGATGCCGGCGCACGCGTACCAGCAGATCGGCCACGCGTGGGGCGAGTTGGTAGACGGGATCACGGCGACCGGTCACGGCACCGGCTGGGACACGAACGCCGCGCTGCGCTACGGCGACGCGGCGGAGCGGCGCTACGTCGAAAACTGGTACGCGAAGGCGGCGCTCGAGCTGGGCGTCGTCGGGCTCGTCGAGCATCGTCGCAGCGTTCGCGGCGATCGGCGTGCGGCTGCGCGGCGCCGCTGCGGCGGCTCGATGCCGGCGCACGTGCCGCTGGCGCGCCGCGTTGCTGGCGCTGCTGGTGCATACGGCGGTGGCGCTGTTCAAGGGGCCGTACATCGACCTCGACCCGCTCAACGTCTACTTCTGGCTGTTCGCCGGGATGCTGCTCGGCGCTGTACCGCGCCGCCGGCGCGCAGTCGAGCGCGAGCGATGCGGAGGTGGCGTGCATGACGCAGCCGGTGCGCGTCGCGCACCTCGTGTCGCACCCGATCCAGTACTTCGCGCCGCTGTACCGCGAGCTGGCGCACGCGGCCGGAGATCGACCTGACGGTGTACTTCTACTCCGACGCGACCGCGCGCGAGTTCCGCGACGCCGGCTTCGGCCGCACGCGTGACGTGGGACACGCCGCTGCTCGGACGGCTACCGCTACGGCTGCTGCCGAGCGCGCGCGGACCGACATCTCCGGCCGCTTCATCAAGCGTCCGAACTGGGACATCGTGCGCGGGAGATCGCGTCCGGGCGCTACGACGTGCTGTGGGTGCACGGCTACGCGCACCTGACGACGTGGCTCGCGGCGGCCGCGGCGCGATCGCGCGGCACGCGCGTGCTGATCCGCGACGAGCAGACGCTGCTGCACGGCCGGCCGCACGCACAAGCGCGCGCTCAAGGCGGTCGCGCTGCGCGCGCTCTACAGCCAGGCGTCGGCGCTGTACATCGGCGAGCAGAACCGGCGCTACTTCCGCGCACTACGGCATGCCGGAGGAGCGGCTGTTCCCGGCGCGCTACTGCGTCGACAACGAGTTACTTCCGGCGCGACGGCGGCCGAGCTGGCGCCGCGACGCGCGCGAGCTGCGCGCGTCGTTCGGCATCACGGACGACGCGCCGGTCGTGCTGTTCTGCGGGCAAGCTGATCGAGAAGAAGCAGCCGCTGATGCTCGTCGAGGCGTTCGCGCGCGTGCGGCGCAGCAGCCGTGCTGGCTGCTCGATCGCCGGCGACGGGCCGCTGCGGCCGGAGCTGGAGGCGGCGGTCGCGCGCGACCAGACGCCGGACGTGCGCATCGCCGGCTTCCTGAACCAGACGCGAACTGCCGGCCGCGTACGCCGCCGCCGACCTCTTCGTGCTGCCGTCGAAGCTGCACGAGACGTGGGGGCTCGTCGTGAACGAGGCGATGAACTTCGGGCTGCCGGTCGTCGTCTCGGACAAGGTCGGCTGCGGCGACGGACCTCGTCGAGCGCGGCGCGCAACGGGTTCATCGTGCCGCACGACAGCGTCGGCGGAACTGGCGGGCGCGATCGCGACGCTCGTGTCGCGATGCCGGACCTGCGCGCGCGGTTCGGCGCACGACAGCCGCGAGATCGTCGACGCGATACAGCATCGAAGCGTGCGCGGACGGCATCGTCGCGGCGTGCACGGCGGTCGCCGGGCGTGGCCGCGACGGCTGCGCGCGCGGCCGCGTAGGCGAGAGAGGGAAGCGATGCACGACATAACGCAGAGCATGGGCCGCCGCGTGACGGCTTGCCGCATGTGCGGCGGCACGCGACCTGGAGCGCTATCTCGATCTGGGCCACACGCCGCCGGCAGACCAGTTCCGGCGCGCCGACCAGCTCGGCGAGCCCGTCAGTGCATTTCCCGCTGGAGGTGCTGCGTATGCATGCGCTGCGGGCTGTCGCAGCTCGGCTACGTCGTCGCGCCGGAGATCCTGTACCAGGACGAATACCCGTACGAGGCCTCGACGACGCAGGCGGGCCGGCGCCACTTCCGCGCGTTCGCGGCGAGCGTCGCCCGGCGCTACGAGCTCGGGGGCCGATGACCTGGTGGTGGACATCGGCAGCAACGTCGGCGTGCTGCTGTCGGGCTTCGCCGACGAAGGCACGCGCGTGCTGGGCGTCGACCCGGCGCGCAACATCGCCGCGATCGCCAACGAGCGAGGCATCCCGACGATCGCCGACTTCTTCGGGCCGGCCGTCGTGAGCCGCATCGTGCGCGAGCACGGCCAGGCGATCGGCGATCTGCGGGACCAACGTGTTCGCGCACGTCGACGACCTGGACACGTTCGTGCGCGCCGTCGACGCGCTGATGGCGCCGCGACGGCATGTTCATCTTCGAAGTGCCGTACTTCGTGAACCTGCTCACGAGCCTGGAGTACGACACGATCTACCACGAGCACCTGTCGTACGTCTCGGTGAAGCCGCTGGCGCCGTTCTTCGCGCGCTTCGGGATGCGCATCTTCGACATCAAGGAGGTGGACATCCACGGCGGCTCGTTCCGCATCTTCGTCGACCGCGGCGTGCGCGTCCCGGACGAGCGCGTCATCGCGCGGCTTCCTGGAGCGGGAGGAGCGCGAGGGCGCGCACGACGTGCGGCGGCTGCGGCGCTTCGCCGGGCAGGTGAGCGACAACCGGCGCGCAGTTGACGGAGCTGCTGCGCGACCTGCGCGCGCGCGGCAAGCGCATCGCCGGCGTGAGCGCGCCGGCGAAGGGCATGACGCTGCTCAACTACGGCCGCATCGGTACGGAGACGCTGGACTTCGTGACGGAGAAGTCGCGGCTGAAGATCGGCCGCTACACGCCGGGCACGCACATCCCGGTCGTGCCCGATGCGGAGCTGATGGCACAACGGCCGGACTACGCGCTTCTGCTCGCGTGGAACTTCGCGGAGGAGATCATGGAGAACCTGCGCGAGTATCGCGCGGCGGGAGGCCAGTTCATCATCCCGATTCCGGAGCCACGGGTGGTGGGCAGTGAAGCGAAGGTGATTGCGGCATGATCGTCAAGCACATCGACAACGCATTCGAAGACGGGCGCGGCTCGATCGCGGACATCCTGGAAGGCGAGACGATCGAGCACGTGACGATGATCGCGACGGCGAGGGGCGCCGTGCGCGGCAACCACGTGCACCGCGAGACGCACCAGTGGCTGTACATCGTCAGCGGCGCGCTGGCGTACGCGGTGCGGGCGGGCGAGGGACCGATGCGGACCGGCGAGGTGCGCGCGGGCGACGTGCTGGGCACGGGGCCGCACGAGGCGCACGCGCTCGAGGCGCTGGAGGACACGACGATGGTCGTGATGACGCGCGGTCCGCGCGGCGGCCGTGAATACGAGTCGGACACGTTCCGGCTGGAACAGCCGCTGATCGAAGGAGAGGCCGCGTGACGGTCGAGCAGGAAGCCGCGCAGTCGTTCATCCCCGTCAACGAGCCGCTGGTCGGCGAGCGCGAGGCCGCGTACGTGCTCGACTGCATGCGCACGGGCTGGATCTCGTCCGAGGGGCCGTACGTCGCGAAGTTCGAGCAGGCGTGGGCTGCGTACTGCGGCGTCGAGCACGGCGTGGCGATGAGCAGCGGCACCGCGGCGCTGTTCGCGGCGGTCGATGCGTTGCGGCTGCAACCCGGCGACGAAGTGATCATGCCGGCGTTCACGATCATCAGTTGCGCCCACGCGATCATCGCGGCGGGCGGCGTGCCGGTGCTGGTGGATGCGGACGAGCGCACGTGGTGCATGGACGTGCGGCAGGTGGCGGGACGGATCACGCCGCGCACGCGGGCGATCATGGCCGTGCACATCTACGGCCATCCCGTCGACATGGCGCCGCTGCGCGCGCTGGCGCGCGAACACGGACTGAAGATCATCGAGGACGCGGCGGAGGCGCACGGCGCGGAGTATCGCGGCGCGCGCGCGGGCGGCCTGGGCGACATCGGCTGCTTCAGCTTCTACGCGAACAAGATCCTGACGACGGGCGAAGGCGGCATGCTCGTCACGAACGATGCGGCGATCGCCGCGCGGGCGCGGAGCTACCGCAACCTGGCGTTCCGGCCGGAGCGCCGCTTCCATGCACACGGAATTGGCGGCGAACTACCGCATGACGGCGGTGCAGGCTGCGATCGGCCTGGCGCAGGTCGAGGAGATCGACGCGCGCGTCGAGCGCAAGCGCGTCGATCGGGCGGCGCTACACGCGGCTGCTGGCCGGCATCGACGGCGTCACGTTGCCGGTCGAGGAGCCGTGGGCCACGCAACGTCTACTGGATGTACGGGATCGTGCTCGACGAGCGGCAGGGCATCGATGCGGCGGCGTTCGCGGCGACAGCTGCGGCGACGCGGCGTCGATACGCGGCCGTTCTTCCTGGGCATGCACGAGCAGCCGGCGCTGCTGGAGCGGGGGCTGTTCGCCGGCGAGCGCTATCCGGTCGACGGAGCGGATCGCGCGGCAGGGGCTGTACCTGCCGTCCGGGCTGACGCTGACCGACGAGCAGATCGATACGCGTCGCACGCATCGTGCGCGAGGAGGCGGCATCGTGACGGCGGTGTTCGGCGCGGCATACGCGAGCGCGTACGACGCGTTCTACGCGGAGAAGGACTACGACACGCGAGTGCGACGCGATCGAGCGCGCGTTCCGCGGCTTCGAGACGCGGCCGGTGCGTTCGGTGCTCGACCTGGGCTGCGGCACCGGCAACCACGCGCTGCGGCTGGCGCGGCGCGGCTACGACAGTGACCGGCGTCGACCTGGCGCCGGAGATGCTGCGGCGGGCGCGCGCGAAGGGCGCGGACGCCGGCGTGAGCGTCGACTGGCGTCGAGGGCGACGTGCGGTCGGTCGACGCCGGGCGGTCCGTTCGACGCCGCGCTGCTGATGTTCGCCGTGCTCGGCTACCAGCACGCGAACGGCGACGTGCTCGCGACGTTCAGCAACGTGCACCGTCACCTGCGTCCAGGCGGTCTGCTGGCGTTCGACGCCTGGTACGGCCCGGGCGTGCTCGCCGACCCGCCTGGCCGCCGCTCCCGCATCGTCGAGACGCCGGGCGGGCCGCTGACGCGCGCCGTGACGAGCGAGCTCGACGTGCGGCGCCACCTCTGCCGCGTCCACTACATGCTGTCCCGGAGCGAGGGAGCGCGCGCGGTGAACGTCGCCGAGGAGACGCACGTCGTGCGCTACTTCTTCCCGATGGAACTGGAGCTGATGCTCGAGCGCGTCGGGCTTCGAGCTGCTGGCGCTGGGCGACTTCGACGCGCCGGAGCGCGAGCCCGATGAACGGAGCTGGAACGCGTTCGTGATCGCGAGGGCCGCATGACGATGCTGGACGCACGGCCGGGCCAGGCCGCCGCGGCGACGAAGTTGCGCATCGCGATGCTGTGCACGCCGCTGGTGACGGCCGGTGGCGCGGAGCGGCAGTTCCTGGAGGAGGTCGCGTTCGCTGCGGGCGCTCGGCCACGACGTGACCGCGCTGACGTTCCGGCTGTCTGCCGACGCGCTCTTCGTCGACGGCGTGAGCGCGGCGGACATCACCGTGCTGCGCGGCCGCGGCGGCGTGCTCGGGCAGATCGTCGCGCTGCGCGCGGCGCTGCGCCGGTTGCGGCCGGACGTGCTCGTGAGCCACACGAGCCCCGAACTGACGTGGCTGGCGACGCGCGGCACGGGCGTGCCGTACGTGCAGTATCACAACAGCCCGCCGTTCTACATCGGCACGGCGGCGAACCCGTACATGGCCTCGGGCCGCTACCGGCGCGCGTTTCCGCGCATCCGCGACGGCGCGGCGGGGTACGCTGGCTTTGCGTCGATGCCGCGGCCGGGGCTGCGGCGCCGCGCCGTGGCGGAGCTGCGGACGGCGCTGAAGCATCGAGCGTTGCGTGACGCCGCGGCCGTGATCGTGCCGTCGCAGCGCACGGTGCGCGAGCTGCGGCTGCTGCACGGCGTCGAGGCCACGGTCGTGCGCGGCTGCCTGCCGGCGTCGCTGCTCGAAAGCAGCATTTCGCCGCAGCGCGGCGCGGGCGCCCGTCGTGCTGAGCGTCTGCCGGCTCGAGGCGGTGAAACGCGTCGACCTGCTGCTGCGCGCGTTCGCGCGCGTGCTGCGCGACGTGCCGGCCGCCACGCTCGTTATCGCCGGCAAGGGGCCGGAGAGCGAGCGGCTGCAAGTGCTTGCGCATACGCTGCGCATCGACGAGCGGGTGCGGTTCCTCGGCTACGTGCCGGAGAAGCGGCTGTGGGACGAGTACGCGCGCGCGCACGTCTTCGCCGCGCCGGCGATGGCCGACTTCAACATCGCGCCGTACGAGGCGCTGGCGATGGGCTGCAACGCCGTCTGGACGACGGAGATGGAGACGGAGCCGTCGATCGAGGCGAGCGGCCGCGTGTTCGTCGCGCCGCCGGAGGACGATGCGTTCGCGCGCGCGATCGTCGACGCGCTGCGAGCGCCGCGCGGCGCGCACGTCGATCTGCAAGACATGACGTGGGACGGGCGCGCGCGGAGGCTCGACGCGATCTACCGCAGCATCGCGCACGAGGTGGCGGCATGAAGGTGCTGCACGTGATCCCGAACCTCGCCGCGCGCACGGGCGGGCCGCCGGTGGCGGTCGTCGAGTCGTCGCTGGCGCTGCGAGCGCTGCGGCGTCGAGACGACGATCTTCGCGACCGACATGGCCGAGGCGGCGTCGGCGCGGACGCACGCACGTGCGCGCGCCAGCGATCTGCCGGACGGCGTCGAGTCGCTCGACGTGCGGCTGTTCCCGGCGCGCTGGCCGCGGCGGCTGGCGTTTTCGCCTGCGCTGTATCGAGCGCTCGCTGAGGAGGCGCGGCGGTACGACGTCGTGCACATCCACTCGCTGTTCCTGTTCCCGCAGTTCGCGGCGTACCGCGGGCGCACGTCACGCGGGCGTGCCGTACGTCGTGTCGCCGAGAGGCGCGCTCGACCCGTACCTGCGCGCGCGAAGCCGGCCGGTCAAGGCGATCGCCGGCGTGCTCTGGCAGCGGCGGCTGCTGGAAGGCGCGGCGGCGCTGCACGTGACCTCGGACGAGGAGGCGCGCCTGATCGACGACGTCGCGCCGGACGTGCCGCGCGCGGTGGTGCCGAACGGCATCCGCTGGGCTGAGTTCCAGGACCTGCCGCCGGCCGAAGAGTTCCGGCGCGCGCACCTGGGCGGGCACGAGGGGCCGGTGGTGATGTACCTGGGCCGGCTGTCGCACAAGAAGGGGCTCGACGTGCTGGTCCGCGCGTTCGCCATCGTGCGCCGCGACGCGCCGGATGCGCGCCTGGCGATCGCCGGCCCGGACGACGAGGGGCTCACGCCGTCGCTGCGGGCGCTGGCGTCGCGAGAGGGCGTCGCGGGCGCAGTGACGTTCACCGGCATGCTGCGCGGCCGCGACCAGCTGGCGGCGCTGGCGGCGGCCGCGGTGTGGGTGCTGCCATCGCACAGCGAGAACTTCGGCATCGCGGCGGCGGAGGCGCTGGCGGCGGGCCGCGCGGTCATCGTGTCGCCGAACGTGAACATCGCACCGGAGATCGCGGCGGCGGGCGCGGGCGTGGTCAGCGAGCTGACGGCGGAGGCGCTTCGCGGCGGACATCGCCGCGCTGCTGCGCGACCGTGCGCGGCGCGAGGCGCTGGGCGCGGCGGGCCGCGAGTTCGCGCGCCGCTACGACTGGGCGGCCGTCGCCCCGCGCCTCGCGGAGATGTACGAGAAGGTGGCGGCATGAGCGGCGACGGCATCACGGTGATCATCCCGACACGCGACGAGGCGCTGCACATCGCGCGCTGCGTCGATTCGGCGCGCGCGCTCGGGCCGGTGTTCGTCGTCGACTGCGGCAGCGACGACGGCACGCGCGAGATCGCGGCCACGCACGGCGCGACGGTGGTGCAACACGCGTGGGAGGGCCACGCGGGGCAGAAGAACTGGGCGCTCGACCATCTCGACATCGCGACCGAGTGGGTGCTGTTCCTCGATGCCGACGAGTACCTGACGGACGACGCAATCGCGGAGATGCGCGCGGCGATCGAAGACCCGGACGTCGCCGGCTGGTACGTCGCGCGGCGGTACGTGTTTCTCGGCAAGGAGCTGAAGCACGCGTGGTGGTATCCGGACTACCAGTTGCGGCTGTTCCAGCGCCGCGGGGCGCGCTGCGAGAACGTGCAGGTGCACGAGCACATGATCGTCGACGGGCCGGCGCGGCCGCTGCGCGCGGCGATCATGCACGAGAACCTCAAGGGGCTGTCGGCGTTCGTCGAGCGGCACAACCGCTACTCCGACCTGGAGGCGGCGGAGATCGTCAGCCCGGCGGCGGACCGCAAGCGCGGCTCGTTCAGGGGCTCGTGGGCGGAGCGGCGGCGCGCGCTGAAGGACCGCGTCTGGTTCCGCGTGCCGATGCGGCCGCTGGCGCGCTTCGCCTGGATGTACGTCGTGAAGCGCGGCTTCCTCGACGGGCGGCGCGGGCTGCTGTTCTGCTCGTTGATCGCGATGTACGAGTTCCTGATCGATGCGAAGTTGATGGAGCGGAAGCTTGCGGCGCAGGCACAGCACGCGCCCGCGCCGGCGCAGATGGAGGCGCAGCGATGACGGCCGAGATCGCGGGACGGTACCACGGCCTCACGCGAGCGGTGCCGCTGGAGCAGCACTCGCTGTACCGGAAGATCGACCGCACCGTCCGCGCGATGCCGCCCGGGCGCGTGCTGGAGGTGGGCTGCCTGGACGGCCGCTACCTGGAACGGCTGCGGGAGCGCGGCTGGTCGGCGGCCGGCATCGACATCATGCCGCAGGAGGCGGCGTATATCGTGCGGCACGACGCGGGGCTGCCGTTTCCGTTTGAGCCGGAGTTCGATCTCGTGATCGCGGCGGAAGTCATCGAGCACGTGGTCGAGACGGACGCGTTCCTTTCGCACTGCGCGTCGGTGCTCAAGCCTGGGGGAACGCTGATCCTGACGACGCCCAACTTGCTGTTCGGGGTCAATCGCCTGCGCATGCTGCTGGGCAAGACGCCGAAGTTCGCGTATGCGGACTACCACGTGCGGATGTTCGTGTGGGAGGACCTCCACGAGAAGATCGCGCGGCGGTTCGACATCGAGCGCGTGCAAGGCTCACACGTGCTCGCCGGCGTGCAGCGCTCGAGGCTGTTCGAGGTGTTCGCGACGCTTGGAGACCGGCTGCCGGGCCTGTCGGCGCACTTCATCGTGACGGCGCGGAAGCGCGGCGAGGCGGAGGCCACATGAAGAAGCTGACGGCGAAGCTGGCGCAACTCGCGGAGATGCCGCGCTACCTGGCGTTCGTGCGCGATGCATGCGGCACCGGCGTCGCGGCGAAGATGGCGTGGTGGACCGTGCTGACCGCTCCCTCCATCGTGCGCACGGGCACGCTGGGCGCGGTCAACGAGCGCATGTCGGCGATACACCCGCCGGTGCGTGCCGCCGGCCAGTGGACGCACTGGGAACGCGTCAACTTCGGCCTGTTCCGCGACATCCTGCTCCGCCGCTGTTACTGGCCCGACGCGGCGTTCGTTCCGGGCGCGGGCGACGTGGTGCTCGACCTCGGCGCGAACGTGGGCGCGTTCTCGGTGCTGGCGGCGAAGCGCATGGGCGCGGGCCGCGTGTTCGCGGTCGAGGCACAGGAGTACGAGCACGAGATGCTGGTGCGCAACGTCGCGCTCAACGGCGTGGCGGACATCGTGATGCCGCTGCTGGGGTTCGCCGGCTCCGGCGGCCTGTTCGGAGGCGGCGCGCACAGCCAAAACACCGTCGATCTCGACGAGGTAATGCGGGAGCACGGCGTGCGCGAGATCGCGCTGCTGAAGGTCAACATCGAAGGTTCGGAGTTCGCGCTGTTCGAGCGGCCGCAGGCGTGGTTGCGGCTCGTGCGACGCATCGCCATGGAAGTGCACCCGCCGTACGGCGACGTTGACGCGCTGTGCGCGCGGCTGCGCGGCCTCGGATTCAGTCTGCGGCTGCGGCCGTCATCGACGCCCGACGCGGCAATCTACCTGTACGCGGAACGCGCGGAGATGCCGGCGGCGGTGGCGGCATGATGGAGCGGGAGATGGCGCACGACGGCCTGCCGCGGCTGCTCGTCTGCCCGGATTGCCGCGACGGCGAGCTAATCGGGCTCGATCCGGCGATGGTCAACGGCGAGGTGCGGTGCAGCCTGTGCGGCGCGTCGTACCCCGTGCGCGGCGGCATCCCGATCCTGCTGCCGTCCGGTTTCGACGCCGCGCACGTGCACGACGAGATCGACCACATACACGAGCACAAGCACCGGCAGGCGGACTACTTTGACCGCGGCGTCGCCGAGGAGTTCGAGATCAGCCGCCCGAACGGCGCGCCGGAGGCGTATCGCTGGCTGATCCAGCGGAAGTTCCGGCGCAGCATCGTGCATCTGCCGCCGCTGCAAGGGGCGGTCGTCGTCGACGCGTGCTGCGGCAGCGGGATGGATGCGGAAATGCTCGTGCGTGAGGGTGCGCGCGTCATCGCCGTGGACATCTCGGAGGGGTGCGCGCAGCGGGCGCGGCAGCGGGCGCAACGGTACGGCCTCGACTACCTCGCGGTAGTGGGCGACGTCGAGCACCTGCCGGTGCGCGCGGGCGCGGCGGACATCGGCTACGTGCACGACGGGCTGCATCACCTTGCGGACCCGGCGGCCGGCGTGCGCGAGCTGGCGCGCGTGGCGCGGCGGGCGGTGAGCGTCAACGAGCCGGCCGATGCGCTGGGGACGGCGGTGATGGTGCGCCTCGGCATGTCGCAGGCGTGGGAGGACGCGGGCAACCGCGTCGCGCGGCTGCGGCCGGAAGACGTCGCGCGCGAGCTGGCGCCGGACGGGTTCGACGTCGTCGCGAGCCGCTACCTGATGTACTACAAGCACGAGCCGGGCCGCATCATGCGGCTGGCGTCGCGGCCGCTGGCGCGCGAGGCGTATCGTGCGGCCGTGTCGCTGGCCGATGCCGTCGCCGGCCGCTGGGGCAACAAGCTGCAGGTGACGGCGGTGCGGCGCGCGGCGTAGCGCGCCGCTGCGCGCGACAACAGACAACAGACAACAGACAACAGACAACAGACAACAGACAACAGAGAACAGACAACAGACAACAGACAACAGACAACAGACAACAGAGGGCAACCGAGGACGTAGGGACGAAGCTTTAGCTCCGTCCCTAACACTGTCCCGACGGAGCTGAAGCTTCGTCCCTACGTGTCGTGTCTCAGGACATGGTTTACACCGGGAGTCGCGCACGGGTGGTTGGCCGCCGAACGCGCTGTGTGGTCGCCCCGTATTGCTTTAGCTCCGTCCCAGACGCCGTCCGGACGGAGCTGAAGCTTCTGTACCGCGCCGGAATTGCTGGACACTTCGTTGATGGTAATCATGCCGCGACCTCGGCGGTAGCGGCCCAGGCGGCGCGGACCTGGGCGGGCGAGCGATACGCGTGCCGCTCGATCAGCCAGGCGCGGTTGTAGCGTTCCTTGAAGGAGAGGAGCGCCAGGCGCAGCTCCTCGACCGTGGCGAAGGTCTCCACCCACAAGAGCTGCTCCTTGAGGGTGCGGATGAAGCGCTCGGCGCAGCCGTTTCCCTGCGGCTCCCGGACGAAGGACGGGCTCGACGTGATGCCGAGGAAGCGCAGCTCGTCCTGGAAGTGGTCGCTCATGTATTGGCTGCCGTGATCGTGACGGACGGTGAGCCCTGGCGCCACGGCTGCGTGGTAGTCACCGAAGTGCGCGCGCAGCCCCTGGCGTAGCGGATCGAGCGCCTCGAAGCGCGTCCCTGGCCGCGCGGCGTGGATGCCCACGCATTCAGCCGTGAAGTGGTCGACGGCGATGAAGACCGTCGCCGTGCCCTCGCGTGTGGTGAAGCAGGCCGTGGCGTCCGTCCCCCACATCACGTCCGGGCGGTCCGGCACGATCGTCCGGTCGTGCGCCTTGGGCCCGTGCGCGCGCCCGATGCGGCCCGGCGCGAGGAGCCCGGCCTCCCGCATGCAGCGCAGCACGCGCGCCTTCGACGTGCGCACGCCGGCCAGGCGCAGGCGCGCCCACACCTTGCGATGACCCTCGCCGAGGAAGGGCGAGCGGGCGAGGACCAGGCGGATCTCCTCGGTGAGCGCGGCGTCCGTCCACGCCGTCTTCGGACCACGCTTGTGTGGTGCGTGCGGCAACAGGTGCCGGCGCGCATAGACGGTGGAGCGTGCGCGCTCCCAAACACGGCAGACGCGAGCCAGGCCGTAGGGGCGATCGGCGGAAGGCGAGGCGGCCTGACTCATGACCTCGACCTCCGTGGGGCCAAAGGGCGTCCGCCCTCCAGCGCGTGACAGCGCTCGCGGATCAGCTCGTTCTCCATCGTGATGGCGCCGATCTTCGCCTGCAGGCGCCGCACGTCCTCGTCGCGCGCATCCGCGAGGCGGCTCTTCAGCGCGTCCTGCCCGGCGAGCAGGAAGCGCTCCCGCCACTGGGCCAGTGCGGCGCCCGTGACACCGAGCTCGCGGGAGAGGACATCGAGCTCCTCGCCGCGCAGCAGGCGCAGCACCGCCTCCGTCTTCCGCCGCGACGAGAAGCGGCCGCGCTCCTCCTCACCACGTCGTGCACCGTTCGTCGTCTTCGTCATGGACACCTCCTGCTACGGGGCATCGTGCCCCAATCAGGTGTCCAACGAAACCCTAGGGCGGGAGACTTCGTCCCTACCTGTTCCCACACTCGCTTCGTCCGAGGGGATTGACGCGCGTCCGTCGGGGGAGTGCCTATCGGGAGCCCGGGTGCGCGGGGACGAGAATCCTGCGGGACGGCATCGGGACGGGTGGAGCGATGCCGGGCAGGAGGCTACCCGCACATGGCGTCGTTCGCCGCAGCCCTCTCGCGCACCGACAGCATCGCCGTCGCGCGGATCCGGCGCATCGTGCCGGAGTTCCTGCTGTTCGCGGCGATCGGCATCGAGCTGATGGCGCTGGTCGCGTGGCTGCCGGACACGTTCGACGTTTGGTTCCGGCCCGACACCGCCGGCTACGGCGACTTCCCCATCTTCTACCGGCAAGGGCAGGCATACGGCCTCAACGCCACGTACAGCCCCGGCCTGGCGATCCTGATGCACCCGCTCGCGAGCTTCAGCATGCGTGTCGCGTTCATGATCTACACCGGCGTGAATGTCGCGGCCTTGCTCGGCGTGGCGTTCATCGCGCAGCGCTCCGTCCAGAGCATGCCGGCGAAGGTCGCGGTTGCGCTGGGGGTGCTGGCGCTGCCGCAGACGCACTGGGCGATCCGCGTCGGCCACTTCACCGAAGTGCTGGCGTTCGTCCTGCTCGCCGGGCTGATGCTCGCCGACCGAAAGCCGCTGCTGGCCGGGCTGCTGCTGGGCATGCTGGCGCTGAAGCCGCAGTACCTGCCGGTGCCGCTGCTGTACCTCATGTGGACGCGCAACTGGCGTGCGCTGGCCACGTCGGCCGGCACGCTGATGGGGCTGGGCGCGGCCGGCATCGCCGCGGCCGCCATCCGCATGGGGCCGGACGTCGTGCCGTACGCGGGCCGTTACTACTTCGAGGCGGTCGGATACATCGCCAATAACCTGACGGTGGGCCAGCAGGACCAGATGTACGTGCAGGGATGGCAGTACTCGTGGTACGGCTTTCTCGTGAGCGCGGGCCTCGAACCGAACCCGCTCCTCGCGGCTGACCTGCTGGCGTTGAGCCTGGCCGGCATGCTGCTGGCATGGTGGAAGTGCACGCCATCGGTGGCGAAAGCGGCGACGGTGCTGGGCATGCTGCTGCTGACGCCGCATGCGACGTTCTACAACTGGAGCATGATCGCGATTGCCGGGGTGCTGCTGCTGCGGTCCGACCTGCGGCCTCGCTACCTGGTGCCGCTGATCATCGCCGGGGTGGCGCTGGCCGCGGCGGCCACGCAGAACGCGACGCCGTTCCCGATCCCGGTCGACCGCTTCCGGCCGCCGTCGACGCGCGGGCTGTACTGGATCCAGCCGGCGGCGCTCGCCGCGTTGTTCACGCTGGCGATCGCGGGCCGCAGGCAGGCGCCGCGTCCGGACGAGGCCGGCGATCCCGCGGCGGCGCCGCGCCGGCCGCGGCTGGCGGTGCCGACGCTGCGGCGCGCGGGCGTGCTGGCCGCGGCCGCGGTCATCGGCGTGTCGGCCGGATACGGCGGCGGCGCGTGGGTGAGCGGCAGCGGGCCGTTCAGCCACGACGCGTACTTCGCGCGCGGCAAGGTGCTGGAGGCGCTGCCCTCCGACTTCCCGGTGCCTCCCGCGTCGAAGGTGCAGGGCGCCGGTGCGGGCACGCACCTGCCGTACCGCGTGGAGTGGGAGACGTCTGGGCCCGACCAGCGACGTCGCCGGGCTGATGCGCCAGAAGCTGGACGACGGCACGTGGCGGATCGTCGATGCGAGCGACGACGGCCAGAACGTGCGCCTGCGCAGCGCGCGCGACGCATCGGGCGGCGGGCTGCCGTTCATCGCCGAGGTGGACATCACGCGGTCGGGGCAGGGGAGCAGGGTGCGGCTGGAGTTCTCGCCGCTGCCGAGCAGCCTCGTTCCCGGCTACGACCGCTGGCTGGAGAGCGTCGGCCTGGTCGTCCACAACGTCGACCCCAGCGTCCCGCTGCCGAGCATCGGCCAGCACTAGCAGGCTGCTGAAAAAGTCGCCTGACGGCGTCTAACAGGGTGTTGAAAAAGTCACCGGCCGGCGTTTGGACGTCAAATACGTAGCGGCGATCTGAATCTGCGAACGCGGGCTTTCAGCCCGCGCCACGAGAACAAGGGCGGTTCTTCATCACCCTGCTAAACGTCGATACGGAGCGGCGAGTTGCATCTACGAACGCGGGCTGAAAGCCCGCGCCACGAGAACAAGAATCGTTTTTCAGCACCCTGCTGAAGCAGGGCGCCGCGAGCCACACCCACTCTTGCAGCCGTGGTGCATGCGCCTCGTAGGGCGGGCTTTCCAGCCCGCCCGGTACCGAATCGATCCGCACAGTTCGCCACCAACAAAATTCACGGAGCGCGCCGGATTCGCTCTTCCGCCAGGACGCTCCGACTCAAGAGTTCCGTACCGCCGGCACAAGGATCTCCGTGGTTTCCACGAATCGCCGCCGCGGCGCTTCGGCGACACTGCGACTATCGGAGACGGCGCCATCGGGCGCGCCGTGCGGAAGGAATCGATGAAAGGGGTGCTTCCATGACTAACGTCGTGGCCATTGCGAAGGAGTTGGCGGAAGAGTTCAGGGCGACCGCCGCCGAGTCGGACCGGACGGGGGCGTTCCCGGCCGAGAACTACCGGCGCATGCGCGAGGCGGGCTACCTGAGCGCGCCGGTGCCGGAGGAACTCGGGGGCTTTGGGGCGGGGCTGGCGGAGATGTCGCGGGCGCAGCAGGCGCTGGCGCGCGGCTGCGCATCGACGGCGCTGGCGGTGAACATGCACCTGTTCCAGATCGGCACGACGGCCGACGGCTGGCGCAATGGCGCGCCGGTCGAGGGGATCCTGAAGAGGGTGGCCGAAGAGGGCATCGTCATCGCGTCGAACGGGGCTGAATCGTTCGTCGCGGGCGAATGGACGACGCAGACGACGGCGGAGCGCCGCAACGGCGGCTACGTGCTGAACGGCCGCAAGTACTTCTGCTCGCAGGCGCCGGGCATGGACATACTGCGCCTGATCGCGCGCGACACGGAGACGGGCGAACTGCTCATCGTGGGCGTCGGCCGCCAGATGGAGGGGCTCAGCGTCGTCGAGACGTGGGACACGACGGGCATGCGCGCCACGGCGAGCCACGACATCGTGTTGAAGGACGTGCAGGTGCCCGAGGCCGCGGTTGGCGCGCGGCTTCCGGCTGGCGAGCCGCTGCGGCACCCCGGTATCGCGAACGTCGGCCGCTGGTTCCTGGCGCTCGTTTCGGGCGTGTACCTCGGCATCGCCGAGGAGGCGCGCGACGAGGCGTACCGCGCGCTCGGCACGGGGATCAACAGCAGCAATCGGGATCAGGTGCTGACCGACGTGCTCATCGGCGAGATGGAGTGCGACCTGCTGATCGCGCGCTCGGTGCGCGACCAGGTGACGCAGGAGCTCGACGCATTCCCGGCGGACCTGCAAGCTGCGCTCTCGAAGGCGATCCTGTGCAAGCAGGTCGTCACGACGCAGGCGATCAAGGTCGTGGACAAGGCGGTGGAGATCGCGGGCGGCCGCGCGTACTTCCGCAAGTCGCCGCTGGAGCGGCTGGCGCGGGACGTGCGTGCCGCGCAGTTCCACCCGCCGTCGGCGCCGATCTCGTTCCAGATCGCGGGCGGCCGCTCGCGCGAAGCGGCGACCGCCGTCGCCGCGAAGGGCCTGTAGCCGGAATGCCGCGCTATCGCCACGCGCCTGCGTACTCGATGCAGGCGCGTGGCATGGCGCCCGCCTTCCGGCCGCCGCCGACGTGCGTGTGTTAGGTTGCGCCATTCCGAGAGGAGGCCTCGCGTGACCTTCAACATCGCCTTCGTGCTGTTCCCCGAGTTCGAGGAGCTGGACTTCGCCGGGCCGTACGAGGTGTTCGGCATGGCGGCCAAGTACATCGACACGGACTGGCGCCCCTACACCGTCGCGGCCGAGCCCGTCGTGCGCGGCGCGCTCGGCATGCGCGTGCAGAGTGACTACAAGTTCGCCGATGCGCCGCCGCCGGACCTGGTGGTCGTGCCGGGCGGCTTCGGCACGCGCCCCGGCATGGACGACGCGGCGCTCATCGGTTACATCAAGCGCGCGGGCGAGGGGGCGCGGTACGTGACGTCGGTGTGCACGGGCGCGATGCTGCTGCACCGGGCGGGCTTCCTGGCCGGACGGCGCGCGGCGACGCACTGGGGGGCGCGCAAGGAGCTGCGCGAGCTCGGCAACGTCAACGTCGTCGAGGAGCGCTGGGTGCACGACGGCAACGTCGTGACGGCCGCGGGCGTATCGGCGGGGATCGATATGGCGCTCTACGTCGTGGGGCTGCTGAAGTCGCCCGAGGACGCGCGCAAGGTGCAGCGCTTCATGGAGTACGACCCGGCGCCGCCGTACGCGGCGGTGTAGCCACGGCGCCTAGCCCGCCTGCGCCACGATCCGCACCTGCAACGTCACGTTGTCCTGTGCCGACACGAACCCGGCGATGTTGAGCTGCGGGATGTTGAAGTCGGCGTATTTGAAGTTCACGGTCGCGAGCGCCGTGATGACGTTGCCTTCCCGCCGGGCCTTCACGTCCCACGTCAGCTCCTTCTGGACGCCGTGCAGGTCCATCATGCCGGTGAGTTGCAGCGTCTGCTCCTCGCCTTCCGGCTTGCCCGGGTCGTAGCCTGTGACCTTCGTCGCCGTGAACGTGGCCGTGGGGTAGGTGCTGGTCTCGAGCGCCTGGTTCTGGACGCGGCGGTCGCGCATGTCCTCGTCGCTCTTGAGCGTCGTCAGCTTCACCGTGAACTTCGATGGCTGCGACGGGTCGAGCGAGAGGTCCGGCGCCAGGAGGAACGAGCCCTCGATGTCCTTCGTCGAGCCGTGCGCCGTCGATGGCAGCGGCAGCGACGCCAGCTTCTCGCCGGCGAAGTAGGCGGCCTCCGAGCGGGAGGAGATGATGGTGAACGTGACCGCGCCGTCCGATGCGGCCGGGCTTGCCGCCGACGTCCGTGCGGTGGCCGCCGGGCTTCCCGCCGCAACCGGCGTCTGCCGCAGGTCGCGGGGGATGGCCGGCGCGTTCGTCGCGAGCGAGGCGTCTTCGCGGATGAAGAACCACCAGCCGGCGCCCGCCACCGCAACGAGCACGATCGCCGCGAGCAGGCCGCCAACGAGGATACGGGGGAGCATCGACATGAGGGGGAGTCCTTTCGAGCCAGGGTGCGCGGCCGAAGCGTGGCGCGGGTTGTGCCGGAAGAAGATGCCGGCGGCCGGTCTCAGGAGGGACCGGGCGCCGGACTGTTGCGATTTGCCAGTAAGAGCTTAACGAAGCCGGAGGCTCGGCCCCATGACGAAACTGTTACGGCCACGCGGGAATCGTGGATCGCCCGCGGACGCGGGGCGCGTTCAGTCCTTTCGCAGCGCCTCGATGGGGTCGAGGCGCGACGCCTGGTACGCCGGGTAGATGCCGAAGAACAGCCCGATCAGCACCGACACGCTCGATGCGACGACGATGCTCAGCGGCGTCACCTGCGTCGATACGACCGAGCCCGTCCCGAAGTCCTGCCCGTTCGCAAGCCTGGCCGCCGCGACGCCGGCGATCACGCCGAGCGCGCCTCCGAGCATGGTGACGATGACGGCCTCGGTGATGAACTGCATGAGGATCATGCGGCTGTCGGCGCCGACAGCCTTGCGGATGCCGATCTCGCGCGTCCGCTCGATCACCGAGACGAGCATGATGTTCATGATGCCGATGCCGCCGACGATCAGCGAGATGCCGGCGATCGCGCCGAGAAGGATCGTCATGGTGCGGCTCACCTCGTTCGCGGTGCTCAGCAGGTCGTCCTGCGTCGAGACGGTAAAGTCCTCCGTGCCGTTGTGCGTCGTGAGCAGCGCGGCGCGGATGTCCTGCTTCGCCTGGTTCAGCTTGCCGGAGTCCGTGACTTTCACCGTGATCTCCTGCACGTTGGACTTGCCGTTCGTGCTGCGGACGAACGGCACGCGCTGCAAGAACGTGGTCAGCGGGATCACGATCTGCGTGTCATCGCTGCCGCTGCCGCCGCGCGCGGCCATCACGCCGACGACGGTAAGGTTCAGAGAAAACGGACCGAAGCTGATCCGCACGTCCTGCCCGACGGCGTTCTGCGGCGAATCGAACAGCGCCTGCGCGACCTTCGCGCCCAGCACGACGTTCGACGCCTTCCGGTCAAGGTCGTCCTGAACCAGGAATTGGCCAGCGGCGATCTTGTACCCACGGACGGCGGCGAAGCCTGGCTCGGTCGCCGTGATGATCGCCGTCGTGTTGCGCCCGTTGCCGATGAGCTGCGTCTGAAGCGTCGACTGCGACGTGTCGGCGGTGGTGCTCGACCCGCCGAACTGCGAAACCACGGCCTGGATCTCGGGATATCGCGCGCTGTCGCTCAACGCCGCCGCGTCGTCCGTGGTGAGCGTGAGCGAGCGGAGATTCTGGACGCCGCCGCCGCTCGAACCCGTCGTCGCGGGCTGGATGAAGATGAGGTTGCTGCCGAGACCGCGCACCTGGTCGGTGATGCCCTTCTGCGCGCCCTGCCCCGCCGCCATCAGCGCGATCACCGCGCCGACGCCGATGACGATGCCGAGCATGGTCAGGCCGGTCCGGAGCTTGTTGGAGGCAAACTCCGAGAACGCCATGCGAAGCGTGTCGATGTAGATCACGACGGCGTGCCCTCCGCTTGCTCCGCGACCGGCATCGTGCCCGGAAACTGCACGACGGTCTTCCGGGCAGTCGGGCCGTCGGCGATGATGCGGCCGTCGCGCAGCGTGATCATGCGGTGCGTGTACGCGGCGACCTCGGGCTCGTGCGTGACGAAGATCACCGTCATGCCGCGCTCGCGGTTGAGCCGCACGAAGATGTCGACGATGTCGGCCGTCGTTTTCGTGTCGAGCGCGCCGGTCGGCTCATCGGCCAGGATCAGCGCCGGGTTGGTGACGAGCGCGCGGGCGATCGCGACGCGTTGCTGCTCGCCGCCCGAGAGCTGCGCCGGCTTGTGGCGCATGCGGGTCGGTGAGGCCGACATCGGCCAGGGCGCGCGCGGCGGCCTTTCGCCGGTTGTGCGCGCCGCGGTAGATCAGCGGCAGTTCGACCTGAGCGAGCGCCGGCAGCCGTGACAACAGGTTGAAGGACTGGAATACGAAGCCGATGCGACGGCTGCGCACCTTCGCGAGCTGGATGTCGCTCAGCTTGCCCATGTCGCGTCCGTCCAGCTCGTACGTGCCGCGCGTCGGCCGGTCCAGGCAGCCGAGGATGTTCATCAGCGTGGACTTGCCGGAGCCGGAGGAGCCGATGATCGAGATGAACTCGCCCCTATCGATATCAAGGTCGATGTTCTGCAGCGCGGGCACGAGCACGTCGCCGGCGTGGTAGACCTTGCTCAGGTTGCGCAGGCGGATCATCAGTCGCCTCCGCGGCCGCCGCCGCCCGGGACGAAGTTGTCGCCCCTGAAGCCGCCGCCGGGGAAGCCTCCCGTAGACTGCGTGACCACGGCCGCGGCGGTCGCCGTCGTGCCCGGAATCACCACGGTCGCGCCCTCTTCGGCGCCCGACGTGATCTCGATGTTCGTCGAGTCGCTCAGGCCGACCTGCACCGTCACTTTCTGCGTCGTGCCGTCGCTCTGCTTCACCTCGATCACCCTGTTCTGGCCGTCGCGCTGCACCGCGTTGTTGGGGACGCGCAGCACGTCCTGGCGCTGCTCGGTGATGATGGTGATGCGGGCGTTCATGCCGGGGACCGGCTTCGCGGCGGGCGTCGCGCTGGCGGCAGGCGCCACGTTCGGGGCGGGCGCGGCGGACTGCCGCGTGGCACCGGCCTGCGGCGTCGCGGCCCCGGCGGCGGCGGTCTGCGTCGGCGCGGCTCGCCTTCCGCCGCCCTGGCCGCCGGCGAACGGCGTGCCCGACGCGGCGAACCCCTGGCCGCCGCCACGGGCAGCGCCCGACGCCGCGGGGTTGCCGGCGAACGCCGCGCCACGGTCGACGAAGTGCGCCCGCGCGCTGTACGTGACGACGCCCTGCGTGGTCGTCGGGTTCGCGCCGATCGCGTCGATGACGATGGGGAAGGTCTGGCCGG
Source organism: uncultured Chloroflexia bacterium (assembly GCA_963701135.1). GTDB lineage: Bacteria > Chloroflexota > Dehalococcoidia > DSTF01 > JACRBR01 > CAYJMJ01. The sequence continues at coordinate 116,014 of OY969567.1, forward strand.
TGATGGCATCGAACGTGGCGACGCCGAACTGCCCGGCCTTCACGGAGCCGTAGTCCGTCTCGCTCACGGTCAGATTGAGGACGACGTTGTTCGGCGTGTTCAGGATCACCGCCGCGCTCGACGACGTCCCCCGGCGCCGGTGCCGGCGAGGTCGCCGACCTGGATGTTGAGCGCCGCGACCGTGCCGTCGAACGGCGCGACGAGCTTCGTGTTGTCGAGGTCCTTCTGCGCCTTGTCGACGGAGTTCTGCGCCTGGCTGACGCTCTGCCGCTGCTGCTGGACGTCCGTTGCCTGCGGGCCGGCGTACGTCTCGTCGCGCTTCGCCTGCGCCGACGCGAGCGCGGCGGTGGCGGTGTCGATGTCCGATTGTGCCGCCGCGAGGTCGTCCGCCGTTGGACCGGCGAGCAGCTTCGTGAGCTTGTCCTGCGCCGTATCGACCTGCACCTGCGCCGAGCCGATCGCGGCGTCGGCGACGGCGACCTGGCCCGCGGCCGGGCCTTGCTCCGCCTTGTCGAGCGCGTCCTCCGCGTCCGAGAGCCCCGTGTCGGCGGCATCGACGGCGGCGCCGGCGCTCTGCTCGTCTGATACGGCCTGTGTGTACGCGGTGTTCGCCGACAGCACCGCGGACGCGAGCGCGGCCTCCGAGGGGGTGCCGCTGTTCGTCACTTCCACGAGCGCCGCGCGGTCCGAAGACGAAATGGGAGCGGTGTGCGACGAGCAGAACGCGACCGTAACGTCCGGACAGTACGCCGTCTCGGCGTTGTACAGCGCCGCCTGCGACGACGACACGCCGGCTTCGGCGTTCGTCCGGGCCTGCTCGGCGGAGTCCAGCGTGTTCTGCGCCTTGTCGACGGCGGCCTGCGCTGCCTTCACGGCGGCGTCGGCGTCGGTGTCGATCTTCGCGCGCGCGTCTTTCGCTTGCTGGAGCTGCGCCTGGGCGGAAACGACCGCCTGCTGGGCCGCCGCAAGCGTCGTGGCGTCGGGCGGCTTCTGGAGATCGTCGAGGGATCGCACCGCCTTGCCGTAGTTCGCCTGCGCCTGCCGAAGGCTCTGGTCGGCCGATGCGAGCGTCGATGCGGTGCTCCCCTGCAGCAACTGGTCGAGCTTCGACTGCGCGCTCGCAAGGCTGAGCCTTGCCGAGGCGAGGGCGCTCTGCGCGTCGGTCGAGTCGATCTCGGCAAGGGCGTCGCCCTGCTTCACCTGCCGCCCCAGCGTCGCGTAGACCTTCGTCACGCGGCCGGACGTGCCGAAATTCAGGTTGGTCGTCGACTGCGCCGCGACGGTGCCGCTGGTGCTGACCGACTTCGTGATGTCGCCGCGCGTCACGGTGGCCGTCTGTTCCTGGACGGCGGTGGAGCCTTCGCCGCGCAGCACCATCGCCCACAGCGCGTACGCTGCGATCGCGACGAGCGCCGCAAACACGCCCAACATGATGAGCCGGTTGCGCCACGGATGCTCCGGCTCGTCGAGCAGGTCGTCATAGTTGGCGGTGATATCGCTCATGGCGATGCCTCCGGTGATCCCACCGAGCCTGATGTGCCAGTGAGAGCGTACCCGGGATAGATGGCGCCACCTGTGTCGAAATTGTTATGCCGCGGAGGCGCAGCGGTCGCCGTGGCGTGTCTGAACGTCGCTGAGGAGGCGTGAGCAGGCCGCACAGGGCGTGCGTTCCGTCGCGCGTGCGCTGCCGGGACGTGCTACGCGTGCCGCGTCGAAATGCCGCCGTCGACCGGAATGACGACGCCCGTGAGGTACGATGCCGCCCGCGACACGAGGAAGATCGCCGTGCCGGCCATGTCGTCGGGCCGGCCGATGCGGCCGAGCGGGCACGACGCGCGGATCTGGTCGCCGAACCGCTGCAACGTCTCGGCCATCATCTTGCTCTCGAACGGGCCGGGCGCGATCGCGTTGACGGTGATGCGCTGGGCGGCGAGGCGGTGCGCGAGGACGCGCGTCAGGTGGTGCACGGCCGCCTTGCTCGACGAGTAGGCGTACGTCTCGAGCGCTGGCGCCTGCAGCCCGTCGATCGAGCCGATGTTGATGACGCGCGCGGGGTCGTCGTCGCTCGCGGCCTTCTCCAGCAGCGGCACGAGGAAGCGCGTGAGGTGAAAGACGCCCTTCACGTTGGTCGCCATCACCTTGTCGAACGCCGCATCCGGGTACTCGGCGAGTGGCGCGCCCCAGTTCGCGCCAGCATTGTTGACCAGGATGTGGAGGCGCTCCTCGCGCTTCGCGACCTCATCGGCGAGGTGGCGGCAGCCGGCCTCGGTGCCGACGTCGGCGGGGAGCGAGACACAGTGGCCGGATTTCGACAACTCGGCCGCGACCTCGTCGCAGACGCCGGCCTTGCGGGACGAGATGTAGACGCGCGCGCCGGCTTCGACGAACCCGCGCGCGATCATTAGCCCGATGCCGCGCGATCCGCCGGTGACGACGGCGGCCTTGTCCTTGATCGAGAACAGGTGGTCCACGGAGGCGTCCTTTCGCATGGCGGCGCGCCCGGGCGGCGCACCCGCGACGAAGCATAGACGACGCCGCCGTTGAGTTCGACGCGCTGACACGCCTCACATCCCGCCGCCCTCGTCGATCATGCGCCGGCCGCGCTCAACGTCCTCCGGCGTGTTGAGGTCGAGGCGCGCGATCGGGCCGTGCACCGGCACGGCGTTGAGCTCCGAGGCGTGGCGGTCGACGACGGCCCGCACGCCGAACGTCGCGTCGTCGATCGCGAGCAGTTCCGGCAGCAGCGCGCGGTCGAAGATCAGCGGGTGGCCGCGATGTCCTTCGACGAGCGGCGCGGTGATTGGCGCGCGCGCCCGGCGATGCGCATCGATCAGCGTTTGGAGGAGCGCCGCCGGCCGCGGCTGGTCGACGGCGAGCAGCAGGATCGCATCGCACCGGTCGTCGAGCGCGGAGAGGCCGCATCGCACCGAGCCGGCCTTGCCGGCGGCGTACCCCGCGTTGTGCGCCGCGCGCGCTTTCGGCGCGGCTTCGATGAGCGCCGCGAGCTCGCCGGCGGCGTATCCGGTGACTACGACGATCTCGGTGATCTCAGGTGGTGCGGCGAGCTGCGCGAGCTCGTACTCCAGGAGGGTTGCGCCGCCCCACGGCAGCAGCGCCTTCCGCGCGCCCATGCGCTCGGAGCGTCCGGCCGCCAGCAGGATCGCCGAGACGCGCATGGTCAGGCGCGAGCCCGCGCGCGCGCCTTCTCGATGATGCGGTCGTCCGCCGTGAGCGAGAGGCCGTCGCCGCCGAGCCGCGCCTTCGTGATCTCGGCCATGATGCTGATGGCGATCTCCTCGGGCGTGACGGCGCCGATGTTCAGCCCGATCGGCGCGTAAATCTCGCGCAGCCGCTCGGGGGGTACGCCGTCATCGATGAGCTGGCGGTAGATGAGCGTGACCTTGCGGCGGCTGCCCATGAGCCCGACGTAGAAGGCGGGCGTGCGCGCCGCGATGGAGACCGCCTGGTAGTCGAACTTGTGGCCGCGCGTGACGACGACGATGGCGCTCGTGTCCGACACGGGATACTCCGCGAGCGAGCGCTCGATGTCGCCCGTCACGATCGTGTCGGCATCGGGGAAGCGCTCGCCGTTCGCGAACTCGGGGCGGTCGTCGATCACGGTCACGCGATGGCCGACGAACTTCGCGGCGGTGGCGACCGCCAGGCCGACGTGGCCCGCGCCGACCACGACCACCTCCCACGGCGACGCGAGCAGGCTCGACGAATACCTCGGCGCCGGAGGCGAGCCGCCGGATGTGCGGCCGCGCGCGCGCGTCGGCGAGCACGGCGCGCGCGGCGGCCAGCGCTTCGTCGTGCGACGCGCCGAGACGGCCGTCGGTCGTCCCATCGTCCCGAACCGCAAGCATGCGTCCGGCCGGTGCGCCGTCGCCGCGTACGAGCGTGACGAGCGCGCCGCGCGAAGCGTGCGGCCCGCCTGTGGCGAGTTTCCGGATGGTAGAGGCGTCGTCGTGCTCGGGCGCGATCGGCGCGATGAGGATGCGCTCGTTGCCGCCGCACGCGAGCCCGTAGTCAACCGCGATGTCCTCCGTCAGCTCGAAATGAAGCAGCCGCGGCTCCAGCGCCCCAAGCACGCCCGCCGCGGCTTCGCGCACGTCCGCCTCGATGCAGCCGCCGCCGAGCGTGCCGGCGATCGTGCCGTCGGCGCGGACGAGCATGCGCGCGCCGGCCTTCTGCGGCGTCGAGCCGCGCGCGTCAACCAGCGTCGCCAGTGCGAAGCGCTCGCCGCGGTCAAGGAGCCGGGCCATTTCGTCGAGGAGTTCGTGGTCCATTTGCGGAATCAGAATATCACGGCAGTGCGTGCTGCTTCAGTTGCCGGGCATGCAGCCGAGGGCGGCTGCGATCCACTTCCCGTTCCGCGGCATGTTCGTTAGACGCGCTGCCAGCCACGAATGGCGCCGCATGTGTTTATACAGGAAGTGGATCACAGCCGCCCTCGGCTGTCCGGTCGCCCTTTGCCCCGCACGTGGATGGTGCTTAGCGAAGGTGGCGCTGGATGGGCAGCTCGCGGTGGCGCTCGCCCGTCGCGTCGAACACCGCCCACTTCTCGTTTTGCGGCATGTTCGTTGGGAGCGCTGCCAGCCACGAATGGCGCTGCATGTGTTGATACAGGACGTGGATCACAGCCGCCCTCGGCTGTCCGGTCGTCCTTTTGCCCCGCACGTGGATGGTGCTTAGCGAAGGTGGCGCTGGATGGGCAGCTCGCGGTGGCGCTCGCCCGTCGCGTCGAACACCGCCCACTTCTCGTTTTGCGGCATGTTCGTTAGGAGCGCTGCCAGCCACGAATGGCGCCGCATGTGTTGATACAGGAAGTGGATCACAGCCGCCCTCGGCTGTCCGGTCGCCCTTTGCCCCGCACGTGGATGGTGCTTAGCGAAGGTGGCGCTGGATGGGCAACTCGCGGTGGCGCTCGCCCGTCGCGTCGAACACCGCCCACTTCTCGTTTTGCGGCATGTTCGTTGGGAGCGCTGCCAGCCACGAATGGCGCCGCATGTGTTGATACAGGAAGTGGATCACAGCCGCCCTCGGCTGTCCGGTCGCCCTTTGCCCCGCACGTGGATGGTGCTTAGCGAAGGTGGCGCTGGATGGGCAACTCGCGGTGGCGCTCGCCCGTCGCGTCGAACACGGCGTTGGCGATGGCCGCCGCGATCGGCACGATGGCCGGCTCGCCGGCACCCGTCGATGGCGTCTCGGCGTCGCCGACCAGCACCGTCTGGATGGCCGGCGCGTCGTTGCTGCGCGGCACGCGGTAGCGCGTGAAGCCGGCGTTGAGGACGCGGCCGCCCTGGAAGTCGATCGCCTCGTACAGCGCGGTGCCCATGCCCATGACGATCGACCCTTCGACCTGGTTGACCGCGCCGTCCGGATTGACGACGAGCCCGCAATCGAGCGCCGCGGTGACGCGCTCGACGCGCACCTCCGTGCCCTGCACGTCGAGCTGCACGACGGTCGCCGCGTAGCTGCCGACATCGACGCCGATCGCGACGCCGGCGCCGCGTCGCGAGGGCTGCGCGGCCGCGCTCCAGCCGTGGGCGGCGGCAGCGCGCTCGAGCACGCGCCGGAAGCGCGGGTGCGCCAGGTTGCGCAGCCGCATCTCGACCGGGTCGATGCCAAGCGTCGCCGCGATCTCGTCGATGTGCACCTCGCGCGCGAAGTGGTTGACGGCGCCGCCGAGCGAGCGGTAGGAGCCGCTCGGCAGCGGGCTGTCGGACGTGTACGTCGTCACCTTCACGTGCGGGACGTCGTACGGCGTGTCGGAGCCGCGGCGGCCGAGGAACGGGCGCTCGCCCGCGTGGTAGCCGTCGAACTGCCAGGCGACGATCGTGCCGTCGGACTTGAAGCCGCTCTTCACCGTGATCAGCGCGGCCGGGCGGAACGTCGCGTACGTCATCTCCTCCTGGCGCGTGTAGGCGACGCGCACCGGCCGGCCGGCGATGCGCGCGAGACGCGCTGCCTCGTGCGCGGCCGGGTACGGGCTCTTGCTGCCGAACCCGCCGCCGATCTCGGGTGCGATGACGCGCACCTGCTGCTCGTCGATCTCGAACGCCTGCGCAAGCTCGGTGCGGATGCCGAACGGGCGCTGCGTGCCAGCCCACACCGTCAGCCGGCCGCCGTCCCAGCGCGCCACCGCCGTCCGCGGCTCCATCGGCGCGTTGGAGACGTACGGGATGAAGTACGTGGCTTCGAGGACGTTGTCGGCGGAACGGAAGCCTTCGTCGAGCGCGCCGCGTTCCTGCGTCACGAAGGGATCGCGGCCGCTGCTGACCAGCAGGCCGGGAAGGTCGAGGTGCGACGGAAAATCGCTCATCTCGGACCACTGCGCCTGCACCAGGGCGAGCGCGGCCGCCGCGTGCTCGTCGGTGTCGGCGAGCACGGCGACGAGATCGCCGTCACGCGCCACCTGCGCGACACAGGGCATGCGCTCGGCGATCGATGTATCGACCGACGCGAGCGTGGCGCCGCGCGAAGGCGGCCGCAGCACGGCGGCGAACAGCATGCCATCGAGCACGATGTCCTGCGAGTACTTCGCGCGGCCGGTCACGCGCGCCTCGGCGTCGACGCGGCGTTGCGGCCGGCCCATGATGGTGAAGTCGCCGGCGGGCGTCAGCGCGACGGCGTCATCGACGTCGCGCGAAAGGCTGCGGCCGCCGAGCAGTTCGGCGTACGTGACGCCGCGGCTCCCGTCGCCCTGCGGGGCGATGCGGCCGGCAGTGGCGTGCAGGTCGCCCGCCGGCAGGTCGAGGCGGTCGGCGGCCATCTCGATCAGCGCCTGGCACGCCGTCGCGGCCGCCTTGCGGAGCTGCAGGCCGGCGCGCGCGGTCGACTGGCTGCCGAACGTGCCCATATCCCACGGGACGAGATCCGTGTCACCGAGCACGACCTCGACGGCTTCGAGCGGCAGGCGCAGCTCGTCGGCGACCTCGATCGCGAGGCCGGTGCGGATGCCCTGGCCGTATTCGACCTTGCCGGCGTAGGCGACGGCGGTGCCATCGGGGCGGACGGTGAGCCAGCGCGCCTTCGGCGCTTCCGGCTGCGTGTTACCGTACGCGGCCGAGGCGTAGCTCGCGCGCGGCGGCGGGAAGCCGATCGCGACTTCGCCGACGATGTGCAGCCCGGCCTCGGCGGTTGCGGCCGTGTCGCTCATGCCGGCTCTCCCGTGGTCTCTGCGGCCTTCTCGACCGCGCGGAGGATGCGCTGGTACGTGCCGCAACGGCACATGTTCTGCGCCAGCGCCTCGCGGACCTGGCCGCTGTTTGGATGCGGGTCGCGGCCGAGCAGCGCGACCGCCGTCATGATGAAGCCGGGGATGCAGTAGCCGCACTGCATCGCCGACTCCTCGACGAATGCCGCCTGCACGGGATGCAGCGCGCCGTCCGCCGCCAGGCCTTCGATCGTGGTGATGGAGCCACCGGCGACGGCGCCGACGGTGGTCGTGCACGCGCGCAGCGGCTGGCCATCGACGAGCACCGTGCAGGCGCCGCAGAGCCCTTCGCCGCAGCCGTACTTGGCCCCGGTGAGCCCGGCGTCGTAGCGGATGAAGCTCAGCAGATTGCGCGCGGGGTCGGCCGCCTCGCGCGCTTCGCCATTGATGCGTACGGTGATCATCGTCGGACGCCTCGTTCCTGGAGAGATGCGGCGAGATAGGGGCATCGTCGTGCGCGGCGTGTGCAGTGTCAAGGCGCACCCGCCGTGACCGGGCATTTCTCTCAGTTCGGCGGGGATGCTCAGTGCGACGCGCGGGCTGAAAAGCCCGCGCTACGGGTAGGTGCAACGTCCGCGCCACTTTCCCGGCGCAGAGCGTGGATCGCAGCCGCCCCCGGCTGCACGTGCGGCGAAGCCGGAACGGCATCGTGGCACCGCGCGGGCTGAAGAGCCCGCGCTACGGAGCAGGTGCGCCCGCCGCGTCATTTTCCCGTGCAACGCGTGGATCGCAGCCGCCCCCGGCTGCACGTGCGGCGAAGCCGGACCGGCATCGTGGCACCGCGCGAGCTGAAGAGCCCGCGCTACGGAGCAGGTGCGCCCGCCGCGTCATTTTCCCGTGCAACGCGTGGATCGCCGCCGCCCCCGGCTGCACGTGCGGCGAAGCCGGAACGGCATCGTGGCACCGCGCGGGCTGAAAAGCCCGCGCTACGGAGACTCTGACGCGTGCGCCACTACCGCGCTCCCGCCTCCGCTTCCAGCGCGGTGCGGGCGAGCGCGAGCGCTTCCTCCGTGTTCGTGTTCATGAACGAGCGCAGCTCGGGATCGAACTCGCGGCACTCGGCCTCACGGATGTAGCAGACGTGCACCGCGCCGAGGAACGCGGTGATCTTGCGCTGGCCGCGCTCGAGGCGCTCGCGGATTGGCGCGCTGCACACCTTCGCGTAGACGGCGTGCAGCGGCTCCGGGTACTCCAGCACCGGCATGACAACGTCGCACCCGGACGACCGGCGCAGCAGCTCGCGCAGCAGCGGCCCGGAGAGCAGCGGCATATCGCACGCGACGGCGAGGCTGCGTTCGGCGCGCGCCGCTTGCAGCCCGGTGTAGATGCCGCCCAGCGGCCCGCTCTCCGGGTACACGTCCTCCACGACTTCGACCGGAAGCGCCGTGTCGATGCGCGGCAGCGCCTGGCCGGCGGCGCGGACGATCACGATCTCGTCGACCACTACGGCGACGCGGTCGATGACGTGCTGGAGCATCGGGCGGCCGAGCAGCAGCTCCGACGCCTTGTTGCGTCCGAGCCGCGTGCTGCGTCCGCCGGCGAGCACGATGGCGCTGAACGTTGGGGTGGCTGTCATCTCTCGGCTATCGTACCTCGTAAGGAGTCAGATGAGGCTGAGCGAGGCGCTGGCACTCGGGAACGGCGAGATCATCGCGATCGTCGGCGGCGGCGGCAAGACGACCGTCATGTACCGCCTCGCGCGCGAAGCGGCGGCGGACGGAGGCCGCGCGGTCGCGACGGGGACGACGCTGTTCACGCCGCCGCCCGACGGCCGCAAGCACCTGGCCGTTGTCGAGGCAGATGAGGACGCGCTCGTCGATGCGGTTTCGGCAGCGCTCGAACGCGAGCACGTCATCATCGCTGCGACGGGTCACGGCACGCAGGGGCGGTTTCTGCCCGTGCCGCCGGAGACGGTCGCCCGGCTCGCGGCAATCCCCGGCGTGACGCGCGTGGTCGTCGAGGCGGACGGGTCGCGCACGCGGCCGTTCAAGGCGCCGGCCGAACATGAGCCGGTGGTCTCCGTCAGCGCCACGCTCGTCATCGCGGTAGCGGGCATGAGCGTGCTCGGCCAGCCGCTCGATGAGGCGCACGTGCACCGGCCGGAGCGCGTCGCCGCGCTCGCCGGAGCGGAGTTGGGCGCGCCGGTCACGGTCGAGATGATGGCCTCGGTGCTGGCGCACCCGCTCGGGGGCCGCAAGGGCATGTCGGCGGGCTGCCGTCACGTCGTACTCCTGAACCAGGTGGAGCCCGAGCGCATCGACGACGCGCGCCGGCTCGCGCGCCTGCTGATCCAGGCCGGCGTCGAGCGCGTCGTGCTGGCCCGCGCGCGCCAGAATCCGCCCGTGGTGGAGGTGGTGGTTGGAGGTTAGGGGTTGGAGGTTGGAGGTTAGAGGTTGGAGGTTAGAGGTTGGCTGATAGCTGATAGCTGATGGCTGATGGCTGATGGCTGACAGCTTGCGGCGTCAGCCGCGGAAGCGGCGGCGCGGGGCCTTGCGTTCGGCGCCGGGACGGTCGATGCGGACGGCGCAGACCTTGAACTCGGGGATCGTCGACTTGGGGTCGTACGCCGCGTTCGTCAGGAAGTTGGCGGCCGACTCCTTGAGCTTCACGAACGGCACGAACAGCTCCTTGCGCGGCACCGCCTCCGTCACCAGCGCCTCGCCGGTGAGCGTGCCGCGCCGCGACTCGACGACGACCTCGTCGCCGTTGGCGATGCCTTCCTCCGCGGCGTCGAGCGGATGGATCGCGACGCGCACCGACGGCGAACGCGCGAGCAGGCCGCGCACGCGCCGCGTCAGCGTGCCGCCGTGCCAGTGATAGAGGACGCGGCCGGTGTTGAGGATGTACGGGAAGCGGCGGCTGGGCAACTCCGCGGCGGCCGGGCCCTGCGCGACCGGAATGAACCGTCCTCTGCCGGTCGGAAAGGTCTCGGTGAACAACTGCTTCGTGCCCGGATGATCGGGCGTCGGGCACGGCCACTGGATGCCGCCCTCCCGGTCCAGGCGCGCGTGCGAGATGCCGGCGAACGGCGGCGCGATCGATGCGAACTCGTCGAAGATCGCCGCCGGGCTTGCGAACGCGAAGCCGCCGCCGTCGCGGCCGAGGATGCGCGCGACGCGCGTCGCGATCTCGCAGACGATCGCCCAGTCGGGGCGGCTCGCGCCGGGCGACGGCACGGCGGGGCGCACGCGCTGTACGCGGCGCTCGCTGTTCGTGAACGTGCCTTCCTTCTCGGCGAACGACGCCGACGGCAGGACGACGCCGGCCAGCTCCGCGGTCTCGGTCATGAAGATCTCCTGCACGACGAGGAACTTCAGCCGCTCGATGGCCTCCTTCGCGTGCGCGAGGTGCGGCTCGCTGAGCATCGGGTTCTCGCCGATGACGTACATGCAGTCGAGCCGCCCGGCGGCCGCTTCCTCGATCATCTGCGTCGCGGTGAGGCCGGCGTGCGCGGGCACGTCGCCGCCCCACGCGGCGGCGAACGCGGCGAGCGTCGCGTCATCGAGCCGCTGGTAGCCGGGCAGGGTATCGGGAAGGCAGCCGGAGTCGCTGCACCCCTGCACGTTGTTCTGCCCCCGCAGCGGCGAGATGCCGCTCCCGGGGCGGCCGGCCTGGCCCGTGGCCAGCGCCAGGTTGACGAGCGCGTGGGCGTTGTCGGTGCCGCACGTGTGCTGGGTCACGCCCATGCCCCAGAGCAGGCACGAGCCGCTGAACGGCGGCCGCGCGAACGTGCGGGCGGCGCGCCGCACGAGTCCGGCCGGCACGCCGGTCACGCGCTCGGCGTCCTCGGGCGCGTAGTCGCGCAGGCTCGCGCGCCACTCGTCGAAGCCTTCGGTGCGTGCGGCGATGAAGCCGGCGTCTTCGAGGCGCTCGTCGATCACGGCGCGGGCGAGGCTGTTGAAGAGCGCGACGTCGGTGCCGGAGTTGGGGCGCAGCCACATGTCGGTGTAGTCGCAGAGGTCGATGCGCGTCGGGTTGACGACGATCAGCTTCGTGCCGTGGTTGTCGATCGCGCGCCGCAGCCTCGACGCGATCACCGGGTGGTTCGAGCTGGGGTCGCTGCCGACGACCATCAGGCAGCCGGCGGCCTCGTAGTCCTCGTACGAGTTGCTCGTCGCGCCGCTGCCGACCTGAAGCATCAACGCCTTGACGGACGGCCCGTGGCAGAGCCGCGAGCAGTGGTCGATGTTGTTCGTGCCCATCAGCAGGCGCACGAACTTCTGGACCACGTAGCCGTCCTCGTTCGTGCCCTTCGCGGAAGCGAGCGCCGCGAACGAGCCGCGGTGCTCGACGAGCTTCGTGGCGACGAGATCGAGCGCTTCATCCCACGACGCGGGCTCGAGGCGGCCGTCGCGCCGGATCAGCGGCTGCGTGAGCCGGTCGGGATGGTGCACGAACGACGTGCCAAAGCGCCCCTTCACGCAGAGCATGCCCTGGCTCGAAGGATTGGCCGGATCGTCGAGCACGCGCGCGATGCGGTCCGCGCCATCGACCTGCAGCGTGATGCCGCAGCCGACGCCGCAGTAGGGGCAGACCGTCGCGACTTCGCGCGCGACGGCGGCGGGCTGCGGCTTCGCCAGGATCGCGCCCGTCGGGCAGACCGACACGCACTGGCCGCAGGACGTGCAGATCGACTCGGCGATCGGCTCGTCCATGAACGCGGCGATGCGCGCGTTGCGGCCGGTGCCCGCGACGGCGATCGCGCCGATGTGCTGGACGTCCTGGCACGCCTCGACGCAGCGCCCGCAGAGAATGCATGCGGCGAGATTCATGTCGAAGAACGGGCTGCTCGCGTCCAGCCTGTCGTTCGGGCGCGCCTCATACGCCGCGGGGGCGCCGCCGTGTCGACGCAGCTCCGACTCGAACGTGCCGGCGACGCCCTCCGCGGTCGAGCGTGCGGTGCTGTCGGTCATCGCGGCGGTGAGGCCGAGCACGGTGTCGCGGACGCGGTCGAGCGTCTCGCTCGACGTGCGGATGCGCATGCCGTGCGCCGCGGGCGTGTGGCAACTCGCGCGCAGCCCGCGCGCGCCCTCGACTTCGACGAGGCAGGTGCGGCAGGAGCCAATCGGCGGTTGGTCGGGGTCCTTGCACAGGTGCGGGACGTGCACGCCGGCGGCCGTCACGGCATCGAGCAGCGTGCCGCCGTCGGCGATCTCGGTCGCGATGCCATCGACGGTGACGGCGATCGTCACGGGCGGCCTCCGTCGATCTCGCCGGGAAAGTAGCGGCGCGCGCTGAGGTACGGGAGCGGCGCCATCTGCCCGAGCCCGCAGAGCGATGCCGCGCCAACGGCTTCGGCGAGTACGTCGAGACGGCCGATCATGCCGGCCGCGGGGCGGTCGAGCTCTTCGACCATGCGCGCGGCGCCTTCGCGGCACGGCGTGCACTTACCGCATGACTCCGCGGCGTTGTACGCGGTGAGGTGACGCACGACGTCGGCGATCGACATCGCCTCATCGATGGCGACGATGCCGCCGGCGCCGGGCGATGCGCCGGTGGCGTCGAGCAGGCCCGGGGCGAGCGGCGCGTCCCAGAGCGCGGGGGGCAGCAGCGTGCCGGAGGGCCCGCCGCAGAGCACGGCGCGCAGGCTGCTCCCCGGCCGCGCGCCGCCGCCGATGACGTCGATGATGTGGCGCAGCGGCGTGCCGAGCGGCACCTCTGCGATGCCGGGGTCGTGGAACGCGCCCGAGAGACACACGAGCTTGGTGCCGGGATGCTCGGCCGTGCCGGCCGCGCGGAACGCCGCCGGCCCCTCGCTGATGATGAAGGGGAGGTTGCAGAGCGTCTCGACGTTATTGATGACGGTCGGGCGGCCGAAGAGGCCGGACTCGACCGGGAACGGCGGCCGCAGGCGGGGCACAGCGCGCTCGCCTTCAATGCTGTTGAGGATCACCGACTCCTCGCCGCAGACGTAGCCGCCGGCGCCGCGCCGGATCTCGATGCGCGGCTCGCCGGGCACGAGTTGCTTTGCGCGGGCCTGGTCGAGTGCCCTTTGGAAGCGCTCGGTTGCGAAGGCAGCCTCGCCGTTCACGTAGACGTACACAGCGTCAGCCTCCACCGCGCGCGCGGCGATGTGCATGCCTTCGACGAGCAGGTGCGGGTCGTTTTCGATGAGATGGCGGTCCTTGAAGACGCCCGGCTCGCCCTCCTCGGCGTTGACGACGAGGTAGCGGGGCGCCGGGTGCGAGCGCGCGCTCTTCCATTTCGCGGCCGCCGGGAAGTATGCGCCGCCGCGTCCGAGCAGGCCCGACTCCTCGACGATTTGCACGATCTGCCCGGCGGTCATCGCCTGCGCCTTGCGCAGCGCGCCGTACGCGCCGTGCGCGAGCGCGTCGTCGATGCTCGACGGGTCGATGCGGCCGCAGCGCGCGAGCAGGCGGCGCACTTCGCCGTCTCGCGGCTGCGGCGTCGGCCGCGGGCGCGGCTGCGGCGTGCCGCCGTTCGCGGCATCGAGCGCGGTACTCGCGCTCGCGCGGTCGATGTACGCGCCGTGCACCGACGCGACCGGCGCGTCGTGGCAGCGGAAGCGGCACGGCGTCTCTTCGATCTCGAACCCGCCGGCGGCCGCGAGTGATCGCGCAAGCTCGCGCGCGCCGTTGAGCAGGCAGCTCAACCCGGTGCACACGGCGATGCTGCGGTCCGGCGGCGGCGACAGGCGCAGCTCGCTATAGCTCGTCGCGACGCCGTAGACCTCGCTCTCCGGCGTGTGCACGTGGCGGGCGACGGCGCGCAGCGTCGCTTCGGAGAGGTAGCCGTCGCGCTCGTGCAAGGCCAGCAGTGCGGGCAGCAGGTGCGTGCGCTCGCGGGGGATGCGATCGAGCGGGTCGGCGATTGTGTCAGGGGTCGCGCGTGCCACGTCGAATTATAGCCGCGCGGCCGTGACGAGATGCGATCGCCGCCCGGACCCGCTCACCAGGTATCGATGCAGGGGCGCTTCTTCCCGGACGACGGCTCACGCGGCGGCACCGAGCGGAAGGCCGCGATGATCCACCGGCGCGAGTCGCCGGGATCGATGACGTCGTCGATCTCGAAGTGAGACGCGGTGTTGATGGCCTTGCCGCGCTCGTACATGCGCTCGATCGCGACGTTGCCGGGCACCCCAGCACTTGACATATCTCGCGTCCCCTGCTCGCATCTAGACCCATCGGAAAAAGGTGTCTCATGCGAAGATGCGTCCTGTTCTTGTGATTTTCGTGAAGACGCTCCGCCTCATCATCCTTCTCTCGATCATCGCGGGTCTTACAAGTGGCGCCATCGCCGGGCTGCTGCTCGTCACACGCGGTACGAGCACGACCGAGTCCGCCAGCACGATCCTGCGGAAGTCTGAAGCCGCACAGACGCACTCCTCGCTCCGCTCGGCCCGAACACGACCTACCACACAAGCGCGGGGCCGTTTGTCATATCGTGAAGTCGGCTCGGCCCTTGCCGGGGGTGTCGCGCGGCCCGAGAATTCTCTCAGAGCGCTACGATCGCGCGTCCGGAGGGAGCCCGCATGGCACTGACCGCCTCGCGTTGGGCCGAGATCGCAAAGCGGGCGCCGGCGGGCATCGCTCCGAATCTTGCGGACTACGAGGCGGCTTGCCGCGAGTTCTCGTGGGCGGCCGCGCGCGCCGAGCTCGACGGCCTGCCCGGTGGCGGCCTGAACATCGCGCACGAGGCGATCGACCGGCACGCACTCGGCGCGCGCGCGTCGCATCGCGCGATCCGCTGGATCGGCAAGTCGGGCGAGGTCCGCGATTTCTCGTACGCGGACCTGCGCGTCCAAACGAATCGCTTTGCGAACGTGCTGTTGGCGCTCGGCGCCGGGCCGGGCGACCGCGTGTACGCGCTGGCCGGCCGCGTCCCGGAGCTGTACGTGGCCGCGCTGGGCACGCTGAAGAACCGCAGCGTGTTCTGCCCGCTCTTCTCGGCGTTCGGGCCGGAGCCGGTGCACGCGCGGATGAGCATCGGCGGCGCCAAGGTGCTCGTGACGACGCAGACGTTGTACGAGCGCAAGGTCGCACAGTTGCGCGAGCGGCTGCCTGAGTTGCGGCATGTGTTGCTCATCGGCGACACGGGCGCGCCAGCGGACGTGCCCGGAACGCACGACTATCATCGCATGATGGACGACGCGAGCGACGGCTTTACGATCGACGCGACCGCTCCCGACGACGTCGCGCTGTTGCACTTCACCAGCGGCACCACGGGCACGCCCAAGGGGGCGGTGCACGTGCACGAGGCCGTCGTGGCGCACCACGCCACGGGCAAGCTGGCGCTCGACCTGCATCCCGACGACGTGTTCTGGTGTACGGCCGACCCCGGCTGGGTCACCGGGACGTCGTACGGCATCATCGCGCCGCTGACGAACGGCGTCACGAGCATCATCGATGAGGGCGACTTCGACCCGGAACGCTGGTACGGGATCATCGAGAAGGAGCGCGTGACGGTGTGGTACACCGCGCCGACGGCGATCCGGATGATGATGAAGGCCGGGGCCGAAGTTGCGCGGCCGTTCGACCTCGAGCTCGCTGCGGTTCCTGGCGAGCGTTGGCGAGCCGCTGAACCCGGAGGCCGTGGTCTGGGGACAGGAGGCGTTCGGCCTGCCGTTCCACGACAACTGGTGGCAGACGGAGACGGGCGGGATCATGATCGCGAACTACGCGTCGATGCCGATCCGGCCGGGGTCGATGGGGCGGCCGCTGCCGGGCATCGAGGCGGCAATCGTGCGCCGCACGCCGGACGGCGGCGTCGAGGCGATCGCCGAGCCGGACGTCCAGGGCGAGCTGGCGCTGCGGCCCGGGTGGCCATCGATGTTTCGCGGTTACTGGAACGAGGCCGAGCGCTACGCGCGCTGCTTCGCCGGGGGATACTATCTCACGGGCGACCTCGCGGCGCGCGACGCGGACGGGTACTACTGGTTCGTCGGGCGCGCGGACGACGTGATCAAGTCGTCGGGACACCTGATCGGTCCGTTCGAAGTGGAGAGCATGCTCATGGAGCACGAGGCCGTGGCCGAGGCGGGCGTCATCGGCAAGCCCGACCCCGTGGCGATGGAGGTCGTCAAGGCGTTCGTCGCGCTGAAGACGGGGTACGCGCCCTCGGACGCGTTGCGGCGCGACCTCATGGCGTTCGCGCGCAAGCGGCTCGGTGCGGTCGTCGCGCCGAAGGAGATCGAGTTTGTCGACATGCTGCCGCGGACGCGCAGCGGCAAGATCATGCGGCGGCTGCTGAAGGCGCGCGAGCTGGGCCTGCCGGAAGGCGACACCTCGACGCTCGAGGCGGTGATGTCGTGAGCCGCCGCGCCCGCAAGGAGCGCGCGCATCCGGAGCGCGAGCACGCGCTGGAGCTGCTTCGCGGCATGCTGCGCATTCGGCGGTTCGAGGAGAAGGCGGTGGAACTGTACCAGGCGGGCAAGATACGGGGCTTCCTGCACCTGTACATCGGCGAAGAAGCGGTGGCGGTGGGCGCGATGCAGGCGCTGACGCCGGACGACAATGTCGTGGCCACGTATCGCGACCACGGCCACGCGCTGGCGCGCGGTCTGCCGGCCGGCGCGCTGATGGCGGAGATGTACGGCAAGGCGAACGGCTGCAGCCGCGGGCGCGGCGGCTCGATGCACTTCTTCGACGTCAGCCGCCGGTTCTACGGCGGCTACGCGATCGTCGGCGGCGGCCTGCCGGTCGCCGTCGGGCTCGCGCTCGCGGACAAGATGCGCGGCGAGTCGCGGCTGACGGCGTGCTTCTTCGGCGAGGGCGCGGTGGCGGAAGGGGAGTTTCACGAGTCGCTGAACCTGGCGCGGCTCTGGCAACTGCCGGTGCTCTTTCTGTGCGAGAACAACCTCTACGCGATGGGCACCGCGCTCGAGCGCTCGGAGTCGCGTGACGAACGTGACGAAGAAGGCCGCGGCGTACGACGTGCCGGCCGAGACGGTCGATGGCATGGACGTGCTGGCCGTCGAAGCGGCGACGCGCGCCGCTGCGGCCGCGGTGCGCGCGGGCGGCGGGCCGCGGCTGGTCGAGTTCGAGACGTATCGCTTTCGCGGCCACTCGATCGCGGACCCGGAGCTGTATCGCGCGAAGGAGGAGGTCGAGCGCTGGAAACAGCGCGACCCGATCGCCGGCTTCCTGCGGCAGCAGCGCGACGGCGGCGTGTTGGCCGATGCCGACGTTGAGGCGGCTCGAGGCGGAGGTCGAGCGCGAGATCGCGGAGGCCGTGGCGTTCGCGGAAGCGGGGCCCTGGGAGCCCGTCGAGGACCTGACGAAGTTCGTGATGAGCCGCTGACAGATGACGAAGATGACGTATCGCGAGGCTGTGCGGTCGGCGCTGCGGGACGCGCTCCGCGGTGACGAACGCGTGTTCCTGATGGGCGAGGACGTCGGCCGCTACGGCGGCGCGTTCGCCGTGAGCCACGGACTGCTCGACGAGTTCGGACCGGAGCGCGTGCGCGATACGCCGCTGTCGGAGTCGGCGTTCGTCGGCGCGGGGATCGGCGCCGCGCTCAACGGCATGCGGCCCGATCGTGGAGGTGATGACGGTGAACTTCAGCATGCTGGCGATGGACCAGGTGCTGAACAACGCCGCGACTCTGCGGTACATGTCCGGCGGACAGTTGAGCATCCCGCTCGTCGTGCGCATGGCGACGGGCGGCGGCCGGCAACTCGGCGCGCAGCACTCGCACAGCCTGGAAGGCTGGTACGCGCACATCCCCGGCATCACCGTGCTGTCGCCGGCGACGGTCGCGGACGCGCGCGGCATGCTGCTCGCGGCGCTGCAGGAGCCCGATCCGGTGTTCATCTTCGAGCACGCCACGCTCTACCCGATGGAAGACGACATCGACGAGCAGGCGGGGGCCGCCGAGATCGCGCACGCGGCGGTGCGGCGCGCGGGGCGCGACGTGACGCTGATCGGATACGGGGCATCGGTTGGCAAGGCGATCGCGGCTGCCGAAGCGCTGGCGGGGCAGGGTCTCGAGGCCGAAGTCATCGACCTGCGCGTGCTGCGGCCGCTGGACACGGCGACCGTGCTGGAGTCGGTCGCGCAAGACCCATCGCGCGCGTGATCGTCGATGAGGCGTGGCGGACGGGCAGCCTGGCAGCGGAAGTGTCGGCGCAGATCACGGAACGCGGCTTCGATTACCTGGACTGGCCCGTCGAGCGCGTCTGCGGCGCCGAGGTGCCGGCGCCGTACGCAAAGCACATGGAGGACGCGTCGCTGCCGCAGCCGGCGACGATCGTCGCAAGCGGTGCAGGAGATGTTCGCGTAGCATGGCCGAGTTCCTGATGCCCATCCTCGGCGCCGACATGCAGGCCGGGCACGCTCGTCGACTGGCGGAAGCAGCCGGGCGAGCGCGTCGAGCGCGGCGACATCATCGCCGAGGTCGAGTCGGACAAGGCGGATGTCGAGGTGGAAGTGCTTCATGACGGGCACGCTGGAGCGGATCCTCGTCGAGCCGGGCGACGAAGGTGCCGGTCGGCACGCCGCTGGCCATCATCCGCGAGGAAGGCGCGCGCCGCGGCGGCGGCCGGCGCACCGCCTCCGGCCGTACCCGCCGCCCGCCGCACCAGCGCCGCGAGCACGCGCGGCCGATGCGCGCCGGCGCCACCGTCCGTGGCGGGCGAGCGCGTGCGCGTCAGTCCCGTCGGCGCGGCAGCTCGCGGCGGAGCTGGGCGTCGACCTGGCGCGCGTGACCGGCAGCGGCCCGGACGGCCGCATCATGCGGCGCGACATCGAGGAGGCGGCGCGGGCCGGCGCACCCGCACCGGAGGCGGCGGCGCCCGCCGCGCGCGCTCGACCGCCAGGCGCGGATGCGGCAGGCGATCGCGGCGGCGATGACGCGCTCGGCGCGCGAGATCCCGCACTTCCACGTGACGACGACGATCGACATGAGCCACGCCATGGCGTGGCTCGCCGACGAGAACAGCCGCGGCCGATCGCCGGACGGCTGCTGTACGGCGTCCTGCTGATCAAGGCCGTCGCGCTGGCGCTGCGCGACGTGCCGGAGCTGAACGCCGTGTGGTCGAGCGAGGGCGTGCGTGTCGAATGCCGGCGATCCACGTCGGCGTGGCGATCTCGCTGCGCGGCGGCGGTCTCGTCGCGCCGGCGATCCACGACACCGACAAGCAGACGCTCGACGAGCTGATGACGAACTTCCGCGACCTCGTGCAGCGCGCGCGCGCGGGTTCGCTTCGCAGCTCCGAGATGTCGGACCCGACCGATCACGATCACGAGCCTGGGCGAGCACGGGCGCGGAGTCGGTCTTCGGCCTGATCTACCCGCCGCAGGTCGCGCTCGTCGGGCTTCGGCCGGATCAGCGAGCGCGCGGTCTCGGTCGATGGCGCGCTGGTGTCGCATCCGGTCATCACGGCGACGCTCTCGGCCGACCACCGCGTGGTCGACGGCCATCGCGGCAGCGTGTTCCTGGCGCGGTCGAGCGCCTGTTGCAGGAGCCGTCGAAGCTATGAGCGACGGAGACATCCGCGAGGTGGTGCTGCGGTTGCTCGGCGACGTCGCGCCGGAGGCCGACCTATCCGCGCTGGATCCCGACGCGCGCATCCGCGACCAGCTCGACATCGACTCGATGGACGCGCTGAACTTCCTGATCGCGGTCAACGCGGAGCTCGGGATTGACATCCCGGAGGCCGACTACGCGCACCTGGCGACGATCAGCGCCATCGTCGAGTACCTGACGGCGAAACGCGAGGCGCGACGCGCCTGACCGTAGGTGCCGCGGGCTCATCGGCGGCCCGCACTGCAGCGCACGTGGAGGGTAGCCATGACCGAAAAGTTTCTACTCGAAGAACGCGACCAGCCGGTAACGATTCCCGCGGAGGGCGTCATCCTGCACGGCAATTTGAACGCGCCGCCGGATGCGCGCGGCATCGTCGTGTTCGCGCACGGGAGCGGCAGCGGGCGCCACAGCCCGCGCAACCGGTACGTGGCGGCGGAACTGCGCAGCGCGGGTTTGGCGACGCTCCTGATGGACTTGCTGAGCGTCGAAGAGGAATCGGCCGATGAGCTCACCGGGAATTACCGGTTCGACATTGAACTGCTCGCGGGACGCCTGACGGCCGCCGCACGCTGGCTGCGGGAGCGGAGCGAGAATTCGGCGCTGGCCATCGGCTACTTCGGGGCGAGCACGGGCGCCGGCGCGGCGCTCGTAGCGGCCGCCGCGCGCCCCGATCTCGTGCGTGCGGTCGTGTCGCGAGGCGGGCGGCCCGATCTGGCCGGCCGGGCGCTCGCGCGCGTGCAGGCGCCGACGCTGCTGATCGTCGGCGGCGATGATTACGCGGTGATCGAGATGAACCGGGAAGCGCTCGACAAGCTCACTGTAGAAAAGGAGCCTGCGCATCGTCCCGGGCGCCACGCATCTCTTCGAGGAGCCGGGCACGCTGGAGGAGGTGGCGCGGCTCGCGAGCGACTGGTTCGTCCGGCACGTGGCTTGAGCCGGCACTACGGTTGCGCTCCGACCCGACTCAGATCGGACCTGCAATCGATTCGGCCAGCAGCGGTCCCAGACCGACCACTTCGATCGGCAGCGGCAGGCCCGGCGGGACGACAACGCTGTCGCTGACGACGAGGCGTCGGAGCGGCAGCGCGCGGAGCCACTCGACGGCGCTGCCGACGAGCAGCGCGTGCGTGGCCGCGACGATGATCTGGGGCTTCGCGCCGGCCACGAGCAGCGCGTTCGCCGCGGCCTCGATCGTCGCTCCGGTGCTGATCATGTCGTCAACGATCAGCGGTGCGCGTCCTTCAACGTCACCCAGTATGCCGTGCACGCTCACCGCGCTGCCGCTCACGCGCTTCTTCTGCACGATCGCCACCGGCAGTCCGAGGATCGAGGCGTAGCGCTCGGCGAGCTTCGCCGCGCCCAGATCCGGTGCGACGATCACGCTGTTCTTTATCAGCGACCCGCGCAGGCGCTCGGCCAGCAGTGGCACGGCGCTCAGGTGTTCCACCGGGATGTCGAAGAACCCTTCGACCGATGCGCTGTGCAAGTCAACGGACACGACGCGGTCGATGCCCGCCGACTCGATCATCGCGGCGACGGCGCTGCCGCCGATGGCGCTGCGTCCGGTGCGGCGGTCCTGTCGCGCATAGCCGAAGTACGGCACGACGGCGGTGATGCTCGACGCGCCATCGCGGCGGCAGGCATCGGCGAGCAGCAGCAGCTCGAGCAGGTTCGAATCGACGGGCGGCGCCGTCGGTTGTACGAGGCAGACACGGCGGCCGCGCACGCTCTCGCCGAGCGCGACGCCGATCTCACCGTCGGGGAAGCGCGTCACGGTGCAAGCGCCAACGGACGTCCCGAGCGCCGCCGCGACGGTGCCGGCAAGAGGCGGATTCGCGGTGCCTGCGAGCAGCGTCAGCTTCATAAGCGTGGGCTAATGTGGCTGCGGGGCCGAAGGCGGAGTCTCGGCCGCGGGCGCGGTGCGACGTGGGCGTTCTCTGTGAGCGTCATCGAGGATCCGCGTCACTTCGCCGTCTTCGACGGGCGCGAAGCGCTCATAGTAGTAGCCCACTGCCCAGAACATCTCCGGCTCGCTCAGGCACAGCAGTTCGTCGGCCTCGTGGCGCAGCGCGTCGCAGGCCTGCGATGAGCCGACCGGCACCGCTACGACGAGCCGCGCGGGCGCGGCCTTGCGCACGGATCGGACGGCGGCGCGCATCGTCGCACCGGTCGCCAGTCCGTCGTCGACGACGAGGACCGTGCGTCCGGCGATCGAGGGTGCGGCTCGGCCACCGCGGAAGCGGATCTCGCGGCTGCGCGCTTCGGCCATCTGTGCGGCGATCTCGCTCTCGATGTATTGCCGCGATACGCGAAGCTCACGGATCACATCGTCGTTCAGGAACTGTCCGCCGTCCGCCGTCACCGCCCCGATCGCCAGCTCCGGGTAGCCGGGCGCGCCGAGCTTGCGTGCGACGACGACGTCGAGCTCGCCATCGAGGACGCGCGCAACCTCCGCGGCGACCGGCACGCCGCCGCGCGGGATGCCGAGCACCAGTGCGTCGCGCCCGCGGTACGCGGCGAGCGCATCGGCAAGCGCGGCGCCCGCGCTCCCGCGGTCGTGGTAGAGCGGTCCGTTCGAGGCGTCGCGGCTCCAGATCATGCTCATGTCGAAGCCTCGTCCGCGCGGGCTCGTGGCCCTGCCCGGACGATTCACGATACGCCCGCGACCCGCGCTGAGGCAGTGCCGAACGGGTACATTCGCCGGGCTGAATCTCCCCAGACCGCCCGCTCGCCGAGGTGCATGGCGGCGAGCAGGACGGCGGGCACCGGAAAGCCCCGCCGTTGCGGGGCTCGTACTGATTTCTATAAGTCCGGCGCCCTTCGTCTGTGGCTCGCTACCGGTTCATTCCGAACCGAAGGGGCGTCGCCTCGCCCGGTCTCCCGGGTGGGATCTCCGCCCGCACTCCGCGTCTCCGAGCGTTACCTTTTCCGCGAGTTAAGGGTCGGGGCGCCGGGTCGGCCTGCGGCTCCACACCGCGTATCCATCACGCTTCTCGTACCTCCTTCCATCTACAGTATACCTCCTCCGGTGCGGCGCCGGCGGCGGCGTCACCCCTTGATGACGCCGAGCGGCCGCATCTTCGCGACGTTGCGGGCGATGCCCGCGTGCTCGAGCACGTCGACGACGTTGGCGACGTCCTTGTACGCCTCGCTCGCCTCCTCCGCGAGCGCACCGCGGTTGTGGCAGCGGACGACGATGCCGCGGTCCGCGAGCCGGCGCGCGACGTCGACGCCCTTCAGCAGCCGCTTCGCCTCGTGCCGGCTGCGCACGCGTCCGGCGCCGTGGCACGTCGAGCCCCACGTCTCCTCCATCGCGCGCGGCTGGCCGAGCGCGACGTACGAGTAGCGCCCCATGTCGCCCGGCACGAGCACCGGCTGGCCGATGTCGCGGTAGCGCTCCGGCACGTCCGGGTGTCCGGCGGGGAACGCGCGCGTGGCGCCCTTGCGATGCACGCACACGTCGATCGCGGCGCCCTCGAAGTGGTGCCGCTCGATCTTCGCGATGTTGTGCGCAACGTCGTACACGACGCGCATGCCGATGATCCTCGGCCGTCCGGTGGAAGACGTGCTCGAACGACCGGCGGATCCAGTACGTGATGTACTGGCGGTTGGCCCAGGCGAAGTTCGCGCGCCGCCGCCATCGCCGCAAGATAGCGCTTGCCCTCGTCGGAGCGGATGGGCGCGCAGGCGAGCTGCTTGTCCGGAAGATCGATGCCGTATCGCGCTGTCGCCTCTTCCATGACGTCGAGGTAGTCCTGGCAGACCTGATGCCCGAAGCCACGCGAGCCGCAGTGAAAGAAGACGACGATCTGGCCCGGCTCGCCGAGCCCGAACCGGGAGGCCGCCTCGCGGTCGTACACGGTGTCGAGCACCTGGACTTCGAGGAAGTGGTTGCCCGCGCCGAGCGTGCCGAGCTGGGACTGGCCGCGCTGGCGGGCGCGCGCGCTGACGGCGTCCGGATCGGCGCCGGGGAAGGCGCCCTCGCTCTCGGTCACCTCCAGGTCGCCGGGCCAGCCGTACCCGCGATCGACCATCCACCGCGATCCCTCGACCATCAACGCGTCCAGCTCGTCGACGGGGACGGAGAGCGGCCCGCGGCCGCCGAGTCCGGCGGGGATGTCGCGGAACAGTTGGTCGACGAGCTGCTTGAGCACCGGGCGCACTTCGTCTTCCGTGAGATCGGTCCTGATGAGACGCGTACCGCAGTTGATGTCGAAGCCGACGCCGCCAGGCGACACGACGCCGTCCTCGACGCGCATGGCCGCGACGCCGCCGATCGGGAAGCCGTAGCCCCAGTGGATGTCGGGCATCGCGAGCGACCGCCAGACGATGCCGGGGAGCATCGCGACATTCGCCGCCTGTTCGATCGCGTGCTCCTCGCCCGCGATGTCGAGGAGTGCTTCGTCGGCGTAGATGCGGGCGGGGACGCGCATGCCGGTCTTGTAGCTCGCGGGCAGTTCCCAGCGATACTCGTCAACGCGTTGCAGCACCGCACGCCAGTTCGTCGTTTCCATTCCGCCCGTCACATGTCGAACAACACGCGCACGCGCCAGCCGCTGTCCTCGGGCACAACCTCCATGATGTGGCGCGTCACGCCTTTGATGTCGCCGCGCAGGTCGTGGCGGCCCGGATCGATCGGCTCGCCCCACGCTCGCCCGTGCAGCGCGTGGTCCGAGATCGCGACGTCAAAGCGGCGGAAGAGCAGCCGCTCCGAGTCCGTCAGGAACAGGAGCTCGAGCAGCCACGCGGCGAGCAAATGCGGTTCGTCGCTCGCCGCGATATCGACGGCGCGCTCGACGCTCTCGCGCACGCCGCCGGGATCGACCAGGAGCGCGTACATGCCTTCGGCCGCGTGCTCGAACGCTTCGGCCATCGTAGCGCCGTGCGCGACCACGCCCGCGTCCGCGGTGTGCTCCAGGATCTCGTATCCAGGAAGTCGCTCACTCACGGGAACCCCCGAGACCATCCTCAGTGTGGCGCGAAGGCGCACGGCTGTGAAGTGCCGATCGGTGGGGAGGGCGAGGGAGTCGAAGGAGTCGAATCCTCCCGGGACGGCGTGGCCGCCCCGCAACGGTCTTGAAGACCGTTTACGTGTTCCGCGCTTTCACGCGGCCGTTGCGAATCTGACTCTTGCCATGCCGCGTGGTGCTAACAGGTGCAAACCGTTTGCGAGTTTCGCTCGCCGTTTTCTGCTCCAACGTCTGGAGCGCCTCGTTGATGGCCTCTGGCCGTACCCGCACCGTCCGATGCCCGAGCCGCGCGACAGGTAGCACACCGTCAATCACCAGCCGGTTGACCGTGCGCCGGCTGACGCCGAGTTGCTCCGCCGCCTGGTCGAGCGTGTACGCTGCGAGTGGGGTCTTAGCCTTCGGCGCCATCGATGCTATAATAGCACCATACTTGCCACGGTCAAGCGGAGCTGCTGCCAGAATGTGCCCTCGGAAACGACAGACCGAGCCGTTCGTAAGCCTTGGTACGCAAGTCGTTGATGCGATGAACGGACGCGTGTTGCGGTCTACGGTGCGCTTCACGCTGCAACGTGCCAAGGGCCAAGCCGCCGCAGAAGGTGCCCGTCTGAGTCGTAAGGACCTGGCTGACTTACGTGGTGCCCTGCTGCCGGGGATGGCAGTTCTACTGAGGTCGGAGCTGTTGCCGAAACAGCGCGCGATAGCGATGACAGACACGGAAACGCTACGCGCGTGGCTGTTGCGCGCTCTCGCCGAGCACGCCCGCGCCAACTGTGGC
Organism: uncultured Chloroflexia bacterium; assembly: GCA_963701135.1. Taxonomy (GTDB): domain Bacteria; phylum Chloroflexota; class Dehalococcoidia; order DSTF01; family JACRBR01; genus CAYJMJ01. The sequence continues at coordinate 141,465 of OY969567.1, forward strand.
GAACCCGAATGCGTCTACGAATCCTTCGGCTTGTGGCTGGACGAACGTTATCAGGAAGAGGGGCTCGCGCGGCTGAGGCGGCTGAATTTCGCGCGCCCCAAGAAGCCTCGTAATGGCTCCGCAGCACTCTCGGCTCCCGACAGGTCACCGCGAGAGCCAACAGCTGATTTCTTTCGGTCCATCGACCGCACAGGCGCAGCCTTGAGAGAACTCGCGGCGCTAAACCCGGATGTCGGAGCGCTGATTTACGAACGCCTCTCTGCGCCATGGGAGGGCAACGCCAGCATTGCAAACGTAAGAGTGCTTTTCCTGGCCATGGCCATGAAGCGCGATTCCAACTGGGCCAGTCGCACCGGCCGCCCCAAGGTTAAGGTAACGCCGGCGGCTTGCGCGTGGGTGTGGACGGTGGAGGCCCTGCGGCAGCTCTGCGGAACAAATCAGGCCGAGGCGCGAGAGATTTGGTCGCACTGGTTCCCTGACACGGACCTCTACGACGAGAGCGGCAGAGACTATGCCCGGTGGTTCAGGCGCGTACGCGACGACTTCGAGGAGTGGGAGAAGCGCCTTCGCATGCCGGTGATACCGCCCGCGATGCCGCAGAAACCGGGAGGACTTTCTGGCGTGTCACCTTCCGGCGAAGGGCGCATGATGCTGTGAAAGCGGAGCTGCGCTGAGCGCGTCTATGACCCTTACTCGGCCCGGCTATCGCCGGGCTTTCTTGTTCTAACGGAGGTGACTATTGCGGCAAGTGAGGACCTCTACCTAAGCGCCCTCCTCAGGATGCGCGGGCCCACGCCCTCGCGTGTCTTGGGTGACGGCCGACGCGCCGTGTGGGTGTTCGACCCGTCGCCAGCGCTTGAGGCCGACGTTGCCGCGTATTACAGCGGCGAGCTTCAGGTCAGCGCGCGGGACTACGCCGAGGGCATCCGCAGCGCGAAGGGGCAGGCGATGAACATCGCCGTGACGAACGGTGCGGCCATGAGATAGACGAAGCGCGCGGCAGGGCCGCGCACCCCGAGTGAACACGGCGCCTGGTCGGCCGTAGGCAAACGCATCGACCAGGCTATCGAGCACAGGAGGTTAATCCCGTGCCAAAGCAGAGCATACCCCATTGGGGGTGGCGGCTGAACGGCCGTACCCTGTATCGCGACCTGGACGGCTCACGCCATTTCCTCAGAGTACCACCGGCGATCGCGTTCGACGCCGCGGCATACGATGAGCTTCGCGACGACTTTGACAACATCGAAGTGCTCGACCGTAGCGCCGGCCGCCGCTACCGGATCTCCGCCGATTCCTTCGATGCTCATCGAGGCATCGCGAATCGCGGGTTCGGCATCCAGTATTTCGTGACCTTCAAGCACTGGAATAGCGGCGGCTCGACGCAACTCGCGCTGGCGATGTGAGGGACGGCGATGCATGAACAAGACTCGGCCCCCGCCATGCTGGACGCCGCGCTCCGCTATGCGTCGGCGATTTGTTCTCCGCTCGGCAGTCGAGTTGGTACGCGAGAATGGCCTGGGCAAACTGCATTGTGCCGCTCCTCTCTGCTCTGCTTGAGCGAGAGAAACCGCTTGCGAGTTTGCACCTGTTTGCCCAGAACCTTCACCGCGCGGCCTCGCCTCATGGCGACTATCGGCGGCGAGCCAGACTCGATGTGGCGGGAGTGCGAGGGAGTCGAACCCTCCCGACGACGCGCAGGCGCCGTCGCAACGGTTTTGAAGACCGCGAGACCCACCGGGACCCATCCACTCCCGGTTCAGGGTATCGGTGCCAGGGGCTAGGGGTTAGGGGCTAGGGGCTAGGGTCGAGAGGCCGGGGCGCGCTTCCGGAGTTGCGGCATGACGCGCTCGGCCATCAGCTCCATGCTGCGGATCACCTTCGGGTGCGCGAGGCCGCCGATGCGCGTCCACGCCAGGTAGTGCGTCATGCCCGTCAGCTCTTCGATCTGGCCGATGCGGTCGACGACCTCCTCCGGGCTGCCGCAGACGACGGCGCCCGCGTGCACGACGGCGTCCCATTCGACGACCTCCAGGAACTGGCGCGCGCGCTGGTAGAACTCGTACGTCCGCACGGCGGGCTGGCCCTTCGGCGGCGCGATGTACTTCGCGAAGGTGCGGTAGTACCACATCACCGCGTCGCGGAAGTCGGCCAGCGCCTGTTGCGTCGTCTCGGCGACGTAGGTGATCGTCAGGGCGGCGATCTCGTGGTCCTCCGGGCGGCGGCCGTGGTCGCGCAGGGCCTGCCGGTACTGCTCGATCTGCGCGGCGCCGGTGTTGACGTTGAACCCGAAGACAGGCGCGCACATGAGGTTGAAGCCGTAGCGGCCGCACAACTCGAACGTGTCGGGCGAGAGCGACGCCATCCAGATCGGCGGGTGCGGTTGCTGGAGCGGTTTCGGCCGGACGGAGAGGTCGTTGATCTGGTAGAACTCGCCGTCGTAGCTGAACCGCTCCTCGGTCCAGGACTTCTGGATGATCTCGATGGACTCGCGGAAGATGTCGCGCGAGCGGGTCTGGTCGATGTTGTAGCCGGCGAACTCGTGCGGCTGGTAGCCGCGGCCGACGCCGAGGTCGACGCGGCCGTTGGACATGAGGTCGAGCAGCGCGAAGTCCTCGGCTACGCGCACGGGGTGGTTGAGCGGCAGCACGACGACGCCGGTGCCGAGGCGCACCGTCTTCGTGCGGGCGGCGACGGCCGCGAGCGTGACGGCGGGCGAGGCGCAGTAGCCGTACTCGCTGAAGTGGTGTTCGGCGGGCCAGACGGAGTCGAAGCCGAACTCCTCGGCCCGGACCATCACGTCGAACTGTTCGTCGACGATCTCCTTCTCGGTGCGGCCCTGGGGATTCTCGAACAGGTGTAGCTGGCCGAACTTCATCGCTTCCTCCTCAACCGGGGGATAGCGTAGGCGGCGCACTCCGGCGCGGTCAAGTGGCGTGTGCGGGGGACCGGGGGGCGGAGGGCGGAGGGCGTCAGGCTGGCGAGCCTTAGTGCGCACGTTCGCTGTGCTTGGGCGTGAAGAAGCCTACGGCCGGTGGCGCCGCCGTCCGCGGACCGTCAGTAACACTACGCATCCCAAGAGGAGCAAAGTCCCCCCGAGCGCGATCGCGATCACCTCGCGCCACGGGCCGTCCGCATCGCGTGACTCGATGTCATTGGCGAACCCCGTACGCGGTGTTGGCAGTGATTCCGGCGGCGGGTGGGGAGGCGCTATCCGCGTGAGCGTTGCCACGAAGTCCTGAGACACTTTGCTCGACACCACGCCTGACGCCTCGTCGTAGGAGACCGGAAAGGCGTCGCACAGGCCGGTGGTGAAGCCGGAATCGGTCTTCTGGAGGATCATGAGATGCGGACCTGGCTCGCGAATCTCGGGGTAGCCGCACGCTTCGCCGTTGGGGGCGGTTTGCACGTCGAAACGAGCCGCGACCGGTCCCTTGTAGACCAACCGCACCGTAACGAGCGCGCGCACGCGCAGCCTGTCATTCGGATCAGTCACGGTGGAGTTGTGGTCCACGCGCGCGATCACGACGGCGTCCGCGCTCTCGACGAGATGGCGCACGCGCTGCTCGTTGCCGTCCGGCGCCGCACAGGAGCAGGCGGATGCGCGCGGTGGGCTGGCGTGCAGAAGCATCGCACATATCAAGATCGCCGCAAACGAACGCGCAATCCGTCCCATGTCACCTCGACTGTAAGACGTTCGACCGCGGGCCGGTGTTCCACAAATCAGAACGCCGATCAACGTCGTCGCCGGCGTCGTGGCGAACGATGTCTCCGGCTAAGGGCGGGGGCGCTACTTCGGAGGGGCGCCGCCGGCGTCTTGCTCGATGACGTGCTCGAGGATCGCCAGGCCCTGCTCCAGCTCTTCGTCCGTCACCGTCAGCGGCGGGACGATGCGCACGGCGTTCGGGCGCACGTTGTTGACGATAAGGCCGTTGGCCAGCGCGTCGTTCGTCAGCTTCTCGCCGATGTCGCTGCTGAACTGCACGGCCCACATCAGCCCCTTGCCGCGAATCGCGGTCACGTTCGGGAAGCGGTCGAGCAGCGAGTTCAGCCGGCGCTCGACGATCTTGCCCTTGCGCGCGACTTCGGCCGGCAGGTTGTTGTCGATCATGAACTTCATGACCTCGTAGCCGACGCGCGTGGTGAGCGGCTCGCCGCCGTAGGTGCTGCCGTGGTCGCCGGGCGTGAACACGGCGGCGTGCTCCTTCGCCAGGAACGCCGACAGCGGGACGCCGCCGCCGAGCCCCTTGCCGAGCGTCATGATGTCCGGCTCGACGCCGAAGAGCTCGTAGGCGAAGAGCGTGCCGAGGCGGCCGCAGCCCGTCTGCACCTCATCGAGGATCAGCAGGATGTTCTGCTCGTCGCACCAGGCGCGGAGCTGCTTGAAGTAGCCGTCGTCCGGCACGTTGATGCCGCCTTCGCCCTGGATCGGCTCCAGGAAGATGCCGGCGGTCTTGCTCGTCGTCGCGCGCTTGACGGCCTCGACGTCGTCGAACGGCACGCGGACGAAGCCCTCGGGCAGCGGCCCGAACGGCGCCTTGTATCGCTCGGTGCCGCCGGCGGTGATCATCTGCAGCGTGCGGCCGTGGAACGCGTCTTGCGCGACGATGAACTCGTACGCGCCCTGCTTGTGCTCCTTGCCCCATTTGCGGGCGAGCTTGAGCGCGCCCTCGTTCGCCTCGGCGCCGCTGTTCATGAAGTAGACGCGGTCGAAGCAGGAATTCTCGATCAGCAGCTCGGCGAGCTGCACCTGGGGGATGGAGTAGAACTGGTTGGAGACGTGGATCAGCTTCTGCGCCTGGTCGACCAGCGCGTTGACGATGACCGGGTGCGAGTGGCCGAGGCTGACCGTCGCGGGGCCGCCGAAGAAGTCGAGGTACTGCTTGCCGTCTTCGTCCCAGATGCGGGTGCCTTCGCCGCGGACGGCGAGCAGGTCCATGCGCTTGCCGGGCCGCATGAAATACTTGGCTTCTTTGGCGCGCCAGTCGGTCATGTTCGTGCTCCTTGGCGCAGGATAACAAAGGCGCGCTGCGCGCGCAGAACCGAGAACCGAGAACCCAGAACCTGGTCTCTATTCGAAGATCTCGTCGAGATGCTCGCGGATCTTGAGGATCGCGTCACACAGATCGTCGATGTCGGCCGTCGTGCCGAGGAAGACGTCGTGCGGCAGCCAGATCATCTCCTTGTACGAGGCCTTCTCGGCGACGGGACAGTGGGTCTGGCTGTAGTCGACGTCGATGGGCGCGTCGCGCCAGGCGAAGAGCGGCGTCTTGTAGACGGGCGTGTAGAACGACGTATGGAGCTTCATGCCCTCGGCGTAGAGCGCGCGGGCGAAGCGGTCGCGCGAGGCGCCGCGCCACGCCTGCTCGTCATAACGGAGCACGACGCCGTAGCCGGAGCGCGTCGTCATGCGCTCATCGACCGGGAGCGTGCTGACGCCCTCGATCTGCGCCACCCGCTTCTCGAAATGTGCGACGTTCGCGTTGCGGCGCTCAATCTGCTCGGGCAGACGCTCGAGCTGCGCGAGCAGCACGGCAGCCTGGAACTCGGTGATGCGGTAGTTCCAGCCGAGCATCGTACCCTCCGACGCCTGGCGGTCGGTGGTCTTCACGCGGCCTGAGTTGACGTAGGCGTGGCACCGCTCGTCGAGCGACTCGTCGCTGGTGATGATGATGCCGCCTTCGCCGCACGTCATGAGCTTCGACGACTGGAAGCTGAAGCAGCCCAGGTCGCCCAGCGTGCCCGCGCCCTTGCCGCGCCAGAAGCCGCCGTGCATGTGCGCGGAGTCCTCGATCACCTTGAGGTTGCGGGCGTGCGCGATCTCGCCGATGCGGTCCATGTCGGCCATACGCGATCCGAGGTGCACCGGCAGGATGGCGCGCGTGTCGGGTGTGATCGCCTGCTCGATCTTCGACGCGTCGATGCACCAGGTGTTGGGGTCGATGTCGACGAAGACGGGCTTGAAGCCCTGGACGAGCGCGGCGAACGCGGTCGCGTAGAACGTCAGCGCGGGCACGAGCACTTCATCGCCGCGTTCGAGGCCGGCGGCGCGGAGCGAGACTTCGAGAGCGGTGGTGCCGCCGGTGGTGCAGATGCCGTACTTCGCGCCGTGGTAGGCGGCGAAGCGCTCGGCGAATTCGCCGGCCATGACGTTGGGCGAAGGGAAGCCGCCCCAGTTGCCGCTTTCGACGACGCGGCGCAGGTTGCGCAGCTCGCGCTCATCGTGTTGCGGCCAGTCGGGCCAGGGCTTGGTGCGAAGCGGCGTGCCGCCGCGCAGGGCGAGGTTCGGCATGCACGTAGGTTATAGGGGGTAGGTTGTAGGTGGTAGGGGTTGGGGGTTGGGGGTTGGAGGTTGGAGGTTGGAGGTTGGGGGTTGGAGGTTGGAGGTTGGGGGTTGGAGGTTGGAGGTTGGAGGTTGGAGGTTGGAGGTTGGAGGTTGGAGGTTGGAGGTTGGAGGTTGGAGGTTGGAGGTTGACGGGACTCGCCTCACCCTGAGGGGAGCCATAAGCCCACGACGCAGCCGCTGCCGGGGCTCTCGGAAGATCGACGGATAGCGGGGCGCCAGGCACTACGCCGCGCGGAGCCGCTCCGCGGTATCGAGTTGGAGAATGGCGACAGGCCGTGCCGCCGCCTTCTGTGAGTGCCGCTGACGGTGCACGCGGAGCGCGAGCGTGCCGAACGCGAGCGCCAGGAACGGCGTGAAGACGTTGACATGCCATTGCACGTTGGGCGTGAGCCCAAGCGTCAGCAGGCACCAGCCCACAGCGATGGCGACGGCGGCGCCGGTACGCTCGCGGTTCTTGACCGTGGCGAGATAGACGCACGCGGGCGGCGCGAGCATGGCGAGGTCCTGGATGTACAGATGAGGATCAATGAGCAGGGTCGCTATGGTTGCTACGAGCCACGGGGCTGCGAGGTCATCGGTCCCGGCGCGCGTCGGACGCCTCCAACAACTCGCAGCGACGAGGAATGAGCCGGCGGCGAGGGGGATGGCCAGCAGCGCCTCGACCCCGGCGCTTCCACCCACGACGTTTTCGAGCAGGCCGTTCCAGCCGAACATGAATGCCGTCTCAGTACCGTGCAGGTGCTGCGCGGCGTTGCGGTACAGGTACAGCGGGTAGCGGAATCCCTCATCTGGCCCGACAACGCTGAACGAGACCGCAATGGCGACGAGAGTGGCCGGGATGAGGGTGCGGAACGCACCGAACTGACGCCTCCACGCCAGTATCGCGGTGATGACAAGCAGCATTTCCGGCTTGATAAGGAGTGGGACAAGCGCGAGCCCCGCCCGCTCGTCATGCCCCGAGCGGAACTGCTGGTATGCGAGCGTCCAACATGCTGCCAACAGTAGAGAGAATTGGCCCAGTTCGATCGTGATCGCCACCGGAAGCGCTGTGACGGTGGCGATGATCAGGGCCGCGCGCCATGGGCGAGGCAGCCCCCCGTCATGGTCCACGTCATCCAGCAGGTAAGCGCCAGCAGGATCAGGTTGGCGGCTGTCCAGAGACGGTATGCGTCCGCGAACGGAAGCAGCGTGATCGGGGCGACCACCAGCGCGAATATCGGTGGATTCAGGTACGGCAACGGATCCGGGCTCATGACGCCGAGGTTGTGTGCATGCTCCTGCACGCTCAATGCGGCTGGCGTGTAGATCGAGTGTGCCTGGCCGTGCGCCACCAGGTAGCCAGCCGCGTAGAACACGTTGAAGTCCAGAGCCGCGACCCGAGCATCCCAGTGACCGATGAACAACGTCGCGAACGGGCCCAGCCAGAGCTGTGCCAGCCGCGGCACGAGAATCGTGCCGCACGCAACGACGATAATCAGTAGCGTGAGCGATCGCATAGATGACCCGTAGTGACATATCGGTGTCCGGCCTCGCGAGCGAAAGGTCGCGGGCCGGAACATGGGTGTCTACACCTGCCGGAGAAGATCGCGATACGGCCACTGCCCGTGCAGCGTGCCGGTGGAGACGATCTTGTACACGGCCTCATGGGGCGTGAGGGGTTGGAGCGCGCGCCAGGCAACGTGAGCCACGCGAGCAGCCCCGCCGCGAGGCCGGCGGCGAGCCGATGTGCGCGCAGCGCAACAGTGGCCGCGGGCAGGATGCTCGCTGCTGGAGCCGCGGATGAATGCGGGCGCGGAATCGAGATGTTCATACGCATACATTGCCGGGAGCGCGCTGATGCAATCGCAGCGGGCCACTGGGGTGGAGGCACCCACGCCTTCGCGGTGACACCGGCGCCAGCCCGGCGCGCCAGTCATAATGGGACGCCCGCCCGCGCCCAGAGAGAATCGCACGAGATGGCATCAAGTCCCCGCCCATCGTTTCTGTTCGATACCTGGCCACGCTGGGCGGCGCGGCACCCGTGGTGGGTCGTCGGCGTGACGGTGCTGCTGCTCGGCGCGCTCATCGCCACTTCATCGGCGTTCGGGGGCAGCTACGAGGACTCCTTCAGCATTAAGGGCACGCAGTCGCAGGCCGCCTCCGACCTGTTGCGCGACCGCTTCCCGCAGGCCGCCGGCGACCCCTCGACCATCGTCGTGCACGTCCCGGGAGGGAGCCTGAGCGACCCGCAGACGCGCACGCGCGTCGAGGAGCTCATTGCCAGGCTCAAGGCGCTGCCCGAAGTGAACGACGTGTCGTCGCCGTACGCGCAGCAGGGCGCAATTTCCGCCGACGGCACGATCGCGCGCATCAGCGTGCAGCACACCGCGAAGGAGCGCGACCTCAAGCGGTCGAGCATCAACGAGCTGGCATCGCTGCGGAAGCAAAGCTCAACCCCCGGCTTCCAGGTGGAGGTGGGCGGCTCGCCGATCAACCGGATAGAGCGCCACGCGGGCTTCGGCACGTCTGAGCTGATCGGGATCGCCGTCGCCGTGATCGTGCTGCTCGTCGCGTTCGGCTCCGTCGTCGCGATGGGGCTGCCGATCGTGACGGCGCTGCTGGCGCTCGGCATGGGGTTGCTGCTGATCAGCGTCGGCGCGCGCTTCGTCGCGCTGCCGTCGTTCACGTCGGAGTTCGGCGCGATGATCGGGCTGGGCGTCGGCATCGACTACGCGCTGCTGATCGTGACGCGGTTCCGCGAAGGGCTGGCGCGGCGGCTGAGCGTCGAGGACGCGATCGCGCAGGCGGCGGCGACGGCCGGGCGCTCGGTGCTGTTCGCCGGGACGACCGTCGTCATCGCGATGCTCGGGCTGTGGGCCGTGGGTATCCCGTTCGTCTCGGACCTGGGCACGGCGGCGGCGATCGTCGTGGGGCTGTCAGTCGCCGTGGCGCTGATCGTCATGCCGGCGCTGCTCAAGCTCACCGGACGTCGTATCGACCGGTGGCGCGTGCCCGGCCTGAAGACGGTCTCGCACGAGAGCGAGAGTGGCTTCGGGTACCGGCTGAGCGTCGTCATCCAGCGCGCGCCGGTACCGGCGCTGGTGGTCTCGCTCGCGATCTTGCTGACGCTGGCCTCGCCGCTGTTCAGCATCCAGATCGGCTCGTCGGATGCCGGCAACAATCCCGAGAAGTTCACGTCGCGCCGTGCCTACGACCTGCTGTCGGCGGGCTTCGGCCCCGGCTTCAACGGCCCGATCCTGGTGGCAATACGCATCGACGACGCGAGCGGCGTCGCGACGGTGCAGGCGCTGCCGGACGAACTGCGGCAACTCCCGGGCGTCGAACGCGTGTCGGAGCCGCGCTTCAACGCCGACAGGACCGCCGCGACGATCAGCGTCGTGCCGCAGACGTCGCCGCAAGACCAGAGAGACGTCGGACCTCGTCCACAGGATGCGGAACGCGCTGGACGCCGACACCGCCGGCAGCAGCACGAAGGCGTACGTCGGTGGCACGACGGCGTCCTTCATCGACATCGGCGACAAGATCACTGGGGCGGCTGCCGTGGTTGTTCGCTTCGGTGATCGGGCTGAGCTTCCTGCTGTTGATGGCGGTGTTCCGCTCGGTGCTCGTGCCGCTTGAAAGCGGCGCTGATGAACCTGCTGGCGATCGGCGCCGCGTACGGCGTGCTCGTCGCGGTGTTCCAGTGGGGGTGGGGAGCGAGCCTGATCGGCGTCACGCGCACGGGGCCGATCGAGTCGTTCCTGCCGATGTTCCTGTTCGCCATCCTGTTCGGGCTCTCGATGGACTACGAGGTGTTCCTCGTCAGCCGCATCCGCGAGGAGTACCTGCGCACGCGCGACGCGTCGTTGTCGGTGGCGCGCGGTCTCTCGGTGACGACGCGGTTGATCACGGCGGCGGCGGCGATCATGGTGGCGGTGTTCCTGAGCTTCGCGCTGGGCGACCAGCGCGTGATCAAGGAGTTCGGCATCGGTCTGGCGACGGCGATCTTCATCGACGCCACGATCGTGCGGCTGATCCTGGTGCCGGCGCTGATGCAGCTGATGGGCGACGCGAACTGGTGGTTCCCGGAGTGGCTCGACCGCATCGTGCCGCGGATCAGCGTCGAAGCGCAGCCGGCACCGGAGCCGGTGGCGGTGCTGGCGGAGGATTGAGCCTGGTCCAGCCTGAGCGGCCACGGCCGGATGGTCTTGCAGATCGTCATCCTTCGCGGCGAAGATGTGCCGTTCGGACGGTACAGATCGTACGCATCTCGCCGACCCTCAAGACGGGAGTGCCTCGCAAAGGAAGTGGCGCGGTCGCCGCGGCGACCTGTCAAGGGCCCGCGGGCGGGCCGGCAGCGACGGAGTTCTTGCGATGGGCAACCACCCGATCCGGGACCGAGCATATCTCGAGGCGCGCCTGGTGGAAGAGATGGAGCGGGGGTGGCGGTACGCCCGCAGCTTCACGCTGCTCATCTTCAAACCAATCGTCGGCAGCCAGTTGTGGCGCGAGGAGAGGCTGTACCGCGGGCTCGGGATCGTGGCGCCGTTGGTCCGCGCGTCGGATGTCGTAGCGACGGTGGACAACCAAACGTTCGCGGTGCTGCTCGTGGAGAGCGATGCCCTGTGCGCGCAGGTTGCTATCGGCCGGATCGAGCTGGCCCTGTCGCGGCAGCCGGAGGAGCCGGGCTGGGAGATGACGACGCTGATATACCCGGCCGACAGCTCCCGGATCGAAGCGCTCCCATTCTACGTGGCTGCCTGACCGCGCGTTTGGTGCGCGGATCAGCAGCGGGGCGCACCACACGCTGACCCGGTGCCGGTGCTGGCGGACGGGTGAGGCGACGGAGCGCCGATACCGCGCCCGTGGCTGACAACACGCGTTACGAGGCCGGCCCCACGATTGCCGGTCCGGTCACACCTGCACGGGCTCCCGCTTGGTGAAGGTGAAGAGCTGAGCCGGACGGTGGGCGCCTTCCATGCGGGTGCCGCCGGCGGGCTTGATGATGCCGAGCGACAGCATGCGGCGGCGGAAGTTCCGCTTGTCCATCTCGCGGTCGAGGATCGCCTCGTACACCTGCTGCAGCTCGCTGAGGGTGAACTGGCGCGGCAGCAAGCTGTAGGCCACGTTCGTGTACTCCAGCTTCGAGCGCAGCCGGCGGATGGCGTAGTCGACGACCAGGTTGTTGTCGAAGGCGAGCACGGGCAGCTTGAGCGCGTCGTGCCAGGCGGGCTGCCACTCCTTGCTGTCGCGCAGGCGCACCTGCTCGTGCTGCACGAGCGTGAAGTACGTGATGGCGACGCCGCGGCGTCCGTCGTCGCCGCGGGAGAGCTCGCCAAAGGTGAAGAGCTGCTCCAGGTACACGTCCTGCACGCCGGTCTCGTCGAGCAGCTTGCGGGCGGCGGCGCGGTCCAGGGACTCACCCTCCGCCAGCAGGCCGCCGGGCAGCGCCCAGTGGTCGCGGAACGGCACGGCGCTGCGGTGGACGAGCAGCACCTTCGGGTCGTCATCGATCACCGTGAGGATGACGACGACGACCGCGACGAGCGGCGATGATGTTGATGGCGATGTGGACACGGAACTAGCGCTGATCCTTGCGGCGTTCCTCGAAATACCCTTCGGCCAGGTTCCACACGAGGCCGACGAGCGCGAACGCGCCGATGCCGGCCAGTAGCGGCAGTGCCAGACTATCGAGCGAGATCATGTTACGCAGGGACCGGTGCGGGGAGCGCTGTTCCTTGCAATGACCAGGCGGTCGCGTGTTCGATGCGGACGTGTACGAGCTGTCCAGCTTCGGCCGCGCCATCGAAGTGTACCAGCTTGCCGGGGCGGTTACGACCGCTCCAGCGTCCCTCGCGGCGGCTTTCGACAAGTACTTCCTGCCCGGTGTCAAGGAAGCGCTGGTTGATCTCGAACGAGACGCGCGCTTCGAGCTGCTCGATGGCGTGCAGGCGCTCCTGCTTGACGTCCGCGGGCACGTCGTCGGCCAGCTTGCGATAGGCGATGGTGCCGGGGCGCGGCGAGTACGCGGCGACGTGGACCTTGTCGAAGCGCAGGCGCTCGAGCAGCGCGTAGGTGTTGCGGAACTCGGCATCGGTCTCGCCGCAGAAGCCGACGATGACGTCGGTGGTGATCGCGGCGTCCGGCATCTTCGACTGGATCAGCTCGACCTTCTCGAGGTACTCGGCGACGCGTGTAGCCGCGGCGCATGCGCTCGAGCACGGCGTCGTCGCCGGACTGCACGGGGATGTTGAAGTACTCGCAGACCTTGGGCAGCTCGGCGACGGCATCGACGATGCGTTCGGTCATGTCCTTGGGGTACGAGGTGAGGAAGCGGATGCGCGCGAGGCCCGGCATGTCGTGGATCGCGCGCATGCAGGTCGCCGAGGTCGGGCGTGCCCGGCAGGTCGTGGCCGTACGCCTCGACGGTCTGGCCGAGCAGCGTCACCTCGCGCACGCCGCGCGCGCAGAGTGCTCGACTTCGTTGCGGATGTCGTCGACCGTGCGGCTCTGCTCGCGGCCGCGGCGGTAGGGGACGATGCAGTAGGTGCAGAACTTGTCGCAGCCGTGGATCACGGGCACGAACGCCGTGACGGCGTCGGGCGTGGCGAACGTCGTCGGGCCAGAACTCGCCGCCGCGTGTCGTCGATGCCGGCGATCTCGAGGATCGGCTCGAAGTCCTGCGGGCGGGCGAAGGCGTCGACGTACGGGAAGCGGCGGTGGAGGTCGTCGTCGCGCTGGCCGACCATGCAGCCCATGACGGCGATCTTGAAGTCGCGGCCGCGTGAGCGCAGCTTCTTGAGCCGGCCGAGCTGGCTGATGGCGCGGTCCTCCGCGTGCTCGCGGACGGAGCAGGTGTTGAGCACGACGAGGTCGGCCTCGTCCGGCGCGTCGATCGGCCGCGAGGCCGGCGCGGTCGAGGCCGGCGGCGAGCTTGCGCGAGTCGGCGACGTTCATCTGACAGCCGACGGTCCAGATGTGGTACTTCACGGCGATAGAACCTAGAACCTAGAACCTGGAACCTGAGGTTCCGTGACGGGCATTCTAGCGAAGATCGACGGAGGCGGCCGGGGTGGCGGCGCCACGCTTCTCCTGCCGGCGCTTGTACGTGGGGTACGCCGAGCCGGCGCCGATGGCCGCGAACAGCACGATGACGAGGAACGCCTGGATGCCGCCGGGCTTCGTCGTCATGTTCCAGATGATGGCGACCGCGACGAGCGACAGCGTGTGGACCGAGCCGAACAGGATGGGATCGTGCAGCAGCTCTGACAGGCTGGCCGGGACGGCGCCATCGGGAGCGGCATCGGCCGCTTTGTGGATGGCGTTCATCCGCGGGCCGTTGACCAGTGCGCCGACCCCGGTCGCGAGGATCAGCGCCAGCGCGGACCAGCTCACCCAGCCGTCGCTCCAGTGCCACCCGAGTTCGTTCACCAGGTATCCGCCGGAAAGCAGCAGCACGACCGCGGCGACGGGGAACGCCTTCTCGATCATGGCGCCGAGGGCGGAGAGCACGCGCACCTCCTGCACCGTCCTGGCGCGCCGCATCATCGCGAAGGCGAGCAGGACCGTGCTGGCCGCGCCCGCGAGTGCGAAGACGCCGAGTATGTGGATGAAGACTCCGAGTTCCCAACCGTGCGGCATGCGGACCCCTCCTTTATCTCAACGAAGTGTAGTACGGGGCGCGATCGATTCCGGCGCCGACGCCGTCGCTGAGCCGCCTCAGCCCGCCGCGCCCGCCCGCTGGCGCTTGAACAGCGGGTACGCGGAGCCGATGCCGATCGCCCCGGCGATCGCGAGCGTCAGGAATGCCTCGGTCCCGCCCGGTTTCGTCGTCATGTTCCACATGATGCCGATCATCACGAGCAGTAGCGCGTGGACGGTCGCGAAGAGCGCCGGGTCGTTGACCAGGGCGGACACGCGCGCGGGCACCGGGCCATCGGGCGCGTCATCGGCCGCGTGGTGGATGGCGTTCATCTTCGGCGTGTGGAAGTGGAAGCCGACCGCGGCTGAGGCGATCAGCGCGAGCGCCGACATGTTGATCCAGCCGCTGCTCCAGTGAAGGTCGAGCTTGCTCACCAGGTAGCCGCCCGAAAGCAACAGCACCAGCGTGGCGGCGGGAAACGCCTTCTCGACCGGGTCGCTGAGGTGCGCGAGGACGCGCACGTCCTGTACCGTGGCGGCGCGCCGCATCATCGAGTACAGCAGCACGAGCAGGACCGTCGAGCCCGCCAGCGCGAACACGCCGAGGATGTGGATGAAGACGGCGATCTCGGCGGCATCGGGCATGTGCTTCCTCCTTGACGCGATGAGTGTAGTACGACACCGCCGTGGGAGGAACGGCTAATCGGCGAAGCGGGCGGGGGTGAACGGTTCGAGCAGGGCGTCCCACTCGCCGGACGTGATGCCGTGCGCCACCAGCTTGCCGGTGAGCGGGCCGAGGAGGATGCCGTTGCGATAGTGCCCCGTCGCGGCGACGAGGTTCTCGAACCCGGGCACCGGTCCGATGATCGGGAGCGCATCGGGGGTGCCGGGGCGGAGGCCCGCCCATTCGAACTGCGTCGCCGCGGCCGCGAGCTGCGGCACGAGCGCGCTCGCCATCGCGCGCAGGCCGCGTATGCCGGCTTTCGTCGTGCGGCGGCGGAAGCCGACGTCCTCGACGGTGGCGCCGGCGAAGACGATGCCGTTCGCGCGCGGCACCAGGTAGCCATCGGGCCCCCAGACGATGTGCCGGATCAGGCGCGAGCATGCCGCCGAGCGCGATCATCTGGCCTCGCACGGGGCGGACCGGCACGGGAGCGTGCAGCTTCGCGCGCGAGCTGGCCGGAGCGCGCCCCGGCGGCCAGCACGACAGTAATCGCCAGAAGAACACCTGGTCGCGCGAGCGGACGCCCGTGATGCGGCCGCCGCTCGTCCTGAAGCCGGTGACCGGTGACCCGTTGCGGACTTCGGCGCCGTGCGCGACCGCCGCGCGCTCCAGCGCCAGCGACAGCAACTGGTTGTTGACGCCGGCCTCAGATGACGAGAAGACGCCGGCCTCGACGCGCGGGCTGAGCCGCGGCTCCAGCTCGCGGCAAGTTGCCCCATCGAGCCAGTCGATGGCGTAGCCGAGCTCGCGCTGCCACGTGAAGCGGCGGCGCAGCGCATCGACGCCGTCGCCGTCCGTGAACGCGACCTTGAGGATGCCGTGCAGGCGCAGACTCGACGTCGAAGCCGCACTGCTGTTCCAGCTCGGCGACCAACGCGGGGTACTCGCGAAGGGCGCGCAGGCCGAACTGCGAGCATCGGCCCCGGCGCGGGCGACTCGATGAGCGGCGCGAGCATGCCGGCGGCGGCGTTGGTCGCCTGCATGCCCGTCTTGCCGTACTCCAGCAGCGTGACGCGTCGCGCCGGCCTTCGCCAGCTCGTACGCGCACGCGCAGCCCACGATGCCGCCGCCGATGACGACGACGTCGCTCATCGGCGCGCCGCCGCCGACCATGCGCACGACCTCCAGCGCATCGCCGGCGCGGACGCGTGCGGCGTCGTACTGGTCCTTCGGGACGACCTCGCCGTTGATCGCGACGGCGACGAGGCGCGGGTTGATGTCGTGCGCGCGCAGGAACGCCGGAAGCGGCATCTCGCCCTCGATGTCGCGCGGCTTGCCGTTGACGGTGATGCGCATCGTCACGTCCTCGCGGTCGCGCCGATGGCGGCGCGGAGCGCGGCGGCCGCGGCGCGCGGGTCCGGCGCATCGAGCACGCTGCCGATGACGGCGACGCCGGCCGCGCCCGCACGCATGACATCGGACGCGTTCGCCGGCGTGATGCCGCCGATCGCGACGACCGGGATGCGACAGCGTCGCGCAGACGTCGCGCACGCCGTCGATGCCGACGGCCGGCGCGCCGGGCTTCGACGCCGTCTCGAACACGGTGCCGAGCTGGACGCATGTCGGCGCCCTCGCGCTCGGCCTGCGAGCGCGGCGTCGAGGCCGTGGACCGCGCGCGAGATCAGCACGTGGCCGCCGACGCTGGCGCGGATGTCGGCCGTGGGCGGCGCCCGCTCGGGCAGATGGACGCCATCGGCGCCGATGCGGACCGCGGCGATGACGTCGCTGTTGATGAAGAGCAGCGCGCGCCCGGCGATGGCGTCGCGCACGCGCTCGCCCAGCGCGACGAGATCGTCGTGCGGACAGCGCCTTCTCGCGCAGTTGCACGATGCTGACGCCGCCGTCGACCGCCTGCCGCACGACGTCGACGAGGTCGCGGCCGCGCAGGCGGCTGGCGTCCGTCACGAGGACGAGCGCGGGCAGGACGATGCGGTCGCTGGCGGTCACGCGCGCGCTGTCTCCGCTGGCTGGCGCGGCCACGCCCTCCGTCGGGCTGCTCGCCGAGGCGTACGGCTTGCGGTCGATGCGGCCGGCGAGGAACGCCGCGCGGCCGGCCTCGACGCCCAGCTTCATGGCGGCGGCCATGAGCGGCGGGTCGTGCGACTTCGCGACGGCGGTGTTGATGAGCACCGCGTCGGCGCCGATCTCCATCGCCAGCGCCGCGTCGGACGGCGCGCCGATGCCGGCATCGACGACCACGGGCACGTGCGCGTTCTCGATGATGATCTTGATCTCGTCGAGCGTCAGGATCCCCTGGCCGGAGCCGATGGCGGAGCCGAGCGGCATCACCGTCGCGCAGCCCGCCTCCTCGAGATGCCTCGCGAGCACGGGGTCGGCGTGGATGTACGGCAGCACGACGAAGCCCTCGGCGATGAGCTGCTCGGCGGCGCGCAGCGTGCCGATGGGGTCGGGCAGCAGGTACTTGGGGTCGGGGATCACTTCCAGCTTCACCCAGTTGGAGCCGGTGACGGAGCGGCCGAGGCGCGCCGTGAGGAGCGCCTCATCGACGGTCTTGCAGCCGGCGGTGTTGGGCAGCACGGTGTAGCGCTCCCAGTCGATGTAGTCGAGCTCGGTGCGGGCGTTCGGGTTGTCGAGGTCGAGGCGGCGGATCGCGACCGTCACCAGCTCCGTGCCCGAGGCATCGAGCGCCGCGACCGTCTGCTCGGGGCTGGCGTACTTGCCCGTGCCGAGGAACAGCCGCGAGCGGAACTGCTTGCCCGCGATCGTCAGCGTGTCATCCATTGCGGTCGTCCTCCCCGGCGTCGCTCGCCCGTTGCGAGGCCGCCTCTGCTTCGCTCAGTCGTCCGCATGACGCGGCTGCCCGGCCGACCGTCGCGATGATCATCGCCAGCGGCGATCGCCGTCGACCAGCCAGTCGCGCTGTACCGCGGCCCAGACGGCCAGCGCCATGAACCCGGCGGCCATGATCGCGTAGAACCACGGCGGAGCGTAGCCGGAGCGCGCGTAGCGCCGCCACGGCAGGCTCATCAGCGACCCCCCACGGCGTCGCGCCGCTTTCGGAAGCGGAGCACCGCCACGCGCGCCCACAGCGTCTCGACAACGGCGAACGGCAGCGCGCCCGCGAGCAGTCCGTAGAGCGCCGACGCCGCGCACGCCGCGGCAAACGCCAGCACGAACCACGGCGAGCGGTCTTCGAGCCAGTACGTCCCGAACATAGCGCCGACGGCGGCGAAGCCGAACGCGGTGAGGCTCATCTCGGTGTCACTCCCGGCCGGTACCGCGGACCCATCGGCTGCCAGTAGCGGTAGAAGTGGTGCACCGGGCCGTGGCCGTGACCGATGGGGTACGCGTGCTGGATCGCCAGCGTCACGTACGACTTCGCCAGCGCGACCGCATCGGTCGTCGCCATGCCCTTGGCCAGGCCGGCCGCGATCGCCGACGAGAACGTGCAGCCGGTGCCGTGCGTGTTCGGCGTATCGATGCGGATCGCCGTGAAGTCGCGGTAGGCGCGGCCATCGTAGTAGAGGTCTGTGGCGTTGGCGTCGCCGTCGAAGTGGCCGCCCTTGATCACGACGGAGCGCGCGCCCATCTCGACGATCTGCGCGGCCGCGCCCCGCGCGTCGTCCCACGTGCGGATGCGTGCGGTTCGTCAGCACCTCCGCTTCGGGCAGGTTCGGCGTGACGACGAGCGCCAGCGGCAGCAGCTCGCGGATCAGCGCGTCGACCGCGTCGTCTTCGAGCAGCTTGTGGCCGCCCTTGGCGACCATCACCGGATCGACGACCAGGTTGTCGACGCCGTGCTCGCGCATCTTCGCCGCGACCTCGCGGATGATGCCGGCATTGGCGAGCATGCCGGTCTTCACCGCGTCGGCGCCGATGTCGGCGAGCACGGCGTCGATCTGCTTGCGCGACGAGGGCGGCGGGCATGGCGAGCCAGTCAGCGACTTCGAGGGTGTTCTGCGCCGTCACGGCGGTGATGGCGGACGTGCCGTAGACGCCGAACGCGGCGAACGTCTTGAGGTCGGCCTGGATGCCGGCGCCGCCGCCGGAATCGCTGCCGGCGATGGTGAGCGCGCGCGGGACGGAGGTGATCTCTTCGGACATAGAAAGCGCCTTCCGGGTGCCGGAGGCGCGGCCGGTTTGTCCACTCCCTGCGCCGGCATTACCCGGATCAGGTTCGGCGGTCGGCCGCATCGGCGGCCCTCTCAGCCGGGCTTGATCCCAGCTCCCGCAGAACGATCGCTCCAGTATAGCAGTCCGTCAGTCCGTCAGTCCGTCAGTCTTTCAGGAAGTCAGTCGTTCAGTCGTTCAGGCCGCGCGGGCGCAGCAGGCTGCGCCCCTACCACCTTCTGGCGCACGGCCAGCTGACTGACCAACTGACTGACTGACTCCCCCTCACGGTACGAAGCGGCCGCCGGTGAACAGCGTCGTCTCATCGGCGAAGCAGATGGGGTTGTCGAAGGGGTCGCGCGCGTAGAACGAGCGCTCGCCCCAGGCGCGCGTGGCGATGGCGTCTTCGAGCCAGTTGCAGCCGGCGGTGCGGGCGCGGCTGTACGCGGCCTCGAGGTCCGCGACGGCGAGGTAGACGTGATCCGGGTTCGGCCGGAACTCGCGACCGGCGCCGCGCGGGTCGACGCACGCCAGGATGACGCCGCCGCAGTCGAAGTAGTGCCGGTTGTCGGAGATGCGCTCGCCCGGCGTGCCGAGCAGGTGTGCGTAGAACGTTGCCGCGCGCTCAATGCCGGATACGGGGATGATGACGCGATAGAGCCTCGGCGTCATGGCGCGTCTCCTTCCTGTTCGGCCGCTTCCTCCGCCAGCCGGCGTTCTTCGGGGGTGAGGCCGGCACGGTCGAGCAGGTCGGGGCGGCGGCGCGCGGTGCGCAGGACCACTGGCGGCGGCGCCACTTCGCGATCTCGGCGTGGTGGCCGGAGAGCAGGATCTCGGGCACGGCCATGCCGCGGTACTCGGCCGGGCGCGTGTACTGCGGGTATTCCAGCAGCCCCTGCGCGTGCGATTCTTCTTCGAGCGACTCCTCGGAACCGAGCACGCCCGGCTGGTGGCGCGCGACGGTGTCGACCAGCACGATGGCCGCCGGTTCGCCGCCGGACAGCACGTAGTCGCCGATGCTGATCTCGTCATCGGTCAGGAACTCGCGCACGCGTTCGTCGACGCCCTCGTAGTGCCCGCAGATGACGATCAAGCGCGGCTCGCGGGCCAGCTCGGCGGCGACGTCGTGGTTGAGCAGGCGGCCCTGCGGCGTGAGCAGCACCACCTTGCCGCGCGGCTCCGCCATCGCCTGCACCGTGTCGACGCAGTCGAAGAGCGGCTCCGGCTTCATCACCATGCCGGGCCCGCCGCCGTACGCGTAGTCATCGACGATGTGGTGCTTATCGGTGGCGTAGTCGCGCGGGTTGTGGATCGCGATCTCCAGCACTCCCGCTTCGCGCGCGCGGCCGATGATGCTGTGGTCGAACGGGCCGGCGAGCATCTCCGGGAACAGCGTCAGGACGTCGATCCTCATGAGAACCTAGAACCCAGAACCTAGAACCTAGAACCTATCACCTAAAACCTATCCTCGCACCCGGATCCAGTCCTTGAGCGCGGCGGCGGTGGTCTCGAAGGCCAGGTCGTCCCACGGGATCTCGTCGATCGGGTACCAGTTGACGGCCGTGGACTCGAAGTCGCCGACTATGGCGTCGTCGGTGGCGCTCGTGCCGGCGTAGACGACGAGCACGATGCCGACGTGCGGCCTGGCGTAGACGCCGTGCAGGCCCGCGAGCGTGACGTCGAGGCCGACCTCCTCCTTCGCTTCGCGGACAGCGCCCTCTTCGGGCCGCTCGCCGATCTCCAGGAAGCCGCCGGGGAAGGTCCATAACCCCTTGCCGGGCTCCATGGCCCGCTGCTGCAACAGCACGCGGCCGCCGTGCTCGATGATCACGGACGCGACGACGCGTGGGTTGAGATAGTGAGTAAAGCCGCAGCTTTCGCACTGGTAGCGGCTGCGCCCCTCGCTTTCGAGGTAGCGCTCGACGAGGAAGTGGCCGCAGAGCTGGCAATAGCGGGGCGTTACGAGGCGTTCAGGAGACACGGTTGACATCCTCGCGGATTATGCTGTCATTCTCTATCGAATTGCTTGACTTCAAGAATTATGCTCGCCTACACTCTGCGCCATGCCGCGGCACCCTACGCGGTTTCACTACCTGACTCAAGGAGGAACGAAAGGTGGCATTCGAAGATAAGTTGTTGGCTTGTCGTGACTGTACTTCGACGTTCGTCTTCACGGCCGGCGAGCAGGGGTTTTACCTCGAGAAAGGCCTGCTCAACGAACCCCAGCGCTGCCCCTCGTGCCGGGCGAACCGGCGGAAGGAGCGCACCTCCGGCGGCGGTCGCGAGCTGACGACCGTGCCCTGCGCCAACTGCGGCGGGAACGCCAGCGTGCCGTTCGTGCCGCGCCTGGACCGCCCCGTCTACTGCAGCAACTGCTTCGAGCAGTCCCGTCAGCCCGTCGCCAGCTAGCCGCCGCGCCGGCGCCCGGTGAAGCCACGATGCCCGCCGGCTACACCGGCGGGCATCTGTCGGTCTTCGGCCCCGCTCCCGGAGGGGATCTCCGGCACGTGTCCCTTGATCCACTCCGAACCGTCCTCCCAGACTTCCTTCTTCCACACCGGCACGATCTGCTTGATGCGGTCGACCGCGAAGTGGCAGGCGTCGAACGCCTCCGCGCGATGGCCCGAGGATACGGCGACCAGCAGGCTGGTCTCGCCGATCTCGAGCCGGCCGACGCGGTGCAGGATGCCGATGCCGGTGATCGGGAACTTCGCCTGCACCTCGGCGGCGACCTCCTTCATTTTCTTGAGCGCCATTTCCGGGTAGGCGTCGTACTCCAGGTACCGCACGTTGCGGCCCATGTTCTCGTTCCGGACGACGCCGTAGAACAGGGCGACGGCGCCGCTTTCATCGCGCCGCACGGATGCGACGAGCGGCGCGGGGTCCAGCGGTTCGCGCGTGATCTCGAACATCAGCGGCCTCCGCTCACGGGTGGGATGAGCGCCACGTGGTCGCCGTCTCGGAGCACGTGCTCGCTCGGGACGTACTCCTCATCGACCGCGCAGACAAGCACCGGCAGGAACGACTGGACGACCGGGTACTGCTCGCCGAGACGGTCGCGCAGCGCGCCGATCGTGGCCCCAGGCGGCAACTCCATGTCGATATCGCGCGCGCCGATCATGTCCCGCAGTCCGGCGTAGAGGCGAATGTGTACGGTGGTCATGTGGTCTCCGAATCCCCGGCGTCGGATGACATTGTAGCCATGGGGCGCGCGTGCCGGAACCTGAACCCCGCCGGCAGCGGTGCACGCCGGAGTGGTGCGGGCGTATACTCGCGGGGCCTATGACCGAGATGATCGCGCGCGCATCCCGCGTGGCGCTCGACCTGCTGTTTCCGCCCCAGTGCGCCCTTTGCCGGCGAGGCGGCACGCTGCTCTGCGACATCTGCGCCGCCACGCTGCCCGAGGCCTCGGGCAGCCGCTGCGAGCGTTGCTGGATGCCCGTGCGGGGCGGCCCGGTGTGCCGCCACTGCATCGAGCGGCCGCCCGCGTTCGCCTCGATCCGCGCGGCGTTCGTGATGGAGGGGCCGGCGCGGCGGCTGGCCCACGAGCTCAAGTACGAGGGACTGACGTCGCTCGCCGAGCCCATGGCCGCGTTGATGGCGGAAGGGGCCGGCCTCTCGAACATCGACCTCGTCGTACCGGTGCCGCTGCACCGCGGCCGCGAGCGGTCGCGCGGCTACAACCAGGCGTCGGTGCTGGCGAGGCACGTTGCCGCGTCCGCGGCGCAGCCGTTCGACGCGCGCGCGGCGCGCCGCATCCGCGACACGGCGCCGCTCGCCAAGACCATGCACCGGGAGGAGCGGCGGGCGATCGTCGCCGGCGCGTTCGCCGCCGATGAGGCGCGCGTCGATGGCCGGCGGGTGTTGCTGGTGGACGATGTGGTAACGACCGGCGCCACGCTCGACGCGTGCGCTTCAGCGCTGATCGAGGCAGGCGCGGCCGTCGTGCGCTGCCTGACGTGGGCGCGCGCCGACTGATCGCTCGCCCGGGCGGTGTACGGTACGCGGAGGCGGCCGTATAGTCGGTGCGTAACGGGACCGCAATTCAGGAGGAGCCGGCGATGCTGGGCGAGACGGAGATCAGGCGCATCGTCGAGACGGTGATCGGCGCCAGCCGCGCCGACCAGACCGAGGTAGAGGTCTTCGCGAACAACTCGGCGCTCACGCGCTTCGCCAACAACTACATCCACCAGAACGTCGAGCAGACCGACGTCGACGTGCGGGTGCGGTCCGTGCTCGGCCAGAAGATCGGCATCGCCTCGTCGAACGAGATCTCGGAGGAGGCGCTCCGCCGGCTCGCCGCGAAGGCGTTCGATCTGGCCGGGCACCAGCGCGAAAACGAGGACTTTCGCTCGCTGCCTCGCCCGGAGCCCATCACGCCGGTCGATGCGTTCTCGGAGCGCACAGCGCGCTGCGGGCCGGAGGAGCGCGCGGCGATCGTCGGCCAGATCTGCGATGCGTCGTCGCGCGCGGGCCTGACGGCGGCGGGCGCGTTCCATACGACGGCGCACGAGCTGGCGCTCGCGAACTCGCTCGGCATCTTCGCCTACCACACCGAGACGCAGGCCGACATCAACACCGTCGTCATGTCGGAGACGTCGAGCGGCTACGCCGCGCGCGTGAGCAAGGACGTGGGCGACATCGATGGCGAGGCGGTGGCGCAGGAGGCGGTGGAGCGGACGGTACGCAGCATCAATCCGCGGACGGTGGAGCCGGGCGAGTACGAGGTGATCCTGGAGCCGTATGCGGTCGTGGACCTGCTGGACTTCTTTTCGTTCCTTTCGTTCGGCGCGCTGCCATACATGGAGAAGCGGAGCTTCATGGCGGGGCGCATCGGCGAGAAGGTCATGGGCGAGAACATCAGCATCTGGGACGACGGGCTTTCTCCCGAAGGCATCCCGACGCCGTTCGACTACGAAGGCGTGCCGAAGCGGCGCGTGACGTTCATCGAGCGGGGCGTGGCGAAGGGAGTGGCCTGGGACACGTACTTTGCCGGCAAGCAGGGCGGCGATACGCGCTCGACCGGGCACGCGTTACCGGCGGGCGCCACCATCGGGCCGCTCCCGCTCAACATGTTCATGGCAACCGGCGACGCGACGGTGGATGAGATGGTGCGGAGCACGAAGCGCGGGCTGTGGGTGAGCCGCTTCTGGTACACGCGCACGGTGCACCCCCTGAACGTCGTCACGACGGGCATGACGCGAGACGGCACATTCCTCATCGAAGACGGGAAGGTCATCGGGCCGGTGAAGAACATGCGGTTCACGCAAGGCTATGTCGAAGCGTTGAACGACGTCGACCTCGTCGGGCGCGACGGCATGCTCGTGCTGGGCGAACTCGGCGGCGGCGTCCGCCGCGTGCCGGCGCTCAAGCTCTCGAAGTGGAACTTCACCGGCGTCAGTGAGATGTAGCCGGCGGCGCCGACTCCGCCGCAATGGGACTCCATGGACCTCTTCACGCTCGAGCAGGCCGAAGCCATGCTGCCGGAAGTGCGCGATGAGCTATTGTCGATGCAGGCGTGCAAGCGCGAACTTGATGATCTGAGGACGGCCCTGGTGCGCGTCGCGGAGACGTCGACGGGCAACGGGCATGTCAAGGACGAGGATGGCCTGGCGCAGAAGCGGCGGCGCGCGGAGGAACTGGTCGACGATCTGAACCAGCGGTTGATGCGCATCAACGGCTGGGGGATCGAGCTCAAGGGCATCGACGAGGGGCTGATCGATTTCCCGAGCGAGCGCGGCGGCCGCACGGTGTACCTGTGCTGGCGGCTCGGCGAAGATCACATCGGTTGGTGGCACGAGTTGGACGCGGGTTTCGCGGGGCGGCAACCGCTCTAGGTTTGAGTATGATCAGCCGCCGTTTGGGCCGTTTGTCCCTGTCGTGTCGCGATGGCAGGTTGGTATAAGACATTTGTGCAATTCTTCACGCAATTTCTGTTGCGGGACGTTCCCGCCGGCGTGAGTATGGAGGGAGAACGGATGATTCGAAGAAAGCGACTGGTCGCCACGGCCGCCTTGTTGTCGGTCCTGGTGCTGGGCGGGGCGGCGGTGTCCTGCGGCGGCGGGCCGAGTGATAAGGACCCGACGCCTGTCCTGACGCCGAAGATCACGCCGGCATCGGGCGGGGCGGCGACCAAGCCGGCGGGCTCACCGACGGCTGGCGCCACGACCGCGGCCACTTCGGCAGCCACCTCCGCGGCCACCTCCGCGGCGACCGCCGGCGCGACGCCGGCGGCGACTTCGACATCGGGTGGCGGTGGCGAGACCAAGCTCCAGATCACGGCCATCAACATCGTGTTCGACAAGACCTCGCTGACCGCTTCGGCCGGCAAGGTCACGATCGAGCTGGATAACAAGGACGGCGGGGTGCCGCACAACATCCACGTGTTCAAGGGCAAGGACGCGTCCGGCGAGAGCGTCGGTATGAGCCCGCTGACCGCCGGCCCGATCAAGGACACGCTGGAGATCACCGTCGAGAAGGGCGAGTACTTCTACCAGTGCGACGTCCACCCGACGACGATGGCCGGTAAGCTCACGGTCAGCTAGCGGGAGTCGCTGAAGTCGCGCCAAACAGGAAGCCCGGCCGCGCTGCCGGGCTTCCTGTTGTCTCGGCCGCGGGTGAGCGGCGCGCCGGACCGACCGTCACGCGGACGTCCGCTTGGATTGGACGGTTCACAGGGCGGCCAAGCTCACGGGTGACGCGGCCGAACGGGTAAGCGGAGGCAGGCTTATGCGCTCTGAGAATTGCGTTAATCGAGTGCGTCCGTGAGAATGTCGGCAGATTCGAGCAGGCCGATTGACGAAGGCGGTGTAATGGAACGGACGATTGTCGAGGCCAGGCGGGAGATCGTCGCCCGGGCCGATGCCCCGGCGGCGCGCATCCTCTGCGAAGCGATTGAGTTCGAGACCACGTGCGCGCCCGAGTTCATCGACATAACCGATGACGTGATCCGGATCGTCGAGGCTTCAGGCATCCAGTTCGGGCAGGTCACCGTCTTCTCGCAGCACACGACCGCCGCGATCAAGATCAACGAAAACGAGCCGCTCCTGCTGCGGGACCTCGCGCGGACGCTGCGCCAGTTCGCTCCGCCAAACGCCTATTACGAGCACAACGACTTCTCGCGCCGCACGGTCAACATGAATGAGGACGAGTGCGCGAACGGCCACGCCCACGTACAGCACCTGTTCCTGAGCGCGAGCGAGAGCATCCCCGTCGTCGATGGCCGGGTGACGCTGGGCACGTGGCAGCGCATCTTCCTGATCGAGCTGGACCACCCGCGCCTGCGGCGCGTGCTGGTCAACGTCGTCGGCACTGGCTAGCTCAGACCACGCGCCCGTGCCCCAGGGTTCCGGCTCGGCTCCGGCTCAGCGCGCGTTTTACGCGATCGCGCATCGGGCCGGCAACAACCTCCATCACCTGGAGCAGGCGCTCGCCGCCGGCGTCGATGCGATTGAGTGCGACTTCTGGCACGCGCGCGGCCACCTGACCCTGCGGCACGAGCGGAAGCTGCCGGCGCTGCCCGTCGTATACGACAAGTGGTATCTGCGGTTCGCGTTTGGCGAGTTGAGCCTGCGCGACCTTCTGCGGGAGATCAACTTCCGCGCGGACCTCTTCCTCGACATCAAGTCATCGACCACGCGGGCGGCGGACGCGGTGCTGGAGCTGTATCACGACAACGAATCGATGATGCCGCGCACGCTTGTCTCCTCGCCCCACTGGCGGCTGCTGGACCAGCTCGCGGACGCCGGCACGGAGATGCGGATGTACTACTCCATCGGCCGCCGGGACGCGGTCGATGCGCTGCTGCGGCGGGCCGAGGCCGCTCCGCGGCCGGCCGGCACATCGATCCGTCACACGCTGCTTTCGGCCGAAGTCGTCGCACGGCTGCACGGCGCGGGGCTGCGGGTGTTCGCCTGGACCGTCAATAACCGGCGCCGCGCCGAGGAACTGCTCTCGTGGGGCGTCGACGGCATGATCTCCGACGACGTCGAGCTGCCGGGTGTGATCGGCTGGTCGCGCCGGCAGTTACCGTAGGGGCATGGCGCACCATGCCCTACCGCGGGCGGCGACGGTGCCGCGCAGCACGGCCATGTCAACACGCAGGGCATGGCGCACCATGCCCCTACCGCGGGATCAAGTGCACCGCGGTGGCCTTGAATGACGCGACGACTTCGCAGCCGGCGTCCAGGTCCAGGTCTTCGAGCGAACGGCGCGTCACGCGCGCGATGAGCGTGAAGCCGCAGTCGACCTCGATGCGGGCGTCCGCGCCGGTCTGGACGATGCGCCGTACGCGGCCGGGCAGCCTGTTGCGCGCGCTGCCGCCGACGTGCTCATCCGGCGCGGAGATGCTGATGTCCTCCGGCCGCAGGCAGACGAGCGCCTGATCGTAGCCGCAGGCGCCGATCGCCTCGATGGTGTGGCCGCCGGGCGCTCTGAGCGTGAGCAGGCCCTCGGCGGTCGCCTTCACGCGGGCGAGGAACATGGTCTCGACGCCGACGAACGCGGCGACTTCTTCGTCGACCGGCGAGCCGAATACGTCGGACGGAGCGCCGGCCTGCTTGATGCGCCCGCGCATCATGACGGCGACCACGTCGCCCAGGCGTGCCGCCTCGTCGTGGTCGTGCGTGACGAGCAGAGTCGTCAAGTGCGTCTCGGCGAGCACGGCGGCGAGATCCTCGATGATGGCCGCGCGCGTGGGCTGATCGAGCGCGCTGAACGGCTCATCGAGGAACAGCACATCGGGCTCGAGCGCGAAGGCGCGGGCCAGGCTCACGCGCTGCGCCTCGCCGCCGGAGAGCGTGCGCGACGAGCGACCGACGAGCGCATCGACGCCGAAGCGCGCGAGCCAGTGCGTCGCGCGCTCGCGGCGCACGGCGCGGGGAACCCCGCGCAGGCGCAGGCCGGCCTCGACGTTCGCCAGCACCGTGCGGTCGAGCAGCAGCGGCTCCTGGAAGACGACGGCCATGCGCCTGCGCAACGCCAGCTCGCGCCCGCGCGTGGGCCGGCCTTCGAACATGACCTCGCCGGCATCCGGGCGCTCGAGCAGCGCGAGCTGGAGCAGCAGCGTGCTCTTGCCGGCGCCGTTCGGGCCGATGATCGCGAGCACGCGGCCAGCCGGCACGTCGAGCGCGGGCACGTCGACGACCGTGCGGCCGGCGCGCACCACGGCAATGCCGCGCGCGGAGAGCTTCGGCTGCGCGGTCAGCGGGAGACCCACGGCGACGATATCGGCGTGCGGGTCGCGGCGTCGGCGGGAGCGCCGTCGCGATCGTCGCGCCAGCGGTCGCGGCGTGCGCCGGCCTGCACCCACGTGAAGAGCGCGTTGACCGCGACCATCATCGCCAGCAGGATGACGCCGAGGCCGATGGCGACGCCGAAGTTGCCCTTGCCCTGCTCGAGCAGGACGGCGCCGGTGAGGACGCGCGTCTGACCAGGCTGGTTGCCGCCGACCATGACCGATGCGCCGACCTCCGAGATAGCGGCGCCGAAGCCGGCCATGATCGCCGCCAGCAACGGCAGCCGCACCTCCTGCAGCAGGATCCAGAGCGCCTGCAGCCGCGACGCGCCGAGCGCGTACACCTGGAGCCGCAGCCGCGGGTGCAGCGCGCTCAGCGATGCCGCCGTGAAGCCGGTGATCACCGGCGTGGCGATGATCGTCTGGGCGATCACCATCGCCTTTTTGGTGTAGATCCAGTCGAGCTCGCCCAGGGGACCGCTGCGCCAGAGCAGCGCCGCGACGACGAGCCCGACGACGACCGGCGGCAGGCCCATGCCGGTGTTGACGAGCGTCAGCACCATCAGACGGCCCGGGAAGCGGCGGAACGCGATCGTGGCGCCGGCGGCGATGCCCAGCACCAGGCTCAGCAACGTCGCGCTGCCCGAGACGGCGATCGTCCGCCAGGCGATCTCGTACACGCCGTTCTCGTTGTGGAGCAACATGCGGATGGCGTCTCGCAGGCCGTCGAAGATGAGATCCATGTCAGCGCTCCGTCAACCCACGGGCTCGGGCTTGCCCGCGTCCGGGACGAAGAGCGGCTCGCCCGCCGTGTCGATGCCGAACTCGCCGATGACCTTCTGCACGCCGGCGCGCACCAGGAACGCGGCGAAGGCGCGCGCGGCATCGGCGTGGACGTTCGGGTGCCTGGCCGGGTTGACGAGGATCACGTGGTAGACGTTGAGCAGCGCCTTGTCCTTTTCGAACACGATGGCGAGGTCAAGGTTCTTCTTTTGGGCCAGGTACGTCGCGCGGTCGCTGATCGTGTAGGCGTCCTTCTGGTTCGCGATCTGCAGCGTTGCCCCCATGCCCTGGCCGGACTCCTCGTACCAGCTCTGGCCCTTCGGCGTGATGGTCACGGCCTTCCAGAGGTTCAACTCCAGTGCGTTCGTGCCGGAGTTGTCGCCCCGGCTGATGAACCTCGCCTGCTTCGTGGCGATCGCCGTCATGGCGTCGTTCGTCGTACTCGCCACCTTGACGCCGGCAGGGTCGCCCGCGGGCCCGACGATGATGAAGTCGTTGTGCATGACGAGCGTGCGCTCGATGCCGTCTCCCGCGTCGACCATCTTCTTCTCGGCGGCGGGGGAGTGGACGAGCACGACGTCGGCGTCGCCGCGTGACGCCTGCTCGATCGCCTGGCCGGAGCCGACGGCGACGGTCTTCACGGTGTAGCCGCTCTCCTTCTCGAACATCGGCACGAGCACGTCGAGCAGGCCGCTGTCCTGTGTGCTCGTCGTCGTCGCCAGGATCAGCGTTCCGCTGGCCTTCGTCGGCGCGGGCGATGCGGCGGCCACGGTAGCCGGCGCGGTCGTGGCGGTCGTTCCGGACTTGCTATCGCTCCCGCAGGCGCCGGCGAACATCAGCGCAACCAGTGCGGTGATGACGGGCAGTAGACGTGACGTTCTCACAGGGGCCCCTCCGGGCGTCGTAGCGATATGTTGGCGGGAGCATATCGCGGCCGCACGCTGTAGTCCAGCAGGAAGAAGGGCCTGGAGGGCTACTGCTCGAAGATTCGGGCGAACTCGCGGGAGAGGTCCTGCTCCGTGGCTTTACGGAAGCGCTCGAACATGGCGACGAGCCGGCGGCCGTCATCGGTCAGGCGCGAACCGCCGCCGCCCGCGCCGCCGGCCGCGCTCTCGACGAGCTTGAGGCCGAGATTCTGTTCGATCTCGCGCACTTTGCCCCACGCGCGCCGGTAGGAGAGCTGCAGGCGCCCGGCGGCCTCGGCGAGCGAGCCGGTCTCATCGATCAGCTCGAGCAGGCGGACGCGGTAGTCGCTGAGGACGAGCTTGCCGTCTTGTTCGACCCAGAGCTTGGCGCGCGGCTCCATGCCGCAAGCGTAACCGGTGTGCGCGAGATGCGGGAAGCGGGAGGCGAGCGTATGGCCGAGGAGGCGGCGCCCTAAGGCGTCCGGTCGGTGTGGGCGGAGGCGCGCTCGCGCACCGGCTGCAGCGGGTGCGGTTCCACGACGGACGGACCGGCGGCGGCCTGGGGCGCCTCATCGGCCGGTGCGGTCTCGAACGTCGATGGCATCTCGTTCGTAGTCCGGAGCGGCATCTCGCGCAGGAAGAAGGTGAGGACGAACGCGGCGGCCATGATGGCGGCCGAGATCAGGAAGATCTCCGTGATCGAGGTAGCGAGCGCCGCCTTCATGGAGTTGATGGCGTCGTTGAAGAGGCGGTCGGCGTCGGCGCCGAAGACCGGGACGAAGCCCTCGTTGTGCAGGCGCGTAAGCGCGCCGTTGTCGAGCAGCACGCGGGGGTTGCTGAGCGCGCCGAGCAGCGGCGCCGGCGCGCGTTGCTGGATGTCAGCCGGCAGCCCGCTCGCCAGCTCCGTATCGAGCCGCCGCGTGAGGATGGAGCCCATGATCGCGACGCCGATCGTGCCGCCGACCGAGCGCGAGAACTGGATGAGCGATGAGTCTGACGCCGAGCATGCTGTACGGCACGGCGTTCTGCGCCGCCAGCACGAGCGTCGGGATCGTGAAGCCCAGGCCGAAGCCGAGCACCGCCATGCCGGCCATGCCGGTGGTCTGGCGGGAGTGCATGGAGAGCATCGACAGCAGGTACATGCCGGCGCAGGCGATCGCCATGCCCATCACGCTGATCCACTTGTAGCGGCCGGTGCGCGAGACGACCTGGCCGCCGATCATGCTCCCTGCGACCATGGCCACGGTCATCGGCGTGGTGACCAGTCCGGCGTTGGTGGCGGAGAAGTGCAGCACGCCCTGCATGAAGAGGGGAATGTACAACGTGCCGGAGAACATCGCCGCGCCCGAAACGAACGTCGCCGCGACCGAGACGGCGAAGATCCGGTTGCGGAAGATCGGCAGCGGCACGATCGGCTCTTCGGCGCCCTGTTCGACGAGCAGGAAGACGGCGAGCATCACCGCCGCGCCGGCGAAGCAGCCGATGACGCGCGGGTCGGTCCATGCGTACTCGTTCCCGGCCAGCGAGAAGCCGAGCAGCAGCGGGACGATCGCGCAGGCCAGAGCGACGGCCCCGCGGTAGTCGACCTTGCGGGCGCTGTCGCGCGCCGGGCTGCCGGGCAGCACGATGCTGAGGACGGCCAGCGCGGCGAGCCCGAGAGGGATGTTCACGTAGAACACCCAGCGCCAGTTGAGGTTGTCGGTGATGCTGCCGCCGACCAGCGGGCCGATGACGCTGGCGAGGCCGAAGACGCCGCTCATCATGCCCGCGTAGCGGCCGCGCTCCGCCGGCGTGAACAGGTCGCCGACGATCGCGAAGGCGTTGGCGAAGATGAAGCCGCCGCCGACGCCCTGCAGGCCGCGGAAGATGATCGAGCTGCATCATCGACTGCGACACGCCCGAGAGCACGGAGCCGATGAGGAAGACGACGATGCCGGCGAGGAAGAAGCGCTTGCGGCCGTAGATGTCGCCCATCTTGCCGACGATCGGCACGAACGTCGTCGAGGCGAGCATGTAGGAGGTGAAGACCCACGAGTACAGCTTCAGCCCCGACAGCTCCGCGATGATCCGCGGCATCGCGGTCCCGACGATGGTCTGGTCCATGGCCGAGAGGAAGAGGCCGAGCATGACGGCGAGCATGATCGCCCAGCGCTTGCGGCGGTCGAGTGTGGTGAGAGATGCGCTCATGTCGCCGGCACCTCCGGCGCGCCGCTGGCGCTTGCGGCGGCGGCGTTGAGCAGTTCCAGTCCGCGCACCAGGTCATCGATCTCAGCGTCTGAGAGCCGGCCGAGGATGTCGTTCATCAGCGCGCGTCCCTCGCGCTCGAGCTCGCCGAGCACGGCGACGCTTCGGCCGGTCAGGTGGTGGCGCACGTAGCGGCGGTCGCTGGGGTCGGCGTCGCGTCGCAGGTAGTCCTGGCGGACGAGGCGGTCGACGAGGCCCGATGCCGTCGGCGGTGACACGCGGAGGTGCGCCGCGAGCGAGGTGAGGGTGGCGCCGGGTTCCTGGCGCACGATCATCAGGAGCCTGAGCTGGCTGGTGGTGATCTCGGCCTCGCTCCACATGCGGACGCGGATGGGGTCGACGATGGCCATCGCCTGGGCATAGAGCTTCATGGCCTGGAGTCTGTTGTTCTTCGCGCGACATGTCCCGCTTCGCCCGAGGTTAATAGTTAGCGTGATGCTAAGGAGAGTATCGACGAGGCGGACGGAGGGCAACAGGGCCAAATGGAGGTAGCCAGAGTGGGTCCGGAGCTAAAGAGCAACCCGCCGAAGGGGGCGGCGGGGAGCGTCCCTGCTACGGACGCCACCATCCCTTCGGCGGGTTGCTTGTTCCGATCCAGATACTACTCCGCGATGCGCGGTAGGTGAGGAAATATTATGTGGATTGTTGCCGTGTGACGGAGATACCGGCGGGCTGGGCGTCAGGCGGCCTTCAGTTCCGCGGCCTCGGCATCGCCCTGTTCGCCCGTGGGCAGGTCGCCGGCGAAGGCGCGGGTGCGGAACTGATAGAGGAGGAACGCGCTGGCGGCGGCGAGCAACACGGTGAGTGCAATGAAGAACGTCATGAGGCTTCTCGTCCTTTCTCGCCGGCGCCGCCGGGGCGGGAGTGGGAGGCCCCGAACGGCCGGGGCCGCACCACCGTTTCGTACACGCCTGTCGGGGAGAAGGCGTGCGGGTGGCAGCCGGGGACTGCTGCCACCCGACCCACCTACTTCTTGGCGGCCGGCTTCTTCCTGGCGGCCGGCTTCTTCGCCGTTCGGGACTTCGCCGCCGCAGCCCTTGCGGGCTTGCGAGCGGCCGGCTTCTTCGCCGCAGCCTTCCTGGCCGCTGGCTTCTTCTTGGCGGCCGGCTTCTTCTTGGCGGCCGGCTTCTTCGCCGCAGCCTTCTTGGCTGCTGGCTTCTTCTTGGCTGCCGGCTTTCTGGCGGCCGGCTTCTTCGCGGTTACAGCCATTCTTTCCCTGCCTCCTGTCTTCCTTGACCTGTTGAGCCCCTACCGTTAGGAGCAGCCACTCGTGCTACCGCAGTTCTCACAGCGGTAACACGTCCCCGACCGAATCATGATCCAGCCGCAGCTCGCGCAGGCGGGCGCATCGGCGTGCCCGTTCGCGCGCGGCGCCCGGTAAGCCGGCGGCACTGCCTCGGGCGCGCTTTCCTGCGCGTGGCCCGTGGCGGCGCTGCTGCCGCCCGCGATCGGTGCGACAGCGCCGCCGAGCGGCAGCGGATACTGGCCCGCGGCGAGCGCGGCCTTGATCTCCGGCGTCATCACGCCGACTTCGTACGCCTCTTCCGGCGACATGTAGCGGCTGGCGAGCCAGCGGAACACGTAGTCGATAATCGACTGCGCCACCGGGATGTCGCGGTTCTCGGTGCGGCCCATGGGCTCGAAGCGCATGTGGCTGAAGTTCCGCACCAGGTCCTGGATGGGCACGCCGTACTGCAGCGCGTAGGACACGGCCCGGCCGAACGCCTCCATGAGGCCGCTCACGGTGGAGCCCTGCTTGGCCATGGAGAGGAAGATCTCGCCGGGCGTGCCGTCGTCGTACAGCCCGGCGGTGATGTAGCCGTCGTGTCCCTCGATGCTGAACTTGTGGGTGACGGAGCTGCGGGTGTCGCTCATCTTCCGGCGCACGGGCTTGGCGGCCGCCGCGGCGTCGCCGGCCGCGGCCTCGCTCGTCGATGACTTCGAGGTCGAGAGCGGCTGGACCTTCTTGGAGCCGTCGCGGTAGATGGCGATGGCCTTGATGCCGTGCCGCCAGGCTTCGACGTAGGTGTCGGCGGCATCTTCGATCGTCGCCTCGTTAGGGAGGTTCACGGTCTTGGAGATGGCGCCGGAGATGAACGGCTGCGCCGAGCCCATCATCTTGATGTGGCCCATGTGGTGGATGGAGCGCTCGCCGTTCTCGGCCCTGAACGCGCAGTCGAACACCGCGAGGTGCTTCATCGCGCAGAGCGGGCGCGCCCTCGATCGTGCCGCGGTCGTCGATGTGACGGATGATCGACTCGATCTGCGCCGAGTCGTAACCGAGACGCTTGAGCGCGCGAGGGACCGTCTGGTTGACGATCTTGATCATGCCTCCACCGACGAGCCTCTTGTATTTCACAAGCGCGATGTCCGGCTCAATGCCCGTCGTGTCGCAGTCCATCATGAACGCGATCGTCCCTGTTGGTGCGAGCACTGTTGCCTGTGCGTTGCGGTACCCAAACTTCTGTCCATGCTCCAGTGCATCATCCCATGCCTTGTGCGCGGCGTCGACCAAACCGGCCGGCACCTGCGCTGCTTCTATTTTACGCGATGCGTCACGGTGTTTTGCAATAACACGCAACATGGGATCGCGATTTATGTGAAACGCGTCGAACGGACCGACGCGTTTCGCGATCGATGCGGAGGTCGCGTACGCGTGTCCGGTCATCAGCGCGGTGATCGCGGCGGCGTACGCGCGGCCGGCGTCGGAGTCGTACGGAAGTCCGAGCGACATCAACAACGCACCGAGGTTCGCGTAACCGAGGCCGAGCTGGCGCATGGCGATCGTGTTCGCCGCGATCTTCGCCGTGGGGTAGCTCGAGTTGCCGACGATGATCTCCTGCGCCCAGATCGTGACGGTGACGGCGCGGCGGAACGAGTTCGACGTCGAACACGCCGTCCTCATCGACGAACTTCATGAGGTTGAGCGACGCGAGGTTGCACGCGGAGTTGTCGACGTGCATGTACTCCGAGCACGGGTTGCTGGCGTTGATGCGTGCGGTGTTGGGGCACGTGTGCCAGTCGTTGACCGTGGTGTCATACTGCATGCCGGGGTCGCCGCACTCCCACGCCGCGGCGGCCATCTTGTCGAGCAGCTCGCGCGCGCCGGCGGTCTTCACGTCGTCGCCGCCGACGATGGAACGCAGCGTCCAGTCGCGGCCTTCGACGGCGGCCTGCATGAACGCATCGGTCACGCGCACCGAGTTGTTGGCGTTCTGGAACTGGATGGAGGACCAGGCGTCGCCGTTCAGGGACATGTCCCAGCCGGCGTCGCCCAGGGCGTAGGCCTTGCGCTCCTCGTTCACCTTGGAGTCGATGAACTCCTCGATGTCGGGGTGATCCACGTTCAAAACGACCATCTTGGCGGCCCGGCGGGTCTTGCCGCCGGACTTGATGGAGCCGGCGATGCTGTCGGCGCCGCGCATGAAGGAGATGGGGCCGCTGGCCTGGCCGCCGGCCGAAAGCTGCTCTTTGCTGGAGCGGATCGGCGACAGGTTGATGCCGGAGCCGGAGCCGCCCTTGAAGATCATGCCCTCCGTCTTGCACCAGTCCAGGATGGACTCCATGGTGTCTTCGACCGAGAGGATGAAGCAGGCGGAGCACTGCGGCTTCTCTTCGACGCCCACGTTGAACCAGACGGGGCTGTTGAACGCCATCTTCTGGTTGACGAGCAGGTGCGTCAGTTCGTCGTGAAGGTGCGCGCTTCCTCGTCGTTCTCGAAGTAGCGGTCCTTCACGCCCCAGCGCGTGATCGTGTCGGCGACGCGGCCGATCATCTGGCGCACGCTGCGCTCGCGGCGGTCGGTGCCGAGCGGGCCGCGGAAGTACTTGGAGACGACGACGTTCGTCGCGGTCTGCGACCACGCCTTCGGGATCTCGACGTCCTTCTGCTCGAAGAAGGCGTTGCCGGTCTCGTCGCTGATGACGGCGGTGCGCAGCTCCCACTCCAGCTCGTTGAAGGGGTCGTCACCGGATCGCGTGAAGAAGCGCTCGACGGTGAAGGTCGTGGTGGCAAGAGATCGGCGGACGTCGGGCTCGGCCTGGAGGACCATGATCGCGGGATTCCTTTCGCTGCTAGCCTGCCTGAGATGCCGACGACCGAGTTGGCGAGCCTCGCGACAGCGCGCCAGCCGGTGATGTTCGCGTTCCATGCCGGGAGATCTTCGAGCGTCGCGCCGGTCGCGCGCACGAACTCCCGGAGCCTGCGCGGATGTTGTGCCGCCGTTGCGTGTGCGTCGCCGGTGCCGCCGGCGTGGACCTGCCGCAGGAACGCGGCCGCGTCGCTGCTGAGATCAGCAACAGCCTGATTCAACGCCGGGCTCACTGCAACCGTTGATTCTCGACCTATCGAAGCAACAAACCCACGCTTCTCATAACGTGAGCGCCGATCGGCATTCGCCGGCCGGCGCGCGAGACGCAGTCCTAGTTCCGTGCGGCGACGGCAACTCCGCCCTGGTGCTCCTGCCAGCGGCGCGTCAGCTCGCCGGCGATCGCCTGCGGCTTGAGCATGGTGTGACCGGCCGGCGAGCGCCCCGCGCGCAGCATCGAGAGCAGCTTCTCGAAGCGCGCTTCGTCCATCCCGCTGAGGCGGCAGCGCATGAGCAGCGCGATGCCGTCCTCGATCGCGCGGCGGTCACCGCAGTCGCCCAGCAGCGCGGCGCGCTGCCGGAGGCCGGTCACCACTTCATCCATGAATCGTCCGACGTTCGGCACTCCTTGCCTTCCCTTCACCCGCAAGCGGGCGGTGCTGCTGTGAATCAGGGCGCGCGCTCGACGTGCACGGCGCCGACGTCCTGCTGTTCGACGATGCGGCGCCGCGGCCGCGTCTTCGGCCTGGGCCGGCGCGGCGTAGCCCGCCGCGAGGTGGTCCGGCACGCGCTCCAGGATGCGCAGGCGGTAGACGGAGATGCGCTGCTCGGCCGGCCCCTGCAGCTTGAACGTCAGGTGCCTGTCGGTGATGCCGAACCGCGTCCCGTCTTCGAGCTCCAGCGACAGTTCGCCGCGCTCGCGCTCGAGCATGTGCATCTCCCACGAGGGCCACATGGTCACCTCGGCGCGCTCGCGGTTCACCTCGCAGGGTCCGCTGGCGATGAACTCGCCTCCGGCGTTCGTCAGCTTGCCTTCCATGCGCACGCGAATGCTCTCCTTGCACCGCGCGGACCGCGGCCGCGCTCTCGTTAACGTGCCCTGCGCTCGTCTCTTCGACGGCTCCCGCGATGCGGGCTCCGCGTCTCCGGAGGGAGACGGGAGTCTGCACCGGCCGCACCGGGCGGCGGGTACGGGTTCGTGATATCGGTGCGGCCGGTCGCAGCCGAAGAGAGGAGGGGGTGAACTCGGGGTCCTAGCAGCGGCAACTGCGCCTGTGCGGGCCGGCTGCCGGATGCCAGGGCCTCGAGCTCCTCCCGGAGCGCATCGAGGTCGGCGAACTGGCGGTAGACGCTGGCGAAGCGGACGTACGCGATCGGGTCGAGCGTCCGCAGGCGCTCCATCACCAGTTCGCCGATCATGGTGGACGGGACTTCGGGCGCATTGCCCTGGTAGAGCGATCGATTCGATGTCGGCGGCGAGCGCCTCGAGCGCGCCGGCGGGCAGCGGGCGCTTCTCGCACGCCTTGCGGAGGCCGGCGAGCAGCTTCTCGCGGGAGAACTCCTCGCGGCGGCCGTCCTTCTTCACGACATACAGCGCGACGGCCTGGACGCGCTCGTACGTGGTGAAGCGGCCCGCGCAGCCGGGGTTCAGGCATTCGCGGCGGCGGCGGATCGAGTCGTCGACGTCGCGCGAGTCGACGACCTTCGAGTCCTGGCAGCCGCAGAACGGACAACGCATTGCCGGGCTACCCTCCTTGCCATCGGAACGGGTGTTCCATCTGGCATCGCGAGGTTAACACCACATCTAGTGCTTGTCAACGGGGTTCTCACCTACTCAGCACAAGATATTGCGTTGCAGTTTCGCGGGCGCCAGGCTGCGGCGCCACTACGGGCGATCCCTGAGCGCGCCGATACTGAATACGAGAACGGCGGTCAGGGGTGGCCCGCTCGCTCGACGATATGTTCGCGTCGCGGCGATTCGGCACAAGCGGCCCCGGCCCTTCCTCCGAGCGTCACGGCGCACCGCGAGAGCGATGGCAGCGGAAACGCGGCCATCGTGAGGGGGATGGCGCCATGATGCGGTGGCTGAGGAAGCGGGAAGCCGCCCAGAGCCTCGTCGAGTTCTCGATGATGCTCCCGGTCTTCCTCATTCTGTTGTTCGGCGTGTTCGATTTCGGCATGGGGCTGCGCGCCTACATCTCGGTCGCCCAGGCGACGCGCGAGGGTGCGCGCTTCGCGTCGGTCGGGAATCTGGCGGGCACGTCCTTCGCGGACGGGTCGGGCGATTGCAGCGGGAGCGCGAGCACGACGACTGTCGGCAAGGTGTGCTCGACGATGGGCGGACTGGACCTGACGAAGGTCTCGGAAGTGACCGTGGAGTATCCGAACGGCAACACGCCGGGCCAATCTGTGCGGGTGACAGCGCAGTACGACTATCAGTACATCACGCCGCTGCGCCGGTTGGTGACGTTCTTCTCCGCCGGCTCCCTGGGTAGCACCATCTCCGTCAGCTCGACGACGGATATGCGGCTCGAATAGCGTCGGCGGACGCCGGACGCTCGGAGCGGACGCCGTGACCCCGACGATGGGCCATATATGCGGAGTTGTTATGGAAATCAGACCGCGGCCGGTGTAGAATACGCAGCGAAGTAGCCCAGGTTCCCGGTCTTGTGGTAACTGCCCGTGCCACTCCACCGGGTCGGGCTACTCTTTTTCTCCTCCGTTGTCCGGCGGGAGATGGGTAGGCCGTGAGCGGCGTCATCTCCCAAGTACGACGCTCACGGCCCTTGTCTTTCCCTGGTGGGGGAAAGATCCCGGAGCACCTCTACCCCGGGACGATCGGCTAGACAGGCTCCTCCTTTCCCTAACTCCTCCGAACGCCCTTTAACGCGCCGCGACGGTGCGGCGCAGGAACGTTGGCAACTCCGTGTCCTGCGGGTCGGCGCGCCGCCGCCTGGGCCCGCATCGGCGGGCCGGCTCCGGCGCCTCGCCGCGCATCGTCGTCCGGGTTGGTGCTGGCGGTACTGCTCCGGGATCGGGTTGACGGCGACCGGCCGCGCGAAGCCGGTGGCGATGAGCGTGATCTGCACCTCGTCGCCCAGGCTGCGGGTCGATCGCCGTGCCGAAGATGATCTCCGCCGTCCGGCGTCGACGACGTCGGCGATGACCTGCGCGGCCGCGTTGATCTCGTGCAGGCCCAGGTTCTTGCCGCCGGTGATGTTGAAGAGCACGCCCTTGCGCGCCGTCGATCGACGACTTCGAGCAGCGGGCTGGAGATGGCCATCGGGCGGCGTCGGCGGCGCGGTTGGCGCCGCTGCCGCGGCCGATCGCCATCAGCGCCG
Source organism: uncultured Chloroflexia bacterium (assembly GCA_963701135.1). Taxonomy (GTDB): domain Bacteria; phylum Chloroflexota; class Dehalococcoidia; order DSTF01; family JACRBR01; genus CAYJMJ01. Next base: position 180,818 of record OY969567.1, read on the forward strand.
GGCCGGCCTCCGCACATGATCTTGCGCACGTCGGCGAAGTCGAGGTTGATCTCGCCCGGCAGCGTGATGATCTCGCTGATGCCCTGGATGCCCTGGAGCAGGACGTCGTCGGCGGTGCGGAACGCCTCCTCGACCGTGGCCTTCTCGTCGCAGATCTGCGAGCAGGCGGTCGTTGGGGATGACGATCAGCGTGTCGACCTTCTCCTGCAGGCGCTGGATGCCCTCCTCGGCCTGCGCGCGCCGCTTCGCGCCCTCGAAGCCGAACGGCTTGGTGACGACGCCGATGGTCAGCGCGCCGGCCTCCTTCGCGACCTCCGCGACGATGGGCGATGCGCCGGTGCCGGTGCCGCCGCCCATGCCGGCGGTCACGAACACCATCTCGCAGCCGCGGACGGCTTCGAGCAGCTCGTCGCGGCTCTCCTCGGCGGCGCGCAGGCCGCGGCCGGGGTCGCCGCCGACGCCGAGGCCCTTCGTGAGCTTGTCGCCGATGCGGATCTTGATCTCGGCCGGCGACTGCTGCAGCGCCTGCGCGTCGGTGTTGACGGCGACGAACTGCACGCCGGGGATCTGCTCGGCGATCATGCGGTTGACGGCGTTGCAGCCGCCGCCGCCGACGCCGACGACCTTGATCGGCGGCAGCCCGTCTGAATACGCCCTGCTCATGATGGCCTCCCTTCGCTCCTGCTCCTGCTGTAGTTCTTTCAGCTCTTCTTCGAACATCACCGATTGCCGGTATTCAGGCATTCAGCCTCGCTCTTCTGGTGAGGCGGATAGGTGTTCGGGACTAGGGCATCGGGTCGCGGCCGGCCCTCCTTCCCGATCCCGGACGCCTATCTCTCCTCGCTCACTCCGTTGCAACATCTCCCTAGCCCCTAGCCCCTAGCCCCTAGCCCCTAGCCCCTGATCCCTACTCCGGCAGCAGCACGCGCGCCCAGTTGCCGACGCGGCGCCAGACGCTGCTCATGTCGAGCGATGCGCGCGGCGCGCGGTGCCACGTGCTCGCCTCGGCCTCGTTCACGGCCCACTGCAGCAGGCCGACGCTCGTCGCGTACGCGGGGTCGATGCAGCATGTCGGTGAGGCCGTGCAGGTTGCGCGGCATGCCGACGCGCGCCGGCCAGCCGGTCACCTGCTCGGCCAGCAGGTCGATGCCCGGCGAGCTTCGCGCTGCCGCCGGTGAGGACGATGCCGGCCGAGACGATGTCGTCGTGGACGGCGCGCTTCACTTCGGCGACACCATCTCCAGGATCTCCTCGATGCGCGCCTGGATGATCTCGCAGAGCCGGCGGCGCAGCTCGGTCTTCGAGCCTTCGGAGCCGAACGCTTCGATCGTGATCTCCTCGCGGGCGTCGACCATGCTGGGGATGGCGTGGCCCCACTTGCGCTTGGCCTCCTCCGCCGCCTGGTACGGCGCGCGCAGGCCGACGACGATGTCGCGCGTGACGTGGTTGCCGCCGACCGGCAGCACGGCCGTGTGGTAGACGCTGCCCTCGATGAAGAGCGCGATGTCCGTCGTGCCGCCGCCGATGTCGGCCAGCACGACGCCCTGCTCCTTCTCCTCCTGGTCGAGCACGGCCTCGGCGCTGGCCAGCGGCTCCAGGATCAGGCCATCGACCTGCACGCCGACGTTCTCGACGCACTTCGTCAGGTTCTGGATGGCGCTGTCGATGCCGGTGACGATGTGCGTCTCGACGTCGAGCCGCGTGCCGTACATGCCGACGGGGTCGGAGACGTTGTCCTGGCCATCGACGACGTAGTAGCGCGGGATGACGTGGATGATCTCGCGGTTCGTCGGGATGCTGACGACGCGCGCGCCGTCGAGCACGCGCGTCACGTCGTCGGGCATGATCGGCCGCGTGCGGTCGGGGATGGCGACGATGCCGCGGTTGTTGAGGCAGGCGATGTGCGCGCCGGCGACGCCGACGTGCGCCGAGAGGATGCGCGTGCCGCTCGACCGCTCCGCCTTCTCGACCGAGGTCTTGATCGACTCGGTGGCGTCGCGGATGTTCTCGACCATGCCGCGCGAGAGGCCGGCCGAGGGCGCGATGCCGACGCCGAGGATGCGCATGTCGTCCTCGTGCGCGACCTCGCCGACGACGGTGCAGATCTTCGTCGTGCCGATGTCGATCGAGGCGAAGGTTCCTCCACGGCTCATGGTTCCCTCCCTGTTCCCTAGTTGAAGCTCAATCGGTCGCCGAACCGGAGGTCGACAGCGTTGAGCGCCAGGTCTTCTTCTCGCGCCTGCTCGATCAGCACGTACAGCGCGGCCACCTTGTACTCGTAGTCGCGCGAATCGCCGAACGTCACCCAGAGCGGCGTGGTCATCGACGTCGGCGCCGGAGAGCACCACCGTCAGTCCGGCGTTCTGGCGGTAGACGAGCGCCAGCACGCTGCGGCCGAACGCCGCATCGGACTCGCGCGACGAGGCGCGCCGCCAGGCCGATGGCGCCGGGGTCCAGCCGGTCGCCGGCGTTGATCACGCGCTTCGGCTCGACCTCGACGATGATCGGCGAGCCTTCGGCCGCGGGCTGGCCGTCGAGCACGTAGCCGTCGACATCGATCGGCACGTTCGATGCCGTTCATCTGCCAGGAGCCCCACGCCGTGCGCTCCTCACGCTGATCGTCGACGCCGTTCCAGCCGCTCTTCGTCACTGTCGCGCTCTTGACGTTCGGCAGCGCCGCGACGCGCGCCTGCGCCGCCTTCAGGTCGAGGCCGAAGCACGCTGGCGCCATCGAGCCCGGCGGCGGCGCGCACCTGCTCGGGCGGGATCTGCCGCGCGCCGCTGATGCGCACCTCGCGCACCGTCAGCATACGGCGAGTGGTACGCCCACCAGCCGAACGAGCCGGCCATCAGCAGGAGCGCCAGCGCGAGCGCGAGGCGCGCCTGCGTCCGCGTGATGCGGACGCGCGGCTCCGGCTCGGCACGGCGATGCACGCCGCGCGGCGCGCCCTCGCGCGTCTTGACGACGCGGCGGGTGCGGCCGGGCTTCGCGGCCCGGTACGGCCACTTACCGGGCGTCCGGGCGCCAGGCACTGCGCTTCCTCCCTTCGCGGAACCGCTCCATCGCCAGGTCGACGATGCGCGTGATCAGCTCGCGGTAGGTGACGCCGGCGATCGCCCAGAGCCTCGGGAACATGCTCACGGGCCGGAAGCCGGGCAGCGTGTTGATCTCGTTGACGACGGGCTTGCCGTCGGCCGGCAGCAGGAAGTCGATGCGCGCGAAGCCGCTGCCGTCGATGGCGCGGAACGCGCGCACGGCGCTGTCCCGCACGGCGGCGGCGGTCTCGGCCGGCAGCTCCGCCGGCGCGACGATGCGCGCGCTGTCATCGAGGTACTTCGCCGCGTAGTCGTAGAACTCGCCGCTCGTGCACGACCTCGCCCACCGGCGACGCCTGCGGGTCGTCGTTGCCGAGCACGCCGCAGTCGACCTCGCGGCCGGCGACCGCCTCCTCGACGAGGATCTTGCGGTCCATCTCGAACGCGAGCGCGCATCGCCTCGCCGAGGTCCTCGCGCGAGCGCACCTTGCTGACGCCGACGCTGCTGCCGCCGTTCGACGGCTTCACGAACGCCGGGTAGCCGAGCTGTCGTCTCGATGCCGCGCGCGACGCCGCTCGCCGTCGGCGCTCCACTCGTGGTCGAGCACGGTCATGTAGCGCGCGACGCGCAGGCCCGCCTGCTCGAACAGCTTCTTCTGCAGCGCCTTGTCCATGCCGACGGCGCTCGCCGCGACGCCGCAGCCGGCGTAGGGAATGCCGAACATCTCGAGCATGCCCTGCAGCGTGCCGTCCTCGCCGTTGACGCCGTGGACGAGCGGGAACACGACGTCGACGGCGCGCAGCTCGCGAGCACGTCGCCGCGTTCGAGGAGCGGCGGCACGTCGGCCTCGATGCGCTTCTCGAAGGGCGCGCCGGCGCGGTCGAGCTGCGCCGCGCGTCTCGGCGGGCGTGAGCCAGCGGCCGTCGCGCGTGACGCCGAACGGCACCGCCTCGAAGCGCGCCGGGTCGGCGGCCTCCAGCAGTTCCATCGCCGAGACGACGGAGACTTCGTGCTCGACGGACTGGCCGCCGAAGACGACGCCGAGCCGCATCTTCGCCGTCATTCGAACCCCTCGCCGACCAGCGCGACCTCGTTCTCCAGGTCGATGCCGAACTGCTCCTTCACGCGGCGCTGCGCCTCGCGCATGAGCGCGGCGACGTCGGCCGCGCGCGCCTCGCCGAGGTTGACGAAGAAGTTGCAGTGCTTCTCGGAGACCTGCGCGTCGCCGATGCGCTCGCCGCGCAGGCCGGCGCGCGTCGATCAGCTCCCAGGCCTGGTGGCCGGGCGGGTTCTTGAACGTGCTGCCGGAGTTGCGGCCGCGCGGCTGCGCATCGAGCCGCTGCTCGTCGTACGCGGCGATCTGCCGCAGGAGCGCTGCCGCGATCGCTCGGGCGCACGGTGATCTCGACCGAGAGCACGACGCGTCCCGGGAACTCGCCGCGCGTGAAGGCGCTGCTGCGGTACGCGAGCCCCAGGTCCGCGGCCGGCAGCTCCGTTCTCGGTGCTGTCGGCGTCGAGCATCGTGATCGAGCGCGAGGACGTCGGCCAGGCAGCCGTCGTAGGCGCCGGCGTTGTAGACGACCGCGCCGCCGAGCGTGCCGGGGATGCCGCACGCCCACTCGATGCCGGCGTATCCCTGCCTCGCCAGGTTGCGCGCGAGCGTCGCGAACGGCGATGCCGGACTCAGCGCGCAGCACGTACTCGCCCGCGAGCGCGAGCGGGCCCACGACGCCCTTCGCCTGGTTGTCGATGACGACGCCGCGGATGCCGCGGTCGCCGACGAGGATGTTGCTGCCGGAGCCGAGCACGAAGAGCGGCACGCCGGACTCGCGCGCGGCGATGACCGCGGCGGCCAGCTCGGCGGCGTTGCGCACCGTCACGAAGACGTCGGCCGGGCCGCCGATGCCGAACGTCGTGTGGCGCGACAGCGGCTCGTCCGCGCTTGACCGGCGCGATGCCCGCAGCCGCTCGATCATTCGTTCGTCCATGGTCTCCACTCCCGGCTCGGCGCCGCTGCGAGCGCCGTTGCCGGAGCCTCCGCCAGCCCGCTGACCGGCGGCGTGCTCACATCGCCCTCCGGCGCAGCCGCTCCAGCACCATCGGCCCGACGCCGTCGACGTCGCCGGCGCCGACCGTGAAGAACACGTCGCCCGCGCGCAGGTCGCCCGCGATGCGCTCCGCCGCTTCGTCGAACGCATCGACGTACGCGGCCGGCGGCGACTCGATCGCGCGCGCCAGGTCAGCGCCGCTGAGACCGGCATCCGGCCTGCTCGCGCGCGGCGTACGTGTGCGTGATGTAGAGCGGCATCGGCGCCGGCGAAGCAGGTCTTCCACTCGTCGAGCAGGTACTGCGTGCGCGTGAACGTGTGCGGCTGGAAGAGCACGACGAGGCGGCGCGCGCCGAAGCGCTGGCGCGCGGCGGCGATGGTCGTGCGCACCTCCGTCGGGTGATGCGCGTAGTCGTCCATGACGGTGACGCCGCGCTGCTTCGCCGACGTACTCGAACCGGCGCTGCGCGCCGCGGTACGAGGCCAGCGCCGCCCGCATGACGTGCGTCTCGATGCCGATGGTGCTGCCGGCGGCGATGCCGGCGAGCGCGTTGCTGACGTTGTGCTCGCCCGGCAGGCTGATCGTGAACGTGCCGAAGCTCTTGCCGCCGGACTCGACCGCGAACGTCTGCGTCGCGCGCGTCGGCTGCGATGGGGCTGGCGCGTCCACGTCGCCGCGCTCGCGAAGCCGTACGTCTGCACGTCGCGCGCGGCGATGCCGCCTGCGGCGACGGTGTCGCGCACGCGCGGGCTGTCGGCGCAGGCGATGACGTGGCCATCGGCCGGGCGTGCTCGCCATGAACTGCGCGAACGCGGCCGTCAGCTCCTCGATCGTGCCGTAGATGTCGAGGTGGTCGGGCTCGATGTTCAGTGACGACGGCGACGTCCGGCGTGTAGCTGAGGAACGCGCGGTCGTACTCGTCGGCCTCGACGACGATGTAGCGGCCCTCGCCCGGCGCGGCGTTGGTGCCGAGGCTGCGCACCTCGCCGCCGATCAGGTACGTCGGGTCGAGGCTCGGCCTCGACGAGCATGTGGGCGATCAGGCCGCTCGTCGTCGTCTTCCCGTGCGTGCCGGCGACGGCGATGCTGTAGCGGCCCTCCATCAGCCGCGCCACCATCTCGGCGCGCTTGATGACGGGGATGCCGCGCCGCTGCGCCTCGGCGATCTCCGGGTTGTCGCCGTGCGCGGCCGACGTCGTCACGACGAGCTGCGCGTCGCCGACGTTCTCGGCGTCGTGGCCGATGGCGACGCGCACGCCGAGCGCCGCGAGCTTGCTCGGTCATCGGCGCTCGCGCGCTGGTCGGAGCCGGTGACGGCGTGGCCCCAGGCGTGGAGGATCTGCGCGATCGCCGACATGTGGGCGCCGCCGACGCCGACGAGGTGCACGCGCTCCGGCACGTTCGCTGCCTGTCACGCCGCCACCTCCAGCAGGATGCGCGCGATGTCGCGCGCGGCGTCGGGGCGGGCGAGCGCGCGTCGCGGCGGCGCGCATGCGCGCGAGGCGCGCGTCGTCGGCGAGCAGGTCGAGCGCGGTGGCGGCGAGCCGGTCGAGCTCGGCGTTGCGGAGCATCGACGGCCGCGCCTTCGGCCTGCAGGAACTCGGCGTTCGGCGCCTGCGACCAGCCCTCGTACTCGCCCGGGCACGAGGATCGCGGGCGCGCCGGCCGCCGGCAGCTCGCCGAGCGTCGACGCGCCCGGCGCGGCAGATGACGAGGTCGGCCGCGACCATCGCCGCGGGCATGTCGTCGAGTGTAGCCGCGCACGTGGTAGCGCGCCTGCTGCTCCGGCGTGAGCGCGCCGCGCTGCGTCGCTCGGCCAGCGCCTCGTCGCGCGGCGCCGGTGACGTGCAGCACGTCGCAGCGGTCGAGCAGCCGCGGCAGCGCGCGCGACGACCGCCTCGTTGATCCTGCGCGCGCCGAGGCTGCCGGCGGTGACGAGCAGCACCTTCGCTTCGGCCGGCAGGCCGAGGCGTGCGCGCGCCGCCGGCGCGGTCGATGCGTCCAGAAGTCGCTCGCGCACGGGGTAGCCGACGACCGCGGTCTTGGCCGCGGGCAGGTGCGCCAGCGCGCGCTCGGACGTCGTCGTCATGCGCGTCGCGAGGCGCGAGAGCAGGCGCACGGCCCAGCCGGGCGTCACGTCCGGCAGGTAGACGACGAGCGGGCGGCGCAGCAGGCGCGCGGCGACGCCGACGGGCACGCTGGCGTAGCCGCCGGTCGCGAAGACGACGTCGGGCCGGAAGCGCCGCAGGATGCCGAACGACTGCACGACGCCGCGCGCGAGCTTGAGCATGTTGCCGGCGAACGGCGAGCGGCGACGACACGCGCAGCGGCCCGGCCGGCGATCGCGCGGAACGGCGATGCCCTCGCGCCGGCACGATCGGCTCGTCGACGCGGCCGCGGACGCCGATGTACAGCATGTCGAGCGGCTCGCCGCGCGTCGCGCATCTCGGCCTCGAGCGCGCGGGCGACGGCGAGGCTCGGGTACACGTGGCCGCCGGTGCCGCCGCCCGCAAAGACCACCCTCACCGCGCTCCCTTCCGCTCGGGCCAGCTGCTGCGCGCGCACCTGCGCGTCGAGGTCTTGCGCGCCGGGCCGCACGATCTTGTCCGAGCCGTCGGCGGGCTGCGGCTTCTTCGCCAGTCGACTTCGCGTCGACGCCGTAGCGCGAGACGCTGAGCAGGATGCCGATGCCGCGAGCATCGCCAGCAGCGCCGAGCCGCCGTAGCTCAGGAACGGCAGCGGGATGCCGGTGAGCGGCAGCGTCGCGCGTGATGCCGCCGATGTTGATCAGCGCCTGGTAGCCGATCCACGAGACGATGCCGACCGCGAGCAGCGAGCCGAAGTCATCGCGCGCGCGCAGGATGACGCGGAAGCCGCGGATCATCAGGAACGCGAAGAGCGCGATGACGAGCGGCGCAGCCGATGAACCCCAGCTCCTCGCCGATGATGGCGAAGATGCCGTCGGTGTGGGCGCCGGGCACGTAGAAGAACTTCTGGCGGCTCGCGCCGAGCCCGAGGCCGTGCGATGCCGCCGCTGCCGAGCGCGATGAGCAGCTGCAGCGTCTGGAAGCCGCGGCCGCTCGGGTCGTCCTCGGCGCTGACGAAGGCGAAGATGCGGTCGGCGCGGTACTCGCCGGTGAGGATCAGCATCGACGCGGCGACGCCGCCGATGCCGGCGAACGCGAGCGACGTGCGTGAGCGACGCGCCGGCGACGAAGACGAGCGTCATCGTCGTCAGCACGATGACGATCGTCGTGCCGAGGTCGGGCTCGAGCATGACGAGGCCGGCGACGAAGCCGACGAGCAGGACGCACGGGAAGAAGCCGAGCCAGAACGTCTTGACGTTGTCGCCGCGGCCGGCGAGCCAGGCGGAGACGTAGATGATCAGCGCGAGCTTGGCGAACTCGCTCGGCTGCAGCGGCGGGATCGGCCCGCCGATGGCGATCCAGCGCGTCGCGCCGTTGCGCTCGCATGCCGATGCCGGGCATCAGCACGGCGACCAGCCCGAGGATCGCGGCGAGCATCAGCAGCGGGCTGATGACGCGGAGCTGGCGGTAGTCGCTCTTCATCAGCACGAACATGGCCACGCCGCCGAGCGCGCCGAAGAAGACCTGGCGCAGCACGAAGTAGTTGGCGTCGCCGAACTCCAGCAGCCCGAGCGCGAAGCTGGAGCTGTAGACGGCGAGCATGCCGAGGACGACGAGCACGCCGACCGTGGCCGCGATCAGGTAGTCGGGCGCTGCCGACCTTGAGGCGGGAGGGGTGCGCGGTGACGGCCATCAGCGTCCCTCCGCGGTCATCGCGCGCACGAGGCGGCGGAACTCCTCGCCGCGCTCCTCGAAGTTGGCGTAGGCGTCGAAGCTGGTGCAGGCGGGCGAGAGCAGCACGACGTCGCCGGGCTCGGCCATGCCGCGCGCCTCGCGACGGCTTCGGCGAGCGTCGCGACGCGCACCGTCATGCGGCCGCTCCTCGAGCGGCACGAACGCGGCGTTGGCCTCGACCGCCGCTTCGAGCAGCGCGCCGTCGGCGCCGAAGAAGACGATGCCGGTGCAGCGGCGCAGCGCCTCCTGCGCCAGCTCGTCCTTCGGCAGGTCCTTGTCCTTGCCGCCGAGCAGCAGCACGAGCGGCTCGTCGAACGAGCGGATGCCGGCGAGCGTGCGCTCGGGCGTGGTGGCGATGCTGTCGTTGACGTAACGCACGCCGTCGACCTCGCGCGACGAGCTCCAGCCGGTGCGGCACCGGCGCGAAGCGCGCGCACGGCGCTGGCGATGGCGTCGGCGTCGATGCCGGCAGCGCCGGCGATGGCGGCGGCGGCGAGCACGTTCGCGACGTTGTGCGACGCCGCGCAGCGGGATGTCGCGCGACGGCAGCACCATCGCTTCGACGTCGTCGCGGCGGAGGAAGATCGGCGCCGTCGCGGACGAAGGCGCCGTTGCCGGGGACGGCTCGCGCAGCGTGAAGAACCAGGGCGTGCGCGGGCGTCAGCGTCCGTCATCGCGGCCGAGACGTCGTCGTCGAGGTTGAGCACGACGATAGTCGTCCGGCGTCTGGAACCGCACGAGCTTGCTGCTTGAGCGCGACGTACTCGTCCCAGGTGAACTGGTCGAGGTGGTTCGGCGTGACGTTCAGCACGGCCGCGATGTGCGGGCTGCGGTCGGTGAGCTGAAGCTGGGTGTGGCTGATCTCGAGCACGGCCCACGTGCGCTCGTCCATGCCGTCGAGCAGCGCCGAGCAGGCCGGCGCCGATGTTGCCGCCGACGCGGTAGGGCGCGGCCGGCGGCGGCCATGATCGCGCGCGACGAGGCTGGTGGTCGTCGTCTTGCCGCTGCTGCCGGTGATGCCGATCGTCGGGCCGGGGCAGTGCTCGAGGAAGCAGCGCGTCATCGAGTCGAGCGGGATGCCGCGCGCGCGGGCTTCGGCGACGGGCGGGCGATCGAGCGGCACGCCCTGGGAGACGAAGACGACATCGCTGTCGGCGATCGCTTCGATGCCGGTGCGCGGCCGAGTGCGTATGCGATGGGGACGCCCTCGTAGCTCCTGCGATGCGGGCGGCGAGGGCTGCGGGAGATTTGGAATCGAGGACGGTGACCGTCGCGCCATGCGTTGCCGCGTATCGCGCCACGTCCACGCCTTCGATGCCGAGACCGATAACGGTCACCCGTTTCCCCACCAGGAAGTCTCGTTCACCTGTCATAGCACGTTAACAAATCCTTGTCAAGCCTCCCGAGTTCGCTAATCGAGCGCCGGCAAGCGCAACTCCCAGCATCGAGCCCGCGACCGTCACCAGCAGGAAGCGGGCCGCGATCTGCGTCTCCGGCATGCCGAGCTGCTCGAAGTGGTGGTGGAGCGGCGCCATGCTGAAGACGCGCTTGCCGCCGCGCAGCCGGTACGAGCCGATCTGGATGACGTCGGACAGGATCTCGGCGACGAAGACGACGCCGATCACGGGCACGCAGCAGCCACCAGCCGGTCATCAGCGCGACGACGGCGAGCGCGCCGCCGAGCGGCAGCGAGCCGGATTCGCCCATGAAGACGCGCGCGGGGTAGGCGTTGAACCAGAGGAACCCGGCGAGCGACGCCCACCGTCGACGAAGCAGAACGTCGCGACGCCGGTCTGGTGCTGCGACAGCGCGATCGCGCCGAACGCCGCGAACGCGACGGCCGATCGTGCTGCCGGCGAGCGTATCGAGCCCGTCGGTGACGCCGACGGCGCTGGTCGTCGCGACGATGACGGCGATGGCGATCGAGGATGTACAGCGGGCCGATGTCGTACGCGCCGTAGTGCGGCACGAGCAGCCGCGGCGCATCGATGCGGTCGTAGAGCAGCCACGACGGCGACGATGGAGACGACCGTGAAGCCGGCGAGCTTCAGGATCATGCCGGTGCGGCCGTGCGCCTCGCGCTTCTCGCGGTCGATCGAGCGTGCCGAGGTCGTCGTACCAGCCGATGCGCCATGAAGGCGGCGGCGACGGCGATCGGCAGCAGCGTGTCGCGGTCCTTCGGCACCGCGGTCGACCAGGCCGACGGCGATCGCCGCGCCGATGAACAGCAGGCCGCCCATCGTCGGCGTGCCGGCCTTCACCATGTGCGTCTGCGGGCCCTCGGCAGCTGATCGACTTGCCGAGCTTCTTCGCGCGCAGGAACGCCACGAACGGATAACCCGCAACGAGCGCGACGAGCGCGGCGATGCAGCCGCTGACCAGCGCGTAGCGTCACGACGTGCTCCTTCAGCTCATCGAGCAGCGTTTCGAGCGCGAGCGCGCGCGACGCCTTCAGCAGCACGACGTCGCCCGGCTGCAGCTCGCGGCAGCAGCGCGTCGGCCACTTCGGACTTGTCGCGACATGATGTGGACGTCGCCGTGGCCGGCCTGGATCGCGGCGTCGCCGATCCAGCGGCCGAGGTCGCCGACGGCGTAGATGATGTCCGCGACCTCGGCCGCGCGCCGGCCGACGCTCGCGGTGGCCCTCCGTCTCGGCGGCGCCCAGCTCGCGCATGTCGCCGAGCACGGCGATCTTGCGGCCCGGCACCTCGCCCAGCAGGTCGAGCGCCGCGCGCATCGATGCCGGGCTGGCGTTGTAAGTGTCATCGATGAGCGTGGAGCCGTTGACGCCGCGGTGGGCGACGAGCCGCGTCGGCACCTGCGCGTCGCTGAGCGCTTCGGCCACTTCGGCCACGGAAAGGCCATCGACGATGCCGGCCGCGGCGGCGGCGAGGGCGTTGTGCACCATGGCGCGGCCCGGCAGGTGCGAGTAAACGGGCGCGCGTTCGACGCCGTGCACCAGCACGAAGTTCACGCCGGCGAGCCCGTGGCTCTCGATCTCTTCGGCGCGGACATCGGCGGTCGTCGCCGACGCCGAACGTCAGGACGTTGGCCTGCGTGCGGTCGGCCATGGCGGCGACGAGCGGGTCGTCAGCGTTGAGGATGGCGACGCCGTCCTCCGGCAGCGCTTCGACAAGCTCGGCCTTGGCGTCGGCGATGGCGTCGATGCTGCCGAGCCGCTCCATGTGCGACGGCCCGACGTTGGTGACGATGCCGACTTCGGGCGCGGCGATGTCGCAGAGGAACGCGATCTCGCCGGGCGCCCACATCCCCATCTCCAGCACGGCGCGGCGCTGGCGCGTCGTCAGCTCGAGCAGGACGAGCGGCAGGCCGATCTCGCTGTTGAGGTTGCCCTCGTTCTTGAGCAGGGGGTAGCGGGTGCCGAGGACGGCCGCGACGAGCTCCTTGGTCGTCGTTTTGCCGACGCTGCCGGTGATGCCGACGACCTTCAGCTTCGGGCGGCTGGCCCGGCGCAAACGCGCGAGGTCCTGCAACGCCGCCAGCGCGTTCGGCACGACGTACTGCGCGATATCGGCGTCGACCTGGCGCTCGACGATGGCGCCGGCGGCGCCGCGGCCGGCGGCGTGCGCGACGTAGTCGTGGCCATCGACGTTCTCGCCCTTGAGCGCGACGAAGATGTCGCCGCGGCCGGCCTTGCGCGAGTCGACGACGGCGTGCCGGAAGCGCATGGGCCCGACGGAAGGCGCGCGGATGAGCGCCGGTCGCAGCGCGGTGGCGATCTCCTTCGCAGTGATCATGTACGTGCCTGCCTGCCTTCAGGCGTGGTCCGCGCGAGTGGCGCGTCTGTCCTGCCATGCGCCGGCGGGGCCGGCTTCGCCGCTCAGGGGCCGGTCGTGACGAGCTGGGGGCCGTCCGGCCGCACGCCGAGGTAGGCGAGGATGCTGGGGGCGAGGCCGGCGAACACCGGCGCGGCGACCTGGCCGCCCAGCTTGTCTTCCTTGAAGTCGAGCTTGACGAGCATGATCATCTTCGGGTCGTTGATCGGCGCGAAGCCGATGAACGAGGCGACGTTGCCGTCGCGCACAGCGCCGTCGGCCAGGGTGGCGCCCGTCGTGGTGCCGGTCTTCCCCGCGACGCGGTAGCCCTTAATCGCCGCCAGGTGGCCGGGATTGCCCTCGACGACCCGGTTCATCATATCGGCTACCGTATTCGCGGCGTCCTCGGTCACTACCTGGCGCACGGCGACCGGGCTGAACGTCCGCGGCCCCTCCGGTGTCTGCATCTCTTTCACGATGTACGGGCGCATGAGCTTTCCGTGGTTCGCGAATGTGGAGATGGCCGTGATGACCTGCAGCGGCGTGGCGGCGATGCCCTGGCCGAAGCTGTTGGTGGCGAGGTCGACCTCGGACCAGTATGGGTCGGTGTTCGGGCGCACGAGGCCGTCCGGCTCGCCCCCGAGGCCGATGCCGGTCGCCTGGCCGAGGCCGAACTGGCGCACGTAGCTGTAGAACTTGTCCGGCCCGACGAGCCCGCTCATCCAAACGGCGCCGGTGTTGAGGCTGCGCTGCAGGATCTGCATGACGGTCGTCGTACCGTTGACGCTGTAGTCCCAGTTCCGGATCGTCGACTGGCCGATGTACGCCGCGCCCGTATCGTCGTAGGTCGATTCAGGCGTGACGAGCCCCTGATCGATCGCCATGGCGGCGGTCAGGGTCTTGAAGACGGAGCCGGGCTCGTACACGTCGGTCACCGCGCGATTGCGGAAGAGCGCCTGGTTGGCGTCGTTGAGGTTGAGCTGCGAGAGTTTGAATCCGGGCCGGCTCGTCATCGCCAGCACTTCGCCCGTCTTCGGGTCCATGACGATGATCGAGCCGCCGAGCGCGCCGGTCGTGGCGATCTGCGTCTCCAACTCGCCTTCGACCAGCCGCTGGATGTAGCGGTCGATCGTCAGACGAATGTTGCCGCCCGGCTTCGGCTTCTGGCCCACGCGCTCGCTGCCGAGCGCGATGCGGTTGCCGATGCTGTCGCGCTCGAAGTAGATCGTGCCGGGGATGCCGCCAAGCTCGCGGTCGAAGTCGGCCTCGATGCCCGTGAGGCCGGCGTGATCGCGTCCGACGAAGCCGAGCAAGGTCGATGCGAGGTCGCCCTCCGGGTAGAAGCGCTTGGTCGTCTGGACCAGACGCAGGCCGGGCGCGACCGCGTCGTTGAGAGACGAACCCTTGTCGAAGTCGAGGCCGCCGAACGCCAGGTACAGGCCCTCGTCGTCCTTGCGCGCTTCGTTCACCAGGTCGTCGGACTTCTGGCCGATGAGCGGCGCGATGACGGCGGCGGCTTTGCGCGCGGCGTCGAGGTCGCGCCAGTCGGCACGGTTGATGTAGACGTCGTAGGCGTCGACGGTGGTCGCGAGCGGGTAGCCATTGCGGTCCAGGATGGCGCCACGCGGTGCGCGCACCTCCTGTTGGCCGAAGTGCTCGTTGCGGGCGGCGTTCTGGTAGTGGTCCGTCTCGACGGCCTGGATGTAGACGACGCGCGCGGAGAGGGTGATGCCGCCGGCCGCGAAGACGGCGGCGAGCGTGATGAGGCGCGCGTTCATGCGGCCGCGTTGCCCGAACATGTGCTCCCTCGCCCCGCGCGCAGCCCCACACGATGGGCCGCGCGCGTCGCCCTGACCCCTTAGAAGAACGGAAGCAGCTTCAGCGCGCGCTTCCAGAACGGTTGATGTTGCGCCGGCGGCGCTGGCGGCGCGGGCTTCTCCTGCGGCAGGAAGCGCGTCGGCAACGACTGCCGGCCGGGCAGCGCGTGGTTAACGTCGATGTAGAGCTTCTGCTTCGCCGGCTCCATCTTCAGGCGCGTCCGCGCTTCCCAATCCACTCGCGCCAGCGATGAGAGGCTCGCCACCTCGGCTTCGAGATCATGGTTCTCGGCCTGGCGGGCCGCGCGCTGCCCGTTCAAGTCGTTGATCTGGTAGCCGGTGCTGGCAAGCCGGCTGAACTGGTTGACCTGCAACAGCGCCACGCCGATCACGAGCAGGACGGCGATTCCGATGAGCAGGCGGCCTGACCGGGGCTTCCCGAAGAGCCGGGGCGGCGCGAGCCGCCTCGGGATGGGAAGCGCGGGCCGGTGAAGCGCTGCCATGGGCGCTCCTTCAGGCCGCGTGTTCGACGATGCGTTCGGCCGCGCGCAGCTTGGCGCTGCGGGCCCGCGGGTTCTCGGCGATCTCACTCAGGCTCGGCTTCAGCGCGCCCTTCGTGACCGGCCGGAGCGTCGCCTTGTGGCCGCAGCGACACTCCGGAAGGCCGGGCGGGCAGATGCAGTCGCGCGATTCCCGCCGGATGTACTCCTTGACGATGCGGTCTTCGAGCGAGTGGTAACTGAGCACGGCGAGACGTGCTCCAAAGCCGAGCAGGCCGTGGGCCTGAGGAAGTGCGGCGGCTAGAGAGTCTAGCTCTTGATTGACCGCGATGCGGAGAGCCTGGAACGTCCTGGTGGCGGGGTGGGTTTTCAGATTGGCTCTCCTACCCACGGCCTGCTCGACGGCTTTGGCTAGTTCAGCGGTCGTCCCGATCGGACGGCTCGCGACGATCCGGCGGGCGATCCTACGGCTCGCCGGGTCTTCTCCATACTTGAAGATCAGATCGGCCAGTTCGGCCTCGCTGTACGTGTTGACGATCTCCGCGGCCGTGACGCCGGTCGCGCCGAAGCGCATGTCGAGCGGCGTCTCGCGCTGGAAGCTGAAGCCCTCGCCCTCTTCGAGCTGGAACGAGGACAAGCCCAGGTCCATCAGCACGCCGTTGACGGGCGCGAACTCCATCTGGCGACAGATCTCGCCGACCTCGCTGAAGTTGCCCCGCACGAGGCGGAAGCTGCCCTCGAAGCGGGCGAGCCGCTGCGTGCCGCGCTCGATGGCCGCGGCGTCGGCATCGATGCCGACGAGAGTGCCGCCGGGTTGGGCGTGCTCGAGGATGGCCTCGGCGTGGCCGGCGCCGCCGAGCGTACAATCGACATAACGGCCGCCCGGACGAACATCGAGTGCGGCGAGGACTTCGGCCAGCATGACCGGGACGTGGGTAGTAGGCGACATAATCATCAGTCTCGCGTCTCGGTCGATTCGAGCGTAGTCTCGAGTTCCGCGTCGACGCGCGCCATCTCCTCGATGTAGGCCTCCGGTGACCAGATCTCCAGCCACTCGCCGGCGCCGATGACCAGCACCTTGCCGGACAGTGCTGCGTACTCCCGCAGGGCCGCCGGGATCAATACCCGGTTCTGCTTGTCCAGCTCCGCCTCGTGCGAGCGGGAGAAGAGCGCCTTGCGCAAGTCGCGCCCCTTCCGGCGCATGGCGGATTCGGCCGTGAACTCGGTGGCCTGCGACGTGAAGCTGGTCTGCGTGTAGACGCGCAGGCAGCGGTCCGGGGAACCCTGGCTGAGCACGATCCCTTCCCGGAACGCGTCGCGATAGCGAGGGGGGAGCGGCACCCGCCCCCTCTCGTCCATCGCATAGTCGAAGGTTCCGAGAAAATACACCGGATCTGTCGTCCTGCCGGGTGCTCATCGGGTCCATCCGTAGCCAGATTTCCCACGAACTCCCACAGATTACCATCGAACTCGCGCGTGTCAAGCGCTTACACAGAAAGATTTCCCATTTTCTTACACGGGACGCCCGCGGGGCGCGCAACAGACAACAGAGAACAGACAACAGAGAGAGCGGAGAGCAGAGAGCAGAGAGTTACACATGTCGCGGGCGACACCCGCGCCAGATGAAAATACTGCGGTAAGCTAATCTCGGGCGCGTCGGCGATCAGAGGTCGGTTCGTCTGTATGGTGTCGCGAACCCGTCAGAGAGTTTGATCCGGGACACCTGCTAGGCACCCTTGTCTGTCGCCACCCTCGAGGTGAGCACGTATAGCAGTCTCTGAAGAGACGGGTGTCCTCCCGGCGCGCCCACTTCGAATCTATTTTCATAGCAGCAGAGAGCAGAGGCGTCGCCGTTCGCGCTTCTCGCCTCCCGCTTCCCACTTCCAGCTTCCCCTGTTGTGCGGCGATCGTCGCGGGACTACGATCCGCGCATGGAGATACGGGCGGGGATACTCACCGTCAGCGATACGGGCAGCCGCGGCGAGCGCGTGGATACGAGCGGCGCCGCGATCCGCGAGATGCTGGTGGGGATCGGTGGGGAAGCCACCCAGTACGCCATCGTGCCCGACGAGCGCGACGTGATCGCGGCGACGTTGCGTGCGTGGTGCGACGGCGGCGGCCTCGACCTGGTGCTGACGACCGGCGGAACAGGATTGGCCGCTCGCGACGTGACGCCCGAAGCCACGCTCGACGTCGCCGACCGCGTCGTTCCGGGCATCGCGGAAGCGATGCGGGCCGCCGGCATGCGCGCCACGCCGAAGGCGATGCTCAGCCGCTCGGTGGCGGCGGTGCGCGGCGCGACGCTGATCATCAACCTTCCGGGAAGCGAGAAGGGTGTGCGGGAGAGCCTGGGCGCCGTGATCGACGTGCTGCCGCACGCGGTGGAGTTGTTGCGCGGACAGACAGAGCATCGGTAGTCGTTCAGTCTGTCAGTGCGTCAGACTCATCAGGCTGAGACTGACAGACTGACGGACTGACGGACTGACGGACTGACGGACTGACCGACTGACTGACGGACGGACGGACGGACGGACGGACTGACGGACTGACGGACTGACGGACTGACGGACGGACGGACTGACCTGCTATACTCGCTGCGATTTCACACCTACTCCTCACAACGAAGGCGGACGCAGGCAAGGCGGCGCCTTCACATAATGACTTTGCGATGACGCTCCGCTGGAGGAGATGCTGCAGATGACCGCGCGTACGCTGGCGTGGACCGGCTTCATCGCGATTGCCGCATTCGTGCTGATGGCTGCGAGCCGGCTGACGCTGCTCGATCCGGTCGAGAACCTCACGCTCAACGTCACATCGCCGATCCAGTCGGCGCTGCGCAACGGGACGCGGCCGATCGCCGACTGGGTCAACAACCTCACCGACGCCAGCGGCCTCTCGCGCGAGAACAAGGGGCTGCGCGCGGAGAACGAGCGCCTGACGAACGAGTTGGCGCGCGCGCGCGAAGACGCCGTGCAGCAGCAGAACGCGCGCGACCTCGATGCGGTGCGCAGCCAGTTTCCCAACGACACGTTCCTCGCCGCATCGGTCGTCTCGCGCGATTCGAGCAACGTGCGCTCGGTCGTCGCGATCGACCTCGGACGATCGGACGGCGTGCGGGAGGGGATGATCGTCGTCACAGAAGGGCGCAGCCTGGTGGGCTCCGTGTCCAAGGTGTTCGACGACTACGCGTGGGTGACGCTGATCACGGACCCGAAGAGCGCGGTGAGCGCGATCGTGCAGGAGTCGCGCGCGGAGGGCGTCGTCGCGGGGAACTACGGCGGCGCGCTGAACATGGAGTTCGTCGGGCAGGGAGCGGCGGTGAAGCAGGGAGACTTCGTGCTCACGTCGGGCGTCGGCGGCGGCTATCCGCCGGGCATCGTCATCGGCCGCGTGTCAACGGTGCAAAAGGCGGACCAGGACCTGTTCCAGAGCGTGCACGTCGACCACCTGGCGAGCCTGTCGAGCCTCGACCGCATGCTCGTGCTGACCAGCTTCGAGCCGAAGCGATTGGAGAAGCCGTGACCGGAGCGGCGGCGTAGGTCATGCGGTACTGGACCGGCGGCGGCCTGGCGTTTCTGCTCGCGCTCTTCCAGGCGGCGAGCATCGAGCAGTTCCAGATCCTCGGCGTGGCGCCGAACCTGATGCTCGTGCTGCTCGTCTCGTGGCTCGTGGTGCGCGGGCTCGACGACGTACTGCCGATGGTCGCCGTGGCGGGCATCACGCTGGGGCTCGTGGGCTTGCAGACGCCCGGCCTCGTGCTGTTGGCGCTGCTGCCGATTGTGGCGCTCGGATTCGTGCGCGAGCTGCACGTCATCCACAGCGACATGATGCTCGTGCTGGCGCTGGTCGCCGCGGCGACGTTCGCGTACGAGGTCGTGCTGCTGGCCGAAGTCATGCTCACGGGCGGCGTGCTCGACCCGGCGACGGCGATCGGGCACGCGGTCGTGCCCGCGGCGATCGTCAACGTGGCGATCACGCCTCCGGTCTACGTGGTGATGCGGTTGGCGAAGCCACACGGCAGCCGCCACGGCCTGTCGTCGTACTGATCACGCTCGCGCGGCATTTGATGCGCGCGCTGAAGGACGCATGGGATTACTGACGGGCAGCAGGCGCAGGCGCTGGCGTTCGGAGAACGCGGAGACGCCGGATCCGCGGCAGCGCATCAACCAGAGGCTCTGGTTGATGCGCATCGCCGTGCTTGCGGCGTTCGCCGCGCTTTCGCTGCAGCTCGCACGGCTGCAACTGGTCGATGGCTCGAAGTTCGAGCAGCGAGCCGAGCTGAACCAGTTGCGCATCGAGCCCGTCGTCCCCTCGCGCGGGTTGATCTACGACCGCACGGGCAAGCTCGTCGTCGAGAACGTGCCGAGCTTCTCGGCCGCTGTCGTCGCCGCCGACATCCCGAAGAGCCGCACGTTGGAGATCGCCGGCGGCATCGAGAAGTTGCTCGGCGTGCCGGCGCTCGAGACCACGCTCAAGATCGAGGCCGCGCGCCAGTCGAACGACCCGTTCACGCCGGTGATCATCAAGGACGGGCTCGACCGGACGACCGCGTTCCACCTGCGCGAAGAGCTGCCGTCGATGCCGGGCGTGCAGATCGTCGTCGTGCCGGTGCGAAAGTACAGCGCCGGTCCCGTGCTCGCCGACGTGCTGGGCTACACCGGCCGCGTCGACGAAGAGGATTACGCCGTCCTCAAGGACAAGGGCTACCTCGCCAGCGACCGCATCGGCAAGGCGGGCGTCGAGGCGGCGTACGAGAAGTACCTGCGGGGCGCCGTCGGCCGCAAGGAGATCGAGAAGGACGCTTCGGGCCGGGAGATCCGGACGCTCGACCAGGACGCGGCGACGCCGGGGAACGACCTGGTGCTCTCGATCGACCTGGACCTGCAGCAGAAGACGACGGAATTGGTACAGGCGGTGGCGAACGGCGGTCAGGCCGCCGCCGTCGTGATGGACGTGCACACGGGCGAAGTGCTCGCGCTCGTGTCGCTGCCGATGTACGACAACAACATCTTCTCCGGGAAGATCGATGAGGCGCGGCTGGAGCAGTATCTCGGCGATCCGAAGAAGCCGCTGGTGAACCACGCGCTGTCGGAGCAGTACGCGCCGGGCTCGATCTTCAAACAGATCACGGGCGCGGCGGCGCTGCAAGAGGGCGTCGCCGTGCCTTCGACGACGATCGTCAGCCGCGGCTACATTCAGATTCCCAACGAGTACGACCCCTCGGTCGTGTACACGTTCAAGGACTGGCGCGAGCTCGGGAGCCTGAACTTCTACGGCGGCGTCGCCATGTCGTCCGACGTCTACTTCTACTACATGTCGGGCGGCTACCACGCGTACGGGCAGAGCTTCGACGGCCTCGGCATCGACCGGCTGGTGAAGTACGCGGGCGCGTTCGGCATCGGCCGCGCGACCGGCATTGACATCGCGGGCGAGGCCGATGGCAACCTGCCGTCGCCGGAGTGGAAGAAGCGGACATTCGGCGACGACTGGCGGCTCGGCGACACGTACAACATGGGCATCGGCCAGGGGTTCGTAGCGGCGACGCCGATCCAGATGGTGCGCGTGACGGCGGCCGTCGCGAACGGCGGCACGTTGCTGACGCCGCGCGTCGTGCGCGAAGTGCGCGACGCGAAGGGCCACGTCGTCGTGGCGGCCGGTCCGAAGATCGAAAGCCACGTGCCGGTGAGCCCGGAGAACTTCGCGATCCTGCGCGACGCGATGACGCAGGCGGTGAGCTGGGGGAGCGCGAACGCGGGCGCGGTGCCGGGGATCCAGGTGGCGGGCAAGACGGGCACGGCGGAGTTCGGCCCGCGTTTCGCCGACGGCTCGTACGAGACGCACGCGTGGTTCAGCGGCTTCGCGCCTGCGAACGACCCGCGGATCGCCATCACCGTGTTCCTGGAGCGCGGCGTCGGCGCGATCAACGCGGCGCCGCTGGCGTCGAAGATCCTCGACTACTACTTCCACCGGCCGCAGCCGCGCGCGGCCGCCGGCGGCGACGCGCCAGTGGGGGTGACGCCGTGAACCTCCGCAACACGCCGACGCGCGAGTTCGACTTCATCCTGCTGCTGGCGGCGGTCGGCCTGACGGCGTACGGCGCGCTGCTCATCTACAGCGGCAGCCTGACGACGTACGGCTCGCCCGGGCAGGCGCTGTCGCACCCGGTGTCGCGCCAGGTCGCGTTCGCGGCCGCCGGCCTCGTGGCGATGGCGGTGCTGTCGCGGATCGAATACCGCCTGCTCGGGCCGCTGAGCCTGGCGCTGTACGTGGCCTCGATCGCGGCGCTGCTCTACGTGCTGGCGGTGGGTGCGAGCGCGTACGGGTCGCGGCGCTGGATCGTGCTGGCGGGGACGCAGGTGCAGCCTTCGGAGATCGCGAAGATGTGCACGGTCATCATGCTGGCCAAGTACTTCTCCGACAACGAGCAGAAGATGCAGTCGCTCCGCGTGTTCCTGACGTCGATGGCGCTGGCCGCGTTGCCGGCGGTGCTGGTGCTCGTCGAGCCGGACCTGGGGTCGTCGATCGTGTTCGCCGTGATCTGGGGCACGATGGTGGTGATGGCCGGGGCGCGGCCGCTGCACCTCGCCGGGCTCGCCGGCGCCGTGCTGGCGGCGGCGCCGCTGGCGATGTACGCGCTCGCCCACGATTACCAGAAGGCGCGGTTTGAGTCATGGCTGCATCCGGAGAAGCACCCGCTCGGTTCAGGGTTCAACATCCTCCAGGCGGAGATCAGCATCGGCTCGGGCGGGCTGTTCGGCAAGGGGTTCACGCACGGCACGCAGACGCAGCTCGACTACCTGCGGACGCAGACGACGGACTACGTGTTCAGCGTGGGTGCGGAGGAGCTTGGCTTCATCGGCGCGATGGTGCTGTTCGGGCTGTTCATGGTGATGCTGTTCCGGTGCCTGCGCGTCGCCGGCCTGGCCGATGACGCGTTCGGCCGCCTCATTGCCGTTGGAGTGATGGCCTTCATCCTGTTCCAGGTGTTCGTTAACATCGGGGTTAATATTAGACTGGTGCCGGTAACGGGCGTGCCGTTACCGCTGGTGAGCCAGGGCGGCAGCTCGTTGATCACGATCCTGGCGTCGTTAGGAGTACTGCAGAGCATCCTTGGGCACAGACGTAAACGCGGCCGACGGACGTAGCGAGGCGCAGAGCGGGTTCCTGCGGGGCCGGCTGTTGGCCGCGATCCGCGTCGCCGCGACGCTGGCGATCGTCGCCGGCCTGGTCTTCAAGCTCTCTCCGGGCGAACTCGCGGACACGCTGCGTGCGTCGAACCCGTGGCTGATGCTCGGCGCCCTCGGCCTGATGTGCGTCGTGCAGGCGCTGGTCGTCGTCAAGTGGCTGGTGTTGCTGCGCGCGCGGGACGTCCATGCGCCGCTGCTGCAGGTCGTGCGGGCGTACTGCGTCGGCAACCTGCTGAGCAACGTGCTGCCGACGGCCGTCGGCGGCGACGTCTACCGGGTCTACCGCATCCAGCGCGAGGCCGACGCGCGCGCCGCCGACGTGACGATGACGGTGCTGTACGAGCGCGCGACGGGCTACGGCGCGATGACGTGCCTGGGCGCGCTCGGCGCGGCGTTCTACTACGGCAGCCTGGCGATCGGCGCGCTGGCGCTTGCGAGCGGCGCGCTGGCGGCGCTGCTGCTCGCCGTCGTGCTGCCGCGGATGCCGTTCCCGGCGGTGCGGCACGACCACTTCCTGCGCAACCTGCTGGCGCACCGGCGCGAGCTGATGGCCGTGTACCAGATGTCGGTGTTTTCGCTCGCGATCCAGGCGTTGTACATCTCGACGATCGCGCTGGCGGGGCGCGCGCTCGGCATCCACCTGGCGTGGTGGTACTGGGCGCTGATGACGTGGATCGTCGCCATCGCCGTGCTGATGCCGGTGACGCTTGGCGGGCTCGGCGTGCGCGAGTCGTCGTTCTCGGCGCTGGTAAAGCGCGGGGGCGCGACGGCGGCGCAGGGCGCGTCGGTGGGATTCGCGCTGGGGCTGCTGCTGGTCGCGGCGAACGCGGCCGGGCTGCTCGCCGTCGAAGTCGCCGAGCGCCTGGGCTACGGCGCGCGCGACGAGGTGCTGGCGGTGGGTGCCGCGCGGCCGGACGCGGTGCCAGTCGAGCGGTGACGTTGGATGCGAGAAACGAGATGCGAGAAGCGAGAAAATCGCGCCATAACCTGTATCTGCGCGGGTGTGCAGCGTGTGTGGTCTAGCGAGGATCGGTCGCGTTTGTGACAAGATTCTCGATTGACAGGCCGCTTCCGTTGGCTCTATTCTTGGACCTGGCGGTAGAGGCACGCGCTACGGGTTCGACCAGACGAGAAGGGATGAAGTGATCTCTCGTCTCACTCGGCCGTCACTCGTCAATTGCCCGCCTACGGTGGGGCAGCGCCGGCCATCAAGTTTAGGGATCGTAGGCCGACCTTCTCGGTGAGAGGGTCTTGACGTGCCCCCTCTGGAGGAGCCGGTGCCCGTGACAGCCAACCCGACCTTACAAACAGAGATTGAGTATTTCGAATCTCAGCGGGCGCAACTGCTCCAGAACCATGAAGGACAGTTCGCACTGGTCACAGATCGCCGAATTGTCGGAACCTTCACAACGGAGGAAGAAGCGTATGAGGCTGGCTTGCGTCAGTTAGGCAACAAGCCGTTCCTCATTCGCCAAATTCGCAGCCAGGAGCCTCCGATGCAGGCGCCCGCTCTGTTCGTCGGACTTAACCTTGGCTCCGTCACGCAATAGGTTCTATAACGACCCAGCGGGCAACCATAGCCCGGCGTTCCTCCAGGAATGCGGGCCGGTTCTCAATGTTCTCATCCACATCCCAACCGCCCTCGCTAAAGTGATCGCAGATGCGGGCGGCACTCTTCCCACTCCAGAGGCCGGGCTCGCACTGCTCGACACTGGTGCTAGCGGGACCTGCGTGCATGAGCCGGTCCTACACAAGCTAGGATTGAACCCTATTGGCACGGTCATGCCGGGGACGGCAGCCGGTCAGGTTCCACACAACCTCTATCCCGCGCGCATCGAGTTCCCGGGAGAGACGATCGACCGCGATTTCAATTCTGTCGCCGGAGTCAACCTGACCGGCCAGACAATCTCGTTAAGCACGGGGGTTCACCCGATCATCGCTTTGATCGGCCGCGACGTGATGGCAGATTGGATCCTCACCTATAACGGAGTTGGTGGGTTCATCTCGATTTCGTTTTAGGCCCCGCTTCCACCGACTGTTGCATCCGCGCGTACGCCTTCCGGCGTATCTCGTAACCGGACGCTGGCCTAGAATCAGCGTCTCCGGGATCCGGCCTGATCCTTCGAGACGACAGACGCTTGCTTGTGATACGGGAGGAATGCGTGGAGTATCGACCGCTTGGACGGACGGGTGTGAAGGTAAGCAGCCTGTGCCTGGGCTGCATGATGTTCGGCGGCAAGACGGCGCCCGCCGATTCGTACGAGATCATCGACCGGGCGATCGATGACGGGATCAACTTCATCGACACGGCGAACGTGTACAGCCTCGGCCGCAGCGAGGAAGTGACGGGCGAGGCGCTGAAGCGCAACGGGAAGCGGCACGACGTCGTGCTGGCGACGAAGGTGCACGGCGTGATGAACGGCGAGGACCCCAACATGCAGGGGAACAGCCGCCGTCACATCATTCAGCAGTGCGAGGCGAGCCTGCGGCGGTTGCAGACGGACTACATCGACCTGTACCAGATCCACCGGCCGCAGCCGGACATTCCGATCGATGAGACGCTGCGCGCGCTCGACGACCTCGTGCGCGCGGGGAAGGTGCGCTACCTCGGCAGCAGCACGTTCGCCGCGTGGCAGCTCGTCGAATCGCTGTGGGTGGCGAAGGAGCTGGGGCTCAACCGCTTCATCTGCGAGCAGCCGCCGTACAACCTGCTCGACCGGCGCATCGAGCGCGAGCTGCTGCCGATGGCGCAGACCTACGGCTTCGCGGTGATCCCGTGGAGCCCGCTCGCGGGCGGCCTGCTCACCGGCAAGTACAAGCGCGGCGAGGAGCCGCCCGAGGGCGCGCGATTCGCCGACGCCAGCAACCCGCTCTACCGCCGGCGGCTGAACGACCGCATCTACGATGTGGTCGACGGCCTCGCGCCCATCGCGCAGGAGAAGGGCTGCACGCTGTCGCAGCTCGCGCTCGCGTGGGTGATGCAGCAGCCCGGCGTCACCAGCCCGATCATCGGTCCGCGGACGATGGAGCAGTACACCGACAACATGGGCGCGTACAAGGTGGAGATCAGCGACGACGACCGCAAGGCGATCAACCGCGTGATCCGGCGCGGCGACTCCGTCGCACCGTTCTACGAGGCGGAGTTCGGGCCGCACCCGCACCGGGTGTAGCAGGGGATGCTGGAGGCCGGAGGTCGGAAGTCGGAGTGGGCGGGCAGCGCTGAGAGTTGGCGGCGATGGCCGGCGCGTCTGTGCCCGAGGGATTGGAGGTGGCATTCATGATCGCGAGGCAGGCGTTTGGAAGCACCGGGCATGACAGCACGCGCACGATCTTCGGCGCGGCGGCGCTGTGGGGCGCCAGCGAGGAGGAGGGCGAGCGGGCGCTGGAGCTGGTGCTTCGCTACGGCATCAACCACATCGATACGGCGGCGGCGTACGGCCGCTCCGAGCGGCGCGTCGGAGCGTGGATGCCGCGGCACCGCGACGGCTTCTTCCTGGCGACGAAGACCGGCGAGCGCACGTACGAGAAGGCGCGCGACCAGATCCGGCACTCGCTCGAACGGCTGCAGACGGACCACGTCGACCTGATCCAGCTGCACAACCTCGTCGACCCGGCGGAATGGGAGACGGCGCTCGGCGGCGGCGGCGCGCTCGAGGCGGCGGTCGAGGCGCGCGAGCAGGGGCTGACGCGCTTCATCGGCGTCACCGGGCACGGCGTGACCGTGGCGGCGATGCACCTGCGCAGCCTGGAGCGCTTCGCGTTCGATTCGGTGCTGCTGCCGTACAACTACGTGATGATGCAGAACCCACAGTACGCCGCCGACTTCGAGGCGCTGTCGCGCGTGTGCGCGGAGCGCGGCATCGCGATGCAGACGATCAAGGGCATCACGCTGGGGCCGTGGAACGAGAAGGAGCACACGCACGGCACGTGGTACGAGCCGCTCGTCGAGCAGGCGGAGATCGACCGCGCGGTGCACTGGGTGCTCGGGCGGCCGGGCGTGTTCCTCAACACCGCCGGCGACCTGACGCTGCTGCCGAAGATCCTCGACGCGGCATCGCGCTTCGCCGAGCGGCCGCGCGACGCCGAGATGAAGGCGCTGGTGCAGAAGCGCGGGATGGCGCCGCTGTTCACGTAGGTGGTCAGCGCGTGCCGGCGGTCTCGCGCCCGGGCTCCGGCGCGGCGTTGGCGCGCTTTTCGCCGCCCTTGCCGATGCGTGGCTCGGTGCCGGCGAGCAGGCGCCGGATGTTGGAGCGGTGCTTGTAGACGATAAGCGCCGACGTCGCGACCGCGTACGCGGCGTACGCCGGCGGGCTGATGCCGAGCACGGCCAGCACGACGAAGACCGCCGCCAGCACCGGCGGCATGGTGATCGACATCACCGACATGATGCGCACAGTGCCGACGACCAGCGCGGCGACGGGGATCAACGCCAGGCAGGCGAGCGGGTTCATCAGCAGCGCCGCGCCGAAGCCGGTCGCGACGGCCTTGCCGCCGCGAAAGCCGAACCACAATGGCCACACGTGCCCGAGCACCGCGCCGAAGCCGCCGGCCGCCGCCGCCCACGCGCGTTCGTCGTGGTCGAGGCCGGCCGCGTGGCCGATGCCGATGCCGATGGCGACCGGCACGACGCCCTTTGCGATGTCGAGGATGATGACGAGCACGCCGGCCTTCGCGCCGGAGGTGCGGATCACATTCGTCGCGCCCGTCGCGCCGCTTCCGTAGTCGCGGATGTCGACGCCGCGCGTCAGCCGGCCGACGATCAGCCCGAATTGCAGCGACCCGATCGCGTACCCGATGATTCCGCTGACGAGGACGGCCCACCACATAGGACCCGGCTCCTTGCTCACATCCGTGTGTCCGCGCGGGTACTGTAACGCATCGTACCGCCGCTGGCGCGGCGGTACAGCAAACAGCAAACGACAAACAGCAAGGGATCGCAGAGGGCCGCGGCGCTTCGTGCGTCCGCGGCCCCGCCTGCGCTGCCCGCTCCTCCAATCAGTGGCTGCCGGGGAGGTAGCCTCCGTTCCCGGTGCTCGGCAGCGCGACAGCTCCGCGCCCGCCGCCCGGCGCCTGCCCGCCGGTGTCGGGTCCGACGACGACGCCGTCCGGGCATACGTCGGAGACGCACCGGTTCGAGAATTGCAGCGTGCCGCTCGCGCCGGCAACGCCGCCCGCCTGCACGAAGTAGTCGCCGCCTGCGGCCGCATCGAACTCGATCGTCGAGTCCTGCGACGGGTCCGCGCAGCCGACGAGCGAGAGCGAGCCGGGCGGCGGTGAGAAGCCGTCGAGGCGATACACGGCGACGACGGCGGGGAAGTCGCTGCCCGCGGCCGAGATGCGCAGCGTGCTTCCCTCGTACGCGTGCACGACGTACCACACCGTCGCGCCGACGTCGCCGCAGGGCTGCGGCTCGCCCGGCTCGATCGTCGCCGCTCGGGTGAGCAGCGTCGCTTGCAGCCCGTCGTACAGCGTGGCGGCGGCGGCGATGTTGTCGTTCTGCGGCGGGCAGGCGGGCACGCAGTCCGCGTGGACCTGCAGGTCGCCGCCCGCGCCGCCGGCTCCGCCGACCTGCACGTAGTAGCTCGTGTTCGGCTGCATCTCGAACTCGATGCGCGCGCCGTCCGGCGAACAACCGATGCGCTGCGTGCCGCCGCCGGGCGGTGAGAACGCCTCGGTCGAGGCGTAGGCGGCGATGGCCGTGCCGTAACTGCTGCCTGCGGTGTCGAACGCGAGCGTCACGCGCGACGGCGAGTAGACGCTGTACCAGACGGTGCGGCCCATGTTGCCGCAGTCGAGCGGCTCGCCGGCGTCGGTCGTAGCGCCGCGCGTGTCGCGGTAGTCGTTGAGCGGGAAGTAGCCTGGCACGCTGGTGTAGAGCGGGCTGCCGGAGTTGTCGTTCTGGGGAGGACACGGAGACGGATCGCAGTCGATATTGAGCAGCAGTGTGCCGGACGCGCCGTCTCGCCCGCCGACCTGCAGGAAGTACGTCTTGATGTTCGTCGCCTGGAACTGGAGTCGCGCCTGCGGGCCGCCGCTGTTGTTGACGCACGTCGACATTTTCCAGCGTCTCGGGCGTGCCGTCGAAGTCGGGGCCGGTGGTGTAGAGCGCGACGACGGTGTCGAAGTCACTGCCCGCCGTATCGACGACGAGCGAGACGTTGCCGTAGACATACACGCCGTACCACACCGTGCGGCCGATGTTGCCGCACGGCTGAGGCTCGCCCGGCTCGAGCGTGGCGGCGGCGGTGCGCGACTCCTCCATCGCCGGTGGGTTCATGCCGCCGCTGTTGGAGAAGCTGTCGTTGTAGGGCGGGCACTCGGGGTCGCACGAGAGACGCACCGTGAGCGCGCCCGTCGCGCCGCCGGCGCCGCCGGCCTGGAACCAGTACTGCGCGTTCGGCTTCGCGTGGAACGAGATCTTCGATTGCGGGCCGGAGCTGTCGTCGTTGCACGCTACCGGCGTCAGGGCGCCGGGGTGGTCGGCCGCGCCGCCGTCCTGGTAGTCGAACGTGTAGACGCCGAGCGCGGTGTCGAAGCCGCTCCCCTGCGTATCGACGATGAGGTCGAGGTCGCGGCCGGGGTAGAACGTGTACCAGACCGTCGCGCCGATGTCGCCGCACGGCCGCTGTTCGTCCGGTTCGAGCGTGGCGTGCGTCGTGTCCGCGCTCAACTCCTGCACCGGCTGGAACGCGTCGACCCACAGGTCAGCGGCGCTGGTGAAGTCGTCGTTCGATGGCGGGCACGCGGGGTTGCACTGCAGGTGCAGGTGCAGGTTGCCGGCCGCGCCGTCTTTGCCGCCGGCCTGGATGTAGTAGCGCTCGTAGCGCGTGAGCGGGAAGCTCACGAACGACGTTGCGCCGCCCGCGTCGTCGTTGCATGCGACGGCGTTGAGGTTGCCGCCGGGCGGCGACGGCAGGAAGCCGTTGCCGAAGGTGTACACCGCGAGGACCGTATCGAAGTCGCTGCCGACGGTGCTGATCTCCGAGCGTGCCGGTGTGGTCCGGCTGGTAGTAGAACCACACCGTCGATCCGATGTTGCCGCATGGTGCGGTCTCGCCTTGTTCCAGCGTGGCTCCAACGGTCGTCTGGCTGCCGTCCCACGGCAGAATGCCGGCGCCGGGCGGCGACGGCGGCGGCATGATGAAGCCCGGCGCGTCGAAGTTGTCGTTCGTGAACGGCAGCTCGGCCGCCGGCGCGGCGAGCGCACGTGCCGCCGACGTGTCGCGAAACGCGACGAACAGGCCGATGGCGGCGAGCGCCGCCGCGAGTGTGAACGCCAGTACCGCGGCCGCGCGGGATGTCGATGAGCTACGCATGTACCACCTTCTAGCGCCCGGTGGTACTCGTGAGAACGTCCGAGATGACCGAAAGGTTTACCGCCCGCAGCCGGAATTCGTTGACGGGCTGTCGTAGCACGCGACGTAGAACGCTACGCCGCCGCGCTGCCAGCCGGGGCGCTCGCCCGTCGCGAGCGCTTCGGCGCCGTCACGCTGCCATCGATGCACCGGCTGCGTGCGAACGGCGCCGTCCGCCGCCTCGGCGTACGTGTAGAAAGCCGGCGCGCCGTTGCCGGGATCGGCGAGCGTGTACGTCCCGTCGCGCGCGAGGTACACGGGCGCGAGGCCGGCGGCGGCGCGGTCCGATGCGTAGAACGCGATGCCGGCGTCCTCGTACCCGTCGCCGGGGGACGATACGGCGTAGCGCAGGTCGCCGCTCTCAGGTGCGCGCCACTCGTGGATCGCGACGCCGAGGTGCAACTCGACGAGCGTCACGTCGTATGGCTTCTGGCTGGAGAACGTGACGTAGATCGTGTCGCCGCCGTCGCGCGAGAGTTCGCGGTGGATCTCGGCGCTGTAGCAGTACGGGTACACGTCCTCGGCGAGTGGACGGCAGTCGATCCAGGTGACCGGCTCGGACCACGGACCCCACGGGTTGTCCGCGGTGCGCACCTTGATCGTGGCGAGGTCGCCGTTGTACAGCGCCAGCCAGTGTGCGCGCGCTCGTCGTACGTGACGGAGACGCCGTTGTCGCCGGGGAGCGGCGAGCCCTGTCCGACGGGCCACATCGGCTTCGCATCGGCGGGGTGCTCCGACCAGCGCGCGCCATCCCAGTAGGTGTAGGCGTCGCGCTGGCCGATGCGGCCGAGCGGTGCTTTGGCGACGTAGTTCGCCCCCGATTCGGTGTGGATGTACACGATCACGTCGTCGCCGATGCGCACGGGGGAGCGCACGCCGGCGAGCCGCGCGCCGAAGCCGCTGTCTCTCATCCCAGATCGCCTCGACGTCGCGCACTCCGGTCGATCGTGCCCGGCAGCCATGCGGCCGAGCCCGACCGCGGATACGTGCCAGGCAAACGGCGACTCGCGGCGGACCTTCACCATGTAGAACAGCACGCTGCCGTCATCGAGCGGCAGGATGCCGTCCGGCCATGCGGTCGTCTCTTCCAGACGGGGGAACATCGGCTGCGCGAGGCCGCCGGACTGCTTGAAGTCGAGACGGACGCAGTCGTGGCCGTCGAAGTCGCCGGATCGGGCAACGGCTGCCGGGATGACGTCCTGGCGGCCGCCGGGGCCGTTGCGCACGGCTGTCGCCGAAGAACCAGTACGACGCGCCGCCGCGCCGTGATGCTGGGCGCGCCATCGGCGCCGCGTAACTGCGCGGCGGCGGCGCCCGGGTTATCGGCGACCAGGCGGCAGACCGTGCGCGCGGCGATGACCACCGGCTGGGCGGCACCGCCCGCGACGGGCCGTTCGAGCGCCGCTGCCCGCGGCGCGACCACCGGGCGAGTGGGTGCACGCCGACACGGAGACAGCGGCCACGAACAGCACAGCGGCTGTCACCGGCAGTGAGCGTCGTATCATGCGCTCCTCCTCGATCACGGCCTGGCAAGCTACAACGCCGGTGCGGCGAAAAGGTGAACCGCTACTCCTCGTTCCGGCCGCGGAAGACCAGCTTGATTGACGTGCCCTCGAAGCCGAAGTTGCGGCGGATCACGTTCTCCATGTAGCGGCGGTAGCTGAAGTGCACAGCCGAGGCGTCGTTGAGGAAGAAGACGAACGTCGGCGGGTCGACTTCGGCCTGGGTGACGTACAGCAGCTTGATGCGACGGCCCTTCGAGGGCGTGGGCGGCGGCTTCTCGGCGACGGCGCGGCGCATGGCCTGGTTCAGCGCGCCCGTCTCGACGTGGCGCTGCGCGCTCCTCGCCGATGCGGACCGCCTCGGCGAGCACGTCGTCGATGCCGGTGCCTTCGCGCGCGGAGATGAAGCGGAGCGAGATCCACGGCGCGAACTTGAGCTTCCAGCGCAGGCGGCGCTCCCAGTCCTCCTGCGTCCACTCGCCGTCGCGCACGAGGTCCCACTTGTTGGCGACGACGATGACGCCGCGCGCGGCCTCGAGCGCGTAGCCGACGACGTGCGCGTCCTGCGCGGTGAAGCCCTCGGAGAGGTCGAACACGCACAGCGCGATCTGCGCGCGCTCGAGCGCGCGGCGGGCGCGGAGCGTCGAGTGCTTCTCGACGCCCGGCTCGATTGCGCCGCGGCGGCGCAGGCCGGCCGTATCGACGAGCACGAGCGGCGTGGCCGTCGAACGTCGAACGGCGTGTCGATGGCGTCGCGCGTCGTGCCGGGCACCTCGCTGACGATCACGCGCTCCTCGCCGAGGATGGCGTTGAGCAGCGACGACTTGCCGACGTTCGGGCGGCCGACGATGGCGAGCCGCAGCGCCTTCGGCCGCCTCCTCCGTCTCGAGCGGGCGGCAGCGAGTCGGCGATCATGTCGAGCACGTCGGCGACGCCGTGGCCGTGGTGCGCGCTGATCGGCGATCGGCTCGCCGAGGCCGAGCTCGTAGAACGCGACGGCCGCCTCCTCGCGCTCGCGATTGTCGGCCTTGTTGGCGAGCAGCAGCACGGGCTTGTTCGATGCGCCGCAGCAGGTCCGGCGACCTCCTGGTCGGCGGCGGTGATGCCGGTGATCGTATCGACGACGAACAGGACGATCGTCCGCCTCGCCGAGCGCGTACTCGACCTGCGCGCGCACGAGCGGCGTGTAGGTGCCGGGCACGTCCGGCTCCAGGCCGCCGGTATCGACGACCTGGAACGTCGCGGCCGCGCCACTCGGCATCGCCGTAGATGCGGTCGCGCGTCGTGCCGGGCAGGTCTTCGACGAGCGCCGGCCGGCCGCCGACGATGCGGTTGAACAGCGCCGACTTGCCGACGTTCGGCCGGCCGACGATAGCGACGATCGGCTTGCGTGCGGCGTCGGTGGTCATTGCGGCCTTTCTGTTAAGGCGATGCCCAGCTCGCCGGGCTCGCTGCGGACGACGGTGTGCGCCGGCGGGCGGCGTGATCCGCACCGGCAGCGCGTACAGCCCCGGCCCGAGGCCCTGCGCATCGACGATCGCGACGATGGCCTCGGGCGTGAGCGCCTGCAGCGCCGGTATGTCGCCGGTGAGCGTGACGGTAATCGCGCTCGGTCGGCGTCACGCGAGGCCGGCCCCGACGTTGCGCACCTGCGGCACGACGCGGAACGTCGCCTCGCCGCGCGCGGGCGCGATCGAGACGGTGACCCTCACGGTGTCGGCGTGCCCTGCTGCATGCGCACGCCCGCGGCAGCACGAGCCTGCACGGTACGCTGCACGTCGGCGCGCTCGTCGGTGATCGAGATCTCTTCGGTCGGGATGCCGCGCACGGCGTCGATCGATTGCAGGACGTCGAGCGGGGCCGACGATCGTGACGAGCCGCGGGTCGACGCATGACGCCGGTGACGTTGTAGCCGGCGGCGGGCTGGCCGGATGATCAGCGGCTTCACGACGAACTCCTGGCTGAACTCGCGCTGCTCGATGTCCACGCGTGACGTTCGCGCGGTCGCGGGTTGACCGTGACGCGGCTGATCTCGCCGTCGCGCGCGTCGCGAGGTTCGAGCGCCACGCGGTCGGTGAAGTCGATGCGCAGGCCGGTGAGGTTCACCTCCGCGACGGCGGCATCGACGAGCGCGACGAGGCTCTCGGGGCCGGTCACCGTCGCCTTCTGCGGATCGCTGGTCGCGGTGACGGCGGCGAAGCCCTGCTGCGGCGAGCCGACGAGCGACACGCGCGACGGGCACCTCCTTCGTGCGCAGGCTTTCGAGCGTGACGTCGACGCGCGCGGGCGTGACCTCGGTGACGTTGACGTGGCTGTTGGACGAGCTGACCTCGACGGCGACGGTCGCCTGCCCCTTCTGATAGCCGCCGAGGTTCACGGTCGCGTTGAAGTCGTCGCGCTGGAGCTTCGACAGCTCGTTCGTGCGGCGCCTCGATGCGGATGCGGACGGTGGATTCCGAGGTGTTCGCGACGGCGAGGTCCGTCGGGGACGTTGACGAACTTGATCGGGATCGCGCTGTTGAACGCCTGCGTCTGCTGCGGGTTCTCGCGGTCGGTGACGAAGAGCCAGAGGCTGAGCCCGAGCGCCACCGACGAGCAGCGCCAGGCTGAGGTTGCGCGCGATCGAGAGCACGGCGCCGCGGCCGAGGAACGCAGAATGCATGCACCAGCCGCGCCAGGAAGTCCATCAGCCTCTCCCGTTGCGGCGGTTGCCGAGCAGCCGGTCGAGCAGCGCGCGCAGCCGCGCGTCATCGAGCCGCGTGTACATGCGGCCGTCGGCGGCGACGGAGATGCCGCCCGTCTCCTCGGACACGACGACGGACACGGCGTCGGTGCGCTCGGTGATGCCGAGGGCGGCGCGGTGGCGCGTGCCCAGCTCGCCCGGCGTCGTGTTCTCGGACAGCGGCAGCGTGCACGCCGGCGGCGACGACGCGGTTGCCGCGCAGCACGACCGCGCCATCGTGCAGCGGCGAGTTGGGGAAGAAGATGCCGTTCGAGCAGCTCGGGCGAGGGCAGCGCATCGACCGGGATGCCGCTTTCGATGTAGTCCTGGAGGCCGGTCTCGCGCTCCAGGACGATGAGCGCGCCGCAGCGCTGCTTCGCCATGTCGGACGCGGCTTCGCTGACCGCCTCGATCGTGCCGGGGTTGCCGACGCTGGCGCCGAACGCGCGCGCGCCGGTGCGGCCGACGCGCTCGAGCGCGCGCCGGATCTCCGGCTGGAAGATGATCGGCAGCGCGATCAGCAGGCCGGTGAACGAGTTGCGGAGCAGGAAGTTGAGCACGCGCAGGTCGAACACGCGCGCCGAGCGCGAACGCCGCGATGCAGCAGGATGAACGCGCCGCGCATGACGGCCATGGCCGTCGTGCCGCGCAGCAGCATCAGCACCCAGAAGAAGATGAGCGAGATGATGACGACGTCGAGCGCCGACGTCAGCGTTGAACTGCTCGAAGTTGTCGCGGAGGAAGTTGACGAGGTCGCTCATACGCTGGCGACCTACAGGACGTGATCGCTCGTCGTGAGCGCGAGGATCGCCTTCTGCGCGTGCAGCCGGTTCTCGGCCTGGTCGAAGACGACGGACTGCGGGCCCTCGATCACGTCGTCCATCACCTCTTCGCCGCGGTGCGCGGGCAGGTCGTGCATGAAGATCGCCGTCGGGCTTGGCGAGCGCCATGAGGTCCGGCTGTGACCGTGTAGCCGCTGAACGCCTCCTTGCGCTGCGCGTACGAGTCCTCCTGCCCCATGCTCGCCCAGACGTCGGTGTAGACGACGTCGGCGCCGCGGACGGCGTCGGCCGGCGTTTCGTAGATGTCGATGCTGCCGCCGGTCTCGCCGGCGATGTCGCGGATCAGGCGCACCGTCGGCATCGGGCAGGCTGTAGCCCGCGGGCGAGGCCATCGCGAAGCTCATGCCGGCGAGCGCCGCGGCTTCGGCGAGCGATGCGGCCACGTTGAAGCCGTCGCCGACGAAGGCCAGGCGGATGCCGCGCAGCGTGCCGCAGCGTTCGAGGATGGTGAGCAGGTCGGCCATCGCCTGGCAGGGGTGCTCTTCGTCGGAGAGCGCGTTGATGACCGGCACGCCGGCATGGCGCGCGAGGTCGAGCAGCGTCTGGTGCTCGTACGTGCGCGCGGCGATCACGTCGACGTAGCGGCTGAGGACGCGGGCGACGTCGGCGACCGGCTCGCGCTGGCCGAGGCCGACCTCGGCCTGGTTCAGGTAGATGGCGTGGCCGCCGAGCTCCTGCATGGCGACGTCGAAGCTGACGCGGGTGCGGAGGGAGGGCTTTTCGAAGATGAGGGCGAGCGTCTTTCCGCGCAGCAGATCATGGCCGCCGCCATCGCGCTTCAGGCTGAGGGCGGTCTTGAGGATGGTGTCGACCTCGTCGGGGCTGAGGTCGGCGATGGAGAGCACGTCGCGGCCGCGCACGGGAAACCTCCGGAAAGCGCTCGCAGTATAACGTGCATTCCTTCACATGCGGCGCGGGAGGTGGACAACGCGCCCGGCCGGAGGGGCGATCGCGGCGCGCCGGTACGCTCATCGTGGCAACCGCGCTGGCGGTCGCACGCGGCCCTGCGCGGGGCGCGTCATCCAGCCTCCAGCCTCCTGCTTCGCCCCGATCGCGCGATCAGCAACGGACCGCTGCTGTGTTATAGTTGCAGCGATTTCAGGGTTCCAGGCGTACGTGAAGAACTAGATGGAGCAGACCTCGCAGCGCCCCGCCAAGCTCGCACTCATCTTTCCCGGGCAGGGCTCGCAGCACACCGGCATGGGCAGACGCGTCGCCGAGCTATCGGCGGGCGCCCGCGAGGTCTTCGCGCGGGCGGACGAGATCCTCAAGATCAACGTCACGCGGATCGTCATGGAGGGCTCCGAGCAGGACCTCCGCAAGACGGTGAACACGCAGCCGGCGATCCTCGCCGTGAGCTGGGCGTACCTGGTGTACTTGCGCGAGCGCGCCGCCGAGCTGGGGCGGCAGATCAGGCCGTCGCACGTGTCCGGACACAGCTTCGGACAGTTCTCCGCGGCCGCTGCGGCCGACTCGATCTCGTTCGCCGATGCGCTGGAGCTCGTGCGTGAGCGCGGCCGCATCATGACGAAGTGGTCGAAGAAACGGCCCGGCGGCATGGCGACCGTCATCGGCCCGAACGATGAAGACGTCGCCGACGTGTGCAGCAGCGTCTCGCCCGATGGCGACGTCGGCGTGGCGGCGGTGAACGCGCCGGGGCAGACGGTGATCTCCGGGACGCTGGCGGCGCTCGCGCGGGCGATGGACGCGGTGAGGGAGCGCGGCGGCCGCGTCGTGCAGTTGCCGATCTCGGTGCCCGGCCACTTCCCGAAGATGGCGGAGGCGCGCGAGGAGCTGCGCCGCTTCATCGACGGCATCGAGTTCCGCGACCCGCAGTCGCCGGTCGTGTCGAGCCTCACCGGCCGCATCCTGACGACGGCCGACGAGGTGCGGCAGGAGTTGAGTGACCAGATGACCGGCGCCATCAACTGGATGCGCGCGTTTCGCGAGATGCGCCGCGCCGGCGCCTCGGCGTTCTTCGAGGTCGGACCCGGCCACGTGCTCTCGAACATCAGCCGGCGCGTCGACCGCGACGCGCGGATCATCGATATTTTCGACGAGTCGCAGTGGCGCGAGCTGATCCTTGCGGGTCCTCCGCTGGAGCCCAAAGAACTGCGCGCCGAGCCCGGCAAGGTCTCCGCTACTTGAGCATGTCCTCACGTCCCGAACATCTGCCGAACCGCCGCGTCGTCGTCACGGGCATGGGCGCCGTGTGCCCGCTCGGCAACAACTGGCGCGACGCGTGGAAGGCGATGGCCGAAGGCCGCTCCGGCATCGCGCGGCTGACGCAGTTCGACGTCAGCCAGTTCGAGGTGCAGATCGGCGGCGAGGTCAAGGACTTCCACCCCGAGGAGACCATCCCGACCAAAGAGCTGCGGCGGATGGACAAGAACGGCCAGTTCGCCGTCGTGTCGGCGCTGGAGGCTGTGTCAGATGCCGGCCTGATGATCGACGACGCGAATCGCGACGACGTCGGCGTCATCTTCGGGTCGGCGGGCGGCGGCTACGGGCTGCTGCTGGAGCAGAACGAGATCTTCCTGAAGGGCGGCTACCGTCGCGTGAGCCCGTTCCTGATCAGCAACATACTGCCGGACGCCGCATCCGGCCACATCGCCATCGCGACGGGCGCGTGCGGGCCGAACATGGCGATCGCATCGGCCTGCTCGACCGGCACCGGTGCGATCGGCGAGGCATGGGAGACGATCCGGCGCGGCGACGCCGAGGCGATCATCGCCGGCGGCACCGACAACCCGCTGCTGCCGGTGCTGCTCGCGGGCTTCCACGCGCTGCGGGCGCTGGCGAACGACGCGGAGCACCCCGAGCGCGCCAACAAGCCCTTCGACGCGCAACCGCGACGGCTTCGTCGTCGGACAGGGGGCGGCGGCGCTCGTGCTGGAGAGCCTCGATCACGCGCAGGCGCGCGGCGCCGAGATGTACGCCGAGGTTATCGGCTACGCCGCGAGCGAACGACGCGTACGACATGGTGGCGTCGCTCGAAAGCGGCCGCGGCTCCGCGCTGGCGATGACGCGTGCCATGCGCAAGGCCGGCATCGAGCCGGCGGACGTGGATTACATCAACCCGCACGGCACCGGGACGCCGCTCAACGACCGCGCCGAGACGGCGGCGATCAAGGCCGCGTTCGGCGAGCACGCCTACCGGCTGGCGATCAGCTCGACGAAGTCGATGCACGGCCACCTGATGGGCGGCGCCGGCGCGCTCGAGGCGATCGCGGCGGTGCAGGCGATCCGCACGGGCATCATCCCGCCGACGCTGAACTACCAGACGCCCGACCCGGACTGCGACCTGGACTACGTGCCGAACGTCGCGCGCCAGGGCGACGTCCGGGTGTCGCTGTCGAACTCCGTCGGCCTCGGCGGCCACAACGCGTGCGTGATCTTCCGCCGGTTCGAGGGGTAACGGAGCGAACAGACAACAGACAACAGAACCATCCACCGTCTGTGACGGATTCTGTTGTCTGTTGTCTGTTCGCTCTCCTCGTGTTAGCCTGACGGTATGGTACCCGAGCCCGTCTTCGAAAAGAGCATCTCGCTGCCGATGGGGTACGTGCTGACGGCGCGCGCCACGCCGGCCACGATCAGGCGGACGATCATCCACCTGGCGCCCTGGGCGCTATACGCCATGCTGCCGCCGGGGCGGCGCGCGAAGATGGCGCTGGCCGTCGCGCGGCGGTTCTCTCCGTTGGTCAAGCAGAAGGTAGGTTGAGCCTTCAGCCGTTGGCGGCGAAGTACGCGCGCGCCGCTTCGACATCGGCCGCGATCGCGGCCGTCAGCGCGTCGATGCCCGCGAACTTCATCTCGTCCCGCAACCGGTGCAGCACCTCGATGCGCAGCTCGCGGCCGTAGAGGTCGCCCTCGAAGTCGAGGATGTACGTCTCGACGGAAGGCCGCACGTCATCGAACGTGGGGTTGACGCCGACGTTCGTGGCTGCCGCGTACGTGCGATCGCCGACCTGCGCGCGCGTGACGTAGACGCCGAACGCCGGCAGCGCGCGGTCGGGGGTCACCGCCATGTTGGCGGTGGGGTAGCCCATGCCTCGCCCGCGCTCGTGGCCCCGGATGACAGGGCCGCGCAACGAGAACGGGCGGCCGAGCAGGTGCGCCGCGAGTCTC
Source organism: uncultured Chloroflexia bacterium (assembly GCA_963701135.1). Lineage (GTDB taxonomy): Bacteria > Chloroflexota > Dehalococcoidia > DSTF01 > JACRBR01 > CAYJMJ01. Next base: position 219,557 of record OY969567.1, read on the forward strand.
CATGTCGCCGCGGGCCAGCGCCTCGCGGATGGCGGTGGCGCTGACGCGGCCGTGGCCGTTATCGAGCGGAGCGTCCAGCACCTCGACGTCGAATCCCAACTCCTCGCCGATTTCGGCGACGCGCCGCGGCGAGCCCTCGCGGCCGCGCCCGAACGCGTTGTCCGGGCCCATCAGCATGTAGCGCATGTCGAGCGTGTCGTGCAGCAACCGCAGGAAGTCGGTCGCCGACAGCTCGGCGACCTCCGACGTGAACGTGAGCGGCGCGACGGCATCGACGCCGGTGTCCGCAACAGCTCGACGCGCTCTTCGAGGCTCGTGAGGTAGGCGATGCGCACCTCCGGCCGCAGCACCTGGATCGGCGAGGGGTGCAGCGTCACGACGCCGCTCGCGAGGCCGCGCTGCGCCGCGCGCGCCTTCAGCTCCTCGACCAGGTGGCGATGGCCGAGATGCACGCCGTCGAACACGCCGACGGTCAGCGCGGCGGGACGCCCGGGGGCGTGCCGCTCCAGTTCTTCGCTCGAGAGCAGCATGCGTCAGGGTACCGGACGGGGAGGCTTCGGGCGCGCGCGAGCGGCCGGCGCACGGCCGCGGCGCCGTCAAGGAGATGGCGTGATAGAATGCCGTCACACGCATCCTCTCGCTCAGCAGGAGCCGTCCGGACCGCCATGGACAACGTCTACCATCTCGATTACGAGGCGATCCTCAAGCACCGTGCGCAGCGCCGAAGTCGTGGCGTTCCGCTTCGTCACCGTGCCCGACCGCCTGCTCATCGACAACCGCGCCAGCGAGACCGAGGGGCCGATGGTGAAGCTGGTGCCGAAGGTGAACAGCGCGGAGGAGCGCTTCAAGAGCCTGAAGATGCTGCGCCCGCGCTTCCGCCTGCCGAACAAGATCAGCGCCATCTGGTGGCCGCGCTACATCGGCGGGTTGGTGGAGTCCGGCGTGTGGGACGCGATCGTCGACCGCATCGCCAACAACGGCTACGCCGAGACGGCGAGCGCGTGCGACGAGATCCTCGCCGAGCTGCGGCGCATGGAGCGGATGGAGATGTTCAACGCCATCGGCGGCGAGGGCTATCGCACGCTCTGGCCGGCCGCGCGCTGATCGGCGTTGGAGCGGGCACACTTCATCGTGCTGGTGCGGCGCGCGTTGCGCGATATACCGCCGCCGTTCAAGGAGCACCTGCGCCAGATTGACATCGTCGTCAAGCGGCGCCCGAGCCGCGCCGACCTCGCCGATGCGGGGCTCGCGGCCGATGAGTCGATGTACGGCTTCTACCGCGGCGTGCCGCTGACCGAGCGCGACGGCGGCTACAACCTCGTCGCGCCCGACGTCATCCACATCTACCAGGAGCCGCTGGAGGAAGACTTTCCGGACGAGGCGGAGCTGATCGACGAGATCCGCACGACGGTGCTGCACGAGACTCGGCGCACTTCTTCGGCATCGACGACGACCGGCTCGAGGAGCTCGGCCGGGGGTAGGGGGTTGGCCGCTGGATGTTGGATGTTGGAGGTTGGAGGTTGGAGGTTGGAGATTATCGACGTAGGGGCGCAGCCTGCTGCGCCCGGCAAGCCTCATCCCTACGACGCGCCGTTGGGAATCGACGAATGCCGTTTTGCGAGCGGCTTCGACTTATACGTAAAGCCCCGGTTTGACCGCCTATACACGGTCTTGTAACCTCCAACCGGCCCCAACCTCGCGGGTGCGACTAAATCGATATTGCATGTCTGAACTCGGCAAGACCTTTTCCCAGGCGAGAGTCCAGCGCGGCCTGACGCTCGAAGACTGCGAGCGCGACACTCGCATCTCCAAGCGATACCTCGACGCGCTCGAGCGCGAAGACTGGAAGGTGTTCCCCGCGCCGGTGTACAGCCGCGCGTTCCTGCGCACGTACGCGCAGTACCTGGGCCTGAACCCCGTCGAGCTCGATGCGCGTCTTCCAGTCGCAGACCGAGGAGCCGCCCGCGTTCAAGCCGCTGCCCGAGATCCAGGCGCCGCCGGCGACCGGATCGATGAGCTGGCTGCTCGCCGGGGGCGTGCTCGTTCTTCCTGCTCATCGCCGGCATCTTCCTGTACTACTCAAGCGGCGGCGCCAGCGGCAAGATGCCGAAGACGACGGCCATCAGCGCACCGACGATCACGGCCGAGGCCTCCGGCGGCGGCCCGGCGCCTGCCGTCGGCCGCGCGCCCGGCGAGGTCAAGAAGGGCACCGTGCCCGACCTGAAGGACGTGCGGCTCGACGACGCGCTGGCGGCGCTGATCAGAGGCCGGTCTCAGCTACGTCGTCGTCGAGACGGACAAGGTGACCGGACAGGCCGGCGTCGTCGCTTCGCAGGACCCCGCGCCCGGCACGAAGGGCGGCAGCAGCACGTCGGTCACGCTCGTGGTGCCCCGCGGCGGCGGCTAGCCCGCGCGGTCCGCGGCACGCGGCCATCTCTCCGATTAGCTACCCTGTAACCCGTGCGTTACCACATCGTCACACTCGGTTGCGCGAAGAACGTCGCGGATAGCGAGCGCATCGCCCGCGTGCTCGGCGAAGGCGCGCACGTCGAGGTCGGCGCGCCGGGCGCGGCGGACGTCGTCATCGTCAACACGTGTGGGTTCATCGACGCCTCGAAGGAGGAGTCGGTGAACACGATCCTGGAGCTGGCGGCCGGAAAAGCGCCGCGGGCAGCAGCTCGTCGTCGCCGGCTGCCTGACGGCGCTGCACGGCGGCGGAGCTGAAGGCCGAAGTGCCGGAGATCGACGCCGTCTTCGGCGCCGAGGACTGGGGCGGCATCGGCGCCTACGCGCGCACGGTCGTGCCGATGATCCTCGACGCGCAGCGCTACGACATCCCGGAGACGACGCGCGCCGCGCCGGCCGAGCGCGTACCTGAAGATCTCCGACGGCTGCAACGCGCCGTGCACGTTCTGCATCATCCCGCGGATGAAGGGCAAGCTGCACAGCACGCCGGCCGATGGCGATCATCGCGGAGGCGCGCCGGCTGGCGACGGAGGGCGTGCGCGAGATCGTGCTCGTCGCGCAGGACAGCACCGACTACGGCCGCGACCTGGGGCTGCGCGATGGCCTGCCGGACCTGCTCGAACGCGTGTCCGAAGCGGTGCCGGAGGTGCCGTGGCTGCGCATCATGTACGCGTACCCCGGCCACGTCACGCGCCGGCTCGCCGAGACGATGGCGCGACTGCCGAACGTCGCACACTACATCGACATCCCGCTGCAGCACGCGTCCGAGGGCGTGCTGCGGCGCATGCGGCGCCCGAGCAACATGCGGATGGTGCGCGAGATGCTGGCGATGCTGCGGGAGGTGATGCCGGACATCGCCATCCGCACGACGTTCATCGTTGGTTTTCCGGGCGAGACGGAGGAGGAGTTCACCGAGCTGCTGGCGTTCGTGCGCGAGGCCGCGTTCGACCACGTCGGCTGCTTCACGTTCTCACCGCAATCGGAGTCGCCGGCGGCGCACGCGCCCGATCCGGTGCCGGAGCGCATCAAGAAGCGGCGCCAGCGGCAGCTCGATGGAAGTCGCGCAGCAGGTGTCGCTGATCCGCAACCGCGCCATGGCGGGCCGCGAGATCGACGTGCTCGTGGAGTCGGCGAGCACGGGGCGGCGCCAAAACGTGGGGCGGGAGTTCGTCATCGGCCGGTCGTACCGCGACGCGCCGGAGGTCGATGGCCTGGTGCTGCTGCGCGGCGCGTTCGCTCCGGGCGACTTCGTGCGCGCGAAGGTGATGCAGGCGCTGCCATACGACCTCGTGGCCGAGCCGGTCGCTGCGGTCGCAAGAACCTAGAACCTAGAACCGAGAACCGAGAACCAGGCGCCGCGGCTCAGTCGCCCATGGCGATGACGTCGGTCTCGACGTCGAGCATCTCGGCGTCGAGGCGGGAGTCCTGCACGTAGGCCACGATCTCGCTGAGGACATGCTCGCACTGGCGCGCGTCGTTCGAGACGCACGCGACGCCGATCGTGGCGATCTGCCACGCGTCGTTGTCGCCGACCTCGGCCACGGCCACCTGGAACTTGTTGCGGATGCGCTGGGCGACGCTGCGCACGACCTGCCGCTTGTCCTTGAGCGAGCCGCTGTCCGGGATGCGCAGCGAGAAGCGGAGGACGCCGACGTTCAGATCGCGGCCTCTTCCGGCTCTTCGAGCGGCTCCTCCGTCAGCGGCAGCGGCGGCAGGTCGTCCGGCTTTTCGAGCCCGAAGTACTCGAGGAAGCGCACCGTGGTGCCGAAGAGCGTCGGCCGGCCGATGACCGGCGCGCGGCCGATCTCTTCGATGAGCCCGCGCGCCATCAGCGTGCGGATCGGGCCGTCGCAGTCGACGCCGCGGACCGACTCGATGCCGGCGCGCGTGATCGGCTGGCGGTAGGCGATGATCGCCAGCGTTTCGAGCGACGCGTTCGTGAGCGGCGGGTGCTCGAACCCGAGGAAGCGCTCGACGTAGGCGGCGGTCTGCGGCGCGGAGACGAGCTGCGCCAGGTCGCCGGTGCGCTGCAGGCGCACGCCGCGGTCGCGGCAGGCCACGGCCAGCGTTTCGAGAGCCTCGGAGACCTCGCTGCGCGGCGCGTTGATCGTGCGTGCGAGCGCCGACGATCTCGATCGGCGCGTCGGCGACAAAGAGCACGGCCTCCAGGATGGGCACGAGCTGATCGGGCTCCGGGCGCTCGATGAGCTTAGGCTTGCGCCTCTTCAGGTGCGTCGGGCTGTCCTCGTTGGTCACGTTCCCCCTCGGGTGATGCGGCCGGGCGCTCCCAGCCGGTTGGGTCCATGGTGCGCGGCGGCTGCGGCTCTCCGCGCAAGCGTAGCTCACGATAGTGCAGACGCGCACGCGGCGGCTGCGCCAGCTCGATGCCCAGCTTCTGTTCGACCAGCACCTGCGCGCGCCGGCAGGCTTCGTCGGCGGTGCGCGACAGGTCGGCGCCGGCATCGACGTGCAGGTCCAGCACCACCTCGACGCGCTTGCCGCGCGCGGCGACGATCGCCTGGCAGTCCGCGATGTGCTCGACCTCGCGCACTTCGGCGTTGATGCGCTCGGCGATCTGCTTCGTCGTGATCGCCGCTTCGCCCGACTTGACGTTGCGGACGCGCATCTTCTGCGTTGGCGAAGGCGTGAGCTCAACGATGATGGTCATCAGCATCAGCAGCACGAGGACGGCGCTGACGAGCGTGAGGACGCTCTTCGTCTCGCGGTCGTTGTGGTCGCGCAGCCAGCCCGCGAGGTCCGCGATGCGGTCGATCGTGCCACCGGGAGCGCCCCAGGCGAGCATTACGACGAGCAGGGCGGCGAAGATCACGAGCAGCGCCGCCACGACGGCGAGGAACCGGTTGACCTGGTCGATCGGGTCGTCGCTCACGGCGCGCCACCTGCGCGGCGGACGATGCGTCTGACGGAACAGGTGATGACGGCGCCGCGCCGAGTGCCGGACGCGGCGCTGGTCGAAGGTGCGGCCGCTGCTTCAGAGACGCGCGGGTTGATGCGAACGCCCTCCCTGATGAATCGAGGGCATCATACAGCACACGCTCGCGGGCGTAGCGTACTCCCGTGTCAGGCCATGCGGCCCCGGCACGGAGTTGTTAGACGCAGGCGCTGAAGCCGCAGACGGGACAGAGCACGCAGCCTTCGGCGTGCACGAGCGGGCCGCCGCAGTCGGGGCAGGCGCGGGCACGCGGGATGACGAGGGTGCGGATGCGGACGCGGCGAGTCATGGCGGTCTCCTGTAGTACAGGTGTTCTAGTCAGCCGAGTGTAATAGAACGTTTGTACTGCTGTCAACCCCTAAACCGCGCGGGTTGCCGTATGATGCGTCGATGCTCACAGAACCGCCGCAAGGAGTAACGCCGATCGTCCGGCTCTCTGGGCGCGTCGTGCTGATCGACGAGCGCGACCGCGTGCTGTTGTTCCTCTGGGACGACGAGCGCCTCGATGTGCACCGGCTCTGGATCACACCGGGCGGCGGCCTGCACCCCGGCGAGTCGTTCGAACAGGCGGCACGCCGAGAGCTGTGGGAGGAGACCGGCATCGACGGGGAACCGGGGCCGTGCGTGTGGGAACGCCGCAACGTCTTCCGCTTCGGCGAGCACTGGATCGAAGCGCGGGAGCGGTACTTCGTGCTGCGTGTGCCGGTCGCGGACGTTCGCAACGACAACTGGACCGCACACGAGCGCCAGGCAATGCTCGATCATCGCCTGTGGTCGCTCGACGAGATCGCGTCATCCAGCGAGTTGTTCGTGCCACGGCGGATCGGAGAGCTGCTGCCGCCTCTGCTGCGGGGCGAGTTGCCGGCCGAGCCGATCGAGATCGGGAAGTAGCACCGCATGCGCGTTGTTGTGGCGCCGCAGGAGTTCAAGGGCAGCCTGACCGCGCGGGAGGCGGCTGACGCCATCGCCGACGGCGTGCGCATCGCGCTGCCGGGCGCGGACATCGATGTCGTGCCGATGTCGGACGGCGGCACCGGGCTCGTCGATGCGATGCTCGCGGCGCGCGGCGGCGAGCGCGTGTTCTCGGATGTCCACGACCCGCTGATGCGGCCGCTGCGCACCGCATGGGCGCTCCTCGCGCCCGGCGAGGCGGCGGCGATCGAGATGGCGGCGGCGTCGGGCCTGGTGCTGCTGCGTGCCGCCGAGCGCGACCCGCTCGTCGCGACGACCTACGGTACCGGCGAGCTGATCCGGGCGGCGCTCGACCGCGGCTGCCGCAGGATCATCGTCGGCGTGGGCGGCAGTGCGACGGTGGACGCGGGTGCCGGCGCGATGCAGGCACTCGGCGCGCGGCTGGTCGATGCCGACGGCCGCGACCTGCCGCCGGGCGGCGGCGCGCTTACGCGGCTCGCTCACGTCGACCTGTCGCCGCGCGACGCGCGGCTGTTGGGGACGGAGATCCTCGTCGCCTCGGACGTCACGAATACGCTGTGTGGGCCGCACGGCGCCGCCGCGATGTTCGGGCCGCAGAAGGGCGCGTCACCGGAGGCGGTGGAGGTGCTGGACGCCGCGCTGCGCCGCTTCGCCGGCGTCGTGCGGCGGGACACCGGCATCGATGTGCTGGACATGCCCGGCGGCGGCGCGGCGGGCGGACTCGCCGCGGGGCTGCTGGTCGTCGCCGGCGCGGCGATTGTGCCGGGGTTCGACATCGTCGCGGACGCCGTCGGGCTCGACGCGAAGATCGTGGCGGCGGGCCTCGTGCTGACCGGCGAGGGACGCCTCGACGCGCAGACGGCGTTCGGCAAGACGGCGGCCGGCGTCGCGCGGATGGCGCGCGCGCACGGCAAGCCCGTCGCCGCCGTCGCCGGCAGCATCGATCCGGGCTACGACGCGCGCGGCGCGTTCGATGCGGCCGAGGTCGCCACGCCCGCGGGCATGCCGCTCGACAAGGCGATGCGCGATGCGGCGTCGCTCGTGCGCGATGCGGCGGCGCGCGCGGTGCGGGCGCTGGTCTCGCCGGGCTGAGGTCAGGCGCGCGCCGTCACGCGCGTGCGCGTCAGTGCTTGCCGCGCTCCGACGCGCGCCGGAAGACGATCGCGACTACCGCGCCGATACCGACGATGACGGCGATGATGAACGTGAGCATTGCCATGAGTGAGACCTCCGCGATGAACGAGCGGCTCACGTCCGGCGCTCTCTTCCTCGAAAGGATCATCGGCCAAGGGTGGCGCGGCTGATGTGCGGGGAGGGGCGAGGCTAGCCGGGAGGCTTGCGGCGGTAGCGCCGGCGGCCGCCGGCCTCGCGCTCCGCGGTGCCGGGCGGTTCGTCGTCCACGTCGTCTTCCTCGCCGCCGGGTTCTTCCTCGTCGTCCTCCTCGTCCTCCACGAAGAAGTCGAGCGGGTGGCTGTGATACCAGAAGTAGAACAGCAACACGAAGAAGATCAGCGACACGAACAGGAGAAGGATGCCGTCGGCGTCGCCGCGCAGCACGGCCCAGGTGAGCGGGAGGATGATCGCGAGCTGGGCCACGTAGGGCACCCAGATCAGCAGGCGATAGCGGTCGCGCTGCCACGCGAGCAGTCCGTACACCGGCACGAGCACGATCATCTGCGCGCCGATGACCTGTTCGGCGGTGCGGTCCTTGCCGCCGAGCGTCAGCGCATCGAAGCTGCCCGTGAACAGCGCGAATCCTTCGATGAACGACCAGATGGCGAGCAGGACGATGAGCAGGCGAAACGCGCCGTACGCGCTGATGACGGCGACGGCCTCCCGGCGGGTCGTGGGCGGCTGCGCGGGACCGCGAGGGCTCCGGCTGGTGGCTCACGCTCAAATGGTATCCGTTTGCCGGGGCAGGTTCATCATCAGAAGCACGAGGAACGCCGCGGCGGCGAGGATCGGCATCGCGGCTTCGCCGAAGCCGACGTCGCCGCGCGCCCAGTGGAACGTGCCGGCGAAGAGCGCGACGAACTGCTCGAGCGACGCGAGCCACAGCACGAAGCGATAGCGGATCGGGTTGCGTGCGGCGTACAGGTATGCGATGGCCAGCACGGCCGTCGTGCCGCTGACGGATCGCGCGCCGAGCACGCCTTCGATGCCGCCGACGGTGAGGAAGCGGGTGTTCGTCAGTTCGAGCAGAAACGCGAGCAGGTCCCAGGCGGCGAGCACGACGAGGATGAGTTGGAGACGCGCCTGCGACGTGGGATTGGGCCTGCCGATCTGACGAGCCGTCATGCTCCGCGTCCTCCGTACGCCGGGCGCATCTTACCACGAATCGGCGCGCTCGCGATCAAGTGCGTTAGGGGATAAGCAGTTCCGGCGAGAGAACCAAGAACCAAGAACCGAGCTAGCAGTTCCTCATGGCGCGGCGGCGCCACCCCCGCGAATGAAAATAGGCGGGACCGGGCGTAATCGCGTCAACCTCGAGGCGGTGGCATGACTTGAATCTATTTTCAAGGCAGGGTGCTGAAAAACGACTCTTGTTCTCGTGGCGCGGGCTTTCAGCCCGCGTTTCGTAGATTCAACTGGCCGCTCCGTATCGACGTTTGAGACGCCGTCCGGCGACTCTTCGGCGGCCTGCTAGGGGCCGAGGTGGCTCGATGAGCAGACGCAAACCCCGGGGCTCGGGCCTCGATCCGAGAGCTGAAGGCTGATAGCTGAGAGCTGAGAGCTGATGGCCCCCTACGACTCGTCGTCCTCGAAGACTTCGTCGTCGTCGTCCTCGTCGAAGTCTTCGTCATCGTCGTCCGCGACGAGCGCCTCGACTTCGTCGATGCCGCGCTGGCCCCACATCGTCTCGTAGTTCTCGCCGGTGATCGCGCGGTGGATCTCCTCGCGCTCGAGCTTGGCGAGCTCGGCGTAGCAGCGCTCGCACTCGCGCACGGTTTCCGGCGATCCCGTCTCGGCGTAGCGGCGGACGATGTGGTCCCAGATCCCGAGGTCGGCGATGCTGGCGACGTACTTGGGCCAGGGGATGATGACGATGGTGTCGGGCTTGCGGAACCGCGGCCGCATCTTCACGAGCGACTGGAAGCGCTCTTCGGCCGTGTTCGCCATCGGCACGACGCGGATCATCGCGCCGTCGACGTCGTTCGTGCGGAGGTCCATGAGCAGCGTCTTGCGAAGCAGCGGGAAGTACAGCGCGATCACCTCCGCGCTGTCGATGTTGCGGTTCACTTCGGAGACGTCGATACGGTAGTCGGTGTCCAGGAGGACCTCCTTCATCGGCGGAATCTGTGATTCATGATAACACGGCGATCGCGGACGCAAGGCCGCGGGTAGTAGTTTCCCCCGTTTGTTGACAGGCGAGGCCGCGGTGCGATGCAATCGCAACGGCGCGCCGCGCGGTCGCGAAGCGAAGTGAATCGCGCGCGTGACGCGACGCACGCCGCCGCGCGTCGATGCAGCGATCGATGGCCGCTGGCGACAGCGCGTGATCGATCGGACAACCATCGTGGAGCGTCGCGGACCCGATGTGATGCGCGGACGGTGCGCTATACTGGTGCAACATTCCCCTTAACGGAAAGGTCAGGAGCGTGGCCCGACGGTTCCCGTCGAGGGTGGTGCAGGCGCTCCCGTGGCGGCAATCGCGGCCACGCGCGGAAGCGGCGGCCGGCGGCGGCGAGTCGCCATCGGACCGCCCCTCGCCGTTCGCAAGCACGTTCCGCGCGCTCCGCAACCGCAACTACCGCCTCTTCTACTTCGGCCAGACGATCTCGCTCAGCGGCACGTGGATGCAGACCATCGCGCAGGCGTGGCTCGTGCTGCAGATCACCGACTCGAAGGTCGCGCTCGGCACCGTGACGATGCTGCAGTTCCTGCCGATCACGATCTTCGTGCTGTTCGCCGGCGTCATCGCCGACCGCGTGCCGAAGCGCAACTTCATCCTCGTGCACGCAGGCGCTGGCGATGACGCAGGCGCTGACGCTGGCGGCGCTGGTGTGGTCGGGGCACGTGCAGCTATGGCACGTCTACGTCCTCGCGCTGGTGCTCGGGCTCGCCAACGCCTTCGAGCAGCCGACGCGCCAGGCGTTCGTCGTCGAGATGGTCGGCAAGGACGACCTGATGAACGCCGTGGCGCTGAACTCCGGCATGTTCAACGGCGCGCGGCTCATCGGCCCGGCGATCGGCGGCTTCGTCATCGCGACGGTCGGCGTGAAGGCGGCGTTCCTGCTCAACGGCGTGAGCTTCGTCCCGGTGATCGCCGGGCTGATGATGATGAACACGGGCGAGCTGTACTCCGTGAACCGCAGGGTCGCGGGGCCGTTGAACGCGCTCGGCGAACTGCGCGAGGGGCTGGCGTACGCGTTCCGCACGCCGCCCGCGCTGCTGATCGTGATCCTCGTCGCGATCATCGGGACGTTCGGCTACAACTTCACGGTCATGCTGCCGCTCGTCGACCGCTACGTGCTCGGGCGCGGCTCGGTGGGCCTGGGCTTCATGACGGCGGCCGTCGGGCTGGGCGCGCTGATCTCCGCGCTGCTGCTCGCGAGCCGCAAGCGCGCCGCGCACTCGACGCTGTTCCTGGGCGGCACGGCGTTCGCGCTGCTGCTGGGCGCGGTCGCGCTCAGCACAGTGGTTCCCGGTGACGCTGTTCTTCCTGCTGCTGCTCGGCGTTGCGAACACGGCGTTCGCCGCCACCGCCAACACGTCGTTGCAGCTCTCGACGCCCGACCACCTGCGCGGCCGCGTCATGTCGCTGTACATGCTGCTGTTCGCCGGCTCGACGCCGATCGGCGGCTACCTGACGGGCGTGATGGCGGAGCACCTGGGCGTGCAGACGGCGGTCGGCATCGAGGCGGCGTTGTGTCTTGTCGGCGTCGCGGCCGGGCTGCTGTACTTCTTCTCACATCGACAACAGATCACGGAGGCGCCGGCCCTCCACGGCGCCCCATGACGGAAACCGCTAACCGATCTTCGCCGCCAGCAGCTCGCCGCGGCCGATAGGCACGATCACGGTTGACAGCCGCGCGTCGCGGATCGCGCGCTCCTGGAACGCGGCGAGCTCACGCGCGTGCGACAGCACGTTGTCGGCGACGAGCACGCCGCCCGGCGGGAGCAGCGGCACGATGAGGTCGAAGTACGCGACGTAGTCTTCCTTCTCGGCGTCGAGGAACACGAAGTCGACGGGCTCCACGCGCGCGCGCAGCCATGCGAACGCATCGCCAGCGACGATCGTCGCGACGTCATCGACGCCGGCGTCGCGGAGGTTGGCGGTCGCGGTCTCGATTTTCACCGGATCGAGCTCGAGCGTCGTGACGGCGCGCCCTGCCTGGCGCGCGGCCGTCGCGAGCCAGATCGTCGAATAGCCGCCGGACGTGCCGATTTCAACGATGACGCGCGGGCGGCGCGCCAGCACGAGCGTGTGCAGGAAGCGCCCGACCTCCGGCCCGATTTGCCGCAGGCGGACGTCGCGCGACGTGCCGCGCTCGCGCTCATCGGCGTCCTGCCGCTCGAGGCGCGACATCACGGCGCGCGCGCGGGCGTCGATCACGGGATCGCCCCGTTGTCTTTGAGCGCGATGATCTTGTCCCAGTCGTAGCCGAGCTCCAGCAGCACTTCCTCGGTGTGCTGGCCCAGCTCCGGCGCGACGCCGCGCGGGCCGGCGGGCGTTCCGTAGAAGTCGGCCGGGGTGTTGACCATCGGCACCTGGCCGTCGGGGCCTTCGACCTGCCGCACCGCGCCTGACGCCTGCACGACCGGGTCCAGCAGTGCCTGGCTGATCGAGTTCACGGGGGCCCACCACACGTTGTGCCGGTCGAGGATCGGGCCCCATTCCTCGAGCGTGCGCTTCGCGAACTCCTTGTCCAGCTCGTGCACCAGCGACTCGGCGTTGTCGCGGCGCAGGCCGATGTTGCGCCAGCGCTCGTCGTCCTGGAGGTCGGTCCGCTCGACGGCCTGAAGCAGGTCCGGCCAGTGGCGGTCGCCCTGCAACAGCAGCAGCCAGATCCATCGGTCGTCCTTCGTCAGAAAGCAGTTGATGATCGGATTGGGTGCGTGGAAGCGATCGTACGGGATCGTCCGCGCGCCCAGGCGCAGTTCCAGCGCGTAATCCCAGCCCATCATGTAGATGCCGGTACGGAGGAGCGAGACGGCGACGCGCTGTCCTTCGCCGGTGCGCTCGCGGTGGAACAGCGCGGCCGAGATCGCGCCGGCGGCGTTCATGCCCGTCATGTGGTCGCCCATGCCGCCGCGCTGTTGCGGGATCGGGTTGCCAGCCGACGTCAGCGACGCCGCGATGCCGGCGCGCGCCCAGAACGCGCCGATGTCGTAGGCCGCGCGGTCGCGGTCTTCGCCCTCCGCGCCGTAGCCGCTGAGCGAGCAGTAGATGATGCGCGGGTTGCTCTTGCGGATCTCGTCGTAGTCGAAGCCGAACTGTTCGAGCACGCGCGGGCGCATGTTGCTGACGAAGACGTCCGCCTCATCGATCAGCCGGCGGCCGATGGCGCGCGCTTCCGGGTTGGTGAAGTCGAGGCAGACGCTGCGCTTGCCGCGGTTGTCGATCTCGAACGGCGGGTTGACGGGGATAGCGACGCCGAGCGCGGTGGCGAACAGGCCGCGGAAGGGGTCGCCCGCCGGCGGCTCGAGCTTGATGACATCGGCGCCCCAGTCGCGAAGGATGGCCGCGGCGGATGGCCCGGCGACCCACACCCCCATCTCGACGACCTTGATCCCCTCCATCGGTCCGCTCATGTACGGGTCCTCCCTCGCTGATTAGTTGGCCGGTGGCGAGAGTATGCGGCCGCCGGGGGCTTGGGACTAGCGGGCGGGTAGTTGCCGGGCGGCGTCAGGCTGATTAAAATGCGTGCACGCGCAATTTGGAGATAATCTGGGAAATGACCGACGCCCCTGACATCGGCGCCGTCGAACCGCGGAAGCACGACAAGGACCACCGCCGCCAGGCGTTCATCGACGCCGCGACGCACGTCTTCGCCCAGAAGGGCTACGACTGCGCGACGACGCGCGAGATCGCCGAGCGGGCCGGGTGCTCGGAGGGCCTCATCCACCGCTACTTCGGCGGCAAGCGCGGCCTGTTGCTGGCAATCCTCGACGGCAAGACCAAGGAGATGCGGCGCCTCGTCCACGACGGCGCGCCGGACAGCGACGATCTCCTCGCCGAAATCGAGCAACAGCTCGTGTGGTCGCTGGATCACGCGTGGGAGAACCGCGACTTCATGCGCGTCTCCGTGGCGCAGGCGATCGTCGATCCGGGCATCGGGCGCTTCATCGGCGCCGCGCTCAACAAGCAGCGCGTGGCCATCTTTCGAGAGAAGCTGCTGCGGCACCAGCAGGCCGGGCGCATCGACGCGGCGGTCGATCTCGATGCGCTGGCGGAAGGACTCTCGGGCATCGCATTCTCCGCGGGGTTCTTCCTGCAGGTGACGTTTGAGCGCGACCGGGAAGAAGTACGCCGGATGGTGACCGAACTCGCCAGGATCATAGTCCGAGGCATCACGCCCGATGCGCGCAGCGCAAGGCAATGACGATGTTCAAGCGCATCGAGTACAAGTACCTGGTCGGCGTCGTCTTCGTGTTCGGCCTGTTCATGGACCTGCTGGACATGACGATCACGAACGTCGCGTTGCCGACGCTTTCTCGGGAGTTCGACGCAAGCACGACGACGATCGAGTGGGTGGTCACGGGCTACCTGCTCAGCCTGGCGATCTTCATTCCCGTCAGCGGCTGGGCGGGCGACCGCTTCGGCACGAAGCGCATCTTCATGCTCGCGCTGTCGGTGTTCACGATCAGCTCGCTGCTCTGCGGCCTGGCGTGGAGCGTCGAGTCGCTGATCGCGTTCCGGTTCATGCAGGGCGTCGGCGGCGGCATGCTGACGCCGGTCGGCACGGCGATGCTCTTCCGCGCGTTCCCGCCGTCGGAGCGCGCGAAGGCGTCCGCGCTGCTCGCGATCCCGGCGGTCGTCGCGCCGGCGAGCGGGCCGGTGCTTGGCGGTTATCTCGTCGAGTACCAGTCGTGGCACTGGATCTTCCTCATCAACGTGCCGATCGGCATTGTTGCGCTGATCGTCGCGGGGCTCGTGCTGCGCGAGGAGAAGCAGGCCGAGACGGGACGGCTCGACGTGCCCGGCTTCATCCTGGGCTCGTTCGGGCTGGCGGCCGTCGTCTACGCGCTGGCCGAGGCCGGCAGTCGCGGCTTCGACGACACGAAGGTGCTGCTGTTCGGCGGCGCCGGGCTGGCGCTGCAGGCGGCGTTCGTCGCCTTCGAGCTGCGGACGGCCGAGCCGATGATCGACATGCGGCTGTTCAAGAACCGGCTGTTCGCGTCGGCGAACACGGTGCAGTTGCTGAGCTTCTCCGGGCTGCAGGGCGCGCTCTTCCTTCTGCCGCTGTTCCTGCAGGCGGAGCAGGGGCTGAGCCCGCTGGAGTCCGGCCTCACGACCTTCCCGCAGGCCATCGGCGTGATGATGCTGCTGCCGGCGGCGCAAATCGCCTACCGGCGCATCGGCCCGCGGCGCATGATGATGATGGGCATGGCGGGCGCGGCGATCACGACGTTCGCGTACATGGCCGTGGGGTTGGAGACGAGCCAGTGGTGGATCAGGCTGATCATGCTCGCCCGCGGCTGGTCGTTCGCGTTCACCATCGTGCCGCTGCAGGCGGCGACGTTCGCGACGATCCGGCCGCAGGACACGGGACGGGCGAGCGCCGTGTTCAACTCGGGTCGCCAGGTGGCGGCGAGCTTCGGCGTCGCACTCATCGCCACCGTCCTGACGAACCGCATGACGCACCACGGCGCGCAGCTCGGCAACCCGCTCACGCGCGACGGGGCCGTGCTGGCGTTCCACGACGCGTTCTTCGTCGCCGGGTTGCTGGCGCTCGTCGGCGTCGCGGCCTCGCTGCTGATCCGCGACGAGGATGCGATTTCCACCATGGCCGCCGGGCGGCAAGCGGAAGCGCCGCCGGGCGACCGCGTCCCGGCGGGAGCGCGCTGACATGGTTTAGCGGCCGGCGTGCATCAACTACAGTGAAGCGCGGCGCGGCACGATGGCCGCGCCTTCGCATTTCCGCAGGAGCCCGTTAATGAGCAGTGACATCGAACCCGGCGAGCCCGCGGGCCGCGCGCCCGGAGAGTGGACCGACACGGCGCCCGTACAGCCACCCGAGGCGCTCCAGGCGGCGGAGCAACGCTTCCTCGAAGGGCCGCAGCCGCGCGGCTTCGAGCTGATGCGGGCGCTCAGGATCTTCCTTGAGCTGCTGCGTGGGTTCCGTGCGCTGAACTTCGTCGGGCCGTGCGTGACGGTGTTCGGCTCCGCGCGCTTTCCGGAGGAGCATCCGTACTACGTCCTCGCGCGCGATGTCGGCGGCAGGCTCGCGAAGGCCGGCTTCACGGTGATGACGGGCGGCGGCCCGGGCATCATGGAAGCGGCGAATCGCGGCGCGAAGGAAGCCGGCGGCCGCTCCGTCGGCTGCAACATCGAGCTGCCAAAGGAGCAGAGGCCGAACGCGTTCCTCGACGTGATGGTGAGTTTTCGGCACTTCTTCGTGCGCAAGATCATGCTCGTCAAGTACTCGTACGCGTTCGTCGCCATGCCCGGCGGCTTCGGCACGTTCGATGAAGTGTTCGAGGCGGCGACGCTGATCCAGACGGGGAAGATCCGCGACTTCCCGCTCGTGCTCGTCGGCAAAGAGTTCTGGACGCCCCTGATCGAGATGCTGCGCGAAAAGATGCTCGCCGACGGGACGATCGACGAGGACGACGTGGCGATGTTGCGCGTGACGGACTCACCGGAGGAAGCGGTGACGTACATCACCAGCGTGGCGACGACGAAGTTCGGGTTGCGCTTCGAGCCGAAGAAGCGGCGCTGGTTCCTCGGCGAGGGCCGCGCTTCGTAATCAGTTGGGAGTGGGAAGAGGCCGCCCCATCGGACGGCCCCTTCCCGGGTGAGATCAGGTGCCAGCTTCAGGCCCGGAGGCCGTCCGCTCGCATCGTGAACGCTGCACCAGCGCAGGCGAAGCCGGCGACCGCGACGGCCAGGGCCAGCAGCGGCAGGTCGCCGCCGGTGGGGCCGCCCGTGCCGGTGTTCGGCAGCGCGAGCGTGTGCGGGGCCGCGCCGCCGGCCGGGACTGATTCGGACGCCGGTGCGCCGCTCCCCGTCGTGCCAACCGTCGTGCCGGCAGGCTGCTCGACGGTGGCGGCGGGAGGCGCGGCTTCAGCCGGCGGCAGCTTCGCGACGGCATCGAGCCCCTCGCCGAGGTCGCCGATGCCGGTGAGGTCCGCGTTGCTGAAGTCGGGGTTGTCCGCGTACGCGCGGCTGGCGGTGCTCGCGACGGACACCATCAGCGCGACCGCCGCAACGGCCACGCCGAATCTAAGCAGAGTGTTGAACATTCCTTCCTCCTCGTCTGGTTGCACACCATTCGGTGTTTTTTCCTAGGGGAGTATCGGCAGGCCCTTAAGGGAGATGAGCCCGCCGCATGACGAATTGCGCACGAACGTCCCGGCCATTCGACAGCCCCGGCCGGTGCTGCTACACTCGCGGCCAATGACGATTCCCGCCGTCGAGGGGGCCCGCCGGGACCCGGATCAGCAGGTGCGCAGGAGGCGCTGGCGCGGCAGGCCGCGGCCGGCGGCCATCGCGGCCGGCGATTGGCCGGAGCTTGCGGGACGCCTGCTGGCGCTCCGCGGCATCACCGATGCGGCGGCGACCGCCGCGTTCCTCGATGCGCCCGGACCCGCGCCCGACCCGTACGCATTACCCGCGCTCGACACGGCGGTCGAGCGGTTGTCGCGCGCGGCGCGCTCCGGCGAGTGCGTTGCGGTCTACGGCGACTTCGACGTCGATGGCATCACGTCGGCCGCACAGCTCGCGCAGGCGCTCGCGGCGCTGGGCGCCGTGCCGGCGCCGTACATCCCCGACCGGTTCAGCGAGGGCTACGGGCTGAACATCCCGGCGATCGAGCGGCTGCACCGCGACGGTGCGAGCGTGCTCTTGACCGCGGACTGCGGCACCAGCTCGGTCGATGAGGTGGCGCGGGCGCGCGAGCTGGGGATGGACGTCATCATCCTCGACCACCACACCGTGCCGCCGGAGCTGCCGGACGCGAACGCGCTCGTCAATCCGAGGCTGCGCGATGCGGCGCCGGGCGGCCTGCTGGAGCTGGCGACCGCAGGGCTGGCGTTTCACGTCGCGGCGGCGCTGCACGACGCGGCCGGCCGGACCTTCGACCCGCAGGCGTACCTGGACGTCGCGGCGCTCGGCACGGTGTGCGACATGGCGCCGCTCGTCGATGAGAATCGCCGCCTGCTCCGCATCGGGCTGCCCGCGCTCGCGCGCACCGCGCGGCCGGGGCTGCGCGCGCTGATGGAGGTGTCGCGTATCGATGCGGCGTCAGTGACGGCGGAAGACATCGGCTACAAGCTGGGGCCGCGCCTGAACGCGGCGGGGCGCATCGCGCACGCGAAGCTCGCGCTCGAGCTGATGATGACGCAGGACGAGGAGCGCGGCCGCGATCTGGCGTTCCAGCTCGATGCGCTGAACCGCGAGCGACAGGAGCGCACGGCGCAGGCGGTGAACCTGGCGACGCGCATGGTCGAAGGCGGCGCCGTGCCGCCGCTGATCATGATCGGCCACGCCGACTTTTCATCCGGGATCGTCGGGCTGATCGCGTCGAAGCTGGTCGACCTGTACGGGCGGCCCGCGGTCGTGTACGAGATCGGCGCCGAGACGAGCCGCGCGAGCTGCCGCAGCATCGACGAGTTCCACATCACCGATGCGCTGCGCGCGCACGCGGAGCTGTTCGAGCGGTTCGGAGGGCATCGTGGCGCGGCGGGCTTCACGGTCAGGAACGAGCGCATCGATGAGGTGCGCGCGTGCCTGCTGGGCGAAGCGGAGCGTGAGCTTGCGGGGCGCGAACTGGCGCCGGTGCTGGAGATCGACTGCAACCTGCCGCTGCGGCAACTGCGCGGCGAGGAGATCCGCTGGCTCGCGCGCATCGGGCCGTTCGGCGTGGGAAATCCGGCGCCGACGTTCCTTGCGCGCAACGTCACCGTGGTGGAGTCGCGGATCGTCGGCACCGGCGACAAGCACCTGAAGCTGCGCCTGCGCGACGGCGGCGTCACCTGGCCGGCGATCGCGTTCGACATGGGCGGCTTCGCGGCGGAGCCGGGAGCGCGCGTCGATGTCGTCTACTGCATGTCGGGCGACGGCCGGGCGGAAGCGACGCTGGAGCTGCGGATTGAGGATATGCGGCCGGCGGGCGGTTAGAGGTTAGAGGTTAGAGGTTAGAGTCGTCCTCACCTCTCACTTCTCACCTCCCACAGCCTCCTACCGCGGCGGTTTGCGGGCGGCGAGCGCGGACTGCACCTTCTGCAGCATCTTCGCCTCTTCCAGCACCTCGCCGGTGCCCTTGACGACGCACAGCAGCGGGTCCTCGGCGACGTACACGGGGAAGCGCGTCTCCTGCGCGAGACGGCGGTCGAGGCCGCGCAGCATGGCGCCGCCGCCGGCGAGGGCGATGCCGCGGTACATGAGGTCGGCGACCAGCTCCGGCGGCGTCACCTCGATCGTCGAGCGCACGGCGTCGATCACGGCGTTGATGCTTCCGGAGAGCGCGTCGCGGATCTCGACGGTGCTGACCTCGACGGATTTCGGCAGGCCCGTCGCCAGGTCGCGGCCGCGGATCTCGACCGTGCCCTCCTCTTCGAGCGGGAAGGCGGAGCCGGCCTCCATCTTGATCTCTTCCGCCGTGCGCTCGCCGATGAGCATGTTATGCACCTGGCGCGCGTAGGCCATGATCTCCTGGTCCATCTCGTCGCCGGCGGTGCGGATCGATGTGCTGACGACGACGCCGCCGAGCGCGATGACGGCCACTTCCGTCGTGCCGCCGCCGATGTCGACGATCATGCAGCCGTTGGGCTCCATGATCGGCAGGCCGGCGCCGATCGCCGCCGCCATCGGCTCCTCGATGAGGAACGCCGCGCGGGCGCCGGCGTTGAGCGTGGCGTCGTGCACGGCGCGCTTCTCGACTTCCGTGACGCCGCTCGGGATGCCGACCACGACGCGCGGGCGCGGGATGCCGAAGCCGAAGCGCTCGTGCACCGAGCGGATGAAGTACTGGAGCATGCGCTCCGTGACCTCGAAATCGGAGATGACGCCATCCTTCAGCGGCCGGACGGCGACGATGTTGGCCGGGGTGCGGCCGACCATGCGCTTGGCCTCGGCGCCGATCGCGAGGATCTTCTTGGTCTGGCGGTCGATGGCGACGACGGACGGCTCATCGATGACGATGCCGCGGCCCTTGACCATGACGAGCGTGTTGGCCGTGCCGAGGTCGATGCCGACGTCATGGGAGAAGAGGCCGAGCAACGCGGTCAGCGGGTTGATCAATGGCCGATCCTTCGAGTTGGGTGGAAGGCGCCACGCCCGAGGCGCAACGTCCGGCATTATAGAGACAGGTGATACAGAATCGAAAGCAGACGTAGGATTTTGTGCTGAGGAAACGGTAGCCGGACTTTCCGAAGCGGAAAAAGTGCGGTGTGTCGCCCGGCGTGATTGCGCCCCGAAGCGCCTCGCTTCGGAGTCGCTCGGCGCGGCGGTCCGCGGTGCTTCTTCGACCGTGAGCCGGACGCTCAGATTGGGGCGCAAAAGACCGATAATCCACCTGTAGCCAGATGGGATTTCCTGCACGGGTGGAGATGAACCTCGCCTCGATCAGCCTCGGCGCGGTGGCGCGAAAAGCGGCCATCTTCGTGCTGGCCTATGCGGCGTATGTGGCCGTGGGGACGGTGATCCACGGCTATCTTCGGGGCGCGGCGCTTAACGCCTCCTCGCACACGTACTCCGCCGGGCCCGCAGAGCAAGCGCTGTTCCACGGCATGCCGGTGGAGTGGCTTCAGGACTGGACGCCGGCCGGCGGCGGTCTCTTCCCGGCGGCGGCGGTCTTCATCTGGTTGACGCTGTTCTACGTGCCGCTGCTCCTCTGCGCCCTGGTGCTGGCGACGCGGGGCATGCGCGCGTTCCTTGGCCTGCTCGCGCTGCACGCTGTGCTCGTCTTCTCGGCGGACATCTTCTACTCGCTGTTCCCGACGCGCCCACCCTGGATGGACCTTTCGGTCACGCGCATCGTCGCGGAGGCCACGGACAACGCGACCGCGGCCGATAACAACCCGTTCGCGTCGGTGCCGAGCCTGCACATCGCCGTACCGGTGGCGTATGCGCTCTGGTTCCTGACCGCGGAAGGCCGGCGTTTCCGGGCGCTGGGCGGCGCGCTCGCCGTCTGGGGGCTCGCGATGACCTGGGCCGTGGTCTACACGGGCGAGCACTACCTCATCGGCGCGCTTTCAGGGGTCGTGTGGGCGTGGATGGCGTACGGCGCGCTCCATCGCATCGGCGTGCTGCACCCGCGCGTGGCGAGCGTTCTGGCGGAGCCGCGGCCGGTGTCGCGGCCGGCGCTCGTGCCGCTTGAGCCTTCGTCGCCGGAGTACGAGCCCCAGCGTTACGCCGCCTGATGCCCCGGCGCTACGGCGCGCCGACGAACGCCACCGTATCCCGCACCGCGTCGGAGTTCGCCACGATGGCGTCGTGGCTCGCAAAGGGCAGCGTGTCGATGTAGTACGTCTTTGAGATCGAGGCCTGGCCTTCGAGGAACTGCGTGTCGCTGTCATCGGCCCACGTGCCGGATGTTACGCAGTGCGCCGTATTCCAGAAGCAGTCGTACGCGTTGCCGAGCGTCGCCAGCCGGACGCCCTGCTGCGCCATGACGGCGGCCTGGTAGCGCCGGATGTCGGGCGTCGCCGGGTTGAACTTCTGCGCCACGATGTCCGCGCCCGCGACGTACGTTTTGTCGCACCCAAGCAGGTCGAGGATGATCTTCTTGTCCGGCGACACGCCCTTGAGCGGCGCGTCGAGCGTCACGACGACGTCGACGCCGAGCTTCGCGTCGTCCGGGCGAGCGGCTTCGCGCGCCCCTTCCAGGAACGCCAGGTAGCCGCCCAGGCTGTGGCCGACGATGGTGAAGTGCGCGTTGGGGTGCTGCTTCCTGTAGTCCTTGAGCATCTGCTCGAGCGGGGCCAGGTTCTCGGCCGGCAGGCGGTCCGTGAGCGTGCAGCCGTACTGCGTCGGCCGCCACACGCCGTCAGCACCGACGGCGCCGCCGGCGTAGCTGAAGTCGAGCAGCGCCGGCTTCTGGTAGCCGCGCTCGACGAACGCCGCCTTCATGGTGTCGAAGCGATGAGGCTCGACAAGCGTGCCCTGCGTGCCGCCGGCGTTCAGGTACGTGTAGATGCCCTGGACGAACACGACGACGCGCGTGCCGGGCGGGTAGCACTGGGCGGCGGAGAAGAGCGCCAGCAGCCCGAGCAGCGGCAGCGCCAGCAGCGGTCGCGGCAGAGCGATCCGCGAGCGACGCCGCTCCACGCTCTCTCCCCGGTCCGCTCGCTCTCGTCGACCCATCGGCGCCCCCGTTAGCCGAGGAACTCGTAGCCGCCCGACACGCCTTCCGGCCGCTGGTCGATGATCACGTTCACGCACGCCGGCTTGCCCGATGCGAACGCGCGATCGATCGCCGGGAAGATCTCGCCAGGCTTCGTGACGTACTCGCCGTAGCCGCCGAGCGCCTCGACGACCTTATCGTAACGCGCGCTGTCCGCCAGGCGCGTCGCGACGACGCGCTCGGGCCCGTACATCTTCTCCTGGCCGACGATGATCTGGCCCCACTGGCGGTCGTTGCCGACCACCGCGACGACGGGCATGTCGAACCGCACGAGCGTGTCGAAGTCGAAGCCGTTGAGCCCGAACGAGCCGTCGCCGTTCACCATGAGCACGCGCTTCTCCGGGTGTACCGCCTTCGCGGCGATGCAGAAACCGGTGCCGACGCCCAGCGTGCCGAGCGGCCCCGGGCCCATGAACTGGCCCGGCTGGTTCACCGGCAGCACCTGCGACGCGAGCCCGACGATGTCGCCGCCGTCGCCGACGACCACCGTCCTGTCGTCGACGAACTTGGCGATCTCGTTGCACAGACGCAGCGGGTGGATCGGGTCGGCATCGGAGTGCAGCCAGCGCTGCCGCATCTCGATGACTTTCGTCTCGCCGTCGCGCAGCTTCTCGATCCAGCGATCGTGCGAGAACGTGCGTGCACCGAGTTCGGCCGTGATCTGCCGCAGCGCGTTACGCGGGTCGCCCTCGATGCCGGCGTCGATGCCGCGATTGCGTCCGAGCTCGTTGGGGTCGATATCGATCGAGATGACCTTCGCCGCGGGATTGATGCTGCGCCCGTAGCGCAGCCGGAAGTCGATCATCGTCCCCGCGAACAAAATGACGTCGGCCTCACCGAAGGCGGTGCGGCGCGTGCGGCTCATGAACTGCGGGTGGTCCTGGTGCACCATGCCCCGCCCCATGTCGTTCAGGTAGATCGGCGCCTGGACCTTTTCGGCGAGCTCTTGGAGCGCGTTGCCGGCATCGGCCCAGTAGACGCCGGTGCCGCCCATGACGGCCGGGCGCTCGGCCCCGGCGAGCAGTTCTGCCGCCTCCTTGATCAGCCGGAAGTCCCCCTGCGTGCGGCCTTCGGTGCGGTAGCCGGTGGGCAGCGGCACCTCGCCCTCCTCGATGCGGCCGAAGAGAATGTCCGACGGGATCTCGAGGAACACGGGGCCGAAGCGGCCGGTGAGGGCGATGCGGAACGCCTGCGCCAGGTAATCCGGGATGCGCTTCGTGAACGGGATCGTCGCCGACCACTTGGTGATCGGCCGCATCATCTCGACCGTGCCGGGGATCTCCTGCAGCGCGCCCATGAGCGACGTGCTGAGGGGCGCCGCGCCGCCAATGACGAGCATGGGGCTGGCGTTCTGATACGCGGTCGCGACGGCGGTGACGACGTCGGTGACGCCGGGGCCGGCGGTGACGACGGCGACGCCGCACTTGCGCGTCAGGCGGCTGTAGCCTTCGGCGGCGTGGCCCGCGACCTGCTCGTGGCGCGTGTCGATGACGCGGATGCCCTCGTCCAGGCAGCCATCGTAGATGTTCTGGACGTGGCCGCCCGAGAGCGTGAAGATCGTATCGATCCCCTCCGCTTTGAGCATGCGGGCGACGAGGTCGCCGCCATCGATCTGCGCCATGTGTGCGTCCTCCCGGGGTGCAGGGGCGGGCTTCGGATGACACGACGAGTCTACGGTGTTTGCGGCGCTGGCGGTACGAGCGCCGGCCGTGCGGAGAGCGCGGCTACGCGGCGATGCGGGACTGGTTCTTGCCGGCGCGCTTCGCTTCGTAGAGCGCCTCGTCGGCGCGCTGGAGGAGCGATTCGGCGTCGTCGCCGGGCCGCAGCACGGCGCCGCCGGCGCTGAGCGTGCTGGTCACCGGCGTGACGCCGGCCTCGCGGGACGCGCTCTGCAGCCGTTCCAGCATTACGCCCAGCATCTCCGGCCCGCATCCCGGCAGCACGGCGACGAATTCGTCGCCGCCGATGCGGGCGGCGTAGTCGCCGGCACGGAGCACCGCGCACAGGCGTGTGGCGGCGTGACGGAGCACCTGGTCGCCGGCCACGTGGCCGTGCTGGTCGTTGACCTGCTTCAAGCCGTCGAGGTCGGCCATAATCACGGACAGGGGCTCGCCGGCGCGGCGCGTGCGGGCGATCTCGCGGTCCAGCGCGTCCATCGCGAAGCGGCGGTTGTACAGGCCGGTGAGCTGGTCCGTCGCCGCCGCCTCCTCGACCTGCGCGTGCAACTGCTCGATGGAGGCGGCCATGGCGTTGAAGCGCGCCGCGAGCCGCAGCATCTCGTCGCGCGGCTCGCGGTCCGGCACGCTTGCCACGCGCGCGCTATAGTCGCCGGATTGCAGGCGATTCGCCGCCTCGAGCGACGCGGGCGATCCGCCGCATGATGAGGACGTGAACGCCCGCGACGAGCGCCACGGTCGTGAGCACGAGCGACACGCCGAAGCCCACCGCGAAGTTGCGCAGCAGCGACGCCAGCGCGCGGTCGCGCTCCGCGGTGGACAGGTGGACGGCCACGAGGAATGGCGCCTGTCCGTTCACCCGGAACGGCACGCTGACGTGCAACGCCGGCTCCGATCCGACGGTGTCCTCGTGACTGACGACATGATTCGTCTCGGCGGCCTCCAGGTCGCCTCTGAAGTCTGCCGGCTCTTCGTGCCCGCTTTCCAGGTGGGTGTGGTCGGAGCTGGCCACAACCTCCGGCGAGCCGCCGCTCATGTCGTACAGGTCGATGTGCAGGATCGACGGTTCGAGCTCGACGAGCGTGTCGATGTGGCGCTGGAGGCCTGTCGATGCGCCATGGAGCGGCGCACCGGCGAGCCTTTGCGCCGCGACGGCTCCACGCACGTCCTGGCCGATAAGGACGGCACGCGACTCGTAGTCGCGGTGGATGCGGTCCGCCTCGGAACGGTAGACCGTGAGCGCGAGCACGGTCCCGCTGATCGCCGCGATCGCCAGCATCGGCACCGCCAGCTTGACGCCGATCGGGACGGCTGCGTCGAGACGCTTGATCAGCGGGCGTAGGCGCGCGGCCGCGAGGCGATGCTCCGCACCGTCAATCGCGTGGCCGGTTGAATCTGAACGTTTCCGCATTGGTCCGTCGTTGCTCGCCCCGTGCTTGCCCGTCCCGAAAGTATCGGCCGGGCCGGGCGTGGGATGAGTACCGGGTCACACGTGACAGCTACAAACCGGTTGGATGTACGTAGGGGATGTTCTCCATCTGCCGCCCGAACGCCCGTAGGAACTCAACAGCACCGTCGCCGCGACGATGATCGATGTGGAGGAGGATCAGTGACTGCCGTTATCCGCGACCCTCGCTACGCGCTGCCATTCGCCGTGCTGCTCTGCGTGATCGGCGTATCTGCGGTGCTGGGGCGCACCAACTCGAGCGCCTCGACCGCTGCTGCTACGCCGGCCGCCTCCGCGACCGCTACGGCGATGCCGGCCGGGCCCTCGGCGGCCGACGTCGCGCTGGACGCGCGCCGGCGCGACGACCTCGCCTCGGTCGCCGCCGCCCTCGACGCATATCGCGCGAAGAACGGCGGTTATCCATCGACAAACGACGAGTTCGGCACGCTGTGCGCGCGGGCGTTCGATGCCGGTTGCCTGCTGACGACAGTCGTGAAGCAGTTGCCCGCTTCGGACGGGACGAACCCGTACTGGTACCGCTCCAGCGGCAAGACCTACACGCTATTCACGCGCCTGCAGACCGCCGTTGAGCCAAACAACTGCCCGGTGCAGGCACCGCCCGCGCTCGCTTCGACCCCGATCTATTGCCTGAGTGGAGGTAGCCGCTGATGCACGCACGAATCGCCCTTCTCCTCGCGCCGGCGTTCGTCGCGGGCACCGCCGCCGTCGCCGTTGCATCGAACATGGACGCGATGGCGGCGCGGGTGGCGCTACAGGCCGTCGCCGTCGCGGCGTTCATCGCGATGGCGTGGCGCGTGGGCGCGATCCGGGAGGCCGAAGATGGGCCGACCATCGCGGCGCTCGGCCCCGCGCAGGCGGCGGTGCTCGCCAGCGACCGGCGCCGGCCGACGTTTGACCGCGAGACCGGGCTCTGCGCGAACTGGTACTTCCGTCTCCGCGCCGAAGAGGAGATCGCGCGCGCGACGCGCTACGGCCAGGCATTCACCGTCATGAGCCTCGTCGGCGCCTCGCACGAGGCGCTGGACGTTCCGCGGCTGTCGCTCAAGCACTGGCTGCGCCAGGTGGACTTCGCCGGCGACCTCGGCAACGCGATCGCGATCATCCTGCCGAACACCGACCGGCAGGGCGCGGCAACCGTCATGGACCGCCTGACGAAGCTCGTGCCGAACGTCCAGGTGCGGATGGCGGAGTACCCGGTGGACGGCGCGACGCTGAGCCAGCTCCTGGGCGACGACGAGTGGCGCGTGACGGACGGCCTGCAGCACGCGTCGTAGCGCGCGCTGCGCGCGCTACAGCAAACAGCAAGCAGCAAACAGCAAAGGTGATGGCGCAACGTCGGCTTCTTGCCGCGATCCCCGGCGCAGTGTTTGCTGTTTGCTGTTTGCTGTCCCGTTAGAACAGCGCCTGCTCGATCAGCGCCTCGGCGATCTCCTCGTCGGACATGCCGAGGATCTCCTTGCAGACCTGCTCGTTGTGCTGGCCGAGCAGCGGCGCGGGGGAGCGCAGCGCGCCCGGCGTCTTCGAGAGGACGGAAGGGCGGGCCGTCGTACGCGCTGTGGCCGGTCTCCGGGTGGTCGAGGTAGACGTAGTAGCCGCGCGCCTTCAGGTGCTCGTCTTCGAGCATGTCGCGCGCGTTCTGGACGACGCCGGCCGGCACGCCCGCCGACTGCAGCGACCGCCATCGCCTCTTCGGCCGTGCGCTCGCGCGTCCATTCGGTGATCTTCGCCTCGAGCTCGTCTTCGTGCTGCTTGCGGCCGGCGAGCGTCGCGAACTTCGCGTCGCACGCCCACGTCGGGCGAGCCCATCGCGCTCGCCGAGTGCGGCCCATTGCGCGTCATCGAACACGCCGAGCGCGACCCAGCGGTCTTCGGGCTGGCCGCTCCACGTGTTGTCCTTGCAGCGGAACGCGCCGTGCGGCGCGGCGTGCGGCAGCCGGTTGCCGGCGCGGTTCTGCGACGCGTCCGTTCGCCTCGTAGTCCATGATCGCGGGTGCGAGCGGCGCGACGGACGATTCGATCTGCGCGAGCTCGACGAGCTGTCCCTCGCCGGTCTTCTTGCGGTGGCGCAGCGCGGCGAGGATGCCGATCAGCGTGTGGCCCGGGTTGATCACGTAGTCCGGGTAGTTGGTGCCGAGGCCCATAGGCGGGCGGTTCGGGAAGCCGCTCAGGTAGCTGTAGCCGGTGATCGGGCCGAGCACCGCGCCGAAGCCCATGAAGTACCGGTGGGGGCCTTCGAAGCCCTGCATGGGCTGGTAGACGCCGATGAGCCGCGGGTTGACCTTCTTCAGCTCGTCGTAGCCCAGGTTCCAGCGCTCGATGATGCGCGGGGTGTGGTTGGTGAGGAAGATGTCGCACCACGCGACGAGCTTGAGCAGCATCGTGCGGCCGAGCTCGGTGTTGAGGTTGAGCGTGAGGTCGAGCTTGCCGGCGTTGTAGTTGTTGAAGTAGCCGCTGACGTTGTAGCCGGTCTTGCCGGGCGGGAACGGCGCGACGCTGCGCAGCCCGTCCGGGTGCGACTCCGATTCGACGCGCACGACGGTGGCGCCGAACGACGCGAGGTTCTCGCCGCAGATCGGCCCGGCGCCGAACCACGAGAAATCGGCGACTTTGAGTCCGGAGAGCGGTTGTTTCATACGTTAGAACCTGGAACCAAGAACCTAGAACCTACGCATTCAGACAACCTGCTTCTGGCGCAACGCGTCGAGATCCCGCGGAGCGACGCCCAATTCGTCGACGTACACCTCGACGTTGTGCTCGCCGGCGAGCGGCGGGCGGCGGCGGATCGCCCACGGCGTCTCCGACAGCCGGTAGGGCGGGCCTGCGTAGCGCACAGTCGCGCCGTCGAGGTGGTCGTGCCGCACATCCTGGAGCCAGTGCCGCGCGACGAGCTGCGGGTTCTTCGCCAGGTCCTCCGGCGTCGAGACGATGCCGAACATGAGGCGCTGCTTCTGGCCCTCCTCGTAGAGCGTCCACTTGCTCATGCTCTTACAGAAGCGCGAGAACACCTGGTAGATATGGCGGAGGACCGTGATGCGCTCCGGCAGCTTTTCGGGCTCCAGCGTGAGGCTCGTGAGGAAGCGGAGGTGCAGTTGCTGGATCAGCGAGACGTACGGCTCGTCGTTGAGGTCTTCCGCTTTGCCTTCGCGGTTCATCCAGTCGAGCATGACCGTCCACAGCGCACCGCCGGGCGTGCCGAGGTAGGCGAACACCTGCCCGTCGGCACAGTCGTACACGCCGATGCCGGGGATGTCGATGGGGATGAGGCCGCGGGCGCCCGTGCGGGTGCGGATCGCCTTCATCATGTCGTACGTCTGCATGGCGGTCTCCTGGTTGATGGAGAGCGCCTCCTGCATCGACACGTCGACGTGCTGGCCTTCGCCGGTGTTGTCCCGGTGCCACACCGCCATGAGCGTGCCAGCGGCGGCCTGGATGCCGGCGCCGATGTAGCCCTGGCTGGCGCACGGCATGTTCGGCGGGTCCTCGCGGTCGCCCGCGAGCGTCATCATGCCGCTCATCGCCACGCCGACGATGTCGCTCCATTTGTAGTGCGCGTGCGGGCCGCTCTGCCCGAAGCCCGTGACCGACGTGAGGATGATGTCCGGCTTGATCCTGCAAAGCCCGTCGTACCCGAGCCCAAGCGAGTCCAGGTAGCCCGGCTCGAACGTCTCGACGACGATGTCGGCCTTCGCGACGAGCTTTTCGAGCAGCGCGCGGCCTTCCGGCTGCGCGATGTCGAGCGTGACGCTGCGCTTGTTGGTGTTGAAGTTGAGGAAGGAGAGGCTGCGGTCCGCCGCGCGCTCGTCGTGCCAGAACGGGCCGATGTCGCGGAGCGGGTCGCCGCCCGGCGGCTCGACGCGGATGACGTCGGCGCCGAGGTCGGCGAGGAGCTTGGTGGCGTAGACGCCGATCTCGCCGGCCAGGTCGATC
This sequence comes from uncultured Chloroflexia bacterium, assembly GCA_963701135.1. GTDB lineage: Bacteria > Chloroflexota > Dehalococcoidia > DSTF01 > JACRBR01 > CAYJMJ01. Next base: position 248,492 of record OY969567.1, read on the forward strand.
ACGCGCAGGTCGGAGAGCGCGGCGTCGGTCAAGCGTTCAACCCTTCAGGTCTTCACGAAGCGCCTCAACATGAGACTCTATGGCCTCGGGCGCGCGCTGCAGAAGATGCTCGATCGTCTCGGCCTGCGTGTAACAGCCGGGCAGCGCCGGAAACTCCGCCCAGTAGCCCCCCTCTTCCGCCGCGTGGATGACGATCACGTATTCCATGCTCTGTCGTTCTCGCTCCGGCCGGTCAAGCTCCAGCCGTCGTCATCTTATACCGACGCCTGCACGCGCCGCGCCATGCCACCGGCTATGATCTCCGCCGCTTCCCGCACCATGTCTTCGAGGATCTCCTTCGCCGGGCGCGACTCGTGCAGCATGCCGGAGATCTGGCCGGCGGGGTTCATCAGCAGCTCCAGCTTCTGGGCGCGCGTGGCCCCGGCCATGATCTCGCCGGAGATGATGCCCTGCATGCCCATGGGGAGCGCGTCGAGCTTCTGCGACTCCCAGTACTCGATGAGCGGGTTGTTGATGTTGCGCATGGTCTTGCCGCTGTAGAGCCGCGTGACGCGCGTGTCCTCTTCCGTCGCGGCGAGGATGCGCTGCTTGAGCAGGTCCGGCCACGTCGCCTCGCGCGAGACGAGGAACGCCGTCCCGACCCACACGCCGTCGGCGCCCATCGCCAGCGCGCCGGCGATGCCGCGGCCGTCGCCGATGCCGCCCGCCGCGCAGACGGGCGTCGGGGCGATGGCGTCGATCACTTGCGGCAGCAGCGCCATGGTGCCGATGCGGCCCGTGTGGCCGCCGGCCTCGGTGCCCTGGGCGACGACGACGTCGGTGCCGGAATCGGCGAGGCGGCGGGCGTTCTTCACGTTGCCGACGAGGCCGATGACCTTGGCGCCCTGGGCGCGGAAGGCCTCGACGTAGGGGCCGGGGTTGCCGAGGCCGGCGGCGAACACGGGCACCTTGAGGTCGAGGATCGCCTCGACCTGCTTCTTCGAGAAGTCGCTGGAGCCGAGACGGCGCATGCCGGACGACCAGTCCTGGTCCTCGGCGCGCGGCGGCAGGCCGAACTCATGCTCGGCGTTGTGGACGAAGTCCTGGTACGGCTGCGGCAGGTACTCGATGGCGCGCTTCGGCTTCGCGTCACTTTGCTGTTTGCTGTTTGCTGTTTGCTGTGCGGCGCCCGGCGCCGGCGGCGTCGCGACGCCGCTCGGCAGCAGCACATCGACCCCGAACGGCCTGGACGTGAGGTCGCGGACGCGGCGCACCTGGCGCTCGATCTCGTCCGGGGGCATGGAGGCCGCGCCGAGGATGCCGAGGCCGCCGGCCTCGGACACGGCGGCGACCAGCTCGGCCGTGGCGACGCCGCCCATGCCGGCGAGGATCACGGGATATTCGATGTCGAGGATGTCGCACAGTCGCGTGCGGAGAACGGGCCTAGCCATGGCCACCTCCGTGGTCGGGAAGAGCACGCCGGCCGCCCGAAGCGGCACCTGACGTACGGGTGAGGCTAATCTAGCGCCGGATACGTGTGGGTGCAAGCGAGCGGCAATGCCGCCCGGGACGGCGCGTTAGCAGGGTGCTGAAAACCGATTCTTGTTCTCGTGGCGCGGGCTTTCAGCCCGCGTTCGTAGATTCAACTCGCTCCGTATCGACGTTTAGACGCCGTCCGGCGACTTTTTCAGCAGCCTGTTAGCGTCCCGCAACCGTGGCCCCGAGAACCTGGCCCGCGCCGGCCCGCCGAATCCAGAACTTGACGGGCCCGGCGGGCGATCAGTATGCTCGGCCGCAGTGAATAGATCGTCTGCGAGTGTGACCCTGCACGGGCGGGCGCGTTTTGCCGATACAGCATACGTCCGGATCGACAGGATCGAGAGGGTCTGCCATGAAGCGTATCACCGCACTCGTACTCGTACTCGCTGTGGCCTCCGTCGCGTTCGGCCCTTGCGGCGGCGGGAAGTCGAAGCAGGAGCAGGCCAACGAGCTGCTCAACCAGGGGCTGCAGCAGCACGTCGATGGCCAGCTCGACCTGGCGGCGGCCACCTACCGCCAGGTGCTTGAGAAGGATCCGCAGAACAAGTTCGCCTACTTCAACCTCGGCGTCATTGACCAGGCGGCCGGCAACAACGCAGGCGCGGAGAACAACTACCGGCTGGCGCTCGGCATCGACCCCAACTTCCCGAACGCCCTCTACAACCTGGCCATTGTGCGCGTCGCCGCCGGCTACCCGGTCGATGCGATCGCGCTCTATCGCAAGGCGATCGCGGCGGAGCCGAATATGGCGAGCGCGCACCTGAACCTGGGCCTGCTGCTCATCGCCAACGGCGCGGCGGACGAGGGCGCCGCGGAGATCAAGAAGGCGACGGAGATCGACCCGAAGCTCTCCGCCCGGCTGACGCCGACCGCCAGCGCGGGCGGCCCGCCCGCCGCTTCCGCCACGCCCGCCACTTCCGCCACGGCCGTCGCCGTCGCGACGGCGACGCCATGACGCCAACGGCCTGAGCGCGCGCCCGGCCGCGCAGGAGGCAGCAGAGTGACGGCAGAGGCCCCGCCCTCCGTCCCGGCAGGCCCGCCGCTGTGGCGCCGCATCGTGCGCCGCCTCGTGCCCACCGACCGCGAGGGCGTGCTCGCCTGGCTGCTGGTCACGTTCGCCGTCGCCTTCAACGCTTGGTACCTGTACCCCGAGGTGGGCATCGACGTCCCGAAGCTGCACGACGGCGTGCTGCACGTGCTGTCGCTGCGCCGGATGGTGACGGCGCTGCACGCGGGGCAGGACCCCACCGACCCATGGTTCGCGCCGGTCACGACGGGCTACCCGCTGTTCCACTACTACCAGCACCTGCCGTTTCTGCCGCCCGCGCTCTTCGCCGCCGTGTTCCGCGGCGTGGGCGTCGAGACGGTCTACAACTGGACGAGCTACCTGCTGCTCTCCGCCTTCCCGCTCTCGATCTACTGGTCGATGCGCCGCTTCGGCTTCTCGCCCATCGCCGGCGCGTTGAGCGCGCTGGTCGCGCCCCTGCTCGCGACAAAGGGGCTGTTCGGCTTCGACGACGAGAGCTACGTGTGGCTGGGCTACGGCATGTACACGCAGCTCTGGGGCATGGTGCTGCTGCCGCCCGCGCTCGCGCAGGGGTACAGGACGCTGCGCGACGGCGGCGGCTACTTCTGGTCCGTGCTGCTCGTCGCCGCGGTCGTGCTCTCGCACCTGGTGCTCGGCTACATCGCGCTCGTCTCGCTCGTGCTGTTCGCGCTGCTCCGGCCGTCGCCGGCCGAAGTGTGGCGGCGCGGCAAGCGGCTGGCGCTGGTGCTCGCGCTCGCCGGCATCGTCACGTCGTACTTCATCGTCCCGGTGCTGCTCGACAACGCGTACCTGAATCGCAGCGTCTTCGAGGAGCAGAGCAAGTACGACGCCTTCGGCTACGAATGGACGTTGCGCGCGCTCTTCGGCGGCCGGATCTTCGACCACGGCCGCTTCCCGTCGCTGACGCTGCTGGCCGGCGCCGGCGCGCTGCTCTGCGCGTGGCGCTGGCGCGACGAGCGCTACCGCATACCCGCCGCGTTCGGCGGTTTGTGGCTGCTGATGTACTTCGGACGGCCGACGTGGGGCGTACTGATCGACCTCGCGACGCTCAACGTCAACTTCTACCTGCACCGCCTGATCGCCGGCGTCCATCTGGGCGGGATTATGCTGATGGGGCTGGGCCTGACGATGCCGTGGCGCTGGGCGCTCGCCCGCAAGCGTGTTTGGTATCTCCTCGCGCCGGTGGCGATCACCGCGCTGGTGCTGTTCCCGGTCTACAGCGACCGGCGCGACTACCTGGAGTCCAACGCCGCCTTCATGCACAGCGGCGAGCGCGCCTACCAGCGCGAGCAGCGCGACCTCGACGCGCTGACGGCCGCCCTGCGCGGCCAGCCGCCCGGCCGCGTCTACGCCGGCCTCGCCGGGAGATGGGGCAAGGACTACCGCGTGGGCGATGCGCCGATGTCCGCGCTGCTCAACAGCGCCGGCTTCGACATGATCGGCTACCTCTACTTCCCGTTCTCCGTCAACAGCGACATCCAGGCGCTGTTCGACGAGACGCGGCCGGAACAGTATGACCTCTTCAATATCCGCTACGTCGTCGCGCCGAAGACGCGGACGTTCCCCGACTTCGTGCAGCCGATCGGCGACTTCGGACGTCACCGGCTGTACCGCGTCGAGACGAGCGGTTACTTCGGCCTGGTCAACTCCAGCGTCGCCTTCCGGGGCGACCGGAACAGCTTCTACCGGGCGGCCTCGAAGTGGCTCGCGAGCGGGCTGCCCGGCAAGGGGCAGCACCCGCAGATCCTATTCGAGGGCGACGGCGGCCCTGGCGTCTACCCGCAGCCGCTGCCGAACTCGCCCGCCGTCCTGGCGAATATGCCGTTCGGCGAGAGCGCGCCGCGCGGCGCGATCACGTCGGAGCGCGTCTACAACAACTCGTACGTCGCGAACGTGAGCGTGGCGCGGAGCAGCTTCCTGATGCTGAAGGAGACGTACCACCCCGGCTGGCACGCGTACGTCAACGGGCGCGAGGCGAAGACCGTGATGCTTATGCCGAGCTACCTGGGCGTGAAGCTCGCCCCCGGCCGCCACGTGGTGCGCATGGTGTACCGGCCGGAGCGCTACCGTCGGCTCCTGCTCGCGCTGGGGTTGCTGATGCTGCCGGCGATCGGCGTCGCCGAGCTCGCCGGGCCGCGGCTGGCGCGCGCGGCGCGCCGCCGGAACCTGCGATGGCCGCCGCCCGCCGCGCGTGGGCCCGCGATGCGCGCGAGCAGCCTCATCAGCGGATTCTCGGAGCGTGTCAGGTCCGCCGTTCGCGCACGGGGAGCGCTGCTGTCGCGCCTTGCGCCGCTGAGCTTCGTGGTGCTGATTGCGTTTCTCCTGGGTCTGCCCCTGCTCCGGCTTGAACTTATTCCCGGCCACGACGCCCATCATCATCTCCCGCGCATAACGGAGATGTACGAGGGCCTGCGCTCCGGCCAGTTGTTCCCGCGCTGGGCGCCGGATCTGGACGCCGGCTACGGTCAGCCGACGTTCAACTACTACCCTCCGCTGTTCTACTATGTCGCCGCGTTCTTCCATGCTCTCGGATTCGGCATCGTCGCGGCCGATGACCTGGCCCTGTTCGCAATCTTGATCGCGGCGGGCCTGAGCATGTACCTGCTTGCGTCCGAGTTCTTTGGCGCTCGAGGCGGGCTGGTTTCGAGCGCCGCCTACCTGTCCAATTCGTGGCTTCTTCAGACCGTCTACAACCGCCACGCCGTGGGGGACTTCGCGTCCTTTGCGTTCATGCCGCTGGTGTTCTGGAGCCTGTATCTATTCATCGAAAGCGGCAAACGCCGCTTCATGCTCACGGCATGCGTAGCGCTCGCGCTTCTGATGCTCGCCACGAACAACATCACGCTCATTGCGCTGCCGTTTTTCATTCTGTTCATCGCCTGTCTTGCCCTGTGGAAGAGAAGCCCGCTCAGCTTCCTGCGCGGTGCAGCGTGTATCACCGCGGGCCTCGGCATCGCCGCGTTCTTCTGGCTGCCGGCCCTAGCCGAAAGGGACTTCGTGCACCTTGCATGGTCCGGCATCGACTACCACCTCTACTTCAGAGACGCCGACTGGTTCATCGAACAGGAACGCCACCGTGGATTTCCGATCGCCCGGGTCAACCTGCTGATGATCGCCGCGGGCATCGCGATCACCGCAGTCACCGCGCTGCGGCCCGGACGAACGAGCTGGGCGAGCGTCCGCCAGGCTCAACTCTTCTTCATTGCGATGATCCTGATCTCTGTGTTCTTCGCCAACGACCATTCGGAGGTGTTCTGGGACCGCTTGCCTCTGCTCAGCGAAATTCAGTTCCCCTGGCGCTTCCACACATTGATCGCGCTGGGCGGCGCGTTCCTGTGCGGCCTGCCGCTTGCGTTGTTCAGGACGCGTCCCGGCTGGTTCGCCAACGGCCTGACCGTGCTGCTTGTCGGCGCGGTTGCGATCCCGGGCTTCTCACACGCAAGGGGCACGCGATCGCTGGCGGCGGACACCGTCGATTACAGCCGCATGGGCATCGCCGCCGGAAAATTCGAGTACACGGCCGACAGGATACTCGTGCCCATCTGGGTGCGGACAGAGCCCGCCACGCAGGCGAAGTCACGCCTGGAGTTTGTCGCCGGGACCGGGCGGATCGACAGTCAGCACATCTCGCCAAACGGAAGCTCATTCGCCGTCGATGTCACCGGCGCGGCGCGCTTGCGGCTCAACACGTTCTACTTTCCGGGATGGGTGCTGCGCGTGGACGGCAAAGAGCGAGCGATCGACCATGACAACCCGGAGGGCGTGATGGAGTTCACGTTGGGGCCCGGGCGTCATACGGTCCAGGCCGAGTTCGGCAGCACGCGCGTCAGGACGCTGGCGACGGGGCTGTCTTTCGCGACGCTGTTCCTGCTGTTGCTTGCGCTTCTCGCCGGCCCGCGGCTGGCCCGCGCGGCGCGCTGGCGACGCCCTTACCCCACAGTAGCGCCGCGCCCCCGCGATCGAGGCTGAGTCCCAGCACCGCTTCCCGCTCGCTCGGCCGAGGTTAGGCCACTGGACGGGTCGGCGCAGACAATGACGGAGGGGTGAGCTCGTCACCCACCCCTCCGTCTGATAGTCCTCGGTTCGTTCGCTACGGCAGCGGGATCACGATGATGCTTCGCTCAGCGAAGGTCGCAGTATTGCCGCCGCTGCTCTTGTAATTCGCGGTGAACGTGTTGCTCCCGGCAGTGAGCCCGGTCACGACGTACATCGCACTCGCCTGCCCGAGATTGGTGTCGGCTCCGGTGGAGCTCCCAATTAATCCCAGCATGAGGGCCCGCGCGTCGCTCGCCGCTGCGGTGGTCAACCCGCTGATGGCAAAGCCCATGAAGCCCTGCTCAGTCCCGTCACCGGAATCCCCGGCGATCGAGATCCGAGATGTCAGGATGACGATCGCGCTCGTCGAAGTGGTGACGGTGACCACCGGTCCCGCCGTGGTGAGGGCACCATAAGTGCCGAGGGTTCTACTTTCTGAAGTCGCAACGGTGTTCGAGGTCGAACTGAGGCCGGCGCCCGCTGGGCCGGTAACACCCGTTGGGCCGGTCGGGCCACTCGGGCCGGAAGGACCGCTCGGCCCGATAGGGCCGCTGGGGCCGGTAGCACCCGTCGGGCCGGCGGGGCCCGTGTCACCCGTCGGGCCGGTGGGGCCGGCAGGGCCGGTGTCACCCGTCGGGCCAGTCGGGCCGGTCGGGCCGATGTCACCCGTCGGGCCGGCGGGGCCAGTGTCGCCCGTCGGGCCGGTGCCACCCGTCGGGCCAGTGTCGCCCGTCGGGCCGTTGGGGCCGGTGTCGCCAGTCGGGCCAGTGTCGCCAGTCGGGCCGGTCGGGCCGGTGTCACCCGTCGGGCCGGTCGGGCCGACAGGGCCCGTGTCACCCGTCGGGCCGGTCGGGCCAGTGTCGCCCGTCGGGCCGGTGGGGCCAGTGTCGCCCGTCGGGCCGGTAGGGCCAGTGTCACCCGTCGGGCCGGTCGGGCCGGTGTCGCCCGTGGGGCCGGTGGGGCCGACAGGGCCGGTGTCGCCCGTCGGGCCAGTGGGGCCGGTCGGGCCGGTGTCGCCAGTGGGGCCGGTCGGGCCCGTGTCGCCCGTCGGGCCAGTGGGGCCGACAGGGCCAGTGTCGCCCGTCGGGCCAGTGGGGCCGACAGGGCCGGTGTCGCCCGTCGGGCCGGTCGGGCCGGTGTCGCCCGTGGGGCCGGTGGGGCCAGTGTCGCCGGTGGGGCCGACAGGGCCGGTGTCGCCCGTCGGGCCGGTGGGGCCGACAGGGCCGGTGTCGCCCGTGGGGCCGGTAGGGCCAGTGTCACCCGTCGGGCCGGTCGGGCCGGTGTCGCCCGTGGGGCCGGTGGGGCCAGTGTCGCCGGTGGGGCCGGTCGGGCCCGTGTCACCCGTCGGGCCAGTGGGGCCGACAGGGCCGGTGTCACCCGTCGGGCCAGTGGGGCCGACAGGGCCGGTGTCGCCCGTGGGGCCGGTAGGGCCAGTGTCACCCGTCGGGCCGGTCGGGCCGGTGTCGCCCGTGGGGCCGGTGGGGCCAGTGTCGCCCGTCGGGCCGGTCGGGCCGGTGTCACCCGTCGGGCCGGTGGGGCCGGTCGGGCCAGCAGCGCCGGTAGCACCAGTGGGGCCGGTAGCGCCGTCAGCGCCGTCGACACCATTGGTGCCATTGATGCCATTGATGCCATTGTTGCCGTTGGCGCCATTGTTGCCGTTGGCGCCGTTGGCGCCAGTAGCACCCGTCGGGCCAGCAGCACCCGTCGGGCCAGCAGCACCCGTGGCGCCCGTCGGTCCAGTAGGACCAGCAGGACCAGTCGGTCCTGTTGGGCCAGTCGGGCCTGCGGTCAGGCCCAGCGGCAGGTGCAATGGGATCTGCAGGAGCGGACAACCGGCGGAGGGGTTCGTCGATGCCCACCGCAAGACGAGCTTGCCATCATCGAGCTTCACGCACACGTGCAGGTAGCTGGAGATGCCGCTCCCCGCGTGTGCACTCGCCTTTTCGGGTGAGCCGAAGCTGCCGATCGCGAGCAACGCGACGACGAGCGCCGCGATAGCCAGCGATAGCAGCCCCGGCGGCCGCACCCTCGCTAATCCTTTACTCATGGGACATTCTCCTTACTGGCTGATCGCCGGCCGTGGCGTACGAACGCCCGAAAGACGCCGTACGAAGACGGTGCCGCAAGACTGCGCGGTGGGGCCGCGGGAATCGCGATCCGCCCGGCCCCACCTATCCGAACGGAAACATTGCGGGGGTATGTCACTCGCGATGATCCGCTGACTCCAATCAGATGTCAACGGAAATGGGTCGCTTCCTGTCAAGATCATGTCAAGTTTGGCGGATTTTGTGTTTCTTGGCCCGCCAGCAGCCGTGGCTCGACGCCGCCGACCCCCGCGTCTACAATCGCGCCATGCGGCCCCATGAATCCGTGCGGCAGCGGCTCGAGGAGCGGGAGCGGCTGCTCGCGCCGGCGGCGATGCGCGTCGTCGAGACGCGCGGGCGGCTGCGGCCGGAGCCGCCGTCGGACATGCGCACGGAGTACCAGCGCGACCGCGACCGCATCGTCCATTCGAAGGCCTTCCGGCGGCTCAAGCACAAGACGCAGGTGTTCATCGCCCCCGCGGGCGACCACTACGTCACGCGTCTGACGCACACGCTCGAAGTGGCGCAGGTGGCGCGCACGATCGCCCGCGCCCTCAACCTCAACGAGGACCTGACCGAGGCGATCGGCCTCGGCCACGACCTGGGGCACACGCCGTTCGGCCACGCGGGCGAGCAGGCGCTCGGCAACCTGCTGCCGGACGGCTTCCGCCACAACGAGCAGAGCGTGCGCATCGTCGACCTGCTGGAGGCGTCGGGTGCCGGGCTGAACCTGACGTGGGAGGTGCGCGAGGGCATCCTGAAGCACTCGAAGCCGCGCGAGGGGATCTTCCATGAGCTGGACGAGCGCTACTGGTCGGCCGACGAGTGGGGCGCGCCGCTCGCATCGACGCTCGAAGGCCAGATCGTGCGGCTGTCGGACTCCGTCGCGTACCTCAACCACGACATCGCCGACGCGGTGCGCGCGGGCTTGCTGCGGGAGGAGGAGCTGCCGCGGGAGGCGCGCCGCGTGCTCGGCGAGACGCACTCGCAACGCATCGACACGCTGGTCAGCGACATCGTCGATGCGTCGTGGGACGTGGCGATGCAGCCGCGCGGCATCGACGGTATGCCCGCCGGCGAGATCGCCATGAGCGCGGAAGCAGCGTCGGCGGCGGACGAGCTGCGGGAGTACCTGTTCGAGAACGTGTACCTGTGGGAGGAGCGGCTGGCCGAGGCGGCGCGTGCTCGGCGCGTGCTGGAGTTCCTGTGGGAGCACTTCATGCGCCACCCGGACGAGTTCGCGGCATCGGAATACACGCGGCCGGAGGACCCGCTGGCGCGCCGCATCGCCGACTACATCGCCGGCATGACGGACCTGTTCGCGATGGCGACGGCCGCGCGCTTGGGTTTTGGAGGTTAGAGGTTGGAGGTTGGAGGCTGGAGGTTGGAGGTTGGAGGTTGGAGGTTGGAGGCTGGAGGCTGGAGGTTGGAGGTTGGCGGTTGGCGGTTGGAGGTTGGAGGTTGGCGGTTGGAGGTTGGAGGTTGGAGGTTGGAGGTTGGGGTACGGTGCGCCGTGCCCTCGTCGGCGCGGCGTTAACCTTTTGATGTGCACAGGCGTTACGCATGAGGCGCCAGTCGCCTTGGCGATCAGGGAGCGGGCATGCCAAACGAAGGGAGGCGGGTAATGGCGGGGACCGGCCTGAAGACCGATCCTGCTACTGGCGAGAACGATCATGACGCCGCGCCGCCGGATGCGAATCCGGGAAGCGAGGGGACAAGGCGAGGCGCGCCGGGAGGCCTGGGATTGACCGAGTCGGGAATCTGGCTCCAACTGCAGGCCGTCGTGTGCCGGATGATGAAGGACAAGCTCAAGCTGTTCGCCGTGCGCCTCAAGCAGCGCGGCATCGCGGTACACGTCGAAAAGGAAGTGGACGGCATCACCGCATACGTGCCGCTGGCTGACGCGGCGCTTCGCCGCGAAGTGGCGGACGCGCAGACGGAACTCGTGCGCAGATTCGGCGATCTCGGGTTCGAGATCGTGGTCCTCTATCCGGACGACCTCGGGAGAGCTTCAGTCCAGCGCCTGCTCAACCGGGCGCCGGCCATCTGATCCACGTTGCCGGACTGCGACCCCAATGTTCACGAGGCCCTCGCCGGCGAGGCTGAGCGCCTGGCCTCGCTGCTGCTTCACCAGGGCGCCCTGCGGAACTGGCAGATCGTGAGCCTGCATTACGCCGCGCTGCACCATGTCGAGCGCGGCGTCCTTGCGCCCTGCGACGTCCATTCCAGAAGCCACGGCGACCGCGAGGCATGGCTGACGATGCTGCACGACGAAACGAGGCTCGCCTGGTTGCTCGAATTGCGTGACATCCTCGTCGATATGAAGTCCAAGTCCGGACTTGCGCGCTACGAAGAAGACCCCGCTGCGTGGACCGATGCGGACGTTGCGCGGCAGCGCAAGCTCTTTGACGACGCGATGGAACTCATCCGCAGCGGCACCTGACGGTAGGTGGTAGTTGATGGTAGGGGCACGGCGCGCCGTGCCTTGGTGCGCCGCGCACCCATGCTTCGACACGAGAGGAGCCCCTTCGATGTCGAAGGGGCTCGTGCATTCGTGGCGGTAGTGCCGCGTGTCGGCCAACCAGAGACCAGTCACGAGTAACTAATGACCAGACGTCAGTTGCCCGCGGTCACCTGGCGGGGCCGCTGGCGCTCCTCGACGACGATCTGGTGCACGCGCTGGCGTGAGACCTTGAAGTGCTCGGCGAGGCGGGACTGGTTGCCTTTCGCCAGGCACTCCCTGTCCAGCAGGTACCTCACCGCAATCCGGAGCTTCATCGTCCGTTGTGGGTCGCGCTTCGCCATGTGTTCCCGTCTCTCCCGGCTATGCCCCTGGTTGATGGACCCTGACGGCGCTGCCTAGGACGCGCGCGAGGCCGGCTGCGGCTGCTCGCTCGCGCCCTGGACGGGGAGGTGACGCCGCTCTTCTACCACGATCTGGTGGACCCGCTGCCGCGAGACCTTGAAGTGCTCCGCCAGCCTCGACTGGCTGCCCTGGGCCAGCCCGCCCCGCTCCAGCAGGTAGCGGACGGCGATGCGGAGCTTCTCGGTGCGCTGGGGGTCTCGTTTAGCCATGGTCTTCTCCGTTAGGCTTGACACAGGTAGAACGCCGCGAGACCGGGCGACGTTACTGCCCATCGGTGGTATTGGCGCCGAGGCGGAGGTTCGATATGGCGACGCGGGAAGCGATCCAGGAGCTACTTGACAAGATGACGCAGGAGCGGGAGGCCCTCCTCCAGCAGGCGGAAGCGCTGTCCGACGAGCAGGCCAGCTTCGCGCCGCCCGGCGGCGAGGGCGAAGCGCAGTGGTCGCCGAAGGAACAGCTCGCCCACCTGGCGGAGATGGAGACGGCGTACCGTGCCTGGGTCGAGCACGCCCTGGCCGAGGACGGCGCCGACGTCGGCAACGTGCGCGGCGCACGGCCGGGCATCGGCCTGCCGCAGGCGCAGGGGCACGAGGTGGCGGAGCTGACGGCGCAGTTGCGGGCGGAGCGCGCGACGACGCTGGCGCTGATCCGGTCGATGACGCCGGAGCAGTTCGAGCGGACGGCGACGCAGCCGATGTTCGGCACGCTGACGGTGATGCAGTGGCTGCGCTCGTACTACCGGCACGACCGCATGCATCGCGACCAGATGGCGGGCCGGGAGCCGGAGTACAAGCCTAAGTTCGCGGGCGGGAGAGAGCCGGACCAGCGGCGCGGGCCGCGGATTTGACCACGGAGGGGGCGCATGAAGAAGCTTGAAGGCAAGGTCGCGATCGTCACGGGCGCGAGCCGCGGCGTCGGCGAGTACATGGCGGTCGAGCTGGCGAACGAGGGCTGCGACATCGTCGTGGCGGCGCGGACGGAGGCCGCGGGCGAGTCGCGGCTCGAAGGCACGATCGGCGAGACGGCGGCGGAGTTGCGGAAGCTCGGCGTGCGCGCGATCGCCGTGAAGTGCGACGTCACGGACGAAGACAGCATCGCGGCGATGGTGCAGCGCGCGTTCGAGGAATTCGGCCGCGTTGACATCCTCGTGAACAATGCGGGGATCATGGCGCCGGCGAAGCTCGTTGACATGCCGCTCAAGCGCTGGGACCTGATGTGGCGCGTGAACGTGCGCGGCGCCATCGCGTGCTCGAAGGCGGTGCTGCCGCGGATGATCGAGCAAGGCGGCGGCGTCATCATCAACATCTCGTCGATCGCGGCCGACCAGGACGGCGCGGGCAACATCTCGTACGCGCTGACGAAGCACGCGCTGCGCGAGCTGGCGAAGGGGCTGGCGGCGGAGGAGCGCGAGCACAACATCCGCGTGTTCGCGTTGTCGCCGTACGGCTGGGTGCCGACGCCCGGCACGCTGTTCTACCGGCTCGACGAGACGATGACGTCCGTCGGACCGATGCTCGAGCGGCCGGAGGCGATGGGCCAGGCGGCGATCTACCTGTGCTCCGACGAGGCGAAGGAGTTGAGCGGGCAGCACTTGTACAGCCGCCACCTGCTGCGCGATCGCGTGAACGACGGTATCGACCTGTACGAGGGCGACGAGGCGTTTCTCGCGCGGTTCAAATGAACGGCGAGCCGCCGCGCGACGAACGCGCGGAGCGTCGAGAGCAGCGGCGCCGGGCGAACCGCGAGCGCATGCAAAAGCACGGCGCGACGACCGGCGCCGTGTATCGAAACGCGGTCCTCAAGCGGCTGCGCAAGAAGGCCGGCCGGAAAAAGTAAGACGCCCGCAATCCCCGCCGCCGCGCGGTTCATCCGCTTGACATAGGGCCTTCGCCACCTCGATCTCGCTCGATCGGGCGCTGACGTGCGTAAGGAATTGACGATTATGCTTGACGGGGACGTTTTGAAATGAGCAAGTCATCTTGTTTCTGCGTGCCAAGTAACATAGGATCGGAACCGCCCCGCATCCGGCGCTGCCAGCGTGGGGGTCTGGCGCAGCGCACCCGTGGAGTGAACAGCGCTCCGGGCCAGGCAGGCCCTGACGCCTTCGCCCGCGCACACACGCTGATCCCCCCGGTTCAAAGATTGGACTACCACGCACATGACACGCGTCCGGCCATTCGCGCTGATCATCGCGGCCGCGCTCGTCGCGCTGGCGCTCTTCGCACCGGCGCAACGCGATCGGGCCGAGGCGGCGAACGGCACGTGGACCGGCAACTACTACAACAATATGGCGATGACGGGCACGCCGGCGCTGACGCGCGATGAGGGCGCGAACCTTGATTTCAACTGGCCCGGCTCTCCCGGGACGGGCGTGAACGCGAACTTCTCCGCGAACTGGACGCGCACCGACACATACGCCGCCGGCACGCATCGCTTCACTGCGACCGCCGATGACGGTATCCGCGTGTACGTCGACGGCACGAGGATCATCGACGCCTGGATCGACCAGGGGGCGACGACGTACACGGCGGATTACGCGATCACGACGGGTTCGCACACCGTGCTGGTCGAGTTCTACGACCGGCAGTGGGACGCGGTCGCGAAGCTGACGATCGCGGTGTTGCCGCCTCCAAGCGGCGGCTGGAGCGCGCAGTACTTCAACAACCAGAACCTGACAGGCAGCCCGGTGTTGACCCGCACGGACGCTGACATCAACTTCGACTGGGGGCTCGGCTCGCCCGGCGCCGGCGTGCCCAACGACTTCTGGAGCGCGCGCTGGACGCGCACGATGGACTTCCAGGCGGGGCCGTACCAGTTCACCACGACGAGCGACGACGGCGCGCGCGTGTACGTCGATGGGCAGCTCGTGCTGAACTACTGGATTGACCAGGCGGCGACGCCGCACTCCGCGTTCGTGCAGATGACGGCGGGCCCGCACACGGTCGTCGTCGAGTACTACGACGCGGAGTGGGACGCCCTCATGCAGTTTTCGGCCGTCTACAAGCCGGACTCGGCGGCTTCGTCATCGGACACGGTGGTGTCGGGGCTGATCCTGCCCACCGTGTTCGCGTTGGCGCCCGACGGCCGCATCTTCATCGCCCAGAAGGACGGCACGGTGCGCATCTTCAAGAACGGCGTGCTGCTGCCGGCGCCGTTCTACGTCGTGCCGAACGTGAACGACTACCACGACCGCGGTCTGCTCGGGATGGCGCTCGACCCGAACTTTGCGACCAACGGCTACGTCTATCTCTCGTACACCTACGACAACAATCCGGCCGACATCTCCGGGCTGAAGACCGCACAGATCATCCGCGTGACGGCGAACGGCGACGTCGCAAACGCGGCGTCGAAGTTGGTGCTGGCCGGCAGCGTCGTCGGCACGCCGGCGCAGCCTTCGTGCGAAGACTGGCCGCTGGACGCGGACTGCATTCCATCGGACCACGATAGCCACACCGTCGGCAACCTGAAGTTCGGGCCCGACGGCATGCTGTATGCCGCCGTCGGCGACGGCGCCAGCTACTACAGCGTCGACGTGCGGGCGCTGCGGGCGCAAGATGTCACGCGCTACTCCGGGAAGATCCTGCGCATCAACCCGGCGAACGGCCAGGGGCTTGCCGACAACCCGTTCTACCAGGGCAACCTGAGTGCGACGCAGGCGAAGGTTTGGGCGCGGGGCGTGCGCAACGCCTTCCGATTCAACTTCAAGCCGGGCGGCGGCGCCATCTTCAGCGGCGACGTCGGCTGGGATGCGTGGGAAGAGGTGAACGTCGTCACCAGGGGCGTGAACCTGGGATGGCCGTGCTACGAAGGCCTCGGCCAGCAGCCCGGCTACGCGGCGTACGCGCAGTGCACAACGCTGTACGGCGCCGGCGGCGTGACGGCGCCGATCTACACGTACGACCACTCGTACCCCAACGGCGCGTCCATCACCGGCGGCGGCTTCACCGGCGCCAACAGCTACGGCGCGCCGTTCCAGAACGCGTACTGGTTCGGCGACTATCCCAGCAGCACGATCAACGTCATGAAGCTCGACGGCTCGAACCAGATGGCCGGCGGCAGCCTCAAGCTCGTCACCGACGCCGCGGACGGCCCGGTGGACATCGAGACGGGGCCGGACGGCGACGTGTACTACATCGCGATCAACGTGGGTGAATTGCGGCACCTCACGTTCTTCAGCGGCAACCGCCCGCCCACCGCCGTCGCGACGTCGGACAAGACGGCGGGTCTGGCGCCGCTGACGGTGGCGTTCACCGGCTCGAACTCCAGCGACCCGGACGGCCAGGCGATCACCTTCGACTGGGACTTCGGCGACGGCGCAGCCCACAGCAGCACCGCCAATCCGACGCACCAGTACGCGTCCGACGGCACGTACACAGCCACGCTCCAGGTGACCGACTCCGGCAACCTGTCGAGCACGGCGACGATCACGATCAAGGTCGGGAACCAGCCGCCGGCCGCGATCATCAACGCGCCGCTCGCCGGAGCTCATTACGATACCGGCGACCACATCGTGCTCGACGGGGCGGGCACGGACCCCGAAGACGTGACGATCCCCGGGAGTGGCCTCTCGTGGAACGTCGTCCTGAACCACTGCACCGACGCGACGCTGCTCACGTGCCACGCGCACCCGCATCTGACTGCCACCGGGCCGGCGGCGGCCTTCGACGCGGCGGACCATGGCGACCACACGTATTTCGACATCTTCCTGACCGCCACCGACAGCGGCGGCCTCACGAACACGAAGAAGATCAGCATCACGCCGAACACGGTCGAGATCACGTACGCCTCGAACCGGGCGGGCGTCAGCCTCACCGTGGACAGCACGAGCGAGGTCGCGCCGTTCACGCGCACCTCGCCGCGCGGCTCGCAACACGTCATCTTCGCGCCGTCGCCGCAGGACATCGCGGGCGGGCCGGTGCAGTTCAGCGCCTGGTCCGACGGCGGGCCGCGGCAGCACGCGATCACGGTGACGGCGAACGCGACCTTCACCGCGACGTTCATCGACGTGCCCACGCCCACGCCGACGGCGACGAACACGCCGACGGCGACGCCGACGAACACGGAGGCTCCGACCGCGACGGATACGGCTACGGCCACCGCCACGTTCACGCCGACCGATACGCCGGCGGCGACGGCGACGAACACGGAGGCTCCGACCGCGACGGATACGGCTACGGCCACCGCCACGCCCACACCGGCCGATACGCCGTCGGCGACGCCGACGAACACGCCCGGCGGCCCGACCGACACCCCGACGGCGACGCCGACCGACACCCCGGCGCCGACGGCTACGGCGACGGCGACCGACACGCCGGCAGCGACGCCGACGGACACACCTACGGCGACGGCCACCGCCACGGCGACCGCGACCGCGACGGACACGCCGACCGATACGCCCACGTTGACGCCGACCAACACCCCGACATTCACACCGACGCCCAGCGGCATGTCGGCGTACTACGCGATGGAGTCGACGTTGTGGAACGGCACCGCGGGCGAAGTGCTCGACGGGAGCGGGAGCGGGCTGAACGGGAAGAGCGTCGGCGGCGCGCAGACCGCGAACGCCTCGCCCGCGCTCGTGGGCGACCCCGGGAGTTGCCGGTACGCGAGCGCGTTCAACGGGAGCACGAGCTACCTTGACCTGGGCGCGCCCTCGCTCAACCTGACGAGCGGAGTGACCGTCATGGCGTGGGTGCGATGGGGCATCGCGCCCGGCACGGGGAACAACTGGGCGAACATCGCAACGAACAACTCCGGCACGGCGGGTGACGCGGGCCAGTTCTGGTTGCAGCACCGGATGGACAATGGGGCCTTCGAGTTCGCGGTGACGACGACGAACACGCGGAACTACGTGCAGTTGGCAGTGGCGCCGGTGCAGGGGCAGTGGCAGCACGTGGCGGGTGTGTACGACGGAACGGCGATCAAGATCTACGTGAACGGAGCTGCGAGCGGGACGGTCGCGCTGACGGGAAACGTCGTGGTGGGGTCGAGCGCGTACAAACTGAACATCGGGCGCTGGGCGTTCAACAGCCAGGCCTTCCGGTCGTTCAACGGCGACATCGATGAGGTGCGGATCTACCCGCTGGCGCTGACGCAGGGCGAGGTCGGGGCGGCGATGTCCGCAACGCACGGGTGTGGCGCCGCGACGCCCACGCCGACGCCGACAGACACGGCGACAGCTACGAGCACGGCGACACCGACAGACACGGCGACGGCCACGAACACGGCGACACCGACAGACACGGCGACGGCCACGAACACGGCGACACCGACAGACCCGGCGACGGCCACGAACACGCCGGGCGGGCCGACGGACACGCCGACGAACACGCCGACGCCGACGAACACGCCAGGCGCTCCGACGGATACGCCGACGAATACGGCGACGCCGACGAACACCCCCACGGCTACGCCGGCGCCGACGCCGGCGCTGCGCGCCTTCTACATGATGGAATCGGCCACGTGGAACGGCGCCGCCGGCGAGGTCCGGGACTCCAGCGGAAACGGCCTGAACGGCGCCGCGGTGAACGGCGCGTTGACATCGAACGCGAGCCCGGTGCTCCCGGGCGACCCCGGAACGTGCCGCTATGGCGCGTTCAACGGCACGAGCAGTTATCTGAACCTCGGCGCCCCGCAACTCACGTTCACGAACACATTGACCGTCATGGCATGGGTGCGCTGGGGCATTGCGCCGGCCAGCGGCAATAGCTGGGCGAACATCGTCTCCAACAACTCGAACCTGACCGTGGACTACGGGCAGTTCTGGCTGCAGCACGCGACCGCGAACGGGAAGTTCGAGTTCGCGGTCCAGACGACCGTGGGCCGCAACTACGTGCAGTCGACGGTGGCACCCGTGCAGGGCCAGTGGCAGCACGTCGCCGGCGTGTACGACGGCTCGACGATCAAGGTCTACGTCAACGGCGTCGCCAACGCGAGCGTCAACGTGACGGGGAACATCATCACCCCGAGGCCCGAATTCAAGCTGAACATCGCGCGCTGGATGTACATCAGCGAGAACTTCCGCTCGTTCAACGGCAACATCGACGAGGTCCGCATCTACGACCAGGCGCTGACCGGCAGCGAGGTCGCATCGACGATGATGGCCACGCACTCCTGCACGCCGTAGCGCGCGTCAGGCGTGGCGCGGCGGGGCCATCAACGCGTTCGCGCCGGCAGGAATAACTTGTAGAGGAACAGGCGGCGCTCGCTACTCCGTCCGTTCGATGTGCGCGATCTGCTCGGCCTCGGCGGGGTCGACGCCCTCGGGGGTGAGCCACGCATCGATGATCTCGCGGGCGAGAATCGGCGTCGTCGTGCGGAGGCTCAGGCACAGCACGTTGGCGTCGTTCCAGCGACGCGCTCCCCGTGCTGTCTCGGCGTCGCAGCAGAGTGCGGCGCGCACGCCCGCCACCTTGTTCGCCGCAATCGATACGCCGGTCCCGGTCCAACAGAACAGCACACCCTGCTGCGCGGCGCCGCACGCGACCTGCCGCGCGACGTTGTGCGCCAAGTCGGCCCAGCCCATCGGCCGCCCGGCGAGCGCGCCGAGCGGCTCAACGGCGTGGCCGCGGCGACGCAATTCTTCGATGACGGCGTCGGGCGCGGCACCGGATTCGTCAGCGCCGACGGCGAACTTCATACGCCGATCGTAGCACGGGCATCCGCGCGGGCGAGCGCGCGTGCGGCGGCGCGAATGTTATGGATATGCAATACCGCGCAGGACGCGACGATCTCCCCCGCATCGCCCTGACGCCCATACTGGGTTTCTCGCAGAAGGAGCCCACATGTTTTCCCAATCGTCCGGCACGGCGCCGAGGCCCGTACGCCTCCGGCCCACGTTTATCCGTCTCTCTCGCAAGCCCGCGGCCCGCCCCGCGCCAGCCGCCCTGCGGCCCATGGCGGACGGTGCCGCATGAGGGCGGAAGCGACAGTCCGGCTCCGCGTGCGGACGGATTACTTCGAGCATCGGAGCGGGGGCCGTGCGCTGCGCCGCCTGCTGCCCGCCATCGGCGCGGCGATCGTCGCCAGGGAGCGCGCGCTCTCGCACGCGGCGATCCTCGGCATCGTGCTGTGCGCGGCGCTCGCGGCGCCCTGGCTCAGTGGGTAGACGCGCTGTTGTCGGGCGCGGGCTTGCGCCCGAGCAGGGCATCGAGGACGAGGACGCGGGGCCACGCGAGCAGTTCGCAGGCGGGAAGCACCATCAGCCTGAGCAGCGTAAGCAGCGATAGCCGCGCGGGCGGCAGCTCCTCGTCGCTCAGCCGCGCCGGCCATCCATGCGTCTCTTCGAACGTCTGCACGACGACGATCTCGCCATCGCCGCCCGCGGTCTGCTGTCCGGCGTGCCGCACCTCGTCCATGGCTCCGTCCTTTCATCCGCGCCCGATAGGCGTGTCCATTCTCTCCACGGAGCGGCCGCGGCGCCAGAGCCGGCCGTCACCAGGATGCGGCGCCGGATGCCGCCAGCTCCTCCATTCGGCCCTATCGCCGCGTTGCCGGCACGATGCGTACTGGTGGCAGGAGCGTCGCGCCGAGGAGCCAACAGGGTGCGGCGAGCGAGCATGACAGCGGTTGCGGAGAAGCAGGCTCCGGCTGGGCGCCGGCCGGTGGACGTTGCGGGACCGGCCGGGGGCGCCCGATCGTCTTCGTCCACGGCATCCGCGTGACGCGGAAGCAGTGGCTGCCGCAGATGCGCGACTTGGCGGACGAGTATCGCGTCGTCGCGCCGGACCTGCCGGGCCATGGCGCGCTCGCCTCATCGCGCTTTTCGCTCGATGTGGCGGCGGAGCGCCTGCGCGACGTCGTCGACGAGGAGGGGGGCGGCCGCGCGCTGATCGCCGGGGTCTCGCTCGGCGGCTATGTGGCGATCGAGTTCGCGCGCCGGTGGCCTCAGAAGGCCGCGGGTCTCGTGCTGACGGGTTGCAGCGCGAACCCGCGCGGCGTCCTCGCCGTCATTCCACCGACGGTCGCGCTCTTCACGCGCGCGGTCGGCGACCGCTGGCTGACCTTCGTGAACGAGATCAACTTCCGGCTGCGGTACGGCGACGATCTGGCCCGGGAGCAAATCGAGGCCGGGTTCTTCTTCGATGCGATGCAGGCGGCGCTGTGGCAGCTTCGCGGCAAGGACTTCCGCCGCAAGCTGAAGGAGTACCCCGGCCCGGTACTCATCCTCAACGGCGAACGCGACACGCTGTTCCGCCTCGGCGAGCTGAATTTCCTCGCCGCGGTGCCGGACGCGCGCTTGCAACTCGTCCGCGGAGCCGGGCACGTCGCAAACCTCGAGGAGCCGGAGGCGTATAGCCGCGCGCTGCGGCGGTTCGCGCGCAGCCTGGACTGGTAGCGCGCCGGCGCCGGCGCTTCGGTCCCTGGGCGTGAAGACCTACGCACCTATGGCCTCGTCGGTTCATGCGATCTTTCTCACGGATCTGGAAGCTTCGACCGCGCTAACGAACCGCCTCGGCGACGCGAACGCGCAGGAGGTCTTGCACCTGCACGATGCCGTCGTGCGTGACGCGCCGCGGATTCACGGCCGCAGCGAGATCAAACACACTGGCGATGGCATCGTGGCCTCTTTCGGCTCTGTGGTACGGATCGGCACACGGCGCTGGTGGCGCTCGGGGCGGATCGAGCGACCGGCTCCGATCCGACAGGCTCGGAGCCGGTCTGCCGATGCTATAGGTAGAGGGCGCCCGTCCCCGGGCGTTGTGGTCCGATGCCGTTCTACGCCATCGTTGAAGCGCTGTCCGGCGAGGTGATCGAAGTGACGCCCTCGCTCGATGAGCCGGTCCCCGCCACCGCGTTCGTCGTGGAGCTTCCGGGGCGCTGGGAAGACCTGCCGGAACACCTGCGCGCCCGGCTCCGGAACAAGGCGGGGGGCGGTGCCGGCGAGACCTTCCTCGACCGCGAGGAGCAGGAGGGCAGCGGCGGCGGCGGCTCCCGGTCGCCCGCGAGCGACGCCGAGCAGTTCTTCGCGCGGCTCGAAGTCGAGCTCGTGCGTGCCGAGCAGCACGGCCGGCCGTTCGCGGTGCTGCTGTTCGAGGTTGCGGCGGCCGACCGGCCCCAGGCGACGGACTTCGTCCGCGAGACGCTGCAAGCGCACAGCCAGGAGCTGCTGCCGTGCGACTTCGTCGCGAAGCTGCGCGACCACCTTTGCGCCGTGATGTTGCTCGACATCGATGGGCACACGCTGACGATCGTCCCGGAGCGCGGGGCGCTGACCGTGCTGGCGTACCCTGCCGACCGGCCGGCGCTGGAGGCGCTGCGCCGCCGCAAGCATCCGCTGCTGCGCCCGCTGGCCCTGCGCGCCATGCGCGGGCGGTAGCGGCGGCGCACGCCGCAACGCACACTTTGCGAGCGGCTCTACAGGACGGACGGCGGCGTGATCATGCTGACGTACTACCGGCGCATCGCAACGTCAACGCGGTGACGCTATCGAAATCACCCTCGTCCAACTCATCGCTGCGCGTGAGGCGCTTCTCGCTCGCGTGCAGAGTCCAGCATCGCGTGCTACGCCATCGCCTGGATGTACGCTAGAATCACAACGTCCCTGTGAGCGAGCGGGAGTAGCTCAGTTGGTAGAGCATCTGAACGTCCGGGCCATCGCTCAACACACTCCGAGGAAGGGCCGATCGAAGGAGTGTGGAAGTGTCGCTCGGCTCTGCGATCGATCAGTATTTCGTGTTCCTCCAAAGCCGTCGTCTCAGCCTGGGAAGCATCGAGAAGTGGACAGGGATCCTCGGCGAGATCCGCCGATTAGATCACTGGCCGACATTCGCAGAACTCATTGCGTGGCAAGCGGGACAACGCGGCTGTCGCACGACCGTCCATCACAAGGTCCGCGCCGTGAAGGCGTTCTTCCGCTGGGCGTGCGACGAGGGCCTTATCGAGGACGATCCCGCGGCACGGCTTGAGGCGCCGACGCCGCTCCAAGCACCTGCCGATCCCCCTCGACGATGCAACGATCGAACAGCTGATGAACGGCTGGAAGCCCGACTACGGGCCGGAGAACGCGGAGCTGGTCGATCGCGATCGGCTGCTCGTGCGGATGCTCATGTTTACGGGGATTCGGCGCGCAGAGATCTGCTCGCTCAACGTCAGCGACGTCAACCTTACTCACGCCAGGGTCCGCATACGGGGCAAGGGAGACCGAGACCGAGTGGTCCCCATTCCCGCTCCGCTGGACCTCCGCGTGCTTGTCGCTGGGCGGAAGCCGACGGAGCCGCTGTTCATCGGGCGGCGAAGGGGCCGTCGCCTAGATCGCGAGGCTGTGAGCTACATCTTCACCCGGAAGGTCAGTCCCGCGGTCGGTTGCCGCGTGACGCCGCACATGCTGCGCCACTCCTACGCGACGTACCTCTGCAGAAGAGGGGTGCCGCTGCGACAGATCCAGCGGCTGCTCGGGCACTCGAGCCTGTCGACCACGCAGATCTACCTGGACGTCACGGCCGCGGATCTGGAGCAGGCGGTGACGGCCTTGAATGCGCTCGGTTAGAGCGAAGATGTGTACCCTCAGTGAGGGGTCGCGTCGGTGGCGTCCGGGGGAATAAGGTCAGGGACTCGACGGCGCAGGTATTCGAGAGCGTCTGGATCGGCCGTGAGATCAACCTGCGACTGGAGGAAGTCCAGTTCGCCCCGCCTGTCGTCCAAGAAATGCGACCAAGGTACGGCCCACAGTTCCGTGTAGTGACCCAGGGCCGGCTTGCCGATGAACCCCGCCGGCTCGTCCCTCTGGTAGTTCTCCTCCTTCACGCGATCCGAGACCTGAGACGAGACCAGCACGAACTGGAAGTGATGGTTGTTACTCCGTTCGCCAAACGTGGGGTGTTGCACGATGGCGCGCGCGTATTGCTTCAGTTGGTCGATGTGCTTCGGAGCAAGGCGAACTCGCGGCGCCTTGATCTCGACGATCAGGTGCTGGAAGTAGTCTGGTCCCTCTACCTTCTTCGACTGCACGAGGTACAAATCCGGTATGAGCCGCAGCTCTGCGTCAACTTCAAGTGTGTCAACGGATTCGTCGCTCGTCCCGCCCGCCAGACCGAGCTTAGTTCGCGCTTCGTCGAGGATTGACTTCACGCGCTTGTCGGAACGTCATCAAGTTGTACGACTCGCCGAACACCCAGCTATGGCCCTCGAGAATCTTATGCAACTGCGATCGCTCGCGGACGTGCTTGGCCGGCGCGCCATAGAGGATGGTGTCCAGATCACGGAGAAAGGCAAGACGATCCACTACTAAGCTAGCCGTCGCAACCATTGATCTGAGTGTCGTGCTACGGAGCACATCAGCGAACTTGCTGATCTCCTCCCCCTCGAGACCAAGCACATCGGTAAGCACGGAGGCCAGATCGTCTTCGCCCTTGAGCAGCCGATGAGTTAGGGCAAACACGAGACGCTTCTGTGCGGGAGGCAGTCCACTAATCTTCGTGCTCTCCTCGAGCGCGATCAGCATGCTGTCATAGAGCGACTGCGAGTATCGCTGCAAGGGGGTGTCGGCGGGTCCTCGGTAGGGATAGAAGGACTCGGCACGCGCCTGTTCGATGAAGGTCTTCGCCCGATCTCCGCGCTTCGTGTCCACGTATTTCAGGGCACGGCTGGCGGCTTCGGACGCAAGCGCGTTGAAGCGATCATCCCAGGTAGCGAAGTCAGATTTCCCGGTGCTCGTGAGGTCGGCCAAATACGGAGAGTCGACAAGCCCAAGATATTTTCGGCCTTGGAGTGGATCCGTCTCCAGCTTCTGGATCTTCACAGTCGCCCCGCTGGTCGCGAACAGCAACGTGTTCGGGAACTCAAGCTGGACACGGCCTTCCATCAGGAAATGGTGGAGTTCTGCGGCAGGAACGTCTTCGCTTTCGGCGATGTGCTCTAACGATCGCTCCATCACATAGTCTTGCAGTGCGATTGGCTCGCCGTTCACCACGATCCGTACGCTGGTTTCATATCGCGCAAGGTAGGCCGCGAACGCGACGAACAGCTCCCTCTTCATCGTCGGAGTTGACCGGAACAGGGTCTGGATGCTCGGGTCTCCCTGGTGAAGAAATAGTCCGATCCTCGTGCCGGTGGGCTCTCCGTCGGCGCGAATCTTCTCTATGTGTGACGGAGTGGGCTGCTCCGTCAACATTTCCCAGCGCTGCCGCACCCTGCCGTCGGGCGCGTCCGCCACGGTATCCCAAGCAACCCGATAGGCGAGCCTGAACACGGCGAACCGTCCGATCCCCTTTGTACCTATCGCGTCACGGGGAGCCGGCTCGATGTAGTGCTCGCCTACTGCGGCGAACGCATGATGCAATCTGTCTGGAGAGATCCCGCTCCCGTTGTCGACAATCGTGGCCTGCAGCGCGGTTCCCATGTCGTCGAGAACGGCCGACACTTCGACGTTGGTACACCCCGCATCGAGGGAGTTGTCAACGAGTTGTGCAAGCGCTGAGGCTGGCGTCTTGTAGAGGTCCGCGCCCAGGTGCTTCGTGAGCAGCCTCGGACGCATCTCGAACTGGAAGCCCTTAGCCATTCGCCGGAACCCTCGCTGCTGGTTGAACGAGTCGATGATACATCACGCCGCCCGGCTTCGATCGTCAGAGGCGACGTCGCAGTGTGCCAACGGCGCATGATCTGCCGGTGCCTCGATGCTTCACTACATCGTTCTGGAGACAGGACGAGGGACGAGACCTCTCCTCGGCTTGACAAGCGGCTAGAACGAGAACACCCCTCAGCGCACCGCTCACCAATAGCATCTCAAGAAGTCGGTCTCATAGCCGTCGCGTCGATCCCTATCGAGAACACACGGCGACGGCCGCAGCGTGGGAGCAGGACGTGGCGTAGGCGCGCGGTAGGGTGTGCGCGTGGGTCGCGGATCGTCGTACGGGTCGTACGGCGTGCGTCTCGGGTAGTACGCCGGAGGGTAGTTGCGGGGGGCCGGCGTGAGGGCAGTCGCCGTGGCGGTCTGAGCCCTCTTCTCGGTAACGTTGGTCGCCAGGCCCGCAAGGAGGTTGTCGATACCGGCAGCACTTCGAGTCGCGGCTGCCGAGGTCTCCCACTCAGCGAACCAGGCCGGCGGAGTTGCGGTTGGAGACACCGCCGGCTTCCCGTCCCTACAAGCCCCCAAGAGGGATGCGAGCAGGACGAAGACCAGAACGGCTGTAAGTGCGCCCACGCCAAGCGCGGACCTACGGACGAATCCTCTCATAGGGGAGTATCGGCCGAATCCACACAACCGGCGAGGCCGGTGACTTCGCCGAGCAGCCCATCTCGAAGTTGACAGGCGGCGTCACACCCGTCTCCGAAAACGGCCTTGCCCGTGCGGTACACTGGAACAGAACATCTGTTCTACACCAGCCGTAGGATCCAAGGACGTCTCCCGGCATGACACTGCGTCTCAGAGGCTGCAATCGGTGCGGTGGCGACCTCTCGCTTGAGCGAGACCTCGGCGCCTTCGTTTCCTTCGTCTGCATCCAGTGCGGTCATGAGCAGGGGGCAAGCGGCACGCCGGAGATCAGCGCATACACCCGCGGCGACGACCCGAACCACGCCAACACCGGGCGTCAGATTCCTTCAAGAAGGGGCGCCGCGTGAGATTGCAATTGGGCTACATGTCGGCGACCGCCGCATCACGAGGTACGTTCTGATGGCCGATCCGATCAAGGTCAACCCGCAGGCGATCATCAAGTCGATCGAGGAGCAGTACAACTACCTGCTCGCGACCGGCGTGAGTGACGTCGGCGTGTTCCAGCGGCTACAGGCGTACGCGGCGGGCTGGGCGAGCCAGTGGCAGGCAGAACTGGACGGCCTCGGTCGAGAAGGCGCCCCGATACAGCTGGGGAGAAAACTGCGCTGAGTCTCTATGTCTCCGGTGCGCGTGACCTCTCGAACCGGCTCGGCAAGGCGTCGGAGAACGCCGGTCTCGTGCAGTACGGCTCGGCGCGCGACCGCTACATGGCGCAGGCCGGCACCGACCAAGACCAGATGATCGCAGAGCTGGAGGAGAAGCTGAACGAGGGCATGTCGCTCGAGGACGCTATCCGCACCGTGGGCGCGTCAGGGCAGTACGACGTTACGGAGTTGCAGCGGGTGGCGTTCAAGGTCGGCAACCCTGACTACGATCCCGCGGCGATGACTCCGCCGGGCGAGAGTGAGACGAAGATTTCCGGGCCGGGCGAAGGCGGCTTCAAGCCGTTCGAGGATGTAGCGAGAGACCTCACGAATCCGCAGGACGAGTTCGACAAGGCGCTCGCGCAATTCACACGCCAGCTCGAGACCTCCCAGAAGGGACAGGCACCCAACATCGCCGTTCTCACCGAGCGGAGGTTTGATCTGTTCAACAAGTACCTGGGTGAGATCGAGGCGCGGAAGACCCGCGGTGAAGAGGCGCCGAACGTCTTCAAAGAGGAGTTCCTCAACATCGGCAAGTCGACAATATCCGCAGTTCGATCAGACCACGGACCGTATGCAACTGCGGACGGTGCGGCCCACGCTGTCCGCCTTCGACTTCCTGACGAAGAACGTCGATCCGGAGGACGTCTACTCCTCGACGCCGTTCGATCAGCGTCCCGGCCGAGCGCAGCCGGGAGGGTTCCGCGGGTACGTTCGAAGATCGAATGTGTGACGTGCGACATACATCCCCGTCTAGCTTGAGAGGACCCGTGCGCGTGAGCCGCTTCCCGGACGTTTCCACCCCGAACATCTTCGACTGCGCCTACGACGACGAGTGGTCCGCGTGGCTCGGGAAGTGGGAGCGTGCGCGAACGACGAGGCGGGCGACCGACGATCCCCTCACAGATTTTTGCATCGATTGCCTTCCACAGTTCCAGGCTGAAATGGTCGCGCAGGGCCGCTGTATCCGGCAGAGCAGAAACGTGAGTGAGTCAGAGGGCGCGGCCGAGGGCATCTCGCGCCTCTACCGCCCGCCGGATCTCTTGCCGCAAGTGTCGGAGGAGTCCGCTCTTGTCTGACCCGAACACCCCTCCCGATCAGCCGGCTTCTCCGCCGTCTCAGCCCTCTCCGGCGCCGGATCCAAACGCGCCGAAGTACGACCTCTTCGCAATGATGGGTCGGAAGCGTCCGGCCGAGCCGCTTGGTCCGCGGCCGTTCACCACTGCGCTCAACAAGAAGCTGTCGAAGCCGGTCAACGTCGCGAACGGTGAGTCTATCTTCGACCCGCTGGTGATGTCCCGCTACTTCGACGATCCCTCTGTGCCTGACAAGGACAAGCAGGCAATCGCGTTCGCCTACAAGCCGTCTCTCATGACGGCCGCGTTCGACGAATCGATCCGCCAGTCGGTAGGGGAGCCCGTCCGCTCGAAGGGTCTGCTCGGCCGCGCGATGTCCGCCACGATCGACATCGCCGGCAAGCCGATCGGCAAGATTTTTGAGGGCTTGATGTGGGGCGCCAACAAGTCGGAGCAGGTCTTCGGCACGACTCTCTCCTACGGTTACGACTCCGATCTCTCGCTGTCCGAACGATGGCAAATGGGCCGGCTGACCTACGAAGCCTATGGTCAGACCGGCTGGTGGAAGTGGCACGGCGACGACAAGCTGAACGCGTGGTCGCAGCAGCTTGCCTCCGGCGAGAAGACCATTGACGACCTGATGGCCGAGCACGAGGGGGGTGTACCAGACCTCGTCGGCAAGATGATCCTCAACCCGCTGTGGTTGCTGGGTGGTGTTCCCGCCGTTCCCGGCAGGCTGTTCAAGGCCGGCGAGAAAGGCGCGCAGGTCTACAAGACAGGTCTGGCCGCGAGCTGGTTCCGCGGTCTTTCAGAAGGTATCCGCATGGAGCACTTCGGCTCCGGCGGCGTCCGCGCCGCAGAGGCCCTCAGCAAAATCCCCGTCGTGGGCAAACCACTCTACAAGGTGGCGGAGCTGACTTTCGGTTCGTTCGTCCCGACCGAGACGAAGATCTTCGACAACGCCATCGCCCGATGGAGAGATCAGATCGATGCGGAAGATGTCGAGGGTACGATCAAGTCCTGGCGCGACATGAAGGGACTGTTCCGCCTGACCCCGCAGGCCAAGGCGGATCAAGTAGCCAACCATCTGTCTCACACAATGGCCGCGGCCAGTCCCACACAGGAAGATGTGATCCAGCTGATGCGCGCCGTTGACGCGCAGGACATCAAGCAGTTGCCGGAGAACGTTATCAATGCCTTCCGCAACGGCACAGGACAGATTCTTTTCCGCGCGCTCAAAGAACAAGGCGTCGATATGCGCCGATTCCGGTCGATGACGAAGAGAATCGCAGAGACCGAGACAATCTGGGACGACGCGATCCGAACGGGCGGAGATACCGCGAAAGAGATGGTTCGTACTACGCACCGCAACGCGCGGGCCTTTGCAAACGCTTTGCAAGAGGATCTGCATCAGGTAGCTTACCCGGCATTGCAGCGGTGGCACGGTGTTCCCGGCGTTATGAAGACAGTGGCAACCAAAGAGGGGGATGTCGGGCGGTTCATTCCCTCCCACTCTCCCATGCAGAAGTTCACCAACATGATGAAGTGGGGACTGTCGACGACGATGCTGAATCGGCCGGGCTTCGCCGCGATGAACCTTACGAACAACGGCACGACGCTCGCTATGGACTACGGTATTGGACGGGGTACGCGCTACTGGCTTGACCCCTCGGGTCGCCGGGGTTTCTTTGAGAAGAATCTGCACGAGATGTTCGTAGAAGACGGGATCACGCCAGACCTGATCAAGTTCATGGTCGGCGACAACTCTACCGCTAAAGAGCTCTTGGATGTGGTGGGAAAAGGCAGCCTGCGGTCGAAGCTGACGGACATGGGCATTCCCGCCGATCTCGTAAAGAAGATGGCAGACGATCCTGATCTGGCAAAGGGTCTGTTTACGTCCGTCTTCGAGAGCAAGACCTTCGGCATTGCCAACAGGTACTGGGCGCCGTTCATCGAAATTACATCAAGGTGGGATATGGGTGCGCGCATGCACGCCTTCTACGAGATGTACGGCCGGGCACGCAACGCGACGTGGAAGTTTGAAGGTACGGCACGCGGTCTCCTTCCCCGCATAGAGACGCTGAATCCCGAACTGGCTTCCAGGCTGGGACCGGAAATCGTCGCCCGTCTGCACGGCGCGATACTCGCCGCCGGACCCAATGCGGAGAAGATCCGCGCGATCGCCGACGACATCGCGGTTCACGGGCGCCCGCCGCTGACGGCCGAGCACTACCTCGAGAAGATGGCCGACGCGATGAGCCTGGAGGGCGACCACCGACAGTCCTTCATGGACATGTTCGAGCCCGCCTTCCGCGAGCGCACGACCGCGATCCTTGCCGACGCCGGCAGCAACACAGAGCGCCTTACGTCCCGGCTCGACCGGCTCCGGGGTGCGCTGCGGCAGCAGGAGCACCAGGCGCGCGAGCTCGACAACCTGATGCCTCGGCCGCGGGACTACCGCAACCTGCCCACGGCCGTCGCCGATCACGAGGCGCTGATGGCGGAGCGCGACAAGCTGCACCTGATCCAGCTGCGGCGCTTTCTCGTGTCGACGAGCACTGATCCTGAGATCGTGAACAACACCCTGCGCGATCTCGCCGAGGTCCAGGGCGCCGCCCGACAGCGGCGTTACGTGCTGCAGTACACTTCTCAGTTGCTGGACATTGGTGTCACTCGCCTTGAGTCAGACGTCATGTTCCAGCTCGTGCCCGAGGAACTGCGCCCTGCGGTACGGGCCGCACACCGCGAGCTGGTGCTGGGTCTCGATGAAGTCCGGCCCGGTCGTACGGAGTTTTCCGAAGTTCTCGGCGACATCGCAGCCCGCTGGGAAAAGCACTCGAATCAGTATGTGGAGGATCTGACAGACTACGTTATCTCGAAGTTCGACAACCCGCCGCAGCCGCTGATGGACTTTTTCAATTCTCTGATGCGGGCAGAGGGAGAGACCGCAGCCAAGCGGGATCACGTCTTCGCCGAGATGATCAATAACCACGCCGAACGGGGCGCTGCTCTAGATCAGATCGGCTTCCCGGAGACGCCGGCGAACCTCACACATGAGTCCATGATCCCTCCAGAGGGTCAGTTCACGAATGTCCAAGAGTGGGTCAACTCCCGCTGGTCCCAGCACTACGGAGAGCTCGACAACCTCTACAACGACGCTCTCCAGCGCGAGGCGGACATTTTCGGCTTCGAGCACCGCATGACGCCGCACGCTCGCGCGGGAGAGAATCCGACAGTCGGCGATATGCTCGGCGTCCGCAACTCCACGCTCGAGCAGTACATGGACTTCGTCGAGAAGAACCACCTGCTGGACAAGAACACGCAACCGTTTGTTCCTGCGGCGGGGGGGGCCTTTAGTCGTTTGACCGTTGCCTCCCGTAACAAGCAACAGTCTGCGGTTCTGCGTCAGCGACTGACTGCCGCGGGGTTCTCCGAGGATGTTGTCAACGCGGTTGTGGGTGATTACGAAAAGCATGCACACTCTATTCTCAACAGTCTTGATGCGGCTGCGGAGGATCCCGGCGCGACTCGTGTTCACCAGTTCGCGGATCACACAGAAGATACCGGCGTTAACGAGTGGGACTACGTCGTCGGCGGCATGGACGAGCCTCCAGTGTTTCGTGAGGGCGCACTGGATACGCTTGGAGTCCCGCCCACGCACGACTCCCTGGATACCGCCGCCGATTTTGCGCCGGGAAAGAACGCCGGCATGGACATCCTCGACGAAACGCTGCGGGAAGACATCAAGTTCTATAGAGGATTGGCGAAACCGGGAACACCTGCTGCCGCTCCCACGGGACTGACCGAGTACCTCGATCAGATCGCCAAGATCGCTCCCGACGCCAAGCGCGTGCAGATGATGGTCGCCCGTGGCGCCGCCGACTTCACGATGCTGAACTACGACAACCGCTACGGCATCGACCACTGGCTGGCGCTGGTGTACCCGTATGCCTTCTGGCCGACGCGGTCGATGTGGCACTGGGCGCAGCGAGGCATCTCTCGCCCCGGCGCCGTGACAGCGACGGCCAAGCTGTACGAGCTGATCGGCGAGGTCAACTCCGACGCTAACATTCCGCAGCGATTTCGCCAGTCGATCCGCTTCCCGATCCCGTTCATGGACGACACGTTCCAGGGCGGACCGATGTACTTCGACCCGATCAAGGTGCTGTTCCCGACGGCCGACTGGTCATACGATGACAACTTCGATCAGGCCGAAGGCGAGAAGGGTAACTTCTTCGGCGTGCCGCGCAACGCGATCGCCGCGGTCAACCAGTGGGCGAAGGTCGTCGGTCCCGGCGTGAACCCGTTCATCGACACGGCGCTGCAGCACGCGGCCGGCGACGAGCGTGCGCTGTACCTGAAGTATCGCTTCTCGGCCATGCCATTCATGATCCCCGGCCCGCGACAGTTGCAGGCTTTGTGGTCGTTCACGCAATCGGGCGAGGACCCGGACGGGCTGATCGACCCCGACACAGAGGAGGCGGTGTCTCTCGGCCAGCACCTGCCCGAGAACAAGCTGAAGCAGATCCTCGGCCTAAACGACGACGAGTTCGATCTCTACCGCACGCAGCGCGTCATGGGGAACCAGGTCGGCATCTACATGAAGCAGGGCCACTCCATCGAGGAGCGGAAGGCGTTCTCACACCAGATGCTTGTAGAGATGTTTGCGCGTAAGGGCAAGCTGTGGGACAACGCGCGGAAGATCGGCAAGCACGAGGCCGGGCTCGCAGTCGTGACGGGCTACCTCTTCGGCATGCCTGTCCGCCAGTACCCGAACGGCGAGGACACGTCGCGCGGCATCCAGGAGCTCTACCGGCAGGTGCAAGAGGACTCGCGCAAGGAGGGCAGCGGCGACATGACCGCAGCCTTCACCGAGATGTTCCCGGAGATCGAGATCCGCAATGCGGCGCTGGCAATCTTCGACGGTACAGACAAGCAGGACTCTGAGATTGCGGGCGCGTTGTTCGCGCAGAATCTCTCCAAGGTCCACGGAAAGTACGACCAGCGGATCACCGACCTCAACGCCGTGGTCAACAGCCTGACAAAGCAGGGCAAGCTCAAGACCGCGGAGGGCCGGCGCGGTGTTGACATCCTGGAGGCACAGCGGAACGCGCTGACCGAACAGCGGTCGCTAGAGATCGACGACCTGGACAAGACGTACACCGACCGCAACCAGGATCCGTCGCTGTCCCGCACGCCACGCACGCGCGCCATGCAGATGCTAGAGAAGGACTACTACGCGCTCGAGACGCCGGAGAACGCAACATCGCTCGATGTCCAGAAGCAGAGGACGCAGCAGGCCGCGTTCATCAAGGGGCTGACGACGGACCAGTCGTACTCGCCGTTCGGCTCGGCCATCAACCACTACGCCACGACGAAGTCCTTCGACCGAAAGATCACCGCGGCGTACGACGCCGGCGACCGCGAGGCGGCGCAAAAGCTGATCGAGGAGCGGCAGAACTTCGTGAAGTCCGGCACGGAGGATGTCAAGGCCCGGATCACACAGAAGGAGTTCCGCGCGTACCTTGACCGCAACAAGCGCGTTCCTAACACACAAGAGCTGGAGTATGACCAGGCGAAGGACCAGATGTCCGAGTACTTCGCGATCAAGGACCGCGGCGGCGAGCTGGGTTACAGCTCGAAGGAGACCGCGGCCCTGGCCGGCGCCTTCTGGGACGCGCACCCGCTGCTGAAGAAGTACTACGGCAACGGTGTGTCCGTGCGTGTCGACTCCTATGAAGACATCGCGCGCTACGACCGCATGGAGATAATCTGGGAGAACTTCTACTCGCTTGAGGGGGGGTCTCAAGCGCGCATCGATTACCTCGCGATGACGCTCGACGAGCTGAACGCCCTGCGCCGGCACTTCGGTCTCCCGCCGATCAAGATTGAAGATCCGTACTGGAATAAGGACGCGCCCCCGCCGCGCTACGAAGGTTCGAATCCGAGCGGCTACTAGCGCCCCCGTTGGGTAGGTAGAGGCGCAGGCGCCCCTGCCCTCCCCGGACCCCGATCTTCGCGCGAGATCCATTTCGACCTTACCGGACCGCGCGTCGTTCGAAGGACCCACCGGCCTCATCCTCGTGCTCTAACGGGAAAGGACCTTTCGTCGATCCACGCTTCAACAGTTAGACTGGTCGCATGCTTGGCACGGTTCTTCAAGTTGCAGCTTCCTCCCCTCCGTCCGGCAGGTTCTTCCAGGAAGACTTGATCCGTCGCCGGAGCCTCTCGCTCAGCGCGGCAAGGACACCCATCTTGCAGCAGTAAGAGGCGGGCGTTGTTCGTTATCGGAGCTGGTCGCCATGACACAGGAGAAGCCGGTTTGGATCTGGATTAACGAGGACGAGATTCCTCTCGAAGCCGCGGCGATCATGAACAAGATGGACCAGACGATGATCGCGTGCGCGGTGGCGGACTTGTGGCACCGCACGCGCGGAACGGCGATCGAAGACGAGAGCGTGAAGGATGCGATCGCGCGCTTCTTTCCAGTGTCCGGTCTCAACGGTCGTCTCCTTCAGGTGATCCCGTGTGAACCCGTACCACATAACTCCCGCACCAACCGACGTCGGGGAGCATACTAACGGTGCCCTACTGCAATCAGACAAGTCTTAGGAAGCGATCGAGAGGAGGACTTCCACATGCCCGTACCGGGAGAGCCACAGTTCGACACCAAGAACCTGGCCGCGGAGAGCCTCGACCTTCTTCAGAAGCGGGTTCTTCCCTGCCTGGATGCCGGCACATGGTCCTGCCTTCAGGAGGTCCGGCGCCGGCTGGGCGACCGCTGGCAGGCCGAAGAGGCGTACCGAGACTTCGACGAGCTGTTCGAACGCCTGTGGGACATCGTAGAGCACGTCCGCAGCATCACCACGTTCGACCGCGCGACGGGTGACGAGGCCGAGAGTGCCGTCCGGTCGAACGCGACGGTTCGTGAGATCTGGCAGGCCATCAAGGACTCGGGACTGTTCCCGCCCGAAGACGACCGGTTCGCCGCTGTAGAGCTCGTTCCTCCTGGCCGGCGCCTTTCCCTTCGAGCCTGACGCGGAAGAGCCCGCCTGACCCCTCGACCGTGTGGGAAGCCGCTCACGTCGGCTAGAACCTTCGGACGCCCAGATAGCCACGATCGAGCGAATCGACCCACTGCGCCTTCCCGCAGCTTGAGCGTGCCCCCTTCGCGCTGGAACCTGCCGAGCTAGAACAGCCGTTCTACCCGCGCCGCCCTGTGAAGAGCTCCCGAGACGGACAACCTTGGATAGTCGCGGCCCATGATCACAGTTGCCTGCCGTGCCCGCACCAGAAGACCCCCGCCGGCGACACCCGATCACCTGGGCAACCTTCTCCAGGCGCGACATCTCTCGAGACGCGAAATACGAGAAAACACTTTTCTTTGTCTTCTCCTCTCCAACCCCTCTCGGTTTGCATGTAGGCGGGACCTGTTCCGTCTTGTGCCGCGTTCGTCTCGGTCTCGCTGGTCGCCGGCGTTGATCTCGTTCGTTGCGCGGTGATCTGGTCGTGGATCGTCTTAGAGTCTCGAACACCGAGTTGCCGCAGTACCGTTCGGGTTACACCCATTCAAGGTTAACGGTTCGCTCGTACTCTCGCACGATCCGAAACGCCGACTTCTTGAACGAGCCCGGTGCTGACGATTCGATCTCGTCGTACCGAGCTCGACTCACTGTGAAGTGCGGCGCCGCGTGGCGCTGCGTCTTCCAGGCGATGCCGATCTCCGCGGGCAGGTAGTGTAGGTCTACCAGGTCGCCTCGCGGCATGATCGCCACGAATCTGTACGTGGTGCCCAGTCACGTCCTCAAGACCGTGATCTATGGTTGTACTGGGAGATGACATCGGGGTTCCGGGGGGTTTCGGGATCCGGAGAGCTCCCCGTCATGCACTGCGGCAACTCGCTGTTCGAGACCTGACTACAGTTCCTCCTTTCAGCTATGTAGGCTTCTCGCTGTCGTTGCTCTCCTCGTAGGGGAACGCACCGACCAGCATGAAGAGCTCGGTCGTCGGCAGTCGATCGTCGTCCGTGAATAGGCCCGACGACTGTATCGCCTGCCACAGAGCGCGGACTTCACTGTTGCGCTGGACGATGCGCGATGCCTCTTCTCCTGCCGCCGGGTTGTACGTGGCGATGTTCCGGACGCGGTTGACGACCACGTCCCAGAGCGCATCGAACGCGCCGTCGAACTCGGCGGATAGGGCGGCGGCGGAGAAGCCTCGCTGTAACATGTGCTTGAGAAGCCTCCACTGACTGGCCGGCTTCTCCAGGTACGCTAGGGCTACGCGCAGGTCGGCGAGATCCTGTCGTGCCCTCTCTTCAACGTCTCCCTCTGTACTCACGGTCGATCTCCTTTCACTACCGACGAGGACCGCTCTGCGACCAACTGTTCGAGGAGAAGCAACGTCTCCGCGTCTGGAGGAGCCGGAGGAGCCGACTTGCTCGCAGCCCTCTTCTCCGGATCGGCCGGCGCGTGCGACATCATCAGTTGATACGCTGCCGGCGCCGCGTGCTGCTGTATGTAGACGATCGCGCGGCGGTATTGCTCCACGCGGAGGTTCAGTTTCTCCCGGATCTCCTTCGGAGTGTGTGTCGCAAGTAACGCGACGATCGCGATCGCCCGCGTCTCCTGTCGCGTACCGCGTCTCTCCCGTTTCGGCGTGTTCTTATTCAAGACGAGCAGGCACTCCGGCAGCGGACAGGTCAGGCAGCAGATCTCTTCCAGCGGCATGCACCCGCAGGTGTCGTGGCCGGCCGTGCAGGGATGGAGCATCACGTTAGGACTCTCCGCGTTGAGTCGTCCGGACGGCTGGGTCGGATCCTTCCGCTCCCACTTCGACGGCTTTCTTACGCCGCGTCTCGTCGTCGTCGTCGTTTCCATGCTCTTCTCCTTCCGACTCTTCACGAGTCGATGCTCTCGCTGATTTCCTCCACACCCTGGAGAAGCACCACTGCCCCACCACAGGCGGCTGCGACTGTCACCTTTCCAGGTACCCCCTTTCCGGGGGGTTGACAGAAGCGGCCTCTGCCTGTGGTAGGTGCGATCTCGTTCCGTCTCGTCACGGCCATATCGAAGTGACGTTGTCGCGGATGTGGCTGGCTGCGTGCTCGCCGGCGGCGACTTCGAGCCGCGTGAGCTCGGCGTCGGCCTCGGCGATCTTGCGAGTGAGCTCCTCGCAGAGCCGGCATTGCAGGAAGCCGTGCTGGTCGATGGTGCCGACGATCCCGTCGATGATGCGCGTCTTGATGCAGACGAAGGCGCCGGCGATCATGACCGGACTCCGTCGAGCTGCGGCACGTAGAGCTGGTGGATGTAGCTCTCGTGCCGCTCCCAGCTGTTGCTCGGCCAGTAGGCGAGTCGGCCGGTGTGCGCGACGAGCTGGTGGAACTCCATCCGCTCCTTGAGGACGTATTCTCCACAGAAGCACTGAGTCCAGCGGGAGATGGGTGTGACGGTGTTCATGATGTTCAACTCCTTGATCCAGCTGGTGAAGATGCCGCGGTGCTTGTTGAGTGCGTCCATGCAGTCGTCGCAGGCGAGTAGAATGCCTTCAGCGTTGCAGAGAGCTAATCCGCTCCAGACGCCGGGGCCTGTGATGCAGAAGCTGCATCCGCTTAGAGGGTTCTTGCTGCTTGTCATCTGATCCTCCTGGACGTGAAAAGACCCGGCTCGTGACCGGGTCTGATAGCTGCTGGTTGGCGACTGCTGTTCGTCTATAAGCCGTACTCCCTCACTTCGATTCCACGCTTCTTCGCTTCAGCTACGGTGTGAGCAGTGCCCGGCGTGCGCGTTCCGGCGTAGAAGGCGAGAACGAGATCGGGCTTCGCTTCATCAAGCATCTGCTCGTTCCTGCGAAAGCCGGCACTGCGGCCGTACTTGGTCCAGTTCGCCGGGTACGCGACTTGGTCTATGCCGAGCTGTTCGGCGACGAATCCGCCGGCCTGATCTGCGCCTCGTGCCCCGCCGTGGATGACGAGCGTAGCGTTCAGCGGACTCAGGACATTGCGGATCAGGGCGGAATCGTCGAAGCCTCTACTGCCGCATATCAAGACCTTCACTGTTCGATGACCTCCTACTCCTCGGGTTCGGATCGTCGCTGCTCCTCGATGAGCTCCTTCAGTACGTTGCCGTGACAGCTCATCGGCCAACACCAACACTCCAGTTCCAGATCGCCCCGCTCCGAGAACTTCCACAAGTCCTCGACTAGCCGCGGCCTGGCTGCGATCCATGCTCGATACTTCCTGATGACGTTGGCCCGAGATCCGTCTTTCCCGATTGCATACGGATTTCCATACGGACTCGGTCGCCCGATATAGATCCGTACGGTTCCCGGCTCAACGGCTCGTGCTGTTCGCCTGTTGACTACGGTGATCACGACGCCGTCCCTTCTGTCCGCCACGGGCTCCAACTCGCGGCCTGCTCGTCCCAGTCGTGTGCGTCGATGCGCTTCGCTCCGGCGTAGTTCTCAAACCACGGCTGGTCGGTGCGATTACGTGTCTCCGTCCCGAGCCCGCTCTCCACGAACGTGTCGTCGTTGATCATCCGCGCCTCAATATCCGAGATGCGGGGAACTGGGAACCGATTCAATTCTTGCTCGGTCATGCGACGAACTCGAATCGGGCCGCTCCGTCTGCTCTGGTACATCTCAACCTCCTTGGGGCTCTGAGGGCAGCACACACAGGCAGGCATTGGGCGGGTATTCATTTACCAAGGCGCTTGCGAGGCGCTATTAAGTGCGGCAGGATGCCGCAACGTGCGCCTCGAGCAGGATGTGGCCTGCGCCTTGACCCGCCCAAGCGCCTGTGTATACTGCTGCCCGGCCCCAAGGAGTTGAGAGTACCCACAGAGCATGGCGGGCGGCTCGATTTCCGTATTCGTCTCGTCGCGTGCCGAGCAGAATCGGTTTCCACCCGCATCTCGGGGGCGCGGATGAAGACGACACACGGAGAGCGGGCGAGACGGAGACACATCACCACCAGCCGTGGGAACTACGCCGAGCGCATCGAGCACATGACGAGCAGACCGCAAGAGCCCGTGGGGGACGGCGCCGTGATCTCTCAACAGTGAACAGCGGCCGGGAACCGTGCGGCTTTGGGCGTTGGCTGACCGTTGTACTTTGGGGTGACGGGCCACCCTACGGCGTGCGGCTTCCGTTGGTCTCGTGCTGCTGCATGAAGTCTGCGTGCGTGCGTGTGGGCGTGGCGGCTATGGCGGCGACAGCTTGGCGATCCACCTACCGTCCCGTCTCGAGACAACTCGTACCTTAATCTTAACGTGAACGTCAGTGTTGAGACGTCTACACTCGGACACGAGACGTCCTGATGCGAGCCCACTCGTCCGGTCTCGTGCTGTCTGGTTGCGTATCGTGCTGGTTCTCGATACGTCCCGTACCGGGCGGGCAGGGTGGCGTAGCGGGGGTGGCGCAGGATGCGGAAGGGTGGGCATGGCAGGATGCATACTGTGTGGTCTCGGCTCGCCCTCTCGTGCTGGAGAAGGGTGGGTGCAGGACGCATGAGCCGAGGCCGGACCGAAGGGAGGCCGCAGGCGAAGGGCGGGCATGGCAGGATGCACCCCTCGTGGTAGGTGGAGGGGGACTGTGTGCTGGACATGTATGCCGTAGCACCTGGATCCCGTGCTGGAGGGGCTGGAGTCAGCGCCCTGCGCTGACGTTGCGGCGGGGACGGGAGGTATCCGCCGTCGCACTTCTTCTCGTGCTGGAGGGGCGCGAGTACGCGGGGACGGGTGTGGTAGTCTCCGCCGTCGCACTGGTGCTGTGCTGTCTACACTCCTCTACGCGGGGGCTCTACTCTGCGCGAGAAGGGTGCTCCACTCTGCGCGTGGTGTGATGTGGTGTGGTGTGGTGCTG
This sequence comes from uncultured Chloroflexia bacterium, assembly GCA_963701135.1. Taxonomy (GTDB): domain Bacteria; phylum Chloroflexota; class Dehalococcoidia; order DSTF01; family JACRBR01; genus CAYJMJ01. The sequence goes on from OY969567.1 coordinate 287,840, forward strand.
TAGGGTGCGAGCAGGACGCGAGCACGAGGGGAGGCAGGATGCCGAGGGGGCAGAGGCATGCCGTAGTCTCCCATGGGTGGCTTCTGTTCTGTGTGTGTGGCGGGTGGGGGGTGGGAGACCCTCGCGCGCTAGTCCACAATTTTTCAAGGTCTGTCAAGTTAAGCGCGCCAACCCACAATTTTTTACATTAGTACGTTAGAGAGCATTATCCTTTCAGTTCCGTGCTCGTTATGAAAGGTTAGCTTTTGGTCAGGTTCGACGCCGGCGTGTCGCCTCGGTGTCACCGCGGTTTTACACGCAAACGGAACTCAGAGGTCGTCCTGGTGGTCGTCAGAGGGGTGGGTGGCTGGCGTCTGCGAGTGCGACGTACCCCTCCAAGAGCGTGTTCAGCCTCGGCCAGCCTCTCGGTCAAAAGCGGCCTGCGCGGCGTCGACGTCCGCGACAAGTCCGTCGAACACAGCGGACTGGGCGGCGCTCCACTCTTCGGCAGGATTGCTCGCGATGAAATCGACGAGGGCTTGCAGCGGGATGTGGAAGCGTTCCGGCGCCGTCGCGAGAGCCCGAAAGGCTTCGATGATCCTGATGTTCGAAATCTCTGCTACGACTGGGCTCAGGCTCGCGGTTTCGGACGGCCCGCGCCGCTCGATGAGGCGGCGGGCGGCTTCCGCTAGATCGACGCGCAGGAGCTCCGTGGGGGCCAGTTGGACGGCTGTTGCGTAATGCACGATGTTGACTCCCGACATGAGGTAATCGCGGGTCCACTGCCGGATTGCCTCGGCCTGGCGAGCACGGACTGCGGCGATCTGCTCGTAGCGCCGAAGAGCCATTTCGCGCCTGTGTGCCTCCTCGGCGCGCAGGGCTTCGGCGCGCGTGGCGCGTTCCTGGCCCTTCGCGTCCTGCCAGCGTGAGAAGATCGCGACGGCAACCGGTCCGGTGGCCGCGACGAGTGCCACGATGATGAGGTCCGACATGCGGCGATCCTAGCACGCCGCGCCCGCTTCGGCGTGAGGCTTCTACGGCGCGGATTCCCGCCGATCCCGGCCATGAACAGGCGCCGATCCTGACCCTGCCGGGGCCGGCTAATGACGGCCGAACGAGCAGTCTCGGCGCGCGCCTTCCCCCGCCAACTTGACACACGTAGAAGGACGTTCCCACCCAAGGCATCACCCAGGGTCGTGGGCTGCCCTATGATAGAACAGTAGTTCGAAACGGAGCCGAAGAGCTGCAATCACCCAGCTTAATCACCCAGCTTCGGGTGAATAGCAGACCCAGCCCCCGAAGCCAAAACCAATCCATACATACAGCCCCCCTCTCTTAGAGGGGGCGTATGGGTGGATGGCCGGGGTGAATCTGGGACACGAACCAGGAGGCTGCCTCCGTTTTCACGGAGGTTGACGAAACGGAGGACGCCTTGAAGACGACCCACCCATCCCGGACTACCCTGCACGATTCGCGCCGACGTGAAACGGCGGACTCAATGAGCTACGCAGATGATCGAGCGGAAGCGGGTCTAGAACCAGGCTCCGCCGCGTGGTGGGCTTGGTGGAACGCGCTGCCGGTGGAGGAGCAAGAACACCGGCAGCGACGTGCGGCAGCCAACAGGGTGCTCTGGACGCCGGACACCGCCATCTACCCGGATCGTTGTCTCTTCGACGCTCTCAGAGGGGAGGGCTATTGGGGGGATGACCGGGGTGGATGAAGAACAGAACGAACGAGCCCGCGCAGACCCACGAACGGAGGAAGCACGTTGACCCAGACCAGCCGCGTACCGCCCCACATTCGCCTGCACGGCGCAGCCAACAAGGCCCAGTACTGCGAGCGGTGCGGCGACTGCATCAGCTGCTACCCGAAGCACGCCTGTAGTCCCGCACCGGTGGTCCCTGCGGTTCCGGCTCGCGAGTCTCACGTCGAGCAGCACTACGCGGCCCTTGAGTCTGATGACGAGCAGCCCTACGACGTTGAGCCGCCAGTGCCGACCATCGAGGACCTCACGGTTCCAGAGGCCACTCAACAGTTCTTGGAGACCATCTTCGCCCCGGACCGCGCGCTCGTCATCAAGTACGCCCGTCTCATGGTCAGCGGAGACGCGGAGAAGATGCGCGAGTACAACACCTTCGTCAAGAGCCGCATCGAAGTCGGCATCCACCCGCGGGCTACCGCGCTGTTCGAAGACCTGGTGGCCGACCGGGTGGGGCGGCACTTCCGCATCGCCGGGCGCACCGTCCCGCCGGAACTGTCAAGCAACCCCTACGAGTTCCAGCGGGCCTACGACCTGCGAGACCGGCCTCGGACAGGCTGGCTCGTTGACCAGGTCCTGATGGAGCGCGGCTTCACGGTGCTCTACGGCCCGCCCGGCTGCGGGAAGTCGTTCCTCGCGCTCGACTGGGCGCTCTCGATCGTCCACGGAATCCCGTGGCACGGGCGGGAGACTATGAAGGGCGCTGTCGGGTACATCGCGGCGGAGGGCTCTCACGAGTTCGGTCCGCGCATCGCCGCCTGGCAACAGGAACATAGCTGCAGCGACGCCGACATCGAGCGTGAGGACTTCTACGTCCTGGGGACGGCGCCCGACCTGATGAAGGACGAAACCGCGCAGAAGCTGGCGATGGCGACGTGGACCATCCCGAACCTGAAGCTGATCGTGATCGACACGATGGCCCGCACGATGTACGACGGCGACGAGAATGCGGCCCGTGACGTGGGCAAGTTCATCGCCAACATCGAGATGCTGCGCTTCGCGACCGATGCGGCGATCCTGGTGATTCACCACACCACCAAGTCCACGGGCGACGTCCGCGGCTCCTCCGCCCTTCCAGGCGCCGCGACGACGATGCTGTCCCTTGTATCCCCGAAGGGAACACACGGCGGTCTGATTCTGAGCTGCGAGAAGCAGAAGGAGGCCGCAGCCTTCGACCCGCCGATCAACCTCCAGCGTGCAGACATCACCCTTGACGACCGCGAGAACGTCCTGCGTCATCCGAAAGGGGGAGAGCGTGTTCCCGCAATTCGACGGCCGCACAGTCGCGCTGCGCGTGCTGATGGACAAGTTCGGGACGACGGGGGCCAGCCACGCCGACTGGCTCAAGGAGACCGGGATTCCGTCCAGCACCCTCGACGCGGCGATCAAGTCCCTGAAAGACGGCGGCTACATCGAGAAGGACGACGGACATCGGGGCGTCTACAAGCCGACACCCAAGGCCGACGAGCTACTGAACGACGTGCCGCTGCCCGCTGTAGACCTCTCGTCGCCGCGTCCTCGGACGGACGCTAACTGATGGGCGCGGTAACGGTCCCTGCATCGGATCAAGACACGACAACAGAGGGCACTCTCGACGAAGGGCCACTCGCGCTGGACAAGAGGACGATGGCGTTCCTCGAGCAGCTCGTTGACGAGCACGCGCGGCGAAAGGTAGAGAAGCGTTGTCCCCGGTGCGGGAAGACGAAACCACTGTCAGAGTTCAACCGCGACCGATCACGCGGGGACGGCGTGCAGTACTGCTGCCGGGACTGCTGGCCCGCGAGGCTCGAGGAGAAGAACGGCCAGCTCGGCTCCACTGCGCGGCACAGGTGGGAGCACGACAAGTACATGCGGCACCGTCCCACGAGCATGCGGCGCACCTGGGAGCACTGGACCAAGGGCCGGCTTGCGTCTCCCGATCTCTACATCGAGGACATCGACCGTGCCGTCGTCTACGCGCGGGACAACGGTACGTGCGGGATCTGCGGTCAGCCGATCGATCCGACACTGCCCTTCTGCCACGGGGACAGCTTCACGATCGATCACATCAAACCCCTGAGTGCCGGCGGGGAGCACAGCTACGCGAACGTCAGAGCGGCCCACTTGAGATGCAACGTGCGGGAGATGTGGCGAGTCGTGCGGCTGAGGCAATACGACAGGGACCTGGCCGACATGGCTGCCGACCCCCTGAACGGAGCTGCGAAAGACTTCAAGGTGATGCCTGCAGCCATCCGCCGTTCCCTCGCTGTGCGCGGTCAGACTGACGATCATCAGACAACACCGCGGCGGGGTATGGCGCGACCGATGACGACTGAACGACGACCCGCGGTGCCTCGCCGATCGCAGGCTGAGTTGGATTTCGCCAGGAAGGAACTCGAGCGGCTGTTCGAGAAGCGTGCCGCCGAGCTGCTGGGGGAGGCGGACACGTTCAAGCGTGCCTTGTGGTTGTGGGGCCTGCGGCGGCATCCAGACACTGCGACGTTCGAGATGCTCCTCGACTGTATCGTGGATCTGATCGGTGTCGTAAGGGTCGCCTGGGGAGTGTGGGATTCCGAGGTCGGCGCGATCGCCGTGCAGGTGCTGAAGGAGAGCGTCTTCTTCACCGAGATCTGGCCGGCGATCCAGCAGTCAGAACTCTTCCCGCCGGAGGACGCGCGCATCACACGGATCGAAAACTTCCTGACCCGCGGTGTGTCCATGTTCACGCCGGACGACGTGCGTGACGAACCGGGTAGCGGGCGGCGTCACAGTGCAGACAGCAGTGAAGGACAAGTGAATGGTTAGCGCAGAAGGCAAGATTGAAGCAGAGAGCCGAGCCGAGAGTGCGGACGACGCCCACACATACCTCAACGAAATCGGCAAGATCCCGCTCCTCTCCGGCGACGACGAGCGGCGGCTCGGCCGCAAGATGGAAGAGGCCCGGTACGTTAACGCCATCGAGAAGTCGTGGGTCGTCGAGCACGGCCGCGCGCCCCGCGGCTACGAAACCCTCTTCGCCCTTATCCGGCAGTACACCGCCGCGCAGGCGTGCGTACGTTTCATCATCAAAGAGATCGGCATCAAAGCGCCGCTCCTTGCCGACGAGATCGGGATCAGGGCGGCGCTCCTCATAGACGTGATCCAGAACGAACAGTGGCGCGCGACTGTCGACTCGGAAATGGACTTCGCGCTGGCTGATCGTCTCGCGCAGCATACGCACGTCGCGCAGGAGGAGGCGCAGCAGGCGATCGTTCGGCTCTCGATCATCACGCACATCCTGCACACCGAGCACATCCGGGCCGTCGCCAAGGAGATCGGCGTGGAGGACCTCGCGCCCCCGTCCTGGGGTCACGTCGACAGCGATGACCCCATCGAGTCGGTCCTCCAGGACTACTTCGCTACGCTGAAGCGCGAAGGCGTCCAGGCCGAGAAGCAGCTCACGGAGGCGAACCTCCGGCTGGTGGTCAGCATCGCCAAGAAGTACGTCGGCCGGGGCATGTCATTGCTCGATCTGATCCAGGAGGGCAACATCGGGCTCCTCCGCGCGGTGCAGAAGTTCGACTACCGCAAGGGCTACAAGTTCAGCACGTACGCGACGTGGTGGATCCGCCAGGCGATCACGCGCGGACGCGCCGAGAAGGTGCGCACGATCCGCCTCCCCGTGTACGTGACCGAGACCATCAACAAGATTGCCCACACGTCGCGCACGCTCGTCCAACAGCTCGGCCGGGAGCCCACCAGCGAGGAGATCGCGCAGGCGATGCCGGCCCCGCTGAACGGCTTGCCGCTGACTCCGGAGAAGGTGCGCGAGATCATCAAGGCGTCGCAAGAGCCCGTCTCGCTCGAGACGCCCGTGAGTGGAGACGAGGACGTCTCTCTCGGTGACGTCCTGCCCGACGGGGCGGCACTCCCGCCGGCCGATGCCGCATCGCATCAACTGCTCAAGGAGCAGTTGATGGACGTGCTAAACAGCCTCACGTCGCGCGAGTGCCGGGTGCTGGAGCTGCGGTTCGGCCTCAAGGACGGCCATAGCCGCACGCTGGAAGAAGCCGGCCGCGAGTTCCAACTCACCCGTTCGCGGGTGAGCCAGATCGAGGCGAAGGCGTTACGCAAGCTGCGCCACCCCTCATGCAGCAGGAAGTTGAAGGACTACTTCGAGTAGAGGTCGTCCGCCTTGCACCGAAACTGGTCGTTCTCTGCAGCGACGCCACCACCGGCGTCACCGGACCGCTCTCCGAGCCCGCGAAGGTGCGATCATGCGGGTGTTTCTGGCGTCGAGATCGGATGCTCGAAAATGCGAGTGACGAAGTCTCTGCTCTTGGCTATGGCGTCCAACGGACGCTTGCCGAAGTCCGGGTAGCTGTCGAGGAAGCCCCGCAATTCGCTCCAGCCAGCCTCCAAGTCCTCGTCCGAGATCGTCACCTTCGTCACGTCGTTCATCTGGGCAGGACGATAGATTCGCCTCCCTAGGGCGCGCGCCGCGATCCACATCGCCAAGTGGAACTTCAGCTCCCGCTTCATAGCCGCCAAGTCCGGATCCGTCTCTTGCCGAACGTAAGCCTCCACCTGCTTCATGGTCCGAGCTGCCCATAGGTAAGTTGAAAGCGGAATGCCTTGGTCGAACATTTCGCGGTAATCCTCCGGCTTCTTGATCAGAGAAGTCGGACGGGCGCGCGAGTCATCTGGACGCCCGAGGCCCATAGCCATGATGGCCTGCGCGAGGTACGCGATACTGACGATCCGATCCGCTGGACGCTTGAGATTCTTGTAGTAACTCTTCCGGCGATCGTAGTACCACCCCTCAGAGAGGAAGTACCGCTCGATGTCCCGATGAATTTGCTCCGTCGCCTTTAGTGTCGCCGCGGGGATGGCGGTCTGGAAGTTCGTCGCTTTGATGATTCGGTCTCTCGTGACGGGGTCTTCCTTTACCACAACAATACGGCACAAGAGTGAGCGCTCGTCGGCTCGCTCTGGTTCCGTCGCAACGAACTCTTGAACCCGCACCGAAGTCTGCAGGCCGTTCACGATCTGCACGTCATCGAGAGCGAGCACCTTCCCGGTGATCGTCGCGGAACTCGCTATAATCACTACCCCGTTGTTCAGCCACCAGAAGTCTGGGCCATCCGCGGCGTGCAGCGTCCGCTGGATGTCGGTATTCACCTCAACGTCCCCTTGGAAATCACGTACGTTCGACTCGAAGATGTACTTCCGCCGGGCGCCGGTCTCGTCGCTGATGAATCTCGCGTAGTCCTTGAGCTTGACCAGCACGACATAGCTGCCGTTCACTGAGATCGGATTCTCAATGAACGTCAACGGCAGCGTGTAGCTCGGTTCCCGTCGGGCCTCCTCGAGCAATTCCCTTGCACCCGCAAACACGACGCGCACGGAAGCATTAGGAAGCTGCTCGCGAATGACCGCTTCGAGATCGCGCGCCTTCTCGCGGACGGTCGGATCGATGGAGTCCGTGGAGCCCCGCGTGGCATAGACGAACGTGACGCTGACCTTGGGTGGACGCGCCGCAAGGTCAACCAGCGCCTTGCGGAAAATCGACATCCTATCGATTAGCTCGTCCGAGTACAGAGCGCTCAGCGTCTCGCGCGACTTGGTGAGATCCAAGAGATGGCGCAGCGTCGTGGTCAGCTTGTCAAAGGGCCCGTGTTCGAACGACTCCGCCCGCTTTGCCTGAACTACCACTAGCGACAGGTCGGCGTCCCGCTTCGTGGTGGCTAGGTCCCTGTCTTCGTCGAGGACTTCGCCGTTCAACAACGTGTACAGCGCGTCAATGCCCCCGTCGCCCTTTCCTCCAACCACTCCGCTCAACACGTCCTCGGTAGAAGCGTCGTTGTCCTTCAGCTGCTGCTCAGCAACGAAGATCTCGAACAGCACCGCGTCGTCAAACGATCCCGGCGCGGTGTTCTTCCATTCGCCGAAGAGTCTGTCTAACAGGACGAGGTCATTGCTGGTCATCGTGTGCCTCCACAAGGTCGTCCGCCAACGCCTCGGCGTGCGCGACGTTACTCGCAGCCGATGCCGTCATGGTCCGCGTCGAAGCGGTGTGGATCGGGCGGTAAGACAGTGAAGCGGCGCCGGCCAATGTCCGGGCAGTCGAGGTCGGGGGGCAGCGGCGGGATGCAGAAGTCGGGATATGCGGGGCTGCAGTTTCGGACCGATGCGACGGTTGGGATCGGTCGCGGCGCCGGCGTGTTGGTCGGTGCGGGTGGTGGTGGCGGTATGGTTGCGGTAGGCGGCAGTGCCGTCGTTGGCGCTGCGGCCGCGGTGGTGAGCGGCGGTGCCGTTGTGGGTGCGGACGTGGCCTGGGCTGGCGGGGTCGCAGCGGAGTCACTGCCAGAGCACGCGACGGCAAGGATGGCGACAGCAAAGAGTAGCAGCAGGGCACGGCGCATGGGAGTCCTCCTGAGAGGTCCGACGCTATCATGGTTGCGCTGGTTCGATCAAGGGGCGAGCGCGAGACGGCGCAATGGACGGAGCGTGCAACAGCCACATCCGGAGGGCCCCAGGAGAGCAGTGGCTTGTCCTCCAGCGGGCCGATCTTTCGGAAACTTCCGCTGGCTTGTAGAGCTTTCTTGACGATCCGAACAGCGTGCCGTATGGTCGGAGCATCGGCTATTGCATAGTCGGTCTGATCCTCGGGTCTCGACGAGCGGGAGTAGCTCAGTTGGTAGAGCATCTGCTTCCCAAGCAGAGGGTCGCGAGTTCGAGTCTCGTCTCCCGCTCCAGTCCTTTCCCTCCTTATATAGAAGCCCCGGACGCGCGTGTCCGGGGCTTCGTGTTGGGCCGAATTCGGCGACCATGTGCTTACTGAGCAAAGGGTCTGGCACGGATCAGGACGCGACGTCGCAGCCCGTTCCGGGGCCGCCGTGGACCTTACTCAGGCTCGGAACTGCAGGATTACTTCAGGGAAAACCGGCCCGTCAGGCGGACGGGTTCAGGAGCGCGGGGAGCAGGGCGCGCGCCGGCATGCGGCCTACTCGACTGTTTTAGGTCGCAGAGTAGCGGCGGCACCATGTCCGGCGATGAGTGCCGGAGGAGCAGCTGGACGTCGAGTTCCCGTGCGCCGTGTTCGATGGCCCACGTCGCGAACGTGTGCCGGAAACCGGTGGGCGTCTACTTTCGACAGACCGATTTTGCGGGCTCGCCGCCGCGCTCCCGACGAACCAGGGCAGTTGGGTCGGCCTTCTCGAGATGTGCGGGCGGGTCTGGGAGTCGTTAGCGACGGTATGCGAGGTATGTCAAGCGATCCAGCACGCGCTCAAACTTGTCCCGAAGTCGCCGACGCCCGTGTGTGGTTCGCGCGGCGTCGGCGACGCGGTGCCTCCCGGTAATGTTGATTCCGCACAGATCACCCTTCGCAGCGAGCGACGGGTAGAGACATGACGACTTACACGCCTCGTGTTTCGAATCGAGGATGCCGCATTGCACGAAGTGGTACGCCTGATGACCAGGGTCTGCGTGCGAAGGCGCGACGGTTGCTGCCAGAAGTTGAAGCACCTCGAGTGATGCGTCCGCGGCACTAAACGCGAAGACATTCTGATTGTGGCGTAGCTCGTGATGCGGTGGGAGATTCTCGATGTATCTCGGATCGTCGAGGAGCCCGGCGCGCTCTACTGGGACGAGGCCGGGGTCATACTGCTTGATGCACTCGAGGCACCGGCGGCCCGGAGTGACCATGTGAGCCCGCCAGTCGGCTCGTCTTATGCCGTCCCCGCTCGGATGGCGTTCAGCCCGGATGCCTCCATCGATGATCGGTATCAGGTGAGCGTACGCCACTAAGTTGAGAGCCGAACGGGCCCAAGGTCGGTCAACGCAGCTGAAGATGACGTCGGCATCCAGTGCAGCGCTGAATCCCTCTGGTTCGACAACGCTCATCTGCAGGGGGTGCACCGAGAATTCCGCCGAAGTAGCGCTGAGCTTGAGGGCCCGAGCGAGAACATCGACCTTCGCTCGTCGTACCCGAGCATCGCGGGGCGTCGCATGTAGAAGGCGATCCAGGTTATGCGGTTCCACCGAGTCATAATCGATGAGTGTGATGCGACACAGGCCCGTTCTGGCAAGTGCCTCGGCGACGATCGCGCCGACACTGCCAGCCCCAACGACGGCGACGTGCAGCCGGGCAAGATCGCTCTGCTTGCGTGCTCCCCATGCGGAGAGCGTGCGATCCATGGATATCTTGAACTTCGGCGGCGCGAGCAGAGCGTCGTTATAGCTCATCACGAGCTGGTCACCGACCACGCGCACGCTGCTGCACCACGCCGGGTCATGTGTGCGCGGTGCGGTCTTCAGCCAGGCGCGAGCGCTCCACACACCACTGCCAGCCAGGGTCAACCCGACCAGTGGCATTCCCGTTGCGCCTCTTGTGGCGGCCGCATGGCCGGCTTCGGCCTTGTAGTCGTCGCAGCTCATGCGCTGCCAGCGCCGCCCGTCGGGATGGCTATGCATGAGGGCGAGGCCGCAGCCTCGTGCGGCGGCTTCGCCCATCGCGCGCTCGAAATACTGCGGAAGAAAGCTGGCGTTTCCGTGCACGCGCCGATCGCCGTCAGCGGGCAGCACGAGTTCATGTACCAGCGCTGTCATCCTCGAGGCGCCCACGCTCGGATACCAAAGCGCGAAGCAGATGTCCTCCTGGCCGTCGGACCGCAACAGGTGGCCAGCTGCTGCCTGGTGCACTTCGGAACGTCATGGCGACGCTGTGATGCTCCGTCATCAGACTAGAGAGAAGAGCTGCCGCACGAACGACATATACGTCCGAGCAGATCGGTCCGTCGATGGCCAGCCGGGAAACGGCCGGCTCCAGTATTGCCACTCGGCCCCAAACGGGCTGTCGTTAATGCCGCCCTTCGGCGGCTCTCCGCCTGGGTGCAGCTCCAGCAGCCGCGGGCTCACGTGAATCCCGCCCGCCGGAGGATTCACGGGGAAGTCGTCGCCGACCTGGAGGCCGAGCTTAATCTCGCGGCCGGCGAACGAGCCCACATCGATCACGTACTTGATGGCGATGCGGGCTTCGTCAATCGACTCGAACTCATATCCGAGGTCCTCGAGAGCCCGTAGGAAATCCGCCCGGGCCACTACCGGCAATCCGACACAGGCGTTGGGCCGACGCGGACCGAAACGAAACGCATGTGCTGATGCATATGGATCTCCTCGTCACCACGGTTTTCGTAGGACTCCCGCGTGGCTCCCTTCAGCTCCACCAGGTAGTGCTGAGCGGGGTCGATTCCGGCGTTCGACAGAATCTGGTTCGGGGTGAGCGTGTGCTCTTCCGTGGACTGGGGCTCGTCGTCAACCGTGTACTGAAACGTGGGCATGTCAATCTCCTGGTTGCGCTTACTCGAGACACTTGTATCCTAAGTGTATGGAATCGTCCGGCACGCACGCAAGTGTACAGATCCGTAATGTTTCGCGGGTGCTTTCGGGAGCGGCTGCCCATCAGCTAAACGCCGACCCCGCTGGCCAACGAGCGTCCCTCTTGTCCGTCCGCGCTCTACGCGAAGGGAGAATCGATGCCAGCGAGCTCGAAGAGATCCGGATCCAAAATCCGGTTCGCTTAGCGTCTTACGCTACGCAAGACGGAGATGTCGTCATCGCGGCGAGGGGCACACAACTGAAGGTGGCCGTCGTCGCGGGAGATGTGGCGGGGGCCATTTTGGGTGCGACGCTCATCGGTGTCCGGCCCGGGAACGAAATTCAGCCTGAAGTCATACTGGCCTATCTTCGAAGCACCGCCGGCCAAGCGGCACTCATGTCGAGGCTTCGATCAGCGACGGGCCAGGTCGCTTTGACCGCGCGCGACGTCGGCGAGATCGAGATCCCTCTCCCGTCGGCCGAGGTCCAGCAGGTCATCGTGAAACTGGTGCGGGCCGCCGGCGAATACGCGGCGGCATGCCGCGATGCCGTCGCGCTGCGCGAACGAGTGGCAGATGACTTCGTGCAACGCCTATTTGCAGAAGGAGAGCCGATCCATGGCTGACAAGCTGACGCTCGACGGACTGAACGCGCACCTCTGGAAATCAGCAGACATCCTACGCGGGCAGATCGACTCTTCTGATTACAAGGGTTACATCTTCGACCTGTTGTTCTTGAAACGACTGTCGGATGTGTTCGGCGAGGAGCGCGAGCGCGTCGAGCGTGACGCCGGCGCCGACGTGGAAGACCCGGACGAGTATTCGGTGTTCGTGCCGGAACGCGCGCGGTGGTCATCGCTGCGAGTGCTGACCGACAACATCGGCGACGAGCTGAACAAGGCGATCCACGCGCTCGAGGACGCGAACCCTTCGAAGCTCGAAGGCGTGCTTGGCGGCGTCGACTTCAACGACGAGCGCAAGCTCGGCGACACACGCCACCGGAACGGACTTCTCGCGCGGCTGCTGACGCACTTCTCGCAGATTTCGCTGCGCAACGCCGACCTCCCCGAGCCGGACACGCTGGGCCGCGCGTACGAGTACCTCATGGAGAAGTTCGCGGACGACGCCGGCAAGAAGGGCGGCGAGTTCTACACGCCCCGCAAGGTGGTGCAGCTCATCGTGCGGCTGCTCGAGCCGAAGGAGGGGATGCGCATCTGCGACCCCACCTGCGGCTCCGGCGGCATGCTCATCGAGTGCGCGCACTATGTGCAGGACGTGCTTCACCAGGACCCGCGCAACCTCAGCATCTTCGGCCAGGAGAAGAACCTGGGGACCTGGGCCATCTGCAAGATGAACCTGCTGCCGCACGGCCTGCTGGACGCGGACATCCGCAAGGGCGACACGCTGCGCCAGCCGCAGCTCCTGCGCGACGGCGAGCTGATGCTCTTCGACCGCGTCATCGCGAATCCGCCGTTCAGCCTGAAGGACTGGGGCCAGGAGGAGGCGCAGCACGACGCCTACGGGCGCTACGCCTACGGGCTGCCGCCGCGCACGAAGGGCGACCTGGCGTTCGTCCAGCACATGGTGGCGACGGCGAACGACCGCGGCATGGTCGGCGTCGTGATGCCGCACGGCGTCCTCTTCCGCGGCAGCAGTGAGGGTGTGATCCGCCGCGGCATGCTGGAGGACGACCTCTTCGAGGCGGTAATCGGTCTGCCGACGAACCTCTTCTACGGAACGGGGATCCCGGCGGCGGTACTCATCCTGAACCGCAACAAGCCGGCCGAGCGGCGCGGCAAGGTGCTGTTCATCGACGCGTCGAAGCACTTCGAGGCCGGCAAGAACCAGAACTACCTCCGCGACGATGACGTGGAACGAATCGTCGCCGCGTTCCGCGAGTTCGAGGACGCGGACAAGTACGCGCACGTCGTGCCGGCCGAGGAGATCGCCGCGAACGACTGGAACCTGAACATCAGCCGCTACGTGGACACGAGTGTTGCTGAGGAACGCATCGACGTTGCGGAGGCGCTGGCGCGGCTGCGCGAGGCAGAGCGCGCGCGGGACGAAGCGGCGCGGAAGATGGATGCGCTGTTGGCGGAGTTGGGGTATGCGTAACGGCGCCGTGCCCGACACCTGGCACAAGACCGAGATCGGCGCAGTAGCCAACGTCGTAACTGGTGGAACGCCGTCACGCGCACGACCCGAATTCTGGGGCGGGGCGATACCGTGGATGAGCTCAGGCGAGATCCACAAAGGGCGTGTCAGCGAAGTTGACGGGCGAATTACCGAGCTTGGTTTGAAGGAATCAAACGCCCGCTGGCTCCCAGCGCAATCGATCCTTCTGGCGATGAACGGGCAGGGCAAGACTCGTGGGACTGCCGCGTTCCTCGAAGTGCCCACGACGTGCAATCAATCGATTGCCGGCATCATCGCGAAGAATGGCGCGGCTCTTCCCGAGTTCCTCTTCTTCAGTCTTTCGAGCCGCTACGACGAGCTGCGCAGCCTGACGGGAGATGCCGCGCGAACCGGACTCAATTTGAATCTGATCAGAAGCATCTCGCTGCTCCTTCCGCCCCTCGAAGAGCAGCGGAAGATCGCGGAGATCCTGTCGTCGGTGGACGAGGCGATCGAGCGGACGGAGACAGTGATCGAGCGCGTGCAAGAGGTGAAGCGCGCGCTGGCGCAGGAGCTGCTGACGCGCGGCATGCCGGGCCGACACCCGCGGTTCAAGCAGACGGAAGTCGGCGAGATCCCGGAGGACTGGGAGGTTGTGCGGCTGGGGGACTGTGGAACGTGGACAAGCGGCGGAACTCCTTCAAAAGCCCGCCCCGACTTCTGGAACGGCAACGTCCCGTGGATTAGCGGCAAGGACATGAAGTCGCTGCGGCTCAGCGATGCCGCCGATCACATCACGCGGCTCGCAATGGCAGACGGCTTCGCGCCGGCACCCGCCGGGTCAATCCTGATCGTGGTCAGGGGAATGATCCTCGCGCACACGTTCCCGGTTTGCATCCTTGAGCAACCGGCTGCCTTCAACCAGGACATCAAGGGGCTCATCTGTGCGGAGAACTGCGCGCCAGAGTTCTTGCTCTATCTGCTCAGTCATCGGGCGAACCTATTTCTCGACATGGTCAACGAGGCAACACACGGCACAAAGCGTCTCGCCACCGAGAAGCTACACGACTACGCGTTTGGGCTGCCCGGCAAGAATGAGCAGCGAGCGATCGCCGCGTTTCTGGCACAGGCTGACGCGCGCGTTGACTCCGAAGGGCGCCGAAGAACGGAACTGCGGCGGGTGAAGGGCGCGCTGGCCGAGGCGTTACTGTCGGGCTCGATAAGAACCCGTTAGCTGAAGGGGGAAGCCATGCCTGTGTTCATTTCATATCACCGCCCGGATGAGTCGCGGGCGAAGAACATCCACCTGCTGCTCAGGACCTCCGGCGTCGAAGCGTACATCGATGTGCTGGATCCAGCTCTTCAAGGCAATGAGGGCGTCACCAAGCGCATCGTCGATGCACTAGGCAACTGCACCCATCTCCTGGCGCTCATATCAAACACGACGGTTGCATCGTGGTGGGTGCCCTTTGAGGTGGGTGTAGCGACCGAGAAGACGCGACGTATCACGTCGTACGACATCTCGACCGTAGCGTTGCCGGACTTCCTGAAGATCTGGCCCGTCATCATCAACGATGACGGTCTCAGGCGCTTCGTCCGTCGATATCAGGAAGACAGCGTTGTACTGAAGAAGTCATACAAGATGAGCGAGGCTGCCCGGACATCGGTCCAGACGGCGAGCGACTTCCACCGTTTGCTGAAGTCGGACTTGGGCCAGCGATGAGCAGCTTCCTCGATTACCTGAAGTCGTCAGGACCTCCGCCCTGGCCGCAACCAACGAAGCGCAAGGTCTTCGTGAGCTACCACCACGCGCTCGATCAGTACTGGTACAACCAGTTCTCGGCTCTTTTCCACGACCATTACGAGATGCTGTACGACAACTCACTCGATCGGCTCATCGAGAGCGACGACCCGGGCTATACGTCGCGAAAGATCCGTGAGGACAACATTCATGGAACCTCGATCACCATCGTTCTCTGCGGCGCTGAAAGCCCAAAGCGGAAGTACGTCAACTGGGAAATTCACGACACATTGCTGTACGAGCACGCGCTCCTCGGCATAGCCCTCCCGACGGCCGCAAACACGTGGGAGGGCAAGGTCTGCGTGCCGGACCGCTATTACGCGAACTGGGCTTCGGGCTATGCAGGGTGGTTGCACTGGACCGAGCAGCCAGCGGTCGTAAAGACAGCGATCGAGGACGCGATCTCCCGCGCCAGGTTCACCTCCCTTCGTCAGAACGCACTGCCACAGATGTCGAGGAACCGATCGTGAACTGGCGCTCGATCGTCAACTTCCACATCTCGGACAACTGGACGTTGGTCCTTTCCGTCGGCCCGCTCGTGATCGCGCTGGTAGCAGCGTTGATAGTCGTCGTTTTCATCTACCGCGGACGTTGGCGCAACACATTCCATCTTTATTCAATAGTGCGTGCCAATGTTTCGTTCGGGGGTCTGGCCCAGATTGAGCTTCGACCCAACGACGATGTCGTACAGATCGCCCATTGCGCCTGGGTTGAGCTCTCAACGAGGAAGGCTGGCCTCGCCTTCGATCCCGAACGTGATGTCATCATCGAGATATACGACTCCTGGTACGAACTCTTCCGCGAAATGCGCAGGCTCGCGAGCTCCTGTCCGGTCGGACGTGTTGCTACGGATAAGCACACGCAAGCCATCATCGGTCTCATCGTTGATGTGCTCAACAACGGGCTTCGACCACACCTGACCGAGTACCAGGCGCGGTACCGCCGTTGGTATCGACAGGCAGCGGAGCGGGACGAGAATCGCGATCGCTCCCCACAAGAGATCCAGCGGGACTTTCCACAGTACAGCGACCTCATTGCTGACCTCGTCAAAACGAATGCAGGACTCGTCCGATACCGCGACGCTCTGAGGAAGATCGCCCGGCGGGGCGCGAGCGAGTCATGACCTCTAACGCAGCGTTCTGGAACGAATTGAACCAGTCGGAGCTGACGGCGCTCGATCTGTTGGCGGCGCTGGGCTACGAGCGCATCGACGCTCGGGATGAGGCCATACGGGCGCGGCTGCTCGATGAACGCGGGGGCTCCGAGCGCGGCGTCGTGCTGCTGCCGCGGCTCGAACGCGCACTGCGCCGGCTCAATCCATGGCTCAGCGACGATGGGCTCCGGCGCGCGGTGCGGGCGATCACGCACGCCGACGCGGCCACGCTGATCGAGGCGAATGAGAAGGTTTGGGTGGCGCTGACGTACGGCGTCTCGGTGGACGCGGAAGAGGGCGGGCGCAAGGCGAGCCGCACCGTGCGCTATTTCGACTTCGACAGTCCCCACACGAACGAGTTCGTCGCCGTCCAGCAACTCAGCGTGACGGGCACCCGCAAAGGCATCAAACCCGATATCACCGTGTTCGTGAACGGCGTGCCGCTCGCGGTCATCGAGTGCAAGGCGCCGACGCTCGGCGAAGAGTGGCTGCAGGACGCGACGGACCAGTTGGAACGCTATCAAGAACTCGGCGAGAAGTGGCGGGGCCAGGGCGCGCCGCAGCTCTTCCACGCGGTGCAGCTCGCGATCGGTGCGTGCGGCCAGGGCGCCTATTTCGGCACCGTCACCACGCCCGGCCGCTGGTACTCACAGTGGAAGTCGACCTACCCGTTGCCGGCGGACCGGCTGGCCGCGCTGGTCCGGGAGAAGTGCAAGCGCGACCTTCAGCCGCAGGACACGCTGCTGGCGGGGATGCTCGCGCCCGCGAACCTGCTCGACCTGGCGCGGAACTTCGTCGCGTTCGAGACGGAGAACGGCCGGCGTGTCAAGAAGGTCGCGCGGTACCAGCAGTACCGCGCCGTGAACAAGGCGCTCGAACGCGTGCGGACCGCCAGGGATCCGGCGCACCGGGGCGGCATCATCTGGCACACGCAGGGCTCGGGGAAGTCGCTGACGATGCTGTGGCTGGCGGCCAAGCTGCGGCGCATGCAGGAGCTGGCGAATCCGGCGATCGTCGTCGTGACGGACCGGCGCGACCTCGACCGGCAGATCGAAGGTTCGTTCCTGCGCGCGGGCTACCAGAACCCGACGCGGGCCAAGAGCGTCCGTCACATGCGCGAGCTGCTCGCGGAGGCCGGCGGCCAGACCGTGATGACGACCGTGCAGAAGTTCCAGGAGGCGCTGGAGGCCGGGCAGCCGCGGCGAAGCACCCAGCGCTGACGCTGGCGTCGAACGTCTTCGTGATGGTCGACGAGGCGCACCGGACGCAGTACAAGGGCCTCGCGATGAACATGCGCGGCGCGCTGCCAAACGCCTGCTTCCTCGGCTTCACCGGCACGCCCATCGACAAGAACGACCGCAGCACGAAGCGCACGTTCGGCGACTACATCGACACGTACACGATCCAGCAGTCGGTCGATGACAAAGCGACCGTGCCGATCTACTACGAGAGCCGGCTCGCGGACCTGCACGTCCAGGGCGGCGAGACGATCGACGCGCTGTTCGAGCGCATGTTCGCCGACCGCACACCGGAGGAGCGCGAGGCCGATCAAGCGCCGGTACGCGACGGAAGTTGGCATCGCCGGGGCACCGCGGCGGATCGAGCTCGATCTGCCTCGAATCGCTCGAAGCACTACGACGAGCGCATCCGTCCGAACGGGTTCAAGGCGCAGATCGTCGCGGCGACCCGTGACATCGCCGTCGCCTACAAGGAGACGCTGGACAAGCTCACGATCAACGGCACGCTCGGGCCGCCGTCGGCGCTCATCATGTCGTCCACAAACGATGACGAAGCGCGGCTCGCTGCCTGGCGGACGCACGACGGACGAGCAGAAGGCGACTGATCGAGAGCTTCAAGGAGGACCCGCCGGAGACGCTGGCGATCCTCGTCGTCTGCGACATGCTGCTCACCGGGTTCGATGCCCCCATCGAACAGGTGATGTACCTGGACTCGCCGCTGCGCGAACACACGCTGCTACAGGCGATCGCCCGGGTGAACCGCACTGCCGAAGGAAAGACCTACGGCCTCGTCGTCGACTACTGGGGCGTCTCCAGCCACCTCCAGGATGCGCTCGCGGTGTTCGATCCGGAACTGCTGGGTGAGCCGATGCTGCCGCTCGACCGCGTCGTCGAGGACGTCGAGATGTACCACCGGGCGGCGATTCGCTTCTTCGCGCGCGTGAGCCGAGACGACCTCGAAGCCTGCGTGCGCGTCCTGGAGCCGGAGGACACGACGCGGCGCAGTTCGACGAGCAGTTCCGCAAGTTCGGGCGAGCGATCGATCAGCTCATGCCCGATCCGCGCGCCGCTCCGTACCGCGATGACCTGCGATGGCTGGGCCGCATCCGGTTGTCGGCCGCGGCCCGCTTCCGTGACGACAAGATCGACATCAGCGACTGCGGCGAGAAGGTGCGTGCGCTCATTGCCGAGTACATCGGCGCCGAACGCATCGAACAACTGCTGGAGCCGGTCTCGATCCTGTCGCCAAAGTTCGACGAGGGGGTCGAGAAGCTCGAGAACACGGATGCCAAGGCGAGCGAGATGGAGCACGCCATCAAGGAAGAGCTCAAGATTCGGTATGAAGAGAATCCGGTCTTCTACCAGACGTTGCGTGAGCGGCTTGAGCAGATCCTCGCCGAACGGAAGATGGAACGACTGTCGTCGGCCGAAGAACTGAAACGGTTGCGGACGCTGGTGCAGGAATTGCGAAGCGTCGCAAACATCGCTGAATCGATGGGCCTGACGCCCGTCTCGTTCGCGCTGTACGAGTTGCTGCTGCAGGACGTGACTGACGGTGCTGCAAGGGCCGCCGAAGCGAGAGCGCCCTACCACGCCGAAATCGACGAGCCGAAGCGAGAGCTCGCATCACAGTTGGAGGACCAGCTTCGTGCACTCGCCGTGATCGACTGGCGTACCAAAGACGACGTCCAGCGCGAGATGCGCCGTCAAATCAAACGCCAACTCCGTGCGGCTGGCATGGACGGCGATCCGGCTCGAGGCGCTGACCAGTGCTGTCGTCGACATCGCCCGACGGGGACTGCCCGCATGATGGATCCGGAACACGGGCAGCTGACGTTCGGCTCAACAGTCGTGCGATACACGATCGTGCGGAGCGAGCGGAGGAAGAAGACCGTAGAAGTACAGGTTGACGGACGGCGACGCGTGAGAGTGGCAGCGCCTGCGGCCGCCACACGCGAGAAGATCGAGCGACTTCTGCGAACGCGATCTCGCTGGCTTATCACTCGCCTGAAGCGCGACGACGAAGTGGCCACGACACACGAGTTTGTGAATGGCGAAACGTTCCTCTATCTGGGGCGCCAGGCGCGCTTGCGGATTCTGGATGCAAAGGGCGACGAACACGCGTCTACGCGGCTCATTCGAGGCCGCCTAGAAGTACGAATCAGGCCGGCGGCGACGGTGGGCATAAGAAAGAGGCGAATTCGAGAAGCATTGGAAGACTGGTACCGAACCCGCGCGGATGCGAAGCTGCGCGAGCGTGTCCGCATGTACTCACCGCAATTGGGGGTCGAAGCTAGCGGCGTCGTGGTTCGCGATCAGGCCCGCCGTTGGGGGAGCTGCAGCAAGGACGGCGTGCTGCGCTTCAACTGGCGAGTCGTTATGGCCCCTATATCACTGGTTGACTACGTTGTCGTGCATGAACTGTCACACCTGGCCGGCAATAGGGAGCACGCCGATGCCTTCTGGAAGACTCTGGCGTCGTTGCTGCCAGACTACGAGGACAGGAGAAGCCGGCTTCGCCATCGTGGTCACGAGTTCGCGGTGCAGAAGTAGTGCCAGCCGCGTCGGACATTTCACCATCCTGCGACGCGCCGGCTCCGGTTCGGATACGCACGGTAGTCGTTGCCGACGAGGATGCGGTTCAGTCTCTGGCGGTTCCGGCCACACACTATCGGCTTGCTGCGCGACCTCGGCGCGGTCGCCTCAGACACGCCGAGCTTGCGGCAGATCTCCGCCACCGTCGTGCCGGCCTCCGCCTGGCGCAGGGCGAAGCCGATCTGCTCCTCCGTGCGCCTCCTTTTCGGCGCCGAGCTACCAGAAAAGTTGCATTCAGGCTGGATCAGGATTAGGACCACCCACTCCATCGATCGCGCGGGAGAGGTACCGCTGGCCACCTTCACACTTAGGTCCCATCTAGATATCAGGAGCGGCGCGCCTAGCCGCCGGGCTTGGCGCGCAGTCGATTCGTCGATGTCTGGCGTACAGGGACTCGACTTTGCTTGCGTTCCGAGGCGTCGCCCATGCGCGCACCACAACATGTAGCCCAAAGATGGCGTCGGCAGCTTGCGTTGGGCGAACATCTTGTTATAGACTTACAATCACCCCTATCCGGAGATTGTTCATCATGCGATGCCCGTTCTGCGGCAGCAGCGATTCCAAAGTGGTCGATTCTCGGGAGGCGCCGAACTCGGTGCGCCGCCGGCGTGTCTGTCTGAATCCGGCTTGCAGCGGACGCTTCTCCACGGAGGAACACGTCATCGAAGTGGCGCTGCTCGTCCGCAAGCGCGACGGTCACACGGAGGCGTTCTCGCGCGTGAAGTTGGAGCGCGCCATGAAGGCGGCCGCGCACAAGCGGCCAGTTCGTGATGAACAAATCGCTGCGGCGGCCGAGGCCATCGAAGCGGATGTGTACAGTCGTGGGGCCGCCAACGTGCCGTCGCGTGTTCTGGCCCGGCTTGTCATGGAACGGCTCCTAGCACTCGACCCGCTTTCGCAGATGCGGTTCGCCGTGGCCTACCCCGGAGTGGTCGACATATCGGACGAAGGGAGTTCGGTCGGAGCAAGTAGATCCGCGCGAACATCCGCTCAGTTGCCGCTGCTCGATGTAACTGAGTTCGAGAAACGCGCGCCGCGTGTTGGGACAAGGCGGCGCAGGCCCGTTCGCGCCCCGGGCCGAATTGTTCCTCTGCCTCGACTGGAGGCCACGGCGGACCACAGGGAGGATCGGCGGACGCGCGGCGCATAAGCGATCTGCCGCGGCATGGAAGGAACCAGGATGTCTCGCAAGACAGATGTAGTACCCACCGACTATCGTCGCGAAGAAGCCGAGACCGGCAAGACGGTGCCGGGCGCCGATCTGCCGGAGGGCGTTTCGGACCTTCGTGCGCTCCCTGACCCGAACTTCCTCGCGGACTGGGACGCGATCGTGACCGAACCGGGCTTGAAGGAACGTCTCCTGAGCCAGGCGATCCTGAACTTCACGATGCGTGCGCAAGTGGACACTTCGCGCGTGCCCCTTCACGGGTTGATCGTCTTGGTGGGGCCTCCCGGGAACGGCAAGACATCGCTCGCACATGGCCTCGCTGCGCGGACGGCCGAGACGATTCGGAACCGCGATACGTTTCGCTACTTGGAAGTCGCGCCGCATTCGCTCACGTCCGCGGCGCTAGGGCGCAGCCAGCAGGCTGTGCGGCGGATGTTCGAGGAGACGATCGCTGAACACGCCGCCGTCGGGCCGTTGATCGTGCTGCTCGACGAGGTGGAGACCATCGCCGCGGACCGTTCAAAGCTTAGTCTTCAGGCCAACCCTGTTGATGTGCATCGCGCCTCGGATGCGGTCTTGTCGGGGCTCGACTACTTGGCGCGGCGGCACGCATCCCTCCTCTTCCTCGCGACCTCGAATTTCCGTGACGCAGTGGACGACGCGTTTCTCTCCCGGGCCGACCTTGTCGTGACGATGGGACCGCCATCAGCGGAGGCGTGCCGCTTAATCCTTGAGGATACGCTTGGCGCGCTGGGCACCAGATGGCCGTCGATAACTGAGCTATGCAAGGCACCCGATTTCTCGGAACTCGGTGAACGCTGCGTCGGTCTCGACGGACGTCAAGTTCGGAAGGCCGTTGTGGCCGCCTGCGCCTTCGACAAAGCGACCGCGATCGACCCGTCTCGGCTCACGATAGACGATCTTGCGAGGGCCATCGATCACGCTCAAACATCGCGGAATAGCGAGGTGTGAGATGGGTGCAATAGCGCGGCGCATCGCAGCGACTCCGGCGCGTACCGCCTCCGAGACGTGGACCGTCATCATCGGGATCGTCGCGCCGCTCGCGGACAGTGAGGCCCGCGCTGAACTTGAACGCGTGCGCGGCTTCGCCGCCTCGCTGATCGCGGCGGAGGCTCTGGGCGACGCTCCCATCGTCTTGGCGGGAGTCGGTGACCAGGTGCGGATCTACTGCCTTTTCGGCGAGGATGCGGTGATTGGCGACACGGCGTCGGAGGCGCCACTGGCGTGGGATCCGACGGACGGCGACTGGTCGATGTCCCTGCCTTGCTTTCCGGATGACCTTGACTGGGTTCGTGGCGCGCTGGCGAGCCGTTCTCAGCGTGTCACCGCACGAGACGCAACCGAAGCAGCTGCCTTAGTCAAGGGAGTCAGCCCCGGCAATACGCGACCTTCAGAGGTGGACATGGAGGCGTTTCTCAAGCTATGACGATCGCAGTCTCCGTCAACACGTTCACCCATACGGCGGCGTTCATCACAGACAAGATGCTGCACTCGCTCCAGCAGTTGATCAGGCTGAGCGGCTTGAACCCGGAGCGGTTGGCGCAAGATTGGGACACGCTCGAACGGGGCTTCAAGCAGTGGATCAATGACCATGACCTGACAATGGTGACGTTGGAAGTGTGGCGCCCCTCGACCAACGCGCTCATCGGGCGATGGGATTTTCACATCGACTACGGATACGACTCCGACGGGTCTGGCGGAATGTGGGTTGACACGGACGCTATTCGATACGCAATCGCCAAGGCGGGCACCTGGCCGTCCATCTGTTCGTACCGCGTGATGGCAACCACGAAACCAGGCAAGACTGAGGTCCCGGGTTGGAGCAGCACGGTGTTCCGTTCGACGGCGGGATTCCAGTGCCACAGCATCGGTGCGACGATCGGTGCGCCGGGCGCGGCGACGGATGCCGCCTACTGGAGGAAGCGCTGAGTGTTGACGCTAGATGAGGCGTTCGCCAAGTTCAAGAGCCGCTTGGAGCTTTCGACGGCCGAGCAAGACGATGCGTCCCGCCGGCACAAAGAGATCCGAGAGATCGTTGCCGACAGCCTTGATGTGCGTCGTTCGATCCTTACCGGCTCCTACGCGCGTTGGACGAAGACGAAGCCCCTCAAGGACGTTGACATATTCGAGATCCTCGGTGACGGCGAGCGCAAGTGGCGCGACGGACGGCCTTCAGACCTGCTAGATCGTGTCGCTGGGATCCTAAAGCCCAAGTATGGCAGCGACTGTGTTACCGTCGCCCGGCGTTCCGTACGAGTGGACTTTGGCGTGGCGCTCGCAGACGACGACACGGGCGGGAAAGTGATGAGCTTCGACGTCGTCCCGGCGTTCGAGAAGAGTGCGCACTATGAGATCCCGGACTGCGCCACCGGAGGTTGGATCGCCACCGATCCCGAGATCCACGCCGAGAAGGCGACCGAGGCGAATGAAGGGTACGGCGGCCAGTGGAAACCGCTCGTGAAGATGATCAAGAAGTGGAACGCAACGGCAGACAAACCGGTGAAGCCGTCATTCCTCCTCGAAGTGATGGCGCTCGATCTTCTTGTACCGCCCTTTTCGGGCGGTTATCCCTATGAGTTGAAGGCCTTCTTCGCCGCGGCCGCTGACCGCATTGGCGAGCCCTGGCCCGATCCAGCTCGGTTGGGCCCGCCGGTGAGCGACACTATGACGCCCAGCCAGGTCGTGGCCGCGAAGCAAGCGCTCCAAGCCGCGGAGGTGACGGTGACCCGTGCCATCCAGACTGGTAAGCAAGGTAAGCACGGCGAGGCGTTAGAGATATGGCGCGGGCTCTTTGGCCCCCTGTTCCCTTTGTCGTGATGCCGCCGTGAAACGCGTCTTCCTCAGCCACGGTTCGCCTGACATTGACGAAGTGCTGCGCTTCGACCAAGAGATGCGGCGTTGTGGTGTGCCGCTCTGGCGCGACCGAGCTGATCTGCGCGCGGGGGTGGCGACGGACGGCGAAATCGAAAGAGCTTCGCGGGACGCCATCGGATTTACGTTCTACCTCACCGAGGAGGCGGCCAAGCGGGAGTGGGTCAGGGAGCGCGAGCGGCGTTGGGCGCTGCAGAACGCGCAGAACGACGGCAGCTGTGGGATCGTCCCGATCTTTCGCGACGACCGCAGGCGAGTCACTGAGGCGATGATCGCGCTGGGCCAGGAACCGATTTCGGGAGACGCCAAGCGCGAGCGTTACGATCTCGGCCGCTTCAACGGGTATGTGTTTCGTCCGTTCGGCGATGCCAGCGTGGACACCCAACTCGCCGAGGCATCGGAGACAGTGCTTCGTTCGGCACTCGCGACGCTCGCGCAACGAGCGTCCAAAAGCGCTCGCCTCGGCATCGGCGTGATCACTCGCGGAGGTCCCCGTGTCTTTGCGTACCCGCTCGATCTGCTGGTCGACTGGACCGCCGACTATCCGCCCACCGCTGCCGCGACGCCACATCCGGGACTGGGCACAACACTTCTCTTGCCCGCACTGGCGCGCCTATGGCGGGCGTCGTCGGAGCTGTGGCCGCAACTACGTTTCCAGATCGTCCCGCAATGCCACCTTTCGGCGGCGCTCGCCGTCGGCTTCACGTTCCGCCGGAACACCGGAGCAGATCTGGACCTCGTGGAAGTCCAACGTGGCGAGCACTGGCTAGCCGCCGCTACGCCCGCGCAGCCTGATCCCAGCATGTGGGACGTATCGACTTCCGTGCTGGAAGGCGGCGGCGACGTAGCCGCTGTCTTCTCAGTGAGCCAGGACATCTCGGAAAGCGTCAGGTCGTACATAACAGCATCGGGAATCTCAGTCGGATACGTCGTCTACTTTTCGCCGGCCGCGGGGCACTCGCTCGGCAGTGTCGGGGGCGCGTTGGGGCCGGGGCACGCCGCGGTGTTAGCAGCGACCGCTGCTGGGCGTCTCCGCGAAGTGCAGAATGGTCACGCCCGCGGCGTCCTGCATTTATTCCTAGCTGGACCGCCCGCATTCGCGGTGATCCTTGCACAGCAGCTTTCGAACGTCGGTCTCATCCAGACCTATGAGTGGGTAGACGGCACGTCAACATACATGGCAAGCATTCAGTTGAGGAGTTCATAGTGGTGGAGTCAATAGACATTCGGACGATTCAGATCAGTCAGGTTTCTGGCGTTGCGGCGCGCTGGATCGCACTCTCCCGCCCTAGGGTTTCGTTGGACACCTGATTGGGGCACGATGCCCCGTAGCAGGAGGTGTCCATGACGAAGACGACGAACGGTGCACGACGTGGTGAGGAGGAGCGCGGCCGCTTCTCGTCGCGGCATGATTACCATCAACGAAGTGTCCAGCAATTCCGGCGCGGTACAGCACGGCCGTACTGCCCGTTGATTACAGTTGCAAAGACGCTCGTTTCGCTGGTGAGCCGATACGGGCTGGCACCTGAGGAAGTGGACGCGATCCTTGCACGCGTCCGCGACGAAACGGTCTCACCGTTCTTCGACTCGCCATGGAATAGCGGCCCAGAGCGGATTGCGCGTCTGGAGGCGATCGGGGGGTCGATCGGCCGCCAAACGGCGGTGCTCACGGCCGAATGATTGCTGGATCGAGCTACGCGATCCTATTCCTCATCGACCGTAACATCGCACAATGAACTACTCGGTGATGCGGTCCGTATGCGCTGCCCTGCGATCTCTCAAGCAGTCTGTGTGAAAATCCGACCGTACTTGTGCTGATTACGGCCCTATCCGAATCGAACGACGGCGCGGACGGATAACGGTGTGGGTGTACCGCGCCGGAATTGCTGGACACTTCGTTGATGGTAATCATGCCGCGACCTCGGCGGTAGCGGCCCAGGCGGCGCGGACCTGGGCGGGCGAGCGATACGCGTGCCGCTCGATCAGCCAGGCGCGGTTGTAGCGTTCCTTGAAGGAGAGGAGCGCCAGGCGCAGCTCCTCGACCGTGGCGAAGGTCTCCACCCACAAGAGCTGCTCCTTGAGGGTGCGGATGAAGCGCTCGGCGCAGCCGTTTCCCTGCGGCTCCCGGACGAAGGACGGGCTCGACGTGATGCCGAGGAAGCGCAGCTCGTCCTGGAAGTGGTCGCTCATGTATTGGCTGCCGTGATCGTGACGGACGGTGAGCCCTGGCGCCACGGCTGCGTGGTAGTCACCGAAGTGCGCGCGCAGCCCCTGGCGTAGCGGATCGAGCGCCTCGAAGCGCGTCCCTGGCCGCGCGGCGTGGATGCCCACGCATTCAGCCGTGAAGTGGTCGACGGCGATGAAGACCGTCGCCGTGCCCTCGCGTGTGGTGAAGCAGGCCGTGGCGTCCGTCCCCCACATCACGTCCGGGCGGTCCGGCACGATCGTCCGGTCGTGCGCCTTGGGCCCGTGCGCGCGCCCGATGCGGCCCGGCGCGAGGAGCCCGGCCTCCCGCATGCAGCGCAGCACGCGCGCCTTCGACGTGCGCACGCCGGCCAGGCGCAGGCGCGCCCACACCTTGCGATGACCCTCGCCGAGGAAGGGCGAGCGGGCGAGGACCAGGCGGATCTCCTCGGTGAGCGCGGCGTCCGTCCACGCCGTCTTCGGACCACGCTTGTGCGGTGCGTGCGGCAACAGGTGCCGGCGCGCATAGACGGTGGAGCGTGCGCGCTCCCAAACACGGCAGACGCGAGCCAGGCCGTAGGGGCAATCGGCGGAAGGCGAGGCGGCCTGACTCATGACCTCGACCTCCGTGGGGCCAAAGGGCGTCCGCCCTCCAGCGCGTGACAGCGCTCGCGGATCAGCTCGTTCTCCATCGTGATGGCGCCGATCTTCGCCTGCAGGCGCCGCACGTCCTCGTCGCGCGCATCCGCGAGGCGGCTCTTCAGCGCGTCCTGCCCGGCGAGCAGGAAGCGCTCCCGCCACTGGGCCAGTGCGGCGCCCGTGACACCGAGCTCGCGGGAGAGGACATCGAGCTCCTCGCCGCGCAGCAGGCGCAGCACCGCCTCCGTCTTCCGCCGCGACGAGAAGCGGCCGCGCTCCTCCTCACCACGTCGTGCACCGTTCGTCGTCTTCGTCATGGACACCTCCTGCTACGGGGCATCGTGCCCCAATCAGGTGTCCAACGAAACCCTAGGGCGGGAGATGGGAAGCAAGAGAATGGCACCACTTGTACGACTCGTAGGAACTGTGCACGATGATCCATTAGGTCCGAGCAAGCTCCGAGATTGGCTCCGTTCGAGTTCGGAGACCCCCCGCCTCATCTGCGTAGAGGCGAACCTGGGACTCTGGGAGGATATCGTCAAACAGCGCCGTCTCATTCCTTACTTCGCGAATAAGGCTTGGCCTTCCATTGCCGCTGACTTTGTGGACGCGCTTGCTGATGCACTCTTCTTCGAGGCAGCTATACCGCTCACCAGCCACCCCAATGTGCCGCTCCGCTGGCTCGACGATGGTCGCTTAACGACCACGCTCGACGGCGTGAGTAACTCGACGACAGACGCCGTCACGCATCTAGCACAGCAGCGAATCATCGAATACAAGAAGCTCTTGGAAGACGCGGAAATGGATGACCCTCGCGATGACCCGGAGAGGGCACTGGACATTCTCCATACAGAAACCCACAGGCGCGCGACGGAGCATCCGGATCAGTTGCTTCAGCCGGAGCGTTGGTCCGATGGTCGCTACTTGCCACGGGACCAGGTTTGGGCCGAGCGCGTGTGCGCCGCAATCGAACGAGAGGAGACATCCCCGGTAGTCCTCATCGTTGGGAAGTGGCACGCGCGGCCGGCGGCAGGCTCCCTCCTAACGCTTCTGGGAAACTCCGGCCTTTGGACCCAGACGTTCGATCTGTGACACCCACGGCGCCAGGCATGACCCTGCGTTTGCCTATCTTTCGTGGCGGTAACATCGATGCCATGCTCGCGGCGTGGTATGCGCCCGACGACAGTTCACTTGACTTGCCTCCGAAGCAGGCTGCCTAGACGGCCGCCGCCAAAACGTCTACTGGTGGGTACGTAATCGCGCCCACAATGCCTGGGGGACGCCAGCCGCTCGAGCGGGATTGGTGGGCGCAAATGCTGCCGATATCTCGAACGTTTTCACGGCGCTCGGATCGCCGCCCGCGGCGGCTATTCGCTTGTACGGAGACTCCCAGCACCTGTTGCCAACGCCGCGAGACGTTGCGCGGCGCCGCTCGGCGTGGTTGTCGAGACGTAGCCATCTCCTGTGGGGTGCAGAATCCCCACGGTCGTCGAGCTAAGGACGGCAACCGCGTCGATCACCTCATCCCGTGTCAGACCATCGAGTCCAGCTTGTCCCTGTAGCAACGTTGCAAAGAGAGTTGTCGGGTGTGCGAGAACTTGATTTGGCTGCACCTCATTCCAGTCGCGAACCTGCTCAACGATTCGCATCAGGAGCGAGGTGGCACGTCGCATCTTGTCGCAAGCTATCGATAGTGCGTCGAAGGCGAGATCGTCTCCCCTGCCAACGAAGAACGGTCTAAGTTCCGTCAGGGTCAAGGGTGTCGAGTCGTGAAGCCGAAGCAGCGCGATAAGTCGTGACGTAGTGAGTAGCGTCACGCTACGGTCATGCGCATGTTGCGTGAGAGCGCCTCCCGCAAATGTCGGCCCCAGAACGACGGCGTAGTCGGCATGGTGCTTCTCTCGATGGTCGTCGAGGGCCAGCCAGTTGATCTGTGCTTCGGCGACAGCGCCCTTGGCCGTCGTCTTTGCGTCGAGGATAAGTGAGTACCGATCGATTCCGAGAGGCGCATCGATCATCACGTCGGTATCGCCGGCGCCGCCTAGCTGCTCGACATCGAAACCGAGGAACGCGAATGCCGACGCGGCCGCCGCCTCGAACTCGGATGGTCGCGTTGCCGCACGTTCCGCGGCGAGCAGCGCAGCCTCAATGCTGGTGAGCGCCATCAACTCGGGGCGCGGCTTAGCTTCAGCGAAAAGACCATCGCGTACCGCCGGCGGAGGCTCTGAGACCGCGATCGGCAGCGATTCGAGTCGGCCCGATGCCCGCTGACGACCGGCTGCCGTAAGCCGCCAGATCCCTTGCGGCTCCGGTTCGATGAAACCTCCCTCGACGAGATCCCAGCGGGCGAACCTGACGATCGTCGTCCATCTGTTCGCGCCGCTCGGCACGTGCGCGGATAGATCGTCTAGCGTGATCGCCGGGAAGCGCTTAGCAAGCGGTTCATAGACATCCTTCGGCCGCGCCTCGCCGCCAAACTGTTCAGCCAGCACCGCGAGGAGTGGTTCGTGAACGTCCGCCTGCCGTGGGAGCGTCATGGTAGTGCCGATCGATAATCCTGGCTACAAGGGGGTCGGTTAGGCGCATTGAGACTTATAGTCTGTAGACCTATTGTATGCGCCGAGCGAGCTTTGACCAATGGTTCGCCGCGCATCCCTCGAACGTCCGTGTTCGCTTTGGGCGGAAGCTTCGCGCTCTGCGCGCGGAGCGAGGTCTTTCGCAGGAGGAGCTCGCGTTTCGTGCGGGGCTGCATCGAACCTACGTCAGTTCGAGCGAACGAGGTGAGCGGAACGTGTCGTTGGTGAATCTGGATAGACTAGCTTTGGCGCTCGGTATTCCACTTCGGGAGTTGGTGCCTTGACCGGGGAGATGTAGAACGAACCGACGTTCGAGCGCGACCGGGCGGAGAGAGTTGACTGAAGTGGTTCGTTCTGCATTTGTGACACAAGAGGTAGACCCCGGCGCTTGCGCGCCGAGAGTGTGTGCTGGCTCCTCCCATCCAGCTCCCGGAACACGAGCTCTTTGGATCGCTGATGGCGACGACGTCTAGAAGCTCTGCCTCCAAAGCAAATGCTCCGCCGATTGGGACCTAATTCGATCCTGTTTCGGGCGCCGAGTCCGCACTAACCGCGGTGTGACTTGATCTCTCGATGCTGTTGATCCGCACGGCTTGCTTCCTCAATCCTTGACAAAAGGGCACCAAACGCACCCAACTCGACCTGGTAGTTGCATCGATCCTACGCTACCGAGCCAGACGCCGGCAACGCTGGCGGCCGCTTTCCGAAGCGAGGAGCCGTAGGAAGGCGGGATTAGCTTGATTGATTAGAGCAAGCCTCGGCGCTCCGCTACAATCGACCGCGATTAGAAGCGAGGCCAACGCCGGCGCAAGACGAGTACACCCCCGGGCGCCGAAGACGAGCAGCCAGAGAGAGAACAGCATGGCCAAACCCTCCTCATCGAATGGTACGCAAGGGTTGGCCACGAGTCTGCGACAGCGCGGATCAGCTTCGGATGAGTCTTGCCCTCCCGCACCCCTTCATGCGAATCCCTTCGGCACAAGCTGGAGGCGGATCAAACTCGATGGCGCGAATTGGTGCCACCTGACTCATCTGAGTCAGTTGACAGCGCTAACCCACGCTGTTATCGTTTAGCGTAAGCCCGCATCCAAGCTATTGTAGAAGCGGTCAGACGGGGGGCCGTATGTCCGAGTTGTTGCCGTGGCAGGTCTACGAATCTCTCGGCCCGATCGGCACCCTGGTCGGCATACTGATTCTCGCCATAGGGATCATCGTGATACGGGCCTCCAGCGGGATCGGCGTCGGCCTCCAGAAAGGCCTTGAACGAAGAGCGTTGCGGGCCACAGCCGGAAGCGCGCGGCCGAAGCCGTCACTTTCTAAGCAGGCGCCGAGCACCCTTAAGACGGCTGATCAGCGAGAGGACAGGCGCCCGTTGTCGTCGGACCGGCCCAAGCGTAAGCACGGCCCGCGGGGGTCGACCTAGGAATTTAACTGCTCGGCCTCCAGCAGCTCTGGCGCTTGCTTCACGGAGTGTGCGCCGCACGGCGATCGCGCGCCAGCCACTGACCGCCTCCGGGAAAGCTCACCGCGGAGATCGTTGAGATCTCGACGGAGCTCTACGGCGAGCTCTCCGCATCAGCGCTAACGACCGCGCGTAAACGTCAGGTTGAGGTGCGCCGCCGCCCGCGTGACCTGCCCCCCGAAAACTGGTCCAGTCTAAATGAGAGTCCTCCGGGATAATGGCCCTGGCGACAGGGCAAGGAGGACCCATGCGGAAGAGCCGGTTCACGGAGGAACAGATCGTCACGGCGATCAAAGAGCACGAGGCAGGGACGCCGACGCAGGAGCTCTGCCGGCGCCTCGGCATCGGCGCGCAGACGCTGTACCGCTGGAAGGCGAAGTACGGCGGCATGAGCGTGCCCGACGCGCAGCGCCTGAAGACCCTGGAGGATGAGAATCGGCGGCTGAAGAAGCTCGTCGCCAATCAGGCGCTGGACATCGACGCCCTCAAAGAGGTGGCCTCGCGAAACTGGTGAAGCCCGCGGTGCGGAGGGTCGCCGTTCTTTTCCTTGAAGGGGAACGGGGGCTGTCTCAGCGCCGTGCCTGCGGGCTGCTGACCATGCATCGTTCGACGGCCCGCTATCAGGGACACGGGCGCGCAGAGGGACCGATCCGCACGCGGCTACGCGAGCTGGCGGCCCAGAAGCGGCGCTACGGCTACCGGCGGCTGCACGTGCTGCTGCGGCGGGAGGGGGTGTGCGTGAATCACAAGTGCGTGGAGCGGATCTACCGGGAAGAAGGACTCAGCCTACGGCGGAAGAAGCGCAAACGGACGACAAGCGTGGCCCGCACGCCGGCGCCGCGGCCGCAGCGCCCGGACGAGGTGTGGTGCCTGGACTTTGTGCACGATCAACTCTGGTGGGGCCGTCGGATTCGCACGTTGAATGTCCTCGATGTCTGCACCAGGGAAGCGCTCGGCATCGAAGTGGACACGTCGCTTTCCGGCGTGCGCGTCGGCCGCGTGCTGGATCGGATTATCGATGAGCGCGGCCAGGCGCCGCAGACGATCATCATGGACAACGGGCCTGAGCTGACGAGCAAGGCGCTCGACCAGTGGGCCTATGCACGCGGTGTGCGGCTGCACTTCATCGAGCCGGGAAAGCCCGTGCAGAACTGCTTCGCCGAAAGCTTCAACGACAAATTTCGTGACGAGTGTCTCAACGAGCACTGGTTCACGACGATCTGGGATGCACGAGAGAAGATCGAAACCTGGAGGGTGGAGTACAATCGCGAGCGCCCGCACAGCTCGCTGCAGAACAGGACGCCGGAGGAGTTCAGGCGCAGCATCACAGAGCGGAAAGACCCGGTCGGACTCTCATAATGAGTGGACCAAAGATCGGGGGCAGGTCACGCGGAAGTCCACGTCCCGGTTCCGGCCATCGGATGCCGGCGGCAGGCCATCGTCGTCGCGCGGGGCACGCTCTTCAGCGGCGCCCATGGCTGGAGCAGCGTGCCGTCGGCCGACCTATTCGGAGCGTTCGCAGCACAGAATGACATTCGCGGCGAGAGGCGCGAGCCGCCGTGATGCGAGACGGTCGATGCTACTCAACGCGGCGCCGAGCCGTGAATACGGTTCCTCTTGATAGGTAGACGACTTCATCACACGCGGGTCGAGGGAGGCGAGCGCGTTAACACCGCGCTTCTCGACCACCGTAAACCCAGCGTTTTGCAACAAGGCGGTCACTGTGTGAACCGGCAGATAGGAAAGGTGGAGTCCCATCTCTTGGTGCCTGTATCGAATTGGCCACTCGTTGTAGGCCGGCGTCGCCGTGAGGAGGCAATGGATGCTGCGTCCAATATCTCGCAGCGACCTTCGTCGATAACGCCCATTCAGCATGTTGAGCGATAACCATCCCAGGGAGTCCAGGCCTAACATGTTGTCCATCGTAAAGATGAACCTCCCACGGGGAGAGATTGTCGCCCGGGCTCTCGCAAATAGCTCGGTCCATTCCAGGGGCGAGCTGAGATGGTTGATGACGCTGCTGAAGGCCGTCACGATATCGAACGGTCCTGCTGGCCAAGATGCTGCATCGCTCATATCGCCGCACGTGACCCGCGCACGGTCACCGAAGGGTGCACATCGAGCACGCGCGGCATGGACCATCCTGAAGGAGAAGTCAAT
This sequence comes from uncultured Chloroflexia bacterium, assembly GCA_963701135.1. Lineage (GTDB taxonomy): Bacteria > Chloroflexota > Dehalococcoidia > DSTF01 > JACRBR01 > CAYJMJ01. Next base: position 320,899 of record OY969567.1, read on the forward strand.
CGCTTCAACGCGGCAACCGGCGCGGACTAATTTCATCACGGCGTCGCCCGTACCGCATCCTATGTCCAGCGCCGTTGCCGGTTGCAAGGCGCCTACACTGCTATCTAAGACCTTCAACTCGGCGAGCCGAATGTTCCGGTAGAACTGGCTCCCCTCCACGAGCATGTCGTAATCATCGGCGACCCTATCGTAGATATCACGATTAGACCTCTCAGGGAGAGAGGTCTGGAGTTCCCGCAAATCGATGGACAACGTCAGTTCAATCACGTCGCCATTAAAGCAGAGTGTTGAGTACCTGCGTCAAGGGATCCGACCGACAACGTGCCGGTCGTAGGCGCGAAGCGCGTTGCGTTAGCTGGGCTAGTTGACGGCGCTCATTCAGGTTGCTAATCTCGCACACGGAAGGGATCTCGTACCGGTGACGGCTAGAGGGTCCCGGAAAGAAGCTCAGATGTCCACTTCTTCCTCAGCAAGAGCAACGCTGGGACAGGCGACTCCGATTGCACCGGCGCCGTCTCCTCCACTGCCCAAATTCCATAGGCTCCATGTACGCGACGCCTCTCCGTCGAAGGTCAAGGCAGGAGTCTTCCTCGCCGGCAAGCAAGCGGAACCCATCTATCGCGAAGCCAGAGATGTGTTGGAGGCATGGCAGGCGGACGGAACGACGAGTCAGGAGTTTCGTGGGATCCAGCAGCCGACCGGTGGCATGATCGTATTCGATTTCAGTGGGGTAGAAGCGATAGATATCACCTTCGCCAACAGACTTGTCGCGTTATGTCTGAGTGTGCGCGGGCAGGTATATGGCGACTACGGGTACTACGCAGTACTTCGCCCATCACCAACCGTTCGCGCGAACCTGAGTGCGGCCTGCAATCTGCTACAGAAGAACCGACTGATAATCCCCGTCATCGGCGCCAAGGGCAACGTGAACGAAGCGCACCTTGGTGATTTGCGGAGGGTTGAGGTTGCGTTGCCAGTTCTTGAATACCTCCACGCCCGCCGATGGGTTGAGAAGGCGGAACTGCAGAGCCATTCTCAGGAGCTCGTCCCCGGCATCGACAACGCAGGGGACCGACAAAGACAGTTGCTGCGGTACCTGACGACCGACCTCTGGACGAAGCACGCGTTGGTTATCGAGTACGCGCCGCTTGGCGGCAAGGGCGGAACTGCGTCGTACATCGCGGTTTCAGCGCTAACGGAGAAAGACCTCTCTAACTGACCTCCACGACGTGCGTCAGCTACACGAGCTAACGCGACGTCAGCAGCGCGGCCATACATTTGCGCGCGATCATTCGATATCGCGTTCTCATGGCAACGCGGGCCATGCGCCTACCCGACTGAGGCATCGCGCGTCGCGCGATCAAACACCACACCCCGCCGATGCATTGTCGCGTTGTCACCGCTTGCCGTGCGCTTCACTGCGCACGCTGCACCAGCACGCGGCGGTGACGTAAAGACGAGCATCCGTCTTCGTTTCGTATTGACATAGAGCCGATCGGGATTATCGTGGGTAGCAGGGCAGCGTGCCCATGCGGCATCGTACGCATCAGACGACGACGGTGAGCACAGCGATCAACGAGACGAACTTCGGACTCAACAAGCCGGGCTCATATTGCGAGTCGATGCAAGAACAGACGGCGGACGCCGCGCCCGGTGCCGACTCTCACTGAGGAGTCGGCGTTGGTCAGGAAAGCATGCAGCAGGAGGAGGTGCACAGACGGAGGGAATACAAAAACACGGCAGAGAATGACAGGCCCGTCATTCCCCACCGTGTCATCGCTTACCCCCAGGAGCAGTCTCCCGAAGGTCCTGCAACGACTAGAGTAAGTGCTGCTCCCTGGGGTGTCAATCGCATCTCCGGGATCGCGTTACCCGCAGGATGCGTTAGCGTCTCGGGGTTTCTCGCGCCTTCGCACGTTGCCCCGACGGGCTCCACCGAAGGGATCTCTAGTCTTGAACAGGCAGTTGCTGGCCATCGGAGCAGCGCCGACCTTGCCGCCGAGGGCTCCTACCTCTCTGGCAAACTGCGTCAGCGCTCAACCGCATGAAGCGCGGGTTGACAGCTCAAATAGCGACGAATTGACATTCGTCACGTACAAGGATGCGCGGGCGTTCGGATGCGCCCACTTCGTCGGTTCCTCTACCGACCGTAAGGCCTTCTACCTCGGCCTTACCGCGTCTGTCGATTCTGGCCATGCGTCAGCCTCCGATAAGGCCACCAACTAAGGAAAGGTGGCTTTAGTGAATACCGTACCTGCAGAATTTCGGGCCGGCGACTTGCCGGTGCACACCCGTAAGCGCGTCAACATCATCTGGAACGTCACGCTCGTTTGCGGCTGGGACTGCAAAATCTGTTGCGTGGATGCGACCCACGTCACGAAGCACGGAGACGACATCACGATCCGCTCGAAAGGACTCGAGCACGTCGAAGTTATCCCGTATGTACCAGGTGAAGGGAACGCGTTTGACCAGGCTCTCAAGTATCGGCAGCAACGGGGCCTTGAGCTCGATCTTCCGTCAAAGCTGCGCGTGATCGACCACGTGCAGGGGTTCGATGCAAAGATCGATATCTCTGGTGGCGATCCCCTGCTCGCCCGAGAGAACCTGGTCGTTCTTCGTGAAGCTTCATCTCGTCTCGGCCCGAAGAACGTCACGCTTACAGCAACTGGAAGTGGACTTTCCGGATACGATCCGGCGGAGATCGCGCCGCTGATCGGCGAGTTGAACTTCACCTTTGACAGCGCAGATTTCGACGGAAACGTGACGCGGCCGGACGGGTATGCCGTGGGCAATTTCAAGCGGGCCGCGAACTACGCGAGCATAGGTGTACTTACCCGCGCGGAGTGTCCGCTGACCGCCCGCAATGTTGATGACGTTCGAGCTTCTAGCGCGAATCTATCGTGAACTGCACCTCGCGGGGATCGGCAAGCTTCTGATCATGAGGCTGTTCCCCGTCGGACGGGGAATCACACGGAAGACGGACATGCCAACCGTAGATCAGTATCGCCGAGCCATCGCGGTCTTTCGCAACCTCGAGCGGCAATACGGATCCCCGGTGCTGAAGCTGCAGTGCGCGCTCAAGTTCCTTGAGGACAGCAATCGCGACACACCGAATCCGTGCGACCTACTGGACGAGTCGTTCGGGCTGACGCCCAACGGGGCGCTGTTGCTATCTCCCTGGGCGATCGATTTCCACGGCGAGCCAATGCACGAATCATGGGTTCTCGGCAATCTCGCCGAGCAGTCGCTCGAAACGATCCTGAAAACCCCAAAGGCTCTTGCGTATTCGACTCGCCTCGACGAGAATTTCGGACACTGCAAAATCCACGCCTTCTTCAACAGTCAGCGATCTGTCGCGGCGGAGCGCATCTTCGACGCCACTGATCCATTACACACCAGCATGGTGATGGCGTAGGGAGTGGACATGGGAACGCTAAGCACCAAGTTCGGAGGCCTCACCCTCGACAACCCGGTGATCATCGCGTCCGCGCCGCCGACGGAGACGTTGGCGAATATTCGCCGCTGCGCGGAGGCAGGAGCTGGTGCGGTTGTCACTAAGACGATGGCAGATTTCGATCATACTCGATTCGAGCTCGGAGCCAGACGCGCGATGGTCGATAAGCGCGGGCTGTGGGCACTCTCGACCTTTCGCCGTGAGACGCTAACTCTCGCGCAAGGGGCTGAGCTGGTGGCAGACGCTAAAGCAGCTGTCGGAATACCGATCATCGCGAGCGTCGGTGGACTCGACATGGAGGCCGAGTCTTGGGTGCCGGCGTGCAAAGAAGTAGAGCGAGCCGGCGCAAGCATGATTCAACTGGACCTATTCTACGTGCCGCATCCGCGTTGTTCGCCCGAGAACGTTTCCAAACTCCGTGCGCTCATTGAGGCTGTTGCAGAGAGTGTCTCGATTCCGGTCGCGCCGAAACTCAATCTTGAGCTTCCGGCGCACTACGCTTCGGAGGTGCTGCGAGATAGCCCGATCTCAGCGGTGTTCGCGATCGATTCGATTCGCGTTCCGACTCCCATGGACCTAGACCGACTTCGGCCCGACGCACCTAATGTGACGAATGCCGGCGAATGCTCGTTGTTCGGTCCGTGGCAGAAGCCGATAACGCTGCAGTACGTCCGCGTACTTGCGGAGCACATGCCGATCAACGTCTGCGCTGGCGGTGGACTAATGACTGGCGCCGATGCTGTCGAAGCAATCGCCCTAGGTGCCTCGTGCGTTCAGTTTGCTACCGCGGTCATCCAGCATGGCTTCAAAAGGATCACGAGGATCGTTCGCGAGTTGGAGTCTGGTCTGGCGGCCGCCGGCATCGAGAGTGTACAGGACCTCGTTGGTCGTGCACTCAATACATATGCAACCTCGGAGGAGGTCATCACGTTCGATGACGTCAAGGCGGCCGTCAACGTCGATGTGTGCATCATGTGCGGCAGGTGCACGCGGCAGGTGTTCTGCTCAGACATCCAAGAAGCCAAGGGCCGCATCGAGGTACTCCCGACTTGCGATGGCTGCGGACTCTGCGTTGCTGTTTGCCCGACGCAGCCGAAGGCTCTAAGCCTGGTGCCCGCTCAAGACTGGTTCTTAGACACGAGATGTCCTTGAGCACGAACGACGAACCGCGACGGCCATTGTCTACGCACCACCCGTACGAACGGGGTGTGTACTTGCTGCTAAGTGGCGCCAGCGGGTTCATCGAGTTGGGCGCGGTGATATATGCGCTCCGATATTGGAACTCCGTCCCAGCCGCACTGATCGTCGGGCTTGCGTACCAATCCGGATCTCTGCTGAGAAACCCGATACGTTTGGGTTCTGGGATCTGCAAAGCAGCGCTGCTCTGCGGTGCCATCCTCGCTCCCCTGTCCGGTGAGAGCGTCGGCGCATTCGTTGTCGCCATCTTCTTGGCCAGCTTGGGTATTCAAGGGATTAGAGACGACGCCTCACACCGAGCCGATGTGGGAACTCTCTTGAAGCGGGTCACTAGAATAGCCGGCTTCGGCGCGGTTGGACTGTTCGGTGCCATCCCGCTGATGTTGGCTAGCTTAATCGCTCTTATGCTATCCCTCTGTGTCAGGTCGGAAGGTGAGCTGAGGATCAGAGTCTTGCCGACGCACAGCGGGTTGGCGGGCAACGCGATGTTGATTCATCAAGCGCACTACTTCGCCTATTGCTATATATTGCCAGCTGTCTTGCTCCGAGAGGCGGAGATGACGCCGACGGCGGCGGGGGCGGCATTCGCGCTCGGCTGGATTAGTTACGCACTGGCGCCTGTCCTTCTTAGAGGCGCGCCAGTCGTGCTGGCTGTTGTCGTCGGTCACCTCGGCGTCGCGATCGTGTTAGCGGGAATGGCCATAGCGGGTGACCGCGTCGCTCTCTTGCTGATGCTTTGGTTTGCGAGTGGCTTCGGCGGCGGAACGGTGTTTGGCATACGCAAGCTCCATGAGACTTGGGGCAGACGCAACCGGACCGTGAACCTCGATGCGTGGGAGAACATCGGCCACTTGGTGGGCGTCGGGCTTTCGCTCATCGTGGTTTCGATTAGCAGTTCCACAACCAACGCGTTCCTTCTCGCAAGCGTGGTTGCCATAGGCACAGCTATCGTGGTGGTACGTTCCGAGATCGCCGTGAACGGCGTAACGCTGCACGACCGCATCCACGTGATTTCTTAGCGTGCAAGGAGTGGAGGTGTGATGTACGTCTACTTGGCTGGGAGCTTCGATCCGCCGAAACGAGAGCCTACCTTGAATGCGCGGCCGAAGACCTGGAGAAGGAAGGTCATCGGGTCGTCCTCCCGCATAAACACGGCCGAGTGCCCGGCGCAGAGTGCGCGGCGCCCGGACTTCTCTCGAGGAGCGATCTTCGAAGAACATCCAGTTAGTTTTCGATGGTAACCTGCGAATGACCCGCGGCCGCAGGTTGTTCGTGGCTCTGTCGGACGGACTGTGCTGGGGTACCACCGTGGAACGGTATGCATATGCCATCAAAGAGAATCTGCATCCGGCTTTGAAAATCGCCGGGATTCATATGGATCCCGTCGACCAACTCGACATCATGCGCCGATACGCTTGCGACTACACGGTCACCGCAGTCGAGTCTCTCATATCCGTCGCCCGTTCGGCAACGGTCGACGATTTGCAGAGCCAACGACGCTCGCACTGCGGGAGGACCAAGTGAGACTTTCCGAAGTGGACGCCAAGTCCGTACTCGTAAGATCGAAGCTGCCCGACGCCGACTACGTCGTCAATCCGTATACAGGGTGCGAGTTTGGCTGTGCCTACTGCTACGCAAGTTTCATGGGGCGCTTTGTCGCTGAACGTATCGACGACTGGGGCGACTACGTATACGTGAAGCGGAACGCTGTGAGTGTCTTTGACAAAGAACTGAGTTCATGGCCTCAGGCCCGACGCCACAGTTCCATCTTGATGAGTTCGGTAACGGATCCTTATCACGGAATCGAATCAAAGTACCGGATCACACGCGGCATCCTCGAAGTTCTCGTGCGTGAGCAATACCCCGGATTGGTCAGCGTACTCACGAAGTCCCCGCTCGTTCTGCGCGACGTAGTGCTCCTCAAGCAACTACCTCAGTCCGAAGTCGGGATGACGGTTACTACGACGGACGACCACCTCAGTCGGTTTCTTGAGGTAAGGGCTCCACTGGTCAGTAGGCGACTCAAAACTCTCGCAGAGTTGCACAAGCACGGTTTATCTACCTACGCGTTCGTCGGGCCGCTTCTTCCGCACTTTCGATATAAGCCTGATCTTCTAGAGGAGCTGTTTGCGAGCCTCTCCTCAGTCCAGGTGGACTCTGTATTCGTCGAACACATCAATCTCAAGCCTTACATTCGAAAGCGGTTGTGGAACCTCCTCGACAGTGAGACCGAGGAGGTGCGAGCGGTCTACAGCGATGCGGCGAGTCCCGAACACAGGCGAGTACTCGAAGAGATGGTCCGTAGTTTCGTGGAGAAGTATTCGCTGAAGATTCGCCTGAACAAGGTGCTCCACCACGAAAGCGACACTCCCACTAAGCCAAGAAAGCCTCACGATCGCCGTCAAGATGATGATGCCCGTTTCTAGTCCAGGGTCTACGCGAGTCTGGCAGCCGCCTGGTCTCACGAACACGCCGTGCGCGGACATGGATTGCGACGGCGTGCCGAACCAGAGCGACAATTGCCCGAGCGTCTGGAACCCGGATCAAGCCAACCGGAACGGGGAAACCATCCCGCTGCCCAAGCCGATGCCACCGTTTGACGACACCACGAATATCGTCGGCGACAACGTCGGCGACGCGTGCGATCCGGATATCGACCACGATGGCGTGCCCAACGGCACGGAGAGCGGGCTCGGCTCGAACCCGTATATCACCGACACCGATGGCGACCGCACGAACGACGGCACCGAGATCGCCTGTGGCTCGGACCCGCTCAACCCTCTCAGCAACCTGACCGGCACCGACACCGACCACGACACGCTGCCGGACGCGTGCGAGGCGCTCTACGGCACGAACCCGAACCTTTACGACACCGACGGTGACAGCGCGCTCGACGGCTGGGAAGTTCGCTACTGGACGAGCAATCCGCTCTCGAAGAACACGGACGGCGACGGCTGCACCGACGATCGGGAGATCGCGTCGTTCAACGCCGACACGAACGTCAACTCGACCGACATGTTGATGCTCGCGCAGCACTTCGGCAACGTCGCGCCGGGGTGGGGCGACCTCGACCTGAACGGCGACGGGAAGATCAACTCGACGGACCAGCTGTTCGTGTCGAAGCGCTTCGGCCAGTGCCGGGCGACGTAGGCCGCGGGTGCCGGACTTGGAGCCAGAGCGGGAGCTTGGCGGGCAGTTGCCCTCCAGCACGACGCACGCCGAGCTAACTGCGCACCACACCCTCTCTAACGCCCTGTGCCGGTGCGTTCGCGGCGTTGGCAAATGACACGAAGCTGGGGAGGCGGTGACGCCCCATCGGCTTCAGTCGCCAACTTTCGGCCGGAGTTGTCTTCGATAAGGGGCTAAGGCGTCGTAGGTATCGAAGCCAACCTGCCTGCCTGCCGCAACGACAGCAGGCCGCCGAAGCGACCCGCCGTTGGGGGAGGAAGACCGGGCAGTTAGCTGAGGTGCGCCTCGGTCGCGTGCTGCGTCGCCGCTTTGATCGTCGGGAAGGTCTCGCCGCAGACGCCGCAGCCGTATGAAGCGGCCTCCCCGGCGACTCCGCGATCGCTCTTCGCCGCCGCCCGCATCGCCTTGCCCCTCTTCGGCTTGGCAGCCTTGGCCTTAGCGCTCTTCTTCGCGGCGGCCTTCGCCTTCGCCGGCTTCTTCGCGGCAGGCGCCTTCATAGCCTTCGCCTTCTTCGCCTTCTCCGTGCCCTCGATGCTCCAGAACCTCCAGCCGTTGCACGAAATCCCGTCCATTGCCGCTTTGCCGGCCGACGACGGGCTGGCGAACTCGCGCCCGTCGTCGAGCCGATACCGCAGACCTTCGGCCGTCTGCACGACCTCGCACGTGCGCTCCGTTCCCTTGTACCGCGCGTGTAGCACGGTGCCCGTCTCCAGGTCCCTGTTGTCCAGTGGCATGACATCGCTCCTTGGCTGCGCCCTCCCGTTGGGCGACGCCATCCATCACTCTCAGCCGACCCGAAGTCAACGACTCACGCTCCCTCGTCGTATTCCCGGGCCACGTCGAGGACTTGACTTGTGCGCGAACCAGAGCGGTCATGTGACCATGGCCCGTAGACGACTCGCCCCCGAGTCCATCGCTGACCTCATCGAGCTGTACCTGCTACGGTGTCGCGTTGAGGGCAAGGCCGAACGCACGGTCTACGCCTACGGCTGGAGCCTCGGCCGCTTCCTTCGTCATCTCGCCGATCAGGGCATGCCCCTCGCCGCCAGCTCCATCACCCAGGAGCACATCTACCGCTACCTGGGAAGTTTCGCCCACCTGTCACTCGAGACGCGCCACCGTTACTTCCGCGAGGTCCGCTGCTTCTTCAACTGGCTCGTCGAGACCGGACACCTGGAGGCGTCGCCCTTCGCGCACGTCCGCAACGTGCGCCTCCCCAACAAGATCGTCCAGCCGTTTACGCAAGACGACGTGAAGCAACTGCTGGCGGCGTGTTCCGGCGAGCCGGTGGGCGTGCGCGACCGCGCGATCATCGTGACCTTGCTCGACACCGGCCTCCGCGTCTCCGAGCTCGCGCAACTGAACTTTGATGACGTCAACTTCGAGTTGATGCGCCTGCGGGTCCTGCACGCCAAGGGGAACAAGCAGCGCGTCGCCTCGTTCTCCGACGCCTGCAAGCGCGACCTCGTCCGGTACCTGGACCTCCGGGGTGACGAGCCGGGGCCGCTGTTTTCCGCGACCGACGGGCACGGCCGGCTGCGCCCCCACGCGTACCTGCATTCGAATGGCATCAAACAGATGCTGCGCCGCCTGGGACGTAAGACCGGGCTGCCGAAGGTGCACGCACACCGGTTCCGCCACACGTTCGCCACCTGGGCGATCGACCAGGGCGCGCGCGAGCTGGATGTCCAGCTCCTGCTCGGACACTCATCGCCGGACATGGTGCGCCGCTACACGTCGTCCTACAACGCCGAACAGGCGGCGCGCCGGCACGTGGAGTTCTCGCCGGCGATGATGCTCGACGCCACGTAGGCGATCTCCGGTCTCTTCTGCCTCGTCACCCCGACCCAGCGCGCCGACCTCGATGAACGCACCGCTTCGGAGTAGGTCGCGCTGGTCACTCGATAACCCGGGTCTTCAAAAACATCGCAGGTCGTGCGGACGCCCACCCACGGTCGCCGTGGCGGCAAGCATGCAGTAGGCCTCCGCGTGCGCGTAATGATCGTCGCGGGATCCCTCGACCCAGCGTGCGACCCAGTTACCCTGGCCATCGCGTTCGAGCGTCCGCTTTGGCGCGAGCAGTTGCTGGTAGTAGGCGCTGAGCCCGTGTCTGGTGCCTCCGCCCAGTATGCGTCCATCACTTGGTAGCGGGACGGCTTGGTCATGGAAGCGCTGAAACATCTCATCGAGCGCCTGGGTGCGGTTGATGTGGTAACGGTTGGGCTCATTCCAGGCGCCGCGCGTTCGCTCGTGTCCGGGCTGGTGGCGATCGTACTGGGCGAGCCAGGCGCGGCTTTTGTGGCGCATGGCGAAGGTGGCGGCGGCGTGCAGATCTGGCTGCGCGTCAATCACGACCGACTGCACGTTGAAGCGGTCGACCAGTCCGTCGAGCTCGGCAAACCCCTCATCGCCCGCGAACCAGAGGCGCGGGATGAACGCAGCACCGCTTCGCCGATCCCGGACGGCGCGCCGCTCGCGAATGACGACGTGGCAGCGGAGTCCGACGTCGATGCCCATGTCGCATGGCTGGCCCGCATACTCGCTGACCAGATAGTCGCCGCGGCAGCGATCGATGACGTCAATGGTGAGGCCGCCGCCGGGCGGCACGAACGTCTCGCCGAGATCGCTGTTCTGAAACTCTTGCAGGGCGAACGGCGTCTTCGCCTTGCTGGCGGCGATCATCTCGGGGATGTTGGCCCACGGGCTAAAGAGGCGATTCAGGTAATAGCCGTGGATCTCCTCGTTTCCGGGCGCCTCCGCGATCCAGCGCCCCTTCGCGAGGACGTTCATCGGGAGACGACAGACGCGACACACCACGCGCGCCGACTCCTCATTGATGTTCTCCGCCCAGCGCAGGGTTTGCTCGAGGCCGCATGCCGCACAGCGCAGATAATAGCGGCGCTGGTCGGACTGTAGGAGGAGCCCATTGATGCCGGCTTCCGGGATGCTCGGCGTCGAGCCGACGATGAGTCGGCCACGGCTGCTCGAGGTAAGGCGTTTGCGCGCGAGGTCGAGGACGCCTTCCTCCATCTGGTCAAACTCATCGAGGATGCAGAGGTCGACGGGGACGCTCGCGATCTGGCGGCGACTGTCGGCGCCGCGCAAGTGGATGTAACCGAGTCCGAAGTGCTTGAGCCGCTTATTGTCGGCGCCCTTGCGCAGTGGCGGCTCGGGCTGCAGACGAGAGCGCATGTACGGGTTGTCCTGGAGCGCCGGATCGAACCGTGCCTGCGCGACATCATCCATCTGGTTTTGCGTGGGCATCAAGAACAGCACGTTGCCGCGCCCGCCCCAGCCGACGTCAGCGGCGTGGAGCGCGCGGTTGATGAGCAACTCCGAGATGCCGACCTGTGCGGACTTCTGGATCGCCACGAACTTGTGGTCGTCGCGGGCGATGTCCGCGATCGCCGGCATGTGACGGAGCGGGTTGCCGGCGATCGTGCGATGCGCCATTGACCAGGCATAGGCGTCATCAGGATGCCGCCGGAGGCGTTCCCTCCAGATTTCGTTCGACGAGGTCGATGAGATCGTCGAGCTGTTCATCGGTGAGCTCCTTCAGGCGTGGCCGGATGTCCAGTTCGCCGCTGATTTCCGTCTTCTCCGTTGCTTCACCGCGCGCCAGCCGTTCCATGCGCACGCCTTCGACGAGCGCCCGGATCGCGCCGTCCGCCGTGACGTGGTCGTCGTCCATCCGCGAGATCCACTCAGCGCCTTTCTGTTGGAGCAGCAGCGCCTCTTTCGTGTGCCGCTCGGCCATCTCGCGGAGGACCTGCACGCGCGCCGCATCGGCGGCCAGGCGCGCGTCCCGCTCGAACTGGGCAATGCGATGTTGCCAGTGGTACTGTCGGGACCACTCGAACAGCGTGCGTTGAGATGGGCCGGTTCCCACGGCGTGCAACGCCGCGTGGAGCCGCTCGATCGTTCGATCGGGCCCGAGCTCCCAATACAAATCGAAGGCGCGCTGGTGCCGCGAGGTTTCACGCATCCGACGCCTCGAGGTACAGGCGGCATGCTGCCGCGAGCGCTCGGCCTCGCTGGTTCGCGCCGATCAGTCGCTCGGAGGCGACGAGGACGGCCCGTTCGATCACGGCTTCGTCCTCGGGGGTCACCGCGAACGAGATCAACCGCGGACCGCCCGCCGACGCTCGCTCCGCTGCCTCGGCAAGATCGGCGAGCAACGCGTCGGCGTCGAGCTGACCAAAGGCCAGCGCGTTGTTGATCGCCGAAGCATCCTCCGGCAGCAGCGTTTCGAGCAGATCGCGCGGAAGAAGCCGGTCGAGTTCTGCCAGCAGAGCGCTCCGCAGTCCTGGCACGTCGTCGCCGCGCAGCCGGTTGATCGTCGCGAGCAGGACGAGCGCGGTTTCGTCGCCGCACTCCCAGACATAACATAACGCGTCGAGATGGCCGACGCGTGGCAGGATGCGCCAGCGTTGTTCGCCGTCGATGAGCTGGAATTCGCCGGGAAAATCCGGGTGTGGGCGCACGAGGAGCGGTGGGTATTTGCCCGTCCGCTCGATGTTGCGCGCGACCTTATCGGCGATGTCGTCGGGCATCAGGTTCGCGTTCAGCGGATGCGGGTGCACGCGCTCCAGTGGGATGCGGAGCAGCCCGGGCTCAGCGGCGCGCGATGACGACGAGTTCGCGGTTTCGCTCACGGTTCACCTCCTTGGCAACTGATGCGAGATGGGGGTACGGGACGGCGAGAGCACCGCATACGGTGCGATGGCGAGCGACGAGCTCACTAAGCGATGCGATGGTGGCCGTCGGGCCGCCGTACGAGACCACGACCAGCGGCACGTCATGGGCGGCGTCGAGCAGGTCGTCCAAGCTCGGCGCCGGCGCCGCCGGCGGTGGGTCGCCCAGGAGCGCATCGATGACGGCGTAATGCGTCGGATAGCTTGTTGTTCCTACGTACGGCGGGTCCAGGTAGAGCACGTCGGCGGCGTTGCTGCGGATCGCCGTGAGAGCATCCACCTGTTGAGCGGTGCCATGCCCGGCGAAGACGCCGGCGTTCACGTCTTGTGCGACGCGCCACACGCGCGTGGGCGTGAGAAGGGCTCGCGCTTTCAGATAGTGCGCTAGGCGCCGCGGGCTGACGGGGTCGTAGTCGCCGCTGACCGCGGCCACGGCATCGGTCGCCGACGGCGCTGACATGGGGAACAAGCGCAGCACCAGCTTGACGATGACCAGCAGCAACAAGCTCTGGCGCGGTTCGTCCTGCCGCCGAGCACGAGCGAGCGTGTGATCGATGAAGACTGCCTGGTCCGCTGTGAAGACAGTTCCAACAAAACGGGCAGCCTGGCCGACGGCGGGCACGCCGCCGGTGTCGAAGAATCCCGCGATGTCGCGCTGCGTCAGTCGGAGCGAACTGTTTGCGATCAGTGCTCGTGCAACGATGCTCGCGCGCGGCGCGATGTCGGAGGCGATGACGGAGAAGCCGAACGACTTGGCAAGGAGCGCGACGGACCCGCCACCCGAAAACGGGTCGAGGAAGACAGAGCGCGGCCACTCGATCCGAGGAAGCTCACGCTCGACTAGCGACAATAGGAAGGGCGCGAGCTTTCGCTTCCCGCCCAGGTACGGGACCAACGCATCGGCGTGGCGGCGCGCTGCCTCGACCATGCGTGCAGGATCGCGACTAAGTGCTGGAAAATAATGGGGACTTTTGGCGCGCGTCTCCCATGGTGCGCGCTACACACGCCCACTATGTCGACCTGTGTGGCGAGCGGGAACTATGGAGACGGCCGAGGCGCGCCGCCACGGAGCTTCTGCGGGCGGCCGGCCTTGTGACGAGGCAGAGCGATGCGCAGCTCCCTTGCGAAGTGGGCGACCTGCCTTCGCTGAGCCCGTGTTTCTCTCGGGTAGGTGGGTCCGTTCTCGTCGCCGGCGATCGCGTACCAAGACTCCCCCGTGACAACACGCTCGAACAGGCGACGAGCACCTCGTTCGAGATCGGCTTGACTCATCGAGCGCGGCGGGCGTACACGATATCCGCACTCAAAAGCCAGCGGACCGCTGCTCGGCATCCCCGGGAACGAGCGGGCGCCCGACAGGAGCTGCGGTGATCGCACCAGGCGGCGCTCCCACAAGCTGTACGACCACGTGAGGTCCTTCGTACCCTCCGGTGGAAGTGGCCACTTGGCGACAAACTCCGCGAGCCTGCGTGCCGACCACTCATTGAAGAGCGCGGCGAGGGCCCGTGCGAACCAAACGTCCTGATTAAGAGCGGCGTAGTATGCCAGCGTCTTGGCTAACGTGATTTCGCGCTCGTGCGCCACGCGCGGCCGTCGCCCTGTGCCGTTGACGAGCGCACTCCGGATCGTGCGTTCGAGCCATTCCGGTATCGGGCAATCGCCTGGCCATTCTTCGCTCATGCTGCATTCTACCTCTCACGCCGTCATGCGATGCGGCTTGCCTTCTGGCGCCGAAAGAGCGTTGGTGGAATGTGCGTGGAACGAACCGAGCTGCCTGCGGGGATCTCACGATCCTCGGCTGCAGTGCGCTGTCGCGGCGGGGAGGAAGGTGTTGCTACCCACAGCCTCCCCGTGTTCCGAGTGAGTTCCAGCCGAGCCCCGTGAGCCTGCGTTTTCCCTGAAGATCGACTGCAGTTTCGAAGCTAGAGCCTGATCAATTGGGCCCATCAACCGCCATTCAATAGGAATGAACGGAGCGCACGAGACTGCTTCCCAAGCAGAGGGTCGCGAGTTCGAGTCTCGTCTCCCGCTCCACTTCATAATTAGGCGCACGCTGCCGAATCTATAGGTAGGAAGATTCGGAGCTGTGCCGTACTCGGATGGGACAAGTGACGCCGCTCCTTTCGATAACGCCGATGGCGGGATGATGTAACGCCCGCCAAACGCGACGGCCGAGCGCGCTGGCTGTGGGCTAGTTGGTCGTCACGACGTCTCCGGCTGGATAGGCCGGCCGCCGCGCGACGATCTGCATCGAGTCAACATCTATCACGACGAGGTCGAGCAACAAGAAGGCGTATAACCGCTTGCCATCACGGCTGAAGCGCATCTGTCTGTACCCATAGCCGAGATCGTCGGGCAGGGGGACGTCCCGGATAATCTCCATCGTCTTCGCGTCGATCACCTGCATCGAGATGGGCTCGGACACGGTTGGGCTGCTGTCGTCACACGACAACGTCGGTGCAGATGTCCACGTCCGGACGAAGAACGAACCGTCGGGAGACAGCAGCGCGCCGCCGGACAGCACGGCGCCTCCCTTCGCTTCGGCGTCTACTGCAAACCAACCCAAGATGTGTCCGAGGCGCGATTGCGGGCGACTGATCGTGTGCATCTCAAGCTTTTTCATATGCACGGGATCGACGATCAACACTTCGTCCGTCCCGGGCAGAAAGACGTAGAATCGCGATCCGTCCGGCGACAAGGCGCCGCCGGCGACGTACGTGGCCGAACAGCTAATTCCAGCGGCGTCTGTGACGGGTTGGTGACCGAAGAGAACGTCGTCGAGCGTCATGTCGCGCAGCACCGCGCCGGACGGGACATCGATGGCGATCAGACGAGTTGGAAGCACGCGGTCGTAATGCCACTCGTTACCAAACAGGTACAGCGTGTCGCCGTCGTCTGACACGAAGGCCGTCGACGAGAATGGCAGATTCGACCGGCGAACGATGTTCGACTGATCGATGTCAATCGTCACCAACTCGGAGTGGTATGACTCACAGACGGAGACACTCGGGCTACAGTCAGGGTCATTCGTCACGACGAGCAGCGTTCGATTGTCCGGCTTCCAGAACGCCGTCAACGCCTGCGCCTTGAGTTCGGGTATCGGGAGCGGCTTCCAATGCGCCAGGTCGAACAGCGACAGTCCATGAAGGCCGTTGCCGTCGCCTGGTTCGTACGTAAATGCGATCTTCGTGCCGTCCGGCGATGCCGCCCATCCGCCGTCGTGGCCGAGATGGACTGGCGGGGAACCAGCCATGTCCTGACCCGTCAGAGGATCGATTGCCTTCAGGTGGAGCCCGCGCGGGTCGTAATTACCCCATTTGTCGTCGAGCGTACTGATCAAGTAGGCGCTGCTTGTGCCTCGGCCAGCTAGCGTGCCGTCGGTGCTCGTTTCCGCCGGAGGAGGCGTTCGGCTTGCTGCTGTACCGCTACAAGCGGTGAGCAGCAGACCAACGGCGACGAACGCGAGGCACCGACGAGCGTACATGGCTTGGATGGTACACCGATGAGTAGCGGACGGTTCCGGACGCTAGGGCTACGGTTGACCTACAATCAACCGACGCAGGCGCGGAACACGATGGTGACATCGTCTGCGCCACGGAAGGGAATGCCATCCGGCGCCATCACTGCTACGGTCTGACCGGCGGCGGATTCAGTTCAGCGGACGAACGGAAAGCCGTACCCGAAGGGCACCTATATGTTCGCGGTGAACACGGCGAGCGAGCCAGGGTCCATCTCCTCGGGCGCGGACAGCGCGCGCCGCTACTCTGCGAGCAGCCGCGTGCTTGCCTTGACCTGGTTCTCGAAGATCGCCCTCGCGGCGTCGAGGATGTTGTAGATCCGCTTGTCGGCGACGGCGTACCAGATCTTGTTGCCTTCGCGGCGCGTCACGACGACGCCCTGACCGCGCAGCAGCGCAAGATGCTGCGACACATTGGAAGAGTCCAGGCCGAGCCGCTGCTGGAGATCGCCGACCGTCGCCGGGCCGCCCCGTAACTCCTCCAGCAGGCGGATGCGTACCGGGCTGGCGAGCGCCTTGAAGAACGTGGCCTTGAAGTCCTGCAGCGTCTCGGGCATGTGTCGCCCTCACTGAGTTGCGCTAGTGTAGTGCTTCCTAAGTATCTTTAGCTTATGGTAGACTGCTCGGCATGAAGACGAGCAGACGGATCACCGTACCGAAGGCCGATCGGATCGAATTGGAGCGGCTCGCACGGGGGCGTGGCACGCCGCAGAAGGTGGCACTGCGGGCGAAGATCGTGCTCCTGAGCGGGAGCGGGACGCCGACGGGCGCGATCATGCGGGCGCTGGACACGACGACGCCGACGATCACCCTGTGGCGCAGTCGGTACGTCGCGGCAGGGATCGCCGGATTGGTCAAAGACGCGCCGCGCCCGGGAAGGAAACCCAGCCTGAGCGCGGCGACTGTCGCCGGGGTCGTGGAGCTGACGCTGCGGGCGAAGCCCGCGGACGCCACGCACTGGAGTACGCGCAGCATGGCGGCCGTCGCCGGCATCAGCGACACCAGCGTCCAGCGCATCTGGAAAGCGCACGGGCTCCAGCCGCACCGCGTGCGGACCTTCAAGCTCTCCCGCGACCCGCGGTTCGTCGAGAAGCTCCAGGACGTGGTGGGGCTCTATCTCGACCCGCCCAAGAAGGCGCTGGTCTTCTCGGTCGACGAGAAGAGCCAGATTCAGGCGCTCGGCCATACCCAGCCGGGGCTGCCGATGAAGCGCGGCCGGGCGGGACGATGACCCACGACTACAAGCGCAACGGGACCACGACGCTCTTCGCCGCGCTCAACGTCCTCACCGGCGATGTCATCGGCCAGTGCCTGCCGCGCCACCGTCACGACGAGTTCCTCGCGTTCCTGAAGAAGATCGACCGCCAGACCCCGGCTGACCTGGACCTGCACTTGATCGTGGACAACTACGCGACGCACAAGCACAAGGCGGTTGAACGGTGGCTCATCCGGCACCCGCGCTTCCACCTGCACTTCACACCCACGTCGGCGTCGTGGCTCAACCTCGTGGAGCGCTTCTTCGCCGAGCTCACGCAGAAGCGCATCCGTCGCGGTGTGTTCAAGAGCGTGAAGGAACTGGTGGCTGCCATCGATGGATACCTCGACCAGCGCAACCAGCACCCCAAGCCCTTCGTCTGGACCGCGTCCGTCCAGACGATCCTCGACAAGGTCGAACGAGCTAAAGAAGCGTTAGAAGCACTGCGCTAGAGGGCCTTCTCAGCGAGTTGACATTCTCCTAACAGTCAGCGAGTTCTTGCGGTAGATTGACCGGACGAATCAACCGAAGAAACGCGAGGTGAGGGATGCCTTCAAAGAAGACCGCGAGCGGACCCGGCGCGCCGTCGTTCATGGACCCGACGTTGATGCCGTGGGTGCTGGTCTCAGAGCTGTACTGGATGTCCTACAAGCTGCTGGAGCGGCGCCTCTACTACCTGGGCGTGACGGCGTCTCAGTCGCGCGTGCTGGCCGTGCTCTACTACGCAGCCGGGCCGTTGAAGCCCAGCCTCGTGGCGACGCTGCTCTTCCAGGAGACGCAGAGCATCACCGGCATCATCAACCGCGTCGAAGAGCGCGGCTGGGTCGAACGCACTCCCGACCCACACGATCACCGTGCCATTGGCCTGGCCCTGAGCGAGTCAGGACGCAAGCTGGCGGCGGAGGTCATCGAGGTCATGCGCGAGCTGTACGACGAACTGTTCGGCGCGGCGCTGGGAGCGGCGGAACGCCGTCAGGTGGAAGCCGGTCTGCGGAAGGTCCGGGCGCTTGGGTTCAAGCTGCCGGAGACGGACTTCAAGCTACGCCGCGCACAGCGGTTTCCGATCTGGAACGACTGAGCCGCTTATCCGCCACGCGCGGGGTCGAGCGCCGGCAGTGCAGATCGCAGCGTCAGGCCGGCATGCCCACGGGCACGCCGGCATCCTGCCATGCGGCGCGTTCTTCGCCCGACGGGTCGTTCCGCACGCACACAGCGTCGCGGTCAAAGATCATCGTCGCGCGATCCTGGAGTGAGTAGGCGGGCCACTGCGGGATACCCGGATGGCCGGGTGCGCCGTCGCGGGCGAAGGCGATCCAGGCGTCGCTCATCTCGGCGGCGAGATTCCCGCGGCCGACGGACTCGGGCATGACGGGCGGCCGGGCGTTGTCGAAGACGAAGGGGATCTCGTAGCCGTGGGCCGAGCCGAGCGGACCGGCCGCCCAGCAGAACAGGTACATGAACACGGGCGCCTTGCCGCCGGCGAGCTTGCGCTCCGCGAGCTCGATCGAGGGGATGCGCATCATGCGGTCGCTCTCAATGGCGACGAGCAGATCCCTGGGCGACGCATCCGGTCGCGTGCGGCGGTAAGTCTCGATGATCGGGCGGGCGTGCTCGCCCAGGCTCTCGAGCCGGGGAGGGACGTGATCGCCGTCGAGCACGGTCAGGCCGTCGAGCCCGGACTCCATCGCGAGAAACAGCGTGGCTTCGTCACGGTTGCAGCCGATGATCATGGGCACGTCGGCGGCGGCGCCGTTCTTGATGGCGTCGCCTGGGTGCTCGGGTAGGTGGACGTCGTCGATCACGGGGCTGAAGGAGAACATGGCGCGGCGTCCGAGCCTGGCCTGGAACCCGAGGAGCTTGTCGGCGGGTATCGACTGCAACGCCTGTACGGAGCCCCCGCCGGGGGCGAGGTCTGCGACGGCCTGCTTCGCAAGCTCCGTCGCTTGCCCCGCGGCGACGCGCGATCGCAGGCCGGGGCCGCTCTGCACGGCTGCTCGATGGAACAGGCCACGGGCCGCGGGCATGGCGAGGAGCGTCGAGACCTTCGCGCCCCCGCCTGACTCGCCGAAGATGGTGACGTTGGACGGATCGCCGCCGAACGCCGTGACGTTGTCACGCACCCATTCGAGCGCGGCCACGAGGTCGAGCATGCCGGCGTTGCCCGACGATGCGTACTCGGGCCCTGCGATCTCGTTCAGGTGCAGGTAGCCGAAGATGCCGAGGCGGTGGTTGACGGTGACGACGGCCACGTCGCCGCGGCGGGCGAGTGCGGCGCCGTCGTAGACCGGCCATGAGCCGGAGCCGATGCTGAAGCCACCACCGTGCAGCCAGACCATCACCGGCCGCGCGCGATCGTCGCAGGCGGGCGTCCAAACGTTGAGGTAGAGGCAGTCCTCGGACAACGAAGGCTCCTGCGACCACCCTTCGGGCCGCGCCGATGACTGCGGGCAGGAGGCGCCGTACTCGAGGGCGTCGCGGACGCCGGGCCAGGGCGCCGCCGGTGCGGGCGGGAGAAAGCGCCGTGCGCCGACTGGCGGCGCGGCGTAGGGGATGCCCTTGAAAGCGAGAATGCGGCCGTCGCTGATGCCGCGCACGGCGCCCGCTGCCGTCGTCGCGATTGGTTCGGCTGCCATGTTGCGCGCCGCCTTTCGATGGGGGAGCGGGTTCGTGGGCGGATCGTAGGACGGTGGGGACGTGAACGTCAAGATAAGGGCAGCAGTGGCTCTACGCTCTTGAGTGTGGATACAGGCGAGGAGAGTGAACAGAAAGGCACCTTGGTGTTCCTGTACGCTATCCGATCACGAATGCCGTGGCCGAGGGCAAGCACAACCGCGTGAAGGTGCTGAAACGGAGGGCGTACGGCTACCGGAACCAGCGGACGTTTCTGCTTAGGATCCTCAACCTAATCCACACTGATGACGGAGAGCCAACGCGAGGGCGCCAGTATGCGCCCGGCGTCATCGGCCACAATCTGGTATGATGAGGAACCTTCCTCGTAGCAGTCTCCTGTTCGCCGCGGTTATTCCGACGCACTCGACGACTTCATCGACTCGAGGTGCCAAGCATGTTGCTTGTGCAGGAATATCGCGTAGAAACGTCGTGGTTCGCCGGGCAACACTACCGCCCGATCAGCGAGCATACCCTCGGCGATAGGAGACACTCATGGCAACCGGACAAATCAAGCGGCTCGCGCGCGACCGAGGCTTCGGCTTCATTCGCCCGGACGGCGATTCGGAAGACATCTTCTTCCACACCTCGGCGGTGCAGGGCGGCGCCTTCGACTCTCTTCAAGAAGGACAGACGGTCGAATTCGAGAAGGGCGCGGACGACCGCGACCCCCGCAAGAGCCGTGCGCTCAACGTCCGCGTCGTAAGCTAGACACGCTGCAACGCAAAGACGGCGTCGCTCGCTAAGGCTCCGGCCTGATCGACGTATCGACCGGGCGGCGGAAGTTCGTTCTTCCGCCGCCCGCCGTTCACATCAACCGGCATGGGCCACGTGTCCAAACGGAAGCGGAGGGCGAATGACGACGACGAACCGCATTGTCTCGATCGAAACGCACAGGGTTCGCCCGGGAGCTCACGAATTCATCGCGGCCGTCAGTACACGCGATGGAACAGGGGTCATGGACCAGCGCTGGACGGTGCGGACCGTTTTACAGGCGATGGACCGCGCCGAACGCTTCTACAGCGAGGCTCCGAACGGGCGGCGGGCGAGAGTGCAGCGATACAAATGCGCAGGCTGTCATCAGGAGCACATCCGAACGCACATAAGTGACGGAGCCATCCACGACTTGACGAATCTCCCCCATACGGCACGCGCTACTATGATCGGGGTGCAGGTCTAGCCGGCCGCGGGTTGCTCGGCGTCGTCCTTGGCCTTCGTAACCCGCGTTTCACCGCGCGCCTCACCTTCACGCAGCCTGGCACATACCTCTACCAGTGCGCGATCCAGCGTGGCGTCGGGCATGGCCGGCGTCAGCACCGTGCGGTGAGCCGCGTCGCGACCGGCGAGTCGGCGCGGCAGTCCGCGCCTCTACGCCGGTCGCTCGTGCTCAGCGCCACGTCGGACAGCTCAGCGTGCAACCCGCGGGAGATGTCGTTGGTTTCCAGATGCGGGGTGTTGCCCCGCATAGGCGCGCCTCGGCAAACGGATACAATCCCGAACAGGAGAGGCGCATGCGTTACCTGCGAGGGATGTCGCTGCTCTACCGGCTCGTCGCCGTCAGCACGATCGCCGCCGCGGCGATGGCCGTGTTCGCGTTCTGGGTGACAACGGAGCACATCGCGGCGCCCCACAGCGGCCCCCATTGGAATGTAGCGATCCCGCTCGTGGCGGGTGGACTCATCGTCACGCTGGTGATCGTCTTCGCGCTTACGCGCGTCGTCCTGCGGCCGATCGAGGAACTGGAGGCGAGCATCGTCACATTCGGCGCGGGCGACACGTCGGCGCGCGCGCGCCGGTATCCGTTCACAGACGCGCAGCTCACGCGCCTCACGCTGGCCTTCAACCACATGGCGGACCTGCTTGTGGAGAAACAGGCGAAGCTGACCGAGATGTCGTCGCGCGTGATCGCCGCGCAGGAGGACGAGCGCCGCAGGCTGTCCAGGGAGCTGCATGACGACGCCGGCCAGAACCTCACGACGATCCTCCTCGGCCTGAAACGCCTGGAGACGCTGGGTTCACTTGAAGAGGTGCGGGACAAGCTGCCCTCGCTTCGCAGCCAGCTATCCACCGCGCTCGACGGAATGCGCAGCCTGGCGTGGAGACTGCGCCCCTCGGTGCTCGACGACCTGGGTCTGGCGGCGGCAGTGCGATCGTCGGTGTCGGAGTTCGAGACGGTGACGCCGACGAAGGTCCGGCTGGAACGTCGAGGCGCTGGAGGCGCGGATACCCGGTGACACCGAGATCGTCCTGTATCGTGTCTTCCAAGAAGCGATGACGAACGTTGCCAGACACGCCCATGCGACGACCGCGCGCGTCAGCGCCGCCCGGACTGATCACGTCCTGAGACTCACGATTGAAGATGATGGCGACGGCTTCGCTCCGTCTTCAAACTCGCTGGGAGAGCGAGGCATTGGCCTGTTCGGCATGGCCGAGAGACTGGCGCTGATCGGCGGCGTCCTGGAGATTCACAGCGCTCCCGGCCAGGGGACCACAATCGTCGCGGAGATTCCGATTGATGGCAGAGCCTGACAAGATCACCGTCGTCCTGGCGGACGATCACGCGGTGCTCCGTTCAGGGCTCCGCGCGCTGCTCGATGCTGAGCCGGACATCGAGGTCGTTGGAGAAGCCGGTGACGGCGAGGCTGCAATCGAGCTGGTCCGGAGCCTGCGACCGGCCGTGGCTGTCATGGATCTCTCTATGCCGGGAAAGGGCGGGCTGGCGGCGATTAAGGAGATCGTCGCGGACGTGCCGGGCACTCACGTCCTGGTGCTGACGATGCACGACGACGAGCAGTACCTGTACCACGTGCTCCAGGCTGGCGGGGAGGGCTACGTCGTCAAGAGCAGCGCCGACACGGACCTCCTCTCCGCGATCCGCACGGTGGCGCACGGCGGCGTCTTCGTCTACGCGCCCGCCGCGGCGCACATATTGAAGGGCTACGTCGAGACATCGGGAATGCCCGAGCCATCGAAGAAGGGCGGCTTGAGCGAGCGCGAGGTGGAAGTGCTGCAACTCACCGCCCAGGGCTTCACGAACCAGGAGATCGCCGAGAAGCTCTTCCTCAGCAGAAAGACCGTGGACAGTTACCGGAGCCGGATCATGGACAAGCTCAACCTCCAGCACCGTTCAGAGCTGGTACGTTACGCCCTACAGAAGGGCCTCCTTCACGAGTAGCTTGACGCTTCGCGGCGAGAGGGGCACTGCCCCACACGATTGCCGCACCTTGCCCCGCTGACCCGCCGCTACGCCTCCTCGACAATGCACACGACGACCCGCGCGCGCGCAACAGCACGATGCGCGGGTTTTCTTATATCTGCCGTCGGACCAGAACTAGCTTAGAAAGGAACGTTCGTGCTGAAAAAGAAGTTGGTGGCGGCACTCGGTCTGGGGCTGATGGGCCTGATCCTCGCGGCAAGCGCCGCGTGCGGCGAAAGCACACAGGGCACGGATTCGAAGAACGAAGCGGCGTCCCACGACGGTGGGCAACCGGACGTGGTGATCAACGTCTCGCTGAAGAACCTGCGCTTCACGCCGAACACGGTGGAAGTGGCGGCCGGGAAGACGGTCCAGGTGAACGTCACGAACATGGACGGCACGGAGCACGACATGCTCGTAGAGGGGCTGCGGATCGAGAAGGTCGGCGAGGCGATAGGTGGTCACCACGCCGGTGCGACGGCGGACATGCTGGTCGTGCACACCATGGCCAACGAGAACGGCAGCATCACGTTTCGAACCGAGCAGAAGGGCACGTACCAGTTCTTCTGCACGCTGCCCGGGCACAAAGCCGCGGGCATGGTGGGGGAGATGAAGGTGGTCTGAGCCACGCGCCGGGAGACGCTCTCAACAATTGCGGAAGAAGGGTCGATGCGGCCGCGGCCGCTAACTTCAATTTCTGGCTCACTCTGGCTTCGGTGGGCGGCATCTCAGAGCGGCTAAACGTCTCGGCATTGCAGGCGCGTACGCCCGCGTCAGCGGGTCGGAGCCATGATGGCGAGGTCGCTCTTGCCATCGTGGGAAGTCTGTTCGCCTTGGCGATGACTGGATGGTTCCTACGACAACGTCAGAACCGCCGGTTGTGAACGGTTGGCGGTCTCCACAACGATGTGCGGCCCGACTTCGAGGAGCTTGCCGCAGCCGTTCGCGGGGGAGTCCGTGTTGTCGGACGCGGGATCCGACGACGTCGATCTGGTGCGGAAGTTCGTAGCGCGGCCGCGGAGCGCTAAGCCGGCGCCATGAACCGAT
This sequence comes from uncultured Chloroflexia bacterium, assembly GCA_963701135.1. Classification (GTDB taxonomy): domain Bacteria; phylum Chloroflexota; class Dehalococcoidia; order DSTF01; family JACRBR01; genus CAYJMJ01. Next base: position 345,115 of record OY969567.1, read on the forward strand.
CGTGTGGGCACGAAAGGAGTTGTGAGCGCGAGCGATTCATGAAGTCCGTAGCGGCGTCAAGGGAGCGGCGTGTCGGTCGGAGGTCCCGCCCGCGCGTACTTCTCGTCAACGCGGGCGCGGATCGCGGCGTGATCGAGGCCCTGCGCCTCCATGGCGACCGCGTCGAGCGCGATGTCCGTGCAGATCCTGCATCGCTCCTGTATACACCGCTGGCGGATGAGCGGTTTCATCAAGGGGTTGGCCCACGCGCCGCCGGCGGTCACCGACCACCGCGACCAGCACGATGGGTGGATGGCGGGCCCAGCTGTCAGGATCGTATCGGGGCTGGCCGTCTCACACGCCTGGCTGGACGAGACTCCTGATCTCGTCAATCACGTACTCGGCATGACGGCGGACACGCGGCCTGAGGTCTACCCAAGTTTCTTCCTCATCACCCACGTAGATAGCGCGCGCCCGAGCCAGCACGTCCCGATGTTCGTCTGGCAGGCGAGAGAGCGCCCAGTCCGCCGCTGCATCCTTGGATCGGATGTCACCCGTTGCGACGGTGCTCCAGATCCGAGCGAGCGTCAGGATCACGTTCCGCGTGTCCCAGTCGAGATCGCGAAGCAGCTCGTCGATGCCGCCGACGATCGCCGCGATGTAGTCCTCGCGCGGGACTGGGTCGAGCACTTCATTCGGTGGCGGCCCCAGCAGTGGCCTGTTCGCGAGGAGCACCATCGTGATCAGGGAGGCGAGATCACCGCTCGTTGTCGTCGGCCACGGCTCGACGTCGCCACTCTGGAACTGTGGGTGCAGCCATTCGCCATACTGAAAGTCGAACTTGGGTGGATAGTGCCAAGGCCGAACTTCGGACTCGACCACAATCGTCAGGCTCGATCGGCCACAGCCCCCCCGGCGAATCGCTCCCGGAGATCAGAATCAAACCATCGACGAGAACGTCGCTTCTCCTCGCGGGTCGTGGGACGCTTCGACACCACGAAGAGATCGAGGTCGCTCCGCGGCCGCAGCCCACCGAGAACCAGTGAGCCGTGGAGATACGCCCCGACCAGGTCTGGCCCAAGCACGTCGCGCACGAGGGCCAACGTCTGCTCGAGCTGTTCTTCAACGGTTGGGTGAAGTCTGCTTTCGGCCGCGTCATCCGCGCTCATCGCGCCAACCTATCACATCGCCCGTCGGGAAGTCAGCGGTCGCGGAGTCGCAACAACCTGTCCCGGTTCGTATGCGGACAGAGCCTGAGGGCAAAGCCCCGCCGGCAGGAGCTCGTGCCGGGACATCACGATGAATCGATCGTGCCCGGCACGAAAGGAGTTGTTGGCGCGAGCGATGCATGAAGTCCCCAGCGGCGTCAGGGGAGCGGCGTGTCGGTCGGAGGTCCCGCCCGCGCGTACTTCTCGTCAACGCGGGCGCGGATCGCGGCGTGATCGAGGCCCTGCGCCTCCATGGCGACCGCGTCGAGCGCGATGTCCGTGCAGATCCTGCAACCGGAGGCATGCGCCTCGAACGAGCCGTCGGGCAGAAGGAAGCAGCGCTCGAGGCTGGCGTGTGGCTCCTTCAGGAGTCCGCAGCCGCAATAGCACGGCACATGCGCAAACAGGTCGCGGTGCGATGGCGCAGCCTCGTAGGCCAGACGCGTGTCCGCCGGCATGGTGGGCAGTCCGCTGAGGTTGATGCTCGCTCCGCCGGACCCACCGGCGGCGGTAGTCCACACCGCCGCCACCGCGACGGCGGCCACGACCGCAAGGAGTGCAACGCTCGCGGCGAGCCAACGGAGAACACCGCGGCGCCGCCTACTGTCCGCCATGACCGCCCCCTGCCCCGCCCGGCTCGAAGTCACCCTTTACCTCCAACACCATGACCGGCTCGTCGGCGTCGTTCAACGTCACCGTGATCTCGAACAGGTGCGGACCATCCATCCCGGCCATCATGTGAGTCTGGAACGACAACCGACTCTTCTCGCCGGGCTCGAGGGTCGTCGCACCGACGACCGGCTCGAATGGTCAACACCCTCGCACGACGCGCACGTTGACATCTTCGATCCGCAACGTCTTCGCGCCGATGTTCGCGTAGGAGAACGCGTACCCCACCTCCGTCCCGAGCGACACGACGCCGAGATCGACGGAGGTAGTAGTGAAGTGAAGGTCGGGGCCCCCGGCGCTCGCGGCGGCCGGGTGGGCGTCAGGCGCCTGCGTGACGACCGCATCGTGGTGCGTGCCGCCACGGCCGAGGACGTCGATCGCCAGTATGGCGCCGAAGGCAAGCACGCTGCCTGCGGCGATCGCCACGAGCACGAACCGGGAACTCTTACGCATGCGTGTCCGTGATCTCTTCACAACGCCTCCACGCCGCGCCCGTCATGGGCATCGTCGGCCTGCGACGGGCAGGCCGGGTAGAGCCTTTCGGATTCGCCGCGACCTGCTGTTCGCCCTTCAGCTCCCGCTGGGCACGAACCCGAGCGCGGCCTCGAGGTCGGGCAATTCAACGTCACCCTCCGCCACGATGGTGTCGTCGATGATCAGCGTGGGGAGCGTCCACACGCGATGGCGCGCGGCGAGGGCGGCGCCCGCGTCCGTCAACATGTCGACGTCCTCGACCGTCAGATCCGTGTGGCGCGCCTGGATCTCGTCCAGGCGGAGCTTGACGCGCTCGCAAGGCCGGCAACCCAGGGCCGAGATCACTCGTACAACTGGCATGGCGCCTCCCTTTCACGACGGTGAGCGCGCCGTCCCGAGCGCCGGCTCGGCTGTCCGGGACGGCATCGGCGCCGCGAGAAACCGTCACGTAGATCATCGCGCAAACGGCGCGGGCGTCTGCCGGGCATCGTTGGTTTCCCTATGCGGGGTTTTGCCCCGCATAGGGGCGCCTCGGCAAACGGATACAATCCCGGACAGGCGAGGCGCGTGCGTTACGTGCAAGGGACGTCGCTGGTGTACCGGCTCGTCGCCGTCACCACGATCGCCGCGGCGGCGATGTCCGTGTTCGCGTTCTGCGTGACGACGGAGCACATCGCGGCGCCCCACAGCGGGCCGCATTGGAACGTAGCGATCCCGCTCGTGGCGGGGGGACTCGTCGTCACGCTGCTGATCGTCTTCGCGCTGACGCGGGCTGTCCTGCGCCCGGTGGAGGAACTGAAGACGAGCATCGTCGCGTCCGGCGGGGGAGACGCGTCGGCGCGCACGCGCCGGTACCCGTTCACGGACGCGCAACTCCTCGGTGCGTGTGCCCGCAGGCGCGATCAGTGCGGTGTGTGCACGGGCGGGTAATGCTCCGGCGCACCGACGAACCTCCGTAGGCAGGGCTCCGCGCAGAACGCTAGTTGCCTCCCCTCGAACGTGAGTCGCGCGTTCACCTCCGTTGGCGCCAGTTCCATGCCGCAGACCGGATCTGTCTCTTTCTCGTTCGCGCGCTCGTCAACCATGCGGGCATCGAAGAGTTCGAGTTCTCTCGACACGCCCTTGACGTGCCTCTTCCCGACGTGGACGAATTCCACGTTCGTCAGGTCTTGCGCCTCCCGGTGGACGGCAGCGGTGACTAGGACCTGATGGGGCCCGGCCTCGGACGCCAGCCTTGACGCCAGGTTCACGCTTGCCCCGACGTAGTCCCCCTCGCGGTAGAGCACCGAACCCCAGTGTACGCCTGTGCGCACGGCCGGAAACTGCGGCTCCTTCGCCGCACGCCTGTCGATATCAAGAGCGGCCATGACGGCGAGGCGTGGTTCCGGGAACACCAGCATGAACGCGTCCCCAATTTGCTTCACGACGCGTCCGTCCAGTGCATGTGTGGCGCTGCGGACCAGTTCAGAGAATCGCCGCAGAACATCGGCCGCCACGTCGTCCCCCATCGCCTCGGCGAGGGGTGTGAAGCTCGACAGGTCGACGAACGCCAAAGCGACCTCCATCTGTCCTTCGGATCTGGGCGCGTCGCCATGTTCTTCCTCCGCCAGGTGCAAGATCACGTCCTGGCGGATCGCTCGCATGAAGCCCTTTCGATGGAAGTACCGTAGTGCGGGTTCCATGTGCGGCTGGAGCCCATCCATCGCAGCGAGCCGGCGCTCGGTGAGCGCGGTGCCAGAGAGTCCGCCCGCTTTCAGCCGTTCGTTCACGTAGAAGTGGAACAAGCGGGACTCCGCCTCGGCGACGCGCGCCAGCGAGTCCGCATAGACCCTCAGGCCCTGGAACAGCGCATCTTCCGGGAGTCCTGCATCCAGCATCGCTTTACAACTCCGGAAGAACGCGACGTCCTGGCTGTCGAGCATGTCCGAAGGCTCGTGCAGTCCGCAAACGCGCCAGAGCCGTCGCGTGAGCTCCGTCTCAATTCCTGCCTCAGCGGCGGCCTCTTCCAGTGAGTACAGGGGCTCGAAACCCGGTGGGTACAGGGTCTCGAGATAGCGCCGGAGGAAGCTGCCCTGTTCTTCCTCGATCCGGCTGAGCGCATCGACGCTGATGCCGCGGCGAAGACAGAGCTGGATGAGCCGCACGATCTCAACGTCTTCAAGTGCGAACGAGCTACCGGGCTTCGTACCGATGAGCCCGAGGGAATGCCATTCGCGCAGGTGTTCGACTGATTCGCCCGTGCGTGTGGCGAGATCCTCCATCGAGAGCGCGGGGCGTACGGGCCGCTGTTGATTCAGTGAGAACTCCATCCTTGGCCATTCTATTCAAGAACTCAGGGCGGACGTCAGGTCTTGATGCCGCGCGCGATGTAGGCCGTGCCCCAAAGGCGCTCCTCAACCTCAAGGGGCCCCAATCGGCGCTCGAGGTGCGCCCAGGGACGCTCGAATCCATCGAGGTTCGTGATCGCCGTTCGCGAATACGTGACGGTCAACGGATTGAGAACGAGCGCGCGCGGCCCCGACGTGCGCTTTGCGCCGGCCGCGACGATCCGGCCACCCTGCCGCAGCGCCGCTGCCGCCGTCTCGATCGCCTGATCGGATTGCATGATGTCGTGCGTGTAGAAGCAGAGCACGGCATCGACCGATTCGGGATCTAGCGCCACACCGTCCGCATTCGCCTCGACGAGGCGGACATTCGTCCAGCCGCGACGTGCGACGAGCCGCCGCGCACGCGCGAGCATCTCAGGGCTGGCGTTAACGCCGATAATGCGACCGTCCCGGCCGACTGCGCGCCGCAGCATGCCGAAGCTGAGCCCGGTGCCACAACCGAAGTCCAGCACGGCGTCACCGGGACGCAGGTCGAGTCGTCCGACGGCCCGCTCGCGCACCTGGCGCAACGGGCGGTCGACCAGGTTGTAGAAGACAGCGTTGCGCTTGTACTTGCGCTTAATGGCGTCGATGTCCATTGGCTACCTCCATTGCGATTGCAGTGAGAACGGCGAGCGCCCGCGGCGGGTCAGGGCGTGGCGACCGTGGGCGTCGCGCCGCTCATGAATCGCTCGGGCGACTGCTGGAACTCCCAGCTACAGCCGCGCGAGCAGAAGTAGTACGTCCGTCCTTCGTGATCGAATGTGACGGCGTTGTCCGTCTCCACGCTGGCGCCGCAGACGGCGTCGCGGACGAGCTGGCCGATGTCCTTGATGCGCCCATCTTCCAGCCAGAGCACGCGGTCGGCGACCTCGCGGATGCGCTGGTCGTGGCTTACCACGATCACCGCGCGCTCGCCGCTTCGTGAGAGGTCGCGCAGCAAGTGCATGACGTCGCGCCCGTGCTTCGAGTCGAGGTTGGCCGTCGGCTCGTCGGCCAGCAGCAAGCGCGGCTCGTTGGCGAGAGCGCGCGCAATCGAGACGCGCTGCTTCTCGCCGCCGGAAAGGTTGCGGCTACGGAACCGCAGGCGGTGGCCAAGCCCCTGTTGTTCGAGAAGCGCACGCGCGCGACCGCTCGCTGCGCGCCCGCTGACGCCGGCCATGTTGAGCGTGAGCTCGATGTTCTCCTGGACGCTTAGCGACTCCCAGAGATTGAACGACTGGAAGATGAAGCCGACGCTCTTGCGCCGGACCGGCGTGAGCTGCGACTCCTTCAGGGCCGTGATGTCCACGCCGTCGATGTCGATCGTGCCAGACGTTGGACGCAGGAGCCCGCCCAGCATCGTGAGCAACGTCGTCTTGCCCGAGCCTGACGGTCCCATGATGAGCAGCATCTCGCCAGCGCACACCCGCAGGTCCACGCCGTCGACGGCGCGCACCTGGCTGTCGCCTTCTCCGAAGACCTTCGTCAGCGCTGCCGCGCGCAGGATGTTCCGCTCGTTGCGGTTGTTCATCGCTATGCCCTGAACACGATGGCCGGGTCGATGCTGTTGATGCGCCGCACCGGCATGAACGACGCCAGCACGGCCATGAATACGGCGGCGACGAAGACGCCGGCGATGTCGGCCAGCCTGAAGTCCGTGGCGAACTCCGGGACCGCCTCGATCGCGAGCTGCGCGACGCCCCACGCCCCGAGCGCGCCAACGATGAACCCTGCACCGGTGAGCATGGCCGCCTGCGAGAGCACGATGCGGTACAGAAAGCCGCCCGAGCCGCCAACGGCCTTCATCACGCCGAACTCGCGCGTCCGCTCGATCGTGGCCGTATAGATCGTCAGGCCGACGACCGCGGCGCCGACAACGAACCCGATCGCCACCAGGATAGAGATCACCGGCAGGAACGTCTCGTCCATCTCCTTGCTTATCGACGCCGCGAACTCCTCTTTCGTGTAGACCTGTAGCCCGGGATCGCGATCCGTGATCGCCTGCGCCACGGCCTGTCCGTCCGCGCCCGGTTCGAGGATCACCATGCCGTACATCACGACGTCGCCCACGCCGAAGATGCGCTGAGCGTCGGCGAAGTTGACGAAGACGAACTGGAACAGGACCTCCGGGCTTCGCGGCCGTACGCGCTCGATCGTGAGCGACTCCGTCCCAAACTGCGCTGTATCACCCGTCGAGAGGCCGGTCTTGCGGCGAAGCGTGTCGTCGATGATCACGGCGCCCTCGGGCGGGAGGTATCGCTCACGGAGGTCATCGGTGGCGACATCCGGGGGCACATCCAGCGCCATGAGGCGCGCGGAGACCTCCGTGCCGCCGGCGTCGAAGTTCATCGATCGTGCCAGCACCGGCACGGTCGCCCGCACGCCGGGGACCTGCGTGTCGGTGGCGAGCCGCGCGCGGTCGATGAGCGAGATGGAGTGGAACGGGTCGCTTGTCCCGCGTTGTACCACCCAGAGCTCGCCGGGCAAATCTCGGAACGTCTGGCCCGTACGGTTGAAGCCGCGGTAAAGCGCAAGGACGATGAGGATGAGCAGCACCGCGAACGCGACGCCGGCGACCGAGATCGCGAAGCGGCCCTTTTCGGCGAACAGATTGCGGCGCGCGACGGGCACCATCATCACGCCTCCGCTGCGGGCTTGCGCGCTTCGATCAGCTTGACGATCCCGAACGCGTGGCTCGATGCGTCGAAGTCGTGCACCCCGGCCCGGCGCACATTCTCCAGCGTGCGTCGATTGATGTTCGCGCCGGACATGCGGACCATCAGCGGGTTCACCAGGTCCATGACCTTGCCCAGCACCGGGTTGTCGCTGCGCACGTGCTCCATCAGGAGCAACGTGCCGCCGGGCTTGAGCACGCGCCACGCCTCGCGCAGGCCGGCGACGGGATCGGGCACGGAGCAGAACACGCACGTGGCGACGACCGCATCGAACGTGGCGTCCGGGAAATCGAGGTGCTGGGCGTCCATCAGCGCCAGGTCGACCGCGGCGTGAAGCCGCTCCGCGCGTTGCTTTGCGCGGGCCAGCATCCGGTCGGAGATGTCGATCGCGGTGACGTGCGCTTCGGCGGGGTAATACCCGATGTTGACCCCGGTGCCGACGCCGATCTCCAGGATGGTGCCGGTTGCCGGCGCCTTCGTCCAGAATTGCCTGCGCAGACGCCGGAAGATGAGTCTCTCGCCAACCGCCTGCTCGACATCGTAGAAGCGGGCGGCGCGGTTGTACCGCTTACGGGCTATCTCGGTGTCACCGCTTAGCTGTGTGGTCGTAGCCATCGCTTCTTCTCCCCTTGTCCTGGCGCGCTGAGGCCTCGGTAACGCAACGATGCTCATGCACGACCGCCTACCTTTGCGAGTCTGGCTGCCCCGTTTCGTAGCCCAGGGCCCGTATAGCGTCGGCAATCCCGTGAACCGGCAGCCTGCCGGGGTCGTACGTCAGATACGCCGTCTCCGTCGCCGGATTCACGTAAACCTCCACGACACCGTCAAGCTCCCTCAACGTGTGCTCGATCGTCAGGGCGCCGCAGCCGCCGAGGCTCAGGTCGAAGATCGGGAGTGATACCTTCGCCGTCTCCATGTCGATCCCTCGCCGTCGTTCGGTCAGTGGCCACCGTGGCGCATCATCCGTCCGTGCACGAAGATCATGATGGCGGCGCCGCCGGCCGCGATCGCCAGGCCGAGCGGAAGCCCGACCGCCGGGATGACGGCAAAGAGGAGCACGACGCCGAGGCACATGGACATCATCATCACCATCATGGCCATCATGCCCGTCGCGCTGTCACTGTGGCCGGGGTGTTCGTGGCGTTCGTCTGGTTCGGGTCGCGGGTCGTCAGTTCCCATGGTCCACCTCCTGACGCTCTGATAGCACCAACCTAATAGTATGGGGGAGTATAGGTCAGGGCCGAACAGTAACGTCACGGGGGTGCCGATCGGCATGACCTGGCGAACCTGCGACACTCGGACCGGCAGCATTTGGGCCGGTCGGCACTTTCCAGCGGCAAAGCGGCCCCATAAGGTGAGGGGGAGTATCGGAGGGGACGCATGAAGACGAGCAAATCGTACGCCGCCGACAAGCGCAAGCTTCTCACGCGGCTACGGCGGATCGAGGGGCAGGCCCGCGGCCTCGCGAAGATGGTGGAGGAGGACCGCTACTGCATCGACGTCATGCAGCAGATCGCGTCGATGCGCGCTGCCGCCGACGCGGTGGCGCTGATCCTCCTGCGCGACCACCTGGACGGCTGCGTCCGGGAGGCGGTGCACGATGGCGCCGGGTCCGAAAAGATCGATGAGGTCGTGGAGGCGGTGCGGCGGTACAGCCGCAGCTGACGCTCCGCGCATCTCGTCCGGGAAGGAGTACCCGCGATGCGGCAATCAGATCTATCAAGGACGCTTCCGCTGGCATTCATTGCAGGCGTGCTGGTCACCGCTGTGCTGTTCCTGACGGCGATGGGCATGTTCGCGATGGCGCGCGGTGGCTGGGGCATGGGCGGCTGGAACATGAACAGCCATATGCGGGGCATGATGGGCGGCGGCGCCAACTCCTCAGGCGCGCCGTTGACGGCCGGCACGAAGACGGAGAGCGTCGCGATCCGCGACTTCACGTTCGCGCCCGGCAACCTGCAGGTGCCGGCCGGCGCGACGGTGACGTGGACCAACTACGACGATGCTCCGCACACGGCGACGGCGAAGGATGGGAGCTGGGACACGGGCATCCTCAACAAGGACGAGAAGAAGGCGATCACGTTCGATCAGCCGGGCGAGTACGAGTACTACTGCAAGGTGCATCCGAACATGATCGCCCGCCTGACGGTCCAGTAGGTGGAGGAGACATGCAGAACGCCCGCGCGGACGAGAGCCTGACACCGGCAAGGTCAGCCATCATGGGCGAGCGCCGCGGCTGGCTCGCGCGGGCCGGCGCCGCGTTCTCGGCGGCCATGGGCGTCGTCGCCGGCATCGCGCCGCACGTCCTGCACCACGCCGGGCCGATCGCGGGTGCGGCGTTGCTTGCAGGCGCGGGAGGCGCCTTCCTGTTTGGAGTGATCGGCTTTGTCCTCACCATACCGATGCTGCTGCGGCTCAGGCGGCGTTTCGGCACCTGGGCAGCGCCCGGCGTGGCGCTCGCGCTGTTCGCCGTGGCGTTCACCGTATCGACGCTGTGGATCGGGCCGGCGATCCGGGGCGGCGGCGGCAGTTCCGGCGAGCAGCCGGTCGATCATCCATCGCATCACCCCGGCTAGGAGTTGACAGCCGGGGAGAAGGAGCAATCACCAATGTGGCACGCGAATGATGGCATGGGTTGGTGGATGGTGTTCATGGGCATCTTCTGGATACTGTTCTGGGCGTCCCTGATCTACCTGTTCGTGGTCGCGATCGTACGTCCTGGGCGGGGACGCCAGCCTGGCGAGGACGACGCGCTCGACATCGCCAAGCGGCGGCTCGCCCGCGGCGAGATCAGCACCGCGGAGTTCCAGGAGATCCGCCGGCATCTCGAAGGGAACGTCTCCGGGCCGCAACCCACGTGAGGCGTTGATCGCATGGCTCATCCGCATCAGCAACACGCCTCGAGCCCCGGCCGCCTGACGCTCCCGGTTACGGATCTCTACTGCGTCTGCTGCGCCGAGGAGCTCGAAGCCAGACTCCGCGCGGAGCCGCACATCACTCGCGCGCGCGTCGGCTTCCAGTCGAAGACCGTTGACGTCGAGTACCACGCCGCCATGATCGATGAGCCGCGGATTCGCGCGCTTGTCGACGGGAGCCGGCGATGCGCGTGCACGCCAGGCGATCCGGCGTCCGAGATGACGCATATCGGCCATCGGGCGCAGATGGCGGAGCTCACGCTGGGCGGCGACCACGACCATGCGCAGTTCGAGATGGCGTCCACGCCGGCGCACGCGATGCACGAGATGGAGCACGGCAAGGCGGCGTCGCACGCCGGCATGGACCACGACATGTCCGACCCGAAGATGGCGAAGGCCATGGAAGCGGACATGCGCCACCGCTTCGTTGTGGCCTTGCTGCTCACAATCCCCACCGTGCTTTACTCGCCGCTCGGCACGGACTTCTTCGACCTGGACCTCCCGACCGGACCGTTCAACCACAACTGGCTGATGCTCGTCCTCTCGACGCCTGTGGTCTGGTGGGCCGGCTGGATCTTCATCGGCGGCGCGGTGCGGTCGCTCCGGCATCGCTCGCTGAACATGAGCGTGCTGATCGCCACGGGTGTGCTCGCGGCCTGGGGCTTCAGCGTCGTCATCACCGCCGGCGAGCTGGGCGAGACCTTCTTCGAGGCGGCCGCGATGCTGGTGACGTTCGTGCTGTTCGGGCACTGGATGGAGATGAAGTCGCGCCGCGGCACCACCGACGCACTACGGGCGCTGTTCGACCTCGTGCCCCCGAAGGCGACGGTGATCCGCAACGGCGCCGAGATCGAGTTGCCGACGAGCGAGATCGTCGTCGGTGACCGCGTCGTGCTCCGTCCCGGCGACAAGGTTGCGGTAGACGGCGTCATCGAGTCCGGCGAGACGGCGATCGACGAGTCGATGGTGACGGGCGAGTCGATCCCGGTTGACAAGGGGCCGGGCGACGAGGTGATCGGCGGCTCGATCAACAAGACCGGCTTCGTGACCTTCCGCGCGACCAAGGTCGGCGCGGAGACGGCGCTGGCGCAAATCGTGCGGCTGGTCGAAGACGCGCAGAGTTCCAGGGCGCCCGGCCAGCGGCTCGCCGACCGGGCGGCGCAGTACCTCGTCATCCTTGCCGTCGGCTCGGGCATCGTCACCTTCGTCGCCTGGTACTTCGGTGCACGCGAGACGGCGCTGCTCTCGCTCACGTTCGCGATATCAGCCGTAGTCATCGCCTGCCCGGACGCCCTCGGGCTCGCGACGCCTACGGCAGTCGCCGTCGGGACCGGCCTCGGCGCGCGGCACAACATCCTGATCAAGGATGCCGCGACGCTGGAAGGCGTCTCGCGCGTGACCGCTGTCGTGCTCGACAAGACGGGCACACTGACCGAAGGCCGCCCCACGCTGACGACGATCGTGTCCGACGGTATCGAAGAAAACGAGCTGCTGCGGCTGACCGCCGCGGCGGAAGCCGGCAGCGAGCACCCGATCTCGTTCGCGATCGTCGAAGGGGCGCGGGCACGCTCGCTCGAGGTCCCGGCGGCAACGTCGTTCACGGCGATGTCCGGCAAGGGGATCGAGGCCACCGTCGATGGGCGCGCCCTGCTCGTCGGCAACAGGGGGCTGATGACCGAGCGCGGCATTTCGCTCGATGGACTGCCCGGCCGGGCGCAAGAGCTCGCCGAGCAGGGCAATACGCCGCTGTTCGTGGCCGTGGACAGCCGCGCTGCCGGGATCGTCGCCGTGGCGGACACGATCAAGCCGACGGCTCGGCTCGCGGTCGAGCGGCTCAAAGAGCTGGGTATTGAGCCGGTAATGATGACGGGCGACAACGAGCGGACGGCCAAGGCTGTTGCTTCGGCACTCGGCATCGACCGCGTCTTCGCGGAGGTGCTGCCCGCCGACAAGGCGCGCTACGTGAAGCAGCTTCAGGGCGAGGGGAAGGTCGTCGCGATGGTCGGCGATGGCGTCAACGACGCGCCCGCGCTCGCGCAAGCCGACATCGGCATCGCCATCGGCGCCGGCACGGACGTGGCCATCGAGACGGCGCGCATCGTGCTGATGAAGAGCGACCCGCTCGACGTGCTGCGCGCCATCCGCCTGAGCAAGGCGACGGTGACGAAGATGAAGCAGAACCTCTTCTGGGCGAGCATCTACAACGTCCTCGCGATCCCCGTCGCCGCCGGCGTCTTGTACCCGTCGCTCGGCATCGAGCTGCGGCCGGAATGGTCCGCGCTTCTGATGTCCGCCAGCTCGATCATCGTGGCGACGAACGCCGTCCTGTTGAAGCGCGTTGAGAGGGATCTGGCTTGACCCGCGCGCTTTCGCAAGAAAGCGACGCGACAAGACAGGGTCAGTTCAGTCAACTTCGTCCGACACGGTGCGAGTATTGTGCCGACTCAAAGCAACTTCTGGGGCAGCGTATGGAAGCCCTGACGCTACGAATCCGGAGGCGGGCGGCTCAGGCAGCGCGCTACCGTCTGATGAACATCGACGGCCTCCACTCGGACTGCTGAATGTGGCTATTACGCTTGCGGAGCGGCACGGCCATTGGAGACGTTCCGCTTCGCTCCCCATTGACCCGATGCTACGGTCGGCTACGCTCGTGCCAACCCTGTGATCGTCATGTTCTCGGCGATGGCGTCATGGGGGATGAGCGCGTACCGCCCGGGCTTCCCGCCGTATGACTCGGCGTGCTTCGTCGCCTGGATCAACTTGTGCCGAAGATGGGAGTCGAACCCACGCGAGCGTTGCTGTCCAACGGTTTGAGTTTGCGTCTGTTCGTCCCCGCTGCGTCCCCCCGTACCGTTCCGTCCCGTGGTGTATTCCCGCGCAACGATCGTCCGTCCCGTTTCGTCCCGATGAGACGCGCGAGTCACGCTTGAGTTCGTTAGCAACCGATGAGCACCGACCCGGGCGGAGCACCTGATCCAACCGAGTGTGCACCGCGACGGTGCTGGTGCGATATGTGAATGCGACGGTTAGGCTGTCGCGCCGCGCCGGCGAGCGGCGGCTGTTGGAGGATGGGCAAGGGCGCTCGCGCCTAGCCATTCCGGAAGGCGGCGGCAGATGTCACGTTCCCCACTGACCTTGAGGCCGAGTGACCGGACCGCCGAGCGAAATGTGACATCGCGCATCCAGACGGCCGTCATGACGTGGAGCGGCGCCTGAACCACAACGTCGACGTTAAAGCCCGGATCTTCCAGACAGAGGTCTACAACGTTGTGCTGAGACACGAGCCACCACGAGCGTTTTCCAGAGGGTGCGTCAGCGAACTGAAAATGCAGGACGATACGTCGATCTGAGGGGAACCATGAAGGCTCAACCGTCCGTCGAATGTCCCACATGAGGAGGCCCGCGTCGAGGTCGTCGTTGCTTAGCCGGCGACGAACCCATTTCGAGCCCCAGTCGGCCATCAGTTCGACCAGTGGTTGTAGGTCCGCGCCCGCCGGCGTCAGATCGTAGCCGATGCCGTGTTCATCCTGGGCGCGGGTGACGACCCCGGCCGCCTCCAACTGCTTCAATCGGCGTGAGAGCAGCGTGGGCGACATCAGTGGCACGCCGCGCCTTAAGTCATTGAAATGCCGACTACCCGCGGTGAGCTCGCGTATGACGAGAAGATTCCACCGCTCACAGAGAATCTCCGCCGCTTTGGCCATGGGGCAGAACTGACCGTAGCTGGACACACGTGCAGCATATCTCCGCCGGGCCGCCCGGCCTAGTACACATCCTGTACTTGAGAACTGAACTGTCTCGTGGGATGTTGGAGACGCAGACGAGGTTGACCGTTACTGGATCTGTCGCATAGACGCGATGGGCCAAGAGCGGCAGGGCGGGTCGGCGTTTGCAGCTCACGACGCTGCGCGGTTTGCCTAGCCCGGACGCACATAGCAAGAGCTCGTCCGATGGCGGTCTGATCAACATGGAGAGGTAGCATGGCGAATCAACAAGTTGGATCTCTCGACGCGCCGAATCAGGTTCTGAACATGGAGCATGGCAAGATCGATATCGTCCACATCGCCGGCGGCGGTGTCGGCCGCGCTACCTTCCAGCCCGGTTGGAGATGGTCGGAGCATGAGAAGCCGGTTGTCGGTGGCGGTGAGTACTGCGAAGCGCCGCACTTCGTCTGCCTCGTTGCTGGACAGCTCCACATCGTGATGGCGGACGGGAGTGAGTTCGACTTGAACGAAGGCGACGTTGCGACCATCCCCGCCGGCCATGATGGATGGGTCGTCGGCGACAAGCCCGTGACGATGCTTGACTTTGGAGGGGTTGCGAAACCCTTCTAGAGTGCCGTCGCGTCGGTCCGAGGCGCGGTCGCGCACGCCCACCCGCGTCTCCGGGATCACGGCGAGCAGCCGGCGGATGTCGTCGGCGCTGAGGCCGCGCGGCGGCGCGACCTGGACGCGCGGGCGTTCGAGCGCGTCGCAAGGGTTGGACGAGACGATGTCCATGCGGATGAGGAAGCGGTAGAAGCTGCTGAGGCACGCGAGCCGGGCGCCGATAGTGACGGACGACGCTCTCACGCCGACACTATCAAGTCCGTGAGAGCGCGAGGATGTATCTTGCGTCCCGGGGGAGGTAACGAAGACGTGAGCCGGCGCAGCCGACCCAAGTCGAAGACCATCGTTCCAGGCAGCCGGGTCACGCTGCGCGAGGGGCTGACCTTTGACATTTCCCGTCAGCACCTGCGCAGCCATGGGACACGCGGTGTCGTGGGCACCGTCATCGAATGGCGCAGTGCGGCTTGGGCTGAATGGGTTCACGTGCGGTTTGACGGTTGTCCGATTGTGCATCGTCTGACCGAAGCCGAGATCTCGTTGGCTCGGCGCTCAGAGAGCTAGCAGTTCCTCATGGCGCGGCGGCGCCACCCCCGCGAATGAAAATAGCGGGCTGGCCGGCGTATGCTGTTTGGCGACGCATCGGTAGCCATGAGGTCGGAGCACCCTGGTGCTGCGAGCCCGTCTAGCAGTTTGACCCGGACGCCTGTAGGTATCTCCGTCTGTTGCCACGTCCTTGGGCGTGAGCACGTAAGGCAGTCTCTGTCGAGAAGGCGTCCTCCCGATGCGCCCAGTCGAACGGAGGATGTCCATGGACGTCGTACACGAGCGGTGCTGTGGGCTCGATGTGCACAAGAAGATCGTCGTCGCATGTCTGTGCACGCCGGGAGGCAGCGCGCGGCGAACCAAGGAAGTGCGGACCTTCGGTACGATGACGAGGGATCTCCTCCAGCTCGCCGACTGGCTGGCCGCGGCGGGCTGTACACACGTCGCGATGGAGAGCACGGGAAGCTACTGGAAGCCGGTGTACAACATCCTGGAGGCGACCTGCACGGTCCTGGTCGTGAACGCGCAGCACATGAAGGCCGTCCCGGGCCGCAAGACCGACGTGAAGGACGCCGAGTGGATCGCCGACCTGTTGCGGCACGGCCTGCTGCGCCCGAGCTTCATCCCGGACCGCGAGGGCCGTGACCTGCGTGAACTGACCCGGTACCGGATGAGCCTCGTCCGCGAGCGCACGGCGGAGGTCAACCGGATCCAGAAGGTGCTGGAGGGCGCCAACATCAAACTGGCGTCGGTTGCCACCAACATCGTCGGCGTTTCCGGGTACGCGATGCTGACCGCGATGATCGCCGGCGTTGATCAGCCGGCAGTCCTCGCTGACCTCGCACGCGGCAGGCTGCGGGAGAAGCGCGACCTCCTCGAAGCGGCGCTGGAGGGCCGGATGCATCAGCACCAGCGCTTTCTGCTCAACGTCCAACTCCATCACCTGCATGATCTCGACACCACCATCGCACAGGTGGGGGAGGAGATCGATCTGCGACTGCGCCCTTTCGCCGAAGCGACAGCGCGTCTGATGACGATCCCCGGCGTGGGACCACGGACGGCGCAGACGATCCTTGCTGAGGTAGGCGCGGACATGAGCCGGTTTCCGAGTGCCGGCCATCTGGCGTCCTGGGCCGGGCTCTGTCCCGGTCACCATGAGAGCGCGGGCAAACGGACATCGGGTCGTACCCGAAAGGGCAGTCCGTGGCTGCGCGGTGCACTGGTCGAGGCGGCGCAGGCTGCCGGCCGCTCGAAGACACACCTCGGGCAACGCTACCATCGCATCGCCGCGCGACGCGGCAAGAAACGGGCGGCGGTGGCCACCGCCCACACCATCCTCATCGCCGTCTATCACATTCTTGGGCGAGAGCGGGTGTTTGAAGATCTTGGCGTCAACTACTTCGACGAGCGCCGCAGCCAACGGACAACCCGGCGCCTCGTGCGACGCCTTGAATCCCTCGGCTACACCGTCAGCATCGAGAGCGCCGCATGATTAAATCTATTTTCAAGGCAGGGTGTTGAAAAAGTCACCGGACGGCGTTTGGACGTCAATACGTAGCGGCGATCTGAATCTGCGAACGCGGGCTGAAAGCCCGCGCCACGAGAACAAGGGCGGTTCTTCATCACCCTGCTAGCGCAAGCCTCGGTTGTGCGGCGGACCCGCGGACGGGCGAACACGATATTCGCGTCGTGTCGCACGAGATCTAGCCTACCGGGACCGACGTGGCCTGGTCGGCTTGGCGCATTGAACCGAACTTGCGCGGCACGCAGAATGCCACCATGGTCCAACGCGAACACCCGGCAGGCCATGGCAGGGCGCTACTTCCGCTCGGCGCGCTGATCGCCGGCGCCGTGGCCGTGCGTGCCGCGCTCACCCCTCTTTATGCCTATCTGCCCAATGGCTATCTCGACGAAGGATTCTGGAAGGACTGGATGCTCACCATCCACCGGCACGGAGTCCTCAACATCTTCCGCGAATCGGACACCGACTACGTGGGCTATCACTGGGTGCTCTGGGCCCTGGCGGGCGTGTATGCGCTCATCGGCGGACCGTACACGCGGACCTCGCCCGCGCTCCATGGCTTAGTCAAGACGCCGTCGATCATCTTCGACGTCGCACTGATCATCACGGTGTATATCGCGACGGCCGCGCTCGCGCGCCAACAGGCGCGGCACCAGGGCGAACGCCTGGCGCTCGCTGCTGCGGCGGTGATCGCGTTTCAGCCCGCTGTGCTCTACGACTCGGCCGTCTGGGCACAGACCGACGCAGCCGTGACCGTCGCCATGCTCTTCTCGCTCGTACTCGTCGCAAACGGCCGACCGATGATGGGCTGGGGTGTCTGGACACTCGGCTTTCTGGTCAAACCACATCCGATCATTGTCGTGCCCATCCTCCTGGCCTTGACGGTGCGGAGATGGGGTTGGCCGGCGCTGGCTCGCGGGATGCTCGCCGTTGGCGCCGTCGGCGCGATCGTCCTCGGCCCGTGGCTGGTGCACGGCGATGCGGCCAACATCGCCACCACCTACAAGGCGCTGTTCGATGCGAATTACGAGCGGCTCTCGGCGTCGGCCTGGAACCTATGGTGGTTCAGAGACGTTGCCGCCCACCCGCCGCCCGATAGCGCAGTCACGGCGGCGGTGCCGTTCATTACCTATCGCGGCGTTGGCGTCGCGTTGGCGGCGATCTCGGGCGCGCTCGCAACCATGCTCGTCTGGTGGCTGCCCACCCTACGCGGCGCGCTCGTTGGGGCCGCTTACCTGGCGTTCGCCTTCTACATCCTGCCGGTCTCGACGCACGAGCGATACCTGTACCCGTTCCTCGCGCTGCTCTTGCCGGTCGTGGTGATCGAACGTCAATGGCTGTGGTTGTACGCGCCCGCCTCTGTGACTCTCTTTCTCAACATGGCGGTCGTTGCGCCACCGATTCGCGCGTTTTCCGGCCGGTGGGTCGAATCGCCGTTTAGCCTCGCGATCGCAGCGGTCAACGTCGTCATGTTCGCCGGGTTCACGGTCCTGATGTCGATCTCGTTGCGGAACTCGTTAACTGGCGGGCGAGACGAGGGAGATGAAGGAGCTGTGCGGGGCGATCGTGCCGTGGATCTCCGTGTTGTGGACCCTATGCACCACTAGCGCACTACACTAGCTTACTGCTGGCTTCACTTCAGCGCTTGCGCAACAACATGACCAAATGGTGGCGCCACGCGGCGGCTGCGCTGCCCGGAGCCTCTACGAGCGAACGCTCAAACGCTAGGTTTCCATCCAGGCCCGTACCGCGAGCACGCGACGATGATCGTCGGGCTCTTGGATGAGCTCGAGTTTGGAGAAGATGCTCGAGATATGCGTCTCCACGGTCTTCTCGGTGAGAACCAACAGTCTGGCGATCGCGCGATTCGATCGACCCTCCGCCATCAGCGCCAGGACCTCGCGCTCGCGATCGCTCAAGTCAGCGAGGCGCGAACGCCCCGCCTGGCGGTTCAGGAAATGCGTGACGATGTCCGGATCAAGCGCGGTGCCACCCGCGGCGACCCGCTGAACGGCATCGATCAGCGTCGCCACATCGACCACATGGTCTTTGAGCAGATAGCCAAAACCTGTTGGGTGCGTCCGTGCCAGCTCGAGCGCATACCGGCTTTCTATGGACTGCGACAGCAGCAAGATGCCCAGGTCGGGCCAATCCGCCCGGAGCCGTGCGGCTGCCTGGGCGCCTTCATGTGTGAAGGTCGGAGGCATCCTGATGTCGATGATCGCCAGATCGGGATGATGCTCCGCGACGGCCGCTTCAAGCTCATCGCCGTCACGAACACAGGCGACAACATCCATGTCGGCCTCTGCGAGCAGACGGGCAAGCCCTTCGCGAAGCAACGCTGAATCGTCGGCAATTACGACCCGCATGGCAGCTCTGCGATCACGGTCGTGCCCGCGCCGTCCCGTTCTCGCACCGTCAGATGGCCGCCAATGGCTTCGGCACGGTCGGCGATCCCTCTCAAGCCGGCTCCTGACGGATCTGCGCCACCCACGCCATCGTCCTCGATGACCAAGCGGAGACGCTCGTTCTCCCGCTGGGCGGCGATCTCCAGGGTGCGGGGAGCGGCATGCTTCACAGCGTTTGCCACGGCTTCGCAGGCGATGAACCAGGCGGTCTCTTCAACTGTCGCGGCGAAACGCTCGCCCGTCGCGCTCAGGTGGATCGGTACGGGCGTACGGGACGCCAGATCCTCAAGTGCCGCTCCAAGGCCCTCGTCGGTTAACGTTGAGGGCGCGAGGCCGTTGGCGAGGTCTCGTAACTCCTTCACGGCGAGCCGCAGTTCCTCCACAGCGCCACTGAGTGCCTGTGACCCACGCGTCGGATCGTGGCTTATCTCCGCAGCGCGAAGCTGGAGCGCAAGTGCGAGGAGACGTTGCTGCGCGCCGTCGTGGAGGTTGCGCTCGATCTTGCGGCGCTCGGCGATCTGGGCGCTGACAATGCGGGCGCGCGATTCGCGCACTTCGACGAGTTGCAATGCGAGAGACGCGCGCAGGCGCACGTTCTCCAGCTCCGACACCGCCTCACCCAGCACCGCTTCGACGGTTCGCCGCTCCATATGATATTCGTCGAATGTCACAGCGGCGATGGCGACGCCTCGGCGTTGCACCGTGATCCCATCTGGATCTGGCACTACTGGCGCGCCGGCTTCGTTAACCCACCGCTCCCGATCGTCGATCCAGTACGCCACACTGAGGTGGCTATCGCCTGTCGCTTCACGCAGCGCCCCCTCCACCGAGGTAACGGGCGAGGGATTCCGAAGCCACCGCCGGATTGTCGCCATGGCTTCAAACTGGCGCCTGTTGAACCGGCGATCCAGCGAGTCCTGGATATATCTCCGGGCGGGGAGGGCGATGCTGATCGCAGCGAGCGTCGCGAGCACCGCGGCGGCCTGCGAGCTCTGGACGACGCCACCCAGCGCCTGCCCGACGAACACGACGACGATGGCGTAACAGGCCACGACCAGCGCCGACAGCAAACCATAGGTGAGGCCACGGCTCAGCAAGCGGTCAACGTCGTACAGTCGGTGTTGCTCGATGGCGAGCCCTGCCGAGATAGGAACGATCGCGATGGACGCCGCAGCCAGCCACGCCAGAACGACCTGATGATCGAGGGTCGCCGCGACAAACGCGGCAACCACAAAGAGGGGAAAGGGGACAGCTGCGAGCGCAAGCCAGCGTAGTTGCTGTCGTTCGACACCCTGTGCCGCTCGAAAGCGAACGATGATGGAAGCCGCCGCCGCTAGCACGGCGACGTGCAGGGCGATGAGTCCGCCAAGCCCTACGAGACGCACAGGCCCTTGCAGAGCGCCGAGCCCCAACGGATTCTCGATGATCCCGAGCGCCGCGTGCTCGCCGTCATAGGGCTGCACCAGCCCGATCCCGAAACTCAGCGCCGCGCCGGCGACGGCGACATACGCCGCGAGTCGCCATCGCCGCGCCGTGAAGGTCCCGGTCGGCGTGAGGAGCAGAATCAGCGCAAGCAACATGAGCCACGGGAGGAACGACCGGTCCCCGATGACGGCGACGAAATCCGCGGCGGGAAGCGAACCGGGCCGGGCGATCGCGCCGTAGGCGGCGTAAGAGTCGGCGACGCCGGCCGACGCCACCGCCAGCCCGAGGCCCAGGAACAGCCAGCCGACCGGGTGACGGGGACGCCGAATGATGAGCGCGGCGCCGACCGTCGCGGCGCTGGCAATTGGCAGCATGAAGACGGCGCCTGTAGCTCCGCCGGCCAGATCGGAGCGGCCCACGTCCGCAAGGCGCGCGTCGAACAAGAAGATCAGCCCGATGAGCGCCGCTACCGTCAACGATCCAGTCGCGGCTACGGCGGACGCGGCACGGCGCCAGTGGATGTTCAGCTCTTGCATGACCATGGCGTCGCTCATGACCCATTCTCGCACGGCGCGTCCCAGGCTGCCTCGGTACTAGCCCTGAGGCACAGTTCGGGGATACCACCCGTGCAGCGCGGCGTCTGGCGGCTGATGCTTGTCACATCACTCGGTCCACTACATGGAGACAAAAGGAGCGTTACTCATGAACCACGGCAAGTACCTGTCTGATACCTTCGGCGCCATCGCGGGGTTGGCCTTTTCGTTGTTGCTTCTGGCCGCCTTTTGGTCCCTCGACCCGCTGCGCGCGGCCAGCGATGCCGAGTTGCTCGCCTGGTGGACGAACTCGGCCAATCTGCGCGACAACGTCATCTCGATGTACTTCATGCTCGCCTGTGTCCCGTGCTTTCTGCTCTTTCTCGTGACTCTCCGCGGGCGCCTCGAGAAGGCCGAGAAGGAAGGCGCGTCGCTCTCCGGCTTTGTCTTTGCCGCGGGGCTGTGCTTCGCCGCAGCGGTCCTCATCGCCGGCAGTGCGCGCGGGCTGATCGCTCAGTCCGTCAAGTTCGGCGACGAGCCGCTGCCCGGTCCCGACACGCTGCGCTACGTGACGGCATTCTCGATGGCGATATTCGGTCTGGTGGCCATGCCCGCGGCGGCAATCACGGTGGGCGCGGCGTCCTGGCTGATCATTCGCACACGGGTGATGGCCGTCTGGCTTGGATGGGCTGGCTTCGTCGCCGTCGCGGGCGTTGCCGTGGCGACGGCGTTCCTGGTGGGAGCTTTGGCAGCCCCGTTGGTCATGCTCTGGGTGGTCGCTGCGAGCTTCGAACTCTGGCGAACGCGCGAGCTCAGCGTGGTGGATCGCCAGCACGAGACGCTCATGACGCGCACGGGTGATGCCGTCATTCCATGATGGGTCGCTCAACCATGCTCGAAACGCGGCGGGGGTTGCCGAAGGCGGCAACCCCCGGTCGTTGTGGCGGCGTACCCAAACGCCAGGCGGGCGGAGGCAAGCATGAAGCCGATCGCGCATACTCTCGCTATGGAGCGCGAAGTCCGCTACTGCAGGACCGAGGACGGAGTCCGCATCGCGTACGTCGATGTCGGCAAGGGGCCGCCGTTTGTCTCGTTGACCTGGCTACGGCCTGTGACCGGCACCGCGGACGGGACGGCAGGAGAGGGCCTCGAAGCCATATCCCGCGCCGGCTTCCGCTATATATCGTTCGACCTGCGCGGCATGGGCGCCTCCCAGCGCGACGTCCCGGAGATCTCTCTCGATACGCAACTGCGGGACCTCGAAGCTGTCGTAGCCCACGCCGGCATCGGCCGCTTCATCCTGCATGCGACCCGTCCGGTTTCCCAGCCTGCGATTGCTTATGCGGCGATGCATCCGGAACAGATCGCCCGGCTGATCATGATGTCGCCGTATGCGAGCGGCACGGAGTTCTTCGCCAGATGGCGGTTTTCTGCGACCCTGTCGGCGCTGCGTGCATCTGGCGATATGGTCACGTATGCGGCCATTTTCGCGTCCCTCCACGAGATGACGGCCACCAGCGCGCTCGAATGGATCAAGCCATCCATGGTCGCCGCGTATGAAGATGCCAGCAGACGCACGGATGTCTCTGATCTGCTGGCACGGGTCGAAGCACCGACGCTCGTCATTCACGCGTCCACATTCGATCTGCGCTCGCTCTCGCGCGATATCGCGGCCGGCATCCGCGATGCGCGGCTCGTCTCCATCTCGGGCCACGACGCGGGCGAGCAGGCCCGCGTCATTGCGGAGTTTCTCCAGTCCACGCGCCGGGGCCAGCTCGATCCAACGGCACGGACAGCCGGCCCCTTCCGTACCATCCTCTTCACCGATATCGTCGGCCACACGGAAATGATGCAACGCCTCGGCGACGCGAAGGGCCGCAACGTCCTCCGCGAGCACGAGCGGATCACCCGCGAGATGCTAATGAAGCACGGCGGCGCCGAAGTGAAGACCATGGGCGACGGATTCATGGCGTCGTTCGATTCCGTCACGAAGGCGATGGACTGCGCGATCGCGCTGCAGCAAGCGTTCGCCGCGCACAGCGAGTTGATGCCGGAGCCGCTGCACGTGCGCGTCGGCCTCAACGCCGGCGAGCCGATTGAAGAAGATGGCGACCTGTTCGGCTCGACGGTGATTCTCGCATCACGGATCTGCGCGAAGGCCGATGCTGGCGAGATCCTGATCCCGGAGCCGCTGCGACACCTGCTCACCGGCAAGAGCTACGTCTACGCCGACCGCGGCGAGATGATGCTCAAGGCTTCGAAGACGCCGTCCGTCTCTGCGAAGTGCGCTGGCGCGACTAGGAAGCGCACGTCTTGCGCTTGCCTATGGAACCATTCCGGTGGTCTAGCCTGCTAGGCATCGAGACCACAGGACTCGGTTGAAGTGCTGCACGCTCTCGGTCTTCATGCAGATTCAGGGTTGCCCCACGGCCAAGAGGATGCGTTAGCGAGCCTTCCAATCCGATGGTCTGACATGCGTGCCACCGTCCCAGAAGCAATCCTCGACGAGCTGGACACGTCATGGCATCGAACCGATGTCGAATGGCCTGAAGTTTTCGAAGGCCGGCTCTATGGGAGGATCGGGTAATCGGAAGGCCCTAAGTCGCGTTGGATCGCTGATCGGTTGAGACCGCCACCCGGTGTTGACTTCGAAGTAGCGCACCGCGGTGGCTACCGACGGCCACTGACAGTCGTCGAGAACGATCAGTCCGCCTGGACGAACGAGTTCGCGCAGAAAGTACAGGTCAACGAAGACATTGTGGAATGTGTGGCTGCCATCTACGAACGCAGCATCGGCGACTACGCCATCGGTTAGCAGCCGCGGGAGCGCTAGCTGGGATCGTTCGGCCACGAGCGTGCAAAGATCGCCGAGACCTGCGGATACGATCGCCTCCCAGCCAACGTTCTGGAACCGGTCCTGGTAGGCGTCGATGATCACGTGCTTTGTGTCCTGCTGGTTCTGCCCTACCAGGGCCTCCGCAATCGCCAGCGCCGAGCTGCCATAGGCCAGACCGATCTCGATGACCACATGAGCCCGCGCTTGGACAAGCAAGTCGCGAAGAGCATCGCAGTCCTGGTTGGGAAGAGAGACGCGCTCGAAGTCACCCTCTGCCCTGAGGCGCGGCGGCCCACTCTCGGCCAGCCGCCGGCGCGCATCCCTGACGGTTGCCAGAAGTTCTCGATCAGATGGCATCGTCAAATCATCGCTGAACGAAGGCTGCCCGTCCACTACGATCGGACTGTCGTGCGGACCTACCTGCGGCACAAGAAGACGCGATGAGCCCATCGTGCACGCTCCCTGGCCCTACGCGAGGGTCCACCGTGGCCGGCGCTCAACGTCGTGATGCGCCGACTAGTGCAGCGTCCAGTTGTTGATTGAGCGCTTTGTTGAGTGCGACTCGGCCTCGTTGCACTTTGGCGATGATCGACTCGGCCGTGGCCGTCCACATGAACGGTTTCGGGGCAGAGTTGTACGCCGTAATTCGCACGCCTCCAATGGAGCGAGAGAAGTCGAACAACACGATTGTGCGGGGTTGTTGCTGAAAGGGTCCTACGTCGGGGCGGTGCTTGGTGCGAGCAAGGTCGCTGTACGCCACGAAGTTTGCAGCCAAGCGAAAAGGCGGGGCACCACAGCGGGTCCGGGCTTCCGCGCTCTGCTTCGGACTGCCCTCTTGATGTTCATCGCCGCTGCCGTGAGCCACAGCTGGATCTGGACGCGGCGTCTTCCCCGGAAACGCGTCCGTCGCAGCCCATGCAGTTCCTTGGCCAGGCCGAAGGTCCCTTCTATATAGGTCTTCCGCTCGACGAGCCGCCGTTTGCCCAGCGGGCTCGCGACCCGTTCCTGCGCAGCCTCGACCAGGTCCAGGGCCCACGAGCGGTGCAGCGAGCGCGCGATCCCCGAAGGAGCGCATTGCGCGCGGAACGGACAAGGCGCACAGCTGCCCTTGGGCGCTTGATAGCGCACGCGCTGCGTCCCTTGCATGTTGGAGTAGCGCCGCAGATGCTCGCCGGCGGGACAGAGGAAGGCGTCCTCGTCAGGCAGCCACTGGAAGTGCTCGCGTCCCCAGATGCCCGTGTGCTGGTTGCCGAAGCGGGTGGTCGGAATGAAGGCCGGGATGCCGGCGTGTTCCAGGTAGAGGTAGTTGAGCGTGGTCCCGTACTTGGCGTCCGCGACGGCAGCGGGAATGGCGTGCTTGCTGAGCCGGCGATGGTGCCAGAGCACCTCCGCGAGCAGATGCTCGTCCGCTTCGGCGCCGGTGGTGGCCACGGCGGCGGTGATCACCTGGCCGCGTCGCCCGGCGACGGCCACATGCGCCTTGTAGGCGAGATGGCGGCCGAAGTCGGGTCGGTTGACCAGCGTCGCCTCGGGATCGGTGCGACTCTGCAGTTCCTGATTGGGCCGGAGCAGCGGGCCTCCTGCAGACGGGGGACTGCTTGCCGGCGGCTCCGCATCGGGCGGCGTTGCTTCCGCGGCGACGTCGTCCTGGTCGAGGCGGTGCAGGTACTCCGTCACCGACAACGGCGGTCGGGCCACTTCCGCTCGCGGGACCAGGGAGTCCACCGACGCATGGGCCCGCATGAGGGTGCTGTCGACGTAGACCGGTCCTTCCTCCATGAGGCCCGCTTGCCGGCAGAGCTCGATCGACTGCCGGAAGAAGTCTTCGAACACGTCGTTGCCGAAGCGCGCCCGCGCCTTCGAGAGCACGCTGTGGTCCGGGCGTCGGCAGATCGATGTCGTAGCCCAGGAACCAGCGGTAGCCCAGGTGCAGACGCACCTCTTCGGCCAGCCGCCGTTCGGATGTGATGCCGTAGAGGTAGCCCAGCAGGAGCATCTTGAAGATGACGACCGGATCGACGGATGGCTGCCCGGTGTGGCTGTAGTAGGGACGGCAGAGTGGCCGGACGAAGGAGAAGTCGACGGCTTCGGCGATGCGCCGCAGCAGATGGTCCTGGGGTACGAGCTGGTCGAGTGAGAACTGGTAGTAGAGCTTGGTCTCGAAGTCCCGCTGGCCCATCATCGGCGGCCTCCTCATCACTGGGAGGTCACGCGGCCCATGTCGATCATATCACTGATGAGATCAACAACGCGATCAGTTCGGCAACAGCCCCCTGCGATCGTGTGCGTCGAATCAACGGGACGGCCATCGCCTGTCGAGGTGGCCGTCCCGTGTCATCTTGCGATCGGGTCAGCGCTTTGGCCGCGGCTCGCTCGACGGCTCGGCGCTAACCTTTGCTCGGCGAACAAGGGCCGTAATGACGACCAATCCCAGCGCAATGCCGACGAGCGCGACCGTGATCGCCCTCCCGTCACTGCTACCGCCCGACCGCCCGGCTGTGGCAACGCATCCAGATCCGGCTGCCGCGCCACTCCGCCGACGCTGGCAACCGTGCCGGACGCGGCCAAGCGAATGGTGTCCGTTTCGAGAACTTGGCCTGTCTCCTGAACGATGCCTCGGATGTGGAGGTCAACGCTGCCTGGCGATGGAGCCGTAACGACTAGGTCGCTCGCGCCAGATCCCCCAGCGGGCACAGCAAGCTGGGGCGGATCGAGCGACAGGTTCGACAGGCTCCAGCCCGGCGGGAGGGGGCCATCCAGCTGTATGCTGAGGTTCACCGTCGGATCACGCATGCCCGCCTGGAAGTCCACGACGCGGACCCGTGCTTGAACGCCGAGGCTTGCGTGTATGTTCGGGGGCGTTCTGCTCACGCCGCCGGCCCCGCTCACGGACAGTGTCAACTCGCGTTGAAGGTCGGAGACGACAACGTCGTCCTTGGCAATGAGGAGCGGGCTCTCCTTCGTCGGCGGTTGCGCACCGCCGGGACACGTGAAGGTGACAACGTGGTAGAACTCAGCGGCGTCGCCAAGGTCAGCATCCTGTTGGTCTGGCGCCTGCCAGTTCGACACCCAAGTATCTGTTGGTCCGGCTTCGACTAGCCTGGTGAGTGCGACCGAGCCGCCTAACACGTTATCGTCGAAGGCGAAGTCCTCCTCCATCAGCTGCCCAGACACCGCAGTGCAGGCATCCGGCACGTTGGACACCCGAATGCGTACGCGCGAGTTGAGGTCTGGCATGACGACGGCTTCCGATCCCAGGGTGGTGAAGTTAGGATCGGCGAGGGTGCCTGGGCAGAGAGCGCCGCCAAATGTACTGCAATGCTGCCACTTTACGTCGGCAGCGTTCACGTCCACCACGGCACCAGCGGATGGGGTGGCAGATGATAGCGTGCCCATCACGATCACCACGATGACCAACCTTGTGGCGATCGTCATCGCCGACTTTGCGGAGCGAGGATCGCCCTGCCCGCCGCGGTACCGCTCCGAACATCCGGTCGTCGGATGGAGCGCAAAGTGCGAGAGAATTCGAGATAGCGTGAACATGGCTCCCCCAAGTTGAACAGTCGCGCGTAAGCGACCCTGAATGGTTCGAAGGTCGGGGGGATCTACCGTCTCGAGTGAGTCCGGCGCAGGTGGCGAGCGATATTCTCCTGCGCCGAAGCCTCGTTGTCAATGGCACGAGGGCAGGGATCTAGGCGACTCGGTGAGCTACCGACTTGGGAGGGTGGACACTCAGGAGATCAGCGGTTGTTGTGCCCGTACGATTGTGCCATCGTGTCCCAGGCTGCGCCGGCGAAGCGCTAGCCGCCTGTGTCTGCGATGCCGGGCGGTTGAGCGCTGGGCGCCGTGGCGGTGCTTCGATGCACGACGACCGCCAGCGCACCGAGCGTGATGAGGCCGCCGACGACCTGCAGAGGGGCGAGCGACTCGTCAAGCACCGCCCACGCGCCAACTGAGCCGACCACTGGAACGCCGAGCATCATCAGCGAAGAGACAGACACATTGACGTAAGGGTGAGCCCAGTTGATGAGCAAGTGGCCGCCGATGCCGCTGACGCAGACGATCGTCATAAGCCACAGCCAGTCGATCGGACTCCCTACGCCCAAATGCTGCTGCGACACGAGCGCGACAGGCGTCACCACCAACGCCGCCGCGAGCTGCACGGCAGCGACGTACTCGACCGCGCCGACGGTCAACCGCAACCTCTTCGAAGCGAGAAAGTAGCCGGTAAAGGTCACCACAGCGCCAACGGCGAGAAGGTCGCCAAGCGGGCTCCACGACGGGGTGCCAGCCGAAGCTAACACGACGATTGCGACGCCTGCGAGCGCTACGCCAGTCCACACGACCGCCTGGAGGCCGACCCGCTCGCCGAACCAGGGACCGGCGATGACGAGAACGGCGCAGGTTGCAGTGCCGAGATCAGCGTAACATCGGCGACGCTGGTGAGCTTGAGCGCACTGAAGAACATCACGACGTTCATGCCGAAGAGCACACCGCCAGGTAAGGCCTGCCGGAACACCCGAGGCGTCAGGCGCTGGTGAGCCAGCCGCGTCACGATGAGCATCACGAAGACACCGAGCCAGAGCCGGTAGAGCGACAAGACGATGCCATCGAACGACGTGAGCTTTACGAGCACGTTGCCGAAGCCCCACATGCTGACGGCCATCGCGACGGCGGCAATGGGAAGATACTCGCTCGCGCGCCGTCCCGGAACGATCGGCAGTCGCGCTTCGGCAAATTCTGGTGATACGACTCGATCGAGGCCCATGGGCCCTCAGCGTATCATTGCGTCCGGCAGTCGCGCGCTGCCTGTAACCCCTTCGGGGCCTGGAGCCCTGACTGTCCCCGCACACGATGTCAGGCCATGGTGTGTAGGCTCCAACCCAGGTTGGACTCCGGGACGCCTCACCACATGGCGTCACGCACACGCCGCCGATCCCGTGACGGATCCGGCGGCGTGATGGTGTTCCGGCCCCAGCCGGCTACTGGGCTGCCGCGATGCGCCCGATGACGAGATCTACCAGGGGGGCGAGCTCGTCCGTGGAGGGCGCCGATGCGGCGGCCGATCCCACCACCGCGGCCACGTTGCCCTTCCGGAAGGCGACGATGAGCACCGTGAGATCGACCGGCGCGCCGCCGACGAGGATCTGGCCGCTCAGCGTGGCTGCGAACGAGCCATCAGCCACAATGGGATACGACACCGGCGTCACGACAACAGCACTCGGGTCGATGTACCGAGCGTGAGCGTGGGCATCGTGCCGCCCTCCTCGCCCCCTGTGCGCGACCCGCGCGGTTCTGCCGTGGCGGCGGCGATCCTACCACCGGGCCTGTCCGAAGATCAACAGGCATGGAGGTATTGACGAGTTGTGCGGTCGGGAGTAGGATTGCGCCTCTTCCAAGACACGCGACAAGAGCGTGGATCTGGTGTTACCGAGAACCGAGCCGCGGACGGCGGCGAACAAGGAGGGCAGCGACCGTGTTGCGCCTTACGATTGAAGACGGCAATCCCTGGTATCTCTCTCCGAACATCTGGACTGTTCCGGGCTCCGATCCGCTCGGCCCTGAAGGGCTTCCTGTCGCGGGACACCCCTGTTACCTCTGGGCGCGCGTCCGCAATATCGGCGATGTCCGCGCCGAGAACGCCACCGTGCGGTTCTACTGGGCGAACCCCTCCGTGGGCGTGACGCGCGACACGGCGACGCTTGTCGGCACAGCGTTCGTCACAGTCGACCCGGGCGCCACCGGTGACGTGCTCTGCCTGACCCCGTGGGTGCCGGCCTGGGTGAACCAGGGCCACGAGTGCGTGCTCGCGGAGACCTTTCACCCGCTCGACCCGCTGCCGACGACGGTCAACTTCGCCGTCCCCAGCGACCGCCATGTCGCCCAGCGGAACCTCTCGGTCCTGCAGGTCACTCAGCAGGCGTTCTCAATGCAGATGGAAGTACACAACCCGGCGCCAGCGAGGCGGCGGTTCCGCCTGTTAATCACCCCGGGACACAAAGAGCAACTCCGCCCGTTCGCGCGGCTCATGGAGCGGATGCGTGTCGCGGCCGGCGAAGACGGCGCTCTTGCGCGCGCGGGTTTCATCCACCAGGTTTGTCCAGACGAAGCAGCAGCAGAGAAGGCCCAAGAGAAGCTTGAGCTGGAACTAGGTCCAGGAGAGCGAACCGGCGTGACCGTCGTAGGAGCGCTGAGAGGCGACTCCGCCGTCATCCACATCACGCAGGAAGACGGGGAGACGGTTACGGGCGGGCTCGCGGTGCTGATCACGCGGGGAGGGAAAGAGTCATGACGACGATCACGATCCCCCACCGGCCGTTCGCGACGGAACGCCTGACAGGGCTGATGCTCCCCGACGGGATCTTCGAGGCGTCGCTCGGCAGGCAGCAGATGAACGCTCAGATCGTCAACGCGGGGATGACGCCGGTCCAGTCGGAGCGGATCTACGTCGAGGCGACATCGCACCCCGGCATCCTGGCGACTCCGAGGACGTACGACGCTTCATCCCTGCCGGGCTCCGCGACGCGCGTCATGAGCTGGGACGTGGATTTCACGTCCGCCCCGCCGGGCGCCCATTACGTGAGCTTCGTGGTCGAGAGCTCCGCCGGCCGGTCCCGGATCATCAAGAAGATCTTTGTCCTGCGGACGACATTCGACCCGTCAACCATGACGTTCCGGGCTGAGACACCGGAGGGCACGATGGCCGTGCGGTTCGGGGATTTCATCGGCCCGCGGGACCCGTGCTGCCCGCCGGAAGATGCCGACGAGCTACATGACGTCAACTTCATCGAACGGGCCGCGCGCGCCGTGCTGTCCAACGATTTCCGCTTCTGCAGCGCGGGGTATCTGCCCCGCGACATCGACGTCGGCGTCACGCCGGCCTGGCCGTTCGCCGGTCAGTTCGGTGACCTGCCATTCAAGGACCCCTGGTGGAAGATTGTGCTCTGTGTCATCGCGCTCCTGCTCCTCGTCGCCTCGGCGATCGCCGAGGCAGTGGACGGCGACGGCAGCGTCACAGCCGAGGTAGGCGCCACCGAGACGGGTTCGCCTGTTGGGGACTGCTGCGGCGTGCGCGCCGGTGGCGGCGGCACAAGCTACGTCGCGGCCGGCTTGCTCGCCGCCGCGGCAGCAGCCGCGACCGCTGCGGCGCTCTCCGATGCGGTCAACCCCGTGCGACGCGGCCAGGAGCACACGGCGCCGATGGCGGGCGAGTTAACCATATCAGAAGACCTGCAATTCAAGATCCGGTACCTCGATCCCGTCGCGCTCGGCCGTCCGTTCGCGATCGGGCTCGACTGGACATACGTGCGTACTACGACGGGCCAGACGTACACGTACTCCGCGTCGGACACGCAGACGAACCAGCACGTACTGACCCGATACGAGATCGACGCGCCCGACGTGGTCCGAAACTATCAGAAGGAACCATGGATCGTCCGGGCGCGGTTCTTCGGACCGGATGACGTCCAGTTCCGTGGTGCTGATCTGTTCGTGCAGTGCCTGCTCGCCGGGCCGAACGGAGAATACCGCCGCTTTGTACTGGAGGACGGCGGCATGGCCCCCGACGACAAGGCCAACGACGGCGAGTACACCGGCGTATACGTGTTCGAGCGTGAGCGCATGCCGCGCGGAATCTGGACGTACTACGTCGTCGCCCAGGACGTCAACCACGCGACGCCGGATATGACGCCGGAGGATGCGGCGCGCATGATCGGCGGCTTCGTTGTGACACACCAGCTCACGATAGACTTCTCCGGGGGCACATGCCCCTTCGTCGCCGACGGACACGTCAACGTAATTTGAAGGGTTGGGGATCGATCAGCGATTCCGCCGCCGCGCCTTTCCGCCCACGATGGTGACCTCATCGTGTCAGCGTTGGTCGATCGGAGAAGGTGCTACCCGCTCCGAGGTGCAGGCGTCTCCGACGCCGTAGCCCGTTCGCCCACCTTGGCCGTCACCTGGCAACCGCCGCCCTCGAGGGCGTGCAGATCAAATGACCCGCCGACAAGCTCCGCCCGCTCCTTCATACCGAGGATCCCGAGCTTTCCGGCGCGCGCCAGGTCGGAGACGTTCTGGGGCATCTCGCAGCCGCGCCCGTCGTCGGCCACGACCAGGCGGACGCCCTTCTCCGCGAATTCAAGCTCAACCGCGGCCGAGGTCGCCTCGGCGTGCCTTTCGACGTTGTGCAGCGCCTCCTGCGCGATCCGGAAGAGGGCGAGCTCGACAGACGATCCCAGCCGGCGCGGCGTGCCGGTGACGGTGAGCCGCGCGCCGGCCGAAAGCCGGCCGCGTGTTTCCTCCACCGCAAGTTCGATCGCAGGCACGAGTCCGAGGTCGTCGAGGACCGACGGCCGCAGGTCGCGGCTAAACCGCCGCACCGATTGCAGGGTGCCGCGCGCGAGCTTCAACAGGTCTTGGACCTGGCCGGGCACGTCGGCGTGGTCGGCTTCGCCTAGCGCCTCCAGGCTGCGCACCAGGTGCACCAGCTCCTGCGCCGTCTCGTCGTGCAGCTCCCGCGCGATGCGAAGGCGCTCGTCTTCCTGCGCCTGCGTCACCTGCCGCGCGTAGGTCTGCAGGCTCTCCTGCCGTTGCTCGATGAGACGGGACTTCTCGACCGCCACACGGATCTCGTGGGCGACCGCGGCCAGCACACGCACGTGCTCGTCGACGAAGGCGCTGTCCTCCGGCACCGCGACGCCGAGCGAGCCGGCGATGCTGCTGTCGACGCCGAGCGGCACGGCGATCAGCCGGCCCTCGATCACAACAGGCTCACGCCGCTCGGCAACCAGCCGGTCGATGTCCTCGACGCGGAGATCGGCGGCCGCGGCACGGCCCTGCGCCTTGACGATGGCGGCGCGTGCCGCGGCCGGCGACTCCGGCTCCAGGCACAGCCAGGCCGCATCGACGGGCAGGCCCAGCAGCAGCCGCTCGACGACGGCCGGCAGCTCCTGCTCAACCTCCAGCTTGCGGCTCAGCAGCTCGCCGATCTCGTTGAGCAGGGCGAGGCTGGCGCTCGTCCGCTCCGCGCGCTGGCGTTGCTTCGACTCCAGGTCGACCCGCCACGCCACCATGATGCCGACCGGCAGCGTGATCGCGAGCTGCCCGAGCTCGGCGATCCAGTGGTACGACGAACGGTGCCACACCCACATGCTCGGCGACGTGAGGAGCCCACCCCACAGGGCCGTGAGGATGGCGCCTTCCCATCCGAACGTGATGGCCGCGTACAGAAGCGGGATCACATAGAGGGTGATCGACAGCCCGTGAAACGTCTCGAACGGATTCGTGAAGCCAGCCACTTCGATGATGTAGTGAGGC
Organism: uncultured Chloroflexia bacterium; assembly: GCA_963701135.1. Taxonomy (GTDB): domain Bacteria; phylum Chloroflexota; class Dehalococcoidia; order DSTF01; family JACRBR01; genus CAYJMJ01. The sequence goes on from OY969567.1 coordinate 378,293, forward strand.
GCCGTCGCGAAAAGCACCATCATTTGGACGTGCCAGAAACGGCGATCGTGGAGCCGCCGCGGCAGGCGGCGGATCGGCACGGTAAGGTCGTGCAGCATTCGTGCCCGAAGCGACGCCGGGCGCGGTGAGGCGGCCAGACGAAGTTCAGCCTTCATCGAGGTCCTCCAGTTTGAGCAGGCCGCTCTTCAGGCCGGCGATCACGGCCTCCGTGCGCGATCCTACTCCCAGCTTGTTGAAGATGTGTGTCAGGTGGACCTGCACCGTCCTGATGCTCAGGTACAGGCGGGCGGAGATTTCCGCGTTGCTCAAGCCGCAGGCCGCGAGCCGCAGGACTTCTTGCTCCCGGTCGGTCAGGAGTGCCTCTCCGCCGTGCCCGGCGTGCGCCGCTTGCGTCTGTCCGGGCGGTCCCGCGAACCGCGCGAGCACCTTGCGCGCGATGGCGGGATGTAACACCGGCTCGCCAGCATGCACCGCACGCACCGCACGCACCACCTCGGCCGACGGCACGTCCTTCAGAAGGTAGCCGGCGGCCCCTGCCTCGATCAGCGCGAAGACGTACTGATCATCATCGTACGCGGTGAGGATCAGTACGGCCGTGTTGGGATGGCTGGCCTTGATCCGCTGCGTCGCCTCGATGCCGGTCATGACCGGCATCGAGATGTCCATGATGGCGACGTCCGGGTGCAGGCGCTCTACGAGGGCCACGGCTTGCGCGCCATCCGCGGCTTCGCCGACGACCTCGAGGTCCGGTTCCCGTTCCAGCAATTGGCGCGTGCCCTCGCGAACCACGGCGTGATCCTCCGCGATGATGATGCGGATCGGCCCCGGCGATTCTTCGTTCGACATTACGGCCACATTCTACCGTTCGTGCCGCCACCCGCTCGTCGAACGACCCCTGCACAAAGGCATACGTATTTCGCGCATTCCGGCCCGCCGCTCGTACGTATTGCACGCTGGCCAGTCTGCCGCTCCCGCCGATGTGCCCACCGTCCCCATCTCCGATCCTGAAGGTGGCTCCGCAAGCCGGAGCCGCACGGAATGGGGCGGTCATGGAGGCGAAGGACGATCTCTCGAACGCGCCGGAGCAGGCGGGCTCGTTCGCCGGGCGGAGGGTCGATCGCCGGCGCGCCCTGAAGCTGTTCGGGCTGGGCGCGCTGGGCGTCGCCCCCCTGCCGCTCCTGCCGAACGTGTTGAAGTCGGCGTTCTCGCCCGGGCACGGCCCGGTACACGCCGATGCCGAAGCAGCGCGCGCTCCCAGCGGGCGCGTGCGTCGATGGACGATGATCATCGATCTCCGCAACTGCGATGGCTGCCAGAGCGTCGGGAAGCCGCCGCAGTGCACGACCGCGTGCATCGAGGGGCACTTCGCGCCGGAGCCGATGCAGTGGATCGAGGTCTTTGAGTCGAAACTGCCGGGTGATGGCACGCAGTTCATCCCGACGCCTTGCCAGCAGTGCCAGAACCCGCCCTGCACCAACGTCTGCCCCGTCGGCGCGACCTTTGCGACGCCCGAGGGCAGCATCCTCATCGATCAGGACCGCTGCATCGGCTGCCGCATCTGCATGGCCGCGTGTCCATACGACCGGCGCTTCTTCAACTGGGGCAATCCTCCCATCCCGCCGGAGGCGATGCTCGCGCACTACGACGTCGAGCACCAGACGCCTGCGAAGAAGGGCACCGTCATGAAGTGCGACTTCTGCCCGGACATGGCGCGTGCGGGCACGCTGCCGTACTGCGTGCAGGGGTGCCCGCACGAGGCGATCTACTACGGCGATCTGGAGGAAGACATCGCCACGAACGGCAAGGACGTGGTCTCCGTCAGCCGCTTCCTGTCGGAGCACCAGGCGTACAACCTCAAGGAAGACCTCGGCACGAAGCCGCGCGTGTACTACATCCCCGGCCACGGTGAGTTGGTCGGCCGCGATTCGTCGAACAAGGGCCGCCTGCCCACCGAGTGGCCGTGGGTGAAGCGAGCGAAGGGGGCGAAGACGTGGAAGCGATAGGCGCCTGGCGACAGCGACTCGAAGACGCCACGCTCGCGCCGATCCGGCGGACCACCGTCGCCTATTACGCGTGGGTCGCCGTGCTGCTCGCCGTCATCGCCTGGGGCGGCTTCGCCTACTACGTGCAGTTGCGCGACGGCCTCGTCGTCACGGGCATGCGCGACCGCATCTCGTGGGGGTTCTACATCTCGAACTTCGTCTTCTTCATCGGCATCAGCCACGCCGGCACGCTGATTTCGGCGATCCTGCGCGTGTCGAAGGCGGGCTGGCGGACGCCGGTCACGCGCATGGCCGAGTTCGTCACCGTCGTGGCGCTGTGCACGCGGCGCCCTGTTCCCGATCATCGACCTGGGGCGCCCAGACCGCGTGCAGAACGTGATCCTGCACGGCCGCTGGCAGTCGCCGATCATCTGGGACGTCGTCGCCATCACGACGTACCTGACGGCCAGCATCACCTACCTGTTCTTGCCGATGATCCCCGACCTGGCGCTGTTCCGCGACCGAACGACCGGACTGGCGTCACAAGCTGTACAGCCTGCTGTCGATCGGCTGGACCGGCAACAAGACACAACGCAGCCTGCTGGCCACCGCTCTCGGCGTGATGATGATCCTGATCATCCCCATCGCGGTCTCGGTGCACACCGTCGTCTCGTGGATCTTCGCGATGAACCTGCGTGTGAGCTGGAACAGCACCATCTTCGGCGCGTTCTTCGTCGCCGGAGCGATCTTCTCGGGCGTCGCGACGCTGATCATCATCATGGCGATCCTGCGCAAGATCTACCACCTGGAGGAGTACATCACCGAGAAGCACTTCGTGTACCTCGGCTACCTGCTGGCCGCGATGTCGTTGATCATGATCTACGGCAACCTCTCTGAATACATCACCACCGGCTACAAGATGGAGGCGGGCGAGGAGTTCCACTTCCGCGAACTCTTCCTGGGCCAGTTTGCCGGCTTCTGGTGGTACTACGTCATCGGCGGTCTCGTCGTCCCGCCGCTGCTCGTTCTCATCCCGTGGACCCGGAACATCTGGGGCATCGTCGTCGCGGCGTTCCTGGTCGACGTGGCGATGTGGATCGAGCGTTACTTCATCGTCGTTGCGGCGCTCCGCGTGCCGCTGATGTCGTATGACCCGTCCAACTACGCGCCGACGTGGGTGGAGTGGTCGATTGTCGCGGCCTCGTTCGCGCTCTTTGCCCTGCTCATCACGGTCTTTATCAAGGTATTCCCCATCCTCGCGGTCTGGGAGGTGGCGGAACAGCAAGAAGAAGCGGTCATGGCGGAGCCGGCGCACCGACTCCAGCCGCGGCTCGCGAGCGAATCAGCAGGAGGTGCCGTATGAAACCGTTCGTTTGGAAGGCAGCAGGACTGTTGGTGTTGGTGGTGCTCGCGCTCGGGTCCGCCGCCACGGCGCACGCCTCGCACGTGAAAGTCGAGGTTATAGAGCCTGCATCGGCCATCGCCGGACAGCCGAGCGAGCTGAGTGCGGCGTTGACCTCGGCGGACACCGGTCAGCCGGTCGTGGGATTGACGGTGACGTTCTTCGCCCACGCGTCGTTCAGCGGCGTCGAAGGGTACATGGAGATCGGGCGCGCCGTGACCAACAACGAGGGCGTCGCGGCGATCTCTTACGCCCCACGCGAAAGCGGCCCGCACGATATCCGCATGGACTACGTGCCTTCCGCTGGCGGGACGGTGGAACAGGCGACGGCCGCGGTTTCGGTGGACGGATCCGCTGGCCAGCTGTACGTGCAGAAGGCCGGCATCCAGGTGCCGGGCCTCAATTCGTGGCTGATCATCGGCCTGCTGTCCGTCGTGTGGGGCATCCTGTTCTTTGTAGCAGTCGCGGTGATCCGCATCGCGCGCGCCGGCGCCGGCGACGTGGTACCGGCGCAGCGACGAAGCCCGGCGACGGCGATGGCGTCGAGCCGGGCCCTGGACGGCGGCGGCGCCGGCGCCGGCGCCGCAAGGTAATAAGGTAATCATGAACCGGTACTTCGTCCCGGCCATCCTGGCTTTCGCGATTAGCGGCCTCGCGATCACGATTATCGGCGTCGTCGTCGCCCGTAGCCCGTACACGCACGGGAACCTGGCGTCGCCGGCAGGCTACACGCGGACGAAGGTTGCGTACCTGGGCGAGACGTACCTGTTCGAAGGGATGCCGCTGGCGAAGCCGGCGGACGCGCAGACCGGGGACTCCGTGCACGACGGCGGACTGCTGTTCTTCCGGTACGGGTGCGCGGCCTGCCACGGCAGCAGCGGCGCCGGCGGAGCGGTCGGCAAAAACCTGACCGATGCCAGCGCCAGCAAGATTTCGCAGAAGGTCAGGTCGGGACCCAAAACCATGCCCGGCTTTTCCAGTAGCGAGCTCTCCGACGAAGACATGGACAAGCTCATCGCATTCCTTCAGTCCGGCCCGGAGTAGTAGAATCACGCCGGCCATGATGGATCGGGTGGCCGCGACCAAAGTGGAGTCCATGAAGGACTCAAGAGGAGGAGAGGACCATGAAGAGACTGTTGATTCCCGGTATCGCGGCGAGCCTTACCCTGCTCGCCGTGGCCTGCGGGGGCGGGGGAGGCGACGAGAAGACCGCCACCCAAGCTCCGAAGGCGACCACGGCCCCGGCGACCGCGGCGGCGAAGGTCACCGCGGTCGCGACCACCGGCACGTCCCAGACGACGCCGGCAGCCACGAAGTTCGGGGCGGCGAAGGGTACCATCACGGTGGACGGCGGCGATGCGGACTGGGCCGCTATCAAGGGCGCCACGATTCCCCTGAAGCAGATCGACGTAAGCAAGCTCGACCCGGCGCAGGTGACGGATCTGGAGATCGATATAGGCAAACTGTCCCCCACGAATGCGACGCTGAAGGTCGCGACCGATGGCAAGAACATATACGTGCTCGTGGAGGTTGAGGACGGCTTCGACTACAACCCCGACCCCCTGCAGCACAACTTCTCTCCGTCGCTAGGCGTGATGTTCCGCATCGACTCGGCGGCCCCGCCAACGATGGGCGTCAAGGTCGAGGATCTGGCGACCAGCCTCGGTGTCGTCAACATCTGGCACTGGGAGCTTGATTGCGGGCCCGGACAGATGTCCGGGGGCGCAGGGGTCGCCGGCGGCGATGACCCGAAATGCAATCTCGACGACGAGTACGCGCCAAATCCGGAGGACCGCGACGACGACGGCAAGGGCGACGTAGCCAATGCGACCGGCGAGAACAGCCTGGCGGGCGTCTGGAAGCACACGGCTGCGGACCAGGGCGCGGGCGCCAAGGGAGTGTGGATCTTCGAAATGTCCCGCCCCCTCCAGACCGGTGACTCGCAGGACGCTCAGTTCGCAAGCGGCGCGACGGCGTACATGGCACTTGCCTACTTTGACCCCAGCGAAACCCCCAAAGGGTGGACGGACGCCGGCCACTTGCAGAGTGCCGACGCCGGCTGGATCGAGGTGACGCTCCCGTAGATTCTGACTTCGTATGGATGTCCCGGGCCGGTGGCTGACGCCGGCCCGGGAACATCCCCGGCGATTGGGCGGGGGGTCGGGAGTCGCACGGAAGGGATCAGTCTGGCGATGACAGCGTTAGCCGGAACGAGACGCTTTCCGATCGGGCCTGTGGCGCTGGGCCTGGGGTTCCTTCTCGTGGCCGTGGGCCTGCTGGCCGCCGGCTGGCTGCTCTGGGCCGCGCTTCGACCCACACCCGCTGGGTTCGCCCCTACCCGCGGCCAGGCCATCGGTGACGTTGGCCAGCCGTTGGGCGTCGTCCAGTACACCGTCGATGCCAAGAGCCGCAACGACTGGGTGTACTTCAACTTCCGTCGGGGCGCGGCCGTCTCGACCTCCCAGGATTCCACTGACTGGGATCTGGCGTTCCGCCGCACCCGTCTGCTCACCAACAGCGGCGACACCAACCCCCGAGGCCAGGGTGGGGCTGTGGATCTGCAAAAGGTCCCTCTTGCGGCCGCTGTCGTTCCCGACGGAGGCTATCTGGCCGACACCACCCACGAAGAGCGTGGCCTTGAGAACCCCGCCTTACACAAGTGGTACAACTACAACTGGACAACCCACATCATCACCAGCAAGGAGCACACCTACGCTCTGCGGACGTTGACGGGCGAAGTCGTGCTGCTGACGTTCGTCTCCTACTACTGCGACGATGGCTCGTCGGGCTGCATCACGTTTCGCTTCACCTGGCCGGCGGGCAGTTCGCGGTCGGATGATATGACCGGAGGGCCGCCGCCTCTGTAGGGGAACGGGGTATTCGAGGTGGACGCGAGCACGGCCGGCCTCAACGTCATCGCCAGGAACGCCCAGGAGATCCTGCCGCTGCTGGATGAGGCGGCGGCGAAGCTCAAGCTTGCGCAGTAGAGCGCGGTTCCGCGGTCGCGCGTGAACGAATAGGCACAGAGGCGAGGAGGGCGTGTTCGCCACGCCCTCCTCGCCTCTGTGCTCGCTGCACGTGCGCACGATGGTGAGGGGTTGTTGCCCAAGGCCTTACATCCGCGTAAGGGATATTGCGTCGCCGTTGCTCCTCGCGGCGGGATCGCCGACCATTCGCCGTGTCGCATGACGTTCTCAGTTCCGTGTACAAGGGGAGATACGCCATGGCCGTCGTCAGTCGCGAGGTCCATCTCATCGCTCGACCCAACGGGATGCCGCGGGAAGAGGAGTTCGCCATCGTCGAACAGGCGGTACCGGACGCCGCGGAGGGGGAGATCCAGGTGCGGAACCTCTATCTCTCGGTCGATCCGGCGATGCGCCCTCGGCTGTCGGTGGGCCAGGCGCTGAACGAGCCGATGGCCGGCTACGCGATCGGCCGCGTCGTGCAGTCCCGCAGCCCCTCCTTCAACGAAGGCGACTTCGTCCAGAACTGGTCCTCGTTCCGCGAGTACTTCGTCTCGTCGGGGAGGGGCGTCTCGAAGCTGGATGTCGATCCGGCGTTGCCGGTCTCGGTGTATCTGCACACGCTCGGCGGCTCCGGCTTCGTCGCTTATGGCGGGCTGCTGGAGATCGGCAAGCTCCAGGACGGCGAGCAGGTGTTCGTGTCCACAGCGGCTGGCTCGGTGGGATCGATCGCGGTGCAGATCGCGAAGATCAAGGGCTGCTACGTGATCGGCAGCACGGGTTCCGACGAGAAGTGCCGCTGGCTGAAGGATGAGCTCGGCATCGACGCGGTGATCAACTACAAGACCGAGACGATCCGAACGGCGCTGAAGGAGAAGGCGCCGAACGGGATCGACGTCTACTTCGACAACGTCGGCGGCGACCACCTCGACGCCGCGCTGCCGCGAATGAACCTGCTCGGGCGCATCGCGGTGTGCGGGATGATCTCGGCGTACAACACAGCCGGTGCCGATCTCGTCGCCGGTGACGACGCTCTCGAACATCATCTACAAGCGCGTGACGCTCCGCGGCTTCGTCGCGACGGACTTCATGCACCTGCGCGAGCAGTTCGTTGCGGACATGACGCGGTTGGCTGAAGGACGGGCGCGTGAAGTACCACGAGACGATCTACGACGGCATCGAGAACGCACCGAAGGCGCTGATCGGGATGCTGAACGGCGTGAACACGGGCAAGATGCTCGTCAGGCTTTCGGGGTGAGGGCTGGCGAGGAGTGCGAGGACCGTGAAGCGACGACGGGCCGCTGCGGCATTCCATCCGTGCGGCATGTTCCGCCGCGGTCCGAAAGGGTGTCTGATCGTGCGTAGGCATCGCGTCGGGAGCGCGTAGGCGGCACGACCGGCAACGGCCCGGCCTGCTGGCCGACACTGCACCCAGGGAGGGGACGCACGTTGCGTCCGGGGAGCCACCGGTGCTGATGACGAACGACGCGCCGAGTGTCCACAAGGCTGTTCGCGCGGGGCGCCGTGCCACGACGCGCGCGGCGCGTGTTCGCCGATGGCCGGCGTACGGCGCACTCGCGCTGGCGCTCGCGTACGCAGCGCTCTACGCCGCTCCGCTGCCGCCTCCGCCCGCACCGCGGCCGCTCCCCGAATCGACGAAGATCCTCGACGCCGGCGGCCGCGTGCTCTACGACTCGGCCGGGCCGGACGACGCGCGCTACACGTACCTGTCCCTCGACGACATGCCCGCGCGCCTTCGCCAGGCGGTGATCGCGACCGAGGACGCGTCGTTCTACGACAACCCCGGCATCGACCCGAAGGCGATCGTCCGCGCGGCATTGACCGACGTACGCCACGGGGAAGCGCGCTCCGGCGGCAGCACGATCACCCAGCAGCTCGCCCGCAACCTCTACTTCGACCAGCCGGAGCGCTCGTCGCCGAGCCCGCTCCGCAAGGTGCGGGAGGCGCTCCTCGCGCTGCGGCTCGACCGCTCCCTGTCGAAGGACGAGGTCCTCGAGCAGTACCTGAACCGCGTCTACTTCGGCAACCTCGCGTACGGCGTCGAGGCGGCATCCCGCACGTATTTTGGCAAGGGCGCGCGCGACCTCGACCTGGCGGAGTCGGCGTTGCTGGCCGGGCTGCTGCAATCGCCGTCCGGCTACGACCCGTTCACGCGGCTCGACGCCGCCCGCGCGCGCCAGGTCACGGTGCTGAGCCGCATGGACGATGCCGGCTACATCTCGCGCGAGGAGGCGGCCGCGGCCGCCGCCGAGCCGCTCGCGCTCAACCGCACGCCGTTCCCGATCGAGGCGCCGCACTTCGTCGCGTGGGTGCGCGAGCTGCTGCCGGGGCTCGTCGGCGAGGACGCCGTGGCCCGCGGCGGCCTGCGCGTCTACACGACGCTCGACCTCGGCCTCCAGCGCTCGGCGCAAGAGGCAGTGACGCGGCACGTCGCCGCGCTCACGGACCACAACGTCACCGACGGCGCCGCCGTCGTCATCGATCCGGCGACCGGAGCCGTGCGCGCGATGGTCGGAAGCGCCGACTACTTCGACGCCTCGATCGATGGCGCGTTCAATGTCGCGCTCGCCGAGCGTCAGCCCGGCAGCTCGATCAAGCCGGTCGTCTACGCCGCCGCGCTCGAGTCAGGCTTCACGCCGGCGTCCCAGCTGCTCGACGTGCCGGCGACGCTCCAGACGCGGCTGGGCGAGCCGTACGCGCCCAACAACTACGACCTCACGTTCCACGGCCTGGTGCCGCTGCGCGAGGCGCTCGCGTCCTCCTACAACGTGCCGGCCGTGCGCGTCCTCGCGGCAGTCGGCGTCGAGCGCGCCGTCGACCTCGGCCGCCGCATGGGTCTGACGAGCTTCACCGACCCTTCGCGTTACGACCTGTCGCTCACGCTCGGCGGCGGCGAAGTGCGGCTGCTCGACCTGACGGCGGCGTACGCCGCCTTCGCCGCCGGCGGCGTGCGCGTCGATCCCGTGGCTGTGTCGCGCGTCGAGGATGCGGACGGCCGCGCGCTCTACGAGGCGCCGGCGCCCGCGCGCGAGCGCGTGATCTCGGCGCAGACCGCGTACCTGATCAGCGACATCCTCTCCGACAACGACGCCCGCGCGCCGGGCTTCGGCTACAACAGCCCGCTGCACCTCGACCGTCCGGCGGCCGCGAAGACCGGCACGACGAGCGACTTCCGCGACAACTGGACCGTCGGCTACACACCCGACCTCGTCGTCGGTGTCTGGATCGGCAACGCCGACAACACGCCGATGCGCAACGTCTCCGGCGTCGAAGGCGCGGCGCCCATCTGGCGCGACGTGATGAACGCGGCGCTCGCCGGCCGCCCGGCGCGACCGTTCGCCGAGCCCGACGGCATCGAGCACGCCGCGGTCTGCCTGCCGTCCGGGCTGCTGCCGACGCCCGCGTGCCAGCGCCGAAGCGTCGAGGCGTTCGCGGCCGGCACCGTGCCCGTCGCTTACGACGACTACTACCGCGCGCTCGCCGTGTGTGACGCGACCGGCGTCCCGCAGGCGCGGCTGCCCCGGCCACGTCACGGAGCGCGTGTTCTCGTTCGTGCCACTCGAGGCCATCCCGTGGGCGCGCGCGGCGGGCGTCGCGCTGCCGCCGCTGCCGCCGTATCGCTCGTCCGGCGTCGCCGGCGCGGCCATCGCCGCATCGCCGCCGGGCGCACGGCCGCTGACGCTCATCGAGCCGGCCGATGGCGTCACGCTGCACCTGACCCGCGAGCTGCGGCCGGAGGACCAGGCGTTGAGCATCGAGGCCTTGCCGGCGGCCGGCGTGCGCTTCGTCGAACTGTACGTCGACGGCGTGGCCATCGGACGCGCGACGTCGGCGCCGTATCGGCGTGAACTGGCAGTTGAGCGCGGGCACGCACGAGTTCCGCGCGCGCGCCGTGGCGGTGGACGGACCGAGTTGTGGAGCGAAGCCGCGACGGTCGTCGTCGAGGCGCCGTGAGGAGGAGCAGCATGAGCAGCATGTTCGCGCAGGTGGTGGCAAGTGTCCGGTCGATCTCGTCGCGGCTGTGGCAGCGCTGGAGCGTGCTCGACCGCCGCGTGCGCATCGGCGCTGCCGGCGTGGCCGCGCTCGCCGTCGCGGGCGCCGTGACGGGCGTCGTGCTGCTGATGTCCGGCGGCGGCGGACCGCGCTGCGACAAGCCGCTGTGCATCGAAGTGCTCGGCCCCGGCGGCGAGGACGTGTCGACCATGGCGCCGGTCCGCATCCGGCTCGCCGGGTCGCTCGACCGCCACATCGCGCTCAGCGCGCTCAAGATCAGCAACGAGCCGGCCGGCCGGCGCGAGTTCGTCGGCGACGTGCTGACGTTCCGGCCCGAGTGGCCCGGCTTCGCCCGAGGCACCGACGTACGACGTCAGCCTGAAGCTCTCGGCCACCGAGGTCCCGCGCGGCGCCGATCCCGTCGATCTGGGCTTCCGCTTCAGACGCAGGGCAAGCTGCAGGTCGCGTCCGTGTTCCCGCAGGACGGCTCGCAGGAGGTCGCGCTCGACGGCGCGATCATGGTGCAGTTCAACCGCTCCGTCGCGCCGCTGACGGTGATCGCGAAGCGCGGTCCGGACGCCATCGTCACGTTCGACCCACCGATCGCGGGACGGGGGCGCTGGCTGAACACGTCGCTCTACACGTTCACGCCAGCCGGCACGGGGTGGGCGCCATCGACACGCTACACGGCGCGCGTGAAGGCCGGCCTCGCCAACGAGCTGGGCTCGACGCTCGACGCCGATTACGTGTTCTCGTTCACTACGCTGCTGCCGAAGGCCGTCGACGTTCTTCCCGCCCGACAACAGCAAGTTCGTCGCGCCCTTGCCCGAGATCAAGGCCGGCTTCAACCAGCCGGTCGACCGCGCATCGGCGGCGGCCGCGTTCGCCGTCGTGGCGCAGGCGTCGCGCGCGCCGGTCGCCGGCGGCATCGAATGGACGGACGACCGCACGCTCGTCTTCCGGCCCGCGCGTCCGCTGGCGCTCGACACGGCGTACGAGGTTGCGGTGCGCGGCGGCGTCAAGACGCCCGACGGCGCCGCCGCGACCGCCGGCGAGGTGCGCTGGACGTTCAGCACCGTCGGCGTGCCGCGCATCGAGTCGGCACGACGCCGGAAAACGGCGCTACGGCCGCGGACCGCGGCGGCGTCACGCTCACGCTTCAGCAACCCGATGGACGAGAAGTCGGTCGGAGTCGCACATCGCCATCGACCCGAAGCCGGAGAACGACCCGTACCTGAGCTGGAACCCCGATGACCTGTCGCTGACCATCGGCTTCCCCATGCAGCCGTCGTCGCCGTACCGGGTCACGCTGACGGCCGATGCGGCCGACCGTTACGGGCAGCGCCTGGCCGCGCCGCTCGACCTGCGCTTCGTGACGCGAAAGACGGCATCCCGGCTTCAGCATCTTCCGCTCCTCGTTCTCCGGGCACGTTCGACGCCTACCTGGACCCGACGATCGGCGTCTCGGCGTGGAACCTCGACCGCGTCGACTTCTCGCTCTACCAGATCACCCGCGAGCAGCTGATCGCTGCTCGAATCGCAGGCGGTCAGCCGATGGTCCCGCAGGGCGACCTGGTGCGCTCCTGGAGCGAGTCGATCGTCAACCCGCCGCTGGACCAGCCGGTCGTGCGGATGACGCGGCTCGCGCCGGCCGGCGAGCGGCTGCCGGAAGGCATCTACTTGTTGCGCGTCACCGCGCCCGGCAGCAGCGGGTCCGAGACCATGCCGATCGTCGATCAGCAGCGTCAACGTCGTGACGAAGTGGACGCGCCACGACGTGCTGGTGTGGATGGTCGACATGCAGAGCGGCGCGCCGCTCGCCGGCATGCCATTCGACGTGCTGAACGGGCAGGGCGACCGTCATCGCGAGCGGCACGACCGGCGGCGACGGCGTGGCACGTGTCGACGCGGAGGCGCCTGCCGACGGCAACATCTATCCCGGCTACTACGTCGCCGCCGCAGTCGGCGGGGCGCGTCGTGCTGTCGGGCACGCAGTGGAGCAACGGCATCAATCCCGGCGCACGTGCAGTCGTCGGCGGGGTTCCAGTTCATGCTGCCGGACCTCGCCGGCTACCTGTACACCGACCGGCCGATCTACCGCCCCGGCGAGACCGTGTACTTCAAGGGCGTCGTGCGCAAGGACGACGACGCGCACTACTCGCTGCCGCCCGCCACGCCGCTTCGGATCGTGATCAGCGACGACCGCGGCCGCGAAGGTCAGTCGCAGGAGGTCACGCTGTCCGACCTGGGCACATTCGACGCGAAGCTCGCGCTCAGCGACGAGGCCGGCACGGGCCAGTACTACGCGGCGCCTGACCTTCGCGGCCGTTCTCTCCTCGCTTTCGGCGGGCTACCAGCCGAACATCGCCTACATCTCCTTCCGCGTCGCCGAGTTCCGCAACCCGGAGTTCGAGGTGGACGTGAAGCCGGGCAAGGAGTCGTACATCAACGGCGAGACCATCGACGGCGACGGTCACCGCTGACCTGTTCTTCGGCGCGCCGCTGGCCGAACGCGGCGGTGAAGTGGACCGTGACGTCGCAGCCGCTACTTCTTCGCGCAGCGACGACTTCGCCGGGTACAGCTTCAGCGACTACACGCCGAACTACGACTACAGCGACGGGCCGTTCTTCGAGCCGCAACAACACATCCGCGGCAGCGGCGAGGGTAAGACCGACGCGAACGGCGTCTTCTCGTTCAGCGTGCCCGCCGACGTCGCGAGCGACCCACTCAGCCAGACCTTCACGCTCGAAGCCACCGTCACCGACCAGAACGGCCAGGCCGTCGGCACATTCACCGGCGTGCACGTGCACAAGGGGCAGTTCTACATCGGCATGCAGCCCGGGGACTACGTCGCGGACGCGGGCGATGACGCCACCGTCAGCGTCGTCAGCATCGATCCCGACGGCAAGCCCGTGCCGGACGTGCGCGCGCGGGTCAGCGTGTTCCAGCGGCAGTGGAGGACGGTGCGCGAGCGCGACGCGGACGGCCAGCAGCACTACCGCAGCACGCCGCAGGACACATTCGAGCAGGCGCTCGACGTGACGACCGGCGGCGACGGCAAGGGCACGTTTACGTTCCGGCCGTCGAAGAGCGGCGAGTACTACGTGCTCGCGGAGTCGACGGACTCCGGCGGGCAACGCCGTCAAGTCGTCGTTCGAGGTGTGGGCGTCCAGCGCCGAGTACGCGAGCTGGCGCGTCGGCAACGACGACCTGATCCAGCTCGTCGCGGACAAGGACGCGTACAGGCCCGGCGACACGGCGAAGATCCTCGTCGCCGCGCCGTTCACCGCGAGCCACGGGCTCGTCACCCAGGAGCGCGGCCGCCTGATGACGTACGAGCTGCGCGATTTCGCGACGAACTCCGAGGTCATCGAGCGTGCCGATCACGGAGGAGCACGTGCCGAACGTCTTCGTCGGCGTGATGCTGTTCAAACCGCCGGCCGATGGCAATCCGCTGCCGCAGGTCAAGCTCGGCATGGTCGAACTCAAGGTCTCGACCGACGTCAAGAAGCTGAACATCACGATCGCGCCCGACCACGACCGCTACGCCCCGCGCGACACCGTGCGCTACACCATCCGCACGACGGACAGCGAGGGGAACGGCGTGCCGGCGGAGCTGTCGCTGGCGCTCGTCGACAAGTCGGTGCTGTCGCTGCAGGACGACTTCGCGCGGCCAGCGCTGGAGGCGTTCTGGTCGCGCCGGCCGCTCAGCGTCATGAGCGCGTCCAGCCTGGCTGTCTCCATCGACCGCGCGAACGAGCTGGCCGTGCGCCTGCAACAGGGCGGCAAGGGCGGCGGCGGCGGTTCCGGCGACCAGACGCGCACGTTCTTCCCCAACACCGCGTACTGGGACGCATCGCTGCGGACTGACGGCGACGGCAACGCCTCGGTCGAGGTGAAGCTGCCCGATACGCTCACGACGTGGCGGCTGACGGCCCGCGGCATCACCGCCGACACAAGGGCCGGCGAGGCGCGCAACGAGATCGTCACCACCAAGGACGTCATCGTCCGCCCGGCCGTCCCGCGCTTCCTGATCGCGGGCGACAGCGCGTCGCTCGGCGCCATCGTCCACAACTTCACCGGCGCGCCGCTGGACATGGACGTCTCGCTGAAGGCGGACGGCATCAAGGTCGAGGGTGACGGCACGAAGCACGTAAGCGTGCAGCCGGGCGAGGACGCGCTCGTCCGCTGGGACACGAGCGTGCCGCCCGGCCGCGACAGCTTCGACGTCACGTTCGAAGCGAAGGGCGGCGGCAAGTCCGATTCGGTGAAGCTCACGCTGCCCCTGTACTCGTTCTTCACGCCGGAGACCGTCGGCACCGCCGGCGAGGTCACCGATGAGGCTTCGGAGGCGATCGACGTGCCCTACTACGTGCGGCCGGACGCCGGCGAGCTGACCGTGCGCGTCGCGCCATCGCTCGCGGCGGGCGTCGATACGGCGGTGCACTACATCGACGAGTATCCGTACGAGAGCGCGGAGACCACCGTGAGCCGATTCGTGCCGCTGCTGGCGCTACGCCGGGCGACGCGCGAGCTGGGGTTGAAGGACCTCAGCGACCAGGCCGATGCCATCGACGTCGACGCGCTCGTCCAGCGCTCGCTGCAGCGGCTGTACCGCCAGCAGCACGTCGACGGCGGCTGGGGCTGGTGGGAAGGCGATGAATCCGACCCGGCGATCACCGCGTGGGCCGTGCTGGGGCTCGGCGAGGCGAAGCGCGAGGGCTACACGGTCGACGCCATGGTCGAGGAGAACGCCGCGAACTACCTGGCGCAAGAGCTGGACAAGCCGCGCGACGTCCTCGCGCCGGCGTTCGACCTGCGCGCATTCGCGCTCTACGCACTGGCCCGCGACGGCCGCGGCGAGCTCGGCCGGGCGTTCGCGCTGGCGGAACAGCACGCAAGCATCAGCAACACCGCGAAGGCGTGGCTGGCGCTCGCGATCGGGCTGGACGGCGGCTCGACGAACGACCCGCGGCTGACGACGCTGCTGAACGAGCTGCAGGGCGCGGCCATCCCTTCGGCGACGGGCAACCACTGGGAGGAGCAGTCGTACAACGCCGAACTCTTCGGCAGCAGCACGCAGACGACGGCGCAGGTGCTGCAGGCATTCATCGCACTCCAGCCGGATCACCCGCTCGTCGATGGCACGATGCGCTGGTTGATGGTGGCCCGCAAGGACGGCCACTGGGAGTCGACGCACGACACCGCGCTCGCGCTGCTCGCGATCACCGACTTCATGCTCGTCCGCAAGGACGCGCAGGCCGGCTTCGACTACCGCGTCGACCTCAACGGCGACCGCGAGCTCTCCGGTCACGCCGACGCGGGCAAGGTGCGGCAGGAGGACAGCGTCGTCATCCAGATGAAGGACCTGCTCAAGGACGCCACGAACGAGCTGCGTCTGCGCCGCTCGCCCGGCGCCGCCGCCGGACGGCTCTACTACACCGCGCACCTGCGCTACTTCACGCCCGCCGAGGACGTCGAGGCCGCGAACTACGGCATCGGCGTGTCGCACGAGTACGCGCGCGCGGACGATCCGGCGGGCGCACCGGTGAGCGAGGCCGGACTCGGCGACGTGGTGCGCGTGAAGGTGACGCTCGTCGCGCCGGCCGACCTCAACTTCCTGGTGGTGGAGGACTACCTGCCGGCCGGCCTCGAGCCCATCGACACGAGCCTGAAGACGACGCCGCCCGAGATCCGGCGCCAGTTGGCGGAGGAGCAGCGGAAGTCGTACCAGGTCGGCAAGCGCTACAGTCCCTTCGGTCACACGGACCTGCGCGACAACCGCGCCGTCCTGTTCGCGCGCTTCGTCGCGAAAGGCGTGTACGAGTACACGTACTTCGCGCGCGCGACCACGCCCGGCCAGTTCCGGCTGCCGCCGGCCACGGCGTACGAAGAGTATTTCCCGGAGGTGTGGGGCCGCAGCGACGGTGGCACGTTCACCGTGACGGAGGCCGCCGCCGCCGCGGCGCCGCCGGCGGCGATGTCCGCGGCCGGCGCGGCCGGCTGGCCGCTCGCGTTGATCCCGGCCGGGACATCGCGACCATGCCGCCGGACGCGTCGTTGTGGCCGTCCAGCGCGGGCGACAGAGGAGTAACGTCGGGGACGTTCTACGGGAACCTGCGGCGCTACCTGAAGGCGGCCGGGCTACCGCTTCGCCGGTGTGCACATCTTCCGGCACTCGGCGGCCAAGCTTCGGCGCGATGCTGGCGAGTCGATCGAGAGCGTCTCTCGCTTCGTCAACCACTCGTCGTTGCAGGTGACCTCGATCTACTTGAGGCGGCTGGAAGGGGAAGCCGATGGGAGCTGAGGGAAGGTGGCTGATGCGATCGGGGTATGATCCTCCGCGGCAACCGTCGCCGCGAGGCAGGGCGATGAGCCGGATCAGCGCCCGACAGTCAGGGCGCGTGGGCTTGACCATGGTGGTACGATAGTCACCTTCCATGACCGCGGCGCGCGGACTTCAAGCATCGGAGGCATGCGATGACGGTGGCACGAGTAACGGAAATCACGTCTCAGTCCCCACGGAGCTTTGAAGATGCGGTCCGGCAGGGGATCCGGCGCGCGAACGAGACGTTGCGCAACGTCACAGGCGCCTGGGTGAAGGAACAGCAGATCGCGGTGGCGGACGGCAAGATCACGGGATACCGCGTGAACATGCTGGTCACCTTCATCCTGGAAGACGCGCCCCGCGGGCGAGCCGCGGCAGCGAAGGCGCCGTCGCCGGCGCCGGCGAAGAAGGCTCCGCCCAAGAAGACCGCACGCAAGGCGCGCGGTCGGAGTTAGCGCGCGGCGCGGAGCTAACAGCCCGCACACCTGCCTACTGAGGCAAGTATATCGGTACCCTCGCCGACGGCTTGAGCGCGGCCCGTCGCCGTGTACTGGCCGTTTTTTCGCACCAGACGGCGCCCTCTTCGCTATCCCGGCGGCTGCACCACCAGCCTCGCGTTCATTCCTCGACCCCGGCGCGGCGTGCAAGACGGCGCTCGCGGCATCTTGCGCGGCATCCTCCTATCGTCACGCGGTCAGCGCGGCGGTTGTCGGCCACAACGGATCCTCCACGTGTCAGCGCTCTGTCAGCGCCCCGGAATCGATCGCTTACCACCGTACCTCCAATCTGGACTGAGATGTGAAGGCGAGGCCGGTTACGTCCGGGGCCCTCTCCCACGCCTCATCCGTTGACCACCTGACCGTTGAGCGCGTAGTGTACGTGGCGACGGTCCTGGCGAACCGGCTGACGCCAGCTCATGGAAGGAGGCCTCGATGAAGCGCAAGAAGCGATCGTCCCGTGGCAAGAGAAGCCAGACGCGCATCGAGGCGCCACCGGCCTTCAGTCTGCTCACCATCGAGAAGGAGCTGGCGCGGGTCGGACGCATTGCGTACGACCGCGAGTTCGACTCCGAAGAGGAGATGGGCGCCTTCATCCAGGCGGCATTCGGCGACAAGACGCCGCGACCGGAGCGGCCGTCCACCCCGCTGGAGCAGGCGCAGGACTTGATGTACGACGCGTGGGAGGCGCCGACGCGCGAGCGCGGCCTTGGCCTCGCACGCAAGGCGCTCGCCCTCTCGCAAGACTGCGCCGACGCGTACGCGTTCCTGGCAGAGGACGAAGACGTGACCGTCGAGGAAGCCTGCGAGCTGTACGCTCAGGGCATGGCGGCGGGTCACCGCGCGCTCGGTGTCGAGTTCTTCCGCACACACACCGGAGACTTCTGGGGCTTCGTTGAGACCCGGCCGTATATGCGCGCGCGCTGCGGGCTCGCGCAGTGCCTGTGGGATCTCGGTGAGAACGAGCAGGCCGTCGAACACTATCGGGCGATGCTGGAGCTGAACCCCAATGACAACCAGGGCGTGCGCTATCTTCTCCTTGCGTGCCTCCTGGATCTGGATCGGGATGTCGATAGTCAGCGGCTGCTCGACGCGTTCCCCGACGACGGATCCGCCGCCTGGCCGTATGCGCGCGCACTCCTCGCGTTCCGGGGTGAGGGTGATACCGAACAAGCCCGCGCGGGCCTCACGGAGGCGATCAACTTGAACCCGCACGTCCCCTACTATCTCTTGCGCCGCGTGATGGTGTCCGATCCGGTGCCAAACTTCCTGAGCATCGGGGAGGAGTCGGAGGCGCTCGTCTACGCATCCGAGTACAGGGAGCCGTGGCGTCGCACGACCGGCGCGTTGACGTGGCTCAAGCAGGTCCTCGCGACGGCCGGCCTGCCTTCGTAGCGCAGCGCGACGGCTGGCCGCTCGCCCTGACAGGTGCTCGCGGAACCAGCCGGTCTCGTCCTGATCTTACGATCGCCTTACGCGACGACTCAGTCGTCCAGCGGTGCCGCCCCAAGGTCGGGAGTTTCCTTGTGCCGTGACACGGCAAGACCACTTGCTGCGAGCCTGACCCTCAGGTGAGGCGAGCGTTCCGACCGGGCGGCTTCCGCATTGTGACGCGAAGTAAGATGTTGACAAGGCTGCCAAACATGCGCAGTATAGTCGCGTACGGACGGGGATGTTACGCGCTTCTGCAATGACAAAGTACACGCTGAAGCCACTGACAGTGCTGGTCACCACCTTGATGGCGCTGGCCGCAGCAGCGGCAGTTGCCGCCGTAATCGGGCAGGCTGACTCGCCGCCGGGGTTCCCGCCCAACCCTTGGGCCGGCAAGTCCGATGCGGAGCGGCAAGCCGACGTTGACGCCGCGCACAAACGGAACGACGAATACCTACTCGACTTCATCGCCTCAAAACAAGATCCGCGACGCTTACCCGTGATCGAAATCGAGGTCTACGCCGCGCCACTCGCCGATCTTTCGACATCGGCATCGGTCGCCGACGTGATAGTCCGTGGCGTCGTGGAGGACACCACGTTCCAGATCAACCCCTCAGGTGGTTTGCCCATCGCTTTGAGCACCGTGCGCATCACGGCGGTGGAAAAGGGCGCCCCGGACGGAGGCGTCATCGTCGTTCGCCAGCTTGGTGGGCCGGTCGCGCAGTCCAACGGAGGAGCTTTCGCGCGATTGGAGAATGACGAGCCCATTCTTTCCGGTGATGATGTAATCCTGTTCTTACAGAGAGGATCGGACGGCCGGTACACAACTCAGCCCGGAACCGGCGTGTACTACGTCAGAGACGGAAAGACGTACGCAGAGGAAGCGAATCCCTTCGGTGATCAGATGTCGGGGTTGAGCGTGGCAGAGGCCACAGAATCGATCGCGTCAGCGGTGGAATCTTCCTCCGCGCAGTAATAGGCAATCGCCTGTGACCGCAGGCCGGCCGCTAGCCCTTACAGGTGCTCGCCGAACCAGCCGATGGCTTCTTCCGCGGAGCGCTCGAACGGCGCGCCGCTGTAGATCTCGTAATGGCGGACGCCTTCGAGGACCACGAGCTTCCTGGGCTCGCCCGCCCGCGCGTACACGGAGCGAAACTCATCGGGCGGCGTCACCGTGTCCCGTTCCGCCGCGATCAGCAGCAGCGCTCGCGGCGCGATCCGGTCCGCGACGGCCTCGGGCTCGTACTCGAGGATCGACTCCAGCGTCTCCAGCGTGACTTGCGTCCTCAGGCGCGGCAACGCTTTCGCATGCTCCTCGAAGAACGCCCTGGATTCCGCGTCGGCGAGGATCACGAAGGGGTCGACCATGGTGCTTTGGCCCGTGAGCACGCGCGTACGGCGCTCGTTCGCGATCATGTGCCTGAGCGGCGCAAGTTCCTCGGGCGGCCGCTGTTTCACGCGCCGGCCGCCGTCGCCGAACCCTACCTGCGCAACGACGCATTTCGCGCGATCGTCGATGCCCGCCGTGTAGATGACGTTCGCCGCGCCGTAGCTCGTGCCCCACAACGCGATGCGCTCGGGATCGACCTTGTCCAGCGTCTGCATGAAGGTGATGCTGTTCCGCACGTCCTGTACCTGGTTGCGCCAGACCAGACTTCCAGGCTCGCCTTCGCTCTCGCCGAAGCCTCGATAATCGAAGGCGAGCGCGGCGTAGCCGGCCGCAGCGAAGCGGCGCGCGTAGTCCGGCAAGATCAGCTCCTTGATGCCTGTGAACCCGTGGCAGAGCACGACGCCGGGTGCGCGCTGCTCACCGGTCGCGCCATCCGGCATGTAGAGTTGTGCGCTGATCCGCGCGCCTTCGGAGTAGTACGTTACGGCCTGTTCCATCTTGTCTCCGTCCGGCCTGTGAAGCGCCGCCGGTGGGCTGCTCTCAGATCCTGTAACCGTCCACGATTCGGCGTGCCGCCGCGAGGCGACGGGACACCTCGCGGTCGCCGTGCGTTCGGTGCGACGCGGCGCGCCCGGCCTTACGCCAGCGTCCGACGGTACATCGTCACGACGGCGGCGCCGCCGAGGCCGAGGTTGTGCTGGAGGGCGATGCTTGGCGCCTTCGACCTGGCGCTTCTCCGCCTTGCCGCGCAGCTGCCAGTTGAGCTCCGCGCACTGCGCGAGGCCGGTGGCGCCGAGCGGGTGGCCCTTCGAGATCAGCCCGCCCGACGGATTCACGACCCACTTGCCGCCGTAGGTCGTCGCGCCCGAATCGACCAGCTCGCCGGCCTTGCCTTCCTCGCACAGGCCGAGCGCCTCGTAGGTGATGAGCTCGTTGCAGGAGAAGCAGTCGTGGAGCTCGATCACGTCCACGTTCTCCGGGCCGATGCCCGCTCTGCTCGTAGACCTTGCGCGCCGCCGCCTTCGACATGTCGTAGCCGACCATCTTGATGCAGCTCTTGTCCTCGAAGCGTGCTCGGGAAGTCGGTGGCCATCGCCATGCCGACGATCTCGACGGCCTGCGACTCGAGCTTGTGCTTGCGGACGAAGTCCTCGCTCGCGAGGATGGCGGCCGCCGAGCCGTCGGACGTCGGGCAGCACTGCAGCTTGGTGAGCGGCTCGTAGACCATCGGCGCGTTGAGGATGTCTTCGAGCGTGTACGTCGTCTGGAACTGCGAGTACGGGTTGTTCACCGAGTGCTTGTGGTTCTTGAAGCCGATCTTCGCGAACTGCAGCGCGGTCGTGCCGTACCTCTCCATGTGCTCGCGGCCGGCGTTGCCGAACATCTGCGGCGCGGCCGGGGCCGCGGCGAAGCCGCGCAACTCCACCATCACTTTGGCGTGCTTGTCCATCGGGTTCGTGCGGTCGGTGAACTTCATGCCGAGCGAGCCCTTCTCCATCTTCTCGAAGCCGAGCGCCAGCGCGCAGTCGGCGATGCCGCCCTCGACGAACTGCTTCGCCATGAAGAGCGCCGTCGAGCCGGTCGAGCAGTTGTTGTTCACGTTGATAGATGGGGACGCCGGTGAGTCCCGAGCTCGTAGACCGCGCGCTGGCCGCCGGTCGAGTCGCCGTAGCAGTAGCCGACGGCCACCTGCTCGACCGCGTCGTACGCGATGCCGGCGTCGGCCAGCGCCTTCTGGCCGGCCTCCCTCGCCATGTCCGGGTAGTCCCACTCGCGCGAGCCCGGCTTCTCGAACTTCGTCATGCCGACGCCGACGACGAACACGTTCCTGCCCATGCTGTGACCTTCCTTACTGACTGGCCGCCGCCGATCAGGTATCGCCCGGCGGCTGGTGAGCGCCTTTGATGCACCTGATTCTCCGGTGGATTGGAGCGAGCGGCAAGTGCATCGTTACCGCGGCGCCGAACAACCACGGACCGAGGTTCAGACCTCTGCCGCGAACGCCAGTCCGGGCAGGATGATGTTCGTGCGGAGCATCTCGTTCGTGAAGTCGTAGATCGGCGTCACGCGCGCGTCGCGCGTCCACTTCTCGAGCGGGAGGTCGCGCATGTAGCCATACCCGCCGAATATCTGCAACGCGCTGTGCGTCACCTTCACCGCAACGTCGGAGCAGTAGACCTTCGCCATCGCCGCGACGGGGTTGGGCTCCGGCACGTTGTCGTTGTGCCATGCCGACTGGTGGACCAGCAGGCGCGCCGTCTTCACCGCGATCGCCATGTCGGTCAGCATCGTGCCGACGGCCTGGTGGAAGATGATGCGGTTGCCGCCCTTGTACCGCACCCTCGCGTACGCCATCGCTTCTTCGTAAGCAGCGCGGGCCAGGCCGACGCTCAACGCGCCGATCATCGTGTTCGAGCATTCGAGGCCGTACCGCAACGCCGCAGCGCCGCCGGGCAGCATGTCGTCGGCCGGCACGCGCACGTTTTCGAAGATCATCTCCGACGTGATCGACAGGCGGTGGCCCATCTTGTTTTCGAGCGTCCCCACCGACAGGCCCGGCGCTCCGGCCGGGACGACGAATGCGGCGGTCGCAAGCGCGTCCGGCTGCGATGGATCGACCGTCGCGATCGCAAGGTACACGCCGGCGACGGGGCCGTTGGTGATGAAGCGCTTGACGCCGTTGATCACGTAGCCGTCGCCGTCGCGCAGCGCCGTCGTGGTCATCTCCCGTTGCTCGGAGCGGGGGAGCGTGTGATTCGTGAAGAAGTCCCGCGGCTCGATGCCGGCGTGCTGTGTCGCTGAACCGAGATACTCGCGCGGCGTGAGGTCGCCGGCGACGCCGTGCTCGGTCGCGCAGATCGCGGCGAGGTACGAGTGATCGGGATCGGCCGCGATCGGCGGCAGCCAGCGGCGGCGCTGATCGTCGGAGCCGCCCTTGATCAGCGGGCTGAGTGCCAGCCAGTGACCGACGTACGTAAGCGCGACGCCGGCGTCGCCCCACGCCAGCTCCTCGAGGATGATGGCGAAGTCGAGGTCGCCGAGGCCGGCGCCGCCGTACGCCTCCGGTATCAACGCGACGTTGAAACCGAGCGCGTTGGCCTTCGGGTACAGGTCGCGCGCGAAGCTCTGCTTCGGGTCGGGGTTGCGGTCGAGTTCGGCGGCGATGGGCCGGATCTCGTTGCGTGCGAACTCGCGCGCGACGCGCCGCAGCTCGCGTTGCGATTCCGAGAGCGCGAAGTCGACCATCGCTCCCCTTTTCGGCCGGAGCCTAGTCCAGCTTGGCGACCTCGACGCGCACGCCGCGGTCGAATGGCACCGGCTGCCACTGGAACGGCCAGTAGCGAAGGTGCCCGTAGCCGCCCGCGAAATGCAGCCACTTGACCATGCCCGGCTCCAGGTCCGATGCGCCCTTCCACGTCCGGTACTGGTACGGCTCCCAGCCGTTGTACGAGATCACCTGCCCCGGCTGCACGCTCGGCGAGATCTTCACCTGCACGAGGAAGACGCCGAGGTCGTTCCGCACCTGGACCTCCTCTTCGTCGACAATGTCCAGGCGCGCCGCATCGCCGTCGTTCATCACGATGTGCGGGCGGCCGCGGTGCGTCTCCAGCAGGAGCTTGTTGGTGATGTTCATGGAGTGGATGCTCCAGCGGTTGTGCCCGCTGGTCATCACGAACGGATAGTCGCCACCCTGCGGCGGGTTGTCCTTGTGGCACGGCAACTCCTCGCCGGCTTCCATGAACCACTCGTGGTCGATGTAGAACTGGGCACGGCGCGTCAGCGTGGGGTACGGGAGCTTCTTCTCCGTGTGGTAGACGAACGCCGTGTGGGTTTCGTCCATCTTGATGTCGGCGGCCTGGCTGTGCGACATGGGCCCCATGCCCCAGTTGAGGAATCGCATGTAGCCTTTGTCGCGCAGCGTGTCGAGCGAGGTCCCCTCCGGCAGGTTGCCCGCCTCGACGGCGTCGCTGACCCATTCCCGCGCCACGGCCTCCGTGTTGTCGAGCTGCCCCTTCATCGTGAACTGGTCCCTGAGCCCGGCGATCTGGTGCGCGCCGCCCATGGCATCGACGTATTCGCCGATGCCGCGGGCCTTTGCCCGCGCCTCGATCTTTTCGGCGAGCAGGACCGCCATCTCCACCTCCGGCATGACGCCGTCCGGCGGTTCCACGGCCTTGTCCGAGAACGTGAGGTGCATCAACTGCGGCGTCGGGAACATGAAGGCGACCTTCTCGTAGTGGTGCGCGGCGGGCAGGACGTAGTCGGAGAACATGCCGGTCGTCGTCATGCGCCAGTCGACGCTGACGATGCAGCGCAGCTTCTGCCAGATGTTGGGCAACATGAGGTTCTGGCCGCCGCGCGTGCGGCGGAGGGCGTTGCCGCCGACCTCGAAGTACACGTGGGGCGTCTTCTTCGATGCCGTCCGCTGGGGGCTTTTCCACCAGTCGTTTTCCAGCGCGTCGGCGACGTACTCCTCGAACGGGCGCTGCATCGTCGGGTCGTTGTACTCGCGGTTTTCCCAGTGCTGCTTGTAGCCCCAGTGGTAGTACCAGAGCATCGCCGGCGGGACATGGCCCTGCGTCTGTGAGAAGCGGTGCATCAGTTCGATGTGGGCCATCTCGTCGGTCAGCGTCGGATCCTCCTTCTTGAGGAGGTCCAGCAGCGCCTTGCGCATGTTGATGACGTTGCGCGCCTCGGCCCGCCCCGTGTTGCCTTTGGCGAACGAGAGGAACGGGCCGTCGAAGCCGGCAACCGACCACTCGCCCGGCCCGGTGCCCTTGCGGCCCCAGTTGCCGGTGAGGGCGAGCACGAGCAAGTACGACCGCAACATCAGGTCGGAGTGGTAGTACTTGAACGACGTGCCGCCGCAGAAGATGCTGCCGCGCTTCGTCGCGATCTTGTGGGCCAGGGTCCGGATGAGGTCCGGGTTCACGCCGCACATCGCCGACGCCTTTTCGGGCGTGTAGTCGGCCAATCGCTCCCTCATCAGCTCGAAGACGGGCACGACCTGCGTCATGGTCCCGTCCTTGAGCCGCACGGACTGCGAGCCTGCGAGCGCCGGGACCATCTCGCCCATCGCGAGCGTCTCGCGCGGCGCCTCCGCGATGCGCTTGCCACGCTCGTCGAAGATGTAGAATTGGTCCTCGCGGCCTCCGTCTTGCAGGTCGGACTGACGCAGGTAGCGGCGGTTGTCCACGCGCACCAGCAGCGGAAGGTCGGTCTGCTCGGAGACGAACTCCTTGTTGTAGATGCCTTCTTCGATGATGACCTGCGCCATGGCGAGACCCAGCGCCGCGTCCGTGCCGGGCTTGATCGGTACGTAGTAGTCGGCGTGCGTGTGGGACGGGCTAACGTCCGGCGCGACGAGGACGACCTCCGCACCCTTGTAGCGTGCCTCCGCCGTGAAGTGGTACGCGGGGATCATCGTGTACGCCGGGTTGATGTGCGTGTACATGATGAACTCGGAGTGGAAGATGTCGTCGATGCTGCTCGCCGGGTCAAACTTGCCGAACGTGAGATATATGCCCGGCGAGAAGTCATTGATCGTCGCGTTCGTGTCAAGCCCCGTGCCGCCGAGCAGGCCGATCAGCCGCCCGAACATGAATCCGGTCAGCAGCCCGCCCTCGCCCGGTGTGCCCTCGTTGATGATCGTCTCCGGGCCGCCCTCTTCGATCGCGTCGAGGATGTGGTCCGCGATCTCCGTCAGCGCCTGGTCCCAGGAGACCTGCGTCCACTTGCCGTCGCCGCGCGCACCGGCGCGCTTCAGCGGGTGCAGCACGCGCTCCGGCGCGTACAGCAACTGGCTCCACGCGGCGCCCTTCTGGCAGCCCAGCGGGTTCATGTCGGGCACACCCACTTCGCGGACCGGCAGGTTGCCCGCCTGCTCCTCACCGACGACGACGCCGTCCTTGACGTAGACGCGATACGGACAGTTGCCGGGATAGCAATCAACGCAGTGCGTCCCCCAGGTGACGCTGTCCCATTGCACGCTCTCTCGGTAGCGGCCTTCCGATGCCGCGGCCGCGCGCTCGCCGGGGCCGGGTTGCGCGATCGCGCCGGGATCCTGTGGTTTCGTGGGCATTGCTACACCTCCGCACACCGTGGGTCGTGCGCCGACGGTATGCCCGCGCGGCGCTTCCCGGCAAGGGTCGAACGGCCCGTGCAGTCACGCGCCGGAGGCCCTATGTACGCGCGCAACGCCGTGCCTGGCGCGGCTCCGCCGCTCGAGCGATGGAACGACTGGCCGCCGGCGTACGTCTGGAGATGCCGCGGTTGAAGAAGGTGCGAGTGGGGCTGGCCGCGCGCCGCCACGCCCGAGACGGTCAGCCGATGCGCACGCTCTGGCCGCCGTCCACCGGCAGCAGCACGCCGGTGATGAACTTCGCCTCGTCCGAGGCGAGGAAGAGCGCGGCGTGCGCCACGTCCCAGGCCGAGCCCATCTTGCCGAGCGGCACCTGGCGGTCGCGTTCGGCGATCAGTTGTTCCTTCGGCACGCCGCGCGTCGCGCTGATGCCCTCGATGGCCATCGGCGTGTTGATCAGGCCCGGCAGGATCGCATTCACGCGGATCCCGTACCGCGCGTTCGTCATCGCCAGCGTTTGCGTCAGCGCATTGAGCGCCGCCTTCAACGTCTTGTACGCGACCATGCCGGTCGCCGCCGCGATCGATGCGATGGACGACACGTTGATGATCGCGCCGCCGCCGCGCTCTCGCATCACCGGGACGACGTGCTTGCAGGTGAGCAACGGGCCTTCGAGATTCACTTTGAAGATGCGCTCGAACGCGTTGATGTCGATGTGCTGCGCGCCGGCGTCACCCGCGCCGATGCCGACGTTGTTGTGGAGGACGTCGATGCGGCCATAGAGCTCGACGCAATGATCCGCAAGCCGGCGGCAATCGTCCTCGCGCGTCACGTCCATCTCGAATGCCGATGCCTGCCCGCCTTCGGCTTCGATCATCGCGCGCGTCTCTTCGCACAACGCGAGGTTGCGGTCCGCGAGCAGCACCTTTGCGCCCTCGCGCGCGAAGAGGATGGCGGTTGCGCGGCCGTTGCCGATGGTGTCGCCCGGCGTCTGGCCGGCGCCGACGACGATGGCGACCTTGTCTTTCAGGCGCATCGCATTGCTCCGAACGTTTCAGACGGCCCGCGGATGCGTTCGTTTGACCGTGCGGCCGTGGCGTCCGTCAGTGTACGGGGCACGCCGTCCGGCCGCGATGGGTATACAATACGCGCACGGCCCATACGTCACACAGGATCACGCGAGAGGCCACGCACGCATGACGGACGCAGCATCGGCTCAGCGCCGCGAGCGGTTCGGCTGGCGCACGTTTCGCCTGCCGCCGCTGCCGGCGCTCGTCGTCGGCACGGCGTACGGCGCCATCGCCGGCGCGGTGATCGCCTGGGACATCGCCGTCGTGCTGCGGCTCGGACGCCTCCTCAAACACCGCATTTCGCAGGAGATCGAGAACCGGCGCGGTCCCAACAGCGAGGGCGGCTGATCCGCGGACGCCGCCTGTCACGGCGCGCACGGCGTTGATCGAAGGCGGCCGCTGTCGCAGTATTGCCATGCAACGAAGGAGGCAGCGTCATGCCGGAGTTCGATTCGGGCGGAGTCACGATCAACTACGTCGATGAGGGCGGCGGGCCGCCGATCGTGCTCGTCCACGGCTTCGCCAGCAGCCTGCAAGGGAACTGGCGCGCGCCCGGCGTCTTCGACGCGCTGCTGGCCGCCGGACGGCGCGTCGTCGCGCTCGACTGCCGCGGCCACGGCCGCAGCGGCAAGCCGCACGACCCGGAGGCGTACGGCGGCACGATCATGGCCGACGACGTGATCGCGCTGATGGACCACCTGGGCATCGCCACGGCCGACCTCATGGGGTATTCGATGGGCGGCTTCATCACCGCGTCGCTGCTCGTGCGGCGGCCCGAGCGCTTCCGCGCCGTGATCATCTCCGGCGTCGGCGATGCGCTGGTCGCGGGCGGCCTGAGCCGCGCGCGCGGCGACGCGATCGCGAGCGCGCTCGAAGCCGAGGACAGCAGCAAGATCGCCGACGAGACCGCACGCGGGTTCCGCGCCTTCGCGAAGATGAACGGCAACAATCTCGCCGCCCTGGCGGCCATCCAGCGCTCGTTCCGCGGCGGCTACGACCCCGCGAAGCTCAGCGAGACCGAGCGGCCCGTGATGGTGCTGATCGGCGAGGGCGACACGCTCGTCGGGCCGGCGGACAGGCTGGCCGCCACGATCCCGGGCGCGAAGCTCGTGAAGGCGCCGGGCGACCACATCACCGCCGTCGGCCAGCCGGCATTCCGCCAGGCGGTGCTGGACTTCCTCGCCGAGCGCTCGCCTGTGCCTGCTTGAGCGAAGTAGCCGCCTGAGCGCGGACGCGCGCCTCGATCGCCGCCCGGCCACGGTATCGCCACGGCGCTCCGCCGCATACAATCGCCGCAGCCGCGGACGATGCCGGAGGCGACGATGACGGCCACGATCACCGGGCTCAGCGTGCGCGACATCCGCGCGCCCACGTCGCGCACCCTCGCCGGCTCCGATGCGACGCATACCGACCCGGACTATTCCGCGGCGTACGTCGTGCTCCAGACCGATGCGCCCTCGGGCGTCGCCGGCCATGGGATGACCTTCACCGTCGGCCGCGGGAACGAGGTCGTCGTGGCCGCCGTGCGCGCACTGGCGCCGCTTGTCGCCGGGCGCACGCTCGCCTCGTTGACCGGCGACATGGCCGGCTTCTGGCGCAGCCTTGCAGGGGAGAGCCAGTTGCGCTGGATCGGGCCCGAGAAGGGCGCGATCCACCTCGCGACGGCGGCGATCGTCAACGCCGTCTGGGACCTCTGGGCGAAGTCGGAGGGCAAGCCGGTCTGGAAGCTCGTCGCTGACATGACGCCCCGAGCAGATCGTCGGCCTGCATCGACTTCCGCTATCTGTCCGATGCCCTGACGCCGAAGCGAGGCCCTCGAGATCCTGCGGCGCAACGCACCGTCGCGCGCCGAGCGCGAGGCGCGAGATGCTGCGCGACGGTTACCCCGCGTACATCACGTCGGCCGGCTGGATGGGCTACCCCGACGAGCAGGTGCGCGCGCTCTGCCGCGAGGCGCTTGCGGTCGGCTGGACGCGCTTCAAGATCAAGGTGGGCCGCGACGCTGCCGAGAACGCGCACCGATGCGCGCTCGTGCGGGAGATCATCGGCCCGGACTGCGCGCTGATGGTCGATGCGAACCAGGCGTGGGACGTGGGCGAAGCGATCGAGCACGTGCGCGCGCTCGCGCCGTACCGGCCGCTCTGGATCGAGGAGCCGACCAGCCCCGATGACGTCCTCGGCCACGCAGCGATCCGCAAGGCGGTGCGGCCCGTGGGCGTCGCGACGGGCGAGCACGGCGCTAACCGCGTCATCTTCAAGCAGCTGCTGCAGGCGGAGGCGATCGACTTCTGCCAGTTCGACAACTGCCGGCTCGGCGGCCTGAGCGAGGTGCTCGCGGTGCTGTTGATGGCGGCGAAGTTCGGCGTGCCGGTGTGCCCGCACGCCGGGGGGCTCGGCCTGTGCGAGTACGGCCAGCACATCTCGCTCATCGACTACATCTGCGTCAGCGGCAGCCTGGAGGGACGCGTGATCGAGTTCGCGGACCACCTGCACGAGCACTTCATCGACCGCGTCGTCGTCCGCGGCGGGCGTTACATGCCGCCGTCCGCCCCCGGCTTCAGCATCGAGATGCGCCCGGAGTCGCTCGACGAGTTCGAGTACCCCGGCGGCGCCGCCTGGAAGGTATAGCACCCGCCACGCGAGCGGCTACGTCGGGCACGCCGTCCACCTATCACATTGCGCTACACCGAAGACGGCGACGCCGCCGCGCTTGCACCGGCGCGATCGGCGGCTTACGCTGCGCACCATCTCG
Source organism: uncultured Chloroflexia bacterium (assembly GCA_963701135.1). Taxonomy (GTDB): domain Bacteria; phylum Chloroflexota; class Dehalococcoidia; order DSTF01; family JACRBR01; genus CAYJMJ01. The sequence continues at coordinate 408,205 of OY969567.1, forward strand.
CGATGTTGAACTGGTGGAGGCTACACGCATGGACGAGGCCGCGAAGAAACGTCGTTGCGCATGATCCCGTACGGGCTGTTCGTCGTCACGACGCGCCACGGCGACAACGTCGGCGCCGCGACGATCAACTGGCTCACGCAGGTGTCATTCCAACCGCCGCTGGTGGTGCTCGGCCTCAAGGGCGACAGCGCGACGCTCGCGCACGCGAGGAACAGCGGTCAGTTCGCGGTCAACGTGCTCGGCGCCGGCCAGAAGGACCTGGCGTTCGCCTTCTTCAAGCCGACGGCGGTCGAGGGCGGCCGCCTGAACGGCTACGAAGTCGAGAGCGGCGCCTCCACCGGCGCTCCGCTGCTGCTCGATGCGCCGGCGTGGTTCGAGTGCCGCCTGACCAACGTCGTCAACCGCGGCGACCACCACGTCGTCGTCGCCGAGGTCATCGACGCCGGCGTGCGCCGTGAATCGCCGCCGCTGACGCTGGCGGAGTGCGGCGTCTTCTACGGCGGTTGACGGCGCGCGGCTGACGACCTTCGGCACTGGCGCGGGCCGCTGACGACGCCTACCCTCGCAGCGACCGGCCGAAGGAGGCTCTTGGCGACGCCGCGCCCAATCACCACCACCTCAGAGGACCGCTATCGCGACGCCATCCGATGGGAGCGCGTCGCGTCCGTCACCCACTGCGTCAACTGCTACCCGGAGGCGTGCCCGTTCAAGGCGTACATCGCCGGCGACCGCGTGATCCGCGAGGAGCAGTCGGCCGTCTTCGAGACCGTCGAGCCGGGCGTTCCGGACATGAACCCCGCCGGGTGCCAGAAGGGCGCCGGCTGGAGCCGCATGCTCGACGCGCCGGAGCGCGTGCTGCATCCGCTCATCCGCGACGGCGAGCGCGGCGGCGGCCGCTGGCGGCAAGCGTCGTGGGACGAAGCGCTGGCGCTCGTCGCCGACGGCATCCTGGACGCGCTGCAGGGCCAGGGCCCGGACGCCGTCATCTACGAGGGCACGCCGGCGCAGGGCGGCCTGCTCGCGTCGCCGCTGCTCGGCGCGCTGTTCTCGCACATCGGCGCGGTGCAGACCAACGTCAACGCCAACATCAACGACTTCGGGCCGGGGCTGTACCTGACCTTCGGCAAGTTCAACGCCATGGCCAGCGCCGACGACTGGTTCCACTCGGAGCTGATCATCATCACGTGCGCGAATCCCGTGTACACGTGGATCACCCAGTACCACTTCCTCGCCGAGGCGCGTTACAAGGGCGCGGAGGTGATCACGATAGCGCCCGACTGCTCGCCGTCGATCGTGCACGCCGACGAGTACGTGCCGGTGCGCGCCGGCTGCGACGCGGCGCTCGCGCTGTCGATGTGCAAGGTCATTATCGACGAGGGGCTGTACGACCGCGAGTTCGTCACATTGCAGACGGACCTGCCGCTCCTGCTGCGCGACGACACCGGGCGCTACCTGCGCGAGAGCGACCTGCGCGCGGGCGGCAGCGACTTGCAGTTCTACTGGCTCGACGAGGCGACCGGACAGATCGTCGAGGCGCCGCGCGGCACGCTCGATGCGGGCGCCGTGCGCCCGGCGATCGAGGGCGGCGCCGAGGCGGTGCTCGCCGGCGGATCGCGCGTACGGGTGCGGCCGGTGTTCGACGCGATGCGCGAGCGGCTGGCCGAGTACGATCCCGAGCGCGCGCCGGAGCTGTGCGGCACGCATCCGGACGCCGTGCGCAGGCTCGCCCGCAAGGCGGCGACGCGGCGCACGAACTTCCTCATGGGGATGACGTCGGGCAAATACTTTCACGGCGACCTCGTCCAGCGCGCGTGGGCGCTGGTGGCCGCACTCACCGGTAACTGGGGCCGCAAGGGCACCGGCTTTCACCAGTGGGCGGTCGGCGGCTTCGACGGCGCGCTCCTCTTCGGCATGAAGCCCGCGGCCGGTCCCGAAGCGGCGCGCCAGGTGCTGGCCGGGCGTCGCGGCATGATCGACTTCTTCGCGCGCCCAGGACCCGACGCTCACCGAAGAACTGGCGGCGATCGAGCTTTCGATGCGGCTCGCCGAGACGAGCGGCACGTCGCCATCGGCGTTCTTCTGGCACCGCCACGGCGGCTACGCCGAGCGCTGGGACCGCTGGACCGACCCGACGATGCGCCGTCCGTTCGACGAGTACGTACGCGAGTCGGAGGACGCTGGCTGGTGGCCCAACGCGCGCCCGGCGGCGAACGTCACGCCGGAGGTGTTCGTCGAGTGCGGCGGCAACATCCTGCGGCGGGCGCGCGGCGGCGGCGCGCACCTGCTCGAGCACCTGTGGCCGAAGCTCAAGCTCACCGTCACGGTCAACTGGCGCATGTCGACGACGGCGCTCCACTCCGACGTCGTGCTGCCGGCGGCGCAGCACTACGAGAAGGCGTCGTTCCAGATGCCGATGCCGCGCGCGATGGGGATCACGTACTCCGACCGCGCCGTCCCTCCGGCGGGCGACTCCAAGAGCGAGTTCGAGATCATGCTCGCGCTCGCGAAGGCGCTGGAAGAGCGCGCGGCGCATCGCGGCTTCACGGAGTTCGTCGACGGCCGCGGGCAGGCGCGGCAGATCGCCGGCATGCACCAGGTCTTGAGCAAGGGCGGTGCGTTCCTCACCGCCGAGCAGGTGGCCGAGGAGATGGTCGCCGACACCGTCGTCGCCGGCAACGTGCCGCCGGATACGACGATGCAGACGATGCGTGACCGAGGCTTCGTGCGCTTCCTCGACTGGGGCATCTCGCCGTACGGCCTGACGCAGGCTACCGAGATCCGCCCCGGCGAGACGATGACGCCGCTCCGCAATCACGTGGAGAAGTTGCAGCCGTACCCGACGCTGTCTCGGCGCGCGCAGTTCAACATCGAGCATCCGTGGTTCGTGGAGGCCGGGGAAGCGCTTCCGTGCCACAAACCGCCACCGGCGCAGGGCGGCGATTATCCGTTGACGCTGATTAGCGGCCACAACCGCTGGAGCAGCCATTCGACGAACCAGGTCAACCGGCTGATGCTGAACACGCACCGCGGGCATCCGTTCGCCGCGATCAACCCCGGCGACGCCGCCCGCCGCGACATCGCGGACGATGATCTGATCCGCGTGCGTAACGACGCCGGCGAGTTCGTGACGCACGCGCGCCTCGTGCCGGGCACGCCGCCGGGGCTGGTGGTCGTCTACAACGGCTGGGAGCCGTACCAGTTCCCGCGCTGGGAAGGCACCGCCAACGTGGAGCCCGGGCTGGTCAAGTGGCTGGGGTTCGCGGGCGGCTACGGCCACCTGCGCTACTGGCAGTTCGAGTGGCAGCCCGTGCCGAACGACCGCGCGATCAGCGTCGAGGTCGAGCGCGCGGACTGACGCCGCCGCCTCCAGTTCACACGATCGCCGTTTCGCTGTACGCGCCGAACGCCTCGCGCATCACGTCGCACATCTCGCCGAGCGTGCAGTAGGCGCGCGCGGCGTCGAGCAGCGGCGGCATGACGTTGGCGCCGTCGCGGCACGCCGCCGCCAGCGCTTGCAGGCAGCGAGCCGCCTCGCGGCCGTCGCGCTCGCGCCGTACGCGGCGCAGGCGCTCGACCTGGCGCCCCTCGCCCGAGGGGTCCATGCGCAGGATCGGGATGTCGATCGGCTCGTCGGTCACGTACTCGTTGACGCCGACGATGATGCGCTCCTTGCGGTCGATCTCGCGCTGGTAGCGGTATGACGCGTCAGCGATCTCGCGCTGGAAGAAGCCGGCCTCGATCGCGGGGATGACGCCGCCCAGGTCATCGATGCGGCGCAGGTACGCGTTCGCCTCGTCCTCCATCTCCTTCGTCAGCGTCTCAACGAAGTAACTGCCGCCGAGCGGGTCGAGGGTGTTCAGCGCGCCCGACTCGTGGGCGATGACTTGCTGCGTGCGCAGCGCCAGCATCGCCGCCTTCTCGCTCGGCAGCGCGATCGCCTCGTCCATGGAGTTAGTGTGGAGCGACTGCGTGCCGCCCATGACGGCGGCCAGCGCCTGGATGGCGGTGCGGACCAGGTTGACCTGTGGCTGTTGCGCCATCAGCGAGACGCCGGCCGTCTGCGTGTGGAAGCGCATGCGCCACGAGCGCGGGTCCTTCGCGCCGAACTGCTCGCGCATCAGCCGCGCCCAGATGCGCCGCGCCGCGCGAAACTTCGCGATCTCCTCGAAGAAGTCGTTGTGGCAGTTGAAGAAAAACGACAACCGCGGCGCGAACTCGTCGATGCCGAGCCCGCGCTCCAGGCAGCGGCGCACGTACTCGACGCCGTCGGCGATCGTGAACGCCAGCTCCTGCGCAGCCGTCGAACCGGCCTCGCGAATGTGGTAGCCGGAGATGCTGATCGTGTTCCAGAGCGGCATCTCCCGCGTGCCGAATTCGACGGTGTCGACAACGAGCCGCATCGATGGCGTGCGGCGGGAAGATGTACTCCTTCTGCGCGATGAACTCCTTGAGGATGTCGTTCTGCAGCGTGCCGCCGAGCCGCGCGCGCGGCACGCCCTGCTTCTCCGCGGCGACGATGTACATGGCCCAGATCGCCGCCGCGGGCGAATTGATCGTCATCGACGTCGTGACGCCGGCGAGCGGGATGCCGTCGAGCAGCGCTTCCATGTCGGCGAGCGATGAGACGGCGACGCCGCACTTGCCGAACTCGCCGGCCGCCTCCGGCGCGTCGGTGTCGTAGCCCATGAGCGTCGGCAGGTCGAACGCGATCGAGAGCCCGGTCTGGCCCTGCGACAGCAGGTAGCGGAAGCGCGCGTTCGTCTCCTCGGCCGTGCCGAAGCCGGCGAACATGCGCATGGTCCACTGCTTGCCTCGATAGCCGGTCGCGTGCACGCCGCGCGTGAACGGATAGCCGCCGGGCTCGCCGAGGTCGCGCGCGTGGTCGAGCGCGGCGTCATCGGGGCCGTACACGCGGCGGATCGGGCGGCCGGACGTCGTCACGAACGGTACGTCGCGCTCGTTCAGTTCGTTCGCCCGTTCGGGAGATTCGTCTCCAGCCATCTGCACCTCCGGCGCCGCGGCCACGGGGCGCCTGCGCCAGTCTGACAGAGGCGGCCCTCGCCCCGCCACGGCCCCACGGCCCCTTCGCGCGAAAAATGCGACGGGCCGGCGGCCGGGCTACGCGGCTTGCGGCTCGCGCTCCGCGTACGCAACGTCGCGGTCTGGGCGGCGGCTCATCTCCCAGCGCGCTGCCAGGAACACGCCGAGGAGCACGACGCCCCCGGCGAAGTAGTGCGAGAGCAGGAGCCGGGCAATCAGCGGCCCGACGACCGCGTGCTCCGTGTTGGCGACAATCACCGGTGGCGAGACCAGCGCGAACCCGAGCCAGACGGCCGCCGCCCACCGGGCCCCGGAGGGAACGGCGAGGCGGCCGCCGAGGAAGAGCGCGGCCGCGAGCAGCACCAGCAGGTAGTAGTGCGTCCAGGAGATCGGGCCGAGCACGAGCGCCAGGCAGAGCATGGTGACAAACTCCAGCCGAAGATCTTCGGGCCGGGCGGGCCGCCGGGAACGCAAGAAGATCCACGCGGTCGCGCCGCACATCGTCATCGCCAGCGCGACCCGTGCGGTGAAGAAACCTGCACCGAACTGTTCCAGGGGCTGCCAGTTCCGGAGATTCTCGCTGCCGCCCAGCGGCCGGGCCAGGAACCCATCGATCGATTGGACGTTGAAGGCCCCGAGCGGGTGGCGCGTGAACGGCTCCACCGTGCGCTCGTACCACGTGACGTGCAGGTCGATGCCGAACGCCGCGATCGATACGACAGCGACGCACGCGATGACCGCACCGAAGCCCGCGGCGAAGCGAGGGTTCCGCCGCAACAGGAATGGGACGGCGAGCAGCAACAGCGGCGGTTTGACCACCGCTACGACGGCGAGGATCGCTCCGAGCCATCCGTCGCGGCGCGTCTCCATGCACCACAACGCTGCCAGCAAGAGGCCGAGGATGAAATGCGTGAGGTTGCCTTCGCGCAGGCTGTTGTACAGCGGCCCGTTGACGACGAATATCGCGGCGAGGGCCGCGCGCTGCCACCCTCGCAGGTCCGCGAGCATCGTGAGTCCCACGAACGAGGCTGCGATCACGCACACGCCGAGCGCGGTCATCAACGAGCCTGCGGCGTCGCTCCCCATCCACGAGAACGGGACGAAGATCCATGCCACGATCGGGACGTTGACGAACCCGTCAGCGCCCGTGTCCGCATACAGCCGATCTGGTTCGCCAGTGACGAGGTGGCCGGCCGGGTAGTACGCCTTCTCGAAGTCGCTGAGGAAGTTGAGCGGCTCTGACACCGACCACATGAGCGCCGCCATGAGCGCGGCGAGCATCGCGTTGCCCGCCCACCAGGCTGGCGCACGCAGCCGGTAGCGCCGCGCGGCGAGATTGAACGCGCCGGCCACAGCGACGATCAGCGTGTAGATCGCGTAATACCGCATGCCTTCGTCAGGCCGTCGCTGCGGTGAGCGCGCGCGAGGTCCGGCTCTCGACGGCGGCGGCTTCCGCTGCCTCGCGCTCGCGCGCCTGCGCGGCGCGCACGCGGAACAGCATCACGAACACGAGCAGCGCCGCAACCAGGAGGTACGACTGCACGGGAGTGAACGGCGTGCCGGCGGCGTACCGCGTGATGTAGAAGAGGTTGCTGCTCAGGACGTACGTGCCGCCAAGGACTACGAGCGATGCGCCCCTGAACACCGGCCAGCGAATGATCGCCGGGAGGAGCACGGCGAACATCGGCATCAGCAAGCCGTAGTGGTGCTCCCAGGCGATCGGGGATGCGATGGTCGAAGCCAGCGCCGCGATCATCAGGTCGAACCCGCCCGCAGCCGCGTGCTCACGGCGCCGCCAGAACAACGCGACCGCGATGATCGCGACCGATGAGGCCAGCGTACCGAGGTACGCGCCGAGGTGCGCCGGAGCGAATTGTTCGTCCAGGAAGTCGGCGTTGTTGCCGTTGTGCAGCAGCCGGTGGAGGAAGCCATTGACCGAGTGATTGGCGTAGTAGGACTCGCCGTGACGCGACATGTACGAGAGGAACGTCACGTAGTCGCGGTTCTGCTCGTACCCATACAGCGCCAGCGACGCCGTGAACGCCAACGCCACCACCGCGGCAAGCGCGCCGGCGAAACCCCACTCTTTCCGCAGCGCGGCCCAGAGCAAGAGTATCCCGAGCTGAGGCTTCATGATGCAGATGAGCCCGGCGATGAGGCCCGCGGGCACGGGCCGGCGTTTCATCCACAGCAAGATCATGAGGGCAAAGAGGCAGTTACTCCACGTCTGGATCTGGCCCAGCGTGAACGCCTTGACGATAGGATAGAACGTGAGCGTGAGTCCGAACGCGATGGCGAGGCGCACGATCTCATCGCCGCGCGACGAGCTGCCGAGTCGTTGCTCCAGGTGCTCTTTGTAGGCGTGATTGAAGATGAGCGCGACGATGACCGCGGTGAGCCACACCGCCAGCCACGACAGCAGGTTCAGCGGGCCGAACCTGACGGTGTCCGTGCGCAGGATGAGCTGCATCAATTCGACCGGGAAGAGGCTGGTCAGCGGGTACTGGAACTTCACGCCTCGCTCGAAGAACACGTAGTGGTAGACACCCTGGTGATCCCCCGCCGAGCGCAGGTAATCCCAGGCGATCCCCATGGGCCCCCAGGAATCGTAGCTTCCGCGGAAGAAGATGAACTTCGCGGTGTGGTAGGGCGTCACTTCGGTGCGGTTCTGCGTTGGCAGGACGAGCAACAGCAGGTTGACGAAGATGGCGTTGATGACGGCGAACACGGCGAGCCGCGCGCTCAACGGCGACGGCCGTCCCAGACGCTCAATCAGACGCCTCATGCTTGCCCCCATCGAATTGCCCGCAAGCCTCAGAGCGGCCTTCGCCGCGGGGCGGGTACGGCCGTGCTCGAAGCTGTGCAAAGCTCCAAGTCCTACCCCATCAAACGGCGACCGGGCGTATACGTTACGTCACGAGCAACGGGATCCGCCAGATACCATCAGGTAGACCCGGGGCCTCATCCGTCACCGGCTCGATGACGATACATGAGCGGGGGAAAGCGTCGCTGATGATGTAGTGCTCGCCCAACGGCCGGTTCGGGTCTGGCCGCCGGGACGCCGATTCGGCGCGTCGGTGCGCGGGGCCCACATTGGCCAACGTCACGCTGCCCCTGCCGGGCGGCGGCTCGCGGATCGCCGTCCCTCCCTCGCCGATCGCGGAGCTGGAGACGCGAGCCGCGCAGGCGCTGAACGGCATCATGCTGATGCACCAGGGCCATGGCGCGCACCTGCAGTTCCATGACCTGGCGGACCTGCAACGCACCATCGCGGCCATGGCGGACCACCTCTCCCCGGCGGTCGCCAACGACTTCGACGCATCCGGCATCTCGAACGTCGGTGGCTACCAGTACGCGCATCCGGCGAATGCCGCGGCCCTGGCCATGGCGATCGGCGTCGAAAGCGGCATCGCGAAGACCGAGACCATCGGGGTGGGGATGGCCGCCGCGCTGATGAATGTCGGCTACGCCGTGCTGCGCCCGTCGTTGCTCAACCAGGCGTCCGCGCTCGAGGACGACAGATGGGTGGAACTGAAGACCCACGCGTCGAAGAGCGCGACGATGCTCGAGCGGAGCGGCCTCGCGGACGGCGTCATCCTCGCTGTTACACAGCATCACGAGCGGTGGGACGGCACAGGCTATCCGGAGGGCCTGCGCCATGCGGAGATCTCGCTGCTCGCCCGCATCGTCGCCATCGCGGATACCTATGCTTCACTCCGTTCGCTCCGGCCGTATCGAAAGGCCATGGGGGCGCGGGCGGCGACGGATTTCATCATGAGCGGCTGCGGCGTGTTGTTCGACCCTGAGCTGGTGCGCGTGTTCGCGCGGCGCATCCCGCACTACGCCATCGGCAGTACCGTGGAACTGAACACCGGTGAGAAAGGCATCGTCGTCGATCCGAACACCGGACTCGTCTGCCGGCCGGTCGTGCGCGTGGCCCTCATGCGCGGCGTACCGGCGCCTGTTCCTTACGACGTCAACCTCTCGCGGCGCGAGCACTTCACGCGCGTCATCATCGAGCCGCGGGAACCCGACGACGCCGCCGCGTAACGGCGCTGCGGTCGCCCGTCGGCGGTCGCCCGCGCCTCATCGCCTTCGGTCCTGAAGCATCGCAAAACCATCAATCGCGCTTGCTCTGGAGGGCGAGCCTATTGAATTCGCCGCGGAGACGACTACAGTAACTTGTGGGTTCACGTCCCAACGCACCGCCAATCGCATAGACCGGTGGCGGCCGGCGAGCCGGGCGGAGGCGCACGACATGACGCAAGACGGATCGGTCCTGGTAGTCGATGACGACGCCGGCATCCGCAGGGTCGTTTCGCGCACGCTCGAGTCGGCCGGCATCGGCGTCGTCGCCGTGCCCGACGGCGCCACCGCGCGTGCGGCGCTGGATGCCAATCACGTGTCGCTCGTGCTGCTCGACGTTAACCTGCCGGATGTGAGCGGCCTGGACCTGTGCGAGGAGATCCACCAGAACTACTCCGTGCCCGTCGTCATGCTGACCGTCGTCGTCGACGAGACGGACGTCGTCCGCGCGCTGGAGTCGGGCGCCGACGACTACATCCGCAAGCCGTTCGGTACGCGCGAGCTGCTCGCCCGCGTGCAGGCGGTGTTGCGCCGCACGCAAGCGCAGGAACAGACGCTCCAGCCGGCGGTCACCGTCGGCCCGCTCACGCTCGACTCCAAGAGCTATCGCGCAAGCGTCGCCGGCGAGCCGCTGCCGTTGACGCCGACCGAGTACCGTCTGCTCGCGTACCTGGTGCAGAACGCGGGGCGCGTCCTGACCCACGATCATCTCCTCACCTTCGTGTGGGGCCCGGGCTACGAGGGTGAGCACCACATGCTGCACGTCACCATGAGCCGCCTTCGCCAGAAGCTCGCGCGGCTATCCGGTGCGGGATGATCCGCACGTCGCCCGGCGTTGGTTACGAGTTCGTCACCGAGGGCTAGACCGGCGCGTCAGTCGCGCCGCGGCGGCGCGTCGAGCACGTGCCGCACCTTCATCGCCAGCGCGCTCGGCGTAAACGGCTTCTGCAGGAAGTCGATGGAGCGCTCGCTGAGACCGCGGCGCACAACCGCGTCATCGGTGTAGCCCGACATGAACAGCACGCGCGCCTCCGGGCGCATGGCGCGCGCGGTCTGTGCGAGTAGTTGGCCGCCCATGCCCGGCATGACGACATCGGTGAGCAGCAGATCGAAGGCGTCGCCCGCGCGCGCGATGCGCAGCGCCTCTTCGCCGTTCGCGGCTTCGAGCACGGTGTAGCCCAGGCCGCCGAGCACGCGCGCCGCGAGCCGGCGCACCAGTGGCTCGTCCTCGACGAGCAGCACCGTCTCCTTGCCGCCGGGAAGCGCCGGTGCCGCATGCTTCTCCTCCGGCTCGTCGGGTGCGTCGCGGATCGCCGGCAGGTACACGCGCACCGCGGCGCCATGGCCCGGCTCGCTATCGACCCAGATCTGGCCGCCGGCCTGCTTTACGATGCCGTAGCAGGTGGTCAGTCCCAGACCCGTCCCCCGTCCGGCCTCCTTGGTGGTGAAGAAGGGCTCGAACAGGTGTTGCTTCACGTCCTCCGTCATGCCGCGGCCGGTATCGGTCACGGTGATCACGTAGTACGGCGCCGGCGTACCGCCCGCTTCGACCGCGTCGATCGTCGCCGGCAACGTCTCGATGGTGAGCGTGCCTCCCTCCGGCATGGCGTCGCGCGCGTTCAGCGCAAGGTTCACGAGCACGAGCTCGATCTGGCCCTGATCGACGCGCACGAGCCCGCGGTCGAGCCTCGATGAGATGAGCAGGACGATGTGCTCGCCGATGATGTGCCGCAGCATGCGCTCCGTGCCGCGCACGAGGTCGTCGAGATCGACGATAGCCGGTTCGATCATCTGGCGGCGCGAAAACGCCAGCAACTGCTGCGCGAGGTTTGCCGCGCGCATGGCCGTCTCGTGGATCTCCGTGAGGTCGCGCTTGAGCACGTCTTCCGGCGGCGGCGACATGAGGTCCAGCTCGACGTGGCCGATGATCACCGTCATCAGGTTGATGAAGTCGTGCGCGATGCCGCCCGCGAGGCGCCCCAGGCTTTCTATGCGCTGAGAACGCAGGACGTGCTCCTCCAGCCGGCGCGCTTCGGTGATGTCCTGCATGGTCGCGGCGGCCCCGACGATCTCGCGCCGATCCCTGAGCGGCTCAAAGGAGAATCGCACGCGCCGGCGCACGCCGTCCTTGCGCACGATGTCCGCTTCCCGCGCGGTGATCGCCGTCCCTTCGGCGATCACGCGCGAGAAGTCTTGCCAGAGCGGCTGGGCGTCCTGCTCGGCGAACAGGTCATCCGGAGTCTTGCCGGCTAGCTCGTCGATGCCATAGCCGGTGATCTCGGCCGTGCGCCTGTTCGCCAACGTGATCCGCCCGTCGCGGTCGAACGCGGCGATGCCATCGGTGGTGCTCTGCACTACCAGCTCGAAGAACGCGCGCTGCTTGTGTTCGGCGATGAGGAGTTGCGCGTTCTCGATGCGCGCGCTGGCGAGCTGTGCGAGCTGGACGAGGAGCGCTTCATCGGCCGCGGTGAAGTCGCCCTGGTATTTGTCGGAGAGTTGGATCACGCCGAGGTTCGCGCCGTCGCGGGCGACCAGCGGCGCGGCGAGCCAGCCGCGCATCGGCGGGTGCTCGGCGGCGTAGGCTCCGAAGCCGCGCCACGCCGGGTGTGCTTCCAGTTCCTCCTGCGTCAGGCGGATGGGGCGGTTGTCGCGGCACACGAGCGCGTAGATGCCCGACCCATCGGGTTTTTCGTCCAGGGCGCGGTACGCCGCGTACTTGTCGGACAACGCGAGCCCCGAGATCACCTGGGACCAGTCGCCGCCCGCCGTGAGGCTCACGACCGCCTGGTGCGCGCCGATGACCTCGCGCGCCTTTTCCGTCGTGATCGAGATCGCCTCATCCAGATTGGCGGCGCGGTTGATGGCGATCGAAGCGTCCGCCAGCGCCGCGAGCTGGCGCGCGTGATCCTCGCTCTCGCGCTCGGCGGGTCCGTGACCGGTGGCAGGCGGCATGCGGCGCTCCCCGTTTTGGGTCGATTGTACGCGCGACAGGGTTGTACGTACTCGCGCGCATGTCTCAGGCCCGTCACGAATCGTATGCGCGACATAATGTAAGTTGACGGGCCGCCTCGGGTCAGTTGCTGCGCAGCGGTCGCGCGCGCGGCCAGCGCAGGGCGCGGCGGTGCATCGCGCAACGCAGGCGATGAGGTCCGCCCCGGGTGCGCCAGTGGCGCCGCAGCGCCCGGTGCTTCCACGGACTCGCGCAATCTAACGTCTTTGGCGCAGCGCGCGAGATTCCGGTTACAAGAATGTAGCGGCGTCCGCGGCCTCACTCGTTTGCCGTTGAAGGTGCGCGGGAACATCGGTATTTCTGTGTGCGACACCTAGCCCAAACCAGGAAGGAGACTACCGTGCACGTAACCAGGTCGGCATATATCGGGATTGCGGGGGTGGCCGCCGGGCTGATGATGCTCGCGTTCGCCTTTGGCTCGGGCATCACCCCGGCACACGGACAGACGCCGGGCGCGACGGGCACCGCCGCGGCCGGGGCGACGACGCCCGCTGGCACCGCCACCTTGGCGGCCGCTACGACCACGCCCGCCGTCACGGCGACGCGCGGCGCTCTGACGCCTTCGGGGACGACGGTTGCGGGCACGCCCACGACCTCCGCGGCGCTGCCTTCCACCGGTACCGGATCAGGCACCGAGAACGGGACGCTGCTGTGGGTTGCTGCCGGAGCCGGCATGCTGCTCGCGCTCGCCGGCGGCACGTTCGCCCTGACCGGACTTCACCGCCGCCGCTAGACGCGGACATCACAGGCTGACCGGGGGGCGGTCGTGCCGGCGCACGCCGCCCTCTCTCGTACTTCGGCGGCTCGCTGTGGCAGCGTCGATGGCCCGCGCTTCGACATGACCGGCACACGCGGTCGTGGCGCGTGTACGACGCGGCAACGGAACCTGTCCCATACTTGCGGCGCGAAGGAGCGGACCCATGTTTGCACTCCAGGAGACCAACGCCCTGTTCGACAGCAACGTCCTGCTCAATGCGCTTCGTGTTGCGGGAATTATCATCGCCGCGTATGTGGCCGTGCTGTGGCTTGCGGCTGTGTTGTGGACGTATCGCGACATCCAGTCGCGCTGCATCAGCCGGGTCGTCCAGTGCGGCGCCGCCGCGCTGGTCGCGGTGTTCAACCTGCCCGGACTGCTGCTGTACCTCGCCGCGCGGCCGCAGGAGCCGCTCGTCGAGTCGTACAACCGCCAGCTCGAAGCGGAGGCGTTCCTGCATGAGATCGGCCGGGAGAAGACGTGCCCCGAATGCAGCAGGACGATTGACGACAGCTTCGTCGCCTGTCCGTACTGTCGCGCGACGCTGCAGACGCCCTGTTACGAATGCCGCCGCAACCTGAAGTCGTACTGGGTGGCCTGCCCGTACTGTGGCGCGGAGCGCGACAGGGCGGCCGCCGCCTCCGTTGCGACGTGGCCGCCGGCGCAGGCGGCGCGCGAGCCCGCCCCGTTGCGGGCGCGCGAAAACGGGACCCGCGCCGCGGCGACGCGCACCGTTTCGTGAAACGCTGGTTCGCCCACGACAAGAATATGGGCTGCGCCGGCGCAGCCCGTATTCTTGTCGTTGCTCGCGATCCGCTAGCGGCTGCGGGAAGTGGTGCTGGTCCGGGTCCGGCTCCCGGCGGCCGTGCTCTTGCGCGCCCGGCCGGTCGTCGGCTTCGCCCTCGATGTGCCCGGAGCGCGCGAAGAAGTTGCGCGCGACCGCGCCGTCCCGCGTGAGGCGGTGGTGCGGCCTCGCGTCATGCCGGTCGTGCCGGTCGAGCGGCTGGCTCCCGCGGCCGCCCGCGTGGGTGCCGGCGTGCCGCGCGCGGTCGTGCGCTTTGGGGTGGCGCGCCCGGTGGTCGTTTTTGCGCGGGGCTTCGTGCCACCCGCCCGTGACCGCGTGGCCGTGCCGCCCGCGCGTGCGCGCGATGTCCCGCCGGCGGCGAGCGCCGTCCGGCGCGTCGTGGCTGCGCGCGTGCCGCTGCCGCGGCTGCGCGTGCTACCCCCGGACGCCGGCGAGGCGGTTGTCCGGGGGCGCGCCGTCGTGCGAGCCTTGCGCCGCGGTTTCTCCATGTCTTGCATCAGCTCCTCCGTGCGTCGCTGCATCTGGTGGCCCAGTTGGCCCATCCGTTCCTGCCCCGCCTCCGCGGCCAGGGGCAGCATCTCGGTCTCTTCCTCCTGGATGTGGTGTTTCACGCTCTCCGCCAGCACGGTGAACTTGGCTTCGAACCGCGCGTCGTCCGGCTTCATCGATCGGAGCTCGGCGATGAGGAGCTTTGCGGCGTGGTGCTCCTCCTCGGCTTCGTTCACCATTCCGTGCTCCTGCCGGCCCTGGCGGACGGCCGGGTAGAATAGCTCCTCTTCGATCTCCGCGTGGACATCGAGCCGCTTCATCGCCTTCTGTGCGATGTCTCGCTTCTCGCGGCGGCCGTCACTCTGCTCGAACTGCCGGAAGAGATCCTGCACGTCGCGATGTTGCTCGCGTAGCAGCTGCAGCGCGTCTGGCATCGATCACCTCTCCTTTGCACATGGTCATGCATTCCCGCTTCCGCATTGCGACAGTATCCGCGAGCCGCCGTTGCAGGAGTGTAAAGACGCGCGTGCTTCGTCCGGCGATAGGCTGTAGCAACCGTGTATGCCGTCACGCGTCTGATCACAACGTTGAGTGCGCCTTGACTTGTGACGATATCGGCGTTGATAAGCGATATACTGGTGGGTACGGCGCGGTGGGCGCCCCTGCTCGCTCCGCGGTCTCTCTACGGACTCAGCAAGCGCGATCGTGCGCGTACGGTTCCATGGCACGGCTAGACGCCGACCCAAAGGCGAAGTGGACGCCGGCGCATTCTACGCACTCGCGCTGGGGCAGCTTCTTGTCCGCAGGGGCCGCCGCCCTGGCGGCCGGCGCGCTCGCCGCGATCCTCGTCGCGTCATTCATCACCAACCGCGCCAACGACTCGGCTCGGCGCGATCTGTTCGACCGGCTGGAACCGTACGACGTGAGCCTTGGCCGGCTGGACGTGTCTGTGTTGACGATGTCGTCGCAGGCGCGCGTCTACGGGCTCACAGGCGATCCGGTCCTGCGAGCGCGGTACGACACCCTGAGGATCGCGTTCGAGGAGAACTCCCAGCGGCTGCAGAACCTCGCGCCCGCCGCGGGATTCGAGGCGGAATCGCGCGAAATCGATGGACTCGCGCGCGTGTACATCTTCGTCGCCGATCGCATCGTCGCCGCGCGCGACGCGGGCAACACCGACGAGGCGCACAGCATCGTCTTCGGCGATGCTGCGTTCCGTCTCGACGAGTATTCCTCCGCGTCGTTCCGCCTGAGCAACGCGGTCGACGTGCGCAAGGCGGGCGTCGAGGCCCACCTGCGAAGCCTCCAGCAGCGCGAAGAGATCGTGCTCATCCTCGCCGGCGTGGCCGCCGGGGGTGCTGCGCTGACGCTGGTCTGGCTTGCGCTGCGGAACCGCCGTCTTCTGGCGCAGATCGACGACCAGCGCCAACAACTCGATAACGTCGTGTCCAACGTGCCCGGCGTTGTCTGGGAAGCGCAGGGAAACCCCGCCTCCCACGGCCACGTTATGCGATTCGTCAGTCATCACGCGGAGACGATGCTCGGCTACTCCATCTTCAACTGGATATCTGTGCCAGAGTTCTGCCGCACGGTCACCCACCCGGACGACCGCGACCGTGCGGCGCAAGAGATGGAAGCGATCTTCCGCGGCGGCTTGCCGGGCGAGTGCCAGTCGCGCTGGATCGCGAGCGATGGCCGCGTGCTGGACGTGCTGACGTACGCAAGCGTCGTCTTCGATGCCGAGGGAAGGCCGGCGGGCATGCGCGGCGTGACGATCGACATCAGCGACCGCAAGCGTGCCGAAGAAGGTCTGCGCATCTCCGCGGAGTCGGGGCGGCGGTTGTTCGAGTCGCTGGATTACTCGAGCACGCTGGCAGCGCTCGCGGATCTCTGCGTCCCTCAACTTGCCGACTGGTGCGCGGTGCACCTTTGCGAAGACGATGGCTTTCGTGAGATCGCGATCGTCCACAGGGATCCAGAGAAGACTGAACTTGCGCGCGACCTGTTTCGCCGGTATCCGCCCCGTCCCGATGCACGGCGCGGCCTGCCGCACGTGGTCCGCACCGGCGAACCGGAGATGGTGTCGCACATCCCGGATGAGATGCTCGTTCGGTTCGCGTTCGACGAGGAGCACCTGGATCTCCTGCGCGGACTCCACCTCACGTCGTACATCTGTGTACCACTCGTGGCACACGAGCGCGTGCTCGGCGCACTGACGCTGATGTCGGCCGAGTCCGGGCATCACTACGGCCCGGATGACCTGGCGCTCGCGCAGGACCTCGCGCTGCGCGCCGCCATCGCCGTCGAAAACGTGCAGCTCTACAGTGAGGCCGAGCGTGAGCGCGCCCGTTTCGCCTCGATCGTCGCCTCGGTCCCGGTTGGCGTCTACCAGCTCGATGAGCGCGGCCTCGTGGTGTACGTGAATCCTGCTGCTCCGGGACTCCTGCATATCTCACACGGCGAAATCCTGGGCCGGGACCCGCACGAGGCCATCCCTCACCGCCTGCTCGATGGATCGCCGTGCGCCGCCCACCGCTGCGTGCTGCGTCACGCCGTGTCCAGCCACCTGCCGCGCACAGGCATCGTGTCGCTCGGGAGCCGCGAGCACGAAGGCCGCGAGCTCGAGGTCACAAGCTCGCCTGTCCTGGTGCATGGCGCGCCGAGCGGCGCCGTCGTCGTGTTTCAGGACATCACCGAACGCTTGCGGCAAGCGCGCATGAAGGACGACTTCCTGGCGTTTGCATCGCACGAGCTGCGCAGCCCGCTGACGACGCTTTCCGGATTCGCCAAATGGCTCGAAAAACGGACGACTGCGTCCGCCAGCGGCATCGATCCCGAAAGCGAGGAAGCGATCCACGCCATCAGCCGCGAGGCCGACCGCATGGTCAACATCGTGGAGTTGTTCCTGGACCTTACGCGGATCGAGTCGAACCAACTGTCGCTTGACCTGGAGCCGGTGGACTATCGCCACATCGTGCTCGATGAGGTGCAGGCGGCGACCGCGCGCCATCCGGAAGTCCGCATCGAGGCCGATATGCCAGCCGAACCTGTCGCCGGGATAGCCGACGTGAACCGGCTGCGACAAGTGCTCACCAACCTGCTCGAAAACGCGGCGAGGTACGGCGCCGGACAGGCGGACCCCGACGTGCGCGTGCGGCTCGTGAGCGACGGCGACCGAGTGCGTGTGTCGGTCTGGAACGGCGGGCCGGGCATTGCCCCCGAGGATCAGCCGCACATCTTCGAGCGCTTCTACCGCGGCCGCGAGGGCGATGCCCGCAAGAGCGGGATCGGCATCGGGCTCTTCATCTCGCGCCAGATCGCCGAGCGCATGGGCGGTACGCTCTCGTTCGAAAGCTCGGTGGCGCGCGGGACCGAGTTCGTCCTGACGTTCCCGCTTGGCGATGGGCTACGAGCGGCCGTCGAAGACACAGGCGCCGCCGCCCCTCCCGGAGACTGAGCCGGTCGTTCCACGTGGATGCGGTCGTCGCGCGCGCACGGCGAGCAAGGAGCGCTGTGCGGCGTGTATCGAGGGCGGGGTGCCGGCCGTTGGCGCGCCGGGCGTCCATGCGCGCGTGATCGCTGACTTCCTCGCGTTCTCTCTGCTCGCAGCACCTCTGGGCACCCTCGCAAAAACATCTCAATGAGCGCCAGCGCATAACAGAACCGTTGACTCCCTTCTCGGGCGGTCGCTATAGTCAGCGAGTCACCCACTGACCTCGTCACCCCAATCCACCTCGGGAGAAATTGCAGGTTTGACCGATCGGCCGACCGTACGTACGTGCGCCCTGTTGGGCATCATGCTGGGCGCGGGCCCGTTCTTCGGCGTCTTCAATCTTCACCCCTCGCACAAGACACAGAGCACGAGCGTCGCGCCTGCGGCGGTCGTCCGCTCCGTGAGCGAGGCTCCGTCGCAGCGCGACGTGGCGCCGCCGCCCACCGCCGCTCAGCAGCCTCAGCCGCCAGCCTCCGGCCCGCCGGCGGCGGCGTCCGTCGATCCGGCATCGGCCCCGGCGGCCGAGGCGCCGCACGACGCTCCGGCGGCCACGCCCGAGGAACAGCCTGCGCCGGCGCCCGCGGTGCCTGCATCGTTGCTCGCGGGCAACCAGGTCATCGTGTTCTACGGCTCGCCCGGACAGGCCGGCATGGGGATCCTCGGCGTCTTCCCGCCCGAGGAGTCCGCGCAGCGCGTCAAGGCTGAAGCGGCGGTGTACGACAGCCTGAACGGCGACCGCGGCGCCGTGCCGGCGCTCGACCTCATCTATGCGACGGTGCAGGCCGAGCCAACGTCGAACGGCCTCTACCTGCGCTACCTGAACGATGACGTCGTCCGGCAGTACCTGGACCTGGCCGAGCGCTACGACACGCAGTTGATCCTCGACCTCCAGATCGGCCGCGGCAACGTGGCCGAAGAGGTGCGGAAGATCGAGCCGTACCTGCACAACCCGCGCGTCCACGTCGCCATCGATCCGGAGTACGCGGTCGGGCCCGGCGGCGTGCCGCTCCAGACGCCCGGCCGCATCAGCGGCGCCGACATCAACGAGGCGCAGGCGTACCTCTCGGACCTCATCGCGCGCGACGGTCTGCCGCCGAAGATGCTGATCATCCACCAGTACCTGGAGGACACCGTGACCGACGGCGAAGCGACGCAGGTCGTGCCGAACGTCGACCTGGTGCTCAACATGGACGCCTTCGGCGACCGGCGGGAGAAGCAGGAGAAGTACCAGATGTTCTCGGCGCGCCCATACGCGGAGCACCGCTCGTTCAACATCTTCCTCCGGTACGACGACCACGTCTTGAGCGAGGAAGAGGCGCTCGCCCTCCATCCGCCGCCGGACGTTATTTTCTACCAGTAACCGTCAACCGCGGGGGTGTAGCGGGGATGAAGGGGCAGGATAATGAGAGCCGCCAGCCGCACAGCCGGTAAGACGATCGTACATGGCACGCTCGCCCTCGCGGCGCTCGCGCTGACCGCGGCGCTCGCGATGGCGCTCCCGTGGGGCGCGCCTGCGCGCGCGGAGGCGGCTTCGCCGCTGGTGCTGCCGGGTTGCGGGCAGGCCGGCGTGACGGCATCGCGCCTCGCCGCGGCCGTGCCGTTCGATGCCGCGGCCGCGGCGCCTCCGCCGATCACGGCGCACGCGGCCGTCGTGGTCGATGGCGAGACAGGCAGGGTGCTCTACGACCTCAACGCGCACGACCGGCTGCCACCCGCCAGCACGACGAAGATCATGACCGCGATCCTCGCGATCGAGCGAGGCGATCTCGACCGCAGCGTCGTGTCCGGCATCGACGCGCGGCGGATGACCGGCAGCTCCGTCATGGGCCTGCGGCCCGGTGTCGCGATCACGGTGCAGGACCTGCTGTACGGCCTCATGCTGCCTTCCGGCAACGACGCCGCCATCGAGCTTGCGAAGAGCACCCACGGCAGCGACGCCGCGTTCGTCGACCACATGAACCAGAAAGCGCGGGAACTGGGGCTGCAGGACACGCACTTCGTCAACCCGCACGGCCTGGACAACCCGGATCACTACTCGACGGCGTACGACCTTGCCCTGCTCGCGCGGTACGGCATGAAAGACCCGCGCTTCGCAAGCCTGGTCGGCACCAGGGATTACCGCCTGTCGCCGCCGTCGGACTACAGCCTGCACAACGGCAACTCGCTGCTCGATCGGTATGCCGGCGCCGACGGAGTGAAGATCGGTTGGACGGAGGCCGCCGGCTGGACGCTCGTCGGATCGGCCGAGCGCGATGGTCACCGGCTCTACGCCACCGTGCTCCACAGCAGCGACCGCGATGCTGACGCCGCAGCGCTGCTGGACTGGGCGTTCCAGTCCTATCACTGGTTCCAGGTGAGCCCGCGCACGGTGGCGACGCTGCGGGTTGCGCAGCATTTCGGGTTCGGTAACGCGCTCGCGCGCGCTCTCTCGGTCTGCTCGTAGCGCCGCGCGGCGGGCAGGCTTTCAGTCGTCGGACAGGCCGCGCGACGAATAGCCGAAGTCTTCGCCCGTGTACGAGCGCGGCGGCGCGTCATCGACTCCGGCTGGCCCAACGAAGTCCCCGTGCATCCTGCCAGTTAGCCGCTGATCCAGCGCGGGCGGTGTACCGATGGAGCCACGCGCTGATCTGTCGGGGTCGCTGAACGTGAGGCCGGAACGCTCCGGCCCCTGTTCGATCGCCTCCTTGAATCGTTCGAGGTCGGCTTCGACGCGCCCCTCGGGATCAGAAAAGAGTTTCGCGACAACGTCGTCCGCCTCGCCCGGCGGCGCGTCGTACTCCAGCGAGACTTCGAGGATCGTCGCGTCGCCCGACGCGAAGAACTCGACGTGGCCCGCGGCGGTCACCACAGACCTGCCCTCTAGAGAATGCCATGCGATGGCGCGGTTCGGCTGATCGAGCGTCAGTTCCGCGTCCCACTCGGCGTCCGTCCCCAGCATGCCCCCGGCCTTCCAGTGCGAACGTCCGGAGCCGAAGACGCGCACGTCCTCCAGGCCGTCCATGAACCGCGGGAAGTTCTCGAAGTTGCGCCATGCGCCGTACACGACATCGACCGGCGCCTGGACGACGATTTCCGCCTCTACCTTCGGCATCACGTACCTCCCGGAAATGTCTCGGCCACGTGCTGGTGGCTGGCCATGGGCAACGGCGTCGCGTGCGCCGCCGGCGCCGGCGGCGCCGCGGCGGCCCGCAGTTTCATGACGAGGTCGTCGATTCCAAACGGCTTCACGAGGATGAAGCACCCGTGCTGCCGCAGGAACGCGACCCGCCGCCCCAACTCCCTGCGCGCACCGCTCGCGACGATGATCGGCAGCGCGGCCGTTGGCGGATGCTGCCGCAGCCGCTCGATCAACGTGAACCCGAGCGCGTTGCCGTACATGTACACATCCACGAGTGCGGCGTCACACGCCGGCTCCGCGATGACGCGCATCGCCTCTTCAACGTCGAGCGTCGTCACCGGCTGCACCTGCATGTGCTCCGACTTCAAGATGCACTCCACCATGCGGATGTATCGGATGTCGTCATCGATTACGGCGATGCGTCGCGTGCCTGCGGTGGCGGCAACGGCCCGGAGTGAGATCGCCTCGTACATATTCGGTTCGCCCCGGAACACCATCGTCAATCAGAGATGGCGCAACAGTCCGGCGCCGGTGCGGGCGGCCGTCCGTTGCCGCCTGCATGATGACATCGGCTGCTTCGCCGATTCGTCACGCGGCCGTGAGGGTGCGTGACAATGCTGTGGCGATGCTCCGCGCGTCACGACACGTGGAATGCGTCGCGCCGCACGCGGAAAAGCCGGACCGTTGGCCCGGCCTATCCGCGGGAGCAGGGAAGCTGATGGCGTAGTTCCTGACGGCCTTGCGCGTTGCCAGCGTGCCCGGACTGTGCGGCTGGCGCGCCGAACGCCTCTGGTACCGTCATTCGATGTCGGACCGGCAGGCGCATCATACGCCCAGCGCTGTAGCCCGCGGCTGACGCGGTCCGGCGCGGCAGGTTTCGATCGTCTGGCAACCGCGCCGCGTGTGGTGCGCGCGCCTCGCCACCGGTCGGGCGTGTTACGGCTGGCGTGGTTCCTGTTATGCATTTGCAACATCGATCCGCGATGGTTTGCGACTCGTAACACCAGGTAGCTGTTAGCATCAGATAACGCCCCTGCACCGCATCTGCACGCCTTCCAAACAATTGTGGGATGACGCGCGGGCGCGGATTCGCCGAAAATGATGCCGGCCTGGTTAGGTGGCCCGGGCCCGGTGCCGACAACTCGTCCAGACAACCCCGGGGGAGCTATCCGTCGCGAGGACTGCCCGCGCCAGATCCCCTGCGGGTGCACGGCAGTTCCCGTCAAGGAGAGAGCGCATCATGAGCACGGAACCACTGGTCCTCGCGGTCGACGACGAAGCCGGCATCCTCCGCCTGATCAAACTCGAACTCTCGACCCAGGGATTCCGCGTCGTTACGGCAGCGAGCGGCGACGAGGCGCTTCGCACGGCCGAGGAACAGCGGCCGGACATCGCGCTCCTGGACATCGTCATGCCGGAGATGACGGGGCTCGAGGTGATGCGCCGGTTGCGCGAGCGATCGAGCATCCCCGTGATCCTGTTGACCGCGAAGGGCAGCGAGAGCGACAAGGTGCGCGGCCTGGAGCTGGGCGCCGACGACTATCTCTCCAAACCGTTCAGCCCCGACGAGCTGAGCGCGCGGGTCCGCGCCGTGCTGCGCCGATCGGTGGGCTCCTCGGGCACGGAGAACATCGTCCGCGTCGGCAATATCGAGGTCAACCTGAACCGGCGTCTCGTGAAGCGCGAGGGGAAGATCGTGACGCTCACGCGCACGGAGTGGATGTTGCTGCAGCACCTGGCGGCGAACGTGGGCAAGATCATGCTCAATGCCGAATTGCTGAGCAAAGTGTGGGGCCCTGAGTACCGCGACGACCTGCAGTACTTGCGCGTCTGGGTCTCACGCCTTCGCCGCAAGCTCGAAGAAGATCCGTCGAAGCCCAGGCTCATCAAGACGTTCCAGGGCATCGGCTACATGCTGGCGATCCCGGCCGAGGAGACGCCCGGCGATGCGGCGGTGCAGGTCGACGGAGTCGAGACGGAGGATTTGGGGATGACCACCTGATCCCCTGCGGGGAACGGGTTGCCGCGACGGGAAGAGCCTCCATCAACGATGGAGGCTCTCGTTCGTCCACTTCAGCCCGCTCGTAGCGGGGCTGCCGTTTCGCCGGATACGGAATAGATCAGCAGGTCGGCCGAGCCGCAACGGCACGCGGTCTGCCAGAACTTCTCGACAGGTACGACGCGTGAGTAATGCCCCTTGCAGCCGCGGCAGAAGTACTCGATGTCCGCCATGGTGGCCGGCGTCATGCGGCGTGCGATGTTGAGCCGGCGGGCCGGTGTCGTCTTGTTCACAGCGCTGCCTTTCTGCTCATCCCTGGACGGCCGCATCATCCTAGACGAGCGGGCGCGCGCCTCGGCTAACGGTGCATTAAAGGTGCGTTGCAGGTGACTAACAAGACGTTCGGCAGTCGCGCATGGGTTGCAATGACTCGACGCGAGCGCCCGTCGCGCGCAAGCACCGCAAGGGTGTGTTGCCGCGCCAGCTCCGGTCTCAACGCGGGCTCACGAGTACAACCACCGCGTCAACAGGGGTTCTCCGTCAATCAGTGTGGATTAGGTTGAGGATCCTGAGCTGAAAGGTCTGGTTGTTCCGGTAGCCGTACGCCCTCCGTTTCAGCACTTTCACGCGGTTGTGCTTGCCCTCGACCACGGCATTCGTGATCGGATACCGCCAGTAGTTCAGGACCTCGGCGCGCCACGAGCGCAGCGTGCGCGCGGTGCGCACGAATGGCCGTAGGCCACTTGCTTCTGCGTCGTGGATCCACGCGGACAGCGCCCGCTCCGCCGCGGCCTGCGTCGGCGCGCGGTAGACGGCGCGCAGCTCTTCCTTGAGCGTCCAGGCGGTCGTGAGCGCGCGGTCCTGCCGCAGCGCCGCAGCCAGCCGCAGCTTGTCCGCCGCGTGCAGCCGCTCGACGCCGCGCTGGAGCAGCCAGGCGACGTTGCCGCGCCGGCGCGTCTCTCCGTGCACCTCCTGGAGGGCGCGGCCGGCAAGCGCGATGACGTGAAACTTGTCGGCGACGATCGCCGCGTCCGGCAGGACCAGCTGCACCGCCTGCCGGTACGCCTCCGAGAGGTCGATGCTGACGGCCCGCACCGCGTCTCGCGCGGCGTGCCGCTCCAGCATCCTCTCCACGTCGAGCTTCCGTTCTCCGGCCACCACGGCAATCGGATGCCGCGTCTGGAGGTCCCAGAGGCCCGTCCACATCGCGCCCGGCCGACGCACACAGAAGCCGTCGAGACCGATCAACACGTGCGGTTTGGGCGGTGTCGCAGGGGAGCGATGCGCCTCCAGCCAGCTACGCTGTACGAGCCCCTCACTCACCCCGTGCCAGCGTGCCACGGTCCGGACCGGCGTTTCCTCCGCGTCGCGTGCGACGGTCGCACGCAGCCGGCAGGTCGTACGCCGTCGGCGCCCGCACGCCGCGTCCTGTTCGGTGAAGATGCACCCGCAGGTGCGACAGCGAAAGCGCCGCTTCCAGAGCAGAATCCAGACCTGCTTTCCCCAGAGCTGCGCGTCCCGCTTGTACTGGCGGTGCACCTGATGCACCTGCCACGCCGGCTGGTCGCACCGCGGACACGGCGCCTCCGCAGCCGCGTACTGGGCCACGACCTCGATCGCGTCATCGCGCTCTTCCACGCCCCACACCGCGAGTCCTGGGAGTCGTAACTGCACCGTGATAGCCTGAGACAGCACCTGGCCTCCTTCCTGTTGCTGGCGTCTTTGATCAGCCCAAGGCTACAGGAACACCAGGTGCCTTTCTGTTCAGCCTCCTGCTCTCAATCCACACTGACGAGTGTAGAACCTCAACAGGGCGGCTATCCCCATACCCGTGTCAAGTAGGTTAGACTAGGCCGCATGGAAGTTGAGTTCGCGTTTCTGGCTGATGGCGCACAGGCTGCTCCCGACGGAAAGATGTATGTGTTGGGAGGCGGCATCGATCGCATTTTCGCCCAGAGTTTTCCGGCGCGGCATCCTTTCCTCGCACTCGTCGTGAAACTAAAGCTGCATCCGTCGGAATGCGAACGGCCCCATAAGCTGGAGATCGAGCTGTGGGATCGTGACGGTAGACGGATGGGGCCTCACGTTGAGGGAGGGTTCACTGCGACTCGGCAGCCGAAGATGCGGCCGGGCTCCGTGCAGCTTGTGCTGAATTTCATGAACGCTGAGTTCCCTAAGCCGGACGACTACGAGTTTCACATCCTGGTCGATGGCCAGCACCGGAAGACGCTACCGTTATACGTCGAGCCCCTCGAAGGACCGGCCGATGCCGCCCGCGCTGACGATGCGGGCGCCCCCGACGCCTCAGAGTCCTAATCGCACCAGTTCGCGATTTCTCCCGTACTCCGGGTTACTTGTAGTAAACCGGACGGCGTGACGATTTGCGTTCCGCCTTGAACACCGACATCGAGCAGATCATGGTCAAATGTCACTAGGTAATCGATGCCCGACAGTTCCGCGCAGTGGAGGTAGATGCGGTCGCTATCGTCCGCACACGGCGGAGCCTCGCCCGATAATTCGATCCGCTCGCCGATTGCGCAGATGTTTTCGATTGCGTCGCAGACCTCCTCGATGGTCACGCTGTGGCGCGCGAAGAGAGCTCCGAGTTTGGCGTCCGTTTTGGCCTTGCGGAGATACTCGTCTCTGATCTCGTCGCAGTAAACGAACTGGACCCTGCGCGCACCGATGTTCCGGACAACGCGCGCGCTGGCGCCCGTCTGGGACGCTAGGCCGGCGAGGAGGCTGTTTGTGTCGACGCAGATGCGGCGCGTTCGTCTGGCTCCGTTAGCTCGAAGCGGAAGGTGCGGCTAGTCACCGCGCCCTTTGTGATCGGCGTGGTATCGACACCGAGCGCTGCAAGCGCCTGCTGTTCGGACACGTCGGCCATTCGCTGTTGGATCGACTCTATCTTATCGCGCACGTCCGTGCCGGTTGTGGTCGTGGGCTTGGACATCGTACCTGCCTCCCTATCGTCGTCCTCCATTGTAGATCGGCAGGGCGCGACCTATCTTGACACGTGTCGCCTTCAGCGCCAAGCGAATGGGAGTAGATTCTGATTCTGCTGCGAACAAATGTACGCCGTAGAATTATCCATGCCTGCCCTCACGCTTACCCCTACGCACCCCCCCGCGGCGGCGCGGCGAGGTGATGCAGGATCGAAGGCGGGGAGGCAAACGGCGGCAGCGCGCAAATACCGCTGGCTCTCACACGCCGCCCACCGGCGTCACGAACGCGCGCGATCGATTATTCGCCGTCGTCGCCCGCATCGTGCGCCTCGCCGGCGCCGGTCGCTTCTACGATGTTCTCGGCAACATCATCGACCGAGATCCCCGCGGCGCCCGCGGCTGCCTCGATCTGGCTCATCGTGATGTGGCGGCTATCGCCGTGGTCATCGTTTGGTTTGCCACATCCGCATGAAACGCACATTGTCCACCTCCGTGGCCGTTCAGTCGGTCTCTTCGTTGGGTGTCGATCACTATGACCGACGGTGCGAAACGCGCTGAATACAGCCGAAGGGCCGCCGTATCAATCTGGTTGCGAGTCAGCGTGCGCGCCCGCGCCCCGGCCCCAGCGGCGCGGGAGCGGCGGCGGGTGGCTGCGGCGCTGGTGGTTGCGGCGCGGGCGGCGGCGGCGGCGGCGGCTGTTGCGGCGTGTTCGCGGGCGCGTTGACGCGCTGCGGTGCGCGTTGGCCGCCGAAGCTCCGAAGATATTCGCCGGCCAGGTAGCGTTTCCAGCCGGTGATGCCGGCGGGCACCTGCCCCACGTTTGCGCCAACCGCGGTCTCGACGGGCTGGCCGCCCCACCAGTGGTCATCCTGCTTCGCCAGCGCTTCCTTCGCGAACATGCCGGTCACCGAAGGGCAGTTCATGCCCGGCCGCTTGACGATGCCGCTCGGCACGCACACCGTCGCCTCGACGATGGCATCCGGCCGCACCCAATCGCGCGGCGTGCGCCCCTCCAGCGCCGCGACGATCACGTCGTGCCACGTGCGCCCGGCGATCGTCGTGCTGAAGATGTTGATCATCGGGTGGTTGTCCGTGTTCCCCACCCACACGCCGACCGCGATGTCCGGCGTGTAGCCGAACGTCCATGTGTCGCCGATGTAGTGGTTGTTCACGTACGGCTCGCTCGTGCCCGTCTTCACAGCCACCTTCCAGCCCGGGATGTTCAGGTTACTGCCAGCGCCGTACGTGATCTGGCGGTTCTCGTCCTTCGAGAGGATGTCGGTGATCATGTACGCGTACTCGGGCGCGATCACGGATGCGAATTTCGGCGTCGTATTGTCGATGAGGATCTTGCCCGCGCGATTCCGCACCTGCAGCACCGGCACCGGATCGAGCTTGCGGTTTCCGGCCGGCAGCGCCTCCGTCGCCGGCACGCCGGCCATGATGCCGTTGTTGGCGAACGTGCTGTAGCCGTACACCATGTCCAGCAGCTTCACATCGACGCCGCCCAGCGTCACCGCCGGTCCGAGCTGGCGGTCGAGCGTCGTGATCCCCATCGCCTTCGCCGTGTTCACCATGTTGTCAACGCCGACCCAGAGGATCGTCTTGAACGCCGGGATATTGAACGAGTTGCCGAGCCCGAGCCGGAGGGGAATGACGCCGTGCGACCTGCCGTCCGGGTTGCGTGGCGTAAACGGCGGTTCGCCGGCCGACGTGTAGGTGATCGGCGTATCGACGATCGGCCACTCGGGTCCCCAGCCCTGCATGAACGCCGTGGCGTAGGTGAACGGCTTGAGCGTGGAGCCGGGGGAGTTGATCGCGAGTGCGTTGTTCACCTCGCCCTGCACATCGACGCGCGCGTAGTCGCGGCTGCCGACCATCGCCAGGATCTGGCCCGTCGGCGGGTTGATGACGACGACGGATCCGTTGTGGCCGTCCGTCGACTTTTCGAACGTCTGCAGGTTCTGCTCCAGGATCTCGTTCGCCCTCGTGTTGAGGTTGAGGTCGAGGGTCGTCCAGACGTCGAGCCCCCCGTGCAGCAGCGCGTTCTCGCCCAGTGTCGCCTTGATGTAGTCGCCGGCGTACAGCACGAAGTGCGGCGCGAGGAACGGCTGCGGCTTTGGATGCAGCTCGATCACCTCGAGCTTCGCCCAGGCCGCGAGCTCCTGCGTGATGAAGCCGTGCTTCGCCATGAGTTCGAGCACCTCGTGCTGGCGGGCCTTCGCCGCGTCGAAATGCTCGAACGGGTCATAACGGGTGGGCGACTGCGGTAGTCCGGCGAGGAATGCCGCCTGCGCGAGCGTCACGTCGGACGCGGGTATCCCGAAATACCCCTCGGAGGCCGACTCGATGCCGGTGAGCACGCCGCCGTAGGGGATCTCGTTGAGGTACCACTCCAGGATCTGGTGCTTGTCGTACTTCCGGGTGAGCTCGATCGCGAGCGTCGCCTCGCGGAGCTTGCGGGCGAGCGAGCGCTCCTGGCGCTCGTCGTTCGTAAAGTAGATCTGCTTCACGAGCTGCTGGGTGATCGAGCTGCCGCCGCTCCCCTGCAGGAATTCGTCGCCCGGCTTCAGATTCTCCGCGCCGGCGCGGAAGACGCCCCTCATGTTGATGCCGGGGTTGTCGTAGAAGCTCGCGTCCTCCGCGGCGATGGTCGCGTCCTGGATCAGGGGCGAGATGCCATCGAGCTTGACCGGCTCCTGCCGCCCGTAGCCGGGGTCCAGGTACTCGTACAGCAGCGTGCCGTTGCGGTCGAAGATGCGCGCGCCGCCGCCACGGCTCGCGATGGCCTGCTCCGGCGAGTCCATCGTGGCGCGCACGCCGGCGTAGTAGTTCGCGCCCGTGGCGACGAAGCCGGCGCACGAGGCGACGATGGCGGCGAACACCGGCGCGGCGATGAAGGCCATCGCGGGTTTGCGGATGGCGCCACGCGCCTTGCGCGCCCCGAGCCGGTGGCGGCGGTAGTAGTGAGCTCTCGTCAATGCCGTCGAAATCGTGGTTCTGGACCCGGCCGCGGCAGAGCGGCGCCGCCGGGCACGCCAATCCTGCCTGCGCCCATCATGCGCGAGGAGCCCTAACGGCTATGGAACACGCGTGACGCGCCGAAGTAACAAAGCTCTGGCGGCGGCGCCCCGCCCGGCACGGCGCCGGAGCGCGCGCGTAACGGTCTCGCCGGCGCGTGCGTCCACGCATCGCCCGCGCCTGAATTGCTCAGGCGCCGGAGAACCTCTGCCACGCGGCGTCAATGCCCCGTGGTGGTATGCAACCAATTTGAAATGTTCCCTGTGCGTTCGATCCTCAGCCGTTACGTCGCCTGGGGCATAGTTTGGGGGAGATTACGTCGTGTCGCGCCGGCCGTGCGCGCACACCGGAGGCGCACCGAAGTATGGGCGAAGCCCGATCGGCGCAGGCAAGTCGCAGACGGCCTTGGACGGCGCCGCGACACGTTGATCGGTAGCCCGTTACGGAGTGTGCGGCTGTTCGCCGCTGTCGTTACTGACTGAACCGCGAGGACGCGCATGGCTTCACTCATCTGGCTTGTGTTCATCGTGCTCGTGCTCCTCTGGCTCGTCGGGTTCGCGGTGAACTGGGGAGCGTTCATCTGGTTCCTGCTCATCGCCGCGCTCGTGGCGCTCGTGGTGAACCTGCTGAACGGGTCGCGGAGCGGGCGTTGGTATTGAGTTCCCGCTCGGGCGGGACGAACGGAATCACCCCCGAAAACAGCCTGCAACTTAGTTCGGAGCGAGGATGAACTCACCGATTCGTGTACTCGTCGCGGACAACGAAAAGATCTATCGCGAGGGGCTGAAGGTCATCTTCGCGCGGCATTACGACATGCGCGTCGTCGGGCAGGCGCGCACCGGCGTCGAGGCGTGCGAGAAGGCGCGCCGCATACAGCCGGACGTGGTGCTGATGGAGGTCGAGATGCCCGAAATGGACGGCGTGTCGGCCGCCCGCTCCATTCTTGCCGAGCTGCCCAACACCCGCGTGGCGATGCTCACGGCCTCGCACGCGGAGGCGGACGTGCTGAACGCCATCAAGGCCGGGGCGCACGGCTACATTACGAAGGACGTCAGCGTCGCCGGGCTCGTCGAATCGATTCGGCGCGTCGCGCAGGGCGAAGCGGTGATCCCGCCGGCGTTCGCATCGCGCCTGCTCCGGGAGTTCGCGGCGCTGACCCAGGGCCGCGACGACGAGATGCGCGCCGTCGAAGCCGACCGCGCGAAGGTCACCGAGCGCGAGCGCGATGTGCTGCGCCTGCTCGTCCAGGGCGCGACGAACCGCGACATCGCGTGCCAGCTCGTGATCACGGAAAACACCGTGAAAGTGCACCTCCGCAACATTCTCGAGAAGCTCCACCTGCGCAACCGTCAGCAGGCCGCGGCGTTCGCGATCAGCTCGGGGCTGGTGCGACTGCACCAGGAACAGGCAAACGGGCGCGCGGCGCCCGTGCCGGCGGTGGCCCAGTGGCCGGCCGCCGTCCGCCGCTAACATCCGTCTGACACTCAACATTGAAGGAGGAGCCTTACGCGGCTCCTCTTTCTGTCTGCTCGCGGGAAGCGCGATAGACGCTAGTCGGCCGGCCAGCCGTAGCGCTGCGCCAACTGCGCGATGTCGAGGTCCGGGGCGTGGCGCGTCAGCCCGAGCGAGTGGCCCATCTCGTGCAGCATCAGCCGCTGGCGGCGCGTTTCGATGTCGGAGCCGGCCGGGATGATGTCGTTCAGGTACACGTCGGCGGTCGCGATCTCGCCGGTGCAGCCGAGCGGCAGCGGCGACGGCGGGAAGTTGCACGCCGTGCCGTGGACGTCGTACACCGCCGCGAAGCCCCCCGCGCCCGCCGGGAACAGGTAGCCCTTCAACTCCGGGGGGGCGCTATCGACGTAGCGGCGGATCGTGATGACGACGTTTGCGCCAACTGCGTCGCGCCGGAACAGCAGGTGCGGCGACGCGGCGCCGTACGTGGCGACCGCGGCATCGATCGCCGGCGACCAGCCGGCGCCGCCCGTCTCGTCGACGACGGCGACGCGCAACGGCGCACCGGAGCCGTACGCGTAGCCCGCGGCCGGCTGCTCGACGAACGGGATGACGCCGCACGCCATCGAAGCCGCGGCGAAGGCCGCGAGGGCGAGCATCGGCAGTGCGATGCGACGGAGTGCCGCCCGTGGGCTGGACAAGGAATGCTGCCTGGCGGGGCAGTGTCATCGGCGGGGTACCGATAGCTGCGCTGTGCGCACCTATCCAAACGAGGGCGAGCGCCCTGCGTGACAAGCTGCGGATGAGGAAATCGCCGGTTCGGCGGCTGTGGGGATGCCGGCTACGCCGTGGGAGACTCGCGCTCTCCCCTGGGCCAGAGCGCCCAGGCCGCGGCACCCCAGATCGCGGCGTCCATGAGCCAGTTCGCCATGCTCATGCCGATGAAGACGGGGCCGCGCTTGACCGCGGGGATCGGCACCTTGTCGAGGATCACGTGGGAGCCGACGACCGCCGCGCCGATGAGCGCGTCCGCGAGCAGGTCGCGCTCGCCTTCGATGGACTCCGCGCGCACGACGCCGGCCAGTCCGGCGAGCGCGCCCGCGGTCACGGCAAAGTTCAGCGAATGCGTGCCCTGGCGGTGGATCTTCCATGGGTCGCCGTGGAACAGCAGCCCCAGGATGATGTGAACGTCCGGCAGGCTGCCCGCGAAGGCCGCGGCGCCCAGGCCCGCCTTCGACCGCACGCCCATGCGGCGTGCGACCGTCATCCCAATGAGCCCGTGTCCGATCGGCGATGCCATGCGTGATCCCTTCGCTGCGTATGCGTCGCGCACAGCATATCGTGCGACGATTGGCCGCACGTGGGATCCCAACGGCCGGTTATGCAACGAGCGACTCAGGCGGCTCTGGCGGCGTCGTCGGCCGAGACCTCTTCGATGGCCTCCTCTAACGCCTCGATGCGCTGTCTCCGCGGGGGCGTGGCGCCGGCGCCCGAAGCGGCGCCGATGGCCGCCATGTCCGCATCGACCATCATCTCGACGAGGCTTTCGAAGCCGACCGATGGCTCCCAGCCGAGCGCGCGCCGGGCCTTCGAGGGATCCGCCAGCAACAGGTCAACCTCCGCCGGCCGCATCAGCTCCGGGTCGATGTGGACGTACCGCTCCGGGTCGAGGCCCGCGCGCGCGAACGCCAGGTCGATGAACTCGCGCACGCTGTGCGTCTCGCCGGTGCCGATGACGAAGTCATCGGCCTGGGGCTGCTGGAGCATCAGGTGCATCGCGCGTACGTAGTCGCCGGCGAAGCCCCAGTCGCGCTTGGCGTCCAGGTTGCCCATCGCCAGCTCATCCTGAAGGCCGGCCTTGATGCGTGCGATGGCGATGCTGATCTTCCGTGTCACGAACTCGGCGCCACGCCGCGGCGATTCGTGGTTGAAGAGGATGCCGCTGCACGCGAACAGGCCGTAGCTCTCGCGATAGTTGACCGTGATGTAGTGCCCGAACGTCTTGGCGACGCCGTACGGACTGCGCGGGTAGAACGGCGTCAACTCGTTCTGCGGCGTCTCGCGCACGCGGCCGAACATCTCGCTGCTCGATGCCTGGTACACGCGCATATCGCCGCCGCCGCCGCTCCGGGACGGCGACGCGGCCGTCGTCATGCGCACGGCGTCGAGCAGCCGCATGACGCCGAGGCCCGTTGTCTGGGCCGTCAGCTCCGACTGGCCCCACGACATGGGCACGAAGCTGATCGCCGCCAGGTTGTACACCTCGTCCGGCTGGACCTGGCGCAACATCTCGATCAGCGACCGTTCATCGAGGAGGTCGGCTTCGACGAGCCGCACGTCCGGCAGCAGCCGCTCCACGGCCGGGCGCCTGGGGTTGTTCTGTCCCCGCACCATGCCGGATACGTCGTATCCCAGCGTCAGCAGGTGCTCCGCCAGATAGGACCCGTCCTGACCGGTGATGCCCGTAATGAGTGCGCGTGGCATGAGCCTCTCCCCCTGCTGATCGCGTGCGACCCCGGAAGCGTAGGCCGCTGTCCGCGTAACGTGCGGTGAGGGAACCGCCGCATCTTGCGCGGCCAATGCGCCGACATCTGGGCGAAGCGCAGAGAGCCGCCCACCAGATTCTGTCTTTTTTGCCGATCGCGACGCTGCCAGGCCTAAAGTCGCCCGGGTGGCGGGCCGACCATCATGCGAGATCAGGGTTCATTGGCATCGGGCGCGTCTCCTGGCGGCCTGAACACGGGCCCGCATTACAAGGAGGTTGGGAGAATGTTCAAGTCGAAGACGGCGATCCTTGGGGTCGCAGCCGCCGTTGTAGCATCCGTTCTGCTCGTGAGCGGTCTGGCCGTGACGACGACAACCGGAGCCGCCACCGATATCCCGGCGAACATTGGCGTGCCGGGCTCGCTGACGCCGCCCGACTACTCGACCACGCCGAGCAACCCGCCCGCGTCGCCGATCGAGTCGCCGGTGACAAACGGCACGCAGCCGGCGACGAACCCGGCCGGTGGCCAGGCCGGTGCGGGCGCCCTTCCGAACGCCGGGTACGGCCCGAGCGGTACTG
The DNA here is from genome assembly GCA_963701135.1 of uncultured Chloroflexia bacterium. GTDB lineage: Bacteria > Chloroflexota > Dehalococcoidia > DSTF01 > JACRBR01 > CAYJMJ01. The sequence continues at coordinate 441,481 of OY969567.1, forward strand.
CCCGCGGCTTTGGCTCGCTGACGATCGTGCTCGGCGTTGCCGGCCTGATCCTGGCGGGTGCGGGCGCCACGGTCGCATCGTCGAACCGCCGCCAGTAAGCTGACAACCGAATAGCAAGCTGAAGAGAGCCCTCGCTCCGGCGAGGGCTCTCTTCGCTGTGCTACCGACGCCGTCGCGCGATCCAGAGTTCCGCGGGCACTTCCTAGTGCAAACCCCGAGTGCCGGATGACCCGCCCGAAGTGGAGACTGATCGCGGCACCGCAGCGCCGGCGCGTCGGCGCCGGTATCGCGCACGGAGGCGCACATGTACCAAGCACCTATCGGGCCGCAGGGCGCCCCAGACACGCGCGACGGCGCGGTCCCGTCGTGGAGCCACTACTACCGCTTCAACCTCTCGTGGCCGGCGCACGTCAAGAACGTGCTCTGTCACGCGCAGATGCTCGACGCGATCCGGCGGCTGCGGCCGGCGCGCATCCTCGAAATCGGATCCGGCACCGGCTCGCTCGCCATCTTCCTGTCCTACTTCGCGCAGAACGTCGTGTCGGTCAACCTGTCGGCCGAGGTGCTGGCCCGGGCGGAGCGCAACAACCGCCGGCTGCGCGGCCGCGCGCGCTTCCAACCGGGCGACGCGTTCTCTCTGCAGGAGTTCGCGCCCCGGTCGTTCGAACGTCGCGATGTCGCAGGGGTTCTTCGAGCATTTTCAGGACGACGAGATCGTCGCGCTGTTGCGCCAGCAGCTCCGCGTCGCGAACCACGTCGTGTTCAGCGTGCCGAACCGCGCGTACGGCCGGAAGGACCGCGGTGACGAGCGCCTGATGACGCGCGACGAGTGGGACGCGGTCCTGCTCGGCGGCGGGTTCGAGATCGTCGAATCCTGCGACTACCGGCCGGTGTCGCGCCAGCGGCTGCTCTCGTTCGGCCGCCGCGACACGGCGACGATGTACCTCGCCACGGTGCGCCAGCCGCGGAGCGCCGCACGGCGGCTCTCGCTCATGCGCAGGCCGGAACCGGTCGTCGCGGACGAAGCTGAGCCCGCCGAAGCGCCGCGCGCCGAAGCCGCCTGACATGCGCATCGGCATCATCACCGACGGCATCGACAACGGCAGCGCCGGCATCGGCACCTACATCCGAGGGCTCATGGCCGGGCTCCGCGAGGCGGGCACGGACCGCGACATCACGTACGTGCATCGCGGCGCGGACGCTTCGTACCGAGGCGCGCGCCAGTTCATATACGGCGGCGCGGGCAACAAGCTCGCGCGCAAGCAGATCCAACTGCCGCTCGCGCTGCGGGGTCGCTTCGACCTCGTGCACGACACGTATCACGCGCCGCCGTTCCTGATGCCGGCCGGCTACGCACGCGTCATGACCATCCACGACATGGCGCCGTTCGTGCTCGGCCGCGGCAGCATGCAGCTCGGGAGCTGGCTGTGGCACCGCGCGGCGCTGCCGCTGGTGGCGCGGCGCGCCGGCCACATCGTCACCGACTCCGAGCACACGCGCCGCGATGTGATCCGCCTGCTCGGCATCGCGCCCGAGCGCGTCACCACCGCGCATCTCGCGGCTGCCGAGTCGTTCCGCCCGCAGCCGAAAGGGCGCATCGCCGGCGTCCGCCGGCGCTACGAGTTGCCGGAGCGATTCCTGCTGTGCCTCGGCACGATCGAGCCGCGCAAGAACCTCGTGCGCGTCATCCGCGCGTTTGAGCGCGCAGCGAGCCTCATGCCCGGCGTCGGCCTGGTGCTTGCGGGCGGGCTGAGCTGGCAGGCGGACAACGTCCGCGACGCCGCGCGATGCTCGCCGTATCGCGCGCGCATCCACATGCCGGGCCGGATCGAAGAAGACGACCTCGCGGCGCTGTACTCCGCGGCGGCCGCCACGGTCTACGCGTCGCTGTACGAGGGCTTCGGCCTTCCGCCGCTCGAAGCGATGCAGTCGGGCTGCCCGGTCATCGCCTCGAACGCGTCGAGCGTCCCGGAGGTCGTGGGTGATGCGGCGCTGATCGTCAACCCGCGCAGCGAGGCCCAGATCGCCGACGCGATGCTACGCGTTGCCACGGAGCCGGAGTGCGCCGCCGAGTTGCGCGAGCGCGGGCTCGAGCGCGCCCGCCGGTTCACCTGGAGCCGCTGCGCCGAAGCGACACTCGCCGCCTACGACGCGGCGGCCGGGGCCGTCGGCTCGCGGCCGCTGAAGGCGGCGGCATGACTGTCGAGGCCGTCCCCGTCCCGCACGGCGCCCGCCTGGCGTCGTTGCGCATCTCGGCGCTGCCGCTCGCGGTGGTCGCCATCGCACTGCTTGTCTTGCCCGTGCTGTTCGCGAAGCCGGCAAACCTCACGTCCGATGAGTCGCTCTATCTCGCCGAGGCGTACAACATCGCCCACGGCAAAGGGATGACGTATCCGTCCGGCGAGCCGATCACGCATCGCGCGCCGCTCTTCCCGCTGCTGCTGGCGCCGGCCGTCGGACTCGGCGGCCCCGATGCCGCGTACGCGGTCACGCGCACGGTCGTCGTGGTCAACGCGCTGCTGCTGATGCTGCTTGCGTGGCGGATGGCGGGCGCGCTCGCGGGCGCGGTCGCCGGCATGGCCGCCGCGGCGTCGTCGTTCCTGAACGGCCTTGGCACGACGCTGTACCTCGACCCGATGCAGTGCGCCTTCATGCTGCTGGCGCTGCTCGCGCTGCACGAAGCCACGCGCGCCGCCGCGGTCCGATGGTGCGCCGCGGCCGGGCTGTGCCTGGCGGCGGCGTTCCTCGTGAAGGAATCCGCGGTGCAGTGGGCGCCGCTAGGCGCGCTCGCCTGGCTCGCGGCGCCTTCGCTGCGGAACGCCGACGGCGCTCGCGGCGCCCTGGCGTTCGCTCTCGCGTTCATCGGCGGGACGCTCGCCTGGTGGATCTGGTTTTGGATGCAAACGGGCCGAGCTCTACATGCTCGGATTGATGAGCGCGCGCACCATCGGCATGCTGGTGGCGGTCGCGCTGTCGTTGGCCGTGTTCGCCGCGGCGCTCCGGCTGTGGCCCCGCCTGCCGCGCGAAGCCTCGGGCCGCGCGCCACGGCTGGCCGCGCCCGCGGCAGCCGCGCTCGTCGTCGTGTGGGGCGCATTCATGCTCTATGGCCTGACGCGCTATTCATCGTGGGGGTACCCGAACGATTACTGGTCGTCGGTGCCGCGCTACCTGACCTCGGTGGCGCCTGCGGCGCAGCCGTTCTTCCTCATCGTCGCGGCGTGGGCATGGCTCGCCTGGCGCGCGGTCACGCGGCGCGATGACGCGAGCCGTCTCATCGCCGGCGCGGCGCTGCTCTTCGCGCCGTTCGCGCTGTTCGCCGCCAACCGCGGCCTGCAACTCCGCGACGCACTGCCGCTCGTGTACCTCTCGTACCTCGTGCTCGGCATCGCCGTAGCCGATGGTCTGCGGGCGCTGCGCGGCGCCATCCGCGAACCGGCCGGAGAAGTGCTGTTGTTCGCGGCGCTCATCGCCGTCAGCGCGGGATTCGCACTGCACGAGGCCTCGACCTTCCTGTCGGAGAACGAGCGCGCCTCGACCGGGGACGTGCGCGCCGATTCGTGGGACAACCCGTTCGCGCGCGACATCGCGGCCTGGATGGACGCCAACCTTCCCGCCGGCGCGCACGTGCTGACGAGCCGTCTGTACTTCTCCAGCCTCCACGTCAACACTCAGGCACGCTTCGAGATCCGGCAGATGCCGACGGTCCGTGTCAACGTCGATCCGGAGCGCGAGGGCCTGCTGGCGCCGCGCTCGAACATGTTCCGATGGGGCGACCTCGATCAGCGGCCGGGCCGGCCTCGCGACCAATGGCTGTACCTGGGTCAGTTCCCCGGCAAGGGGTACTGGGTGGGACTCTCGCAGCAGGAATTGCTCGAGTACATCGCGGCTCACGACATCGACTACGTCGTGCTGACCGGGGACAACGTCGTCTTCAGCTCCATCGCGTACGCGGACTACTTCAGCGCGCATCCCGCGTTCAAGCTGGTGCACGCGGAAGGCGTCTCGCCGGCCAATCAACTCTTCGTGTTCTCGGTGGACCGCTCCGCGCTGCGGCCGGTCGCGCATTCGACGGTGGTGGCGCCGGCGACCCTGGCTGCGCTCCAGCGCGAGACCGGATTGCCGGCGACCGAGATCGAGCGGCGGCTCGGCACGCCGCTGCGGGTCACCGACGCCGACCACGGGCTGTCCGACCGCGAGCGGCGGGCGGCGATCGCGGGCATCGACCTGGGCGCACCGTAGCAAGGTTTTACACCCGCTTCGGGGTTCGTCCGTCCCCGCGTAGGGGCTCCACCGAGTGAACGCGAACCTGATCCAGCGGAAACTGGATGCTCCGGGCAGAGGACAAGGCTGGGGGAGTCCCGCATGAAGCTGATCGTCACCATCCCCGCGCTGAACGAAGCGCCGACCATCGGCGCCGTGATCCGCGAGATCCCGCGCCAGATGGACGGCATCGACCGCGTCGAAGTGCTCGTCATCGACGACGGCTCGCGCGACGAGACCGTCGAGGAGGCGCTGCGCGCGGGCGCCGACTACGTGATCTCGAACCGGCTCAACCGCGGGCTCGCCGCGACGTTCAAGACCGCGCTCCAGGAGGCCTGTCGCGCGCGGCGCCGACATCATCGTCAACACCGACGCCGACAACCATTACGACCAGACGCGCATCCCCGAACTGGTCGCGCCGCTGCTCGCGCGCGAAGCCGACATCGCCATCGGCAGCCGGCTCATCGACGAGCTGCCGATGAAGCGCGGCGAACAAGTACGGCAACAAGATCGCCAACTACATCATGCAGCGCGCTGCTGCGGCTGCCGGACGTCGACGTCTCGACGGGCTTCCGCGCGTACACGCCGCGAAGCGGCGATGAAGCTCAACGTGCTGTCGGACCACACGTACACGCACGAGACGCTGATCAACGCGCTCGACCAGCGGCTGCGCATCGTCAACGTGCCGATGGCGGCGCGGCACGTCGCGCGGCCGTCGCGGCTGATCAAGGGCATCGCCAGCCACGTCGTGGCGCGCGGGCGGCGTGATCCTGCGCAGCTTCCTGCTGTACCGGCCGATGCAGGTGTACGGCATGCTCGGCGCGCTGCTGCTCGCGCTCGGCACGGTGCCGTTCGCGCGCTACGGCTACTTCGTGCTGCGAGGGCGAGGCGCAGGGCCACGTGCAGTCGCTCGTCATCGGCGCGGCGCTGTGGTTCATCGGCGGGCAGATGTTCATCACCGGCATGCTCGCGACTGGCCATCGGCTGGAACCGGCGGATGATCGAAGAGGTGCTGTTCCGCATGAAGGCAGACCGCGCGCGAGCCGCAGCGCGCCGCGGCAACGCACGCTCCGTCGCATCGACGCGCAGTGCCGAGACGTCGAGGACGGAGCGAGGACAGGCTGGAAGGAAGAGACATGCGGCGTGAGGCGACGGAGACGATCGGGATCATCGGCGCGGGCGTCGTCGGCGGCTCGCTGCTCGCGTATCTTCGAGGCGGAAGGGCGCGACGTGCGCGTGTACGACCCGCCGAAGGGACTACGCGTCGATCGACGCGATCGACGACGCCGACGTCGTCTTCGTCTGCGTGCCGACGCCGTACACGCCGGGCGCGGCTTCGACGACAGCTTCCTGCTCGATGCCGTCGCGCGCGTGCGCGGGCCAAAGACCGTCGTCATCAAGTCGACGGTGCTGCCCGGTACGACGGAACTGCTGCAGGAGCGCTATCCGCAGCACCGGTTCATGTTCAACCCGGAGTTCCTGCGCGAGGCGACGGCGTACGACGACTTCGTCAACCCCGACCGCCAGATCGTCGGCTATACCGCCGCCAGCGCCGGCGAGGCGCACGCGGGTGATGCGCGCTGCTGCCGCGCGCGCCGTTCGAGCGCATCTGCCCCGCCAGCGAGGCCGAGATGGCCAAGTACGCCGCCAACTCCTTCCTGGCGGTGAAGGTGAGCTACGCGAACGAGGTCTTCGACCTCTGCGAGCGCATGAAGATCGACTACGCGCACGTCCGCGACATCGTCGCCGCGGACGCGCGCATCGGCGGGTCGCACATGGACGTGCTCGACTCCGGGTACCGCGGGTACGGCGGCAAATGCCTGCCGAAGGACAGCAAGTCATTGCTCGACCTCGCCCGCGCCATGGGCATCGATATGGAGGTGCTGCGCGCCGCCGACCGCACGAACGCGCGTCTGCAGGGCCGGCAGCACGAGCACGACGCCCGGCGCGTGCCGCCCGTCCCGTCCGCGGCTCCGGCCTCGCGTGCCGCCTGACGTGAAGGTCACCGTCTTAAGCTCGCTCCCGCCGCAGCGTGCCATCACGCCGTACACGATGCACCTGCTCGGCGCGCTCGCCGATCGCGCCGATGTCGATGTCGAAGCACTCGGATTCAGCAGTCTCTACCCTCGCTTCGCCTACCCTGGCGGCGCGCCGGAAGCCGGCGGCGACGCGTGGACGCCCGTCCCGGCGAAGCGCACGCTCACGTGGTACAACCCGCTTTCGTGGATCTGGGCGGGCCTGACAGTGGGTGGCGAGGTCGTCCATGCCCAGTGGTGGAGCTGGTTCCTTGCGCCGGCATACGTCGTCGTGTTGACGCTCGCGCGGCTGCGCGGCAAGCGCATCGTCATCACCGTCCACAACGTCCGCCCGCACGAGACGGCGCGATGGAAGCGCTGGCTCAACCAGGTCGTCATCGGCCGCGCACACCGGATCATCGTCCACTCAGAACGCAATGTCGGTGAGCTGGCGGACGCTGGCGTCGATCCGGGCAGCATCTCTGTGATTGCCATGGGCGTCGCTGTCCGGCCCGAGAGCGGCGGCATCACCCGGGCGGACGCGCGGCGCGATTTGGGGCTCCCGCCGGATGCCGGGGTCGCGCTCTTCTTCGGCAATATCCGCCCGTACAAGGGCGTCGATGTGCTGCTCGAGGCCACGGCGCTGGCGCGCGCGTCGATTCCGGATTTGCGCGTGATCATCGCCGGCGAGCTCTGGGACGGATGCACTGACCCGCGCGAGCGTGTCCGAAGTCTCGGTATCGAGTCGCAAGTCCTGACGCGCATCGGCTACGCACCGGACGCGGAGGCTGCCCGCATGTTCGCTGCGGCGGACGTCGTGGTGCTTCCCTACGTTAACTTCGCCGCCCAGTCCGCGGTCGGCGCCATGACGCTGTCATACGCCCGCCCTCTCCTGGTCAGCGACGTCGGCGGGCTGCCGGACCTTGTGCGAGACGAGCGCGTCGTCGTGCCGCCGGGCGATCCGCATGCGCTCGCGGGCGCGCTGGTCCGCGTGCTCACGGACGATGCGCTGCGCGCGAAGCTGGAGGCGGACGCCCGGCTGGTGCGCGCTGAGCTCGGGTGGGGCCGCATCGCCGAGGCGACGGCGGAGATATACGCGTCGCTAGCGGGCAGCGCGCCGCCGGTGGCGACGCAGAGGGTGGCTTGATGGCGTTGGCGGCGGGCCGGACGCTCGCGGGTGATGCCGCCCCTCCGCGCTGGCACTTCCGGGCGACGCTGTCCGGCATCGGCTGGCTGGCGGCGGCGCAAGCGGCCAGCGGTATGTCGGTGTTCGCCGTGTCGCTGCTGCGCGCGCGTGCGCTGACGCTCGACGAATTCGGCGCCTACGCGCTGGTCGCGACGGTCGTGGCGTTCCTGTCGATCGTGGCGGATTTCGGGCTGTCCGTCATGATGGTGCGCGACCTCTCGTGCGATGGCGTAGACGAACGGGCGTATCTGAGCTCCGCATTCGTGCTGACCGCGGCGCTGGCGATCACAGCCTCGATGGCGGTCTTCGGCACGAGCCTCGCCATCGCTCGTGACACGGGCGTGGCGGCCGCTCGCCGGCGTGCTCGCGATCAGCGTGCTGCTCGTGGGCCTGGCCGTCGCGCCCGGCGCCTTCCTGCGCGCGACGGGCCGCACGTCGGTCGAGGCGATAGCGAGGATCCTGTCCGGCTCGACGCTGGTCGGCCTAACAGCGTTGGTGGCCGCCTCGCGCGGCGGCGTCGTCGCGTTCGGAGCGGCCGTGGCAGCGTCGAGCGGCGTGGCGCTGGTGGTGATGCTGCCCGCCGCGATGCGTGCGGCCGGCGCGACGCGGCCACGGCTTGACCTCGCGCACTGGCGCGGGCTGTTCGTCGCCGCCGCGCCCCTCGGCGTCGCGATGCTGTTCACGGCGGTCTACTACTATGCCGACTCGCTGATGCTGGGCGCCTTCGGACAGCGCGAGGCGCTGGCTCGCTACAACGTGGCGTATGTGTTCGTTCTCGCGGTCGCCGCGGCAATCGCCGCGTTGCGCAACGGGTTTCTGCCGGCGCAGGCGCGAGGACACGCCTCGGACGCCGACCTCAGCCGCATTCTCACGGTTTACTTCCGAATCACGGCGATGTTGGCGGTGCCGCTAATCATCATCGGTCCGATCGTCGCCGTCGGCGCACTTCGCGTTGTCTACGGCCCCGCCTACGTCCCGGCGGCGAGCGCGCTTCGCCCGCTTCTGGTGACGGCGGGCGTGATGTGCTTCTCATCGTATTTCGGCTCGAACTTATTGCTCTGTGGACGACAGCGTGCCTACCTGACGGCGACTATCGTCGGCGCTTTCGCCAACGTAGCGCTCAACGTCGTCTTGATCCCGCGCTACAGCCTCAGTGGCGCGGCGTCCGCCACGCTCGCGGCCGAGGCCGGAGTATGCGTATTCGTCGCGATGCAGAATCGTGATTTCGCGCCGCCGCAGTTCGTCCGAGCGCTCGTGTTGCCCGCCGCCATTTCGTGCGCCGTGGCCGTTCCGCTTGCGCTTGGGCTCGCGCGAGTAGGCCTGTTGTGAACGTCTCGGAGGTCACGACGTGGCCTGAGTGCGGCTGAGCCTCGTCGAATCCGCGAGCGTCGGGCACGGTGGCGAACCTTGAGCGTAGCCTTGCCGCCTAGCTCCGATCGGCAACCCCGACTCCCTGGGACGGCTCTAGCCGTTCGCCTTGCCACTCGAAATGACGGCGAGATACATCGTCGGAGCGAACGGCCGCCGCTGCGTGAGCAGCGTCCGGTTCGCGATCGCCCGGTACTGGGACGACCGCTCGATATGGAACCCGCTCGACACCAACAGCGACTCCCACGCGCGCCGGTCCATCAATCGTTCGTCGCCGCGATCGCGCTTCCCGTACGCCAGGTTCGGCACGCTGAAGACGACGCGGCGGGCGACGCGCAGTCGCTGCCGAATGAGCGCCACGATGTCTTCGTTCTGGAAGTGCTCAAAGAACCCTTGTGAGACTGCCACGTCGAATTGATGATTCGCGAAGTTGGCGAGCGTGAAGGCGTCGCCCGCTTCGAACTGCACCCGTCCTCGCATTCGCCGGTTGTTCCGCTGGGCACGTTCCAACACTTCGTCAGACAGGTCGAGCGACACGACCTGCTTCATGAAGTACGACATGCAGATCGAGAGAGAGCCCGTGCCCGACCCAACCTCGATGATGCTCCGCGGTCGCAAACGCCGGATCGCGCACAGGAACGGTATGTGGTTGATGACGTTTCGCACGTGGGTTGGCCACCTCAAGTTGAAGTCATAGTAGTCGCCCCATGATGCGACCGCAGACGGCTCGATGCCGTCACGTGTCGTAGGCGATGTGCTCGAGCTGGCGTATAGACCCATCATTGCCTCCTCGGTGCGCAGCGGCCGATGCAGCGAGGCGCCGGTCGGCGGCCGCAAGACCTGCTTCAGTTTGGGGCGTTCGCGCACGCGACGCAGTCAGTGTTCCCCCGATGATCTCAGAGCGAGGCGCGAACGTTTCAGCGCGGCCCGTCGAACCTGAGCGCCCTGACGCGGTCAACTAGGCGAACCCCCCCATAGCCGGCGTCCGGGCGAACCCGCAGAATGGCAACATCACACGATGGAGCACACTATGGCGAAAGAACTCGGCGTCCGAGCACGGCAAACAGCAGCGATACCGCGGCTGCGGAGCGTTCGTTGCGTATGCCGGCTGTGGCTTCTGCTCTGCAGGAGTGTGTGGCGCAGTATTGCCCCCAACTCGCGTCCGGCGGTCACCTCCGCTTCCGGCGGGGCTACCTCGGCGGTCGTTCTCGTCGCGGTACCGGCCGTCGCGCATAAGACGTTGTTGTTTCATTGGCTGCTGGTGGCCGCGATCATTACGGCGGCCGTCGTTGCGGCGTCGCTCATCATGCCCCGCAACGTCCACGTGTTTCGCGCCGCGTGGATTCTTCATCCTGATGAGACCGGCTACCTCATGACGAGCCGCCACCTGGCGGAGCATGGATCGCTGGTCATCCGCGACAGCTTCTTCGCCGAAGATCCGTCGCACGTGCCGCCGGGCACCACCGCAATCGGCGATCAGATCGTGCCCCGCAAGGCGGTGGGCGGTTACTTTGTCTACGCAGCGGCGTTTCTCGTGTCCGATACGGCGTGGCTCTGGGTCGGGCCGCTTTTTGGCGTCCTGGCCGCGCTCGCCGCCGCGGCTATCGTGAAGCTGAAGACCGGGAACATGCTCGCCGCCGCCGGGTGCGCCGTTCTCTGCCTCACCGCAAGCCCGATGATCGTCTATGCGTCGGGCCTCGCCGTCGAAAATGTCATTGCAACCGCGATGATACTGTGCGGTGTCCTGGGCTTGGCGCTGTTCGCGCGGCGGCCTCGCGTTATGAGCGGCATGCTCAGCGGCCTCGGATTCGGCTTCGGCATGGCTGTGCGCTACGACATGGCGGTGGCGGCGGTTCTCGCCGGTATCGCCGTCGTCGTGCTTGTCGCCACAGCCAAGGGCCGCAGACGCTCGGTGCTCCTCGCGTCTCTGCCCGGAGGCGCGATCTTTCTTGCATGCGGCATCGGGCTCATGTGCTCCAACCGTTACTTCTACGGCAGCGTGTTCTCGACGGGATACGCAGGCGGCTGGCAGGAATCTCCATCCGGTGTGGGCGGGTCGTTTCTGACGATCTCGATCGCGGGGTTTCGCGACCTCTTCTCGGCATACATGCTGCAGATCGGCTTCGCATCGACCCTGCTGTTGGTCGCGGGTGTCGCGGTCAAATGCCTGTTCGGCGTGTTCGACGCCTCGGACTTCGTCCTCATCAGTTTCGCGGGGTTCTGCATCGTCTACTTCCTTGGACATCCCGGCGCCGGCGGCACCGGTGGCGCAGCCCTCGCAGGCAGCTATCCGCGCTACATGTTGCCCGTCTATCTCATCGGCCCCATCCTCGGGACCGAAGCGATCGCACTGCTCCTCCCCCGCATGCGGCTGACACCAGCGCTTTCGTTCGCTGCGCTGACGTTGGTGGCGATTCTCGGTGCCACCGCGGGCATCCGCGAGGCCTTCACGAACAAGACAGGCGTTCCTTACATCGAGCGCCTCACGAAGCAGCATGAGGTGGTCCGCGACGTTGTGTACCAGACGGCCGCTCCCGTCGTTGTCGTGAGCGACCTTAACAGCAAGGCCGTGCTTGACGCCTACACCATCACGCCGAACAAGTCCGAACGCTCCGGCTATGATCTCGTCTCCGACGTGCGCGCTCAGCTCCAGGACGGCAAACACGTCGTCGCGATCGGTGACCTCCGCTCGCACCGTCTCTACACCGGCTACATCGAAGCGCTGCGATCGTCGGATCTTGTGCTCGTCCCCCGTCGCTGCGCCGTCGAGGTCTACGAAGTCTTCCTGCCGCAGGACGCTCCCCGCTCAATCGCCTCGTGTAGAAACTAACGCGCCGTAGGCGCGGCTAACGCATCAGCATGGCGAGGCATTCTCGGCCTGCTCCGAATCGTCATGAAGATGGATTCGGTGGTGGCGGATGCGCCTGGCCGCGAGCGCGTCCTAGTCCGCGCGCCGCTCCCGCGATGTCCCGCCTGCGGCTTCCCGATACATCTGCACGTAACGCTCCACAATGCCGTCCCAGGCATACGCGCGGCGCACGTGCTCGGCCGCGGCGGCGCCGAGCGCATGGCGGCGCGGTGCGTCGTCGAGCAGGCGCGCGATCGTCTCCGCGAGCGACATCGGGTCCGGAGCAGCGAGCGCGCCGGTCTCGCCATCGATGACGACATCGCGGAGTCCTTCGGTGTCGGTCGCCACGACGCAGGCCCCGCACGACTGCGCTTCGACCGCCGACAGCCCGAATCCCTCGAACCGCGACGGCACGACGACCAGCGACGCACGGTTGTACCAGTTGACCAGCTCGTCGTGCCCGACGAAGTGCTCGAAGCGCACGCGCTCCGCCGCACCGATCTCCCGCGCCAGGCGCCGCAAGCGCGGCTCCAGCGACCCTTGCCCCACGATGACCAGCCGGGCCCCGGCGTGACTCCCTGCCAACGTGGCGAACGCGCGCACGAGCAGTTCCGGGTTCTTGCGATGATCCAGACGGCCGACGAACAAGACGGTGGCGGGATCCCGTTCGACGCGCCGGAATGGGAACGCACCGAAATCCACTCCGCACGGGATGACGTGCACCGGCGCCTTGATCCCCAGGCGCTCCGTCAGCGATCGTGATGACGACTGCGTGCTCGCCGTCACCACCGACGCGCGGCCGTACGCGGCTCGCTCGATTGTTGTCACGGGCGCCTTCCAGCCATGACCTGGCATCAGCCGCGCCACCTGCTCGTAGGTGTGGTACAGCGAGTACACCACCGGCACGCCGGGATCGGTCAGCAGCAGCACACCGCCCGGACCGCCGTTGACGTGCAGCACATCGAGCCGCTGTTCGTGGCACCATCGCCGTATGGCGCGGCTGGCGAGCAGCGAGAATGCCGGGTGCCTGCCGTAGCGCCGCGTAAACGCGAACCGTGTCCGGTGCCCGGCGAGATCGTTCCGTGCTGGCGACAGCACGGAGATGTCGAGGTCGTCGCGTTCGCGCAGACGGCGCCAGAGGTCGTATGTGACGCGCCCCTGGCCGCCGATAAACGGATAGAAGTCGTACGTGAGCATGCCGATGCGCATCGGCTACAGTCTAGGCTCGTCCGGACTCGCGACGTGTAAGGGAACCCCCAAGTCACCATCCCTGGGCGCCCTGATATCGAATCCAGGCGCGTGGCGCGACGCCGGGGCGGCCGCGGGGCTGGCCGTGTCACACGAACTGTCCGGACGTTCCCGCCCATAGCGAAGGGTCCTCATTGGAGGACGCTTCGCACGTGTGCACTGGGCCACGGTTGTCAGTTGACGCTCACGGTCACGGAGAGCCTGGACGCCCCCTGCGACGAGAACCACGTGATGCCTTCACGTACGAGATCGTACTGCAGGCAGTACGTGCCGGCTGATGCCGGCGCGACCACCGTTGCCGGCAGATTACTGACCGCACCGCCAGGCGCGATGTCCGCGGCGAGGTTGCTGCGCACGCCGTCGAATACCGCCGTGCTCGTGCCGGGACAGGCGCCGTTGCGCCAGTGGTACGCGAAGCGCACCGGGTTCGCGCCGCCCGCCAGCCACGCAAGTGAGCCAGCGTTCGTGAACGAGACCGTCAGCGCGTTGCTGCTGCTCGCGGTCATCGTGGCTGGCGTATTGTGCGTTCCCCAGCTCACCCCGTAGGCCGGCACGGCCACGGTCACCGTCGTTGACTTCATCGCGGCGCCTTGGTTCGAGAACCATGCGATGCCCTCGCGGACGAGATCGTACTGCAGGCAGTATGTTCCGGCGCTTGCGGGCGCGACGACCGAGCCCGTGAGGTTGTTCACGGCGCCGCCCGGCGCTACGTTGCCCGGCAGCACCGTCCGGGCGCCGTCCCAAACAGCGATGCTCGTGCCGGAGCAGGCGCCGTTGCGCCAGTGATAGGCGAAGCGCACCGGGTTCGCGCCGCCCGCTGACCACGCAAGGGAGCCGGCGTTCGTGAACGAGACGGTCATCGGATACGTGCCGCCCGGCGCCATCGACGCGGGAGTTGAGCCTGTGCCCCAGGTGACGCCGTATACCGGCACGGTCACGGTCACGGTCTTCTGGTTCATCGCGACGCCCTGGCTGGAGAACCAGGTGATTCCCTCGCGGACGAGGTCGTACTGCAGGCAGAACGTGCCCGCCGTGGCGGGCGCCTTGATCGAGATCGGCAGGTTCGTCACCGAGCCGCCTGAGGCGATGTCGCCCGGGAGGTTGGTGCGCAGCCCATCGTGCACCGCGATGCTCGTGCCGGGGCAGGCGCCGGCGCGCCAATGGTACGCGAAGCGCACCGGGTTCGGGCCGTTCGCCAACCACGTCAGCGATCCAGTGTTTGTGAACGTCGCTGCGGCAACGTTGTTCGCTCCCACGGTCATCGTGGCCGGCGCTGTATCGCTGCCCCACGACACGCCGTACGCCGGCGCTGCTGTCGGGGTCGCCGCGGGAGTTGCGGTCGAGGTCGGCGTGGCGGTGCCGGCGGCGGCTTGGACGTACACCGTCTTCGTCCTCGCGGCCGCGCCCTGCGCCGAGAACCACGTCGCGCCCTGGATCATGTCCATCTTCAGGCAGTACGTCCCGGCCGATGGCGGCGCGAGCACCTGCGCGCTGATCGTCGTGCTCGCGCCGAACGCCACGTTCGCGGGGAGCGACGTCTTCAGCCCCGTGTTGACCGCCGTCGTCGTGCAAGCACCGTTCACGTCTGTGTTCAGCCAGTGGTATGAGAACTGCACCGGGCTGGCGCCCCCCGACGGCCACGTCATGGCGCCGGAGTTGCCGAGCGTGATGTTGCCGCTGTAGGTCGCGCCGGCGTTCATCACCACCGGAATCGCGTCGGACCACCAGCTCTGGCCGTACGCCGGGCACTGCGTCGCGCCGACGCCGGCGTTGGAGTTGGCGACGGCCTTCGCCGCGTTGACGCGGCCAGTGCCGGTCACGTTGTCGATGCCGGCGGTGCACATGTCGGTGGCCGTCGACTTCAGCGTATTGATGATCGTGTCGCGGTCGGTGATCCCCGCCGAAACCATGAGGCCCGCGACGCCGGCGACGAACGGCGATGCGAACGACGTGCCGCTGCCGGTGCCGTACTGGTAGCCCGTGCACGTCGTGCAGAGCGTGCTCAGCACGCCCTCGCCCGGCGCCATCAGGTCCAGCTCCGGGCCCCAGTTGCTGAACGCCGAGCGGAAGCCGGCGGAGTTCGTCGAGCCGACGGCCAGCGCGTGCGCGTACGCTGCCGGGTACAGCACCGGGCCGTTGTCGTTGCCGCTCGCCGCGACGACGACGCGGCCGTTGTTCCACGCGTTGTCGACGGACGTTTGCAGGCCCAGCGTCCCGCTGCTCGCTCCCAGGCTCAGGTTGAGCACCTTCGCGTCGTGCGCAACCGCCCAGTCGATGCCCTGGGAGACGTTGAAGATGCTCCCGCTGCCGCTGTTGTCCAGCACCTTCACCGGCATGACCTGGCACAACCAGCAGACGCCGGCCATGCCGATGCTGTTGTTCGAGTTCGCGCCGACGATGCCCGCGACGAACGTGCCGTGCCCGTTGTCATCGGCCGCATTCGTGTTGCCGCCGACGAAGTTGTAGCCGGCGTTCACGCCGCTGGTGATGATCTTGCCGGCGAGGTCCGGGTGCGTGCTGTCGACGCCCGTATCGATGACGGCGACGATGACGCTGCTGCTGCCGGTCGTCGTGTTCCAGGCGGTCTCCATGCCGGTCTGCGGCAGCGGCCACTGGTACGTCAGGTAGTACGTGTCGTTCGGCTGCACTGCCGCCTTCACCACGATGTCGGGCTCGGCGAACTCCACGTTCGGGTCGGATTGCAGCTCGGCGATGGCGTCGTCGACGCTCTGGCCCGGTTTGGGGTCGAGCAGCACCAGGCGCGAACCGCCCGTGCTCGCCTTCGCCTCCGTCTCCGCGGCATCGAGCGCGCCGCCGACGTCCTGGAGGGTGGCGCTCTGCTTGAATCGCACGATGACGTCGCCGGTGCGCTCGGCGTCGTGCACGGCGGGCGCTGGCGCTGCCTTCGCGGTGGAAGACGGCGCGGAACGCCCGCTGAGCACCAGGGCGCTTGCAGATGCGGCAACCAGCACGACCAGCAGTGAGATTCGCAAGCGCATGTAACCCCCGGTGACCTGAAGGCGATGGGCGGCACGACCCCACAGCCGTCCTGTCGTTAATGTCGGCCCTTAGGGGAGCGCCCTTAAGGGCGACGGGTGCCAGCACCCGGGTTCGGCCGATGCGGCGACGGTGTAACTCGACATAACGCCTAGCGCTAACTTGACGATTGATGCGCCGCGGCAGCGTGTTTGGCTTGCCCGGGACGGGTGACCGCCTATACTGGGCGCGATGCCCGTATCACAGATGAGGCAAGAATCAGCTTCTCGCATCGAGCGGAAGCGCGCGCGCAACCGCGGCGCGCTCATCGCCGCCGCCAGGAGCCTCTTCGTCCAACACGGCTTCGAGGCCACGACGATCGCCGCGATAGCCGAATCGGCGGATCTGGGATTCGGCACGTTCTACCGCTACTTTCCCGACAAAGAGGCGGTCCTCGAAGCGGTGCTGAACGGCGGCCGCCTCGCGATCGACGAGGTGCTCACCGACCCGGAGAATGATCAGGCCGCCCCCGTCGTCGCCCTGGCCGGCCTCAGCGCCCGGTTCGCCCGCGCCGTCCGGCGCAACCACGATGTCCTCACTCTTGTCTGGCAGGTCGGCCTGCGCGGCGAAGCGCCCGGCGCGAAGCGCGTGCGGCTTCACGAGCTGCCGCCGGAGCGGTCGTTGCCGGTGATGCTCGCCGACACCATACGCCGCATCATTGAGCGTGGTGTTGCTTCGGGGGAGTTCGTCTCAGCCGATGCGGTGCTGCTGTCGCGTTTCATCGCGACGGCGCACATGTACCTTCTGCATCCCTCGGCGATGGAAGTCGCCGAACAGACGCTGATCGACACACTCTGTGAGTTTGAACTGAACGCGCTGGCCGCGGCTGGTACGCGCGTGGCGCCGCGCTAGGCGGGGAGGAGGGGCCCGTTGGCCGCAATCGACCTCGATGAAGAGCTGACGATACAGGAGAGCCACTGGCGCGGCCGCCTCATCACGCTCGCGGTGCTCGTGATCCTGGGGGGAGCCGTGGCGGCCGGCCTCTACGCGTTCGTGTTCAGCGGGTCCAGCGCCACCACGCCGCGCGAGACCGAGGACATCAAGGTCGAGCGCAAGACGATCAACCAGACGTTGATCATCTCGGGGGTCGCCGACGCGCAGTTCAACAGCAACTTGATCTTCCAGGCGTCGGGCAAGGTGGCGACGGTGAACGTGAAGGTGGGCGATGCGGTGAAACAGGGCGACGTGCTCGCTTCGCTTGAGTCCGACGATCTCTCGAACGCTGTCGCCTCCGCGCAGGCGAACTTGCAGGCGGCGCAGTTGAGGCTGAACGACCTGCTGGACCCGGCGACGGCCAGCGCGCAGGCGGCGGCGGACCAGGCGGTCGCGGCGGCGCAGGCCAACGTCACGAAGATCAAGAACGACCTGCGGGACCTGCTGGACGCGCCGAAGGCGGCGGACCTGGCGGCGGCGCAGCAAGCGGTCGACACAGCCGAGACCCAACTCGCGAGCGCGGCGGCGAGCCGCCAGAAGCTGAGCGACGCGCCCAGCGACAGCGACATCGCAGCCGCGCAGTCGGCGGTGGCCGGCGCGCAGTCGGCGCTGACGGCCGCCCAGAACGCGGAATCGAGCGCGCAGAACGCCGTGGCATCGGCCGAGGCCGCGCTGAAGAGCGCCGAGACGAGCTACTGCGACCTGAGCGGCGATCCGGACTTCGTCGCGGCGGACTTCTGCACCAGCCGTACCGCGCCGGTCTCGGGCGCCGACACCACGGCGATGAATGACGCGCTGGTGTTTGCGACGCTCGCCAAGCTCGCGGCCGGCGTCATCGCGGCGGACGCCAGCTACCAGAGCGCGACGAACAGCGCCGACTCCGCGTCCGCGTCGGTGACGTCGGCGCAGAAGGCGCTGACGTCGGCCCAGAAGAAGCTTTCGGCGCTGGAAGACGGCCCGACCAGCGAGGACGTCGACGCGGCCGACGCGGCGGTGACCTCGGCGGAGGCCGCGCTGGTGACGGCGCAGACACGGCTCGCCGACCTGCAGGCCGGGGCGACCGACTCACAGAAGGCGACGGCGCTGTCGGCGCTGGGCAGCGCGGAAGCCGCACTGCAGGCAGCGATTACGAAGCGCGACGACGTGGTGCGCGGCGCGACGCAGAACGCCGGGGACCAGGCGCGCAACGCCGTGAAGTCGGCGCAACTGACGGTTGAGGCGGCGCGGATCCGGCTGAAGAACGCGCAGATCATCGCGCCGTTTGACGGCGTCGTGGGGGCGGTGAATGCGAAGCCGGGTGAATTCTTCGCGGCGTCCGCGGCGAATGGGGCGGCGATCGTGTTGCTGACGCCCGATCGGCTCAGGCTGAGAATGGACGTGGGCGAGACGGATTACGCGAACATCAAGGTTGGGCAGGCTGGCGGCGTGCTGTTCGACAGCATCCCCGGGAAGATCTATCCGTTCGTCATTGCCGAAATCGGCCTGAGCCCCTCGATAACACAGGGCGTGGTGACGTATCAGGTGAAGGCATCGCTGGTGGTGTCGGCCGATGCGCCTCGCCCGGCGCCGGGCATGAACGCGCGCGGCCAAATTATCACCGAATCCAAGGCGAATGTGCTTGTCGTGCCCCCGCGCGCGATCCGCCGCAGCGGCAATAACCAGGTCGTCAGCGTTCGCCGCGACGGTGCGGTGGAGGAGCAAGTCGTCACAACGGGCGCGACGGACACCCAGCAGGTAGAGATTCTCACCGGTTTGAACGAGGGCGATGTCGTCGTCGTGGCGGCGCTGACATCCGCGAAGCCAGGCTCGACGCCGAAGGCCCAGCCGACGCTGCCGGGCGGCGTGAAGTAGCCGAACGTGATCAAGCTTAAAGGCATCAGCAAGACGTACAAACTCGGCACGCAGACAGTGCATGCCCTGCGCAAAATCGATCTCGTGATCCGCGATGGTGAGTTCATGGCGATTATGGGGCCATCGGGATCCGGCAAGTCGACGCTGATGAACATCGTCGGCTGCCTCGACCGCCCCACCGGCGGCGTCTACGAGCTCGATGGCATCAACGTCAGCCGGCTCAACGACAACCAGCTCGCGGACATCCGCAACCGGCGGCTGGGCTTCGTCTTCCAGTCGTTCAACCTGCTGCCGCGGCTCTCGGCCGTCGACCAGGTGGCGGTCCCGTTGACGTACCGAGGCGTGGCGAACCGGCGCAGGGTCGCCCAGGCGGCGTTGCAGATCGTCGGGCTCGCGAACCGTGCCCACCACAAACCGACGCAGCTCTCCGGCGGCCAGCAGCAGCGCGTCGCCATCGCGCGCGCCATCGTCGGCAACCCCACGATCATCCTTGCCGACGAGCCGACCGGTGCGCTCGACACCCGCACCAGCCACGACGTGATGGAGATCTTCCGTGCGCTCAACGAGGAGCGTGGCATCACGATCGCATTCGTCACGCACGAGCACGACGTCGCGGATTACACGCGACGTATCGTGTCGTTGCGCGACGGCGAGATCGTCAGCGACGTGCCGAACGTGCCTGTCTACGAGCGCGGGCTGCAGCCACCAGCCGCTCCCCATGCTGCTCCGGACGCCGCGGGACTGTCCGCCTCATGACGATCGTCGATGTCGTGCTGACCGCGATCAAGGCGCTCAGCAGCAACGTGCTGCGGACGCTGCTCACCATGCTCGGCATCATCATCGGCATCGCGTCGGTCATCGCGCTCACGGCGGCGGGTGCCGGAGCACAGCAGGGCGTGTCGAGCCGCATCAAGGGGCTTGGCAGTAACCTGATGTTCGTCAACCCGTACTCGCCGACGGCTCCCGGTGGGATCGCCGCGGTGCTCGGCTCCTCGGGCGCGTCGCTCTTCTACGAGGACGAGGAGGCGATTCGGGCCGCCAACATTCCCGGGATCGATGCGACAGCCGCTCAGAGCACGACGGGCGGGACCGGCTCGTTGATCCAGGTTCAGGCCATCTATCGCGGCGTCAACTCCTCGACGATCCTCGTGGGCGCCGAGCCGACGTATCAGTACGTGCGCGACTTCTACGTCGCCAACGGGCGTTTCATCTCACAAGAGGACCTCGACAAGAAGGCGCTGGTGGTCGTGCTCGGCGCGCAGGTCGCCGACGAATTGTTCGGCGATACCGATCCGGTCGGCAACACCATCCGCATCTTCGCGGGCGTCAGCCGTCAGTTCGGCGTCACGTTCAGCTTTACCGTCGTCGGTGTGATGGAGCGTAAGGGCGTCACTCCCACCGGCAACCCGGATAATCAGATCTTCGTCGCGCTGCCCGCCTTCCAGGCGCGCGTCCCGCTTATTCGGAATTCGCGAGGCTACACGAACGTCACGCAGATCAGCATCAAGCTCACCGACGGTTCGAAGGAGCAAGAGGTCAAGTCAGCCGTCGCCGACGTGCTGCGCAAGCAGCACAACATCGTCAACGACGACGACTTCAAGGTGCAGTCGCAGAGCGACGTGCTCTCAACCGCCACCTCGGTCGACCGGACACTGCAGGTGCTGCTCGTCTCCATCGCGATCATCTCGCTGGTCGTCGGCGGCATCGGCATCATGAACATCATGCTCGTCTCAGTCAGCGAGCGCACGCGGGAGATCGGCATCAGGAAGGCGGTTGGCGCGAAACGCCTCGACATCCTCATGCAATTCGTGATCGAGGCGCTCGTCGTGACAACGATCGGCGGCGCGATCGGCGTGCTCGCCGGTGTGGGCGCGATCGAGATTGCCAAGACCTTCGAGATCGGGGGATCGGAAACGAAATACCTGATCACGCCGTTCTGGGTCGGCATGGGACTCGGCATGTCGGCCGCGACGGGCCTGGTCTTCGGCGTCTACCCCGCCTGGCGCGCCTCCCGCCTCGACCCCATCGAGGCGCTGCGCCGCGAGTAACGGCTGCGTTTCGCACTAGTGCCGGTCCAACTTGATAGCGCGGTAAGACGCAGACCGCAGAGTTCGCGGCTCCAGCAATACGAACTCCGCGACGCCTTGATGGACGCGGACAGGAGGAGAACCCAACCTCATCAAGTTGGATGGGCACTAGTGTAGTGATTCCGAACAGTCGTTAGTTTGCGAGACGCGAAGCGTGGATCATAGCCGCCCCGGCTGTGCGTCCGGCGAAGCCGGACCGACGTGGTACAGCGGCTCGTCTGAGGATCTCGGACGCGTGCGCCACCACGCCCACGCTAACGAAGCGTTAGAAGCACTACACTAGATCGTGTAGACCTTCTCGTCCGGCCCCTTGAGCATCAGCGCCAGCGGCTTGGTCGCGCCCGGCTGCCAGAACGGACCGACGAGGTTGTCGCGCGTGCCAGATGCGACCTCCACCATCACGCCGTCCTCGTAGCGCATCAGCGTGCCCCGCTCGCCGCACATCAGCAGGTATGCGCCGGCCGGATGCCACGCCGCGCCCAGCAGCGGCGCCGGCGCGGCGAGCATGCGGTGCCGCAACCCCCAACCGTGGTACTCGATGAGCTTGTTCGACGGCGGCGCATCGTCGGCGTAGGACGCGACGAGCACGGCCGCGCTCGCAGGCGCCGCGCCCGGCTGCCAGTCGATCGAGATCGCGTCGTCCTCGTCGTCGGTCGAGAGGATCCCCTGCACGTAGCGGCCGTCGCAGCGATACAGCATGTGCGGGCGCGGGTAGCCGGCGTGACGGCTCGCGTAGCCGCCGATCAGCGCGTACGCGCCGTCCGGCCGCCAGGCGATCGAGCGCATGGTGTGCGCGCGGTCGCCCGGCAGCTGCAGGAGCGCGCCCGAGCGCGCGTCGAAGCGCAGCACGCAGCCGGCGTTACCGCGATGAGCGCGCACGAGCCGTCGGGCGCCCAGGCGACGCGGCGCAGATTCTCGGAGGTCACGGGCGGCAGTTCGGAGAAGCGCTTGCCGTCGTAAGCCAGCACGGCGCCGCGGTTGCCGACGAGCAGCGCGCGCGAAGCCATCCGGCGCCCATGCGGCGCCGCGCAGGTTGTGCGTGACTTGCGACGCCAGCGGCTCGAAGCGCTGGCCGTCGAAGCGGCAGCACCTGGCCGCGGTTGCCGGCGAGCAGCGCGTGCGCGCCGTCGGGCCGCCACGCCGCCCAGCGCAGCGGCCGCGCCGCCGGCGCCTCGACCGCCCGCACGGCATCGCCATCGTAGACGTACACGCTGGTCATTCAGCCAAGTCTATGAGATCGCAGCAGATCATGACCGGCGCGAAACTGTGAACTGAAAACTGTGCACTGTGAACTACCCGATAGAACAGCTCCGCGATCTTCGCGCCGTACCGCAGCATCGCGCCCGGGTCGAGGCCGTACGACGGCGGGTTGAGGCACGCCGAGTCCGCGCTCTCCCAGATCAGCCGACACGCGCTTGCGCACTTCGTCCGGCGTGCCGCAGACGACGAACGTCTGCGCCATCTCGTCGGTCACCAGGTGCTTGACGCTCAGGTAGTCGCCGCGCTTCACGCCCTCCTGCAGCGCCTGCGCCTCCTGGCGGAAGCCGTGCGCCGCGAAGTACGGCTCGTACTGCTCGACGCCGCCGTAGAAGGCGACCGTCGCGCGCGCATCCTCGATGGCCTGCTTGCGGTCGTCGTTCGGCGCGACGAACAGCCACATGTTGAACTCGATGTCGCCGCGCTGCTTGCCGCCCTTCGCCAGCCCCGCCTTCAGGTCGTCCATCACCTTCGTCGTCGCCCAGTCGATCGACCAGATCGGATGGCCGATGACGCCGTCCGCGATCTCGGCGGCGAGCCGGATCAGCGGCGTGCGCAGGCACGGCGATCCAGATCGGCAGGTCCGTGCGCACCGGCGCGCCGAGCGGGTTGAACTCGCTGAAGTCGAGCGTGTGGTACTTGCCGTCGTAGCGCGTCAGCTCGCCCGTGTGGCTCTTGGCGATGACGAGCCGCACGATCTCGACGACCTCGCGCATGTGCTCGAGCGGCTTGCCGTACTCCATGCCGAAGAAGCCCTCGCTCCACGACTTCACGCTCGTGCCGAGGCCGAGCGTGAAGCGGCCGCCGCTGATGCGGTCGAGGTCCATCGCCGCGAACGCCGTCTCGAACGGGCTGCGGGCGAACGCCAGCGCGATGCCCGTCGCGAGCCGCACGCGCGACGTCGCGCCCGCCGCCGTCGCCAGCGGGATGAACGGCGGGCCGTAGACCTGCGGCGCGAATAACCCTTCGAGCCCGAGCGCCTCGAGCTGCTGCCGCCTGCGCGGTCAGCATCGGCGCCGGCAGCGGCACGATCGTCGCCCCAGTACTTCGGCTTGTTCGGCATGGGGTGGCTCCTTCGAGTGCGTCCGATGTCCACGGTGGGCTCGCCCTGAGGGACGGCCATCGGCAAGCGTAGGACAGCAAACAGCAAACAGCAAATCTTCCGGCCCAGATGCCCTTTGCTGTTTGCTGCTTGCTGTCATCCCAGAGTGATCCCCACCGCTTGGAGATCGCTCCGTCGCCCCCGTACCTTCGCCGCACCAGCGAAACGCCAGTAGTGATGGAGGTGGATGATGGACAACGCCGGGAGACCCCCGGACGGGGAGGAGCTGGCGGCGCTCCAGGAGCAGCTCGCCGGGGCGCGCGCGGAGGTCGAGCGGTTGCAGCTCGATGCGGCCAACGCCGAGGCCCGCGCCCAGCACGCCGTCGCCGAGGCAGACGTACTGCGCGACGACGTCCGCGCGTCGTCGGACGCCGCGGCCGCGGCCGCGGCCGATGCCGTCGGCGCTGCGCGAGCAGCTCGGCGAGGCAGTGCAGCGCGCACGCGGCGCGGCCGGAGCGCTACCGCGACCTCGTCGTGCGGACGGAGCCCGCGCTGCCCGCCGAGCTGATCGCGGGCGACGACGGTCGATGACGTCGACGCGTCGGTCGAGGCGGCGCGGGCGATGGTCGGCCGCGTGCGCTCGCACATCGAATCGCAGGCGCAGGCCGTACGCGTGCCCGCGGGCGCGCCGCCGCGCTCGGCGCCGGACCTCGGCGCGCTGAGCCCGGAGCAGAAGATCCGCTACGGCCTCGCCCAGCGCGCGTAGCGCGTCATCAACCAGTCCACACCAGTAACCAGGAGACCAGACACAATGGCACTGACACTGGCCGAAGCAGCGAAGCTCTCCAACGACATCGTCCTGCAGGGCGTGATCGAGACGATCGTGCAGGACTCGCCGATCCTGCAGGCGCTGCCGTTCATCGAGATCACCGGCAACGGCCTGACGTACAACCGCGAGAACACAAACCCGAACGCCGCGTTCTTCGACGTCGGCGACACGTGGACCGAAGGCACGCCGACGTTCACGCAGATCACCGCCACGCTCAAGATCGTCGGCGGCGACGCCGACATCGACAACTTCCTGCTGGCGACGCGCAGCAACGTGCAGGACCTGCAGGCGGCCGTCATCCGCCTGCGCGCGAAGGCGGTGCAGCAGAAGTTCGAGGACACGTTCGTCAACGGCGACACGACCGTCGACACCAAGTCGTTCGACGGCATCGACAAGCTGACCACCGGCGGCCAGGCCGCGTCGATGGGCGCGAACGGCGCCACGCTGACGCTGGCCAAGCTCGATGAGCTGATCGACCTCGTGAAGGGCGGGCCGCCGGCGCTGCTGCTGATGAGCAAGCGCACGCGCCGCTCGCTCAACAACCTCGCGCGGACGGCCGGCGGCTTCCTGCAGACCGACCGCAACGAGTTCGGCCAGATGGTGCAGTTCTACGACGGCGTGCCCGTCGGCGTCTCCGACTACATCTCCGACGCGAAGACCGTCGGCACGAGCAGCGACTGCTCGACCATCTACGCCATGCAGCTCGGCGAGGGCGCGCTCGCCGGCCTCACCGCGCCCGGCGGCCTGATGGTCGAGACGATCGGCAGCCTGGAGACGAAGGACGCCACGCGCACGCGCGTCAAGTGGTACGTGAGCACGGCGCTCTTCAACACCATCAAGGTCGCGAAGCTCATCGGCGTGAGGCCGTAAGGGAGTCGGTCAGTCGGTCAGGTAGTCAGTCTGTCAGGTTGTCAGTCGGTCAGGCTTACAGCTACCAGCGGTCAGGAGAGCGCCGCCCACGACGGGCGGCGCTCTCGGCTGTAAGCGCAGCCATTTCCGACACGAAGCGTGGATCGCAGCCGCCCCCGGCTGCACATCCCACGCACCATGCGCCTCCCGCTCTGTTAGCGCAGCCATTTCCGACACGAAGCGTGGATCGCAGCCGCCCCCGGCTGCGCGTCTCTCGTATCATGCGCCTCCCGCTCTGTTAGCGCAGCCATTTCCGACACGAAGCGTGGATCGCAGCCGCCCCCGGCTGCACATCCCACGCACCATGCGCCTCCCGCTCTGTTAGCGCAGCCACGTTCCGACACGAAGCATGGATCGCAGCCGCCCCCGGCTGCACATCCCACGCACCATGCGCCTCCCGCTCTGTTAGCGCAGCCATTTCCGACACGAAGCATGGATCGCAGCCGCCCCCGGCTGCACATCCCACGCACCATGCGCCTCACGCTCTGTTAGCGCAGCCATGTCCGACACGAAGCGTGGATCGCAGCCGCCCCCGGCTGCACATCCCTCGCACCATGCGCCTCACGCTCTGTTAGCGCAGCCATGTTCCGACGCGAAGCGTGGATCGCAGCCGCCCCCGGCTGCACATCCCTCGTATCATGCGCCTCCCGCTCTGTTAGCGCAGCCATGTTCCGACACGAAGCGTGGATCGCAGCCGCCCCCGGCTGCACATCCCTCGCACCATGCGCCTCACGCTCTGTTAGCGCAGCCATGTTCCGACGCGAAGCGTGGATCGCAGCCGCCCCCGGCTGCACATCCCTCGTATCATGCGCCTCCCGCTCTGTTAGCGCAGCCATGTTCCGACACGAAGCGTGGATCGCAGCCGCCCCCGGCTGCGCGTCTCTCGTATCATGCGCCTCACGCCGCACCGATCGCTACGCGGGCGGCGCTCCGCCGTCTGCGCCCGGTTCTGACGGCTTCTCCGGCGCCTTGTCGTCCGCGCGCTCGACCTCGATCGTGCATTTCGCGATGAGCGCCGCGATCGCGCCGATCGCCGCGAACACCGGCGCGACGACCACGCCGACGACCCCCACCGTCAGTGGAAACTCCGCGACCACGCGGTCCTCCTGCCGGATGATGATCCGCCGCACGTTGCCTTCGTGAATGAGCTGCTTCACTTTGTCGAGTAGCTGCCCGCCCTCGAACGTCGAACGACTCCCGGTCCACATCCTCTTGCGCTTTCATTGTCAACCTCCCTCGTTGGGTGCGGCGGCCAAGGTTAGCGTACGCCGTCGGCCTGCCGGGCGTCAGTACCGTCCGGGTGATGTGATCGGGAGGGGATAACGGGACGGGTACGGCTACCGCTCCACGATCAGCCGCGACGCATCCGCCGGCGGCCGCGGCTTCGGCGACGCACCCGCGGCAGGGTAGCCGGCCACGACGAACGCCTGCGCGACATAATCTTCGGGCAGCGACAGCGCCGCGCGCGACCGCCTCGGGCGCGAACAGCGGCGCCGAGATCCAGTACGACGCCAGGCCGAGCGCGTGCGCCGCCAGCATCAGGTTCTGCATGCCGGCGCCGATCGATTGCTGCGCCATCGCCCACTCGTTGCGGGCGCGGCGCTCGTCGGGCCAGTCGCGCAGGCCTTCGTGCGTCAGGCAGGCGAGCACCAGCGCCGGCGCCTCAGCGATCTGGCGGTGCGACCTCCGCAGCAGGCGCGCGATCAGCTCCCCCGGATGCCCGTCGCGCTCGAGGTCAGCGCGCCACGCCGCGCCCATCGCCGCGGCGAGCACCGCGCGCCGCTCGGCGGACACGATGACGTAGCGCCACGGCCGCGTGTGGTGCGGCGCTGGCGCCAGGCACGCGAGCGCGAGCGCCTCATCGAGCAGCTCGCGCGGCACCGGGCGCGCGTCGAGCTGACGCAGCGAACGGCGCGTGCGCATCGCCTCGATCGCGTCCATCGGCTGCGCCGCCGCGCGCCCGTCCACGATCAGTGCCCCGCCGCGAAGTGCGCGCGCGCTTCGAGCCAGCCGCGCGTCGCCGCGCCGACGGCCAGCCCCGGCAACGCGGCCAGGTCCTCGGCCGAGTCGATGTCGTACGCCAGCCGCTCCAGCTCCATCTCGACGACGTCGAGGCCGGCGGCGTCGGCCGCCGCGCGATGCGCATCGGCGCTGTCGCGGCCGAAGTGCATTGCGACGGCCTCCGGCGGCCGCAGCGCGAGCGCGTTCGTGCCGTTGTCGCGCGACCGCACCAGCACCGCACGCGGAGCCACGGTTGCGGCGAGCGCATCGACGACAGCGGCGATGTCGTCCGGCGCGCGCGAGCGGGACATCGGCCGGCAGGATCACCAGCTCGCTCGACGGCCACGCGGCGCGCGAGGTAGCGCTGCCCGAACGTCAGGCCCTCGTTGAGCCCGCCGCCGAGCGTCGCCGGCTCGGCGAGCGGCTTCGCGCCCAGCTCGCGGGCGTGCCAGAACACCTCGCTGTCGTTGCTGATCACCGATCACCTCGTCGAAGCAGCCGCTCTCGTTGCAGGCCGCGATGACGTCGGTGAGCATGGCGAGCGCCAGCTCGGCGCGGCTCGTTGCGGTCGAGCACGTCGGCCAGGCGCATCTTCGCCTGCGCCAGCTCTTTCATGGGGATCAGGGCAGCCCGCATGGGGTCATTGAACCGCGCCGAGCGCCACTTCGGCCAGCGCGCGCTTCTCGGCAGGCCCGCGCATGATCGTCGGCGCGACGACGCATCGCACGCCGGCCGCCTCGACCGCCGGCGCGAGATCGCGGTCCTCCTCGTCGATCACGAGCACGTCGAGGAAGTCGCGATACGCCTCCGCGACGCCGGCGGCGGTCGGCGTCATGCCGAGCGACGCCATCATGCGGTCGGCCGGCCCCTTGATCGTCTTGCCGCCGATGATCGGGCTCACGGCCGACGACCTTCGCCGCGCGTCTCGCGCAGCGCGTCGCGCACGCCCGGCACCGCCAGCAGCGGGCCGATGCTCACGACGGGATTGCTCGGCGCGATGGCCACGACATCGGCGCGGCGGATCGCATCGAGCACGCCCGGCGCGGGCCGCGGCCGCGTCGATGCCGTCGAAGCGCACGGAGCGCACGACGTCCTCCGTGCGCCGCTTCACGAAGTACTCCTGGAACGCAGAGCGTGCCGGCGTCCGTCTCGACCAGCGTGCGGATGCGGTCGTCCGACACCGGCAGCAGCGTCAGCCGCAGGCCGAACGCCTCGGCGATGGAGCGCGTCGCCTCGGACAGCGTCGCGCCGCCGCGCAGCATCTCCGTCCGATGCGCGAGCGTCGCGAGGTCGCCGTCGCCGAGGCCGAACCACGTCTCGTAGCCGAAGCGGCTGAGCGCGTCGAGCGCATGGAAGGTCTCGCCCGTGAGCCCCCAGCCCTTTCCGGCGATCGACCGCGCCGGCCAGCGTGTAGATGACGATGTCGATGTCCGGCGAGACGTGCAGGCCGAAGAACTCCTCGTCGTCGCCGGTGTTGGAGATGACGGTGAGGTCTTCCTGCGCCACGACCTGCACGACGCCCTCGAGAAAGCGCGCCGCGCCAACGCCGCCGGCGAGCACCGTGAGCTTCATCTGACTGCCACCGTCAAGCCGCTCCGCCGTCGCATGAGTGCCGAGACGATATAGTGGGCATTTGAGTAGCGAGGTAGGAGATGCGCAAGTCTCGCAAGGTGAAGCGCCGTTCGTGCAAACTCTGCAAACCCAACAAGATGGGCTGGGAAGTGCGTTGGAACCGGCGCGAGTTTGTCGCCCTGCGGATGGCAGAGCGGCAACTCCTCGAGCAAGCGTCCGACGAGGTGTAGTCGCTGCTCGGGCATCCAATAGCTCGCGGACGCTTGTCCCGACATCGTCGCAAGGCTCACGCCACGGCACGATGCGGAAACGTGAGCAGACAGCGACGTGCGTTGTGCTGGCTCAACCGTGTCGATGTTCCCGTCGTTTCCAGATCGAGTCGTGAATCGCACCTACACCGCCAGGTGCGCGATGGTCACGCCCTCGCCGCCCTCTTCCGGACGCGCTTCCTCGTACGACTTGACGAGCGGGTGCTTCGACAGGAAATCGCGCACCTGCCGCCGCAGCGTGCCCGTGCCCTTGCCGTGGATGATGCGCGCCCACGGCAGCCCCGCGCGGAACGCCTCGTCGATGTACTGCTCGACCGCCGGCATCGCCTCGTCGACGGTCTGGCCGCGCACCTCGATCTCCGGCGGCACCGGCGCGCGCCGGCGCCATGTTCGTCGTGACGCTGCCATGCGCCTTCGACGGCGCCGGCCGCTGCACGCGCTCCACCTGCGACAGCTTGATGCGGCTGCGCAGCGGGCCGAGGCGCACTTCCACCTCGCCCTTCGCGTCCGGCTCCGACAGCGCCTCGCCGAAGCGGTCCATGCCGCGCAGCCACACCAGGTCGCCTTCCTGGATCGATTCCGGCGGCGGCCCCGCCGGCACGTGCGCGATGCGCGGTTCGCGCTTGCGGCGCTCCGGCCGCGGCCGCGACGCCTTCTCGCTGCAGCTTCGCCGCCGCCTCGGCCGCCTGCGCGCAGCTTTTCGTGCGCCGCCGCGAGCTTCTGCTGCCTCGACCTGCTTCTCCGCGTCGGCCAGCAGCCTTCCGCGCGCGCTCGACGTCGCAGCTCGACCTCCGCGCTCGCCGTCTCGATGAGCCGCGCGCGCTCGTCGTCGGCCGCGTCGAGCTTTTCGGCGAGCCGCTCGCGGATCTCCTCCGCCTCGCGCCGCGCGATCTCCTCGGCGCGGCGCGCCGATGCCGCCTGCTCGCGCTCGCGCTTGATGTCGGACAGCATCTCCTCGACCTGGCGCTGCTCCGGCGCGATCGACGCCGCGCGCCTCGTCGATGAGCTCGCGCGGCATGCCGAGCCGCTGCGCGATCTCGAGCGCGTTGCTGCGGCCCGGCAGCCCGATCGAGAGGTGGTACGTCGGCGACAGCGTCTCCAGGTTGAACTCGACCGACGCGTTCGTCACGCGCGCCGGTCGAGTGCGCGAACGCCTTCAGCTCGCCGTGGTGCGTCGTCGCGACGGTGAGCGCGCCCGCGTCGAGCAGCTTCAGCAGGATCGCGCGCGCGAGCGCCGCGCCCTCCGTCGGGTCGGTGCCCGCCGCCAGCTCGTCGAGCAGCACCAGGCTCTTCGGCCCGGCGTCCGCCAACGATGCGGATGATGTTCGTCATGTGGCTGCTGAACGTCGATAGCGACTGCTCGATGCTCTGCTCGTCGCCGATGTCGGCGAAGACGGAGTCGAACACGGGCACGCGGCTGCCGCGGTCGGCGGGCACGGGCAGCCCCGCCTGCGCCATCAGCGACAGCAGCCCGGCCGTCTTCAGCGCGACGGTCTTGCCGCCCGTGTTCGGTCCCGTGATCAGCAGCACGCGATAGTTGCCGCCGACGGTGACGGTCGTCGGCACGACGGGCGCGCGCAGCAGCGGGTGCCGCGCGAGCAGCAGGTGGAGCTGCGCCGGCGCCTCGACGATCCACGGCTGCTCCTCGCCCTCGTACGGCAGCTCCGGCGCGCCGATCTCGTCGCCGAGCCGCACTTTCGCCAGCGCCAGGTCGATGCGCGCCAGCGCGATCGACGTTCCAGCCGATCGCTTCGGCCTGCGCGCCGACCTCGCCGCTGAGCGCGCGCAGGACGCGCTCGACCTCGCGCTCCTCTTCGAGCTGCGCCTCGCGCCACTTGTTGCCCAGCTCGACGACGGCCAGCGGCTCCATCCACACCGTCGCGCCGCTGCCCGACACGTCGTGCACGATGCCCTTGATCTGGCCGCGCATGTCCGCCTTCACCGGGATCACGTAGCGGCCGTCGCGCAGCGTGATGATCGCTTCCTGCGCCACGCCCTTCGAGAACGCCGCGCCGAGGATCTCCTGCAGCCGCTGGTACAGCCGGTCGTGCAGCGTGCGGATCTCGCGGCGCACCGAGCCGAGCGCCGGGCTCGCCTGGTCCGTCACCTCCGCCCGCTGGTTGATGCAGCGGTTGATGTTCTCGATCGTCCGCGCCATCGGCTCGATCAGGTCGACGGTCTCACGCAGCAGCGGCAGCGCTTCGAGCCGCGCGACCGACGCCTTGAGGTCGCGCGCGCATTCCAGCGTCGAGGCGATACCGAGCAGGTCGTTGGGGTCGAGCAGGCCGCCGCGCGCCGCCTTCTCGGCGAGCGGGCGCACGTCGTGGGCGCCGCCAAGGCCGGTGCGCGGCTTCATCTGCAACAGCCGGCGCGCCTCCGCCGTCTCGCGCTGCCGGCGCACGACCTCGCGGTACTCGGTCGAAGGCTCCAGCGCGAGCGCAAGCTCCCGCCCGGCCGAGAACGACGTATGCCGTGCCAGCTTCGCCAGGATCTTGTCGAACTCGAGCGTGCGTAACGCGTGCGCGTCCATGGCGGCAGTGTAACAGCGAGGAAGACGCGCTACGCGGCGCGCTGCAGCGACGGGCCGGCGGGCGCGGGTGCGTCGGAGGCGCCGACGCGCCGCAACGTCCGCTCCTGCCAGACGTGCCACACAGCGATGGCGAGCAGGAGCGCTGCCATGTACAGCGCGAAGAGGTTGATGTGCCACTGCAAGTTCGGCACGCTGCCCAGCCCGAGGATCGCCCAGCCCGCCGCAAGCGCGAGTCCCGCAGCGTGCCGCCGCCCGCCTTCCTGCGCCGCCGCGAACGCCACGGCCGCCGGCGCGACGAGGATCGTGTCCTGCAGGTAGAGGTGTGCGTCCGCGAGCACGGTCGCCAGCACCAGCGCGAGCCAGCACGCGGCGAACGCGCCGTCGTCACGGCGCCAGGGGCCGCGCCACAGCGCCGCCGTTGCGGCCAGCGCGATCAGCGAGAGCGGCACGTGCGCGAGCGCCTCGGCGCCGGCGTGCCGCTGCCCGAAGGTGCTGCCGAGCAGCCCGTTCCACCCGAACATGCCGGGCGTGAACGTGCCGATGCCATCGCGGCCAGCGATCTCCCACACGTACGATGGATACCGCGCCGCCTCAGCCGGACCGACGATGGCGATCGACGCCGCGACCGCGACGAACGTCAGCGGGAGGAGCGTCGCGAATACCGCGCGTCGCCGCTTCCACGCGAGGAGCGCCGCGATCGGCACGAGCAGCTCCGGCTTGATCAGCAGCAGCGCGAGCGCCACGCCCGCCGCGCGGTCGCGTCCCTGCCGCAGGAGCAGATGCGCCCCGGCCAGCGATGCGACGAGGATCAACGAGAACTGTCCCTGCCGGACCGCGTACGTCACGGGTTGCAGCGTCAGGAAGCCGGCGACGATCGCGATGCGCCAGCGCCGGTCGAGCGGCGCGGCCGTGCGCCACAGCAGCCAGCAGCAGAGCGCGAGCATGGCGGCGTTGAACAACGTCCAGGCCTGGTACGCGTGCCCGAACGGCAGCCACGTCAGCGGCGCGACGATCGCCGCGAAGAACGGCGGGTTGAGGTACGGCAGCACGTGCCCTTCCGGCAGCGTCACCCACGAGTGCTGCATGGCCGTCAGGTCACCGGGATGGAACAGCCGGTGGCCCTGACCGGACGCGACGAGTTTGCCCGCCGAGTAGAATGCCGCGAAGTCGGACGCGTCCCAGCGCTCGCGCCGCCCGAAGAACGCCTCGACCGGCTGCGACCACCAGCTGGGCACGGCCGTCGCCTCGAGCGCGACGAGCCCGGCCAGCGCCACCGCGGCCGGCACGAACAGGAGCCTGCGTACCGTCATCTCCCGGAAGTATCGGCCTGGGAGGGCGACGGAGAGACCGGTACGGAAGGTGAAGCTAGAAGTAATTGACCGTGATCCCGCCGTCCACCACGAACTCCGTGCCCGCCGTCCACGACGATTCGTGCCGGCGCCAGGTACAGCGCCGCGTAGAGCGTGGGATGAGGCTTCGGGACCCCGCCGAATACGATCGAGGCGAGGCTCTGCGTCACACGTACAGCCGCTGGTGACGATGGTCGAACGCGATGACCAGTTGGTCGAAGAACCCGCGCATGCCCAGGAGGTTCTTCATGTCCCAGTCGGGACAGAACGCGGCATCGACTGTCATGGGACGCCCGAAGAACTCGATTGCCACCGGATGGATCCACGCCGGCCGCACGTCCTTGTTTGCCACCATGAGCTCGATCGGCTCGCCGGACGTGACTCTTGAAATCCCAAGCACCGGTATGAAGTCCCGGTTGAGGACCGTCACTTCCGCTCCGGAGTCCACAACCATGTCCACCCGAATCGGAACACGGGCGCCGGTCAGGCGCACTGTCACCAGCGCTTTGTTTCCAGCGTAGCGCTGCTCGCTGGCGAACCGGATCGTCTTCATGCAATGAGGTAGGAGCGGCGTTCCCTGTCCTCTGGTATGCGCGTCACCAGCGCATCAGCAATCTTTCGTTCCGCCAGGTCGTCAACCACTTCGCTGGCTGTCGTACCGGAAGCCACTACGGTGCGGGCCAGCACCGCGATCCAGCGCCCGCTGTACTCGCCAAGGTCCGACAGATTGGCCACGACCCAGTCAAGGTCGGCGTCGCTCGTTCTAGTTTCCCGTTGTGTCGCCACGCCACAGCCTCCCACACGTTCCGGTGTGCGGCTACAGCATACATCCATTCGATGCGCTCTCAGAAGTAATTGACCGTGATCCCGCCGTCGACGACGAACTCCGTGCCCGTCGTCCACGACGATTCGTCCGACGCCAGGTACAGCGCCGCGTAGACGATGTCCTCCGGCAGGCCGAAGCGGCCGAGCGGGATGCGGTTCAGCCGCTTCATCTTCTCCTCTTCGTTCGGAAAGAGGCCGGCGAGGAGCGGCGTCAGGATCGGGCCGGGGCAGATCGCGTTGACGCGCACGTGGTCGCGGCCGAACTGCACCGCCAGCGACTTCGTCAGCGCGAGCACCGCGCCCTTGCTCGCCGTGTACGCGTCCTGCGGCACCGTGCAGCCCACCAGCGCCACGAACGACGCCACATTCACCACCGAGCCGCCGCCCGCGCGCACGATCTCCGGGATGCCGTGCTTGCAGCAGAGCATCACGCCCTTGAGGTTCACGTCGAGCGTGCGCTGATACGTCGCTTCGTCCATCTCCAGCACGCTGCGGTCGGCGTCCGGAAAGATGCCGGCGTTGTTGTAGAGCACGTTGAGCGCGCCGTACCGCTGCACGCCGGCCTCGACCCACGACCGCACGTCGTCCTCCTTCGAGACGTCGCCGGCGAGCGGCAGGATGCTGCCATGTGTGTGCTCGGCGACGAGCACCGCCGTGTCGTCGAGCCCCTGTTGCGAGATGTCGGTCGCGATGACGTTCGCGCCCTCGCGCGCGAACAGTACTGAGGCCACGCGGCCCATGCCGCTGCCGGCGCCCGTGATGAGCGCCGTCTTTCCTTCGAGTCGCATGTCGTACTCCTTCTCCGGCCCGGCGCAATCGTAGCACCTCGTCCGCCGCCGTCCACTCCATCGGCGCGGCGCCCTTCCGCGAGCGGCGCATCTGCCGCAGAATCCGTTAGGTAGTAGGTGCATCCAGCATCCAGCATCCAGCATCCAGCTTCGAGCTTCGAGCTTCGGCAACAACACGGAGAGGGACCAACACCGATGACAGACATACAGGGGCGAGTCGAGCCGGGCTTCGAGCCGGTACGCGAGCTGCTCGAACAGCAGTTCGCGCAGGGGCTGCACATCGGCGCGGGCGTGGCGGTGTACCAGCGCGGCCGCCCCGTCGTCAACCTGTGGGGCGGCCTCGCCGACGAGGACAGCGGCCGGCCGTGGGATGAGGGGACGATGGCCGTGTCGTTCTCGACCACCAAGGGGCTGACGGCGCTGTGCCTGCACCTCCTCGCGGACCGCGGCCTCGTGAGCTACGACGATCCCGTGTCGAAGTACTGGCCGGAGTTCGCCGCGAACGGCAAGGAATCCGTCACGGTCTATCACCTGCTGACGCACCAGGCCGGCGTGCCGCAGCTTCCCGACGGCATCACCACCGGCACGCTTACCGATTGGGACCGTATGGTGCGCGACATCGCCGCGCTGACGCCCGTCTGGACGCCCGGCACCGCCACCGGCTACCACGCGATCACGTTCGGCTATCTCGTCGGTGAAGTCGTGCGCCGGATCGACGGCCGCAGCGTCGGCGCGTTCTTCCGCGACGAGGTGGCGAAGCCGCTCGGCATCAGCGAGCTGCACATCGGTGCGCCCGCCAGCGCCGAGCCGAAGATCGCGACGCTGAAGTCGCGCATCGACATGAACCCGTCGGACCCGGAGATGGCGGAGCGGATGCGGCAGGTGATGGGGCCCGGCTCGCTCGCGGGCAGGGCGCTTGGCATGAACCTCCCGGGTAACATGAACGACCTGCTCAACAGCCCGGTCGGCCGCCAGGCGGAAATCCCCGCCGTCAACGGCGTGATGAGCGCGCGCGGCCTCGCCCGCATGTACGCCTGCCTGGCCGGCTACGGGAAGCTCGACGGCACGCGCATCGTGGGGGAAGGCACCGTGCGCAAGATGTCGAACGCAGCAGACGCACCGCCCCGACGCGGTGATCATCCTGCCGATCGGCTGGGCGCTCGGCTACATGACCGGCGGCGACCTCGGCTGGCCGCAGGGGCCGCGCCTCACGTCGTTCGGCCACGCCGGGTTCGGCGGCTCGATCGGCTTCGCCGACCCGGAGATCGGCATGTCGTTCGGGCTCGTGGTGAACGCGCTCACGGCCGACCTCGTCGGCGCCGGCCGCACCGCCGCGCTCGCCGACGCCGCGCGCGCCTGCGCGGAGGCGGTGGCGTAACGTGGTAGCTCGTCGGTGCGAGCGTTCAGCCGGCGCGCGTGGCGATGCCATAGCTTGTGACGGAGGCGATCATGGCTGAGGACAGGGACGCGCTGCTGGAGCACTTCCGGCGCACGCGGGAGGACTTCCTTTCCGCCATCCACGGTCTGAGCGACGAGCTGACGACCGGACCGTCGCTCGAACGGTTGGTCGGTGAAGGACCACATGGCGCACATCGCGCTGTGGGACGAGATCCGCGCCGGCGAGGTCGCGCGCATCTCCGCCGGTCACGACTCAGCCTGGCGCATGACCGGCGATGAGGACGCGGCCTACAACGCGCTGGGCCACTCCCTGCGACGCGACCTGCCGCTCGACCAGGTGAGGTGGGAGCTGACAACGTCGCGCGAGCGGCTGCTCGAAGCGATCGCGTCGGCGACCACGCGAGGCCTCGATGCTTCGCTCTACGGCGAAGCGGCTCTGCGCAGCTCCCACGAAGCCCAACACGCCGGATGGATCAAGCGCTGGCGTGACAAGCGCGGGATCTAGCGTTCAGGGGCGTTGTTGCCAGAGCCGGCTGATCGGCGGCTGACCTCATGGCGCCAGTCGTACCGCGCGCTCACCGACGCCGCGCGCGCCTGCGCGGAGGCGGTGGGCAGGTGATAGGTGATAGGTGTTAGCAGGGTGCTGAAGAACGACTCTTGTTCTCGTGGCGCGGGCTTTCAGCCCGCGTTCGTAGATTCAACTCGCCGCTCCGTATCGACGCTTAGACGCCGCCCGGCCACTTTTTCAGCACCCTGTTAGCGTGGCGGTGTGGCTTTCGAGCCTCCAGCGTCCAGCCTCCAGCTTCGGCAGCAACAACCGTGCAAACTGAACCCGCGCCGTCTGCTTACGGCGCGGGCGCCGGCACGGCCGGCCCCACGGGCGCCGGCTCGACCGTCGCCGCCAGCACGCTCGACTGGCGCGATGCGGGCAGCGCCGCGCTCAGCGCCTGCGGGAAGTACGCGACGCCTTCGACGGCGTCCGGCTGGCCGATGCTCGTCCGGTCGATCAGGTATCGCGACCACGATGACCACCACGCGCGCGTTGCCATGTCCGAGGCGATCTCGCTCGTCGCGAGCCGCCGGTAGTCACCCGGGAAGCTCCAACTCGATGTAAACGTCAGCGCTGTCGCGGTCTCCTGCACCTGCACCTTCGCGCGGTTGCGGCTGTCGAACAGCGCGATCGTGCCGGCAGGGACCTCGTAGCCGCGTCGCATGTCTTCGATCTGCAGGTTGGAGTAGTCGCGCAGGTACCACAGCCAGCCCTTCGCAAAGCCGTACGACGTATCGACCACGATCGGGATGTCGTTGCCCTGGCCCGACGCCGTCCCCGCGCGCTCGATCGTCGCCCGCACCTCGCGCACGTCCGGGGCGATGCGCTCCGGCTGGATCAACTCGATCGGCGTGTCGCCGCGGTCGGTCGTGACGAGCGCGCCATCGAGCTGCGGCACGTGGCCGTGCCCCCAGCTCGCCAGCACGCCGGTGCGTGCGCTGAACGCCGCGCCGGCGACGAACGCCGCCACGATCGCGCCCTGCGCGAGTCGCCGTGGCGCCGTCATGCGGAACGCCGGCATCTGCACCGCCGGCATCTCGAACGACGCCAGCGCGTCGTTGATGAGGCGCGCGGCGAGCAGCGCCAGCGGCAGCGCGATGTGCACCGCGAGCCACGGCTCTTTGCGCCCGACGGCGCTGAACGCGAAGAACGCCGCGACCGTCCAGAACGCCAGGAACTTCGTCATGTCGGAGACGCGCAGCGCCAGCACCGCGCTCGAAGCCACGATCAGCGCGAGCAGCGGCCGGTGCTGCGCGACGGGCTCGATCCACGCCGGCGCGGCGATGATCCCCGCGATCGTCATGCACGCGCCGGCGCTGACGATGCGGTTGCGCCAGCCGCCGCGCACGGCGAGCAGCGCCGCTCCGAGCGCGGCGATGGCGATCGGCGCCAGCTCGTAGACGGGCAGGATCATCGCGTAGTAGTACGGCGGGCCGTCGGCGTGGTACGCCTCGGGCCGCCACCAGTAGTCGAGCGTGCCCCAGATGCCTGTCCATGTGCTGCCCTTGTCGGTGAAGAAGCCGCTGAACATCGTGATGACGATTCCGTAGAACAGCGCCCAGCAGACGACCCACGCGTGCCACTTCCACGCCAGGCCGATCACCATCGCGGCGGCGAACATCGCGCCGAGCGTGATCCACATGACGGGCAATTCGCCGCCGGGTATGTGCGTCGTGCCGCCGACGACGTACACCGTCGTCTGTCCGTCGAACCCGCGGTCGCCGACGAACGGCAGCTTTTCGACGAGCGGGCCGTAGAACGGCAGCGCCAGCAGCACCATCACCAGCAGCGGGCTCGCCGCGTCCGGCAGCCGCGTCAGCCCGATGCGCCGCCGCATGCCGCCGATGAACGGCCACAGCATGGCGATCAGCGTCGCGCCCGCGCCAAGCATCACCTTCTTCACCGGTCCGGCCGATGTAGTCGAAACGCGCTCGGCGATCGCGATCTCGCGCGCCGCCAGCTTGCGGTCGTACGCCTCGCGCCGGTTCGGCAACGTCAGCACCTGGTACGCACTGACGACGGCGTCGCGGTCCAGGTCCTTGCCGCGCTGGTCGAGCGCCGCCTTGTAGGCGTTGCGGACTTCGCGCGTCAACGCCGCGCGCGCCACGCCGAGCCGCTCGTAGTGCGTGATGGGCTGCTCCGGTATCGCGCCAGCGCGCGCCTGCTCGATGAGGTCGCCCGCCACGCGATAGTGCAGGTACGCGGCGAAGATGGCGATGACGAGCAGCGCCATCTCGCTCGTGACGGCCGCGAACGCGAGCGTGGCGGCCATCAGGTACAGATACGCGCGCTCCGGCCGCGCCAGGTAGCGCCAGATCAGGATCGCCGTCGCCAGCGAGAAGAACGCCAGGTAGATGTCCGGGCCGGCGTTGCGGCTGTAGTAGAGCATGACGGGCGACACCGCGAGCAGCAGCGCCGCGACGATCGCCCCCGCGCGGCCGATGTGGCGCGCGAACAACAGCGGCAACAGCGCGAGCAGCACGCCGAAGGCAGCAGGCATCGCGCGCGCGGAGAAGTCGCTCGTGCCGAGCACGCGGAACGCCGCCGCCGCGCCGAAGAACTGCATCGGCCCGTGCACGACGGGGCTCTGCTCCCAGCCGCGCCCGCGCGCGACCTGGTTCGCGATGAGCGAGTAGACCGTCTCGTCGCCCTGGAACGTGCGCAGGCCCAGGTGCCAGAACCGCGTCGCGGCGGCGCTGCCGCCCACGGCCGCGATAGCGCCCAGCTGCAAGAGCGCGGGGCGCATGCGTTCGAAGCGTGACTTCTTCCGGAAATGGAGGTCACAGACGGCCATGGAGCACTCCCTGCAGATTCGACTCGTCCAGTATCCGGTGGTCCGGACGGTGAACCTGTCAGGTAATCCCCTGATGTCCCGCACGAAAAGAACCGAGAACCATGCCCGGCGGACTAGGAACCGCGGACGAGCGTCGGTGGCAAGCGCAGACGCGGACGCATCATCGAGGAGCGCAACCCCGGCGTAGTGGCGCCCAGCTGAGCGGGGGCTCCGGAGGAGCAAGCGCGCGGTGGCGCGGGCCTCATGCGTCGATCGGGAGTTGCCCGGGTAGTTAGCAGGGTGCTGAAAAAGTCCGTTCATCCCGTGGCGCGGGCTTTCATCCCGTGGCGCGGGCTTTCAGCCCGCGTGGTGCAGCTTCGCGTCGGCGGGCTTTCATCCCGTGGCGCGGGCTTTCAGCCCGCGTGGTGCAGCTTCGCGTCGGCAGCCCAACTCACGAGACTCCGGCCGCTTTAAGCCTTTTTCAGCACCCTGTCGGTGGTTCACAGTTTTCAGTTGACAGTGCGCCGGGCCACCCGGCGTGCCGCCGTCCGCCGTTGGCGACGGACACCCCCGGTAACTCGCACCGGATGTATACTCACTCTCACCTCGGGTACCGGAGACGCAGGCATCGAGGAAGCGATCGCACATCAGGACATCGCCGACGATGTGCGGCATGGCGCACGTACGCCTCGACGCGATGAAGGACGAGAAGACACGTGGATGAATCTGAAGTTCCCTCCGGCGCGACAGCGGCGCCGGCAAGGGCAACGAGCCGAAACGGACAGGCGGGGCCGCTCGCCTTCGAAGCCAAGCTCTGGCAGGCGGCCGACGCGCTGCGCAACAACATGGACGCGGCCGAGTACAAGCATGTCGTCCTCGGCCTGATCTTCCTTAAGTACATCTCGGATGCCTTCGAGGCGAAGCACGCCGAGCTCGACGCCCAGCGTGCCAAGGGCGCTGACCCCGAAGACCCGGACGAGTACCGCGCAGCAAGCATCTTCTGGGTGCCCAAGGAGGCGCGCTGGCAGCACCTGAAGAGCAACGCCCCGCAGCCAACGATTGGCACGCTGGTCGACGATGCGATGGGCGCCATCGAGCGCGACAACCCGTCCCTCAAAGGCGTGCTGCCCAAAGACTTCGCGCGCCCCGGCCTCGATAAGCAGCGGCTCGGCCAGCTCATCAACCTCGTCAGCGACATCGCGCTCGGAAGTCCGGCCGACCGCGCGAAGGATACGCTCGGGCGCGTGTACGAGTACTTCCTCGCGCAGTTCGCCAGCGCCGAGGGCAAGAAGGGCGGGCAGTTCTACACGCCGTCGCGCGTGGTGCGTGTCCTGGTCGAGATCCTCGCCCCGTACAAGGGCCGCGTCTACGACCCCTGCTGCGGCTCCGGCGGCATGTTCGTCTCCAGCGAGAAGTTCATCGAGGCGCACAGCGGCAAGATCGGCGATATCTCCATCTACGGGCAGGAGTCGAACTACACGACGTGGCGCCTCGCCAAGATGAACCTCGCCATCCGCGGCATCGATGCGCAGATCGGCCACGGCGACACCTTCCACAACGACCGCCACCCCGACCTCAAGGCCGACTACGTGCTGGCCAATCCGCCGTTCAACGACAGCGACTGGCGCGGCGAGCTGCTGAAGGACGACAAGCGC
Organism: uncultured Chloroflexia bacterium; assembly: GCA_963701135.1. Taxonomy (GTDB): domain Bacteria; phylum Chloroflexota; class Dehalococcoidia; order DSTF01; family JACRBR01; genus CAYJMJ01. Next base: position 482,060 of record OY969567.1, read on the forward strand.
TGGGTCTACGGCGTGCCGCCCGCCGGCAACGCCAACTTCGCCTGGGTACAGCACTTCATCCACCACCTCGCGCCGGCGGGGCTCGCGGGATTCGTGCTCGCCAACGGCTCGATGTCGTCCAACCAGTCGGGCGAGGGCGAGATCCGCAAGAACATCATCGAAGCTGACCTCGTGGACTGCATGGTGGCGCTGCCGGGTCAGCTCTTCTACTCGACGCAGATCCCCGTCTGCCTCTGGTTCCTCGCGCGCAACAAGAAGAACGGCCGCTTCCGCGACCGGCGCGGCGAGACGCTCTTCATCGACGCGCGCAAGCTCGGCTCATTGGTGGACCGCGTGCACCGCGAGCTCACCGACGAGGACATCGCGAAGGTCGCCGGCACGTACCACGCCTGGCGCGGCGATCCGTTGGCAAACGCGGACGCGGGCGCGCAGTTGCCTGCCTATGCCAACGTGCCCGGATTCTGCAAGGCAGCGAAACTCGACGACATCCGCAAGCACGGCCACGTGCTCACGCCCGGCCGTTACGTCGGCGCGGAGGCCGCCGAGGACGACGGCGAGCCGTTCGAGGAGAAGATGCAGCGGCTTGCTGCACAATTGCGGGGACAGCAGACGGAAGCCGCGACGCTCGACGCCGCCATCACCGCGAATCTCAAGGAGCTTGGGTATGGCGGATAAACGCCGAACCATTCGGAAACCTGGCGCCCAGGCAGAGCGGGTTGACACGCTGCTTGCCGATATCCGCGATCTCATCCTCTCGGCGCGCAGGGCGGCTGTTCGCAGCGTGGATACCCTGCAAGTGCTGACGAGCTTTGAGGTCGGCCGTCGTATTGTGGAGCATGAACAGCAGGGTTCGTCCAGAGGCGAATATGGGAAACAGGTGCTCAGGGAGTTGGCGGAACGGCTCACGGCGGAGTTCGGGCGGGGTTTTTCGAGGTCAAACCTGGAATACATGCGCAAGTTTTTCCTGACCTATCGTGATCGCCTCCCGGAAAAATCCCAGATGTCATCTGGGAAATTGCAGCCCAAGCCTCATCAGAAATCCCAGAGACCGTCTGGGGAATGGTCCGCGATCGAGTCATTTGTGCAAGGGGGGCCTGCACAAATGGCGCTGCCGTTCCGGTTGGGCTGGTCCCAGTATGTGTTCCTGATGGGCATCACCGACGACCCGGAACGTTCATTTTACGAGATTGAATCGGCGAACAGCGGCTGGACCTTGCCGGAACTCAAGCGGCAGTTCAACTCCGGCCTCTACGAACGGCTGGCGCTGAGTCGCGACAAGGGCGGAATGCGCAAGCTGGCGCGGGAAGGACAGATCGTCGCCAGACCACAAGACGTTCTGAAGGAACCCTATGTGCTGGAGTTCCTCGGTCTTGGTGAAGAGGCGAAGTATTCCGAATCCGCCATCGCCGCCAACCTCAAGGAGCTTGGGTATGTCGGGTGAGGAGCTAGTCGGCGTCGTGCCTGACTGTTGGGAGTACACAACGCTTGGCGAGGCATGCGCTCGTGGCGGAGGCGGCGTCCAGACTGGCCCTTTCGGCAGTCAACTCCACGCCGCCGACTATGTCGTTAGCGGCGTGCCGTCGATCATGCCCCAGAACATCGGCGACAACCGAGTCGTTAGTGACGGCATCGCCAGAATCACGTCGCAAGACGCCGAGCGACTGGGCAGGTACCGCGTTCGCACAGGGGACATCGTCTACAGTCGACGCGGAGATGTCGAAAGACGCGCACTTATCCGTGAGACCGAAAATGGTTGGCTATGTGGCACCGGCTGCCTTCGCGTCCGTTTTGGTGAAAGATACGTTGACTCGACTTTTGCCTCTTACTACCTCGGTGACTTGAGAGTCCGTGAATGGGTGGTGCGCCACGCGCACGGTGCCACGATGCCGAACCTCAACACAGAGATTCTCTCGGCTCTTCCCTTCCTCGTCCCGCCCCTTACAGAACAACGCGCGATCGCGTCTGTCCTCGGCACGCTGGACGACAAGATCGAGCTCAACCGGCGCATGAACGAGACGCTGGAGGCGATCGCGCGGGCGCTCTTCAAATCGTGGTTCGTGGCCTTCGACCCCGTCCGCGCCAAGGTCGAAGGCCGCGACCCCGGCCTGCCCGCCGCCATCGCCGATCTGTTTCCGGACTCGTTCGAGGATTCGGAGATGGGCGCGATTCCGTCGGGGTGGAAGGTTGGCACGTTCGGCGACGTGGCGACCAGCCCGCGCCGCACGGTTCAACCCGACAAGATCACACCATCGACGCCGTACATCGGCCTAGAGCACATGCCACGACGAAGCATAGCGCTCGCTGAGTGGGAACCGGCCGATGGCGTCGAGAGTAACAAGTTCGCATTTGAAAAGGGCGAGATCCTCTTCGGCAAGCTGCGACCTTACTTCCACAAGGTCGGCGTCGCACCGATTGGCGGCATCTGCTCTACGGATATCGTTGTGATCAAACCGCGAGCAGAAGAATGGTCGGGCTTTGTGCTGGGTCATGTTTCGAGTGAGTCGTTCGTCAACTACACGAACGCCGGTTCGACGGGCACAAAGATGCCGCGAACGAACTGGACAGACATGTCACGATATCCGGTCGCGCTGCCGCCTCCCGCAAACGCGAAGGCCTTCGCTGCCAGTGTGATGCCATCAGTCTCGCGAATCGCGTCGTCGATCCACGAGTCACGCACGCTCGCGTCGCTGCGTGACGCGCTGCTGCCGAAGCTACTGTCAGGCGCGCTGCGGGTGAAGAATGTCGAACAAGTTCATCACGAAGGCGGGCTGATGGCCAAGCTCGATCCCCGGAAGCTCATGGAACAGGCCATCGAGGTCATGCGGCAGTCCGTCGCGGAACCGCGCACGGACGGCAAGGCGAGCCCGTTGGTGGGGGTGGTCCTCTGGAAGCCGGATAGAACTGTGGAGACCGCACACCGAGGGGAGTTGCGAGACGGCGATCACGCAGAATACACCCTGCTGGAGCGGAAGAACCGCCACTGCAAACTCGATGGCACGGCGCTCTTCGCGACGTTGGAACCCTGCGCTCCCGGTTCGCGCCGGCATCCGAAGCTGGGCTGCGCGGAGCGGATTGTTCTCGCCCGGATCAAGGAAGTCTGGATCGGTATCGAAGACCCCGACCCGACGGTGGATCGTAAGGGGATCAAGTATCTGCAGGACAGCGGCGTGACCGTGCACATGTTCGACCGGGACCTGCAGGAAGAGATCCAAAAGGCGAACAAAGTGTTCATCGAGCAGGCGCTGGAAAGGGCTGCGGCGGCGCGCGCAGAGAAGAAGCCGAAGACCATCACGCTGTCGCCACTGGAGAACGCATTCGCCACCGTCGAGACGAAGGACTTCTCGACCGAAGCGATGGAGCAGTATCGGGCCATTGCCAAGATTGGTTACAAGGTGGGTTCGCCTGCCTTCAACCGTCGTCTGGTCCAGCAGGGCCTGCTCAAGCAAGAGAATGGGCTATCGACTCCGACGGGCTTCGGCCTTCTGCTCTTCGGCAGAGAGCCAAGAACGGTCATGCCCCAGGCCGGTCTGCTGGGCATCATTCACTTTGCCGACGGAACAGAGGAACCGAAGGACTTCGACGGACCGCAGGTGCTCGCACCTGAGCAGGCGCTTCAATGGCTCCGGGACAAACTGCCCAACCCGATCGAGCGCTCTACAGCGCGGCGGCGGCAGGCGAATGAGGCGCTCTTCGAGCTCGTTCGCGAAGGTGTCGTCAATGCGCTCGTCCACCGCGACTACGCGATCGAAGGAGCTAAGTGCCAGCTGGTCGTCACGTCGGACACGATCACAGTGAAGAGCCCCGGCAAGCCGGTGGAACCGATCACGTTGGAACAGATGCAGTCCTTCAACGCCCCGATGCTCAGCCGCAACCCGGTCCTGCATTATGTCTTCGCCCGAATGGAGCTGGCCGAAGAGCGCGGGTTGGGGCTGAGGTCCATGAAGCGGCGCGCAGAACAGGCGGCGCTGCCTCTGCCCAGGTACGTGTGGGAGGACCCGTACCTGGTGCTGACGCTGTTCCGCAGCGCAGCCGCCGCTGTTCGCGACTTGAGCACTGAAGTGCTGGATCATCTGAATGCCGACGAGAAAGCGTCATGGCAGTTCATCGTTGGGCGGGAATCCGTGACCAGTCCCGTACTGATGGAAGAGATGGACTTCGATGAACGGAAGGCCCAGCGCGTCTTGAAGGCACTTCTGGATTCCGGGTTGCTCCGCCGCGTTGGACGGGGTCCAGCAACGCGGTATGAGGTGGTGCGGCCATGACACCGCATCCCGACAGTTGTCCCGACACACTGTCGGAACTCGGGGCCCTCACGCAGGGGACAGCGGAAATCCCGACAGTAATCCCGACAAAGTGTCGGGATACGGCCCGGCGGCCTCCATGCGGCGCCGGATCCCGCCAAGGATCCCGCCAAAATGGCGGATTAGGGTTAACATCGGGGCCGTTTCTTGGCTATCCCGCCATTTGTCCCGCCAAAATGGCGGGATAGCGTTCTGGGAACTCGCCACTGGGGTCCGTCGTGAGTAAGTTCACCGAATCCGTCGTCGAAGACGCCGCGCTCGCCTGGCTGGAGGCGCTCGGCTACGCCGTGCTCCACGGCCCGGAGATCGCCGTCCGGCGAGCCATGCGCCGAGCGCAGCGACCCGAACTACCGCGACGTGGTGCTGGAAGCGCCGCCTGCGCCAGGCGCTCGTCCGCCTCAACCCGGACCTGCCGCCCGAGGCGCTGGAAGACGCCTACCGCAAGCTCACGCGCGCCGATGCGCCGTCGCTGATCGAGCGCAACCGCGCCGTGCACCGCATGCTGGTGGACGGCGTCACGGTCGAGTACCGCCGCGCCGGACGGCTCGATCGCCGGCGCGCAGGCGCGAGTGCTCGACTTCGACGCGCCTGACAACAACGACTGGCTCGCCGTCAACCAGTTCACCGTGGCCGAGGGCCAGCACACGCGCCGGCCGGACGTGGTGCTGTTCGTCAACGGCCTGCCGCTGGCGGTGATCGAGCTCAAGAACCCGGCCGACGAGAACGCCACGATCTGGAGCGCCTTCCAGCAGCTCCAGACCTACCAGGCGCAGATCCCCGCGCTCTTCGCCACCAACGCGGCGCTGGTCGTCTCCGACGGCGTGCAGGCGCGCATCGGCGCGCTCGGCGCCGGGCAAGGAGTGGTTCAAGCCCTGGCGCACGATCACCGGGCGCGAGCGATGCGGCGCCGAACCTGGCCGAACTGCAGGTGGTGCTCGAAGGCGTGTTCGAGCAAGCGCCGCTTCCTCGACCTCGTGCGGCACTTCATCGTGTTCGAGGACGTGGGCGGCGGCAAGCTCGCCAAGAAGATGGCGGGCTACCACCAGTTCCACGCGGTGAACGTGGCGGTGGAGGAGACGCTGCGCGCGGCGCAGGCTGCTGCCGCCGGCCAGGTCGCGGAGCCGCCGGGCCGCTACGAGGCCGGGCATGCGCCGGGCGGCGATCCGGGCGACCGGCGCGTCGGCGTCGTGTGGCACACGCAGGGCTCGGGCAAGAGCCTGACCATGGCCTTCTACGCCGGCCGCGTGATCCTGCACCCGGCGATGGAGAACCCGACGATCGTCGTGCTCACCGACCGCAACGACCTCGACGACCAGCTCTTCGGCACCTTCGCCCGCTGCCGCGACCTGCTGCGCCAGCCGCCGGTGCAGGCCGCGGATCGCGCCGACCTGCGCGCGAAGCTCACGGTCGCCTCCGGCGGCGTGGTGTTCACCACGATCCAGAAGTTCTTCCCCGAGGAGAAGGGCGACCGGCACCCGGTGCTCTCGGACCGGCGCAACATCGTCGTCATCGCCGACGAGGCGCACCGCAGCCAGTACGACTTCATCGACGGCTTCGCGCGGCACATGCGCGACGCGCTGCCGAACGCCTCGTTCATCGGCTTCACCGGCACGCCCATCGAGAAGACCGACGCCAACACGCGCGCGGTGTTCGGCGACTACATCAGCGTCTACGACATCCAGCGGGCGGTCATCGACGGCGCCACGGTCCCGATCTACTACGAGAGCCGGCTGGCCAAGCTGGAGCTGAAGGAATCCGAGCGCCCGAAGATCGACCCCGAGTTCGAGGAGGCCACCGAAGGCGAGGAGGTCGAGCGCAAGGAGAAGCTCAAGAGCAAGGTGGGCGCAGCTCGAAGCCGTGGTCGGATCGGAGAACCGGATCAAGCTCATCGCCCGCGACCTGGTGGAGCACTTCGAGAACCGGCTCGCCGCCATGGACGGCAAGGCGATGGTCGTCTGCATGAGCCGGCGCATCTGCGTCGAGCTGTATCGCGAGATCGTCGCGCTGCGGCCGGAGTGGCACGCGCGACGACGACGATCAGCGGCGCGCTCAAGGTGGTGATGACCGGCTCGGCGTCCGACCCGCTCGACTGGCAGCCCCACATCCGCAACAAGCCGCGCCGCGAGGCGCTGGCGCAGCGCTTCCGCGACCCGAAGGACCCGTTCAAGATCGTCATCGTGCGCGACATGTGGCTCACCGGCTTCGACGCGCCGAGCCTGCACACGATGTACGTGGACAAGCCGATGCGCGGGCACGGGCTGATGCAGGCGATCGCGCGCGTGAACCGCGTGTTCAAGGACAAGCCGGGCGGGCTGGTCGTGGACTACCTCGGGCTCGCCGACGAGCTGAAGCAGGCGCTCGCGACGTACACGGAGAGCGGCGGCACCGGCAAGACGGCGATCGATCAGGCCGAGGCCGTGGCGGTGATGCTGGAGAAGTACGAGGTCTGCCGCGGCCTCTTCCACGGCTTCGACTGGTCGCTCTGGATCACTGGCACGCCGCAGGAGCGCCTCTCGGTGCTGCCGGCCGCGCAGGAGCACATCCTCGCGCAGGAGGACGGCAAGGACCGCCTGCTGCGCGCCGTGACCGAACTGTCGCAGGCGTTCGCGCTCGCCGTGCCGCACGAGGAGGCGCTTGCGCATCCGCGACGACGTCGGGTTCTTCCAGGCGGTGCGCGCCGTGCTGGCCAAGAGCACGCCGGGCGAGCAGCAAGACCGACGAGGAACTCGACCACGCCGATCCGCCAGATCATCTCGAAGGCGGTGGTCTCCGACGAGGTCGTGGACATCTTCGCCGCCGCCGGGCTCAAGAAGCCGGACATCTCGATCCTCTCGGACGAGTTCCTGGCCGAAGTGCGCGGGATGCCGCAGCGCAATCTCGCGGTGGAGCTGCTGCAGAAGCTGCTGAAGGGCGAGATCAGGACGCGCTCGCAGACGCAACGTCGTGCAGGCCGCTCGTTCGCCGAGATGCTCGAGCAGGCGCTGCGCCGCTACCAGAACCGCGCCATCGAGACGGCGCAAGGTCATCGAGGAGCTGATCGCAGCTCGCCAAGGACATGCGGGCCGCCGATGCGCGCGGCGAGGCGCTCGGTCTCACCGACGACGAGCTGGCCTTCTACGACGCGCTGGAAGTCAACGACAGCGCCGTGAAGGTGCTGGGCGACCGACGCCTTGCGCACCATCGCCCGCGAGCTGGTGGCGACGGTGCGCAAGAACGTCACCATCGACTGGACCGTGCGCGAGAACGTCCGCGCGCAGCTCCGCGTGATCGTGAAGCGCATCCTGCGCAAGTACGGCTACCCGCCGGACAAGCAGGAGAAGGCGACGCAGACGGTGCTGGAACAGGCAGAGGTGCTTTCAGACGCGTGGGCGCGCGCGTAGGTCCGGCGTCGATATCCGGCACGATCACCTCATGGCGTTCGTGCTCGGGGCCACCGCCGCCGCCGCCCATCTGCGCAATCCGCGCAATCTGCGCAATCTGCGGTTCCGTCGTCGGTCGAGGCTCCCCTTCCCGCGCCGGGAAGGGGTTGGGGGTTAGGTCGGCGCGATGCCGCCACAGCGCCCTCCGCACCCCCTCCCTCCATCTGCGCAATCCGTGCAATCTGCGGTTCCTCCGTCGGTCGCGGCTCCCCTTCCCGCATCGGGAAGGGGTTGGGGGTTAGGTCGGGGCGGGGCGCGGCGACGGCGCTCTCCGCACCCCCTCCCTCCATCTGCGCAATCCGTGCAATCTGCGGTTCCGTCGTCGGTTGAGGCTCCCCTTCCCGCATCGGGAAGGGGTTGGGGGTTAGGTCGGCGCGATGCCGCCACAGCGCCCTCCGCACCCCCTCCCTCCATCTGCGCAATCCGCGCAATCTGCGGTTCCCCCGCCGGTTGAAGCTCCCCTTCCCGCGCCGGGAAGGGGTCGGGGGCTAGGTCGGCGCGATGCCGCCCCTCCGCACCCCCTCCCTCCATCTGCGCAATCCGTGCAATCTGCGGTTCCTCCGTCGGTCGCGGCTCCCCTTCCCGCATCGGGAAGGGGTTGGGGGTTAGGTCGGCGCGATGCCGCCCCTCCCCCTCGCCTCCCTCCATCTGCGCAATCCGTGCAATCTGCGGTTCCTCCGTCGGTCGCGGCTCCCCTTCCCGCATCGGGAAGGGGCTGGGGGTTAGGTCGGCGCGATGCCGCCCCTCCGCACCCCCTCCCTCCATCTGCGCAATCCGCGCAATCTGCGGTTCCGTCGTCGGTTGAGGCTCCCCTTCCCGCATCGGGAAGGGGCTGGGGGTTAGGTCGGCGCGATGCCGCCCCTCCCCCTCCCCTCCCTCCATCTGCGCAATCCGCGCAATCTGCGGTTCCGTCGTCGGTTGAGGCTCCCCTTCCCGCGCCGGGAAGGGGTTGGGGGTTAGGTCGGCGCGATGCCGCCACAGCGCCCTCCGCACCCCCTCCCTCCATCTGCGCAATCCGCGCAATCTGCGGTTCCGTCGTCGGTTGAGGCTCCCCTTCCCGCATCGGGAAGGGGCTGGGGGTTAGGTCGGCGCGATGCCGCCCCTCCCCCTCCCCTCCCTCCATCTGCGCAATCCGCGCAATCTGCGGTTCCGTCGTCGGTTGAGGCTCCCCTTCCCGCGCCGGGAAGGGGTTGGGGGTTAGGTCGGCGCGATGCCGCCACAGCGCCCTCCGCACCCCCTCCCTCCATCTGCGCAATCCGCGCAATCTGCGGTTCCCCGTCGTCGGTCGAGGCTCCCCTTCCCGCGCCGGGAAGGGGCTGGGGGTTAGGTTCCCCGTCGCCCCTCATCGAACTTGACAACGATCGATCATCAGCATAAGCTGCTGATCGCACATCAACGACGGGACAGCAGGCCGGGAAGGCACGGGGGCGGCGTGTCGTGGAGGCGCCCTATTGCATTCCAAGGAGGCAGTTCCGTATGCCCCGCTCCAAACGCACCTCCAACGTCGGCGCCGCCCTCGCGCGCTTCAACGCCCTCCGACACGGCATCACCTCCAGCGCCCCCGTCATCCCCGGCGTCGAGTCGGCCGAGGAGTGGGAGGCGCACCGAGACGGCGTCGTCGCCGCTCTCGCACCGCAGGGCGCCATGGAGTCGATGCTCGCCGAACGCGTCGCCACCCTCTCCTGGCGGCTGCGGCGCGTCGAGCGCTACGAGTGCTCCGCCATCGCCGCCGGCCGCGAGCGCGTCGAATTCGACTACGCCCGCACCAAGAAGCGCACCGGCGACCCCCCGACCGTCGCCGAAGCCGAGAACCGCCTCGAAGACGCCCGCCGCTGCCTCGCCATCATCGAATCCCTGCTCGAAACGCCGCCGGACACCCGCCTCGCCACCGTCGACGCCGAAAAGAATCCTCGAAGACCTCGCCGAGAGCACCGATGAGCTGGTCGAAGACCTCGTGGACGGCATCGAGGAAGCCGACCGCGACGGCCCCTGGACCGCCGGTCGCCTCGTCGCCGTCTTTCAGGCGATCGCCGCGCGCGACGGCGATGCCTTCTCGGAGCTGCTCGCCGTCGCCGTCTCGCGCGCCCGCACCATCGCCGCCGGCTGGCAGCTGGGAGATCGCCCGCATCGGCGAAGAGATCGACCGCATGCGCGACGAGCGCCTCCTCCCGGACGCCGCCACCCTCGACCGCATCATCCGCTACGAGGCGTCGCTGAACCGCATGCTCTACCAGGCCCTCAACCAGCTCGAAGCCACGCAGTCCCGCCGCACCGGCGCCCCCACTCCCCTCCACCGCGTCCAGGCCTTCGGTCTCCCGGGAGGCTAAATGCTGAGCGACTGTGAACTGACAACTGCTGACCGTGAACTGACTGCCGCCGGAGTGCGGAGAGTGCGGCGCCCTCCGCCGGGACTACAAACTGCTAACTACAAACTCCAAACTGAGAGAACGCCGCGCCCTCTGCCGGGGGCTCAGGGGTGTCCCCCGGAACACCGAAAACTACAAAACGAACTCCCCTTCAGATTCAATCTGCACGACATAACGATAATAGGGGTACCCAGGACCCCCTTTGGGACCGTCCGTGCCCCGACCAACTACGAACTACCCACTACACAAACCACGAACCAGCAACTCCTAACTCCCAGCCCCGTTGACGCACCGGCGGGGCAGGGGTATGGTAGTCGCACACACGTTCTACTGAGATCGAGGCCCCGTGCCCGCGCGACATCGTCTCGGCAACCTGCACCTGCACGTCCTGTCCGACGGTCAGTACTACCAGGACGCGGGCGCCGTCTTCGGCGTCGTCCCGAAGATCATGTGGGAGCGGCTCGGCATTCCGCTCAACGACCGCCACCAGATGGCGCTCGGCCTCAACTCGCTGCTGCTCGCAGTCGCAGGGGAAGACGATCCTCATCGAGACCGGCGTCGGCGAGAAGGAACGGCCGCGCGCGCAGTCGACGCCGCTCCAGCAGGGCAACCTGCTCGACGACCTGCGCGCCGCGGGCGTTGCGCCCGAGGACGTCGACATCGTCATCAACACGCACCTGCACGCCGACCACTGCGGCTGGAACACGCGCATGGCCGGCGACGGCGCCTTCGTGCCGGCGTTCCCCCGCGCGCGCTACCTCATCCAGCGCGGCGAGTGGGAAGCGGCCACGCACCCGAACGAGCGCACGCGCGCGACGTACCTGGCCGAGAACCTGCTGCCGCTCGAAGAAGCCGGATGCCTTGAGCTCATCGATGGCGAGACGCGCGTCACCGACGAGGTCACGATCGTCCCGACGCACGGCCACACGCAGGACCACGCGAGCATCGTCCTGGCCTCCGCCGGCGAGAAGGCGATCTATCTCGGCGACATGGTCCAGCACCCGGTGCAGCTCGAGCGCGCCGCGTGGGTGTCGGCGTTCGACGTCTACCCTCTGGAGGCGATGGAGACGAAGAAGGCCGTCGTCGCGCGCGCGATCGCCGAGCGCCAGCTCGTCGTGGCGGTGCACTGCGAGTTCCCCGGCCTCGGCTACATGACGGAGACGCCCGACGGCAAGCGAAAGTGGACGCCGGTACCGGCGAACGGCGAATGATGCGGCTCTACGACTGGCAGCGCGAGGCGATCGACGAGTTGGTGAGCGGCAGCGGCCAGGTGCTCGTCGTCGCGCCGACCGGCGGCGGCAAGAGCATGTGTTTTCAGCAGCCCGCCGTCGACCTCGATGGCGTTGCGCTCGTGATCACCCCGCTCGTCGCGCTCATGGCGGACCAGGTGCAGTCGCTGACCGCGCGCGGCATCGCGGCCACGTACCTGGCGTCGAACCTGCCGCCCGATGAGAATCGCCGGCGCGAAGAGATGGCACTCGCCGGCGGCGTGAAGCTGCTGTACGTCGCGCCGGAGCGCCTCGCCTCCGATCGGTTCGTCGATGAGGTGCTGGCGCGCCTGCCGATCTCGCTGCTCGCCGTCGATGAGGCGCACTGCATCAGCCACTGGGGCCACGACTTCCGGCCCGACTACCTCCAGCTCGGCGATCTCATCGAGCGGCTGCAGCCGAAGCGGCTCATCGCCTGCACGGCGACGGCCACACCCGCCGTGCGCCGCGAGATCGTCGAGCGGCTGCACATGCCGGACGCCCGCCAGGTGCTGCGCGGATTCGCGCGCCGCAACCTGCGGTTCGCCGTCGAGGAAGTGAGCGGGCCCAAGTCGAAGGACAAGCGCATCGCGGCCGAGGTGAAGCAGTGGCTCGGCAAGCCCGGCGCCGGCCGCGGCACCGCGATCGTCTACACCGGATCGCGCCGGAACGCCGAGCTGGTCGCGGAGTCGCTGCGCTCGCTCGGATGGCGCGCCGAGCACTACCACGCCGGCATGACCGGCGACGAACGCACGTCGGTGCAGGAGCGCTTCCAGTCGGGCGCGCTCGATGTCATCACCGCCACCAACGCGTTCGGTATGGGCATCGACCGCGCGGACATCCGGCTCGTCGCGCACTTCACGCTGCCGGAGTCGATCGAGGCGTACTACCAGGAGGTCGGCCGCGCCGGCCGCGACGGCGAGCCCGCCGCCGGCCTGCTGCTCATCTCCGACCCCGACATCGCGCTGCGGTTCAAGCTGATCGCGCTCGACGAGGGGCTGGCGCAGGAGCAAGCGTTGCACCGCCGCGAGCTGCTGCGCACGATGATCTCGTACGCCGAGTCTTCGAGCCTGCCGCCACGACCAGATACTCGACTACTTCGAGGACGTCGCCGAAGAGTTGGGCGGCTGCGGCCACTGCGACAACTGCATCGCCGCCGCGGCGGGGCGCATCGGCGCCGAGCCCGACGAGGCGGCGTCGGCCGAGGCCGTGCGCGCGGCGCTCGCGGCCATCCGCGCGCTGCCGTTCGCGGTCGGCGCGGGCGCGCTCACGAGCTATCTCATCGGCGAGAAGTCCAGGCAGGTGCTGCGCTACGACTGGGAGACGCGCGACGCGTTCGGCGTGCTGCGCGAGCACGACGAGCAGCGCATCCGGCGGCTGCTGCGCCGTTTCGTCGCGGCCGGGCTGCTCGCGTTGGAGCCGGAGCACTCAACGCTGCGCATCACCCGCCGCGCGGCCGAGGTCATCGTCGGAACGCGCGAGAACGCCGTGCGGCTGCCTCCGCCCGCACTCGCCGGCGCCGCATCGGCTGTCAGCCTCAACGGCGACGAGCTGGCGTTGTTCGAGCGGCTTCGCCAGTGGCGCATCCGCCGCGCTCAGGCGGACAGCGTCCCCGCCTACGGCGTCTGCCAGGACGTCACCCTGCGCGCGATCGCGGCGACGCGCCCATCATCGAGCGAGGCGATGCTCGCGATCACCGGAATGGGCCCCGCCCGCGTCGAGCATTACGGCGTCGAGATACTCGCCGAGCTGCGCGCGCACGACGTCGCGCCGATCGAGCTGCTCCCCGCCGAACCCGGACGCAACTTCAGCCAGTACCAGCTCCGCGTGCGCCAGACGCACCGCCGCGCGTTCGAGCGCTGGAGCGATGAAGAGGACCAGCGCGTGGTCGCGCTCGCCGCCTCCGGCAAGAACCCCGACGACATCGCCGCCGAGCTGGAGCGCCAGCCGAACGCGATCACGCTGCGCATGGAAAAGCTCGGCCTCATCGAGCCCGCACCAGCCGCGACGTAGGCAGCACGAAGTGCATCTCCGCACAACCGTAGTAGCGCCGGACGCCACCGAAACGTCGTAGTCGTAGGGACAGGTCTTTAGACCTGTCCGCCCCGGTCGCGATCTCGCGCACGACCTGTTAGGCCGCTGCCCCGCGCGGGCTGAAAAGCCCGCGCTACGATAGTCCCGCGTCCCGCGACCCGCGTCCCGCGTCCCGCGACCCGCGTCCCGCGTCCCGCGACCCGCGTCCCGCGTCCCGCGTCCCGCGACCCGCGTCCCGCGTCCCGCGTCCCGCGACCCGCGTCCCGCGTCCCGCATCTCACCTCTCGCCTCCCACTTCTCACCGCCCCTGCCCCGCCGGTACCACCATCTGCACCGGGATCTCCAGCTCGCGGCCGTCCCAGCGCACCACGATGCGCCCCGTCGGCCGCACCGGCCGTCCCGCATCAAACGACGGCGCCGCGCGTTCGATGATCGGCTCCCAGGCCACGCGGAACTCCACGCGCACCGGCACGTTCGTCGCGAGCCGCAGCGGCGCGTCGATCGCGCGCCCGCTGCCGTCGGTGCGCCGCAGCCACGCCGGCGGCTCGATCTCCACCTCCGTGGCGCCGCTGCTGATCAGCACGATCGAAGCGCGCGCCGGCTGCTTCAGGTCGAACGGTGCCCAGGTCAAGCGCCGGCGGGCGCGCGCTGACCAGCGCGGGATACAGGATCAATCCCTTCGCCGGGATCGTGATCTCGCCGGTGCTGCTCCAGCGGATGCGGACCGCCGCATCGAGCGTGTAGCCGCGCACGGCCGGCCCCTGCGCGAACTCCGGCGCGTTCCAGTCGATCGAAAACGCCACCGAGAACCGCCCCGGCAGCACTTTCGACGCCGTCACCTGGGCCCGCACGGGGCTCGCGGCCTCCACGGTGATCTCGTACGGGGCGAAGCGCTTCCACGTGAGCTGCATCGTGCGCGTGGTGTGCGACTGCCATTGCAGTTTGCCGAAGTCGACCTTCGCCGGCAGGCCCTCCGGCACGCCGGGCGTCGCAGGCTCCGGCGGCGGCCGGTGCGCCGAGCGCTGCGGCGTCGTGCGCCGCGTCGGTGGCGGCGTCAGCGGCGTGATGCGCTCGCGATGCTCGCCGCGCTGCGCCCGCCCGAAGTTGGCGATCGCCCACCGCACCCGCTCGGCCAGCCGCGGGTGCGACCGCAGCTCGGCCGCTAGCTGCTTGCCCGCACGCTCCGCGAGTGCGGCATCGGCCGCCGCGGTGATGCCCAGGATGACCCACGGCTCCGCGTTGTAGTTCGTCGCGACGTACTCGTTCGCGGGCGCGCCGCTCCCCTTCACTTCATCGTACGCGGCGTTGATCTGCTTCGCGATCTCAACGTCGCCGCCGCGGTCCGGGTGATGCTGCTGGATCAGCGCCATGCGCGCCGCCTTGATCACGCACTCCGGCGCGCCGGGGATCAGCCCCAGGCGCTTCCAGTGCGCGGCGTTGCGGTCGGCGTGGGATGTCGTCGTCAATCGGCAGCCCCTCCGGCCGCGTGCGATGCTCGGCGAAGCGCGCGTGCGGTGCGCGGCGCACATCATTGTGCGATGCGGAGCGGCGTGGGTACAGGGAGCAGTGCGCGATTACGCGGATCAGAGGGGAACGAAACGGGGGCTCAGGTTGGCGCTATCCGCCGTTCTCGGTGCGATGCCGGCGCACGTCCTCCGGGTGCACGAGCAGCACCGGGGCGACGCCAGCGCGCAGCACGTCTTCTGCTACCGAGCCGTAGAGGCTCCGCACGATCCCCGTGCGGCCGTGCGTGGCCATGACGATCACGTCCGGCGCCTCCTGGCGAGCGCGCTCGATGATAATGTCCGCCGGGTGGGGACCGACGTGCGCCTCGATCGTGTACGGGATCCCCGCGGGAAGCTGCGTCGCGATGTCTCGCAGATAGTCTTCGAGTTCCGCAAGCTGGCGGGTGATCGCCTGGCTTTTCGTCTCGACGAACGCCGGTTGGGCCCCCTCCACGAGAAACGCATCGCCGCCCGCGGGCGCGTTGACGACGATGGCGGACGGCCGCCGCGAGCGTCCGCGCCGCCTGCGTCCGCCCGGCAGTTCGGCCACCGCGAGCAGCGTGAACTCGGCCTCGGGCAGCGCGGCGATCTGCAGCAGCAGCGGCAGGGTCGCCTCGCTGAAGTGCGAGCGGTCGAAGGTGGCCAGGATCTTCATCAGCACCTCGTTGTCGTCCGCGGGCCCGGCGCCCGCCGGCACGCGTACGGTCGCTGGACTATCGTTGGCTGCGGAGCCGCGGGTCGAAGATGTCGCGGAGGGCGTCGCCGAACAGCGAGAATCCCAGCACGGTGAGCGCGATGGCCGCGCCGGGGAAGAACGCCCACGCCAGCGTCGTGTGTTGGCTGAGGCGAGCCGCGTTGACGTCGCCGCCCCACGTGACGCTGCTTGGGATGCCCAGGCCGAGGAACGACAGCGCCGCTTCCGCCAGCACGGCCGCGCCGAGCAACGATGTCATGACGATGATCGCGAGCGCCGCGATGTTCGGCGCGATATGCAGGAACAGGATGCGCGGCGTCGAAGCGCCCAGCGTGATCGCCGCCTCGACGTACTGGTTATTGCGCTGCGAGACGACCTCGCCGCGCACCACGCGAGCCACACCCGGGATGATGGCGATGCCGATCGCGACGATCAACGTCTGCGCGGACGGCCCCATGACCTGCCGGAGTATCAACAGCAACAGCAGCGCCGGGAACGCGATCAACATGTCGACGATGCGCGAGATGATCGCATCGATGAGGCCGCCCACGTATCCCGCTACGATGCCGATGACGCTCCCCGCCACGGTGCCGAACGCCACCGCGAACAGGCCCACCATCAGCGAGATCCGCGCGCCGTACATGACGCGGCTGAGCATGTCCCGCCCCAGGTCATCCGTGCCGAACGGGTGCTCCATTGTGGGGCCCATCAGCTTTCGGCCAACCAGGAGGCCGTCGGGGGGATACGGCGCCGTGTACGGGGCCGAGATCGCGACCAGGACCAGCACGGCCACGATCGCCAGGCCAATCATGCCGAGCGGATTATCCCGGACGATACGCCAGATGCGGTGCTTGCGGGACACCTTCGGCAAGATCCAGTCGTCCGGGCTGGCGATGGCGGGGCGGCGGTCCGTCAGTTCCATACCTATGAGTACCGGATCCGCGGATCGAGCCAGGCGTAGCCCAGGTCCACCAACAAGTTTATGGACACGACGATCACGGCGATGTACATCGTCATCGTTTGCGTGATCATGAAGTCCTTGCGCGACAGCGCGTCAAGGGTGTAGTTTCCGACCCCTTGCAGGTTGAAGATGCGCTCGATGATGACCGCACCGCCAAGCTCGCCGGCAATCTGCAGCCCCAGCACGGTCGCCACCGGTATCAGCGAGTTCCGGAGCGCGTGGCGAATCACGACTCCGCGCTCACCGAGCCCCTTCGCGCGAGCGGTGCGGATGTAGTCCTTGAACATGACCTCCAGCATAGCCGAACGCGTCAGGCGTATGATCTGCGCGGCGGAGACGGCGCCGAGGATCAGCGCAGGCGGCCCGAACTGCCGCAGATTGTCCCACGGGTTGTCGATGAAGCTGATCGTCCCGGTGATCGGCGGCGCGTAGCCCCAGTACTTCAGTGGCACGAAAAGTACGAGCGTCGCGATCCAGAAGCTGGGCACCGCCAACCCTAACGCGGCGCCGAATCGCACGCCGAAGTCGATCGGAGAGTTCCGGAAGAGCGCCGAGAGGACCCCTAACGGGATGCCGATGATGATCGTCGCGACGACAGCGAGGGCCATCAGTTCGAACGTTACCGGAAAGCGGCTCCATATCTCGGCGCGGACCGTGCCTCCGTTCCAGTCGCGTCCCAGGCTGAAGGTCAGGATCTCCTTCACCCAGTCCGTGTACTGGGTGAAGTAGGAGTCGTCGAGCCCCATCTCCTGGCGGATCGCCTGGTAGCCCTCCTCGTTGCAGGTGAGCCCGCAGCGAATGCGCGCCGGATCCGCACCCGGCGCGATTCGCAGCAGCATGAATACCAGGATCGACAAAGCCACGAGCATGCCGGCAGATTGGATCACACGACGGGCGATGTACTGTTGCACGTGTGCGCCGTTACAGGTCGAGCCAGGTGTCGCTCAGGAATGTGCCCGTGTCGCCCAGCACGTGGGTGTTCTTCACGAAGTCCCAGCGATTCGTGTAGGCGTACCACGACATGATGGGCAGGAACGACGGCCCGGCTTCGTACACAACCTTCTGGGCCGAGCGCACCCCCGCTATCAGGTCCTCCAGCGTCTTCGCCTTCTTCGAGTCGATGATCGCGGCATCCACCTCGGGCTTGATGATGCCGACGCCGACGGCGAAGTGGCTATCTCCCGCCGGACCCTTCGAGTGCTGCCAGTCAAGCGCGATCTCCGGCGTCTCGTAGATCTGGTTCAGCGACAGCGACGCGTCGTACTTGACGTCGGTGTAATCGCCAAGCCATCCGGTGAAGTCCTTCGGGTCCTCCTGCACATCAAAGCCCGCGTCCTTCATCTGCTTGAGGAAGATCGGCAGGTGCTTGTCGTGGAACTGGATGTCGCTGATTGGATAGGTGATCTTCACCTTGATCGTGTCGTTGCCGGTCGCCGCCTTGATCAGCTCGCGCGACATCTTCGGGTCGTACTTCTGGAACTCGTCCAGCTCGGTTTCGTTGAAGGCGAACGGGCCCGTCGGCCAGTGCACCAGACCGTCCGGCTTGCCCTCGCCCTCGCCGACAATCAGGTCCACGAACTGCTTGCGGTCCAGGGCGTGCAGCGCAGCCTTGCGGATGCGGTCGTCCTTCCACGGATCCCGCTGCGGGTTCATGCTGAACGAAATGAACGTGAACGATGGGCCGCGCTCGACGCGCAGGTCCTTGTTCTTGTCGGCGAGGTCCTTCGCCTCGGCGGCATCCTGGGCGCCGTAGTCGTATGTCTGCTTGCTGAGAAATGCTGTCTTGCGTGCCTGCCGGTCCGTGATGAGGACCACGTCCATGCCGTCCATGAACGGCAGCTTCAGGCCCGACTTCTCGTCCTTCCGGTAGTAGTTCGGGTTCCGGTCCAGCGACACCGTGCCGGACTCCTCGTAGGAGCCTGGCTTGATCATGTACGGGCCGGCGCCGACCGCCTGGGCCTTGAGATTCATGTTCTGTTCGTACGTCTCCCGCGGCGGAATGCAGCCGCCCAACGCACGCCCAATAGTGCTGAGCGAATACGCGTACGGGCCCTTGGTCTTGAGCGTGAACGTGTCGCCGTTGGCGAGGGCCGAGTCGACCCACGGTTCGGTGAACTTGCGGAGGATCGACTCGCTCTGCGCACGAATCCGCTCGATCCACTTCTGCGCGTCCAGCGCGTCCATATCGCGCTCGGGGATGCCCATGCTGTTCGGCGCGATCTTGACGCCGGGTCTGATCTTGAAGATGTAGGTTGAATCGTCCGGTTGCTCCAAGGACTGCGCCAAGTCGTAGAAGACGAACTCCGGGTCGACGTTGGAGCGGCTGATCAGCGTGTTGTAGAACCTCGGCATGATGCCGGTCGCGTTGCCGACGGAAACGACCGGGTCGATCGTCCCCCACGCCCCCTGGTTCGCGCCCTTGTAACGGCCGCCCACCTTCGGGGGGCCGGATGCCGCGGGCGTGCCGGCAGCCGTATCGGTCTTGCCGGCGGCCGGGCTCTTCTCACCGGACGAGCCGCCGCCGCACGCTGCCGCCAGCAGCAGTCCCGCCGCGCCCGCGCCGCCGGTGGCGAGTACGCGCCGCCGCGAGATGCGCTGTCGATCCAATCGGTCCCAGTAACTCCCCTTCGCCATCGGGCGTCTCCCTCCGCTTCGCAACGTCGCTTTGTTGTCCCGCACGCAAGGATGCGGCGAATAATACAATCACGATGCGCAAATGAATTCATGTGCCCAATGGCCCCCCACTTCATGTCTTTGGGCCCGCGAAATGGCCCGGGCCGCGGAGACGCGCTTCGGGCCGGCGCCGTTTGACGCCGCCTGGCCCCCAAACGCGCCCCGAGGGCGTACAATAGGCATCGCCCCAAACAGGGCGGACGCAGCATGAAGGGGTGAACGCATGAGTCGCCGCGGGAGCGGACACCGCGCGCAATCGCGCCCGGCCGTTACGGGCATCGCCGGATCCTCCCGGCCCGGGTGGCTTCGGCGAGCGCTGCCACGCGCCCTGGCCGCGGCGGGCGCGGCGCTGCTCCTCGGCATCGCCGCCGCGGTTGCGTTCGTGCTGTGGCCGGCCGGCGGCTCTTCGCCCCCGCGGGCGGCGATCATCGACCAGCTCGCGCTCACCAATCCCAACCCCGGATTTGCGGCCGATGCGACGGCCGAGCTGACCGCGGCCGGCTACGCCGTCGACTACGTTCCCAGCCAGGAACGTCACGGTTAACTACTATCGGTCGCTTCCGGGCAAGGGGTACAAGCTGATCGTCATGCGCAGCCACGTTGCCGAGCAGATCAAGCAAGACCCCGCGGGCGGAGCGTACGAGTCGCTCGGCGACGCCGCGCTCTTCACCGGCGAGCTGGTACGATCCGGCGAGCCCGACGAACGGCGTCTCGAAACAACATCGCGCCGCGGTGATTGGCGTCGGCTGGAACCCCGACGTGCCGGACAGCCCGCACCTGTTCACCGTGATGCCGGCGTTCATCACGTCCGAGGCCCGTGGCCGTTTCGGTGGCACGACCATCGTGCTCATGGGCTGCGCCGGTCTCAAGACGGACGCGATGGCGCGCGCGTTCGTCAGCAAGGAGGCTGGCGAGTTCATTAGCTGGGATACCCAGGTCAGCGCCGACCACACGGACAAGGCGACCATCGCGCTGCTCCGCCACCTCGTCGGAGAGCGGCTGCCGGCCGCCGATGCGGTCGCGAAGACCATGGACGAAGTGGGCGCGGACCCGTCGTTCGGCGCCCGCCTGGCCTACTTCCCGTAACAACCCGGTCCGGCGCTGCCGGTCATCGCTCCGCGACCAGGTGCACGTCGAGGCCGGGCTGCGCGATCATCGAGCTGGTCGGCGAGCGAGCGGCTCAACAGACGCGCAAAGCCGCCGCGCCGCCGGTGCCTGAGCACCAGATGGTTCACTCCCTGCGCCGCGATGAACCCTTCCAGTGCGGCAGCCTCGGTCTCCGCGTCGAGCGGGAAGATGCGTGCGTTCAGATCCTCCGCCAGCTCGAGCGTGCGCGCGAGGTCGGCCTGCTCCCGCTCGTTCAACTCCCGCCTCAGGTACGCCACGAGCAGGTCCGCCCGCAACCCCTGCGCGATGCGCCAGCCCCGGCGGATCAGCGTGCGGGAAAACGGCGACGCATCTATGAAGACGAGCACGTGCTCTTCCACGTCGACGCGTTGCTTCGTCGATTCGCGCATGTATTCGTCGAGCTGCTCATCGACCTCCTGCGCGGTGCGGCGCAGCGCCAGCTCGCGCAACGCAGCCAGGTTCTGGGGCCTGAAAAAGTTCTGAAGCGCGGCGGAGGCCTGCTCCGGCGGGTAGATGTGCCCGTGCTCCATGCGCGCGCGAGCGCCCTCCGGCGTCAGGTCGATGAGGATGATCTCGTCGGCGTCATCCACGATGCGGTCCGGGATCGTCTCGCGCACGCGCACGCCGGTAAGCGCCTGTACCGTGTCGTTCAGGCTCTCCAGGTGCTGGATGTTCAGCGTCGTCACGACGTTGGTCCCCGCATCGAGGATCACGTCGACGTCTTCGTAGCGCTTTTCGTGCTCCGAACCCGGCGCGTTCGTGTGCGCGAGCTCGTCCACCAGGCACACGGCCGGCCGCCGCCGCAGCACGGCTTCGACGTCGAGTTCCTCGACGATCACGCCTCGGTACTCGACGCGCTTCCGCGGCAGCACCTCGAGCCCATCGAGCATGCCCTCGGTCGCGCGGCGCCCGTGCGTTTCGACGAAGCCGACGACGACATCCTCTCCGTACGACCGGCGCCGGTGCGCCTCGCTCAGCATGGTGTACGTCTTACCGACGCCGGGGAACGCGCCGAGGAAGATGCGCAGGCGGCCGCGGCCCGAGCCGGCACGCTCGTCGCGCTTGATCTGCGCGAGGAGGGCCTCGGGGTCAGGACGCGCGGCCTCCGTCATACGACACCGCCGCGTGCACGATCAGTTGTCAGCAGCGCGACCAGCGTCGCGACGATCACGATCGGCGTCTCCCGGCAGCCGAGGATCACCGACCCGGACGCGTTCACGACCCGCGCCAGCGCCGCCCGGGGAGGCATCTGCTGCACGAGGAAGACGAAGCGCGTCTCCGGCGATGTGGCGAGGAGCGCGCGCATCTCCGCGACATTCTCCGTGCCATCAAGCGAGACGATCATCGCCGCGGGCCGCCGCGCCGCAAGCCGGGTGGCCGTGCGCATCGTCCGCACCGGCTCGACGGAGGTGATCTCGTACGGCGTGCCCTGAAAGGCCACCGTCAGGCTCATCAACGCCTGCTGGTCTCCGCTAATGATGACGACTTCGCTCATGGCGTCGCTTCCCATGCCCGCAGTCTATTGCGCCTGGCCGCTCGACAGGCGATCGAGCGCCAGGTTCAGCTTGAGCACGTTGACGCGTGGTTCGCCGAGCACGCCAAACGTCGAGCCGTCGGTGTACGCGTCGACGAGCTTGCGCACGCCGGATTCCGCCATGCCGCGCTCGCGGGCGACGCGCGCCACCTGCAACTCCGCGTACGCCGGCGAGATGTGCGGGTCGAGACCGCTCGCCGAAGCGGTCACGACGTCGACCGGCACCTCGGCGTCGGGCCCGAGGCTGTTCTCTTCGCGGACGCGCGCGACGTCCGCCGCGACGCGGTCCGCGAGCACCTGGCTCGACGGGCCGAGGTTCGATCCCGATGATGCGCCGCCGTCGTAACCGTCGGCGCCCGCCGCCGATGGCCGCGCGTGGAAGTACCTGGGGTCGCTGAAGTTCTGGCCGACGAGCGACGAGCCGACGGTCAGCCCGTCCTTCGTGATCAGGCTGCCGTTTGCCTGCCGGTGGAACACCGTCTGCGCGATGCCGGTGATCGCGTACGGGTACGCCAGCCCGAGCAGCGCGCTGAACGCGACGAAGGCGAGGATCGCGGTGCGCAGGTCGCTGTATGTGTTCCGGAGCATGCGTCTACCTCCAGCGCCTAGTTCAGGTGCAGCAGCACGAGAAGCAGGTCGATGAGCTTGATGCCGGCGAACGGCGCGATGATCCCGCCCAGCCCGTAGATCAGCAGGTTGCCGCGCAATACCTCCGCCGCCGGGGCCGCCCGGTACGTCACGCCACGCAGCGCGAGCGGCACGAGCGCGATGATGATCAGCGCGTTGAAGATGACGGCCGACAGGATCGCGCTCTGCGGCGTCGAGAGCCGCATGACGTTCATCTTGTCGAGCTGCGGATAGATGCCGATGAACATCGCCGGAATGATCGCGAAGTACTTGGAGACATCGTTGGCGATGCTGAACGTCGTCAGGGCGCCGCGCGTCATCAGCATCTGCTTGCCCACCGCCACCACCTCGACGAGCTTCGTCGGGTCGGAGTCCAGGTCGACCATGTTCGCGGCTTCTTTCGCCGCGGCGGTGCCGCTGTTCATCGCTACGCCGACGTCAGCCTGGGCGAGCGCCGGCGCGTCGTTCGTGCCGTCGCCGGTCATCGCGACGAGGCGGCCCTTCGCCTGCTCGTCGCGAATGATCTGCATCTTGTCTTCGGGCTTCGCCTCGGCGACGAAGTCGTCGACGCCCGCCTCGGCCGCGATCGTCGCCGCGGTCAGCTTGTTGTCGCCGGTGATCATGATGGTGTGGATGCCGGCGCGCCGCATCTCCTCGAACTTCGCCCGAATGCCGGGCTTCACGGTGTCCTTCAGGTAGATGACGCCTACGCAGCTCGCCGTTGTCGGCGACGGCGAGCGGCGTGCCGCCCTCCATCGCGATGCGCGTCGAGATCGGTTCGAGGTCGGACGGGATCTGCTTCGCGAGGCGGGATACGGCGTCGACCGCGCCCTTCATCACGCGCCGGCCGTCCATCGCGATGCCGCTCATCCTCGTCTCGGCGCTGAACGGGATCAGCTCCGCGTCGGCGCCGGCGATCGCGCCGTCGTAGCCCATCTTCCGCGCAAGCTCGACGATCGACTTGCCTTCGGGCGTCTCGTCCGCGAGCGACGACTGGAGCGCGGCCAACGCGACGTCTCGCTCAGTGTGCCCGCCGACGGGGATGAACTCCGCCGCGAGCCGGTTGCCGAACGTGATCGTGCCCGTCTTGTCGAGCAGCAGCGTGTCGATGTCGCCCGCCGTCTCGACCGCCTTCCCGGACATCGCCAGCACGTTGCGTTGCACCATGCGGTCCATACCGGCGATGCCGATCGCCGAGAGCAGCCCGCCGATCGTCGTCGGGATCAGGCAGACGAGCAGGGCCACCAACGCCGTGGTCGTCACGTCGCCGCCCAGGTAGTTCACGAACGGCCGGATCGTGCCGACGGCGAGGAGGAAGATGATCGTGAATGTCGCCAGCAGGATGTTGAGCGCGATCTCGTTCGGCGTCCTCTGGCGCGACGCGCCTTCGACGAGCGCGATCATCCGGTCCAGGAACGTCTCGCCCGGGTTCGCCGAGATGCCGATGCGCAGCCAGTCGCTGACGATCGTGGTGCCGCCCGTCACGGAGCTGCGGATGTCCGTCCCGGGCTCCTTGAGCACGGGCGCCGACTCGCCCGTGATCGCGGCCTCGCTCACGTAAGCGATGCCTTCGAGCACGTCGCCGTCGCCGGGGATCGCGTCGCCCGCCTCCACGCGGACGATATCGCCCACGCGCAGCTCAGAGGAGGCAATCTCTTCGATGAGGCCGTCGCGCTCGCGCTTCGCCATCGTCTCGCGCTTCATCGAGCGCAGCGTGGCCGCCTGGGCCTTTCCGCGGCCCTCCGCCATCGCCTCCGCGAAGTTGGCGAACAACACCGTGAACCAGAGCCACACGGACACCGCGGCGGTGAAGAACTTCGGCTCGCTCCGGCTGCCGAACACCTCCTCGAAGAACATGTACGTCGTCACGGCTGCGCCGATCTCGACCACGAGCATGACCGGGTTGCCCAGCAGGTGCCGCGGGTCCAGCTTCCTGCACGAATCGACCGCCGCCTGCCGGATGATCCGCCAGTTCCAGATCGACGTGCGCGACTGCCGCTGCTTGGCGATCTCGGACTTGTGCTCGGTCCGTTCCATCTGCTCCAGCATCTGCTGTTCCCCTACGACAGCACGTGCGCATGCACGAGGAAGTGCTCCGCGATCGGCCCCAGCGCCAGCGCCGGGAAGAACGTCAGACCGCCGACGATGATCACGACGCCGATAAGGAACCCCACGAACAGCGGCGAGTCGGTCGGCAGCGTGCCCGCCGTCGCCGGCACCTTTTGCTTGTTGGCGAGCGCGCCCGCCAGCGCCAGGATCGCCACCATCGGGATGAACCGGCACACGAGCATCGTGATCCCGCCGGCGCTGTTGTAGAACGACGTGTTCGCCGTCAGCCCGGCGAACGCCGAGCCGTTGTTGCCGCCCTGCGATGTGAACGCGTACAGGATCTCGGAGTACCCGTGCGCACCGGCGTTGAGCGGCCCCGCCTGGCCCTGCTTCGTCGAGACGGCGATCGCCGTCATCAGCAGCATGAAGGCCGACGTGATCAGGAAGTAGATCCCCGCCAGCTTCATCTCCTTCGGCCCGATCTTCTTCCCCAGGTACTCAGGCGTGCGGCCGATCATCAACCCGGCGATGAACACCGCGATGATCGCGAACACCAGCATCCCGTACAGCCCCGATCCCACGCCGCCGAACACCACCTCCCCCAGGTGCATGTTGAACATCGGGACGAGGCCGCCGAGCGGCGTGTAGCTGTCGTGCATGGAGTTGACGGAGCCGTTCGACGCGTCGGTCGTGGCGTTGGCCCAGATCGACGAGTCAGCGATGCCGAACCGGACCTCCTTGCCCTCCATGTTGCCGCCCGAGCGACGCGCGCTGGCCCGTCTGGTACGACTGGTCGACGCCCAGGTTTGCCAGCGTCGGGTTGCCCGTCTGCTCGGCGCCGTACACGAAGAACGCGCCGGCCAGCATGATGATCGCTCATCGCCGCGAAGATCGCCCAGCCCTGCGCCGTCTTGCCGACCATCCTCCCGAAGGTGTAGGTCAGCGCCGCCGGGATCAGCAGGATCGACACCGCTTCCAGGAAGTTCGAGAACGGCGTCGGGTTCTCGAACGGCACCGCGGAGTTCGCGTTGAAGAAGCCGCCGCCGTTCGTGCCGAGTTGCTTGATCGCGATCTGCGAGGCCGCCGGGCCCATCGCCAGCACCTGCTTCGCGCCCTCGACGGTCGTGATCTCCTTGTAGGAGCTGAAGTTCTGGATGACGCCCTGGGACACGAGCAGCAGCGCCACGATGATCGAGAGCGGCAGCAGGATCCAGAGAATGCAGCGAGTCAGGTCGACCCAGAAATTGCCGAGGTCCGTCGTGCTTCGCCGCACGAACCCGCGGATCAGCACGATCACGACCACGATGCCGACCGCGGCGGACACGAAGTTCTGCACCGTCAGCGCCAGCATCTGCGACAGGTAGCTCAGCGTCGTCTCGCCGCCGTACGACTGCCAGTTCGTATTCGACGTGAAGCTCGCCGCCGTGTTGAACGCGAGATGCGACGACGTGCCGGGGAGTCCCTGCGGGTTCAGCGGCAGGTGGCCCTGCGCGCGCAGGATCCCGTAGACGGCGAACATGCTCAGCGCGCTGAACATCAGCACGCTGACGCGCGTAGCGCTTCCAGTCCATCTCCGCCTTCTCGTCGACGAAGAGCGCGCGGTAGATCACGCGCTCGACCGGCGCGAAGACGCGCTTCGAGAGGCGCGCCCTCGCCCTCGAACACCGCCGCCATGTACGCGCCAAGCGGCTTCGTCAGCGCCAGCACGACCGCGAAGTACAGGAGGATGTGAATGACGCCGCTAACGGTCATCGCGGTCCCCCTAGAACCATTCCGGGCGGATCAAGGCGAAGATCAGGTAGAGCATGACCACGCTCGCGCCGATCGAAAGGATGACGTTCTCCATCCCGCTCACACTTTCTCGAACGCCCAGATCGCGGCGACGAACAGCACGAACAGCACCGCGCCCACGCCCAAGAACACGACGTCGCTCACGGCTCCTCCTTCTCGCCCGCCAGCGTCGCGGACGGCGCGGCCTCGTTCAGCAGCCGCACCAGCGCCTCGATCGGGAACGGCTTCTGCAGATGTCGCAGGGGCTGGAACTCCACGACCCGTTTCTCCGAGATCGGCGCCGCCGAGATGACGATCACGGACAGACGCTCCCGGTCGGCCGGCGTGAGCCGTCGCAGCACGTCCCAGCCCGTCATGTCCGGCAGATTCACGTCCAGGATCAGCACGTCCGGCCAGACCTCGGCCATCGCCAGCACCGCTGCCTCGGCTGTCGCGGGCGACCGCCGGGTGGTGGCCGCGTGCGCGCAGGTTGCGCGCGATGCACGTCCCCGAGCGGCGCGTCGTCTTCGACCAGCAAAATGTTCATACCGACAGGTACGCATGCGCCCGTCAGGACGGCGTCAGCCCGCGGACGCGAACGATAAGAGTTCTGTCAGGGAATGGATCGCGGCGGAGAAAACGTCAGGCCGGAGGTGCGGGGTCCGCGAACCGGTAACCGACGCCGGTGTGCGTGCGGATGAAGCGCGGCGCGGACGCGCTGTCGCCCAGCTTGGCACGGAGCTGGTTGATGGCCGTGCGCAACACGTTCGTGCTGCTCGCCGTACTCATCGCCCCACACCGCCCGCAGGATCATCGGGTACGTGAGGACTTTGCCGGCGTGCGTCGCCAGGTATTTCAGCAGGCTGTACTCCGTGGGACTCAGGTGCACGTCGTGCTCGTCCACGGTGACGTGCCGGCGTTCGAGGTCGATCGAAAGGCCGTCGGCGTGGATCACCGGCTGCTGCGTGCGGCTCGCGGCGCCGCGGCGCAGCGCGACGCGCACCCGCGCGAGTAACTCGTCCATCCCGAACGGCTTGGTCAGGTAGTCGTCGGCGCCGGCATCAAGCGCGTCGACCTTCATGCGCTCGCTCGCCGACGACCGACAGCACGATGATCGGCGTGTCGCGCAGGCGCCGTATCTCGCGGCAGACGTCGACGCCGGTCGTGTCCGGCAGCACCAGGTCCAGGAGCACGACGTCCGGCTTGAACGCGCGAACTCGCGCAGTGCCTCCGCGCCGT
This sequence comes from uncultured Chloroflexia bacterium, assembly GCA_963701135.1. Lineage (GTDB taxonomy): Bacteria > Chloroflexota > Dehalococcoidia > DSTF01 > JACRBR01 > CAYJMJ01. Next base: position 509,607 of record OY969567.1, read on the forward strand.
CGGCCGCCTCGTGCACGGCGTACTCGTGGCTCGACAGCGATCGCACGAGTGCGCGCCGCAGGTGCAGCTTCGTCATCGACCACGAGGATTCGCGGCGCGTTCATTGCGGCGCCGGTCTGGCACCGAGCGCCGCGCCGGCGGGCAGCGTGACGATGAAGCGCGTGCCGTCGCGCGAGCTCTCCACGCGCACCGAGCCACCCGACAGCGCCACGAACCCCTTGACGATGGTGAGCCCCAGCCCGCTGCCCTGCACCCGGCGGCTCTGTTCGGCCGCACGATAGAACCGCTCGAACACGTGCGGCAGGTCCTCGCGCGCGATGCCGGGCCCTTCATCTCCGACGGTGAGGTCGACGCGGCCGTCCGCAGGCGTCGCTTGCAGATGGATCGCGCCGCCCCGGCGTCGAGTACTTGGCCGCGTTCTCGATGAGGTTCACGAGCGCCTGCACGATCAGCGATTCGTCCCCTCGACGAGTAAGTGCGCCGGTGCCTCGATCGTGACGTTCCGGTCGGCGGTCGAGGTGGCGGTGCGCCGGTGCGCCTCCTCGAACAACTCGCGAGCGGCCAGCGTGCGACGCACCGGCTTCACGACGCCCGACTCGATCCGGTTGAGGTCGAGAATGTCCGAGATGACGCGGTTGAGGCGGTCGGCCTGCGAGTCGATCGTCTCCAGGAACGCCGCGATGTCATCTTCCGACCAGTGCACGCTCGCATCGAGCAGGCTCGTGACCGACATCTTGATCCCGGCGAGCGGCGTCTTCAGGTCGTGCGAGATCGACGTCATCAGCGCCGTCTTCATCTCGTCGGCTTCGCGCAGCGCCTCGGCGTGCGCCGCGGCGGCCGCCAGCTCGACGCGCTGGACCGCCAGCGCGGCCTCGTTCGTGAACGGGACGAGCAGTTGCTCCGGGTGATCGCCGAACACCGTGCCCGTGATCGCGCCATCGAGGCGCAGCACTCCGAACGCGCGGTCGCCGACGCGCAGCGGCACCAGCGTGAGCGCCCGCTTCATCTCCTCGATCCGTCGTTGCCCGCCCATCCGGACGGCCACCCGCCGCGGCCTTCCCGACGTGAAGCCTGTGCGGCCGAGCATCATCGGCGCGTTCGTCGTGAGCGCCTGCTCCGCCACGGCGCGCTCCTCCGTGTCCGGCGCGCGGCCGGCCGAGGGCGCTCCCGCCGACGCGAGGACGCGCCATGTGCCTCCGGTTGCGCTCAACACGGCGGCGCCCTCTGGCCGGAGCGCCGCGACGACTTCCTCGCAGAGCGCGGCCAGCGCGTCCTCCGGGTGCGTGCGGCCGATCATCGCGCGGCTCAGGTTCAGCAGCACCTGCGTCTCAGCCTGCCGCCTGCGTGAGTCCGCCGCGGACTTTCGCGCCGACGACAGCAGCGCGCCGCCGATCATCGCGACGACCAGGAAGACGAGGAGGCCGACGATGTTCGATGTGTCCTGCACCGTGAGCGTGTGCAGCGGCGGCACGAAGAAGAAGTTGAGCGCGAGGTTCGAGAGGACCGCGGCGAAGAGCCCGACGCGCCACCCCCACGTCGCCGAGACCACCAGAGCGAGCAGCAGGAGGATCAGGCCCTCGTTCAGGAGGCCGACCCGGTGCTGGATGGGGGCCAGTGTCGCGGTCACGATGATTGCGGCGACGAGGCTTACCGCGACGCCCGCCAGCTCCCCTTGCAAGAATGACGGAAGCTTCATGCGCCCATTCTAACGAAGAGCGCGTCTGGGCAGCGGCGCGTCTGCTCGCTGCACATCAACGGCCGGCAGCGGGCCTCTTTCCGGAGAACGGAGGTTCGACCGTGCCGGGCTCGGCCGCGCCGGAGGTCATCGCTCGTTCGTTCGGCCGCTCACAAAGCGAAACGCACGGCCCGTATCCCATGCCCCGGCATGAACTGCACGAAGATGGAATCTGAGCCGTGCGCCTGGATGCCCGATGGAGCGGAAGACGAGATTCGAACTCTCGACCCCCTCCTTGGCAAGGACGTGCTCTACCGCTGAGCTACTTCCGCGGAACCCGCGCAGTATATCGCCGGCCTCCGGGTACGACAACGAACCCTAAGTCGCCATCTGGATCCGCCATCGGGGGGGTGCGACAACCCCGCCCGCCGGCCGATGCTAACGGTAGGGTGCAGGGCGCGTCAGCGCAGCGGCCGCCGATGCTTGTCCGTTGCCCGTGGGGGTCAGACCGTGGCGAAGTTCAAGGACTACTACGAGGTGCTCGGCATCGCGCCGCAGCGCGCACGTCCGCGTCATCGAGGAGACGTACTGGGAGCAGGCGCACGAGCTGCAGCGCATGCCGACGCGCAAGGCCGCCAGGCGCCTCTGCGCCATCAACGAGGCGTACGAAGTGCTGGGCTCGCCGCATCGCCGCGCTCGGTACGACCGCGAGTACCTGGGCTACGAAGCCTCGAACGGAGAGGCGACCGCGCCCGCGGTTTCCTGCAGCTCGTTCGTGAACATGCTCGGCAAGCCGTTCCGCCCGGATTAGGTCGTAGGTGCTAGGTGCTAGGCTGTAGGGCCTCCGAATCGAACGAGAAGGCGCCACATACGGCGCCTTCTTCTGCTCGGGACCCAGAACCTGAAACCTAGAACCTAGAACCTAGAACCTAGAACCTAGAACCTAGAACCTACCCCTGCGCGATCTGGTACGACTTGCCTTCGGTCTTGATCGCCGGGGCGATCACCATCTCGGTCTTCTGGAAGTCGCGGATGGTGCGCGCGCCGCACGTGCCCATCGCCGTGCGCAGCGCGCCGACGAGGTTCTCGCGGCCGTCCGTGCGCGACGTCGGGCCGAAGAGCGTCTGCTGCAGCGTCGTGTCGATCGCCGACCTTCACGCGCGTGCCGCGCGGCAGCTCGCCGTGCGGCGTCGCCATGCCCCAGTGGTGGCCGCGGCCCGGCGCCTCTTCCGTCGCCGCCAGGATCGAGCCGAGCATCACGGCGTCGGCGCCCGCGGCGAACGCCTTGCACATCGCGCCGCCGTTGCTGATGCCGCCGTCGGTGATGATCGGCACGTAGCGGCCGGTCTCGCGGTAGTACGTGTCGCGCGCCGCCGCCGCGTCGATCGTCGCCGTCACCTGCGGCACGCCGATGCCGAGCACTTCGCGGCTCGTGCACGCCGCGCCCGGGCCGACGCCGATGAGCACGCGCGGCGATGCCGGTCTCCATCAGCTCCTTCGTCGCCGCGAACGTCACGGTGTTGCCGACGATCGACCGGGACGTCGCGCATGTTCTGCACGAGCTCGTCGAAGATCAGGCCCTTCTCGCTGCGCGAGATGTGGCGCGCGCTCGTGACCGTCGACTGCACGACGAAGACGTCGACGCCGGCCTCGGCGGCGATCGGCGCGAACTTCTTCGTGTTCATCGGCGTCGCGGAGACGGCCGCGACGCCGCCGTGCGCCTTGATCTGCTTGATGCGCTCGCCGATGAGGTTCGGCTTGATCGGCGCCGAGTAGACCTTCTGCATGAGCGCCGTGACTTCGTCTTTCGGCGCGGCGGCGATCTCCGCCAGGACGGGGTCGGGGTCGTCGTAGCGCGTCTGCACGCCTTCGAGGTTCAGGACAGCGAGGCCGCCGAGCTTCGAGAACTCGGTGGCCATCTTGACGTCGACGACGCCGTCCATCGCCGCGGCGACGAACGGCAGCTGGAAGTCGAGGTGTCCGAGCTTGAAGGAGAGTTCTACGAGGTCGGGGTTGATGGTGTGGTGTCCGCCGGGGACGATCGCGACGTCATCGAATCCGTAGGCGCGCCGCATCTGCTTGAACTGGGGCTGTGACATGGTTCGGGTACCTCCAACTATGCCGCCGGGCCTGCCCGCCTTGAGGCTTCGCTGCTGGTCCCCGTCGCTCATACGCTGCATCGCGGGTATGACGTGATCGAGGCCGGCGGAGGGTTCCTACCGGTTTTCCTACATTGTTCGCTTCATCGACTGTCACTTGGCCGCCCCTCAGGGGACGTCGGGGGTATGATTTCGTTGAGTCTACCGCGCTCCGCCGCGGCTGGTCAAGGATTTCGGCAAGAAAATATTGAAACGCTATATCCCTAGACTAATTCCTGCGCGTTGCCGCCGCGCCTGATGAGCACGCTCTATCTCGTCGCCACGCCCATCGGCAACCTGGAGGACATAACGCTGCGCGCGCTGCGCGTGCTGCGCGACGTGCCGCTCATCGCCGCCGAGGACACGCGCTCGGCGCGCCGCCTGCTCGACCACTTCGGCATCGCCGCGCCGCATCACGAGCTACAACGAGCACAACGCGCGCGCGCAAGACGCCCGCGCTGCTCGACGCGCTCGCCGCCGGCGACGTCGCCGTCGTCAGCGACGCCGGCATGCCCGGCATCAGCGACCCCGGCCACGATCTCGTCGTCGCGGCGATCGATGCCGGCCACACCGTCGTGCCGCTGCCCGGCGCGTCGGCGGTCGTCGCCGCGGTCGCCGCGAGCGGCCTGCCGTCGCGCCGCTTCCACTACCTCGGCTTCCTGCCGCGGCAGTCCGGCCCGCGACGCCGCGCGCTGGTCGATGCCGCGCGCTCCGGCGACACGCTCGTCGTCTTCGAGTCGCCGCACCGCGCTGCGCGCGACGCTCGAGGACGCGCTCGCCGCGCTCGGCGACCGGCGCATCGCCGTCTGCCGCGAGCTGACGAAGCTGTACGAGGAGATCTGGCGCGGCACCGATCTCCGAGGCGATCGCGCACTTCGCGGAGCCGCGCGGCGAGTTCACGCTCGTCATCGAAGGCGGCCCGCCGCCCGCCGCGCCAGCGCGGTCTGAGGGCGACATCAGCGCCGCGATCGAGGAGATGCGCGCCGCCGGCACGCCCTCGAAGGCGGCCGTGGCAGCGCTCATGCAGCGCTTCGGCCTCCCCCGCCGCGCCGCCTACGCCGCCTGGCACGCGTAGAACCTAGAACCTAGAACCTAGAACCTAGAACCTCTAGCACGTGGCGCGTAGGTTCTTGGTTCTCGATTCTTTCGTTAGAATGTCCCCGCCTTGAGTAGACATGCACAACCGCGCCGCATCCTCGTCGCTGTCGCGTGGCCGTACGCCAACGGCTCGCTGCACCTCGGCCACATCGCCGGCGCATATCTCCCGGCCGATATCTTCGCCCGCTACCACCGCATGGCCGGCGACGACGTCCTGATGGTGTCCGGCAGCGACCAGCACGGCACGCCGATCACCGTCCGCGCCGACCGCGAGGGGCGCACGCCGCAGGCGGTGGTCGACGAGTTCCACCCTGAGTTCCTGCGCTACTGGCGCGAGCTGGGCATCTCGTTCGACCTCTTCACATCGACCGGCACCGAGAACCACGCCGAGGTTACGCACGACATCTTCATGACGTTGATGCGAGCACGGCTACATCTATAAGGGGACGACGTCGCAGTTCTACGACGCGCAGGCGCAGCGCTTCCTGCCCGACCGCTACGTGCAGGGCACGTGCCCGCACTGCGGCTACGAGAAGGCGCGCGGCGACCAGTGCGACAACTGCGGCCGCACGCTCGACCCGGACCAGCTCGTCAACCCGCGTCAGCGCGATCAGCGGCGCCACGCCCGAAGCGCGCGACACCGAGCACTTCTTCTTCAAGCTCAGCGCCTTCCAGGAGCCGCTGCTCGCATGGCTGAAGAGCCGCGCACGGCTGGCGCAAGCACGTCGTCAACTTCAGCATCGGCTTCGTCGAGGAGGGCCTTCACGACCGCGCAATCACGCGCGACCTCGAATGGGGCGTGTCGCTCCCGGTCGAAGATCTGGGCCCCGGCAAGCGCATCTACGTCTGGTTCGAGGCGGTCATCGGCTACCTCTCCGCGTCGAAGGAGTGGGCGAAGCTCAGCGGCGACGCGGAGGCGTGGCGCAAGTGGTGGGAAGACCCGGAGGCGCGCGGCTACTACTTCATCGGCAAGGACAACATCCCGTTCCACACGATCATCTGGCCGGCGATCCTCATGGGCTATCGCGGCCTTAACCTGCCGTTCGACGTGCCGGCGAACCAGTTCGTCACCTTCAAGGGCGAGAAAGCGTCGAAGAGCGAGGGAGTCGGCGAGCCGGTGCTGACGTACCTCGAACGCTACCAGCCGGACGCCATCCGCTACGGCCTCGCCGCGAATCTGCCGGAGAACTCCGACACCGACCTGACGGAGGCCGAGCTGATCCGCCGCAACAACGACGAGCTCGTCGCCACGTGGGGCAACCTCGTCAACCGCGTGCTCGCGATGACGCACAAGAACTTCGAAGGTCGCATCCCGCGGCCGGGGCCGCTCGACTCGCGCGACCATCGTATCCTCGACCGGGCGGAGGCGATGCTCGACGAAGTGCGCTCGCACATCGAGGGCGTGCATCTGAAGGCGGCGCTCGCCGCGGCGATGTCGCTGGCGCAGGAAGCCAATGCGTATCTGAACGAGACGGAGCCGTGGAAGACGGCGAAGACGGACGCCGAGCGCACGGCAACGTCCCTTTACACCGCGCTCTGTGTTATAAACGCGCTGAAGGTGGCGCTCTACCCATTCCTGCCGTTCTCCAGCCAGAAGATCCACGAGTATCTCGGGATGTCCGGCGCGGTCGAGGAGTCGGGATGGGAAGCACGCCGGCCCGAGCCGGGCGCGCTCCTGCCGCAGCCGGAGCCACTGTTCAAGAAGATCGAGCTGCCGGCTGTAGACGGGGAGACGCGCCTTTCGGCTTGACGATGCGCCTGATCGACACTCACAGCCACATCCACGACGCGGAGTTCGACGGCGACCGCGATGCCATCATCGAGCGCGCGCGGGCCGCCGGCGTCGAATGGATCCTGGCGCTGGGTGTCGATGCCGCGAACAGCCGCCGCGCGGTCGAGCTGGCCGAGCGCAACGACTGCGTCCTGGCGGCGGCCGGCGTGCATCCGCACGACGCGGCCGAGGCCACCGAGGCGGACCTCGACGAACTGGAACAATTGGCGACGCATCCGTGCGTGGCGGTCGTGGGAGAAATCGGGCTGGACTACTACCGCAACCTGTCGCCGCGCGAAGAGCAGACGCGCGTGATGCGCCGACAACTGCTGACCGCGCAACGCGTTGGGAAGCCCGTCGCGGTCCACGCGCGCGAGTCACACGAGGACATGATGCCCCTGCTCGAACAATGGTCGCACGATACCGGCGGCCGCCTTGCCGATGCACGGCCGCTCGGCGTGATGCACTACTTCAGCGGCGATGCCGCACAGGCGCGACGCTACATCGAGCTTGGCTTCTTGATCTCGGTGCACACGTCGGTGACGCACCCGAAGGCGGAACGGCTGCGGGACGTCGTGCGCGAGACGCCGGTCGAACACCTGGTGCTGGAGACCGACAGCCCGTACGGCGCGCCGCAGCGCTATCGCGGCAAGCGCAACGAGCCGGCGTACGTCGCCGAGGCCGCCGTGGCCGTGGCCGAGCTGAAGTCCATGTCCGCCGCCGGCGTCGCGGAGATCACGACCGGGAATGCTTTGCGCCTGCTCGGCGCGGGAGTCGCGGCAGGCGGAAGGAGCAAGCGGTGAAGGTCGCCTCGATCTACGGCCCCGTAGCCGACGACCTTCGCCTCGTCGAAGACGCGCTCGACCGGATCAAGCGGGTCGAAAACTTTCCCGCGCTCTCCAAGATGCTCAATCACGTGCTCGGCGGCGGCGGCAAGCGCATCCGCCCGGCGATTGCGCTGCTCGCCGGCAAGTTCGGCGACTACAACGTCGACCTGCACGTGCCGCTCGCCGCATCGATCGAGCTGCTGCACACCGCCACACTCGTCCACGACGACGTGATCGATGCGTCGCCGTCACGCCGCGGCCGCCCGACCGCCAACGAGCTGTTCAACAACTCCGCGTCCGTCATGCTCGGCGACTACATGTTCGCCCACTCGGCCGAGTTGATCTCCCGCACCGAAAACACGAAAGTGGTGCGCCTGTTCGCCTACACCATCATGGCGATCGCCGGCGGCGAGCTGCACCAGGACATGAGCGCCTACGAGTACGGCCAGGACACCATGTCGTACTTCGGCCGCATCGAGGGCAAGACCGCGTCGCTGTTCGCCACCTCGGCCGAAGGCGGCGCCATGGTCGCGCGCTGCACCGGCGCCGAGCGCGAGGCGCTCCGCACGTACGGCCTCAACGTCGGCATGGCGTTCCAGGTGGTCGACGACATCCTCGACTTCGCCGGCGACGAAGAGGAGATGGGGAAGCCGATCGGCAGCGACCTGCTGCAGGGCACGCTGACCCTGCCGTCGCTGATCCTCATGGAGCGCTTCCCGAAGGACAACCCGATCAAGAAGGCGTTCCGCACGCGCAAGCCCCGCACCCAGTACGTCGCCGAGGCCGTGTACATGGTGCTGAACTCCGACATCCTCAACGAGTCGTACGCCGTCGCCCGCGACTTCCGCGACCGCGCGCTGGCCGCGCTGGCCGACCTGCCCGATGGCCCAGCCCGCTCCACACTCGAAGACATCGCTGGCTACGTGCTCGATCGCCGCGCCTGATCCTCCAACCTCTAACTTCTAACTTCTAACCTCTAACCTCTAACCTCTAACCCCCAACCTCCTCCTGCTATATTGAGTCGTGCCGATCTACGAGTACGCCTGCCACAACTGCAAGAAATTCGTCGAGATCATCACGCGACGCGTGCCCGACGACAGCTTCGTGGCCGCCTGCCCCGATTGCGGCGGCAAGAAGATGACCCGGATGATCAGCAACTTCGCGTTTCACCTGTCGTTCCAGTCCCAGATCGACCAGCTCGACCCCAAGTACGACAAGATGATCGACGCGTCCAACCCCGACCTCTCGTTCGACAAACTCGTCAAGAAGTACCAGCTCGACCGTCCGATGTCAACGCCCGAAGAGCGCAAGAAGGTCAAGGACAAGGGCAGCCCCGGCCTCATTCCCTAGCGTGGCCCCAGCCTCAAACCCAATCCGTGAAATCCGTGTAATCCCTGTTTCCCCGCCGCCTAACTTACGCGACATCCCCCCGCGCATTACTATTGATGCGGAAACCCACAATCATTCACGCCAAGGACAGGGGGCGCGGTGCGCAAAATCTTCGACATCCACATGCACTTCCCGCGGAACTGGGAACAGCCCGATGCCGACCCGAAGCCGCTCGTCGACAACCTCTACCGGCACGCCGCCGAGGCCGGCATCACGAAGGCGAACCTCCTCTGCGGAGGCCGGTTCGGCATCTCGCACGAAGACTCTATCAAGCACGCCCTGCGCCATCCTGACCTGTTCATCCCGACGGCCATGATCGACCCGGAGACGACGACGCCGGAGCGCCTCGGCGAGCTGCGGGATATGGGGTACCGCGGCCTGAAGATGATCGGCGTGCGCCGCGACTACGACTGCGAGGACTACTTCCCGGTCTACGAGGCGGCGCAGAAGTTCGGCTGGCCCGTCCTGCTCCACATGGGCGTCATCGGCGGCGGCGTCGACTACCGCGTGACGCACCCGCGCCGCGACCCGCAGGCGCTCGAGGGATACCGGCGCTGGGCCGCGATCGCGAAGATGGCGCGCAACGTCTCGGCGATGCGCATGCGGCCGTTCCACCTCGACACCATCGCCAACAACTTCCCGGAGCTGCGGCTGATCGGCGCGCACCTCGGCGGCACCGGCAACTACGACGAGGCGGCGTCCGTCGCCCGCTGGCGCCACAACGTCTACTTCGACTTCAGCGGCGGCACGACGATCGAGCGCCACGCCGTCGAGCGCCGCCTCATCGGCCACGAGATCGGTTACGAGAAGCTGATCTTCGGCTCGGACACGTCGCCCGAGAAGATCGCGGCGCACATCCGCCGCTGGGACGCCATCTTTGATCTGCTCGACGTGCCGCACGACGCGCGCGAGCGTATGTGGTGGGCGAACGGCGCGGAGATCTACGGCGAAGAGCCGGTCACGTGGCTGAAGCAGCGCCGCGGCGCGCGCAAGCAAGCGGCGCCGCCGATCACCGTGGCGGCCGCACGCCCATCACGCAACGGCGCGCGCGCATCGAAGGACGGTGCGGCGCCGAAGCGCAAAGCCGCAACGAAGCGCGCGCGCACGTCGCGCTGAGAGATTGCGGACATGCGCGAAAACGCGCAAACTTGCGCGCGCGAATCTCATCGATCCTGACAGATTCAGATTCAACGGCGGCACGCGGCGTTGACACGCTACCGGCTCGCCGATAAGATCGGCGAGTCCTGAAGGGACAGCTTCTCGCCCCGGTTCCGGGGCGTTCGACTGTCGCCCAAGGCGTCTCATGATGGCTACATCTCCCACACTCGAGCGCGGCGCCCCGCCGGTGCAGGAGCGCCCGCCCGGCTCACAAGTCGGCGGCGCTTCTCGAGCCGGCCGCATCCCGCTCCTGGCGCTGGCCTTCACCATCGGCCTCGCCCTCTTCATTACGATCGACCCCGTGCAGCCGTGGATCCTGCTGGCACTCACCGCGCTCATGGCGCTCGGCGCCGATGGCATCATCCGCTCGCACCCGCACGGCGAGTTCCACACCATCGCCGATACCGCGCCGTACCTGTTCGTGCCCGTGCTGTTCACGCTGTCCGCGGGACTCTTCCTCGAAGACGTCATCCTCAGCTACTGGGCCGTGCCCGCCGTCATCGGCGCCGGCGCGCTGATGGGCATCGCGCTCTACGCCGAGCACATCTCCGTCGAGCCGCACGACGAGCAGTTCCCGCTCGCCCGCTTCGCGCTCAACGTCATCACCTACCTGACGGCGTTCGGGTTCTACGCCGTCGTCTACGGCTTCGACGTCGATCTGCTGCCCGCGGCGTTTGCCGTCGGCCTGATCAGCATGCTGCTGTCGATCGAGATCTTCCGCGAGGCCGAGGCCGACCCGCTGCGCGCGCTCGTCTTCGCCGCCGTCATCGGCGTCATCGTCGCCGAGGCGCGCTGGGTGCTCTACTTCATCCCGCTCGAGGGATTCCTCGCCGGCGTCTTCATTCTGCTCATCTTCTATCTCACGACCGGCGTCATCTCCCACTACCTCACCGAGCACCTGGACCGCGCCGTCCTCGCCGAATTCGCGTTGGTGACCGCCGCCGGCCTCGCCATCGTCATCGGTGGCCGCGTGCTCGGCTAACCTGCTGTCGTGATCGATGTCCGTGGCGCGTCGTATAACCCGCGCCCGTGACAGGGCTCCCCTTCCAACGAGGGTGTACACAGGGAAGGGCCGGGAGTGAGGTCCCGCGCTACATCAGCCCTTCCGGCGCCACGGCCAGGTCGAACGCGAACCGGGTGCCGCCGTCGCCGCGCGGCTCCACCCACACGCGCCCGTCCTGCGCTTCGATCAGGCGCTTGCACACCGCCAGGCCGATGCCAAACCCCTGCGCATGACCGGCCGTGCGTGGCGAGCGGTAGAACGCCGTGAACACGCGGTCGATCTCGTCCGCCGGAATGCCGACGCCCCGGTCGCTCACCGATACGCGCAAGCGCGCACCGTCGCGCGCGATCTCGATGTCGATGGGCATCTGCGCGGGACTGTACTTCTCGGCGTTGCTCAACAGGTTCGCCACGACCTGCTCGACGTACATCGATGCCGCGAGCACTGGCGGCAGGCCCTTCTCGTAGCGGATCTGCACGGTGCGGTGCGGATTGCGGCGCATGTGCCAGCCGCCAACGTGCTCGATGATGCGCTGGAGCAGCACCGGCTCTCGCTCGATCTGCTCGCTCCGCTCCAGCCGCGCCAGCACCAGCAGGTTGTCGATGATGCCCTGCAGCCGGCTCGCCTCATCGTGGATGTCGGCGAGCGCCGCCGCCCGGTCCTGCTCGCTCAGCAGGTCCCCCCGCTTTTGCAGCACCTCGGCGTTGCCCAGGATGGTCGTGATCGGCGTCTTGAGCTCGTGCGACACCAGGCCCAGGAACTCGTCCTTCACCGCGTTCGCCTGCCGCAATTCGTCTTCGATGCGCCGCATGTCGGTGATATCCAGGAAGGCGCCGATCGCGCCACGTACATTCCCATCAGCGTCGAACAGCGGCGTTGCCTGCCCGTAGATGGACGTCGTCGCACGGTCGTCGAACACGATGTCCATCTGCGAGTGCAGCACGGGCTGGCCCGTGCTTGCGGCGAGCTGCATCGGCAGCTCCGCGAGAGGGATCGGGACACCGTTGCGTGTCATCGTGAAGTGCGTCGGGCGTTCACCGGCGGGCGCGGTGCTCGATGCATTCACGCCAGGCCCGATCCTCAACATTTGGCTCAGCTCGCGGTTCGGGCGGATATGCTGGCACGCCGGGTCATCGGCGATCGCGACGCCGACCGGCACGATGTCGAGCAGTGCCTCCAGGTCCGCGACGCGGTGCGCCAGTTGCCGGCTCGTCTTCCGCAGCGTCTCCTCCGCGCGCCGCCGCTCCGTCACGTCGTTGATGAGCACGAAGCAGCCGTCTGACGGTCCGGCCCGCGCCACGTCAGGCACGCATGTCACCTGCAGCGTCGCCGGCGTCCCGTCGCGGTGACGCGCTGGCCGCTCATACGCCGCCGGCTCGCCCTTCAACGCGCACTCGATGAACGGCTCCGCCCGCCGGTACGAAGCGCGATCGAGCACGCCGCTCAACTTCACGACGCCCACATCCCCATCTCCGATGCCGAACCACTCGCGGTACGCGCGGTTCGCGAATGTCACCCGGCGTTCACGGTCAACATATGCCATCATCGCCGGCAGCGAGTCGGTGATGAGGCGCAGCATGTCGCGCTGACGCGCGATTTCCCGCTCGCTCGCGAGCCTCGCCGACATGTCGCGGATGATGCCCGTGATCGTGATACCGTCGGGGTCCTGGCGCGGCAGCAGGCTGATCTCGACGGGAACTTCGTGGCCGTCGCGGTGTCTCGCGTACAACTCGAAGTCATGCCCCAGCGCACGCTCTCGCGGTGCCGCGAGGTACGCCGCCTGCTGCCGCGCGTGCGCCGCGCGCAAGCGCTCCGGCATCAGGACCTCGATCGACTGGCCGATGATCTCGCCGCGAGCATAGCCGAACAGCTTCTCCGCTTCGCGGTTGAACGCGATGATGTTGTCGCGCTCGTCGACGCGCACCGCTGCCTCGGCGGCTGACTCAAACAGCTCCGTGTTGCGGCGCCGCTCCCGGTCCAGCGCATTTTGCATGTCTTGCATGCCCGCCCCGAGACGCACCAGTTCCTCGCGCGCGTCGCGCAGGTGCCGCAGCGCCAAGTCGAGATCGCCCGGCCGCTCGCCGGATGACTCCACGCGGTTAGGATCCCGCGGTGAAGTGGCGCGCGAGCCTCCCCGCCGCTGTTCGAGGGCGTCGATGGCGGCGTCCATCTCTTCAACTCTCATGCCGGCCTCCTGCCGTTGCGTCGCCTTCGCATTGAAGGGGGCGCCCGCGTCGCACTGCCCGGCGCGGCGGCCGCACGGCGGCGACGTTGCCGGACCTGGCTCGTGAAGCGGTGATGCGCCGGCCTCGCGGTGCGCGGCGCGTGGTGCATCGTATCAACTTCGCCTCGGGCGACGGCCATCCGCGGCGTTACAGAACGGCATAGCCCGCAGCCTGCGGCATTGATGCCGCATGGCGACCGCCGCCGGCTCCGCGCAGCGCGCCGGCCTCGCGCGCGGCGGGCTGCGCCGTCGCCGCATCATCGCCCGGCAGCGACGCCTCGCCGTCGAACGTCGGCCCGCGCAGCTTGCCGCGTATCGAGCACGCCGCCACGCGCACGCGGGCGTTGTTCCAGATCCGCTTCACCTTCCCCAAGTCGGCGAGCGTGCGCACGTAGATCGCGGCCGTCGCGCGCCACGAACTCCACCGGCGTTGCGACGCCCTCGCCGCTGCGGCGGAACGTCGTCACGCTGATGAAGCGCGCGTGCCCTTGAGCGCCTCCATCGGGTCCGCCACCGCGGCCGGCGGCGATGGCGCGTTCAACCAAACGCTCGTCTACCACGAGGGACTCCCCGTCACGTCTTCCCGGGACTATCATGACCTCGACGGGCGCGCGCTTGTAGAGCCGTCAGGTATAGTCCGCCGGTCCACATCGCCGTGCGCCGCCGGGCATACTCGGCGCTCGCAGCCGCCGATGATCATAAGTAGGATCGCAGCAACGGAGGCTCATGATGATCACCCTACGTGCCAGGCGCCGTGCGTGGACGCGATTCAGCGTCGTACTGATCGTGGCCGTCGCGCTCGCGGCCGTCTCGTGCCGTCTCGTCGGCCAGGGCGACCTCCACGTCGCCAACGACCTCAGCGGCATCGGCCGCGACAACACGTTCCTCCGCGCCTTCGCTCCCGATACCGGCGACCCGTGGCCGCCCTCCGGCTTCGTCAATCTCTTCGTGAAGGGCGATGACTTCGGCCAGCCGCCGTCCTACGGCATGAGCGGCTACCTGTACCTGGTGCGCACCAACCTCGCCTGCCCGCAGTCCGAGGGCGCTCCCGAAGTCTTCAATCTCAGCGACGTCACGATCGCCGGCATCGTCACCGTCACCGCCGGCAGCGTCAACCAGTTCCTGACCATGCAGGACACGCCCGCCAACCGCCAGTCGCGCTGGGCGCTCATCGAGATCCCGGAGTTCCCGAACACCGGCGGCGGCCACCTCATCCGCCGCTGCGGCACCGTCACCTGGACGCCCTGAGCGATCGGCCCCCATTGGCGTGGCAGCGGAGGTAAACGATGGACGCCCAGGCGAAGATCAACGCGCTCTGGACGGCGCCGCCGGCGAGTACGACGATCGCCCCAGCCATGGCTTCCAGGACCCGCGGCAGGAGGCTGCGTGGAAGCGCGCCCTGCGCGCGCTGCTGCCGGCGCCGCCCGCTGACGTGCTCGACGTGGGCACCGGCACCGGCGTGATCGCGATGGCGATCGCCAGCCTCGGCTACTCCGTGCTGGGCGTCAACTTGTCCGAGGCCATGCTCGCCCACGCGAAACGCAAGGCGCCGCTCGCCGGCGGCCGCGCCCGGTTCGAAATCGGCGACGCGATCGACCCGCCCGGCGACTCCGAGAGCTTCGACGCGGTGTCAGCCGTCACGTCCTCTGGACGCTGACCGACCCCGAGCGCGCGCTCGCCAACTGGTACCACCTGCTCCGGCCCGCCGGCCGCATCGTCATCATCGATGGTCTCTGGGGCGCGCGCCCCGATCCACGTCTCGGCGACATCGCCGCATCGCTCCCGCTGCTCGCGCCCTCAATTACGCTCGACAACGTCACCGCGATGGTCGAGCGCGCCGGCTTCGTCAACGTCGCGCGCTCCGATCTGGACGAGATCGACCCGCCTCGAGCACGATCTTCTCGACCAACCGGACACCGAGCCGCACTACGTCCTCACCGCGTTCAAGCCACCCGCCCGCTAACGTGCGCGCTGCTCTCTTTCCTGTTCAGCGATAAGTGACCGGGGCCTTGCCCGTCCGCACCCACCCCTCCAGCAACATCTCCTGCGCACTGAGGGGTGAGGTCCGCCCCCACACACCCACACCTCCAGCAACATCTCCTGCGCGCTGAGCCCTTCCCCCCCTCGCCACTCCGTGGAGAGGGGGTCGGGGGGTGAGGTCCGCCCCCACACACCCACACCAGCAGCAACATCTCCTGCGCGCTGACCCCCTCGCCACTCCGTGGAGAGGGGGCCGGGGGGTGAGGCCCCCACCCGCACCCGTCACACCTCCTGCGCGCTTAGCCCCCACCCCTTCCCTCCCAGGGAAGGGGCCGGGGGGTTAGGTCACCCCCACCGCGCACCCCTCATCCGTGCAATCCGTGCAATCCTTGTTCCCTCGTCGCCCTCTAATCTGCGTCATCTGCGGTTCCGCCGTCGCCCCGATGTCAAGAGGCTTCCGGCACCGACATTCGGCCGGCCCCCTTCTCCGAACGCTGCCGGTATGTATAATTTAGCATCCGCTAAATCAACGTGCGCCTGCCGCACCCACTCGCCCGCTGGAGGAAACGCCCGATGGCTGATCCGGTGAAGGACTGGACCACCGATTATGACTTGTTCGACAAGTCGTACATAAAGGACCCGTTCCCCGTCTGGGACGACCTCCGCGGCGAGTGCCCCGTCGCCCACACCGACCGCTGGGGCGGCTCTTGGATGCCCACCCGCTACGAAGACCTCTTCAACATCGCCCGCGACATCGAGCACTTCTCCTCGCGCAACGTGCTCGTCGCCGACGTCCAGCCGCCGCCTGAGCGCGAGGACGGCGAGGTCGGCGAGGAGGGCATCGCCCAGTACAACGTCGGCGCGCCGCCCATCACGTCCGACCCGCCGGTGCACACGTGGGCGCGCAAGCTGCTGCTGCCGCCGTTCTCCGTCACCTCCGTCGCAAAGTGGGAGCCCGCGACGCGCGAGCTGTGCGCGTCGCTCGTCGATGGCTTCCTCGCCGAAGGCCGCGCTGATGGCGCCAGCGGCTACGCGCAGATCATCCCGTCGCGCGTCATCGCCAGCATGCTCGGCATCCCGCGCGAGATGGCGGGCGAGTTCACCGAGTGGGTGCGCGGCTTCCTGGAGCTCGGCGCGACCGACCCCGAGCTGCGCAACGACTCCGCGCGCAAGATCTTCGAGTACCTCTACGAGCGCATCCAGGAGCACCAGCAAAACCCGGCCGCCTACGACGACCTGATCAGCTACCTGCTCAACGCCAAGGTCGATGGCGAGCCCGTCCCCGAGGGGCACGTGCTCGGCACCTGCTTCCTGATCCTCGTCGCCGGCATCGACACCACCTGGAGCTCGATCGGCTCCGCGCTCTGGCACCTGGCGCAGAACCCGCGGGACCGCGCGCGCCTCATCGCCGAGCCGGGCCTGCTGCCGAACGCCGTCGAGGAGCTGCTCCGCGCCTACTCCCCCGTGACCATGGCGCGCTACGTCGCGGCCGATGTAGAGTACGCCGGCTGCCCCATGCACGAGGGCGACAAGGTGGTGATGAACTTCCCCGCGGCCAACCGCGACCCGCGCGTCTTCGACAACCCCGACCAGGTGATCCTGGACCGAGAGAAGAACCCGCACATCGCATTCGGCGTCGGCATCCACCGCTGCGCCGGCTCGAACCTCGCCCGCATGGAGATGCGGGTGGCGATCGAAGAGTGGCTCAAGCGCATCCCGGACTTCCGCCTCGAAGAGCCGGAGAGCGTCACGTGGGCGGGCGGCCAGGTGCGCGGCCCCCGCAAGATGATGGTGGTATGGCCCTGATGAAGGTGAACGTAGACAGCGAGAAGTGCCAGGGGCACAACCGGTGCTTCGTCCTCGCGCCCGGCCTCTTCAAGGTCGATGAGCTGGGCTACGCGACCCCGCGCGGCGACGGCAAACTCAAGCCCGAAGACATCCCGCTCGCCCAAAAAGCCGTTGACAACTGCCCCGAACGCGCCATCGAAATCGTCGAAGCCGACGAGGCTTAGCCCGGCCCCTCGCGCCTGACGTCAGGTTCGATGCTCGGTCACGCGATCCGTAAGGGCGGCCCTACGTGACCGCCCTCACACTGATCGCCCTCGCCGCCCGCAGCCAGTCCCGCCGCAACCCCGCGCCCCCGCCTCCGTCCCGCCCCTCCAGGAGCGCGACGAACCGAAGACTCAATCGCCGGTCAAAGCCCTCGCCATCCGGTTGAGGGAGTACCGCGCGCATGTTACGATCCATCAGTTCAGGGCGCGTTGACTGCAAACGGATTGCAGACATGGGCGACGAGATCGCGTGCCCGGAAGGAAAGATCGACCTGATCGCGGACATGTGGGATTGCAAGCTGACCCACAGCCGCCGTCCGATCCAGGCGTGCCTTCATCGAGACAACTGGTCAGCCTTTGATCAGCACTGCGAGGCGCCGCTGGAGCGCCGAGAGGCGATCAAGGCGACCGTGTTGTCAGGCGCCTACGCCGGCTTCACCACACCGCGGGAAAGTGGCTCTGTCCCCTGTGCAAACCGGCACGGAGCGGTCGTCGCGACCAGATGTACCACAACCGCAACGAGCTGTTCGAACTCTCCGCGTTCGTTGACTGTGACGCTCGTACGCTTCGTCGATGGCTGATTACGAACGATGTCCCCGTAGTGGCGGATACGGCCCCGCTGTGTCGAAAGTGCCTCAACAAGGTCCTGGACCGGTTGGGGCTCGATCGCGCTGACATCTAGCTCGTGCTCACAACGGCTGCATATTCCGCCGCGCGTGTTAGAGTGCGCCGATGGATTGGCTCATCGCACTGGTTATTGCGATACTCAGTGCCGGCGGCGCTGCCGCCTTCACCTGGCTGATCCAACGCAATCTCCTGATACGGCAGTTCGCAGAGCAAAGATCACGTGACGCGGCCGACCGCGTCGCGACGTTCCATCAAGGATTCATAGCCCCACTTGATCAGGCTCTCGGCGAGTTAATCGGGCTCGCCGTTCGTGCAATCCCCGAGCGGCGGCTAGCGCCAGACGAACTCCTTGATCCGTCGCGTTGGACGCCGGACTGGAAAGAGGCGCGCGATATGCAAGACGAGCTTCGCGCTAGCATCAACAAGCTCGCACTAAGAAGCCCGTATCCGTCCACCGTGAACCACGCGCGGCGCTTGGTTGAATGTCTCGACGCGTACGCAGATGCCGAGGCGAACGTTCAATCGATGGAGGGCACTTATGAGCGCGAAGCACCAGACGCTGAGCTAGCCGAGTGGAATGGCAAGGCCGAGCCCGTGTACGAGCGTTACCGCCAGACAAGCGAGCTACTAAGCGATGCCGCGTACGGCTTTCAACGGCATCTCGCACGACTCTCCGCGCATCCCCTCGAAGATCCTGGCGACTAAACCTCCACATTCGCCGAGTTGTCTAAGCCACGAGCGCGCCACAGCGATTGCAGTGCGCCCATGCCGCGCTCGCTGGCGCGCCACACGCCACGCAGTACCTTGTCTCGCTGGACGTCATAGCGGAGCGGCTCTTGCCTAGGCGTTCGGTCTGACGCCAGCGCAGGTGGTCACGGATCCGGGATAAAGCGGTGAGCGTCGATTCAACCTGAGCTTCGCAGGACGGTGTCGATTGCGCTCTCTCTTGGACGACGCCCAGCTCGTCCCCAAACTCTGGCAGCTCCGTCCGAATGAACACCCTTACGGCCGCTTCCCAGTCCGCAACTTGCCTCACGGAAGATCGTCCAGCACTTAGCCCGACTCTCAAAGCACCACCGTCAGCGCACATCTTATCTACGACAGCTATGTACTCGCTCGCCGTATGAGATGAGTGCGGGCCGTTTTGTCCGCTCGACTTTGACGAAGTTCGCGCCGGGCTGTTCGGCACGGAGCGGCGGTAGTCAAAGAGAAAAACGGCACAGGCGATCGCGAAGCAGACGTAACTGCCAGTACGAATCGCGCCGAGACCAAAGGGCGCAAGCAACCATGGGCAGATCGCCCAGATGCCCAGAAAGGCCAGAGTCTGCATGATCCACCAACTGGTTGTGCGTCTCGCCTTTTGGCCCTCAATTGCCCTATGACGTAGCATCTTCATGACGGCAGCCCTTCCTTGTAGTGAGACACGCAGGATGCCTCCCGTACGCATAAGTCATCGACCCGCACGGTGCTGCGCTTGAGGGGCCAACCCCTTGCTGTCGGCGGGTATCGGCACACGCGGGGTCAGGGCCAAGCCCCGTGGGGTGTTATCAGATCGCCCGGCCGATCCGCTCGCGCTTCTGTGCGTTCGCTCCCCCGTGAAGTGGAGACGGGCAGACGGTGAGGCTACAAGGCGAAGGGGTGAGGTTCTACCCCGCCCCCACCGCATACGACTCCGCCGTCACCTCGATCATCCCCGTATCCGGCCGCTCGCGCGTGTACGCCGACCGCGCCCGCATCCGCGACAGGTTCCGCAGCCAGAACCACAGCGCGCGAGGCCGCAGCACGTACTTCGGCAGCGACGCGCGCGTCACCCAAACGCATCGTCAAATGGTCCCCTCGCACGCGGTCAATGTGACCAGGCTCGTGGTGGAAAGCCAGCCGACAACGACAACGTCACACCGCACCCACCGGCCGCTCTGGAGCTCGAACGAGTCAGGGCCCAGGGCGGCTGCCATGTCGTCAGCGGAGTCCGGGCTAACGATCCGGGCACTGCCCGAAGGGCCGCCCCCGTTCAGGCGATGAGGGTACGCGATGAACCTGTCGTCGGGTGACCAGAACGGCGCATACGCGATGCTGCCGCCGGTCTGTGGGCGGGTGACGAGCGTTTGGCTGTTCGTTCCGTCGATGTCCCTCGTCTCGAGGTAATCGGTCCATCGCCAGTTCTCATCGTGGTCGGAGCGGATGTACGCAGCCCTGGTCCCCGACGTGGACAGCGCCTCGATGAAGGGCAGCTCGTGGGAATCGTGGTACATCGGCGCCGTCTGCCAGGCGATGGTTTGGCCGATCGGAATCCCATGAGCGCGCAGGTCCAGACCCGAGGCAAACGAGATCCTCGCATTTAGCTCGCCGGCTCTGTCGGCGCTGAAATACAGTTGAGTTGAGTCTGAGGACCAGATGAACTCGCGCGGACCGGAGTAGCTGAACTCGGGAAACGCGTAATACGGTGGGCCCTCGAATCGCTCCGAGCCGTCAGGCCTAATCCGGACGAGAGAAACGTTGTTTGAGAACACGATCCACGCACCGTCGGGTGACCAGGCGACCGAGCATGACCCCGGCACGCTGGTGTTCTCGACGATTGCTCGGTATGAACCGGAGCCCGTGTCCAGCACGAGCAACGCGCGCTCGGTGTTGACGGCGACTCGCGCCGAATCAGGCGCCCACGACAACCCGATCCCGACGGGGAGGCAAGGGTTCGGTACGGGTGCCGATGCAGGGAGCGGGAACGCCTGCTCGCGTCCGGTCGCGACGTCGATTACGACGATACTGCGCCGCGAAGCATAGGCGACATGGGCGTGATCGGGTGAGAGAAGGGGTCGGTTGCCCTCGTCCGATCTGTGCGCGAGCTGGGCGCTCCCAACGAGTCGCGCCGTCCCGTCTGTCAGATCTACGACGTGAAGGTAATCGCCGAAGTCGTATTCCGATGCATCGACCGGAGTTGCGCTGTTGTCCGGAGTGCCGGGGATGCGCAACTGCACCGGCAACCGGCTGCGGTCGATCGCCATGGGTGTCTGGGTCGGCCGCGCCGTTGCGGGTGGTGGCGCGGAGACCGCCGTGCCAGAAGTGTCTGCTGGAACAGTAGGCGATGCGCCTCCGCAGGCCGCGGCGACGGGGATGGCGACACACGAGGCAAGGATGGCAGCGAACCAGCGACACTGGGAAAACAGTTCGGTCACATGCGTCCCGTCCTGATGGCTAGCTTACACCCATTTGGTCGCCGCGCACACGATAATCAGTTGTCCGGCGACAAACACTTGAGCGTCGCTCGCTCGCCGTTCAACGCAATTCGTTCGCCCGTCGCCCAAACTGTGAGCGTGCCGGGAGCGCACCCCCTCACGCCGCCCCTACCGCATACGACTCCGCCGTCACCTCGATCATCCCCGTCTCCGGGCGCTCGCGGGTGTACTGCGACCGCGCCCGCATCCGCGACAGGTTCCGCAGCCAGAACCACAGCGCGCGAGGGCGCAGCACGTACTTCGGCAGCGACGCGCGCGTCACACGCCGCATCGTCGATGCGTCGCGCAGGTAGCGCGCCGTCCCGCGCACCCGCACCACCTCGCCGTCGCGGCACTGCAGCAGCACGAGCACCTGCGGGTGCGCTGCGATGTTGCGCACCGTCGGCGACGTCGCCGCGTTGTTCATGTACATGCGCCCGTCGAGCACGACGAAGTACAGCGGCATGATCAGCGGCCCCCCGCTCGCCGACACCGTCGCGATGCGCGCGATCATCGCCCGCCGCAGCGCGTTGCGGACGCGCACGTCGCCGGCGGTGACCGGGGCGGCCGCGGGCAGCGTCACGACGTCCTCCTTCGCATCGAGCCGTAGTCCCACGTGACGACCTTCTCGGGCACGACCTCCCGCATGCCGTGTCCGGCGTCACGCAGCGTCCCGCGCACGCGCACGCCGCGCAGCTCGAAATAGAATTCGCCGTCGTCGATCAACAACACCACCCGCGCGCCGTCCGGCACCGATGTCCCCGGCGGCAGCGCGACCAGCCAGCGCTCCCCGTCGCGCCGGCACGTGACGCGCACCGCCTCCGGCGCGCCTTCCGCCACATAGGCCAGATGTGCGCGCGGCGGCGCGTCGATGAGGTCCCGCAGGTCCTCCAGCGCGACGGCGCGGGTGATCTGTTTCATCGGAGCGTCGTATCGCATATCCACACCAACGGCCAGTGCCATGTGTCGCACCGGCGCCCCGCGAGCGGTCCGCTTCGGATCAAAACGCTAACAGGGTGCTGAAAAACGATGCTTGTTCTCGTGGCGCGGGCTTTCAGCCCGCGTTCGTAGATTCAACTCGCCGCTCCGTATCGATGTTTAGACGCCGTCCGGCGACTTTTTCAGCAGCCTGCTAACGTGTGGGCCGCCTCCTGACCGGCACCGCGCCCGTGACACGCCGCGCTTGGCGCACGCACGCCGCCCGCCGTACGCTCGCCACGTGCGCACCCACCGGCGCCGCGCACGCGTGACCGTCGCCGCACCGCGCGCTCGGAAACCGAAAAGTGCCGACCAATTACATCGCCTCCGGCCAGCCGGCGACATCGCCGTGCGTTTGAGGCGCTACCGCCCCCGTGCTACGATCGGTGCGGTTCGGGGCGTGGCGCAGCCCGGTAGCGCACCCGGCTGGGGCTAACTCTGCGCTAACGCTGTGCAGTTTGAGGATGCCAACGTGGACCGACTGATTTTCATTGCGCTGAACGTTTCAGATCTGGAAGGGTCATCGGCATTCTATCGGGCGGCATTCGGCATTGACCTGCACCCGGACAAAAATGAGCCGGAGACGGACACCTGGATCGGCGGAGACCATACAGCCTTCTCATGGACGGACGGCGCGTTTCTCCACTTCGCGCTCTTCCCCGCGTCGCCACCGGAGAGGCCTGTTTCGCGCGATGCGCAGTTGGGAATGGCCGTTACAAACATCGACGAAGCTCATTCGAGAGCGGTGTCCGCCGGAGCAACTGTCGTGCACGGACCACGCCAGGAGCCGTGGGGGATGACCGCGCGTTACCGAGACCCCGGTGGCAACCTGCTCAGTGTCACGCAGAGGTGAACGCGCTCCGAAACCGAAAAGTGCCGACCAATTGCACCGGGGAGCCGCACCCATGCGCCATCAGCCCCGCGCCGCGCACGCCGGCCGCGGGCAACGCCGCCACGGCGGCGCTCCCGCGCGTTTGAGGCGCTACCGCGCCCGTGCTACGATCGGGGCGGTTCGGGGCGTGGCTCAGCCCGGTAGAGCACCTGACTGGGGGCTACTCCGGCGCTAACGCAGTGCGTTTGTATCTGCCATCCGAAGCTAAAATCGCGAAGTTATCTGCTCTTTCACCGTGACCCACAGCGATGTCAGACCGGAGCCTGAGCGCGCGAATTATCGTGCGCAACTCTCGCCTATCAACTGACCCTACGCCGCCGCCACGCCGCCCACGCGCCGGCACCCAGAGTAGCGAGAACTGCGCCGGCGACGCCGACGATGTACATCGTGTAGTTGCGACCTGACGAAGCCGTAGCTGATGGCAGGCGCGTAACGTCAGGCTCCTCCGCGATGCCACCAACGCTTACGTGCGTGGCCGTGGGCGTGAAGGTCGATGTTGGCGGACAGGCACCAAGGCAAGGCGTTGCTGTCGCCGTAGGTGTTGGCGTTGGTGTCGAGGTTGCCGTGAACGTCGCGGTCGGCGTGAAGGTCGATGTGGGTGTTGTGGCCACGTCGGGCTCGAAGTCGTACGTGGTGTCCACGCCGTTGATGCCGACGGTGAAGGCATCGACGTAGGACTCCTCGCCAGCTTGGCCGCTCTTGAGAAACAGGACACCTGCGTGACCGGGATCGGGGGGCGAGGGAAGTGAGTTGACGATGTACGGCTCAACCGAAGGATAATAAACGGCAAGGAAGGCCACGTATTCCGCAATCGTTCCACCGGCGAATACGCCTGGCTGTGGCTCGCCGCCAAAAACTGACGAACGCCACTGACCGCTCATGGCGTTCCATTGCTGCCAGACGTGCGGCACAACGCCCTGACTTTGGAAACCGGGGTTGAAAGAAAGGGCGTCCTGCCCGAGCTCGGTGCTCACGAAAAGCCTCAGTGCGAGCGGGTTAAAAGACGGGTCCGTGATCGGTTCGTACGCGTAATAGCTGAGGCTCGTGATTTGTCCAAGCTTTACGCCGTTGTATCCGAACCTGTACAACTCCGGGTCCGAGCTGCTTGATGACCCCTGCGAGAGGTGAGCGGAGCCCAAGCCCGATGGTGGTGTCCCCGGCCCTGTGACGAATTCGGCGATACCGGCACCGCTCCAGTTGTAGAACGTCCACCCCTGCATGTTCAACGGCGAGACGACCACCGTAGCGGCGAAGACCGTCCCGATGACGACGGCAAGCGCCGTCACCACAGACAGCACGACTCCCGCTACCGTTCGCATGCCGACGGTCCTAACGCTCCCACTACTACCGGTAAGCCGATGATACGCCTGCGAGCGCTCGAATGTCACGGCCGTTCGGCTTACCGCGCTTGCGCTTCTGTCCGCCGGCCAACCGTCTGTCAAGCTCCCGTCCGAGCCTCGCCCAACGACCCGCGCCGCCCTCTCGCTTCCGCGAGCACCCCGCCCCCCTCTCCCGTCGGGGACGCCGACGGCTCCACCCCGCGACGGGTGGCGCTGCGCAGCTACTGGCACGACGTGTCGGCAGAGCGGTACCGCGCTAAGGGCGGGGGAGTAGCGCGATTGTTTAGAGCGCGTCGCGCCTCAGGATGAACTCGCTGACGGTTCTCCCGACGGTTGGTCAGCCGCGATCATCTCGTGCTTGGCCCGCCAACGCTTGCGGCCCTCCGCTACGGCGTCGTAAATGAAGTCCACGCCTCCGCCCTCGCTGGCGACTAAGGCGGCAAGCGTCGGCGCTTGGTTGCGGCGAAAGTGCTGCATCGACTTCTCCGCGCTGTATACCGGATGCGGCATGTACGGCGGCGCTTTCGTCGCATCGCCGACTATCAACTGGAACCACGGCATGCGTTCTCGCCGTGCCGCTCGCTCCGAGCTGTCGGGGTCCCTGAAATCGACGAACCGCACGAGCTGCGAGTTGAACAGCGGCGCCCAAGCTTTCGTGGCTAGTTCTCGCTGCACTGCTTGGGCCGCTTCATCGCGCAACACCAGTTCCCACCGCACCGATGCGATCACGCCGCCGGACTCAATCAGCTTGTCGTACACGCGCAGCATCACTCTTGATGATCTGGAGCCGAGGTAAACCGTGTTTCCGGATGAACCGCGAAGAGTCTCGCGATAAGAAGCGCCCTTACTCCGCGTGACGAGCTCTCCACACAAGATCGATGCGCGCACGTCCTGAGGAAGTACACCACGTCCGAAATCATCGATTGCCAGGTCAACACGAGTCGCTTTGCCACCCTTCGCCGACATCCAGAGCAGAAGGCCTCGCATCCCGGGTTCACCAGCGGCATCGCACCACTTGCCGGGGAGTAGGACGTGCAGCTCGGGGCGTTCGTCTCCGAACAGAATTCGCGCAGCACCTGGCCCCGTGAGTTGGCGGCTATAGCCGTAGGAACCTCGACCCAGTTCAACAAACCCCCCGGCAACGTATCCGCCGACCACTCGCTCGACTTCGTTGGATCTGATCCCTCTGATACTGAACTCACACCAGTCCACCCTTCTGCCAAACCTCACTGGCTTTTCTGCCCCCCTATCAGTTGGAGGGGGGCAGGCGGACTCGTCGCTCATCGCCGCCGCCGTTTCTTTGCTGACGCGAGGGCCATGCGGGTGTAATGCGCCTTACGGAGCGACGCAGCGCGCCGGGCGCGTTCCTCGGGCGGGAGCAGCCCTTCCGGGTCAACTTCGCGTTCGAACCGTGCGTCGGCAGCCGACCGCGCGGCCGCAGTCGCGGCCGTCCGGTCGGCTGCGAACGCCCAGCGGGTGTTAGCTGCGATGCGTGCTCGGAGGGTGAACTCGCCGTCCATGCCGGCACTGTGCCGCCGCGAGTCGGATAGTCGCCGATAAGACCGAGGGTAAGTTGTACTAGATTACGAGTTGCAGAATCGGCACGGTCTGCGGCTGGGGCCGTTCTTAACATGCTGTTCGAGGTGCGCGAACTTGTCCGGTTCGCGCAGACGCAACGTGGACCACCCCAATCCTACGAGCCCATCCACCACTGCCACGCAATGCCGGGGCCCACGCTTGAGGTGCTGGAGCAGGTGCACGGCGACCTCTCGGTTGACCGGCTTCCTGGCCGACGCCGCGAGTGCTGCATTCATCGACGCCACATCGCTATCGATGCTCGGCGCGGCGACCGACTCGGCATCGCGCCCCGGTTCGGTGTCGGGAACCGCCAGGGCGTAGGGCGGCTTCACGATCGAGCTCTCCATCTGCGTCTAGGCCGAGTTCGTGAGGCACCCGCCTCGCGTCCACCCCGAAGATGGTTAGCAATCCGCGTCCCACTTCCCGTTTCAACTCATCCGGCCAACGCGGCCCGTAGCGGCGGCGCAGCGGCTCACCGTTGAGTTCGGTCGTGCCGCCACCTGCTTTTATCTCGACATCGAACACGATGATGTCAATCTTCGGGACAAAGGGAATTGAACCAACTACCGGAAGCTTGGCCTTTTCCGGAAACAGAATGCGATAGCTGGGGAAGTCGGTCGCCTGCATCAGAGCCGGTCGCCAGGACTAAGCCGCCGATGCGCCGCTTGCGCGCGGTCCGCCGCCGTGGACGCCGCGTAACGCTCCAGCATCGACCGCGAGCGCCAGCCGGCGAGCCTCATCAGGTCGCCTTCAAGACCGCCGTTCGATAGCCAGCTGTGCGCGAACGTGTGCCGCAGCTGGTGCGGATGGATCTCTCCGAGACCGGCGCGGCGTCCACGGTTCTTGATCATCTGCGAAACGCCGCTCTCAGCGAATAGACCTTTTCGCCCGAGCCACAATTGAGGCAGCGCCTTCGCCGCGTGTTGACCGCGCTTGCGCAGATAGCGGTCGAGCGCCTTCACAGTCTTGTGACCGATGGGGAGCACACGGCCGCGTCCACCTTTCCCCATGACGCGCAAGAGGCCGTTGTCCAGGTCAACGTCGTTGTCGTCGTCGTGGGTATAGCGAAGACCCACGACCTCAGCGCGTCGCGCTCCGGTGTCGATAAAGACGCGCAAGATCGCCATGTCGCGCCGGTTCTCGAAAGTGTCGGGCTTCTCTGCAGTCGCCAGCAGCGCCGAGAGCTGTTCGTCGCTGAAGACCGGAACCGGTTGCGGCTCATTCTTGGGTGGCCGCATTCGTGCCATCGGCGACTCTTTGACCTCGCCTTCCTCCGCGAGCCACTTGAAGAATGCCTGGAGGCTCTTGAAGCGGTTGTTCGCCGTCGCCGGCTTCCATTTCTCTACGAGCTCGATGATGTACGCCTCGACGTGCTCGCGATGAATCTTCGCCAACGTCCACAGGCATCCCGTTATCAGCCAAGAACCGCGCCAGCTGCCGGGTTGCCTCGGTGTACGTCTCGATGGTGCGCGGCGACGCGCTGCGGGCGCGAAGGTGCCGCGTGAAGGAAACGATGTTGTCATGGATATCGCCGTGTGTTGTAATGGGCTCGGAAGCCGTGTGCCGCACGCGCTCACCTCCTGTTTCGCCCCCAGCGGAGCAAGAAAGTTATATGGGATTCAAGCCCTGTGCGGCAAGCATTTGGAAGTCAGGTGCGCTTCCTAGATTCAAAAGTCGGGGCGTGGCTCAGCCCGGTAGAGCACCTGACTGGGGGTCAGGAGGTCGCTGGTTCGAATCCAGTCGCCCCGACCATTTCCCCCAACCCCGTCCGAGACGCCGGCGGACGCCGGCGATGCCGTCACCTCCGGAAGCGCGCGAAGTCCGGCGGGCGGCGCTCAGAGAACGCGTTCCGCCCCTCCATCGCCTCCTCCGACGCGTAGTACAGCGCGAGCGCGGACATCCCGAGCGCCGAGAAGCCCCTGATGTGGTCGGTCTCCGCGTTGAACGATGCCTTGGCCAGCTTGATGGCGGTCGGGCTCAGGGCCAGGATCTCCTGTGCCCATGCGCGGGCTTCGTCCATCAGCCGCGCCGCCGGCACCACGGCGTTCACCAGCCCCATCGCCAGCGCCTGTTCCGCCGAGTACTGCCGGCACAGGAACCAGATCTCGCGCGCGCGCTTCTCGCCGACGACGCGCGCCAGGTACGCCGTCCCGAATCCGGGATCGACGCTGCCGACGCGCGGCCCGACCTGGCCGAAGCGCGCCGTCTCGGCGGCGATGCTCAGGTCGCACAGCACGTGCAGCACGTGGCCGCCGCCGATCGCGTAACCGTTGACGGCCGCGATCACCGGCTTCGGGATGTCGCGAATGGCGGAGTGCAGGTCCTCGACGTCCAGGCCGATGTCGGACCGGGCGCGCTTTCCCTGGTAGCCGCTCTCCGTCCGCACCGACAGGTCGCCGCCCGCGCAGAACGCGCGGTCGCCCGCGCCGGTGAGGATGACCACGCCGACAGCGCGGTCCGCCCACGCCTCCTTGAACGCCTCGGTCAGCTCGTCGACCGTCTGCGCGCGGAACGCGTTCAACACCTGCGGACGGTTGATCGTGATCGTCGCGATGCCGCCGGCCTTGTCGTACAGAATGTCTTCGAACGCCATCACCTCGGTCCTTTCAGTCCGTCCACGCTCAACCGTCTCAGACCATCGTGAGCCCGCCGCTCACGGACAGCGTCTGGCCCGTGATGAAGCGCGCCTCATCCGAGACGAGGAACGCGACGGCGTCGGCGATGTCGTCCGGTTCGGCGAGACGCCCGAACGGTACCGCGCGCTTCAGCGCGTCGGCGAGCTTCGGGTTCGCGGACGGTGACCTCGTCGAACAGGGCGGTGCGCGTCGGGCCGGGGCAGACGACGTTGACGTTGATCTGGTGACGAGCGGCCTCGCGCGCGATCGTCTTCGAGAAGGCGATGATCCCCGCCTTGGCCGCCGCGTAGACGGCCTCGCCGCTCGACCCGACGCGGGCCGCGTCCGAGCTGATGCTCGACGATGCGGCCCCGTCCGCGCTCGACCATGCCCGGCAAGCACGGCCTTGACGCAGTTGAGCACGCCCGCGCAGGTTGATCGCGATCACCTTATCCCAGGTCTCCTCGGTGCTTTCAAGGAACGGCTCTATCCTTGTCCCATCCCGCGTTATTGACGAGCACGTCGATCGGGCCGAGTGCCTGCTCAACCCGGGCGACGGCGGCGCGCACGCTCGCCGGGTCGGTGACGTCGGCCCGGACCCCGAGCGCGCGCTCGCCGCACTCCGCAGCCACGGTCGAGAGCTGACGATTCATCGACGTCCGTTACGGCGACGCTGGCGCCAATCGCCGTCAGCTTCAGGGCGATCGCGCGGCCGATGCCCCGCCCGGCGCCGGTCACGAACGCCACGTTTCCGTCGAGTCGCCCCATGATGGTTGCCTCCCTCTCGGTCACGCCGGTGACGAACGCAAGTGGTGCGCACTCAGTCTAATTCGACGATCATCGTAATGCCGCCACTTGCCCAACCAGCTGGAGCCGCCATCGCGCCCATGTAAGTCCTCGCCAGGATGGAGGCCGGACGTTTTGTGGTACAAGACTATCTGATCACGCGCGGCGAGCGGGCTCCGAATACGATGACCAAAATCGTGCGCGATCTAGCCGATGTTGTTGTTCGGCCGCACTGCTCGGGGTCGTAGCACGTGCGGCCTTCGCGTCACGGGATTGGTGCATTCGTACCAGAGCGAGATGACGCGTTCGTTCTTGACTCGACCGTTGGCTCCCGTGAGACAATAGTGACTCAGGTTCCGCAGGCGGGCGCGCGCTCGCCGGGTCTGTGCAGTGGGTGATGCATGACGAGCAGGCGGGCCATCCCGGCCAGGATCGTTGCGACTGTCCTCACACTGGCGTCCTTCGCGGGGGCTCTCGGCGCGTGCGACGAGGGCATGGAAGCGCCCAACGCGACGCCGACTGCGCGCCCGATCCCGGCGCTGACCGCGACGCCGACGGCCATGCGTGGCGAACTGCCGCCCCGCTGGCAGGAGTTCCGCGCCTTTGCGGGACAGATAGAGGTAGCGCTTGGAGCGAGTGACGCCGGGTTTTTCGCCAGTCGTGGCCTGGAGAGCGTAACTACCTGTCTCGCGCAACCCGACACTCCCGTGTATGACCCCTGTTACGATGAGCCGGCCGGCAAAGTACTGCGTGGTGTCCGGTTCTTCGACTACACCATGAAACTTTACCTTCTTGCCCCTGACGTGTACGCAACGTCGCTGCGCGAATGGTTCGCCCGAGCCAAGGCCGACTCGAGCGACGAGTTCGGCGCGGGAGCCGTTGTCCTGTACGCCCTCGAATTCAGGCGTGAAGACTACATGGCGATCGTGACCGGAATTTTCCCCAATGGCCGCCGTGAGTCGCGCCGTTTCAACTTTCAGTTTCTCGATGGCGAATGGCGTCTCACCTTGGACGAGCTGGGCGGCCTGATCGTCGTGCCACTGGATTATTACGAGGCGTGCGAGAGCACGCGTGATGACTGTGAGCGCTGGGAAGGATCAGCCCCATGAACGCGAAGGGCCTGGGTTGATGCCCGCGCGGATTCGCCGGTAGCCGTAGCCGCCGTGACCACGAGCTCATCGGCTCAACCGCGACTGCCGTTGACTAGCTCGACGAGCAGGGCCCGAACGGTTCGTTGACCATCTTCTCGGGCGCGGAGAGGTGGATCGGTCCGAGGATCTTGTCGAGCAACGGCGTCGCGGCCTTGAAGTCGTACTCCACCTTCACCTGTAGCAGGTCGCATTGCTTTCCCGGATCTCCGGCAGAGTTAGCGACGCTGTAGTCGGGGAACCGCCAGCTCTGGGCGGTGATGCTGACGGCGCTGCCGTGATTCGCCAGCGCTCCCGTCTGCAGCCTGGCGGCCTCCTGGATGCAGGAGTATCGGTCGCTCGCGCCGGCGCAGTCGCTCCGGCCCGTCACGCCGTAGCGCGCACCGTCGCGGGCGGCGCCCTGCACCGTCACGTACGCCTGGTAGAGCCGGCCAAGGTCGACGAGTCCGAAGATCAAGAGGACGAGCAGCGGCGCGACCATGGCGAATTCGGCCAGCGACTGACCGCGATCGGAGCGTCGGCGGCGGCGCGAGGAGATTCGGACGTGCATGCTGACTCCTATTCGGTGAGCCTGAACCCGATGAGCCGCGCGATCTGCCCGAACACCGACGGCAGGTCAGACGCGGAACCCACCTCGAAGTAGTGATCGTTGGTTCCTGCCGCGGATGAGGCCGTGCACTTGAGCACTCGCCTGTCCGCCGCGTTGTCGTGGTCCGAGTTGCCGACGCCGTTGCAGTAGCCTGGATCGCTTGGCTTGGAGGTATTCGCCGTACCACACACGCCGAAGCCGACCACGTAGATTTCCACGCCCTCAGCCTTGAGCTGATTGGCGACCGCCAGGGTCTTGGCGTCGAGTTCACGTTCCCGCGTCCGCGCGGGCGCGCAACTGCCGGAGGGATCGGATTGCGTCGGGTCGGTATCCGGGCGGCACGCGGACGGCGGCTGGCCCTGGCCGTACGAGATCGCGTTGTAGTTGTTGTCCCCGTCCGAAAGGATCACGAGCGCGCGTTGCACTGTGCCGGATGTCGAGTGGTTCGGCCCGTCGATAATCTGCTGACCCTCGTAGAACGCGAGACAGACGTTCGTGCCGGTGCCGCCGACCGAGCTGGTGGCGTTGATCCCTCCGTGCAGCACCGAGGCGTCGGAGCTGAGATTGATCACCGCGGCGCCCGGCACGCAGCCACTGAAGTTCCGCGGCGGGTTGTAGCAGCCGCGGAAGGGGGCGTACCCGACCTTCGTGTAGCCCGCAGTGCCGCCCAGCAGCGTGTCCACGAACTGCCCGGCCGCGTCCTTCGCTTCCTTGATGGGGCATCCGGCGTTGTTCTGCGACCCGTTGCACGGCGAATCGCCCATGCTGCCGGTCGAGTCGAGCATCAACACCGCATCGGTGTACACCTTGCCGAAGCCGACTGTCGCGTTGGCGCTGATGCTGACGGACTTGAACCCCAGGGCGCGCATGAAGATCGTGCCGACGCTCCTCGATCCGCTCACGCGGAACTGTCCGCTGCCGCTCGATGGAAAGCTCGCGGTCGCAGCGGGCAGGTTGGCG
This sequence comes from uncultured Chloroflexia bacterium, assembly GCA_963701135.1. GTDB lineage: Bacteria > Chloroflexota > Dehalococcoidia > DSTF01 > JACRBR01 > CAYJMJ01. Next base: position 541,646 of record OY969567.1, read on the forward strand.
GCCATGTATGCCCGGGCCTGCACCTGGGCAGATGCCGTATCGGGCATGTCGAGCGAGCCGGCGAGCGCCGCCGAGTTGAACGGCGCGACCCAGCTCCACCTTGGCGACGTACAGCCGGCCGACGTCAACGGCGAGGCCGACCAGGCCTAGGAACGCGACCAGGAGCAGGGCGACGATGGGCAGGACTTGTCCTCGTTCGCGCTTCATCACGAGCCTCCCTGCGCGAGGCGCATCACCGTGTTGCTGCACATGCGGTAGCTCTCCGGCATCACAAGCCGCACGCCGAGAACGAGCGAGTGGGTGGCGCACACCTCCACACGCAGAGCGTCCGTGCCGTTCACCGTCACATGCTGAACCGTCACATCGCTCGATCCGTTGATTGCCGGGTTCAGCCGTTCGGCCTCCGCTACGACGAGAGCTTTGATCTGCTGCTCCGTTGCGCCGCCCTTCGATCCAAGCCGCGCACCGTCGCGTGCCGCGTTCACCACGGTAATGTGTGTGTTCAATGCGCTGGCGACTTCCACCAGCCCGATGACGAGCACCAGGAAGAGCGGAAGCAAGACGCTGATTTCGACCAGGCTCTGCCCTCGCTCGCGCCGGCGGCAGCCGTGCGGGAGCGAGCGCCCGCCGGCTGAGGCGGCGGGACGCGGGCGCGCATGGCGATCGACAGAGGGAATCCGACGCGACATGACCACCTCCGGAACAAAAAGAGCCCCGCCACCTCGACCCGAGATAGCGGGGCCTTGGCTCCGAACAGAACCGGCAGCCCGGCCGTCCTCCGCCCCATCTCGGGAGGACCCGTGGCTTTGCGCCCCCGCCTCTCGGCGGGTTTGCCTTTTTCGGAGGTGTTATTCAGTTGTCTCAGGGCCAGTGCCCTGGCTTGATATATGCATCGGCCGCTGCTGCCGGGTCTGTTGTGCCTCTCGCGGGAGTTTTCTTGCGAAACGTGGCCCTGAACGCGCTACGCCCTTCGCCGACGCCCGGATTGTGATACCGGTCGTGCGGTCGTCGCCCGGCCGCGTCGTTTAGCGCATCAGTTCGCGGCCGATGATCAGCCGGCGGATCTCCGACGTGCCCGCGCCGATCTCCAGCAGCTTGGCGTCGCGCACCAGCCGGCCCAGCGGCAGGTCGTTGAGGTAGCCGTAGCCGCCATGGATCTGCATCGCGTCCAGGGCGATGCGCGTCGCCATCTCGGCGGCGAAGAGGATCGCCGCGGCGGCTTCCTTGTGCACCGGGCTCGTGCTCGGCCTGCACGCGCCGTCTGGTACACCAGCGCGCGCGCCGCTTCGAGCTGCGTATACATGTCGGCGAGCTTCGCCTGGATCAGCTGGAAGCTGCCGATCGGCTGGCCGAACTGCTGGCGCTCCGTGCGTAGTCCGACCGACAGCGCGAGCGCCTCTTCGCGCGATGCCGATCGACTCGCCGGCGAGGAACACGCGCTCGCAGTCGAGCCCGCGCATCATGACGCCGACGCCCTCGTCGACCTTGCCGAGGACGTTGCTTGCGCGGCACGCGGCAGTCATCGAGCCGCAGCTCGGCCGTCGGCGAGCCGCGGTGGCCGAACTTGTCGAGCTTGCGTGAGACGGAGAAGCCCGGCGAAGCCCCTTCTCGACGATGAACGCCGTGATGCCGTGCGCGCCCTGCTCGGGGCTGGTCTTGGCGTAGAGCACGAACACGTCGGCGATCGTGCCGTTCGTGATGAACATCTTGCGTGCCGTTCAGCACGAAGTCGTCGCCGTCGGCGACGGCGGTCGTGCGGATGCCGGTCGCGTCGGAGCCGGCATCGGGCTCGGTGATGGCCAGCGCGCCGACGAGTTCGCCGGAGCAAAGGCCGGGCAGGTACGCGCGCCGCTGCTCCTCGGTGCCGTTGGTGTAGAGGTTGTTGACGCAGAGGTTGGCGTGCGCGCCGTACGACAGCGCGACGGACGCGGAGACGCGCGCGAGCTGCTCGATGATCGAGCACGCCGGAGAGGAGATCGGCGCCGGCGCCGCCGTACTCCTGCGGGACGGTGACGCCCAGCACGCCCAGGTCGCCGAGACGGCGGAACAGGTCCGGCGGAAAGGCGTCCGTGCGGTCGATCTCGTCGGCGATCGGGCCGAGCTCGCGCCGCGCGAACGCCAGCACGGTGTCGCGCAGCAGTCGGTGCTCGTCGGTCAGCAGGATCGGCGGTCATGCACTCGGTATACGGCGCTGACAGCGGCAACGGGCAAGCGCCGGCGCGTGACCGGCGAGCGCGAACCGGCTACAATTGCGGCGACATGCAGGATGGAGGCCGCGTTGCCCGGTCCAGACTCCGCCGGCTTCGCCGATGCTGTCCCCGTGCTCGCCCTCCTCGCTCGACACCGAGCAGCCCCGGAGTTCGAGGCGAACCGCCGCGAGATGGAGGCCGCCGTCGCCGAGTTGCGGCGGCGCGAGGCGCGCGTGCGCGAGGGCGGCGGCGCGCGAGGCCGCGGAGCGGCACCGCTCGCGCGGCAAGCTCACCGCCCGCGAGCGCATCGAGCGGCTCATCGACCCGGCGACCGCCTTCCTGGAGCTGAGCCCGCTCGCCGCGTGGGAGATGTACGACGGCGACGCGCCGTCCGCCGGCATCGTCACCGGCGTCGGGCGCGTGTGCGGCCGCGAGGTCGTCATCGTCGCGAACGACGCCACGGTCAAGGGCGGCACCTACTACCCGATGACCGTGAAGAAGCACCTGCGCGCGCAGGAGATCGCCGAGCAGAACCACCTGCCCGTGCATCTACCTCGTCGACTCGGGCGGCGCGTTCCTGCCGCTGCAGGCCGAGGTCTTCCCCGACCGCGAGCACTTCGGCCGCATCTTCTACAACCAGGCGCAGATGTCGGCGAAGGGCATCACGCAGATCGCCGCCGTGATGGGCTCCTGCACGGCGGGCGGCGCCTACGTCCCGGCGATGAGCGACGAGACGGTGATCGTCGAAGGCACCGGCACGATCTTCCTCGGCGGCCCGCCGCTGGTGAAGGCGGCGACCGGCGAGGAGGTCTCGGCCGAAGAGCTCGGCGGCGCGCGCGTGCACACCGAGCGCTCCGGCGTCGCCGACCACCGCGCCGTCGACGACGAGCACGCGCTCGCCATCGTGCGCAGCATCGTCGCATCGCTGCCGCGGACCGAAGCAGCCGCCGTGGCCGGTGCTGCGACGCCGGAGCCGCCGCTCTACGACCCGGCGGACCTCTACGGCCTCGTGCCCGCCGGACCCGCGGCGCAGCTTCGACGTGCGCGAGGTGATCGCGCGGATCGTCGACGGCAGCCGCTTCCACGAGTTCAAGGCCGACTACGGCTCGACGCTGGTCTGCGGCTTCGCGCGCGATCATGGGCTACCCGGTCGGGATCATCGCGAACAACGGCATCCTGTTCTCCGAGAGCGCGCTGAAGGGCGCGCACTTCATCGAGCTGTGCGCCGCGCGGCGCGTATCCGCTGGTCTTCCTGCAGAACATCACCGGCTTCATGGTCGGGCAGCGGTACGAGGCCGAAGGCATCGCCAAGCACGGCGCGAAGATGGTGATGGCCGTGGCGAACGCGAACGTGCCGAAGTTCACCGTCGTCATCGGCGGCTCGTTCGGCGCCGGCAACTACGCGATGTGCGGGCGGGCGTACGAGCCGCGCTTCCTCTGGATGTGGCCGAACGCGAAGATCTCCGTCATGGGCGGCCAGCAGGCGGCCAGCGTCTTGCTGACCGTGCGGCTCGACAACGTGCGCGCGCGCGGCGGCGACATGACGCGCGGAGGAGCAGGAGGCGTTCATGCGCCCGATCGATCGAGAAGTACGAGGACGAGGGCAGCGCCTACTACAGCACGGCGCGCCTCTGGGACGACGGCATCATCGACCCGCTGGACACGCGCGCCGTGCTCGCGCTCGGCATCAGCGCCTCGCTCAACGCGCCGATCCCGCCGACGCGGTTCGGCGTGTTCCGCATGTAGACATGAGCGCAACACGCTACGTCGAACACACGCGCCGCGGCCCCGTCGAGACCGTCACGCTCCGCCGTCCCGAGGTCCACAACGCGTTCAACGAGCAGGTGATCGCCGAGCTTGCCGACGGCGTTCGAGCAGATCCGGCCGATCGGACGGGACGCGCGTCGTCGTGCTCGCGGGCGAAGGGCCGTCGTTCAGCGCCGGCGCCGACCTCGACTGGATGCGCCGCGCCGCCCGTTCACCGAAGAAGAGAACCGGCGCGACGCCGACGCGCTGGCCGCGATGCTGCGCGCGGTCGCCGAGTGCCCGTGCCCGGTCGTCGCGCAGCGTGCAGGGCAGCGCGTTCGGCGGCGGCGCGGGCCTGGCGGCGGCGGCGGACATCGCGATCGCGGGCGAGTCGGCGCGCTTCGCGTTCACGCGAGGTGCGGCTGGGGCTCGTGCCCGCGACGATCGCGCGCCACGTCGATCCGAAAGATCGGCGCCGGCCGCGCCCTGCCGCTGTTCCTGACCGGCGAGCGCATCGATGCGGCGCGCGCGCGCTGGCGATCGGCCTCGTGCACACGCGTCGTGCCGGACGACGGGCTCGACGCCGCGGTGGGCGCGACGGTCGAGGCGCTGCTGCCGGCGGGCCGGAGGCGCAGCGCCGCGTGCAAGGAGCTGGTGCGCCGCGTCGCCGGCGACGACGCCGGACATCGACGCGTACGCCGCGGCGCTCATCGCGCGAAGTGCGCACCGGCGACGAGGGGCGCGAGGGCGTCGCGGCGTTCCTCGAGAAGCGCCGAGCGCGCTGGGCGGCGGAGCGCGATGTTTAAGAAGGTGCTCATCGCCAATCGCGGCGAGATCGCGCTGCGCATCATGCGCACGTGCGCGCGGCTGGGGATCGCGCACCGTCGCCGTGTACTCCGACGCCGACCGTGACGCGCTCCACGTGCGGCGGGCGGACGAGGCCGTGCGCATCGGCCCGGCGCGCGCCGCGGCGAGCTACCTCGACATCGCAGCGGTCGATCGACGCGGCGCGCACGCGCCGGCGCCGACGCCATCCATCCGGGCTACGGGTTCCTCTCCGAGAATCCCGCGCTGCCGAGGCGTGCGCGGCGGCCGGCATCACCTTCGTCGGCCCGCCGCCAGCCGCCATGCGGCTGCTCGGCGACAAGGCGGCGGCGCGGCGGCTGGCGGCCGCGCACGGCGTGCCGGTGCTGCCCGGCTGCGACGCCGACGCCGCCGGACGACGGCGCCGCTGATCGACGCGGCGGCTCGATCGGCTACCCGCTGATGGTCAAGGCGGCGGCCGGCGGCGGCGGCCGCGGCATGCGCCTCGTGGCGTCGACCGGAGCGCTGCCCGAGGCGCTCGCGAGCGCGCGGCGCGAGGCCGAGGCGGCGTTCGGCGACGGCCGCGCTGCTCATCGAGCGCGCCGTCGTCGGCGGGCGGCACATCGAGGTGCAGGTGCTCGCCGACGCGCACGGCAACGCCGTGCACCTCGGCGAGCGCGACTGCTCGGTGCAGCGCCGCCACCAGAAGGTGATCGAGGAGAGCCCCGCGCCCGGTCATCGGCGACGCGCTGCGGCGAGCGCTGGGCGACGCGGCGCTCGCCGATCGCGCGCGCGGCCGGCTACGTGAACGCGGGCACGGTCGAGTTCCTGCTCGACCGCGACGGCGCGTTCTACTTCCTCGAGGTGAACACGCGGCTGCAGGTGGAGCATCCCGTCACCGAGATGGTCACCGGGCTCGACCTCGTCGAGCTGCAGCTGCGCATCGCCGCCGGCGAGCCGCTGCCGTTCGCGCCAGGACGGACGTGCGCAGTCTCGGGCCACGCGATCGAGTGCCGCATCTACGCGGAAGACCCCGAACGCGGCTACCTGCCGTCGAGCGGGCGCGTCACGTACTTCCTGCCGCCGCAGGGCGATGGCGTGCGCGTAGACAGCGGCATCGAGACGGGCTCGCTCGTGCCCGCCGGAGTACGACTCGCTGCTCGCGAAGCTCATCGTGCACGCGCCGTCGCGCGACGAGGCGATCGAGACGCTGCGCGCGCGCGCTCGCCGCGTGCGCGGTCGAGGGCGTGAAGACGAACCTCGGGCTGCTGCAGGCCGTCGTCGCGCACCCGGCGTTCGCGCGCCGGCACGCTCGACCTGGGCCTGCTCCTGGAGTCGATGCCGCCCGAGCGCGTTCGCCGCGCGGCTGCCCGACGACGTGCTGCTGGCGGCCGCGGCGTCCGACGTCGGCCCGTTCGAGGCCGCGCGCGGCGACGACCCGTGGCGAGTCGCTCGGTGCGTGGCGCGGCGAGCGGCAGCGTCGCGGCTCGAGTACGTCTACCACGGCCGCACGTTCGCCGTGGACGCGGAGCGCGTCGCTCGCGCGCGCGACGCGTGGCGCGTCGACGATCGACGGCCGCACGCACGAGTTCGAGGTCGCCGCCGGCGCGCCGGGTGAGGTCATCGTGCGGGACGCGCGGCGCCGAAACAGCGTGGCGCGTGCAGGGCAAGGCCCGCCGCCTGGTCGCTGGAATCGCGCGGGCGGCGCTACGTGCTGGCGCGGCCCGCGCCCTCGATCGCCGGCGTCGCGTCGCGCGCCGGTGCGGCCGGCACACGGGCGAGATGCGCGCGCCGATGCCCGGGCGTCGTCGTGCGCGTGCTCGTCGCCGAGGGCGACGCACGTGGCGGCGCGCCAGCCGCTGGTCGTGCTGGAGGCGATGAAGATGGAGCACATCATCGAGTCGAGCGTCGACGGCGTCGTGCGGCATGTGCGGTGCACGCGCCGGGCAGCGCGTCGCCGAAGGTGAGATACTGGTCGAGGTAGCAAGCGGACGGACGACGGACGATGCGACTTCCTGAGCGCGTGACGATCACCGAGGTGGGCCCGCGCGACGGCCTGCAGAACGAAGAGCTGTTGCTCGACGTCGACGCGCAAGGTCGAGCTGATCGAGCGGCTCGCGCGCGACGGGCCTGCGCCGCATCGAGGCGGCGTCGTTCGTCAGCCCGAAGGCGATCCCGCAGATGCGCGACGCCGCCGACGTGATGGCGCGGCTGCACGCGCGCGCCCGGCGTCACCTACATCGCGCTCGTGCCGAACGAGATGGGCGCGCGCAACGCCATCGCCGCCGGCGCGGACGAGCTGGCGACGGTCGTGTCGGCGAGCGAGACGCACAACCGGCGCAACGTGAACCGCTCGCGTCGACGAGTCGCTGGCCGGCATCGAGGCGGTCGCGCGCCTGGCGGCCGAGGCCGGCAAGCCGTGGTGCGGCTACATCTCGACCGCGTTCGGCTGCCCGTACGAGGGCGCGGTGCCCGCCGGAGCGCGTCGTCGGAGATCGCCGCGCGGCTGCGCGGCCTCGGCTCGTACGCCATCGCCCTCGGCGACACGATCGGCGCCGCCAACCCGCGGCAGGTCTCGGCGCTCGTGCGCGAGTTCCGCGAGCAGCTGCCGGACGTGCCGCTGCGGCTGCACTTCCACGACACGCGCGGCACCGGCCTCGCCAACGTGCTCGCCGCGCTCGAGGAGGGCGTCGACAGCTTCGACGGCTCGATCGGCGGGCTCGGCGGCTGCCCGTACGCGCCCGGCGCGGCCGGCAACGTCGCGACGGAAGACCTGGTCTACATGCTGCACCGGATGGGCATCGACACCGGCATCGACCTGGCGTCGCTGGTCGAGACGGCGCGCTGGATCGAGGGCGTCGTCGGGCGGCACGCTGCCCGGGCGCGTGAAGGGCGCCGGCGACGGCGCGCTCGGAGAGCGTACTCATGATCGACAAGGTGTTCGCGACCGCCGGACGACGCGCTCCACGACGTCTCCGACGGCGCGACGATCATGTTCGGCGGCTTCGTCTCCGCCGGCTCGCCGAGCAACCTGATCCTGGCGCTGCAGCGCCGCGGCACGACGCGCATCACCGGCATCGCCAACAACATCGGCCTGGGCGACATGCTCGACGTGCTCTGCGAGCAACGCCAGCTCGCGAAGTTCATCGCCACCTTCGCCATCCGCGCGTCCGGCGCGCGGCGCAGCCGCTTCGAGGAGCAGTACCGTCGCGGCGAAGTGGAGCTGGAGCTGGTGCCGCAGGGGACGTTCGTCGAGCGCATCCGGGCGGGCGGCGCGGGCATCGGCGGCTTCCTGACGCGCACCGGCCTCGGCACCGTCGTGCAGGAAGGGAAGCAGGTCGCTGAGCGTGGACGGCGTCGACTACCTGCTGGAGCTGCCGCTTCGCGCCGACTTCGCGCTGATCAAGGCGTATCGCGCCGACCGGCTGGGCAACCTGCAGTACCGCATGCGCCGGCCGCAACTTCAACCCGGTCATGGCGACCGCCGCCGACCTCGTGATCGCCGAGGTGCGAGGAGATCGTCGAACCGGGAGAGATCGACCCGGAGGACGTCGGCACGCCCGGCGGTGTACGTCGACCGCGATCGTGCGCTGCGATCCGGTGCCGATCGGTGGGAGGGGTAGCGGATGGTACAGGGATTGAGCCGCGAGCTGATCGCCCTGCGCGTCGCGCGAGAGCTGCGCGAGGGCATGGTCGTGAACCTCGGCATCGGCCTGCCGACGCTGGTGTCGAACTTCCTGCCGCCCGGTCGAGCAGATCTTGCTCCAGGCGGAGAACGGCATCCTGGGCTACGGCCGGATCAGCGACGCCGACTTCGACCCCGACCTGATCAACGCCGGCGGCCAGCCGGTGACGCTGCTGCCCGGCGCCAGCTTCTTCGACAGCGCGGCGTCGTTCGCGATGATCCGCGGCGGCCACGTCGACGTCGCGGTGCTGGGCGGGCTGGAGGTGTCCGAGCGGGGCGATCTCGCGAACTGGTACCTGCCCGGAGCGCGGCGGCGGCTCCATCGGCGGCGCGATGGACCTCGCGTGCGGCGCGCGCCGGCTGATCGTGGCGATGACGCACACGGCGCGCGGGCGGCCGGCCGCGCATCCGGACGCGATGCGAGTACCCGCTGACCGCGGCAGGCGTGGTCGACCTGATCGTCACCGACCTGGCCGTCATCGAGGTGCAGCCGGACGGCCTGCTGCTGACGGAGGTCGCGCCCGGCGTCAACCCCGACGATGTGCAGTCGCGGACCGAGCCGCTGCTGCGCCGCTCGCCGGCGCTGCGTGAGATGGAACTCTGAGGCTCGCACTTCGACGCCGCCCCGGGCGGTGCACCTCTCTCTTGCCGCTTGTCCGCGCGGAAGTCGAGCTAGCCGAAAGCACCCCCGCCGACCGGCGCTCATCGAGACACCGCCCGCGCCCTGCTGAGGTACACTCCCGCCATGCGGCGTACCACGACCGACGAGGAGCGTACCATCGAGCGGTTCCGTCCGCGCTACGGTCGCGTCCGGGTCAACGCCGATCGCGCCGTCGAACGGGCGGCGATCGGCGCCAACGTCGGTGCCAACGGATACACGACCATCGCCCAGGCGGATCGGATGACGCGGCTCCTCCAACTCGGGCCCGGCATGCGGCTCCTGGACGTCGGATGCGGTCGGGGCTATCCGGGGTTATACATGGCGGCGGCGTCGCGCTGCTCGGTCGTGTGTGCCGACCTGCCGCTCGCCAGCCTGCGAGCGGGCGCGCAGCGCGCGGCGCGCCAGCGCCTGCGGCGTCGCGCGGCGTTCGTGGCAGCGAGCGCGCTGCACTTGCCGTTCCATGCCGAGAGCTTTGACGCGATCGTCCATGCGGACGTGCTTTGCTGACTGCAGGCAAAACTCTCCGTGTTGAGAGCCTGTCACGCCCTTCTCAAGCCCGGCGGAAGGCTGGCGTTCACGACCATCTACGTAGCCCCCGATGCGAGCCCACGTGACTACCGGCGTGCCGCGCGTGCACGGGGTCGAGGCACCGCCACGAGGCGCGCCGTGCCCGATTTGCTCAACGCGGCCGGCTTTAGTGACATCCGCGAGCGTGACGTGACGCGCGACTTCGCCCGCACAACCCGCGCGTATCTGGACACAAGCGCGCGTTACCGCGAAGACCTGAGGCGATCGTGGGGCGTAGAAGCGTTTGAGGAAGCGCAGCACGATCGCCAGGCCACTCTCATGCTGATCCGTGAAGGTGTTCTTCGACGAGGGCTGTTCACGGCGCGCCGGCGGTAACACGCGCGTCAGGGATCAGTCCGTCGCGTCGGTCGGATCAGCGGCGGCGAAGTCGCGGGAGCCAGCGCGGGACGTGCGTGCGATAGTCGTCCCATGCGCGGCCGAAGCTCCGCGCGAGCGTCGGCTCTTCGTAGACGATCACCCGCACGTGGAACGCGAGCAGCACCATGGCGCCCCACGCCAGCAGCAGCGGCGAGCGGACGAGCGCCGCCTCGCCTGCGATCATCGAGACGACGCCGGCGTACATCGGGTTGCGCACGAGCCGAAACAGCCCGCGCACGACAAGCTCGGTCGGCGGCCGATTTGGATCAGGAGTGCCCCTGCCCGCCGTCACGAAATCGGCCACGCACCAGAGGAAGACGGCGAGGCCAGCGGCCATGATCGCGCACCCCGTGGCCGTCGTGACCGGGTCCGCGGGGCGGGCGCCCGTGATCCAGACCATGAGCGCGGGCACGGCCACAACGAGCGTCCCCGGGGCGATCGCGACGAACACAACGGTGTGCAGCAGCAGTCGCATCATCCAAAGAGTGCCACATCGAAAACCCGCGCGTAGAGCATCTGGCGCGTTAACGCAGGCTCGCCATGAGCGTGAGCTCGTCTTCGAGCAGCCGCGTGATCAGGAAGCGCTCCCGCACCCGCGCGCGCCCGCGCGCGCCGATGCGCCGCGCCTCTTCGCGATTCGTGAGCAGCTCATCGATACGCGCGGCCCACTCTGATTCGCGGGAGACCAGAAAGCCGCCCTCACCGTCAGCCATCTGCAGCCTGATGCCGCCCGTGTTGCCGGCCACCACCGGCGTCCCCTTCCACAGCGTCTCGGAGACGACGAGGCCGAAGCCCTCGCGCGTCGACTTCTGGATCACCACGTCGGAGGCCGACTGGAACGCGTTGACCTCGATGTTGCTGATGCCGGTGAAGTTGCTCGCGACGTGGATCTCCGGATCGCCCTCGACCTCGTTCGTGATCTTCTGGTAGATGCCCCAGCCCTCGGGGTCGTCCAGCGCCATCGATCCGAGGAGCGCGAGTTGCAGCCCGCGGTGCTTCTCGCGCAGCTCGCGGTACACCCGGATCACGCCGAGCGGGTCCTTCCACGGGTCGAAGCGCGACACCTGCGTCAGCAGCGGCCGCTCGCGCTGCACGCCCAGCCATCGCACGATCGAATCGGTGATGCTGCCCGGCAACACGAGGTTCTTCGGGCTGAGCGGGTCGATCGCCGGAGGGAAGCAGTGCACGCGCAGCTTGTCGAGCGGCTCGGGCACGAACTCCTTGAGCGTGAACACGAACGCGTCGTACTCGTGGACGTACGGGCTCAAGTACGCCCACGCTTCGTGGTTGTACGCCGAGAGGTCGATGTGCACGCGCCAGATCCAGGCGCCGTCCGCTGGTCCCGCCAGGTGCCGCGCCGCGGCCGGCTGCGGGTCGTGCACGACGATCATGTCGTAGCGGCCGTTGATCGCGACAGCGGCGTCTCGGTTGTGCGCGAGGTACGCGGCGTGCTCTTCGGCGCTCACGTGGAACTCAGGGTCGCCCTGGAGCGCGTTATGCAGCCGTTTGGTGAAGGCGAAGAACGACGGCTCGGCGATGACGACCGCCCACGACACGTCGAGCCCCAGCCCGCGTTCGAGCGCGACGAGCGAGTTGAGCAGTTCCGCCACGCCGCCGCCGTATGGCGTCGCGTTGAGGTGCAGGATGCGGGCGCCCTTCAGCTCTTTCGCCAGTGCGCGCAGCCGGCCGATCTGCCCCTCGCCGGCGAACTCGCCGTACGTCTCGATCTCCTGCACAGCCGTGTCGACGAAGCGGAGCATGGAGCGCCGTCCTCCGTGGTCTTGGGCGAGCGCGAGCCAACGCGCCGCCCGCGTCTACCTTAACGGAACCGGAGGCGGATACCAGAGCCGTGCGGCTCGTCGCGGGAGTGCTGCCGGTCATGGGGGAGGTGGGACGTCAGGCGGCCTGGGTTTCCGGCGTTTCTTCATCAGCGGCGACCGGCACCACGCCGCGCGCGTAGAGCTGCGTCAACGCGTCGACGACGCGCGGGCTGAATTGCGATCCGGCGCACTGCTGGATCTCGTGAAGCGCAAGCCGGGCGGGCCGGCCGGCGCGATACGGCCTGTCATTCGTGATGGCGTCGAAGCTGTCGGCGACGGCGACTATGGCCGCGGCCTCCGGGATCGCTTCACCGCGGAGCCCGTGCGGATAGCCCGCGCCGTCCCAGCGCTCGTGGTGCGCGGCCGCGACCTCGGCCGCGAGTTCGAAGCCGGGCCGGTCGCGCAAGAACTCCGCGCCCCAGAGCGTGTGCTGCTGCATCACCGACCATTCGTCGGTGTCGAGGCGGCTGGCGCTCGACAGCAGCGCGTCCGGCACGCGGATCTTGCCGATGTCGTGCAGCACCGCGGCCAACGCCAGGCTGGCGGCGGCCTGCTCCCCGTAGCCAAGCTCACGCGCGAGCGCCTCGGAGATCGCGCGCACGCGCTGGAGATGGCGGCCGGTCGTGTGGTCGTGCGCTTCGGCGGCGGCGGCGAGCATAATCACCGTCTCCACGTGCGCTTTCTCGAGCTGCGAGGAGGTCGTCGCCATCCGCACGATCGCCGTAACCTGGTTCGCCACCGCGGTCAGCAGATGGGCGTCACGCGCCGAGAATGCGCGTTCGCGCTTGCTGCCGACGGACACCATGCCGACGGCCTCACCCTGCCACAGCATCGGCACGACCAGTGTGGAAAGGATGGCGCCTTCGCGCAGCAGCTTTCGCGCCGGCTTGCCCAGCCGGACGTCGTTCGCCGGGTCGTTGAAGATGATCGGCGCGCGCGTCTGCTCCATGAGCCTGCGCATCGGCGAGATGCCGCCGTTCCGCTGCAGGCGTTCCCAGCGCGATTCGCGCCCCTCCGAATCGGGCCTGAACGTGCTGTGGGCGGCGGGACCCGCCGGGCCGAAGACTTCGATGTTGACCGCCGAGTAGCCCGCGCCAACACACAGCCGTTGCGAGACGAGGCGGAGCTTGTCGTTGAGTTCTCCGGGCGACGTGAGCAGCGGCACGAGCTCGCCGATCATCTGCGCGGCGCGGTCGCCGCTCAGCCGCTCGATCTCACTGCCGGCGGTCTCCGCCGCGCGGCGTTCCCGCCGTGCGGCGTACATCGCGGCATCGGCGAACTGCACCAGTTCCGCGGCGTTGCCGGCGTCGCCCGGGTACAGCGCGATCCCCATGCTCGCCACGATCGGAATGCTCGAGGCGGTGCCGGGGCTCACGAGGCTGGTGCGCGCAAGGTCCTCGAAAATGACGGCGCGGTATCGTTCCGCGGCGTCGCGCCCGGCGCCCGGCAGCAGCACCAGGAACTCATCGCCGCCGTAGCGCCCAACGATTGCCCCATCGCGGGAGAGGGCCGCCGCGAGTTTCGTCAGCACCGCATCGCCGGCGAGGTGGCCGAAGGTGTCGTTCGTGGCCTTCATACCGTCGACGTCGATCATCGCCACGGCGCACGGCCGGCGGCCGCTGCCGCCCCTGATCAGGCCGCGCAGCGTGTCGATGATCGACGCATGATTGAGCGTGCTCGTCAGGCCGTCGCGCTCGGCCCGGACCCGCAGCGCCTCTTCGGCCTTCTTGCGTTCGGTGACGTCGCGGAAGCTCCAGACGCGGCCGACCGGCGCCCCATCGCGCATCAGCGGCCGCGAGTACAACTCGATGTAGCGGCCGTCCTTGAAGTGGAGCGTGTCGAAGTCCTCATGCGGCTGCTGGTACAGGGCGCGCATGCGTTCGAGGAACGCATCGGGGTCGTCGAGCTGCCGCGACAGCGCGTCCCTGAGATCCGCGGGGTCGCGCGTTTCGATCGTGTGCGCCGTGATCTGCCAGATGTCGTTGAAGAGGCCGTTCGTGTGCACGAGCCTGCCGTCGTAGAACGCGAGCACTCCGTCCGTCGTCGACTCGATGGTCTCGCGAAGCACCTGTTCCTGGCCTCGCAGCGCCGCGTTCGCTTCCTCGAGCGCCGCCGTGCGCTCGGTGACGCGCGCCTCGAGCTGCAAGTTGGCCTGCTGGAGCGTTGCACGGGCCGCCAGCAGCCCGTCGTTCGCGCGCACCGCGGCATCGCGCTCCCTGCGATGCTGGTGGCCGACCCAGTTCACCCAGAGGTAGATGCTGAAGAAGACGCCCGCGCCGCCGATCCCGGTGGTGACGACGAACTGCGGGTCCTTGTAGCTGATCGGCCCGCCCTGCAGATAGCGGTAGTACGGGATGACGCCGGTCGCTTCGAGCGTGACCAGCGTAGTGAACGCGAGGGCGGCGGCGCTCGTGTACACAAGCCCGCGCTTCAGATCGAGAAATGTGTTGGTGAAGATGAGGCCGAACACATACGCAAACGCGCCGAGCCACGACACGCCGCCCAGGAAGTACACCATGGTTGTGTGAAACACGATCTCGGCGCCGAGCATCGTATAGTGCGCCAGCTCGATGTGGCGGATCGACCGCAGCAGGAAGATCGAGCGCCAATACGCCACGAAGAACAGCGCCTCGGCGGCCAGTGTCACCAGGAACGGTACGGGCATGGGCATGCGCGCGGTCCAGAGCAGGAACCAGAGGCCGATGAACAGACCGATGACGACGAGACGCGCGAGGGCCTGCGGCGTCTGCTCGCGCCGGCGCGCGCTGACCTGGCTCAGGAACTCGTTGCCGGCGGGCGCGGCGATCTGCGATGCCATCGGAAAAGTATCGGTCCGTCATAGGTGACGATTGACCGGGCGGGGCCGCCAATCGGGGAGCCGCCGCGAATCTGAACTTGACGTAACGATTGCGCGTGCGGCCGGTTCTTCGGCTGGCGACCTCGCGCGGCGTCCGTGATACGCTCCTGTTCGCGGACAGGCCGCCATTCGATGACCGAAGGAGACGAGCATGACGACGGCCATTACCGGCGCGACGATGATCGACGGCACCGGCGCCGATCCCGTCGCCGGAGCGACGATCATCATCGAAGACGGGCGCATCGTGCGCGCCGGGGCGGGCGTCGACGTGCCGCGCGACGCCGAGGTGTTCGATGCGGCCGGCCGCACCGTCATGCCGGGGCTGATCGACTGCCACGTGCACATGCTCTTTCAGCCGGCGTCGTTGCAGGAGCGCCTGCTCACGCCGCCGACGCTCCAGGTCTTCCAGGGTGCGCGCAACGCGCTCGAAACGCTGAATGCGGGCGTGACGGCCGTGCGCGACGCCGGCGGTACGCCCCAGGGGTTCAAGATGGCGATCGAGCGCGGCCTGATCCCCGGTCCGCGCATGCGGATCGCCGTGTCCATCCTCTCGCAGTCGGGCGGCCACGGCGATGCGACGATGCCGTCCGGGGTGCGGACGCGCGCGCCGTGGGGGCCGGAGTTCCCGGAGAATATCGTCGATGGACCGGACGAAGTGCGGAAGGCCGTGCGTCAACTGCTCCGCGCGGGCGCCGACTTCATCAAGCTCTGCTCCACGGGCGGTGTGCTGTCGCCCGCCGACGAGCCTGGCCACACGCAGTTCTCACCGGCGGAGATCGCGGTGATGGTCGAAGAGGCGCGTGCCGCCGGCAAGACGTGCATGGCGCACGCGCAGGGCAACGAAGGCATCAAGAACGCCGTCGCCGCCGGCGTCGAGTCGATCGAGCACGGCATCTACCTGGACGATGAGGTGATTGCGGAGATGAAGCGCCGCGGCACGTTCTTCGTGCCGACGCTCGTCGCGCCGCTGTGGGTGATCCGCAACGCCGAGAAGAACCCCGGCAGCGTGCTACCGCAGGCCGTGCGTAAAACGCACGAAGTGATCGAGGACCACAAGGCCAGCTTCAGCCGCGGCGCGAAGGCGGGCCTGCGCATCGCCATGGGGACGGACAGCGGCGTCGGCCCGCACGGCCACAACGCCGAGGAGTTGCAGCGCATGGTCGAGGGCGGGCTGACGCCGATGCAGTCGATCGTGGCGTCGACGAAGACGGCGAGCGAATGCCTCCACATGCAGGCGGACGCCGGCACGATCGAAGCGGGCAAGTTCGCCGACCTGCTCGTGGTGGACGGCGACCCGCTGGCCGATATCGCCGTGCTACAGGACCGCGAGCGCCTGGCGCTGATCATGCAGGGTGGCAATCCGCACAGGTGCATGCTCGAACGCCGCGCTCCTGTCGGCGCTTGAGCGCGACGGCTACAGCTTCCCGACGAGCCCCTTGAGCAGCGCCCGCGTCCGCGCGACCGACGCCTCCCGGTCATCGCCCGTGCCGTAAATCGTGGCGATCACATCGGTCACGCCCGCGCTGGCGAAGTCGCGGAGCTGCCGCTCGACGGCCGCTTCGTCGCCGACGATCGCGACGTCGCCGGGTCCGGCCGCGCCCTCGCGGTCGAGCATACGCCGGTAGTTGGGCAGCGAGCCATAGATCTGGAAGACCTTTGCCGCCGCCTCGCGGGCGGCGGCGACGTCCTCCGTCACGCAAACAGGCAGGCCCGCCGCGATGCGCGGAGCGGGCCGCCCGGCCTCCTTGGCCGCCGCGGTGATCTTCGGCATCACGTGCGTCTCGATCGTCTTCAGGCCCGTCATCCACAACGCCGTGCCGTCGGCCATTTCGCCGGCCAGGCGCAGCATCTTCGGCGCCAGCGCGGCGATCAGGACGGGCATGGGCCTCGCACCGGGCACGCGGAGGTTCGCGGCCGTGCGGTACATCTCGCCCTGGAATGCCACGCGTCCGTCCGCGAGTAACGGTCGCAGCACGGACAGGTATTCGCGCATGTGCCGCGCGGGGTGTGCGTACGAGAGACCGTACATCGCCTCGATCACGATCTGATGCGACACGCCGATGCCGAGCACCAGCCGGTTGTCCGTCGCGCCCTGCACCGTCAGCGCCTGCTGCGCCATCACGTACGGATGGCGCGGAAACGTCGGCACGACTCCCGCGCCGAGCTCGATGCGCGACGTGCGGGGCCCCGCGACCGCGAGCACGGTCAGCGCGTCGATCCCCATCAACTGCCCGAGCCATGCGGTGTCGAATCCGTCCGCCTCCGCCGCGACGATCTGCTCCACCTGCTCCTGTACCGTGCCCGGCCCGATGATGTCGCCGAGCATCAATCCGATACGCATACGATTACAACCCCTTCAGGAACTTGATCAGTGCCTCGTTGACTTCCTTCGGCCGCTCCTGCTGCGTCCAGTGGCCCGCGCCGGGCAACAGGATCACGTCGCGCAGGTTGGGCACGTTCTGCTTCATGCGTCTCGATGCCGGACGGGTTCATGGCGATCACGCCGTCGCGCTCGCCCGCGATGAACAGCGCCGGCTGCTGCACCTTCGCGCCCGCGAGCTGCGGCAGCTCTTCCCAGTCGCGGTCCATGTTGCGGTAGCGGTTCAGCCCGCCGCGGAATCCCGTGCGCTCGAACTCCGACACGAAGTAGTCGAGGTCGGCCTCCGTCAGCCACGGCGGCAGCTTCTCCGGCTCCGGCAGGCCGTCGAGGAACTTCGCGTCTTTCGGCTTCAGCCAGAAGCCCGCCCGCCGGCGCATCGCCGGATGCGGCGAACAGGAACAGCCGCATGGACTTGCGCACGTCGGCCTCGAGCTCCGCCTCGGCCACGCCCGGCTCCTGGAAGTAGAGGATGTAGAAGAAGCTGGTCTGGCGAAGATCTGCTTGAAGATCTGCGTCGGCGGCATGGGCGCGCGCGGCGTGTACGGCACGCTCAGCCCCGACGACGGCGCGAAAGCGGTCCGGGTACAGCAGCGCGCTGTGCCACGCGATCGGCGCGCCCCAGTCGTGCCCGACGACCACGGCCGTCTCCTCGCCCAGCGCATCGAGGACTGCCGACCATGTCGGCGGTCATGTTCTTCATGCTGTACGCCTCGATCGGCTTCGGGGCGTCGGTGCGGCCGTAGCCGCGCACGTCCGGCGCGACGGCGTGGTAGCCGGCGTCGGCCAGCGCGGGCAACTGGTGCCGCCACGAGTACCACGACTCCGGGAAGCCGTGGACGAGCAGCACCAGCGGCCCCTCGCCCGCCTCCGCGATGTGCATGTTGATGCCGTTGGTCTTGATCGTGCGATGCGTGATCTCGGACATGCGTCCTGCGCCTCTCCGGCTCGGGCGTCGTGCCGACGGGTCGTTGCGTGCGTCACGCTGACTATCGTTGAAGCGCGCGGTTGGCTCAAGGCCGAGGAAGCGATAACCGGAGGCCCGGGCACCCGGGTCGAGGCACGTTCGTGAGTGCGCGCGGCACTGCTCCCGTATACGCATTCGTTACACTCGCGGCATGAGTGAAGAAGCGCCCGAGCCCGAGCAAGGCCGCCGCTTCGGCCCCGGCAGGCAGATGTTCGACGGCGCGTACCTGCGGGCCGACCGCCTGATCGACCGCGGGCAGCACCATGCCTTCCGTTTCCTGTGGTTCTTCCTGCCGGAGACATCGATCGCCAGGAACCCCCGGTTCCAGCAGATCCTCGCTTCGCGCCTGTTCTCCGATGCGGGGCAGCAGGCGCTCATGTACGGCGCGCTCATCGCCGTGGTCCGCGACGGCGGGTCGGCGTTCGAAGCGGCGCTCGTCGGTGTGGCGACGCTGATCCCGGCCGCCGTCCTCGGCCTGTACGGTGGCGCAGTCGCCGATGCGCTTCCGAAGCGCGTCGCGTTGGCAGCCATCTACAACCTGCAGGCGCTGCTGTGCTTCATCATCCCGGTGTTCATCGGCACCGACCTGGCCGCCGTGCTCTTCCTGCTCTTCGCCGTGCACGCGCTCGGCCAGGTCTCGGGCCCAACGGAGTTCGCGGTGGTGCCGCTGGTCGCGAGCGAAGAGCAGCTCGCGTCCGCCGCCTCGCTCGTCAGCCTTGCATCGAGCGTCGGGACGGCGTTCGGCACGGCGATCCTCGCACCGGTGCTGGTGCGCGTCTTCGGCGTCGAGCCCGTGTTCTACATCGCCGGCGTGTTGCTGGTGCTGGCGGCGAGCCGCGTCTTCGACTTGACGACGGCGCACCGGCGGCGGCCGATGGATTGGCGCCGCCCGAACCTGCGCCTCCGCGCGACGGTCGAATGGCTGGCCCGTGAGCGCGCCGTCGCCACGATGATGATCGTCGGCGTGGTCGCGGGCACGGCGAACATCGTCGTGCTGACGCTCGCGCCCCGTTACGTGCAGGCCGTCCTCAACGTCGATCCGGCCGACTCCGTCTACGTCTTCGCGCCGTCCGCGGCCGGCCTGCTGATCGCGCTGGCTGTCGCGCCGCCGCTGATCCGTCGCCGAGGAGAGCGCGTCGTCGCGCTCGCCGGCTTCGCGATCACGGCGTCCGTGCTCGTCCTGCTCGGCCTCGTCGACCAGCACCTCGCGGATATCATCGACCCGGTGAATCCGCTGCGGATGCTCGGCATCTTCGGCATTCACCTCAGCGATGAATTGCGGACGGCCGGCGCGCTGGCGATGCCGCTCGGCTTCGGCCTGTCGATCACGACGACGTCGGTGCATACGTACATCAACCGGCGCGTGCCGCTGTCGTACCAGGGGCGCGCGTTCGCGCTGCAAAGCACGCTCAAGAACGGCGCGGCCATCGTGCCGCTGCTGACGCTCGGCGCGGCGGCGTCCGTGTTCGGCGTCGAGCAGGTGTTGCTGGCGTCGCCGCTGCTGCTGCTGCTGATCGCCGTCGGCCTGGTGCAGCTCGAGCTCCGCGTTCGGCGAGGCGCGGTCGCCGCGCGCGGCTCGATGTGCTGGCGACCTTCTGGCTGGAATCGCAGGAGCCGGTGATCTCGCCGGACGAGCAGGGGACGTCAGGCCTGGCTGCGATGCCGTGAGCGGAACGCCGTCACGATGGCGAACATCACGCCGCACAGCGCAGCAGTTACGGCGACGCCCTGCGCCGGCCCCGCGCCGACGAGCACCTTGCCCTGCAACCACGGGATGCCGAGCCCGCCGGCGTTTCCCATGGTCACCGTCGCGGCGGTGGCATCCGCCATCGCGCCCTTCGCGGCGATCGCGAGCGTCGCCGGCCAGATCGGTCCCATGAACAGGCCGGCGGCGAACGCCGAGATAGCGGCGATCGCCAGGACGCCGGACGACAGCGCGAGCGCGATCGCCGCGATGCCCGCACCTGCCGCCGCCGCCTGGAGCAGCAGCGCCGCGTCGCGGCCGCGCGCGAAGTACACGCCGCTGAGGATGCGGCCGAGCGCGAGCGCGCCCCAGTAGCCCGCGGTGAGCAGCGCTCCCGTGAAGACGCCGGCGTGCGCGGTCTCGCGCGTGTACGACGACACCCACGAGCCCAGCCCGAACTCCGCGCCGACGTACAAGAAGAGCACGCCGCCCATGATCCACGCCGTCGGGTTGCCCGGCAGGCGGAACTCCTCATCGGGCGCGGCCACGCGCTCGTGCGAAGGACCGCTGGCGGCCAGCAGCACGGCCAGCGTGAGCGCGGCGCACGCGCCGATGCCGGCGTACACGATCCAGCGCTCGCCCGTCGCCGCGAGCACCGCGCCGGCCCAGATCGGCGCCGACGATCGCCCCGAGCGCAAAGAACAGGTTGAGCCGGTTCATCGCGCTCGGCACGTCGTGTGAGGTCAGCCCCATCAGAATGTGCAGCGCCGCGATGATCAGCCCGTCGCCGATGCCGAGCACCAGTCCAGCGAAGAGCGCGACCGGCCAGTTCGGCGCGCCGCCGAGCAGGGCCACGCCGGCGATCGCCGACACAAGCCCCGCGATCGTGAGCAGGCGCGTGTCGTGGCCGTGCAGCGCGATCGCCACGACGGCCGACGCCGAGATCGAGCCGAAGAACAGCGCCGTCAGCAGCAACCCGGCCGTGTCGAGCGAGACCCCCAGGTCATCGGCGATGAACGGCAGCACGGGGCCGAACGACGCCGCGTACATGCCGACGCAGAAGAGGGACATCCATGCCGCTACATGCAGCAGCCGGTATTCATCGCGTACTTGGACTGGTGCGGCCGCCATCCGGGCAGGCTACCGGCTGCGGGGTGGTCGCGACAGTTGCGTGTCACTATCGCGGCGCGAATGAAGACTGTACGCTCGTTACATGAACACCACCACACTCGGCCGAACGGACCTTACCGTGTCCAACCTGTGTCTCGGCACGCATGCAGTTCGGCTGGACCGCCGACGAGCGCGCGTCGTTCGACGTGATGGACGCGTTCGCGGCCGCCGGCGGCAACTTCATCGATACGGCCGACATCTACAGCCGTTGGACGCCGGGCAACCCCGGCGGCGTCTCGGAAGAGATCATCGGCCGCTGGATGAAGCAGCGCGGCAACCGCGGCGGCATCGTCATCGCGACGAAAGTGCGCGGCGAGATGTGGAAGGGCGACGACGGCGAGGGCCTGAGCCGCGCGCATATCACCCGCGCCGTCGAAGACAGCCTGCGCCGCCTGCAGGTCGACGCCATCGACCTCTACCAGTGCCACTGGCCCGACGAGGGCACGCCGATCGAGGAGACGCTGGCCGTGTTCGGCGAGCTGATCGCGGCCGGCAAGGTGCGCTACATCGGCGCGTCGAACTACACGGCCGCCCAGTTCGCGGATGCGCTGCGCGCCGCCGGCGCGAACGGCTTGCCGCGCTTCGCGACGCTGCAGCCGCACCACAACCTGGTGCATCGCTCCGAGTACGAGGCGGCGCTCGCCGCGCTGTGCGAGCGCGAGGGCATCGGCGTCATCCCGTACAGCCCGCTGGCCGCGGGGTTCCTCACCGGCAAGTACCGCAAGGGCCGGCCGCTGCCGAAGAGCCAGCGCGCCGCCCGCGTGAAGAAGTACATCACCGATGCCGGCTTCGCCGTCGTCGATGCGCTCGACGCCGTCGCGCACGCGCACGCTGCGACGATCCCCGCGGTCGCGCTCGCGTGGGAGCTGACGCGCCCCGCGATCCAATCGCCGATCATCGGCGCCAACTCGCCGGCACAGCTCGCAGACCTCCTGCCCGCCGCCGATCTGCGGCTCACGGCCGACGAGATCGCCGCGCTCGACGCCGCCAGCGCCGGGACGTAACGGATGCCGCTCGTGCTCGTCCACGGCGGCGCAGGCGCGTGGGTGGTCGGGTCGGAGCGGCTCGATCAGGCCGTCGCCGCCTGCGCCGAAGCCGCGGCTGCCGGACGCGATGTGATGCTGCGCGGCGGCAGCGCGGTCGATGCGGTCGATGCGGTGGAAGCGGCCGTGCGCGTACTCGAAGATTGCCCGCTGCTCAACGCGGGCCGCGGCAGCGTCCCGAACAACGCGGGCGTCGTGGAGATGGATGCGCTGATCATGGACGGCCGCGATCTCGCGCTGGGCGCCGTCGCGTCGGTGCAGCGCGTGCGCAACCCCGTCAGCCTCGCCCGTCGCGTAATGACCGGCACGCGCCACGTGCTGCTCGCGGGCGCCGGCGCGGACAGCTTCGCCGACGAGATCGGCTTCCCGCGCTGTTCCAACGATGATCTGATCGTGCCGGGCGTGCGCACGCTGGCGCAGGACACCGTCGGCGCTGTGGCTGTCGATGGCGACGGCAACGTCGCGGCGGCGACCTCGACCGGCGGCATCCCGGGCAAGATGCCGGGGCGCGTCGGCGATAGTCCGATAGCGGGCGCCGGCGGCTACGCCGATAACGCGAGCGCCGCGGTCAGCGCCACCGGCGACGGCGAGGCGTTCATCAAGCTCGTCATCAGCAAGCGCGTGTGCGACGCGATCGCCGCTGGCATGACGCCGCAGGCCGCGTGCGAGGAGGCGATGCGCGCGGTCACGGCGCGTCTCGGCGCGCACGGCGGCATCATCGCCGTCACGCCGGATGGCCGCATCGGCGTCACGTGCGACACCGTGGCGATGCCGTACGCGCAAGCGTTGCCGGACGGCGAGATCATCGCCGGCCACCAACCGCCGCGCCCGTAGCGGCCGCTACACCTCGACCGCGGGGCGGTCCGCGTTCTGCGACGGCTCGCGCTCGACGAGCTGGCGTTCGTAGATCAGGCGCTCGTAGTACGACAGCACCTGCTGGCCCACGCGGTCCCAACTGTAGTACTGCGCGCGCTCGCGTCCGCGGCGCGCCATCGCCCTCGACCGGTCGGGGTCGCGCAGCAGCTCGATCAGCGCGTCCGCCAGCGACTGCGGGTCCTCCGGCCGCACGAGCAGTCCTTCGATGCCATGCGTCAGCACGCCGGCGAAGCCATCGATGTTCGACGCCACGATCGGCAACCCGGCGGCCATCGCCTCCAGCAGCACGATGCCCTGGCTCTCGTAGCCGGTGTTCGGCGCGCAGAAGACGTGCGCCGTGTGGTGGTAGCGCGGCAGCTCGGCGAACGGCACGTGGCTGCGGAACACGACGTCGCGCAGCTTGGCGTTGCGTACGGCGCTCTCGTAGCGGCCGAACTCGCCCGCGCCGACGACGATCAGCCGGCTGTCCGGTATCTCGCGCTGCACGCCCACGAAGGCGCGGATGAGGTACTTCAGCCCCTTGCGCTTCTCCGGCCGGCCGACGAACAGCACGTTCCGCTTGCCGTCGTCGAACTCCGGCAGCGGCTCCATCTCCCGCTCGAAGTGCTCGATGTCGACGCCGTTGGGGATGATGTTGTAGTAGCCCGGGAAGTACTGCTCGATGTGCTTCACCGCCGCCGTCGAGACGGCGATCTTCCCATCGAGCTTGCGCTGCCAGCGCTTGATCAGCCGGCGGCCGTACACGTACACGAAGTTCGACTCGCGCGCCGCGTGCCACGTGCCGACGTTCACCGTCGTCGAGTAGCGCAGGAACTGGATCGGCAACTGCGGCATGAACGGCTCGTGCACGTGGACGATGTCGAAGTCCGTCTCCTCCAGCACGCGCTTCACCCTGCCCGCCGTCCGCAGCGACAGCGTGATGCGCGCCACCGACCCGCTGACGCGCAGGGGGATCGGCCGGCCGATGATCGTGATCGGGCAGACGTCGCTGTGCGCCGGCTTCGATCCGGGCGCGATGATGTGCGGCTCGTGCCCCAGCTCTACGAACTTCTCCGCCAGGTGGCGGATGTGGTTGTTGACGCCGCCGGAGACGGCCCAGTCGTACGGCGAGACGAGCGCGATCTTCATCGGACGTCCGACTCCCGCGGCGGCATCGGCTTGTGTCGCGCGCGGCTGATGATGAAGCTGCGGATCGTCGGCAGCCAGCCCATGTTGCGCGGCGTCGCCATCATTCCGCGCCACTGCTGCAGCGCGACGTTGCGGTACCCCAGCTCCGACAGCCGCGGCGCGCGCCCGGCCGCGCCGGACGTCGCCTTCGTCTCGATCGCGCGCCGCAGGTCGGCCGCCGATGTGCCCTCGAACTGCGTGCGCGCGCTGCCGATCGACTGCGAGGAAGTGCGCGTCGCTGCAACCGAGCGCCGCGAGATGCAGCCGCTCCCGGTTGAGCCGCCGCGCCTTCGCCGATGTCACGCGTCCGGCCGGGCTCAGGTTGTACTCCTCGATCCCGTCGAAGTACACGCCGTCGTTCCGGGCCGCGGCGATGCGCTCCAGCACGCGCGTGCTGACGCTGCGCGTGAGCCACGACAGCGGGTGCGGCACGATCGCGAGGCCGCCCTGGCGGTGGATCGCAACCAGCGTCTGCTCCATCCGCCGGAAGCTCTCGACCGGCTCGTCGACGAACAGCGCGAGCAGGTGGCCGTCGAGCGTCGTTACCTCGATCCCGCGAAATCAGGTCGAAGCGATAGCTGCCGCGCGCGTGCAGCTCGCGCGCCTCCTCGGCCGCGCGGAGCGTGTCGTGCTCCGTGACTGCGATGACGTCGAGCTCGCCGTGCTGCCTCGACGTAGTGCAGCAGCTCCGGGACGGTCGCCATGCCGTCGCCGTAGCGCGTGTGGATGTGGAGGTCGGCGTTGCCCAAGGTGTCCAGGCGCCTGTGCTGAGGGCCGTCGCCGCGTCTAATGCGCGGTCGCGCTCAGTGTACCGCCTCGTCTTCGCCGGCATCGGCGATAACGCGCGGCGTGGGCGGCGATGCCGGCACGTCATCGGGCCAGATGCGGTCGAGCACGCTCCACTGTCCGGGATCCTGCTTCAGGTGCTTCTCGAACAGCGCCAGCAGGTTCAGCGTGTTCACGCGCAGGTCGTCTTCGGTGTTGCCCGTGACGACGAGCGGCATCGGCGGGCCGAGCGTCGCGCGGACCTTGAAGCCGCCCTCGCGGCGCACCCAGCCGGGAATCAGCACCGCGTTCGTCCGCATCGCCAGGTCGACCGCGCCCGTCGGGAAGCGCGCCGGGTACCCGCAGAAGTTCAGCTCGATGCCGCGCTTCTGGATGTCGCGGTCGATGAGGATCGCGACAACGCCGCCGTTGCGCAGCCACGCGATCGCGTTCTTGATCGCCGCCGAAGCTCACTGGCTCGTACTGGTGCCCGTGCACCGTGCGCAGCCCGCGCATGAGCCTGCCCAGCTCGGGCGGCTCCAGCGGCTCGACGAGCGCGAATACCTTGATGCCGGCCGCCGCCAGCCCCTGCACGGCGAACTCCGGGTTGGCGTAGTGCGCCGATGCCAGCACGACGCCGCGGCCCGCTCGCCTGCGCCTCGCGCACGTAGTCGAGTCCTTCGAGGATCAGGTCGTTCTCGAAGAACTGCCGCACGTCCATGCGGTGCATGCCGACGACGTCGGCGTAGTAGCGCCCCGTGTTGCGCGCGCACTGGCGGCTGATGCGGTCGACCTCGTCGTCCGAGGCGTCCGGGCCGAGCACGTGGCGGATGTTGCTGCGGATGTTCGTGCCGATGCGCGGCCCCCAGTCGTAGATCCGGTCGCTGACGAATCGGCGCGATGCCGTAGCGCCAGCGCAGCGGCATGCGTCCGATCGTCTGGATCACGGACCACATCAGGTAGTAGCGCCATTTGCTGAATCGCGGCAGCCAGCGCAACGCGTCAGACCTCTTCCGCGAGCCGGGCCGCGGAAGCGGGGAGCGTCGCCGTGTTGTTCCACATCCGCCGGAAGATGAACCACTGGTCCGGGTGCTGCGCGGATCACGCGCTCCATGCGATGCCATGATCAGCCGCGTCAGCTCGTAGACGTCGCGCTCCTCGTCTCCGGTCGGCGCGAAGTCGCGCAGGCCGGTGTCGATCATCGGCCGGATCACCACGTCGTCGTCCGGGCCGCGCAGCACCACCGCCGGCACCACCCACGCGTTCGTGCGCAGCGCGATGCGCGCGGCGGCGGGCGACACGAGCGCGGGCGCGCCGAAGAAGTCGACGCGGATGCCCGATCGCTTCCGACGTGACATCGACGAGCATGGCCAGCATCTCGCCGCGGCGCAGCGCCTTGAACACGGTCGGGCCCATGCGGTCGTGGCCGATGACGTTCATGCCCGAGCTTGGCGCGCGAGCCCTGCACCAGGTCGTTCATGCGGCTGGTAGCGGAACGTCTCGGCGATGGCGTTCACCGGATAGCCGTAGGCGGCGAGCGCGGCCGCGCCCAGGTCCCAGTTGCCGAAGTGGATCGTCGCGATGATGACGCCGCGGCCCGGAGTTCGCCGCTTCGTTCAGCTCGTCCCACTGGTCGAATCGCAGGCGCCGCTTGACCTCGTCGCGCGTCATCGACGGGGAAGTGGACGAAGTCGATGACGTACTTGCCGAAGTTGCGGAACGAGCGCCGCGCCACGGAATCGACGAACCTGGCGTCGTTGCTCTGCAGCACGTGCGCCAGGTTCGCGTTGAGCGCCTTGCGGTGGCGCGGGAAGATGACCCAGTAGCAGACCAGCGCTACCCGCTCGGCGAACCAGTAGCCGAGCCCGCAGCGGCAGCGGCCGCGTCAGGAGGATCGACAGCCGGAAGAGCCAGTAGACCGTCCTGTCGAGCAATCGGGCCTCATCCCGCTATGAACTCCTCCACCATGTCGTGCGCGACATCGTCCGGGTACTGCGTCGGCGGCGACTTCATGAAGTACGCCGAAGGCCCGAGCAGCGGCCCGGCGATGCCCGCGGTCGAGCGCGATCTTGCAGCAGCGGATCGCATCGATGACGACGCCGGCGGAGTTCGGGCTGTCCCACACCTCCAGCTTCACCTCCACGTTCAGCGGGACGTTGCCGAAGGTCGTGCCCTCCATGCGAATGTAGCACCATTTGCGGTCCAGAAGCCACGGCACGTGGTCCGAAGGGCCGACGTGCACGTCGCCGGCGGGCAGTTCGTAGTCGAGCTGCGACGTGACGGCGTTCGTCTTCGAGATCTTCTTCGATTCCAGCCGCTCGCGCTCCAGCATGTTGAGGAAGTCGGTGTTGCCGCCGAAGTTCAGCTGGTACGTGCGGTCGAGCCGCACGCCGCGCTCGCGGAACAGCCGCGTCAGCACGCGGTGCACGATCGTCGCGCCGACCTGCGACTTGATGTCGTCGCCGATGATCGGCAGCCCCGCCTCCTGGAAGCGCTTCGGCCAGTAGCCGTAGTGCGTCGCGCGCGATGAAGACCGGGATGCAGTTGATGAAGCCGCAGCCGGCCGCCAGCACCTGCTCCACGTACCACTTCGTCGCCTCCTCCGAGCCGACGGGCAGGTAGCTGACGACGACGTCCGTCTCCGTCTCCTTGAGCAGCCGGACGATGTCGTCGGTCGGGCCCTTGCGCCTTCGTGATGACCTGCGAGAGGTACTTGCCGAGGCCGTCGTGCGTCATGCCGCGCGAGACGCGCACGCCCTGGTGCGGCACGTCGCTGAACTTGAAGGTGTTGTTCGGCGCGGTGAAGACGGCCTCGGACAGGTCCTTGCCGACCTTGTTCTCGTCGATGTCGATCGCCGCGACGAAGTTGATGTCGCGGATGTGGTAGCCGCCGAGGTTCGACGTGCATCAGGCCCGGGATCAGCTGCCCCTCCTGCGCGTCCTGGTAGAAGTAGCGCCCCTGCACGAGCGACGACGCGCAGTTGCCGACGCCGATGATGGCGACGTTGATCTTGCCGTCCTTGCTTGCCGCTCGGCGCGCGCCGCCCGCGTGCGTCTTCGCCGTGCCGCGCTTTCTCGCGTCTTCCCCGCCATCGTGTCCGTTCCTCCTTCGCTGTAGAACAGCTCGCTGCTCCGCCATGCCGAGCACCTCGCACACCGCATCGATGAACTGGCGCGCCCGGCTGCTTCGTGCCGGCCTTGATCTGCGAGAGGTAGCCCTCGCTGACGCGGTAGCCGCGGCGCTCCAGCTCGGCGAGCAGCCACCGCTGCTTCTGGCCGCGCTCCTCGAGCACCTCGAACACGCGCGTCCTGATCATCTTTACCCGCCTCGTGGTTAAGTTTCGATGTACCTTACGGCCCGGCCAGTTGCGCCGGTCAAGTTACGAGAACTTTACCCACTCACAGCGTAGCGCATCGCCGCGCGCCGCCGAAATGGTACGGACGGACCATCTTCTACCGCGCGGATCGAGTGTAGGGGCGCAGCCTGCTGCGCCCTCCCTGCAACAGGGGGCGACCACCGCCGGTGCTGACAGCCTGACGGCTGACAGGCCGCGCGATAGCTGATAGCTGACCGACTGACCTACTGACCGCCTGACAGGCTGCCAGACTCGCCCAGGTACGTCGCCAGCCCCTCGCGCAGCGGCGTCAGGCGCGGGTGCAGCACCTCGTTCAGCAGCGTGTTGTCGGCCGTCGCCGGCTCCGTGATGAAGTCGATAGCGTCGGCAGACAGCGGCGGCGACGGCAGGATCGACGACCAGCGCGCCGATCGTCTTGCCGATCGCGGCCGGCTGGTGGAGCAGCGGCCGCTCCTTGCCCTGCACCTCCAGCGCCGTCTTGACGACGTCGTTCATCGACATCACTTCCGGGCCGCCCAGTTCGAACACCTTGTTCGCGGCCTCCGGCTTGATCGCCGCGTCCGCCGCCACGCGCCCGACGTCGTCGATGAATACCGGCTGCATGTCCTGCTTGCCGTTCCCGAACATCGGGATGAACGGCAGCTTCTTGCCGAAGCCCAGGAAGCGGTTCAGCGACACGTCGTCCGGGCCGTACACCCACGTCGGCCGGACGATCACCCACTCGAGCGCCGCTGTCCTGCAGGTACTTCTCCGCCTCCCACTTGTAGCGGAACCAGTGCTTGTCGGACGTCCTTCGCCGCGCCGACGCCGCTCATGTAGACGAAGCGGCGCACGCCGGCCTCCTTCGCCGCATCGACCTGGTTGCGCGTGCCCTTGAGGTCGACGTCTCCTCGAACGTCCAGCCCTTGCGGCGGTTTTCGATCGGCGAGTTGGGGAACTGCACCGCGTTGATCACGACGTCGATGCCGCGCATGGCGGCGGCCGAGCGTGTCGGGCTCGCGCACGTCGCCGTCGCGCGCCTCCACGGCATCGCCGAAGCTTCTGCGTGGATCTTGCCCGGCGTCGCGGCCGAGCACGGCGACGCGTTCGTTCCGCGCGGAGCAGTTCGCGCACGATCGCCGAGCCAACGAATCCTGTGCCGCCCGATACGAGAATCATCGAAGGCCTCCTCTCGCTCTTGCCACGCCATCGAATGGGCAACATCGCTTATCCGAATATATGCGGACGGACCGGGCAAGCGGATCGCCCGAGCGGTCGCGGAATGCTACATGTGCATAGCGAGTCAGGCCGGGGCGTGGTCGTGCGGCGCCTTCCGCGGCAGGCCGCGCGCGATCTCCTCGCCCCGGACGAACGCCGCGACGACGTGCGTGAGCGCGTGCGGGATTCTCCTGCCAGTACGTGGCCGATGGCGCGACGGCGAGCTTCGCGTGCGAGCATTCTCTCGTGCAGGATCTCGCCCGAACGCAGCGGGTGGATCGCGTCGTCCGGGTGCGTGAGCACCAGCGTCTGCTGCGTGATCTCGCCCAGCCGTTCGACCGGGATCTGACGGGCCGCCGCAGCACGCCGCGGATC
Source organism: uncultured Chloroflexia bacterium (assembly GCA_963701135.1). Lineage (GTDB taxonomy): Bacteria > Chloroflexota > Dehalococcoidia > DSTF01 > JACRBR01 > CAYJMJ01. Next base: position 571,330 of record OY969567.1, read on the forward strand.
GCGGGCACGATCGCCGCGCGCCGCTGCCGCGCCGAGGAACTCGCGCATGTCGCCGGCTGCGCCCTCGCGATCGATGCGGCGCATCCGCGGCAGCGCCATGACGATGCGCGCCGCTACCGACGTGCCGAATAGCTGATAGAGCGTCGGCGAGCCCGCCGAGCGTTTGCCGCGCCGCCTTCACGTCGGTGCCGAACGGGGGCGGCGACTGCAGGATCAGCCGCTCGACCCGCTCGGGGTGCGCCAGCGCGAGCATCAGCGCCGTGCCCGCGCCCATCGACCCGCCGTACACGCTCGCCCGGTCGATGCCGAGCGCCTGCATCAGCGCGGCCATGTCCTCCGCCATCGCCGCCCATCGGTAGTCGGACCGGCGCGTCGTGTAGCCGGAGCGTCCGTGGCCGCGTGCGTCGTACGCGACGACGTGCAGCCCGCGAGCCGCGATGTCGTCCGCCCGTTCGCCGAAGCGCGGCGTCGCGGCGATGCTGCCCAGCAGGCCGTGCGCCATGATCAGGCACGGGTCGGCCGTGGAGCCGTGCTCTTCGTAGTAGATGTCGATGCCGCGGACGCGGACGGCCGGCACGCGCACCTCCGATCAGCGTCGATTATCGCTCATTCCGGGCGGCTGTGGCGCTACAGGTGCGTCGTGAGACCGCCGTCGACGAACATCACCTGACCGCTGATGTAGCCGCAGGAGTCCGACGCGAGGTAGACGGCGAGCGCCGCCAGCTCGTCGGCCGCTGCCGGCGCGCTTCATCGGCACGAAGCGCACCGTCTGGTTCGCGGCGGGGTCGGGGTTGCCGATCGCCGGCGAGTACTCCATCCAGCCCTGCGCGATCGCGTTGACGGTGATCCCGCTCGGCCCCCACTCCGTGCGCCAGCGCGCGCGTCAGGTTCAGGATGCCCGCCTGCGCCGCGCAGTACGCCGCCGCGTTCGCGATCGCCCGCTCACCCAGCACCGAGGCGACGTTGATGATGCGGCCGCCCCGCTCCTGCTTCAGCATCTCCTTGCCCGCGGCGCGGCAGGCGTGGAACGTGCCGGCCAGGTTCACCTGCATCACGCGGTTGAAGTCGATGTCGGTTGTCGATTCGGCCGGTTTGCCAAGAAAGAGGTCGGGCGCGTTGACCAGGATGTCGATGCCGCCCATGTCCTTCGCGACCTGCCGCACCATCACCTGCACGCCCTGGCCGAGCGTGACGTCGGTCGCGACGGTCGCGGCCTTGCGCCCCATCTTCGTCAGTTCCTGCTGGACGCGCCTCGCGCGCATCACTTCTTCGCCGTCGGTCGTGACCGACGACACGGTGACGTCCGCGCCCGCCTCGCCCAGCGCGAGCGCGATCGCTCGCCCGGCCGGAGCGCCCGCGCCGATGACGAGCGCGCGCTTGCCGGTAAGGTCGTACGCGTCGAGGCCGAGCCGGACCTCGCCCCATTCGTTCTTCACAGCGCCACCTCCGGCGCGAAGCCCATCGGCGCGAGCCCGCCCGCCAGTCCGCCGCCATCGATGACGAACCCCTGCCCGGTCACGTAGCTCGAGGCGTCGGACGCCAGGAAGATCGCCAGCGGCCCCAACTCCCACGCGTAGCCCAGGCGCTGCGCCGGCAGGTATCGCCCGCGCGTCTGCGCGAAGATCGCCGCCTGCTCGTTCTGCGCCGGTGCCTGCATCACGAACCCGGGGATGATGCAGTTGACGCGGATGTTGTGCTTGACCAGCATCGCCGAGAGCGACTTCGTCAGCGCGATCACACCAGCCTTCGCCGCGCCATAGCCGAAGCTCATCGGGTACGCGCGCATCGCTGTGCCCGAGGCCAGGTTGATGATCGTGCCGCCGTGGCCCTGCGCGGCCATCGCCTTCGACGCGGCGCGGGCGCAGTAGAACGCGCTCGAAAGGTTCACATCGAGCGTGTCGTGCCAGTCGTCGTCGTCCACGTCCCACAGCTCGGCGTTGGCGCCGCGCATGTCGCCGATGCCGGCGTTCGAGAGCATGATGTCGATCTTGCCGAACTCGTCGACCGCGCGCTGGATCAGCGCGTCGCACTGCGCTGAGTCCCGCACGTCGGTCGGCTGCGATGCCGCGCGACGGCCAAGCGCCACGATGTCCGCGGCCGTGCGGTCGATCTGCTCGGCGGTGCGGGCGGCGCAGACGACGTCGGCGCCGGCTTCCGCGAGCGCGAGCGCCATCTGCCGCCCGAGCCCGCGGCCCGCGCCCGTGACGACGGCGACCTTCCCTTCGAGCTTCAGCCGTTCGAGGACCATCCGAATGCTCCTTCGTCGAGATGCGCGGGCATTGTATGCCTCGCCGCACGGTGCGGGAAGCGGAGCGCGCAGCGGACTCGCGTGGGGTCGCGGCCGATGCAAAGGTGCTCGTAGAAGCGGAACACGGCCAGCCATTGCGCGAAGCTGAGGTCCGACGGCCCAGCCGTCGTCGCGAATCCCAGGTCGCGCGCCAACCGCTTGATCTGGAGCGACGTCAGCCGCGTACCCAGCGCGCGCCGCACGTCCGGGCCGCGCGCGTCGAACGTGCCGCGCACGAATGCGACGTACCTGCCGTACGACGCCGGCGTTACGAGCGGCCGTTCGCGCCGCCGCATAACGAGCAGCGCGCACTCCACGGCAGGCGGCGGCGTGAAGTCCGTTCGTGCGAATGTGCGGGCCAACTCGATCTCGAACCGGGGCTTGTGGAGCAGCGAGAATAGCGTCTCGCGAGGCGCACCCGCGAACTTCTCGGCCGCCTCTCGCTGCAGCACCAGGCATGCCACGGCGGGCGGCGCCGGCGCCTCGTCGAGGCGCCGCATGAGCCGCGCGGTGATGCCGAACGGCACGCTGGACACGACCGCGTACCTGCCGCGGGGCAGTGGGAAGCGCAGCGCGTCGGCGTGATAACACTCGATGTTCGTGCGGCCGATGAAGCGCTCACGGAGCAGGCGGTACAGCCGCACGTCCTTTTCGACGGCGACGACGCGGCAGCCACGCCGCTCCAGCGCCTCGGTGATGATGCCGTAACCCGCCCCGATGTCGAGCACAAGCTCGCCGGGTGCGATGGGCAACTCATTGACCCACGCTCGCACGAGCGCGGGACTGCGAAAGAAGTGCTGCGACAGTTCGGGGCGGCGTGGAACAGGGTGGCGGCGATGCATGCGATCCATTGCGTCCTCCGGTGCTGGGAGGCGCGGACGCCGTATCGGTATCGCCAGGATCAGGATCGAGCACGAAGAGCGAGCGCGGCATCACGCGCCGTCAGCAGGCATGTTGCTTACACGTCTGGTGACAGGTGGAGGCGGCCGGCGGGGCCGGCCGGTGTCCGCCGCAGGCGGACCTTAGACTCGCAGCTTCACGAAGTATGGGCTCATCAATGTGCGCGCATCGTAGAGGACAGTGTGAACGATGTCAACGAGCCGGCCGTTGTCAGTTCGCCCGCACGAGCAGCACCGGGATATTCGACTCGTGCAATACCTGCTCGGCAACGCTGCCGAACACCATGCGGTTGACGCCCTGCCGGGAGTGCGTCGCCATGGCGACGAGGTCGACCTGCAGGTCGGCGATTGCGTTCAGGATCTCTCGTGCCGGGCGGCCCCGCCGGATCTGCGTCCTCACGTCGAGCCCCCCAGTTGCGTCGCGACGCCGTCCAGGTACGCCTGTGCGCCGGAGAGCGCGCTCGCCGGCGCCGCCGCCGCGCCCGCATAGACGGCCCCGTCCTCGCCATCCGGGGACTCGATGACGTGCAGCAGAGTGATGGAGAGGTTCATGGCGCGGGCCATCTCGATGACGTGCGGGATGACCGCTTCGGATCTGGGGGAGATGTCCAGCGTGATCAGCAAGTGCTTGAACAGGACGTGCTCCTTCGCCCCGGGCCATTGGAGATTGCTCTTTCCTACACTTAACAATGTTGATTGTCAAGTTACTGACATAATCGTATGGCGATACAGAGTCGCGTGCGCCTACAGCCAGCGGCGCGCGTACGCTGCCGCCTGCTCGATCGCGCGGCCGACGCCTTCCGGCGCGCCCGCGATCGTGCCATCGACCACGGTGAGCGTCGGCAAGACGTGCTGGACGTCGGGCGCGAGCTCGAACGGGTTGTGGCCCAGCTCGTGGACGCCGGTACTCCCGCGCGACGGGTCGCCGGCTGACAGGTGCAGAAAGCCGCGGTTGTACGACGCGAAGACCTCCGGCCACGCCGCCGGCAGCCCGGAGTGTGAGATCGGCGTCACCGCGCCGAGCGCGTCGTACCAGCCTTCGCCCGTGATGAGCAGATCCGGGAATCGAGCGCGTAGCTCATCGCGCAGCGCGACCAACCCGCCGTACACGTCGTGTTGCGCGTCGTTGATCCAGCACGTGGTCGGTGTCGAAGAACACCGCCGGCAGGTCGTACTTCGAGACCAGTGCGCTCACCTGCTCGACCAGCCGCGAACGCCACGATGGCGCGCCGGGGTTGAGCCACGCCTGCCAGCCGGGATCGTGCGCGCGGCTCACGTCCCAGTCCGGGCGGTTGCCCTGGAACACCAGCCCCGAAGGCGACCGCATCTCCGCCGGTGCGCCCCACTCGGCGTACCCGGCGATGCCGGTGTTGGCGCAGTTGGCGCCGAACATCGGCATCAGGTGCACGCCGAGGGAGCGCGCCTTCGCCGCCAGCCGCCCGAACCCGTCTTCGCCGCCGAGTGCCGGCTCGGGCCGGTAGTCGCCGTACTGCCAGTAGTAGCGGCCCTCCCAGCCGGGGAGGAACGCGAGCACGCGCCGCCCGTCGATGCGTTCGACGCGACGTAGTCGAGCGCGTCCGCCATGTCGTCGTAGGTGTTGAAGACGTAGCCGCTCCAGTGCATGCCGTGCAGCGCCACGACGAGCGAGATGTCTCGCGCCCACGTCGGCACGTCGGCCCGCGACTCCCACGGCTCGATGCCGAACGCCGCGGCGACATGCGCATCGTGTCGCCGCACGATCGCCGCTGGGTCGCGGGTGCGGCCGATGCGCCACGGCGGCGTGCGCGTCTCGCCCGTCATCTCGTAGGCCGCGTCCTCGTGGATCAGCTCGACGGCAATGCCGTCGTCGCGCCGCATGATGGCGAAACGCTTCGCCCGCACCCGGTCGTCGAGGGACTCGAAGTACAGGTGCTCGCCGTCCCCGCGGTCGATGAACACGAGCGCCGTGTGCGTCGTCGCCGGGTAGTGCACCGTCGTGCCGCCGCGCGTCACCGGCTGCCGGCTCCACCGATGTCCGAGCAGCTCGCCGTCCGGCAGTCCGCTCACGGTGAGCTTCGTGCAACGGATGCGCTGCGGCATCGCGGCCGCAACCGCTGCCTCGATGCCGTCATCCGTTCGCCGGACGTCGAGCGTCGCGTTGCCGGCCGCCTCGCGTTGCCCGCCGGCCCAGGTGAGGTGCGGCGCGCTCACCGACGCATCGTCGCCGTCGCGCACGATCTCCGCCGGCGGCAGTCCGTACGTATTCTCGAAGGTGATGACCTGCACGGACAGGCGCCATCCGTCGATGTCGAACACGGGGTCGCGGAAGTCGAAGCTGAACTGCTGCACGGCGCAATTCTACGCCCTATGTGCGCTTCACAGCGGCCCCGCGCGCGCGTATGCTGCGCGGGGAACATGCGACTGCCGCGCGAACGCGGCGGGGGAGGAGACCATGGCCGACTATCAGTTCGAACGCGAATCGCGCACGACGCATTCGGAGTCGTACAGCATCGAAGACAGCGGCGACCCGATCGGCCGCGTCGATATCCATTTCGCGGCGTCGAGCATCGTCTACGCCACGCTCTGCGTCCCCGCCGGCTTCGACGAGGACGACGTCCAGGACCTGATCGGCGAGATCGACGAGCGCCTCGTCCTCAGCACCGACCTGTACCGCGACGACTTCATCGTCACCGTCTGGCGCGGCGCGCTGGCGGGCGTCTACTCGGAAGAGGAAGACGAAGACGAAGACGAAGAAGAGGAAGAGGCCGAAGAAGAGACCAACGGCGCCAACGGCCGCGTCACCTAGCCGGCCGCCGGGCCCTGCGGGCCGTCGCGCGGTGTCAGGAGGAAGTTCCCGCGGCGGCCTTCTCGTCGAGCTGATCGATCCAGCCGTGGTACTGGGCGAGCTTCTGCTCCAGGTGCGTCTTCATATCCTGTAGCGCCGTCAGCTTCTGGTCAATGACGGCCACCTGCCGCTCGGTCACCTCGATCGCCTTCGCCAGCTTTTCCCGGCGCTCGGAGATCTCCGCGTCGCGCCGGTACTCGGCCCGGATCTGCATCTTGACGGCCTCGGCCTCAACCATCTCCTTGATGTCGGCGAGCGTGAAGCCGAGGAGCGTCTGCAGCCGCTTGATCTGCTCGACGCGCCGGACGTCGTCCTCGGAATACAGCCGGAAACCGCCTTCGAGCCGCGACGGCGGCCGTAGCAGGCCCTTCTCCTCGTAGAAGCGCAATGTCCGTTGCGTGACGCCCGTGCGCTCGGCGACCTCGCCGATTTGGAGGTAGGCGTGCTCCTGGGACTCAGGTTCGGCGGTGGCGCCGCGCTTGCTGGTCATCGATCGCATCCTAGCCCCAGCTTAACGCGCACGTCAAGGTTACGTTTACGGCCGCTCGTGCGCTTCCGCCCGGACTCACCGGAGGTCGCGTGGGCCGCGCGACCGCCTCGGCGCCGGCTGCCGCTGTCTGGCGAACAGGTTGATCAGCAGCGCACCCGCCACGAAGCCGCCGATGTGCGCGAAGTACGCCACGCCGCCGCCCGCGCCCACCGTATCGACCCCCAGCGACGACACGCCGCTGAACACCTGCGCGACGAACCAGAACCCGATCAGCACGAACGCCGGCAGCGGGAACGGAAAAAAGAAGAAGATCGGGATGATCACCGCCACGGTCGCGCGCGGGAACAGCACGATGTACGCCCCCATGACGCCGGCGATCGCCCCGCTCGCGCCGATCGCCGGCGTCAGGTCGCCGGCGTTCACGAACATGTGCGCGAACGCCGAAAGAGCGCCCACCAGCAGGTAGAACACGGCGTACAGCGCGTGCCCCATCGAGTCCTCGACGTTGTCGCCGAAGATCCACAGGAACAGCATGTTCCCCAGGATGTGCACCCAGCCCCCGTGCATGAACATCGCCGAGAAGATGGTCCACGCCGGGTCGGGCTGCGACGCGCAGATCGCCCGCCCCTGCGCCGAAAGGTCGATCTGGCGGCCCAGCGCGTCGAACGTGCACGCCGGGACGTTGCCCCAGTGATAGATGAACGTATCCAGCTCGGTGAACTGGCCGCGTATCGTCTGCTGGCTGAGCGACACCTCGTACAGGAAGACGGCGACGTTGACGGCGATAATCGCGACGTTCACGTACGGAAAGCTGCGCGAGCGGACGCTGTCGTGGATCGGGATCACGGCGCGTGTCTCTCGCCGAAGGCGTCGAGCGGCTGCGCGCCGAGCGACTTGAGCTCCAGCGCCAGGCCGGCGGCCACCAGGTACACGCGGTCCGCGCGCGCCGCCGCCGCCGCGTTGGCCGCGCCCAGCGCATCGCGAAACGCCCGGCCGAGCGGATACGCCGGCACGACGCCCATCCCCACCTCGTTGGACACGACCGCAACGTCGCCATCGAACGCCGCCGACCAGCCCGCGAGGTCGCGCGCCAGTGCCGCGGCCTCGCCGATGGCGTCTGCGGTGGATTCTGCGCTCGCGCCGGCGCCATCGCCGAGCCGGTCCAGCAGCAGGTTGCTCACCCACAGCGTCATGCAGTCGACGACGACGAAGTCGCCCGGCCGCGCGTGTGTGGCCAGCGCCGATGCGACGTCGCGCGGCGCCTCGACCGTGCGCCACGCGGCCGGCCGCTCGGCGCGGTGCTGCTCGACGCGCAGGCGCAGCTCGTCGTCACCCGGCTCCATCGTGACGACAAACAGCACGTCGCGCCCGGACGCCGCGGCGAGGCGCAGCGCGAGGTCGCTCTTGCCGCTGCGCGCCCCGCCGAGGATCAGCGTCAGCATGTGGGCGTCTCCTCCTGCTGGTACAGGGTACAGCCGCCGCGCGCGAGCTACCGAAGGAGCAGCGGGCTCATCCAGCCACGGCCCGCGAGCGCCGCGATGAACAGGAACAACAGCGCCTCGCTGATCTCCGCCGTCGCGCCGTACAGGTCGCCGGTCATGCCGCCGATGCTCCGCCTCGCGAACGCGCCCACCGCGAGCGCGCAGCCCGCCGCGAAAGCCGCGGCCAGCAGCCCGCCCGCGCCGAGCAGCGCGACAGCCGCGGCGACGGCGACCGCGCCGCCCACGAGCACGGCGCCGGGCCAGGCGGCGTCGTGGAACGCGACGCCGACGCCCTCATCGCGGGCGTACGGAAACGCGGCGGCGGCGGCGACCATCGCGCATCGCGCCAGGCACGGCGACCAGCAGCAGCGCCTCGAAGCGCACCTCGCGCGGCATGGCCGCCAGCCCCGCCCACTTGAGCGCGAGCACGCCGGCCACGGCGATGATCGCGTACGTTCCGGCGTGCACGTCGCGCATGATCGCCAGCCGTTGCTCTCGGTCGCGGCCGCCGAACAGGCCGTCGGCGGCGTCGGCGAGGCCGTCGAGGTGCAGCCCGCCAGTCATGGCCGCCAGCGCGACGACCAGCAGCACATCGACCGAAACTTCGGGCAGCGCGCGCGTCGCCAGCCGGTCGATCCCGAGCAGCACCGCGCCGATGACGAGGCCGATCGCCGGGAACCACGCCTGCGCCGCGGCGACGGCGTGCATGTCGCCGATCGGCGTGCGCCGCACACGCAGCCGCGTGAGGAACTCCAGCGCGACCACGAAGCCCATCAGGCTTCCGCGGCTGTTTCGCTGTCCGAGCGCGAGACGCCGGCCGATTCGAACGTCGCCATCTCCCGCGGGATGCGCAGCGCCGCCGTCGAGCAGCGTCAGCGCCAGCGCGGCGCCCGTGCCCTCGCCGAGCCGCATCTCCAGGTCGAGCAGCGGCCGCAGCCCGAGATGCGCGAGCGCCACGCGATGCCCCGGCTCTGCCGACTGGTGCGACGCCAGCATGTAGTCGACGCGACGCCGGCGCGATGCCCGCGGCGATCAGCGCCGCCGCCGTCGTGGGGTAGCCGTCGAGCACGACGGGTGCGCCCGCCGCCGCCGCGCCGAGCGTCACGCCCGCGAGGAACGCGATCTCGAAGCCGCCGACCTTCGCCAGCACGTCGATCGGCGTCCGCCGCGTCCGGCGCGATTGACCTCGATCGCGCGCTCGACGGCGTGCGAGCTTCGCGGCGTAGCGCCGCGTCGTCGATGCCCGTGCCGCGGCCGGTCGTGACGCGCGGCGGCGCGCCAGGCGCAGACCGACGTGATCGCCGCCGCCGCCGTCGTGTTGCCGATGCCCATGTCGCCGAGCGCGATCGCCGTGCCGCCGCCGTCGCAGACCTCGCGCGCCAACTCGATGCCGCGCGCGACCAGCGTCTCCGCGTCGTCGCGCGACATCGCCGGGCCGGCGCGTCATGTTGCTCGTGCCGCCGCGCACCTTCGCGACGTGCAGGCGCGCATCGTCGTTGTCGCGCCGCACGCCGGCATCGACGACCCGCACGTCCGCGCCGGCGTGCGCCGCGAGCACGTTGACGGCAGCGCCGCCGGCGAGGAAGTTCGCCACCATCTGCCAGGTCACGTCCTGCGGATACGCGCTCACGCCGTCCTCGGCCACGCCGTGGTCGGCCGCCGCGACGACGATCATCGAGCGCTCGATGGCCGGCACCGGCGTCGCGGCAGACGCCCGCCGCCCAGATCGCGCAGCTCCTCGAGGCGGCCGAGCGCACCCGGCCGGCTTCGTCAGCCGCGACTGCAGCTCGCGCGCCGCCTCGCGCGCTGCCGCGTCGGGTAGCCGGATAGCGGCGGCGGTCGCATCGATGGTCTCGCGTGGGAGCATCAGAACTCGATCCCCGGCTGCGCCTTCAGCCCCTGCTGGAACGGATGCTTGACCTCGCGCATCTCCGTCACGAGGTCCGCGTAGTCGATGAGCTCCTGCGGCGCGTCGCGGCCGGTGATGATGACGTGCGTGCGCGCCGGCCGCGCCTTCAGGAACTCGATCACCTCATCGACCGGCAGCCAGCCGTAGGCGAGCGGATAGGTGAACTCGTCGAGCGCCACGATGTCGTAGTCGCCCGACGCGATCTTCGCCTTGCACTGCTCCCACAGCTCGCGCGCCAGCGCCTTGTCTTTCTCGATGTCCTTCGACAGCCACGTGAACCCGCCGCCAAGCGAGACGATCTCCATGCCGATCTTCTTCGCCGCCTTGTTCTCGCCGTAGTTGGACGTCGTGCTCTTGATGAACTGCAGCATGCAGACGCTGTAGCCGCGCCCCCACGCGCGAAACAGCACGCCGAGCGCCGCCGTCGTCTTGCCCTTGCCGTTGCCCGTGTTGACGACCACCAGCGCCTTGCGCGGCAGCTTCGCGTCCTGCGCGTCGCTCTCGCCTTCGCTCATGACGCGACTCCTGTCCGCCGCTGGGCGCGTGCGTCGAATGCCGCGGCGCCTTCCGGCACCACGATCGGCCGGCCCGTCACCGGGTGCGCCAGTACGCGCACGGCGAGGCCGTACACCGCCTCCAACGTGTCGTGGCTGCAACACGTCGGCTGGCGCGCCGCTCGCCACGATGCACCCCCTGCGACATCAGCGCGATGCGGTCGGCGAACATCGCCGCCAGCGTCAGGTCGTGGACGACGGCGACGACGGCGAGCCGCCGCTCGCGGCACAGGTCGAGCATCAGCCGGAACGTCTCGACCTGGTGCTGCACGTCGAGGTGCGACGTCGGCTCGTCGAGCAGCAGCAACTCGCGGCTCCTGTGCGAGCGCCCGCGCGATGACCACGCGCTGGCGCTCGCCGCCCGATAGCTCCTCGACCAGCCGGTCGCGCAGGCTCCAGCAGTCCGCGCGCTCCATCGCCGACGCGCACGACATCGATGTCGCGGCGTCCCTCCGACTGCAGCAGCCGGAGATGCGGCGTGCGGCCCATCATCGCCACCTGGAAGGCGCGTGAAGCCCGGCGGCAGCGCCGCGCCCTGCGTCACGACGGCGACGCGCCGGGCCAGATCCGACACGCTCGCGCCCCGCACCGATGCGCCATCGACCGCGATCTCGCCGCGTCGAACGGCAGCACGCCAGCTCACCGCGCGCAGCAGCGTCGTCTTGCCGCAGCCGTTCGGGCCGATGACCGCCACCAGCTCGCCGCGTTGCGCTTCCAGGTCGATGCCGCGCAGCACCGGGCGCGCGCCATAGCCGGCACGGACGTTGCGTATCGACAGCATCACGCCGTCCCCGGCGCAGGCCGCGCCTGCCGCCGCAGCAGGTAGAGGAAGAAGGGCGCGCCGACCAGCGCCGTGACGACGCCGATCGGCACTTCGTACGCCGGGTCGATGCTGCGGGCGATGACATCGGCCAGCGATCAGGAACGACGCGCCGAAGAACGCCCGACAGCGGCAGCACGCGCCGGTAGTCCGGCCCCCAGATCATGCCGCACCGTGTGCGGCACGACCAGCCCCACGAAGCCGATCAGCCCGCTCACCGCCACCGCGGCCGCCGTCGCCAGCGACGCCACGCCGAGGATCAGCAGCTTCACGCGCTCGACGTTCACGCCGAGCTGACGCGCCTCGTCCTCATCGAGCTGCATGCACGTTGAGCAGGCGCGCGTACGGCAGGATCACGGCCGCCGCGATGATCATGTACGGCGCGGCGATCGCCACCTTCTGTCCACGATGCCGTGTTGAAGCCGCCGAGAATCCAGTTGAGGATCGCCAGCGTCCGCGTGTTGTACGTCAGCATCAGGTACGTCACGAGCGAAGTGCACGACCGACGAGACGGCGACGCCGCTCAGGATCAGCGACGTCGTCGCGACGCGCCGGTTCGACCCGCGCCAGCGCGTACGCGAGCGCCACGGCGATGAGCGCGCCGGCGAACGCCGCCGGCGGCAGCGGGCTGAAGACCCACGCCGCGACGAAGAACGGCGAGATGATGATCAGCGTCGCGCCGACGGCCGCGCCCGATGCGACGCCGAGCAGGTACGGCTCGGCGAGCGGGTTGCGGAACACGCCCTGGTACGCCGCGCCGGCGAACGCCAGCGTCGCGCCGACCAGCCCCGCCAGCACGACGCGCGGCATGCGCACCTGCCAGATGATCGCGTCGGTCGTCGCGCTGTGCGCGCCCGTCGACACGAACGGCAGGTGGCCGATGCACGATCGACGAGCGTCGTCTGCGGCGGGATGTGCACCGTCCCCCAGCTCACCGCGAACATCGCGACCGCCAGCGTCGCGAGCGCCGCCAGCGCGTACGTCGGCAGCAGGCCGCTCCACGTGACGAGCGCCGGCTCGGGGCGGACAGAATCGGTTGCGCGTGCGCTGCGGGGTCGCGCGAGCTGCATCGTTACTGGAACCTCTGCGGGTAGACGTCCTTCGCGAGCTGCTCGAGCGCATCGACGATGCGCGGGCCGGGCCGGCTGATGATGTCCGGGTCGATCGCGAAGATCTTGTTGTTCTTCACGGCGTCGATCGCGCGCCCAGCCCGGCCGCGCCTTCACCGAATCGATGCGTCACGCCGAACGCCTCATCGGCGAGGACGATGATGCGCGGGTTGGCGGCGATGAATCGCCTCTTGCGTCAGTTGCGGGTACTCCACGCCGCCGCCGTCGCCCGCGATGTTCTTCATCTTGAGGATGCGGTACAGGTCGCCGACGAACGTGTCGTCGGACGCGCTGTAGATACGTCGAATCGAGCTCGTGGTAGACGTTGGGCGCTGACTGCGAAGGCAGCCCCTGCATCGCCTCCTTGATCCGGCGCACGCGCTCGCCCAGGCTGCTGATCAACGCCAGCGCGGCCTCGTCGGTCGCCCGTGATCTGGCCCAGCATGCGGATCTGGCCGAAGACGTCATCGATGGTGCGGACGTCCCTGTTGATGTCCTGGTACAGCACCGGGATCTTCAGGCTGTCGAGCTTGGCGACGAGCCCGCTCGTGTCGCCCGCCACGATCACCAGGTCGGGGTTGAGCGCCGTGATCGCCTCGACGTTCGGCTCGAACGCGTCGACCTTCGTCGGGAAGTTCGCTGCCGCCTCGGGGAAGTCGGCCTGCTTGTCGACGGCCGCGAGCGATTGCTCGCGCGCCGATCGCGTAGATGATCTCGGTCGCGCCCGGCGAGAGCGAGACGATGCGCTTGGGCGGCTGCGTGACCGTGAGCGCCTTGCCGTCGCTGCGCTGGACCGTGACCGGGAAGGCCGCGGCCGTCGAGACGCCCTGGATCGGCGTGGGGTTGTCCTCGAAGCTGCCGGTCTTGCTCCCCTTCTTGCCGTCGCTGCCGCACGCCGCTCCGAAGAGCAGCATGCCGGCCGCCGCCAGCATCACGAGAACACGTATCTGGCGTCCTGTTCACGGTCCCTCCTCATGGCGCCGTCGGAGCGGCTCTGCCGGCAATACGAAAGCCCCTGCCTTCGAGGCAGGGGCTCTTGTGATCCGCGGATTCGCGTGCCCCGCGCCCTTTTCCTCGAAGGCCTGCGATGGCGGCAAGGGCGGTCGACCTGGCTCCCCCCGTCGCTGCGGGGGTTACAGTTGCGGGACAGCGCCGGCATCTCACCGGCTTCGCCGCGACCTTACCGAAGTATCTTCAGTTGTGCCGGGAGCATAGGCGACGCGCCCTCGCTCGGTCAAGGCGGCCGGTCAACTTCAAGGGCCATCCGGTGAACGGGCGCGGGGCCGTTTGTGAATTGACTTACAAGCATATCCTTGGTTACAGTTCGATTGAACCTGGGCAATGGGGGTTCGCGCGGTGAGGCACGTCCTGCGCACGCCCAAATGCCGTCCGGGCGGGAGAGGATCGCTTGCCGTTCCAGGCTCTGCTCGACAACTACCTTGCCGTCTTCCTGGCGGTCATCATCGGGTTCATCCTCGTGGCAACGGCCCTGATCGCCGCCCGCATCCTGGCGCCGTTCTCCAAGGAGAAGGGCAAGTCCATCTCGTACGAGTGCGGCATGCTGCCCATCGGGCAGACGCGCTCGCAGTTCCACGTGCGCTACTACCTGTTCGCCATCCTCTTCCTTATCTTCGATGTCGAGGCGGTGTTCCTGTTCCCGTGGGCCGTCACGTTCGGCCTCGCGGGTAAGACGGCCTTCTGGGAGATGGTCGTGTTCATCGGCATCCTGGCGGCCGGACTGGGCTACGCCTGGAAGAAGGGGGTCCTGCAATGGCAGAAGCAGTAACCGGCGATGTAACCGCCGCGCCGCAGACGCCCGCAAAGCCGGCCGAGACCCCGGCCGCGCCCCAGCGCGAGAAGACCGGCGTCGAGCGCGAGGCCGAGCTCCTGACGCCCGTGGAGTACATGCCCGGCACAGCGCTGTACCGGCAGATCCTGCCTGGCATCGTCCAGGTGCCGGCCGATGCGCTGCTCGCGGCGTGCCGCAAGTCGTCGCTCTGGCCGATGACCTTCGGCCTCGCGTGCTGCGCCATCGAGATGATCGCGACGTTCATGCCGACCCACGACCTCGACCGCTTCGGCATCGTCCCGTGGCCGTCGCCCCGCCAGTCCGACGTGATGATCGTGTCCGGCACCGTCACCAAGAAGATGGCGCCGGCCGTCAAGCTGCTCTACGAGCAGATGCCGAACCCCAAGTGGGTCATCGCCATGGGCGCCTGCGCCACGAACGGCGGGCCGTACACGCGCTACGACCGCGTGATGCAGGGCGTCGACAAGATCATCCCCGTAGACGTGTACGTACCCGGTTGCCCGCCGCGCCCCGAGGCGCTGCATGGATGGCATGGTCGCGCTGCAGAACAAGATCATGGAAGAGCGCAGCAAGTAGATGACGCTTCCGGACGGGCAGGCACAGGAACCAGCAGGCGACGCCGCCGATGCGGCGGCTGGCGCACCGCCACCGGCGTCCGGCGAGGCCGCGGCGCAGCCCGCGCCAGACGCGGCGCCCGTCGCCGAGAAACCTGCCGCGAAGCCCGCGGCCGAGCGTCCCGCCCGCCCGGCGAAAGAAGCCGAGCCCAAGGAAGCGCCGCGACACGCGCCACCGCCCGGCAGCATCAACGAGATCCTCGCGGAGGCGGCGCCCGGCGTGCCGCTGACGGCGTACATGGTGCCCGATCCACCACCGGCGAATCGGTCGCCGTGGAGGTCGCGCGCGACGACCTGACCGCCGTGATGACCGCCGCGCGTGACGATGAGCGCCTGGACCTCAAGTACCTGCGCTGCCTCTCCGGCGTCGACTGGCAGGAAGAGGGCCTGGAGGTCGTCTATCACCTCTGGTCGTTCACGAAGTTCCACGCGCTCACCGTCAAGACGCGCGTCGGCTACGACGACGCCGTGCTGCCGAGCATCACGCCGCTCTACCCCGGCGCCGACTGGCACGAGCGCGAAGACGCGCGACATGTTCGGCATCCACTTCGAGGGGCACTGGAACCTGGTGCCCCTGCTGCTTCCCGAGGACATGACCGACCACTTCCCGCTTCGCAAGGACAACCCCCTGCAGGAGATCGAGGAGTGGCAGGGCGAGAACCTGCGCGAGGGCGCGGGCGAGGGCGAGGAATAGGGCGATGGTGCTCGAACAAGACCACGACCTCGAAGTCATCGACATGCCCATCAACATGGGCCCGCAGCACCCGAGCACGCACGGCGTGTTCCGCATGGTGCTCGTCATCAACGGCGAGCAGGTCGTCGACGTCACGCCGCACATCGGCTACATGCACCGCGGCGGCGAAAAGCTGATGGAGGCGATGGACTTACCGCCAGGGCATCGGCTACGCCGACCGCACGGAGTACCTGGCGCAGTTCACGGCCGAGCTCTGCTACTGCCTGGCCGTCGAGCGGCTCATGGACATCCAGGTGCCGGAGCGCGCGGAGTACATCCGCGTCATCCTGACCGAGATGAACCGCCTGAGCAGCCACTTCATGTTCATGGGCGCGTTCGGCATCGACTCCGGCCTGTTCGGCACGAGCTTCACGTACGCCTTCCGCGAGCGCGAGTGGCTTCAGGACGTCTTCGAGGAGGTGTCGGGCGACCGCCTCATGTACGCGTATTTCCGCGTCGGCGGCCTGGCGTGGGAAGTCCCCGACAACTTCACGCAGCGCGCGCACGAGGTGCTCCTCAAGACGCAGCAGGGCATCCGCGACCTCGATGACCTGATGACGCGCAACGAGATCTTCATGGCGCGCTGCCAGAACATCGGCAACTTCTCCGCCGAAAAGGCGATCGCAGTACGGCCTCAGCGGCCCCATGCTGCGCGCCTCCGGCGTCAACTGGGACCTGCGGCGCGACGAGCCGTACTCCATCTACGACCGCTTCAAGTTCCAGATCCCCGTCGGCAACTACGGCGACGTCTACGACCGCTACCTCGTCCGTCTCGAAGAGATGCGACAGTCGGTCAGCATCGTCGAGCAGGCGCTCGAGCAACTGCCGCCCGATGGCCCGATCGTGCCGGAGAAGATGCCACGCCGCCTGCGCACGCCCCCGGGCGAGGTTTACACGAAGGTGGAGGGCCCGCGCGGCGAGTGGGGCATCTACCTGGTGTCGAAGGGCGGCGACAAGCCGTACCGGCTGAAGATGCGCTCGCCCTTCATTCTGCAACCTTTCGGCGCTGCGGGAGATGACCATCGGTCAGTTCCTCGCCGACGCCGTGATGATCCTGGGGTCGATGGACATCGTGCTCTGCGACGTGGACAGGTAAGAGAAGATGCTGCTTTCCGCGCCCTCGATCGACATCGGCCAGCCGGCGGTGAGCGCGCTGCTCGGCCTGATCGTGATGACGTTGCTCATGACGGTCGCCGTCGCTTACGCCACCTGGTACGAGCGCAAGGTCGTAGCGCGCATCCAGATGCGCCTCGGGCCGACCCGCACCGGGCCCTTCGGCCTGCTCCAGCCCATCGCCGACATGGTGAAGCTGCTGGTGAAGGAAGACCTGCGCCCCGCGACCGCCGACCCCATCGCGTTCGAGCTGGCGGTGTTCGCCATCTTCGTGCCGGCGTTCCTGGCCTTCGTCGCGGTGCCGTTCACCGCGGACTGGCTCATCAGCCCGCTGCCGCTCAGCCTGGTCTACCTGATCGCCGTCTCCGGCCTCTCGTTCATCGGCTTCCTGATGGCGGGTTGGGGCTCCGACAGCAAGTACGCGCTTCTGGGCGGCATGCGCGCGGCGGCCCAGCTCATCTCGTACGAGATCCCGCTCATCCTGGCGCTCGTTGGCGTGGTGATGGTCACGCAGACCGCCGACGTCTACCAGATGATCCTGTTCCAGGACAACGTGCCGCTGATCGTCTGGCAGCCGCTCGGCTTCCTGATCTTCCTCACCGCGTCGATCGCGGAGTTGGAGCGCCAGCCGTTCGACATCCCCACCGGCGAGTCCGAGGTCGCCGGCGGCGTCTTCATCGAGTACAGCGGCATCCGCTGGTCGATGTTCCAGCTCACGGCCTACGTGAACATGTACGTCTTCGCCCTGCTGGGCGCGTTCGTGTTCCTCGGCGGCTGGGAGTGGCCGTTCGGCCGCGACATCGGCTGGGGCTACCAGCTCCTGCTGACCGTCTCGAAGATGAGCCTGTTCATCATCTTCTACCTCTACACCCGCGCGACGTTCCCGCGCCTTCGCGTCGACCAGCTCATGTCGTACGCATGGAAGGTGCTGATCCCGTTCGCGCTCGTGCAGATCTTCCTGAACGGGCTGGTGATTATCTATGATGCGCCGGATGTGCTCCTGCTGATCACGTCCGGCGCCGGCGCCATCGCGCTGGCAGCGGTCGTCTACCAGTCGGTGCGCGTCACGCCCAGGGAGCCGCTGCGGATGTACAGCAGCGGTGAGCCGGCGAGGAGTGTGGTCTGATGTTGGGCATCTTGAAGAGCCTGGGGATGACGGCGCGCTCGACCTTCCGGAGGCCGGTGACCATCCAGTACCCCGACGGTCCACCGCGAGCTTCCGAACCGCGACCGCGCGTTCCCGATCCTGATCTGGGACGAGGAACACGACGAGCCGTTCTGCACCGGCTGCCACGCGTGCGAGCGCGCCTGCCCGGTCGAGTGCATGACCGTCGTCATGAAGGACAACCCCAGGCACGCCACCGGCGAAAGCAAGCGCCGCAAGATCATCGATGAGTTCTGGATCGACTACGGCCGCTGCATGCGCTGCAACATCTGCGTCGAAGTGTGCAACTTCGAGGCGATCGGCATGAACAACACATGGGCGGGACACGAGCTGTCGCGGTACGACCGCTCGCAGCTTGTGATGGATCTCGACCAGTTGCTCGCGCAGTCCAGGGCGAAGAAAGTCGAGCCGGGACTCAGGGCATGACGCAAGTTTTCTTCGACATCATGGCGGCGACGGTGGTCATTGGCGCGCTCGGCGTAGTGCTGGTGCGCAACGTCGTTCACGCGGCGCTGATGCTCATCCTGTCGCTGATGGGGGTCGCCGGCGTCTACATTCTGCTCTCCGTCGAGTTCCTGGCGCTGGTGCAGGTGCTCATCTACGGCGGCGCGGTCGCAGTGCTCATCCTGTTCGCCCTCATGTTGACGAGGGTGGGGGAGTTGAAGCAGAAGCTCGACGGCGACCAGAGACCGCTGGCCGCCGTCGCGGCGCTCACGCTGCTCGGCGCGTTTGTCGCCATGTTCTACAACACGACCTGGCCGCGCGACGTCGGGCAGATCACGGTGATTCCGTTCGACACCATCGGCACCGCGCTCTTCAACCGCTGGGCCGTGCCGTTCGAAATCGCGTCGGGCGTGCTGCTGGTAGCGCTCGTCGGCGCGGTCGTGATCGCGATGCAGGAAGAAGGGGAGCGCTAGGTGGAAGTCGTCAACGAGGGCGTCCCGCTGGAGCACTTCCTGGTGTTGAGCGCCCTCCTCTTCTGCATCGGCGTGTATGGCGTGCTCGCACGGCGCAACGCCGTGCTCATCCTGATGTCGGTCGAGCTGATGCTCAACGCCGTCAGCATCAACCTGGTGGCGTTCGCGGTGTACACCGCGCCGTCGCTCTTCATCGGCATCATCTTCGCCGTGTTTGTCATCACGGTCGCCGCGGCCGAGGTCGGACTCGCGCTCGGGATCGTGTTGCGGGTGTTCAGGAACCGCGGGACCGCGAACGTGGACGAGGTCGATTCGCTCAAATGGTGAGCGTGCGGTCGCGTGGCAGGTAGGGGGAGCTAACCATCTTCGGATTCGACATGGGCGACGTATGGGTGCTGCCGGTGCTGCCGGCGGCGGCCTTCGTCATCCTTCTGCTGCTCAGTCCATGGCTTCCCCGCAAGGGCGACTGGCTCGCCATCGGCGGCATGGCCGCCGTCTTCGTGCTGGTCATCGCCACCGGCAAGGACATGGCCGACGCGATCGGCGCCGGCGGCTTCCACGGCGTCGAGCGCAGCTGGGAGTGGTTCAACGTCCCCGGCTACATCGAGATGCGCATGGGGACGTTCGTCGACCAGATCACGCTGGTCATGATCTTCTGCGTGTCGTTCATCTCGCTCCTGGTGATGATCTACTCCACCGGGTACATGCACGGCGACCGGCGCTACGGCTGGTTCTACGCCATCATCTCGCTGTTCGTCGCGTCCATGCTCACGCTGGTCCTCGCCGACAACCTCCTGATGCTCTACGTCGCGTGGGAGCTGGTGGGCCTCTGCTCCATGCTCCTCATCGGCCACTACAACGACCGGCCGTCCGCTGCCGAAGCGGCGAAGAAGGCGTTCATCACCACCCGCATCGGCGACGTCGGGCTGCTGATCGGCATCATGATCCTGTTCACGCAGACGCACACCTTCAACATCCAGGAGATCCTGGAGATGGCGCGTGCCGGCGACATCAGCCGCGAGTGGCTGACGGCGGCGGCGGTGTGCGTCTTCGCCGGCGCCTGCGGCAAGTCCGCGCAGTTCCCGCTCCACGTCTGGCTGCCCGACGCGATGGAGGGCCCGACGCCCGTCTCCGCGCTCATCCACGCCGCCACCATGGTCGTGGCCGGCGTCTATCTCGTCGCGCGCATGCTGCCGCTGTTGGAAGTCGTGCGCGGCATGCCGGAGCTGCATCACCGGCATCGGCCTGGCGACGACGGTGCTGTCGGCGCTCGTCGGCCTGGCGCAGCGCGACATCAAGCGCGTCGTCGCCTACTCCACGCTCAACAGCCTCGGGCTGATGTTCGTCGCCCTCGGCTCCGGCGCCGTCGGCGCGGCGATGCTCTACCTGTTCGCGCACGCCTTCTTCAAGGCGCTCCTCTTCCTCTCCGCCGGCTCCGTGATCCACGCGACCGAGGAGCAGGAGGTCGACAAACTGGGCGGCCTCTGGAGCAAGCTGCCCATAACGGCGCCGGTGTTCGTCATCGGCGCGCTGGCGATGGCCGGCCTGGTCCCGCTCTCCGGCTTCTGGGCGAAGGACGAGATCGTCGTCGGCATCCGCCATGGCGGGCTTGGCAGCTTCGTCCTCATCGTCACGTTCATCACGCTGCCGATCACGGCGCTCTACATGATCCGCGTGGTGCTGCTCACGTTCTTCGGCAAGCCGAAGGACGAACACGCGTACGAGCACGCGCACGAGTCCGCACCGGCGATGACGATGCCGCTGGTCCTGCTCGCGGTCCTCGCCTTCTTCGGCGGACTCGTCGTGTTCGAGGGCGCCGGCGAGGCGCTCGGCTTCCACAGCGGCTGGCTGGGCTTCGTCTACAACCTGGAGGAAGGCCCCGAGGAGTTCAGCGTGAACTGGGGCATCTCGGTCCTCTCCGTCGTGCTCGTGAGCGCCGGCCTGCTCGGCGGCCTCGCCATCTGGGGCGGCGACGCGAAGCTGTCCCGCCGCGTGGCCGCGTTCTCGCCGTTCACGTACCGGCTGTTCCTCAACCGCTTCTACATCGATGAGGCGTATCAGCTCGCCATCAACTACGTCGTGCTGGCGGCGGGGCAGGTCGTCGCCTGGTTCGACCGCGCCGTGGTGAACGACTCCGGCGTCAATGGCACCGGCGAGGCGACGTCGTTCCTGGGCTGGCTGGGCAAGTTCCCGCAGACCGGCAAGCTGCCGAACTACGCGCTGGCGATCGTCGCCGGCGTGGCCGTGATCGCGATCGTCGCGTTCGGATATCGAGGATAGGGGACGTCCGCCGCGGCGGGCTGACGAAGGAGCAAGATGCACTCGGGTTACTGGCTCATTGCCACCGTCCTGATCCCGCTCGTCGCGGCGGCGGTGCTCGTCTTCGTCCCCGACAACCGCAAGGACGTCGTGCGCTGGTTCAGCGCGCTCGTCGGCGCGGCGCTGTTCGCCATCTCCACCTACGTCTTCTTCGCGTACGAGGTCGACAAGGGCGGCGGCTACCAGTTCTTCAAGCGCATCGACTGGCTGCACGACGTCTCGTTCCTCGGCCCGCACGGCATCTCGCTCACCTTCGGCATCGATGGCATCGCCGCGCCGATGGTGCTGCTCACCGGCATCGTCGCGTTCGGCGGCGCGCTCATTTCATGGAAGATCGAGCACCACAACAAGGACTTCTTCGTCCTGTTCTGGGTGCTCGTCTCCGGCGTCTACGGCACGTTCGAGTCGCTCGACCTGTTCTTCTTCTTCTTCTGGTACGAAGTCGCCGTGCTGCCCATGTACCTGCTGATCGCGGTCTGGGGATCCAGCAGCGTCTTCGAGACGTTCGCGCGCACCAAGGAGTACAGCGCTATGAAGCTGACGATCATGCTGGTCGCGGCTTCGATCCTCGTCTTCCTCGGCATCTTCGCCGTCTTCCACGAAGCGGGCCAGGGCACGTTCGACCTGCAGACGCTGTACGCGTACCAGTTCGATGAGGACTTCCAGAAGCTCGTCTTCCCGCTGTTCGTCATCGGCTGCGGCGTGCTGGCCGGCCTCTGGCCGTTCCACACATGGTCGCCCGATGGCCACGTCTCGGCTCCAACCGCGGTGTCGATGCTGCACGCCGGCGTGCTGATGAAGCTCGGCGCGTTCGGCATCATCCGCCTGGGCATCCAGCTCTTGCCGGCCGGTGCCAGCTTCTGGATGCCGGGACTGATGGTGCTGGCGACGTGCAACGTCGTCTACGGCGCGTTCGCGGCCACGGCGCAACGCGACTTCAAGTACATGATCGGCTACTCGTCGGTCAGCCACATGGGACTCGTGCTCATGGGACTGGCGACGATGAACGTGATCGGCGTCAACGGCGCGGTGCTGCAGATGTTCGCGCACGGCGTGATGACGGCCCTCTTCTTCGCCATGGTCGGCTCGGTGTACGACCAGGCGCACACGCGCGACATGCGCCTCTTCGGCGGCATGGTGAACAAGATGCCGCTCTTCGTCTTCTTCTTCGGCGTGGCGGGACTCGCATCGCTCGGATTGCCGGGCCTCGCGGGCTTCGTCGCCGAGTTCAACATCTTCGTCGGCACGTTCCAGACGTACCCGTGGGCTGCCGCGCTCGGCATCTTCGCCGCGATGATGACGGCCGTGTACATCCTGCGCATGTGGACCTGGACCTTCTTCGGCAAGTTCAATGATCGCTGGGCCGACCTGAAAGACATGACGTACCTGGAGCGCGCGACCGCCGTGCTGCTGTTCGGCGCGATGCTGTGGATGGGCCTCTGGCCCGCGCCGTTCGTCGACCGCATCCAGGAGAGCGTGCGGATGCTGCCGGGAGTTTCATGAACGAGCTCAACTTCGACTACACGCTGTTCATCCCGGAGTACATCCTCGCGGGGCTCGTCGTGCTCATCGTGGCGCTCGACCTCTACCTGCCGCGGATGCGCAAGGTGTGGCTTTCGTACATCGCCGCGCTGGGGCTCGCCGCTACGGCCGGCGTCTCGCTCATCTGGATCAACAAGGAGACCAACTTCGCGGGCATCGTCGCCATCGACAACTACACGACGTACTTCCGCGTGTTCTTCCTGGCGATCGCCGCCGTTGTCTGTCTCGCCTCCGGCAAGCTCGTCGAGGACAAGCTGCGGCACCCCGGCGAATATTATGGCCTGATCATCCTCTCGACGATCGGTGCCATCGGCATGGCGGCGTCACGCGAGCTGATGACGGCGTATCTCTCGCTCGAGCTGTTGAGCTTCAGCCTCTACACGCTCGTCTCGTTCGCCAAGTTCGACCGGCGCTCGAACGAGGCCGGCCTCAAGTACCTGCTGCTCGGCTCATTCGCGTCGGCGATCTTCCTGTACGGCATGAGCCTGATCTACGGCATCACCGGCAGTACCTACTACTCCGGCATCTCGGAGGCGCTGGGTGGCGGGACGGCGGACTTCAGCTTCGCGCTGCTCATGGGGCTGGTGCTCATCATCACCGGCCTCGGCTTCAAGGTCGCGGCCGTGCCGTTCCACATGTGGACGCCCGACGCGTACGAGGGCGCGCCCGTCGCGATCACGGCGTACCTGTCGACGACATCGAAGGCGGCGGGCTTCGCGCTGCTGCTGCGGCTCTTCGGCGGCGCGTTCCAGGTGGTGCACGACGACTGGAGCTGGATGATCGCCGGCATCGCCGCGGCGACGATGATCCTCGGCAACCTCGTCGCGCTGCAACAGCACAACATCAAGCGGCTGATGGCGTACTCATCGATCGGGCAGGTCGGCTACATGCTCATGGGCATCGCCGGGCTGTCGCACGACACGGCGTCGGCGCTGGTGCTGCACCTGACGGGCTACATGATCTCGAACATGGTGATTTTTGTGGTCGTGATCGCCTGGTACAACATGACCGGGAAGGAAGAGATCGAAGACTTCCGCGGCATGCGCGAGCGTGCGCCGTTGTTGTCTGGCGCCCTCGCCGGGGCGTTGTTCTCGCTCGCGGGTCTGCCGCTGTTCGCGGGCT
Organism: uncultured Chloroflexia bacterium; assembly: GCA_963701135.1. Lineage (GTDB taxonomy): Bacteria > Chloroflexota > Dehalococcoidia > DSTF01 > JACRBR01 > CAYJMJ01. Next base: position 595,038 of record OY969567.1, read on the forward strand.
TCGTGACGAAGTTCATCCTCTTCCAGGCCGTCACTGACGCCGGCTACTACTGGCTCGCCGCAATCGCGGTGGTCACGAGCGTCGTCTCGCTCTACTACTACCTGCAGATCATGCGCGAGGCGTTCGTCAGCGCACCCGCCGAGGGCGAAGAGAAGCTCAGCGTGCCGGTGCTGATGAACGGCCTCGCATTCGTGCTGATGCTCGGCGTCCTCTACGTCGGCCTCTACCCGCAACAGCTCTTCGAGGCCGTCCACAACGCCACCAGCTTCCTCTTCATTTAGGACTCCTTCGCGCTTCCAACCTCCAACCCCTAGTGAACACTGATCCAGGCGGCTGAAGGTGGAATAACACCCTAGCGGAGTTCTGCCAGCTAGTCGCTCGACGCAAGCCGACTCGAACCAAGCGGATAGTTTCTTCAAGCGTCAACCTTCAAGCCTCCTTGAGGATAGTAGGAGTAGGTGGCACGGCTAACAACCCAGGGGACATGGTCTTGGACGAGCGTGAAGCAATTTCCCTACTCCATGCGGGTGAGATTCACGGCCTCGAATTTCTCGTTGCCAGCCATCAAGGGAAGGCGCTCAAGGCCGCCTACCTAATAACGCGGAACAAGGCGCTCGCGGAGGACATTGTACAAGAGGCCTTTATTCGAGTCTTCGAGCGGTCAAGCCAATTCGATGAGAACCGGACATTTGCGCCCTGGTTCCTGAAGATCGTGACGAATGACGCAGTAAAGGCTGTTTCGCGCGGACGACATAGCGCCCAACCCTCCGACCTCGATGCGATTTCGCTCGACGTGGTGGCGGACAGAGCGCTAGAACCTGAGCAACGCGCGGAGGACTCGGAACTCCGGGAGATGGTCTGGCGGGCGATGCAAGCCCTTTCTCCCGCCCAACGCGCGCTCATCGTTCAGAAGTACTACTTGGGGCTGAGCGAGAGAGAGATGGCCGCCAGCCGTGGCGGGTCGATCGGCGCGGTCAAACAGCTCCTGCACCGGGCAAGGGTCCGGCTCCGGACGATTCTAACCAGCGCACCATGAGGCCCGAAGGAGAAACAAGATCATGAGCCAAGGTATATCCAGGGCGGTACTGGCATCGATTCTCGAGAGGCAGGCCGAGGAGTCAATCGGCGCTACGGACCTATTGCCGCGCATTCGAGCACGCCTCCTGGATGATCGCGCCAAGAGATCGTCGCGCAGGCTGCTCGTGCGAACCGGGCGAATTGGCCTAGCCCTAGCGGGCCTGACTCTGTTGACGGCCGCGGCTTATGCCGGAGTCAGCCGCAGCACGGATCTCGCAGACCGCATGTGGCATGCCTTCCGCGGCTCCGGCCAGCAAGAAGGCGAGCAACTGGTGGGAGTGAGCCAAACGATTAACGGAGTCAGAGTGACGGTGGACAGGGTGATCTATGACGGCCACGCGGTCCGAGACAGGGCTAGTGCCAACGAGCCCGTGCGAGAAATAGTTCCCGTCTACGTGGAGTTCACGGTGAGCGGGCTACCCACAGACACGGCGCCGCGTGGAGGGACGCCAGGCCCGGCTGCCGGAAGCTATTCTGTCCGCGAGACTATCACTGCTTCCGACGGCAAACCTCTTCAGAGGGTCGGAGGAGTCGGCTTGAGTGGTGCCTCTGACCTCATGGACCGAACGCTTCCGCCAGGCGTTCTGCAGCAACTCTTTGCTTACGACACTAGTGGCCAGGACATCGGCGGAGATGGCTTCATGAGGCTCCGCCTCGAGGTTACGGTTGTGGGCCTGACGCGCGCGGGCGACCCTGCTACTTCGCCCACCTCAACTGACCAACCGGGGCTCTTGCGGCCAACCCCACATGTAACTGACCCAACGCCGCTCGCCGGGCCTTTTATTCTCGACTTCGCCGTTCAAGTGAGATAGGTCAGAACCCCGGAAAACGACAGCAATAGCTGTTCTTCGCCGGCGATTACCTCGTTGCCCCGTACACGGAGGGCGCGCTCACGTCCGGCCTGCGCGCCACGGCGGCCGTCCGCGCGTGGTTCGATGTTTCGATCGATGCGGCATCGTTCAGCGCCGCGCACGAGGTATGATGCGCCCATGAAGATACATCCGCATGTTGACGTGACCGGCGAGCAGATCGCGTCGTTCTGCAACAATTGGCAGATCGTCCAGTTCGACCTGTTCGGTTCGGTGTTACGCGACGATTTCCGCCCGGACAGCGACGTTGACGTGCTCGTCACGTTCGCTCCCGACGCCAAGTGGAGCCTCTTCGACCTCGTGCACATGCAGGACGAGCTTGAGCAACTCTTCGGGCGCCACGTCGATCTCGTCGAACGTCCGGCGATCGAAAAGAGCCCCAATTACATCCGGCGTCGGAACATCCTCAGTTCTGCCGAGCGAATCTATGCCGCGTGATGACGAGCGGCTGCTCGACATGCTCGTGGCCGCCCGCCGCGCGTCGAAGAAGGTCGAGAACGCCTCGCGCGAAGAGTTCGCGGACGACGAGGACCTTCAACTTGCCGTGGTCTATCTCATTCAGGCGATCGGCGAGGCGGCGCGCGGCGTCTCTGTGGAGACCCGGCAAGCGCACCCCGAAGTTCCCTGGCATGAGATTATTGGCATGCGTAACCGCCTCGTCCATGACTACCTGAACGTGGACGCGGGGAAGGTGTGGGAGACGGCAACGAACGACCTTCCTCAACTCATCGCGGTGATCGAGCCGCTAGTGCCTCCGGAGACCGTCATGACCAAGATCGTCGCTATCGGCGTCGGCAGCCTGGTGTTCGGCGTGGAGCTGCTGCGCGACGTCTACCAGACGCCCGAACTGCGCGGCGCGGAGCTGTGGCTCGTCGACCTCGACCCGGACGCCGTGCGCCGCATGGGCGGCCTCGCCGAGCGGCTGAACGAGGCGAGCGGCTGGGACGTGACGCTGCGCACCACGCCCGAGCGCGTCGAAGCGCTGCCCGGTCGCAGACTTCGTCGTCACGTCGATCGCCCGCGACCGCGACGCCACGTGGAAGAAGGACCACGAGCTCGCGCTCAAGCACGGCTTCCCCAGCGTGCTCAGCGAGAACGGCGGCCCCGGCGGCCTCTCGCACACGTTGCGCTCCGTCCCGCCGATGCTCGCCATCGCGAAGGACGTCGAGCGGCTCGCGCCCGGCGCGCTGATGCTCAACTACACCAACCCGGAGAACCGCGTCTGCCTTGCGATCCACCGCTACACCAGCGTCCGCAGCATCGGCCTCTGCCACGGCGTCGCCGAGACCGTCGAGTTCGTGGCGGAGATGCTCGACATGCCGCGCGATGACGTCGACCTGCGCGCGGCCGGCGTCAATCACTTCGTGTGGACGACGTCGCTCACGGACCGCCGCACCGGGCGCGACCTGCTGCCCGCACTCCGCGAGGCGCCTCGGCGACGACCCGCCCGAGAAGTGGCGCCTCTGCGCCATGCTCTTCGACCGCTTCGGCGTCTTCCCGACGACCGGCGACAACCACGTCGGCGAGTACATCGGCTGGGCGGCGGAGATCATCGGCACGGAGGGCTACGACTTCGACGGATACGCGCACAACCGCGTGCTCGCGCACAACAATCTCGACGCCTGGGCCGCCGGCACGAAGTCCGTCGCGTCGCTGCTCGCGAAGCCGTCGCGCGAATCGCGCCTTGGCCACGCCTGCACGGAGATCATGGCGGCGCTCGTCGCCGGCCGCTCCGTGCGCCGTCCGTCGTTCATCATCCCGAACCGCGGCTACATCGAAAACGTCGACCGCGACGCCGTCATCGAAGTGCCGGGCATGATCGAGGATGGCGACTTCCGCGGCGTCCCCGTCGGCCGCCTCGCCACGCCCATCGCCGCCATGGTGCGGCAGGAGATCGCGATCCAGGAGCTGGCGGTCGAGGCCGCCGTCACCGGCTCACGCAACCTGGCGCTCCAGGCGCTGCTCATCGACCCGTGCGTCCACAGCGCCCGCGCGGCGGGCGCGTTCCTCGACGACGTGCTCGCGGCGCACCGCCCGTACTTGCCGGCGTTCTGGTAGTTCACAATAGACAGTTCACAATAGACAGTTCACAGTGAATAGTTGATGGCCGACTGTGAACTGTCAACTGTCTACTGTGAACTCGGCCGCCGCCTCCGCGCGACAAACACCACCAACAGCACGAAACTGATCGCCGCGCCGGCGAGCGCGATCGCCGGCCCCGGCCCGCCGCGTCGCTCCGCGGGCTCGGACGCCCGTGCGGGGCGATACACGCGCTCGACGACGCTCGCCGTCTTGTTCCATTCGCGCAACACGAACTCCGTCGGCAACGTCATCTCGATCGTGGCGATGGTCTCGCGCGTCACGTCGCCGCCCGGCGCCTCCGCCGGCGCGCCGCCCGGCGGCGCAAGCACGTCGCCAAGCGAGGGGCGCGCGAGCGGCTCCACGTCGGGCGGCGTCTGTGCGATCTCGCGCGCGCTCGACGCATCATCCATGCCGAGCGCGCGATTGCATCGCTGGCGCGGGCTGTGGCTGCGGTCGCAGAAGGGCTCGTGGGTCTCGTTCATGCCGTGCCTCGGTCTCGAAGGTGGCTGCCGCTTGCATTTGACTAGGCCGGCTCCCCGTCGTCAAGTGTTCGGGATCGCGGCTGAAGCCGCTTGCCACCGCCACCAATGTGACATCCGGCACGTGCCCGAAGCCTCGCCCGCCGATACGATCCGCCCGGAGGAGTTGTCATGAAATACGACGTCATCGTCATCGGAGCGGGCGCCGCCGGGCGCGGTCATCGCCGTCCGCGCGTCCGAGGACCCGAAGCGCTCGGTGCTGCTGCTCGAAGCCGGCCCCTACTACCCCACCACCGAGCAGATGCCGGACGACCTGCTCAACGGCAACGACAACTCCTACTGCGCCCACGACTGGGACTACAGGCCGAGACCAACGCACGGCGGCCGCATCGCGCCGTACCCGGCCGGACGCGTCGTCGGCGGCTCTTCGGCCGTCAACACCGCCATCGCGCTGCGCGGCACGCCGGAGGACTACGACGAGTGGGCGGCGCTCGGCAACGACGAGTGGTCGTGGGAGAAGGTGCTGCCGTACTTCCGCCGCCTCGAGAACGACCAGGACTTCGACGACGACTTCCACGGCCGCAACGGCCCGCATCCCCATCCGCCGCTATCGCGAGGACGAGCTGGCGCCCGTGCAGGCGGCGTTCATGAAGACGATGCGCGCGCTCGGCTACCCGGAGGCGAAGGACAACAACGATCCCGACTCCACCGGCCTCGCGCCGCACCCGATGAACAAGCAGGGCCGCACTGCGCATGAGCGTCGCCATCTGCTACGTCGAGCCCGCGCGCCACCGCCTCAACCTCACGATCCGCGGCGACTGCGCACATCCGCCGCATCCTCACCGACGGCAACCGCGCCACCGGCGTCGAGGTGGAGTCCGGCGCGCCAGTCGCAGATCGTCGAAGGCGAGCGCATCGTGCTCGTCGTGCGGCGCCATCGGCTCGCCGGCGATGCTGCATGCGCTCGGGCATCGGGCCCGAGGCGCACCTGCGCGAGCTCGGCATCGACGTCGTCGCGCGACATGCCCGGCGTCGGCGCGAACCTCGACGACCATCCGATGCTCGGCGTCGGTCTTCGCCGCGAAGGAGGGCTATCCTCAACTACGACGACCCGCTCGTCCAGGTGACGTATCGCTACACGTCGAGCGGCGGCGCGCGAGCGCAACGACATGCAGCTGATGCCCGTGTCGCAGATTCCCGACGCGCTCCGGCACGCTCGTCTTCTCGCTCGGCTCGGTGATCGAGCGGCAGAAGACGACGGGGCCGGCTCACGCTGGTGTCCGCCGACCCGCACGAGCAGCCGCGCATCGAGAACCGCTTCTGCGAGCACCCGGAGGACATCCGCCGCCTCGTCGAGGGCGTGCGCATGGGGCTCGAGGTCGGCTCGCACGAGGAGTTCGCGCACATCGCCGACGGCGTGCATGACGCCGCCCGTCGCCGCCGTGCCCGACGACGAGGCGCTCGGCCAGTGGTGCAAGAACGTGGCGTCGAGCGGCTTCCACCCGAGCTGCACGGCGAAGATGGCGCCCGCCGGCGACCCGATGGGCGTCGTCGACCAGCACCTGCACGTCCGCGGCTTCGACAACCTGTTCGTCGCCGACGCCTCCGTCATGCCGAAGTGCCCCCGCGCCAACATCCACCTGACGTCGGTCATGATCGGCGAGCGCGCTCGGCGAGTGGCTCCGCGAAGGCGTCGTGTAGGGACGTAGAACCAAGAACCGAGAGCCAGGAACCTACGCGCGGAAGAGATTAGGTTCTTGGTTCCAGGTTCTTGGTTCTACCGTTGTTACGTCTTTGTTACGCGCGGCCCGATCGCGCGCGTCGGCCGCTCCCGCGCCGATACAATACGCGCAGGAGACGCACCTATGATGAATGGCGACCAGAAAGACTTCGTACTCACGTCCTGCCGCGACCACGACATCAAGTTCATCCGGCTCTGGTTCACGGATATCCTCGGCTCGCTCAAGTCCTTCGCCATCACCGTCGAAGAGCTGGAGCAGGCGCTCGATGAGGGCCAGGGATTCGACGGCAGCAGCATCGAGGGCTTCGCCCGTATCGACGAGTCGGACATGATCGCCATGCCCGACCCCAACACGTTCGCCGTGCTGCCGTGGCGCCCGCGCGAGCGCGGCGTCGCGCGCATGTTCTGCGACATCCAGCATCCGGACGGCGCGCCGTTCGAGGGCGACCCGCGCTTCGTGCTCAAGAGCCAGCTCAAACGCGCCGCCGATCTCGGCTACACGTTCTACGTCGGGCCCGAGCTGGAGTTCTTCTACTTCAAGTCGTCGGACGCTCCGGAGGGCCTCGACAAGGGCGGCTACTTCGACCTGACGCCGCTCGACGTCGCCAGCGACCTGCGTCGCCAGACGGTGCTCACGCTCGAAGACATGGGCATCGGCGTCGAGTACAGCCACCACGAGGTCGCGCCGAGCCAGCACGAGATCGACCTTCGCTACACCGACGCGCTGACGATGGCCGACAACGCCATGACGTACCGCCTCGTCGTCAAGGAGGTCGCGCTCGCGAACGGCGTCTACGCCACGTTCATGCCGAAGCCGCTCGCCAACGAGAACGGCTCCGGCATGCACACGCACCAGTCGCTGTTCAAGGGCGACCGCAACGCATTCTTCGACCCGAACGACGAGTACCACCTCTCACCGATCGCGAAGTCGTACATGGCCGGCCTGCTGCGCCACGCGCCGGAGTTCACGCTCGTCACGAACCAGTGGGTCAACAGCTACAAGCGGCTGATGCCCGGCTACGAGGCGCCGGTGTACCTGACGTGGGCGCGCCGCAACCGCTCCGACCTCATCCGCGTGCCGCAGTACAAGCCCGGCAAGGAAACCGCGACGCGCATCGAGTACCGCGCGCCCGACGCGGCGTGCAACCCGTATCTCGCGTTCGCCGTGATGCTCGCGGCCGGCCTCGATGGCATCGAGCGCGAGTACCCGCTCGCGGCCGCCGACCGAGGAGAACGTGTTCGAGATCGGGGCTGACGAGCGCGCACGCCGCGGCATCGAGAACCTGCCCGGCAGCCTCAAAGAGGCGATCCAGGCGTTTTCGGGTAGCGACTTCGCCCGGCGCGCGCTCGGTGACCACGTGTTCGAGAGCCTGATCCGCAACAAGACCATCGAGTGGGACGCCTACCGCCGCCACGTCAGCGACTTCGAGATGGATCGCTATCTGGCCGTGCTGTAGCTGGTCGCGTTGCCCTGTGCTGGTTCGACCTGCTAAAGTTCGCACAGGAGCAGTCCGACACTCTGATCGAGGGACGACATGGCGTTTTGGAACCACCTGTCCTGGCACAGGAAGAACGGCGAGAGCGTCAACTACGGCGAGATCCGTAGCCGTGACGAGCTCGATGTGTCTGCTCGATCAGGAAACCCGCCGCATGCTCGACATGTCCGCCGCGGAGTTTCTCGATCTCCGCGCGAAGGGCCAACTGCCAGAGCGCAAGGGTGCGCGCACGCTCTCCATGCTCGCCGATCTTGAGTCGCTCTCCTGACCTCAGCCAGATCGCACGTCCGCATGGCGACAACCTGAACAGGCTGTTCAATCGTACGATCTCGGACAGCCGCCTGGACTCGCAGACGTTCGGCGATAATCCGCGGTTCCACCAGATAGCGCGGCGCGTCGGCGGACACTATTCGACGATTGAACTGAGTTCGGGCACGCTCGAGTTCAGCCAGATCATCACGGAGCGATCAGGCCGTCCTCACGTAGTCAAGGCCGTGTACATCTACTGGCTCGACGGCGACAATTGGGTGTTTCGATACGAGTACGAGACCACGCCAGCGGAAGGGAAGCCGCACTCACATCTTCACGTGAATGGCCGCAATGACCGCGTGCCCGACCTGCACAATATCCATTTTCCCGCGGGACGGTTAAGCGTCGAACATCTTGTCTATCACCTCGTGACGGAGCACAAGGTCAACTGCAGGTTGTCACGGGACGCGCTGATCAAGGAACTCGCGTCGTCGTTTCACGGTTGGCAACGTACGGATCTGAGCTTGTTCCCCTAGCTGGCCGCCTGCTCAGCCAGCGCCGCCAGCGCGTCGCCCGTAAGACGGTACGCCGTCCAGTCGTCCATCGCCTGCGCGCCGAGCGAACGATAGAACGCGATCGACGGCTCGTTCCAGTCCAGCACGCTCCACTCCAACCGCCCGCATCCGCGTTCGACGGCGATCCGCGCCAGGCGCGCCAGCAGCGCCTTCCCGTGCCCGCCCCCGCGATGCTCAGGCCGCACGAACAGGTCCTCCAGGTACACTCCCGGCTTCCCCAGGAACGTCGAGAAGTTGTGGAAGAACAGCGCGAACCCTACGACGTCGCGGCCCTCGTCTGCGATCAGCACCTCGGCGTAGTGGCGCTCGCCGAACAGGTACGTCCGCAGGTCGTCCTCATCGAGCACGACCTCGTGCGACAGCCGCTCGTACCCCGCGAGCGCGCGGATCAGCGCGGCGATCGCCGGCACATCATCGATCGTAGCCTCCCGGATCACCCCGCGATGCTAACAGAGAGATCAGCCATCAGCCAGCGAACCGAACTGACAACTGTGAACTGACAACTGTGAACTCCCGATGACATACCCTCGCCCCGCATTCGTTGATCATTGAGAAGGACAAAGGCCTCGCTGGATGGCGAGGCCCAAGTCACAGGCAGAGGAAGGAGGTAGCCGGATGACCGCTCCTGCACAGCGGTCCGCCGCTACCTGATACATCGGACCGCGCGGGGCGGATCTGTTGCCCCGCTGGAGTCTGGCAATGCTCGAACTCGCCGCATTCCTGACCGTCGGTATCGAAGAACAGGAGCCTCGCCGGCCGTACATCGCCGGCTTCGCCGAGCTGCTCGACGTGCTGACCGCGCGCCTCCACCGGCTCGACGCGGCGCACGACCGCCGGGCCGCGTTCTGCGGCGCGTACATCCGATACGTCGCCGGCGTCCGCGCGCTCGCATCGGCCGGCGGTCTCGGCGACGCGGCGGACTGGACCGAGCGGCTGGAAGTTGATTTCGCCCGCCAGTACCTGCGCGCGCTCGATGGCTGGGACCGCCGCGACTTCTCCGGCACACCGGCGCCGTGGCGCGCCGTCTTCGCGCAGTCGCGGCACGCCGGCCTCGCGCCGCACGACGACCTGCGCCTCCACATCGACGCGCACTTCGCCTACGACCTGCCGATCGCTCTGGCGCGCACGGGCCTCAACCCCGCCCACCGGCGTCAGCGCGAAGCCGCGTACCGCGCCGTCACGCGGATCGCCGCCGATTGCCTGTTCGCCGGCACCGCCGCGCCCATGGCCGCGGACTGGCTCGACGTGCTCCGCCGCCGCGCGTGGGCCGACGCCGTCGCCCTCTACGACGCCGAAGACGCCGATCAGCGCGCGTCCGTCTTCGCCGCCATCGAACGCGACACCATGCTCGCCGTCGCGCCCCCGCACCCCCGCCGATAGCGCGCCCCGTTCCTTCGCTGGCTGGCCGGTGCTTCGACCCGGGCCTATAATCGCAGCGTGAAACGCGACCTCAACAAACGCATCATGGCGCTGCCGTTCCGCGCCAAGCTCACCTTCGCCTGGCGCGTCTTCCGCGACCCCGGCACGCCGCTCCCGGCCAGGGCGGTGATGCCGGCCGTCGTCGCCTACCTCGCGATGCCGTTCGACCTCATCCCGGATTTCATCCCGGTCCTCGGCCAGCTCGACGACCTGCTCGTCATCGCGCTCGGCCTCGGCCTCGTGCTGCTGCATGACGCCGCGGCGCGTCATCGAAGACGCACCTCGGCGAACTCGAATGAGCGGACTGCTCGCCGGCGCCGCCGTCGCATCGATCGCGCCGCGCGCCGGATGACCTGCGCGAGGGCGTGTACCTCGGCGGCTTCGGCTCGTACCGCCAGCGCCGCGCCACCGGCGTGCACGATGAGCCGCAGTGCCGCGCCCTCGCGATCAGCGATGGCACAACGGCGTTCGTGCTCGCGGTGCTGGACCTCGTCGGCGCGTCCGGCCCGCTGCTCGCCGCCATCCGCGATGACGCCGCGCGGCTCACGCATCTGCCGCCGTCGAGCATCATCGTCGCGTGCACGCACAGCCACGCCAGCCCGGACATGCAGGGCCTCTGGGGCGGCACCGGATCGGCGTACCAGACGCACGTCGCACATCGCGCCGCGCGTCGCCATCTGGCAGGCGCACCAGGCGATGGCGCCGGCAACCGCGCTCGCCGCCACGACGTCGCTCGGCGGCGTCGTCCGCAACCGCCGCGGCTGGCCCGAGACCGACGAGACGCTGACCACGCTCCGCTTCGTCGCCGCCGTCCGGCGCGTCCGTAGCCACGCTCGTGAACTACGCCTGTCACCCGACGGCGAGCGGCCCCGCGAACACCGAGGTCTCGCGCGACTGGTGCGGCTACGCGGCCGACGTCGTCGAGCGCGAGCTTGGCGGCGTCGCGGTCTACGTCAACGGCGCCGTCGGCGACGTCAACCCGGCGGTCGACGGCGGCTTCGATGCCGCGCAGGCGCTCGGCGAGGCGGTCGCGCGCAAGTCCATCGAATCGCTTGCACGCGGCCGATGCCATCGGCGGCTTCGTGCAGGCGCGCACCGAGCCGCTCGACATCGCCGATGAACTTCGAGCGGCTGTCGCAGCGCGTGCAGGACGCGGTCGGGCGCGCCGGGCCCGCGCTGGGCGTGCTGAGCAAGGCCGGCGGCCTGCGCGCCGCGTCCGCGGCGCTGCACGCGGCCGGCCGCTCCGACCTGGCGCAGATCGTCGCCGCGCTCGCCGGCATGTCCGAGCGCAAGCATGGTGCATCGCGACGGGCGCACGTACCTGCCGACGCACTGCGGCCTACATCCGCATCGGCGACCGACGTCGAGGCGTTCGCCGCGCCCGGCGAAGTGCTGACGCGGCTCGCGCTGCCGCTGCGTGCGTCGATGGGATCGCGGCACCGCATGTTCTTCGGCCTCACGCACGACACGCTCGGTTACTTCCTGCCGGAGGACGAGTGGATGACGGGCCGCAACAACAACTACGAGGAGTCGGTGTCGCTCGGCAAGCACGCGGGCGCCATCCTGGCCGGCGCGCTGCTCGCGCATGGCGCCGCATCACCAGGAGGCCACATGAGGCTGCCGCTCGTCACGTCGCACGCCGCCTGCAAGGGCCACGCGCCCGAGAACACGCTCGCCGGCATCGAGCGCGCCATCGCGCTCGGCGCGGACGCGATCGAGATCGATGTGCACTGCACGTCCGACCGCGTGCCGGTGCTCATCCACGACGAGACGGTCGACCGCACGACCGACGGCGCCGGCAGCATCCACGAGATGCCGCTCGACGTGGCCCGCGCGCTCGACGCCGGCGCGCGCCAGTTCGTGCCGCGGTTCCAGGGCGAGAAGATACCGACGCTGGCCGAGGTGCTCGACCTGACGAAGGGCAAAGTGCTGCTGCAGATCGAGATCAAGCAGCCGGACATCGAGGACGACGTCGCGCGCGTCGTCCGCGCCGCCGGCGCGCTCGCCGATTGCGAGACGCACTCGTTCTGGCCCGCAGATCGTGAGCGCATGCGCGACGTCGAGCCGCGTATGGCGGCGGCGCTGCTCACCGACGGGCGCCGCGTCGTCGATTGGGCGGACTTCTTCGGCTTCGCGCTCTCGCTGAACGCGCAGGGCATCAGCGTCTACCACGCCTTCGCGACGCCGGAGACGCGTGCGCGCTGGGCCAGCTGCCGCTCGCTGACGTTCATGACCTGGACGGTCGACGACGAGGCGGACATGGACGAAGATGGTCGACGGCCGGCGTCGACAGCATCTGCAGCAACTTCCCGGACCTCGTCCGCCGCGTCGTCGATGCCGCGGCGGGGCAGGCGGCGCGGCGATAGGCCGCTTCTGTGCCGGGTGGCGTTTTCGTATACTTCTGGTGCGCAGGAGTGTAGCTCAGTTGGGAGAGCAGCGGTCTCCAAAACCGCCGGTCGGGGGTTCGAGTCCCTCCACTCCTGCCACGTATCCTCTTGGTCCAGATCGATCGTGTGTAGAGCGGCTGCTGGATCAGCACCCTGCCCCTGAAGCCGTCTGCTGACGTAGGAACGCGCCGCTGCCGCACAACTTCACGCCGTGCCGCTCAGGCGGCTAGTTCCTCGACTTGGCCGTCGTGCAGGTCCGCGAGTTCGCCGCGCGCGTGCAACGCCAGAAGCGCCTCCACCACGCGCGGGCTGAACTGCGTGCCGGCGTTCGCATTGATCTCGGACACCGCCCACGCAAGCGGCCGGCGCGCGCGGTAGGGCCGGCTGCTCGTCATCGCATCGACGCTGTCGGCGACCGAAACGATCGTGGCCGCCTCCGGAATTGCTTCGCCCGCGAGCCCGCGGGGATACCCGCTGCCGTCCCAGCGCTCGTGGTGCGCGAGCGCCACGCTCGCCGCCAGATCGAAGCCCGACCGCGCGCCCAGGAGCTCGGCGCCCCAGACCGTGTGCTGCTTCATCGAGTGCCCACTGGTCGTCGCTGAGCTGGGCAGGGCTGATCAGGATCGACTCCGCGACACGGATCTTGCCGATGTCATGGAGCACGGCGGCCATCCCCAGTTCACGCGCCGCGATCGCGTCGTAGCCGAGCTCCAGCGCGATCGCTTCGCTGATTGCGCGCACGCCCCGCAGGTGATCGCCGGTCGTCTGGTCGTGGGCCTCCGCGGCGGCGGCCAGCATAAATACCGTCTCCTCCTGGCCAAGGATCAGACGGCTCGAAAGCGATTGTGACTGATCCACGAGCGCCGCCATGCGGACGATGGCGGTGACCTGGTTCGCCACAGCCGTCACGAACTGGGCATCGGCCGGCGAGAACGCACACTCCCGCTTGCTGGCAACAGCCAGGTTTCCGATGACCGCGCCCTCCCAGAGCAGCGGGGCGATGAGGCCCGATCGAAGCCCGGCTCGCGTCAGCAGCGTGCGCTGCACCTCCGACAGCCGCTCATCGTGAACCAGGTCATCGAGGATGATCGGCTGATGCGTCTCGCGCATCAGTTTCCCGATGGGATGCTCCAGGATGCGCTGCTGCTCGTCGTTCCACGCTTCGAGCAGCTCATCGGGCAGGCGCGCGAACGTGTTCGTAGCGAGCGCCGCCGTGGAGTTCGCCGCGACGATTTCGAAGTGGACCGCGTCGTAGCCGGCTCCGATCGACAGCCGGTGCGACACCAGGCGCAGCTTCTCGCTCAGATCGCCGGGCGATGTCAGCAGCGGCACCAGCTCGCCGACGATCTGAGCGGCGCGGTCGCCTCCGAGCGGGCGCGAGAGCGGCGTCCCTTCTCCTACCGGCCGGAGCCGCTTCGCCGCGTACATCGCATTGTCTGCAAGCTGGATGAGGTCGTCGTGCGTGCGGGCCTCATCCGGATAGACGGCGATGCCGAGGCTGGCGAAGACGGGCACGGTCGCGTCGGTCTGCGGGTCCTTGAGATTCGCCCGCTTGAGCTGCTCCGCGATCGATGCATGGTACCGCTCGGCCGTCGCACGATCGGCGCCAGGCAGCAACGCCAGAAACTCATCGCCTCCATAACGGCCGACGATCGCGCCGCCATACGTGAGCGCACGCGCGACGGCGATAAGTATCGCATCGCCCACCTGGTGGCCGTACGTATCATTCGCCGCCTTCATGCCGTCGATGTCAACCATGCAGACGGCGAGCGACGCTGGCGGCTCGGCGAGATGCTCGCGCAACACGTCCGACACGACGGCGTGGTTCAGCACGCCGGTGAGCGCGTCGTGGCGTGCCTGCTCCCGCTCCGCGGCCCGCGTGCTCTCGAGCCGCGCAGCCATGGCGTTGAACGCGCGCGCGAGGACGCCCACTTCGCCGATGCCGTCCGTGGGCACGCGATACTCGAGTTCGCCGCGCCCCAGGCGCTGGGCGCCCTCCGCAAGCCGCGCGAGCGGACGCGCCACCGTCCCGAGCATCAACCACCACGCGGCGCCGCTCATGAGCGCCCCGAGCACCGCCAGCGCGACCACGACCTGCTGGGTCATCGTTACCCTGGCGTCGAGGGCGTCCTCGTACAGGCCGACTGTGCGGTCGATCTCCCTCAGGAGTATGCGGCCTTCCGCGGTCAGCGCGGCGAACGATGAATCCGGCTCACCAACGCCCACCGGCGCCGCGACGGCAATGTCGAGTTGCGGCCGGAAGGAACGTCCAACGCTCTGCTATGCCGTTCAGGGCCCCGCGTATACCGGACGGCGGGGCCAGGATCCCCTGCGCGCTGTCCCCTCGGCGGAGACGGCCGAGAGCGGCATCGAACTCAGCTTCGGCCTGCACCAGGATCGGCCGCTGCGTCTCATCGCCATGGGCGACGGCGCTCGCCGCGAGCGTCATCTCCTCCAGGAGCATGCGCTGGCGCCCGGCGAGGTTGATGGTCCGGCCATACTGGTTGTGCTCTCGAATCTGCTGGAGCGTGATGTAGGTGCTCACGGCGAAGATCGCCGCGATCGTCACGAGCACAATGGCCATGCCGCCGCGCATCGTCCTGTGCGTGGCGAAGCCTGCCCTCATCCGACCGGCTACCGGTTGCGCCATCTCCCCACCCGAGTCACATGGACCCCCTGAGCTCGCCATTGGAGGGTCGCAAGAGTATCGGCAGCGAGTCTGGATCAGCACACGGTTGGCCTGCAAAAATGGGCGGCGGTCTTGGGCCGCGCTCAGGTCCAAGCGAAGGCCGGCCGAGTCTGATAGGTCAGTATCGGAGCTGACTCGGCCTTCGCCTCGCTGCCCCGGTGGGGGAAGGACCACCGCCTTCGAGACGAGGGCTCATCAGCACGGAATCAAAGGCGCCGCACGCCCGAACGTGCCATCCGGCACCTTGCCGGGCGGCACGCGCCGTTGCCACCATGTGTGCGCGATGAAGGCGACCGAGGCGATGCGGCTGGCCCTGCGCGAATTCGCCGATCCGGCGTGCCGCCGCTGCCGCGGCGCCGGTGCGAAAGGCGACGATCTCGTCGAAGGGCTCTGCCGCTGCGTCCGCGCGCGCGCGCCAGCCACGGACCCTCCCGCGGCCGGCGATGCCGCAGGCGACGCCGCCGGCGGGCTGCCGCACCCGTGGGCCGCGATCACGCGGCGCGCGCAGAGCATCCACGCGGCCGTCCTGCTCCAGGGCGTGCCCGACGACTGGAGCTGACGCCCTCGCGACCCAATGCTGATTATGGACATCGCCCACGGCGTTGAGTAGACCGAAGATGCTACGCAACACCCGGAGGTGAGCCATGTTTGGCAGCGTGTTCAAGATGAAGCCAAAGCCCGGCGCGAACGACGACCTCATGCGTCTCCTGGACGAGGAGACCCGCGAACGGCCGATGGTCAAGGGAATGCGGGCGACGTTCGTATTCGATGGCGGCGACAACGAACTCTGGGGTGTCGCGGTGTTCGACGATGAAAAGACGTATCGTGACAACGCCGCGAGCCTCGATCAGGACCGGTGGTACCGCCGCATGCGCGACCTGCTCGCGGCCAACCCCGAGTGGCACGACGGCAGCATCCGCGCCTGGGTGCCGCAAGAGGCGGGCCGCTAGCGCGATCGTGACCTCGCCCGTGGCGTTCGCTGTTCGGCGGTGCGCGGGAGGGCGCGCGTAACTCGTGCACGACCGATCGGACCCGCCGGACACCACGACGCCTGACGCCGGCGCACGCGCGCGACGCGTGCAGGCGATGTTCGGCCGCCTCGTGCCGAACTATGACCGGATGAACCGGATCATCAGCTTCGGCATGGACCGGCGCTGGCGCGTGCTCGCGGCGCAGGCGGCGCAGCCACGCGGCGCACGCGTCCTCGACCTCGGCGCGGGCACCGGCGACCTTGCGCGAGAGTTGGTACGGCAGGGAGCGGCGTGCGTCGCCGGCGGCGACTTCAGCCTCGGCATGCTCGCCGCGGCGTCGCGCCGCTACGGCGGCGTTGGGCGGCAACAGTGGGCTGCGTGCAACGTCCTTCACCTGCCGTTTGCCGATGCCTCCTTCGACTGCGTGACCAACGGCTTCCTGCTGCGCAACGTCGTCAACCTCCCGGCCGGCTTCGCCGAGATGGCGCGCGTGCTGCGGCCGGGCGGCCGCCTCGTGTGCCTCGACATGACGCACGTGCCGCCGGGCGGATTCGCCGGCGTGTACGCCGTGTACTTCCGCCACATCATGCCGGCGGCGGCGGGCCTGCTCAGCGGCGACCGCGCCGCGTACCGCTACCTCTCGACTTCACTCGATGGTTTCCCGGACGCCGATGCGCTGGCGCGGATGATTCGCGGCGCCGGCCTGCGCAACGTCTCGTACCGGCGCCTCGGCGGCGGCGCCGTCGCGCTGCACGTCGCGACGAAATAGCGCCGGCGAAGAAAGAGGGACGCCCGCCACGGCGCAGACCGGCCGTGGCGGGCGAGGGAAGGTGTCCGGATCTCCTCGTCAGCTCCAGACGATATCAGCCGGGTCGCGGGTGAGGTGGCCGAGCGCCTCCTCCCACTTGTACATGATCAGCAGGTCCATCAGCTCCGAGCCGCGGCCCTGGCGCTTGTTCGCCAGCTCCGCCTTGATCGTGTCGACGGCGCCGTGCACGGCCGGGCCGAACAGCGACTCCAGGTACGACATCGGAATGCGCTCGCCGTTCTCGTTCCAGCTGCCGTCGGCGTTGAGCGGCGCCGGGCTAAGCGGTGGGATGTAGTACACGTTCGGCTTCGTCTCGAACTCCGGGTGCAGCGGCAGCGCCACCTTCCACTTGTTCACGAACTTGCCCACCGAGCCGTGCGCGTCATCGAGGAAACCGACCCACGCCGCGCGGCCCGGGCACTGGCGCACGCACGCCGGCGCCACACCGTGCTCGATCCGCGGGAAGCAGCCGATGCACTGCTGGCTCACCTTGCTGGCGGGGTTGAAGTAGATCTTCTTGTACGGGCAGGCGCGGGCGCACATCTGCGCGCCCTTGCAGATGTCCTCGTTGCGGAGGACCAGGCCGTCTTCCTCGCGCTTGAACAGCGCGTCGTTCGGGCACGCCTCGACGCAGCCCGGCTGCGTGCAGTGGTTGCAGAGACGCGGCAGGTAGAAGTAGTAGGAGTTCGGGAACTCGCCGCCGCCCTCGTCCTCGTCCCAGTTCATGCCCCAGGTCTTGCTGCCGGCCGTCTTCTCCAGGTGCACGCTGCGGCCCTTACCGCCGTGCAGCACCTCGTCGTAGTTGTAGTCCCAGCCGCTGCCGAAGTCCTCCGGCGTCGGCAGCTTGCCCGGCGTCTGCTTGCCGTCCTTGTAGCCGCCGCCCATCGCCTCCCAGCCTTTGGGCGTGCCCAGGCCGGGTTGCGTGTTGACCGTCATCCACCACTCGTGCTCGGTCCCCTCGTCCTGCGTCCAGAGCATCTTGCAGGCGACCGAGCATGTCTGGCAGCCGATGCACTTGTTGAGGTCGAAGACCCAGGCGAGCTGGCGCTTCGAAGCTGTGATCGTGCCCATTAGTCCTTCTCCACTTCGAACTGTTGCCGGCCGGCGCGATGCGTCACTTCGGCACCTTCTCGACGTCCACGTAGACCGCGCGGTCCGCCGGTATTGGCTGCCACTGCAACGGCCGGTACTGCAGGTGGCCGTATCCGCCCACCAGCCCCAGCCACTTCACGTGCCCCGGCTCGAACGTCCGCCTGGCTGTACCACTCCTTGTGCATGTACGGCTCGAAGCCGTTGTAGACGATGACCTGTCCCGGCCGCACCGTCGGCGAGATCTTCGCCGTGATCAGCATCGAGCCAACGTCGCTGACGACCTTGATCCACTCGCCGTTTTCGACGCCCTTTGCCTTTGCGTCCTTGTTGTTGATGAACGCGAACGGCTCGCCTCGGTGCGTGTTCAGCATCATGTTGTTGGTCATGTTCATGGAGTGGATGCTCCAGCGGTTGTGGCCGCTGGTCATCTTGAACTTGCGCTTCGGGCCGCCGTGCGTCGGCGGCTCCTTGTGGCACGGGAACTCCTCGCCCGCCTCCAGGAACCACTCGTGGTCGATGTAGAACTGCGCGCGCCGCGTCAGCGTCGGGTACGGGACCTTGTCTTCCGTGTGCCAGCGGAACGGGTTGTGCGTCTCGTCCGGCTTGATCGTCGAAGCCTGGCCGAGGCCGTGGCCGACGAGCCCCCAGCCGGTCCAGCGGATCGCGCCGTTCTGGCGCGCCACGTCCAGCGTGCTGTCCGGCGGCAGAATGCCGTACGCCGCGTCGTCCTTGATCGTCTCCGCCATGCGCGTCTCTTCGTCCAGCAGCGCCCCGTCCATGGTCATGTTCTTCACCATGTCCTTCAGGCTGTGGGCGACGCCGTTGCGGTCGGTGAACTCCGGCATCTCGCGCGCCGCGGCACGCTCTTCGATCGCGCGCACCAGGCCGATTCCGATGTCGTAGTCGTTCATCACGTCATCCGGCGGGTCGATCGCCTTGTCGATGAGCACGAAGTTGAGGTGGTGGACGGAGGGCATGCTGTTGCCCATCTTCTCGTAGTGCTGCGCCGCCGGCAGGATGTAGTCCGAGTACATGCCGGTCGTGTTGATGCGGAAGTCCACCGACACGATCATCTTCAGGTCCGGCCACAGCTTTTCGAGCAGCAGCTTCTGGCCGCCGCGCTGGCGCCGCAGCATGTTGCCGCCCGCCTCGAAGAGCACGCGCGGCCGCACGCTCTGGTACGTCTTGGCGAGCCCGGAATCCCACCAGCCCTTGTCGATCGCTTCGTTCAGGTACTCGTCGAACGTCCGCTTCATGGAGGGGTCGTTGTTGTCCGGGTTGTTCCAGCGCTCCTTGTAGCCGTACTGGTAGTACCAGAGGAACGCCGGCGGGATCATGCGCCCCAGCCCGCCGAGTTCGGCGGCCATCTGCGACGCGCGGTGCGTCACCATCTCCAGCGTCAGCGTCGGGTCGTCCTGGCTGAGGAACCGGCGCGCCTTCGCCAGGTTGTTCATGTGCTCGCGCGCCGCATCCTGGCCCATGCGCCCCTTGCCGCGCATGAAGGCGCCGCCGTCGAGCCCCGAGATCGCCCACGAGCGCGTGCCCGTGCCCTGTTTGCCCCAGTTGCCCGTCAGGCCCAGCAGCAGCGCCATGCTGCGCTCGTAGAGGTCGCCGTGGTAGTACTTGCCGGAGTTCCAGCCGGCGAAGATCTTGGTCTTGCGCGTCGCCACCTTGCGGGCGAGCGAGCGGATGACGTCCGGGTGGATCTCGCACAGCGGGCCGACCTTCTCCGGGTCGTAGTCCTTGAGCCGCTCGCGTAGCCGGGCGAACGCCGGCCAGACCTCGACCTTGGCGCCGTCCTTGAGCGCCACAGTCCACGTGCCCTCGAGCGCGGGCTCCACGTCCGACATCGCCAGCGTGCCGCGTGGCGCAGGCGTCAGGACGTTGGAGCGCTCGTCCATCCAGAAGAACTGGTCGTCACGGTCACCCTCCGTGATTTCATTGCCGCGGAGGAAGCGCCCGTTGTCCTTGCGGACGAGCAGCGACAGGTCCGTCTGCTCCTGCACGAAGCGCCGCTGGTAGATGCCGGCATCGACGATCACCTTGCACATCGACAGCGCGAACGCGGCATCGCTGCCGATCTTGACGGGGACGTGGTAGTCCGCATGCACCGCCGAAGGGCTGAAGTCCGGCGCGATCGTCACGACCTCGCCGCCGTTGTAGCGGGACTCCGCGACGTAGTGGTACCAGTGGATGTTGGTGTAGACGGGGTTCGAGTGCCAGATCAGCGTCAGGTCGGCCAGGAACCAGTCGTCCATCGAGCTGACCGGGTTGAACTTACCCCAGGTGATGTA
Organism: uncultured Chloroflexia bacterium; assembly: GCA_963701135.1. GTDB lineage: Bacteria > Chloroflexota > Dehalococcoidia > DSTF01 > JACRBR01 > CAYJMJ01. Next base: position 615,266 of record OY969567.1, read on the forward strand.
GAAGCCCGGGCTGAAGTCCTGGAACTCCGCGTTGCCGTCCGTCGTCGGCGTGCCCAGCGCGTTGGCGAACGCGCGCGCCGGCGCCGCGCCCGGCTCCGGCGTCATCAGGTTGAGGATCGCCTCCGGCCCCTGCTCCTGGATCGCGTCCAGCATCGCGTCGGCGATGTCGTCGAACGCTTCCTTCCACGAGACGGCCTGCCACTTGCCCTCGCCGCGCTCGCCCGCGCGCTTGAGCGGCCGCGTCACGCGGTCCGGAGAGTAGTGGATGTGGCACCACGAGGCGCCCTTCTGGCACCCCATGGGGTTCATGTCCGGCACGCCCTGCTGGATCGTGGGCAGCTTGCCGCCCTGCTCTTCCCGGACGACCTTGCCGTCCTTCGTGTAGACGCGCCACGGGCAGCCGCCCGGGTAGCAGTCGACGGAGTGGCTGCCCCAGGTGACCTTGTCCCACTTCCACTTGTCGCGGTAGCGGTCGGCCCATGCGCCCGATGCGCCGCGCGGTGCGAGTTGTTGTGACACTGCTGTCCTCCTGATCGTTATCCACGCCCTCTCGAGCGCGGTCCGCCTGCCGCAAGGGCAGGCGATCATCCCGGAAAATTGGCAGCGGGCAAGCGCGGGCGTGTGTGATGCGCCGCGCAGGCCGGTGCGCGGACGCCAACGTCCGTGCATCGGTTATAGCGCGCACCGGCGGCCCTGTACCGGGCCGTTTAGCATGAAAGACGCAAACGATTCCCGGGCCATTTGGCCCGTCGCTGAACGGCGCCCGGCTGGACGCCGCCGCCGCCCAGCGCTCGCGCATCGACCGCGTCGCGAGCCGAACGGCCCCGGCCCACGGGCCGATCGCCCCGTGCCAAGGCCCCGGCCCGGCCCTACTATCGCGGCACGACAGTTCGCTCACGCCATGGAGGCCCGCAATGGTCGATTTCGCACTGCCCGAAGAAGTCGAGAAGATCCGCGACATGACGCGCGAGTTCGCCCGCCAGGAGATGCGGCCCGCGGGCATCGCGCTCGACCGCGTGCCCGATCCCGAAGAGGCCTACACCAGCGACACGATGCGCGCCGTCCTCTCGCGCGCGTACGACATCGGCTTCCACAAGATGAACCTGCCGAAGGAGGCCGGCGGCCTCGGCGCACCGCCGATGACCGGCATCGTCGTCCAGGAGGAGATGGCCGTCGCCGACGCCGGCCTTGCCAGCCACTTCCTGGTCGCGCCGATGATCGCGGGCATTGCCGCCGGGGCGCGCGACCGCCACCCCTTCTACCGCGAGTACCTCGACGCGTTCCTCGAGGACACGAAGGGCGAGCACAGCGGCGCGTGGGCGATCACGGAACCGAACCACGGCTCCGACCTCTTCGAGTTCGGCAAGCCGCAGATCCACATGGAAACATCGGCCGTGAAGGACGGCGACGACTACGTGATCAACGGGCACAAGTCCGCGTTCGTCAGCAACGGCTGGATGGCCGATGCGCTGCTGATCATGGTCAATCTCGACCCGGCGCAGGGCATGGAGGGCACCGTCACGTTCGCCATCCCCGGCGACCTGCCCGGGATCACGCGCGGCAAGCCGCTGAACAAGCTCGGCTTGCGCGGCCTCAACCAGGCCGAGGTGTTTTTCGACAACGTCCGCGTCGGCCCGGAGTTCCTGGTGATGCCGCCCGGCCCCGGTTACAAGTTCATGCTCGAGCGCATCGTCACCGGCGGCAACACCGCCGTCGGCACGCTCGCCGTCGGCGTCGCGCGCGCCGCGTACGAGGAAGCGCTCGCCTACGCCCGGCAGCGCGTGCAGGGCGGCCGCCGCATCGCCGAGCACGAGACCGTCCGCCTCAAGCTCTTCAACGCCTTCCGCCAGATCGAGGCGTCGCGCGCCCTGCTCTGGAAGTCGTCGTGGCTGCTCAGCATCGGCCAGCCGAGCTTGCCCATCGCCATGGCCGCGCGCACCATGGCCAGCGACATGGCGGTCCAGGTGACGTCCGACATGGCGCAGATCTTCGGCGGCTACGGCATCTCCAAGGAGTTCCCGGTCGAAAAGTTCTACCGCGACGCCAAGCTGCTCCAGATCATGGACGGCACGAACGAAGTAGTATCGTTGAAGGCCGCCGACCAGTTGGTCGGGGTGTAGCTCGCGGTGACAGAGCTCTCCTTCTGCCGGGAGCGAGCGAGGATGAGGTTGACATGAGACAGGTTGCGATCGCCGGCGCCGGCATGACGCGCTTTGCCAAGTACAACGACCGCGGGCTCAAAGAGCTCGACGAGCGAGGCCGTCAACGCCGCCCTCGCGAGCGCCGGCATGGACAAGGGCGCGCTCGAAATCGCCATCGTCGGCAACGCCGCCGCCGGCCTCATCACCGGCCAGGAGTGCATCCGCGCGCAGGTCGTCCTGCGCTCCATGGGCATCGACAAGATACCGATGGTGAACACGGAGAACGCCTGCGCCAGCTCATCGACGGCGCTCCAGCTCGCCTGGCTCTACGTCGCCTCCGGCGTGTACGACGTCGCGCTCGCGCTCGGCGTCGAGAAGATGTACTCGGAGGACAAGGCCCGCACCATGGCCGCGTTCAGCGCCGGCGTCGACGTGCAGGAGCTGCGCGAGCTCGATGCAGGCGCTCAAGCCGCCGTCCGACACGAGCGAGGAGAGCGGCGCCGGCAAGTCGCGCAGCCTCTTCATGGACATCTACGCCGCCGGCGCGCGCTCGCACATGGCGAAGTACGGCACCACCAAGGAGCAGTACGCGCGCATCGCCGTGAAGAATCACAACAACGGCAGCCTCAACCCGCACGCGCAGTACCGCGAGCGCTACAGCCTGGAGGAGATCCTCGCCTCGCCCACGGTCTCGGAGCCGCTGACCCGGCTGATGTGCGCGCCCATCGGCGACGGCGCGGCCGCGGCGGTGCTCGTCAGCGAGGACAAGGTCCGCCAGTACACGACGAAGCCGGTCTGGATCCGCGGCAGCGCCCTCGTCTCCGGATCCGACCACCGCGCCGAGGACGGCGGCATCTCGGCGCGCGCCGCCCAGCGTGCGTTCGGCATGGCCGGCATGACCATGCGCGACGTCAACGTGCTCGAAGTGCACGACGCCTCGGCCGCGGCGGAGCTATCGCTGTACGAAGAACTGGGCCTGTGCGCGGAAGGGGAGGGCGGACGCCTGATCGATGAAGGCGTGACCGAGATCGGCGGCCGGCTGCCGGTCAACACGAGCGGCGGCCTGCTGGCGAAAGGGCACCCGGTCGGAGCGACCGGCGTCGCGCAGATCTACGAGATCTTCCTGCAGCTACGCGGCGAGGCGGGCGACCGCCAGGTCGCGGGCGCGCGCGTCGGCATGACCGAGAACGGCGGCGGCATGGTGCGCGGCGAGGCGGCCGCAACGACGGTGCACATCCTGTCCGTCTGACCAACGTGACATAACACCGAGGGTGCCGTAGGGGCGCAGCCTGCTGCGCCCGCTGCCTGCGATCACTGTGCGCCGAAGGGCATGGATCGCAGCCGCCCCCGGCTGCCCATCCGGCGCAGCCGGGATCACGCCCGCAACGATGAGATACATGTGCGCACCTGACGGTGCGTGACGGGCCACGGTAGGGGCGCAGCAGGCTGCGCCCGCTGCCTGCGATCACTGTGCGCCGAAGGGCGTGGATCGCAGCCGCCCCCGGCTGCCCATCCGGCGGTCGCAGAGTCGCCGCAGGAGACAGCCGGATCACACGGGCGGGTCGAAGTGCTCCGCCACATCCTCCCGCAGCGGCTTGCGCCGGACGTCAACGGCGCCGTTCGCCATCCGTACTACGTTGACGCTGCCGGAGTAGTGCGGCGATCCCGAGTAGTACGCCGGCACGCGGCCGTCCCCTGCGCGCTGCGCCAGGTCCCAGTGCCCGAGCGCGACGTAGTCGGCCGCCGTGGCCGCGATCTCGTCGTCGAAGATCAGCCAGCTCCGGTGCGCGTCGTGCGGCCCCGTCGCCCAGTGTCCGTGCGCCATCACGATCTGATGCGCGCGGGAGCGTCCCGCCGGCAGGTGCAGCGGCGACATGTCGTGATAGTCCGCGTGCGCCGTCCCGCACACCTCCAGGTCGAGCTCGGCGAACTCCATCCGCTCATCGACGGTGACCCCGAGCACGTGCACGTTCGGCGGGTCGGCGAGGCCGCCGCGGCGATACACCGAGTCGGGCGTCGCGGGGTCATGGTTGCCGGGCAGGATCACGACCGGCAGCGGGGCATCGCCCAGGATGCGCGCCGCCCGGTCGAGCAGTGCCAGCGGCAGGCGATTGTGGTCGAAGATGTCGCCCGCCAGCAGCAGCGCGTGCGCCTCAGCGTCGCTCGCCGCCGCCAGCACGTCGCGCAGCGCGCCCAGGCCGTCCGGGTCGCTGGCGTGCGGGCTCGATCCCAGGTGCAGGTCGGAACTGTGCACGACGATCAATTCGCCGTGCCCGCGCGCGCCATCGGTCAACATCGTCCGGTCGCCATCCGGGCCAATGCTACCGTGCCGCGTCTCCAAACGCCCGCGATGCGTCAACGACCGGCTGCGCGGAAGGGGCTCGCGCTGTGCGAACCCCTTCGCGGCTGAGTGGACGTTGCTCCGCGTTACGGCGTGGGCGTCGCCGTGGGCGTGCTGGTCGCCGTTGCTGTCGGTGTGGGTGTCTCGGTCTGGACGGTTACGTCGTTGCCTGTGTTCGCCTCCGGATCGACGGGCTCGCCGTCGCTCGATCCCGCGAGGCCGTCGGCCCACACGTTGACGTGGTCTACCCTCGACGTGCTGTCTGGGACCGTGATCGTGATCGAGAAACCGTCACTCTCGTCTGTGTCCAGGTCGGTGAGCGACGCGTCCTTGTCCGTGACGACCACCTGGTCATCGTCGTTGTAGATGACGGCGCACACCGCGGGATCGACGAGCTCCGTCGAATCGTTGTTCTTGATCGTGCCGGTGATGGTCAACGTCGTATCGATGCGCACGATGCTCGTGACCGTGATCGTGATGTCGCTGGATTCGGTCGTCCCGATCGTGAAGTCTGGATCTTCGGCGAAGTTCGCCAGCCGTGCGAGCGCGGCCGTCGTAACTGAAGAGTCGGCGCTGCTCGACGCCGAAAAGAAATCGGACTCGCCGTCCTGGATGGAGCGGAGGCAGCCATCGACGATCCGCTGCTCGACAACGTTCCCGTTCGCGTCCACAAATGCCACCACGAACCGGTGCTGCAAGACGTTGACGCCGGAATCATTCCTCAGCTCGCCGCCGAACGTGTCGTGAGAGCCGATTGTCGTCAGCGTGAAGTTCGTAAGCACGCACGTCCCCGCGAACGCGGCCAACGCCGCGATGCACAGGATGGCCGTCGCCGCAAAGCGCTTGTTCAATGTGTGCTCCTGCCTGAGAACGTAAACCTGACCGATACTGGCTGCGCTCGCCCGGAGGGACTTCGGCCCGAAGGTCCCGGCACGGCGCCACCTCCATCACCCCGACAGTGACACTGGTAGCGCGAAGAGATCGGCCCGGCCATACTCCTTTCGAGCGCGGAGCCTGCGTCGCTACACGACTTCGCGTTCGCCGTAGTACGGCATGTTGACCGTGCCCGGCTTGCTCTCCTTCTTCGAGGCGCCCGACACCATCGCCATCGTTATCGGCGCGATGACGTCCGGGTCGGTGAGCACGTTGATGCACGACGGCCGCTTCGCGCGGAACGCGCGCTCCAGCGCCGGCGCGATCTCCGCGGCGTCCTCGACGAGCTCCGCGTGGCATCCGAACCCCGCCGCCGCCGCGTCGTAACGCACCGGCCCCAGCTCGGACACGACCGTGCGCCCCTTGCCGTACATCAGCTCCTGGCCGTGCTTCGACATGCCCCACTGCTGGTCGTTGTTGACGACGACCACGATCGGCAGGTTGTGCCGTACCATCGTGTCGAACTCCGCGAAGTTCAGGCCGACCGAGCCGTCGCCCGTCAGGCACAGCACGCGGCTCTCCGGGTGCGCGCACTGGCTCGCGATCGCGAACGGCAAACCCGTCCCCAGGCACCCGAGGTATCCGTGCGACAGCCAGTGGCCCGGCCGCCGGACCGTCGATGTCATCTCCAGCCAGAACGCCGTCTCGCCGCCGTCGGCGACCAGCACGTCGCCGTCCTGGTCCATGAACGCCGCGATGTCCTTCGCGAGCCGGTACGGATGAATCGGCCGCTTCTCGCTCGCCGCCGCTTGCGCGAACATCATGTCCATCGCCGCGCGCGCTCCCCGCAGCGACGCCAGCCACGCCGAGAGGTCGGGCCACGTGCGGCCGGCCGCCGCCGGCACCAGCGCTTGCAGCGTCGCCCGGCAGTCCGCCGTGATGCCGAGCTGGATGTCGCGGTTGCGGCCGATCTCCTCGCCCTCCACATCGACCTGGATCACCTTGGCCGACGCCGGGATCATCGACTTGGATGCGCCGCCGGTGAACAGCCCGAGCCGCGCGCCGAGGATCAGCACGACGTCCGGCCCGCCCGCGCCGCGCACGCCCGCCAGCGACATGAAACCGCCCGCGGACATCGGATGGTGCTCCGGCAGGCAACCCCGCCCCTTGCCGTTCGCCAGCACCGGCACCTTCGTCGCCTCGGCGAACGCCGCCAGCTCCGGTGCCGCGCCCGAGAACCACGCGCCGCCGCCGGCCATGATCACCGGCCGCTCGGCGCCCGCAAGCAGATCGAGCACGCGGCCGATGGCCTCCGGCGCGGGCGCGGCGGTCTCGAGGCGCCGCGAGACGTTCCGGCAGCGCGATGCGGTCCGCGTCTATGCGCGCGAACAGCACGTCGGCGGGCAGCTCCAGGAACACGGGCCCAGGGCGCCCGCTCGTCGCGACGCGCAGCGCTTGCGCGACGTAGTCGGGCAGCCGCTGCAGGTGCGTCACCGTCGTCGACCACTTCGTGATCGGCTTCATCATGTTCACCTGGCTGAAGCCGCCTTGCAGCGGCAGGCGCTCGTCATCGACCAGCGGGCTGCGGCCGCCGATGATCAGCACCGGCACGCAGTCGAGGTACGCGTTCGCGACCGCCGTCACCACGTCGGTGACGCCGGGCCCCGCCGTCACGATCGCCACGCCGACGCGCCCCGTCGTCCGCGCCCAGCCGTCGGCCGCGTGGCCGGCGGCCTGCTCGTGGCGCGTGTCGACGAGCTTCAGTCCGCGGTCCATCGCCGACTGGAAGATGGCGTCCAGGTGGCCGCCGTGCAGCGTGAACACGCGCTCCACGCCCGCCGCTTGCAGCATCCGTACCAGGATCTCGCCGCCGTCGATCGTCTCCATGGCTTCCCTCCTCGGTCCGTCGCGCCCCGGCGATGGTTGGTTCGACTCTAACCATCGCTCCGCCGCGATCCCTGTGCCGAACGGCCTTGAGTCCCCGGGTAGTTCGACCCCCGCAGGCTGATCGGGCCGCAGGAATGTGCCATCCGGCTCTGCGATTTCGCCCGGCCAATTCCGCATCATTTCAGGAGGGAAGGAAGCAATCGAAGGAGATTCTCGATATGGTGCAGCAGTCCAACGAAGTCCCGGTAGCGATGACCGATCGGGCTGTGGAGAAGGCGCTTGAGTTGCTGCGCGAGCGCGGCCAGGCCGAGAGCATGCTCCGCGTGTTCGTCGCCGGCGGCGGCTGCTCCGGCTACCAGTACGGCATGGCGATCGCTCCCGGCTCCGAGGCCGGCGACCTCGTGATGGAGCGCGGCGAGCTGAAGATCATCATCGACTCGCAGAGCGCCCCGCTGCTCAGCGGCGCCCAGATCGACTTCGTCGACGACCCCATGAGCTCCGGATTCTCGATCACGAACCCCAACGCGCCCCAGGGCGGTGGCTGCGCCTGTGGCGCCGGCGGCGGCCAGGGCGGCGGGGAGCTGCTGCTAGCCTGCCGTGCTGACGGCCGTGGGCGTAACACGACAAGACGTCACGTTCCTGAGCGGCGGCGAGCGTATCGCCGCCTGGTTCTACCCCGGCGAGGGTGACGGCCCCGTCCGGCGCGCCTGCGTCGTCATCGGCCACGGCTTCGCGGCGGTCAAGGAGGCGCGGCTCGATGCGTTCGCGGAGCGCTTCGCCGCCGCCGGCCTCGCCTGTCTCGTCTTCGACTATCGCCACTTCGGCGCCAGCGGCGGCCTGCCCCGGCAGGTCATTGACATCCGCCACCAGCGGCAGGACTGGGACGCCGCACTCGACTACGTGCGGTCGCTCAACCGCGTGGACCGCGCACGCATCGGCATCTGGGGCACGTCGTTCGGCGGCGGCCTCGCGCTCGAAGTCGCCGCACGGGACGCCGGCGTGCGCGCGGCGGTGCTGCAGGTCCCGCTTGTCGACTCGCTCGCTGCCGGCCGTTACGAGGGCATCGCGCACACGGCGGTGCTCGTCGTGTACGGCCTGTGGGATTGGGCGCGCAAGCTCGCGCGCCGCGACCCGTTCCTCGTGCCCGTCGTCGGCCCGCCGGGATCGCGCGCGTTCATGGTGACGCCGGAAGCGGAGCCGGGCTATCTCTCGATCGTCCGCTCGGCGCCGAGCTGGCGCAACGAGGTTGCGCCCCGCGTCGTCATCTCGATGGGCCTGTTCCGGCCGGCGCGCTACGCCTCGCGCGTGAAGTGCCCCGTCCTGTTCATCGTCGGCGAGCGCGACACCGTCACCCCGCCCCATGCCACGCTCGCGGCGGCCCGCCGCGTACCCGACGCCACGGTGATCACGCTGCCCGTCGGCCACTTCGAGGCGTATCTCGGCGAGCCGTTCGAGCAGGTCGTCGCGGCGCAGACCGAATTCTTCCTGAAGAAGCTGGCGTAAATCGTCCGTGGCGCGGGCTGTTCAGTCCGCGCGCTCATGCTGACCGTGTATGGGTGGCCGGGAACGAGGCTAGGTGGGTCGTCGTCAGGGGCGCACCGCGGCCACGTACTCACTGACGTCGCGCAGTGCGGGCAGCAGCGTCTGCAGCTTTACTTCGCCGACGTTGCGGATCGCCGTCCGCAGCCGGTTGACGATCGACGCATCGGCCGAGACGAGCGAACGGCCGTTCGGCGTCAGCGCGATGTGCTTGACGCGGCGGTCGCTGCGGTCGACGGTCCGCTGCACCAGCCGCAGCCGGATCAGCTTGTTCGTCAGGCCGGTGATCGTCGCCGGATGGACGTGCATGTGCCCCGCGAGCTCCGTCACGCATTGGCCATCGCGGTCGTGGAGCTGGTAGAGGAAGCGCAACTGCTGGAGCGTCAGCCCCAGCTCCTCCCACTGGCGCACGCGCGTGGCATCGACGGCGGCCAGCGCCTTCGCGCACAGCATGATCGCCTCGGCGGCTAACGCCTCGATGTGGTCGGTGTTCTGGGCCGTTGCAAGCTGCATGCGGAACCTCGCAGACTGCCAATGTTTGGCCTAAGGATAGCCATCTGCGCCCGGCCCCTCTGAGTGCCTCATGGCCGCCAATGACCATGCCGTTTGGCCCGTGTGAGACGCGCGCTCCTAGAGTGGCAGCGGCCCCGCGAGTGCCAGGCGGAGCCGCTGCCGAGTGCCGGCTATGGATGCGGGATCGTCAGACCTCTCTCGTCTCGAACAGCCACGCGGCGAGCCCGACCGGCGCCGCGATCCACGCGGCGAGCGCGGCGGTCAGGATGACCGTCGCGCCGCCGGTGCCTACGCGCTCCAGCAAGTAAGAGCCGAACGGTCCCAGGATCTGCAGGTCGGGCTCGAGCTGGATGATCGCCAGCACGCGCACGATCTCGACCGGATTGAGCATCAGCGCCAGCATCAGGCCGCCGCCCCCGAGCGACGTCGCCGACACCGTGCCGATGAGCAGCACGTCGAACACGAACACCGCCACGAACCACACGAGGACGGCCAGGCCCAGCGCCTGCACGCGCGTCTTCGATATCACCGAGCACACCAGCCCGATGCCGGTCATCACCACGATCAGCGCCAGCACCAGCACGATGAACAGCAGGTACGTTGCGATGTCCATCGTCGATGCCATCATCGCGATCACGACGCCCGCGACCCCGAATCCGGCCACCGTCGCCAGCCCGATCGATGCCGACAGCCCGGCGAACTTCCCGAGCAGCAGCTCCCATCGGTCGAGCGGCTGCGACAGCAGGTACGTCAGTCCGCCCCGGTCGCGCTCCCCGGCGATGCTCCCCGCGCCGAGCGAGAGCGCCACGAGCGGCGCCAGCAGCAGGCACAGATTCAGCAGGCTCGCCGTTGTGCGGCTGAAGTTCTCGAATCCCAGGCTCCCCAGGTTCCGCTCGCCCAGGTACGACAGCGCGAGCGCCAACACGGTGAAGAGCGCGCCGTAGAGCAGCAGCCACGAACTGTTGAGAGCGTCCCGGATCTCCTTGCGGGCGACGGCGCCGGCGACTCTCATGACCGCTCCTCCTGCGCCGCTTCCGCTTCCGCGGCCGGCGTGAGCATGATCTCCTCCCAGCGCATCTCCGCCGGCTGCACGCGGTCCGCGCCGATGCCCGCCGAGCGCAGCGCTTCGAAGAACCGCGCCGGCGCGTTGCCATTCAGGTTGACGACGTAACGCCGGCCGTGCGCGCGCTGCGCCAGTTCGTCCAGCGTGCCGTCGAATGCCAGGCGCCCCGCGTCGAGGATCAACACGCGCGACGCCAGCTCCTCCAGCCGGTCGAAGAAGTGCGTCGACAGGATCACCGTCTTGCCTTCGTCGCGCAGCCGGCCGATGAGCTGGTAGAACTCCGCCCGGCTCTCCACGTCCAGGCTGGCCGTCGGCTCGTCGAGCAGCAGCAGCGGCGGGTCGGCGAGCAGCGCCGCGGCGAGCGTCAGCCGCTGCCGCATGCCGCCGGACAGGTGGCCGGCCGCGACATCGCGCTGCTCCTTCAGGTTCACCAGCTCGAGCATCGCATCGACGCGCGATTTGTCCGCGCCTTTGAGTTCCGCCAGGAACTCCAGCGCCTCGGAACACGTGTCGGCGTCGTTCAGCGCCGGCGACTGCGGCACGTAGCCGATGCGGCGCCGCGCGTCCTTGCCGCGCTTGCGCACCGCGATGCCGTCGACCTCGATCGCGCCCTCGAATGGCATGACGCCCAGGATGCACTTGAGCGTGGTCGTCTTGCCCGCGCCGTTCGCGCCGAGCAACGCGACGACGCTCCCCGGCTCGATGTCGAAGCGCACGCCCCGAAGCACCTGAGCGGAGCCGTACCGTTTGCTCAGGTCCGTGATGTGCAGCATGGGCGGGATTGCGTGCGCCATCATGTTGCTCCCTTCAAGGATCATGCCGTCGCGCCGCCGGGGGACCGTCCCCGCGGCTCGACGAGCCGGCGGAGCCCGCGGCGCGGGCTCATCCCGGACAGCGTAACAATCGCGAGGCCCGACAGCGCTGTGATCAACGCGCTCGACACCAGGAGCCGCACGTTCAGGCCGCCGCTGTGTGGGAGCGCCAGCCCCTCCGGTGGGTTCATCAGCGGGCCTTCGTCCTCCATAACCGCGTTGTAGCGGTACAACGGGAACATGTCCGTGGCCGCGTCGATCGCCTGCTGCGCCGGGGTGAACTGGAACAGCCGCAGCGTGTCGTCGTTGCCCAGGCGCCCGGCGAACGGCGGCCGCGGCTGGTACGGCTGGTCGCCGACGCCGTCGCCGTCAGCGTCGTAGCCGCGGTAGTCGCTCCAGTAGTTGCCGCGGCCGTTGCTCGTCCACAGCGCGCCTTTCGGCAGCGCGGCGTCCTGCGCGCCGGCGCCCTGCGTCCCCGTGTCCGTCCCCGAGCCGCCGTGCGCCGACAGCGCGCGGCTCGCCAGTTCGCCGCCCATCGCCTTCACCTGCACCGTGTTGTCGATCATCGCGTTGTCCACGAACGTGATCGGCGAGTTGGACATCACCGCGATGCCGGCGTCGTTCAGGGCGAACAGGTTCTTGTAGAAGATCGCCGTTGCGTCGCGCGCCGAAGGCGTCCCCTCGATCGTCGCGCCGTACTTGTTGCGGAGGATCCGGTTGCCCTCGACGAACAGGTTGTCATCGTCCTTCAGCAACATGCCGGCGCCGGTCGCGCCGCGCCGGTTGTTCGACATCTCGTTGTCCTTGACGATCAGGTCGTGTGAGAACATCAGCACCGCGCCCGTCAGGTTGTCGCGGAAGTTGTTGCTCACGATCTTGTTGGCGTGCGCCGTCATAAAGTGCAGGGCGTACCGGCTGTCGTACACTTCGTTGCCGCCGATACCGTTGTTGTTCGAGAACTCCAGGTGAATCCCGTCCGCGGCGTTTCGGATCGTGTTCGCGTGCACCGTCGAGCGTGACACTTCCCACAGGTAGATGCCGTGCCCTCGCCGCTCGATGGGCTGGGCCTCGCCGGTGTCGATGTCGTTCTGCTCGATCAGGCTCCCTTCGCTCGAACGTCATGTGGATGCCGAAGTGAGCGTCGCGCAGCCGGTTGCCGCGGATCGTGACCCGCTTCGCGTCCTTCACCTTGATGTCCGCGGGCTCCCGCGAGACGCTCTTGCTGCTGTTCCGGATCTCGAAGCCTGAGATGACAGCGTCATCGGCGGTGATGGTCACGACGTCGCCCTGACCGCCTCCGTCGATGACGGGCCAATTGCGCCCGATCAGTGATATCGGCTTGTCGATCGTGATCGGCTCGCGGAAGACGCCGCCATCGACGATGACGATGTCTTCCGGAGCAGCCGTATCGATGCGTTGCTGTAACGTCAGTTGACCGCCTCCACCGCCGCCGGCGTCCTGCGCGCTCGTACGGGCGATGGGCAGCGCCGCCGCGCCCAGGAACGCCACGAGCAGCAGGATCTTGATCGCCGCCGCGCGGCCGCCCCGCGCGGCCATGGGCTCGCGCTCGGGCGCGGCCTCCTCGCTGCTGAGCGCCCGCGCCCGCCGGCTCTGGTACCAGCGCGCGCACAACGGACCGAACGTGATGACCAGCGCCGCCGCGACCATCAGGTAGAAGCCGAGTTGAAAGCTGGTCTCGGAGTGAAAGTTCATCACCTTGGTGGAGCCCATCACCTTCGGCGTGAACGGCTTGACGTTCAACGCCGCGTACTTGTCCATGGTATGGCCGTAGTTGTACAGCCAGTATTGCAAGTCCGCGACGAAGAACAGCGGCATCACCCAGAAGGCGAGCGTGATCAGCGCCTGGATCCAGCGCCGCTTCCAGGCCACGAACGAGACCGCGAGCGTCCCGGCGATCAACGCCGCGATGCCCGGGATGAACATCTTCATCTCGTTCACCGCGGTGATCCTCTTCATGCCGATGTAGTGGTTGAGCTCGTTAATCTCGCGCACGTCGTCGTAGTACGAACTTCGGGTCGTCCTCGAACTTGTACCCGTACGCGTACATCACGAGGCCCTTGGGGTACTGCGGCGCGACGAGTTCCATCCGCCACAGCGGGACGAGGATCGCCCCTGCGAGGAGTCCGCACGCAATCAGCGCGGACACCACCCAGGACATTTCGGGCTTTCCAAGTAACTTGGTCACGGCACTCACTCTCCGGGAAAGGATCGGCATCATGGGGTAGGTCCCCCACCCCTCGCGCTGGCCTCGCGAGGGGTGGGAGCCTCTGTTTCTGAGATCATGGGGTCGTCCCCGTGGCCGGTTCGACGAGGAACCAGCCCGCCATCTCCAGGTGCAGCGCCGAGCAGAACTCGGTGCAGTAGAAGTTGTACGCACCCGGCTTGTCGGCCGTGAACTCGAAGTTCGTCTCCTCTCCCGGTTCCAGGCTCGCCTGGATGTTGTACTGGGAGATCGCGAACCCGTGCGTCGCGTCCTTCGTCTGCTCGATGTTCGTCACGTGCAGGATGACCTTGTCGCCCTGCTTCACGCGGATGATGTCCGGTGTGAAGTGGCTGCGCTGTGCGGACATCCAGATCTCGACGGTGTTGCCGTTCCGCTCGACCTTCTCCTCGCCGAACTTGATGGCGTTCGCGCTGGGCTTCATCGTGATCGGGTCCGTCCCAGGCGCGTAGATGTCGAGCGCCTTGAGCTTGTCGGCCTTGATGACTTGCGTGTAATGCGGCTCGCCGATGCCGATCGGCGTGTCCGAGATCAACTCCATCTCGCCCTTCCCGCCCTTGAGGTCGATGAGCTGGAAGTTCTGCGGGTGCAGCGGCCCGACGGTCAGGAACCGGTCGATCGACCACTTGTTGAGCGCGACCATGTAGTTGTCGTCGGGGCTCACCGTGTCACCCTCGGCCGTCGACCAGGTGGCCGATGTTGTAGTTCACCGGGATCTTCTGGATGAGCGTGAACGGCTTCTCGCCCGTCTTCACCACGTCATCGCCCAGCGTGAACTTGGCGATGGCGCTCTCCAGGAACAGGCTCGTGTAGCCGTGGCCCTGGCTGTCGAACTGCGTGTGCAGCGGGCCTGCGCCCACTTCAACCTGGCCCGCCATCACGGAGTCGAACTTGAGGATCGGCACGCCGAACGGGTCCGTGCCCTCGTAGTCCTTCTTCGCGATCGCGTCCTGGATCTTGTTGAAGTCGTAGATCGTGACGTGCGGGTCCAGCTTGCCGCCGACGACGATGTAGCGGCCCGACGGGTCGACGTCCGAACCGTGGGGGCTCTTCGGCTCCGGGATCAGGTACAGGAGCCCCTCGTCGATGGCCGTCTTCAGCGAGATCAGCTTGATGCCGTTCGTCTCCGTGGCCTTGCCGGCCTTGACGACTTCCTCCGCCTTCTTCCAGTTGATGGCGTGCAGGTAGTCGAAGTTGTTCTTCGATGCGCCCGCCTCCAGCGGCTGGCCGCCCTCCATGTCACCGCCGGTCGCCATCTCCGTGTTGAACGAGCCGATGAAGCCCCAGCCGTCGCTCACCTTCTTGCCGGAGTCAGCCAGGTCCTGGGTGTACGGCGGCAGTTCGATCTCGAAGCTCTGGCTCATGTCGATGCGACCCGTGGCCTGGTCGATCTTCATCCACGCGGAAGCGCCGCGGTACTTGTCCTTGTAGTCCTTCACGTCCGCGTACGACCCGGCCGGCCATGGCGTCGGAAACTTCGATGAGATGTGGACATAGTCGGAGTTCGGCGTCACGAACATGCCGCCGTGTGACGTAGCGATGTTCGGCACCGCGACGATCTGCTTCGTGCGCATGTCGCGCAGGTCGATGAAGGCCATGCGGCCGTTCGCGCGGTCGTTGATGTACAGGTACCGCCCGTCGTACTCACCGCCGGTCTCGCTCAGCGCCGGGTGGTGCGTGTCGCCCCACGTCAGGTTGGTGTTCGCCGGGATCGTCGGATTCCCGTCCTTCAGTACCGAATCACCCCAGTCCGCCCCGAACCCGTAGCCCTGCCACGGCTCCGGCGTGAACGCGGCGATCGTCTTGAGGATGCGCATCGAAGGCATGCCGATGACGAACACCTGCCCGGAGTGCCCGCCCGACGAGAACATGACATAATCGTCGAACTTTCCCGGCGGGACATACTGCTGCGCGGCGTGCTTGATGTCCTCTGGCGTGAGGCCGCGCTCCTTGGCGATCGCATCGACATCGGCGTTGCCGGTGCCGCCACCGCCGCCGTTGTCATCCTTCTTGCTCGAGCTGCAACTCACCGAGACGGCGAGCGTCAGCAGAGCTGCCACCAGTACCAATAGTCCTGTGAACCCTATGCGTTTCCTCATGAAATCGGCCCCTCCTTCTGCCGATCGTGCTTCCCTCGTCTTCCCTGGTCAGTCGTTACCATCGTCGTGAATCCGTAACAGGCGAGTAAGAGCCTGTCGTCCCATCTCGTGACGGTTTTCGCAAGGTGTCCGAGGGGCCGAATGTCACATTGCCGCTTCACAAGAGCAGACGTGAGCCAATCGGTCCGGACGCACCGCGGGCCCGCCCACCGTGCCCGCCTCGCGCGGCAACCAGGCGCACGCCGCTCTCCGCGAGACGCCCCCGTCTGCCGGACCACTCGGCCCCCGCGCGCGTTCACCGTTTGGCCCTTGCCCGCCGGTTCGGCCCCTCGCCATGCTGGATCACTGCGCGTTCAGTTACGGGAAGGTGGTTTGGCATGGCACGTCCGCAGCACCCCGCAGCCGGCGGCGCGAAGGCATCCGAGGAGGGGTATCGCGAGGCGCTGGCGTTCGACCGCTGGGGCTGGGGCAGCCACTGCGTCGACTGCTATCCCAGCAACTGCCCGTATCGCGTCTACGTGAAGGACGGCGTGATCGTGCGCGAGGAGCAGGCCGCCACCTTCCCCGTGATCGAGCCCGGCGTGCCCGATATGAACCCGATGGGGTGCCAGAAGGGCGGTTCCTGGAGCCGCCTCCTCTACGGCGGCGAGCGCATCCTCCACCCCATGCGCCGCGCCGGCGAGCGCGGCGAGGGCAAGTGGGAGCAGATCTCCTGGGACGAGGCGCTGACCGACATCGCCGAGAACATGCTCAACACCATCCAGTCCGATGGTCCGGAGAGCATCGTGCGCATCGGCACGCCGGGGCAGGGCGGCACCCAGAGCATCGCGCTTGCGGGCGCCGTCTTCAACAAGCTCGGCTGCACGATGACCGACGTCCAGGGCGAGATCAACGACTGGAGCCCCGGTATCTACATCACCTTCGGGCGCTTCGACCCCTGCGCCAGCAGCGACGACTGGTTCCATTCCGACGTCATCGTCATCTGGGCGAACAATCCCGCTTACAGCCAGATCGCGCAGTCCCACTACATCCAGGAGGCGCGCTACCGCGGCGCGCAGGTCGTCATCGTCGGCCCGGACTACAGCCCGTCGGCCATCCATGCCGACATGTTCGTGCCGGTGCGCATCGGCAGCGATGCGGCGCTCGCGCTCGCAATGTGCCGCGTGATCATCGATGAGGGGCTCGCGCAAGAGGACTTCGTGCGGGAGCAGACGGACCTGCCGCTGCTCGTGCGCCGCGACAACGGCCGCTTCCTGCGCCAGCAGGACCTCGTCGAAGGCGGCCGCGACGACATCTTCTGCATGTTCGACGAGGCTGCGAAGCAGATCGTGGAAGCGCCGCGCACGCTCGCGCTCGGCGCAATCCGGCCGGCGCTACGCGGCGCGTACAAGGCCACGCTCGCCGATGGCGCGGCCGTGGACGTCGTCCCGGTGTTCGTGCGGCTCCAGGAGTCGCTCCGTGATTACGCCCCCGAGGCCGCGTCCGCGACATGCGACGTCCACCCGGACGTCATCCGCAAGCTCGCGCGCATGGTCGCCGGCGGCAAGACGCACGTGCTCGATGGCTGGACGTTCGGCAAGTCGTACCACGGCGACCTCATGGAGCGCGCCATCTGCCTTGCGCTCGCGCTTACCGGCAACTGGGGCAAGCAGGGCGCCGGCATCCGGAGCTGGGCCGTCGGCATGTTCGACGGCATGTTCACCTGGTCCGCGAAGCCGCAGCCCGGGCCCGAGGCCGCCGCGCAGCTCGCGGCGGGGCTGAATGCGATGGCTGCCAACTTCAAAGCGCAGGACCCCTCGCTCACCGACGAGATCCTCGTGCACCAGATGGGCTACCAGGGCGCGGCCATGGGCGGCAACGTGCCGCCGGCCTTCTTCTGGCTGAACCACTGCGGCTATCGCGAGATCTGGGACCGGCCCGGCTGGGGCGATCCCGGCATGAAGCGCAAGTTCTCCGAGTACGTGGAGGAAGCGCTCGAAAAAGGATGGTGGCAGGGCAGCCAGTCGCCCGCGCCGGACTCGCAGCCGCGCGTCCTCTTCGAGATCGGCGGCAACATGCTGCGGCGCACCCGTGGCGGCCAGCATCACCTCACGAAGACCCTGTGGCCCAAGCTCGACCTCATCGTCTCGCTCGACGTGCGCATGACGACGACCGGCCTCTGGTCGGACATTGTGCTGCCCGCCGCCCAACACTACGAGAAGCCCAACTTCCCATACACCACGCCCGACGTCATGAACCTGACGCTCTCCGACCGCGATCGTCGACCCGCCGGAGGACACGCGGACCGAGTGGCAATTCGCGCTCGCGCTCGCGAAGAAGCTCTCCGAACGCGCCGTCGCACGCGGCTTCGTCGAGTTCCAGTCGCGGCTCGGCATGCCCGTGCGCCTCGACAACCTCTACGAGCAGATATCCGTCAACGGCTACTACCAGGAAGACGACACCGTGATCAACGAGATGATCGTCGACTCCGCCGTCGGCGGCACGCTGCCCGAGGGCACGACGCTCGAGTCGATGCGCAAGGACGGCTACGTGCGGTTCACCGGCTGGGGCCGCTCGCCGATGGCGCTCGCCCAGGCGTCCGACCTGCGTCCGGACCGCACGCACTCGCCGTTCCAGCTGGCAGACCGAGAAGAAGGAGCCGTTCCCGACGCTGACGCGGCGTGCGCAGTTCTACATCGACCACGAGTGGTTCCTGGAGGCGGGCGAGGAGCTGCCCGTGCACAAGGACCCGCCGACGCAGGGCGGCGATTACCCGTTCGAGGTCACCGGCGGCCATCCCCGCTGGAGCGTCAACTCCACGAACATGACCAACCGCGTCATCCTCAACACGCATCGCGGCCACCCGACGATCTACGTCAACTCGAACGACGCCCTCGCCAGGGGCATCGCCGATGGCGACCAGCTCCGCGTCTTCAACGACTGCTCCGAGGCGCACGTCGAGGCGCGGGTCACGCCCTCCGTCCGTCCGGGCCAGGTGATCATGTACAACGGCTTCGAGCCGTACCAGTTCGACGAATGGCGCGATACGGCGAACATCGAGCCGGGCATGGTGAAGTGGCTGCACTTCGCGGGCGGCTACGGCCACCTGCGCTACCGCGGGCTCCACTGGCAGCCCGTGCCCATCGACCGCGGCGTGCGCGTGGACATAGCGAAGGCGGCGGGCTAACAGCCCGCCGCCCCTCCCCCGGCCCGAAGCCCCCTACTTGCGGAAGAAACGGATCTGCCAGTCGCCGTCCGGCAGCCGGTCCGCCTCGTGCTCGAACCCCTTTGCGGCCATTACGCCGTACAGTGGCACCGGCTCGAATACGTTGATCAACACCAGCGACTGACCGTCCCTGAGCGATGACGCCGCATCCATGATGCGCCCGAGCGGCTCGCGCCCCGCCCGGATGTCGTCTCGCACGTCGACCGTTAGCGGCTCCATCTCACTCACTTACGCCGCCCTTTCGATGCGGATCACCCAGCGCTCCGGCCCCGTCTCCTGCGGCGTCCACGCCACCTGCCCGGGGCGCTCCGCCTGGAACTGGTAGAGCAGCGGCTTCGGGTCGTGGTCGTTGACCAGCAGGATCGCATCGCCGATGGCGAGCGAGTCGAACGTCGAGAAGATCTTCGGGTGGCGGTCGCGCGGCGCCATCGTCCGCACATCGATTGTCGTTTCGGCAGCCATCGGCTCCTCCTCTTGCATGCTCAACCGAGCGTCATGAAACAAGATGCCGTGTCGATGGTGCGCCGCGCTGTGACTTTCGTCACCGGATCAGGAAAGTGAGCGCAGCCGCTCCTCGTCCGCGACCTGGATGCCGCGGCGGTCGAGCCTCACCGCGCCCGCGTCTTCGAGCGCCTTCAGCGCCCGCGCGACGACCTCGCGGCTCGTGCCGGCCATCTCCGCGATCTCCCGCTGCGTCACGCGCGCTCGGCCGCCGACCCCGGCGCCGACGCCCTCGTGCGGCTCTACCGATTGCAGGACGATGCGCGCGACGCGCGCCGTCACCTGCCGGAACGACAGGTCCTCGACCAGCGCCACGAGGTGCCGCAGGCGCGATGCGAACACCTGCACCACCGCCGCCGCGAACGCCGGATACTCCCGCAGCAGCTCCAGCACGCGCTCGCGCGACAGCACCAGCACCTCGCCCGGCTCGACGGCGGTCGCGCTCACGGGGTTCACGCCGCCGTCGAACACCGGCACTTCGTTGAACGAGTCGCCCGCCGACATGTGCCGCAGCACCTGCTCCTTGCCGTCCGGCGACGTCTTGTACAGCTTGATCAGCCCGCCGACGACCACGAACAGCCCCGCGCACGGCTCCCCCTCGACGAACAGGACCTGGCCCGCGCCCAGCCGCTTCCGGCGCGCCATCGCAATCGCGCGCGCACGCTCCTCCGGCGTCAGCGCTGAGAAGTAGGGGATCGCGGCCAGCACGTCGTCGCTCATTCCTGCGACTCCATGAGACGAAAGTTACAGCGCCGGCGCCCTGTCCGTCGATAGGCTGGCCGAGGAGGTGGCAGCATGGCCGGACTCGTGACACCGCGCTCGACCGTACGCGAAGTCGTCGCCGCGTACCCCGGCGCCGAAAAGATCTTCGACAAGTACGGCCTCACCGGCTGCGGCGGCCCCGAGGGCCCCACGGAGCCCGTGGGCTTCTTCGCCGCCGTCCACCACGTCGACCCGGCCGAACTCGTGCGCGAGCTCGACGAGTACGCGTCCTCCCTCGCCGCGGCGCCCGCGCGGGCGCACGGCGCCATGGACACGACGGCGGCGCAGCCGTACAGGCTGTTCGTCGCCACGGCGCTCATCCTCACGCTCGGCGGCGGCATCTCCAGCGGCATCGCCGCGGCGATGACCGGCGGTGGCTGGGGCGCCCTCCGCGGCGAGGCGTGGCTCGCGCTCGTGCAGTCCCACGGCCACCTGCAGGTGTTCGGCTTCATTGCCCTGTTCATCATGGGCATCGCCTTCCACGTCCTGCCGCGCTTCAAGGGCCTGCCGCCGCCCGGCCGCGGCGTGACGCTCGCGGCGTACTGGCTCATGACCTCCGGCGTGCTGCTGCGCGTCTCGGCACAGCCGCACGGCCAGGGCTTCGTGCGCTGGCTGCTCGGCGCATCTGGCCCGCTCGAGCTTGCCGGCGCCGCGCTCTTCGCCGGCGCCATCGGCGGCCTGTTCTGGAAGGCGCGCGCCCGCCGCGAGCCCTTCGACGCGTTCGTGCTCGCCGCGCTCGCCTGGTTCGTCGCGATCGCCGCGATGAACGCGTACCTCGTGCTCGATGCCGCCATCGCCGGCGACCGCGTGCTCGACCTCGCCGGCGACGCCGCGCTGCTCGAAGCCACGGTCTACGGCTTCGTGCTGCTGTTCGTGCTCGGCGTGTCGATGCGCGTGCTGCCGTTCTTCCTGGCGCTGCAAACGCCGCACGCGCGGCTGCGCGATGCCTCGCTCGCCGTGCTGCTGGTCGCGCTGCCGCTTCGCGTCGCCGCCGTCTGGGCGCCGCAGTTCGGCAGCTACGGCTGGACCGACAATCTGAACTACGTCTCGACGTTCGCGCTCGCCGCCGCCGTCATCGGCGCCGTGATCGCGCTCCGCATCTGGGAGTCGCCGTCGTCCGATGAGCCGCCGGTCGAGGCACCGCCCGCGTACCTGGCCATCGTGCGCACGGCGTACGCATGGCTGCTGGCC
The DNA here is from genome assembly GCA_963701135.1 of uncultured Chloroflexia bacterium. Lineage (GTDB taxonomy): Bacteria > Chloroflexota > Dehalococcoidia > DSTF01 > JACRBR01 > CAYJMJ01. Next base: position 636,435 of record OY969567.1, read on the forward strand.
GGCGTCGCGCTCGATGTCTACTGGCGCCTGCGCGAGCTCGATGGCGGCTTCACGCCGCTCTACGCCGCCGGCGCCATCCGCCACGCATTCCTGCTCGGCTTCGCCACGCTGATGATCATGGCGATGGCGTACCGCACCGTGCCTGTGTTCTCGGGACGCCCGCTGCGCTGGCCCGCGGCGGGCGTCCCGGCGTCGTTCGCGCTCGTCGCCGCGGGCGCGGTGCTGCGCGTGCTGCCGGTGGCGTTCACCACCGCGCCGTCGAAGCTCGACTTCAAGCTCATGACCGTCGGCGGATTCCTGCTGTTCTTCGGGCTCGCCGTCTTCGCGGCCGAGATCGCGTCATCGATGTTCGGCTGGTTCGCCGCCGCCCCGGCCGCTTCGTCGCCGGCCGCCGCACCGGCGCCGCCGCCCGCGCCGCCGTCCGAAGAAGATGAAGTACGCATGCCGTCGGGCGGCCCGAACCCCGCGGAGTTGCGCGCGAGCGCGCCGCCGCCGCGCGCCGCCGGCCCCATACGCCGCGACATGGTCGTCGCCGATGCGCTCAAGCTGAGCCCGCTCGTGCTCCAGGTGCTGCTCGACTACGGCTTCGGCCCGCTCGCCGACCCGGAGATGCGCGCCCGCATGGCGCCGACGATCACCATCGAGCGCGCCGCCGCGTTCGTCGGCGCCGACCCGCAATCGCTCGTCGATACGCTGAACATGGCCGTCGGCGAGACGAAAGCGCTCACCGCCGGCGGCGCCGCGCCGGTCGACGTTCAAGCTCATCGAGACGGTCGTGACGGAGGAGCAACTGCTCGACGCGCTCAAGACGGTGAACGACCCGGAGATCCCCGTGAACATCATCGACCTGGGGCTCGTGTACGACGTGACGGTGCGCGACGCCTACGCCCACCTGAAGATGACGCTCACCGCCGCCGCCTGCCCGCTGGCCGATGAAGTCGAGGCCGGCGTGCGCAAGGCGCTGCTCACCCTGCCCGGCGTCGAGACCGTCGATATCGACATCGTCGAAACGCCCCCGTGGTCCCCCGACCGCATGTCCGCCACCGCCCGCGCCGCCCTGGGGTGGGGGTAGCAACCGCCCGAGCGCCGGGTCGTACGTCCGCGCGCGCAGGTAGTACAGGCCGCGGTTGGCGTTCGCGTCCTGCTGCTGCCCGGTGTAGCGGAAGTCGTTCGCCGTCGCCCCGCTCGACGAGCGCAGCGCACCGAAGACATCGTAGGCGTACGCGTCCGTCACCGCGCCGGCGCCGTCCGTCAGTTCGCTCGTGCTGCCCTGGCCGTCGGTCAGCAGGTACGCCGTTCCGGCCGCGCTGTCCGTCACCGAGATCAGGTCGAGCCCGTAGACGTATGACACGGTCGCCGGCACGCCGCCCTGTGTGCGCGTCTCTTGCAAGACGACGGGCAGCGATGCGCCCACATCCCAGGTGAAATCGCGCGTCACGAAGGGCTGCGGAACCGCCGGGAACGTCCGCTCGCGCACGCGCAGGCCGTCGCCGTTGAACCAGGCGCGCTCGTTGCCGGTGTTGGGCCCGGTGCCGCGGCAGTTCTTCCCCTGCTCGCGCGCCTGGATCAGTCCGTCGGTCGAGTTGACATTGCCGTCAGCGGTCAGGTCGGCAAGCAGGTCGAACTTCGTCGTCCCCTCATTCCCGTATCGTTGCGCGATGATCAGGCCGTCGGTCGAGTTGCTGCTCCCGTCGCCGTTGATGTCGCTTCGGCACGGACCCGCCCGGTGCATGCGGTCTTCCTGGTCGAACTGGAAGGTGTTGGGCAGGTTCGCGCCCACGCCGAGCGCCAGGAGGTTGCCGTTGGCGTCGAGCGTGTTGTTGACGCCGTTGAGCTGCGTCAGCCGGTCGGCGTCGTCGGAGGTGTACGTTGTGGTCACGCCGTTGTTCACCATCGTCAGACGGTTGCCCATGGCGTCGTAGGTGTAGGCCTGCGTGTCGCCGTTCGGGTACGCCGCCGACGTCAGACGGTACAGGTCGTCGTAGCCGTAGGCCGTCGTACCGTTAGTATCGACCACCTGGGCGCGATTCCCCACGTTATCGAGAGTATATGTGAACGAGGAAATCGGCGTGCCGCCGTTGCGGTTGAGCACCGTCAGGAGGCGGTCAGCGTCATCGTACGTCCGGTCGGAGGCCAAGCCGTTCGGCCGCGCCGTGCTCGTGAGGCGGTCCGCCGTGTCGTAGGTGTACGCGGTCGTGCCGGGCAGCCAGTTGGGGGCCACGGTGGAGAGCCGGTTGGCGGCGTCGTACCCGTACGTCACCACCTTGAGGTCCGGGTAGGTCATGGAGGTGCGCCGGCCGGCGTCGTCGTAGCCGTACGACACGACGTTCGCGCCGCTGAACGTCGTCTGCACGCTCGCCAGCCGGTTGAGGGCGTCGTACGCGTATGTCGTCGTGTCACTGGCGACGCCATAGAGTGCGCACCCGGTGACGTCGCAGACGCCGCGTGTGTCGACCATCGACAGCCGGTTGCCGGCGGCGTCGTACGTGTAGGCCGTGGAGCAGCGGCAGCCGGTCCTTCTGCAGGAACCGCCCGAGCGCCGGGTCGTACGTCCGCGCGCGCAGGTAGTACATGCCGCGGTTCGCGTTCGCGTCCTGCTGCTGCCCCGTGTAGCGGAAGTCGTTGGACACTGATCACTAAGATTAGAGGTGAGCGACCGCAAATCCTACCCACACTGCACCGCACGCGGCGGGGCGGGAGACCGGCTCCGTGCGCAAAGACGACCGCCGGGCCTTCGCCGTGCGACTCATAGTAGAGGCTCTGTGCCATTCACAGGGGCAAAGGGCATGCGGCGATTCTACGCGGTCGCCGCCGGAGGCAAAAGAAATCGCGAGGGCGGGGCCCTCGCGATCGTGAACGGGATTGGTGCTCTTGAAAGGTGGGGCCAGGGCGCTGATTCTGTGGCCTTACTTGTTGTGAGCGCCCTGGCCCTGCCGGAAGTCCCTACGTGCAGGAGGTCAGATGCACGTTGGTCAAGCCCTACACCCGCATATTAGAGGCGACGTGTTAAAGACCCGTTAAACGGCCCATAACAATGCGTTGGAGTTCGGGACGGTTACTTGACGGCCGGAACGGGCTTCAGGCGACGAGCCGAAGCTGCTGCCGCTCGATGAGGCCGAGCAGCACGTCCACTACCCGCTTGCTGTAGCGCGTGCCGGCGCCGTCTCGAAGCTCCGCGAGGGCATCTTCCAGGCTCACGGCCGGGCGGTAGGTCTGGTCCGTCGTGAGCGAATCCAGCACGTCGGCGACGCGGCAGATGAGAGCGCCGAGCGGGATAGCGTCCTCGGTGAGGCCCTCCGGGTAGCCGTTGCCGTCGGGCTGTTCGTGATGCGATGCGGCGCACTCCACGATGGCTGCGGGCAGCACGCGTGCGAGGATCGACGCGCCGGCGGCCGGGTGCAGGTGTACGCTCGCGCGCTCGTCCGCATCGAGGCTCGTGGGCTTCCGGAGCACCGCCAGATCGACGCTGATCTTGCCGATGTCGTGGAGCAGCGCGCCGAAACGGACGTGTTCGGCCGCCTCGCCAATGAGGCCCATAGCCGCGGCGATCGTCGCGGCGTATTCGGCCGTCCTCAGGCAGTGACGGTAGTTGTCGTCGTCCCAGACGACCATCGCCTGGACGAGCGCGTCAACCGTGTTCTCCAGGCTGACGCCGGTATCGTGTCCGTCGCTCATCATCTACCCCTGGCTCGGTGACTCCGTCTAGTTATCGACCCCGCTGGCGCGGCAACGCAGGGGCCCGCATCGACCGCCGAGATGGCCCGCGGTAAGCTCTCGGCGGGCAGACTGGCAGCCGAATCCCAGGGGAATGCCATGAACACCACCGGCGTACGCGTGAGATGCTTCCTCGCTGGCCGGAAGGGCGGACGAGCCACCGGTTTGCGACTGCCACTCGCGGCGTGGGTGAAGGCGCTCGAGCGTGCCTAAGGGCACCGGGCTCGTCGCTGGCATGGTGCTCTTCGCCATCGCCGTCTCGGCGCTGGTGGCGTGGGCCATCTTTGGCGGCATCGCCGGGAAAGAGCGCGGCCTTGTGTTCCGGAACCTGACCTCCGCGGACGTCGTGCTGCGCGTTCGACGACGGCCGCTCCATCGGCCTGGCGCCCGGCCGAGAGCAGACGCTGCCGGTCAAGCCGTCGCAGTTCCCGCAGTCGTTCCACGTGCTCGACCCGGCGGGAAACGAGCTGTACGCCCGGCGATTCGAGTTCGGCGAATTCAAGGACTACGAGTTCCGCCTTGGTGTTGGCGAGACGCAATTCGTCATCGTCGAGCGGCCGACGAGCAACTGACCGCAGAGAGAAGGACGTGATGCCGCCATTGCTGCTGAACGACGCGACGCTGCTCGATGGCACGGGCCGCGATCCCAGAGCCCACGTGAGCGTGCTATGCGAGGGTGGCCGCATCGCGTAAATCGGCGCGGCGGGCGCGATCGCGGCGCCGGACGGGGCGCGCGTCATCGACTGCGGCGGCATGACGCTGATGCCGGGCCTGACCGACGCGCACGTGCATTTCGGTCTGACCTCGCGCGGCGAAAGCGAACCGCCCGAGAGCTACGTCAGCTACGTGCTCAAGGTCGTCGAGAACATCCGCATCGCCCTGGACGAAGGATTCACGACGGTGCGGGACGCCGGTGCGCTGGACCCGGCGTTCGCGGCGGCGGTCGAGTCCGGCGACATCGCCGGTCCGCGCATTCTGCCCGCCGGCTCGTTTCTGACGCAGACGGGCGGCCACGGCGACCAGCGAAACCGCTGGAGCGACGACGCGCCGCCGTCCATCCCTGGACTGGTCGCCCACAGCGAGATCTGCGACGGCGTCGATGCCGTCCGCGCCGCCGCCCGAAAGCAGATCCGGCGCGGCGCAACGCAGGTGAAGCTGATGGCGTCCGGCGGCGTCATGTCGCCGAACGACCCGATCGAGAGCCTGCAATTCACCGTCGAGGAGATGGCGGCCGCGGTGCACGAAGCGAATGCGTACGGCAAGTACGTGATGGCCCACTGCCACACGGCCGGCGCCATGCAGAACGCGCTCGATGCCGGCGTCCGCTCGATCGAGCACGGCAGCATCATGACCGAGAGCATCGCACAGCGGATGGTGGAGCAGCAGGCCTACCTGGTGCCGACGATCGTGATCCTCGAGATCCTGGCCCGCGCGTCGGAGGTGCCGGAGTTCAGCCGCCGGAAGCTGGAGCACGTGCGCGGCGAGCTGGCGAACAGCGTCGCGATGGCGAACAGGGCCGGCGTGCGCATCGGCTCCGGCTCCGACCTGCTGGGCCCGCGCCAGCGCCGCCGTGCGAGCGAGCTCGTCGAAAAGGCGAAGCACCTCGGCGCGATGGGGGCCATCGTCAGCGCGACCAAAACGAACGCGGAGCTGTTCAGGATGGACGAGCGCATCGGCACGGTGGAGGAGGGGAAGGACGCCGACCTGATCCTCGTCAACGGCGACCCGCTGACCGACATCGGCGTGCTGGTGCAGTCCGCGAACATCCCGCTCGTGGTGAAGGGCGGCGCTGTCGTGAAGGACGCGCCGCAGGAGCGCTAAGGCAAGCCCGCCGCGGCCAGGCGCTCGCGCATCTTCTGCTCGGTGAGGAAGCCGAACTGGAGCGCGGCGAGGTTGCCGTCCCGGTCGATGAAAAAGCTGTCGGGCAGCCCCTGCAGGCGGTACTGCTCGTAGACCGCGCCATCGTCCAGGAGCAGCGGCAACGTCAGGCCGCGCGCCTCGAAGAAGGCGCGGGCGTCGGCGGCGCCTTCCTGGTAGTTGATCGCGAGCACCTCGAGCCCCTCGGCGTGTTTTTCGTCGTAGAGCTTCTGGATGTCGGGCAGTTCCTTCTTGCACGGCACGCACCATGTCGCCCAGAAGTTGATCCAGACGACCTTGCCGCGGAGGTCGCTCAGTCTGACGACCTTGCCGTTCACGTCGCGCAGGACGAAGTCCGGTGCGGGCTGCCTGATGATCGGCGGCGACGAATCGATCGGCCCAAGCGTCTCGCCGGCGGTCTGCGTGCCGGCCGGGGTGCGGCTGTCGTTGGTGGTCGAGGCCGGCGCGCCACCGCCGCGCCCCCGCTGGACGGCGAAGGCTGCGCCGCCGAGGACGGCGAGGAGCATTGCGGCGATCGCGATCCGCGCGAGCGGGCGTTCCAGCAGTGGCGTTGGCGTGGGGCCGGGCGGCTCTTGCATCCGTCTAACTATACGGGTCGCGGACGCCTGGGGTTTTCGAGGCGATGCGGGCTGCGCCTTGACCCAGCGGTGATCGCGATGTACCAACATCGAGATGCAAGCACGCGGCCTTGGCGGACGGACGACGTGGCAGGCCGCGCTGCTCGGGCTCCTCGCCGTCGCTCCGGTCATCGCCGGTTGCGGCGTGCTCGACGCACCACCTCCGCGGCCCACGCCAAGGCCGGCCGCATTCAATCTGTTCGTGAACCCTGGATTCGAGGACGGCTCACAGCCGTGGTTGTCGTTCCAGCCGGCGGACTCGCCGCCGTTCAGCGTCAGCGACGCCGCCGCTCACAGCGGCGCGCATAGCGCGCACCTGGTGCTCGAGGGCGATCCGAAGTTCGCCGAGACACGCGCCGCCGGCGCGACGCAGCAGGTGAAGACCTCCGGGTTCCCGGAGTTTGTCTCCGGGTATTACCGCGTCGATAGCTGGAACCCCCAGTCGCGGCTCCAGTACCTGGAGTTCGTCGTGCGCGCCAGCGGCGCCGGCCTGCTGCCGGAATCCCCGACGCACGACGTGCGGTTTCTGATTGCCGGCGCGCCCACGGACCCGTCGACGACGCCCGACCAGCACCTGATCTTCCTGAGCCGGGCGGCGCCGGTCATCGGCAAGTGGACCTACTTCGCCTATCCGGTAAAGAGAGCCTTCGAGTCGCGCTTCGACAGGGCGCCGGCGCGCTGGGACAGCCTGCAGGTGTCGTTCGAGGCGCGGTACGACGGCTGGAGCGGGAGCGCTCCGGCCAAGGCGGCGGACGTCTACTTCGACGACCTCTACGTCGGCACCCAGATGGGCAACCCGAATCGGCCGCCCGATCCCTAGCCGAAGCGGCTTGCCGAATTCCTGACCATATCGCTAAACTTTATGGTTCTGATATCTGTTGGAGGGGAAGGCGTGCCAACCTACGAGTACGGGTGCGAGAGCTGCGGCAAGCGATACGAGAAGCGCGAGGGCTTCGACGCGCCCGCGCGCCAGAAGTGCCAGCACTGCGGCAAGCCCGCCAAACGCGTGCTCCACGCGCCGCCTATCGTCTTCAAGGGCAGCGGGTTCTATAAGACCGACAGCCGCGGCGCCAGCAGCGCCTCGACCGACAGCGGGCCGAGCGTCCCCGCCGCTAGCGACGGGCACGGTCATTCGCCCGGGCCGGATGGGTCTCACGCCACCAGCACGGACTCCGGGACGACCGAGACCGCCGCGGCGACCTGACCCTTGCGCATCATCATCCAGCGCGTGGCCCGGGCCAGCGTGACCGTCGGCGATGAGACGGTGGGTGCCATCGGTCCGGGCCTGTTGCTGCTCGTCGGAGTGGCGGATGGCGACGATGCCGCGCGCGTGCGCCGGCTCGCCCAGAAATGCGCCGAGATGCGATTGTTCCAGGACGAGGGCGGCCGCTTCGATCGATCGCTGCTCGACACCGGCGCCCAGGCGCTCGTCGTGTCGCAATTCACGCTGCTGGCCGACGTACGCAAGGGCCGCCGGCCAGGCTTCACGAAAGCGGCCGCGCCCGAGGCGGCGGAGCCGCTCGTCGATGCGTTCGCGGCGGCGCTGCGCGCAGTCGGCGTCGAGGTTGCGACAGGCAGGTTCGGCGCGATGATGCGCGTCGAGCTGGTGAACGACGGCCCGGTGACGGTGATCGTCGATAGCGACGACCTGGACCGGCTGCGGCGCGGCTAGCCGGGCCTGTAGACCAGGCAGTCGCCCCGTCCGCACGCCTCCATCACCAGGTCCGCCGTCTGGTCGGCCGTCAGCCCGGCGTTGTCGATGATGCAGCCCGCGAACTCGCGGTGGCGCTCGAACTGCTCGTGCAGGGCCCGGTGCTGGGCTTCGATCATTTTGCGCGTCGAGTCACGTGGCCGCACGCGCCGGATCGTCTCTTCGACGGACGGCAACAAGAGCACAAAATGGATGGGCACGGCCGCGGGCTTCAGCTCTTCGATGTAGATCGGCAGCAGGTGCGGGCCGATCACGCCGTCGATGAACACGGCGAACAGGTCTTGTACGAAGGCGCTCGCCGCCCGCGCCGCGGCGCGCGAGATCATGCGGTTCTGGCGGTCGGACTCCGGCCGCATCGGATTGATGAGCCCCATGCGTATGGCGCTGAAGAAGAGGTCCGTCTCCAGGTGCACCGTGCGGTCGTAGCGCTCGCACAACGACTCGGCGACGCTGCTCTTCCCCGCACCGGAGGGCCCGCTGATGATGACGACCTGCGCCATCAGACGCCGCCCAGGTCCAGGCTGATGTCCAGCGCCGGCGCCGAGTGCGTCAGCCGCCCGATCGAGATGAAATCGACGCCCGTCTCCGCGATCGCGCGGACGTTGTCGAGCGTGACGCCGCCCGAGGCCTCGACGAGCGCGCGTCCGGCGACGATGTTGACGCACGTGCGGATCTCGTCGACGCCCAGGTTGTCGAGCAGGATGACGTCGGCGCGCCCATCGAGCGCCTCCTTGAGCCTGCTCGATGTTCGTGACCTCGATCTCGATGCGCATCGTGTGCGGAGCGGACGCTCGCGCCTGCGCGACCACCGCGGCGAGGTCGATGGTGCCGGCCTGGCGCGCCGCCGCGATGTGGTTGTCTTTGATCAGGACGCCGGCGGCCAGGTTGAAGCGATGGTTGTGCCCGCCGCCGGCCCGGACGGCGTAGCGCTCCAAGTGGCGCAGCCCCGGCGTCGTTTTGCGCGTGTCGAGGATGCGCGCGCGCGTGCCCGCCACCGCATCGACGAACTCGCGCGTGAGCGTGGCGATGCCGGAGAGACGCTGGACGAAGTTGAGTGCGACGCGCTCGCAGGAAAGGATTGCGGCCAGCGGACCCTCGATCTCGGCCAACGCGGTGCCGGAGCTGACGCGCATGCCGTCCTCGACGAGCGCGTCGAACGACGCCGTCTCGTCGATGGCGGTCAGCGCAGCGGCCGCGACCGGCAGCCCGGCGATGACGCCGTCGTCCTTCGCGAGCAGCACGCCGCGCCCCCACTGGTCCGGGCCGACGAGCGCGCGCGTCGTGACGTCGTCTTCGGCGCCGTCCTCCGCCAGCGCCGCGAGCACGGCCTCATCGACGACGTTCGGCGGTGGTGGTTGGAGGTTCTCGGGCATGGGTGGTCCTGACGGAATCAGCCGGTGCCGCGCCGGAACGTGATGTGGCGCTTCCACTCGTCGCGCGGGTGCGGGAAGTCGGTGCGATAATGCGCGCCGCGGCTCTCCTCGCGCAGCAACGCCGCCTCGGCCATCATGCTGCCCGCCAGCAGCATGTTCGCGAGCTCGTGCGACGGGCGGTCGTTCGGCGCAGGGAGCACGGCCCGCCAGCCGGCGAGCTGCCGCGCTGCCGAGGCCAGGCCCGTGCCGTCGCGCACGATCCCTACCTTATCCCACATGAGCGCCTGGAGCGACGCGCGGTCGGGCGCCGGTGCGGGCGCATCGGCCGGTACGGACAGCGCAAACGCATCCGGCGTCTCGGGGGCCGCGCCGCCGTTCGCTTCGAGCGTGCGCTGGACGATGCGCTTGGCGAATACGACCGTCTCGAGCAGCGAGTTGCTGGCGAGCCGGTTGGCGCCGTGGACGCCGGTGCATGCGGCCTCGCCGCAGGCGTAGAGGCCGCGGACGGTCGTCTCGCCCCAGGTGTTCGTGCGGACGCCGCCCATCATGTAGTGGGCGGCCGGCGACACCGGGATCGGCTCCTTCGTCATGTCGACGCCGTGGTCGAGGCAGTAGCGGTAGATCTGCGGGAAGCGCGCCGTGATACGCGCTGCCGGCAGATGCGTGATGTCGAGCGAGACGCTGTGGACGCCGGTGCGCTGCATCTCGCTGACGATGGCGCGGGCGACCACGTCGCGCGGCGCCAGCTCCGCTTTCTCGTGGTAGCCGGGCATGAAGCGCTCGCCGGCGCCGTTGCGCAGCACCGCACCCTCGCCGCGCACAGCCTCGGAGATCAGAAAGATCGGCACGCCGGGCAACCGTAGCGCCGTCGGGTGGAACTGGATGAACTCCATGTCCTGCACCTCGGCACCGGCGCGGTACGCCAACGCGACGCCGTCGGCCGTGGCGACGTCCGGGTTGGTGCTGACGCGGAAGAGCTGGCCGCAACCGCCTGTCGCGAGCACGATCGCGTCGCCATCGAACCGCTCGGTCACGTTGGAGCGCGTGTCAAGCGCCAGCAGCGCGACGGCGCGGCCGCCCTCGACGACGACCTCTTCGACCTGGACGTACTCCTTGATCGTGATGCGCGACATGCGCGCCAGGCCGCCGAGCGAGAGCTCTATGTGGGCGCCGGTGGAGTCGCCCCCGGCGTGGAGGATGCGGTTGCGGCTGTGCGCCGCTTCGCGGCCGAGCGCCACCTCGCCGTCGGTGCTGTCGAACGGCACGCCGAAGTTCACGAGGTCGTGGATGCGGTCGGGCGCCGACTCGACGAGGATGCGCGCCGCGTCCTCATCGACCAGGCCGGCCCCGGCGTCGATGGTGTCGCGCAGGTGCAACTCCGGGTTGTCGTCGGCGCCGACGGCGGCCGCGATGCCACCCTGGGCGTACTTCGTGTTGCACTCGTCGATGGAGCCCTTTGTCAGCACGCAGACGGAGCCGTGGTCGCGGGCGAGCAGCGCGGCGTAGAGCCCGGCGATGCCGGAGCCCACGATGATGTAGTCGAACCGCTGGGGCATGGAGTGCGTCCTGGCCGCTTTCGTAGTTAGTGTCATAGGTACACTAACTGAGAGCGCGGACAGCGTCAATCGTTCGGGCGTTGACATCTCCAGCGGGCGTACCGATGATGCGGGTCTATGAGCGAGATCGACGAACTCCTGCGCGCGGCGCGCGAGGCCGAAGCCGCTTTCGACTGGCCGGACGCCATCCGCCTCTACGAAGAGGCGCTCTCGTCGCTGGCGCGCGAGGGGGACGCGTGGCCGGCGGCGGAAGCGGAGCTGCTGACGGCGCTCGGGCGATGCTACTGGCGGAACGCGGAGGCGCGGGCGGCGTGGCGGACGCTGATGCGGGCCATCTCGTCGTGCAAGCAGCGGGGCGACGCGGCGGGGCAGGCGCGCGCAACGACGGAGATCCTGCAGATCCGGGGGCCGTGGGAGCGCCACAAGATGCTCGCCGATGACGCGCTCGCCGCGCTGGGCGAGAGCGAACCGTACCTGCGGGCGCGGCTGCTCGGGCAGTCCGACCGCGACGATGAGGCATTCGCCATCGCCGAAAAGTACAGCTACGACGACGTGCTGGCGTGGCGCATCGCGCGAGCGTCGTGGCGCGCGACCGACGAGGGGCGGCTCGATGAGGCGCAGGTGCTGACGCGGCAGGCGCACGAGGCGCACGACCGGCTCGGTAACTTCGAGGCGGCGTCGGGAGCACTGCGCGGCATGGGCTTCGGGCTGATGGTGTCGGGCGATCTCGACGCCGGCGAGGCGCTGGCGCGCGAGTCGTACGAGTACGCAGGCCGCTTCAACCTGCGCTTCTACCAGCAGCTCGCGGTGATGGACGTCGCCGGCGCGGCATACGCGCGGTGCGCCTGGCCCGAATGCGAGCGCCTGCTCGCGCAAACGCCCGGCGACCTCGATTTCCGCGCTGATCTCTTCCGCATGTGGATCGCTGAGTTGCGTGGCGATTCCACGGCGGCGCGCGCGCTGCTGGTCAACCCGCAGCGGGCGGGCGGCGGTGCGGACGCGCTGGCGCAGGTCCATAGTGCCAACGCCGGCGTGCTCTACCGCCTCGGCGAGCACGGCGCCGCGCGAGCGGAGATCGCCGCGATGGTCGAGAACTGCCGCGCGGAGAACGAGGACGAGCACTACCTGCCGGCCGCTATCGACGCTCTCCTGGCGCTTGCGGACGAAGACGTCATCGCGGAGTTCGACCGCCGCATCGCGCCGAAGGAGAGGAAGCGCGGCGGTGCGTACGTGTACTCGACGCTGCAGGGGCGGGCGCTGCACTACGCGCGCGGGGTTCTGGCACTGCGCCTCGGCCGCGAAGGCGAGGCGGCGCGATGGTTCGAGTCGGGCCTAACGTGGGCCGCGCGCGAGCGATGCCCGCTCGACGGCGCCCGCTGCCTCGAAGGGCTCGCCGCCGTCGCGCACCGCGCCGGTGATATCGAGGCGGCGCGCTCGCACCTGGACCGCGCGCGGTCGATCTTCGCGCGGCACGAGGCGGCGTTTTACGTGCAGCGGGTCGACGGGGCGCTGCGCGCACTCGCGCCGTAGCCGGCGGGCGTCAGTGCGCGCCGTAGTACATGCGGCACGACATGCGGCCGTACAGCGACTGGTCGGAGAGGCCGAGGAAGCAGTCGCTGAGGTAGGCGTCGCCGGCGGCGAGTGCGGCCTGCACGCAGTCGGCCTTCCCTGGGCCGGACATCGCCGTGCCGGTGATGACGTCGTAGATGCAGTTGCGTACCGGCGCGTTGTACGACGTGTCCTGGGTGATCTGGTTGCACGCTTCGACCCCCGTCGACGTCAGCCCGACCATGTAGCCGACGCAGGTGGCCATCGGCGGCTTCGCCGGTGGCGGCGGGGCCGGTGGGGCCGTGGGCGGCGGCGCCGGTGGCGGGGGCGGCGGTGGTGGAGGCGGCGGTGGTGGTGCCACCGTCGGCGCCGGTGGCGGCGGCGCTGGCGCGGCAGGCTGCTCGGGCGGCGCAACCGGGGCCTGCGGCGGCGGTGCGACGGGCGCCTGTGGCTGCTGCGACACGGGCTGGGCGCGCGGCGCTTGAGCCTGCTGCGTGGCCACGGCGCGGATGTACGCATCGGCCTGCTGCGTGGCAACGGCCTGCACGTAGGCTCGCTGCTCCGGTGTCAGGTCCGGGCCACCGGGCGGGTTCAGGAAGAGCACGTAGACGATGATGCCGAGCACGGCCACGGTAAGGCCGAGTATTCCGATGACCTCGAAGATGCTCTCGCCTCGTTCATCCCGGCGGTCTTGGCGTGACATAACGCACCCCGGGCGCCGCCGAAACGGCGCCTCCCTGAGTGGATCATCGGCATCGATCCTGGGGCACATAGGGGCGGACCTTGGGGAAATCGGCGAGGCGGGCCGCTGACCAGGCCCGCCTCGCCGGACGCTGACACGGCTGCTATTCGACCGTTACGGTCTTCGCCAGGTTCCGGGGCTGGTCGACGTCGCAGCCGCGCCGGACGGCGATGTGATACGCCAGAGAGCTGCATCGGGACCGCGCTCAGGAGCGGATACAGGAGCGGCGTCGTGCGCGGCAGCTCGATGACGTGCTCGCACCTTGCCGCGATCTCGGCGTCGCCCTGCGTGACGATGCCGATCACGATGCCGTCGCGCGCGCGCACCTGCTCGATGTTCGACAGCATCTTGTCGCGGCTGCCGTCGTCGAGGGCGATCGCCACGACCGGCATGTTGCGGTCGATGAGCGCGATCGGGCCGTGCTTCATCTCGCCGGCCGGGTAGCCCTCCGCGTGGATGTAGCTGACCTCCTTGAGCTTGAGCGCGCCCTCCATCGCCATCGGAAACTGAAGGCCGCGGGCGAGGAAGAGGAAGTTCTGGTGCGAGGCGATGCGGCCGGCGACCTGCGCAATCTGCGCGTCGAGCGTGAGCACTTTCCCGACGAGATCGGGGATGTGCGCCAGCTCGCCGATCAGCTCGCCGAGCTGCGCCTGGCCGATGACGCCGCGGACAAGCGCGAGCCGGCAGGCAAGCATGTAGAGTGCCGTGATCGACGCCGTGAGCGTTTTCGTGCTCGCGACGGCCACCTCCGGGCCGCAGCGGGTGAGCACGAAGCCATCGGCGACGCGCGTGGTCTGCGCGCCCGGCGTGTTGCAGATCGTGATCTGGGGCGCACGGCGGCGTTTCGCGTCGGCCATCGCCTCGAGCGTGTCGACGGTCTCGCCCGACTGGGCGACGGAGATGACCAGCGTGTCCGGCCCGATGAGCGCGTCGCGGTAGCGGAACTCCGACGAATTGTCGACCTCCGCCGGGATCGCGGCGATGCGCTCGAAGTACGTGCGGGCGACGAGCGCGGCGTGCATGCTCGTGCCCATGCCCAGGAGCACGACGCGCGCCACGGAACGCAGCACGTCATCGGAGATGTGCAGGTCTTCCAGCTCGATGCCGGGCGGGTCGAAGACGGCGCGGCCCCGGAACGTGTCCATGATGCATTCCGGTTGCTCCATGATCTCCTTGAGCATGAAGTGCTTGTACGCGCCCTTCGCCGCCGATACCGGGTCGAATGGCACGGCTTGCGGCCGCTTTTCGATCGGCTCGCCGCCGAACGTGACGTACGATGCGCCGTCCGCCGTGACGCGCGCGATCTCGCCGTCGGCGAGGAACACCACGGTCTGCGTCTCCGGCAGCAGCGCCGCGAGGTCGCTCGACACGAACATCTCGCTCTTGCCGTAGCCGACGACGACGCCGCCGGCGTTGCCGACGCGCGCGGCCAGGATCTCGCCCGGCTGGCGCGCCGACATGACGACGATGGCGTGCGCGCCCGCGAGCCGCGCGATGGTGTGACGCAGCGCCGCAAGCAGGTCATCGCCGCCGTCCATGTAGGACTCGATGAGGTGCGGCAGCGCCTCGGTGTCCGTCTCGGAGCGCAGGTCGTGGCCCTGCGCCCTCGAGCTCCGCGCGCAGCTCCAGGTAGTTCTCGACGATGCCGTTGTGGATGACGACGACGTCGCCGCTGCAGTCGCGGTGGGGATGGGCGTTGTCGGTCGTCGGCTTGCCGTGCGTGGCCCAGCGCGTGTGGCCGATGCCGGTGCGGCCGGGCGGGTACGCGCCTTCGAGCCCGCCGCGGAGCGCCGAAAGCTTGCCGGCGCCCTTCACGACCTCGATATGACCGTCGTCGAGCACCGCGATGCCGGCGCTGTCGTAGCCGCGGTACTCGAGGCGCTGGAGGCCGTCGAGCAGCAGCGGCGCGGCGTCGCGCTCACCCGTGTAACCGATGATCCCGCACATCAGCGCACCTCCGCGGCAAACAATAGGCGCGCGCGCGTCGCCGGCGCGTCGCAGCGCCCGGCGTGCTTGTTCCGAATCCGTTCGAATTGCATGCAGACTCCCTGCGCGTCAACTACGCGCTGATCATGCCCGCGGCCGGGCAGCGCATGGCGCCGGGCCATGCCGTCGATCGCCGGTGTGGGTCTGCGTGGAGGTCGGGAGGGAAACCGGCCACGTGGCGCCGGTGCACGCTGGAACGGTCTCTGTCGGGCGCTCGCGCGCCGCGTTTTGCCCCGTCCATGACGGCTGTGCTGCCGAGAGGCCATCCGCCGAGTGTTTCGATCAGCCTCTTCCTCGTCGCCCTGGCGGTCGCGGGCTGAAAGCCCGCGCTACGATGGTTGGTCGCGGGCTGAAACGCCCGCGCTACGGTGGTTGGTCGCGGGCTGGAACGCCCGCGCTACGGTGGTTGGTCGCAGGCTGAAAGCCCGCGCTACGGTGGTTGGTCGCGGGCTGGAACGCCCGCGCTACGGTGTTGATCGCGGGCGAAATCCCCGCGCTACGTGTTCTTCGCCAGGGCCTGGCGCTTCTGTTTTCGTTCCCTACCTCGCCGCTACGGGCGCACCTCCTTCCACCTGCGAATAGTCGACCCACGCCTTGCCGTTCGTCTTCTCCGCGACGGATGCGCCGGTCACCGGTGATTCTAGCGGCTCGCGGAGGATTTGCAAGACCTCGCGCATCGTCGAAGCGAACGCGAGCGGCACGCCGAGCGCCTCCTGAAGCTGCGACGGCGTGCCGTCGTCGAGGAAGCGCGTGCCGGTGTAGTCGAGCGCGTAGCGCGGCAGCACCGCAAGGTCGCCGAGATCGCGCCCCCGCAACTGCCGTTCGAGATCCTGGGCCACGAGCAAGCCGGAGACGTTGACGCGCGGCCCGAAGAACGTGTTGGACATGGCGTGGACGGCCACGTTTATGCCGGTCATCGCTTCAAGCTCCCGCGCGATGCGTTCAAGCGTCGGCGCGATCAGCGGCGCGCAGATGAGACTGATGTGCCGGATGCCGGGCGCGTCGAACGAGCCGGCCGCATGCTCCCGCTGCACCTTGCGCCAACCGTCGATCAGCGAGCGCGCCATGCCGATGCCGTTCTCGAACTGCGCGAAACCGTCGTAGTGGGCGGCACGCGGCGGATCGTCGCCGGCGATCAGGTAGTACTCATCGGCCAGGTACACGAGCGACTTGCCGTGCTGCTTGCGGAACCGCTGCTGGTACGGCGCGGCCAGCGCCATGACGGCGCGCGCGTGCTCCGGCGTGCAGCCTTCGACCTCATCGGCGTGGCTGCCGCGCTCGATGCGCTCCTCCGCGAACATCGTCGCGCCGACGGGCACGACGGAGATCGTCTGCACCGTCGGGTAGAGCGCGGACAGGTCGTCGATGGTGCGGGCGAGCGCGTCGCCGTCGTTGACGCCGGGGCAGAGCACGACCTGCGTGTTCGCCTGGATGCCGAGCGACCCGAGGCGCCGCAGTTGCGCGCAGACGTCCGGCGCCGTCCTGTTGCCGAGCATGTATCGTCGCAGCTCCGGCTCGGTCGCGTGCACCGAGACGTTGAGCGGCGACAGCCGCTGCTCTTCGAGCCGCGTCCAGTCGGCCTCGGTGAGGTTCGTGAGCGTAACGAAGTTGCCGTGGAAGAAGCTCAGGCGGTAGTCGTCGTCCTTCACGTACAGCGTCTTGCGCATGCCCTTGGGGTTGCCCTTGAGGAAGCAGAAGAAGCACGAGTTGTTGCAGATGCGCACGCCATCGAACGCCGCATCCTGGAAGTCGATGCCGAGGTCCTCGTCCGGGTGCTTCTCGATCTCGTAGATGGTTGTCTCGCCGTCGCGCACGACTTCGAGCGCGATCGCTTCCTCGGCCGCGTAAAACTGGAAATCGACGGCGTCCTGCAGCGCGTTGCCGTCGATCGCCACGACGCGGTCGCCGGGCCGCAGCCCCATCTCGTCGGCGAGGCTGCCGGCGCGGACGGCGTCGATGACGCCGCCTGCGTTCTGTTTGCGGAACTGGGACGTGCGGCGGACTTCGGTCATTGGGCCGCGTCTCCGCCGCCGATGGCGCTCAGGTGATGCGCGTAATGATCGCCGGAGATGTCGATTGAGCAGCGCCGCCCGAAGCGGTCCCACTGCGCGGCGCTCAGGCCTTCGAGCAACGTCCGCAGCTCCTGCCGCGTGGCAAAGCAGCGCTCGCGGACGGCGTCGTGCGGCAGCGCGCGGTCCTCCGCCGCCCAGCGCTCGTTGATCACGTTTTCGTCTCCCGGGATGGGCAGCGGCTTCTCACCGGCGATCAGCCTCCGCACGTCGCCGGCGGCATGAGCCTGCCAGCGCGCGAAGTGCGCGTACACGTCGTGCCCCGTCCAGTCCGACAACGGGCCCAGCGCCTGGAGGATGCTCGCGTCGAGGGCCGCGCGCAGTTCATCCCACAGCTCGTCGCCGTGGCGAAGCATGGCCTCGCGGTCGTCAGTGGACGTCGTGCTCACCGGGGCGCCAGTGCGTAGAGTCGCGCGACTACTTCGTCGATCACGGGGTCGGGGGTCGATGCGCCGGCGGCGACGCCGACGCGCTCGTGGCCGGGGAGCCACACGCCGT
Organism: uncultured Chloroflexia bacterium; assembly: GCA_963701135.1. Lineage (GTDB taxonomy): Bacteria > Chloroflexota > Dehalococcoidia > DSTF01 > JACRBR01 > CAYJMJ01. The sequence goes on from OY969567.1 coordinate 654,127, forward strand.
CGATCTCGGCCGCGGACTCCACGTGGTAGGTCTCGACGCCCTGCTCGCGCGCGACCTCGGCCAGGTGGCGCGTGTTGGCGCTCTCGCGCCCGCCGACGACGATCATCAGGTCGACCTCCTGAGCAAGGTCTTCGGTCGCCGCCTGCTGGCTGGTCGTCGCGTTGCAGAGCGTGTTGATGACGCGCAGCTCGCTGATGCGGTCCATGTGGACGGTCAGCAGCTTCTGCACGAACGCGGCGAAGTGACCCTCGGTCTCGGTGGTCTGGGAGAGCACTGAGACGCGCGACGGCATCCAGTCGGGGAGTGGCGCGTCGAGGTCGCCGGGCGACTTCATGGTGATGATCTTGCCGTTCGCCCAGCCGAGGATGCCGCGCACCTCCTTGTGGTCCGGGTCGCCGAAGACGATGACGCCGAAGCCCTCGTCCGTGAGCTTCCTGGCCCACTGCTGGGCGCGCGTGACGATGGGGCAGGTGGTATCGACGACCGTGGCGCCTCGCGACTGGAGCGCCTGGAGCACGTTCGGGCCCACGCCGTGCGCCGTGATGGCGACCGGGCGCGCGTCGATGGCGTCGATCGTGGCGATGACCTCGACGCCGCGGTGGCGCAGCCGGTCGACGACCTGGGGGTTGTGGACGGTGGAGCCCAGGCTGGTGATGGGGCCGAGGTCGCCCGCCGCCTCCTCCATCATGTCGACGGCGCGGCGGACGCCCATGCAGAAGCCGAGCTCTTTGGCCTTGATGACCTGCATCGCAACTCCGGGGTTCCGAGGCGACATAATATCGCCGCGGATTCATTCGCGGTCAGTATAACGGCCGCTGCGCGGCGGCGCAGACGGGGTTATGCTGCGGGTGCAACGGGGAGTGCGGGCCGACTTCATTGGGCCCCACTTGAAATCACAGCATGTGATTCTCAAGTGGCCACTGTCCTTACACCGGCTTCGCTTCCGTGAGCGCGGAGTCCTCGGCCTGGCGGCGGGCGACGGCCTCGCGGTACTCGCCGCGATATGACTCCGGCAGCAACTCGGCGACGTGGAGCATGATGTCGTCGGTCGCGTCCTTCGCCGCCTGCGACGTGATGCGCTCGGCCTTCGGCGGGTAGAACGGCTTGCCGATGCGCACGTTGACGCGCGGGCCGATGAACGGCCGCACGAACAGCCACGGCCACGGCAGGTGCTCCGTGCCCGTAATCGCGATCGGGATCATGGGCGCTCCGGTGCGGTAGGCGATGAGCGCCGTGCCGGGGAAGCCGCGGTGCAACTGGCAGTCGCGTGAGCGCGTACCCTCCGGAAACATGAGCAGCAACAGGCCGTCGTTGACGACGTGCTGCGCCTCACGCAGCGCGGAGATGTCAGCGCCCTGCCGGTCGACCGGGAACGCGCCGATGAAGCGGAACAGCAGACTGATCACCGGCCACTTGAACATCTCCTTCTTCGCCATGGTGATGATGCGGCGGCTCATGATGCCGGGGATCACGCACGGGTCGGCGTTGTTCAGGTGGTTCGACACGAGGATCGCGCCGCCGGTCTTCGGCACGTTCTCGAGACCCTCGACCTTTGGGCCGCGCACGTAGAGGAACAGGCAGAGCCGGATGAACCACACCACGGCCCAGTAGGAAATCGGCACGATGCGCCAGATCATGCGGCGAGATTGAGGATGCGTTGCACCACCTCCTCGATGCTCAGTTCGTCGGTATTGATGATCACAGCCCCGGGGGCCGCGGTCAACGGCGACGATTCGCGGTTCGAGTCGATGCCGTCGCGACGCGCCAGGTCCGCCATGAGCTCATCGAAGTCGGGCTCGACGCCGGCTTCGCGCATCTGCGCGGCGCGGCGCCGTGCGCGCACCTCGCGCGACGCATCGAGGTAGACCTTCAGGCCGGCGCCGGGCAGCACCACGCTGCCGATGTCGCGGCCGGCCATCACGACGCCGCCGTTCGCCGCAAGGCCCCGTTGAATGCGTACGAGCGCGGCCCGCACGCCCGCCACGCGGGATACGAGCGACACGTTGGCCTCGACGTCGGCGTCACGGAGGTGCGGCGTTGCGTCTTCGCCGTCGAGCAGCACGGCCGTCGGCTCGATGGTGTTGTGCCGGGCTTCGCGCACCGTGATCGACGCCGACTCCGCGAGCCGCACGAGTGCGCCGGCGTCGTTCGGGTCGACGCCGCGCCGCAACGCCAGCCACGTGACGGCGCGGTACATCGCGCCGGTGTCGAAGAAACGATAGCCGAGCCGATCGGCGACCGTGGCGCCGACGATGCTCTTGCCGGATGCCGCCGGCCCGTCGATGGCGATCACCGACGCCGGGTGTGTGGTCGTGTGCTCGGGTGTGGTGCTGCTGACGGCGATCCTCCGGGAATCGAGCGATTATAGCAGCGGCGTGGCGATGTGCCCCGCCCGGGCGTCAGCTAGCGTCGGACGCGAGGCCGACTTGCTCCTGGAGCGATGCGACCTCGCGCCGGGAGAGCGGGCGGGTCTTGCCGGACGCGAGCCGTCCGAGCAGCACCTCGCCGATGCGGGTGCGGACGAGCGTGCGCACCGGGTGGCCCACGGTCGCGCACATCAGCCGCACTTGCCGGCGGCGCCCCTCGTGGATGACGAGCTTCAGCCACGTGTGGCCCTCGCGCGGGCGATGTCCGTACGGCGGCGTCGATATGAGATCGACCTGCGCGGGCGACGTGCGGCGGCCCTCGATCTCGACACCGCCGCGCAACGCACGCAGCGCTTCGGCGCCGGGCGCGCCCATCACGAGCGCGTTGTACTCCTTCTCGATCTCGTACCGCGGGTGCGCCAGGCGATGCGCGAACCCGCCATCGTTCGTGAGCAGCAGCAGGCCTCCGGTGTCGCGGTCGAGCCTGCCGACGGGGAAGACGTGCGGCGGCAGGTCGGGCGGGAGCAGGTCCATGACGGTGCGCCGGTGCTGCGGGTCGCGCGCCGTCGTCAGAATGCCGTACGGCTTGTTCATGGCGAGGTAGACGTGCGGGGCCTCAATGGCGATCGGGACGCCGTCAACCTCGATGCGGTCGGTGGCGGCGTCGGCCTGCGTCCCGAGTTCGGTGACCCGGGCGCCGTTGACGGTGACACGACCGGACGTGATGAGAGCCTCGGCGCTTCGACGCGAGCCGTGCCCCGCACGGGCCAGGATTTTCTGCAGGCGTTCGGTCATCCGCGGAGGTGGAGGCGCTGGCGCAGCAGCGGCGCCATGCGCCACGAAAGCGTGAGCACGAGCCCGGCGCCAGCGGCGGATGCGAGCGCCCACGGCAGCCACGCCGGTACCGAACTGCGAGCCGGCACGACGATCACGGGGTTGCCGGACGTTGATTTGGGCTGTGGTTTGGCACGAGACGGCGCTATTGCCCGGCCGGGAGACGGCGATTCGTTGTTGACGAAGTCACCGGCGGAGTCCGCGTCGGCGCCGGGAGCGCCGCGCTCGATGGAGTGTCCGGCGGGCACGTCGGCGATCGAGGGATTGAGCATCGACGCGTCGCTGCCCCATGAGATGGCGTCAACCGTCGCGCCGGTAGCGTCGCGGAGGATCAGGCGGTCGCCATGGTTGCCGAGCGCGTTGCCGATGCGGCCGCCGAGCACAATCGGTGTGCCGCTGAACGGTGGATACGCCCCGGAGATGCTATCCGAAGCAGCAATAACGACGAACGCGTGCGGCGCCACGACCCACGCCGGAAGCGCGTCGCTGCCCGCGGCATCGGAGAGCGTCCAGCCGCCGAGGTCAGCCGGTTGGTCGCCGGCGTTATACAGCTCGACCCACTCGCCGTTCGCGTCGTTGCTGCCGTCGGCGTCGTACAACACTTCGTTGATCACCACCCGCTGTGAGGTGGTTTGCGTTGAGCCGGCAGCAGCCTGCCCGGAAGTGCGCCGCTCGGCGGAGGCCGTCGGCGGCGATGCATCGCCGCCGCCCGCTGGCTGCGCGCCGGCCACCGCGGGCTCGGCAGCGTCCGTTGCGGAAGCCGGCTCCGCAGGTCCGAAGGACGCGTCGTCGATGTAGATGACGGCGTGGCCGTCCGAGACCGGTGCGAGCATGACGCGCAGCCGCGCGGAGTGCGCCTGCGGCGGCGCGGTCACGGCGCCCGTCGTTAGGTAGCGCCACTCCAGTGACGGAGCGTCGAGCCGCGATGTCGAGTCCGCCGCGTCGAGCGCCGCGCCGGACGCGTCGCCCGTCTCATACCACGATACGCGCAGGTACGCGGATCGCACGGCGGGGTCGTCGTGCTGCACCCAGGCGTCGAAGGCATACGTCGCGCCCGGTTCCACGGACACGGGCTGGTACAGCCACTTCGTCGACTCGCTCGCGCTTTCAAAACGCGCGGCGTGTGCTCCGGAGCGCACCGGCGACGTCGTGAGCGAGACAGCGCCACCGTATCGGCGCCACGATGCGAGCTCGCCGTCCTGCTCGTCTTCGAACCCTGCGTTGTGGATCTGGCCGTCGGCCGACAGCGCCGCGGGCGGGGGCGTTGGCGTGTGCGTCGGGGTCGCGGTGCGCGTGGGCGTGGAAGTGCGTGTGCCCGTTGGCGTGATCGTCGGCGTCAGCGTATCAGCGGCGCTGGCTGTTGCGGTCGGTGGGGGCGTCGCCGGATCAGGTCCTTCGACGTGGAGTGCGTCGAGATAGAAGACGTCGCCGCTGACGCCATTGGCGCCGATCACCAGCTTGAGGTTCGAGAAATCCGTGAGCGTCACCGCGGCCGACATGATGCTCCAGCCGCCCGGTCCGGGCTGCTCCTGGAACTGCACAGGCTGGTTCTCCAGGTGGACGTCGAGATACTGCGGTTTCTGTGCCGGGCGGAGAATGCCGATCGAAACGGTGTACGCGCCGGGCGGCACGGCAAACATCGATCGCCTCAGCGAGAACGTGCCCTGGATCAGCGTGATCCTCCCGGCGAACGCGCCTTCGAGCGGGGAGACTTCGGGTGCGGAGGCGGTGGAGATGTCCGCCGTGCCGCCGCTCGCCCAGCCGTCATCGCCGTCCTCAAATCCCCCGCTCGGCGCATACTCGTGCGCGGACGCCGGCACACCTGCCTCGAGGCTCATGGCGCACAGTCCCAACAGAAGCGATCTGAGTACGAAGAGCGAGGCTCCCCTGCGCACGCGCGTGCCCGTCCTGGTGTCCTGCCCACCCGGGCGATTTGAGACGTGGTTGCGAAGGCCGTCGATTCGAAGCTACGTCTGGCGGCGCACCCGCACGCGGCGCATCATGATGGTCTCGGTGATGACTTGCGCTTCGTCCACCATGCCGTCGTCGCCGCGCGGGCGCCGCACCTGGAGGGCGCGCTCCTTCCGCGGCCGGCCGCCGCCGAGCATGCTGCTGACGACGCGCCGGAATACGAACTGGCCGATCGTCCCGGCCGCCATGACCGCGGCGCCTTTGACCACGGGCGACACTTGCGGCTGCCAGACCGCCGGCACCGCCAAGCCGCGGACGGCGGGCAATGCCGCGCGACCGATGGCAACGCCGCACTGGCGGCAGAAGTTGTCGCTGTCGTCGAGGGCGGCGTGACACGCGTGACAGGTGGGATTGTTCATGGCCGCGATATCGTAACGCCTGCCCCGTAACGCGTCAACTGACGAAATCGCAATGTTGTTGGCCTGAGAGTTTGTCCGCGATAACTGGCCTGTGATTCTGTCCTCTCATGGAGAAGGAGGACATTCTCTCAGGCCACTAACCGGACAGAATCACAGTCCTACGACACTGACGAAATCGCAATGTGAAATCGCAACGGCGAGTGTCGCGCCCGAAGCCGCCGTCTTACAATCCCGGCATGCGCGTCCGGCAACTGCACCCCTGGGACATGAGCCCGCGCGAAGCGATGCTCCTCCAGCGCGAACTGGCGTCGCGCGTGGTCGCGCGCGGCAGCCCGCGTGAGCGCGACGTGCGCTTCATCGCCGGGTCGGACGTCGCGTTCGACAAGCCGAACCGGCGGGCGGCGGCGGCCGTCGCCGTGCTGGCGTACCCGTCGCTCGAAGTGGTCGAGCGCGTCGCCGTGGAGTCGCCGGTGACGTTCCCGTACGTGCCGGGGCTGCTGTCGTTCCGCGAGACTCCGCCGCTGCTCGAAGCGTTCCAGCGTGTAGAGCACGCGCCGGACCTGCTGATGGTCGATGGCCACGGCTACGCGCACCCGCGCCGCTTCGGCTTCGCGTGCCACCTGGGGCTGCTGCTCGGCGTGCCGGCAATCGGCGTCGCGAAGTCGCGCCTGACCGGCGAGCCCGGCATGGCGCCCGCGCCCCGCGGCTCGCGCGCGGACCTCGTCGACGGCGGCGAGGTCATCGGCTCGCTCGTGCGGACGCGTGAGGGCGTGAAGCCGGTCTACGTGTCCATCGGCCACATGATCTCGCTCGCCGCGGCAGAGCAGTGGGTGTTGCGATGCGCGCCGTCGTACCGCGTGCCCGAGCCGACGCGCCTCGCCGACCGCCTGGCCGGCGAAGCGAAGCGCCGCATGCTCGACCTCACGTTGGACATCGTGATCGAGCAGCGCGCGGGCGAGGAGGGCCGCTGGGAGTGGGTCGCCGCGGACGCTGAGGTCGTCTTCCGCCACGGCCTCGACCCGATGCCGGTGCACTACGGGTGTTCGGCCGACGTCGTGAACCCCGCGGACGGCGAGTTGCTCGACGTGATGCTCGTCTCCGGCACGCGGCCCGCGCGAGGGGAGCACCTCGCGGCGCGCGTCATCGACGTGCTGGAGCGCGCCGACGGCGACCACAAGCTGCTTGCCGTCCCGCTCGACGCGCGCCCATCGCTCCGTGGCGTGCGCGACCGCATCTGGCGCTGGTACGTCGCGCACGAGAAGCCGGTGACGCGCTGGGGCGGCGAAGACGCCGCGCTCGACGTCGTCCGCGCCTGCCGTGCCGCGACGTGATGCCATCCATCGACCCGCTGCGCCGCCGGCGCACGTTGGACGCGCTGCGGCCGTACATCGAGCGCGCAAGAAGCCACACCGGCTGGAGCCACGCCGGGCTCACGACGCGGCACCTCGACTCGCCGCCACCGTGGGACTACGAGGCCCTGGCCCGCGAGCGCGCGCTCCGGGCGACACGCGTGCTCGATCTCGGCACCGGCGGCGGCGAGGTGCTCTCGCGCGTGGCCGCTCGTGCGCGAGCCCGCATCGTCGCCACCGAGGAGTGGGAACCCAACGTGCCCGTCGCGCGGACGCGGCTCGCGCCGCTCGGTGCGGACGTCGTGCGCTGCCGGAGCATGGCGCTGCCGTTCGCGCGCGAAACCTTCGACCTCGTGCTGGACCGCCACGAAGAGCTCGACCCCGCCGAAATGGCGCGCGTCCTCACACCCGGCGGACGTGCCCTCACGCAGCAGTGCGGCGCCGACGAGTGGCCGGAGCTGCGCGCGTACTTCCCCCGAAAGCAGCACTTTGGCGACCTCTTCAACGGCTACGCCAACGGTTTCCGGGCAGCCGGCCTCGACGTGCCGCGGGCGGAACGTCACCGTGCCCGCGTGGCGTTCGGTTCGCTCGGCGATGTGGTCTACATGCTGCTCGTCGCGCCCTGGACGGTACCGGGTTTCGACCCGGAGGCCGACATCGATGCGTTGGTCGCGCTCGCCGACGGCCTCTCGTCGCCGGAAGGCATCATCCTCACCGAGGAGCGCTTCCTCATCGAAGCGGCGCGCCCCTGACTGGCACCGCCGTCCGGATTCGGTACGATGTGGGCGGCCGGGAACCAGCGACGAGAGGACGAACACCAGGACATGCAAGAGCTACGCGACCGCCTGAAGGCGCTCCGAGAGCGCATCGCGCATGTCATGGTGCGTCTTTGACATCGCCGCGCTAGAAGCCGAAGCCACCGCGCTCGAGGCACAGTCGGCCGGCCCCGCGTTCTGGAACGACCCGCAGTCCGCGCAGGACGTCATGAAGCGCCTGTCGTCGGTTCGCGCGCGCACCACCACCTGGCGCACGCTGGAATCGAAGGCCCGCGAACTGCTCGAACTGGTCGACCTCGCCGAGGCGGAGGCCGACGAGGCGACCGCCGCCGACATCGACCGCGACGCCGCCGCGCTCGAACAGCAGCTCGACGACCTGGAGTTCGAGCTGACGTTCTCCGGCCCGTACGACGACCGCAACGCCATCGTCGCCATCCACGCGGGGGCCGGCGGCACGGAGTCGCAGGACTGGGCGGAGATGCTGCTGCGCATGTACCTGCGCTGGTGCGAGCGCCGCGGCTTCCACGCGGAGGTCATCGACCTCATGCCGGGCGAGGAGGCGGGCATCAAGAGCGCGACCGTCGAGGTCACCGGCGCGCACGCGTACGGCTACCTGAAGAGCGAGCGCGGCGTCCATCGCCTCGTGCGCCTCTCGCCGTTCGACTCGGAGAACAAGCGTCACACGTCGTTCGCGCTGGTCGAGGTGCTGCCGGAGGCCGGCGACGCCGCCGAGGTGAAGCTCAACCCCGACGACCTGCGCGTCGACGTCTACCGCGCGAGCGGCCACGGCGGCCAGAACGTCCAGAAGAACTCCACCGCCATCCGCATCACGCACCTGCCGTCGGGCATCGTCGTGACGTGCCAGAACGAGCGGTCGCAGCACCGCAACCGCGAGTCGGCGATGCGCGTGCTCGAAGCGCGGCTCATCGAGATCGAACTGCGGAAGCATGCCGAGGCGCAGGCGAAGATCAAGGGCGAGCACGTGAGCGCGGGCTGGGCGAACCAGATCCGCAGCTACGTGCTGCACCCGTACAAGATGGTGAAGGACCACCGCACGGGCTACGAGACGAGCGATGCCGCGGGCGTGCTCGAAGGCGACCTGGACGAACTGATCAAGGCGTACTTGAAGACGACCATGGGGGCCGATGCTGCGTAAGACACTCATCCTCGCATCGATTATCCTCGCGCTCGTGTGCACGCGCGTCGTGCCGGCGCCGGCGGCGTCGGCGCAGCAGGCGATCAGCGTCGTCGCCGAGGCGCCGCGCAACGAGTTCCCGAAGGGCGTGACGTTCACCGTATCGTTCACCGCCCCGGCCGAGACGAAGGAGGCGCGGCTGCGCTACCAGCTCGCGCCCGACGGCACCGGCGCGTCGGGCGTCGCCGACTGTACCGGCGCCGCGACGGTGAACTGCTCGTTCACGCTCACCAGCGGTCGCGGCATCTTCATCATCCCCGGCGCCGAGATCACGTACCACTGGGAGATCACGGACGCCGCCGGCAACAAGCTGTCGACGCCCGATGCGCTGTACGTCCATGACGACACGCGCTTCACCTTCGAGACGCTGCAACGTGACAACGTCACGCTGTACTACCACTCCGGCACGCGAAGCCAGGCGCAGGCGGTGCTGGACGCCGTTGCGGACACGCTCGACCGCGTCGGCGCGCTGGAGAAGACGCAGGTGACGTTCCCGGTGAAGGTGTTCCTCTACACCACGGCGGAGGAGATGCAGCCGGCGATCGCGCCCGGCGGCGCGGGGCGCGGCGTCCAGGTGCTCGGCGAGGTCGTCTACTCCGACACGGCGATGGTGTCGGCCGACGTCGCCACGCTCGACATCGCGCGGCACGAGGTCGCGCACATCGTCACGCGGGAGGCGACGAAGGGCCCGTTCGAGGTGCCCGGGTGGTTGAACGAGGGCATCTCCGTGTTCTCGCAGGCGCGCCCGCTCGCCGGTCACGATTCCGCGCTGCAGGCGGCGATCCGCGTCGGACCGCGTGCTGTCGATGAAGGAGCTGAACTCGTCGGCCTCGGGCTCGAGCGGCGCGACGGTTGGGCTGTACTACGGCGAGGCCGGCTCGATCGTCAAGTATCTCGTCGACACGTACGGCGCGGACAAGTTCGCCGCGCTGCTCAAGACGTTCAAGGACGGCTCGACGGTGGACAAGGCGTTCCATGCGGTCTACGGCTTCGACCAGTTCGGGCTTGAGAACGAGTGGCGCGCGTCCGTCGGCCTCGCGCCGCGCGCGGCCAGCGCCACGGCGACGCCGCAATCGACGGCGGAGGCACGCTCAGGCTCGACACCGGCGGCGAAGGCGACGCCGCCGTCGTCGAAGTCATCGGGCTCCGGTGGCGGCGGCTCGACGACGACGATCGTCGTGATCGCCGCGCTCGCCGTGCTGGTGCTCGTGCTCGCGGGTGGCGCAATCGTCCTCGTGCGCCGGCGGATGTAACGTCAGACCGTCGCGACGAAGCAACCGGCATTCTTGGGTACCCGGAACACACCTTCCCGCTCGATGACTTCCTCGATCTTGCACGCCACGGATTCGAGCAGCACCGCCGCGTGACCGCGGTCCGCGGGCGGGTCGACGATCGCGTCCGGCCCGAACGTCGCATAGTAGCGGAGCGCCGCCGCCGCGTCGGGAAATACGAACGCGTCCTTGCGCCCGAACACCTCGGCCGCCGGGAAGACCGCACGGACGAGGTCGATGTCGTCCAGCGAGAATCTCAACGGGTCGCGCGGCCGCGTCGTCAGCCCCGCGGCCCGCGTCGCCGCCTCGTGCATCTCGTCGATGCGGCGCCCGTTGTCCGCGGCGTTCGTCGAGAAGACGGCGCGGCCCCCCGGACGGAGCACGCGCCGCATCTCGCGCAACGCCAGCGGCTGATCCGGCACGTGGTACAGCATGTGGTTCGCCATCACGCGGTCGAACGAGCTGCCGCGGAACGGCAGAAGCTGCGCGTCGGCGGCCAGCGCATCGACGTGCAGGCGCTGCTCGATCGCCTGCGCGCGCGCCTCCCGGACCATGCCCGGCGACATATCGGCCGCGACGATCCGCACGCCCAGCGCGGCGATGTGCGGATGATACGCTCCCGAACCACAGCCGGCATCGAGCACCGTCATGCCGGGCGCGGCATCGAGATGCGGCAACAGCCACGCGTGGAAGTCCTGGGTCTGTTCGCTGTAGCGCGCGTGCGCTTCGATGCGCGTGCGCAGTTTCTCCGTGTCGCCGTACTGCGTCGCGAGGTACGCGAGGTCCATCTAGCGGTCGGTGCGTGCGGCACCGCTGCTGCCCGACGGCCCGCGGCCGAGGTCGAGCAAGGTGATGCTGGGTGCGCCGGGCACGTTGAAGAAGCCGGGACGGAAGTCGTACAGCGCGACGGTGCTGCGGCCGGCATCCTGCGTGTAGTAGATGTTGTACTTCTGGCCCAGGTATTTCTGGAAGTCCTCGTAGTCGAGCAGCCACACGTACCAGATGTTGTGCGTCGTGTCGACGGCCTTGCCCTTGTCGGAGAGCTGGCTGATCGACGACTGTGTCCTTGTCGAGGATGTCGATGTGGAGCCGGTCGCGGTTGAGCACCGCGAACTGCGGGATATGAGAACCCGATCATGACGATGCTGTGATCGGCGATCTCCAGCTTCTTTATGTCGTGCGAGAAGCCGATCTGCGTCCGCATCGTCGAGCGGTTCGACAGCACCAGGCCTTCGCCGATGCGCGCGTGCCGCAGCGCCTGGGCGTCGAGGTCCGCGCCGTGCGTGCCGATGTCGACGAAGCCGGCGAGCAGGATCGCCGCCACGGCGCCCGCGAGCACCCAGCGGCTGAAATACCGCGCCATCATGAGGAAACCGAACGGGTAGAGCGGGATCAGGTACGCGGACTCGTGCGGCAGCCGCAGGAAGACCACGACGGTGATGGCGATCGCGAGCACCCACACCATCACGTTCTTGTCGCGCATGAAGTCGGACGGGAGCCGCACCAGCCGCGGCAGGCTCACCAGCACCGCCGCCAGGACGGCCGTCGCGCCGAGGAGCCCGAGGCAGTCCTTCGCGAGAAGCCGCAGCACGTTCAGGTAGCCGACCTTCGCGTCGTAGAAGCCGAGGAAGCTCGGGCCGTACTTCCAGATGATCGGCAGGTAGGCGACCATCGGAACGGCGATGGACCAGACGATGAAGTCGCGCAGGTCGCCCGCCGCCCGTCGCGCACCATGTACACGGCGAACGGCACGACGAACAGGATCGACGTCGACCGCGAGGCGGCGGCGAGCCCGAGCATCACGCCCGGCAATCGACACGTGGCCATTGAGCAGGAAGTAGTAGCAGCCGAGCAGGAACGTCAGCGCCCACATGTAGTCCATCGTGGTCATGCTGTTGATCCACAGCAGCGGCGTGAACGCGAAGCCGACGACGATGAGCGCCGCGGTTCGGCAGCTCGAGCTTCGCGACGATGCGCGCGAAGAACCACAGCCCGAGCAGCGAGACGAGCAGCGTCAGCGAGTTCGTCGCGAGCCAGCCGCCCTTGATCACGGCGGCGCTCGCCAGCTCCGGCACCGGATAGCCGGGCAGCCGCGACGGGTAGAACTCGTGGTGGTCCCAGAGCCAGTAGCCCGACAGCGCCACGCGCCAGGCGTCCGGATCCGTGCCGTAGCCGATGTTGATGAACGGCGCGCGGCTCGCGACGTACGCGAACGCCAGCGCGACGAACGCCAGCGGCTGCGTCAGGTCGAAGTTCAGCGCCCGGCGTGACGGCATCGCGGCGTGAGCGAGGGCGCCGGTCGCGCGCGCGTCATCGGCGACGGCGGTCGTGGTCATGCGGTGGTCGTATCCGCGCTGTCACACGCGCTCCGAAATCAACCGCCACGCTACCCCGCCGTCTCGCCATCGTCCGATGAAAGCTGCTGCCACACGCTGAACACGCGCTGCACCGCCGTGAAGTGCGAGAGCACCGCCAGCACCCACAGCGCCCACAGCACGACGCCGTGGCCGATGATCAGCGCGCCGCCCAGCAGCAGCACGCGCTCGGCGCGCGTGAACAGCCCCTCGCGCAGCGTCAGGCCGATGCCCTCGGCGCGCGCGCGCACGTAGCTCACCATGATCGAACCGACGATCGCGGCGTAGCAGAGCACGATCTCCTGCGTGTGGCCGCCGGTCTGCGTGTAGTGGAAGAGCAGGCCGCCCAGCACCGCCGCCTCGGACAGGCGGTCGAGCACGGAGTCGAACACGGCGCCGAACTTCGTGACGGTGCCGGTCTTGCGGGCGAGCGCGCCATCGAGCAGGTCGAGCGCGCTGAACACGAGCATGAGCGATGCCGGCGGCAAGGAAGTGTCCGCCCGCGGCGAGGCAGCCCGCCGCGACGTTCCCGGCGAACCCCGCCGACGGAGATCATGTTCGGCGTCACGCCGACGGCGGCGAGCGGCGAGACGATGGGGTCGGTGAATCGCGTCGAGACCTTGTGCGGGACGAGGGTGAACGACGGCAAATAGCCCCCGGAGACTGCGCTCGCAAGTTCTCCCGAGACTATATCGGGTGGGCTGCCGGGGCAAGCGCGGCCCCTGTCGCTCCAGGCGTGGGAGTGGGAGAAGCCGGGAGCGCCCGCGTGCGGCGCTCCCGGCGACATGCCCCTACTTCACGTCGATGGCGCCCTGCATCCACGCGTGGATGGCGCAGATGAAGTACAGCGTCGAGCCGGAAGGCGCCGTGACCGGCTCCGTCACGTCCTCGCCCGGCACGACGAACAGCGTATCGAGCCTGCCGTCGATACCGGCGCCGGTGGCGGGCCCCTCGACGAACGTGGAGGACGTGGGCTCAGATACGAAGAGCTGGAAGACGTCGTCGCACACCGTCCCCGGCTCGCCGCAGCCGAACACTGCTTCGATGTCCCCGGGAACTTCGTTGGCGTTGACGATGCTCAACGTGTGCGGTTCCTCGGTCTTGTCGTCGTGCACGAGCGTCAGGTCCTCGCCGCTCTTTACCGTGACGTGACCGGGCGTGAACCTCAGCGTAGCCATGATCTTGGCGTTGGGCACGAACTGCTCGTCGCCGCTGGTCCGCACCGTGCGGCCGGAAGATGCGTCACCGCTCGATCCGCTCACGAGAAGCGTGAGCGCGATGGCCGCGGCGAGCAGCGCGAGCCGCTTGCTGTTGGCGGATGCGAAGCGGGCGAAGATGTGGAATGGCCGGAACATGGGTGTACCTCCTGCAGAATACCTGTCTGATACCCCCATCCCGCATACCATGCGGTCAATGTTGAAGTATTGTCAATTACACGACGCGCTCCGCGAAGCGACACGATTGGATAATCGAAATGAACGGTGCCGCGAACAGCAAACGCGGCCCGCAATCGCCGGCCGCGCTCGTGCGAGGCACATGTCCGGCGCCCGCGCTGGTTTTACGAGTAGCGCTCTTCGGTCCACGGGTCGCCGTGGATGTGGTAGCCGTACATCTCCCAGAAGCCCGGGCTTCTCGTCGTCCATGAAGACGAGGCCGCGCACCCACTTGGCGCTCTTCCAGAAGTAGAGCTTCGGCACGACCAGGCGCAGCGGCCAGCCGTGCTCCTTCGTCAGCGGCTCGCCGTTGTGCGTGTGCGCGAAGAGCACGTCGTCGTCCATCAGCTCCGCGAGCGAGACGTTCGTCGTGTAGCCGCCGTAGCTGTGCACCATCACGTGCTTCGCTTCGGGCTTCACGCTTGACGCGCTGCATGCAGGTCCGTGAACTTCACGCCGGTCCAGTCGTTGTCGAACTTGCTCCAGTGCGTGACGCAGTGGATGTCCGAGCGCAGCGTCGTCTGCGGCAGCGCCATGAACTCGTCCCAGGTGAAGTGCACCTCCTCCTCGACGAGGCCGACGATCGAGAACTTCCACGTCGCGAGGTCGATGGCGGGGATGCCGCCGTAGTGCAGCACCGGCCAGCCGTCGGTCAGCTTCTGGCCGGGCGGCAGGCGCTCGCCGAAGCGCTCGCGGTCTTCCTTTGCCGCGCCGGTTGAACAGGTCAAGAGCCATGCGCGTGATCCTCTTGCGTGATGTGCTGCGAGTCAGGATATCACGCGCGATCGGCGGGATCGTGCGAAATCCTTGCGGCCGCGCGAGCGTACGGCCGTCACGGCGCGGTGATGCAGATGAGGTTGTCGTGCTTCTTGAGCTCCGCGTCGCTCGTCGGGCACTTGCAGCTCCTCGGCGACGTCGCCTTCGAGCGTCGCGTAGAACTTCACGGTGTCGCCGTCGGACTGGTACCAGTAGCCGTTCTCGTTGCCGAGCGGGTCGTCGGCAGCTCGCCGCCGGTCAGGCTGCCTGGAGCTTGCAGCCGACGTCGATGTCCTTGTACTTGCAGAGCGTCTGGACGTTCCGTTCGTCGAGGGGTATGCGCCGTCGCGCGCCTTGACCTTGTTCGCCGCGTCGAGCAGCAGGAGCAGGTCGGTCCGGCGCTTCTCGTCGCGTTCGGCGGGCGTGCCCTTGCGCACGCTGCCGCTGGCGGCGCGAAGGTCGGCCGCGGCTTCGGCGGTCGGCTGCGGCGCCGATCGGCGTCGCGCGTCGGCAGCACGTACGGCGCTGCCGCACCGGCGTGCCGATCTCGCCGAGCGGCGGCTGCGGCGTGGCGTCGCCGCCCGTCGATACGTCGAGCCAGACGACGGCTGCCAGCGCGCGCCGCCAGCAGCGCCACGGGGCGATGATGTTCCACTTGAGGCGCTTGATCACCCGTTACTCCTGCGTTCGGCGTAAGCCCCACTATAAGGCACCTGCCCGGCGCCGCTCCAATCGTAGGCTGTCGGCCGCGTCCGAATCTGCGACCGTCAAGCACGGATTCTTAGGCCGCCGCTTATGCATATTTAACAATCGCGGCCGATAATGCGGGTGTAAGGCGAATCCCACCACGTGAAGAGCACTCACGTTGTCGGGGCTTCTTCAGAGGACCAGGGCGCGACAACCCCGTCACTAGACTTGGCGCCCTGGTCTTTTCGCGTCCGGCGTCAGACGGGCATCTCCTCGTCGCCCGCCAGGTGGTACGGGACCTCGGCGATGACGGTGTTCGGCCGGTCCAGCAGCGCGTTCTTGCAGGCGCCGCGCCGACTGGTTGTGCAGCCAGCGCTGCCACGGCCACGCCGTGCGGAACTCCGGCAGCACCACCGTGACGTACTGCCCCGGGTCGGTGCGGTCCAGCGCGTCGATGTACGAGATGCACGGGCGCGACGAACGAGCGGTAGGGCGAGTCGATGAGGACGAGCGGCACGTCGAGCACCGTCGACTTCCCACTCGCGGCGCAGCTCCTGCGCCGCGCTCCAGGTCGTCGGTGACGTGCAGCGCCGTGACGTTCGGCGAGATCGCGCGCGCGTAGTCGACGGTGCTGCAGCGACGGCGCGGTTGAGCTCGTCGACGGGCACGAGCACCACCTGCTTGCGCCGCGTGCCGGTCTCGACGATCGCGCCGCTGCGGCACGTGCGAGCTTGCGCTCGACGCCCGTGTAGTGCCGGTAGATCGCCAAGAAGGCGAATCGCCAGCACGAACATCGCCAGCATGCTGATCCACGCGCCCTCGGTGAACTTCGTGCCGCCGACGATGAGCGCGACGACCGCCGTCGCGACCGCGCCGACGCCGTTGATGACGATGCTGCGCTGCCAGCCCGGCTCTCGCAGCCGCAGCCAGTGCACCACCATGCCGCTCTGCGACAGCGTGAACGAGACGAACACGCCGAACGCGTACAGCGGGATCAGCTGGTCGACGTCCGCCTCGAAGACGACGAGCAGCAGCGCCGCCGCGCGCGCCCAGCACGATGATGCCGTTCGAGAACGCCAGCCGGTCGCCGCGGAACGTGAACTGGTGCGGCAGGAAGCGGTCGCGCGCCAGGATCGAGCCCAGGCGCGGGAAGTCGGCGTAGCTGGTGTTCGCGGCGAGGATCAGGATCAGCGCCGTCGAACGTCTGGATGGCGTAGAAGAGCGGCGTAGTGCCCGAACACGGTGCTGGCGATCTGCGCCGGCACCGAGACCTCGTCCGCGTGCTGGACGCCGAGCTGGTGCGCCAGGATCGTCATGCCGATGAAGAACGACGCCGAGGATGACCGCCATCCACATCAGCGTGGTCGAGGCGTTCTGCGACTCCGGCTTCTTGAACGCCGGGATGCCGTTCGAGATCGCCTCGACACCGGTCAGCGCCGCGCAGCCCGAGGCGAACGCGCGCAGGACGAGGAACACTCGTCAGGCTCTGGCGCGCCCGCCGGCGTGGAGCGCCGACTCCGGCGACTCGGCGCCGTCAGGCCCGGGTCGAGCGCCAGCCGCGACGAAGCCGCCGATCAGCAGCACGGCGAACGCGACGATGAACACGTACGTCGGGATGGCGAAGATCGTGCCGGACTCGCGGAGGCCGCGCAGGTTGAGCAGCGTGATCACCGCCACGAGCGCCGACGGCGATCTCGACGCTCGACGGAGTGCAAGCTCCGGGAACGCCGACGTGATCGCGAACACGCCCGCCGCGATCGACACGGAGACGGTGAGGATGTAGTCGACCGAGAGCGCCGCCGCCGCGGTCAGGCCCGCGACGTCGCCCAGGTTCTCGCGCGCGACGATGTAGGCGCCGCCGCCGCTGGGGTACGCCTTGATCGTCTGGCGGTAGGAGAACGTGACGATCGCCAGCAGCAAGCCGATCGCGAGCGCGATCTCGATCGAGTGCGTGAGCGCGCCCGTGCCGGCGGCGACGAGCACGAGCAGGATCTCGTCCGTGGCGTACGCCGCTCGACGAGAGCGCGTCGGACGAGAAGACGGCCAGCGCCTTCGATCTTCGGCAGCCGCTGCTCCTCGGCCTCCTCGGACGAGATGGGCGAGCCGACGAGCGACTCTTGCGGACCGGCGCCAGAAGCGCTGCGCGCCGGTGCGGGGCGCGGTGGCGCGCGGCGGTGGCGCGGAACGTGCCCTCGTCCTCGCCCCGCTCGAAGCGGCGCTCGCCCGCGCGCACGCGTCGCGCGAACCGCGTTCCCGGCTTCGCGCCCGCGATGATCTCGGTGCTCTCGACGTCCGGGATGCCGGCGCGCTTGCGCGGCACGCGGACGCGCGGCTGGCTCCTCGTCGTCGTGGTGCTGGCTGGGGTTCGTCAGCCACGCGCGGCCTCGGCGGAAGCTCGCGGCGCGATGCGCGCGGCTCCGTCGCGCGCGCGGGAGGTGTGGCCGGGGAGGTGTGCGTGTTGCGTGGTAACGCCGCCGTTCGGACATGCGATCCAGCACGATCGTAACGCGCCACGGCGCGACAGGTAACAGCAGGCCGAGAGTCACGTTCCAGATGGTACGGCACTTCGATGATGACCGTATTCGGGCGGTCCAGCAGCGCCTTCTTGAGCCGCTGCGCCGACTGGTTGTGCAGGATGCGCTGCCACGGCCAGCGCGTACGGAACTCCGGCAGCACGACCGTCACGTACTGCCGCGGATCGGCCCTGTCCGAGCGCGTCGATGTACGAGACGACCGGCGCACGAACGAGCGGAACGGCGACTCGATGAGCACCAGCGGCACGTCGAGGATCGCGCTCTCCCACATCCGCCGCAGGCGCTGCCCGCCTCTCGAGGTCGTCGGTGATGTGCAGCGCGGTGACGTTGGGCGAGACGGTGCGGCGTACTCGACCGTGCGCACGACGTCGCGCGGTTGAGCTCGTCGACGGGCACGAGCACCGGCCTGGCCGCGCTGGCCTGCCGTCGCGTCTCGATGATCACGTCGTCGGCCGTACTGTCGAGCTCGCGTTCGCACGCCGGCTGTAGTGCTGGTAGATCGTCCAGAGGAAGATCAGCCGAGCACCATGATCGCCACCATCGCGATCCACGCGCCCTCCGCGAACTTGGTGCCGCCGACGATGATCACCGCGACGACGCCGGTCGTCGACGGCGCCGATGCTGTTGATGACGATGCTCGACTTCCAGCCGCCTCCTTTGACGCGCAGCCAGTGCACGACCATGCCGCTCTGCGAGAGCGTGAACGACAGGAACACGCCGAACGCGTAGAGCGGGATCAGCCGGTTGACGCTCGCGTCGAACGACGACCAGCAGCGCGACCGATGCGCCGCCAGCACGAGGATCCCGTTCGAGAACGCCAGCCGGTCGCCGCGGAACGAGGAACTGGTGCGGCAGGAAGCGGTCGCGCGCCAGGATCGAGCCGAGCGCGCGGGAAGTCGGCGTAAGCGGTATTCGCCGCCAGGAACAGGATCAGCGCCGTGAACGCCTGGATCAGTGTAGAAGATCGGCGCCGTCGCCGAAGACCGTCTTCGGCGATCTGCGCCGGCGCGGACATCTCGTCCGAGTGCCGCACGCCGAGTTGGTGCGCGAGGACCGTGATGCCGAGGAACAGCACGCCGAGGATGATCGCCATCCACATCAGCGTGGCGGCCGCGTTCTTCGGCTCCGGCTTCTTGAACGCCGGGATGCCGTTGGAGATCGCCTCGACGCCCGTGAGCGCCGCCGACCCGGACGAGAACGCGCGCAGGATCAGGAACCAGCTCACGCCGGCCGTGCCCGCCTCGTGCCATCCGCGACGACGGCTCGTGCGGCACGCTGCTGAGGCCGATCGAGCAGCACGCACGAACCCGCCGACGATCAGCAGCACGAACGTCGACCACGAACCGTACGTCGGGATGGCGAAGATCGTCCCGACTCGCGGATGCCGCGCAGGTTCAGCAGCGTGATGATCAGCACGGCGACCACCGCGATCGCACGCGCTACGCCGTCGCAGCTCCGGGATACGCCGACACGACCGCCACGACGCCGGCCGCGATCGACACGGCGACGGTCAGGATGTAGCCGACCGAGAGCCCGGCCGCCGCCGTCAGCCCCGGCGACGTCGCCCAGGTTGTCGCGCGCGACGATGTACGCGCCGCCGCCGCTCGGGTACGCGCGGATCGTCTGGCGGTACGAGAAGGTCACGATCGGCCAGCAGCGCCGCAGATCGCGATGGCGATCGCGATCGAGTGCGTGAGCGCGCCCGTGCCGGCGGCGACCAGCACGAGCAGGATCTCGTCCGTCGCGTACGCGCTCGACGAGAGCGCGTCGGACGAGAAGACGGCGAGCGCCTTCGACCTTCGAGCAGCCGCTGCTGCTCGGCGTCCTCCGACGAGATCGGCGCGCCGACCATGACGCCTTGCGGATCGAGCGCCAGAAGCGACTCCGGCGAGCGTGCGCGGCGCCGTCGCGCGCGTGCGTCGCGCGGAACGTGCCCTCGTCCTCGCCGCGCTCGAAGTCGCCGCTCGCGTGCGCGACGCGGCGCGCGAACCGCGAGCCCGGCTTCGCGCCGCGGATGATCTCGGTCGCTCTCGACGTTGAGCTCCGGCCGCCGGCGCGGTAGCCGGATGCGTTCGCCTGCGTCGGCGGGCTCGCCGCTCGGCGGCGAGGGTGGGTCTGCTGAGGAGGTCGGCCTCATCGCGCGCGCGGACGCGGCGTGGCAGGCGATCGCGCCGCGAGCGCGATCGTCGGGGCGTGGCGCGCCGTCCGCCGGAGGAGCGGCGTCGGGCGTGCTGTCGTCGGGCGGCCGCTCGGAGCTCACGGTGCACCTCGGCGTACAGGTAACGGCGGCTGCCGAGACTGGAAACGCCGACACGCGGTGCGCGGCGGCCGTGTGCTACCATGCGCCCACATGAACGCTGATCCGAACTCCTGAGGTGCACACAACCCGCGGTTCATCGCCGCGGGGCGCCATCGGCTGCCTTCCACTTCCCCGATAGGCAGGCCGATCCGCCGGTGCCTATACTGGCGGGACACTCAGGAGCAACCGATCCCATGAAGCTCGAACTGTACGACACGACGCTGCGCGACGGCGCCCAGATGGAGGGCATGTCGCTCTCCGTCGAGGACAAGCTCAAGATCGCCCGCAAGCTCGACGAGCTGGGCGTCCACTACATCGAGGGCGGCTGGCCCGGCAGCAACCCCAAGGACGCCGAGTTCTTCGTCCGCGCCCAGTCGCTGAACCTCCAGAACGCGCGCCTCGCCGCCTTCGGCTCGACCCGCAAGGCCGGCGGCGACGCCGCGACCGACGCCAACCTGCGCGCGCTGCTCGACGCGCGCACGCCCGTCGTCACGCTCGTCGGCAAGACGCAGCGACCTGCACGTCCGCGACGTGCTCGAGACGTCGCTCGAAGAGAACCTGGCGATGATCGCCGACTCCGTGCGCTTCATCGCAGAGCAACGGCCGCACCGTCTTCTTCGACGCCGAGCACTTCTTCGACGGCTTCTACTCCGACCGCGACGTACGCGCTGCAGCTGCCTGAAGGCGGCCGCCAGCGCCGGCGCGATCTGCCTCGTGCTCTGCGACACCAACGGCGGCATGACGACGCGAGCAGCTCGTCGACGCCATCCGCGCCGTCAAGGCGGAGGTCGATGTCGCCGCTCGGCATCCACACGCACAACGACGCCGACCTCGCCGTCGCCAACACGCTCGCCGCCGTCGACGAGGGCGTGCGTGCAGGTGCAGGCGCTGCGTCAACGGCTACGGCGAGCGCTGCGGCAACGCCAACCTCATGAGCATCATCGCCAACCTCAAGCTCAAGCTCGGGCATCGACGTCGTCAGCGACGAGCAGCTCGCGATGCTCACCGACGTCAGCCACTACGTCAGCGAGATCGTGAACATGGTGCCGAACCCGTACCAGCCGTACGTCGGCGCGAGCGCGTTCACGCACAAGGGCGGCCTGCACGTCGCCGCCGTGCTGAAGACGGACGTCAGCTACCAGCACGTGCCGCCGGAGTCCGTCGGCAACTCGCGCCGCCTGCTCGTCTCGGAGCTGGGCGGCAGCAGCGGCGTCCAGCAGAAGCTGAAGGAGCGCGGCATCGAGTTCGAGCTGATCGCGCGACGAAGCGCGCGCGCTGCAGGAGCTGGTCAACGAGCAGGAGGCGAAGGGCTACGCAGTTCGAGGGCGCCGAGGCGTCGTTCGAGATGCTCGTGCGCCGCGCGCGGCCGGGCTACGCGCCGCCGTTCGAGCTGGACGACTTCTGGATCGTCGAGCGCCGCGCCGCCGCCGACGCCGACGCACGACCGCGAGATGCAGGCCGAGGCGATGGCGAAGGTGCGCATCGACGGCGAGCTGCTGCAGACCGCCGCCGAGGGCAACGGCCCGGTGAACGCGCTCGACGCGGCCGTGCGCAAGGCGCTCGTCGAGTTCTTCCCGACGATCTACGCGGTCAAGCTCGTCGACTTCAAGGTGCGCATCATCGACAGCGCCGCCGGCACCAGCGCCGCCGTGCGCGTGCTGATCGAATCGACGCGACGGCGAGCGCTTCTGGACGCACCGTCGGCGCCAGCACCGACATCATCGAGGCGTCGTGGCTCGCGCTGGCCGACTCGCTGGAGTACTTCCTCGTGAAGCGCGCCGGCTGGATGCCCGGGTAGACGCGCGTCGCCGTCGGCGAACGCGACGAAGAGCCGCCGGATGGCGGCGCCTTCTCGCGTCGCATCGAGTCCGACGTTCGCGTGCCTGCGGCGACGCTACGGCCGACGGCTGCCGCCCGCCATCGCGCCGAGGATCGTCGCCGTCGACGGCATGCCGCGCTCGTAGAAGCGCACGACGCCGTCGCGGTCGATGCCGACGACGGTGCGGTTGACCAGCGTCACGATCGGGATCGGCATCAGCGCGTCGTACGCGCGCGAGACCTTGCCGCCGTCGTCGAGCAGCAGCGGCGTCTTGAAGCCGTGCTTCTCCGAGAACTTCTTGTGCGTCGCGGCGCTGCCGGGGTTGACGCCGAAGACCGCCACGCCCGCCGCCACGTACTTGTCGTAGTCGTCGCGCGCGGCGCAGAGCTGCTTCGTGCAGCCGGGCGTGTTGTCGGCCGGGTAGAACATCAGCACGACCGACGGACTTGCCGCGGAAGTCGGCCAGCCGCACGCTGTTGCCGTTCTCGTCCTCCAGGTCGAAGTCCGGCGCCTGCTGTCCGATGCTGAGCATCGTGACCTCCGTCTCTGTGCTGCGGCCGTGCGCCGTCGCACTGGACGCCTAGTCTACGCGCGGCCGGCGGTCGCGACGGTTCGCCGCGGCGGCCGGCGTCGAGCAGCGTGTCGTCACGCGAATTGCCGTAATAAAGCAAGCTAATGACTTGCGTAAACCCCTTCACTTAGCCCGGATCGCGTGCCTACAATGCCGCCGGACTTCGCGAGAACGGATTCAGAGGAGCACCTCCATGACCTACGTCATCACCGAAGCCTGCATCGGCACGAAGGACCGCTCGTGCGTCGACGTCTGCCCGGTGGACTGCATCCACGACGAGGGCGACGACGACAAGATCCTGTACATCGACCCGGACGAGTGCATCGACTGCGGCGCCTGCGAGCCGGCCTGCCCGGTGAACGCGATCTTCGCCGAGGACGACGTGCCGGACAACCTGAAGGCGTACACCGAGATCAACGCCTCTGGTACAAGGACAAGGCCGGCGCCCGCGCGAAGGTCGACGCCATCGCCCCGTAGCGGCCAGTCAGGCGACATAACGAAGACGCAGGCCCGGAGCGCGCTCCGGGCCTGTCCTTGTCCGCGGACGCGTCTGGCCTGCAAGGCGGCGCTCTCACCGCCGAACGCGGCGCTCTGACGGCCTGAATCCTGGTCGAGAATCTGGTCAGAGCGCGCGCCTACGATGTGCTGTGTTGGGGCCTGCGACAGATCTTGCCCTCGCTGTCGCAGGACCTCAGGTTGGTGGCGGGGTGGCGCGTCACGGCAACGTGGCTGCGCCTCCCTCCGCCCGCTCGCGGCCACGCGCGCCGGGCGGACCTCGAGGTGCAGCACCCGGCGACCTGCGCGTACTGGCGCTGCCATGCGACCGATGCCTCGGCCGCCAGGACGGCGAGCCCCGCCCAGACGACGATGTCGCCCGGGCTCGCCACGACGCCGCCGCCGCCCGAACCGGACGACGATGCTGTCGCCGAGCGCGACCAGGCGGCCGCTGCCCGGCGCCACCAGCACGTCCTTCGAGCCACGGATCCACGCGCCGGTGGCGTAGCGCGCGCGCGCTCGCCTCGCCGACGGCTTCCACCACCGTGCGGCGCTCGATCGGCATCAGGCCGCCGTTCGCCAGGATCGCCGCAAGGTTCGCCGCGAGTCCCACGAACATCACCCAGACGCCCAGCGCGCTGCGGTACGGCCACAGCGCGAGCGGGCACGGCCGCGATCGTCGCCGGCAGCACGATGCGCACGGCCGTGCTCCGACGGCGCCAAGCGGATGACGCCGAACTGGCACAGCGACCAGCGCCAGCGCGAGTCGCCGCACAGCAGGCCCGTCGAGCGTTCATCGAGCGATGCTCCTTGCGCTGAGGCGCCCGAGGCGCCGTAGCGGAGGAGTATCGACCTCGCGGCGGAGTGTCAGGCGCCCTCCGGAAATGAGATGCCCCCGCCGCGGCGGGGGCATCGCTGTCTTGCGGGCCAGGTCTCAGGACGGCCCTTCACTCGTGGCGGCCGCCCTGGCGGCCTGCCGCGTCTAGTGCCAGGTCCAGGGCGCGACCATGACGGCGGTCGTCGGCGAGAATGCTGAGCGCGACAAGCGCGGCGGGAATGAAGCGGGCCATATCGATACCTCCAGAACTTGTTTCCTTCTGCTACTGGAGCAATCGGCAGGGAAATCCCTTACTTGAGGGCGAAACGCCACCTAAGGGACAATTCGCGGCCGGCGCCTTCGAACCCCTACCCGGAACCTGCCGCGGAGTCTCCAGCGGCTTCCGCTCTGTTGTTCGTAGCGAGGGACGCTGTGATAGGATTCGCTGCCAGATAGCGTCGAAATTCACAAAGTCTCTGGCGAGCGGGAGAGCGATCCCTTGATCGAGCAGTTCGGCCGGGCCGGATTTCTCCTCGTCTTCGCGGTGATCTTCCCGCTCATCCCCATCGTCGCGTCGGTCGCGCTGGGCGTCTTCAAGATCCGCCCCAGCGAAGCCCGACCCCATCAAGCAGTCGGTCTACGAGTGCGGCATGGTGCCCATCGGCGACGCGCAGGTCCGCTACAACGTCCGCTACTACCTGTTCGCGCTGCTGTTCGTCGTCTTCGACGTCGAGGCGGTGTTCCTCTACCCGTGGGCGGTCGCCTACCGGCAGCTCGGCGTCTACGCCTTCGTCGAGGCGATGATCTTCATCGGCGATCCTGGTCGTCGGCTACGCGTACGCCTGGCGCAAGCGCGCCATGGAGTGGATCTAGTGCCGCATCCCGTCACCGTCACGCTCTCCGGGCCAGCACGTCGCCGAGCGCATCCGCGCGCGCGCTGCCCGGCGCCGTGCGCGACGTCGCCGCCGGGCTACGTCGTGCTGGAGCCGGCGCGCGCGTTCGAGGCGATGCGCGTCATCCGCGACGACGAGCGAGCTCGACGGCAAGTTCCTGGTGCAGCTGTGCAGCGTCGACATGATCACGCGCATCGACGTCGTCTACCACTTCGCGTCGCTCGCGCAGAACCACATCTTCGAGGTGAAGGTGCCGGCCGACCACGAGCAGCCGGAGGTGCCGTCGATCACCCGCTCTGGATCGGCGCGAGGCTGCAGGAGCGCGAGGTCTACGACCTGATGGGCGTCGCTTCGACGGGCCACCCCGAGCTCACGCGGCTCTTCCTCTGGGACGCGTTCCCCGGCCACCCGCTGCGCAAGGACTTCATGGCGCTGCCCGGCGGCCAGAAGCCCGGCCTCAGCCAGTTCCCGAAGCAGGTGCCCGGGCCAGACGGGGCAGGAGTTCCGCCCGCGCGAACCCGGGCAGCGGCGCAGTAGCCCGCCAGAGGACGTCGTGCCGATCAAGACCGAGCCCGTCGACGTCAACATCGGGCCGCAGCACCCGACCACGCACGGCGTGTTCCGCATGGTCGCGCAAGATCGACGGCGAGCGCATCGTCGACGCGAAGATGGTCGTCGGCTACCTGCACCGCAGCATGGAGAAGCTGGCCGAAGAGCGCACCTACACGCAGAACATCCCCTTCACCGACCGCATGGACTACCTGGCGGCGATGACCGGCAACCTCGGCTACTGCCTCGCCGTCGAGAAGCTCGCCGGCATCGAGGTGCCGGAGCGCGCGCAGTACCTGCGCGTGATCTTCGCCGAGCTGCAGCGCATCGCCAGCCACTGCATGGCGAACGGCACCTTCATCAACGACTGCGGCGCCTGGCAGACGCCCGTCATGTACATGTTCCGCGAGCGCGAGAAGATCCTCGACCTGTTCGAGATGACCTGCGGCGCGCGCCTGACGACGAACTACATGCGCATCGGCGGCGTCGCGTTCGACATCCCGGACGAGTTCCTGCCCGCGCTCGACCGGCTGGTCAACGACGACCTGCCGGACCGCATTCGAGGAGTACGAGCAGCTGCTCGTCGACAACGAGATCATCCTGATGCGCGCGCGCGACGTCGGCGTCGTCACGCCGGAGATGGCGATCAACGCCTCGCTCAGCGGCCCGATGCTGCGCGGCGCCGGCATCGCCTGGGACATCCGCAAGGCCGACCCGTACTGCGTCTACGACCGCATCGACGTTCGACATCCCCGTCGGCTACAACGGCGACTGCTACGACCGCTTCATCGTCCGCATCGAGGAGATGCAGCAGAGCCTGCGCATCATCCGGCAGGCGCTGGCACGAGCTGCCCGGCGGCCCGCACAAGACCGACGTGCCGCTCGCGCTGCGGCCGCCCGCCGGCGAGGCCTACTCGCGCATCGAGTCGCCGAAGGGCGAGCTCGGCTTCTACGTCGTCAGCGACGGCGGCCCGGCGCCGTACCGCTGGCACGTGCGCGCGCCTTCGCTCATCAACCTCAGCGTGCTGAAGGAGATGACGGTCGGCCAGACGATCGCCGACGCGATCGTCACGCTGGGCAGCATCGACATCAACGTCGGGGAGATCGACCGATGATGCCGCGCGCTGCTGACGATCATCACCGACAACTGGTACGACATCCGCGACCTCTCGAACCTGAGCGGCGCAGATCCACGAGCTGATCGATGACGCGGGCGGCCCGGACTGGCTGATCTACGTCGTCTCGGCGCTGCTCGGCGCGGTCGGCATCCTCGTCGTTCGTCGGCGGCGTCGCCATCATCAACATCTGGGTCGAGCGGCGCGTCATCGGCCGCATGCAGTCGCGCCGCGGCCCGAACCGCGTCGGGCCGTTCGGCCTGCTGCAGCCGGTCGCCGACGCGATCAAGCTGATGCAGAAGGAAGTGCTGCAGCCGCAGCGCCGCCGACGGCGCTCGTCTTCACCCTGGCGCCGATCGTCGTTCATCATCCCGGCGCATCGCTCATCTTCGCGGTGCTGCCTGGGGCCGGAACATGGTCTCGCCGACCTCAACGTCGGCGTGCTGTACCTGCTGGCCATGTCGTCGCTCGACGGCGCTGGCGGTCTTCATGGCCGGCTACGGCCTCGAACAACAAGTACGCGCTGCTTCGGCGCGATGCGCGTCATCGCCATGCTCGATCAGCTACGAGATCCCGATCGTGCTGGCGCTGCTCGGCGTCGTGCTCGTTCGCCGGCACGATGAACCTGCAGCGGCATCGTCGCTGTTCCAGGAGACGTACTGGGTCGTGGCTGATCATGCTGCAGCCGCTGCCGTTCCTCATCTACTTCATCTCGTCTACCGCCGAGCTGAACCGCACGCCGGCCGACATCGCCGAGGCCGAGTCGGAGATCGTCGCCGGCTTCCACACCGAGTACTCGGGCATGAAGTTCGGCCTGTTCTACGCCGTCGAGCTGATCAACGCGCGTCGCCGTCTCGGCGATCATCGCGACGCTCTTCCTCGGCGGCTGGTGGACTGTTCGGGCTCGACGAGATCGTCCCGGCTGGATGATCTTCATCGGCAAGATCTACGTCTTCTACTTCCTCTTCATCTGGACGCGCGGCACGCTGCCGCGCTTCCGCATCGACCAGCTGATGGCGTTCGCCTGGAAGTTGCTGATGCCGCTGGCGATCCTGCAACGTCGTCGCTGGTCGCCGCCGAGGTGCTGATCTGGGAGGAGACGGGCTGGAGCGCCGGCTTGCTGCTCGCCGGTCTACATCGTCGTCAACATCGCGCTCGCCGTGCGTGCTCATCGTACGGCTTCGTGCGCATGCTTCGCGCCGAAGTTCCAGCGCTTCCCGACGCGCCCGCGCTTGTACGCGACATCGACGTGCCGTCGCTGCCCGCCGGTCACGGCCGAGCGCGACGCGGCACGCGCGGCGTGAGCAGGGAGGCGCGCGCGTGATCGACGACACCGGCATCGTCATCGCCTTCTGGGTGCTCGCCGCTCACGACGGTCGGCTGCGCGCTGATGGTCGCGCTCGTGCGCGAACCTGATCCACGCGGTGCTGTTCCTCGTGCTGACGTTCGTCGGCGTCGCCGGCCTCTACATCATGCTCTCGGCCGACTTCGTCGCCGTGGTGCAGGTGCTGATCTACGCCGGCGCCATCGCCGTGCTGATGATGTTCGCCGTCATGCTGACGCCCGCCGCCGACCGCGAGAACTCCGAGACGGCGTTCCAGGCGCCGGCGCTCGATCCTCGCCGGGCTCGTGCTCGCCGTCATCGTCTTCGTCGCCTACGACACGACTGGCAGCATCGCCGACCGCGGCGCGTTCCCGACGACCGCCGCGTCGCTCGGCGAGGCGTTGCTGAAGCCGTACGTGCTGCCGTTCGAGGTCGCCTCGGTGCTGCTGATGGCGGCGATGATCGGCGCGATCGTGCTGACGCAGGAGGAGGAGGTCGATGCCTGAGCCTGCTGCTCGCATCGCGTCACGCTCGAGCACGTGCTCGTCGTCGGCGCGCATGCTGTTCGCCATCGGCCTGTACGTCGCGCTGTCGAAGCGCAACGCCATCGGCGTGCTGATGGGCATCGAGCTGATGCTGAACGCGGTGAACCTGACGCTGCTCGCTTCTCGCGCTTCATCGAGTCGCCGCGGCCGCTCGATGGCCAGGTCTTCGCCGTCGTTCGTGATCACCGTCGCCGCCGCCGAGGCCGCCGTCGCGCTGGCGCTGGCCGTCGCCGTCTACCAGCACCGCGAGACGGTCGAACATCGACGAGATCGACCTGCTGCGATGGTGAGCGCTACTGAGGCAGCGCTGACGATGTGGTCGAAGCTCATGGACGTGAAGAACGGCTACGCCGCCGAGGTGTGGAAGGAACTCTTCGACGCCGAGGGCGTGTCGAACCGCGTCGTGCCGCCGCTCGACGAGCGACGCGCCGATGTCGCAGCCGCGCGAGATCTGGGTGCCCGACAGCAAGACGCACGTCGCCGCCGAGATCATGAGGAAGATCTAGGATCGCTGCTTGCCCGACGATCCCCGAAGGCGTCGTCTGGGCGATCCTGCTGCTGCCGGTGGCGTCGCTGCTGACGATCGCGCTTCATCACGAAGCCGTACCCGCGGCTCTCCGGCTACGTCGACGATCGCGGCGATCGGCACGGCGTTCCTGTTCTCGCTCTGGGCGCTCGACAGCGTCATCGACACCGACGGCCACGCGCTGCGCGTTCGGCACGCACGAGTGGCTGACGATCAGCACGATAACCGTGCTCGAGCTCGGCGGCCCGACCTCAGCGTCGACCTCGGCGCTGCGCGTCGACGGCCTGAGCGCGATCATGCTCGTCGTCGTGACGTCGGTGTCGCTGCTCGTGCAGGTCTACTCGCAGGGCTACATGGACGGCGACAGCGGCTACTCGCGCTACTTCGCGTACATGTCGCTGTTCACCGCCTCGATGCTCGGCCTGGTGCTGGTCGACAGCATCCTGCATGGTCTACGTCTTCTGGGAGCTGGTCGGCCTCGGCTCGTACCTGCTGATCGGCTTCTGGTTCCACAAGCAGTCCGCGGCGCGATGCGGCGAAGAAGGCGTTCCTCGACACGCGCCTCGGCGACCTCGGCTTCCTGCTCGGCGATCCTGCTGATCTGGACGAAGACCGGACACGTTCAACATCCCGCTGATCCAGGAGCTGGCGCAGCACGGCGCGCTCAGCGACACGCGTGCTCACGCTGTTCGCGCTCGGCATCTTCGCCGGCGCCGCCGGCAAGTCGGCGCAGTTCCCGCTGCACGTCTGGCTGCCCGACGCGATGGAGGGCCCGACGCCGGTCTCCGCGCTGATCCACGCCGCGACGATGGTCGCCGCCGGCGTCTACCTCGTCGCGCGCATGTTCCCGGTCTTCGAGGCGTCCGACGACGCGCTGCACGACCGTCGCCTACATCGGCGGCTTCACGGCGATCATCGCCGCGTCGATCGGCCTCGTCGATGACCGACATCAAGCGCGTGCTGGCCTACTCGACGATCAGCCAGCTCGGCTACATGATGCTGGCGCTCGGCGTCGGCGGCTACGTCGCGGCGATCTTCCACCTGTTCACGCACGCCTTCTTCAAGGCGCTGCTCTTCCTCGGCTCCGGCTCGCGTGAACCACGCGACGAGCACGTTCGACATGCGGAAGATGGGCGGCCTGCGCAAGTACATGCCGATCACCTACGCGACGTTCCTCATCGGCTCGCTCAGCCTGGCCGGCATCTTCCCGTTCGCCGGCTTCTGGTCGAAGGACGAGATCCTCGGCGCCGCGTGGGCACGACGACAAGCTGCTGTTCGCCGTCGCGCTGGCCGTCGTCTTCATGACGGCGTTCTACATGTTCCGCGCGATCTTCCTGACCTTCGACGGCGAGTACAAGGGCGGCGAGCCGCCGGAGCACGGCGCATCGCACGACGCCCACGCCGGCAAGCCGCACGAGTCGCCGCTGGTGATGGCGCTGCCGCTGCTGATCCTCGCCGTGCCGGCGATCGCTCGCCGGCTTCGTCAACTTCCCGACCACGCGACTGAGCGGCTCGCGCATCTGCTCGAAGGCGCGCTGCCGCCGAGTCGTCGGCCGAGGCGCTGCACCACGCAGACGTTCAACTGGGCGATCGCGCTCGCGTCGACGGCGCTCGCGCTCGCCGGCATCGGCGCTCGCGTACGCGATCTACCAGGCGAAGGTCGATCTCGGCCGAGTCGCTGCAGAAGATCGTTCGGCCCGGTGCACACGCTCGTCGCGCACAAGTACTACATCGACGAGCTGTACGAGGACGTCATCGTGCGGCGACGGCGCTGCTACGGCGTCGTCTGCGCGGTCGCGCAGTGGTTCGACACGAACGTCGTCGATGGCGCGGTGAACGGCGCCGGCGCGGTGACGCGGCGCGTCGGCGACGGTCTGCGCTGGGTGCAGTCCGGCTAGGTGCAGGCCTACGGCAGCGTCGGCTTCGCCGGGCTCGTCGTCACGGCGTTCCTCATGCTCGTGCTGCTGGAGAGGTAGACGGATGAACGGACTGCTCGTCTTCACCGTCTTCTTCCCGGCCGTCGCCGCGGCCGTCGTCATGCTCACGGTGCCGCGCGAGCGACGAAGCGCAGCGCGAAGTGGCTCGCGCTCATCGCCACGATGACGTCGTTCGTCGCGTCGCGTCGTCCTGATGTTCGCGCTTCGACCGCAGCCCGGGCGAGGCATCGCCGACGCCGTTCCAGTTCGTCGTCGCGGGCGACGTGGATCGACGCGAGCGACCGCCGGCTTCGACGTGCAGTACCTCATCGGCGTCGACGGCCTCAGCATGACGATGGTGCTGCTGACGACGTTCCTCTTCGTCGTCGCGACGCTCGATCTCGTTCGGCGTCAAGCTGCGGCCGCAGGAGTACTTCGCCTGGCTGCTCGCGCTCGAGACGGGCGTGCTCGGCGTCTTCACGTCGCTCGACCTGATCCTGTTCTTCCTCTTCTGGGAGGTCGAGCTGCTGCCGATGTACTTGCTGATCTCCATCTGGGGCACCGGCCGCAAAGAGTACTCGGCGATGAAGTTCGTGCTCTACACCATCGCCGGCTCGGCGCTCATGCTGGTCGGCTTCCTGGTGCTGGCGTTCAGCGCCGAGCCCGTGCGCACGTTCGACATGGTGAGCGCTGCAGCAGAGCACGCATCAACGACGCGCTGCTGCCGCTGCTGGGTGATCTTCTGCTTCATCTTCGTCGGCTTCGCGGTGAAGCTGCCGATCGTTCCCGCTGCACACCTGGCTGCCCGACGCCCACACCGACGCGCCGACCGCGGTCTCGCGTGATCCTGGCCGGCGTGCTGCTGAAGATGGGCGGCTACGGCATGCTGCGCATCCTCGTCACGCATCATGCCGGACACGGCGAAGGACTACGGCGTCTGGCTCGCCGCGCTCGCGGCGATCAGCGTCATCTACGGCGCGCTGCTGACGCTGCGCCAGACGGACCTGAAGCGCCTCATCGCCTACTCCAGCGTGAGCCACATGGGCTACGTGCTGCTCGGCATCGCCGCGCTCGGCCAGGTCGGCCTCACCGGCGCGGCGCTGCAGATGTTCACCCACGGCACGATCACCGGCCTGCTGTTCGTGATGGTCGGCCTGATCTACGACCGCGCGCACACGCGCGACATCGACGAGCTCTCCGGCCTCGCGCACACGATGCCGCTCGCCGCGACGGTGATGGTGATCGCCGGCCTCGCGTCGCTCGGCCTGCCGGCGATGTCCGGCTTCGTCGCCGAGCTGCTCGTCTTCCTCGGCAGCTTCGACACGTACACGCGTGCCGACGATCATCGCCGTCTTCGGCATCCTGCTCTCGGCCGGCTACATCACTCTGGATGATCCAGCGCGTCTTCTTCGGCCCGAAGAACGAGCGCTGGGCGGCGCTGCCCGACGCGAACAACTGGTGGGAGCAGCGTGCCGATGGCGGCGCTCGTCGTCGTCATCATCGCCGTCGGCATCTGTCCGTGCGCTGCATGGTCGACGTGCTCGAACAGGGCATCATCAACATCGTGAAGGTGCTGAGCTGATGCTGCAGGATCTCGACCGCCTCGGCCCGATCGTCGCGGTGCTCGTCACGGCCGGGCGTCATGCTGATCGCCGACCTGATGACGCCGCGCGAGCCGCAAGAAGCTGGCTCGCCGGCGCTGGCGCTCGCCGGGCTCGCCGCGTCGGCGCTCTGGCTCGTCGTGCTGATCCTGCGCGACCGGCAGGCGTCGTTCTTCAGCGACACGATGGCGCTCGACAACTTCAGCATCTTCTTCACGTTCCTCTTCGTCGGCGTCCCGGCGCCGTCATCCTCGCGTCGCTCGACTACATCGAACGCTTCGGCGCACGCAGGGCGAGTTCTACGCGCTGGTGCTGCTCGCGACGGCCGGCATGATGCTGCTGGCCGGCGCGCGCGACCTCGATCACGATCTTCGTCGCGCTGGAGCTGACGAGCATCTCGCAGTACATCCTCGCCGGCTTCCTGCGCGACGACCAGCGGCAGCGAGGCCGGCGCTGAAGTACCTGCTGCTCGGCGCCGTCTCGTCGGCCGTGATCCTGTACGGCATGGCGTTCCTCTTCGGCATCTCCGGCACGACGCAGCTCGTCAGCACCGACGGCTCGCCGAGCATCGCCAGCACGATCGCGTCGCGGCGACAGCGGCATCGCGCTCGGCGCTCATCGTCAGCATGGTCTTCCTCGCCGCGGGCTTCGGCTTCAAGATGGCGGTCGTGCCGTTCCAGATGTGGGTGCCCGACGTCTACCAGGGCGCGCCGACGCCGGTCGCCGCGTTCCTCTCCGTCGGCAGCAAGGCGGCGGCGTTCGCCGTCGTGCATGCGCATCTTCTTCGAGGGCTTCGGCCCGCAACACGTTCGTCGGCGACGACTGGAAGAACCTGTTCGCCGTGCTCGCCGCGGTCTCGATGACCGTCGGCAACGTGATGGCGCTGCGCCAGACGAACATCCACCGCCTGCTCGGCTACAGCTCGATCGCGCAGGCGGGCAACTTCCTCGTCGGCGCTCGCCGCGATCTCCGCGACCGACGGACGGCGACACGCAGCTCGGCGCGAGCGGCGTCGTCTTCTTCCTGGCGACGTACGCGTTCACGAACCTCGGCGCGTTCTTCGCCGTCATCGCCATCTCGAACCGCACCGGCAGCGACGAGATCGCCGACTACGCCGGCATGGGCCGCCGCGCGCCGCTCCCGGCCGCGGTGCTG
This sequence comes from uncultured Chloroflexia bacterium, assembly GCA_963701135.1. Taxonomy (GTDB): domain Bacteria; phylum Chloroflexota; class Dehalococcoidia; order DSTF01; family JACRBR01; genus CAYJMJ01. The sequence goes on from OY969567.1 coordinate 687,637, forward strand.
GCGTTCTGCCTGCTCTCGCTGACCGGCATCCCGCCGACGGCCGGCTTCGTCGCGAAGCTCTACATCTTCAACGCGGCGGTGCAGGCCGACCTGGTCTGGCTGGTGATCGTCGCGCGTGCTGAACACGGCCGTCTCGGCGTTCTACTACCTGGGCGTCGTCCGCCAGATGTACACAGGCACCGCCGAGGGCGAACCGGCGATCTCATCGCCCATGCTGACGCAGGGCCTCCTCGTGCTCGCCGCGCTCGGCGTGCTGACCTTCGGCGTCTACCCCATCCCGCTGATCGAGGCCGCCCAGCGCGCCGTCAACGTCTTCGCGTAGGCGCGCTGCGCGCGCAGAACCGGGCGCGCCGCGCGCGCAGAACCGGGCGCGGCGCGCAGAACCTAGAACTTAGAACCAAGAACCTAGGAGCGAGACCGGCGACGTCGCGCCGGTTCAGGCATAGGTTCTAGGTTCTAAGTTCTAGGTTCTCCCGTCTCAGTGATGGTGCGCCGCGCCCAGGACGCGCTCCTCTTGCAGCCGCATGGCCTGGGCGTCGTCCGGCTGCTCGTGGTCGTAGCCGAGCAGGTGCAGGATGCCGTGCACCAGCAGGTGCGAGACTTCATCCTGCAACGTGAGCTTGTACTCCGCCGCCTGGCGGCGCGCCGTATCGACGCTGATCACGACGTCGCCGAGATGCCGCGCCGCGCCCTCCGGCTGCGCGAATCCATCGCCTTCGCCCTGCGCGAACGACAGCACGTCGGTCGGCGCATCGGTGCGGCGATACGTGCGGTTCAGCTCGTGCACCGTCGGGTCGTCGGCGAGCAGGATGCTCAATTCCGCCGGCGCGGCCACGCCCTCGGCCTCCAGCGCGCGCTCCGCGAGCCGCTCGAGCGCGTGCGCGTCGATGCCCGCGGTGTCAACGTCAGCCTGCAGCTCGATGATGTAGCGCGTCACGCCACCATCGTGCGCGGCGCGGATCGATCGCGCAAGGGCGACGTGCTACCCCGCTTCCGCTTCCGTCTGCGCGACACTGACCAGCTTCGCTCGGCCAGGCGTGCCGCTCGCGAGACCGGGAGCGGCCGTGCCGGTTCCGCTGCCGAGGGACGCGCCGTGGCCGGCCATTGTGCTTGTCATACGAGAAGTCAAGCGGGCGCAATGACTCCAACGCGGCCCGCTCGTGGTATATTGGCATTCCCCGCTGGTATTGAGAGTCTGAACATGAGCAAGCCACCCGGCGGTGCCGCGCGTGCGGCCCAGCCCACAGGGCCGAGCGCGACTTCCGCGCGCGTCGTCGCCATCGACATCCTGCGCGGGCTTGCCATCCTCTGGGTCATGGTCTTCCACCTGTGGGGAGACATGACGTATCACCTGGGCGATACCCCCGATCTGTATTCAAACTTCCGGGATCGGGTCCTGGAAGGCAGACCGCTTCCGGCGCTGACTTCGCTGGGCGAATTGATCCTGGGCCAGGGCTACATGGGTGTCCCCCTATTCATGATCCTCAGCGGGCTGTCGATGACGATGAATGCGTATCGGCGCGGCGAGCCCGGCATCCTGCGCGGGTATGCGGCCCGATTCCGGCGCATTCTCCCGGTGTACTGGGGCGGCGTTCTGCTTATAGTGGTCGCCGTCGCCGCGGTCGCGCTGTTGCAAATGCTCGTAGACGGAGGCAGCTACCAGCACCAGTGGTTCAATGTGCGCCTCGCCGTAGTGGCGCCGAGGATTATCCACTGGGACGACGTGGCGTGGGCCATGACCATCGTGCCTTGGGTGTTCCAAGGCAAGATCGCGACGATAACGCCGGTGCCGGTAGGTTCCCTCTGGTTCGTCGAGTTGCTGCTGCAATACTACTTGATCTTCCCGTTCGCGCTCATCTTGCTCAGGAAGATCGGTCCGTGGTACTTCGCGCTCGCCGGAATCGCGATCACGATCGCTGCGCGCTCGGCATACGTTCCCTGGTCGCACGAGTCGCTGCAGGCTGCCCGTGCCGCTCGCTACTTGGAGACTCTTTCGCCGTTTCGCGCCTCCGAGTTCCTCATTGGCATGAGCATCGGCCACCTGCTCGCGTGCCGCCGCGAGCAGGTGGCGGAATGGGTGAAGTCGCCGCTCGATATAGGTGGCCTGCTCGTGATCGCGGTGATGTTGGTCTTGGGTGGCGTCGTGCTCGCTCCAGAGGGCGATCCGCAACTTGTGGCCAGCCATGTGATGGCGCAGGTGGGACTTGCGCTGCTGATACTGCCGCTGCTCTTCAAGGCGCCGGGCCGCCTCGAGGTGACCATCCTCGCCCGCGCGCTCGTATTCCTGGGCGTGATCTCGTTCACTGCGCTGATCGTCAACGATATGATGCGCTACTTCGCCAGCTTCCTGCGGCTCGAGGGCGTGAGTGGCCCGCCGTGGTGGTTCTTCCTGTGGGTGATCTACATTCCAGTCGGCACGCTGCTGGCGTACCCGCTGGCGAAGCTCTTCGGCCTGCTGCCTCAGCAACGGGCAAGGGAGCGAGCGAAGGCGAGCCTGAGAGTGGCGACGACTCCGTCGCGTGCAGCTCGACGGGGCGGGCGGCGGGCGCGCGCCCGCCGATCGTCGGGCCAGTTGCGGCTCTGATCTCCGGCGGAACGCCGGCGCGTGGCGTGCACACGCCACTGCATGACGCGTGGGCGGGCCGTTGCCCCGCCTGCGTCTATCGTTGAACGCGGGTTAGGTTACTTCTCGTGTGCTGAGATCTGGATGTCAACGCACGTGTTGGGTCCGGGCGTGCCCGCGCCCGGAGGCGCATCCTTGCAGCCCGCGCCCAGCGTGCTGATCATCTGGCGCTCCAGGCCGGGAAGCGGCGGACCATGATCCAGGACCACCAGGTGCACGTCCGCGCCCTGCGGATTGGTCAGGCCGTCGCCGATGAGCGCGTGGCTCTTGTCGTCCGCCGCAAGGTGCCCTTGAAAGTTGACGACGGCGCGACCGCGCGCATCGCCAGCCAGGTAGACGACGGAGCCCTCGACCTCCGGATTGCTGAGATCGTCCTTGCCGCAGCGAAGCCGGCCAACGCCATGCTTGCAATTCTTGGGCTTGTTAAAGATCACGGCCTTCAAGGTCACGACGTGCCCGGCGGGCAATGCGGAAGTGCTGAACGTGAAGTCGGCGCCATTCTCGCTCCTCGTGAGCATCGACGAAGCGTGCGGGACGGCCGAGCCGTCGGAGATCAGACGTACACGGCTTATCCGGCTGTCGCCGCGGAGTCGGCCGGTGACACCCATCCCGATGGCGGTGGCGCCGACAAACAGCGCAGCGGCGAGCACGACTATCATCGAATAATAAAATATCCCATAGCCGCGATCCGCCAATACCTGGTCTTGCCCCCGTTTCTGGATCGATGAGGGCCAGCGGGCGATGGATTCAGCACCGAACAACGCCAGCAGAAGGAGCGGCGGCAAGGCCTCATAGCCAAAGCGTTCGTTCTCACCAAATTCGAAGAGATTGCTGCTGACCATCTTGACAAACAGTAGCGTGCCAGCCACAACTGCGACCGCGGCAAGGGAGCGATCTCTTGTCCTCCGTCCCGACGAAATGGCGCAGATCAATCCAGTGAGGGCGAGGACGTGGAGCGCGACGTTGGTCCAGCTCACTTGGGCTGCGATTTCCCACCAGAGAGGGCGTACGTTTGGGTGAGCGCTGCGGTAGTCGGGCGTGAGTGAAGCCCCTCTGTCATGAGAACTCAATGAGACCCGATGCGTGAGCATGGCATACGATTGATACCAAAGGGCGTAGCCGCCCAAGCGTGCGCGGTTCGCGGCCAGGAAGCCGAAGGAGTCGCTTGGCTCAAGCCAAAGCGTGTAGGTGGAGAGTTCCGTGCGGATGAGTGAGTCCGGGAATGTTGCTCTCCAAGCCGACAGCACTTCCTGCTGCTGATGCTTCGCTACGAGGACATAGAGGGCTGCGTTGTAGTTGGGCGAGCCGTCGCTCTTGTAAAGGCTATCGACGGCAGCGACGCCGTATACCCTTGGTTGGTAAGACTGAAAGGCCGTTGGATGACTAAAAGGAGCCGGACGGTCTGCGATGACGCCCGTGCTCTGTAGATCGTCGAGTTGAGCGGTTCCAAAGCCCGCGCTCAAGGTGTTAGCCATGTTCATTCCAAGCCACGTGCTGTTCGAGGTAGCGCCGAACAAGACGTAGTTCTTCACGCTCCAGGCGCTGACAAGAAGGAGCGGCAACAGTGCGATTCTTAGCACCAATTTCCGTTCCAAGCGTAGAAGCCACCACGTGATGAGGATGATCGCTACGAAGACAACCGGGTGGTAGACGGCACGGAGGAGGACGAGCAAGGCACAGCACGAGGTGAACAGGATTCCGCTCGAAACCTTCGGCGCTCTTGTGAACCTAGCCAGGGAGAACAACGTGAGAGCGAGCAGGAAGACCTCGATCTCACTAGTGAAGAACCAGTTCTCGTACAGTATTGCTGCCGGAGACACCGTAAACAGGAGGGAGCAGCCGCCGGCTAGCCAGTGCCGAACGCCCAACGTGGTCGCGGTGAGGTACATGAGGAGAAAGGTACCCAGGCCGGCGGCGTTCCAGACGGCTGCGGCCACCGGACCCCGCCAATGGGGTTCAAGCTGGAGGAGCCCAGCGGAAATCAGGTTGAAAACCGGCGGCTGGCTGTGAAGATAGAGCAGGCTACGACCTAGATCGTGTTGCAGGAGCACCGGGTCGAGCAATTGCCATGCGTTCGGATGCGCATGCATGTCCATCCGAACGCCCGCAGCGTATGCCAGTCCGCGCGAAATCGCGAACGCAGCGACAATGCCTGCCGGCCAAGACAATCGAACTCTTCTTCCGAGATCCCACATTTCAACGTTCATCGGGCAGCACGTGCGCGATCTGCCCAGGATGTCGGTGCCCAGGCGGTCGCCAGTCGCATCCCGAGCCCGGCTGTAGTGGCCGGTCAACGGTCGGACGGCTCTAGAGCACCCGAGGCTGCTTCCTGCGTCACCCGTGTCCCTCCGCGACGAGGACTTTGCCGTTCAGCAGCAGCGTTGCAGTGTGAGACTCGCGCCCGGTCACCACACTGCCCGCGGAGGACCACGTATCCGGCATCGCTTGTGCCCTTGGCGCATGCACAAGTGCCGGCACCGCCAATAAGACGCTCGCCAGCAGTAGCAGGTTTCTGATCAGCTTCAGCCTAGATGGCATAGGGCAACCCCTCTGTGCGCGTCGGTTTGCGCGCTGTGTTCGACTGTACACCTGCGAGCCGTTGCTGTGTACTCGTCCGGTACCTCCGTTACACATTGGCCCTGTTGGTGATGGTAGAATCTGCCTTGGGTAAAGGGAGACGGGCCTGTCGCCTTGGCGACCGGTCCGCTTTCTGTTTCTGGTGTTCCTGTAGCCTTCGGCTGAAAGAAACGTCAGCCACAGGAAGTAGGCCAAGTGCCGTCGGATGCTATCACGGTTCGCTTGGGTCTGCGAGGATTGGTGGTGCTGGGGACGCACGAAGGCGACTACACGATCGAGGTCGTCGCGCACTATGCGGCGGCTGAGGCGTCCTGTCCGCGCTGCGACCGGACGACACGGCGGGTGCATCAGGTGCACCGGCAACGCAAGCAGGATGCGTCGCTCTGGGCGAAGCCCATGTCGATCGTGCTGGTTAAAACAGCGGTTCCGCTGCATGACGCTTGGGCGTGCCGGGGCCCCGCCTGCCTGTATCGTCAACACGGGTTACTTCTCGTGTGCTGAGATCTGAATGTCAACGCACGTGTTGGGGCCGGGCGTGCCCGCGCCCGGAGGCGCATCCTTGCAGCCCGCGCCCAGCGTGCTGATCATCTGGCGCTCCAGGCCGGGAAGCGGCGGACCATGATCCAGGACCACCAGGTGCACGTCCGCGCCCTGCGGATTGGTCAGGCCGTCGCCGATGAGCGCGTGGCTCTTGTCGTCCGCCGCAAGGTGCCCTTGAAAGTTGACGACGGCGCGACCGCGCGCATCGCCAGCCAGGTAGACGACGGAGCCCTCGACCTCCGGATTGCTGAGATCGTCCTTGCCGCAGCGAAGCCGGCCAACGCCATGCTTGCAATTCTTGGGCTTGTTAAAGATCACGGCCTTCAAGGTCACGACGTGCCCGGCGGGCAATGCGGAAGTGCTGAACGTGAAGTCGGCGCCATTCTCGCTCCTCGTGAGCATCGACGAAGCGTGCGGGACGGCCGAGCCGTCGGAGACCAGACGTACACGGCTTATCCGGCTGTCGCCGCGGAGTCGGTCGGCGACACCCATCCCGATGGCGGTGGCGCCGACAAGCAGCGCAGCGGCGAGCACGGCTATCATCGAATAATGAAATATGCGATAGCGGTAACCGCGGATGGAAGCATTATCGGTGACCATAATGATCCTCGCGCCTGGCGCGCTGGCCGGCGGCTCACTACCGCTTCCGCCCGCATCGCCCGGCGATGTCGAGCGCCCCAAGAGCGCTGCGCTAACCCTCAGCAGCGCGTCAGCCAGCGCAACCACGAGCCCGGCGGCAAAGATGCAGAGCACGGGCTCGACCGCGAAGTGATAGCGCGGAAACGGCCAGTCTGACGATCTCGATCGCGGTCCATCCGACCAGGGCGAAGCCCACGGCGAGCCGCGCGGGCTGCTTCGGCCGCAGAAGCCAGAGAGGCACCCCACCCATGCCGAGCCCCAGCATGGTGAAGAAGTACGCGTCGGACACGTCGATCCATCGGTCCGCCTCCTTCCTGGATAGCATTGGGTGCCAGGCCTGAGTCCAGTCGATGCCGTCGCTGTCGCTGTGGTAGAGGTAGCGAAGCTTGTCCACCTGCAATGGGATCATCTCCCACGGGTGTCGCGCCATGTAGCCGGCGGTTTCGCTGAACGGTATGGCTCGGTTCGCGAAACGATCCGCGCGATCCTGATAGTTGCGCTCGAACGCCACGGACAGATGGCCTCCCGGATCCGAACGCAACGGGATGAATTCGTGAAACTGCACCGCGTTGCGGATCGTCCACGGCGTTAACACCAGAAGGACGCCGACGAAGCAGAACGCGGCGTGGCGGATCGGCACGCGCCAGCCAGGCCATGCAAACTTCCAGAGCACCGCGGCTGCCATCGGCAGCATCACGGCCTCCGACCGGATCAGACTCGCATATCCGGCGAGCAGGCCCAGCGCGACCAACTGCCACGCCGCAGCGTCCTTGCGATCGAGGGTCCAGGTCAGCAACAGCACGGTAAACAGCAAAAAGACAAACCCGAACAGCACCTCTGTCATGATGAGCGTCGAAAAGATGACCTGAGCCGGAAAGACGGCGACGAGCAGTGCCGCGAGCAGGCCAGCACGAAGGCCGAACGCCCGGGCTCCGAGCGCGAACGTCAGCGCTCCGGTCCAGGTTGCGAGGAGGACGTTGAGAAGCTTCGCCTGCCAGAGCCCCTCGCCGAAGATGGCGAAGATGGGCGCCAGTGTCACCGGGTAACCCGGCGGCCAGTGAGCGGTGATTTCACCGAAGACGGTGCGGTAGACGAAGTCATCGGCCAGCGATTGAGCAACTCCGTAGTAGAACAGCGTGTCGTCGAAGCGGCCGCCAAAGGGGTTGACATTGGCGTGGGCGATCCAGGCGATTCGGAGGCCGGCCGTCAGCAGGAGGATGGCAACGAGTACGACGAGTGGCCAGGCCCAGAGCCTGTGCGTGTGCAGATGCAGACGAAGGCTGTGGACGGTCGCCGCGCGGAGGAGGCGCGTCTCGACCGAGCGCTTCGACTGGATCGCCGGCCGTCATCGAGCCTTGCCTTCGCCCGTGTCTGGGTGCGTGCGCTCCATGGCGCTGATGCTACCATACCGCGTGGCATCTTGGACCGTGAGACAGGCGTGGCGCTGACCGGCCGATTGGAAACGCGGGAGGCCCGGCTCAGACTCCTGACACACGGTAGGAGCACCGCGATCAAGTTTCCCCGCCGGCAACTTCGGAGTTCCCGCGCCGCGGACGGCGTTAGCTTGCCGGCCGCCGGGGACGCGCCGTCCCGACGCCAGCGATCTGAAATCGCGCTGAGCGGGAGTGTTCGTGAACGGCGTTGGCGATGGCGACGGCACACCCGATGCGCTGCAGGACGGCGACGGGGACGGGTTGGTGAACGGCTCGAAACAGACCCGCGGCACGAACCCAGCGAACCCTGACACCGACGGCAACGGGCTGTCGGATGGTGCCGAGGTCGTGGTGCATGCCACGAACCCTCTCGCTGTCGATAGGGACGACGACGCTTGCGGCGACGGGAAGGAGCTGACCTTTGCGACCCGCAACCCGACCGACCGCCGTGCCGGTGCGGCCCTCACCGCCGCACCCAACCCGCTTGTGGTGTTCAGGGACAGCGCGGTGGGGGCAGCGGACGCCCAAGCGATGTTTGCCTGCTTCAGGGCCGGCGCCCAGACCGGAAAGCCCGTCCTGAGCAGGACCTCAATGGCATGGCGTGAAGGACGGAGTCGAGTGTGACCGAAGCGTAGTAGGACCGGCCCACAGTTGGTGCACCAGACGGGGCGATAGCTGCCCAAGAGGCGCAACTCGCGTTCGCCTAGTACCTCTGCACAGAGAATGTGGCGTGTTCAAGCGGCTGCGGCTTGGAGAGGTGGCAGCGCCGGGTACGCGCGCCCCATCTTCTCGCGGGCCTTGGCGGCGGCGAACATCCATTGGATGCGCGCGCCGCTGGCGTTTCGCTCGCGCTCCCAGGCCGCGATCTCGGCCGCCAGGTGCCTCCGGTCATCGATCCGCCGGTCGAGGCACTGGCCCCGCAAGACCCCGATCTCGATCTCCACCATGTTCAGCCAGCTAGCGTGTTTGGGGGTGAAGTGAAATTCCAGCCGCCGTAGGACCCGCCGCGCTTCCTGCGGCGGGAAGGCCGTGTAGAGCGCCCCGGGTGCGTGCGTGGAGAGGTTGTCCAAGACCACGCGGATGCGCTTCGCGTGCGGGTAGTGCACGTCGGCCAACTCGCGCATGCACTGCGCGAAGTCGAGGGCGGTGCGGTGGTCAACGCGTCGATCATGCCGTCGATGCCATCGGCGAACCCGAACGTGCCGACGATCATGGTCGCCGAGCGCTGCGCCGCGTGGCTGACCGGAGAGGAGTGAAAGCGTGCCGTTGTCGGTCAGTGTTGCCTTCGGCTTGGAGTTCGATGCTGGATCGTGGCACGCTGCCGTCGTGCGCCCGCGCGTGGCACGATTTAGCCGTTGCCGGCCGGAAGCTTTTCTGCCGAGCAAACTACAATGCGTGCGGAGGTCGGCGCCTACGCCCCGCGGCCTTGCGTAGCTCCCCCGCAAGCGACGTCAGCCGCGCCGTGCTGTCCCGCAGCCCGCCCGGGCGGTTGCGGGCGAGCCACAGGCGCTCGTACTCCGGCAGCACCGCATCGATGCGCTTCGCCGCGCGGCGGTACATCGGCCGCAGGCGCGACGCCGGCGTGCCGGTGACGCGCGCGTACTTCGCCGCGCCGATCGCCGCGCCAACGTCCGCCATCTCGACGGCGCAGCGGTACTCGTCGACGATCTGTTGCGCGTCGGGGCGGCGCATGCACGACGCGTCGAGCCGGCCGGCGAGCGCTTCGAGCTGCGACGATGTGTCTTCGAAGCCGCCGGGGCGCACGCGGTGCATCGGCCAGTCGCTGTCGAGCGGCAGGAAGTACATCTGCGCCATGAGCGTGCCGTTGCGCGAGCGCGCGCCGTTGATCTGGTACGCGTTGCCGAGGTCGTAGGCGATGCGCCCGGTGGCGCCGGAAGGGTCGTCGAACGCGTGCAGGCTCAGGGCCCGCGGCACCTCCATCTCGGCGCTGCGCGAGGGCGACCACGACATCGCCGCGCCGTAGAGGAAGCCGAGGTACGAGACCGGCAGCGGCTGCATGTGGCCGTTGTCGCCCCAATCGGTGTTGAGCAGCCCCACTGCGCCGTGCTTGCGTCCGTTCGTCGCCGCGCTGCGGATGTTCGCCATCGCGTTGTCCGTGCGGCCGATGAGCGAGATCCAGCTCCCGGTACCGGGGCAGACGTAGTACGGCAGCCCGGCCTTCTTGTACGCGCGGGTGTCGACGTCGTACGCGTGGTCGTGCTCGTAGCCCCACTCCAGCGCCGTCACGTCGTGCGGGATCTCGGCGATCAGCTCCGGGTGCTGCATGATGATGTCGCCCCAGAACATCATGCGCCGCCCGTACGTTTCGCACAGCCGGTGGATCTTCAGCAGGAACTCCAGGTAGACGCGGCCGGCGCCGCGCTCCTCGCACGCCTGCTTGCTCTTGCCCCGGCCCAGGTCGAACGTCTCGTCGCAGCCGACGTTGAACATGCGGCTCGTGAAGTGCGGCAGCAGCTCCGCGTACAGCCCGTCGATCAGCTCGAGCGAGCGCGGGTCCGATGGGTCGAGCGTGAACGGCGGCAGCTTGCCCCACGGCAGCGTCGTGCCGCCCGGTGCCTCGGCCAGGTCGTTGTACGGCTTCTTTTCGAGCCAGCGCGCCATGTGGCCGAAGCTGTTCTGGTTCGGCACGAGCTCGACGTTCCGCTCGCGGCAGTACGCGTCCAGCTCCAGGATCTCCTGCCCCGTGAACGGCGACGCGTCCTTCCAGACGGCGCGGTGGCGGTCGTAGGCGAAGGTGTGCTCCATGTAGAGCTGGAACTGGTTGACCTTCCACTCGGCGAGCATGTCGACGAGGCCGTACAGCGTCGGCATCGACGGCACCTTGTCGCGGCTGACGTCGAGCATGACGCCGCGGTGCGCGAACTCGGGGTGGTCCTCGATGTGCAGCCGCGGCAACCTCTTGCCGAACTGGCGCACGATCTGCGTCAGCGTCGCGAAGCCGTACGCGAGCCCGGCGGCGTCGCGCGCGACGATGCCGATGCGCTCGTCGCCGATGGTCAGGTGGTAGCCCTCGCGCTTCGTCACCTTGTGGTCGATCGCGGCGACGACGCCCTCGCGCTCGGCGAGCCCGGACGCGGCGCGCACCTCCCACGTCACGCCGGCGTAGCGCTCGATGGCCGACTGCAGCGCGCGGGCGGCCGTCGTGCCGTGCGCGGCCGCCTCGCCGAACAGCACGATGGAGCGGTCGCGCGCGAGCGTGTGCCAGCCGCCGCCGGCCTTCACCGATTGGGGTACGGGCGTCACAAGTAAGTTCATGCCGCGATCGTACGGCGTGCCGGGGCGGCGGGCTAGGGCTGGAGGTTAGGGGCTGGAGGTTAGAGGTTGGAAGTTGGAGGTTAGGGGTTGGAGCGACCGTTTCGACCTTCGGCGCAATCGCCGTGCGCGATCCCTAACACCTAGCCCCTATAACCTAACACCTATCCCCTAACACCTAAACGTCCTGCCGGTTCTCCAGCGCGCGCGACAGCGTCACGTCGTCGGCGTACTCGAGATCGCTGCCCATCGGCAGGCCGCGCGCGAGCCGCGTGACGCGCACGCCCAGCGGCGTCAGCAGCCGGCTGATGTACATCGACGTCGCTTCGCCTTCGAGGTTGGGGTTCGTGGCCATGATCACTTCGGCGACGGAGCCGCCGCGCAGCCGCGCCAGCAGCTCGTTGACCTTCAGGTCCTCCGGGCCGATGCCGTCCATCGGCGAGATGACGCCGTGCAGCACGTGGTACAGGCCGTGGAAGCCGCGCGTGCGCTCGACCGCCAGGATGTCGAGCGGCTCCTCGACGACGCAGATCATCGTCCGGTCGCGCGCCTCGTCGCCGCAGATGCCGCAAGGGTCGCTCTCGGTGACGTTCTGGCACGTCGAGCAGAGCACCGTCTTCTCCTTCAGCTCGATGATCGCCTGCGCGAGCGCGATCGCCTCCTCGGGCGGGATGCGCAGCAGGTGGTACGTGAGCCGCTGCGCGCTCTTCGGCCCGATGCCGGGGAGCTTGTGAAACTCGTCGATCAGGCGCGCGACGGGTGCGGGTGCGGCGGCGAGGGGTTCGGTCATCGTGCGAGTCTATCAGTCTGTCGGTCGGTCAGTCTGTCAGGGAGCGTCGGTCAGTGGGTCCGTGCGTCAGCGGGCATTGGAACGGCAGGTCAAGTTCTGACCGACTGAACAACTGACGGACCGACCGACTCTCTCCTATCCCGGCCCGCCGATGCCGAGGCTGCCGGCGAGGCTGGCGAGCTGGCCCATCTGGAGCGACTGCACCTTCGCGAGCACTTCGTTGAGCGCCGCCGTCAGCAGGTCTTCCAGCATCTCGACGTCGTCCGGGTCGACGACTTCCTTGTCGATCTTCAGCGAGTCGACCTTCATGCCGCCCGTCACGACGATCTGCACCGCGCCGCCGCCCGATGTGCCCTCGGCGCGCTTCTCGGCCAGATCCGCCTGCGCCTTCTACCAGGCGCTCCTGCATCTGGGCGAGCTTCGCCATCATGTCGCGGTTCATCGCCATCGCTACTACTCCTGGTCTTCAGACACGATCTTCGCCCCGTGGTTCTCCACCGCGTGCTGCACCAGCGCGCTCTTGCTGAGCGCCCGCGCCGGCCGCGGTGCAATGATACAACGGATCGACACCGGCGCGCCGAGGATCTCGGCCGCCAGCTCTTCGTACACCCGCTTGTTCTGCGCTTCCTCGACGCCTTTCTTGTGGAACTTGTCCTCGAAGAACCCCAGCGTCAGCACGCCGTCCTGCCAGGAGACGGCCTCGCACGAGCCGTTGAGCAGCGCATCGAGCTTGACGCTGCGCGGCCGGGCCAGCGCGCGCAACTGCTGCACGAACGTCGATAGGCCGGCGCCGCCGGCCGCGGCATCGCCGACGCCGGGCAGCGGCTCGATGGCGTGGTGCGCCGCGTTGCCGTTTTCGGCGGGTACGGCGGGTACGGCGGGAACCTCCGCCGGCTCGTCGGACGCAGGCGGGATCACCGGCGCCTTGCTCCCGAGCATGGCGGCGATGTCCTCGGCCGAAGCATTGCTCAGGTCGCGGCGCAGGTCCGCCGGCACGCGCTCCGCGGGCGCCTGCGGCGCACCGCGCGGCGCCGGTGCCGGGCGTTCGGCCGCGGGCCGCTGCTGCGGCGGGGGCGCCGGCCGCGCCGTTGCGCGAGGGGCGACGGCAGGCACAGCCGCCGCGACCGGAGCGGGCGGCTCCATCGCCGATTCGGCGAGCGCCAGCTCGAGCGGCAGCGGCGACAGCGGGTCGAGCGCGCAGGTCCGCCTGCCCGAAGGCACGCAGCGCGCGTATCAGCGTCGCCGCCGGCACGCCGTCGACGCCGTCCCGCATCGTCGGCGATCTGCTCGGGCGTCCAGGCATTCTCGGTGTCGGCGCCGGACTGCACCAGCAGCAGCTCGCGCAGCCGCAGCACGACTTCCTTCTGGAATTGCCGCAGGTCCAGCCCGTCGTCGCGCACGGAGCCGATGGTCTCGAGCCCGCCGGCCAGGTCGCCACGCAGCGCCTGCTGCGCCAGCGTGCGCGCGCGCTCGTCGCCGACGAGCCCCAGGCCCTCGCGCACCGCCTCGATCGAGGCGTCCTTGCCGTACGAATCGCACACCTGCTCCAGCAGGTTGATCGCGTCGCGCAGGCTGCCCGTGGCCTCCCGCGCGATCATCTCCAGCCCGTCGCGCGGAGATCGTGATCTCCTCCTGCGACTGCGATGTGCGCCAGCCGGTCGACGATCGCGGACAGCGGGATGCGCTTGAACTCGTGCCGCTGGCAGCGCGAGACGATCGTCGCCGGCATCTTGTGCGCGTCGGTCGTCGCCAGGATGAAGACGATGTGCGGCGGCGGCTCCTCGAGCGTCTTGAGCAGCGCGTTGAACGCCGGCTCGGTCAGCATGTGCACCTCGTCGATGAGGTACACCTTGTGCGCCTCGGCGCCGCCCATCGGCATGTAGTTCGTCTGCTCGCGCAGCTTGCGGATCTCGTCGATGCCGCGGTTGCTCGCGCCGTCCATCTCGATCAGGTCGAGCGCGCTGCCCGTCGCCGAACGAGCGGCACGACGCGCACTCGTTGCAGGGCTCTCCCGTGCCGTCCTTCGCGCCGGGCGCGTTGCGCTCGCAGTTGATGGCCTTGGCGAGCAGCCGCGCCGTCGTCGTCTTGCCGGTGCCGCGCGGGCCGGAGAACAGGTACGCGTGCGAGACCTTGTGCGCGGCCAGCGCGTTGACCAGCGTGCGCGTCACGACGTTCTGTCCGGAAACGTCGGCGAAACGCTGCGGGCCGCCATTTGCGATAGAGCACTTCGGTCGGCATGACGGGGCTCGATCCTTCGATATCGCCGGGGTGGGAACAGTATATGGGGTCTGGGGGTTAGAGGTTAGAGTGTTGTTTGTTGTTTGTTGTTGGTTAGAAGGGCGCCGAAGTCACGTTCACCCCGCGGCGCGGGCTTTCCAGCCCGCAGTGCCGCGTTACGTCGCGAACGCCAGTCAAGACACCGCGGCCACGTCGGGCCATGTTCTCAACACCGTTACACTGGTTGAAGGCGCTACGCGGCTTGCCGTTGGTCGTCGAACGTCGCGAGGAACGCCTCGACGCAGCGCGGGTCAAGCTCGCTGCCGCTGACCCGCCGCAGCTCCGCCAGCGCGTCCTCGTGCGTGAGCGCGGCGCGGTACGGCCGGTTCGAACGTCATGGCGTCGTACGTGTCGGCGACGGCGATGATCCGGGAGAGCAGCGGGATCTCGTCGCCGGCGAGGCCGTCGGGGTAGCCCTGTCCGTTCATCCGCTCGTGGTGTGCGCGGATCACTGGCGCGAGCGCACGCAACGCGGCGACCCGGCTGGCGATGCTGCCGCCGCGCGGCGCGTGACGCTTCACTTCGGCGAACTCCACCTCGCTCAGTCCGCCCGGCTTCATCAGGATCGTGTCGGGCACGCCGATCTTGCCCACGTCGTGCATCTGCGCTGCCAGCACGAGCGAGCGCAGCTCGATCGCTGTCAGTCCCATGCGGCGGCCGATGCCGAGGGCGTACGCGCTGACGCGGTTCACGTGCCCATGCGTCGACACGTCCTTGACCTCGATCGCGTCGACCAGCTCGAGCACGCGCTTCTCGCGTCCGCGATTGAGCTGCGCGAGCGCATCGCGCATCGACAGCGCGTCGGCGATCGCCTTCAGCGAGCCCGCGCGACGCGCCTCCATCGTCCAGCCGAGGAACAGCACCACGAACGCGACGCCATAGGTCGCGTGGTAGATCCACCAGGAGAGATGCCAGGTCGTGCCCCAGAGCAGGATTGGCGGCACCTCCGCCAGCAGGAGCAGCGCCACGACCATCGCCGCCTGCGACGGGAGCCGCGCGAACAGGTACGCCTCGGCGTAGCGGTACACGCCGAACGCGAACAGCACCGTCGCCGCGATGGCGAACGCGTATTGGACGTTGCGCTCATCGGTCGGCACCCAGTCCAGCCAGTTGTCGACCTGGATGCTGAGCACGATGTACGCCGTGACGCCGATGACGGTCCACGCGAAGATCGCGCCGCCCGCCTTCCGCACCGCACGGTTCACGGCCTGCGGCATCTCCATCGCGCTCAGCGCGACGAACGTGCTGCCCGCGATGATGCTCAGCCACGCCGACACCGGCACCGATGCGTAGAAATGCGCCTGGATGACCCCCGGCGTCATTAGCCCGTGCACCGAGAAGATGCCGGCGATCGAGACGAACGCGAGCGACAGAAACAGCAGACGCGTTTCGCGCAGCGCCCGCGCCGACGCAACGATGACGACGCACGCCACGAGCGCGGCCAGCGACGTCCCGCTCACGACCCAGAAGTGCAGCGTCGACTGCATCAAGAGCGGGTCGAGGCCCGGGTTCGCGCGGAACAGCGCGAGCGCAAGGAGTGGCGCGGCGAGCACGCCGGCGGGCAAGACGTAAACGGCACGGTGCAGGGTCATGAGGCACCTCGCGCTTGATCGACCGGAAGAGTATCGCCAACCAATCGCGGGCGATGTATTGACAATTCGGTGACTTTACCGTCGTCGCCGCATCCGGGTGCCTGCACCCATCCCGGAATCAGGCCAACGTGCCGGGCGGGGTGGCTCGATCCCGGCGCGGCCGCTATCCTCGCCTTCGGAGGGACCTGGCATGGCGATAACGACCGTCCTGTTCGACCTGGGTGACACGCTCTGGCACTTTCCTAAGATGCCGCCCGCGATGGAGATCCGCATGGAGACCATGCGCCGGATCGGCGGCGTACTCGAGATGTGGGGCGTGCCGCTCGAGGGGGAGCTTCGCTTCCTCGGCCGGGAGATCAGGCTTGGCGTCGAACAGGCGGACCGCGCGGCGTACGAATCGGACTGCGTGAGCCCGGACTTCAACGAGGTGGTGCGGGGGATCGTTGCCGGCATGGGCCTCCAGATCAGCTACGAACAGGCGGCGCAGCTCTGGGACGCCTGGAACCTGGGCGGGCTCACCCTCGGACGCACGATGTTCGACGACGCGTTCGAGACGCTGGACTGGCTCCGGGAGCGCGGCATCCGCATCGGCTGCGTGACCAACCGCGTGTTCGGCGGGCCGCGCTTCGTGGAGGAGTTGGCGGAGCTCGGCCTCGACCGGTACTTCGAGGCGACGGCCATCTCCTGCGACATGGGCTACATGAAGCCGCACCCCAGGATCTTCGAGCAGGTGCTTGGCGAGATGAACGTGCGTCCGCAGGAGACCGCGATGGTCGGCGATTCCCTGCGCGCCGACGTGCAGGCCTCGCAGGCGCTCGGCATGGCCGGCATCTGGCGCAAGGTGCGCAAGCACGACCCCCCGCACGAGGCAGAGCAGGTGGGCGAAGTGCCGCCTGACACGCCGGCGACGCGCGCCCAGACCGGGCGCGCCCTCGGCGACTACGCAGGCGTCGAGGGCGTCACGCCGGACTACGCCATTTACACGCTCCGTGAGCTCGACGGAGCTGCCGATCTTCAGCCCGTGAACTTCTCGCTGCTCGCGCTGGCCGTCACCGCGACCGCGAGCGTCTCCGTGCTGGCGGCGCGGCGCACGGGCCAGTACGCGCTGTTTGCCGTCGCCGGTACGGCCATCATCCTGCTGCTCCACGCCCGCGTGTACTTCGACTACACGAGCGATGACGCCTACATCTCGTTCCGCTACGCGCGCAACCTGGCCGATGGCGTGGGCCTCGTCTGGAACCCCGGTGAGCACGTGGAGGGATACTCGAACTTCCTCTGGGTGATGATCCTCGCCGGCGCGCACAAGCTGGGCGCCGATATCGTGGTCAGCGGGCGTTGGCTCGGATTCGCGTTCGCCGTGGCGGCCGGGCTCGGCACGTACGCCCTCTCTCGCGACCTGCTCGATGGCGCGCCCGGGCGCCTCGCCGGCGTCGCCGCCGCGATGCTGCTCGCCGCGTGCGGGACGTGGGCGCTGTGGTCCACGGCGGGGCTCGAAAACTCGCTCATGGGGATGCTCGTGCTCGCGGGCGTGCTGTTGCACATCCGGGAGCAGGACGGCGCGTCGCTGCCGGCATCAGGCGTCGTCTGGGCGGCGGTCGCGATGACGCGCCCCGACGGCCTCGTGTTCTTCGGCGTGTCCGCGCTGTTCAAGGCGGGCGAGGCCCTTGTCCGCGTGCGTGGCGGCGCCACCTCGGCGCGCGAGGCCGTCCGTCTCGCCGCGTGGCTCGCGGGTTTTGCGGCCGTCTTCGTGCCGTACTTCGCCTGGCGCTACTCGACGTACGGCTGGCTGTTCCCGAACACCTACTACGCCAAGGTCGGCTCGGGCATCGACCAGTACAACCGCGGCCTCCGCTACGTGATGACGTTCTCCCGCGAGCAGGCGGCGGCGCTCCTCCTGCTCGTGCCCGTCGCGCTCGCGCTGACGCCGCTCCGGCGCGCCGCCGGGGCGTACGTGCTGGCGGTGGTAGCGGCGTGGTTCGCGGCGACGGTGTACGTTGGCGGCGACTCGCTCGTGCGGACGCGGCTCTTCACACCCGTGATGCCGCTGTTCTATGCGCTGATCGCCACGTCCGGTGTCGCGCTCTTCATCACGCTCACCCGGGAGGAGCGGGAACGACGGTGGATCGCCGAAGTGGCCGGGGGCATCGCCTGCATCGGCCTGCTGGTGTTCACGCTCCACGCCTCGGCCGACGGCTACGACGCGCAGCTATTGCTACTCGAACGGCACGGCGTTCACGACCGGAGGCCGGTCGGCCGCTGGATGGGCGCGAACCTGCCGGATTCGACCGTCGTCGCCGTCGTCCCGGCCGGCATCATCCCCTATGAATCGCGCTTGCCGACGATCGACATGCTCGGACTCAACGACGAGCACATCGCGCACCGCGACCTCCATATCGGTGAGTTTTCCGCAGGCCACGAGAAGTACGACAGCGAGTACGTGCTCGACAAGCGGCCGGACATCATCATTCTCTACGACGGCCTGACGGGCGGCCCGTGGGGTCCCGCGGACTATAGCGGGCTGCGCGCCGCCGCGCTGCTCATCCCGGCCGTCGTCGACATGCTGGCGCAGCCGCGCCTGTTCCAGGAGTACGAGTTGCGTGCGGTGCAAGTCGCGCCCGGTTGGTGGTTCAACCTCCTCGTCCGGCGCGACGCCGCCGCCGTGCTGGCGCTTACGCAGGCCGTGCCAGACTGACCGAGGCGCCACCGCCGGCTTCGGGCCGTGCCTGATATCATCATGCTGCTTGCGCGGGTAACCGGCCGCATCAGCGCGAAAGGGCGACGACGTTGGTCCAGACTCCTCGCGAGCCCCGGTCAAGAAAGCGCGGCTCGAAGACGAGCAGCGCCTCCGCGGACGGCGCCGCCAAGCTCTGGGGCGGCCGCTTCGAGCAGCCCACCCACAAGCTGGTCGAGGCCTACACCTCCTCCATCGACGTCGACGTGCGCCTCCTGCCCGATGACATCGCCGCGTCGATCGCGCACGCGCGCATGCTCGGCCGCCAGCGGATCATCCCGAAGAAGGACGCCGACGCCATCGTGCGCGGGCTCGCCGAGATCCTCGAGGAGTATCGCGCGCGGCGAGTTCGTGCTGCGCGACGACCTCGAAGACGTGCACATGAACGTCGAGGCGCGCCTGGCCGAGAAGATCGGCCCCGCCGCCGGCCGCCTGCACACCGCGCGCTCGCGCAACGACCAGGTCGCCACCGACTTCCGCATGTACGTGAAGGGCGCGTGCAGCGCGCGCGATCGCCCGCCTGCTCGCGCTCCAGTCCGCGCTCCTCGACCTCGCCGAGGCGAACAAGGCGCGCCGTCATGCCCGGCTACACGCACCTGCAGCGCGCGCAGCCGGTGCTCCTCGCGCACCACCTGCTCGCCTACGTGCGAGATGTTCCAGCGCGACGCCACGCGCTTCGCCTTCGCGCTCGACCTGATGGACGAGCTGCCGCTCGGCAGCGGCGCCCTCGCCGGCGTGCCGTACCCGATCGACCGCGAGTTCGTCGCCGCGCAGCTCGGCTTCACGCGCATCACCGCCAACAGCATCGACGCCGTCTCCGACCGCGACTTCGTCGTCGACTTACCTGTCCGCGGCCGCGCTGACGGCGGTGCACCTCTCGCGCCTCGCCGAGGAGCTGGTGCTCTGGTCCAGCGCGGAGTTCGCGCTTCATCCGCCTGCCCGATGCGTTCGCCACCGGCTCCAGCATCATGCCGCAGAAGAAGAACCCGGACGTCGCCGAGCTGGCGCGCGGCCGCACCGGCCGCGTCATCGGCGACCTCGTGGCCATGCTCACGACGCTGAAGGGCCTGCCGCTCGCCTACAACCGCGACCTGCAGGAGGACAAGCCGGCGCTCTTCGACGCCGAGGACAGCGCTGCTGGCGACGCTCGACGTGCTTCGCGGCGATGCTGCCGACGCATCGAGGTCGATGCGAAGCGCGCGCGAACGGCGGCCGCGGCGCGACTACTCGCTGGCGACCGACTTCGCCGACTACCTCGTGCGCAAGGGCCTGCCGTTCCGCGAGGCGCACGAGGCCGTCGGCAAGCTCGTGCGCTACGCCGAGGGCAAGGGCGCCGACCTGCGACGGCCTGTCGCTCGACGAGCTGCGCCGCTTCTCGCCGCTGTTCGGCGAGGACGCGCTGCGCATCGACGTGATGTCGTCGCTGCGGTCGCGCGACGTGCCGGGCGGCACGGCGCCGCGCCAGGTGGCGCAGGCGCTGCGCCGCGCGCGCAAGCGCATCGATGCAGCCTCAGCGGCGGCCAGGAGCGAAGAGGAGCAAACGATGAGCATCAAGCTCGCACCGTCGATCCTGACGGCCGACTTCGGCGCGCTCGCCGAACAGATCCAGGCGGCCGAGGCGGGCGGCGCGGACTACATCCATCTCGACGTGATGGACGGCCACTTCGTGCCGCCGATCACGTTCGGCCCGCTCGTCGTCGAAGCCGTGCGCGCGCGCGACGAAGCTCCCGCTCGACATCCACCTGATGATCGAGAATCCGGAGCAGCCAGTTCGAGGCGTTCGCCGAGGCCGGCGCCGACATCATCAACTTCCACGTCGAGGCCACGGCGCACGCCGACCGGCTGCTGCGGCGCATCCACGCGCTGCAAGAAGCGCGCCGGCATCTGCATCAACCCGGCGACGCCGCTCAGCGCCATCGAGGAGGTGCTCGACGTCGTCGACCAGGTGATGGTGATGATGATCAACCCCGGCTGGGGCGGCCAGAAGCTCATCCCCGCGATGCTCGGCAAGGTGCGGCGCCTGCGCGCCATGCTCGACGAGCGCGGCCTCTCGCCGGACATCGAGCTCGATGGCGGCGTGAAGGTGAACAACGTCGGCGACGTGCATCGAGGCCGGCGCGAACGTGCTCGTGTGCGGATCGTCGGTCTACAACCGCGAGGCGTCGCCGCGCGAGAACCTGCGCGACCTGCGAGAGGCCGCCGCGCACGCTATCGCCCGCTGACCAGCGCCCGGTCCAGGTCGTCCTCCGACCTCAGCTCGCGCGCGCGCCCGACGAATGCGGCCAGCGATGCGCTGTCTCTCCGCAGCGTGTCCAGCTTCGGACCGACGGGGTCGATCGACCCCGCGCTGTCCGCGTACGAGCCGTGGAACGCGAAGTACGCCTGGTTCAGCTTGCGGATGTAGTGGCCGTTCGCCGCCAGGTAGCGCCGCTTCTCCTCCATCAGTCGCTCCGCCTCGTCGATCTTGCCCTGCGCCAGCAGCGCCTCCACCTGCCGCCGCAGGGCGCGCATCTCCGCGACGAAGTCGATGCCGGCCGCGGGCGCGGTCGCCGCCGCGCCGCTGGCGTCCGGCGATGCCGCCGGCCCGGCGGTCGGCAGCGGGTACTCGGCTACCACCATGTCGCCCAGCTCGCGTCCCACGATGTTCGCTACGGTCTCGTTGAGCGTCGTGAGCTTCGCGCTGTCGAAGTAACGCCTGCCCAGCGGCGCGAAGTACAGGTAGTGGTGCGTCCACTCGTGCGCGATGTCCTCCATCACGAAGCGGTAGTCGTCGTCCTCCGGGATGATCGCCGGATACATGGCGATGCCGCCGATCTCGACCACCAGCGCCAACGTCCGGCCGTCGCGCTCGGCGTTCGCTTCGATCTGCTGCACCTTCTCGATCGGCAGGTCGGCCTGGAGCAGCGCCTCGCTCTCTTTGCGGATCTCGCTGCGCGGCGACTTCACCAGCACCGACGGTGGGTTCTGAAACTCGATGTTGACCGGCGGCCAGACGATGTCGCCGCCGAAGCGCCGCGTCAGCCCGGCCTGCTCGATCACGCGCGTCAACCGCCCTTCGAGGATCAGCTCGACGGTGTTTTCGATCTCCGCCCGCTCGGAGCGCAGAGACGCGAGCCGCGTGTGCGCATCGGCCTGTTGCTGCGGTCCGGCGTCCGGGTTGCCCGCGATCCGCTCCTGCTCGCGGACCAGCCGGTTCATTTCGAAGTAGCGCGCGACCTCTGCGTCCTTCTCTTGCTCGCTCAGACTGTCGCGGAAGGGCTGGCTGAGCAGCATGCCGAACTTCACCCACGCGTGGCGGACGACGAAGCCCGGAGAGTTGAAGTCGTCCGGACCATCGGGCAGCGGTGTGATGACGGCAGCCGGGATCGACCACGCGAGCGCGCCGGACAGCAGCAGCGCAAACATGGCGTGCGGGAGGAATCGGCGTGTGGATGCGGGCACCGGCTACCGTTCCGCTGCGGCGAGGATGCGATGCAGTCTGGCACGCCGCTCGCCGCGCGGCAATCGAGCCCTCTAGCCTTCGGCGCCGAGGTGGCGGCCGCCGACGAGGTGCATGTGCAGGTGCGGGATCGTCATCCCGGCGTCCTCGCCGATGTTGAACGCGAGGCGGAACCCCCGGTTGTCCAGGCTCTCTTCCTTCGCGAGCTGCCGCGCTACCGCGAACATACGCGTCAGCACGCCTCCGTGCGCATCGTCGATGTGTCGCGCGTCGGCGATGTGCTCCTTGGGGATGATCAGCACGTGCACCGGCGCGCGCGGGTTGATGTCGCGGACGGCGAAGACGAGCTGGTCGTCGTGGAGCTTGTGCACCGCGACCTCGCCGCTCGCCATCTTGCAGAACAGGCAGTCGTTGCTCATCGCGTCACCTCGGTACCATCGTACACGAGGCGCTCGCGGCGCGGTGCTACCCGGTGCTCCGAAGCGGGGAGCATCGCCGCCCCCGGCTGTGCGTCCGGCGGAGCCGGACTAACGGAGCACAGCGCCACCTCTGGGCCTCTTGCGTGGCGTGCGATGTTCAGCGTGGGGCTACGGGAACGAGGCATCCTTGCGCAGCCGGCCGAGCGCCGCTTGCGCCCGCTCCGGATCATCGAAGCTCTGTTCGCAGATCATCAAGTAATCGACGGGGAAGCCGTAGCCGAAGACGGTGGCAGTCATCTCGTCGAACGCCGGTCCGGTCGCCGACTGGCAGCCGCGGTCCTCCACCTCGATCGCGATGCGCGTGCGGCCGGCGTAGGCCGCGAGGATCGCCTGCGATTCGTGGGACTGGTACGGGTCGTTCGCCTGCAGGTAGAACCCGCGGTCCACGGCGTACGCCGTCACCGTCTCGGCGATATTCTCACCGATAAAGTTCTCCATGATGACCAGGTGCGTCGCCGGGAACGCCTCGCGCCAGCGATCGATCCAGAACCTGGTCGTTGCGATCTGCGCCTGCGGCGACCAGCCTTCGGGCAAATACTCGCGCGGGTACGCCCAGATCACCTCTCCGAACATGCCCATGCCTGCGTTGGTCTGGATGAACTCGATGTTCGGGTTGCCGTCGTAGCGCCGTGCCATCGCGTCGAGGAACGCCGAGAATTTCTCCGTGAAGACCGGGTCCATCGGCACCGGCTGCCGCTCGGACGACGGCGTCAACTGGTACGAGGCGGCGCCGGCGTCGAACACCCAGTCGGGGGTCGCCCGGCCCCACGCATCCATGTTCGTGTACACGCGCGGCGCCAGCCGCTTGCCCTTCGCGCGGGCGATGTCGATCAGCGCGTCGAACTCGGACCAGTCGTACTGGCCCTCTTGCGGCTCCAGGTCCGCCCACGTGAACAGGCGGTTGACGCCGAGTGCCTGCGGGTCGTCCCACGTCTTGCTGTCGGCGAAGCCGCCGAACTGCATGAGCCCGTAGCCGGCCGGCTTCGGCATCGGCGGGCACTTCGTCGCCGCCACCAGCATGAGCGGAAGCAGCAGCAACACCGCCAGCCGCTTGGGCCAGCGCACGGTGCGCGACGTGCGCGACGTAGGGATGCCCGAGGAACGGGGCAAGCGCTGTCCTCCGCGCTATCGGTCTCAGGAGACGGGGGGTCAGCATAGAATACGCGGGGCAGAGGCCGGTGTCAGCCATTTCCGTATGAAAGTGCCGTGAAAACCCTCAAATCTGGTCGCTGGTGACTGGTGACTGGTGACTGGTGGCTGGTGAGTGGTGATGGGTTAGCTGATAGCTGATACGTGGGTGCCTTCCACCACAAACCACCAACGACTCACTACGAACTCCCCACAACCGCCTCCGCCTCCACCTCGACCAGCATCGCCGGGTCGATGAGGCGCGCCACCTCCACCATCGTCGTCGCCGGGCGGATGTCGCCGAAGAACTCGCCGTGCGCGCGGCCCGCCTCTTCCCAGCGGGCGATGTCTGTCACGAACATGCTCGTGCGCACAACGTCGCCTATCGACGCGCCGGCCTGCGCGAGCGCACGCTCGATGTTGCGCAGCGCCTGCATCGTCTGCGCGTACAGGTCGCCGGGGCCGACAATCTCGCCGTCCGGTGCGGTGGCCGTCGTCCCGGAGACGTACACGTTCGCGCCGACGCGCACCGCGCGCGAGTACCCGACGACCAGCTCCCACTTCGCCCCGCTGCTGATGTTCTGCCGCTCCATCTCGTCGCTCCTTGCGTACTCGGGGGGAACCACAGATTGCACGGATTCTCGCAGATTACAGGGCGAACGCCCGTCGGCGGAGCTGTGCCGGCGCTGCCGAGGCGAATGGTAGATGAGGTGTAGGGGCGCAGCCTGCTGCGCCCGCGGACGGCTGGCGCTCGTGAGACGCGCAGACGCTTCGCCGCTAGCGACTGCCGCTAATCCAGCCCCGCGCGGAAGCGGTGGTAGTCGATCGCGCGCTTGAGGGCGCGGGCGGCGCGGTCGAACGACGCGAACACGGCGAGGCCGCGCTCCTGGATGCGCTTGCGGGCCATGATCACGACGTCTTCCACGTGCTGCGGCTGAAGCACCGCGACGAACGGCTTGGGCGAGCGGTCGCGGTGCGCCGAAAGCGTGTCGAGCAGGCCGTCGAGGCTGGCCGGGTTCGCCGCCCACATGCGCGCGAGGAAGCCCGACGCCATCTCCATCGCGATCGCGTCGACGTTCGGGTCGGCGTCGAGGATGTCGAACAGCTTGCTGAGCGTCGCCGCCGAGCCGCCGAAGCCGATCGTGCCGCCCATGTCGAGCGGGTTCTGGTAGCTGCCGCCGATGATGTTGAAGAACGACGCAAGCTGCTCGTACGACGACGGCGACAGCCTCGGCACGTCGAGTCCGGCGTTCACGAACGCATCGGTGATGACGACGGACTGGCCGCCGGTCATCGCCATCAGCCCCATGCCCCGCCCTGTCGTCGGTTTGGCGTACAGCAGCGCCTTGACGACGTCGATCGTGTCTTCGAGGCTGTCGGCGGCAAGCGCGCCGCACTGCCTGACGATCGCGCTGAACACCGCCTGCGACGTCGCCAGCGCGCCGGTGTGCGACGCCGTCGCGCGCGCTCCCGCGTCGGTGACGCCGCCCTTCCAGACGACGACCGGCTTCATCGACGCGGCGCGCCGGAGCGAGCGTACGAAGCGCGGCCCGTCCTTCACGCCCTCGATGTACATCGCGACGACCTTCGTCTCAGGGTCGTCGGCCAGGTAGTCAAGGTAATCCGGCACGTCGAGGATGATCGCGTTGCCGATGCTGATCGACGTGCTGATGCGGACGCCGTGCGCCTCGCCCACGAGGCCGAAGTTGATGGCGTGCGTGCCGCTCTGTGAGATGAAGCCGACGTCGCCCGCCTCGCCGGCGCCCTGGTCGGCGCTCTGGCGAATGCCGAGGCGGCGGTTGTAGAGCCCCATGCAATTCGGGCCCGATCAGCGCGAGGTTGCCGTCGCGCGCGATCCGCAGCACCTGCTCCTGCAGCTTGATGCCCTCGGCTTCGCCCGTCTCCGCGAACCCCGACGTGAACAGCGCGACGCCGCCGACGCCCTTCTTCACGCAGTCGGCGAGCACGCGCGGCGCCACCGGCCGCGGCACCGCGAGCATCACGTAGTCGATGTCGCCCGGCACGTCGAGCAGCGACGTGAAGTTCGTCACGCCCATCGCCTCGATGCCGGGGATCTCGTTCGGGTCGATCTGCACCGAGTACAGCGGCCCGGCCTTGAACGTGCTGTAGTTGCGCAGCCACATGTACGCGTCGGCCTTCTTCGAGCCGACGACGACCACGGACTTGGGGTTGAGCGCGCGGTGGAGGCCGGGGTGGGGAGTGGCGGGTGTGGTCATGCGACCGGTGTCCCGGGGGACAGCAAACAGCAAACAGCAAACAGCAAATCGTGGCCGTGCCCTTTGCTGTTTGCTGTTTGCTGTTTGCTGTCCACGGCGGCTAGTCCAGCACGATGCGCGCGTCAACCGCGATCGCGCCGTCCTTGTAGGCGAAGACGGGGTTGAGGTCGAGTTCCGCGACCTCCGGGTGCTGCTCGACGAACTCCGACACCTTGAGCAGCAGTTGCTCCAGGCGCGCAACGTCGGCCGGGTCCTGGCCGCGATAGCCTTCGAGCAGCGGGA
The DNA here is from genome assembly GCA_963701135.1 of uncultured Chloroflexia bacterium. Classification (GTDB taxonomy): domain Bacteria; phylum Chloroflexota; class Dehalococcoidia; order DSTF01; family JACRBR01; genus CAYJMJ01. The sequence continues at coordinate 713,677 of OY969567.1, forward strand.
AGCCCTTGATCTCGCGCACCATCTGGCGCGCGTCGCGCTGGTTAATCGGCACGACGCGAAACGCCACGTCCTTCAGCACTTCGACGAGCACGCCGCCCAGCCCGAACATCAGCACCGGGCCGAACTGCGGGTCCTTCGTCATGCCGACGATGACCTCGATGCCCTGCTTCTCCATCCGCTGCACCGCCACGCCGTCGATCGTGGCGTTCGGCTCGTGCTGCTTCGCCGACGCGACGATGCGGTCGAACGCGGCGGCCACGTCGTCGGCCGACGTGAGGTCGAGCGCGACGCCGCCGACGTCGCTCTTGTGCGTGATCTGCGGCGACACGATCTTGAGGACGATGGGGTAGCCGAGCTGGCCGGCCATCTTCACGGCATCGTCTTTCGTCTTCGCGAGACGCGCGGGAGACACGGGCACGCCCGCTTCTTCGAGCACCTGCTTCGCTTCGATCTCGGTGAGCAGCGTGCGGCCGTCTTTGCGCGCGCCTTCGATGGTTGCGGATGTGGACATAACGAACTCCTGAATCTGTGCAAGCGCCACCATGCTACGGCACCGGCCGGTGACGGGCCAGCGGCTGGGTGGACGCGGGAGGGCGCAGGTCGGAAGTCAGAGGTCGGAGGCCGGATGAGGTAGGGCACGGTGCGCCGTGCCCTGGTCGGGCAGCGGCCTCGCTATGTCCAACCGTAGATCGCTTGCGTGGACAGCACGTAGTACCATCGCCCCGCATATGCGACGTGATGGACCGATCGATGCCGGCCGTACGAGTCTCGGCATGGCGCTCGCGTGGGTGTCGGCGGCGTGGATCGCCGGCACCGCCGCGCAGGCGACGCTTGGGCGCGGCGCGTGGCCGCTCGCGCTGGCCGTCGCTGCCGCCACCGCGTCGGTGTACGTCGTCAGGCGAGAGCAGCGGGCGCTCGTCTACGCGCTCGTGCTGCCGGCGCTGTTCCTGCTCGCCGCCGCACGTTACGAACACGCGCAACCTCACCTCGCGGACGATGCCGCCGCGCGCTTCAACGACGGCGTCGCCATGCGCATCCGCGGTGTGCTGCGCGACGACCCGGACGCCGGGGATACGTCGCAGCGCTTCGCGGTGTCGGTGCGGGCGGTCGAGTTGCGCGGGGCATGGCAGCCGGCGTCGGGCGGCGTGCTCGTGCGGACGGGGCTGCTGCCGCGCTACCGCTCCGGCGACGTGCTGGAACTCGAAGGCAAGCTCGAGTCGCCGCCGCACGTCGATGGCTTCGATTACGCGGACTACCTGGCGCAGCGCGGCATCGCAAGTACGACGGCATTTCCGGTGGCACGCGTCGCCGGCCACGAGGACGACGGCATAGCGCACGCGACGGTGCTGCACGTGCGGCGGACGCTCTCGCATGCGCTGGCGCTGTCGCTGCCGGAGCCGCAGGCGTCGCTCGCGCAGGGCGTGCTGCTCGGCCAGCGGTCGGCGTTGCCGCGCGACCTGGCTGATGACCTGAACACGACGAACACGTCGCACCTTGTCGTCGTGTCGGGCTCCAACGTCGTCTACGTGTCCATGTTCGCAACGCTGTTCTTCGGCTGGTTCGTCGGCCGGCGCCGCGCGATGCTCCTGTCGCTGGCGGCGGTCATTGCGTACGCGGCGCTCATCGGCCTGTCGCCGCCGGTGCTGCGCGCGATGATCATGGGCATGCTCGTCGTGCTGGCGAGCGTCTCCGGCCGGCGCGGCAGTGCGATCACCGCGCTGGCGTTTGCTGGCGCGATCATGGCCGGCCTCGATCCGCGGATCGTGCGGGACGTCTCGTTCCAGCTCAGCTTCGCCGCGACGGCAGGGATCCTCTACCTGTCGTCGCCGTTCCGCAAGTGGTTGATCGAGCTTACGGGCGTCGCGCTGCGTCTCGATGAAGTGCCGCGCTGGCTCGACCGCTACGTCGCCGAGCCGCTGGCGATGACGCTCGCGGCGATCGTGTCGACCGCGCCGCTGCTCGCGCTGAATTTCGGGCGGCTATCGCTGGTCGCCGTCCCGGCGAACCTGCTGGTCGTGCCGGCGTTCCCATTCATCCTCGCCGCGTCGCTCGCGGCCGCGCTCGGCGGGCTCTTGCCACAGTACCGGCTTCTGTTCTCGGCGCCGGCGTACTACATCCTCACGTACTGGATCGAGCTTGCGCATTGGTTCGCGGCGCTTCCGCACGCCGCCGTCGGCTCCGGCAACTACTCCGAGGCCGCGGCCGCCGCGACGTACGGGGCGATCATCGCGGCGGGCGCGCTGTTCGTGCGCTTCGTGCGCGCGCCCGCCGTCTCGCGCCTGGCGGAATCGCGCCCGCTCAACGTCCGCCGTCTCCGCGCCGCTGCGATGATCGCTGTGCCTGCGGCCGTGCTCGTCGCCAGCGCCGGCTTCGCGATCTGGCCCTCGGCGCCGCCGCGCCTTAGCGTGACGGTGCTCGACGTCGGGCAGGGCGACGCGATCCTGATCCGCACGCCGTCCGGGCAGGACGTGCTCGTTGACGGCGGTCCGGGCGGCGCCGTGCTGCGCGGCCTCGGCGATGAGCTGCCGTGGCGGGACCGCTCCATCGAGATGCTCATACTCACGCATCCGCAGTCCGACCACCTGCTGGGCCTCCTCGACGTGCTCGCTCGCTACGACGTGCGGCGCGTGCTCGCCGGTCCCGGCGTGCAGCCGACGGAGGGGTATCGCGCGTGGACCGCTGCGGTGAACGGTGAGCGACGCGCGATCGAGATCGCGAAGCAGGGAACGGTATTCGACCTCGGTGACGGCGTGCGCCTTGAGGTGCTCGGGCCGGACGAGACGGAGGCGGCCGACGAGCAGATCAACAACACCGGCGCCGTCCTCCGCATCGTCTGGGGCGAGGTAAGCTTCTTGCTCACCGCCGACATCGAGGCGAAGGCGGAGCGCGCGCTGCTCGATGACGGCGGCGACCTGCACGCGACCGTGCTCAAGGTGCCGCACCACGGCAGCAAGACATCGAGCAGCCGCGCGTTTCTCGACGCCGTGCAGCCTCGGATCGCCGTCGTGTCGTCGGGCCGAGACAATCCGTTCGGGCATCCGGCGCCGGAGGTGGTGGATCGGCTCGACGGCTACGCCACGGTCTATAACACGGCTGCGTCGGGCGCGGTGCACTTCGAGACGGACGGACACACGCTTTGGGTCACGACATCGAAGTAAGGCCGCTGGTCACGCGCGCCGCGCCGCGCTAGTCTCTAGTCTGTTCAGCCAACACGCGGAGGGAGCGCAACGTGCCGAGACACGACGGACGCAGGCCGGATGAGCTACGCCCGGTGACGATCGAGCCCGACTTCCTCAGCCACGCCGAGGGCTCGGCGATGGTGCGCTTCGGCAACACGTGGGTGCTCTGCGCCGTGAGCATGGAGGACCGCGTGCCGCAGTTCCTCCGCGGCACCGGCGGCGGCTGGGTCACCGCTGAGTACGGCATGCTGCCCCGTTCGACCAACACGCGCACCGAGCGCGAGGCGGCGCGCGGCAAGCAGAGCGGGCGCTCGCAGGAGATCCAGCGGCTGATCGGCCGGGCGTTGCGCAGCGTTACGAACCTCGACCTGCTCGGAGAGCGCAACTTCATCGTCAACTGCGACGTGATCAAGGCCGACGGCGGCACGCGCACGGCGGCGATCACCGGCTCGTGCGTCGCGGTGGCGCAGGCGCTGAACCGCCTGGTCAAGGACGGCGTGATCGGCTCGCTGCCGATGACCGGGCTCGTCGGCGCTGTGAGCGTCGGCGTCGTCGAAGCGCAACCGCTGCTCGACCTGGACTACGTGGAGGATTCGTCGGCGGAGGTCAACTTCAACGTCGTGATGACGGACAGCGGCGAGTTCGTCGAGTTGCAGGGCACGGCCGAAGGCCGCCCCTTCGACCGGGCGATGATGGACCGCCTGATCGACCTCGGCGCTGGCGGCATCCGTCAGTTGCACGACGCACAACGCGCCGCCCTCGCGCAGCTCGGCATCGACTTCTAGGAAGAGAACCAAGAACCTATGCCGCGCTGGCGCTCGGTTCTCGGTTCTAGTGTAGTGTCTCAAGAATTGCGTTACAGGGCCCGACCTTCTGGAGGATCGACTCGACCGACGCCGTCCAGACGAAGGGCTTGGGCTGCTCATTGGAGGCTTCGAGGTACTCGTGGATCGCCGCGATCAGCTCGGCGACGCTGCGGAAGACGCCGCGACGAATACATTTCGCGGTGATCTCCCGAAACCAGCGCTCGACGAGGTTCAGCCAGACACGACTACGGCAGACGCGGACTCCGGCATGCACAGAGCCCTAAGCGCAATTCCCAGCATCTGCCCAGTTATTTACGAGACCACCACGCTAGTTCTCGCGCCAGCGCAGGCCGGCGACCCCCACGGCGAGCGCGGCGCCGGTGATCAGCGCCAGGTACAGGACCTCGCGCCCGAAATCGGTGCGCCCGGAGAGGATGCGGTCCACCGCCTCGCCGGCGTGGGTGTACGGCGAGAATCGCACGACCCAGCGCAGCCAGTGCGGCAGGCGCTCGATGGGAAAGTACACCGGCGAGAGCAGCGTGACCAGGATGCCGATCATGTTCGCGAGAATGTTGCCCATCTCCTGCGTGGGCGACCAGGTGGCGATGATCACGCCGAGGCCGGTGAGCGAGAGCGACGTAAGCATCAGCACCGGGATCAGCCACCAGCTCAACTCGATCTCGATGTCAACGATCGGCGCGAAGCTGAGGACGACGGCCGCCGTGATCATCCCCTGGACCAGCGCGAACATGACGATGCCGGACGCGTACGACAGCGGGAGCACGGGCGACGTGATCACCAGCTTGAGCGTCTGGTTGAAGCGCTCCCAGAGCATGATCTGCGCCAGGTTGTTCACCGTCATCAGCCCCAGCGCGAAGACGAGCGATCCGGTCATCAGCCGCGTGCCCACCAGGCCCTCGGCGCCGGGCGGGATCAGCGCCTTCGCGAAGTACAGCGTGCCGATCGGAAACATGATGATCGAGAGCAGGTAGAACGGCCACCAGGCGCGTGCCTTCAGCGTTTCGATCTCGAAGATGACGAGCGCGTCGCTCGCGAACTTGCGCATCTCAGGTCTCCAGCGCCTCGGCGGTGAGCTCCAGGTACACGTCCTCCAGGCTTGTCTTCGACAGCGAGAACGTTTCGATGCCGCGGCGCGCCAGCTCGGCGAGCACCTCGTCCGACGATTCCCCTTCGACCAGCCCGCGTCCGTCCGCCGTTTCGTACGCCGCCTTGAAGCGATTGCGGCAGCGCGCACGCAGGTCGTCAACGGTGCCCTGCACGTAGATACGGCCGCCGCTGATCAGCGCCACTTCGTCGCACAGCTCCTCGGCCTCCTCCATGTAGTGCGTGGTGATGATGATCGTGTGGCCGCGGCCGCGCAGCGCGTTGAGCAGCGCCCACACCTCGCGGCGTGAGTGCGGGTCGAGGCCGGTCGTCGGCTCATCGAGCACGAGCACCGGCGGGTCGCCGACGAGCGCGACGCCCATGAGCAACTTGCGCTTGAGGCCGCCGGAGAGCTGACGCGCCATCTTACCGGTGTGCTCGGAGAGCCCGAGCATGTCGATGAGGTCGGCGGCGCGGCGGCTCGCCACGGCGCGCGACATGCCCCGCATGCGGCCGAAGAACGCCAGGTGCTCGCGGGGCCGGAGGTGGTCGAATGGCTCCGCTTCCTGCGGAACCACGCCCATGAGCGCCCGCGCGCGCGTGTGCTGGTTGATGACGTTGACGCCCATGACGTCGACCGAGCCGGCGGTCGGCCTGAGCTCGCCCGTGATTTGCCGGACGAGCGTCGTCTTGCCGGCGCCGTTGCGGCCCAGCAACCCGAGCGTGCTTCCGCGCGGCACGGCGAGGTCGATGTTGTCGTTCGCCAGCGTGCCGCCCGCGTAACGTTTGCTCAATCCGGAGACGCGTATCGCCGGCGTGCTCGCGCCGGGGCGCGGCGCTGGGTGGGGTTCAAGTGTGGCAGCCATGTCTCTCCTTGGACGCGACCGCATTATCATCGTGTCAGACTTCGCAGTTCTATGGCGCGCCCGCTGCGATTTTCGCAACCGTGCCAATGCGGTTCGTCGGCGCCTGACGCACCTCGGCGGTCTCAAGTCGCCTTCCGCCCGTAAAGAGACCAAGTTAGTGCAAAACTGCACAAATCATGCCGAACGGCATGTACCGAGGGGCCGCTGTGGCCCTGCTGCCGGTTCGTGAACCTCCATAGCATCTCCTTCGGGCTGGCGCTCGCCGCCCGTTCAGTAGCACTGGCCAGCACATATGCTACGGAGTCACAGTGCCTTGCCGAGCATGAGCGTGGCATCACCCAGCGGAAGCCGAGGCCCGGAGCAACAGGCCGCATACCCCATCGCGGTCGCACTGCCTGTGATCGCACTTTCGCTCGCCGGCATGGTGGACCTGCTGTTCGAGCGCATCATCTACCGCGTCGGCATCCATATCCCCAAGGACGGCTCCGTCATGTCGGCGTATCACGGCGCGACGGCCTAGGCGACGGCGCGTTTCGCTATGTGATGGTCCTCGCCGTGTTCGCCGCCGTCGCCGCGGCGCTGCATCTTCTTTCATCGCGGAACGCCGAGCGCCGTATGATTGGCGCCGCGCTGCTCGTCCTGGTCGTCATCGATACCGCGACGATCCGCTGGGACGACGCGCGCATCGGCCTGGCGGTCAACGCGGTGTACGGCGGCGCGCTCGCACTCATGCTGGGCGTGGTCGCGGGCGGTACGCGGACGTGGCCGTTGCGCCTCGCGCCGCTTGCCGCCGGGGTGGCGCTGCTCGCGGGCCAGTACCCGCTGATGGCGGCGCGCGTCGGCGAGCCTCTCGCAATCCGCGCTGCCGGGCGTGGCAACGTCGCTCACGATCGCCGAAGCGGCAGTGGTGGCGGCGCCGCTGATGCTGTTCATCGGTGCGCACCCGTGGCGCCACCGTGCCGCTCGGCCGGCGCTGCTCATCGGCGCTGCCGCGGCGCTCGCCGTGGGTGCGGCGTGGGTACGCGCGCCTTCGACGGTGGCAATCCTGTCGCTCTGGGGCGCCGGCGTCACCATGTCGTTCCCGGCGCCGGTCTACGTCGTGGCGCTGGGCGCGGCTGTCGCCGCGACGGTGGCATTCGCGACCGAGCCCGGCACCAGGCATCTCGCCGTCGCCATCGCGCTGCTGCTCGTGGCAGGCGTGCAACCGACGGTGACGCAGTACAACCTGGCGGCCCTTCTCGGCATGGCGATCCTGGTGCTCGGCCCGGAGTCCGCGCCCGCGGCGGCAGCCGCCGCCTGCGAGCGGACGGAGCCGGGGCGGGAGCGCTCGAATCACGAAGGACCCTGAGCATCGGCCGGCACAGACGTGCGTTAGCGGAAGAAGTGCGATGAAACCAGTTTCACGAAGAGATTTCCTGAAGGGCGGAGCGGTGCTGGCGGTGGGGGCCGCGGCCTACCCCTACCTGCGCAACCTGCAGGTGCCCGTCAACGTCGTCAACCCGCTGGAGTCGTACCCGAACCGCGACTGGGAGAAGGTCTACCGCGACCAGTACCGCTACGACGGCACCTTCACCTTCGTCTGCGCGCCGAACGACACGCACAACTGCCGGCTGCGCGCCTTCATGCGCAACGGCGTCGCTCATGCGCATCGAGCAGAACTACGACGTCCGGCGCTACACGGACCTGCTCGGCAACAAGCCGCGACGGCCGCACTGGAACCCGCGCGGCTGCCCGAAGGGCTTCACGCTGCACGCGGCGCGTCTACGGCCCGTACCGGCTGAAGTACCCGATGGTCCGCCAGCGGCTGGAAGCGCTGGGCCGACGACGGCTTCCCGGAGCTCGACGGCCGAGAACCGCGACAAGTACAAGTTCACGTCCCGCGGCACCGACACGTTCGTGCGCGCCAGTTGGGACGAGGCCTACGCGCTACGTCGCCCGCGGCCTCGATCAGCATCGCCGAGCACTACAGCGGCGAGGAAGGCGCGAAGCGGCTCGCCGGCCGAGGGCTACCAGCCGGAGATGATCGACGACATGCGGCGGCGCCGGCACGCGCACGTTCAAGCTCCGCGGCGGCATGGGCCTGCTCGGCGTCATCGGCAAGTACGGCATGTACCGCTTCTCCAACATGCTGGCGCTGCTCGACGCGCACGTGCGCGGCGTCGGCCACGACGACGCCAAGGGCGGCCGCAACTGGTCGAACTACACGTGGCACGGCGACCAGGCGCCCGGGCATCCCTTCGTCCACGGCCTGCAGAACTCCGACGTGCGACTTCAACGACCTGCGCAACAGCCGGCTGCACATCCAGGTGCGGCAAGAACCTGGTCGAGAACAAGATGCCCGAGTCCCACTTCTTCAACGAGCTGATGGAGCGCGGCGGGAAGATCGTGACGATCACGCCCGAGTACAGCCCGCCGGCGACGAAGTCCGACTACTGGATCCCGGTGCGGCCGGGCCTCTCCGACACCGCGCTCTTCCTGGCGCATCACGCAGATCCTGATGGACCGCGAACATAGTACGACGCAGACGTTCGTCAAGGCGTTCACCGACTTCCCGCTGCTGGTCCGCACCGACACGCTGAAGCGGCTGCGCGCCGCCGATGTCTTCCCCGACTACCAGCCCGGCCTCTCGGCCAGACGGCCCGAGCTTCACCCTGCAGGGCCTGACGCAGGAGCAGTACGCGCAGCTCGGCGACTACGTCGTCTTCGACGCCGCGAGCGGCAAGCTGCAGGCCATCACCCGCGACGACGTGGGCGAGCGCATGCAGGCGGCGAAGCATCGACCCGACGCTCGACTATCGCGGCCACGATCACAGCTGGCCGACGGCAAGCAGCGTCGAGGTCACTGACGCTCTGGGAGGCGTACCGGGACCACCTGCAGCGACTACGACCTCGACACCGTCGCCGAGATCACCGGCGCGCCGAAGGACCTGATCGAGCGGCTGGCCGACGACATCGCGACGATCAAGCCCGTCGCGATCCACATCGGCGAGGGCATCAACCACTGGTTCCACGCCACGCTGCACAACCGCGCGACCTACCTGCCGCTCATGCTCACGGGCAACATCGGCAAGCCCGGTGCGGGCTGCTACACCTGGGCCGGCAACTACAAGGCGGCGCTGTTCCAGGGCACGCCGGAGTCCGGCCCCGGCTTCAAGGGCTGGGTCGCCGAAGACCCGTTCGACCCGAACCTCGACGCGACACGCGTCGGGCAAGGACATCAAGGCCCACGCGCTACACCAAGGACGAAGAGCCGGCCTACTGGAACCACGGCGACCGGGCGCTGATCGTCGACACGCCGAAGGACGGCCGCAAGGTCTTCACCGGCAAGACGCACATGCCGACGCCGACGAAGGTGATCTGGACACCAACGTCAACCTGATCAACAACGCCAAGTGGGCCTACGACATGATCTGCAACGTCAACCCGAAGATCGACCTGATCGTCACGCAGGACATCGAGATGACGGCGTCCTGCGAGTACGCCGACGTCATCCTCCCGGCCAACTCGTGGCTGGAGTTCCAGGCAGCTCGAGATGACCGCCTCGTGCTCCAACCCGTTCCTCCAGATCTGGAAGGACGGCATCAAGCCGCTGTACGACACCAAGGACGACATGCGCGATCATGGCCGAGCGTGGCGGAGACGCTGGCCGAGGAGACCGGCGACCAGCGGTTCGCCGACTACTGGAAGTTCGCGCTCGAGGGCACGGCCCGAGGTCTACCTGCAGCGGCTGCTCGACGCCTCGACCACGACCACGGGCTACAACGTCGACGACATCATGGCCGGCAAGTACGGCGAGCCCGGCGCGGCGCTGATGATGTTCCGCACCTACCCGCGCATCCCGTTCTGGGAGCAGATCCACGACAACGTGCCGTTCTACACCGACACCGGCCGGCTGAACGCCTACTGCGACATCCCCGAGGCGATCGAGTACGGCGAGAACTTCATCGTCCACCGCGAAGGGCCGGAGGCGACGCCGTACCTGCCGAACGTCATCGTCAGCTCGAACCCGCTCGATCCGGCCGGACGACTACGGCATCGCCGCGCGACGAGCATCGACGCCGAGATGCGGACGGTGCGCAACATCAAGATGCCGTGGGCGCGAGGTGAAGAAGACGAAGAACCCGCTCTGGGAGCAGGGCTTCCGCTTCTACTGCCTGACGCCGAAGACGCGCCACCGCGTCCACTCGTCCTGGGCGGTCACCGACTGGCACGTGCATCTGGGCGAGCAACTTCGGCGACCCGTACCGCGTCGACAAGCGGCTGCCCGGCGTCGGCGACCACCAGCTGCACATGAACCCGCAGGCGCGCGCAGCGACCTGGGGATCGACGACGGCGACTACGTCTACGTCGACGCCAACCCGGCCGACCGGCCGTACATCGGCTGCGACAGCCGGACGACCCGTTCTACAAGGTCGCGCGGCTGATGCTGCGGGTGAAGTACAACCCGGCCTACCCGTACGGCGTCGTCATGACCAAGCACGGCGCCGTTCATCGCCACCGAGAAGACGGTGCAAGGCGCACGAGACGCGCGCCGACGGCCGCGCCGTCTCCGAGGACACCGGCTACCAGGCCAACTTCCGCTACGGGTCGCAGCAGAGCATCACCCGCGACTGGGCGATGCCGATGCACCAGACCGACACGCTCTTCCACAAGGAGAAGATCGCGCACGGCGTTCATGTTCGGCGGCGAGGCCGACAACCACGCCATCAACACCGTGCCCAAGGAGACGCTGGTGCGGATCACGAAGGCGGAGGCCGGCGGCCTGGGCGGCAAGGGCGTCTGGACGCCCGGCACGACCGGCATGTCGCCCGGCGGCGAGGACGACTTCATGGAGCGCTACCTGGACGGCGGCATCGTGAACCTGGTGAGGAGCTGACGATGGCGGAGTTCCACAAGGGTGCGGAGGCCGAAGACCCGTTCGAGGCGACGGCGGTGTTCGTTGACGGCCCGCCCGGCTACGACGGCGTCGAGGCCATGGCGCGCTGCCTTCATCGAGGAGTACGCGATGATGGGCTGGAGCCGCGAACGCATCCTGCGGCTGTTCCGAGGACCCGTGCTACGCCGGCACGCACGCCGTCTACCACCAGCGCGGCGAAGCATTCATCCACAGCCTGCTCGACGACGTCCTGTGCGTCGCTCCGGCGCAGGAGGTCCGTCATGCCTGAGGTCTACAACTGGCAGCTCGGCCGCGAGATGGACTACCGCTTCGCCGGAAGCGCACCCGAAGCGGCAGTTCGCCGCCGTCTTCAACATCAACCGCTGCATCGCCTGCCAGACCTGCACCATGGCCTGCAAGTCCACCTGGACCTTCTCCGAGGGCCAGGAGCACATGTGGTGGAACAACGTCGAGACCAAGCCGTACGGCGGCTACCCGCACCACTGGGACGTGAAGCATCCTGGAGCTGCTCGACAAGGCGAACCCCGGCGGGCAGGCGTGGGACTCGGCAAGCCCGACGACGCCGGAGGCGCCGTACGGTCAGTTCGACGGCAAGACGATCTTCGAGGCCGCGGCCGCGCTCGGCAAGACCGAAGAGGCGATCGGCTACCTGCCGACGGACGACGAGTGGACCGCGCCCAACATCTTCGAGGACACGCCGCGCAACCGCCGCGAGAGCCGAGCTGCAGGCGACGAGCCTCCCCGAGCACACGCACGTGGTTCTTCTACCTCCAGCGCATCTGCAACCACTGCACCTACCCGGCGTGCCTCGCGGCCTGCCCGCGCAACGCGATCTACAAGCGTCCGGAGGACGGCATCGTCCTCATCGACCAGGAGCGCTGCCGCGGCTACCGCAAGTGCGTCGAGGCAGTGCCCGTACAAGAAGGCGATGTACCGGCCGCACGACGCGCACGTCGGAGAAGTGCATCGCGCTGCTACCCGCGCGTCGAAGGGCACCGACCCGCTGACCGACGGCGTGCCGATGGAGACGCGCTGCATGGCCGCCTGCGTCGGCAAGATCCGGCTCCAGGGCCTGGTCGAGGTCGGCGCCGACGGCACGTGGGCGGACGACCCGGACAACCCGCTGTACTACCTGGTCCGCGAGGAGCAGGTGGCGCTGCCGCTCTACCCGCAGTTCGGCACCGAGCCCAACGTCTACTACATCCCGCCGCGCTGGGTGCCGCGCGCCTACCTGCACCAGATGTTCGGCCCGGGCGTCGAGCGCGCGATCGAGCGCTACAGCGCGCCGTCGCGGCGAGCTGCTGGCCGTGCTGCAGCTCTTCCGGGCGACGCAGCGCATCATCTCCAGCTTCGAGGTCATCGACGGCGAGAAGATCGGCGAGATGAACGTCGCCGGGAAGGCCATGGAGCTGTTCAACGACACCGTGGTCGGCTTCGACCGGAACGGCAAGGAGATCGTGCGGCAGAGCGTGATGGAGCCGCTGCACGACCGCGGGCCGAAGTACCTGAACACCATCTAAGGAGGACGGCGCTGATGAACACCGAGGTCGCCGCCGACGAAGTCACACTGAGCCGCGCCATCCTGTACCGGCTGCTCTCGCTCGCGTGCGACTACCCGACGCCGGACACATGCACCGCGCTCCGCGGTGTCGCCGATGCCGCTGTCGTGGCGGCAGACGTCATCGGGACGGGCGTCGCGACTGAGGTGCGACACCTGTGCAGCGTCCTGCGAGGAGCGCGATGACGAGGCGATGGAACGGGCGCACACGGCCGTCTTCACCATGACGACATCGGAGCCTGTGCCCGGCGTACGAGACGGCGTACACGGCGAAGCACCTGTTCCAGGCGTCGGAGCAGATGGCGGACGTGGCGGGGTTTTACCGCGCGTTCGGCGTCGAGCCGCACGGCGAGCGGCCGGACAGCCTGGCCATGGAGCTGGAGTTCGCGTTACCTGCTCGCGCTCAAAGAGGCGTACGCGTTGGAACATCACGGTCGGGCACAGGTGGCGATCTGCCGGAAAGCGGAGCGCGCATTCTTCCGCGACCACCTTGGTCGCTGGGGATGCGCGATCGGCGACCGGATGACGGCCGCGGACCCGGACGGCGTCATCGGCGCCGGAGGGGCGCTGTTGAAGACATTTCTGGCGTGGGAGCGGCGGCATCTGCGCGCCGGCGCGCCGGCGTCGCTGCCGGATCAACCGTACCGGCCGGAGGAGTCGGGCGGCGAGCAGCCGCCGTGCATGGCGGGCGAGCTAGCTGGAGGCGAATATGATGAGCCGTAGAGTCCCGTCGCGCGGGTTCGCCGCAGGCATCGCGATCGTCGTCGCCGCGGGCGTCGTGGCGGTCGCTGACGGGCTTCCTCGGCGTGATGCCGGCCTCCTCGCAGGCGCAGATCGTGCACGTCCGGGCGGCATCTTCGGTGCCGCGCGACGACCCGTTCGCCTCGTTCTGGGACAACGTCGCGCCCGTAGAGGTCGCGCTGTCCGCGCAGAACCTGACGCGCCCTATGGGCGGTGGCAGCGTCGCCGCTGTTCGCCTGCGCGCCGCGCACGACGGCAAACGGCTCTACGTCCTGAGCGAGTGGTCCGATGACACGCAGGACGCCGCGGTCGACACGGCAACGTCGTTCAGCGATGCTGCCGCGGTCGAGTTCCCGGCAGCCGGGACGAGCCGCATCCCGTCGTTCTGCATGGGCGACCCGGCGCGCCGGCGTCAACATCTGGCACTGGAAGGCGGCGTGGCAGCAGGACGTTCGACAGCGGCTTTCCCACGAACCGCGCGCGCTACACCGACATGGAGGTCGACCACTATCCGCAGGACGGCGATACGACGTTCCAGACCGGGCTCGCCGCCGGAAACCCGCTCTCCGCGCGGGAGCACAAGTCGCCGGTCGAGAACCTCGTCGCGGCGCAGTTCGGCACGCTGACAACCTCCGACGTGCAGGATGTGGGCGGCGTCGGCCGCTGGAAGGACGGCCGCTGGCGCGTGCTCTTCGTCCGTTCGCTCGATGACGGTGTCGAGGGCGCCCCGCCGTTCGCGCCTGGCGGCAAGGTGAACGCGGCGTTCGCCGTCTGGAATGGCAGCGACGGTCAGCGTGACGGCATCAAGTCGGTGTCGCAGTTCGTCGACCTCGAGATCTCGGGCGAGAAGATCCGCAGCAAGCCCAAGTCGTTTGCGCCGGCTATCGTCGCGTTCGCGGGCATCATGGGCGCGCTCGCGCTGATCGCCGCGTTCGGCGTCTACGTGGAGCGCCGCCGCCGCGCCTGACGCCCCGTGCGTGCGCCAGTCTCGCGCTGCGTCGGGATACCGGCCCAGCAGCGTCCGTGATGTCAAGACGGCGCCCGAACTCGGCACCCGTAAACGTAGCCTATCTCGCGTTCCAGCTGGAATTTGCGCGCCAACCACCACACGGGTGCTGTGAAGGGTCGCCGCGAGGTCAGGCGCACCGGCGCCGCTCGACGAATAATGCGGATGGTGTGCTACGGGTACAGCGACGGACAGACCACTGGCCGTAGCCCGGGGTCAATCCGCGGGTTGGCATGGGCGGAGACGGGGGAACATCGAACTCTCCACGCACCACCGGATTTCGAATCTATGAGCGGCCTCCGTTTGCCATCGTCGCGGCCAAGTGAGGCGTTTGGGGCCCGTCGTGGCTCAGCATGATGGGCTCGCGCGGGCCGCACGAGCGCGTTCTCGCAGGCGTCGATGGCAGCTAGTATTCGATCGCGGAGCCCGAACTTCATCCATGGTGCGCGATTGGCCGCTTATCCGTTTCTTTGAGCCAACCAGGAGAGCAATCCCGCGCTGGGCCGTGCGCGGAGCTTGAACGCTTACCGGGGCGAGCGAGTCGGTGTCGATCGCATCCCAGATGGCCAGATGGAGAGCATGTCCCAAACGTCAAGCAACCGCAGCTCCGCTGCCGCTCCGTTCGCGAACGGCCGCACACCGTGGCTGTCGGCCAGGGTGGGATAGACGCGGCTCGTTAGACAGACCCGGTCGTTCGCGAAGACTTCAATCACCGAGCCGTCGAGGAAGACACGTAGAGTGAGCACACCATCCGGAGTAAGCCGCAGGGGCGCGCTTCGGACATCCCGGACCGTCCCGGGATCCAGGCTCGATCGTTCTCGATCGATGACCAATTCCTGCCGGTCGTTGTCGAAGAAGACACGCGTTTGCTCCACGCCGTCCCGAGATTGCAATAGATACAACCCGACCTGGCTAGCCGCACCCAGAGCGAACACGGACTGAATTTCCAGCCGGGTGCCGGCTATGGAGTCGAATCGGTTGTCTTGCACTGGTCGTATGGTGACATCACGGTATTGCCTGTGCGCGGCACGAAGCGAAGTGAGCTCCGCCACAGGACGCGAGTACAGCGTTCCGTCGCTATTCATCGACAGCTCGGTCGGTAGTGACAAGACACCGGACCATCCGGCCGCCATTTGTGCGTGAGCGTCTCGGTCTTCGCGCAGCCAACCCCACATCAGCCGGCGGCCGTGTTCGTCCAGCATCACCTGCGGGGCGTAGAACGACCCGCCATCATCGAGTATGGTCGTCCGCGTGGGCGTGAAACGGTGTTGGCGGTAGTCTCCGTGACCTGCCCCCCGAAAACTGGTCCAGTCTAAATGAGAGTCCTCCGGGATAATGGCCCTGGCGACAGGGCAAGGAGGACCCATGCGGAAGAGCCGGTTCACGGAGGAACAGATCGTCACGGCGATCAAAGAGCACGAGGCAGGGACGCCGACGCAGGAGCTCTGCCGGCGCCTCGGCATCGGCGCGCAGACGCTGTACCGCTGGAAGGCGAAGTACGGCGGCATGAGCGTGCCCGACGCGCAGCGCCTGAAGACCCTGGAGGATGAGAATCGGCGGCTGAAGAAGCTCGTCGCCAATCAGGCGCTGGACATCGACGCCCTCAAAGAGGTGGCCTCGCGAAACTGGTGAAGCCCGCGGTGCGGAGGGTCGCCGTTCTTTTCCTTGAAGGGGAACGGGGGCTGTCTCGAGCGCCGTGCCTGCGGGCTGCTCACCATGCATCGTTCGACGGCCCGCTATCAGGGACACGGGCGCGCAGAGGGACCGATCCGCACGCGGCTACGCGAGCTGGCGGCCCAGAAGCGGCGCTACGGCTACCGGCGGCTGCACGTGCTGCTGCGGCGGGAGGGGGTGTGCGTGAATCACAAGTGCGTGGAGCGGATCTACCGGGAAGAAGGACTCAGCCTACGGCGGAAGAAGCGCAAACGGACGACAAGCGTGGCCCGCACGCCGGCGCCGCGGCCGCAGCGCCCGGACGAGGTGTGGTGCCTGGACTTTGTGCACGATCAACTCTGGTGGGGCCGTCGGATTCGCACGTTGAATGTCCTCGATGTCTGCACCAGGGAAGCGCTCGGCATCGAAGTGGACACGTCGCTTTCCGGCGTGCGCGTCGGCCGCGTGCTGGATCGGATTATCGATGAGCGCGGCCAGGCGCCGCAGACGATCATCATGGACAACGGGCCGGAGCTGACGAGCAAGGCGCTCGACCAGTGGGCCTATGCACGCGGTGTGCGGCTGCACTTCATCGAGCCGGGAAAGCCCGTGCAGAACTGCTTCGCCGAAAGCTTCAACGACAAATTTCGTGACGAGTGTCTCAACGAGCACTGGTTCACGACGATCTGGGATGCACGAGAGAAGATCGAAACCTGGAGGGTGGAGTACAATCGCGAGCGCCCGCACAGCTCGCTGCAGAACAGGACGCCGGAGGAGTTCAGGCGCAGCATCACAGAGCGGAAAGACCCGGTCGGACTCTCATAATGAGTGGACCAAAGATCGGGGGCAGGTCATCCGACCAGGCAGAGGACCCTATTCAGCGGGATCGACGACACCAGCAACACACGCTTGCCGCCGATTGGGAAGAAGTTCGGGCACTCCCACATGAGTCCACTCTCGTCGGCCTCGCCGCGGCACAACTCATGCAGGTATTCCCAATGCACCAGGTCTGGAGATCGATAGAGGAGCACGAGGCCTCCGCCGCCCTTGATGCCTGAGCCGACGGCGCAGTACCAGCCGTCCGCCTCCCGCCAGACGAAGGGATCGCGAAATCCTTGTACATCCAGCCCCGCCGGAGGCGCGGCAAGAACGGGATTGGCAGGGTGCTTGCGCCAGACAGCCAGGTCAGGGTCGTTGGGATCAGCGGCCTCGGCCAGACACTGCACTTCGGGAAAGATGCCTGTGTAGACAAGCGTTGGAACTCCTTGGCGATCGACGGCGCAACCAGAGAACACGCCGTTCTTGTCCGGGCCTCCCGGCGTGGGCGCCAACGCAATCGGCAGGTCACGCCAGTGGATCAAATCGTCAGAGACCGCGTGACCCCAATGGATTGTTCCGTGGAAGGCGCCGCTCGGGTTGTACTGATAGAAGAGGTGATAGCGGCCCCGCCACTGCAGGAGCCCGTTCGGATCGTTCATCCAGTTTGCCGGCGGTGAGAAGTGGTAGATGGGGCGATGCGGGTCTGTTGCCAGGCTCATGTCGTTCTTTGGGCATGTCAACGCTACGTGCGGCCAATCCTTACCAACGGCGCGCACTCCGGCGATTATCGGCCCCTGCTCGCCAGAAGCTAACGCGTCGCACGCAACCGGTGCCGGCCAACCGCGACCAGGCCGAGGCCCGGGAGCGCGAGTCCGATCACCGTCGCCCACGTGACCGCATCGCCGCCGACTGCCGTGTCACCGTTGCTGCCGGTGTCTGGCAGGCGGATGGCCCCGACGCCGGCCGCGCCGCCGCCCGGTAGGGTCGCGGCGGGAACGGGGGTATTCGTCGGGGCTGGCGCCTGGGTGTTCGTGGCTTCGGGCGTCGCCGACGGCGTCGGGGTGTGGGTCTTCGCGCGAGCGGGCGTCGTTGCCGTCGGCGTGCACTGGCCGTCGCACGGCTCGCCCTCGCTCTCGCCCTCGTACGCGCCCATGTCGCAAGTGCCGTTGACGGGCCTGCTGACGCCGCGCTGGTCGGTCCCGGGGCAGCCCGAGTTAGTGCCGGCGTCGATGGCCGGGCTACCGGCAAGCAGCGCCATCGTAAACGTCGGTCCGCCGTTGTCACCTATCGAGTCGAGCATGGGGTCGGTGTCGGAGATGTTGCCTGTGCCGCCAAAATCGCACGAGGCGTCGCTGTCGAGGTTGTGTCCGCCTCCGATCGTGCCGGCAACGGAGCAGTCGTCGCTTTCCTCACCGTGGCCGGCGACGATCGTGTTGGTCATCGTCGTACTACCCTCGCCGTTATGGACGCCGTCTCCATCATAACTGTCCGCGACGGTCACGTTCGTCAGGTCGATCGTACCGCTACCCGTATAGATGTTCGTGTCGTAGTTTCCGGAAATGGTGCTGTTGACCGCGTCGATGTCGCCGCTCGAGGTGCTGACCCCGTTATCACCGTTATCGCTCACGGTAGAGCCATCGAGCGAGACGTTGCCGCTGTCCGTGTTAATCCCGTTGCCATTGTTATCGACGACGTTGGAGCCATCGACCGAGACGTTGCCGCTCGACGTGCTGATGCCGTCACCGTCGTTATCGCTCACGCTGGAGCCATCGACCGAGATGTCGCCGCCGCTCGTGTTGATCCCGGTGGCGAGGTTCCCGTCGACCGTCGAATCGGTGACGTCGATGTTCCCGCCGTACGTGTTGATGCCGCCACCGCCGTTATCGCTCACGCTGGAGCCATCGACCGAGACGTTGCCGCTGTACGTGTTGATGCCGCCTTGGCCGTTGTCGGTCACCGTGGAGCCATCGACCGAGACGTTGCCGCTGTACGTGTTAATCCCCGTATTGGAGTTCCCGTCGATCGTCGAATCGGTAACGTCAACGTTCCCGCCGTACGTGTTGATGCCGCCGCCGGTGTTGTCGATGATGGAGCTTGAGGTCACCGTCACGTTCCCGGAGGTAGTGTTCACGCCGTTGCCGGCGCCGTTGCGGACGGTGACGCTGTCTAGCGTAATTGAAGCCGTGCCGGGCGACTCGATGACGTTGTCGAGCGCGCCGCCGTCGATGATGGTGAGGCCCGCTCCGGCGCCGTCGATCGTCAAGGTTGACGTCCACGTCGAGATCGCCGGTGGCTCCGGCGTTCTCGCCGACGCCGGCAATCGACAGGGTGTACGTGCCGGCCGGGACGCTCACGGTGTCACCGGCGATCGCAGCGTTGATCGCCTCGCGCAGCGAGCAGTCGGCGCCGCAGGTGCCGTCGTTCGTGTCGGCGGTCTTGCTGACGGTGAAGGTCGCGGCCTCGGCCGACCGGCCGGGCGCCGTCCACGGCGTCAACGCGATCGCGGCCAGGGCCAGGCCCAGCGCGCCCCGGGTCATCCAGTGGTTCCAACTCATCACGCGAATCCTCCTCGCACCGGCTGCCCGGTCACGCCGCGACAAGCGCAGCGGGACATGCGACCCGGGTCCCGCGACCCCGTCGGGCGAGCCACCAAAACGGCTTGCTTCGAGCGCACATCGCGCCGTGCGGCAATTCTGGGTGGCTCGCGGGCACGTCGGCAAGGTAAAATCGGTCACAATTTGTGACCGATCGGCGTTGAATGTCGTAGGCGGTCAAATTCAGGAACGGCACACGTCCGGGAACGTGGCATGGACGAACTACAAGAAGGCTTCCACTGGCGCGCCGCCCTGCGAAGGCACCGGACGCAACGTGGGCTCTCGCAGCCCGAGGTCGCTCGCCGCTCCGGGCTGTCGCTGTCCGCCGTGAAGGCGTACGAACGGGGCGACCGGCAACCGAGCCGCGCGGCGCTCGATGCGATCCTCGACGTCATCGGCCTCTCGCTCGACGACGGAAACCCGATCCGCGTCGGCGCCGGCTTTGCGATCGACTGGCGTGGCGTCCTCGACCGCCGGTACATTGCCGACCTCGCCGACATCAAGCGGCAAGCGGACGCTTCGCCGTGGCCCGTGTTCATCACGAACCAGGGCTCTTACGTCGTGCACTGGAACCGCGCGTTCGAGCTGGTGTGGGACGTCAACGTCGAGCGCGACTTTCCGGACCCGCTGACGCGCAGCCTGCTTTCAGGCGCGAGTATTGCGCGATTCACGCGCTGCATCGTCAACTACGAGGAGACGATGTCGTTCTTCCTCGGACTGGTCAAGGGCGATCCGCGCAAGGAGCAGGAGCTGGAGCAGCCGGCGCCCTGGAACTACGACGCCGTGCAGCGTCTATTCGAGGGCGACCCGGGCGAGTTGCGGCGGCTGCTCGACGTGTGGGAGGCGGCCGAACCCGTCCCGCACAAGATCCGCCACCAGTACCGCGTCGTGTGGCGGCACCGGGGAGTCGGTCCGGTCCTGCGGTTCATCGGACAGCTTGCGGTGTGCGACATCTGGAACGAGTTGAACTGGCAGGAATGGATCCCGGCGGACGGCGAGACCTGGGCATGCATGGCATCGCTCAACCGGCACGCTGGTCGTCCGCCGTAGGGCAATCACTGCGCCGCTGACCGCGGAGTAGAGTAGACGGAAAGACCGCTGACGAACGTCGGGCGGTCTATCCGCGTTGGAATCTGGTGGAGACGGGGGAGAATTGAACTCCCCGTCCAGGTGAGCGACGCCCTGAGTATGCTACAAGCTTATCCCTGCAGTTAGATCTCGCCCCGTCCGTCCGCTGAGGGCCCGTGCGGACAGGGCCAGCCGATGGTCTTAGGCGCGCAGCATCGGCGTCGTGCGCGCAGCGCCCCGGACAAATCGTCGCTCATTCCCCACCCGCCGGGGTTAGAAGGGGATGAACGTCACTGCCTAGGCAGCGAGGGCGAGTTGTCGTTCGCCGTTTATGGTTTGGCCACCCGGATTAAGGAGGTCGATGGCCGCCCTCCGCCTGCAACTCAGACCCGCCTATCCCTGTCGAGCCCTTTCGTCCCCGAATGAACACGCCAGAAACCGCTGGCACGTCCCATTATAACGGAACGGGCAGGGGATGCGTATAAGAGCAGACCGCATAAGGCTGCCTACGTGACATAACGGTAGAGAGGCGGGACCTGCGGAGCACCAGGGCGGGCGCGGCTACTTCGTCCAGAACAGCAGGGTCGGGTACAACTTGTTGTCGCGCACGTGGCGTACCGCGCCGCTTTTTAAGTCGATCTCATCGAGCGAGGTGGCGCTCAACACGTACAGGCGCGCGCCATCGGCGCGATACGCGAGCGCCGGGTCGTCGAGTTGCATCGAAGCGAGTCTGCGGGCGGCGCCACCCGCGGCGGCGATGGCCCAGAACGTCCTGCGGCAATCCGTGGAGCGTCGCCGCATCGGCCGATCGTGCGCCCGCCGCCGTGACATAACGTTGCGCGGCCGAGGCGGCCGGCTGCTCCGGCGACCCAAACGCGACCGTCTTGCCGTCGGGGGAGAAACGCGGGGACATGAACGGGCCCAGGTGCTGGTCCGCTCCGGCGAGCAGCGCCTCGTTGATGATCGCGCCCGTCGCCGGATCGATGTCCGCGATCATCAGCAGGTCCGGCACGCCAGGCGCGATCTTGGTGTAGGCGATCCGCTTCCGGTCGGGCGACAGTCCGAAGTCCGTGACGTTATCGAGCAGCTTCGTCCGCTCACCCGTCGCGGCATCGATTCGTTCCAGCGTGAGCGTCACCGGCACGCTGACGTTGGCATTGGCCTCGGCTGCGATGCGCACGACGCTGATGAGGTGCTGGTTGTCGAGCCAGCGTGGGTAGAGCACAAGCTGATTGGGCGTGTCATGCTTGTACGCGCCGTGTGCATCGCTTCCGTCACGGTTGGCGACCCAGATGTCGGTGCTTGCATCGAACTTGTGGTCCGGCAGCGGCGACAGCGGGAACGCGTAGACGTAGGCGACGCGCTTGCCATCAGGCGACAGCGCGGGGTCTCGCAGGGTGATTTTGTTGCCGCCGATGGGCGCAAAGAGCAGCTTCTGCGTGTTGTCGCTCAGGCTGAACTCGTAGATGCCGTCGCTCTGCCCGAAGACAAGGTTGCCGGGACCGCTGGCGTCACCACCGCAGGCGGCGGCCCCAACGCTCATGGCCGCGGCCGAGAGGGCGATCGCCAATATCGCGAATGCGCGGCTGACGGTGTGTGGCGTCGATGTCTGTCGGCGCGCGTCTCTCATCGCGCGCTGTGCCTGAGCGCGCGCTGCATGTCGCGCTCCGCCTCGCGCTTTGCGATCGCCTGCCGCTTGTCGTAGTGTTTGCGTCCTCGCACCAGCCCCAGCTCTACCTTCGCCTTGCCGTCCTTCAAGTACAGGCTGAGCGGAATCACTGTCAACCCGCGCTCGGCGATGGCGCTCACCCATTCGCGAATCTGCGCCTTATGAAGGAGCAGGCGGCGGGGCCGCGTCGGCTCGTGGTTCTGGTAGCTACCCGCGCTGTACGCAGCAATGTGCGCGCCGTAGAGCCACATCTCGCCGTCGAGCGGGCGGGCGTGCGCCTCGCGGATGTTGGCGCCGCCCGCGCGGATCGACTTGATCTCGGTGCCGGTGAGGCTGATGCCCGCCTCGATCCGTTCGACGATCTCGTAGTCGTGGAACGCCTTACGGTTGGCGGCGATCTGTTTGATCTCGGTCATGTGCGGTGCTAGCCGCCGGTGCGGGTGGGCGTGCCATCGGCGCCCGGCGTCGGCTCCGGCGGCGGGCGTCAGCGCCGCGGGCGGGGTAGTGTCCGTCCCACGCAGGACATCGATCGCCTTGAAGAGCTGGACGTCGCGCCGCAAGTCGATGTCTTCGTCACTCAACTGGACAGCGATGTCCGGGCGAATGCCGACGCCGTCGATCTGCGTGCCGTTTGGCGTCAGCCACTTCGCGATGCTGACGTACAACTGGCCGCCGTCCTTCAGCTCGTTCGACACGTTCACCGTGCCCTTGCCGAAGGACTTCTCGCCGACGAGCGTCGCGCGGCCGTTGTCGTGGAGCGCCGCCGCGAGCACCTCCGCGCCGCTCGCGCTGAAGCGGTTGAGGATGATGACGACGGGGATCTGCGTGGCAACGCCGCCGGCGTGCGACTTGAACTGCGACTCCGCCCCGTCCCGCTCACGCTCGATAAGGATGAGCTTATCGCCGTCCAGGAAGTCGTCGGCAACGTCCGCGGTCGTGCGCAGCAGGCCGCCCGGGTTGTTGCGCAGGTCGAGGACCAGTCCGCGCTTGCCGCTACTCACGACATCCTGGAGCGCCTTCTCCATTTCGTCCTTGGTCTGCTCGGTGAACTCGCGAATGTGGATGTAGCCGACATCGGTGATGTCGCTCCCGGCGCCGTCCTTCAGCGACCCGCCGGGCGGCAGCGTCGTCACGCTCTTCACCTTGATCTCGTCGCGCTCGATCTCGAGCGTCTCTTCCTGGTTGTCCGTATGGCGGACCTTCAGGGTGACTTTCGTGCCGGCCGGGCCGCGGATCTTGAGCACGGCCTTCTCCTGCGACCAGCCGGACGTCGACTCACCATCGACCTCCAGGATGGCGTCGCCGGCCTTCAGGCCTGCTCGCTGGGCCGGCGTGTTCTCGATCGGTGCGACGATCACGATCTCGCCGTTCTGCGAGGCAACAGTGGCGCCGATGCCTTCGAACTTGCCGGATGGTCCGACGCTGGTCTTGACGGTGTTCGGGTCGACATAAAACGTGCCGTTGTCGGGCAGCGTCTGCAGCATGCCGTTGATCGCGGACTGGTACAGCGTGGTCTTGTCGATGAGGTCAGGGTCGACGTACCGGTCCTGGAGCAGCTTCAGGATCTGGTTGAGGTTGTTGAAGTCGCCCTCGGTGGCGGGTTTGTCGCCGGTCGAGGCCGAGTTGGCCGTCGGGAGCGTGCTGCTGCCGCCGTCGCCGCGGAAGACGTAACCCAGGGCGAACGCGAGAGCGATGATCGAGACGGCCAGAAGCCCGAGGACCGTCCAGCGGGCGGCTTTCAGCATTCGCTCCAGACTCCTTCGCGAGCCAGACGAAGGCGGGGACGCCAACGCCGGGGAAATCTCAACGGGGCAGTCTAACACTCGCAGATTCGGGCGACCAATTGCCTCCAGGCAGCGAGCAGGCGCCGCGAAATGAGGCTACGCGACGTCGGTGCCGCGGGCCCTGTGGTCTTTTCGTACCGCTTTCTGGTCGTAGAGCCGGCGGTCGGCGATCTGCAGCAGCTCGCCCGCCGTGCGCGAGTCGTCCGGACACACGGCGATGCCGATCGAGATGCCGAGCTTCACCCGCTCCTCGCCGGGACTCAGGGCGGCCGCGCGCTCGACCGCAAACGCCAGCTTCTCCGCCGTCGAGCGACCCTCGTCGCCGCCGGTGTTCGGCAAGATCACGACGAACTCGTCGCCGCCGTAACGGGCGCCGATGTCGCTTCCGCGGATCTGGCGGGCGATGACCTGGCCGACGAGGCTGAGGAACTTGTCACCGACGATGTGCCCAAAGGTGTCGTTGATGTCCTTGAAGTTGTTCATGTCCATGAGGAGCACGGTGAGCGGTTGGCCGTAGCGGAGCGAGCGCTCGACTTCGTGCGAGAGCTGCTCGTAGAAGTAACGGTGGTTGTAGAGGCCGGTGAGCGAGTCGCGGTACGCCATGGTCCGCAGGCGCTGGCTCAGTTCTTCGAGATGGGCCGAGTAGGCGCGCTCCAGGTTGACGTGTTTGCTGCGGGAGTATGTGGCGATGAACATGCTGTACGCGGCGTACAGAATGACGGCGAAGAGCTCGAGCGCGGTATACGACGGCCTTGACATAATACTTGGCCCGACGGCGATGAGAGTGACGGTGGCGACCACGAGGACGACGCCGAGGGCCTTGAGCGCGTGATCGGTGGCGCGGCTGCGGCGGCGCGACCCCGGCTCGGGGCCGATGCCGGTCAAAATGCTCTGGTGCGGGTCGTTTCCCATCTACGTTGCGGGTCGAAGCGTCACATGGAAGCGTGAGCCGTGGCGCGCGTCGGTCGCGCTCGCGGCGCAGTGCCATCCAGAGCCGGACCACGGGCGTGGCACGGCGTTGCCGGCTTCTCCTCCTGTGTGGATTATCGGGTGTTCCCTAGGTGCTCTTGAGTATGCACAACGGCACGCCCGCAAACTGCGGTGCCCAGGCACGTAAGCCTACATAATATCTATAGTGCGAAGTTACAGATCGGGAGAAGGCGGGAGGCCGCGCGGCACTCCCGCTCGCGTTACTTCGTCTCGACCGGCTTTGGCGTTCCCGAACCGCCGCGCAGGATGTCCATGACGGCCGCCAGCGGCTCGCCGCCACGCTCGATATCCCGCTCCGCCTCGACGATCTCCACCAGCGTCCGGTCCGGTTGCGCGTCGCCGGCGCCATCTTCCTCGGCCAGCGGCCGCAGGCCGACGCTGTTGCGCCAGCGCGAGATCATGGCGGCCGTGGACGCCCGCAGCTCGTCAGGCCCGACGGGCTCGTCCTTCGGGACGCCGGCTCCGAGCTCCCGGAGCTTCGGCACGTTGATCTCGGCCAGCTTCGGCATTTCGATGCGCGGTGCGCGGAACTCCGGCATGCTGACGCTGGGCAGCGAGATGGTGAAGTCCGGGAGTTGACGCTTGAGCACGGGAGTCAGCGACATCGCCAGACCGAGCGCCAGGGCGCCGATGACGAACGCCGGGTTTACTCCTTGCCACGCGGCGGCGAGCGCCAGGGCGAGGATGACCCCGCCAATGCCCAGCGGCCGGTAGTGTTCTCGCTTGATCGCCGGCAGATGCAGCGATGGCAATCGATGCCTCCATTTGGGTGACCGGCGGCGCGGTTCTTCCGCGGTTTTTTCGGGATCCCGTCGCTTTGGCTTGGACGCGACCGGTGTGATCATGCCTTTCCGGATGAGCACGTCGTCGCGAAACGCGTCGTACCGCTCGCGGAGCCGAGGGTTGCCCAGCACGCCGTAGGCCTCGTTCAACTGGTCGAGCATGGCGCGGGCGCGTGAGTTGGTGACGGCCAGCGTCTGGTACTTGCGCGCCAGATGCCAGTACGCCTGGTCCACCATCGTGCCGTCTGCCCGGGGCGTGAGCCCCAGGATCTCGTAGTAATCGCGGTCGCTCATGGTTGTGTCCCTCTTCTGGAGCCGGGGCAACCAGATCAACGCGGGCGCGGTTCGGGACGTTTCTCTCGTGGATTGACGTGGCGCTCGCCGGCGCTGTGCGGCCGGCGCGTATCCCAGAAACCCCGTATCGCCCGGCGGACCCCTCCGCGGTGGCGATTCCCCGTGCCCGGCGTCGCGCGCCGGACTCCGATGTCCCCCTGAATTCCCTACCCTCATCATCGACGGGCCGCCTGAATTCTGGTGGAGTTGGTCTGTGTTATGTCGAGTGATGCGTATCTGTCACGTTTTCGAGTCGCGGTTGTTCTTGGGTGTAGGAGGTGTCCGATGTCCCCTGCAAGCAGCCCGGTCCTCGACCACCACGGCCGCATCATGTTCTTCTGCCGCGCTTGCGGCGCGCCCATCACCTACGATGACTTCTTCGAATTGGGACTGCGGATGCCTGACGCCGGCGAAGCGAAAGAGGAGTTCTGCGACGCGGAGCTCCTGGACGGCGTCGAGCACGTCGATTGCCTGAAGGCGGCGCGCGCCGGCTGACCTTCCCTTCGTATTGACCTCATGAGTGCGACGCGATAGCGTGGCCTTGACCTGCAAAGGGGAGTAACTGGCCCGCGCCGAGCGGGCAGTCCGGATCGCCAGACCCGGCGGAAACGCCCGGTCCGGACACCCGAAATGCCGGGGCGGTGAGACCTTTGATGACCGGGGAGTCATCAAGGGTCTTTTTGATGAGCGGGAGGCTCACGGCGGGCCGAGCCCGCGCTACCGGTGCCTATGATGGATCTCCGCAAGTGGCAATGGCCGATCGGTGATGGCGGCGCTCGCGTGGCCCGCGGCGACGCTTCGCCTCGGGCTATGGAGTGCGTCGCAGCCGGTCGAGACGCTGTTCTTCGGCCTCGCCATCGTCTCCGCGGCGTTTCTACTGACCTGGATGGCCGAGGCGGCGGAGCGCGATATCCCGCGCACGCTGGCGCTGGCGGGTCTGGCGTTGATCGCCGTGCTGCCGGAGTACGCGGTCGACATGCTGTTCGCATGGAAGGCCGGCAAGGACCCGTCGTACGCCGCCTTCGCAACGGCCAACATGACCGGCGGCAACCGCCTCCTCGTCGGCCTCGGCTGGACGATGGTCGTGGCGATCTTCTGGTTTCGGACGCGTAAGAACATCCTCAAGCTGGCGGAGATGCACCGCGTCGAAGTCGGCATCCTCGGCATTGCGACGGTCTACTCGTTCATCATCCCCGCTGCGGGGCGGCATCACGCTGTTCGACGCGGCGTTCCTCGTCAGCCTGTTCCTGGTGTACGTCTACCTCGCCTCACGCGGCGAGATCGAAGAGGAGTCGTCGCTCGTCGGTCCCGCCGAGACCATCGCGAACCTGCCAACGGCACAGCGGCGCTCGGTGGTCGTCGCCATGTTCCTCTATGCCGGCGCGGCGATCCTGCTCGCGGCTGAGCCGTTCGCGGACGGCCTGATCGAAACCGGCGTCGAGCTTGGCATCGATGAGTTCCAGCTCGTGCAGTGGGTGGCGCCGCTGGCGTCCGAGTTCCCGGAGTTCCTGGTGGCCGGCCTGCTCGCCTGGCGCCTCCGCGCCGACGCCGCGCTGGGCGCGCTCGTGTCCTCGAAGGTGAACCAATGGACGCTGCTGATCGGCTGCCTGCCGATTGCGTACGCCATATCGAGCGGCACGATCAACCCCTGCCGACGGATACGCGCCAGGCCGAGGAGGTGCTGCTCACGGCAGCGCAGAGCCTGCTCGCCGTGGTGTTGCTCATCAACCTGCGGATGTCGCTCTGGGAGGCGGGCGCTCTGGGCCTGCTGTTCGTCGCCCAGTTCGCTGACGCCACACTCCATCGTCCCGCGCAACGTCTTCTCCATCATGTACTTCGTCGCCGCTGGCAT
The DNA here is from genome assembly GCA_963701135.1 of uncultured Chloroflexia bacterium. Classification (GTDB taxonomy): domain Bacteria; phylum Chloroflexota; class Dehalococcoidia; order DSTF01; family JACRBR01; genus CAYJMJ01. Next base: position 741,378 of record OY969567.1, read on the forward strand.
CTTCGCGGTGCGGCAGGTCATCCAGATGCGGCCGTATGTCCGGGGCTCGCGGGCGGAGCGGCCGATCGAGGCCGCGCCCTCCGTGCGGCCGCCTCCTTCTTGACAGATCGCCGCCGCGGGCTGATCGTGGTTAGAAACCCCGGTGGCCCTGGGCACAGCGACGCCGAAGGAGGACAAGACGTGCCGACGTACATCGTTCTCGCCAACCTGACGGACCAGGGCGCGCGGACCATGCAGGACTTGCAGAAGCGGCTCGAAAACGCGCGCGAGACGTTCCGGGCGCACGGCGCCGAACTGAAGGAGATCTATTTTGCCATGGGCATGTACGATTACGTCGTCATCGCCGAAGCGCCGGATGACGAGACCATGACGCGCGTCTCGCTGGCGGTGAGCGGCCAGGGGAACGTGCGGACCAACTCCTTCCGCGTGTTCACCGAGCAGGAGACCGTCGCCCTCGTCGAAGGAACGCGCTGACGTCAACGAACGACGAAGCCCGCGCGCTTTACGAGGAGGCCCGCGCGCGCCACGCGGCTCACGATGTCGCGGGAGGCATGGAGCTCACACGGCGCGCGCTGGAGCTCGACCCCGATTACGTCGAAGCGCTGGAGCACTACGGCGACGGTGCTTGTGACGCGCCGCGCGCGCTACGCCGAAGGGCTCGCGTTGCTGGATCGGGCCCTCTCGCTTCGTAGCGATGACGCCGGGCTGTGGTACTCGATCGGCTGGTGTTACGAGTTCGCGGCACACGAACTCCGCCGCCGCCCTACCGGCGCCGGCCTCACACCTCGAACGTTGTACGAGCAGGCGGCGCACGCGTTTCGCACGTGCCTCTCCCTGCACCCCGAAGGCAAGCTCGTCGGCGATGCGGAGGACCTGCTCGACCACGTCGAGAACGAGCTGCGGTCGATGTGAGTTCGCGGAGGCCGGAGCCTGTCCCTAGAATGGGCGGTGACATCAGCGCAGCCCGGAGGGAGCCGCCATGAACGGCATTGTCTCGCGTTATGTAGAGTTACACCCGTCGTCGCAGCGCCTTCACGAGCGCGCGCTGCGCCTCTTCCCGAACGGCGTCACGCACGACCTGCGCCACAGCTCGCCGTTTCCCTTGTACGCCGCGCGCGCCGCGGGCAGCCCGCAAGTGGGACGTCGATGATAACGAGATCGTGGACTACGTGATGGGCCACGGCGCCCTGCTGCTCGGCCACCAGCATCCGGACATCGTCGCGGCCGTGTCAGCGCAGGCCCAGCTCGGCACGCACTACGGCGCCTCGCACGAGGCGGAGATCGCGTGGGGCGAGATGGTGTGCAAGCTCGTGCCCTCGGCGGAGCGGCTGCGCTTCACATCATCGGGCACCGAGGCGACGATGATGGCGCTGCGCCTTGCGCGCGCCTTCACCGGGCGAGAGAAGGTGCTGCGCCTGTGCGAGCACTTCCACGGCTGGAACGACAGCGTGTACGGCCAGCCGCGGCCGGAAGAGACGGTGCCCTCGGCGCCCGGACTGCCGCGCGGCATGCTCCAGGCGTCGATCGTGATCCCGCAGAACGACGTCGACGCGCTGGAGCGCACGCTGCGCGAGGACGGTGACGATGATCGCCGCCATGATCTTCGAGACGACGGGCGCGCACTGGGGCACGCGATCCGATCGATCTCGAGTACGTGCGCCGCGCGCGCGAGCTCACCGCGCGTCATGGCGTGCTGCTCATCTTCGACGAGGTGATCACAGGCTTCCGCGTCTCTCCCGGCGGCGCGCAGCAGGCCTACGGCATCACGCCCGACATGACGACGATGGCGAAGATCCTCGCCGGCGGCCTGCCCGGCGGATGCGTCGCGGGCCGCGCGGAGATCATCGACCAGATCGCGATCCGCGACGACGGAAGCGCCGCCGAGCGCATCTCGCACCCCGGCACGTTCAACGCGAACCCGCTCTCGGCGACGGCGGGCGCGACCTGTCTGTCGCTGATCGCGGACGGAACGCACCAGGAGCGCGCGGCGGCGACGGCGGCGGCGCTCGCGCGCGGCATGAACCGCGTGTTTGCGGAGGAATCGGTCGCCGGCTGCGTGTACGGCCAGGCGTCGATGCTGCACATCGCGCCGGGCATGGACGTCCAGCCGCCGGACGGCTATAGCTGGGGATGGAGCGCCCTGCCGAAGCCGGCGCCGCGCACGCCCGCGGCAGACGGTCATGGCGCTTCGCCTCGGTATGCTGAACGAAGGCGTGGATTTGATGGGCGACGGCATGATGGTGTCGTCCGCGCACACCGGCGATGACGTCGACCGCACGATCGAGGCGTTCCGGCGCACGCTGCGCGCGCTGAAGGAAGCGCGGCTCGCCGGCTGACTACTTCTCCGGGAACGTCACGAGCGACGTCGTGCTCTCGATGCCGGGGATCGAGCGGATCTTGTCGCTGAGGATCGGCGGCACGTCGCTCAACGATTCCACCTCGAGCTCGATGACGATGTCGTACGGCCCCATCACCTCGTGGCGCTCCTTCACACCGGCCACCGCGTCGAGCGCCGCGACGACGTTCTTCGTCTCGCCGGGGTTCGTCACGACGAGTACATATGCCTTGATCATGGGAGCGCCTCCTGCTGCCCTTTTTGCTTATCGGTCTTATCTGTTGCTCATGAGAGGTGCCAGGGATCGATACTGCCGGGGCTGGCGGCGCGGAGCCGCCCGTCGATGCTATTAGGTACAGGTTTTTCGAGCGGCGTCAATTGCTGAACGCCGCGCAAAACTAAGGACGAACCCCGGTTAGCCGCTGCGGGAAACGTGCGTTACAATGAGACATAGCGCCTGTACGCCAAAGCGGCGGGCGCGCCGCAACGTTCGGCGTTGACCGAAGCGGCAGAGGCCAACAGTGGTCGAAGACATCTTCCAGACCGACCCCATCAGTGCCCTCGGCCTTCCATCCCCCGTTTCCATCGGACGTGATGCCACTGTCGGCGCCGCCCTCGCGGCCGTGCAACGCCACGGCATGGGGTACGTGCTCGTCGTCGACGAGCGGCAGCGCCCCGTCGGCATCATGAGCGAACGCGAAGTCCTGATGCGCATCGTCGCGCGAGATGTGAAGTACGACGAAGGCGTCGACACATACATGTCGCATGGTCCGGAGACGCTGACGTCGAAGGACCAGATCGCCCGGGCGATTCACATGATGAACGAGGGCGGCGAGCGCAACATCCCGATCGTCGATGACGCCGGCCGTGCCGTCGGCGTGCTGCGGACGCTGGACATCATCCACTTCCTGGCGGAGGTCTTCCCGGCGCAGGTACTGAACCTGCCGCCACGGCCCCACCAACTGATCCCGGAGCCGGAGGGGGCCTAGTGACGACGCTGACCAGGGAATCGGAGCAGCCCGGGCACTCAGAACTTCTGGAACTGAATCGGGTCACCATCCGGTTCGCAGGCGACTCCGGCGACGGCATGCAGCTCGCCGGCACACAGTTCACCAAGACCTCCGCCGTTCGTCGGCAACGACATCAGCACCTTCCCCGACATCCCGGCCGAGATCCGGGCTCCCCAGGGGTCTCTCCCCGGCGTCAGCGGCTTCCAGGTCAGCTTCTCCAGCGAGGAAATCTACACTCCCGGCGACGCGCCCGACGTGCTCGTGGCGATGAACCCGGCCGCGCTGAAGACAAACATCGCGGACCTGCCGCGCGGCGGCATCCTCGTCGTCAACGAGGACGAGTTCAGCGAGACGAACCTCAAGAAGGCGGCCTACACGACGAACCCGCTCGAAGACGGTAGCTTGCAGCCGTACCGCGTCTTCCGGGTGCCGATCTCGACGCTGAACGCGCGCGCGCTGAAGGACAGCGGCCTCACCGCCGTCCAGATCGACCGCTGCAAGAACATGTTCGCGCTCGGGCTGATGTTCTGGATGTACAGCCGCCCGCTCGACACGACGCTGCGCTGGATCGACGAGAAGTTCGGCAAGAACCCGCAGGTCGCCGAGGCGAACAAGACCGCGCTCAAGTCCGGCTACCACTTCGGCGAGACGACGGAGATGTTCGCCACGCACTACCACGTGCCGAAGGCGAAGCAGAAGCCCGGGCTCTACCGCAACATCACCGGCAACGAGGCGACAGCGCTCGGCTTCCTGACGGCGTCGAAGCTCGCGGGCCTGCCGTTGTTCTATGGCAGCTATCCGATTACGCCGGCGAGCGACATCCTGCACGAGCTGTCGCGTTTCAAGCGCTTCGGCGTCAAGACGTTCCAGGCCGAAGACGAGATCGCCGCCATCGGCGCGGCCATCGGCGCGTCGTTCGGCGGCTCGCTCGGCCTGACGGGCACCAGCGGCCCAGGCCTTGCGCTCAAGAGCGAGGCGATCGGGCTCGCCGTGATGGTCGAATTGCCGCTCGTGATCATCGACGTGCAGCGCGCGGGCCCGAGCACCGGCATGCCGACCAAGACGGAGCAGGCCGACCTGCTCCAGGCGATGTTCGGCCGCAACGGCGAGTCGCCCGTGGCGATCGTCGCGCCGGCGACCGCGGCGGATTGTTTCAACATGGCGATCGAGGCGTGGCGCATCGCGATCAAGTACCGCACGCCGGTGATCTTCCTCTCGGACGGCTACCTGGGCATGGGCTCGGAGCCGTGGCTCATCCCCGACATCGCCAGCCTGCCGAAGATCGAGCCGAACTTCGCGACGGATCCGGCGACCTTCAAGCCGTACGCGCGCGACCCGGAGACGCTGGCGCGGCCGTGGGCGATGCCCGGCACGCCGGACCTCGAGCACCGCATCGGCGGGCTGGAGAAGGCGGACATCACGCGGCAACGTCAGCTACGACCCGGCCAACCACGACAAGATGGTGCACCTGCGTGCCGAGAAGATCGCGCGGCATCGTCCAGCGACATGCCGGCACGTCGAAGTGGACGGCGATGAGTCCGGCGGCCTGCTGGTGCTCGGCTGGGGGAGCACGTACGGCGTCATCACGACCGCCGTGCAGCGAGCGCGTGCGCAGGGGAAGCAAGTCTCGGCGGCGCACCTCCGGCACCTCAATCCGCTTCCGGGCAACCTGGGCGATGTGCTCAAGCGCTACGACAAGGTGCTGATGCCGGAGATGAACCTCGGCCAGTTGCGGATGCTGGTCCGCGCGCAGCTATCTCGTCGACATCATCGGTCTGAACAAGGTGTCGGGCCGGCCGTTCACCATCGCCGAGGTCGAGAACAAGATCGCTGAACTCGCCGGCTAGTTACGAGGCAACCCATGGTAACCGCGAACCGCAGTGACAACGCCCTACCGGTGCTGAGCCGCAAGGACTTCGTGTCCGACCAGGAAGTGCGCTGGTGCCCCGGCTGCGGCGACTACTCGATCCTGGCGCAGACGCAGAAGGTGATGCCGGAGCTGGGCATCCCGCGCGAGAACATCGTGTTCATCTCCGGCATCGGCTGCTCCAGCCGCCTGCCCTACTACATGAACACGTACGGCTTCCACAGCATCCACGGCCGCGCGCCGACGATCGCGAGCGGCCTGAAGGCGTCGCGTCCGGAGCTGAGCGTGTGGGTCGTGACGGGCGACGGCGACGCGCTGAGCATCGGCGGCAACCACATCCTGCACGTGCTCCGCCGCAACGTCGACCTCCAGATCATCCTGCACAACAACGAGATCTACGGCCTGACGAAGGGACAGTACTCGCCGACGTCGGAGTTGGGCAAACGCACCAAGTCGTCGCCGTACGGCACGATCGACGCGCCGCTGCACCCGCTGAGCGTCGCCATCGGCGCCGAGGCCACGTTCGTCGCCCGCTCGCTCGACAGCGATGCGCAGCACGATGCAGTACGTGCTCGAGCGCGCGTACCGCCACCACGGCGCGTCGTTCGTCGAGGTGTACCAGAACTGCAACATCTTCAACGACGGCGCGTTCGAGGAGTTCGCCGCGAAGGAAGTGCGCGCCGACCGCACGATTACGCTCGAGCACGGCAAGCCGATGATCTTCGGCAAGGAGCGCGACAAGGGCCTGCGGATCAACGGCATGAAGATCGAGGTCGTCCAGATCGGCGACGGCATCACCGACGCGGACCTGCTGGTCCACGACGAGACGCGCCCGGACCCGACGGTCGCCTTCCTGCTGAGCCGCATGGAGTGGCCGGAGTACCCGTGCCGCTTGGCGTGTTCCGCGCCGTCGAGCGCCCGACGTACAACGACCTGATGGCGAAGCAGATCGAGCAGGCCATCGCGGCCGAGGGCGAAGGCGACCTGCGGGAGATCTTCCTCGAAGGCGACACCTGGACGGTGGAGTAGGGCGAATATGATCTGCCCCGAATGCAAGACCGATAACATCGAAGGCGTGGACCAGTGCCAGAACTGCGGCCACGACCTCTTCGGGATCAACGACCCGGCCTCGAAAGGGGCGGGCGGCGGGCCGGAGTTCATCTACGATCGCCTGTCGGAGATCCCCGCGCAGTCGCCGGTGCGCGTGACGACCACCGATCCAGTGGGGCTCGCCGTGCGCTTCATGCAGAACGCCGACACCGACTGCGTGCTGGTGATGAGCGCGGCCAACCTGGCCGGCATCATCACGCCGTGGGACATACTTCATAAGGTCGCCGGGCCCAACGAGGACCTCAACGCCGTCACGTGCGGCCAGGTGATGACCGCCGATCCGGTGTTCTTGCGCGACGATGACGACATCGCCGTGGCGATCAACAAGATGTCCATCGGCGGCTTCCGGCACATCCCGTTGCTGCAGGGCGGCACGCCGATGGCCGTCATCAGTATCCGCGACCTCTTCAAGTACATCGCTCCGCACCTGGTGTAGTCCGGTGTTGGACGCACCGCTCCCGCAGGCCGTGAAGGACTACATCGCCAGCGCCCGGGTCTGCCGGATCGCGACCGTGCGCCCGGACGGCGCGCCGCACGTCATCCCCGTGTGCCCTGTGTTCGACAGCGACCGGACAATCTACGTCGACCTCGGCCCTGGATCGGCCACGGCGATTGCGCTGCGCCACGAGCCGCGGATCGCGGTGCTCATCGACGACTACTTCGACGACTGGTCGCGCTTGCGCAAGGTCATCCTCCGCTGCACGGCGACGCGCGTGTCCGGCGCCGAGCAGGATGCTGCCTGGGAGCGCATCCGCGCCAAGTATCCGCAGCACGCCGAGATCAACTGGCACCCGCGTCAGACGATGGCGCTTCGCATTAACGGCTGGCTGCAGGAAGGCGTCGAGACGGCCCGGACCTAGCGTCGGCCGCTCACAACGCGGCCTACAGCACCAGCTTCGCGATCGTCTCCAGGTAGCGCGGCGGGCCGCCGACGAGCATCGTCGTCATCATCGTCTGTTTCCAGCGCGCCAGGTCATCCTTGATCTTCGCCACCGGGCCGATGAGCGCGGTGTCCTCGATCATAGACATCGGAATCGCCGCCATCGCCTCACGCTTCTTCCCCGCGAGATAGAGGTCCTGGATGCGGACGCAGGTCTCCTCGTAGCCCATGCGGGCGATCACCTCGTAGTGGAAATTGACGCCGCGCGCGCCCATGCCGCCGACATAGAGCGCCAGTGTGGGTCGCACCATGTCGGCCGCCGCCTCGATGTCATCGTTGATGATGATCGGAACGCTGGCGACGACCTCAAAATCCGGCTGGGTGCGCCGCGCGCCGGGCCGAGCGAACCCCTCGGCCAGCGCGTCCCGGTAGAACTTCTCGTTCTTGGGCGAGAAGAACGCCGGCAGCCAGCCGTCGGCGATCTCGGCGGCCATCGCGACGTTCTTCGGTCCCTCCGCGCCGAGGTAGATGGGGATGTCTGTCCGCAGCGGGTGTACGGTCGACTTCAACGGCTTCCCGAGGTTCATGCCGCCGGGGTACGGCAGCTTGTAGTGGTGGCCCGAGAACTCGACCGGCTTGTCGCGCGCCAGCACGCGGCGGATGATCTCGACGTACTCGCGCGTGCGCTCCAGCGGGCGTGGATACGGCTGGCCATACCAACCCTCTACAACCTGCGGCCCGGACGCACCGATGCCAAGGATGAAGCGCCCGCCCGAGAGATGATCGAGCGTGAGCGCGGCCATGGCCATCGCCGTGGGGGTGCGCGCCGAGAGCTGCGCGATCGCGGTGCCGAACTTGATGCGCGTGGTCTTCGCGCCCCACCACGCGAGCGGTGTGATCGCGTCAGAGCCGTACGCCTCGGCCGTCCACATGGAGTCGAAGCCGAGCCGTTCTGCCTCGGCGATGCTCTCCTCGATGCCCGCGGGCGGTCCGCTGCTCCAGTAGCCCGCCGTCAGTCCCAGCTTCACGTCCGTCTCCTTCTGTTTCGTGCGGCGATCGCGTCCCCGCGATGATACTGCCGCCGGCGCTGTGGGCCAGCGGATCGCGCGCGGAAGATGCATCGGCTATGATCGCGGTCACGACTGGAGGTACACGTGAAAGCTGCCGCCCTCAAGGGCTCCCGCGCGATCGAGATCATCGACCTGCCCGACGACCCGCCCGCGCCCGGCCATGTGAAGTTGCGTGTAGCGTTCTGCGGCATCTGCGGCTCCGACATGCACGAGTACGAGGCCGAGAACCCGCCGCGCGCGCTCGGCTTCATGCAACCGGTGATGGGCCACGAGTTCAGCGGACGCATCGTCGCCATCGGCGATGGAGTGACGGGCGTGAACGTCGGCCAGCTTGCCGTCGGCAACCCCGGCGCCGGCTGCGGCGCCTGTCGCTACTGCGCTGCCGGCCGCGAGAACCTCTGCCGAAACCCCGGCGGCGGCGGCATGGGCTACACCGTGCCCGGCGCGTATGCCGAATACGTGACGATGCCGGAGCGCAGCGCCGTCGTGCTGCCCGATGGCGCGGACCTGCGGCTGGCCGCGCTCACGGAGCCGTTCGCTGTCGCGCGCCACGCGTTGATCCAGGGCGGCTACCGCCCCGACGAGTTGCTCGTCGTCGCGGGCGCCGGCCCCATCGGACTGCTGACGGTGATCGCCGCGCGGCAGATGGGCGGCTCGCGCGTCGTCGTGTCGGAGCCGCTGGCGGGACGACGCGCGGCGGCCGAGAAGGCGGGCGCGTCGCACGTCATCGAGCCATCCGACCTGATCAACGTGTCGCGCGCATTGTCCGAGGGCGACGGCGCGGAGATTTCGCGTCGATGCCTCGGGGCTGCCGGCAGGCATCGCCGACTGCGTCAACGCAGCGGCGCGCGGCGGCCGCATCGTGCTCGCCGGTGTCGGGGAGCAGGCGTACCCGCTCGACATCCTGCGCTCGATCATCAACGAGCTCACGTACATCGCGGTGCTGGGCTACTCGCGGCGCGAGTTCGCGGAGACGGCGCTGATGATCGCCGAAGGCACGGTCGACGCGTCGACCGTGATCTCCGAGGTCGTGCCGGTCATCGCGACGCCGGACGCGTTCGCGCGCCTGTCGGAGCATCGCAACGACATCTGCAAAATCCTCGTATCGCCCGATGCCTGACAGGCGCACCATGCACTTCCGGCCGATGACGGAGAGCGATGTCTCGGCCGCGCTGCTGGTCCGCAAGGCGGCCAGTGATTGGCTCATGCGGAGCGAGGGCCGCGAGCCGTCGGCGTGGACACCCGGTCACGGCACCGTGCTGCGGCACCTGCTCGAGACCGATCCGGGCGGCGCCTGGGTGTGCGAGATCGGCGGCAGCGTCATCGGCTTCTCGCAGGCGCACGTGCGCGGCGACATCTGGTTCCTGGCGCAACTCTTCGTGCTGCCGGAGGTGCACGCGCTGGGCGCGGGCGGCGAGCTGCTGCGGCTGGCGCGGGAGTACGGGCGCGCGAGCGGCGTGCGCGTCTACTCCGTTCTGGCGTCAACGTCGTCTGCCGCACAGGCGTTGTACATGCGGTCGGGCATGTTCGCCATCGGCATCGGTTACCGCATGACTGGGCAAATCGAGCCGCTGCGGTCGTTGCCGGAGCCCGGCGGAGGCACAGCGCCCATCACCGGCCTGGTCGACCGGCAGGACGAGATCGCCGCGATCGACCGGCAGGGGTACGGCGCGGAGCGGCGACAGGACCACGCGTGGTACCTCTCCGGCGGCTTCTCGGACGCGGAGGACACGTCGTTTGGGCTCGTGCGCGATGGCGCGCTCATCGGCTACGGCTACGCCGACACAGACGGCTTCGTCGCACCGATCGCCGCCTACGAGCCCGGCGATCAGCGTCCGCTGCTGCGCATCGCGGCCGGCTGGCTTGTCGATCACGAGGTGGACACCGGCAGCATCTGGGTCGTATCGCACAACCACACGATCATGAGAGCCCTGCTCGAAGCGGGCTGGCGCATCAACAGTTGGTCCTTCCTGTTGGCCTCGGAGCCATTCGGACAGTTCGACCGCTACCACCCCGCCGGCGGCATACTGTTGTAGCGGACCACCGCCCTATACTGCCATCACGATGGCCGATACACGTTCAGTGGAAGACGGCAGCGAGGCGCCGCGGCGCGGCATCGTCACGCGCGCCTGCGTGCGTGAGCTGGAGCGCGCCGTCGGCCGCGAGCGCGTCATCTCCACTCCCGAGGAACTGATCGCCTACGAGTACGACGGCACGATCGAGCGCGGCGCTGCCCCAGGCCGTCGTCTTTCCCGACGAGCGCCGAGCAGGTCGCCGCGGCCGTGCGCGTCGCGCATCGGTCCGGCCTGCCGGTCGATCCCGCGCGGCGCCGGCACCGGACTGAGCGGCGGCGCCGTCGCGGCGCGTCGGCGGCGTCGTCGTCGCGCTGACGCGCATGAAGCGCATCCTCGAGGTCGACCCGGTGAACCGGCTGGCCGTCGTCGAGCCCGGCGTCGTGAACCTCGACCTCAGCCGCGCCGTCGCCGATCACGGCCTGTACTACGCGCCCGACCCATCGAGCCAGCGCGCCTGCACGATCGGCGGCAACGTCGCCGAGAACGCCGGCGGGCCGCACTGCCTGGCCTACGGCGTGACGACGAACCACGTGCTCGGCCTGGAGGTCGTGCTCGCCGGACGGCGAGATCGTCTGGCTCGGCGGCCGACGCGCGGGACGTTCCCGGCTACGACCTCGCGCGGCGCCTTCGTCGGCTCCGAGGGCACGCTGGCGATCGTCACGAAGATCGTCGTGCGGCTGCTGCGCATGCCGGAGTCGACGCGCACGCTGCTCGCGATCTTCGACACGGTCGACGACGCGAGCAACGCCGTCTCGGCGATCATCGCCGCGGGCATCGTGCCGTCCGCGCTGGAGATGATGGACCGCAACATCATCGCGCGCCGTCGAGCCGGTGCTGCACGTCGGCTATCCGCTCGACGCCGGCGCGGTGCTGCTGATCGAGGTCGACGGCCTGCGACGAGGCACGTCGCGGAGCAGGCCGCAGCCGTGCGCGACGATCTGCGTCGCGCAACGGCGCGCGCGAGGTGCGCGAGGCCGTGGACGCGGCGGACCGCGAGCGGCTGTGGGCCGGGCGCAAGAGCGTCGATCAGCGCGCTCGGGCGGCTCGTACCCGAACTACTACGTGCTCGACGGCGTCGTGCCGCGCACGAAGCTGCCCGAGGTGCTGCGCCAGACGTGTACGCGATCGCCGAGCGCTACGGCTTCGCCGTCGCCAACGTCTTCCACGCCGGCGACGGCAACCTGCACCCGAACATCCTCTTCGACGAGCGCGTGCCGGGCGCGACGGCGCGCGTGCTGGAGGCCGGCGCGGAGATCATGCGCCTGTGCGTCGACGCCGGCGGCAGCATCACCGGCGAGCACGGCGTCGGGCTGGAGAAGCGCGACTTCATGGCGTGGATCTTCGACGACGGCGGACCTCGGCGGCGATGGCGACGGCTGAAGGCCGCGTTCAGGCCGGACGAGCTCTACAACCCGTGCAAGGCTCTTCCCGACCGGCAAGGGCTGCGGCGAAGTGACGCAGGCGCAGGTCCAGCGCACTGGCGGCCGCCCTCGGAGACGACGTCTATGTCTAGCGCGGTCGTGGCTCCAGATGTCGCTAGTTTTATCGCTTCGGTCAGGCTCCACAAGCCTGGAATCCGGATTCAAACCGAGCGCCTGGAGCGCTATGCCGTCGACCACCTGCGGCCGTCGGCGCTGGTAGAACCGGCGACGATCGCCGAGCTGCAAGCCATGCTTGCCGAAGCACACAAACACGGCGTGGCGGTCATCCCGTGGGGCGGCGGCGCGCACATGGCTGCCGGAAACACACCGTCGTCGTACGACATCGCGCTGTCGCTCGCGCGGCTGGACCGCATCGTCGCGTACGAGCCGGCGGACCTCACGGTCACGGTCGAGGCCGGCGTGCGGCTCGCGACGCTTCAGGCCGAGCTCGGCGAGCACGGCCAGTTCCTGCCGCTCGACCCGCCATGCGGCGCCGCCGCGACGATCGGCGGCGTGCTCGCGTCGAATGCGCATGGGCCGCTGCGGCACGCGCTACGGCACCGCGCGCGACTGGCTCATCGGCCTGCGCGTTGTGCAGGCCGACGGCGCGCACAAGCAAGTCCGGCGGCCGTGTCGTGAAGAACGTCGCCGGCTACGACATGCACAAGCTGCACGTCGGCGCGCTCGGGACGCTCGGCGTCATCGCCGAGGCCACGTTCAAGGTCGCGCCGCTGCCCGCCGTGAGGCGCACCATCGCTATCGCCTGCGACGCGCGCGGCCCGGCGTGCGCCATCGCGCTCGCCGCGCGCGACGCCGGCCTCGCGCTGCACGCTGTCGAACTGCTGTCGCCTCCCGCGTCCGGCGCGATGTTGCTCGGCTCGAAGTGGACCCTGCTCGTCGAAGCGGCCGGCGGCGCCGGAGCCGTCGAACGGAGCCTGCGCGATCTGCGGGCGCTCGCGTCCGAGGCCAACGCGACGATCTCCGAGCAAGGCGATCGTGACGCGTGGACCCGCTGGTCCGATGCGTTCCGTCCGCAGGAGTTTGCGCTCCGCGTTGCGCGTGCCGCCGTCGCAAGTTGCCGGCGTCATCGTCGCCCTGGAGCATGCTGCCACCGCGTACGCGCAGGCGCGCATCTTCGCGACCTGACGGCCGGGGTGATCCGTCGTGCTGCTGCAGCCGGACGAACGACGACCAGGCGGTCGAGATCATCGAGCATGTGCGCGCCGCCTTGCCAGCCGACGCGAGCGTCGTCGTTGACGCGGCACCGCGCCAGCGTGAAGCGCGTGATCGACATGTTCGGGCCATCGCGCGCGGACTTCGCGATCATGCGACGGCTCAAGGAGCAGTTCGATCCGGAGCGGATCCTCTCGCCGGGCCGCTTCATGGGGAGGACTGTAGTGGCGCAGGCGACGCAAGAGCACGCTCACGGCGCCGCCCCGACGCTTGCCGAGGACATCGCCCGGTGCGTGCACTGCGGCTTCTGCCTGCAGGCATGCCCGACCTACCTCGAACTCGGCATGGAGACCGACTCGCCGCGCGGCCGCATCGCCTTGATCGATGCGCTCTCGTCCGGGCGCGCGGAGCCGACAGCCGCCGCTTCTGCAGCACCTCGACCTCTGCCTCCAGTGCCGCGCCTGCGAGACCGCGTGCCCGTCGGGCGTGCCGTTCGGCCGCATCATGGAGACGGCGCGCGCGAGCGTGCTCGAGGGCAAGCCGCCGCTGGCGTGGCGCCTGCGCGTCGCGGCGCTGCGCCAGCATCCTGCCGCACTCACGGCGCCTCGGCCTGCTGATGAGCGCCGCTGCGGCTGTACCAGCGCTCGCCGCTGCGCCCGCTGCTCCGTGCGACGCGCGTCCTGCGCCTGCTCCCGGGCGCCTCGCCGAGGCGGAGCGATGCTGCCGGAGCTGCCGCGCGTCGCCGTTTCGGCCGCCGGCGCAGCCGCAGCGGCCTCACCCGCAGCGTCGCGCTGCTCACCGGCTGCGTGATGCCGCACCTCTACCCCCGCACGCACGAGGCGACGGTGCGCGTGCTGAACCGCCTCGGCTATCGCGTCGGTGTTTCCGTCGGAGCAGACGTGCTGCGGCGCGCTCAGCCTCCACGCCGGCGACCGCGTTCTCGCGCGCGAGCTGGCGCGCCGCAACATCGACGCGTTCCTTGCGGCCGGCGTCGAGGCGGTGATCGTCAACTCCGCCGGCTGCGGCTCGACGATGAAGGAGTACGCCGAACTGCTCGCGCGACGACTCCGCGTACAGCGAACGCGCGCGCGAGTTCGTCGCGATGACGCGCGACGTGCTGGAGTTCGTCGCCGCGCACGACCTCGGCTCGCTCCGACGAGGTGCCACGCACGGTCACCTACCAGGACTCGTGCCACCTCGTGCACGCGCAGACGCGTCACGGCGGCGCCACGCGCACTGCTGCGCGCCATCCCCGGCCTCGCACTCGCGCGAGATGGCCGCGCCCGACCGATGCTGCGGCAGCGCCGGCATCTACAGCTTCGCGCAGCGCGAGATGTCGTCGCGCCTGCTCGACGACAAGATGGACGACGTCGCCCGCACGGGCGCGACGATCATCGCGACCGCGAACCCGGGCTGCATGATGCAGCTCGAGGCCGGCCTGCGCCTGCGCCGCATTGATGGCGACGTGGTGCATGTCATCGAACTGCTCGACGAGTCGATGCGAGGCGCCGCCGGCGACCGCGGCGAAGGAGGTGGAGCGTGAAGCCGATCCACGTGCGCGCGGCTCCGGGCGACATCGCGCCCGTCGTGCTGCTCGTCGGCGATCCGGGGCGCGCGACGCGCACGGCCGCCATCATGCAGGACGCGCGCTGCTACAACGAGTTCCGCGGCCTGCTCGGCTACACCGGCACGTGGCGTGGCGCCCCCGTCTCCGTCCAGACCACCGGCATCGGCTGCCCGAGCGCGGCCATCGTCTGCGAGGAGATGGCGATGCTCGGCGCGCGCGTGCTCATCCGCCTCGGCACGTGCGGCGCAATCCAGCCGCGGATGCGCGCGACGGACATCGTCATCGCGACGGCGGCATGCCCCCTCGACGGCACGACGGCCGACTACGTCGACGACCGCTACGCGCCAGCGGCGTCGTTTCGCGTCGTGCGTGCGCTGGTCGACGTCGCCGAGGCGGCAGGCGTCCGGCATCACGTGGGCGTCGTCGCGACCGAGGACGCGCTGTACCGCGTGCAAGAGCGCTGGGTCGAGCGATGGCAGGCGCGCGGCGTGCTGGCGCAGGAGATGGAGGCGAGCGCGATCTTCACCGTCGCGGCGCTGCGCGGCATGGAAGCCGGGTGCATCCTCGTCGCTTCGAACGACGCCGGACAGCACGAGCGCCTGCCCGACGAAGAGTTGCAGCCCGCCATCGATGCGATGATCGGCATCGGGCTGGACGCGGCGGTGTCACTGTCCGGCTGACGCCAGGAGCCTGAGCGCGGCCTCGACGTTCGAGCGCAACGCCGCGCCGCCATCAAGCCGCACGATCTCGTGGGGCGCGATCTCGATCGTCGGCTCGAAGCGTTCCCGCTGTCCGACATACACCGACCACCGCGCGTCCGAGACGCCGCCCGACTCGCCGCGCTCTTCCATGCGCTTCCGTATGACCGCCTCATCGGCCGTCACCTCGACGGCGACAAATCGCACATTCGCATCCTCCGCCAGCCGCCGCGCCGCAAGGCGGTCGGCGCGGTTGATGTGCGTCGCGTCGAGCACGACGCTACGGCCGAGCGCAAGGTGCTGCCGCGCCCGCCCATGCAATTCGTCGTAGACACGGGCGCGCGCCTCGTCGGTGTAGCCGCCCGCCCCGTATGGCGCATCCGGTTGCGGGGCTATGCCGCCGGCCGCCGCGGTCGTGCGCCGGATAGCATCGGAGCTGACGTGCGCCGCGCCCATCCGGCCGGCGAGCGCACTGGCGACGTAGCTCTTCCCGGAGCCCGCGAGCCCGATCATCATGACCAACGTCCGCGGATAGTGCGTCTTGGCGTATCGATGCGACAGCGCGAAGTACGCGCGGGCGCGTTTGCGCGCGGCCTCGCGCTGGCCGGCGGGCACCTCGGCTTCGTCGCTCTGCAGGCTGTCGACCTTGCCGCGCACGTACGCCCGGTAGCAGCGATAGAAGTTGAGCACGAGCGGCAGTGTTTCGTCCGGCGCTTCGCCCAGGTACGCGGCGACCAGCTCGTCGGCGAGGTCCGGGCGCGCGCGGAAATCGAGGTCCATCGCCAGGAAGCCGATGTCGCTCGCCACGTCGCCATAACGGATGCGTTCGTTGAACTCGATGCAGTCCATGATGCAGATCGAACCGTCGTCGTGGATGACGATCGCGTCCGAGCGCAGGTCGCCGTGGCAGTCGCGCACGCGGCCACCCGCCGCACGCGCTTCGAGCAGGCGCTCGTCCTCGCGCAAGCGACGCTCGACGTACGCACGGATATCGTCGCGCTGCGCCGCGCTGATCGCCTCCGGTACGTACGCCTCGGTCTGGTCGAAGTTCTCCTGCCAGTTCGTGCGCAGCGCGTCCACGCGCCCGAACGCCGCGATCTCGCCGTTGGTCGCCGCATCGCGATGGAACGCCGCCAGCACGCGCGCGATGCGCCGGACGTCCTCGACCGCGACGGCGCCGGCGGCGAGTAGCTCTGGCATCATCCGCTCGTGCGGCATGCGGTGCATCTTGACGGCGTACTCGACGGCCTCACCGCCGGCGTTGATGGCGTAGCCGTCGCCCGAACGCACGATCGGCACGACGCCGATGTACGCCTCGGGACAGAGACGGCGGTTGAGGCGCACCTCCGCCTCGCACATGCGGCGCCGCTTCTCGAGCGTGCTGTAGTCGAGGAAGTGGAGGTCGAGCGGCTTCTTGATCTTGTAGGCGAAATCGCCGGCAAGCAGCACGTAGGAAATGTGCGTCTGGATCAACTCGATGCGGGCGGCGGGGTGATCGTACGCTGCGGGCAGCAGGAGACCTTCGATCAGTTCCGGCAGTCGCGCCGCCACGATGCCCTCCGTCCCGCCTATCGCCCCGGGCGAACCGGTGTCAGCCAAGCCGCTGCTTCACGAGGGCGGCGAGCGTAACTTCCGGCCGCGCGCCGTAGTGGCTGATGACCTCGGCAGCCGCAATCGCGCCGATGCGTCCGCACGCCGCCAGCCCCGCGCCGTGGGTGAGTCCAAACAGAAATCCGGCGGCGTAAAGGTCGCCGGCGCCCGTGGTGTCGATGACTTCATCGACCGGTTCGGCGTCGATCACGTGGACTTCCTCACCCGCGACGACGACCGAGCCGAGCGCGCTCCGTGTCAGCGCCGCGACGTCGCACTTCCCGCGCACGTGCTGGAGCGCCTCATCGAACGTGCGCGCCTGGTACAGCGACATGATCTCGTGCTCGTTGGCGAAGAGAATATCGACGTGGTGCTCGACGAGGTCCAGGAACTCCTCTCGGTGCCGCTCGACGCAGAATGGGTCCGAGAGTGAGATGGACACCTTGCGGCCGGCGCCGTGGGCGATACGAGCGGCCTTGAGAAACGCCTGCTTCGCGCCGGGCGGGTCCCACAGGTAACCCTCCATGTACGTAATGTGCGCGCCGGCGATGAGGTCGCCTTCGACGTCGTCGGGCTGCAGTTCCGCGCCTGCGCCGAGGAACGTCTGCATTGTCCGCTGCGCGTCCGGCGTGACGAAGACGAGGCATCGGCCGGTGCCGAGGCCGTCGGGCGCGGGTGGCACCTCGAAC
The DNA here is from genome assembly GCA_963701135.1 of uncultured Chloroflexia bacterium. Classification (GTDB taxonomy): domain Bacteria; phylum Chloroflexota; class Dehalococcoidia; order DSTF01; family JACRBR01; genus CAYJMJ01. Next base: position 758,863 of record OY969567.1, read on the forward strand.
GAGACCCCTGATGCGCGGATGTCGTGCGCGAAGACCTGGCCGAGCTGGTCGTTGCTCACCTTGCCGATGTATGCGCCACGCCCGCCGAGCGAGGCGACGCCCGCCATGGTGTTCCCTGCCGAGCCGCCGGACATCTCCACCGCGGGCGGCATGACGGCGTAGAGCGCCTGGGCGCGCTCGCCGTCAATCAGCGTCATCGCGCCCTTCGTGAGCCGCTGCGCGGCCAGGAACGACTCGTCGGCGTGGACGATGACGTCCACCATCGCGTTGCCGATCCCCACGACGTCGAACTGCGCCCCGGCCATTGATGCTCCTTATGTCGTGCGATACGCGCGTGCTCCCACGGGATACCCGCTTCGAGATCGCGTGTCAATGAAGCCCAGGCTCGGCCGCTGCGCCGCCTGATCGCCCGGGCTCGCCGCCCTCGCGGCCGCCGGATGTGACAGAGCCAATCGAGCCTGCTACTATCTCTCCGTTGGAACGATAAAAGGAGGTAGGCGCATGCGCAAATTGTCCCTGGTCCTGCTCGCAGGGCTACTCATGGCCGGGATCGCCGTCGGATGTGGCGGCGGCGACAGCAAGACCGTCAAGATCGGCGACACCAAGGTCAAAGTCGGTGGCGGCGTCCCATCGGACTTCCCCAAGGACTTCCCCGTCTACAAGGGCGCAGACGTCCAGGGCAGCGCGACGGGTAGCGAAGGCGGCGTCACCGGCACCGTCGTGACGTGGCAGACCGGCGACGGCGTGGATAAGGTGAAGGACTTCTTCGACAAGGCATTCAAGGACGGCCCGTGGAAGTCGAGTTCCACCGGCACCGCGGGGGACGGCTCGTTCTGGGTCGCTGACAGCCCGGACGGCAAGAAGGCCGCCTACGTCGGCGCGACGAAGAGCGGCGACAAGACGATGATCATCGTCACCGTCGGCGACAAGGACCAGATCACGGGCGGCGGTGATGACGCCGAGCCGACGAGCTCCGAGCTCCTCCTCCAAGAAGACGGCAACGCCATCCTCCGACGAGTCCTCGGGCGATGAATCGAGCAGCAGCCCGGAAGCGGCGGAGCTGCCGGACGAGGTGAAGGTCGGCAAGGACTTCCCCGCGGATCGCGTGCCGTTCCCGAGCGGGGCGCGCGTCACCAACACCAGCTCATTCACGAGCGCCGGCGCGACGACGTTGTTCGTGGAGGCTCTACGTGAAGGACAAGGCGGACAAGGTCGCCGACTACTTCACGAATGAGATGCCGAAGCACGACTGGACGAGCTCGTTCACCTCGACCTCGAACGGTCAGTACTTCATCTCGTTCGCCGGAGGCGAGAACGAGGCGCTGACGATCACGGTCGAAGACTCTGAGACGCCCGGCTACGCCAAGGTCTCGGTCTCCGTCGTGACCTCCGGCTAACCCCGGGTCAAAGCAGCCAGGACCACGGGCGGGCGGGGCCTCGGTCGATTAGGCCGAGGCCCCGTCGTGTGATTCAATGTCCGTGGACACGCACGGTCCGTGGACACGCACGCAGTCCGGAAAGCCACGATGATCTCGGTCGAAGAAGCGCTCGAACGCATCCTCTCCTACGTCTCCGTCCTGGAGCCGGAGGAGAAGCCGATCCTGGACGCGCTCGGCCAGGTCGTGGCCGAAGACGTCGTCTCCGGCATCGACATCCCGCCGCTCGACAACACGGCGATGGACGGCTACGCCGTCCGCGCCGCCGACACGGCGGGCGCGTCCGCGCAATCGCCCGTCACGCTGCGCGTCATCGGCGAGCTTGCGGCCGGCTACCTGTTCGATGGCGCGGTCGAACCCGGGACGGCCGTGCGCATCATGACCGGCGCGCCGATGCCGCGCGGCGCCGACGCCGTCGTCCCGTTCGAGGAGACCGACGAGCCCGAGGGGCGCGCGTTCGGCTCGTTCGCCAAGTCGCGGGGCATCGTCGGCGTCCTCAAGGCGGCGAATCCGGGCGCGAACATCCGCTACGCGGCCGAGGACGTGCGCCGTGGCCAGCCGATCATCGCGAAGGGCGCAGTGCTGCATCCGGCGCAGATCGGCGTGCTGGCCTCGCTCGGCAAGGCGACCGTGCGCGTGCACCGGCGGCCCGTCGTGGCGATCCTCTCGACCGGCGACGAGGTGCGCGAGCCGGGACAGCCGCTGCAGCCGGGCCAGATCTACGACAGCAACGCCTACAGCATCTCGGCGCTGGTGACCGCGAGCGGCGGCATCCCGCAAGCGGCTGGGCATCGCCCGCGACACCGTGGAGGCGCTGACGGCGAAGCTGCGCGAGGGCCTCGACGCGGACATGCTCGTCACGTCCGCCGGCGTCTCGCGCGGCGATTACGACGTCGTGAAGGACGTGCTCGCCAAAGAGGGCGAGGTCGACTTCTGGACGGTGCGCATGCGTCCGGGCAAGCCGCTCGCGTTCGGCGCGTTCGCGTCCGGCGGGCGGCGCGTGCCCCACATCGGCCTGCCGGGCAACCCGGTGAGCTCGATGGTGACGTTCGAGCTGTTCGGACGGCCGGCGATCTTCAAGATGCTCGGGCGCGGCGACTGGCAGCGGCCCGTCGTCCGCGCCATCGCCGAAGAAGCCGATCGCGAACAACGACGCCCGCCGCGTCTTCGCGCGCGCGATCGTGACGCGGCGCGACGGGCGCTACTACGCGGCGCTCACGGGCCCGCAGGGCTCCGGCATCCTGACATCGATGGCGGTGGCCAACGCGCTTGCCGTCGTACCCGAGGACGTACCGGGCGTCCATGCTGGCGAAGAAGTCGACGCGATCCTGCTCGACTGAGCCGTCAGAGCTCGACGCTGAAGCGGCTGAACCCGCCGCTCCCTTCGCTGTACTCCGACTCCACGTGCTCGACCTTCGCGAAACGAGGGCCGGCATGCGCAACCTCCAGCAGCGCCGCGAGCGCCGCATTGTCGCCCTCGGCGACGAATTCGACGCGCTGGCCGTCGTCGCTGTTCCGGACGTAGCCTGTGATCCCGCGCGTGGCCGCCTCGTGGCGGACGAACTCGCGGAATCCGACGCCCTGTACGCGCCCGCTGACTACTGCTTGCAACCGTTTCAGCGCCCCACCTCCTGGTTGACGCTATACCCTCGCCCTCATACCGTGATCCTGATCGGAATGGCGAACACGTTTTCTTGCGCTCCATCACGCGCGCTGATGCCGTAGGCGACGAGTTCGTACGCGCCGGCGACAACCGTTGCCAGGTCGAGCGTCGTGTTCCAACGGCCCGTCGCCGGTCCGGCGGCGTCGGCGGTGACAATCTGCGTCACAAACGGCGTGCCGCGCCCGTCGCGCAGTTCGACGATCAGGCTCGCCTCGAACACGGATGCGGTGCCGTTGACCGCGAGCATCGTCCCCTGGGCGACATCGGCGTTGCAGCGGGGCGCGGCGATGACGATCGCCGGCGCGTCGCTCTGGAGATGGATGTCGCGCGTGACGACGTTTTCTTCCCTGCCGTCGCGCGCGCTGACGTTGAACGTGCGTATCGTGGCGCGACCCGGGCTTGCGGGGGGGGCGAACGCCATCGTCGTCGCCCACGTGCCCGGTGTGCCGGTGCCGGATGTCGCTTGCACGGAGCGCTGGCAGACGACGCGCCCGTCCGCCCCCAGGATCTGGACCTGGAGCGCGCCCTCGAACACGTTGGCGCCGCCTGCGATCTCGAACGGCACGCGCACCGCGGCGCCGGCGGCGGGGCGATCGATGCTGATGGCCGCCGGGGCTGTCGTCGCGGCGGCTGTGAGCGCCGGAGTAGCAGATGCCAGCGCCGCGGTGGTAGGCGTGGCGGTCTTGCCGCCGCCGGAGCCGCACGCTGCCAGCGGCAGCGCTCCCGCGAGCACGGCGACGATGATCAGCCGTCGTAGCAAGGCGCGTCCTTTCGTGTCGGGATCCTCTGCCAGCGTGGAGTATACGTACCAACTCCTCGTCGTGCTATCCTCGGTCGATGCGTGTCGTCTTCCTGGGGTCGCCCGATTTTGCGCTGCCCTCGCTGCGCCGGCTGATCGAGAGCGGTTACGAGATCGTCGGAGTCTACACGCAGCCGGACCGCCCGGTGGGCCGCGGCCGCAAGCTTGCGCCTCCGCCCGTCAAGACACTGGCGCTCGATCACGGACTGCCGGTGTTCCAGCCGCCATCCATCAGCAAGCCCGAGTCCGTCGAACAGCTACGCAGCCTCGCGCCCGATATTGGGATCATCGCCGCGTACGGCCAGATCCTGAAGCAGCCCGTGCTCGACGTGCCGCCGCTCGGCGTGCTGAACGTGCATGCGTCACTACTGCCGCGCTGGCGCGGCGCCGCGCCCGTCCCCGCGGCGATCCTCGCCGGCGACGAGCGCGCCGGGGCGACGATCATGCGCGTCGTGCTCGCGCTCGACGCCGGTCCGATGCTCGACCGCGTCGAGGTGCCGATCCGCTCCGAAGACACCGCGGGCACGCTGCTCGAGCGCGTCGCCGAGGCGGGCGCCGAACTCCTGTTGGGCGTGCTCCCGAAATGGGCCGCGGGCGCCATTGCGCCGCAAGACCAGGACGAGGCGCAGGCGACGTACGCGCCGCAACTCAAGAAGACCGACGCGCTCATCGACTGGGAGCGCGAGACGCCCGACAGCATCTCGCGCAAAGTGCGCGCGTACAACCCCTGGCCCGTGGCGTACAGCTATCTCGACGGCCAACCGCTGCGCATCCTGGAGTGCGTCCCGTTGAGCCAGCGGTTCGAGGCGGAGGCGGCAACGGTGGTCACGCTCGCCGACGCCGGCGAAACGCGCCCAGGCTTCGCGGTGGTGGCGCGCGACGGAGGCATTGGAGTCATCCGAGTGCAAGGGGCGGGTGGGAAGGCGATGTTGGCGGCGGACTACCTGCGCGGGCACCCGGAGATCATCGGCAAACGGTTGCTGGCTGCGGCCACCTAGCCGTCAACCCGAGCGGGCGACGTCGGCCGGGGCGATGGTGCGCAGCGGGACCGCGTTCTCGTACTTGTCCTCGACCACCACGTCAGCCGGCGCGACTTCGCGGCAGGCGTTGCAGCGGATGCACTGCGCGTCCTCGATCTGCCACCCGCCGCCGTCCCGCACGATGGCGCCCGTCGGGCAGATCGATGCGGCCTCAGCGACCGAGGGCGACTGGCCCGCAATGCGGTAGCGGATCAGCCCGGCGCACACCTTCGCCGGACAGCGATGCTCCCGCGCGTGCGCGTCGTACTCCTCGCGGAAGAACTGCAGCGTGTTGTTGATGATCGTCGGCGACAGCGTGCCATGGAAGCAGTTGGAGTACTGCATCGACGCCGCCAGCGACTTGATGCGGTCGACGTCGTCCGGGTCGGCCTCGCCGCGCGACGTGCGCCGCAGGATCTCGACCATGCGCTGGTTGCCGCCGCGGCACGTCGTACAGCGGCCGCACGACTCCGACTCGACGAACCACGAGAACATGAGGTTGAGGTCAACGACGCACGCCGTGTCATCGACGAAGACGATGCCACCGCCGCCCATGCCGGCGCCGAGCGGCCGGAACGGCTCCGGCTCGAGCGGCAGGTCGTTCGCGACGGCCGCCGGCAGCATGCCCGACAGCGGCCCGCCCTGCTGCATCGCCTTAAACTCGCGGCCGCCGGCGATGCCGCCCGCGGCCGCGAGCACGTCGCGCACCGCCGTCCCGAACGGCACTTCCAGGCAGCCCACGCGCGACACGGCGCCCGAAAGCGTGAACAGCTTGGTGCCGCGGTTCGCCTCGGTGCCGACGGTGCTGAACGTTTCCGGCGACACGCGCAGCAGCGCCGTAACGGAGGCGTAGGTCTCGACGTTGTTGACGTTCGTCGGCAGGCCGAGCACGCCGCTCTGTGCCGGAAACGGCGGCTTGATCTTCGGCATGCCGCGCCCGTCGTTGACCGAGGCGAGGAGCCCCGTCTCGTCGCCGCAGACGTAGGCGCCCGCCCCGCGCACGACCTCGGCATCGAACTTCACGCCGGTGCCGAGCGCGTTGTCGCCGAAGATGCCGCGCTCGCGGCACTGCTCGATCGCGCGGTTCATGCGCTCGATGGCAAGCGGGTACTCGTCACGCAGATAAATCCAGCCGTACGTGGCGCCGGTGGCGTACGCGCCGATCAGCATGCCTTCGAGGATCGTGTGCGGGTCGCTCTCCATCATCACGCGGTTGACCCACGCGCCGGGGTCGCCCTCGTCGGCGTTGCACACCAGGTACTTGGGCTCGGCGGGCGCGCTCTTCAGGAAGCCCCACTTGGTGCCGGTCGAGAAGAACGACCCGGAGTGGCCGCGCAGCGTCGAGCCCGTGACGATCTTGATCAGCTCGTCGCGGTCGAGCTTGCTCGCGGCCATGTACTGGCCGTAGCCGCCGCGCGCGATGTAGTGGTCGATGCTGTCGGGGTCGATGACGCCGCAGTTGGCCATGATCCAGCGCGTCTGCAGCCGCATCCACTCGTGATCGGCGAGCTGCGGCACACCATCGACCGCGCCGGAGACGGCGCCGATCGCGTGCTCCCGCGCGACGCCCTTCGCGGCGTCCGCGGCGAACGCCCGCACGCGGTCGGCCGTCACGTTGCCGTACAGGACCGACGCGCCGCCCGGCTTCACGACCTGCACCACCGGCTCCGCCCACGCGAAGCCCGTATCGCCGGTCTGCATCACGTCGAAGCCTGCCCCGCCGTCCGCAAGCGCCTGGAGCGCCGCAAGCGTCTCCCGTGCGCCCGACGCGATCGACGAGGTGTTGATCGAAACGATGAACAGCGGCCGCGGCGGGTCGACGACCGCCTTCCACGCGGCGGCGGCGGCCGAGCGCAGCTCGTCGTACGTCGGCATCGCCTACGCCTCTTCCTTGAGCTTGCGGACGAGCTTGATCGTGTCGGCGGCGTTCAGCGGGCCGACGACGTCGCCGTTCACCCAGATCTGCGCCGCGTGGTCGCACGTGCCGTTGCACTGCGCCAGGTGCAGGCCGAGCTTGCTGTCCTCGGTGTTCTCGCCCATGCGGATGCCCAGCTCCGCCTCCAGCACCTGGCGGACGTGGTCGCCGCCCCTGAGCCGGCAAGCGGGCCCGCTGCACCAGCCGATGAGCGTCTCGGGCGGCGGGATGAGCCGGAACTCGCTGTAGAACGTCGCCGCGCCATACACCTTCGCCTCGCTCAGCCGGAGCTGGCGCGCGACGACGCCCATGGCCATCTTCGGGACGTAGCCGTAGTGGTGCTGGACCGCGTGCAGCGCGGCGAGGAGGTCGCCGTCGCCCGGCTTGAATTCACGGACAAGGTGCTGGATCTCGAGCGTGGCTTCGTTGTCGAGCATCGGCCGGCGCGCTCCTGATTGTGCGCTGTTTCACTATAGGGGAGGTGCGGGGGGGGGACAAGACGGGCGTTAGCCGGCTTGCTGGACGGCGACATTGGCCGTCGCCGCGGCCGTGGGCTTGGCCGCGCGTTTCGCGTGGTCCGCGACGACCATCACGACGCGCGCCGTCCACTCAAGACCGCGCACGGCGCACTATCCGCTTCTCACGGTCCGGTTCAAGCTTCACGACGACCGTCGCGTCAAGTGCCTTCGCCACCCGCTCCAGCAGCGAGAGAGACGGCTTTGCTGAGCCGCTCTCCAGCCTGGAAATCACGGGCTGCTTTGTGCCGATCTTCTCGGCCAATTGACGTTGAGAATACCCTTTCTCAATGCGTCTGCTGATGATCGATCGCGCCAGTGCTTGTTCGGTGTCCAGAGCCGCGTACTCGCGCGCAGTCGCTGGGTCCTTCAACATCTCGCGCTTGACGTGCTTCCAGTCCATCATCGCCTCCTCACATAAGCGGCGCGTCGTTGTTCGGCCGTCTCTATGTCTCGAATCGGCGTCCGTTGTGTCTTCTTGCGGATGCCGTGGACGATTACAAGATGCTTTTCGGCGGCCGCGAAGAAGAACAGACGGAACGCGTCCAACCCAAGGCCCACGCGTACTTCCGACAACCCAGTGTGCCCGGCGAGCGACTTGATATACGGCTCGCCGATCGCCGGCCCGTACTCCTCCAACACATCGAGCGCGCGCGCGATCTTCGCCTGTGCCTTCGGCGGAAGCGAGAGCACGAAGTCGCGCGGCAATATATAACGATATTGCTATCGCTCAGTCAATATGATGCCGGCGTATCCTACGCCGCGGCCGTGGGCTTGGCCGCGCGTTTCGCGTGGTCCGCGACGACCATCTTGGCGACCTCGTCGCCCATCTTGATGCTGTAGTTCTGGCCGCGGTCCTCGGGGTAAATCTGCGTCATCGTTTCCAGGTACAGGCCCTCGACCGGCGTGCGGTGGTCCGGCTTGTGCGCGCTGTAGTCCATACGGATGACGGGCTGCGCGTACGGCGCCTTGAACAGCCACTTCCGCGTCACCCACTCGGACGAGAACTCCGGGTTGATGCGCTGCAGCGCCGGCTCGAAGATCGCCCAGAGCTGGTCCTCGTCCATGCCGAAGTACTCGTGCTGCTGGTGCAGGTAGTTCGAGATGTAGAGGATGTGGTTGCCGTCGTAGTGCTCCGGGCCGATGAAGTTCGTGTGCTCGACGAGCGCCAGGAACGGCATCGACCGGTCGCCGATGTTCATCCAGTAGATCTTCGACAGCGAGCGCTTCATGGTGATGACCATGCAGACGGCGCCCTGCCACTGCACGTGGCCGAGGCGCCGCGCGTACTCGTCGCCGAGCGGCGGCGCCATCTGCTTGAACAGCAGCGACGGCAGGGCCGCGACAACCGCATCGGCCGCGACCGTCGTGCCGTCCGCGAGCACGACGCCCGTCGCGCGGTTGTCCTCGGCCGTGATGCGCTCGACGCCGGCGCCGGTGTGCACCGCGACGCCGCCCGCGCGCAGACGCCGCTCCAACTCGTCGATGTAGACGGCGAAGCTGCCCATGAGGTAGCCGAGCTCCTCCTTCTGCAACGGGCCGCCCTTGCGGGACTGGAAGCGCAGGTGGATCTTGCTCCAGAGCCACGCCATCGCCACCTGGTCGTAGGCGTCGCCGTACTTGCCCTGCAGCAGCGGTCCCCACACCTTGTCGAAGACGTTCTTCGAGACGTTCTTCTCGATCCAGTCCTTGCAGGTGATGCGCTCGAACTCCGCCCAGTCCTCGCGGCCGCGCAGACGCACGCCCATCAGCCCGAGCTTCACGCGGTCGATGAGCGGCAGCGGCGCAAACTTCAGCAGGTCGATCGGCGTGACGAACGGGTAGATCTTGCCGTTTTCGAACCAGCCGACGCTTCGACTCGACCCACTTGCAGGCGGTCGCCGACGCCCAGCTCGTCGATCAGGTCGATGATCGTCGTATCGGTGCTGAAGATGTGGTGGTAGTAGGCCTCGAGCTTCGATGCCGCCGACCTCGAACGTGCGGACGAGGCCGCCGAGCTCGGGCTTGCCTCGTACAGCGCGACCTCGTGGCCGCCCTGCATCAGCCGGTACGCCGTCGTCATGCCCGCCACGCCGCCGCCGATGACGCAGACCTTCACTTGCGGGCGTTCCCCTCAACGGCTGGATTCGTCGCCGCGCGCACAAGGCGAGTGCCGGCGGTGCCTTCCTGGTCGAGGTCTGGCTCCTCGCTCCGGCTGCTCTTGAGCATGTCGCCGAAGCTGAACTCCATCGACCACATGAGGTAGAGGCCGATCGCGACGATGGGGAACAGCAGCAACGCGTGCAGTCCGATCGCGTACGCCTCGGACAGTGCCTTGAAGTCGTCGGATGCGACAGATGCGGCGCCGAACGCGACGATCGTCTTCGAGACGACGAGCTCGAACGCGCCGACGCCGCCCTGCGTCGCGACGATGGCGATCGCAAGGTTGGCCGCCGCTGTGAGCAACAGGAAGATGTGGAAGCCTTCGTGGATGCCGAATCCCCTCGCGACGAGGTAGTACATCAGGGCTTCGAGTGTCCAGGAGATCAGCGACATCGCCCAGGCGGCTGCAAGGTCAACGGGGTTGCGAAGCGCCTGCAGGCCTTCGAAGAAGGATTCCAGCAACCCATCGACCTTGGGCTTAAGTTTGGCCGGCGCGAACCGGTGCACCAGCGTGTGGAGCAAGGCCCGGCCGGTATCGGAAAGCGCCAGGTAGAACAGGACGGCCAGCGCCACGCCGAACAGGGCGGCCATCACGATGCCGAGGCCGGCGAAGTTGAGGCTCTTCCCGAAGCCCACCGGGAAACTGGTATCGCCGCCGGCGAACGCTGCGACGATCAGCATCATCGGCACGAGCGTCACGCCGTCGAACAGGCGGTCCACGGCGATCGTGCCGAGCGACGTCGTCTTGCTGATCTTCTCGCGCTGGCCCAGCACGTAGGCCCGCGCCAGCTCGCCCGCCCGGGCCGGGATCAGGTTGTTGGCCATGAGCCCGACGATCACGACAGGATAGAGCCGGACCGCCGGGACGTTCTTCACCGGCCGCAGCAGGTACTGCCAGCGGATCGTGCGCACCCAAAGACCAGCGTAATACACGGGAAGCGACGCGGCGATCCACCAGTAGTTCACGTCTGAGAATGCCCGCTGCAGCTTCGCCGGGTGGCGCACGTCGCTCGTGAAGACGAACAGTCCGATGCAGACTGCACTGATCGACGACGCCGATCCAGAATCCCCGGCTCTTGAGCAAGCGGATACTCCCTCGGGGCGACACCCGTGTGCCGGCACACTACTGTGTTATGTTCGGCAGCGAAACTTCGGAATTATAGGGGCGTCCCCTAGGCAGGTCAATCAATCGGAGCGGCGCCGGGCGCGGACGAGTCCGCCTCGTCCGCGCCCGGCAGTCGCTGTTATGTCACTTCACGATCTCGCTCAGCGGGATCTTCCGCACCACGCTCCCCGCCGAATCCACGACCAGCACCGACGTGCCATCGGTCGCGATGCCGATCGGCCGCTCGACGACGCTCTTCCCCTCCTTCGGCAGCTCGTACGAGGCGATGAGCTTGCCGGCGGTGTCGAATACCAGCACCTTGCCGTTCGTCGCGGTCGGGCACTGCGGCGCCGTGGTGCACGGGTTCGGGTCGGTTACCAGCAACCGCCCATCGGCCAGCAGCGCCATGTACGGGCGATCGGTGACCCCGTTGCTGCCCCAGGTGTCCATCTTGATCTCGCCCTTCGGCTTGAGATCCTTGTCCAGGTGCACGATCCGCTTGTTCCAGAAGTCGGCGACGTAGATGTCGCCGTTCGCCTGCGGCGACGATGCCGACCGGCTCCGTGAACTGCACGGGGTCCGATGCGGTCCCCTTACCGCCGAACTGGCGGACGAATTCGCCGTCCTTCGTGTACTCGATGACGCGGCTGTTACCGGTGTCGGCGATCAGCACGTTGCCGGCGGGCGGTCAGCGTGATCTCGCGCGGGCCGAAGAGCTTCATCGGATCGCCGCCAGCATCGACCTGGCCGCCGGCGCCCCACTCCTTGACCTTCTTGAGGCCGCTGTCGAGCTTGAGGATCTTGTGGTTCCACGTGTCGGCGACGAACACCGTGCCGTCACTCGCCACGGCCATGCGACCACGGCTGGTTCATCTGCACGTCCGATGTGAAGCCGCCGGCGGCGGCCAGGAAGTTGCCCTGCGGGTCGTACTTCTGGATGCGGTTGTTGTTCGTGTCGGCGACGTAGATGTTGCCGAACGAATCGAGCGCCACATCGGCCGGGCTGCTGAGCTGGCCCGGCGCGGAACCGATGCCGCCGATGACGAGCTGCGTCCCGTCGGTGCGCACCGTCGGGCCGATGGGCGCTGTCGGGATCGAGCTCGGCGTCCTTCGGGAAGAACGCGACGCCGTCGACGGTGCCGAGCTCGTTCGGCGGCGTGCGGCGCACCCAGAAGTCGAGCCAGTACTTCAGATCGCTTCATCGAGAAGAGGTCACCGAAGAAGTCGTGGGTCGAGTACTTGCCGTCGGCGCCGCGGTAGTCCTCCGGGAACCAGCGGCGATGGTGGTAGTTCACCGGCTGCGCGTACCCGCTACCAGCCTGCACGTTGGCGGCGTTGTTCTTGGCGGCGAGCACGATCGCGCCCTGCGGCGGCACGTAGTTCGGGCCGATGGTCGTGTAGGCCACGCCCTTGTAGTCGCGCAGGTACCACGCCCACGGCCACGTGAAGCCGTCGGTGGAGTCGACGACGAGCGGCAGTTTCAGGCCCTTGCCGGTCTCCTTCGCGTACTGCGTCGATCTTGTCGCGCAGCACCGGGATATCGCCCGAGGTCTGCGTGTACACCAGCAGCTCGTCGGGCACCTCGCCGTAGTCGCGGCTCGCGAGCTCGCTCTTGTACGGGTTGTCCGGGTGGCCCCACGACGCCAGCACGCCGGCGCGCAGCGTGAACACCGAGAACGCGGCGACGAAGCCCGACAGCGCCACCTGCATCGCCGTCTTGCGGCTGTAGCCCGTGTACGCCCAGTAGACGGCGATCGCGGCCACGATCGCGAGCAGCCAGCCGCCCGCCGACGCCAGCGAGAACGGCCCGACGATCACGAACACGAGGATCGCCAGCGCCGAGGCGACGGCCGCGTACAGGAACGGCGCGAGCCGCTCGATCGGCGGCAGGTCGTCGCGCAGGTCGCTGCTCTCCAGGAACTGGCCGACGAATCGGCCGGCGACGACCGCCAGCGGCAGCGCGATGTGTACGTTGAGCCACGGCATCTTCTCGCCCGCGACCGTCAGCGCGAAGGCGGTGATCACCGTCCAGAACAGGAGGAATCGGTTGAGCCGGTCCATCGGGAAGGCGAAGATGCCCAGGAGCACGATCAGGAACGGCAGGACGATGTGGAACGACGACACCTTCTCGACCGCCGGGCCCGGACGGCATCGCCAGCAGCAGGAAGATCGTAGCGATACCCGCACCGACGAGCAGTGCGTACGTCAGGCGGCCGCGTATCGCGTAGTAGAGCGCGGCCACGATCGACAGCGCGAGCGGCAAGAACTCGTACACCGGGATCGTGATGAAGTAGTAGTAATCCGGCTGGTTACCGCGCCGCACGTCCTGCTGGCTGATCCAGTAGTCCATCGACCCCCAGATACCGGAGAAGAAGCCGGCGGGGTTCGAGAAGAACGTCGTGTAGAGCAGGACGAACGGCACCCAGAAGCACGCCGCGGCGATGAGCCACGGGCGCGGCCGCCAGGTGATACCGATCGACGTGGCCAGGCCGATGAACCCGAAGACCGAGATCATCGCCACGCGGAACTCCGGGTTGGCGATGTGGTAGTTGCCCGTATCGCCGGCGCGGTTGCGCCACGTCGCTGCTGAAGCCGGGCAGGAGCTGGATCCCGGCGGCGTACATGCGGCAGGGCGAGCGAGCCCATGACGACGATCAGATTCGCCTCGGGCGGCATCTCCTCCAGGTCGTACTTCGCGCGCCAGCTTTCCATGAACGGCCAGGCGATCGCGATCAGCCACGCCGCCGGGAGCAGCACGATGACCAGCCCCGCGTACTGCACATCGGTCATCGCCTGGGACTTCGCCCGGATCTTGTCGGCGATGTGCATCGCGAACAGGTAAGTCCATGAAGATGATGAAGGCGACGCACCGTCATGAACGTCGTCTCCTTCGTGCAGAAGGAGCCGGCCATGAAGCCCGCCGTCAGGAAGAGATAACGGTCCTGGCGCGTCGCCATGTAGCGCCACATGAAGATGACGATGCCGAACGTCCAGAACGCCGTGTAGATGTCCTCGCGCGTGAAGCGGCTGTAGTACATCAGCGTCGGCGAGAACGCGATGAAGGTTGCGGCGGCGAGCGCGCCGGTCGTGCCGAGCTGCTTGCGGAAGAGGAACGGCATGAACACCATCGCCGTGCCCATCGTCGCGGCCAGGATGCGCGCCTGGAACTCGCCGTCCTGGAAGATCCACATCACGAAGCCGTTGCCGATGAACTGGAACGGGCCGTGCATGAACGGCACGTGCTTGTAGGTATCGTGGTTCGCCGTGCCGAAGGTCAGGAACTGGCTCAGCCCCTTCTTGAAGCCGTAGGCGAAGAAGCCGTGCAGGCTCTCGTCGTGGTGCATCGCGCGGTCGCCGAGGTTGCCAGAAGCGCAGGACGCCGGCGAACACCACCAGGAACGCGTACGCGCTCAGCTCCCAGTACCGCGTCGCGACAGCGCGACGCGCGTCCCGCGTCTCCGCGTTGAGCGCGAACGCTTTGAGCCGCTCGCCGGTCGTGCCGCCGTACGGGGCCTGTTCCTCTTGTGCGCTCATGGGGCCGCCTCAACCTCGCCTGCTACACCCTTCGCCCGGTATATCGTAACCGCTCCTGACTGGAAGGCTACCGGCAGCGACTTGAACTTCTCCATGCCCGCTCCACCGTACGTCCGCTGCTCCAAGTCACCTACATACACGTACGTGACATCGTATTTCTTCAGAATGCGGTCCATCACTGCCTTGTCCGTGGTCTGGTACAGACATGTTGACGTCTTCAAATCTGCCCGCGCAGGGCCTGCAGCACCTTGCTGCGCCACTGATCCTCGTGCCCCTTCCACCCGAGAATGGCGGGCACGCCCGTCGCGGCCGAGATGCGCGCCGCCAGCGTGTAATCGTTGCCCACGGCCTCGGCGATGACGATGTCCTGGCCCTGCGCCTGGTTCGTGAGGAAGCCGATACCCGCGCGCTCGTCCGCAGGATAGTACGCGAGCCCCTCCAGGTCGCCCGTCGCCGACGAGCGGTTGCCCTTGTCGTCGTACGGGCGCATGCGGTTGAAGCTGCCGCCGAGCGGGTACAGGGCGCCGCCCGCGAGCACGAGGACGGCCGCGCCGCCCCAGGCGAGGCGATAGCGCGTCGCACTCGAGAAGCTGAACCGCCAGCGGCTGGCCAGGTAGTACAGCGAGAAGCCGCCCGCGATCGCCAGCGCCATCCACGCCTGGTAGTACAGCTTGAACACCGTGTTCATGCGCGAGTTGAACACGTCGCCGACGTAGAAGAACTCGGTGCCCAGGATCAGCAGCACCGCCGTCGATGCCAGCACGAGCGTGAAGACGACGCCTTCGCGCTCGTCTCGCCCGTCATCAGCCGTCAGTTCGAGCCAGAGCGCGAGCAATGCCGCGCCCAGCACGGCGATGAGGAATGCCGCCGTGAACCAGCGCTGACCCGCGGTCGGCGATCTGCGCCGCGAAGCCGCCGGCGTTGTTGCCGAGATGCTTGTTGCCGGTCGCCTTCTCGAAGGCGAAGAGCAGCACCCAGCCGAGCACGATGAACGCGCCCGGCGCCGCCGCGATCGCCGCGATGCGCCCGGTGATGCGCTCGCGCGCCGCCAGCAGCCGCGCGCCGACGAACGGGATGACCACGACGAACAGCGGCCCCCAGAACAGCAGCGCGTGGAACGGCCGCGTGCCCGGCACGGTGATGTCCTTGTTCGACACGACCGCGCCGATGCCATCGGCCTGCGAGTTGCCCCAGATCGAGACGAGGAACGGCAGGTATACCAGCACGGCGAGCAACAACAGCGGCAGCGGCGAACGTCGCGATCTGCACGAAGAGGTCGACGCGTGATCGCGCGCACGCGCATGTAGTTGCTGACGAAGGCCGCGGCGACGACGACGAACGACATCGTCACGATGTCCCACGTGTTGACGAACGCGAGCCCGCCGATGCAGGATCGCGCCCGCGACGAGCGCCAGCGGCCGCTGCAGCCAGAACGTGATGTCGAGCGGCTCCTGGCTGCGGTACAGCGACAACGCGGCGCCGACGGCGAGCAGCACGAACGGCAGCGCCATCACGTGCGGGTGCAGGTCGCCGAGGAGGAAGCTGAACATCGGGAACTCGGTGATCGCACGGAAGTCCTGGTGGTTCAGCGGATAGATGCGCGAGGCGTTGAAGAAGCCGAAGAACTCGCGACGGATACCAACGATGGCGCGTCTCATCCGCCTTCAGGCCTGATACGTCGATCCAGTCGTAGAACCCGTGGCCGCCGATGCCGTACGCGGACGCGAACGTGAAGCACCCAGACGAGGTTGCCCATCACGACGAGCATCAGCCCGCCGGCGATGCCGAAGACCGGCGGCCGCCATGAGAAGCGGGACGCGGCCGTGCGCTGCGGTTTCTCGCCGCCGGCGCGCGCTCGCCCGCTCGTGCATGCGCACCAGGTTGTAGACGAGGCCCGCGGCGCCGACGAGCGCCATCGTCGCGATCATGGCGATGCCGAGGTTGTACGCGACATCCGTCGCCACGCCGGCCAGACGGCCCGTCATCGCGACGATCAGGTAGCCGAAGTAGTAGTAGGCGACGTCGTGGCCGGTGAGCCACGGGTCCTTCGGCGGGAAGTGGCTGGCGCGCGTCGCGGCGTTGAGGAACATCAGGTCCATCGGCTGCTCGGTGCCGGAGATCTGGCCGACGTGCGAGCGCAGGTAGACGGCGAGCGCGAAGACGATCAAGAACAGCACCTCGACGCCGGCGATGTACTGCCAGTGCTCCCGCGACCATTCGCAGCAATCCCTCGCGCTCGCGATACGCGAACGCCGCCGAG
This sequence comes from uncultured Chloroflexia bacterium, assembly GCA_963701135.1. Lineage (GTDB taxonomy): Bacteria > Chloroflexota > Dehalococcoidia > DSTF01 > JACRBR01 > CAYJMJ01. The sequence continues at coordinate 775,251 of OY969567.1, forward strand.
ACGGCGGCGAGCAGCAGCAGCGCGCCGATCACGCCGCCGTTGGAGTTCGGCAGGATGTGCAGGCTGTTGAGCAGCCAGAACATGTACCCGAGGAACAGCAGCCCGAAGGGCTTGGAGAGCGCGTAGCCGCGGTCGGGAAGCCGCCGGAAGAGGGCGAGGCAGAGCGGCAGCAGGACGAATCCCACCACCTGAAGGATCAGCCACCAGCGGAGCGTCTCGCTCATGCAGTCCCTAGCCTAAACGCGCCAGCACGGCGGCGTCTAACAGGTAGCCGCCATCGGGTTCGCAACGACAAATGACGATCAGGCAACGCTCCGGTCCGCCTCCGCACGCTATTGGAACAGCGCTTCGACGAACTCGCCGGCGTCGAACGGCGTCAGGTCCTCCGGCTTCTCGCCCGTGCCGATGAAGCGCACCGGGATCTCGAGCTGGTCCGATACCGCGAAGACGATGCCGCCCTTCGAGGTGCCGTCGAGCTTCGTCAGGCAGAGGGCGGTGATGGGCACGACCTCGGCGAAGGCCTTCGCCTGCACCAGCGCGTTCTGGCCGGTCGTGGCGTCGAGGACGAGCATCACCTCGTCCGGCCCCTCCGGCAGCTTGCGCTCGATGACGCGCCGGATCTTGCCCAGCTCCTCCATGAGGTTGAACTTCGTGTGCAGGCGTCCGGCCGTGTCGATGAGCACGACATCGGCGCCGCGGCTCTCGGCCGCCGACATCGCATCGAAGACGACGGCGCCCGGGTCGGCGCCCTGCTTGTGCGCGACGACGTCGGCGCCGACGACCTCGCCCCAGCTCTTGAGCTGCTCGATAGCCGCGGCGCGGAACGTGTCCGCCGCCGCGACGACGACCTTCTCGCCGTCTTCTCGGTACGCCTGCGCGAGCTTGGCGACGCTCGTCGTCTTGCCGGTGCCGTTGACGCCGACGACCAGACACGACCGCGGGCCGGTCGGGCGGCGGCGACTCCTCTTCGCCCCAGATGCGGCCCTTCGCCGTGCCGGCCTGCAGGATGGCGACGAGCTCGTCCTTGAGCACATCGCTTGACCTGCTCCGCCTCCTTGATGCGCTCCTGCTCGACGCGCATCTGCACTTCGCCGAGGATCTTGTGCGTGGTCGAGACGCCGGTGTCGGCGCCGATCAGCAGCTCCTCCAGCTCCTCCCAGATCTGGTCGTCGATCTTGCCGCGGTCGAAGAGGCCGGAGATGTTCGCTGAACCAGCCCTTGCGCGTCCGTTCGAGGGCCTGTTCGGTCTTCTCGTCGGATCTCCTTGGTGCGCTTGAAGATACGCAGAATGGCGGCACCTCCTGGTGTCGGGCCATTCTATCGGCTGGGGGTGGGGCGGTGAAGGGCGCACGGGCGCGCGCGCGCCACCCGTCACAGCTTCGAGACTGGGTACCGCGGCCGCTAGTCCAGCATGTCCTTGTCGACGTCGGCCAGGCGCAGGCTGAGGATGCGCGAGACGTTGTCGGCGCCCATCGATACGCCGTAGATCGTGTCGGCGGTCTCGATGGTGCGGCGGTTGTGGGTGATGATGATGAACTGCGTCCGCTGTGACAGCGCCCGCAACTCCTCGACGAAGCGGCCGACGTTCGCCTCGTCGAGCGCGGCGTCCACCTCGTCGAGCACGCAGATGGGCGACGGGTTGGCCTGGAGCAGCGCGAAGAGCAGCGCCACCGCCGTCAGCGACCGCTCGCCGCCTGAGAGCAGGGCCAGCGAGCCCAGCTTCTTGCCGGGCGGCTGGGCGACGATCTCGATGCCGGGCAGGCCGTCCTCGTCCGTCTCGCCAAGCTCGAGCCGCGCCGTGCCGCCGCGGAAGAATGCGCTGAAGTAGCGCTCGAACTCCCGGTTCACCGTCTTGAACGTCGTGCGGAACCGGTCGCGAATGACCGTTTCGAGCTCGGCGATCGCCCCGTTGAGCTGCTCCTCGGCCTGGGCGAGGTCGCCAAGCTGGCCGGTGAGGAAGTCGAACCGTTCGCGACTCTCGACGTACTCGCTCGCCGCTTCCTCGTTCACCGGACCGAGGCGGCGGATCTGCGCGCGCAGGTCGGCGATGCGGTCGCGCATCTCGACTGGGTTGATCGTCGAGCCGCCGCGGATGGGCGGCGATGCCGGCGTCGCCGGCGTCGGTGCGGAGCCACGTGGGCAGGCTGCCGTCGCCGGCGTACGCCTCGGCCGGCTCGTCCTCGGGTTCCGGCTCGGGCTCGGGCGCGCGCTCGATCTCGCCGTCCGCCGTCGCGATGAACCCCTCGCCCTCGAGGCTGTGGCGCAGCGTCTCCAGCTCGTCGCCGCGCACCCGGACCTCGTTCTCGGCGTCGTACAGCGCGCGCTCGGCGCTGCGCATCTTCTCGTTGGACTCGGCGAGCGTCGCCGCGAGCCCGCGCTCGCGCGACTCGAACTGCGCCAGCTCCTGCCGTGCGGGCGCCAGCTCGTCGCGCAGCCCATCGACGTCGCCAGCCTTCTCCGCGATCTCGCGCTGGGTCGCGGCGAGACGCGTGGCGATGACCTGCGCCTCCTGCCGCGCCTTCGTGCGCTGTTCATCCTTCGCTGCGATCTGCCGGGTCAGGCGCTCGCGCGCCTGCCGCTCGGCGTCGGTGACCTGGCGCTCGGACCGCAGCTCTCCGTCGAGGTGGGCGACCACGGCGGCCTGCTCCGCCACGGCGTCCGCGAGCGTCGCGCGCTCCGCTTCGAGCGCGGCGATCCGCTCGGACGCCGCCTGCTGCTTGGCCGATGCTTCTCGCGCTTCCATCGCGCGGGTTTCGCGCTCGGCCTCGGCGCGCTCACGCCGGGCGTGCAATGATTCGATCTGCTCGTCGCGCTGGCGCGCGGCCGCGGACTGCCCCTGCAAACGCGTGCGGAACGCCGCGAGCCGCGCGTGCGATGCCGCCATCGCCGCGTCGAGACGTGCCTTCTCCTCGCGCAGCGAATCGACGGTGCCGACGAGCTCGGCCGAGTGGCGCTGCGATTCTTGCTGGCACCGCACCGCCTCTTCCAGCGCCGCCTCCCGCTCCGCGATGAGCGGCTGCAGCCGCTCCAGTTCCGCCGGCAAATCCGCCATTTCCCGGTCGTGCACGAACGCCGCCTCAACGGCCGAAAGCGAGCCGGCGGCAACCGAGCCGACGGGCCGCAACAGCACGCCGTCGAGCGTGGCGACGGCGCCGGCCAGGCCGCGCCGCACGACGCGCTGCGCCAGGCCGGCGTTCTCGACGACGACCGTGCGGCCGAGCAGCGTGTCGACGAGCTTGCGATAGCGAGAGTCGCACCTCACGAGCGCCGACGCGACGCCGACAATGCCCCGCTCCTTGATCAGGTTGAGCGGACGCGACTCCTGGAAATTGTCGAGCGCGTACATCATCGCGCGGCCGCTGTCGCCTGCGAGGAGCATGTCGACGGCGCGGCGCAGGTCGGCCTCGCGCTCGACAACGACGGCGAAAAGATTCTCCGCAGAGCGCCGCCTCGATCGCCTTTTCGAGGCCGGGCGGCACGCGCAGCAACTGGCCGACGAGTCCGACGATGCCGCTGCAGCTCGATGTCGGCCGGCACGGTCTCGCGCCGGACGACGCCGCCCGCTTCGAGGATCGCGCGCACACCGGCGTCCGGCGCCTGCGGCCGCACGTCCATGGTTTCGATCAGCTCCAGGCGCACCTGGACCGCGTCGAGCTCGCTGCGCAGCCCGCGCAACTCGGCCTCGATCGCGCCTTCGTCATTGCGGTAGGCATCGAGGGCTTTCGTCTCGCGCTCGCGGTCGTTGATCGCCCACTCCAGCCGCGGGCCGATCAGCGCGGCATCCTTCGCGACGTGCGCGTATTCGCGCGCCCATGCCGCGAGCTCAACGACGATCTTGCAGCCGCTCGTCGGCCGCGCCGTCGCCCTCGCGCCGCAACCGCGCAGCCGTGTCAGCCGCTTCCGTCATGCGCCGGCCAAGGTCTTCGACGGCCACCAGCGCGCGGGCCGCCGTCTGCTCCTCGGCGAACGCCGTGCGTTGCAGCGCCAGCAGCTCCTGCTCGATAGCGGCGAGGCGTGCCCGGTTGCCGGCCAACTCCTGCCGCGCGGCCTGGAGCCGCGCTTCGAGCTCCGACGTGTCCTTGATCGGTGCGGCCTTGTCCTGGGCCGCCTCGTCGGCGCGCAGCGCCACCAGCTCCGCCGTCAGTTCGTCGATACGCTCCGACAGCATCTTGCCGCGCTCCGTATCGATCGCCGCGCGCCGCTCGAGGTCGCGCACGTAATCCTGCAGGTTGCGCAGCCGATCCTCGCGGACCGCGATCTCTCGGCGCCGTTCGTCGATCGCCGCTCGCAGTTGCACAAGGCCGTCCTCGCACGCCTTCGCATCGGACTTGATGCGCTCGAACTCCTCGGTGCGCTGGTCCTGCGTCGTGATCGCGGCGAGCAGCGCGTCATTCACTTCCTGCCACTGGTGTGAGTACCAGACGTGCAGCGTCGAGGCGAGCTCGCGCGCCAGTTCCTGGTACTTCACGGCGCGGCCGGCTTGCCGCTCGAGCTGCGTGATGCGCGGCTCGATCTCGCGCACGAGCAGCCGCACGCGGTCGATGTTCTCCCGCGTGGCCTTGAGCTTGTGCTGCGCGTCATCGAGCTTGTTGCGGTAGATGCGGACTTCGGCCGCCTCCTCGATCAGGCCGCGGCGGTCTTCGGGCCGCAGGCTGAGCACTTGCTCGACCATGCCCTGGCCCATGAACGCGTAGCTGTTCTGCCCGACCTGCGCGCGCAGGAACAGGTCGACCACGTCGCGCAGACGCACCTTCGTGTTGTTGATGAGGTATTCGTTCTCGCCGCTGCGGTACGCCCGGCGCGTGACGACGACCTCATCGTAATCGATGGGCAGCCACTGGCCGCTGTTGTCGAGCGTGATGCTGACCTCGGCGACGCCCATGGGCGCGCGCTTGTCGCTGCCGGTGAAGATCACGTCCTCGGTCTTGCGGGCGCGCAGCGTGCGGCTCGCGTGCTCGCCGAGCACCCATCGAAGCGCGTCGGCGACGTTCGTCTTGCCGGTGCCGTTGGGCCCGACGACGCACGTCACGCCGCTGCCGAACTGCAGCGCCGTCTTGTTGGCGAAGCTCTTGAAGCCCTGCACGTCCAGGCGTTTCAGATACAACTACGCGATCTCCTGCTCGATCTCGTTCAGCGCCTGCTGTGCCGCTTCCTTCTCGGCCATCTGCTTGCTGCGTCCTTCGCCGATGCCGAGCGACTTGCCGCCGACCATGACCTGCACCGTGAAGCGGCGCGCGTGGTCGGGGCCTTCGGTCCTGAGGAGCTTATACGATGGCGTCGTCTGCCAGCGCGATTGGATCACTTCCTGGAGCCGCGATTTCGGGTCGTGCGGCATCCCCTTCTTGCGGAGCGCTTGCAGCTCGTCGCGCAGGCTGCGCTTGACGAACGCGCGCACACTGCCGATGCCGGCATCGAGGAAGATGGCGCCGACGAGCGCTTCGTAGGCGCGGGCGAGGTTCGTCGGGCGGCGCCGGCCCCCGGCCGCATCTTCGCCGCGCCCGAGTTGCAGGTACTCGCCCAGGTCGAAGCGCGCCGCCGCTCGCGCGAGCGTGTCGCGCCGTACCAGGTGCGCGCGCAGCTCGGTGAGCTTGCCCTCATCGACGTCGGGGTACTCGCTGTAGAGCTGCTGGGCGACGACGACGCCGAGGGCGGCATCGCCCAGGAACTCCAACCGTTCGTTGGAGCCGACATCGATGCCGGGGTTTTCGTTGAGGTACGAAGTGTGGACGAGCGCCTGCTTGAGCAGGCTGGGGTTCTTGAACTTGAGACGCAGCCTCGCCTCGAGCGCCTTCCAGTCCGGCAACTTCCCACCTCTCGTGGCGCGGGGCGATCGGGCCGGGCATGGCCCGGAAAGCGCGACGACCGCCTGGGGCGGTCGAGACAGGCTGCAATCCAACGGTGCGACAGAGATCTCGCCCGCGGCCGGACGCGATAGCGTCACCGCGCGGATCGCGCTCCTCCCACGCCAGCCGGTTGCGGCCAAAAGGGGTTCCTTCCCCCACGCGTCCGCCGATCCGAATGAGCCCACCTGCCGCCAGACCGTCGTGATCATAGGTACCGCCCGGTACGACTGTCAAGCCAGGAGCCTGCCTATACTGCCGGCAATGACAATCAGCCATCGCCCGCCCGCCGAATTGCGCACGCGGCTGCTGGCGTCGCTGTCGCCCGCTGCCCGCGACGCTATCTCGCGGATCCTGGCAGCGCGCACCCACGGAGGCGTGTACGCCGTCGGCGGCGTCGTGCGCGACCTGCTGCTCGGTCGCGCGCTCGTCGACGTCGACCTCGTCACCGAAGACGATGCGATCGACGTCGTGCGGCGCGCGCTGCCGGACGCACGCATCACCACGCACGTCCGGTTTCGGACGGCGAGTGTGCTGGTGGACGGCACGCGTATCGACGTCGCGACGTCGCGCACGGAGACATACGCTCGCCCCGGAGGCCTGCCGCATGTCACGCCCGCGCCGATCCTCGACGACCTCGGCCGCCGGGACTTCTCCGTGAACGCGACCGCGCTTCGGCTCGACGATCCTGCCGGGCTGCTCGACCCATGCGGCGGCGTGGCCGACATCGAAGCGCGGTCGATCCGCGTTCTGCATGACGGCTCGTTTCTCGACGACCCCACGCGCATCTACCGCGCGCTGCGTTACGCGGCGCGCCTGGGGTTCGCGCTCGAGGCGCACACGTCGGCGTTGCTGCGTGACGGCGTGAACGGCATCGCCACGGTCGGCGGTGAGCGCTTGCGGCGCGAGCTGGAACTGATGCTCGCCGAGGAGAACGCGGGCGCAGTCGCTGGAGGCCGGCCAGGCGACCGGTGTGCTCCGTGCGACGCATCGCGCACTGCACTGGGATCGAGAGAAGAGCGAAGCGTACGCTCACGCGCCCGCGGCGGTGCCGCGTGTGCCGTTTGGTTTCGCGTTGCTCGCCGCCGGCGCATCGAGCGACGAGGCCGAGGCGCTGTGCGAGCGGCTCAGGCCCAAACGAGACGAGGCCGCCGCGGTGCGCGCGATCGCCGCGATGGCATCGGTCGCCGCCGTCCTGCGTCGCCCGGATGCCAAGCCGTCCGGCGTGGCGGTCGTGCTGGACAGGCACCCACCTGCGGCCGTCGCGGCGTACGCGGCCTGCGAGCCCGACCAAATTGCCCGGCAACTGGCCCTTCGCTACCTTGAGGAGTGGCGGCACGTGCGGCCCATGCTCTCGGGCCGCGACCTCCAGGAACTGGGCGTGCCGGCAGGCCCGCAGGTGCAGCGGGGCCTGCGGTTGATCCGCGCGGCGCGGCTCGACGGCTGGGCCAGCGACCGCGGCGACGAGCGCGCGCTGGCGCTCCGGTTCGCGAAGAGTATCCGTGACTCGAGCGCGGCGAGCGCGGACCTGGAACTGCAACTCGATGGTGAGCTGAACCGCAACCCCAGACGTTCACCTGCGCCGTCTGCGGCGAGGCGGTCGAGACGCGACTCTCGGCCGAGTGCAACTGGTGCGACAGCCGTTACCACCTGAACCCGCGCAACGACATCGAGGCGAAGGACTGCGGCGAGGTCTGGATCGACGAGCAGTACTTAGCGCTTCAGTTTGCCTGCCGGAACTGCCTCAACGGGCCCGCCGCGGATTCGCGAGGCGCCACAGCGGCACCCGCCGCGCCGATGCAGCGGCGGCCCGCATCGCAGCGCCCGCGGCGCTACAAGAGGCGAGCATGAGCCGCGTCCCTGTCTGCGGCATCCGTCGAGAAGGACGTGACTGATCGTGGCGAAGAAGAAGCGCTCGACGAAGCAACGCGCGATTTCGGCCGCAAGCCCGAACACGTCCCCGCAGCCGCGCCCGAACGCGCGCGCCCTCCCCCAGTGGCGGTGGCGCACGTTCCCCGTGTTCTTCGCGTTCACCGCGGGGCTGCTCGTTGCGAGCATCGTCAACCCACCGAGCAACGGGTTCGGATATGTGTTGCAGTTCGCGGCGCTCGGGGGATTCGGCTACGCGCTCGCGCACCTGTTCGTCACGAACGTCATCATGGCGGGACGGCTCAAGCGCCGGCGCCGCGCACTCGAGCGCGGCGAGACACCCGCTGAGGACTTCGAGGAAGAACTGGTCTACAGCGACAAAGATGCGCCGGCGGCGCCGCGCGACTAGAGCGCGCGTCTGAGCCAGGCGACGCCCTCGCGCGTGCACGGCCACTCCGCTGATTGCAGCGGCCGATATCCCAGCCGGATCCAGAAGTAGACGTCGATGCCGTGGACGGCGGGAGCCGGCGCGTACACGGCACGCACACCGGCCGCTCGTAACTCCGCTTCGACGAGCGCCGCCGCCGCCATGCCCGCGCCGCGTCGCGCCATGTTCGGCGGCGTCGCGACGATCTCGATGATCGCGGCGCCTCGCCGCGGCGCGTGCACGCGGTACACGAGCACGCCCGCGCGCTCGCCATCACGCTCGATGACGCGCGGGTGCAACCCCCGGTCCTTCCGCGAGCGAGCATCCAGCCACGTCCCCGGCGCGGCGGCGTCAATCTCGCCGTAGCCGGCGGACGCCGCGACCGGACCGAGCCACGTATCGACCCACGCGACGTCGTCCCGCTCGAGCGCGCGGAGGGCGACGTTCACGAGGGCACGCTGGCGTCGGGCGCGCGCGAGCCACTGCGACACCTCGCCCGCGAGGTCGCGCAGGGGGAGTTCGCGCAGGTCGCACGGCGGCAGCGAGCGCAGGAACGCCTCGCCGTAGCGCTTGCTGCGCAGGCGGCGGTCGAGCACGACCATCACGCCGCGGTCGCGTCTTGCGGCGAATCAGCCGCCCGAAGCCCTGCTTGAAGCGCAGGATCGCCTGCGGCAGCGCGTACTGCTCGAACGGCTCGTCGAACAGGTCGGAGCGCGCCTGGAACACCGGGTCCGATGGCACCGAGAACGGCAGCCGCGCGATGACGAGCAGCGACAGCGCCTCGCCCGTCACGTCGACGCCCTCCCAGAAGCTCGCCGCGCCCAGGACCACCGTGCGGTGGTTCTCGCGCAGCGTCGCCAGCAGCTGGCGCGGCGTGCCATCGATGCCCTGACCGAGCACGAGGATCTCGCTGCTCTTCGAGCTGCCGCTTGATCCCCTGGTACGCCGCGCGCAAGCCCGCTGTGCGACGTGAACAGCACGAGCGCGCGCCCCTCGCTCGCGCGCACCAGCTCGATGAGCGCGGTCTGCAGCGCCGCGAGGTAGCCATGCTGGTCGGGCTCCGGCATGTCGCTCGGCGCGAGCATCAGCGTCGAGCGCTTGTAGTCGAACGGCGAGCCGAGCAGCAGCTCGCGCGCGTCTTCGAACCCGAGCCGCCCCTTGATGTAGTCGAAGTGGCCGTCGGTGCTGAGCGTCGCGCTCGTGAGCACGACGCTCTCCTTCGAGCCGAACAGAGCCGCGCTGCAGCGTCTCCGCGACCGACAGCGGCGCGCTCGCCAGCGACGGCGACGCATCGCGGCGCGCCATCGTCAGCCAGCAGATCGTGTCGCGGTCGTCCTGGCCGATGATGCGGCGAGATGCCCGGCGCGGAGCTGCTCGCCCGTCATCGTAGCAGCTCGCCGCCTCCGCGGCGACGCGCGTCGCGATCGAGCACGCTCGCCGGGTCCGCCTGCATGCAGCATGTCGTGCAGGTCTCCGACGATGCCGGTCACCGACTCCAGCAGCTCCTCCGTCTCGAACCAGCTCGACTCGATGTCGGCCCAGTCCGGCTGCACGCGCATGGCGCGGTTGATCATGATGCGCTCGTCGTAGTCGCTGCGCCCGCTCGCGTGCTGCTGGCCGAACTCCTGCAGCGCGCGGAAGAACGGCGGCACGCGGTCGCGCGCGCGCGTCGCTGCCTGCATAAGCGTGCGCGCGAGCGACTGTAGCTGCGGCGCCGGCCCGATCGCTTGCTGCGACGCGCGCGTCGCTGTGAAGATCGTCGCCGACGAGGCCGCCTTCGCGGTCGCGCGCCGCGCGCGTGAACACCCGGTCGAGCCAGGCCATCACGTCCGGCTCGGAGGCGGCGAACCCGAACTGGCTCGTCGCCTCGTCTTCCAGGTGGTGCGCCTCATCGACGACGAGGTGCTGGTACTCCGGCAGCACGTTGCCGCCGGCGCGCGACGTCGGACAGCAGCAGCGCGTGGTTGACGACGAGCAGGTGCGCCGACTCGGCGCGCTTCTTCGCGCGGTGCAGGAAGCACGAGCCGTCGCGCACGTACGGCGCACTGCATCGAGAGGCAGCCGCCGTCCTGCGCGCTGATCCGCGTCCAGGCAGCGTCCTCTTCCCGTCGCAGGTTCAGTTCGGCGCGGTCGCCGGTATCCGTGCGGCCTAGCCAGAACAGCAGCCGCACCAGCACGCGCGCCTCGTCGGCGTTCAGCGCGTTCGCCCGGCTGCGCCGACGCCCAGCGCAGCAGGCAGAGGTAGTTGCGCCGCCCCTTGAGCTGCGCCACGCGCAGGTCGTCGAACTCGATCCCCGCGTCGGCGAGCAGCCGCCGCGCGATCGGTATGTCCTGGCCGATGAGCTGCTCCTGCAGGTTGATCGTGTTCGTCGAGATCACCGCGCGCGCGTTGTTGCGCACCGCGTGCAGCGCCGACGGCACGAGGTACGCCAGCGACTTGCCGACGCCCGTGCCCGCCTCGACGATCAGCTGGCCGCCCTCGGCGATCGCCTCGGCCACGGCGCGCGCCATCTCGGCCTGCTCCGGCCGCTCCTCGAACCCTTCGATGCGCTTGTGCGCCGCGCTCGAACGTCAGCAGCGCCGCCGGCTCGTCGGGTCGGGACGACGACACGGGCGCGTGGACGGCGGCGTCGCCTCGTCGAGCGCGACGGGCGCCTTCACGAAGCCGTGGACGACGCCCTCGCGCTCGCCGTCGCCCGGGCGTGCGCGGCCGCTCAGCCGCGACCTCGCGGAACAGGTGCCGCAGCGGCCAGTCGCTCGCAGCGGCGATGCGCTCCGCCTCGGCGAGCAGATCCGGCGGCGAAGCGGCGAGCCGCTCGCGCAGCGCCGCGAAGACCTGCGCGCGCGGCCTCGGCGTCGGCCATCGCGCGGTGGCGGTTCGCGAACTCGATGCCGAGGTGGTCGGCGATGGCGCCGAGGGAGTGCTGCTGCAAGCCGGGCAGCAGCAGGCTCGCCAGCTCGAACGTGTCGTACGTCGGGCCGAACACCTGCACGCCCTTGCGCGCGAGGAACGCCGTATCGAACGTCGGGTTCTGCCCGACGATCGGGTCGAGGCCGATGAACGCCTCGACCTCGGCCGCGATCGGCCGCGAAGTGCGGCGCGCGCGCCAGTTCGTCGGACGTCGATGCCGGTGAGCAGCGCGATGCGGTACTCGAGCTTGCGTGCCCGGGTTGACGAGCGAGTGATACGTGTCGATGACGCCGCCCGCGTCGAAGCGGATCGCCGCGACTTCGATGATCTCGTCGAGCTCCGGATCGAGGCCGGTCGTCTCGAGATCGAGCGAGACGTAGGGCATCGAGGAAGCGCGTTGCTAGGCGGCGCGGAGGTGAGCGTTGCGCCGCATCGGTGCCATCCGTGGAACCATGCACTCGTGACAGTCTAACACGGCTTCGGCGCGCGCGGAGTCGTTATGTCGCGAGGCCCGGCGCCGCCTCTTCGAGGCTGTCCTCGGTGAAGTACGTGAGGTTGCCCTGCAGCAGGCCGTGGTGCGCGTGGAACCGGCCGGCGTGCAGCTCGCGCAGCAACTCCTCCGGCGTGGCTACAGTTCCTGCTCCAGCACCGTGCAGTAGAAGCCGATGCCGGAGCGTCGAGTGCGCGTCGCTGCCGCCCGTGACCGGCTTGCCGAGCACCTTCGCGACGCGCAGCGCGAACAGGTTCTCGCGCGGCGTGTTCGCGCCGTTCAGCGCCTCGATCGCGTCGACGAGCTGGAACACCGGCATGCGCTCCGCCGCCTGCTCGGGCGTCATCGTGAACGGCTCCTTGCCCTGCTTGCGGAAGTACACAGGGTCGAACCAGTGGCGGAACGGGTGCGCGACGACCATGAAGCCGCCGAGGTCGTCGAGCACGCGCCGCAGCTCCTCCGCGCGCCGGATGCCGGCGACGTACTGCTTGAGGCCGACGACGATCATGTGGCCGAGGTCGGTCGAGACCTCCATGCCGTTGTTCACGAAGAGCGGCGCGTGGCGCTCGCGGTACTCGTTGAGCTTGAACGTGTCCCAGAGCCGGTCGTGCTCGGTGATGTTGAGTGCCGGTCAGCCCGCGCTGCTTCGCCTCCTCGGCCAGGTCCTCCGGGCTGAGGCCGCTGTCGGAGGCGCCGGCCGTCGTGTGGACGTGCATGTCGATGATCGTTCCGGGCATATCGCGGAAAGGGTACCTAGCGGCATCCGTGCCGCGAGCGCGAGCGCGCGCATCACCGCCAGCGTCGCCAGCCACGGCATGGCCCAGCCGAACGCCGCGACGAAGACGAGCGCCGCGATGAGCGCGTACCTGCGCATCGCCGGCACCGCGAACGCCGGGATGACGACGACCGCCGTCAGCGCCACGACGAGCAGCGTGTAGACCAGGTTCGGGCTGCCGAGCCCGCCCTCCGGACGCCGCGTCGTCGATGCCGCGCGAGCGCCATGCCCAGCACGAGCCCGAGCGCCGTGAGCACGAGCAGCGCCGCGAAGTGGAGCACGACCGACAGCGCGATGATGCTCGTGCCCGGCGGCGCGACGCGCTGCGCGAGGCCGGTGCGGTCGTTCGAGCGCACGAGCGCGAGCGCGGCGAGCGGCGCGACGAGCAGCGCGAGCGCGTAGCCGACGACGAAGCCCGCGAAGACCTCGCGCCACCTACAGCTCCTCGATGCGCAGCGCCTCTTCGCGCGGCAGCGTCGCGCACGACGCGCGGCTCGAAACCCAGGTCTTCGATGCGGCGGCTCAGCGTCGTGCGCGCCCTCCGCGCCGTCGGGGAGCAGCAGGAAGAACGACGGACCGGCGCCCGCGAGGTGCGGCGTGCGCCCCTGCGCGCGCAGTGCCTCCATCGCAATCTCGGTCTCGGGCTGCATACGCGCCGTCACGCGCTCGAAGACGTTGTTGAGGTCCTCGTCGACGATCATGCGCCCCGCTTCGACGATCTCCCGCACGCCGATGCGTGACGTAGCCCTCGGCGAAGTCGTCCGGCGACAGCGCCCGGAACATCGCGCCGTCTTGTCGCCTCGCTCGTTCTGCGGCGGCGTGGCCAGCAGGATGTCCGGCGCGACGGCATCGGGCAGTGGCTGCACATGCGTCGCCGCGTCCGCGTCGCCATCGCGGTGCCGCCCACGATGAAGAACGGCGGGTCGGAGCCGATCTCGCCTGCGATCTCGATCAGGTTCGCTGAGCGGCTGTCCCGCGTCCCACAGCAGGTTGAGGCCGCGCAGCACCGCGGCGGCATCGCTGCTGCCGCCGCCCAGTCCCGCCGCCACCGGCATGCGCTTCTCGAGTTCGATGCGCACGCCGCGCTGAATGCCCGTGCGGTCGCGAAGCGCGACGGCGGCCCGACACGCCAGGTTCGTCTCGGCCGGCGTCGTCGCCGAGCATGCCGGCGTCGCCGCTGATCGACGAGCGTCGATCTCGTCGGCCTTCCGATAGCGTGATCGTGTCGCGGAGGTCGATGGTCTGGAGCACGCTGCGGAGCTCGTGGTAGCCGTCCGGCCGGATGCGCAGCACTTCGAGCGTCCAGTTGATCTTCGCCGGCGCCGCGCAGGCGCAGTCGTCGCGTCACTGGTTCAGCCTCGCGATCCAGGCGCGCGTGATCGCCGCCCAATCGTCGAGCGACAGCACCTGCGGCCGCAGCGTAGCGTCGATTCCGGCGCCGCGCATGACGCCGTCGATCACGTCCTGCTTCACGTGCAGCCCGAACGACAGGCTGTTGCGCAGCTGCTTGCGCGGGTTGCCGAAGCCGGCGCGGACGACGCGGAAGAACGCATCGAGCGGCACGTCGACGCGCGGCTGCGGCGCACGTCGATGCGCACGACCGCCGACTGCACCTTCGGCGGCGGGGAGAACGCGCCGGGCGCCACCTTCATCACCATGCTCGTGTCGCCGTAGACCTGCGTCGCGACGCTCAAGCAGGCTCATCGCGCCCGGCCGCGCCACGATCGCCTCGGCCACCTCCAGCTGCACCATGACGACGAGCCGCCGCGGCGCGCACGTCGCCTTCGAGGAAGTGCCGCAGCACCGGCGCGGCGATGTTGTACGGCAGGTTGGCGACGACGACGTACGGTGCGCTGCCGCCGCCTGCCTCCAGCAACTCACCCGGCGATGCGTCGAGCACGTCGCGCTCGACGATCAGCGACGTGCGGTGCGCTCGCGAATCGCTCCCGCAACGCGGCACAAGGTCGCGGTCGACCTCCACGGCGACGACGCGTTGCGCCCGTTCGGCGAGCACGGCCGTCAGCGCGCCGAGCCCCGGGCCGACCTCGAGCACGGTGTCGCCGGGCGCAGATCTCGGCCGCGTCGACGATGCGGTTGAGGATGTTGAGGTCGGAGAGGAAATGCTGGCCGAAGCGCTTCTTCGCGCGCGGCGGACGCACTGCGCGGCTACGAGAGGATGTAGATGTCGAGCCACTGCGACTGCCAGTCAACCGTCACTCCGTCCGGGAATCCCAGGTCGATGATGTAGCCCTTGACCGCGCCGCCCGTATCAGCGGCCACCGCGTAGCCGTAGCCCGGGATGAACATCCGCGTACCGAGCGGGATCACGTCCGGGTCCACCGCCACGATACCGTACGTCACGACGCGCGCCCGTCGCCGTGCGCCCGTACGCCGGGTCGCTGGACGCGCGGCCGCTGCTGGCGGGGTAGTACCAGGTGGCGTAGACGTGCAGCGTCCTGACGACGGTGCCGCTGTCCGCGGGCGCCGCGTCGTCGCGTCCCGTACTGCGTCGGATAGTAGACAACCGTGTCGGCCGGCTCCGGGTCGTAGTACTCCTCGATCAGCGTCCGGCCCGCCTCTTCGCCGTTCACGTAGCTGACGTCGTAGCGGCGGACGCGCACGCCGTCGTGTCCCCTGACGGTGCGCGTCTCGCCCGGCTCCAGGCTCGGGTCGGAGCGGTACACCGTCCGGCTTTCGATGTACTCGCGCTCGACGTCGCTCGACGCGGAAAGCTGCACGACGCGCACGGACATGCCGGTGCTGACCGCCGTCTCGGCCGGCGGGTCGATGAACGCGCCTTCGGGCAGCGTGATGCCGGCTGCCGCCAGCGCCTCGCCGACCGGCCCTGCGAGCGTGTAGATGACCTGGTGATCGTCCGGCAGCGCGACCGTGACCGCCCTGGCGTGACGGACTTCGATGCGCGCTCTCCGCGTCGAGCGACGCCTGCTTGTCCGGGAGGACGCGGTCGCCCGGGTCCGACGGTCATGCCCGCTTCACGCAGCGCCTGCGCTACCGTCGGCCGGCTCGAGGTCGAGACGAACTCTCTGCCATCTTCCACGACCGTGAACGGCGACCGCGCGCCGTACCTCGATAGCGATGGCGCCCGACGCGGGCTCATCGCCCAGCGCGCCGCCCACGGCGAACAGCCGTGGTGGGTCGACCGGCGCGTTCAACGACACGAGCGCGCCGTTCTGCACGACGCTGTCGCGCCCCGCGACGGCGACGCCGGCCTCCGACAGCAGTTGGTCGATCGTGACCGCGTGCGTCCGCAACTGGTACGCGACGCCGTCGACGTGGAGCACGACGTCGCGCGCGCGCTCGACGCGCAGCACGTCGATGCCGCCACCGTCGAGCGCCGTGACGCGGTCGCCCGGATGCACGTCGACGCCGGCGCCGCGCAGGACCGCCGTATCGCTCGAAGCGAGCGTGTGTCGACCACGTCGCGGCCATCGGCTTCGACGCGCACCTTGCGCGGTTGCAAGAGGACGTAGCCGAAGACGCTGACCAGCAGGACAACGGAGAGGACGGCCAGATGGCGGCGGCGGCGATGATCGAGGAGAAGGCTGTGCTTCCCTGCGTCCTGCAGCATGCGGGCAAGGCCGCCGTGGCGGCCGGGCCCGGGCGTGAGCGGCACTACGCCCTCCTGTGCTACCGCGCCCGAAGATCGAGGGTTGAAGCGCGCGTCGCAGCAGACGACGCGTCGTGAGTGGAATTATGGTCGTGCACCCACTGTCGATCAGGCCCTTCGGCTTAACGGCGCTAGCTAGCTCCGGCCCGGTAACCCTACGGCACCCGAAGCTAACTACTTACCGCTGCTTCCTTCCGGACCTGACGGGGTTCGTAGCGCTCCGCCGCGTAGGACCAGGCCCTCAACGCTGCTCGGCGCAGCCAGTTCCCAGGTACACCAACCTCGAGCAGGAATTCAGCCCCGCTATAGCGGCTTGCGGGTACAGGGCACCGCTGGCTCCCCGCCTAGCACGACCACACGCCATCCTACCATGCGCCCAAGCCGCGTCAAATGCGCCTGGCGGGACGTGAATCAAAGCGATCATAAGAGGGTGCTAACGGTCGCGAACTGCGATGCAGGCTGGCGGGGGACGGGCGGGAGATCGCGTCAGTCAACGCCGACAAGAAGGTCGACTCAACGGACATGCTGCTCCTGGCGCAGAACTTCGGCTACGGGCCGCGCGCGGTGCTCGACGTCAACAAGGACGGCAAGATCAACTCCACCGACATGCTGATCGTCGTGCGCAACTTCCACGCCATCTCCTGCTAACACCCGCATGAAGGGGGTTCGCCCCGCGCGGCAGCGGCTTTTCCCTGACACATTGCGCCGGTTTGCGCGTGGTATAGTTCGGTGCCCGACGGACATAAGACGCGGAGGTTCGCTCGATGGGTGATGCACTGCCACGGTTCACCGCCGCCGCCGTACAGGCCGCACCCGTGTTCCTCGACCGTGAGGCGACGCTCGACAAGGCGTGCGAGATCATCGCGGAGGCGGGCAAGGCCGGTGCGGACCTCATCGTCTTCCCGGAGACCTGGATTCCCGGCTATCCCTTCTGGACGTCTCCCTGAGCCTCTTCTCCGGCAGCGTGTTCACGGAGTTGTACAAGAACTCGATCGAGATCCCGTCGCCCGCCACCGACCGCCTCGCGCAGGCGGCCAAGCACGCGAGCGCGTACGTCGTCATGGGCATCAACGAGCGCGACACGGTGGCGCGCGGCACCCTCTACAACACCATGCTCTACCTCTCGCCGCAGGGCGAGGTGATCCACCGTCACCGCAAGCTGATGCCGACGTTCACCGAGCGCACCGTCTGGGGCCTCGGCGACGGCAGCGATCTCAACGTGCTCGAGACGCCGCTCGGCCGCCTCGGCGGCCTCATCTGCTGGGAGCACCAGATGACGCTCGCCAAGTACGCGCTCTACGCGCAGGGTGAGCAGGTGCACTGCTCGGTCTGGCCGGCATACACGCTCACAGAATAACCACATCGACTTCGGCACGCGGCAGTACGCGTTCGAGGGTGCGTGTTTCGTCGTGTCGGCGTGCGGCATCGTCACACCCGGCTCACTCCCGAAGGAGCTGGGCGGCGAGACGGTGAGTGCCAACGGCGGAACCGGCATCATCGGCCCGAACGGCGAGTACCTCGCCGGCCCTATCTACGACAAGGAAGAGACGATCTACGCCGAGATCGACCTCGAACAGGCGATCCGCGAAAAGCACTCGCGCGACGTCGCCGGTCACTACGCACGGCCGGACGTCCTCCAACTGCTCGTCAACGCCGACCGCAAGCCGGTGGCGAGGTTCTCCGTCAGCGGAATCGCCGGCGGCGACCGCATCGAAGCCGCGACGGCCGGCGAGGTCGTCGACCGCCTGGAGACGGTGCGGGAGTACCTGGGGAGCCTCATCGGCCGCATCGAAAGCGACGGCGACGTTGAGGTGAACGAGGCGCTCGCCGAGGCGCTCGCGTCGATCGACATGGCGGCCGCGGGCATGTGGAGCAGCAAGTAGCCACCGCATTGCCAACGACGACTCACGACAAGAACCGCACCGGCGCCGTCACACCTTCGAGCCTGCGCGCGCGCATGCGCCGCCGCCCGCTGCCGTACGACGCGGCCGCCGCCCGCAAGCACATCATCAAGTCCGACGCGGTGATGCGCGGCATCGTCAAGCGCGTCGGTCCGTTCGAGCTCGAGGTGCGCGGCAAGCCGTACGCGGCGCTCCTGCGTTCGATCCTCTACCAACAGCTCGCGGGCGCGGCCGCCGCCGCCATCGAGAAGCGCTTCCTCGCGCTGTTCGGCGGGCGTATCCCGCTGCCGGACGAGCTCGACCGCGCTCAGCGACGACGCGTTCCGTGGCACGGGCGTGTCGCGGCAGAAGGCGGGGTACATGCGCAGCCTCGCCGAGCACTTCGCGGCGGGCGCGCTGACCGACCGTGCGATCAGACGCGCCCCCGACGACGACGTGATCGAGATGGTGACCGCGATCAAGGGCGTCGGCCGCTGGACGGCCGACATGCTGCTGCTGTTCTGCCTCGGGCCGGCCCGATGTGCTTCCCGTCGGCGACCTCGGCGTACAGAACTCGATGCGCGCCGCGTACGGGCTCGACGCGCTGCCCAAGCCCGACCAGATGGCAGCGATCGCCGAACCGTGGCGGCCGTATCGCAGCGCCGCGACGTGGTACCTCTGGCGACGCAGCGACCTGGGTACCCTCTAACGAAGGCCGGGGCACATGTACGAAGTCGAGCGGACCACGTTCGAGGAAATCGTCGCCGCCGCGATCGACGCGTTACCGGAGACGTTTCGCGAGCGTATCAGCAACGTCGAGTTCGCGGTCGAGGACCGCGCCCGTCCCGACGACTACGCGCGCACGGATACACCGCTCGGCGCGGAGATCCTCGGCGTGTACCGGGGCATTCCGCTCCCCAAGCGGCACGCGGGGTATAACATGACGCTGCCGGACCGCGTCGTCATCTTTCAGCAGCCGCTGCAACGCATCGCGCACGACCCCGCGGACCTCGCCGAGCGCGTGCGGCACGTCGTCCACCACGAGATCGCGCATTACTTCGGCATCAGCGACGACCGGCTGCGGGAGATCGACGCGTACTAACGCTCGATGGGCAGGTCTTCGCGGTTGCCCCACTCCTGCCAGGAGCCGTCGTAGTTCCTGCACGTCCGGGTAGCCGAGCACGTGCTTCAGCACGAACCACGTGTGCGCCGCGCGGATGCCGAGCTGGCAGTGGGTGATGATCTCTTTATCCGGCGTGACGCCGCGCGCCGCGTACATGCGCGCGCAGCTCGTCGTCCGGCTTGAGCACGTTGTCGCCGGCCGTCGCGTCGGTCCACTGGACGTGCACCGCGCCCGGGATGTGGCCGCCGCGCGCCGCGCGCACGTTCGCGCCCTCGTACTCGTCTCGGTCGCGCACGTCGAGCACGACCTTCGACGGATCGCCGATCGCCGCCACGCACGTCCTGCCACGATGCTTCGTTCGTCGCGCTGCACCGCTCCGGCACCGGGTAAAGCGCCGGGGTCGATCGACGGCGCCTCGCTTGAGACGGGGCGCTTCTCGGCGAGCCAGCGCTCGCGTCCGCCCTCGAGCACGTAGAACTGCGCCGGAGTGCTGATAGTAGTCGAGCGTCCAGAATCCGCGGATGGCGTACGAACTGTGACGGTCGCCGTACCAGACGACCGTCGTGCCCGGCGTGACGCCGAGCCGGCTCATCAGCGCCGCGAACTGCTCCGGCGTGATCACGTAGCCGGATGATTCGTCGCCATTGCGCAGCAGGTCCGCGTGAGGGTCGACCCACAGCGCGCCCGGAATGTGCGCCCCGTCGTACGCTCTCCTTCGCGATGCTCGACTCGATCACGCGCACGATCCGGATCGCCGAGGTGCTGCCTGCAGCCACTCGCTGCTCACGTACGCGCTCATGGCACGACCTCCGGTGCATCACCCCGTCCGGCCTGGCGCGCTAGGCCGGACATCTCGTTCGCCGAGCGCTCGTCGAGCCGCATGAACGTGCCGTCGCCTTCCGCGAGCAGCGCCCCTGCCTCGTCGCGGATCTCCGCGCGCAGCTCGATCAGCCGATGCCGCGGTCCTTTACGATCCACGCCTCGATGCGCAGCCGCCGGTCAAGGTACACGGGCTGCCGAAAGCGCACGTTGAGCCGCGCCGTCGCGCCCCATTTCGATGCGTGGTACACGGCCCACCCCATCGTCTCGTCGATCAGCGTCGATACGACGCCGCCGTGCATGCGGCCGGGGTAACCCTGCTGGTAGTCGCACGGCGCGTAGTCGCAGATCGTGCGATCGCCCTCGCGGCGGAACTCCATGTGCAGGCCGTGCTCGTTCTGCGCCCCGCAGGCGTAGCACAGCCGCGGCGGCGGCGCCTGGCCGTCGTTCATGCCGCGGCGACCGTCGCGCGACCTTCGATCAGCACCTCGCCCCGCTGGTTCGCGCACTGCACGCGCATACTCCATGATGCCGTCCGCTTCCTTCGGCCAGTCCGGCCGATGCCGTCACCGTGTCGCCGGGGCGCGTCGGCGCCTTGAAGCGCACCTTCAGTCTGCCCGCGTGGCGAGCCAGCGGCCGCCGTGCGCGGCGTGCATCATCTCGCCGATGAGGGCCAGCACGAGCATGCCGTGCGCGATCGTGCCGCCGAACGGCGTCGCCGCGTGCGAACTCCTCGTCGATGTGGATCGGGTTGTGGTCGCCGGACGCGTCGGCGTAGGCGCTGGATCCGCGCCTGCGTCAGCGTGCGCACCACCGGCTCGACGTCGCGCGCTCATGCCGCGGCCGCCGGCGCCATGATCGTCGTCCGCGCGCGGATCGCTGCTCCGTCTGCGGACGGCGATCTCGAACTCGATCACGCTGATCACGAACCCTTGCCGCTCGGAGCGCTGCGCGATGCGACCGCGTCAGCGTCAACTCATCGCCGGCGCGGCATCGCGCCCTGATGCTCCACCTCCTGGCCGGTGTGGAGCGACCCCTCCGGCAGCGAGATATGCTCCTGCAGCGCGTTCAGCCCGAGCGCGACGGCGGCGAGCGGCGGCACGCACTCACCGTAATCGGCCGCGTCGCCCGTCGCTCGCAGGTACGCGCTGACGACCGCGGCGTCGAGGGCGAACGCGCGGGGGGGAACTCGTGGCCTCGCGGGAAGCGATGAGATGCTCGTGCGGGAGGATGAGGTCATCGTTCTAACGCTACGGGGCGCGTTCCGCGAATGTCAATGCGGGCGGGCGAGACGGGGCTTCAGACGCAGGGAGTACGCATGTACGAGCGGCCCCAGCGCTCAAGCTCGAAGAGCGCCTCGCCCAGCTCGCGGCCCTTCGGCGTCAGCTCGTACTCCACCCAGGGGGGCATGACCGCCACGATGTTGCGGCTGACGACGTCGAGCGACTCCAGGTTCTTCAGCCGGTCCCGGAGCGTCCGGGAGTTGCAGCCGCCGACGTTGTGCGCCAGCTCGTTGAAGCGGCGCTTGCCGCCCATCAGCTCGTGGACGATGTGCGGCACCCACTTCTGGCCCAGCAGCGCGAGCGTCGCCCGAACGGGACAGTAGATGTCGTTGTCGTCAAGGACGAGCTTGCGCTCAAGCACCATAGCGATCTTGTTCTAACCCAAAGGGTGGGCCGCTGTAAAGCATCGAACGCGAATGAGCGTCCTCGCGGGCCCCCTGCCGTCCGGTCAGGCCAGGGCGGCCAGCGCCTTCTTCTGGTCGCGGATCTGGGCGGGCCGGTTGTGCTCGACGTACGTGATCTTCCCGTCCTTGTCGATGACGACGGTAAGGCGCTCGGCGATCGCGGCCGCTTCATTCCAGCAGCCGTAGATCTGCGCCACCTTCCCGTTCATGTCGGCGAGCAGGCTGTGCTTGAGGCCCTCCTTCTCCTTGAACGCCTTGTGCGTCCACGTGCTGTCCCGGCTGATGCCGAAGATCTGTGCGCCCTTCCCTTCGAACAGCGAGAGGTCGTCGCGGTACGCGCTCATCTCGGTGGTGCAGAACGGCGAGAAGTCGAGCGAGTAGAACACCAGCACGACCGGCTTGCCGCGGAGCGCCCATAGCGTCACGTCCTGGTTGTTCTCGTCCTTCAGCGTGAAATCCGGGGCCTCCTGGCCGGCCTCGACGTTTGCCATGGCGCGGGCTCCTTCTTGCAGAGGTTTCTACAGCGATTAGTGACTGAATGGATGGTAGCGAAGGGCTTTCGCGGGGGCCAGAGGGCGTACTCCACGATGCTTGACCCTGAACCTGCAAGCCGTGATCCTGTCGCTGCACTCCAATCTGGTCGACAGGAGCTTCCCCTGCTGACACGCGCCGCCGCCTTCGATGTCCTTGACCATCGCGCCGTCCGGGGCCTGCTATGACCGTCGAATTCGGGGTCGCGCGCGCGATCGATGCGCAGGCGTTTGGCCAGCCGGGGCAGCGCACGTTCCGGCTCCGCATCGTCGGCGGCGACGCGCAGTCGGCTTCGATCTGGCTCGAAAAGGAGCAGATGCAGGCGCTGAACCTGGCGCTGAAGCAGATGCTCGCTCAACTCGAATACGATGCCGAGCCACCGGGAGCGGACGTCGGTGAGTTCCCCGTCGTCGCCGATAACGACTTCCGCGTGGGCCGGATGGGCATGGGGTTCAACGCCTCCGACCGCAGCGTCGTGCTCTACGCGTTCGAGCTCGGCGCCGATGAGGACGACGAAGACCCGACCCTGCGCGTCCGCCTCACCCAGGAGCAGTGCGCCTCGCTTGGCGTTCAGCTCGACGACATCATCGCCGGCGGACGGCCGGTCTGCCCGCTCTGCGGCCTGCCGATGGACCGCGCAGGCCACGCATGCGTACGTTCCAACGGCCACTCAAAGCAGCCAATCCCCGATGAGGGGCAAGACGAAGAGCCGTGATCAAGGCAACGCTGCGCATCGATCCGGCGCGGCGCATCGGAGCGCTCGACCCCAACGTCTACGGCCAGTTCATCGAGCACCTGGGCCGCTGCATCTACGGCGGCATCTACGAGCCGGGTTCGCCGCTCGCCGGCACATCCGGCTTCCGCGCCGATGTGATGGAGGCCGTGCGACGGCTGCGCGTGCCCGTGCTGCGCTGGCCGGGCGGCAACTTCGTCTCCGGTTATCACTGGCAGGACGGCATCGGCCCGGCGGGCGGCCGGCCCGCGCGGCGCGACACGGCGTGGCGCAAGTTCGAGTCGAACCAGTTTGGCACCGGCGAGTTCATCGACTACTGCCGCGCGATCGAGACGGAGCCGTACATCTGCCTGAACATGGGGACGGGCACGATGGACGAGGCGCAGTCCTGGATCGAGTACTGCAACGGCGCCGGCGAGACGTACTGGTCGCAGCAGCGCATCAGGTCGGGACGCGCGGAGCCGTACGGCGTGAAGTACTGGGGCCTCGGCAACGAGGTGTACGGTCCGTGGCAAGTCGGCTACAAGAGCGCCGCGGCCTACGCCGAGCAGGCTCGCGAGTACGCCAAGTTCGCGCGATGGACCGACCGCGACGTCCGGCTCATCGCCTGCGGCGGCGGCGAGCCGGAGTGGGACTGGGAGGTGTTGAAGACCGCGGGCCACTTCATCGACTACATCTCCTACCATGACTACTTCCGCCCCGATCCGGACGGCGATCCATATGAGTCGCTCGTCGCGCGCGGCTACCTCGGCGGCCGGTACATTCGCGACCTGTGGGGGCTGATCGAGGCGGCGCGTCATCGCTACGACATCCGCCGCCCGATCCACATCTGCGTCGATGAGTGGAACGTCTTCTACCGCCGCAATGACTTCTCGAAGTACGGGACGCTGCACGAAGAGCAGTACGACCTGGCCGATGCGCTCTGCGTCGCGGCGTACCTTAACACGCTGATCCGCAACGCCGACGCCGTGACGATGGCGAACATGGCGCAGATGGTCAACGTGATCGCACCCATCTTCACGTCGCCCGAAGGCCTGTTCCTGCAGACGATCTACTTCCCGCTGCTGATGCACGCAGAGCATCGCGGTCCGATCGCGCTCGATGCGTTGTGCGAGTCGGAGACGTTCGATGTCCGCGGACGCGCGGTGCCGTATATCGACGTAGCGGTGACGTACGACGAGCAATCGCATGACGCGCACGTGCACGTCGTGAATTTGCACCGGACTGCGAACGCCACTCTCAGCGTGATCGCCGATCAGCGGCAACGATCCGACGCGCCGGTATGGGAGATCAGCGCGTCGTCGCCCGGGGTTGTGAACTCGTTCGCCGAGCCGCACAACGTCGGCTTGCGCGAGCGGCGCATCGCGGACACGCGCTCCATCGAGTTGCCGCCACTCTCCGCGAGCACGATCCTCCTCAAACTCGCGTAACAGTTCCTCGATCGCGCCGTTACCTTCCGGCCCGCGACGCAGTTACAACCTTCGAAGGCGCTCACGCGCCGATCGACTGGAACGACAACTGCCAGGAGTGTGACTATGAGACAGAAGATTATCGCAGCGGCGATCGCCCTGACCCTCGGATCGTTTGCCGCCGTGGGCGCCTTCGCGTCGCAGGATGCGGTCGACCTGCGGTTGGCCACGGGCCTGCTGTCGGGCGGCGTGCTCGGCGCCGACGTTGCGCCCGACCACTCGGCGAACGCCGAACCCACCAGCACCGAAACCCCCGACGCGACGGAAACGGCGACGGTCGAGCCGACCGGGACCGGAACGCCGGCGGCGACGTCCACCGAGACGCCTGAAGCCGACGACGACGCCGACGAAGCCGACGACGCCGACGACGAAGGCGACGGCGAACACGGCGACGTGCACGGCATCCCGGCGTCGAACCCGAACCACGACGAGGACGACGGCGACGATGTCTGCGAGAAGGGCGAAACCGCGGTCAACACGACGCCGAGCGGCACGCAGGTCAACGTCCCGTGCCAGGCGGCCGGCGAGCACGGCCATGGCAATGACCACGAAGACAGCAGCGACGACACGCCGGAAAGCGGCGATGACTCAGACGATGGAGAGGACCAGGAAGACTAACCCAAGACAACTCAGAAACCCCTGTCCGACAAGCGGCCTCCCGACCCCGCGGGAGGCCTCTCCCGATCTCGGGCGATCGACCGGCGCGCGCCGGCCTTAGGGGTCTCTCCGGTCTCGCAGTTCGGCCAGCGGCCGATACTCCATGAGGAGCAATGAGCGTGTGCTATCCTCACATCGAAGACACGCTGCTCATGGAAGAACAGGCCGTTGGGAACCCGCTGCACCCTGCTCCGGTCCGGACTGACGCCCTACCAGCACGCCTGGCAGCTTCAGCAGCGCATCGCCGAAGGCGTCCGTGAGGGCGCTTCCCCAACGCTGATCCTTCTCGAGCATCCGCCGGTGTACACGCTCGGCTCGCGCGGCAAGAGCGAGCACCTGCTGCTGTCGCAAGAGGCGTACCTCTCGCGCGGCGCCGAGGTGCATCGCACCGACCGCGGCGGCGACGTGACGTTCCACGGCCCCGGCCAACTCGTCGCCTACCCTATCCTGAACCTCACGGAGTACGGCCAGGGCCCGGTCTGGTACGTCCGCACACTGGAGGCGCTGCTCATCGACGTGCTCTCCCGCTTCGGCATCGTCGCCGCGCGGGCGGAGGGGTGCCCAGGGGTGTGGGTGAACAACAGCAAGATAGCCGCTATCGGCGTGCGCGTCTCGCGCGGCGTCACGACCCACGGCTTCGCGCTCAACGTCAACACCGACCTGTCGCACTTCGACTACATCGTCCCGTGCGGGCTCGCCGGCAGCGGCGTGACGTCGATGCAGGCGCTGACCGGCGAGACGTTCGCGATGTCCGGCGTCGAGGCGGCGGTCATCGATGCGTTCGAGCGGCTCTTCGGCGTGGAGATCGCCGAGGCGTCGCTCGCGGGAGTTGCCGTTGGTCGCTGAAGCGCGTCCGCTGCCCCGAAAGCCGGAATGGCTCAAAGTGCGTTTCCCCGGTGGCGAGCGATACCAGCACCTCAAGAGCCTCATGCGCGAGCAGCGCCTCCACACCGTGTGCGAGGATGCGCACTGCCCGAACGTCGGCGAGTGCTGGAACGCCGGCACCGCCACGTTCATGATCCTGGGCGACGTCTGTACGCGGTCATGCGGCTTCTGCGCGGTTGCCACGGGAAAGCCGCAGGAATTGGACCTCGTCGAGCCGTATCGCGTCGCGCAGGCCGTGCGGGAACTCGGGCTCGACTACGTCGTCATCACGTCGGTCAACCGCGATGAGTTGGAGACCGGCGGCGCCGAGGTCTTCGCGGCCTGCATCAAGACGATCCGCCGCAACGACCCGAGCGTACGCGTCGAGGTGCTGATCCCCGACTTCAAGGGCAACTGGGACGCGCTCCAGATGGTCGTCGACGCGCGCCCCTTCGTGCTGAACCACAACATCGAAAGCGTGCCGCGGCTGTACAGGCAGGTGCGCCCGCAGGCGATCTATGAGCGCTCGCTCGAGCTGATCCGCCGCGCCAGGGATGCCGCGCCGGACATGCTCACGAAGTCCGGCTTCATGGTCGGCCTCGGCGAGGCGCCGGCCGAGTTGTTCCAGGTCATGCGCGACCTGCGCGCGCACGGCTGCGACATCCTCACCATCGGCCAGTACCTCCGCCCGTCGCTGAAACACCTGCCGATGGACCGCTACTATGAGCCGGAGGAGTACGAGCAGTTCCGCGCGTACGGCCGCGAGCTGGGCTTCACCCACGTCGAGGCCGGGCCGCTGGTGCGCTCGTCGTACCACGCCGACAAGCAATCGGCCCACGGCGCCGTGAGCATGATTCCGCTTGAGCAGGTGCAGCGTGGCTAAGTACGACATCGCGATCATCGGCGGCGGCCCGGGCGGCTACGTGGCGGCGATACGCGCCGCGCAGCTCCGGAAGAGCGTCGTGCTGATCGAAAAGGAGCGCGTCGGCGGCCTCTGCCTGAACTGGGGTTGCATCCCGAGCAAATCGCTGCTCTGGAACGCCGAGGTCATAAACCTGCTGCGCGATGCCGAGATCTACGGCATCGCGTTCGACAACCTGCGGCTCGACATGGGAAAGGCGATCGACCGCAGCCGGCAGATCGTCGACCAGATGGTGAAGGGCGTCGAGTTCCTGCTCGGCAAGAACGGCGTGCGCGTGATCGCCGGCGAGGCGTCGTTTGCGTCGCCGCGCCAGCTCACCGTGCGCGGGCTCGATGAGGCGGTCGAAGCCGATGCCGTGATCATCGCGACGGGCGCGCGGCCGCGGACGCTGCCCGGCCTGGCGACGGACGGCGAGACGATCATCGACAGCCGCGCGGCGCTCGCGCTGCGCGAACGACCGGAGAAGGTCGCGATCATCGGCGGCGGGCCGATCGGCGTCGAGTTCGCGCAGTTCTGGCGCGCGTACGGCGTCGACGTCACGATCCTGGAGATGCTCGACCACCTGCTGCCGCTCGAGGACGAAGAGATCAGCGTCCAGCTCGAGCGCGCGTACAAGAAGCAGGGCATCAAGTTCGTGACCGGTGCCAGCGTCCAGTCGGCGGCCGCGGTGAACGGCCGCGGCGTCGTGAAGTTCACGGCGAAGGGCAAGGAGCAGGATCTCGACGCTGACAAGGTACTGATCGGCATCGGCTTCGAGGCCAACGTCGATGCGCTGGCGCTCGACAAGATCGGCGTGCAGGTCGAGCGTGGCTACGTGAAGACCGACGCGCAGCTCATGACCACCGCAGCCGGGGTATACGCCATCGGCGACGTTACCGGCATCATGAACCTGGCGCACGTGGCCTCGGCGATGGGAGTGACGCTTGTGGAGCGCCTGGCCGGCGTCGATGCGCCGGAGCTGAACTACCAGCACATGCCGCGTGCGACCTACACCCAGCCGGAGGTCGCCAGCATCGGCCTCACTGAGCAGCAGGCGCGAGACGGTGGATTCGAAGTGAAAGTAGGCAAGTTCCCTATACGTGCCAATGGGCGCGCGAAGGCGATAAACGCAGTGGATGGCCTCATCAAGATCGTGGCGGACGCCCGCACGGGAGAGACGCTTGGTATGCACATGGTCGGCCCGATGGTGACCGAGCTGCTCGCGGAGGCGTCTCTTGGCATGACGCTCGAAGCGACGCCGCGCGAGTTGGGCTGGACCGTGGCGGCGCACCCGACGCTGGGCGAGACCGTGAAAGAAGCGGCGCTCGCCGTCGATGGTGAAGCGATCCACTTCTGGACGGAGTGACATGGCGCGCATGACGCAGCAAGGACAGGCGGAGGCCGAGCGCCGCGCGAGCGGCCCGGACCGCATCGGCCTCCTCCACACGATGATGAACATCCGCCGCTTCGAAGAGAAGGCGGCGGAGATGTACGCGCGCGGCCGTATCAAGGGCTTCCTGCACCTCTACATCGGACAGGAGGCCGTGGCGACGGGCGCCATCGCGGCGCTGCGGCCCGATGATTACATCGTCAGCCACTACCGCGAGCATGGCCACGCGCTGGCGCGCGGGCTCGACCCGCGCCGCGTGATGGCCGAGTTGTTCGGCAAGGAGACCGGCGTCACCGGCGGTCGCGGCGGCTCGATGCACCTGTTCGACGTCTCGAAGTCGTTCCTCGGCGGCTACGCGATCGTCGCCGGCCACATGCCGCTCGCCTGCGGCCTCGGCCTCGCGGAGCAGTACAAGGGCACCGACCGCATCGCCATCAACTTCATCGGCGACGGCGCGGTGAACGAAGGCGAGTTCCACGAATCGCTCAACCTTGCGGCGATCTGGAAGCTGCCCCTGGTGTTCATCGTCGAGAACAACCTCTACGGCATGGGGACGGCGATCAGCCGCGTGTCGGCGCAGCCGGAGATCTTCCGGCTCGCGGAGGCGTACGGCATCCGCTCCGAGCAAGTCGACGGCATGGACGTGCTGGCGGTGTACGACGCTGTCGAGCGGCTGGCCAGGGGCGTGCGCTCCGGCGATGGCCCGGTGTTCGTCGAGGCGCTCTGTTATCGCTTCCGCGGCCACTCGATGGCCGACGCCGAGTTCTATCGCTCGAAGGACGAGGTCGAGCGCTGGCGGGCGTACGATCCCATTCTCCAGCTCAAGACGCACCTGCTGAACGAGGGGATGATCGACGACGCGCGCATCGCCGAGTTGCAGGCGGACGTCGAGGCGATGGTGAACGACGCCGTCCAGTTCGCGGAGGAGAGCCCGCCGCCACCGGTCGAGAGCTTGATGCGTCACGTCTACAAGGAGCGCGACGGTGCCTGAAATCACGTACCGCGAGGCGCTGCGCCAGACGTTGCGCTACCAGCTCCAGAACGACGAGCGCGTGTTTCTGATGGGCGAGGACATCGGCGCCTACGGCGGCTCCTACGCCGTCACCAAGGGATTCCTCGATGAGTTCGGCGAGAAGCGCGTCAAGGACACGCCGATCGCTGAGTCCGTTGTCGTCGGCGCCGGCATCGGCGCCGCGATGGCCGGGCTGAAGCCCATGGTCGAGCTGATGACGATCAACTTCAGCCTGCTGGCGATCGACCAGATCGTGAACAACGCCTCCAAGCTGCACTATATGTCGAACGGGCAGATCAACGTCCCCATCGTCATCCGCATGGCGGGCGGCGCCGGCAGCCAGCTCGGCGCACAGCACTCGCATAGCCTCGAAAGCTGGTACGCGCACGTGCCGGGGCTGAAGGTCGTCGTGCCCGCAACGCCTTACGACGCCAAGGGCCTGCTGATGACGGCGTTCGAGGACGACAACCCGGTGATTTTCATCGAGCACACGGCGCTGTACACGGCCAAGGGCGAGGTACCGGAAGAGCCGTACCGGCTGCCGTTCGGCAAAGCGGAGGTGCACCGCCGGGGCAAGGACGTGACCCTCATCGCCTACTCCGGCAGCGTTCACCAGGCGTTTCGTGCGGCGGAGCAGCTCGCGGGCGAAGGCATCGACTGCGAGGTGCTGAACCTGCGGACGTTGCGGCCGCTCGACGCCGACGGCATCGTTTCGTCGGTGCGGAAGACGAACCGCGCGATCGTCGTCGAAGACGACTGGCAGTTCGGCGGCTTCGGCGGCGAGATCGCGGCTATCATCCAGGAGCGGGCCTTCGACGACCTCGATGCTCCGGTGCTGCGCTGCTCCGGCGCAGACGTGCCGATGCCGTACGCCGGCGCGCTCGAACAGGCGGCGCTGCCGCAAGAAGCCGAGATCATCAGGCTCGTCAAAAGCCTGGTGTAGGGGAGAGCGAAGGATGATCTCCGAAGTCGTCATGCCCCAGATGGGCGCCGACATGACAGAGGGCACGATCCTGCACTGGCTGAAGCAGGAAGGCGACGCCGTCGAGCGTGGCGATATCGTCGCCGAGATCGAGACCGACAAGGCCAACGTCGAGATCGAGGCGTTCGAGAGCGGCGTGTTCCGCAAGGTGCTCGCCTCCGAGGGGGACACGATCCCCATCGGCGGCGTGATCGCCGTCATCGCGGCGGCGCAGGACGACATCTCGAAGTACGGCGACGGTACGGGCGCAGCCCGGCCCGTGGCGCTCGCCGCGCGGAGCGATGCTCCGGCCGCGCCGGCCGCAGCGCCGCAACCAGCGGCTCATGAAGAACGCCCTGTCGCACAGCCATCGCCTCGGGCGATACAGCCGCAGCCGGTGGGCGCCGAGACCAACGGCCACGGCCGCCTGCGTGCGTCTCCGGTCGCACGCCGCATCGCCGACGAGCGCGGCATCGACCTGCGGCAGGTGCACGGCACGGGGCCGGATGGCCGCATCATCAAGCGCGACGTCGAGACGTTCGGCGGCGCTCCCGCGGCCCCGCCACGCGAACCCGCCCCGCAACCGGCGGCCGCCGCCGCACCGGCGCAGCCGATCGGCACGAGCCGCATGCGCCAGGCGATCGCGCGGCGCATGTCGCAGAGCAAGCGCGAGGCGCCGCACTACTACCTGCTCGTCGATATCGACATGACGGACGCGATGGCGTTCCGCGCCCAGGCGAATGCCTCGTTGCCCGACGACGAGCGGATCAGCGTCAACGACCTCATCGTGAAGGCGTGCGCACTGGCGCTGCGGAAGCACCCGATGTTCAACGCGACGGTGGAGGGCGATCAGATCACACAGCACGAGTTCCAGAACGTGTGCATCGCTATCGCGCTGGAGGATGGACTGATCGCGCCCGCGCTGCTCGACGCCGGCGCCAAGCCGCTTAGCGAGATCGCACGCGAGAGCAAAGACCTCATCGCAAGAACAAAGGGCGGCTCGCTGCGTCCGGAAGAGATCACCGCGGGCACGTTCTCAATCACGAACCTGGGCGCGTACGGCGTCGAGGCTCTGATCGGCATCATCCAGCCGCCGCAGACCGCCATCCTCGGCGTCGGAAGCGTGATGCGGCAGCCCGCGGTGCGCGACGGCGCGGTGGCCGTGCGCGAGGTCATGAAGGTGGCGCTCTCAGCCGACCATCGCGTCACCGATGGCGCGCTCGGCGCGCAGTTCCTGAGCGAGATCAAGCGCCTGCTCGAACAGCCGCTCCTGCTGGTGCTCTAGCCGCGCTACTGCTGCACCAGCACGATCCGGGTTCCTTCCGGATCGGCGATGCCGGCAATCGTCGGACCGTTAGGCACGTCGAACGGTTGCGCCGTGACGCTGCCGCCGAGCGATGCGGCCTGCTCCATAGATGCCCGCAGGTCGCGCACCTGGACATACAATGCGACGCCCGGCGCGTTCCCCGGCATGATGTGACCCGCAGGCCCCGGCTCCGGGCCGCCGATGCCTGCCGGGATCAGCATGATCGGCCCGTCGCCGATCGCCCAGTTGAACATCCGCGCGTAGAATTGGCGCATCCGCTCCGGGTCGCGCGCCTGGATCTCCCAGTGCACCACGGGCCTCGCCCAGTCCTCGGCCATATATGCCTCCTCCGTATCGTTGCGTCGATAGGACATCGTACGCCTTCGCGGCGAACAGCGCATAGCGACGGGCGATGGCAGCGCATTCACAAACCCACGGCGCGGGCGGCCGCGCTCGGATCGCCGGTCTCGTCGATGCCGGGACCGCGCCGCGCCCGTCCCCCGCGCGGAAAGGACAACGCCGTATCGAAGCGAGTAACGCCGGACCCCAGCGGCCGGCGCGTCCGCTAGTGCGTGGCCGCGAGCTTTGCCTCGACGTCGCGCAGCCGCCGGCTGAGGATCGGCAGCATGGCGACGGCCATGTGCGGGTTCGTCTGCAACTCGGCGACGAAGTCCCAGCGCGAGAGCACCAGGCACTTCGTGTCATCGAGAGCCTTGATCGTGGCGGCCCGAGGGCCGCCATCGAGCAGCGCCATCTCGCCGAACGTACTGCCCGGGCCCAGCTGGCTCAACACCTGCGACTTCTTCGAGCCCGCCGACTGCGTGACCTCGACCTTGCCGCCGACGATGATAAAGAACGCGACGGCCTGCTCACCTTCCTTGACGACCGTCTCGCCCTTCTTGTATGACCGCTCGACGACCGCCCGTCCCAGGCGCGTCAGGTCCTTGCTGGGCAGCTGGGAAAAGAGCTGCACGTTGCGTAGTGCTTCCTCATGCGGCATGAAGATGTCCTCCGACTAATGTCAACCCGCCCGATGAGGCGAGGTTGGGCGTATTCTACTTTCGAGCAACGGCTCCTGCAATACGAGCCGGTTGGACGTACCGGCGGTACGGAAAGCGTTATACTCTCCGGCGAAAGGACGGGAAACGGCCATTCGATGATGGACAGCGTCCCCTTGCCACCGCTTCACATCGGCCGTGCCGCGCTCGACGCCGGCGCCCCCGATTTGCGGGCCGTCGCCATTGCCCTCGCGGCATTTGCCGTCGCTGCGGTGCTCATCTGGGTGCCCGCGCTCCCATCGGGCGCCGTGCTCAGGCGCCGGGTCTGGCTCAGTCTTGGTAAGAAGTTCGTCGTCGTCATGGTGGCGCTGGCCGTGTTGCCTGCGGTCCTGCCGTACGACCACCTGTTCGCCCCGGCGCACGCGGACGGCGGCGCCGATGCAGCCGTCCACGCCTCTCACTGCCACGCCTCGCCGGGGACCTGCAGCGATGCGCCGCTCGCGAGCGGCCTCGGCCAGTTTCTGTTCAGCGAGCCACTCGTGGTCGCGCCGGCGATGCTGACCCTCGTGCTGCTCGCCGTGGGCGTCACCTTGCACGGCGTCTACCGGCGCCCTGAAACCCCGCCACCCATGCTCCGCGCCTCCGTCTAGACCCACCGAACATCAATCGAGGAGTTGCAATGAAGCGCCTCAGAACCGGAGCGCTCGTGTCCGCGGCTGCGCTGCTGGTCGCGATCGCCGCCGCAGCCTGCGGCAACGACAATGCGAAAAGCGAAAGCAGCGCATCGCAGGCGAGCATCGGCCAACTGGCGGCCCGCGTCCAGCAGGACCAGATGTTGAACTCGCTCATCACGCTCGCCGGGTTGCCGTTGCACGAGATGGACTCGACGGCCCAGGGTGGCAAGATCGATAACAAGTACGTCCCGACGGCGCGCACGCTCGTGCGGGTAACGGCCCTGACGGACTGGAACGCGGACCTCGCGACACAGGCGCAGAAGCTGCACGACGATAGCGTCAAGCTCCTGCGGGCGCTCGACGCCGGCGCCGATGTGGCAACCATCAAGCCGCTGTCGCAGGCCGCCCACGAGGACTGGCACACGTTCACGGAACAGGCGTGGGGCGTCGTGGCGAAGTCCCTGCCGGCGGATGCGGGCGGCCCGAAGGCGACGCCGGAACACGACTCGTCGGGCAACTCGACCCCGCAGGATCCTACGACCCCGGACCCCGGCGGCACGATGACGCCGCACGCGGGGGCCGAGCACTAAAAGAAGGAGAGAACACGTTGAAGAAGCTCATTCGCAACACGGGCGTCGCCGCGGCCGCCACGGCCGCCGCGCTGGCGCTCATAGCCACCGCCTGGGGGCACGCGCACCCCGACGCGACCAGCCCCGCGAAGGGCGAGGTGCTCCAGACCTCGCCCTCCGCCGTCGTTATCACGTTCGTCGAGGAGATCCAGCGGACGGCGGGCACGTACGGCCTGACCGTCGAGACCGGCGCCGGCGCATCGGTCACGAACGGCTCGCCGGCGATCGACGCCGCCAACGCGGCGAAGCTCTCGGTCGCGCTCAAGTCGAACCTCGCGGCCGGGCGCTACGCCGTCCACTGGAACAACGTCTCGGCTGTGGACGGCGATCCGGCCGAGGGGGCGTTCTCGTTCTACGTGAAGACGCAGCCCACCGCCGACGACCTGGCGAAGGATGAGGAACTCGCCATGGTCGGACAGGAAGAGATGGAGACGCCCATGGCGGAGCCCACGCTCACGCCCATCGCCACGCCGGAGGGGGATACCCTGATCGCGCCGGCGCCGGCGACGCCCGCGGCAAGCCTGTCGCCCGCGGCCTCGCTGCCGCGCACGGGCGATGGCGGTAGCGGGTCCCACGCGAATCGTTGGGCTTTGCCCATGCTGGCACTGGCCGCTGCAAGCGTGCTCGTGCTCGCCGCTTCCGCAGGTATTAGCATGCGGCGAGGGCGTTAGAATCGGGCCCTGCTTAGGGCCGGGCAGGTGACAGTGATGTCCAGAGCAACTGCCGTTATCGCCGCGGTCGCCGCCATCGGCATCGCCATCGCCGGTTTCTCCGCCATGGCGTCCGCGCATGCACGGGTCAAGAGTTCTTCACCCGCGAAGGGAGAGGTCGTCCAGACCTCCCCCTCGCAGGTGGAGATCTTCTTCACGCAGGCCGTGCAGAAGGTCGCCGGGACGTACGGGCTCGCGGTCGGCCGTGACCGCGGCGCCGACGTTACGGCCGGACCGGCTGTGATCGATGAGAACGACCGCACGCACATGACGGTGCGGTTGCAGCCGAACCTCAACCCCGGCCGCTACGTCGTGCAGTGGAAGAACGTCTCCGACGAGGACGGCAATCCGGCCGAGGGAGCGTTCTCGTTCTACATCCGGAGCCAGCCGAACGCCGTCAACCTCCAGAACAACGCCCAGTTCGGAGCAGATCGGCGCCGAGTCCCCGGAGCCGGGCGCGACGGAAAGCGCAGGCTCACCCACGACCGCACCGTCTACGGCGACAACTCCGGCGCCCGGCACCGCAACGCGGGCCGCGGCGACGAGCGCGGCGGCCACGCCGACGGCGACCAGCACGTCATCGGACGGCGGCGGCGACAACAACGTGCTGTACATCATCCTGGGCGGCGTCGGCGCCGCGGTGGTCCTCGGACTCGGCGGCTGGTGGCTGTTCATGCGGCAGCGTCCATGAGGCCGTGGCGCGGCGCGGCCCGTATACCAGGAGAAGGGGTGGCGCCGGTGGCGAGGACGCGGCGGTGAACAAACGCACAACCCGGCTGCTGCCCCTGGCCGCGATCGCGCTGGCCGTGGCCCTCATGCTGTCGCTCTTCCCGGCGCGCCGCGCGTACGCGCACGCCTCGCTCGTCACAGCCAGTCCCGCGAACAACGAGACCCTCCGCCGCCCGCCGGTGCGCGTCGTCCTCCACTTCAGCGAGGGCATCGAGCGCAAGCTGACGCAGATCCAGGTGCGCGACAAGAACGACGACCGCGTCGACTCGGGCGACATGGCGTTCGACGACAACGACCCGACGCTGGCGTCCATCGGCGTCAAGACGCTCGGCCCCGGTCTGTACTTCGTCCGGTGGAGCAACGTGTCGACGGTCGATGGCCACAACCTGCAGGGCACGTATCCATTCATCGTGCTCAACGCCGACGGCTCGTTTCCGGAGGGCGTGTCGCTCGACACGACGGGCGGCTCCACGACGAGCGGCGGCAACCTCCTTCCGAACAACCTGGACGTCGCGCTGAAATGGCTGGCGCTGCTCTCGCTGGCGGTCGTCGGCGGTTCGGCGTTCATGATGCTCGCCGGGCTGCGCCCCGCCGCCTCGTTCCTCGAAGACGAGCCGTACCACAAGTACACCGGCGCGATCGAGCGCTGGGTGATCAACCTGGCGCACGTGCTGATCCCCGTGTCCTTCATCGCCTCGGCGTTCCTCGTCCTGCTCGCCGTCAACCGCTTCGGTACCGACACCGGCGTGGCGTCGTATCTCACGACCGTGCGCACCGGGCAGTATCGCTTCGCCGGCCTGATCCTGCTCGTGGTCGCGCTCGCCGGTGCGGACCTTGTGTTCCTCGGCAACTCGAGCCGCAAGCGCGCCGCCGGACTGCTCGTACTGATCGCCGCCGGGCTCGGTGCGATGCTCACGTACTCGATGGTGAGCCACAGCGCGACGGACGCCGGCAAGTTCTGGTCGGTGGCGTCCGACTTCGTGCACCTCGCCGCCTCGGCCGCATGGCTTGGCGCGCTGGCGATGCTCATCCCGCTCATGCGCTGGGCGCGCCGCGAGCTCGACGAGGCGCAACGTTTCCTGCTGCTGGCGAACGCGTTCGACCGCTTCTCGATCATCGCCGGTCTTAGCGTGATCGCTGATCCTCGCCACCGGCACGTTCAACGGCCTCGTCGAGATGCCGGACGCGGGCGCGATGATCCACACGACGTACGGGAAGGTGCTGCTGGCGAAGCTCTCACTGCTCGCGCCGCTGCTCGCCATCGCCGGGCTCAACGCCTTCGTCCTCAAGCCGCGGCTGGTGGCCGCCGTCGACGGTGTGTACCAACAGGGCGGCGGCGGTACGGAAGAACAGCGCGCGTCGTGGGAGCGGCGCCTCGCGTCGCTCCAGCGGATGCTCCCCGTCACCGTCGCCATGGAGATGGCGCTGATCGTCGCCGTGTTCGCGGCGGTCGGGCTGCTCACGCAGACATCTACGGCGAAGGGCGAAGTCGCGCAGAGCGACGCGGCGAAGGTGGCCGCCACGAAGTTCAGCCAGACGGCCGAGCAGGGCGGGCTCAAGATGACGTTCGAGGTATCGCCGAATCGCGTCGGCCTCAACCAGTACGACCTGACGCTGCAAAGCACGGACGGCTCGCCCGCGACGACCGTGACGCAGGCGCGGCTGCGCTTCAGCTACGAGCAGATTCCCGGTGCGATCCCGCAGTCCGAGGTCGTCCTCCGCAAGCGGGCCGACGGCGAGTATCGCGAGCTCGGCGTCGTACTTCGCGCAGCCGGGCAACTGGCGCGTCCAGGTGGACGTTCGGCGCTCGGACGCCGACGACGTGTCGCGTCAGTTCATCCTCGGCGTTGGCCAGGCGCAGGCCACGTCAACGGCGGCGAAGAAGGGCGCGTTCGCGCTGCCGTTCAACGTCTTTAACTGGAACGAGGTCGCCGGCGCCTTCGCGGCGCTCGGCGGCGTCGCCATCATCATCTACCGGAAGCAGTTGCGATGGCTGCGGCAGCCGGGATACCGCATCGGGATGACGGCCGCGACGGCGCTACTGCTCACCGGTGCCGTGCTCACGTTCGGCGTACACACGCACACCGCCGCGGTCAATCCATCGGCCGGAAACCCGGTGAAGCCGACGCGGGAGTCGGTGGAGGCGGGGCGGACGCTGTTCCAGCAGAACTGCGTCGTCTGCCACGGCGCGGAAGGCCGCGGCGACGGGCCGGGGGCGGCGCAGCTCAACCCGCAGCCGGCGGACTTCCGTCTGCATATGCCGCTACCACGACGACCCTCAGTTCTTTGGCTTCATCGCGAACGGCTATCCGCAGTCGGCCATGACGGCGTACAGGGGCGCCTTGTCGGACACCGACATGTGGAACCTTGTCAACTACCTGCGCGCATCGTTCAGCGGCGGCGCATCGCAGTGACGGCGCGTCACCACGCGTTCACCGGCCACGCCGGTTTGTGGACCATTTACAATCGATTTTCCCGCCCATAGACTTGTGGGTACCGCCGAAGCTGGCGGATTGCGAACGACGAAGGATTCTCGCATGGCAAAGGACGTAGAGGTTCAGCGCCGGCTCGCGATCTCCCGGGTGCCGATCAACAAGCAGGACCCGGCGGAACGCAAGAAGAACTGGGACGAGGTCTTCCTCGGCTTCGACCTCGAGCCAGCAAGCGTCGAGGCCATGCGCTGCCTGCAGTGCCCGACCGCGCCCTGCCAGGACGCCTGCCCCGTCCACAACGACATCCCCGGCGCGTTCACGCTGCTCGAAGAAGGCGACATCGGCGGCGCGGCCGAAAGGTTCCGCGAGACCAGCAACCTGCCCGAGCTGTGCGGCCGCCTCTGCCCGCAGGAGCGCCTCTGCGAAGGCGAGTGCGTCGTGGCGTTCGCCATCCGTCCGGACAGCCACCAGGAGCCGCCGGTGTCCATCGGCAAGCTCGAGGCGTTCGTCGACGGACTACCAGCGCAAGAACCTCGGCCATGCCGCTGCCACTGCTGCCGCGCGCCGAGCGGGTTCAAGGTGGCGGTCGTCGGCGCCGGGCCCGCCGGCCTCGCCGTCGCCGAAGAGCTGGCGAAGCTCGGCCACTCCTGCACGATGTACGACGCCTGGCCGGAGCCCGGCGGCGTGCTGCTGTACGGCATCCCGAACTTCAAGCTGAGCAAGGACGTGCTGCAGGACAAGCTCAAGTACCTGGAGAAGCTCGGCGTCGGCTTCGTCGGCAACACGTGGGTCGGCAAGGACGTGACCATCGACGACCTGTTCAAGCAGGGGTTCGATGCGGTGTTCGTCGGCACCGGCGCCGGCCTCGGCGGCACGCTCGCCATCCCGGGCGAGGAGCTACCGGAACATCTACGCCGCGACGGAGTTCCTGGTGCGCGGCAACCTGCGCGCCGGAGCAACTGCCGGAGCACATGCGGGAGCCGCTGACCGTCGGCAAGGACGTCGTCGTCATCGGCGGCGGCGACACGTCGATGGACTGCGTGCGCACGGCCGTCCGTCTCGGCGCCGAGCACGTGACCTGCGTCTACCGCCGCACCGAGGCGGAGATGCTCGGCCGCGGCGAGGAGCGCGAGCACGCGCGGCAGGAGGGCGTCGACTTCCAGTTCCTGACGATCCCGCTGCGCTTCATCGGCGATGACGACGGCAACGTCGCCGGCGTCGAGTGCCAGCGGATGGCGCTCGGCGAGCCCGACGAGTCGGGGCGTCGCCGGCCCGTTCCGGTGCCGCACTCGGAGTTCGTGATCCCGGCCGAGACCGTCGCGATCGCCATCGGCTACAACGCCGACCCCGACATCAAGGACGCGGCGCCCGGCGTGCAGACGAACCGCTGGAACCTCGTCGAGGTGCACCCGGAGACGTACATGACGAGCGCGGCCCGGCGTGTTCGCCGGCGGCGACAACGTCAACGGCGCCGATCTCGTCGTCACGGCACTGGCCGATGGCCGCCGGGCCGCGTCGGCGATCCACGAGTACCTGGACTCGCTGCCGCCGCGCAACTCGGCTTAGGATCGGCGTGTCGACAGACAAAAGATTTGGCCCGGACGTTGCCGTCCGGGCCAATTCGTGTACGTTGCCAGGCCTGCTGCCCGGCTGCCGCCCCCGGGGAGCCTGCTAGCAGGTAGCCCCCGAGGTGCTGCGGACGTCGCTCGGCTTGCAGGCCTCACAACTAGGATAATCCATCCGCATCACCTCCTTTCCTGCTCGGGAGCATAGCAAGCTCGTTCCGAGGCCGTCAATGGACCGGTCTCGCGAGATCCACCCGGTTCGAGAGTCAGGCCAGGAAGTTGAGGACGCCGGCTTCGCGGCGGGCGATCATCCTCCGAAGCGCCACCGCCGCGCCGAGCCCCATGGCCGAGACCAGCGCCCCCGCCGCCGCATCGAGGAAGTAGTGGTTCGCCGTCAGCACGATGCCGCCGAGCATGACGAACGGCAGGAAGACCGCCACCACCTTCACCCCGCGGCTCGCGCGCGTTGTACCCGATCGCGATGGCGACCAGCAGGTCCCAGCCGAAGTGCAGGCTCGGCATCGCCGCGTACTGGTTCACGATCTTCGGGTTCTGGAACGCGTAGTACGACTGCGCGTGGATGATGGTGTCCGTGAAGCCGAACTCCGGCATGTAGCGCGGCGGCGCCAGCGGCACCGTGCTGAACCCGATGAGCGCGATCAGCCCGGAGATCAGGAACGCGTTGCGGAACAGCGCGTAGTTCGTCGCGGTGCGACATGTACAGCCAGAGCGCTACCGCGATGATCACGGGCAGGTGGCCCCAGATGTAGAGGTAGTTGAACAGGTCGACGATCCAGCCCTTGGGCAGGATCAGTTGCTGCAGGAACGCCTCGTGGAAGATGCCAAGCTGCTTCTCGATGTGGATGAGGCGCGTGGCGTTGTCGAACGCCGTGCCGGCCTGACCGTGCACCGCGCCGCGCACGTACTGATACGCCGTGTACGCCGGGACGATGAACAGGATCTCGGCGATGTGCCGCCAGTTCCTCCCGGCGAACGTCAAGAGGCGGCCCGGGCGCGCGGCCGCCACTGCGGCCTGCGGGATGTGTCCCTTGCATAGAGCCAGTATAACCCGGCCGGCGAGCGTCCATGCTAGCCCCTTCCGACTTCCCTCATCACCCGATCGATAGCTTCCGTCGTAACTTCCACGAT
This sequence comes from uncultured Chloroflexia bacterium, assembly GCA_963701135.1. Taxonomy (GTDB): domain Bacteria; phylum Chloroflexota; class Dehalococcoidia; order DSTF01; family JACRBR01; genus CAYJMJ01. The sequence goes on from OY969567.1 coordinate 815,410, forward strand.
CGTATCGACTTGCTCTTCCGTTATGACGAGTGGCGGTGCGAACAGGATGCTGTCGCCCTTCGCGCGCGTAACGACGCCGCGCTCGCGCATCGCCCGCGCGAGCTTCGGCGCCGACGCCTTGCGCCGCTTCGAACGGCGCCCGCGTCGCCTTATCGGCGACGACTTCGACCGCGGCCATCAGCCCCAGGCCGCGCACGTCGCCGACGTTCGGCATCTCGATGCAGCCGGCCGAGACCCTCGTTCAGCCGCCGGCCCATGCGCTCGGCGCGCTCGACCAGCCGCTCGTCCTCGAAGATCTGCAGGTTGCGCAGCGCCACGGCGCAGGCCGTCGGGATGCGCCGGCGTTCGTGCAGCCGATCATGAACTTCGCGTCCGCCGGCGCATCGAGGATCGCGCGATGGACGCGCTCCGACGCGATGAACGCCGACAGCGGGACGTACGCGCTCGTCACCGCCTTGGCGATGGTCATGATGTCCGGCTGCACGCCCCAGTGCTCGAGCGCGAACCAGCGGCCCGTGCGCCCGAAGCCCGTGATCACCTCATCGGCGATGAGCAGCACGTCGTTGCGGTCGCAGATCTCGCGCAGGCGCGGCCAGTAGCCGCGGGTCGGGCGGGATGACGCCGCCCGCGCCGTGCACCGGCTCGGCGATCACCGCCGCGACCGTGTCCGCGCCCTCGCGCTCGGATCGACAGCCTCGATGTTGTCCGCGCACTCCAGCGTGCAGGCCGGCTTCGCGCCGCACCACTGGCATCGGTACGGGTAGCACGTCGGCACCTGGACGAAGTCCGGCGGCTCCGGCCCGAAGCCCTTGTGGAACGGCGCCATGCCGGTGATCGCCGTCGCCGCCATGCGTGCCGCCGTGGTACGCCTCCTGCCGCGAGATGATCTTCGTCTTGCCCGGCTTGCCGGAGACGAACCAGAAGTAGCGCGCGGCCTTGATGGCCAACTCGTTGGCCTCGGAGCCGCTGTTCGCGTAGAAGATGCCCGACATGTTCGGGTAGACGAGCGACAGCAGCTTCTCCGCCAGCTCGATCGAAGGCACGTTCGCGTAGCCCGTGTAGCTGTTGGAGAACGCCAGCGTCGACATCTGCGCGGCGGCCGCCTCGGCCAGCTCCGTGCGGCCGTGCCCGACAGCGACGTTCCAGAGCGACGACAGCGCCGTCGATGTACTGCTTGCCGTGGACGTCGGTGAGGACGGCGCCCTTGCCGCTCGCGTAGATGACGGCGTCGCGGTGGTCCGCGCGGGTGGTACTGCGGGTGGATGACGTGCGCCCGGTCGGCGGCGGCGAGGCGTTCGATTTCGGCTTCGTTCAATTGCTTACTCGCATGAGCAAACGACTACTTGCCGAATTATACGCTACGCAGGTCGTCCAGCAACTCCCGGGCGATGCGCCGCTCGTCCCACGGCCAGTGCACGTTGCCGATGACGATGGATTGCTCGGTGCCCTTTCCGGCCAGCAGCACCGTGTCGTTCTTGCCCGCCCGTTTGAACGCAATCTCGATCGCCTGCCGTCGGTCCAGTTCGCGGTCGAACTTGCGCCCGAAGCCGGCGTTGCGGAGGGCGCCCGCGATCTCGTCGAGGATCAGGTCCGGGTCTTCGCCCCGAGGGTCCTCGTTCGTGACGACGGCGTGGTCGGCCTGTTCGGCGACGGCGCGGGCGATGCCGCGGCGGCGTGCCGGGTCGCGCTCGCCCGCGGCGCCGAATACGACGATCAGCCGGCCCTTCGTCACCGCACGGAGCATCCTGCAGCACGTTGCGCATCGACTGCTCCGTCGAAGCGATGTCGACGACGACGCGGAAGTCCTGCCCCTCGTCGATCAGTTCCATGCGGCCGGGCACGCCCGGGAAGGATTCCAGCGAGCGCACGGCTGCCGCGAACTCCACGCCCTGCGACACAGCAGCGGCGACGGCCGCCAGGCAGTTCGAGACGTTGTACTCGCCCAGCAGCCCCGTGCGGACCTCGACATCCTCGCCGAACATCCGCGCCTTGAACCGGGTGCCGAAGCCGTCCTGCCTGATCTCGCTTCGCCGCCAGGTCCGCCTCGTGCCGCGAGGCCGTACGTGATCACCGGCACGATCGTCAGCCGCTCGCAGGTCGGCGGATACCGAGTCGTCGGCGTTCAGGATCGCTGCTTTGCCGAACCCCTTTTCGGCGGACGAGCCCAGCATGCGGAAGAGGGTCGCCTTCGCATCGCGGTACTCCGCCATGCTGCCGTGGTAATCGAGGTGGTCCGGCGCCAGGTTCGTGAACACGCCGACGTCGAACTCGCACGCGTCGACGCGGTGCATGGTCGAGCCCGATCGACGACGCCTCGACGACGGCGTAGCGGCCGCCGGCATCGCGGATCTTCGCAAGCTGGCGCTGCATGTCGGTGGCCTCGAGCGTCGTCATGTGCGAGGCGTTCATCTCCACGATGCCGCCCGCGCCGAACTCAACGCTGCTCAGGTATCCGGCGCGCTGCCCGGTCTCGTTCAGCACGTGCGCGATCAGGTGCGTCGTCGTCGTCTTGCCGTCGGTGCCGGTGACGCCGATCATCCCCAGCGTGCGCGCTGGGTGCCCGTAGAAGCCGGACGCCGCCTCGGCGAGCGCGACGCGTGCATCGGGCACCGCGACGAACGTCACATCCTCGTTGACGAACCGCTGCCAGCGCTCGTGCGCGTCTTCCTGCACGATGATGGAGCGCGCGCCTGCGGAAATGGCGTTCGGGATGAAGCCGTTGCCGTCGACCGTCAGCCCGGAGATCGCGACGAACACGGCGTCGGGGACGACCTGGCGGCTGTCGTGACAGACCGCGGTCGCATCGGAAGGTACGCCCGAAACCACGCGGGCATACGTCAGATCGCGGAACCAGGTAGGCAGCTCAGCGGACGTGCGCGCGGTCACGCCCCGATTGTAGCGGATTCGGGCCGGCTTCAGAGCCGGGGCGCCGCGTCGATGATCTAGTGGAAGCTTTGTCGGTAGCTTACTAACGGGGGGACGCCAGCCCATGGTGGCGCTTCGGTCCTTTTGCGGGCCCGAGGGCGATGTCGACGCGCGCCGGGCGCCCAACGCCGCGGACTGGCTGTCGCTGCAGCAGGCCGCCTGCGAGCTCGGGCTGTCCGTCAGCACCGTCCGGCGGATGATTCGCCGCGGCCAGTTGCGCAACCGCATCGTGCCACGCCCGGGCGGCTTCGCGTACCTCATCTACCTGCCGAACTCCCGGCACGCGCAACTCGGCGCCCACGACCATCGCGATGCGCCGGTTGGCTCGACGCGCTCCGGCCTGCGCCTCGTCGACGCCGAGTTCGAGCGCGACCGCCGGCAGGACGACGTCGCACCGGCCGATGAGATCCGGCGGTTGAAGGTCCAGGTGCAGCACCTCTCGCATGCCCTCGCGCGCGCTGCGCGACCGCCAGGGCCAGCCGGCGCGTACCACCGCGGCCGCCACCGGCGCAGGCACGAGCAGCGGCGGCCCGTACGCCCGGTACCGATCGATCGCCCGCAAGCGCCGCTGGTGGCGTTTCTGATCTACCTTTCGCCACTTACCCGTGGCGAGAACGCCTCGGTATACTGCGCACGCTTCAACAAGGATCTCAGCTCGGGCCCAACGGGCCCCGGACCGCGGGGCAGTCGCGAGCGAGGTCGAAGCACCCTCTCATGCAAGTAAAGGGCCCCGGTGAAGCCAACAGTGGGCCTGTACATGTCGCCCGGCCGCCACAGGGGAGCTTGAGCATGCCGCTTCCCCGCCCACGTTGCTGCACCTCCAGTCCGACAGGAGCATGAGATGGCGTACGACGTAACCCTCATTCCGGGCGACGGCACAGGGCCGGAAATCACCGAAGCAACGCGGCGCGTCCTGGAAGCGACCGGCGTCGGGTTCAACTGGGACGTCCAGCACGTCGGCGTCGACGTGATGGAGAAGGAAGGCACGCCGCTTCCCCAGCGCGCGCTCGATTCCCTGGCCCGGACAAAGCTCGGCATCAAGGGCCCCGTCACGACGCCGATCGGCACCGGCTTCCGCAGCGTCAACGTCGCCCTGCGCAAGTCGCTCGAGCTGTACGCGTGCGTGCGGCCATGCAAGGTCTACCCCGGCGTGCGCACGCGCTTCGCCGACGCGAACGTCGACCTCGTCGTCGTTCGCGAGAACACCGAGGACCTGTACGCCGGCATCGAGTTCGAGAAGGGCTCGCCGTACGTCGCGCGGCTCGGCCAACTCGTAGAAGAGAGCGGTCAGGGCAAGCTGCGCCCTGACACCGGCATCAGCATCAAGGTGATCAGCGAGTTCGGCACGCGGCGCATCGCGAAGTACGCGTTCGAGTACGCGCGGAAGAACAAGCGGAAGAAGGTGTCGGCTATCAGCAAGGCCAACATCATGAAGTTCACCGACGGCCTCTTCTACGCCGTCTCGCGCGAAGTCGCGAAGGAGTACCCCGACATCGAGTACGAAGAGGTGCTCGTCGACGCGCTCTGCATGCAGCTCGTGCAGAAGCCGGAGTGGTTCGACGTGCTGCTGCTGCCGAACCTCTACGGCGACATCCTCTCCGACCTGTGCGCGGGGCTCGTCGGCGGGCTCGGCGTGGCGCCCGGCGCGAACATCGGCGACACGGTGGCGCTCTTCGAGCCGATCCACGGCAGCGCGCCGAAGTACGCCGGCCAGAACAAGGTCAACCCCATGGCGATGATGTTCAGCGGCGTGCTGATGCTCCGCCACATGGGCGAGACCGACGCAGCCGACCGCCTCGAGCGCGCCATTGCCGACGTCATCAAGGAAGGGCAAGTCGGTGACGTACGACATGAAGCCGGACCGCAACGACCCGACGGCCGTCGGCACGTCGCAGGTGGCGGACGCGATCATCGCGAAGTTGCAGCGCTAGCTCATCATCGGGCCCCGGGCCCGCACACTGGAGGTGTAAGTTGGCAGCACGGAAGAAGGTCACGGTAGTCGGCGGCGGCATGACCGGCGGCGCGATCGCGCAGCGCCTGGTCGAAAAGGGCATCGCCGACGTTGTCATCCAGGATGACCCGCAGTTCGCGGGCACCCTGCACCACGGCAAGGCGCTCGACATGACGCAGTCGGCGTCGTGGCTCGGCTTCGACACCAGGGTCACCGCCACCGACGGATGGGACGAGACCGCGGGCTCCGACGTCGTCGTCTGTACCGCGGGCGCGCCGCGCAAGCCCGGCATGAGCCGCGAGGAACTGCTCAACGGCAACGCCGACATCGTCCGCGCCAAGGTGAAGGACGCGGCCAAGGCGTCGCCGAACGCCGTCATCATCATCTTCGCGAACCCCATGGACGCCATGTGCCACGTCGCGCTCCAGGCATCGGGATTCCCGCGCGAGCGCATCATCGGCCAGGGCGGCGCGCTCGACACGGCGCGCTTCCGCGCGTTCCTGTCGATGGAGACCGGCGTCTCGGTGCGCGACGTGCACGCGTACGTGCTCGGCGGCCACACCGACACGACGATGGTGCCGGTCGTCTCGCAGGCGCGCATCGGCGGCCTGCCGCTCTCGTCCTACATGTCGCAGGAAAAGATCGATGCGGTCGTCGCGCGGACGATGCGCGGCGGCGCCGAGATCGGCGAGCTGATGAAGGTCTCGAGCGCGTACTACGCGCCCTTCGGCGGCGACGGTCGAGATGGTCGAGTCGATCCTGCTCGACCAGGACCGGCTCATCCCCTCGGCGGTACTATGTAAAGGCGAGCACGGCGTCAAGGACATCGTCTGCGGCGTCATGTGCCAGCTCGGGGCGGGCGGCATCAAGAAGACGCACCAGATGCCGGTGAGCGACGACGAGGCTGCCAGGATCACGAAGGCCGCCGAGGCGACGAAGGACTTGATCGCGCTGCTCAAGTAGCGCACCGGAAGAGAGGCAACCTATGACCACGGACACAGGCACGCGCGTGCGCGAAGTCCACGCCGACGACATCGCCAGGGTCGTCGCGGAGCTGTGCGAGACGGCGGCGCACGTCCTCCCGGACGACGTCATCGCCGGGCTCAAGAAAGCGGAACAGACCGAGAAGTCGCCCCTCGCGAAGCAGGTGCTCGTCGAGATCCTGGAGAACGTCGACCTGGCGAAGCGCGAGATGATCCCGCTCTGCCAGGACACCGGGACGACCGTCGTGATGGTGGAGATCGGCCAGGATGTGCACATCGTCGGCGGCTCGCTGCGGGACGCGATCAATGCCGGCGTCGGCAAGGGTTACACGGAGGGCTACCTTCGCGCGTCGATGGTGGACCATCCGTTCTCGTCACGCGTGAACACCAAGAACAACACGCCGGCGGTGATCCATATGGAGGTCGTGCCGGGCGACAGGTTCGAGATCACGGTCGTGCCAAAGGGCGGCGGCTGCGAGAACATGACCAAGATGCAGATCATGCTCCCGTCGCGCGGGAAGGAAGGGATCAGCGAGTTCGTGCTGCGGACGATCGAAGAGGCGGGCGGCAACCCGTGTCCGCCGCTCGTCGTCGGGGTCGGCGTCGGCGGGTCGGCCGAGTACTGCGTGTTCCTGGCGAAGAAGGCGATCACGCGGCCGGTCGGCACGGCGAGCAGCGATCCGGAGACCGCCGAGTTTGAGCGCGAGCTGCTGGCGAAGGTAAACGCCCTCGGCGTCGGCCCGCAGGCCGTCGGCGGCACGAACACCGCCATCGCCGTGAACATCGAGACGTACCCGACGCACATCACCTCGCTGCCGGTGGCGGTGAACCTGCAATGCCACAGCGCCCGCTCGAAGCGCGCGACGCTGTAGGCGGCGTGGCGCCGGCCACGCGCGCTCGCCGGGCGGCCGATGGCCTCCGCGCGAGCGTCCGCTTCCGCGCCGCCACGACCGACGACGCGCCCGGCCTCGTCGCGCTGATCAACGACGCCTACCTGCGCGAAGCGTGGCTCTTGCCTCCTCCGCGCATCACGGTGGAGGAGATGCTGCACGAGCTGCAAGACACCGGCAGGCGGGCCGTGATCGCCGATATCGACGGCGCGCTCGCGGGCTCCGTCCGCCTGTCTCGGCACGACGGCCACCTGTATTTCGGGCTGCTGGCCGTCGCGAGCGCGTGCCAGGGGCGGGGACTGGCGTCGCTGCTCGTCGCGGAGGCGGAGCGCCTCGCGCGGGAGTGCGGCGAGGCGGTGCTCCGACTGGACTGCGCGAAGGAACTGGGGCTGCCGCCATTCTACGAGTCGCTCGGCTACGCGGTGGAGAGCGAGACACCGAACAGCTACTTCGGGCATAAAGGCCCGTTTACGCTGGTCGTGATGCGGAAGGCGCTGACATGAGCGAGATCCGCGTCGTCAGGCCGCACGAGCGCGATGCAGGCACGGCGCAGACGCCGGGCATGACGCGCGTGGCCGGCGTCTCGGCCGCGACGTGTGGATCGTCGGGCGTCTGGATGGGGCAGTTCACGAACGAGCCGGGCTTCCGCTCCGGCGCGCATCACCACGGCGACGTCGAAAGCGCGATCTACGTGCTGAGCGGCCACCTGCGGATGCGCTGGGGCGAAACGCTGCAACACAGCGCCGACGCCGCGGCCGGCGACTTCATCTTCGTGCCGGCGCGTCTCGTCCACCAGGAGATCAACGTGTCGGACAGCGAGGGTGTGGTCGCAATCCTGGCACGCGGCGGCCAGGAGAACGTCGTCGTCAACGTCGACCTGCCAGAGGCGGCGCTGTAACGCCGCGAGACACCATGCACGTGACGGGCGGCGCGCCGCCCGTGCCGGAAACCAGAGGAGGATCCAAATGCCCATCGTGAAAGAAAACGGAGAGATCAAGGCGACGCCGCCGTTCACCGAGGAGGACGTCGCACAGTTGCGCGTGGGCGACCACGTGAAGTTCTACGGCACGATGTACACGGCCCGTGATGCCGCTCACCGCCGCATGATCACGGCGCTGAGCGAAGGCAACGCCCTGCCGTTCGACATCAAGGGCCAGATCATCTACTACGTCGGCCCGTCGCCGGCGCGCCCGGGCCGTGTCATCGGCTCCGCGGGGCCGACGACGTCGATGCGGCTCGACCCCTTCACGCCGGCGCTGCTGGAGCAGGGGCTGAAGGTGATCATCGGCAAGGGCGGGCGCGGCAGCGTGGTGAAGAAGGCGCTGCAGGACAACAAGGCCGTCTACCTGCTGGCGATCGGCGGCGCCGGCGCGCTGCTGTCGAAGACGATCAAGAAGATGGACGTCATCGCCTACGAGGACCTCGGCACCGAATCGGTCAAGAAGCTGGAGGTCGAGGGCTTCCCCGCCATCGTCTGCTGCGACATGTACGGCGGAGACCTGCTGCTCGCGGGCAAGGAGCAGTACCGCGACCAGGCCGTGCTCGGCGCCTACCAATCGGTGCCGCCCGCTGAGAAGGCCGGCTGAGATGCAGGAGCTGATCAAGTACCTGTCGGGCGAAATCCGCGGCATGCACGGCCTCTACGAGCGCGTCACCGTGGACATCGACGACCGGCAGTTGAACCACGTACCGCCGGGCGGCCATCAGAACATCGCGTTCTGCCTGTGGCACTACGTGCGGACGGAGGACAACGTCGTCCAGTTCGTCATCCAGCGCAAGCCGACGGTGTGGATGGAAGGCGGCTGGGACGCGAAGTTCGGCCTCGACTCGAAGTCGCAGGGGACGGGCTTCTCCGACGACGAGGCGCGCAATTTCCGCATCAAGGGCGCGGCCGAGTTCCGCCAGTACATGCTCGACGTCTTCCGCAAGACGGAGGAGTTCGTCGCGGCCCTGACGCCGGACGTAGCGAGCCGCAACGTCACGATCAAACCGCTCGGTGAGATGTCGATCCTGCAGGCCATGTCCGGCATGTGCATGACGCACGGATACCGGCACCTGGGCGAGATCGAGTTCGCGAAGGGGCTCGTGGCCGCGAAGGGCGGCGCGACGATCTAGTGTAGTGCTTTCGAAATGGCTTTAGTTAACGCGACGCGAAGCGTGGATCATAGCCGCCCCCGGCTGTGCGTCCGGCGAAGCCGGACCGACGCAGTACGGCGCCTCGCGCGAACGTCGTGCGTCGCGTGCGTTGACGCCGGGCGATTCGTGACGCTAAAGAAGCGTTAGAAGCACTACACTAGCGCGGCGCCGTGCTACGACATCCCCGGCTGGGCCGGCGCGGCGTGGTCGTGGATGTGCGCCTCCTTGCCGTGGTGCTCCTCTTCGTCCTGCTGGCTGTAGTCGTGGCTGTGCGCCAGCTCCCGGTGATGGTGGTCGTGCGTATGCCAGTACGTACGATGCTCCCACTCCCCGAGCATGCCGCCCTTGTGGTGGTGCGAGATGTGGTAGTGGTCATGCTCGTGCTTCTGCGCGTCGTGCGTATGCGCCGGCGCCGTCCCCTGCCCTTCGATGCGCTGCTGAACCGCCATAGTGCCTCCCGTCTTCGGGTACGGGGCCGCGATGCCCCTACCTGACTATGGACCTCGGCGGCCATATCGGCAGTACCCCGCCTGGGCGATGATTCTGGCCCTCCGAACCTGGCGGGGGGCGACGAGCGCCCGAATCGCCTGTAAACCCTGGCGTGCAAGGCCGCGCTCGCAGGTTCGTTACTTGTGGTAGATTAGTGGAACCTTTCGGGCAGCGCGGGCCTTATGCTGGACATCTACCTTCTCACGCTCGTCGTGTCGATCGCGATCGGCCTCTTCGCGTCGATCCTGCTGCTTACGCTCTCCCGTACCGAGCGCTTCATCGGCCTCTTCAACATCCGCGGCACCGCGGAGAGGCCGCGCTGGGGCGGACTCGTCTTCCTGGCCACGTTCGCCCTGACGCCGTTCCTCGCATCCGCCATCTCGAGCCATGCCAGCGAGTTCTTTTCGCCGAAGTCCGGCAGTTTCCTCGGCCTGCTCGCCGCAACGTCGATGGTATTCCTCGTCGGCTTCCTCGATGACGTGCGGCTGACGAGCCCGCAGTTGCGACTCGGGGTATTCCTCGTCGGCGGCATCGCCGCCTACGCCGCCGGCTACCGGATGGACGACATCGGCCTGCCCTGGGGCCAGAGCATCCACCTTGGGTTCATCGGCTTCTTTGTGACCGTCTTCTGGATCGTCGCCGTCACCAATGCCGTGAACTTCATCGATGGCCGCGACGGCGTGGCGCTCGGCGTGGCGATCTTCGCCTGCGTGACGATGGCGCAGATCGCCGCCCACTCGTCGCACCCGACGGTGGCGTTGTTGCTTGTGGCGCTCGTTGGCTCGGGCCTGGGCTTCCTGCCGTTCAACCTGCCGCAGGCGTCGCTGTACGTCGGCGACTCCGGCGCGTACGTGCTCGGGTTCGTGCTGGGCACGTTGTCCGTGCGTGCCTCAACCGGCCCCACCGACGAGATCTTCATCGCCGTACCGCTCGTGGCACTGGGCTATCCCATCCTCGACCTTGTGGTCCAGTCGACGCGCCGCCTGCTCCAGCACAAGCACCCGATGATCGGCGACCAGGACCACATCCACCACCGGCTCGAAGCGCTGGGCGCGGGGCCGCGCGGCATGCTCGCGGTCATCTACGGACTGGCCGCGATCTTCTCGACCGGGGCGATCCTGCTCCACTACCTGGACAACACCCTGCTCGAAGGGGCGGTATTCGTCGCCGTCATCGGCACCGTGACGCTCGTGCTCCTCAAGCTGGGCTACGTCGTGACGATCTGGAACAGCCACAGCATTGTCTGGCTGCGGCAGCGCGTCTTCGCGCCCGAGGCCGGCCCGCGCCCGCCCACGACGAAGTAGCGCCTACCGACGTTTCGCCAGCACACTCCGCACGGCGTTTGCCCCGAGCAGCACGCCGCACCGCACCGCGATGCCCGCGCCCGTGACCGCGTCGCGCGCCGTGTTGCCGCCCAGGTGCTTGCGGTAGTACCGCCAGATGCTCTTGTGCCGCTCGATGACGACGCGCGCCGACGTGCTCTCGCTGACGCCGATGCTGTGGTAGACGGAGACCTCCGGATCGTAGACCACACGATAGCCCGCATCGTGCACGCGGCGGCAGAAGTCGACGTCCTCGTTGAAGAGGAAGAAGCCCGCGTCCCAGCCGCCGGCCTCATCGAACACGCGGCGCGGGAACATCAACGCGGCGCCGCTCACCCAATCGACCTCCTGCAGCGACGCGTGGTCGAAGTCGGACATCAGGTAGCGCCGCGAGCGCTTGTTTCCGGGAAACAGCTTCGTCAGCAGCGAGTAACGGTTGAACAGCGCCGTGGCGTAGCCGGGGAAGGCACGGCAACTCAGTTGCAGCGTGCCGTCGTCGTTGAGGATCTTCGGCGCGACGATTCCGGCGCCGGCATGCGCCCGCATGTACGCCGCGAGCGGCGACAGCACGTCGCACTCAAATCGGACGTCGGGGTTGAGCACCGCCACGTACTCGCCCGACGACGCCGCGACGCCGGCGTTGATGCCGGCCGAGAGCCCGTCGTTCCGCGCCTCGCGCACGAGCTTCACCCACGGGTACTCCCGCGCGACGAAGTCCGCCGTGCCATCGGCCGAGCAGTTGTCGACGACGATCACCTCGCACTCGTCGCGCGACGTGTGCTTCGCGAGCGAATCGAGCAGCGCTCCCACGTCATGCCGCGAGTTGTACGTGACGGTGACAACGGAGATCACGGCCACGGGCGCTCGCCGCCACTCACGACGCGCGCGTACACATCGTGCGTCTCGTCGGCCGCGCGCCGCCAGCTGAACTGTGCGGCGCGCTCGATGCCCCGTCGCGCGTAATCGGCGCGCAATTCACCATCGCGGAGCAAGCGGCGCAGGCCGCCTGCAATCGCATCGACCGACATCGGATCCACGAGCAGCGCAGCGTTGCCGGCAACCTCCGCGGTGGCCGAGATGTTGGACGTGAGCACCGGCGTACCGCACGCCATCGCCTCGATCACCGGCAGGCCGAAGCCCTCGTACAGCGACGGAAACGCGAACGCGTCGGCGCCCGCGTAGAGCGCGGGCAGGTGCTCCTGCTTCACGTAGCCGGGGAAGATGATGCGGTCGCCCATGCGCAACTCATCGACAAGCGCCATCTCCTCTTCGTACTTCCAGGCCTTCTGTCCGACGACGACCAGTTGGTGCTCGAAGCCCTCGTCGCGGAGCGCGCGCATCGCGCGGAACAGCCGCGCGCGGTTCTTGCCTGGCTCCATGCTGCCGACGCTGAGCACGTACGGGGCATCGATGCCGTACTCGCGCGCCACGGCGAGCGCCGCTTCTCGCTCCAGCGGCGCATATTGCGCCGCCGCCGCCTCGTACACCGTCGTGATCTTCGATTCGGCGACGCCGAGCGTGTGGTGCACGTCGTCCCGCACCGTGTTCGACGGTACGATGATCGCGTCTGCGACCTTCGCGGCCAGCCGCGTCAGCGTCTGCATGTAGAGCCTGCGCGCGGGCGGATAGCGGCCGGGGATGCGGAAGAACGTCACATCGTGGATGGTGACGACGCGGCGGCAGCGCACGCCGGCCAGCGGCAGCGTGTGGTGCGTCGAATGCAGCACGTCGATGCCGAGCGCCGCGAGCGCTCGCGGCAGGCGCACCTGCTCCCACGCCAGCCGCGCCAGTCGCGAGCCGGCGCCCACGCGCTCGATGCGCCAGTTGCGCCGGCCATCGATGGCTTCATCCAGCACGTGGCCGCGGACGAACAGCGCGTAGCCGTCGTGGCGGTCGCGTTCCGCCATCGCCGTCACAAGCTCGATGGCGTAGACGCCCGCGCCCGCCGGCTGCGGCGGCATCGACGTCGCGTCAATCGCGATCCTCACAGGTCCCGCACCTGCATCGTCCTTCCCATCCGGCCCCGGTAATAGTCGAACGTGCCGAGCGCCATGGCGCGGAGCAGGCGCCACTCTCGGCGGGCGGCCATCTTCGCCGCCGTCGCCACGCGCGTCGCCCAGAAGTACGCCGTGAAGTACGCGTAGTCGCGCCGCGACCGCGTGTGCTTGCGCACCAGGTAGAGGCGGTTCCGCGTCGCGTAGTACTGCTTGAACGGCGTCATCCATCCGCCGCCGCTCGAGCCGCTCTCGCGGTGATAGATTACCGCCGAGGGCTCGTACCGCACGCGGTAGCCCTTCGCCTGCGCACGCCGGATGAAGTCGGTTTCCTCGTAGTACATGAAGAAGCGCTCGTCGAGCGTCCCGGCGTCGCGAAACGCCTGCGCCGGCACGAGTGCGCAGCAGAAGCTCGCCGTGCCCAGGTCCTCGCGCCGGCGGCTCGTCTCCGGGCCATCGGGCCGGCCGCCGTACGTGTCGCGAAACAGACCCAGCCGCCAGTCGAACCCGCCGGCGTGCGTGCTGATCAACGAATGGTCGAAGTGGTACAGGATCTTCGGCACAACCATCGTCCGCGCGCCGGCCGCATCGACGAGCTTCCGGAGAAAGTCCGGCGTCAGCGTCACGTCGTTGTTCAGAAAGAGCACGTACTCGACGCCCAGCGCCAGGCACCGCTCGATGCCCGCGTTCGCACCCGCCGCGAAGCCGATGTTGTCGCCGCTGCGCACGTGCGTGGCGTCCGGGAACGCGCGCTCTATCGTGTCCATGGAATCATCACGCGAGCCGGAGTCGATGACGGCGAGCCGCCATGACGGATAATCGACGTTCTTCAGCGACACGCAGAACTCGTCGATGAACGCCGCGCTGTTGTAGTTCACCACGACGATGCCGACCGGCGGCGCGTCACCCATCGGCAGCCACACGCGCGCGCTCGAAGTACGCGGCGAGCGCCTGCCGCCACGGACGAAGCGTGATGCCGAGCGCCCGCCCCCGGATATTCGCAAGAACGGAGTACGGCGGCTTGCGCGACCCATCGTAGCCGTCCGCTCGCAGTTGCTCCGTCGTCACCGCGTCGACCGCCACGCCGGCCATGCCGGCAAGGCGCAGGATCTCGCACGCAAAGTCATAGCGCGACGCCTCGCCTTCGTTCACGAGGTGGTATACGCCGGCCGGAGCGTCGCGCTCCAGCAGCTCGCGGATGGCGCCGGCGAGGTCCTCGGTCGACGTCGGCGACGCGATCTCGTCGGTCACGAAGTTGAGCTTGCGGCCGGCCTGCGCCGCGGCGCGCACCTTCTCGATGAAGTTGTTGCCGCCATCGCCGTACAGCCACGATGTCCTGGCGATGATCGTCCCGGTAAACGCCGCCGCCACCAGCCGCTCGCCGTCGAGCTTCGACGCTCCATAGGCGTTGATGGCGCGTGTGGCGTCGTCTTCCGTGTACGGCGCGCGCTTCTCGCCGTCGAACACCTCGTTCGTGCTGACGGCGATGAGCCGCGCGCTCGCCGTGGCGCACGCCCTGGCGACGTTCTCGCTGCCGATGGCGTTGACCGCATGCGCAGCCGCCGGCTCGCGCTCGCAACGTGCGGTGTCGGTGAGCGCCGCCGCGTGCACGACGGCCTCCGGCCGGTGCCGGCGGAACGCGGTCTCTACCGATGCGGCATCGGAGACGTCGAGCTCGGCGTGCGAGAGCGCCGAGACATCGTGCACGGCGAGCGCCCGGACGAGGCTCCGTCCGAGCTGGCCGTTGCCGCCGGTGATGAGGATGCGCATGGCAGGCGCATTGTAGCGCGCGTCAGCCGGCGTACGGCCTCGCATTTGCCAGACGCTCGCCGTACTGGCGCTCGTAGTAGCCACGGAACTCGCCGGACTTGATGCGTTCCCACCACCAGCGGTTGTCGGCGTACCAGCGGACCGTGCGCTCCAGCGCCGCGTCGAAGTCGTGCTCGGGCTTCCAGCCGAGCGCGCGCAGCTTCGTCCAGTCCATGTAGTAGCAGGGGTCGTGACCCTCGCGGTCCGGCACGAAGCGGATCAGGTCGTACGGCTTGTCGAGCAGGTCGAGGATCGCGCGCGCCACGTCGATGTTCGGCCGGTGGTTGTCCGCCTGGATGTTGTACGCCTCGCCCTTCTCGCCATGCTCCAGCAGCAGCAGCAGCGCGCGCACGTTGTCGTCAACGTACAGCCGGTCGCGCTCCTGCAAGCCCTCGCCGTAGACCGGCAACGGCTCGCCGTCGAGAGCGTTCGTCACGAACAGCGGGATCGCCTTCTCGGGATATTGGTACGGCCCGATGTTGTTCGCCGGCCGCGCGACGACCACCTGCAGGCCGTACGTCTCCGCGAAGGCGCGGCACATCATGTCGCCCGCGGCTTTGCTCACGGCGTAGGGGCTGCGCGGGCGGAAGGCGTCGTCCTCGTGCCGCGGCTCGTCCGCGGTCGCCGGCCCGTACACCTCGTCGGTGGAGATGTGCAGCAGGCGCTCGACGCCGGCGTCGCGCGCGGCGGCGAGCACGTTGTAGGCCCCGCGCACGTTTGTCTCGATGAAGTCCGATGCGTCGTGGATCGAGCGGTCGACGTGCGTCTCTGCCGCGAAGTTCACCGCGGCGTCGCAGCCGCGCATCGCCTCGGCGACGGCCGCCGCGTCGGCGACACTGCCTTGGATGAACGAATAGCGGCCGTCATCGGCAACGTCGCGCAGGTTGTCGAGGTTGCCGGCGTACGTCAGCGCGTCGAAGTTCACGATCTCCACACCGGGCCGCTCTCGCAGCACGTGGCGTATGAAGTTGCTGCCGATGAACCCGGCGCCGCCCGCGACGCAAACGCGCTTCATTCAGGGCACCCGAATGCGGCTGAAGTCGCCGACCACCATCTCGTACCCGCGCGGCTTACGGTGGTCGCCGCGCAGCTCGACGTTGCGGCCGATCAGGCTGTGCTCGATCCGGTGGCCGAGGCGCTCGATCACGGTCGCCTCCATCACCACGCTGCTCGCGATCTCGCTCTCGGCGATGCGGCAGTCGTGACCGATCGACGTGAACGGGCCGACATACGAGTTCTCGACGCGCGTGCGCTCGCCGATGATCACGGGGCCGCTGATCACACTGTTCACGATCTCCGCGCCGGCTTGCAGCACGACGCGCCCGTGCAGCTTCGACGCCTCGTCGACCGTGCCGGCGCTGGTGTCGTCCTTCAGGCTCTCCAGCACGATGCGGTTCGCCGCCAGCAGGTCGTCGTGCTTTCCGGTATCGATCCACTCGCCTTCGATGACGTCGGCGCGCACGCTGCGGCCGTGGTCGAGCAGCCACTGGATCGTGTCCGTGATCTCGAGCTCGCCGCGCGCCGACGGCTTGATATTGTCGATCGCTTCGAACACGCGGCTCGTGAAGAGATAGATGCCGATGACCGCAAGGTCCGTCGGCGGCTCCTGCGGCTTTTCGATGACGCGCACGAGCCGCTCGCCGTCGAACTCGGCCACGCCGAACTCTCGCGCGTCGTCGACGTGCTTGAGCAGGATCACCGCGTCGTCGTGCGAGCCGGCAAACGCCTGCACCTGCTCCACGATGCCCTGCGTCAGGAAGTTGTCTCCCAGGAACGTCACGAACCGCGCGTCACCCATCGCCTCGCGCGCCAGTCCAATCGCCTGGGCGATGCCGCCCGGCTGGAGCTGATCGACGTAGGTTACGCGCGCGCCGAAGCGATCTCCCTCCCCCACCTCGCGCCGGATCTGGTCGCCGGTCTCCATCGACACTACGATCGTTATGTCGTGTATACCGGCGTCCACCAGGTTCTCGAGCGCGTAGAACAGGATCGGCTTGTTGGCGATGGGGACAAGCTGCTTTGCGCCCGTGTACGTGAGCGGCCGCAGCCGGCTGCCTTTGCCACCGCTGATGACGAGACCCTTCAATGCAGCATCCATAGCCGGCGAAGTATAGCAATCCGCCCGCCACCCCTACGTACATCGGCCGCGCCGCCCCGCTCCTGAACTGGCACTCGGACAGCTTCGCTGTCAACATGCTCGCGTCGTTCCGGTTGAGTACAGACGGAGGCGGACCAATGGACGTGCGCGGCAAGACGGCGATCGTGACCGGATCGGCGGTGGGCGTGGGGCGCGCGACCGCGATCGACCTTGCGAAGCGCGGCGCGAACGTCGTCGTCAACTACTCCCGCTCGGAAGACGACGCGCGCGAGGCGCTGCGCCTCGTCGAGGCGGAGGGCGCGCGCGGCCTGCTCGTCAAGGCCGACGTCTCGAAGGATGACCAGGTGCGGGCCATGGTGCGCGAGGCCGTTAAGACCTTCGGCGGGCTGCACGTCCTCGTCAACAACGCCGCGATGACGCACTTCGTCCCGTTCGCCGACCTGGACGGCATGAAGGAGGAGTACTGGGACGACATCTACGCCGTCAACATCAAGGGCACGTTCTTCTGCGCCCGTGCGGCCGCGAAGGCCATGCATGAGAGCGGCGGCGGCGCTATCGTCAACATCGCCTCGGTCGCCGGCATCCGCTCCATCGGCAGCTCGATCGCCTACGCGGCGTCGAAGGCGGCGGTGATCAACATGACGATCGGGCTGGCGCGCGTGCTCGGCCCCGAGATCCGCGTCAACTGCGTTGCCCCCGGCTTCATCGAGACGCGATGGCTCAAGAACGGCCTGGGCGACCAGATCTACGAGGCAGGCAAGGCCGCGGAGACGCGCCGCGCCCCGCTCAAGGCCGTCTGCCGGCCGGAGGACGTCTCGCGGCTCGTGCTCAGCCTGATCGAAGGCGCCGACCTCGTCACCGGCCAGACCGTCGTGATCGACGGCGGCGTTGGTGTCTCGGGCTAACGCCCCGAGCACCAAGACCGTCGCCGGTTGACGACGGTTCGAAGATCAGCCAGCGGCCGGCGCCGAGATATCGCCGTAGGTTCTCGGTTCTTGGTTCTCGGTTCTGCGGCGGCACCGCCGCCGCATGTGCCAAACTGGAACCGGGCCCTGCCGCTTGCGGGCTACGCATCACGGCTCCCGTTCAGCGCCATCGCAAAGGAGACGCAATGGACCGCTGGGAATACAAGGTCGTGTACGTGGATTTCAGAGGCAGGATCTCAACTGAAGGGGTGGAGTACATCCGCCAGGGCGGTGAACACCGCACCGGGTTCGTCCGCGGCTACCTCGACAAGCTCGGCGAGGATGGCTGGGAACTGACCGGCATACTCCCCCTGATGAGGCCGGAGAGCAGCTACTTCATGCTGAAGCGCGCCGCCCAGGCGGCCGCGACAACGCCCGAAGGTTAGTTCAAGTCCGGCGCTGAGGGATCCGTGACCGCTCGCCTCGCGGCGGCAGGGCCCGTCCGTCTTCTCGCCGGTGCACGGCGTTCGTTCCGCCCCGAGGCTGCCTGTTACCATGGACGAGATGACTCCCGACCAGACGCCCCCCGCGATACCCGAGGACGACGAAGACGACGACTTCGAGTACGGCGAAACGCCGGCCGAACCCGTCCCGCAGGTCTCGTCGTACATCGCGATCATCCGCATCATCGCCGTGCTCGGCATGGGGCTGTGCGTGTCGTTCGGGCTGTTCATCATGCTCGTCGGCCTCAAGGGCGTGATCATCGGCATCCCCATCATCTTGCTGGCGATCCCGTGCTACTTCGGCATGCAGCTCGCCGAGCGCCTCGCCGCGAAGGAAGAGAAGGCCTCGGCGGACGCGTAGGCGCCCGGCTCTTGCGTCACGCCCCGCTGTTCCGTGCCGCGCATCCCCTATAACCTACCGGCATGCCGCACAGCTTCATCGCCGCGGTCGACCTGGGTGCCTCCAACATGCGCGTCGCCATCGCCAACAGCGACGGCAAAATCGAGGCGCGCCGCACCGGTCCGGTACCGCAGGGCGATCCGGCGTCGGTGCTCGACCGCGTGAGCCGCACGATCGATGACCTGGCGCGCGGCGTCTGGGTTGGCGCGGAGGCCGCGGCCATCGGCGTCGTCCTGCCGGGCGCCATCGACCCCGCGCGCGGTACGGCAGTGTCGGTCGCCAACATGCCCGGCTGGGACAACGTGCCGATCGCGAACATGCTCGGCGGTATGCGCGCGGTACCCGTCGCGATCGAGAACGATGCCAACGCGGCCGCCGTCGGCGAGGGCTGGCTCGGCGCCGCGAAGGGACTCCGTGACTACGTATTCATCGCGCTCGGCACTGGCATCGGCGCGGGCGTGGTGCTCGATGGACGGCTGCATCGCGGCAGCCACTTCCTCGCCGGCGAGATCGCCTTCTTTCCGATGACGCGCGAGCACTTGCGGACCGGCGGCTGGGAGCAGTGCCTGGAGGGCCAGACCGCGGGCCGGGCGGCCGCGCGCGCCGCCGTCGAACTGCTCGGTGAACGCGCGAAGGCCGCGGACCTGTTCGCCGCCGCCCGGTCTGGCCACGAGGGCGCGTCGGCATGGCTCGCGCAGACACAGGAGTACATCGCGATGGCGGTCGCGGACATCGCCGCGCTGCTCGACCCGCAGGCGATCGTCTTTGGCGGCGGCGTGGTGGCAGCGCAGGGAGAGTGGTTCCTCGAGCCGATCCGCGAGATGGCGTTGCGCTGCGCGCCAGGCAAGCCGAAGATCGTCATGTCGGCGCTGGGCGAGGACGCGCAGATCGCCGGCGCCGTCCGCCTGGCGCTCGACAGGCTGCAGGAGCGGTGATGCGCAAGACCACGCCGCGGACCCTCACACTTGCCGCAGGCGCGATGGCGATCGCCATGGCGGCGCTCGCCTTCGGCCCGTGCGGCGAGGGCGTCCGTGGCAAGCAGACGCCGACGGCGCGTTCATTGTCCGACGGCGAGACGATAGGGAAAGTCGATCGCGCTTCCAGCCCCGAGTCCGGCGTGGCCGTGCGCACATTGCTGTCGGTCACGTGCCGAGGCGGCCAGCTCATCGTCCGCACGAACCTCGATGCGATCAGCGGCGGCAGCGACTGCAAGCAGCCCATCCCGCAGGCGGCGCTCGACCAGTTCCTCGGCCGTCCCGTCGTCATCACGTACAGCGGCGGCAAAGTCGTCGTCGAAAGCGCCGGCGTCGCCGCGCGGCTCGAATTGGAGGCGCAGGACGCGACCGTGGGGCAGGTGGCCGATGCCACGCCCTGAGCCCGACGCGTACTTCATGGGCATCGCCATGGCGGTGCGCGCCCGCGCGAACTGCACCGGGCGGCGCGTCGGGGCGATCATCGTGCGCGACAACCGCATCCTCAGCACGGGCTACAACGGCACGCCGTCGAAGATGCGCAACTGCGAGGAGGGCGGTTGCCATCGCTGCGCGAGCCCACAGGCCTACGCTTCGGGCGAGGGCTACGACCTCTGCATCTGCGTGCACGCGGAGCAGAACGCGCTGCTCGCGGCCGCGCGCTTCGGCGTCGCCGTGGAGGGCTGCACGATGTACACGACGCTGCAGCCGTGCTTCGGCTGCCTGAAGGAGCTGCTCCAGGCGAACGTGCGCGAGGTGTGCTACCTGACGCCGTGGGAGTCGCGCTTCGCCGAGCAGTACGCCGCACTGGTGGACCGCATCGGCCGCGACCACTTCCGCCGCGTCGGCGTCGACGACCCGGACGCGACGTGGGCTCTGGGGCGCGCGGGCGCCTTCGCCGAGCGCACACAGGGCCACGAAGTGCTCGGAGACTGACACGGGGTTGCCGGGCACGTGCGGCGGGGCGTAGGATGCTCGACGCGAGATAAAGGACAGGCTGCATGACGCTGCACGCAGGCGCCGCCGAAGTCGTGATCACGCCGCCCGTCGGCACGTTGCTCGACGGGTACAGCGGCCGCGAGGGCGGCGCTGTCGGCGTGCACGACGACCTGCACGCGCGCGCCCTCGTCATCGACGACGGCGCGACGCAGCGCGGCCATCGTCGAGCTGCGATCTCATCGGCATCGACCGCCGGCTCGTCGCAACGATCCGCGAACGCGCGAGCGCGGCGACCGGCATTCCCGCCGCGCACATCATGGTCGCCGCGACGCACACGCACGCCGGCCCCGCCGGTCTGCGCCGCGACCTCGATGAGCCGCTGACGGAAGTCATGGCGCGCACGATCGCCGGCGCGATCGCGGCAGCGCATCGAGACAAGCGGCCGGCGGTGCTGAAGGCGGGCCGCGGCAGCGTCGACAGCGTCAGCCAGAACCGCCGCGACCCCGATGGCCCCTTCGACGACGCACTCCGCGTGCTGCTGTTCGACTCCCCGGACCCGCGCGACGGCGCCGTGGCATCGATCGTGAACTTCGCCTGTCATCCGACCGTGCTGTATCGCACGAACATGCTCATCTCGGCCGACTACCCGGGCCACGCCATCCGCACCGTGCGCAACGTGCTCGGCGAGGCGCCGGTGCTCTTCCTCAACGGCGCCTGCGGCGACGTCAACCCGGCATGGATCGAGCAGCGCCACGACGAGGCGGCGCGCGTCGGCTCGATCGTCGGCTCCGAGGCGGCGCGCCGGCTCCAGGAGCTGCGCCCGCTCGGCCAGCAGCACAAGGTCTGGAGCATCCGTTGGGACGAACTCACGGACAAGGGGGTCACGTCCGGTGCGCTCGTCGGTTCGCCGACGCATACGCGTCGCGAGCCGCAACGTCGCCGTGCCGCTGCGTCGCCCGGCGCCGCAAGCGTGGTACCAGCGAGCAAGCTTGCGGAGTTGGAGCGCCGCCGCCTCGCGCTCGCCGCGGACGACCGCGAGGGATTGCGCCGCGTCATGGAGCAGGTGACGCGATATCGCACCGAGACGCGGCGTCGCCGAGCGCATCCAGGTCGGCGATGAGCCGCGTTATGTCCAGCCCGGAGGTACAGGCGATCGCGCTCGGCGACGGCTGCGTCATCCTCGGGCTGCCCGGCGAGTTCTTCGTCGAGACCGGGCGTGCCATCCAGGAAGCGGCGGGCATCGCGCATCTGCTCGTCGCCTGCTACGCCAATCATTACATCGGCTACCTCGTGCCGAAGGACGCATTCGCCGCGGGCGGCTACGAGGCCGGCGTCACGATGCTCGACGAGACGGCCGAGGAGACGCTGCGCCTTGCCGCCATCGACCTCGTGCGCGAAGTCTCCGCGCTGAGGCGCCGCGTCAAATCGCCCCAAAATCCGTCGCCGCCGCCTCTAACCCACAGGCCGATGACCGCTTAGAATAGGGCCACATGAAACGGGTTCTCGTCTTCGAAGCCCACGGCGACGACATGGAGTTCTTCGCCGGCGGCACCATCGCGAAGTTCTGCGCGCTCGGCCACGAGGTCACGCTGGTCGTCGCGACGGACAACGACAAGGGCTCGTTCGAGCTGTCAGCGCGAGGAGCTGCGCGCGGTGCGCGACACGGAGCTGAACGGCGCTGCCGCGGTGCTCGGCATCAAGCGCGTGATCCCGCTCGGCTACTCCGACGGCGACCTGGCGTACCAGGCGGCGCCGGATCACCTGCGCGGCCAGTTCATGCGCATCATCCGCGAGGTGAAGCCGGACATCGTGTTCACGTGGGATCCCTTCGCGCCGTACGAGGGCCACGCCGACCACCGCGCCGTCGCCGTCGCCGCCAGCGAGGCGGCCAGCTTCTCGCACTTCCCGCTGTACTACCCGGAGCAAGCTCGCCGAGGGACTGCCGCCGCACTACGTCGGCGAACAGCTGGTTCTTCGCCAAGTCGCCGCGCGACCAGAACAAGTTCGTCGACATCGACGGCTACATCGACAAGAAGATCGAGGCGCTGCACCAGCACGAGGCGCAGATGGTGCTCACCGATCGCCGACATGCAGCATCACCTGCGCGCGTCCGGCCTCGACGTGCCGTGGCTGGCGCAGCTCGACCCGCACGACTACCACGACGTGATCGGACGCCGCATGAAGCAGGCTGCGCGCGCCGTCGCCCAGCGCGCCGGCCTGCGGCTGCGAATACGCCGAGGGATTCCGCCGCACGCGCTACGGCGGCATCGAGTCGCTCGCGAAGGACCAGCAGATCCCGGAGGACGTGTAGGTGAAGCTCGGCTGCAGCTCGTGGTCCTACCACGCCGCGTTCCGCGCCGGCCGCATCGACCTGCGCGAGTGGATCCGCATCTGCGCGGACGAGCTCGAGGTCGACGGCGTCGAGCTCGTCGACCTGCACTTCCCGACGACCGACCCCGTGTACCTGCGCGACATCAAGAAGCTCTGCACGGACCTCCAACTCACGATCAGCGGCATCGCCGTCAGCAACGACTTCGGCCCGGACGACCGCCGCGCGAGCGAGACGACGAAGGTGCAGCAGTGGTGCGACATCGCCGCCTATCTGGGCGCGCCGGTCGTGCGCGTGTTCGCCGGCTGGCTGCCGCCTGCGCGCCGTCGAGCCCGCAGCCCGGCGTCATCGTCGGCATGCTGCGCAAGGTGTTCGGCCAGCGCCAGCCGAACCAGCGCCGCATCTGGTCCGACGTGACGTGGTCGCTGCGCCAGTGCGCCGACTACGCCGCAGAGCGCGGCGTCGTGCTGGCGCTGCAGAACAACCGCACCGACGGCGTCGTCGGCACGCCGTGGCAGCTCGCGCAGTGCGTGCACGACGTCGGCTCGCCGTGGCTCCGCGTCTGCCTCGACCCCGGCGACCTGCTCGACCGCGCGGGCATCGATGCATCGCTCCCGCGCGTCGTGCAGGTGCACGCCCGCATCCGCGACGTCGCCGAGGACGGCAGCGACGCGGCAGTCCACTGGCCCGAGCTGCTGCGGATGCTGCGACTCGGCCGCTACCGTGGCTTCGTCCATCATCGACTACGAGGGCGTCGAGGATCCCGAGACGGCCGTGCCGCGCGCCGTGCGCTACATGCGCGGCGCTGCTGCACCTGCTGGCCCGCCAGCAACTGCTGCGGCCACCCGCCAGCGACGGCGAGCAAACCGACGGCGTGGTGCGCATGCCGGAGCGGCACGCTGCGCGCGCGGAGCCGCCGAGCGCACCGTCCGCCGCTGATGATCCGCGCCGTCATCTTCGACCTTGGCCACACGCTCTGGGACATCGGCCCGCAACGCGGCGCGCTCGAACGCGCGTACGCCGGCATGCGCGACACGCTGGGCCGCCGTCTCGGCCGCGACGACCTGCCGCGGCGCGGCCGCGTTCCAGGCGGCCGTCCGCGACGTGCTGCGCGACGCCGGCGAGACGTACTTCACGAGCGGCAGATCGACGCTCGACCAGCCGCCGTCGTGGATCTGGGTCGACCGGGGCTGCCGCGCGCTCGGCATCGAACTGGAGCGCGATCTCCTGCTCGAGATCACGCCGCCGCTCTTCGCGACGCGAGATCGACAGCCTGATCTGCGCCGAAGGCACGCTCGACGCGGTGCGCGGCGCTCGCGGAGCGCGGCTACGCGCTCGGCTGCGTCACCAACACGCTGGCGGACACCGCCACCATCCGCACGATGCTGCGCATCCACGGATTCGAGCCGCTGATGCGCAGCGTCGTCGTGTCCGCCGACGAAGGATGGCGCAAGCCGCATCGCTCCCTGTTCGAGAAGGCGATGCGCGAGCTCGACGCCGCGCCGCACGAGTCGTTGTTCGTCGGCGACAGCCCGCTACACGACATCGGCGGCGCGCAGGCCGTCGGGCATGCGCGCGGTGCTCACGCGCCAGTACGTCACGCGTCCGTGTGGCGACGCCGACCCACAGCCGGATGCGGTGATCGATCATGTGCGTGAGCTATTGGACGTGATCCGGTCGCTGGACGCGGCGGGCGTCTAAGCGCGGAGGCGTTCGCTCGACGCACGGGCGAGCGGGTTGACGCCGCGCGTCCCGGGGCCTTTCGCCTGCTCCTCGCGCTCGCGCTTCGCCTGGCCGAGGTCGGCGTTCGCGCTTTCGAGCAGGTCCTTGGCCGACGTGCCGTCCTCCGGGAAGCAGACGATCGCGACCGATGCCTTGAGCGGCTCCGGCGAGCCGTCGTCGCCGAACACCGACACCTGCGACAGGCTCGCCAGCAGCCGCGTCGTCACGGACACCGCCGCCGCGCGGTTCGTCTCCGGCAGCAGCACCGCGAACTCGTCGTCGCCGAGCCGCGCGACGATCTCCGGCGGCGAGATCGCCTCGGCGAGGCTGACGGCGGCGCTCCGCAGCAGGCGGTCGCCCATCGACTGGCCGTACTGCGAGTTGAATGCGCCGAAGTCGTCGAGATCGATGACGACCACGCGACAGCGCCTTTGCGTAGCGGCCGCAGCGCACAGCTCGTGCCTCGATCGCCTCGCCGATGTAGCGGCGGTTGTACACCCACGTCACGGGGTCGATGTCGTTGAAGCGCGCGGTGTCCTCTTGCGTCGCGATGTCGCGCATCGCCAGCGTGAAGTGGCCGACGAGCAGCTCGACGATCTCCGCATCGATCTCCGTCTTGGTCGAACGCGAACGCCACGATGCCGTACGGCTCGCCCTCGACGAGCATCGGGCACGAGCGCGACCTTCTTGATGCCGAGCTTCTCCTCGGCCGCCCGCACCGTCTCGGCCGGGATGGCGCCGCCCCAGAAGTCGCCCATCGAGTCGCGAATGACGACCTCGCCGCCCTCAATGACAAGCCGCCGGAAGTGGTTGACCGGCAGGTCGAGCTCGATCGCCGGTCAGGTCCTCCTGGAAGGCATCCATCGCCCGCTCCAGGTGCGGCTCGACGATGCCCTCGAGCGGCGCGGCGCTGAGCACGTCGCGCTTCTTGTCGAGAATCAGCGGGTAGACGAACATCGCCTCGGTGACGGCCGGCGACTGCTCGAGGAACGCGCCGACCATCTCCTGCGTGCTTCCGGCGCTGTGCAGGAACAGCGACAGGATCACCAGGTCGAACAGCCGACCTTCGCGGCCCTCCGGCCGCGACGAGTCAAGCGACTCGATCGCGACGAACGGCTCGGGCCGGCGGTTGCCCTTCGCGTCTTTCTTCAGCGGCAGCCAGCGCATGCGGTTGCCTCTACTCCTCGGCCAGCTTCACGACCATCGTCGTGTCGTTGTGCACTTCCACCTTCGCGCTCGCGCGACATCGCCCGCGAAACGGCGTTCTCGAGCGCGTCGCGGATCGATCTCGTCGATCGTCTCGACCGCCACGATGGCGACGCCGTTGCTGTAGCTGAGCAGCGACATGTCGCGTACGCCGTCCATGCCGAGCAGCGCCCGGTGCAGCGGCACAAGGTCGACGCCTCGCCGCTTGTCTTCGACCGTGATCCGGTACGTGCGCGGCAGCAGGTCAAGTCCGCGCTTCGGCTCGGGGTGCAGGGGTGGCAGCGGCTTCGGGATCGGCCGCGTGTCGATGACCGTCTCCTCCGGCTCGGGCTCCAGTTGCTCGGCCGTCGCCGTGTGGGGCGACGGATCGCGCAGGATCGCCGGGCGCGGCGGCAGCCCGGGGGTGACGCGCGGCAATTGCGGCGCATCGTTCCAGTCGTCGCCTCAAACTCGGCAGAGCGCGCCTCATGGTGGTTGCCGTCACCGAGCCGCGTCTCGGCGGCACGGAATCGCGCCGAGAGGTCGTGCAGCTCGCGCCGCGTGGCCGCCAGCTCCTGTCGCAGTTCGGCGACGGCGCTATGCCAGCCATCGTCGCCCGCGGGCTCGTCAGGCTGCAAAGCCACGGCGCGGAGCGGCCTCGGCGCGACCACCGGCCGCGTGACGGGCTCCTCCGGCTCCTCGGCGACGGCCGGCACACGGGCGGCGCGCCGACAGGGGCTCGGCGGGCAGGCACGGCCGCCTGCGATGCCTTCGCTTCGGCCACGCGGCGGATCGTCGCCGCGATGAGGTCCTCATCGACGGCCGGCGCGGCACTTGCGGGGGCCTCGGGCTCCGGCGGCGGCGCCTCGGCGACGGGCTCGTCCTCAAGCTCGGGCTCGGTGATGCCGGTCTCGCGCGCGGCCTTGGCCTCCGCGACGCGCCGGATAGTGGCTTCGATCAGGTCTTCGTCGAGGTTCTTGGTCATGAGCGGACTCCCATAGCGGCCCAAAGCCACTACCCCTCATCTAGTTTTCGGCAGTCCGCGTAGGGAACCACACCTATACGGGAGCCGGTTCTGGCCGATTGCTGCCGAATTCGTCTATCTCGCGTTACAATGCCCCGATGCGCCTCCTGCTGGTCAACGGACCCGAATCTGAACACGCTCGGCACCCGCGAGCCGGAGATCTACGGCCGGACGACCCTGCCCGAGATCGAGCGAGCGGTCGCCGACCGGGCCGGCGCCCTGGGCGCCGAGGTGCGCGCGTTCCAGGCCAACGGCGAGGGCGCCATCATCGACTGGCTCCAGCGGGAGCAGGCGGAGGCCGACGGCCTGATCATCAACGCCGGCGCGCTGACGCACTACGGCATCGCGCTCCGAGACGCGGTGGCGGGCTCCGGCCTGCCGGCCGTCGAGGTCCACATCTCCAACGTGTGGAAGCGCGAGCCGTTCCGCCACGAGTCGCTGCTGTCGCCGGTCGTCAACGGCGCCATCGTCGGCCTCGGCACGCATGGCTACCTGCTCGCCGTCGAGGCGCTCGTCACGATGATCAAGGGAACGGAGTAGCGGTGCCCCGTCGAGACATCGACCTCATCGAGCTGCGGGCCGCGGACCCGGACGGCGACCTCGCGTGCGACTTCACGATCGCGAACGACATGGCGCGCACCGGACTGCGCGAAGAGCTGAGCCGCGGCATCGTGCCGCCCGTGCGCCAGCTCGAGGACGGCATCGAGGTCTCGTTCACGCCTGACTCGTGGGACGCCGTCCTGCGCTACATCGAGCTGGAGTCGCGCTGCTGCTCGTTCCTCGACCTCGTCGATGCGCAAGACGAATAACGCCGTCGTGCTGCGCGTGACGGGCAGGCCCGAAGCGCGCGACCTCATCGCCACCATCTTCACGACCGCATAAGCAAGGATCGCACGATGAACAACCGCGTCCAGCGTCTTCGCCGCGCGCTCGAAAAGCACGAGCTCGATGGCGCGCTCATCTCCAACACGCAGAACCGCCGCTACCTCAGCGGCTTCACCGGCTCGGCCGGCTACCTGCTCATCACGGCCGACGACGCGATCATCGCGACCGACTTCCGCTACTACGAACAGAGCGCGGCGCAGGCGCCCGACTTCCGTCTGCACAAGACCGTCGGCGGCTTCGACGCGTGGGCGCCGCCGCTCTTCGCCGGGCTCGGCGGCAAGAAGATCGCCTTCGAGGCCAACGACATGACCGTGGCCACGCACCAGCAACTCAAGAAGTCGCTGGCGACGCTGCCCGAGGCGGAGCGGCCCGCAGCTCGTGCCGACGCCGAACCTCGTCGAGTCGCTGCGCCTCTTCAAAGAACCCGCCGAAGTCGAGGCGCTGCAGAAGGCGGTCGACCTGGGCGATGCGGCGTTCACGCACGTCGCCGAGCCGCGTCGAGCCGGGCTGGACCGAGAAGCAGGTGGCGTGGGAGATCGAGAAGTACATCCGCGAGCACGGCGGCGACGGCCTGTCGTTCGACACGATCGTCGCCGGCGGGCCGTGGGGCGCGATGCCGCACGCGTACCCGCGCGACCGCAAGCTCGAGGCCGGCGAGGGCGTGGTGATCGACATGGGGTGCGACGTCGGCGGCTACATGTCCGACCTGACGCGCACGATCTTCCTCGGCAAGGCCGACGACCAGTTCCGCAAGATCTACGACATCGTCCTCACCGCGCAGCTCACGGCCGAGGAGATGGTGAAGCCGGGCATGACCGGCGAAGAGTGCCACATGATCGCCCACAACGTGATCGAGGCCGCCGGTTACGGCGACACCTTCGGACACGGCCTCGGGCACGGCATCGGGCTGCAAGTGCACGAAGCGCCGCGCGTCGGCCCGTACGTCGACCGACGAGCTGAAGGACAACATGGTGTTCACCATCGAGCCCGGCATCTACATCACCGGCTGGGGCGGCGTGCGCATCGAGGACATGGTGGTCATGGAGAACGGCAAGGCGCGCGTCATGAGCCGGGCGCCGAAGCTACAGTTCGCCGGTTAGCGCTCGATTGGAGCGAGGCGGCGCTTTCAGCTAGCTTTTCAGTCGAAACGACGTTCAGGAAGGGCATCTCCCCATGATCTCCACGAGCGACATGAAGCGCGGCGCGACCATCGATCTCGACGGTCGCGTCTACCAGGTGATGGAGTTCGCCCACATCAAGATGGGCCGCGGCTCCGCGCAGATGCGCATGAAGCTGCGCGACGTCCGCCGCGGCGACATCATCGAGCGCACGTTCCAGGCCGGCGAGAAGTGGCCGCGCGTGCGCGTCGAACGCGTGCCGATGCAGTTCAGCTACGCGGACGACGCCATCATGTACTTCATGAACACCGAGACCTACGACCAGGTGCCGCTCACGCTCGATCAGGTCGGCGATGCGAAGGATTTTCTCGGCGAGAACGGCACGTGCGATGTGCTGTTCCTCGGCGACGAGCCGATCGGCATCGAGCTGCCGTCGTCGGTCGTGCTGACGATCACGCAGTGCGACCCCGGCGTGAAGGGCGACACCGCGACGGGCGCCACCAAGCCCGCGACCCTCGAGACGGGCCTCGCCGTCAACGTCCCGCTCTTCGTCAACGAAGGCGACAAGATCAAAGTCAACACCGGCACCGGCGAGTACCAGGAGCGCGCGTAAGCGCCCAACGCGTCGATTCCCGGACCGCGCCGCCAGATCCTCCCGCCCCTGCTGCCGTCTCGGCGCATTGCGCTGATCCGCGCATTTGTTCGAAAATGCGGGAGTGCAGGTCTACGCCGTCCACGAAGTCACGTCGTACCTTCGGGAGCTGTTCGAGTCGAACACCCACCTCGGCGACATCTGGATCGCCGGCGAGTGCTCGAACGTCAGCCGCCCGGCGTCCGGCCACGTCTACTTCACACTGAAGGACGGCGACTCGCAACTCCGCGCCGCCTTCTTCCAGCGGCGCGGCGGCCCGCCGAACACGACATCGCGCCTCGTCGAGAACGGCCACGCGGTCGTCGCGCACGGACGCATCTCGATCTACGAGCAGCGTGGCGAGTTGCAGTTCTACGTCGAGTTCGTGCAGCCGGAGGGTGTCGGCGCGCTGCAGGCGGAGTTCGAGCGGTTGAAGGCGCGCCTCGAACAGGAGGGCCTGTTCGACGAGTCGCGCAAGCGCCCGTTGCCCCGTTACCCGCACCGCATAGGCGTCGTCACGTCGGAGTCGGGGGCGGTGTTCCACGACATCTGCCACGTGCTCGAGCGCCGCTGGCCGCTCGCCGAGATCGTGCTCGCGCCGACGCCCGTGCAGGGGCCGGATGCGGTGCCCGGCATCATCGGCGCGCTCGACCAGCTCAACCGCCTCGGCGACATCGACGTGATCATCGCGGGCCGCGGGGGCGGCTCGATCGAGGAGTTGTGGGCGTTCAACGACGAACTCGTCGCGCGCGCCATCTTCGCCAGCACGACGCCCGTCGTCTCGGCGGTCGGTCACGAGACGGACGTGACGATCGCCGACTTCGTCGCCGACCGGCGCGCACCGACACCCTCGGCCGCTGCCGAGATCGTCGCACCGGACCGGCTCGAAATGCGCGTCCGGCTTGGCGTCGCGGCGGGGACGATGGAGTCGGTGCTGCGGCAACGGCTGGGCGTTGAGCAAGCAGCCGTACGCGAATGCGTCCGCTTCATCGAGCGGCGCGCGCCCGATGTCAACCGCGAGCGCCAGCGCGTCGACGAGATGGCGCGCCACGCGCAGGCGGCGGCGGAGCGCGCGCATCGCAACGCCGTGCAGGGGGTCGGCGGCTGCGTCTGGCGGCTGAAAGCGCTCGACCCGTTTGCGACGCTCGACCGCGGCTACGCCATCGTGCAACGCGGCGCGTCGGTCGTGTCGAGCGTCGGCGATGCGCGGCCGGGCGATGCGTTGGAGGTGCGCGTGAAGGACGGCACGTTCGGAGCGCAGGTTGCCGGCGGCGCCGTGCGGCGCAAGCGCCTCACCCGCCGCGTGCCCGATGCGCAGGCGCCGCTATTCACCATGCCCGAGGAACGGGCGTAGGAGGTCGCATGGCGAAGGAAGCGAAGCAGGAGAGTTTCGAGCAACTCTACGCCCGGCTCGAGGACGCGGTAGGCAAGCTCGAACAAGGCGGCCTCTCGCTCGAGAAAGCCATCGCGCTCTACGAGGAGGGGATGACGCTGGCCCGCCAGTGCCAGGACCGGCTCGACGGCGCCGAGCTGAAGATCACGAAGCTGCGGGAGTCGTTCGCGCCGATCCCCGCGCGCACCAACGGCTCGGCCGAGGACCAGCCGCCCGAAGAACACGAATACGTCTCGGACGACGAACCGGTCGATGAGGACGATCCGTTCTCATGACCATTGCCAGCCCGACCGGCAAGGGCTACCGTAAGCAGGAGGCGGGAGGGCGCGTGCTCAAGATCGGCTGGTTTTCCACGGGCCGCGGCGAAGGATCGCAGAAGCTCCTCCGCGCGACGGTTGAGGCGATCCGCGAAGGGCGCCTGGACGCCGAGATCGCGTTCGTCTTCTCGAATCGCGAGCCCGGCCAGTTCGAGATGACCGACGTCCTCTTCGACCAGGTGAGCTCGTACGGTATCCCCCTCGTCACGCTGTCCGACCAACGCTTCCGCCGCGAGCACGGCGGCGCGGTAGCGCGCGCGGGCCGGCCCCTGCCGGCGTGGCGCACCGAGTATGACCGCGCGGTCGCGGACGCGCTGTCCGGCTACGCGTACGACGTCGGCATGCTGGCGGGCTACATGCTGATCACCACACCGCCGCTGCTCGCATCGCACCCGCTGCTGAACCTGCATCCGGCCGCGCCGGGCCAGCCGGCCGGCACCTGGCAGCAGGTGACGTGGAAGCTCATCGAGCAGCGCGTCGACCACGGTGGCGTGCGCATCCACCTCGTCACGCCCGAACTCGATGAGGGGTCGATCGTGACCTACTGCACCTACCCGCTGCGGGGCGCCACCATCGACCTGCTCTGGCGCGGCGTCGAGAACCGCACCGTGGACGAGATCCGCGAGACGGACGGCGAGTCGAACCCGCTCTTCCATGAGATGCGCCGGCGCGGCGCCGCGCGGGAACTCCCGCTCGTCGTCGAGACGCTGCGCGCGTTCGCCGACGGCCGCCTGCGGCTGGAGGATGGCCGCATCATGGCCGGCGACACGAAGATCGTCGGCGGCTACGACCTGACGCCGGAGATCGAAGGCTCGCTCGCCAAGGCGTCACTCGCCTGATTTGCGATTTCGTCAACAGGGCGCGACACTCGCCTTGTCACCCGATCCCGCGCCGTCTAGCATGGGTCAACGTGAGATTCCCCCGCGCCTTTTCGCTGCTGCTCCTCGCCGCCACGCTCTTCACCGGATGCGGGGTGAAGTTGAGCAGCGCAAAGAAGGGGACCGAGTTCTTCAAATCGCTCACCATCACCGGCGACCTCGCTGCCGGAGCGCCGCTGACGGCGGCCGTCGGGTACGAGCAGAACAACCCCGTGGCGGTCGTGATCGAGTGCGAGATCCGGCAGGGCAAGAACATGGTGAAGGAGCTGGGGGGCGAACTGGCGCCGGAACTGCCGCTCGGCGGCCCTAAGGCGACGCCCTTCCCCGGCAACTTCTCGTTCGACTTCGTCATGGAGCAACCCGGCACGTACAAGGCGGAGTGCTTCACGCCTGCCGATGAGGACAACTACATCCTCAAGACCTTCTCGATCGGGCCGGCGGCGACGCCGACGCCGCCCCCCGGCGGCTGAACCAAAATGCTGCGCCTGTTCTGCCTGCTCCCGTTCCTGCTGTTTCTCGCGCCATTCTTGCTCGCCGGACTGTTCCTGCTCCTTACCTTCAAGGGCAGCCCCGGCCAGTGCGGCGGCGGCCGCAGCCTGCAGGTCAACCCCGCGCTCGCGCAGTCGTACGACCAACGATGGCTCGCGCTCAACGCGCAGCTCACGTCCGGCCAATCGGCCTCGTTCGCGGTCACGGACAGCGAGGCAACGTCGCGCACGCGCGAGTTCCTTGCGCAAACCGACGCACCAGTCAGCGACGTGCGGGTATGTTTCGAGCCGGGGCGCGGCAACGTCAGCGGCAAGGTATCGACGCCATTCGGGCCCGACGTCGATGTGCGCGTGAAGGGCAGCGTGGACCTGAGCGGCCGCCATCCAACGGCGAAGCTCGACTCCATCGAGGTCGGCGCGCTCCCGTCGTTCGTCATGCGCCCGTTCCGCGGCCTGGTGACGCGCATCATCGACAAGCAGACGGACCAGATTGAACTCGACCATCGGATCAGCGTGCAGCTCACCGGCGGCCAGGCGGTGATCAGCGGCCAGCCGTGACGCGGCGGCGACCGTCGTGCTGGCGTGGCGTTAACCGGCCATCTGGCGCTATGCCGTAGAACGCCGAACTTCTATGATTGCCGGAAATTACATCAATTTGGAGGAAATCGATGGGGCGCAATCACAAGTTCCGCTTCGGCGTACAGACCTCGCGCGCCGCTTCCCGCGAAGACTGGGCCGCGAAGGCCCGCAAGATCGAGGACCTGGGGTTCTCGACGCTCTTCATCCCCGACCACTTCGAGGACCAGTACGCGCCCATCCCGGCGTTGATGGCCGCCGCCGACGCGACGACCACCCTCCGCATCGGCAGCCTGGTGCTGGATAACGACTACAGGCACCCCGTCGTACTGGCGAAGGAGGCGGCGACGCTCGAACGTGCTGTCGGGCGGCCGGCTCGAGCTGGGCA
The DNA here is from genome assembly GCA_963701135.1 of uncultured Chloroflexia bacterium. GTDB lineage: Bacteria > Chloroflexota > Dehalococcoidia > DSTF01 > JACRBR01 > CAYJMJ01. The sequence continues at coordinate 848,659 of OY969567.1, forward strand.
TCGGCGCCGGTTGGATGTCGAGCGACTACGAGCAGGCGGGCATGGCGTACGACGCGCCGGGCGTGCGCATCTCGCGCCTGCAGGAGGCGCTCGCGGTCATCAAGGGCCTGTTCGGCGAGGAGCCGGTGTCGTTCGAGGGCAAGCACTACAACGTGCACATGAACGGCTTGCCGAAGCCGGTGCAGAAGCCGCACCCACCGATCCTCATCGGCGGCGGCGGCAAGCGCGTGCTGCGCTACGCCGCGCGCGAGGCCGACATCGTCGGCGTGAACTTCCAGCTCACCGAGGGCGTCGTCAACCGCGAGGTGATGCTGACCGGCAGCGCGGCCGCCACGGCCGAGAAGATCGGCTGGATCCGCGACGCCGCCGGCTCGCGCTTCAACGACATCGAGCTCAACGTGACGGTGTTCGCCGCGATCGTCACCGACGACCGCGAGGGAATGGCGGAACGGCTGGCGCCGCGCTTCGGCGTCACGCCGCCGGAGCTGCCCGATGCGCCGCACGTCCTGCTCGGCAACGTCAACCAGATCGCGGAAGACCTGCAGCGCCGCCGCGAGCGCTTCGGCTTCTCCTACATCGTGATCTCGGGCGACGGCTTCGAGCCGCTCGCGCCCGTGATCAAGAAGCTCGCCGGGACGTAAACAGACGACGCTTCACGGCGCGTTGCGCTTGATCGTCGTGCCGGCGATCGGGCGCGCCTCGCGCCGCCACGGCCACGACTCCGGCGTCGCCGCGAAGTCACCGAGATGACCCCGCACGATCGCATCGGCGATGCGCACCGCGCGCACGTTGGCGTGCACGTCGTGGACGCGCACGATGTCGGCGCCGTACGCGACGTTGAGCGCGGTCACGGCCGCCGTCGCCTCGTCGCGCTGGTCCGGCGGCAGCCCGGTGACGCTGCCGATGAAGTGCTTGCGCGACGCCGCGACGAGCAGCGGCCGGCCGAGCGCGCGGAACTCCCCGAGGCGGCGCAGCACCTCCAGGTCCTCGTCGTGCGACTTGCCGAAGGCGATGCCGGGGTCGACCGCGATCGCATCCTCGGCCACGCCCGCGGCCTTCGCCATGCCGATGCGCCCGCGCAGAAAGTCGAGGTGCGCGGCGATCAAATCGTCGTAGCGCGGCGGCTCGGCCGGGCGGACCTTCGGGCGCTCGTACGTGTAGTTGATGACGAGCGCCGCCCCGTAGCGCGCGGCGGCCTCCGCCGTGCCGGTGTCGTACATGAATCCGCTGATGTCGTTGACGATGCGCGCGCCTGCCTGGAGCGCCGCCTCGGCCACCGGCCGCTTGTACGTGTCGGCCGAGATGATGATGTCGACCTCGGCGGCGATCCGGCGTACGGCCTCGCCGACCAGGTCCGCTTCTTCCGCGGCGTCGCGCACCGGCACATCGGCGCGCGCGCTCTCGCCGCCGACGTCGATGATGTCCGCGCCCTCGGCGTAGGCGACGGCGGCGCGCCGCACCGCCGCGTCGAGGTCTGCGCCGGTGCCGTCGCCGGAGAACGAGTTGTCGGTCAGGTTGAGGATCGCCATCACGTACGTGCGGCGGCCGAGCGGCAGCAGCCGGTCGCGCACGCGCAGCGGCGCGCGCCCGGCGTCACGTACTGTGTTGGCCTGCGTAGATGGCACGTCAGTCCCAGAAATCGAGCGCGGTGCGCATCGCCTTCTCGAAGTCCTCGTCCGACATCTGCTTGTGCAGCCCGCCGATCATCTCGGCGTCCTGGCCGACGAGGTAGCGCCGCTTCGGCTGCTCGGCCTTCGCGGCATCGACGATGACGTTGGCGACGGCCTGCGCGTCGCCGCGCTGCCCGGCGCCCGGCAATCGCGCCCCGCGCTCGGCGAAGCGGCGGTCGAGCTCGGCGTACGGCGATCCTTCGCCGAAGCGGCGCTCGAAGATGCGGTTGTCGCTGAAGCGCGTCTCGAAGCCGCCCGGCTCGACGAGCACCACGCGCACGCCGAACGGGTGCAGCTCGAAGTGCAGCGCGTCGCTGATCGCCTCGACGGCGTGCTTGCTCGCGGCGTAGACGCCGCCGAACGGCGCTGACACCTTCCCGGCGAGCGAGCCGACGTTGACGACCGTGCCGCTGCCCTGCGCGCGCATCTGCGGCACGGCGGCGCGCGTCACGCGCAGCAGGCCGAAGACGTTGGTGTCGAAGACGCGCGCGACCTCGTCGTCGTCCGCCTCCTCGATCGGGCCATGGATGCCGACGCCGGCGTTGTTCACCAGCACATCGAGCCGGCCGCCGCGTGCGATCACCGTCGCAACGGCCGCATCGACCGACGTGCGGTCCGTCACGTCGAGCGCGACGACCTCGAGCGACACGCCTGCCGCCTTCACCGCGTCGCGCAGCGCGCCCGCTTTCGACGTGTCGCGCATGGACGCGAATACCGCGTCTCCGCGCCGGGCGAACTCGACGGCGGCCAGCATCCCGAACCCGGAGCTGCAGCCCGTGACCAGTACGACGGACATGGCGATGCCTCCCGTTCCCCGGCGCTAGTCGGCCGGGTGGAACTCCTGCAACTGCTTGAGCGACGCGTCGTCGATCTCGGCGCGCACGATGCCACCGACCGCCTCGACGACCTCGGTCACGTAGCGCACCGGCAGCACGACGTCGCGCGTGAACAGAAAGCCACGGCGGATGACGAGCGCGGTGATCTTGCGCGACTCGCCGTCGAAGATCACGCGCTCGACCTCGCCGATCTTCTCGTGCGGGTTGAGCCGCCAGACCGGCGAGTCCTTGGCGATGTCAACCTCATCGGGCGCCTTCGCCAGCACGTCGCGCATGATGAACGGCCCCGGCTCCCCGGGGATCGAAGCCGCAAAACGGGAGAGGTCGGACCGGTCGAGCTTGCCCGGCTCGACGTCCGGGATCGGCTGAAACACGACGGTGTCGTACGGCGCCGTGAAGTCGCGGAACTCCTCGGCGCTCATGCTCAGTTGCACTTCGTCGGAGTTGGCGTCACGCAGGACGCCGAGCGGCACGACGCGGTCGTGCGTGATGCCCCATCCGCCGGTATCGACCACCAGGTGCGTCAGCGCGAGCGTGTCCTTGTTGACGACGACGCGGCTCAACGTGCCGAGCTTCTCACCGTCGCGGCTGACGACGCTCGCGCCGGCTCGCAAATCCTCCAGGCTCATATCGGGTGCGCCTTCCTCTGCGCGGCAGATGCGGCCGCCGCTCATGCTAGCCTATCCGGCCCCCGGCGTCAGGTGAGCGCGGCGGCGACGGCCTCGGCCACGCGCACGTCGTCGGCCGGGTCAATCGTGCGCGGGTCGAGCAGCACGCGGCCGTCTTCGACGCGCGCGACGACGCCGCGCGACCGCAGCCGCGTCGCCACCGCCGAGGCGTTCGTCCCGCGCGGCGGCGCGACGGCGACGATGCGTGATCGGAGGCTCTCCTCCGGCAGCGAGCCGCCGCCGGCCACCGAGCGGCCGTCCACGACGTGCGCCGCCGGGCCGATACGCGTAGCGATCGCGGCGGCGCGCGTGTCGAGCGCGTCGAGCGGGGCGGCGATCATGCGCCAGACCGGGAACTTCACCTCGGCCGCGCCTTCGACGTAGATCCGCAGCGTCGCCGCGAGACCGGCGATGCTCGCCTTATCGAGCCGCACCGCGCGCGCCAGCGGGTGGCGCTTCAGCTTCGCCAGCGGCTCCGCGCGCCCAACGATGAGCCCCGCCTGGGGCCCGCCGAGCAGCTTGTCGCCGGAGAACATCACGACGTCGGCGCCGGCCGCGATCGATGCCTGTGGAGTCGGCTCGGGCGGCAGGCCGTACTGCGTCGTGTCGAGCAGGCAGCCGCTGCCGAGGTCGTCGATGAGCATCACGCCGGCCGCGTGCGCCACCCCCACGAGGTCGCCGAGCGCGGGAGTCTCGGTGAAGCCGCTGATCTTGAAGTTGCTGGGGTGCACGCGCATGACGGCCGCCGTCCTGGCGCCGATTGCCGCCTCGAAGTCCGACGCGCGCGTGCGGTTCGTCGTGCCCGCCTCCACCAGCTTCGCGCGCGACTGCCGCATGACGTCCGGGATGCGGAAGCCGCCGCCGATCTCGACGAGCTGGCCGCGCGAGATCACGACCTCCTTGCCGGCCGCCAGCGCCGACAGCGCCAGCAGCACGGCCGAGGCGTTGTTGTTGACCGCCATGGCCGCCTCGGCGCCCGTGAGCCGGCGCAGGAGCGGCTCCAGGATGGTGTGGCGCGAGCCGCGGGCGCCGGACGCGACGTCGTACTCCAGGTTGCTGTAGCCGGCCGCGACCGAGGCCATAGCCTCGACGGCCTCTGCGGCGAGCGGCGCCCGCCCGAGGTTCGTGTGGATGATGACGCCCGTCGCGTTGACCAGCGGGTAGAGCGGCGGCCGCAGCTCCTCATCGAGCCGCGCGCCCACCTCCGCGACGATATCGTCGAACGACGGCGCTTCACCGCCGGCGGCGATGCGCCGCCGCGCGCCGTCGAGCACCTCGCGCGAGACCTCGACCAGCGGTCCGTCAACGCGTCTCCCGGCCAGCCGCTGGTCGGAGATCACGCGGTCGATGGAGGGCAGCGGCCTGTAAGAATTTTGGGGCATCACAGCATGTTAACATCGCCCTTACCGGAGCCTTCTTGGTGCGCTTCGGCGGCGGGAGTATAATCGCGCCGTGATTCAAGCAAGGAGGCTGTGATGGATCGCCTCGCTGAACTTGCCCGCGACCTGTCCAACGTCCTGACCGAGCTTCGACAAGAGGCGAACCGCCGCGACATAGAGCAACTCGCGGCGCCCCTGTCGTGGCTCGATGAGGCCAACGGCTGGCTGCGCTACGAGCTGTCGCGCGCCTACGGACCTGGCCAGCAGGACCCGGTGCCCTTCACCTACATCCCGATCGAGCTGCGAAAGTAGCCACGCCCAGCGGGTGAACCCTTAGGAACCACGCCGCCGCGCGGCGCCTCTCCCGGCGGTCATCCCTGGCCGATACTTCGGCAGGGTAATCCGTGCTGCTTCGCCAACCTCGAACCGGCGGCGCCCGCCGCCCTGACCTCCGCGTGGTGCAGGCCACGGCGGTGGACACCGCGCCCGACCTCTCGCGGCGCTCGTTCGTGCTGCTGCTTTCCGCCGTGGTGTTGCTCGGCGTGTTCGTCCGCGCCCCCTTCGTCTTCGCGGCCGACTTCCCGCTCGGCGACGGCGGGCTCTTCTACCAGATGGCGCGCGACCTGCAGCACGCGGGCTACGTCCTGCCGTCCACGACCACGTATAACCACGCCGGCATCCCGTTCGCCTACCCGCCGCTGACCCTGTACGCCGCAGCCCTGGTCGATCGCGCGACGCCGCTCAGCCTGTTCGACGCGCTCCGCTTCCTGCCGCTCGTCGGCAGCATTGCGACGATCGCCATCGTCGGCCTACTCGCGCGCGATATGCTCGCGTCGCGGACGTCCGCCGTCGCGGCTGCGTTCGCGTTCGCCATGGTGCCGCGCGGTTTCGCCTGGCTGATCATGGGCGGCGGCCTCACGCGGGGCTTCGGCGTGGCGTTCGCCCTCTTGACCATCCATGCCGCGTACCTGCTCTTCACGCGCCGCCGGTGGCGCTTCGCCGCCAGCGCGACGCTCTTCGGCTCACTCGGCCTGCTCAGCCACATCGAGATGACGTGGTTCGCCGCCTTCAGCAGCGCCATCCTCTTCGCAGCCTACGGCCGCCACCGCATGGGCGTGCTGGCATCGATCGCCGTGTGCGCAGGCGTCGCGCTGTTCACGTCGCCGTGGTGGCTCACGGTGATCGCCCGCCATGGCCTCGAGCCGTTCGTCTCCGCCATGAACGCGCGCAACGTCTCCTCTTCGAACCCGCTCGTCGTCTTCATCGGCTTCCGCTTCACCAGCGAGCTGCTGTTTCCGCTTGCGTCGGCATTCGGCGTGCTTGGCGCTCTCGTATGCCTGTCCTCGCGGCGCTACATGCTTCCCGCATGGCTACTTGCAACGGCAATCCTGGACGCGCGGTCGCTCGGCACAGTCGCGTCGGTGCCGCTCGCGCTGCTCGCGGCCATCGCCTTCACCGAGGTCGTGCTACCGATCGTATCGCGCCGCTCCCATGACAGCGCATCCGGCCCGCCCCACACCGCCTTCCCCGCAGCGGCCGCGGTGACGGTGGCCTGCGTCGCCATGTACGGCGTGCTAGCCGCCATGGTCTCGATGCCGAAACCGCTCACCGCCATGACGCTCGATGAGCGCGCGGCGATGCAGTGGGCGGCAACCGACACACCGCCGGAGAGCAGGTTTCTCGTCGTGAGCGGCGACATGTGGGGACTCGACCGCACGTTGGAATGGCTTCCCGCGCTCACCGGCCGCGTCAGCGCGCTCACGCCGCAGGGGTACGAGTGGCTGCCCGACCACGTCTTCAACGACCGTCTCCAGGCGAACAAGCAGCTCCAGGAGTGCGCGACGAAGCTCCCCACCTGCATCGACGCCTGGAGCGCGACGAGCGGGATCGAGTACGACTACCTGTACCTGCCGAGACTCTCGCCGCGCGTCGTCGCTGAGATCGGCGACGACGAACTGGAGTGCTGCGCCGCCCTGCGCGAATCACTGGGCGGCGACGCCCGCTACGAGGCGGTGTTCGACAACGCAGGCGCGACGATCTTCCGCCGCCGCCAGTAGCAGCTAGAACCCGCAGTCCTTCATCCGCGCGCCATTCAGGCGCGCGCGCCGGACGTCGTACGCGGTGAAGCGGCCGCGCCGTTCACGGTAGATGACGCTCGCTTTGCCCTGCTTCTCCAGTTCGTCCAGGCGCACGTTCTCGTTCTGGGAGAACTTCAGCGGGTAGTCCTTCTCCAGCAACACCACATCGACGTGCTTCGCCCCCAGGAAGCAGGTGTACTGCTCCGGAGTGTTCCACCATCGGCGGAACTGGCTCTGGTCGAAGAACTCCTGCGTGAGCACGCCGCCGCCGCGCATCAACTGGTACGCGCCGTCTTCGCGGTCGTTCGGCTCCAGCACGCGATAGCGCAGGCCGCGGTCGAACTGCGGCGACTTGATGAACTCGCCGTAGAAAGGGTGCGAGTTGCGGTCGAAGCCGTACGTATTGACCTTCTTCGCTTCGACGCGGCCGGCGAAGCTCAACGCCATCGCGATGAAGACGATGAGAAACATCGACCGGAACGCGGGCGCGAACGCCGACACCAACAAGGGCAGCGCGACGACCAGGCCCCGGTAGCGCGCGATGAACCGCAGCGTCCCCATCAGGTCCTTGTCGCGGGTCGATGCCACAGCCGGCGCGGAATGGATGTAGAGCGCGAACGGCACGACGGCAAGCGCGGCGACGCCCATCGCCGCGCCCAGCGGCACGATGTCGCGCGGGCGCCGGATGCCCGCGTACAGCGTGTACGCCGCCACCGCCGCCGCTCCGGCAAACGGATGCGTCGTGATCGCGAGCACGGCCAGCAATGACGACAGCATCCAACGCCGCTTGTCGACCGCCTCCACGTACAGGAAGAAGAAGCCGCACGCCCAGACGAACGCCATCTGGAACGACACGAGCCCTTCGATCAAGAACGTGTTGATGTAGATGATCGTGAGCAGGCGCGGGTCGCGCAGCGCCGGCCGCGCACGCGTCGCGGCGTAGCCGTAGAACGCGAAGCCGGCGATCATCGCGAACGTCACCGCGCGGTCGCCCACCAGCGCGAACGGCGCCGCCGTCAGCATCCACGGGGCGATCGAATACGGGAACGTGAGCGCGTCGCCGGACTCCAGGTTCGCCACGTGCAGCGGCAGCCGGCCGTGATGAAACAGTTGGTCGGAGATGTACCAGATGTGCGCGTAGTCGTTCGCCGAATCCGATCCCAGGAAGAATCCCTTGGACAGGATGATCGCGCACATCAGGCCGGTGCCGGCGAGCGCGCCGAACGCGACGGCGAACTGGAGCCGGACGTGCCACTTCGCGGCGAGGCGCGCCCAGTCGCTGGTCGTGCGCGGTACGGTCAGTTCGCTGAGCACGCCGTCTCCTGCCGCGCACTGCCGGCTCGCGATTCGGGAACGCCCGTCAGCTCAGGCACCGTCACCAGCTCATAGCCCTGGCCGCGAAGGCCATCGATGATGCGCGGCAGCGCGGCGAGCGTCGTCGTCCGGTCCGGGTTGCCGCCGCCCAGGCCGCCGTCGTGCATCAGCACGATCGCGCCGGGGTGCGCCTGGTCCAGCACGCTCGAAACGATCGCGTCGACGGATGCGTCGCTCCAGTCGGTGGAGTCGAGGTCCCAGCCTATCGACGTATACCTCTCCGTGTGCAGCACGCGCAGCATCGTGTCCCCCGTGTGGCCGTACGGCGCGCGATAGAGCGCCGGCGCGAAGCCGGCGGCCGCCTGGACCGACCCGTCCGCGCGGTGCAGGTCATCGGTGAAGTCGTGAGCGCTCATCGCCGGCAGATCGTCGCCGTGCGCGTACGAGTGCGAGCCGATGGCCATGCCGAGCGCGACCTCTCGCTGTACGATCTCCGGGTGCGCCTCCACGGCCTGTCCTTCGACAAAGAACGTCGCGTGGGCGTGCGCGTTCGCCAGCACGTCGAGGATCTGGCCCGTGTACGGAGGATTGGGGCCGTCGTCGAACGTCAGGGCGATCCGGCGGCCGTCGCGGCAGCCGGAGCTCAGGTGCGTGGCCAGCGCCGGTGCGCCGCCGCACGCGCCCGTCAGCGCCGAGACGGCGACGGGAAGCACAGCGAGCGGCAACAGGCTGCGAGACAGACGAGCGGTCATTCCCATGGGCGCAGCGGCAGTATCCGTGAGCGCGCCGCCTGGCTCAATCCGTGTGTGAGATCAGGCAGCTTGCGTGCTTGACGAATTCACATCAATGCTCGCCGGCAGCCGCCGCCGCTCTCGCCGCGTGCCCATCAGGTACACGGCGGCGACGGCCGCGATGAGCAGCCCTTCGACGGCGCACATCGCGCCGAGCACGATCGTCATGTCGCGCCAGAAGTCTTCGGGGAACATCTGGACGAGGTGGTCGGTCCTGGGATTGAGCTGCCAGAAGTCGTTTGCGAACAGCACCCCGTGGAAGCGGTCGAACGCCGAGCTCGAAACCGAACGCCGCGAACACGCCGACCCCGCCGAGGAGCACCGCGCCGAGCCCCAGCGCCGAGCAGGCTCTGCGTCGCCAGTTGCCGCACGTTGCCCTCGCGCGCCCAGATGAAGAACGCGATCACATACGCCAGCACGTAGACGACGGTCAGTCTCCTGCGCCAGGTTCACGTAGCTGAACAGCCGCTTCACGTCCTCCATGTGCCGCGTCTCGCGCGCGTTGAACACGGGACCGGACAGGCCGCCCTCGGTGACGGTGTAGTAGAACGTCTTTTCGTCGTTGTTGAAGTAGCGGCGTAGCGCGGCCGCGGTGTTGTCCAGGTCGGCGCGCGACAGGCCCGTCGTGTCCTCGGCGTTGTAGCGGTCGAAGGCGTAGTCGTAGACGACGGGGGCGTTCGCGAGCAACCGGATATTGGTGGTGATCAGCGCGACGGGAAGCGCGATGAGGAACACCAGCGTGGCGAGCATGCGGGCAAATCCCATGTGGGTTTCCCTCTGCCGCCCCGCCGCGACATCCGCATTCTCTGCCTGCGGCCGATGCCTTGTCAAGCGTCTCTTCGCCGCCGGAGGCGCCGCCATCGCCCTCGCTCATGTTCTGAGCTTACTACCTCGGCCCCGCGCATCGCGCACCGTACGCATCTGCCTCGCCGTCAAGCTTCCGTGCCCCACGCGGGCCCGCGATAATGCGGACGTGGCCCCATCCCAAGGTCTCACGATCATCGGGCTCGGCCCGGGAGACGCGTCGCTGCTCACCGTCGAAGCGCGCGAGACGCTCGCCGCCGCCCGCGAGGTGTGGCTGCGCACGTCGCGTCACCCGACGGTCGCCAGGCCTGCCCGCCGGGCCCCGCTACCACTCCTTCGACGAGGCGTACGAGCGCGGCGCGTCGTTCGAGGACGTGTACGAGGAGATCGTCCGGCGCGTGCTCGGAGCTGGCGTCGCGGCCGGAGGGCGCCGTGTACGCCGTGCCGGGCCACCCGCTCGTTCGGCGAGGCCACGGTACGGGAGCTGCTGCGCCGTGCGGAGGACATCGGCCTCCCGGTCCGCATCGTGGCCGGCGTCAGCTTCCTCGATGTCCTGGCGCCGCTGCTCGGCCTCGACCCGCTCGCCAACGGCCTGCTCCTGCTCGACGCGTTGGCGCTTGGCGAACATCGACGCCTGCTGGTGCCGGAGCGGCCGAGCATCATCGCCCAGGTGTACGACCGGCGCGCGGCCTCGCAGGCCAAGCTCGCGCTGCTGGACGCGTACCCTCCGGACCACGTCGTCCGCATCGTCCGCGGCGCCGGCACGGCCGAGGCCGCGATCGCCGACGTCGACGCTGGCGGCGCTCGACCACGCCGCCGAGTTCGATCACCTGACGTCGATCTTCGTGCCGCCGCTGACGCTGACGCACGACACGCGTTCCTTCGAGGGGCTGCGCGTCTATCGTCGCGCAACTGCGCGCGCCGGACGGCGGCTGCCCGTGGGACCTGGAGCAGACGCACGAGACGCTGAAGCGCTTTCTGCTCGAAGAGGCGTACGAAACGCTCGACGCGCTCGACGCCGGCGAACCCCACCGCCTGGCCGAGGAGCTCGGCGACCTGTTGATGCAGATCGTGCTGCACGCGCAGGTGGCCGAGGACACGGGCGACTTCGCAATCGAGGACGTGTTCCACGGCATCGCCGCGAAGCTGGTCCGCCGCCACCCGCACGTCTTCGGCGACACCGTCGTCGAGGGCGCGGACGACGTGCTGCGCAACTGGGAGCTGCTCAAGAAGGAGGAGCGCCCCGGCACGCCGCTGCTCGACGCCGTGCCGAAGGCGATGCCGGCGCTTGCGCAGGCGCAGTCGGTGCAGGGCCGCGCCTTCAAAGCCGGCATGGGACTCCCCGCGCCGGACGCGAGCGCGCTCGCCGCGGCCGTGCGCGAGATCGCGGCATCGACGGACGGCGCCGCGGCATCGAAGTTCGGCGACCTGCTGTTCGGCATCGTCGCGCTCGCCCGCGAACGCGACGTCGACGCCGAGGAGGCGCTGCGGCTCGCCGTGCGACGTTTCCGCCGGCACGTCGCCGAGCAAGAGAGAGCGCGCGACGGGCGACGCGCGTTAGCCGGCGTCCGACTCGTGTACCGCGGCTGCGCGCGCTTTCTCTTGCACCAGCGGCAGCCACTCCTGCTCCTCGCGCGTGCCGAAGTCCCACCACACCTGCTCGGCGTCCACGGTCTCCACGACGAGGCACTGCCGCCGGCTCGATGGCGCGCCCATCGCGACGTGCGGCCATGGGTACAGCCCGGCGGACTTCACCTCGGTGAACGGCACCACCATCCAGCGCGCATCGCCCTTCTTCGCCTCGAAGAGCAGGCGTCGATTGGTCAGGTACAGCGTCCCCTTCATGGCGCTCTTGCCGTGCAGCAACGTCGCTTGCACGGCGCGCTCGACCTCCTCGCCCGACGGAAGTTCGGCCGGCGGCTGTGGGATGGCGCGGGGCTTGCGGCCAAACAGCGGCATGTCACCGGCCTCCCGTCATCGCGCGTACCTCATCGCCGGCCGGAGTTGCTCGCGATGCAGGCGGTCGTGGAACTCGAAGCCGAACAGGTAGTCCAGCACAATATGCCGCTCGCGATCGGGCTGCCACGGCAGCGTCATCTTGAGCGCGAGATGTTCCGGCCGGAGTTCCGACATGCAGCCGCATCGTCTCGTACCGCATCGATAGGTATTCCCCCGTGAGCTTGCGCTCGGTGGAGAGCCGTCGCTCGCCGACGCGCTCCGCGTTGCCTGCACCGATGTCCGGCCACGGCGCGACCTCGTCGTGCTCGATGATATGCCGCAGGTGACCCTGGAGCACCCAGTCGCCGGTGGCGACGTGCGCGAGCAGCGCGCGGTACGTCCACCCCGGCAGCGGCGACGGCCGCTCCCAGTTCACCGGGTCGACGCTGTAGACGACGTACAGCGTCTCATCCGGCGCGAGCGCCCGCACGGCCGGCTTCACCTCGGGCAGGAACTCGCAGGTGCCGCGGCTGCCACGTCATCGCGAGCGCGCGCCGCACGTCGGCCGCGTGCAGGCGGTCGTGGTAGCCGAGCCAGATGCGCTCGCGCACGGAGTTGTGCGTTTCGCCGAAGGACCGCAGCGCGAGCGCCAGGTGCCGTGGCTCGAGCAGCTCGTACAGACTGAGCAGCAACTGGCGCCGCCGGTGCATCTCTTCGAGCAGCGCCTCCGGCCGCTGCGTGCGGCCCCGCTCGATGGCGCGCTCGCGCGCGGCGCGCGCCTCGTCCGGCGTCAGCGGCGTCTGCTGCTCGGCCTCGCCCTTCAGCAGCCCCTGCGCCGCCACCGCCCACGCCTGGTCGGCGCCGGCGATGTGCGCCAGCAGGTCATGCAGCGTCCGCGAGCCGTACGGCACGAAGCGCCGCCAGTCGTCCGGCTCCACTTCATCGAGCGCAGCCATGCAGCTCGTTGCGGGCGATCCGCATGTCGAGCATGGCGTCGTGTACGTATCGGTCCATGTGTTTCGTTATGTCGCTTAATGGCGGCGAGCGGCCGCATGCCGCGCCGGCGACCTCTCCGCGTCCAGTGTAACGGCGCGAGGTGGCGCGAACCGTCCGGGCGCGTGGCACCCGAAACGTCTAGGCGCACTCGATGAGTTCATTGCCACGGCGGCAATGAACCATTGCGAAACCACAACACCGCACCTCCCAGGCCGGTCTTTCCGTGACGGTACATATCGCAGGGCTGTTGAAAAGTGGCGGCAGTAGTGGTATGAAAGATGCACGGCTGCCGCACCTCGCGGCCCGCTTCGTAACCCGCCGCTACCTACCTAACCACAGCGCATAGCTTCTTGTTCATCAGGGTAGTGGCTGCCTGTCGTTTGACCGGAGTGTGCCCATGAAGATCTTGCAGCTTGCCCCGTTGTGGGAGGCCGTGCCACCGCCCGCCTACGGCGGGACGGAGGCCGTCGTCAGTTTGCTGACCGAGGAGCTGGTCGCGCAGGGGCACCAGGTCACGCTCGCCGCCTCCGGTGACTCGGAAACCAGCGCCGAGCACCTGGCGGTCTACCATCGCAGCCTGCGGCGGGCCGACGACCTGCACGACCGCAATCCCTACGACTGGCAGCACATCGCCACGTCGCTCCGCTACGCCCGCGAGTTCGACGTCGTGCACAACCACGCGGGTGAGCTTGCGATGGTGATGTCCACCCTCATCGACGTGCCCATGCTGACGACCATGCACTGCCTGGTGACGCCCGACACGCAGTTCATCTGGGACCGCTACGAAGGCGCGTACAACACGATCAGCAGCCGCTCAGCAAGCGGCCGCTTGGCGATGGCGCCGCGGGACGTTTCATGGGGCACGTCTACAACGCGATCGATGTCGACTCGTTCCCGTTCCAGGAAGACAAAAGCGACGACCTGCTGTTCCTGAGCCGCATCGCGCCCGAGAAGGGCCCGCACATCGCCATCGAAGTGGCGAAGCGGCTGGGACGCCGCCTGCTCTCGCAGGCAAAGTCGACCAATACGACCGCAAGTTCTTCGAGGAGGTGATCCAGGATCAGATCGACGGCGAGCAGATCGTATTCCTGGGCGAGGCGGACGCGCAGCGCAAGCGTGAGCTATACCGCTCCGCGTACTGCCTGCTGATGCCGCTGACCTGGGAAGAGCCGTTTGGACTCGTGATGCCCGAGGCGATGGCGTGCGGCACGCCCGTCGTCGCGCTGCGGCGTGGCAGCGCACCGGAGATCATCGACCACGGCAGGACCGGATTCGTCGTCGACAACGTCGATGAGTTTGTCGAAGCCGTGAAATCGATCGGCGCGCATCGACCCGCACGTTTGTCGCGAGCATGTGCGGACGCACTTCTCCCCATCGATCATGGCGAAGCGATACGCGCGGCTGTACGAGGAACTCGCGGAGCGGCCTCGCTGGGCGCCCACGATCCCGATGGCGGAGCAGGCCGCGGCGCCATTGAGCGCCGCGGCAGCGAACGGGAGCGCCGTCGCATGAAAACGACGAACAACCCGCTGGTGGATGCCATCCGCGACGCGCTCGCGGATCTTCCCATCGATGACCTGGAGATCAAGGTGGTCGGCGATCACGTATCTCTCCACGGGGTCGCCGGATGCTACGACACGAAGCGGCGGGCCAGCGAGCGGGCGCACGCCGCCGCTCCGGACGCCACGATCCGCAACGAGATGCGCGTCGCCCGGCACGAGTACGCCGACGACCGGACGCTGTCGGCGGAGGTCATGGCGGCCATGGCGCGTCTCGGCGGCGAGGCGCTCGGTCGCGTGCGGGTGGAAGTCTCGGAGGGCGTGGTGTACCTGTACGGGACCGCGCGCGACGCCGAGGAGCGCCAGGCCCTGGCAAGCGCCGTCTGGGCGGGCGCTTCGGTCAGCCGGGTCGAGAATCACCTGATGTTGAAGGGGGATCGGGCGGCCGATACTGAGGTTGCCCGCGCCCTGAGCGAGTACGTGCAGCGGGCTATGAACCTGCCCCGCGGGGCGATCACCGTCGAATACTCGGCGGGGGTGGCCTCGCTCAGCGGGAGCGTCGCCACCGCCACCCAGGCGCAGGCGATCGAGGAACTCGTGCGATGGCACGACCAGGTCAGCAACGTCGTGAACCGGCTGCGGGTGGCCCCTTCGATTGGGATGCACCCGCGAGCGCCGCGCGTCCATTAACACAGGAGCCGGCTATTTCCGCACCGCCTGCCGCGCACGAGACCGAGGACGAGTGGTTCGCCCTGCCCGAGGGCGAGCCGATGGGCATCGAGGACATCCGCGATGCCCTCGTCATTCGTGAGCGCTCCGTCTTCCTCCTCACCGACCCCACTGGCAGCGTCGCCGCGGGAAACACGCAGGGCTTCGGCATGTACTGCGCCGACACCCGCCATCTTTCCGCCTATGACTTCAGCCTGAACGGCATCGCGCCGGTCCTGCTCCTCTCCACCGCCGAACTCGGGTACGCCATGGAGCAGGTGATGACGAACCCGACGCTCACCACGGACGAGGGCCGCACGATCACGCGCGGCAGCATCGAGTTCCGCCGGCAGCGCGTCGTGGCCGACCTGGTCGAAGAACGGCTGCGCGTGACGAACTTCAACCCCTTCCCCGTGACGCTCAGCCTGCTCTACCGCTTCGGCGCCGACTTCTCGGACATCTTCGACGTCCGCGGCTACCAGCGCGAGCGCCACGGTACGCACCACGAGCCCGAGATCACGGAGCGCGGCATTCGCTACTCCTACACGGGGATCGACGAGCGCGAGCGCGAGACGCGCATCGAGTTCGAGACGAAGCCCGACTTCCTCGACGAATCGTCGGCGCTGTTCCGCATCACGCTTGCAGCGGCGCGAGACGGCGACGCTACGACTGAACATCATGCTCAACCCGTCGCTTCCGAGCGCCGCGCAGGTGCAGCCGGTTCGAGATGGTCGCCGAGGACTACCGCCGCTGGGCGACGAGCTGCACGCAGGTCTTCACCGACAACGAGTTCTTCAATCGCGTTATGTCGCGTTCGCTCCACGATGTCCGCATGCTCTGGAGCGAGAACGAGATCGGCGAGGCCTACCCCGCCGCAGGCACCCCGTGGTTCGATGCGCTGTTCGGCCGCGATAGCTGCATCCTGTCGATGCAGATGCTGGCGTACCGGCCCGAGATCGCGCGAAGCACGCTCAAGCTCCTGGCGAAGTGGCAGGGGAAGCGCGTCGACTACGCGCACGACGAAGAGCCCGGCAAGGTGCTGCACGAGCTGCGGTTCGACGAGCTGTCGCGCGCCAACGAGCTGCCGTACGGCCCGTACTACGGCAGCATCGATTCCACGCCGCTGTTTCTGATGCTCGTCGCCGAGTACTACCAGTGGACCGGCGACCTGCGCCTGGTGCGTGAGCTGTTGCCGGCGATCCGCGCGGCTCTCGTGTGGATGGACACCTACGGCGACATCGCCGGCGACGGCTACCTGTCGTACGAGAAGCGCTCGGCGAAGGGGCTGGTCAACCAGGGATGGAAGGACTCGTCGGACGCCGTCGTCCACGTGAACGGCACGCTGGCGCACGCCCCGATCGCGCTCGCCGAGGCGCAGGGCTACGCGTACGCGGCGCGTTTGCGGCTGGCGCCGATCCTGGACAAGCTCGGTGAGACCGGGCTCGCGGCGGCCAACCGCGCAGCGGCCCAGCGTCTCCGGGAGTCGTTCAACCGCGACTTCTGGATGCCGGACCAGCGCTTCTACGCGATGGCGCTCGACGGCGCGCGCCAGCACGTCGCGTCCGTGTCGACGAACCCGGCGCACTGCCTCTGGGCCGGCCTCATCGACCCCGCCCACGCGGGCGACGTCGTGTCGCGCCTGATGGAGAACGATATGTTCAGCGGCTGGGGGCTGCGGACCCTCACCGGCGGCAGCCCGCGCTTCAACCCCATCGGCTACCACGTCGGGTCAATATGGCCGCACGACAACAGCATCGCCGCCATGGGCTTCAAGATGTACGGGTTCGAGGAAGAGTTGAACGAGGTTGCGACCGCGCTCTTCGATTCGGCGGTCGCATTCCCGTACTTCCGGCTGCCGGAACTCTTCGGTGGCGAGGCGCGGTCGCCGCACAACGCCCCGGTGCCGTATCCCGTCGCCTGCCGGCCGCAGTCGTGGGCAGCCGGCACGTTCCCGATGATTGCGCAGGCGGTCCTCGGCCTTCGGCCGGAGGCGGCGGAGAAGCGCCTGCGTATCGTCAATCCGCGCCTGCCGTACTGGCTCAACACGGTCCAGGTGCGCGGCCTGCGCATCGGGACGGGGCACGTCTCGCTCCAGTACCGCCGGAGCGGCGGCGCCACCCACGTCGAGGTGCAGAAGGCCACCGGCGGCATCGACGTCGTCGTCAGCAACCGCTGGCCGGCCTAGCCGGCGGGCCGCCAGCCGCTACCCCGAGCCCACGTTCTGTGATAAGAAGAGCCTTGTCCGCTGCCGGAAGGTCTCCCCGCCCGCCCGAGCGCGGTTCCGGGCAATCCATCGATGTGGGCCGCCGCGCCGCCAGCGCGCAACGAAGCAACAGGGCGTAGATTCGTGTTCAAGAAGCTCCTGGTCGCCAATCGCGGCGAGATCGCGCTGCGCGTCATGCGCACGTGCCGCGAGATGGGCATCGCCACCGTCGCCGTGTACTCCACGGTCGACCGCAACATGCTCCACGTCCGGTACGCGGATGAGGCGTACCACATCGGCGAGGGACCGCCGCTGGAAAGCTACCTCAACTACAAGAAGATCGTTGAGGTAGCGAAGGCCGCCGGCGTCGACGCCATCCACCCCGGTTACGGCTTCCTGAGCGAGCGGACGGAGTTCGCCGAAGCCTGCGCCGGCGCCGGCATCACCTTCATCGGCCCCGATCCCGAATCCGTGAAACTGCTCGGCGACAAGGTGAGCGCCCGCCGCACGATGATCGCCGCCGGCGTCCCCGTCGTGCCCGGCACCGAAGGACGCGTCGAGCGCCGACGAAGCGCTGCGGCTCGCGCCCGGCATCGGCTTCCCGCTGCTGATCAAGGCCGCGGCGGGCGGCGGCGGCAAGGGCATCCGCCTCGTCGAAGACGCCGGAGGAGATCGAGAGCGCCGTGCGCGTCGCATCGAGCGAGGCGCAGTCGGCGTTCGGCGACGGCGGCGTGTTCCTCGAGCGCTATCTCTCGCCCGTGCGCCACGTCGAGATCCAGATCCTGGCCGACACGCACGGCAACGCCGTCGCGCTCGGCGAGCGCGAGTGCTCCGTGCAGCGCCGCCACCAGAAGCTGCTCGAAGAGTCGCCGTCGACCGTCATCGACCAGGCGACGCGCGAGCGGATGATGGCGGCCGGCGTCGCCGCGGCGAAGGCCTCGGGCTACGACAACGCCGGCACGGTCGAGTTCCTGTTCGACCCGGCGACGCAACGAGTTCTTCTTCCTCGAGGTGAACACGCGCCTCCAGGTGGAGCACCCGGTGACGGAGTGGCTGTGCGGGCCGCGACCTCGTGCGCGACCAGATCCGCATCGCGGCGGGCGAGCCGCTCGGCTTCACGCAGGACGACGTGCACGCTGCGCGGCGCCGCGATCGAGTGCCGCATCGCCGCCGAGGACCCGTACAACAACTACCTGCCGTCGCTCGGGCGCATCGACTTCGTGAGCGAGCCGAGCGGCCCCGGCGTGCGCGTCGACAGCTCGATCTTCAGCGGCATCGAGATCCCGTACTTCTACGACCCGATGCTGGCGAAGCTGATCTGCTGGGGCGCCGACCGCGCGCAGGCGATCGAGCGCATGAAGCGCGCGCTGCGCGAGTACGTCATCGTCGGCGTCAAGACGAACATCCCGTTCCACCTGCAACTGCTCGATGACCCGCGCTTCGTCGCAGGCGAGGTGCACACGGGCTTCCTCGACAACGAGTTCAAGATGATCGAGCCCGACGGCCACGGCGACGACGACACCGTCGCGCTGCTCGTCGCCGCCGTCATGTCGCACAACCGCCGCGCGCGCAACGGCGCGCAACCGGCGGTGATCGCCGGGTCCGGCGCAACGGCTGGCGCGCCGCCGGGCGCGACCGCGAGCTGGCGAGCCGCGCGGCCGCCGTCACAACAGGGGAGCCGATGGCGGCGAAGTATCGGCTGAGGCTCGGCGACGACCAGCACGAGGTGGAAGTCGAGCCCGACCACGCGGGCGGCTTCCGCGTCAAGCTCGGCGACCGCACCGCCTCGCGTGAGCCTGGAGCGGATCAACGACTCGGCCCGCTACTCGCTGATCGTCGACGGCAAGACGTACGACGTCTTCGCCGAGGAGGGCGCGACCGGCTACCACGTCGATCGTCGGCGGCCGGACGATCGCCGTCGACACGCAGACCGGGCGGCGCGGCGGCCGGGGCGGACCGGAGTCGCTCGACGTCGACGCCGGCGGCGAGTGGGTGCTGAAGTCGCCGATGGCCGGCGTCGTGCGCGAGATTGCCGTCAAGGCCGACGACGAGGTGAGCGAGGGCCAGGTGCTCTGTCATCGTCGAGGCGATGAAGATGCAGAACGAGCTGCACGCCCGGCGCGCCGGCACGGTGAAGGCGGTGTATGTGAGCATCGGCCAGCGGGTCGATCAGGGGACGCCGCTGCTGGTGTTGCTGTAAGTCCTCACTTGGCGGCATTGCCGCGGCATGAGCCACATGGCTTATATTGATGTTCCAATCAAGGGCACGACATAACCAACGGCTCGTAACGAGGGGCCCGGTATAGCCAGAGATCTCCGCATCAACGATCGGATTCGCGTCCGGGAAGTGCTCATCATCGACGATGAAGGTCACAAGCTCGGCGTAATCCCCATACAGCAGGCGCTCGAAATGGCACGCGACCGCGGCCTCGACCTGGTCGAGGTGGCGCCCAATGCCAATCCGCCCGTCTGCCGCGTCCTCGACTACGGCAAGTTCAAGTACGAACAGGCCAAGAAGGAGCGGGAGGCGCACAAGCACCAGAAGCAGGCGACCCTGCGCGAGGTGCGCTTCAAGCCGAAGATCGGCACCCACGACGTGGACTTCAAGACGAAGGTCGTCAAGAAGCTGCTTGAAGGTGGCGACAAGGTCAAGGTTTCGGTAATGTTCCGCGGGCGCGAGATCACCCACCCGGAGATCGGCCGCGAACTGCTGCTTGCGGATCTCGGGGAACCTGAAGGAGCACGCCGTCGTGGAGCGCCAGCCCTCGCATGGAGGGGCGCTTCATGAACATGTACCTGGCGCCCGTCCCGCAGAAGTCAGCGCCGAAGCCGAGAGTGCCGCGCGAGCCGAAGGCCAGCGCGAACGACGCGCAGCCGGAATCGGGCGAGACCGCCATGGCGGCGGCGCTCAAGGCGGCCAGCGCCGATGCGGCGGAGCCGGACAGCGGCGGCGCTCAAGGCGGCCAGCCGCCGATGCGGCGGAGCCGGAAGCGGCTGCGGCGGAGACACAGGGATAACGACATGCCGAAGATGAAGACGCACCGCGGCGCCGCCCGCCGGTTCAAGGTGACCGGCACCGGCAAGTTCACGCGCCGCAAGGGCAACATCAGCCACAACCGCACCCGCATGTCGAAGGCGGCGCGCGGCAAGATCGACGAGATGATGGTCGTCAGCAAGCCGGGCCAGCGCCTGCTGCGCAAGCTGATGCCGTACGCGAAGCGCTAGAGCGCTTCGCAGAACCTAGAACCAAGAACCTAGAACCTAGTCCCGGTTCACGACTTAGGTTCTAGGTTCTAGGTTCTAGGTTCTCAGTTCTCCCGGAGGGGACCATGAGCAGGGTGAAGCGGGGCGTCACGACCCGCGCGCGACACAAGAAGATCATCGACCTGGCGACGGGCCACAAGGGGCAGCGGCACCGCGTGTTCCGCCGCGCCAACGAGTCCGTGCTCCACTCGCTCGACTACGCCTACCGGCACCGCCGCGAGCGCAAGGCCGACTTCCGCAAGCTCTGGATCGCGCGCATCAACGCCGCCGCGCGCCTCAACGGCACCACGTACAGCCGCCTCATCGACGCGCTGGCGAAGGCCGGCATCGCGATCGACCGAAAGGTGCTCGCCGACCTCGCCGTGCGCGAGCCGAGCGCGTTCGCCACGATCGCCCAGAAGGCCGCGGCCGCGGTGTAACTATAAGAAACCGCAGATTACGCAGATTTCGCAGATAGCGGATGGCAGTCAGTCCATCCGCTTTCGCATGTCTCCGCCTTTCCTCAATCAACGCCCAACCCAATCTGTGAAATCTGCGAAATCTGCGGTTCCCCCCGTCCATCATGCTTTCAATCCGCCTTCGCACGTCGCTTGCCTCGTCCCGATCAGCACCCAATTCAATCTGTGAAATCTGCGAAATCTGCGGTTCCCCCGTCCCTCATGCCACAATACGGCGATGATCGTCGTGCGCGGCAAGCAGACAGAAAACGTGGACGCGGCGGGGCTGGCCGCGCTCGTCCAAACGCATGAGCGTGTCACGGTCAACCTCGGCGCCGGCGACGGGCGGTTCGCGTATCGATACGCGCAGGCGCACCCGGAGCGCCTCGTCATCGCCATCGACCCCGTGCGCGAGAACCTGCGCGAGCTTTCGGCGAAGGCCGCGCGCAAGCCGGCGCGAGGGGGCCTCGCCAACGTGCTGTACGTCGTGGCGAGCGTCGAACATCTGCCGCCGGAGCTGCACGGCGTCGCCGGCGAGATTTTCGTGACGCTGCCGTGGGGCAGCCTGATGCGCGGCATCATGCTCGCGGAGCCCGTGGTGCTCGATGCGCTCGCCTCGCTCGCGCGCGACGGCGCGGCGCTGCGCATCGTGCTCAACACGCGCATCTTCGATGACCCGGTGCCGGCCGAGGCGCGCGACCTGCCGGAGATCACGCCGGAGTACGCGCGCCAGACGCTGGCACCGGCCTACGCCCGCCACGGCATCGAGATCGTGAGTGCACGGTTCATGGACGCCGACGAGGTGGCCGCGATCTCGACGACGTGGGCGAAGAGGCTGTCGCATCGCGCGCCACCGCGCTCGGTGTTGATCGAGGCTGCGGTCCGGCACTGATCGAATGGGCGCGCCTGGCCCGGCGTGTTAGCCTGACGGCGCAAGCCGCCGACGGAGGAGATCGATGGTGCGTGCGCTCGTCCTGCTGTCGTTCGCGCTGGCGCTCGCGGCGGCCGCATGCGGCGGATCGAGCAAGCCGTCGTCAACGCCCACGACCGTCGCGGCGAGCGTGCCCACGGCGGTGATCGCGCCGACACCCGCGCCGAGCGGGTGTTCGGCCGCTGAAGCTCAACAGGCGATCGATGCCTACAAGAACGCGCAGCAGACGCTGGATGAGTTCGACGACGCGAGGGCGCGAGCGACGGGCGCGACTTCTGACCAGCTCTCGTCCATCATCACCGACTTGCAGCGGATCAGCCGTAACGCCGGCGCCATTGTGCTCCCCGCCTGCGCCCAGAACGTCGCGAGATCACCTGACCGGCTCGATCACAGGCGTGATCCAGGCGCTGACCGACGCGCAGACCGGCAAGCCGGAAGCTGACATCCAGGCATCGGCCGAGGAGGCGAGGTTGCGGTACGATCTGTTTACCGCCGACCTGGCGAGCCTGCTCCGCGACGCGACGGCGAGGTAGCGGGGCGTTGGGATGGCGCTGCCCAGTTCTGGTTTTCCTCGATGCCGCGCATGTTAATATCGCGCCGTGAGGCGACCGCGCACCCGAGAGTTCGTCATGGCGCTTACGGCCGCGGCCATTGTCGCGGCGCTGGCGCTACTGGTTGTCATGCGCCTGACTCGCCCCGGAGAGCCGGGGTTCATCCGGGAAATCGAGCCAGATGACACGCACCGAGTCCTTTCGCTGCATTTTGGCGGTGGTTACTTCTCACGTCCGACGATGTTCTTAGTGTTATACGGATCGGGGCGGCCTTTCAACGAGACGTTCGAACACTACCGCACTGAACTGACAGCACGGGGGTTTCGCCCTGCGAGAGCCACCCGATGCGAGGGATCCGAACCAAGTGGTCGAGTTCGACAGGCGGGACGATCGGTATATCTCCGACTGTGTGACGATCGAAAACGTCAAGCCGGAGGACGAAATCAATCGAATTGCGCCCGACCTCAAGACGTACGCCTTCGGATACAGCGTCGCGTACCTGCGTCGCTGCGGCTCCTAAGCGGCGTCACGCCAAACGCTGGGCGTTCTGCCTCCTGACGCTACGCTGTCAGGAGCATCGATCCCCTAACGAACACCCGTGCTATGATGGATCACTCGCGACCGACACCCGGCACCCTGCCCGGCCGAGGCTCCAACCTCTAACGCCTAACCTCCAGGAGACCAACACCGATGCCCCTGGACGCCATCATCGTCAAAGGCGCCCGCGAACATAATCTCAAAGACATCGACGTCACGATCCCTCGCGACAAGCTCGTCGTGATCACGGGGCTGTCGGGGTCCGGCAAGTCGTCGCTCGCCTTCGACACGATCTACGCCGAGGGGCAGCGGCGTTATGTCGAGTCACTCTCCGCCTACGCCCGCCAGTTCCTCGGGCAGATGGAGAAGCCCGACGTCGATTACATCGAGGGCCTTTCGCCCGCGATCTCCATCGACCAGAAGGGCGCCAGCCACAACCCCCGCTCGACCGTCGGCACCGTCACCGAGATCTACGACTACCTGCGGCTGCTGTACGCGCGCGCCGGCACGCCCCACTGCCCCAACTGCGGCCGGCCGATCGAGCGTCAGACCGTGCAGCAGATCGTCAACGCCATCCTCGGCATCGAGGCGGGGAAGAAGCTGATGATCATGGCCCCGATCATCCGCGACCGCAAAGGCGAGCACCTGCACGTCTTCGAGGACGCGCGCCGCGCCGGTTTCGTGCGCGTGCGCGTCGACGGCCGCATCCGCGACCTGGGCGAGGACATCGACCTCGACAAGAAGAAGAAGCACACGATTGAGGTCGTCGTCGACCGGCTGATCACCGAAGGAAGCGAAGGCGAAGGCAGCGCTTCGAGCGCCAGCCGGCTCTCCGACAGCGTCGAGCAGGCGCTGAAGCTCGGCGGCGGCACGGTGCTGGTCGACGTCGAGGGGGAGGGCGAGCGGCTGTACTCGGAGCACTACGCCTGCGCGTTCGACGGCACGAACGTCGGCGAGCTGGCGCCGCGCAACTTCAGCTTCAACAGCCCGCACGGCGCCTGCTCCAACTGCACGGGCCTCGGCGTCAAGATGGAGATCGACCCCGCGCTCGTCGTCCCCAACCGCGACGTGTCGATCGAGGACGGCGCGATCCAGCCATGGTCGCGCGCGGCCGCGACGAACACGTGGTACATGCGGATGCTGCAGGCGCTGGCGAAGAAGCACGGCTTCAAGCTCAACGTGCCGGTCAGCGAGATGAACCCCAAGCACCTGAACCTCGTGATGTACGGCGATGACGCGCCGCTCACGCTGAGCTACACCGCGTCGGGCGGCCACACGAACAAGTGGGACACGACGTTCGAGGGCGTGATCCCGAACCTCGCGCGCCGTTACAAGGAGACCGACTCCGACTACATCCGCTCGGAGATCGAGCGGTACATGTCGGCGACGCCCTGCCCCGCCTGCAAGGGCTCGCGGCTGAAGCCGGAGAGCCTCGCCGTCACCGTCGCCGGCCGCAACATCGTCAGCGTCACGTCGATGGATGTGCGCGAGGCGCGCGACTGGATCGAGGAGCTTGGCGGCCCGAAGACCGCGCTCAACGAGCGCGAGCAGGTCATCGCGCGACAGATAGTCAAGGAGATCCGCTCCCGCCTGACGTTCATGTTCGATGTCGGGCTCGACTACCTGTCGCTCGACCGCGCCGCCGGCACGCTGTCCGGCGGCGAGGCGCAGCGCATCCGCCTGGCGACGCAGATCGGATCGAGCCTGATGGGCGTGCTGTACGTCTGCGACGAGCCGAGCATCGGCCTGCACCCGGTCGATGACGCGCGCCTGATCCGCACGCTGGAGCGGCTGCGCGACCTCGGCAACACGGTGCTCATCGTCGAGCACGACGAGGCGATGATGCGCGCCGCCGACCACATCATCGACATGGGGCCGGGCGCGGGCGAGAAGGGCGGCCGCGTCGTCGCCCAGGGGACGATCGACGCGATCATGGCGTGCGAAGAGTCGATGACCGGCGCCTATCTCAGCGGCCGGCGCGAAGTGCCCCTGCCGGACGCGCGCCGCCCCGGCAACGGCGCAGCCATCACGATCGTCGGCGCGCGCGAGAACAACCTCAAGAACATCGATGTGCGCGTGCCGCTCGGCATGTTCGTCTGCGTGACCGGCGTCTCAGGCTCGGGCAAGAGCACGCTGATCAACGACCTGCTGTACCGGAAAGCCGCGCAGGACCTCTACAACGCGCGCGAGCGGCCGGGGAAGGTGACAGCCGTCCGCGGCCTCAACTACATCGACAAGGTCGTGAACATCGACCAGTCGCCGATCGGCCGCACGCCGCGCTCGAACCCGGCGACGTACACCGGCACCTTCACGCCGATCCGCGAGCTGTTCGCGTCGTCGCCCGAAGCGCGGCTGCGCGGCTACACGCCCGGCCGCTTCAGCTTCAACGTGAAGGGCGGCCGCTGCGAGGCGTGCGCCGGCGACGGCTACATCGAGATCGAGATGCACTTCCTGCCGGATGTCACGGTCCCGTGCGAGGTCTGCAAGGGCAAGCGCTACAATCGCGAGGCGCTCGAGATCACGTTCAAGGGCAAGAGCATCGCCGACGTGCTCGACATGACGGTCGATGAGGCGCTGGTTTACTTCGACAAGATCCCCGGCATTCGCCGCAAGCTGGAGACGCTGTGCGACGTCGGCCTCGGGTACATCCGCCTGGGCCAGCCGGCGACGACGGTGTCCGGCGGCGAGGCGCAGCGCATCAAGCTCTCGACGGAGCTGTCGAAGCGTTCGACCGGCCGCACGCTGTACATCCTCGACGAGCCGACGACCGGGCTCGCGTTCGAGGACACGCGCGCCCTGCTCGGCGTGCTGCAGCGCCTCGTCGATGCGGGCAACACCGTCGTCGTCATCGAGCACCACCTGGACGTGGTGAAAACTGCCGACCAAATTATCGACCTGGGGCCGCTCGGCGGCGACCGCGGCGGCCGCGTCATCGCCCAGGGCACGCCGGAGGAGGTGGCGCTCGTCGCCGAGAGCTACACCGGCCAGTACCTGCGAAAGATCCTGCCAGCCGATCGGGTCGCGGCCGCGAAGCGCGCGGCGAAGCGCAACGGCGCGTCGTCGAACGGCGCGAAGACGGTGCCGAAGCCTTCGCCCGCGGCGTCGAAGCGAGTCGCGGCGCCGAACGGGCGCGCGAAGAAGGCAGCGAAGGCCCCGCGATGACAGACATCGACAAGGCGACGCTTCTCGAACGCATCAAGAACGACCGCGCCCGGCTCGACGCGCTCATCACGCCGCTCGACGAGCGACGGCTGACGGAGGCGGCGCTCGACGACGGCTGGTCGGTGAAGGACGTGCTCGCGCACATCAGCGCGTGGGAGCGCTTGTGCCTCGGCTGGATCCGGGATGACACGCGGCTCGAAGGGCCGTTCACGGTGGACACGCTCAACAAACTGAACGCCCGCATCTACGAGGAGAACCGCGCGCTGTCGCTCTCCGACATCCTCGACGCATCGAAGCGCTCATTCGCTGAGATCGCGGAGATGGTCGAACAGATCTCCCCGGACCGGCTAGCTGCGGCTCCGGCGTGGGCGCCCGGGCGGCCGCTGTCGGAGATCGTTGGCTCGAACACCGACGAGCACTACCGCGAGCACATCGACCAGATCGAAGCATGGCTGCGAGGCCGCGCATCGTGAATCCGGCGCCAAAGGCGATCTTTTTCGACATGGACGGCACCATCCTGGACTGGACGACCGGGATGGAAGAGTCGTGGCTCGCATCGTGCGCGAAGCACTGCGATGGCACGCACACGCCCGCGCGGATGCACGATGCCATCCGCGCTCGCCGCACCTGGTTCTGGGCCGACCCGGACCGAGCGTACCGGGGCCGCATGGACCTCGACGCCGCCAGCCGCGAGATCGTGCGCCACGCCTTCACCGACCTCGGCCTCGATAGCGTCGGCGTCGCCGACGACCTGGCCGATTACTACCGCGCGCTGCGCGCCGCCGCCATCGCACCCTATCCGGGCGCGATCGAGACGCTGGCGATCCTCCGCCAGCGCGGCGTCGGCATGGCCCTGCTCACCAACGGCGAGGCGCGGAACCAGCGCCGGAGCGTCGAGCAGCACGCGCTCGCACAGTACTTCGACTGCATCGTCATCGAAGGCGAGTTCGGCGTCGGCAAGCCCGACGAGCGCGTCTTCCGTCACGCGCTCGCAGCCGTCGGCTGCGACGCTGCGGCTGCGTGGATGGTCGGCGACAGCTTCGAGGCGGACATCGTGACGCCGCACAGGCTCGGGATGCACACCGTCTGGGTCGACCCGGCCGGCGCCGGCCTGCCCGAGGGCGTGCCCGTCCGCCCGCACCGCATCGTCCGCTCGATCGCGGAGCTGGTGTAGCGGCGCACGCGCGGTGTCGCAACGTCAATATCCGGCGCTGCGGCTCGACAACGGTGGTAGACTGATGGCCATGGACGCCTTTCACATCATCAAGAACGGGATAGTGTACGAGTTGGAGCCGGAAGACGAAGGCGGCTTTGTCATCAGCGTCCCGGCGCTCCCCGGCTGCATCAGTACGGGCGACACCATCGAAGAGGCGCTCGACATGATCGCCGATGCTATGGAACTCTGGCTGGATGTGGCCCGCGAAAAAGGCTACCCGATTCCCGATCAATTCGAGCGCATGAAGCAAGCGTCCTGAATTTGGACAAACTCCCCGCATCTCAGCCGGAGCGCGTCATCCGGGCCCTTCAGAAGTGCGGCCTCGAGATCGATCGTCAGAGCGGCAGCCATGTGATCCTTTCACGGCCGGGCCTGTCGCGACCGGTGGTGGTTGCGAAGCATAAGCGAGAGCTCAAGCCGAAGACCATTGCCAAGATCCTCGCGCAAGCGGGCGTCACGAGAGATGAGTTCTTGGCGAACCTGTGAATCTGGTGCGCCGGGCAGGTGGCGGCCTGAGTACCTTGCCCGTGACTCTACCTCTCACAGCCTTAACCAGGCATGAGCTCGCCGGCGTTCAGCTCCTCGATCGCGGCGGAGGCGCGGTGCAGCCACGCGTTGAACAGCGCCAGGCCGCGCTCGTTCGCGAAGTCCAACGTGCCAAGCGAGATCACGACGTACACGAACACGTACAGCGCCATGCGCCGGTACTCCGTCCAACACTGGTCGAAGGTGTATCCGGTCACGCCGCCCTGCGTCAGCAGGTCGTGGTACAGCTTGACCAGCCGCTGCTCGTGCTGCTTGCGTTCGCCCGGCTCCAGGCCCCCGCAGAGCAGGTACGCGACGTCGAAGATGCCGCGACCGCGGCTGGCGATCTGCCAGTCGGCGACGGCAAACGGCGGGCCGCCCTGCGGCGTCGCGAAGAAGAAGTTGTCCGTGCGATAGTCGCCGTGCACGATCGTGTGCGGCCGGTCCGCGACCGACGACTGCAAGTTGATGACGTTCTGCCCGATCCGCGCCCCGAGTTCCCGCATGCGGGGCGAGAGCTTCGCGCCGAAGTTCTCGATGAACGGCCCCCACGCCTGCTGGTAGGACTGCTGCGCCGACTGGTGGACCGGGGCATCGATGATCGGCATCCAGTGCGATACTTCATCGAGGCGCGGGTGCTCCCACCACGTCGCGTGGAAACCGGCGATACTGCGGACAGCGAGTTCCGCCTCGGCGAGCGTGCACCCTGCGGCCTGGTCGCCGACGCGGGCCGGCGCCATATCCTCCAGCAGCAGCACGTACTCCTGGGCGTCCGTGTCCATGGCGCTGAAGTACAGGCGCGGCGTCGTCAGCTCTACGTCGCCGGCGATCTCCTCGTAGAAGCAGATCTCGCGGCGGTAGAAATCGAACAGGTTGCCGATCTCGCGGCCCGCCGGACTCGCGCCTGGGAACTTCGCGATGAGCGACGCCGGCGCGCCCTCCTCCGGCCGGTCGTACCCGAGCGTTACGCGCGCGAGCTGGCCGATGAAGCCCGAGCCCTCGCCGATCACCTCCGTATCGATCGACGTGATCGCGGTGTTGCCGACGACGCCCGTCGAACGCAGCGCATCGGTCAGCCACTCGGCGGTCAGTGCTTCCGGCCCCGCCGGGATCGACAGGGTCTTCATCGCTGCCTCCTCTTCGACGTTGGCCCAACGGGACGGCTGGCTATCGGCAGGTCGATCATCAGAACAGGTTGGGGCAGAACGGCGCGTAGTCCGTGCGCCAGATCGCGTCCCAGAGATCGAGCGGCGCATCAGGCGCCGCCTCGGCGCGGCCGTAGCGGACAGCGTTCGTGGGCGAGACCTGGCCGTACAGGAGCTGCGCGAGCGCCGAAACGTCGAGCGTAAGCTGCGCGCTGTCCTTCGTCCGCGTGACGGCGCTGCCCTCCTGGCCGGCTTCGAGCGCCCAGCGCCCGGCGTTCCACGGGCACATCTCGTCGCGCAGGTCGAACACGATGCGGCCTTCGCCGCGGTACGGCCGCATCGGCAGTAGCCGCTCGAGATCGAGGATGCGCGCGAGGATGACGTCGCGATGCGCGGCGTTCAGCTCGCGCGGGTCGAGCAGCAGGTGCGGCGCCGGGTCGTCGATCGGCGCGCTGTCGACGTGGACGCGCACGGCGAGGTCGAAGGTGCGGAAGAAGTCCCACATCGCGCGATACGCTCCGGGCGTGTTCCAGACGAAGTCTCGCACCCAGATGCGCTGCCCGGGCCCGGCACTGTCGCCGTGAAACGACGGGAGCCACTTCGCCGCCCACGTGACATACCCTTTGGGCTCGCCGCGCTCCTCGTAAATGGAGATCACGCTCGGACCGAGCGCGGGGCCGGAGTCGAACGGGTTGTGCAGGCCGAGCGTCTGCGTCTCCCACATGAACGTGCCCCGGTGCAGATAGCCGTTGCGGGGACCGGAGTACTCGCGGTACAGCCGCTCGAGCAGCGGCAGCTCATCCTTCGAGCCCTCACGCCACGTGCCGGGCGCCGCCGGCACCGACGGCGCGACGTTGATCCAGCGCGGGTCGATGTTATAGCGCACGGACGTCGTGACGACGGCGTAGCCGTAGCGTGGGTAAATGGCCGCGATGGACGCCGACAGGATGGCGAGCGGCTCCATGCGCTGCTCGTAGCGGCGCCGGAGGTCCGCCTCCATGATCTTGCGCAGGTGGCCCCGCCGCCGGAACTCCGGCAGCGTGCCGACGAAGCTCACGCCGGCCGACGGCGCCTTGCCGCCGTTCAGCCGCTGGACGAGCGGGAACGCGCCGTACGCGGTCGCCAGCTTGCCGTCCTCGAAGGCGCAGAGCGTCCACTCCGGCCGCATGCCGCCGCCGGTCTGCGGCCGAGGCTCGCCGGTGTAGTTGCCGAACACGATGGCGGGCACGCGGTAGAACTGCTCGGTCTCTTCCTCTCGATACGGGCGGATTTCGAGAGTCACGGGCGAATCTCCCTTCGTCGCTGAGTGCGCCGATGATACCAGACCATCGATATGCAGCGGCATGCCCGACAGCGTAGAGTGGAGCCGGCGATCATCGCGCAAAGGAGCGTCCCGTCATGCCACGCAGCGGCCCGGAAGGCGTCGACCCCACCGAGATCTTCCCCTTCCAGTTCGGGAAGACGCCGGCCGACGACCGCGCGTGTTTCGAGATGCTTTCCTGGTTCGTGTTCGGCGCCGGCCTCAACTGGCGCGTGCTCAAGGCGAAGTGGCCGGACTTCGTACGCGCCTTCGACGGCTTCGACATCGCGAAGGTCGCCGCGTACGGCGAGCGCGACATCGACCGCCTGCTGGCCGACAGCACGATCATCCGCAACGGCAAAAAGATCCACGGCACGGTCGAGAACGCGCGCGCCATGCAGGCGCTCGCCGACGAGCACGGCGAGATGACGCGATGGACCCGCAGCTACGGCACGGACATCGAAACGCTGGTACGCGCCGTGAAGAAGCGCTTCAGCCACATGGGCGACGTCACGTCGCGGATGTTCCTGAGCGCCGCCGGAGCGATCGACTACCCCACCTGGAAACCGACCGAGCGGCAGCGCGCCGGCACTCCCTAGAGCGCGCGCTACCCCTGCTCCCGCGCCTTCCGCCGGGCCTCGGCCTGCTCCCGCACCCAGCGCACGATCGGCGATGGTTCCAATGGATGCCAGGCGCGCTTCCAGACGTCGAAGTCTCCCGGCCACGGCTCAGGGAAGTCCGCGACGGTAGGAGGCGGCGGCTGGGCCCTGACCAGCAGGTCGAGCGCCGCCCGCACGACGCGCATCTGCATCTCGGCCTCGCCCGCCGGCCCGCATGGGTGCCCGAACGGGAACTCGACGCCGAGCGTCCGCGGCGCGCCGAGGCGTTCCCCCCACACCGGCATCGGGTTGATGACGACCGTGCTGAGGCCCGATGCCTCGAACGTGCGTGCCAGCGCATTCACGGCGCGGCAGCAGTCCGGTCAGACGGGTGTGAGCAGGACCGCGTCGACGCCCTCGGCGGTCATGCGGCGCGCAACCTCGGGCGCGTACGTCCCGGACCACTCGCGGGTGTCCGGCTGATAGCCCATGAACGAGTAGTTGGTCTCGGCGACGGCGCCGATGACGCCGCCGGCTTCGAGTTCGAGCGCGCGGCCGATCGGGATCGCGACGTTGAAGTCGCGGTCGATGTCCTCGTTGTTGATGTGGAGATGGCCGGTCTGCACTTGATCCTGTCGCAGGTCGCGCGGCAACACGCGAAACGACGGGTCGCCCCAGTTCGGCTTTCGCCGCTCGCGCTCGTAGTTGAACGGCGGCTCCAGACCTCGCGCGTTGATGCCGGCGGTGGTGACGAGCGCGATCTTCGCTTCGCTCAGCGGCTTCGCGAGCGGCGCCCACGGCGTCGACGACGGCGTCTCGACCGGCATGTTGGCGAAGTACGCCTTGAGTGACGGCGGCAACCACTTGTAGCTGTCGATGGTCATGCGCTCTCCTCTCGTGACATCGCGAGAGTAACAGAGACACGTCGCTCGCGCGGGAGTCGATCAGTCTGTCAGCGCGTCAGCGCGACGGTGCGTAGCGCGTCGGCGTGTCAGTGCGTCGGGAAGTGCTCACGTTGTTGACGCGGAGCATGACCGCGTCCGGCCGCGCACTGTTGCGATCAGGGGTTGCGCGGGCAAGGCAGGTGTGCGAACATATGTTCCAGGCGAGGTCCCCGCGTGGCGGACGACACGGATCTCGGCGGAACAGCCGACGATAGACGTATCGAATTGACCGCGCGTATGGGCCACCAGCGACGTGCATGAGTTGACATGATGCGGCAGATTTTCGAGGCCTTGTTATACAGAAATCGCCGCCCGAAGCGGGGCGGTCACTGCCGCCGCGGCCGCGCCCGTAGTAACATGGCGGCAGGCTACCGCCACCCCGCGGCGGCCGCCGGGAGCAGCCGCTCCGACTGGCTATCTGGTGTCCTTCTCCGATGATTAGAGTGCGGGGAACGCGCCCCCGAGCGTGATCCTGTACCTACAACGAGGATACGTTGGTTAACCGATCAGCGAACGCCGAAGGCTACATGCTTCCGCTGGGCGGGCCGGAGTTCTGGCTCCAGGCCGAGCTCCAGGACGCGATGGACCGCCTCATCAAGGCGTACTTCCGCGACGTGCTCGCGATGCCCCGCTCGCCATACCCGCGGCTCGAGACTGAGCAATCGCATGACGTCGAGCGCGGGCCGCTGCTATCCGGACACCGGCGAGATCCGCATCGCGACGCTGTACCACCGCGACCACGGCATCGATGAGACGCTGCTGGTGCTCAAGCACGAGCTGGCGCACTGGGCGGCCCGCTGGCGGCACGGGCGCCGCATCGCGCCGCACGGGCAGGAGTTCCGGCTCGTCGCGCACGAGCTGGACCCGCGCATCACGATCACGTGCCCGCCGTTTGCGCAGAAGGAGCGCGCGCAGCGTCGTACGTGGCACATGACGTGTCCCCGCTGCCGTCGCACGTACCGGCGCGGGAGGCGCGACAAGGTCGCGTGCCGGAGCTGCTGCGACAACTACGCCGGCGGCCAGTACGATCGCCGCTTCCGCCTCGTCGTCCTGCCGCGTGCGGAGTAACGTCGCGGTCCTCTTCGACCTGGACGGCGTCATCGTCGACAGCCGCCCGCACCACCTGACGGCGTGGCACGAACTGGCGCGAAAGCACGCGCTTCAGCACGACGCCGCGTACTTCACCCGGATGTTCGGTCTTCGCAACGACACTATCCTGGGCGGCCTGGTCCCCGGCCTCACGCGCGAGGAACTCGGCGTGCTGGCGCGCGAGAAAGAAGCGCTGTTCCGCCAGGCCGCCCGCGGCAACGTCGAAGCGCTGCCCGGCGTCCGCGAGCTGCTGGCCGCGCTCGACGACCAGGCCATCCCGCGCGCCATCGTGACTTCGACCCCGGCCGAGAACCTGCACCTGATCCTCGATGCGCTCGGGCTCGGCGGCCGCTTCCAGGCGCTCATCGCCGAGGAGGACGCCGCAAAGGGCAAGCCCGACCCGGAGGGATTCCTCGTCGCGGCGGGACGCCTGGGCGTCGAGCCTGCGCGCTGCGTCGTGATCGAAGACGCGCCGGCCGGGCTGCAAGCGGCGAAGGCCGCCGGCATGCGCGCCATCGGCGTCACGACGACGCACCCGGCGCCCGACCTCTTCGACGCCGGCCTGGTCGTCGAATCGCTGACCGAGGAAGCGGTGCGCCGCTTCATCGAACGGCCGGCGTAGCGGCGGGCGAGGGCAGGGCTCCCGCGGCAACGTCGCTCCGTTCCCTGCTTCACGCATGAGCCCACCGACACGCAGCTCGTGACCCCCTACCCGGCCGATGCGTCACCCGCGCCGGCGCGCCGCACGCGGTCGACGACGCCGAGCACCGACTCGATGAGCACGCGCTCGCCGGGCTGCGGGTCCGGGTAGATCATCTCGTAGGAGAGACGCGCTTCGCGCGCGCCGTCCGGCGGGTCGGCGTCGAGGCGGTAGAGGACGGCGAAGTACGGCGTGCCGTGCAGCTCGTACGCGCGCACCTGCAGGATGACGCCGGGCTGCGCCTTTGGGCGCTCGCCGCCGCGCACCCATTTCGGGCTCACGGCGCGGCTCCCGCCTTCGTGAAGCGCACGAGCGTCGTGTCGTCGGAGACGTCGTCGAACACGGCCAGCAGCGGCATGTCGCAGCGCAGCTCGCCCTCCGGCACGCCGACGACGTTCCGACACGATCCGCGGCCCTTCTTCCAATTCGACGACGGCGTACTGGTACGGCGTCTGCTCTTCGAACCCCGGGAATTTCTGGTGCATGATGCCGAAGCTGTACAGCGTGCCGCGGCCGCTCGCGCGCGCCCATTCCGTGTCGGTTGACCAGCAGTCGGGGCAGCGCGGCCGCGAAGGCAGCCGCCAGGCGCCGCACGCTCGGCACCGCATGAGCATCAACTCGTGGCGGCGCGCGCCTTCGTAGAACTCGCGCGACTCTTCGTCGGCCTGGGGGATGGGTCTGGTGTAGGTCATGTGAGTCTCTCAGTCGATCAGTCGGTCAGTCCGTCAGGCAAGTCAACGGCGCCTCGTCGGATTCGGGGCGATGGCGGAACTGCTGGAGCGTGACGCCCTTCTTCCCATTCATGACGCACACTCCAACGCATCACCCCGCGTGCGGCGACAGCACGAGCGTGCTGTGGTGGTCGAGGATGCCGCCGTTGCCGGTCACGAGCACCACGTCGTGCTTCGCGACCTGGCGCTCGCCGCCCTGCCCTCGCGCCTGGATCACGCCCTCCGAGAGCGGCGTCATGCCCCACATGTAATACGCGCTGAGCTGGCCGCCGCCGGTGTTCGTCGGCAGACTGCCGCCCGGCGCGAGCTTGCCGTCCGCGACGAACGGGCCGCCCTCGCCCTTGGCGCAGAAGCCGTAGTCCTCGAGCGTGACGAGCACCGTGTACGTGTAGCAGTCGTACGCCTGGCACCACGTCGACGTCAGCGACGCCGATGCCGGCCATGGCGAACGCCTTCTCCTTCGACATCGGCGCGCCGGTCTGCGTCTCGACGTCCCAGCCCTTGCGGCGCATGTCGCCGGGATGCCCCTGCCCCATGCCCCAGACGTAGGCCGGCGGCTGCGACAGCGACTTCGCCTCGTCGGCGCGCGAGACGATGACGGCGACGCCGCCGTTCGACACGAGGCAGCAGTCGAGCAGGTGCAGCGGCTCCGCGACCCAGCGCGACGCGTGGTAGTCCTCGATGGTGATCGGGTCGCGGTGCTCGGCGATCGGGTTCATCGCCGCCCACTGCCGCTCCGCGACGGCGATCGCGCCGAGCTGGTCGTTGGTCGTGCCGTACATCGCCATGTGGCGGCGGGCGGCGAGCGCGTAGTGGGCGTTAACGCCGAAGACGCCGAACGCCGCGTACAGCCCGCCCATGCCGGACGGCCGCGTGCCGCGTCCGCTCGCCGCGTAGGCGGCGCCGCCGCCGCGGCCCTCGCGGAGCGGCGCATCGGCGAAGACGCAGACGACGTGGTTGGCGAGGCCGTGGATGACGCTCATGGCGGCGTACTGGACCATGACGCTGGCGGTGGCGCCGCCGACGTTCATGCTCGACAGCAGGCGCAGGTTGGTGAGCCCGAGGTAGTTCTGCAGGCCAACGCCGCCCATGCCGCCGATCGGCGAGACGCCCGGGTTCACGAGCAGGCCATCGATATCCTGCTTGCGCAGGCCGGCGTCGGCGACGGCGCGCTGGATCGCCTCCGCTGCGAAGTGCGACGCGTCGTGGCCGTACACCCGCCCCATCTCGGAGATGCCGAGGCCGGTGATGGCGGCCTTCGCCTTGAGCTCGCGTCCTTCCATGGCGCCTCCCGTCCATACTATCGCCAGCGACCGTCCCTGCGGCAAGCAGAGCGCCGCGCATCGGTCCGCGGACGAGGCGCTACAATGGCGCGGCCATGGCAACCGCGAGCGAGGCACCGGCTACGTCGAGCGAATCCGTCGTCACGCGGCTGCGGCGCTTCGCCTGCGAACCGGAGGTGCGGTGGCTTGCGGCGATCATCGCCGCCGCCACGGTGCTGCGGCTGGCGCTGCTGCCGACGACCGCGCACCTCACCGACGTCTTCACCGACGAGTTCACGTTCAAGCGTCACGTCGTCCTGATCCATGAGCGCGGGCTCATCGAGACCTTCCGCGACACGAACACGTCGTACGTGGCGTACCACTACGCGCTCTGGCTGCTGTCGCTGCCGTACGGCTGGCTCGGCGGCGCCTTCGACACGCCGGCGATGTCGCTGCGCGTGCTCGTCAAGCTCCCGCCGCTGGCGCTCGACGCGACGCTGATCGCCGTGGGGTACGCCGTCGCACGCGCCCTGTGGCCGAAGGAGCGCGGGATGCTCGCGCCGCTGGCCGTGGCGGCACTCGTCGCGTTCCACCCGGTCGTCGTGTACGACTCCGCGGTCTGGGCGCAGATCGATGCCGTGGTGGCGATCTCCGCGCTCGGCGCGATCCTGTTCGCCGCGCGCGGGCAGGCCGTGCCCGCGTGCGCGATGCTGGCGTTCGGGCTGCTCAACAAGCCTCAGCCGGTCATCTTCGCGCCGCTCGTCGCGGTGCTCATCTACCGCACGGCGGGCGTGCGCGGGCTCGCGCGGGGCGCCGCCGCCGGACTGGCCGTCAGCATCGTGCCGGTGCTTCCATGGCTGATCGCCGGCGATGCGTCGCGGCTGGTGCACGTGTACCGCAAGCTGTTTTCGAACAACAACAACGTGACGGCGCTGACGCAGAACGCCTGGAACCTCTGGTGGTTCATCCCGTTCGAGAAGGTGCCGCAGGCGAGAGACGTGATGACGTTGATCGGTGGGCTCGCCGTCACGTACCAGCGCTTCTCCCTCGCGCTGTCCGCGCTCTCGGCGCTGCTTGCGCTCGCGTACGCATGGCGGTTCGCCACCCTCCGGGGCGGGCTCGTCGCGGCGGCGTACCTGGCGGTGGCGTTCTACGTGCTGCCGACCTCAACGCACGAGCGCTACATGTACCCGATGGTGCCGTTGCTGGCGCCGGTGCTGCTCGTCGAGCCGCGATTCCGCTGGGTGTACGCGATCTTGTCGGCGACGCTGTTCTTCAACATGTTCCTCGTGGCACCGCCGATCGCGTCGTGGAGCCGGCGCTGGGACGACGCGCTGCTCACGCACTACGTGGCGGGACTGAACGTGCTGGTGTTCATCGTGTTCTCGTGGATGCTTGCGCGAGACCTCGTCGCCGCCCGCACTCCGCAACCCCAAGCCACGCCCGCGGCCGCCGTCGAGCCCGAGGCGGCCTGAGCGGCGGTCAGGCCACGCGCTCCGGCTCCGCTGCCGCGTGCTCCGGGGCCGAGCGCGGCGCGAGCGCATCGAACGCGCGCAGAATGACGGCGGCGGCGAGGACCGCGAGCACCGGCATCAGCGGCACGTGGTAGCGCGGCTCACCGGCGAAGACGAGATGCAGCGCGGCCCACACGCCGGCCGCCGACCAGAGCGCGAGCCACGTGCGCGACCTCGGCAGCGCGACGATCGACGCGAGCGCGAGCAGCAGCAGTGGGTAATAAAACAGGTCGCCGAGCAGGACGAAGAGGCCTCGGCCGGAGATCGGCGTCAGCCCGAGGCTCTCCGACCACTGGACCGAGGCCTCAGCGTCGGAACGCACCAGATAGCCGATGCGGCGGACGGCAAGCTCGGCTTCGCGCCCGGGGTGCTCGCGCGCGTACGTGAGCGCGCGGCTGCGGCCCTCGTCGTCGAAGAAGATCTCGCGCTCCTTGAACGAGATGCCGGGGCGCTCGTCCCAGAGGTCCTGCGGCGGCACCGACGTGCCCTTCGAGTACGGGCCGTGCGCGAGGCGGAGGTTGTAGCCGAGGCTGTCGTTGATGACGTACGGCCGCCCCATCACGGCCTGGTTGCGCACCGTCCACGGCACGACGAGCAACGCGACGCCGGCGGCCAGCGGGACGCACACCCGGAGCAGGCTTCGCACATCGACGTCGCGCACGAGCAGCACGAGCACCGGTGCCGCCATCAGGATGCCCTGCGAGCGCACGAACGCCGTCGCCGCGAGCACGACGCCCGCGAGGACGCACGCGCCCATGCCGCGCCGGTCGCCGGCCCACGCCGCGACCGCGAGCGTGCTGGCGACGCCGAGCGTGAACAGCGGCTCGCTGAACAGCGACGCCGTCCAGAACACGAGCGATGGTGCGACGGCGAACAGGCCGCCCGCGAGCAGGCCCGCGGCATCGCCGCGCAGGCGCCGGCCGAGGTAGAACACCGGCAACACCGTCAGCGCGCCAACGACCGCATTGAACGCCTTCGCAACCCTGGGGGACGATCCGAAGAGCTTGTAGAGCGGCGCGAGCGCGAAGGGGTAGCCCGGCGCCCAGAACGCCGTGCCCTCGCTCTTGTCGCCAGCGGCGAAGCCCCGCTGGTCGACGGTCACGCTATAGCCGCGGCCTTCGGCGACGTTTTGCGCCGTCGCATGGTAATACTGCGGGTCGGAGAGCGGCAGCAGGACCGTATCGGTCCCGGCGAGCCAGGCGAGCCGCAGCAGCAGCGCGAGCCCGAGGATCGCCCCGAGCCAAAGCGCCGTCCGCTGGTGCAGCCCTATAATGCTCCGGCTACTGGAGGTTTCGGCCTGCATGACGAGTCGATGATATCCGACGCGCGGCGCTGGAAGCGGCTGCCGATGGCGCTGCTGGCGGCGATCGTCCTGCTCGCCGTGGCGGTTCGCATCGCCTGGATCATGCACGCGGACGTCGACCCGTTGGACGGCCGCAACGACGACACCGTCTTCTACTACGCGACGGCGCGGTCGATCGCGGAGCATCTCGATTACCGCGACCATTTCGGCCGGCTGACAGCGGCGTGGCCGCCGGGGTACTCGCTGACGCTGGCGCCGGTATTTAAGCTGTTCGGGGCGGGACTGTGGCAGGCGAAGGCGCTGAACGTCGTGCTGGCGGCAGCGACGGTGGTGCTGACCTACGCGCTCGGCCGGCGCGTGTTCGGCGCGCAGGCGGGGCTGATCGGCGCGGCGCTGCTGGCGGTCTTCCCGGGGCATGTGTTCTTCTCGACGTTGATCATGACGGAGGTGCTGTTCGGCTTCGTCTTCCTGCTGTTCGTGTACCTGCTTCTCGACTGGACGCTCGACCGCGCGGAGGCGCGCGCCTGGCACTTGCTGGGGCTCGGGCTGCTCGTCGGGTACGCGACGCTCATCAAGTCGGAGGCGGTGTTCCTGCCTGCGGCGGCGGTACTGTTGTGGAAGTACGCGCTGCCGGGATGGCGGCGGACGCTGCGATATGGCGCGGTGCTGGGTCTCGGGTGCATGCTGGCGCTGGCGCCGTGGACGGCGCGGAACTACGCGCGGTTCGACCGCTTCATCCCGCTTCGGTTGGACGCGGGGGACTACCTGTCGATCGCGTTCGAGCGGGGCTACCAGTCGCGGGCGGACCGTTTCGTGCGGCGGTCGTTGCCGTACGACGAGACGGTCGGCCACGTGGCGCGGCACCCGTGGGAGATCGTGCCGCTGGAGGCGGAGAAGCTCTGGTACTTCTACCACGACGACGCGGACGGCGCGCGCTGGGCGCAGAACGACGTGCCCACGCTCCCCCGCACCGAGGCGAGGGCGTGGGGCGGCATGGCGACGGTGTACT
Organism: uncultured Chloroflexia bacterium; assembly: GCA_963701135.1. Lineage (GTDB taxonomy): Bacteria > Chloroflexota > Dehalococcoidia > DSTF01 > JACRBR01 > CAYJMJ01. The sequence continues at coordinate 887,762 of OY969567.1, forward strand.
GGTGGGCGATGCTCGCCGCCGCGGCGGTCTCGGTTCGCTCGTGGTGGCGTCCGCGCGATCCGGGTCGCCTGATACTGATCTTCGCCTTAACGGCGTGGACGGCAATCGAGATCATCAGTTGGCCGTTCACGCGCTATCACTTCCCGCTTCTGCCGGTGATCAGCGTGCTGGCGGCGTCGGGCGTCGTGGGACTGTGGGACAGAGGGTTGACGGGCGGTGGAGCGGGCACGACCCGAGGTCGTCCGCCTGACGTTCGTGAATACGCCGCCGGTAAACTGAGGCGGTTCCACAGGATGTTGAACTCCACGCGTCAGGAATGGGTCTACGAGCGAGCGTCAACCGAAGTGCCGCAGAGTCAGGAGATGAGTGTGGAAGATCTCTGGGAACTGCTCGACGCAGGGCGGGTCGATCACGACGAACTACGCATCATCCTGTTCGATCATTTCGCGTCTGAGGGACTTACCTCGGAATCGGAAGTGTGCCTTGGCGAACCGGGGCGCGCCGCACTGCCTTCTTGTGTGTCCTAGACAGACAACACGTACCAGAAGGCAGGCGCCTTCGTCGATCCCCTCAACCCACCAGATTTGAACCAGTCACCCGCCTCGACGTATCGACGGCGGCTATTTATCGAGCAACGCGGCGACGCCCGGCAGCTCGCGGCCTTCGAGGAACTCCAGCGACGCGCCGCCGCCCGTCGACACGTGCGCGTAGCGGTCCGCAAGCCCGAGCTCCTGCACCATCGCCACGGTCTCGCCGCCGCCGATCACTACGGTGGCGTCGAGTTCGGCGAGGAAGCGCGCGACGTCGTGCGAGCCGTGCGCGAACGGCGCCCACTCCGCGACGCCGAGCGGCCCGTTCCAGACGACCGTCCGGACGCCGCGCAGCTTCGCCACATAATCGGCGACGGTCTTCGGGCCGACGTCAAGGATCATCCAGCCTTCGGGGACGCCGCTGACATCGACCGTGCGCGATGCGGCATCGGCCGCGAACCTGTCGGCGACGACGGCGTCGACCGGCAGGCCGAGCGCCACGCCGCGCCGGCCCGCGTCAGCGATGACGGCGCGCGCCGTCTCGAGCTGGTCGTCCTCGACGAGCGACGCGCCCACGCCGACGCCCTGCGCCTTCAGGAACGTGCTCGCCATGCCGCCGCCGATCAGCAGTACGCTCACCTTCGACAGCAGGTGCTGGAGCACGGCGATCTTCGAGCTGATCTTGGCACCGCCGATGATCGCGGCGACCGGCGGCTCCGGGTTGCTGACGACGCGCCCGAGGTAATCGATCTCCTTCTCCATCAGGAAGCCGGCGACGGCAGGCAGATGCGCCGCGACGCCGGCGGTCGATGCGTGCGCGCGGTGCGCGGTGCCGAAGGCGTCGTTCACGTAGACGTCGGCGAATGCCGCGAGCTTTTGGGCAAGGGCGGGGTCGTTCTTCTCCTCGCCGGGCTCGAAGCGCACGTTCTCGAGCATGGCGACGCCGCCCGGCTGGAGCGCGGCGACCGTCGCCTGGGCCGACGGACCGACCACGTCGCTCGCACAGGCCACCTCGGCGCCGATCAGCTTCGCGAGCCGCGCGGCAACCGGCGCCAGTCGCGCGGACTCGACGACCTTGCCGTCGGGGCGGCCGAGGTGCGAGACGAGCACCGTCTTCGCGTTGTGCTCGCGCAGGTAGTTGATCGTCGGGAGCGCCGCGCGGATGCGCGTGTCGTCGAGGATGCGCTTTGTCTCCTTGTCGATCGGCACGTTGAAGTCGACGCGCACGAGCACGCGTTTGTTGTCGACGTCTATGTCCCGCAGCGTCTTCTTGTTCAAGTGCCTGTCCTCCGGTCCTACGGCGTTACGCCGAGCGATGCACGAAGAATGAGGCCAGCGCCTCGATGTCGCGGCGGCGCTCTGGGTCGAGGCGCAGCGGCGCGATTGCGTCCAGCGCGAGCGAAGCCCACCGCTCGGCCGCCGCTGCGGCCGCCTCACACGCACCGGCCTGTTCCAGCAGCGCCAGGACGCGTTCGACGCGCTCCTCGTTGAGCGCGTGCGACGCGTAGATGGCGCGCAGCTCTTCGAGCGGCGCGGGCGCGAGATGCTCGAAGGCGTAGACGACGGGGAACGACTTCTTGCGGGAGCGGATGTCGTCGGCGACGGGCTTGCCGGTCACGTCCGCCTCGCCCCAGATGCCGAGCACGTCGTCCTGCACCTGGAACGCGAGCCCGAGCAGCCGGCCGCATTCGCCGATGGCGGCGACCGTCGCCGCGCCGGCGCCGGCCGCGATCGCGCCGATCGCGGCGGATGCGCCGAGCAGCGCGGCCGTCTTGCCCGCGATCATCGCCTCGTACTCGTGCAGGGTGACGTCCGTGCGGCTCTCGAAGCCGATGTCCGCGTACTGGCCCTCGCACAGCGCAACGCATGCGTCATCGAGGACGCGCGCGGCATCGAGCACGCGCTGGGGCGGCACGCCCGCGGCGCTCATGTCGAGCAGCGTGCGCCGGGCGAGCACGAACATGCCGTCGCCGGCGTTGATCGCCTGCGGCACGCCTGCGACGCGCCAGAGCGCCGGCCGGCCGTGGCGCGTGTCGCTGCTATCCTCGATGTCGTCGTGGATCAGCGTGAAATTGTGGACCAGTTCGAGAGCGGCCGCCGCCGGCATCGCACGCGCGACGTCGCCGCCGGCCGCCTCGCAGCAGAGCAAGCAGAGCGCAGGTCGCAGCATCTTGCCGCCGGCGGGCGGCATCGCGTTGCCGGCAGCGTCCTCCCAGCCGAGGTGGTAGCGCATCAGGCGCGCGTGTTCGGCGCCAGGCCGGTCGAGCGCGGCGCGCATGGTATCGACGACGGGATCGCGATATCGCAGCAGCGCATCGTTCACGCGGTCGAGGTCGAGCGGCGGCAGCGCGGCCCGCGTCATCGATCGGTCCGGGGGACGGACGGGAGAGTCACGAAGGCTCCTGAAGTGCACTGGAAGCGCGGACAGTCAAGTCAGGCGGGCGAATGCGGCGCGGCCCGTATTGTGATGCTAGTGTAGTGCTTCTAACGCTTGTTTAGCGTGGCGGTTCGCCGGGAGGCCTCGCACGCGGCGGAAGTCCATCAGACGAGGCGCTGTACCGCGTCGGTCCGGCTTCGCCGGACTCACAGCCGAGGGCGGCTATGCTCCACGCTTCGCGTCGCGTTAACTAACGCCAATTCGACAGCACCAGCGTCCCGAACCCGGCCAGCGCCTCGGCGAGCGCGTCGCGGCCGATCGCGCCCTCGCGCAACACACGTGCAGCGCCCGGCTCGGTGCAGTCGACGATCGTGGAAGTCTTGCCCGTCGCGTTCACCGGAGCATCGACGATCAGGTCGACGGCATCGCCGAGCTGCGCACGGACTTCGGCCGCGGTGTGGCACTCCTCGCGCCCGGCGATGTTCGCGCTCGTGCCGGTGAGCGGCCCGAGCTGGCGCGCCGCCTCGCGCAGGAACGCATCGCCGGGCACGCGCACGGCGACCGTTTCGCCGCCGGCGGCGGCGCGCGTCACGAACGGCGGCTTCGTACGCAGCACGATGGTGAGCGCGCCCGGCCAGAAGCGCTCGGCGAGGCGGCGCGCCGCGCCGTTCAGCTCCGCGATCAGCTCCGCCTGTTCGACCGAGCCGACGAACAGCGGCATCGGCTGCGCCGGGTCGCGCGCCTTCGCCTCGTACACGCGCTCGACGGCCGCGCGGTCGGTCGCGAGCGCGACGAGGCCGTACACGGTGTCCGTGGGCAGCGCGACAATGCCGCCCTCCCGAAGCACCTGCACCACCCGTCGATACTGCTCTTTCTCGTGCAAAGGCTTATGTCGATTATCAGAAGTTGTTGACCGCGGGAAGCTGCGCCCGGTACACTCAGGGCACCTCACCCGCACACACAGGATACGGCATGGCTGAAGCACAAAGCTCCCGCAGAGTCCGCACTTCGGGCGACGTGGAGGTTTCCACGTACCTGGAGATTGCGCGCGAGAAGAGCGGCGAATCGCCGTCGGAGACGCCGCCGCCGGTGCCGGTGCAGCCGGAAGCGGTCGTCGTCATCGACTTCGGCTCGCAGTTCTCGATGCTGATCGCGCGTCGCGTGCGCGAGTGCCACGTGTACTGCGAGCTGGTGCCGCCGGACACGCCGTGGGAGACGATCGAGAAGCTGAAGCCGCGCGGCGTCATCCTGTCGGGCGGGCCGGCCAGCGTGTACGAGACGGGCGCGCCGCTGACGCCGACGTGGGTGTTCGAGAAGAACCTGCCGGTGCTGGGCATCTGCTACGGCATGCAGGCGCTGGCGCACCAGCTCGGCGGCAAGGTCGCGCCGGCGGAGCGACGCGAGTACGGGCACGCCGTCGTGCACCAGGGCGACATCGAGTCGCCGATTTTCGCCGAGGCTGCCGGCATCGATCCCGGTGTGGATGTCGCACGGCGACCGCATCGTGCAGATGCCGCCGGGGTTCCAGTCGATCGCCTACTCCGACAACTCGCCGATGGCGGCGATGTCGAACGGCGGCAACGTGGTCGGCGCTGCAGTTCCACCCGGAGGTCGTGCACACGCCGCACGGCAAGCAGATCCTGGAGAACTTCCTCTACAAGATCTGCGGCTGCCGGGGCGACTGGACGCCAGGCAACTTCGTCGCGGACAGCATCAACCGCATCCGCAAGCAGGTCGGCGATGGCCGCGTGATCTGCGCGCTGTCGGGCGGCGTCGATTCAGCCGTGGCCGCGACGCTCGTGCACCGCGCGGTCGGCGACCAGCTCACGTGCATCTTCGTCGACAACGGGCTGATGCGGCGGGAGGAGCCGGAGCGCGTCGTCGAGACGTTCGGGAACCACATGGAGATGCGGCTCGTGCACGTCGACGCGGCGGACCGCTTTCTGACGCAGCTCAAGGGCATCACCGACCCGGAGCAGAAGCGCCGGATCGTCGGCGAGACGTTCATCCGCGTGTTCGAGGCCGAGGCCGACAAGATCGGCAAGGTCGACTTCATCACGCAGGGCACGACGTACCCGGACGTGATCGAGAGCGCGACCGGCCACGGCACGGCCGTCAAGATCAAGACGCACCACAACGTCGGCGGACTGCCGAAGGAGATGACGTTCGAGCTGATCGAGCCGCTGCGCTTCCTGTTCAAGGACGAGGTGCGGCAGGTCGGCCTGGCGCTGGGCCTGCCCGACGAGATGGTGTACCGGCAGCCGTTCCCCGGCCCCGGCCTCGCGATCCGCATCATCGGCGAGGTGACGGCGGAGCGCGTGTCGGTGCTGCAGGCGGCCGACTGGATCGTGATGAACGAGATCAAGAAGGCCAAGCTCTACCACGAGCTGTGGCAGTCGTTCGCGGTGCTGACGGACACGCGCAGCGTCGGCGTCATGGGCGACTACCGCACGTACGGGCACGTCGTCGCGTTGCGCGCCGTCACCGCCGAAGACGCGATGACCGCCGACTGGGCGCGCCTGCCGTACGAGGTGCTGGCGCGCATCAGCAGCCGCATCGTCAACGAAGTGCCGGGCGTGAACCGCGTGGTGTACGACATCACGTCGAAGCCGCCGGGCACGATCGAGTGGGAGTAGCAGCGCGATGACCATCGAGCACGCGCCGAGCACGAACGGCCACGTGAAGCACGCGGAGACGCCGGCCGAGGCGAAGGTGTACCGGGCACCCGCCGAGCGCGTGAAGAGCGCGCTGCGCGTCCGGGCGCGCAAGCTTGCCTTGCCGCTGATCCTGCTCTTCGGCGTGCTGATGGTCCTCCGCTACTTCGAGCAGACTACGGCGGATTGATGAACGTCATCCTCATCGGCTCCGGGGGACGCGAACACGCGATCGCGTGGAAGCTGCGCCAATCGCCGCGCCTCGGCGAACTGACCGTCGCGCCGGGCAACGCCGGCATCGCGCAGATCGCCGACATTACGCCGCTCTCCATCCCGAAGCCACACGCGCCAGCCGGCGAAGTCGCCGCGTTCGGCGAGGCGGTGCTCGCCATCGCGCGCGAACGCCGTGCCGATCTCGTCGTCGTCGCGCCGGACGACCCGCTGGCGCTGGGGTTGGTCGACATCGTCGAAGCCGCGGGAATCGCGGCGTTCGGGCCGTCGAAGGCGGCGGCGCGGATCGAGGCGTCGAAGGCGTTCGCGAAGGACCTGATGCGGCGGCACGGCATCCCGATGGGTGAGGCGGCGCGGTTCGACGACTTCGAGGCGGCGCGCGCGTACGTCGAGTCGCGCGCGTGCGACGTCGTCGTGAAGGCCGACGGCCTGGCAGCCGGCAAGGGCACGATCGTGCCGGGTTCACGCGACGAGGCGATCGAGGCGCTGCACGCGCTGATGATGGACGGGGCGCTGGGCGCCGCCGGGCGCAGCGTCGTCATCGAGGACAAGCTCGCAGGGCCGGAAACGAGCGCGCACGCGTTCACCGACGGCAAGACCGTCGTGCACATGCCGTTCTCGTGCGACCACAAGCCCGTGTTCGACGGCAACCATGGCCCCAACACCGGCGGCATGGGCGTCTACAGCCCGCCGTCGTGGCTGCCGGAGGCGACGGCGGAGGAGATCCGCCGCGACGTGACCGAAGCGGCCGTCCGAGCGATGGCGGCGGAGGGCGTGCCGTTCAAGGGCGTGCTGTACCCCGGCCTGATGATCACGGCCGATGGCCCGCGCGTCATCGAATTCAACGCGCGCTTCGGCGACCCGGAGGCGGAGTGCCTGCTGCCGCGGCTAGAAAGCGACCTGCTCGAGATCATGCTGGCGGTCACGAACGGCACGCTCGACCGCGTCGACGTGCGGTGGTCGGAGGACGCATCTGTGACGGTGATGCTGGCGTCGGGCGGCTACCCGGGGGCGTACGAGACGGGGAAGGTCATCGAAGGGCTTGATGATGTCGATGCGGACGTGATGGTGTTCCATGCGGGCACGAAGCGCGACGCGAGCGGCCGTTTCGTCACGAACGGCGGCCGCGTGCTCGGCGGTGACGGCGACCGGGCCGACGATGGCGGCGGCGCGCGAGAAGGCGTATCGCAACGTCGAACGCATCCGGTTCGATGGCATGCACTACAGGCGCGACATCGGCGCCAGCGAAGTGGCGGTGAACGTATGAGCGCGCTCGTGGCGGTGCTGATGGGGTCGAAGTCGGACATGGAAACGATGCAGCCGTGCATGGACACGCTCGAGAAGTTCAAGATCGAGCACGAGGTGCACGTGATGTCGGCGCACCGCAACCCGGACCGCGTGCGCGAGTACGTGTCTTCGGCGCGCGACCGCGGGATCGAGGTGATCATCGCGGCGGCGGGCGGCGCGGCGGCGCTGCCGGGCGTGTGCAAGGCGTACACGCCGCTGCCGGTCATCGGCGTGCCGCTGGCGTCGAGCGAGCTGAAGGGCATCGACGCGCTGTACTCGATCGTGCAGATGCCGCCGGGCATGCCGGTGGCGACGGTCGCGATCGGCGCGTGGGGCGCGCGCAACGCCGCTACGCTGGCGGCCGAGATCCTGGCGCTCAAGCACGAAGATATCCGGCGCGAGTACGACGCCTACCGCGAGTCGCTGGCATCTGGCTAAACTACGCAGTGAAACCCTTGCTCAAGCTTCCGCCGCGGAGACGGACAGGTCTGAAGACCTGTCCCTACGACGTTGCCCACCGCTCTCCGCGCCTCTATCGTGATACCTCATGATCGAGCGCTATTCGCGGCCGGAGATGGCCGGCATTTGGACCGACAGGGGCGAGCTTCCGGTGCGGAGACGGACAGGTCTGAAGACCTGTCCCTACGACGTTGCCCACCGCTCTCCGCGCCTCTATCGTGATACCTCATGATCGAGCGATATTCCCGGCCGGAGATGGCCGGCATCTGGACCGATGGAGGCAAGCTTGACCGCTGGCTCGCGGTCGAGGTCGCGGTCGTCGACGCGTGGGCGGACGCCGGCCGCGTGCCGCGCGCCGACGCCGAGAAGGTGCGCGCGCGCGCGCTACGACATCGACGACGTCGCCCGCTACCAGGCGGAGACGCACCACGACGTGACGGCGTTCCTGCAAGTCGGTCGCCGACAGCCTGGGCGACGAGGGGCGCTGGGTGCACCTCGGCCTGACATCGCAGGACGTGTGGGACACGGCGACGGCGCTGCAACTGCGCGACTCGGCGACGCTGCTCGAGCAGGGCCTGCACGATCTGCGCGAGGCCGTCGAGCGGCGCGCGGTCGAATTCAAGGACACCATCTGCATGGGCCGCACGCACGGCGTGCACGCCGAGCCGACGACCTTCGGGCTGAAGCTGGCGGGGTGGGCGGCCGAAGTGCGGCGCTCGCAGGGCCGCCTGGCCGAGGCGAAGGCGCAGATCTCGTACGGCAAGATCAGCGGCGCTGTCGGCTCACACGCGACGGTGCCGCCGGACGTCGAGGACAAGGTGTGCATCGGGCTTGGCCTCTCCGTCGAGCCGATCAGCACGCAGGTCGTGCCGCGCGACCGCCACGCGATGTTCGTGAGCACGCTGGCGATCATCGCGGCGGGGCTGGAGCGCATGGCCACGGAGGTCCGCCACCTGCAACGCACCGAGGTGCTGGAGGCGGAGGAGCCGTTCGCCGAGGGCCAGACCGGATCGAGCGCGATGCCGCACAAGCGCAACCCCGAGCTGTGCGAGCGCATCTGCGGGCTGGCGCGCGTGATCCGCGGCTACGCCGTCACGTCGATGGAGAACGTGGCGCTGTGGCACGAGCGCGACATCTCGCACTCGTCGACCGAGCGCATCACGCTGCCCGATTCGTGCACCCTGCTCGACTACATGCTGTCGCTCTTCACGGACATCGTCCGCGGACTCAACGTGTACCCGGAGCGGATGCGCCAGAACCTGGAGCTGACGCAGGGGCTGATCTTCTCGCAGCGGGTGCTGCTGGCGATGATCGAGACCGGGCTGTCGCGCCAGGACGCGTACGGCATCGTGCAGCGCAACGCCATGCGCGCGTGGAAAGAGCGCGTGCCGTTTCGGTCGCTGCTGGAAGCGGACGCCGACGTCACGGCGCGGCTCGACGCGTCGAAGCTCGACGAGATTTTCGACTACGGCGTGTACACGCGGCACGTCGACGACAGCTTTCGCCGTCTCGGGCTCGCGTGACAACCGGTACCAAACTCGAGCTGCGCGGACGCCACGACCTCGGCGAGATCATCGGGCTGGCGTGGCGCGTGTACGTGCGCAACTTCCGGCCGATGTCCCTCATCGCGCTGACGACGGTGCCGCCGCGGATGCTCGCCGCCGTGGTGCAGGACCGCATCGCATCGCCGGACAATGCCGCGCTCGCGGCGGCGCCGATCCACCTTGCGGGCGCGCTCGTCACGGTCATCGCGACGGGGGCGCTGATCCACGCGGTCAACGACGTCGCGACGGGCACGGCGCCAGACTTCACGCGGTCCATCGATGCCGCGTTCGAGCGCATCGGCAAGCTGCTGACGACGAACCTGCTCGCCGGCATCCTGGCGCTGGCGTCGCTGATCGCGTTTCCGTATTTCGCCGTGCGGTGGACGTTCGGCGCGCAGGCGGTGATGATCGAGGACAAGCGCAACTGGTCCGCGCTCGACGCCAGCTCGTCGATCGTCAAGGGGCAGTGGTGGCGGACGTTCGGGATATTGCTCATGATCGTCATCGTGGCGATCGGGCCATCGCTCATGGCGAGCGCCGCGCAGGTGCTGCCTGCACTCGCTGCGGCGACGATCACTTCGGCCGTGCTCGCGATCACGATTCCATTTCTGGTCGCCGCGCAGACGCTGCTGTACTACGACCTGCGCGCGCGGAAGGCGCCGCCGGTGCAGATTGAGGTGCCGGTGGATGTGGCGGAGATCGAGGCGCCGGACGCCTCCGGGAAGGATTCCCCAGATCAGTAGCGCTCCGCGTTGCCATCTTCGTGCGGCGTCAGGCTCTCCGTCGAGACGAGCGGGCGCGGGCCGCGGTCGAAGAGCGGCAGCGCCAGCAACTCGGCGAGATCGTGGATGGCGTAGTCGGCGTCCGGGCACGGCGGCAGGTCGTAGCGCCCGTTGAGCTTCCACACAGTGCGCATGCCGACCGCCTTCGCCCCGGCCATGTCGCCCTCGGCGGTGTCGCCGACCATCACCGCTTCGCCGGCGCCGACGCCCAGGTTGGCGAGCACCAGTTCGAACGTCGAAGGGTGCGGCTTCGCGTAGCCGGTGTCTCCGGAGCACACCACCGCGTCGGCGTATTGGGCGATGCCGATGTCGCGCAGCCCCCGCACGTGCATGTCACTCGTGCACGGCCGGTTCGTGTTGATGCCGACGAGCAGGCCTGCCTGCTTCAGGTCGCGCAGCACGTCGAGCGCGTCGGGATAGAGCTGGACACCGAAATGGCGCTCCAGGATCCAGGACGCGCGCCACATCTCTCGCGCTTGCTCCGGTGTTATGTCTACTTCTCGGACGGCGAGCGCACCCCTCATCAGGAACGGAATGTCCACTTCGCGAAAGGTGCCACGCTGCTTCTCGACGCGCTCCATCTCATCACCGGCGGCGACGATGTCGGCGACGAACTCCGACATCGAGCAGGGGAGCGTGACACCCCAGGCAGCGAACAGCGGCAGGAGCGGCTCGCCCTGGAGGCGCTGGATCTCCGCCATGTCCGGGCTACGGGCCTGGAACCACAGGGTGTTACCGACATCGAACACGACGGCGCGGACGGCGTTGGTGCGCATGGCCCGATGATACATTGCGCGACCGCACGCCAGCGGCCAAACTGCATCGAACAACCACGCAGTACTATTGCGGGCGCTGTACATCGAGCAGCATGCCCGGCGCGCCGCAGCACCCACCAGGAGGGGTAACTCAACATGGCTGTCAAGCTCAACGATGCCCAGAAGAAACTGCTCGCCGAAGGCCAGAACTTCGCCCAGTTGGCGACGGTCAACAAGGACGGCTCGCCGCAGGTCACGCCGGTCTGGATCGACTTCGACGGCACGTACGTGCTCGTCAATAGCGAGCAGCGGCGGCGCAAGACACGCAACGTGAAGCGCGATCCGCGAGTGGCGGTCACCATCCTGGAGCCGGGGAACCCGTACCAGTACATGGAGATCCGCGGCCGCGTCGCGGAAGTGACGACGGACGGTGCCGCGGCACACATCGACAAGATGGCGAAGAAGTACCTGGGGCAGGACAAATATCCGTACAACCAGCCGGACGACGTCCGCGTCATCTTCAAGATCGAGCCGGAGCGCCTGCACTACGGGAACTAGCAGCGGCTCCACGCGCATCGGCTCGGCGAGCGGCCTGACGACGCCCAATCCGGTATCCTTGCTTCTACTTGAGTTGCTGGAGGATTGAGGGACGATGCCACGCGCGCTGATCACGGGGATTACGGGCCAGGACGGAAGCTACCTCTCCGAGCACCTGCTCGCTCAGGGGTACGAGGTGTACGGACTCATCCGCGGCCAGGCGAACCCCAAGCGCTCGGTCATCGAGCGGACGCTGCCTGATGTGCGCATCGTCGATGGCGACCTGCTGGACCAGGCGTCGCTGATCAACGTCGTGCAGAAGGTGCAGCCCGACGAGATCTACAACCTGGCGGCGATCAGCTTCGTCGCGTTGTCATGGAACCAGCCGGAGCTGACCGGCGAGATCACCGGCCTGGGGGCGCTCCGCATGCTCGAGGCGATCCGCCTGAGCGGCGGCGCCTCGCCGTCGCGCGCGAAGTCCGCGCAGGGCGTGAAGTTCTACCAGGCATCGAGCAGCGAGATGTTCGGCAAGGTGCGCCAGACGCCGCAGAACGAGGACACGCCGTTCCACCCGCGCAGTCCGTACGGCGTGGCGAAGGCGTACGCCCACTACATCACGGTGAACTACCGGGAGAGCTACAACATTTTCGCCTGCAGCGGCATCCTCTTCAACCACGAGTCGCCGCGGCGCGGTCCGGAGTTCGCATCGCGGAAGATCACGATCGGCGCCGCGCGCATCAAGCTCGGGCTGCAGAAGGAGCTCGTCATGGGCAACCTGGAGCCGCGCCGCGACTATGGCTTCGCCGGCGACTACGTGCGCGCGATGCACCTGATGTTACAGCAGGCTGAGGCCGACGATTACGTCATCGGTACCGGGCAGACGCACCAGATCAAGGAGGCCGCGCGCATCGCGTTCGAGCGTGTCGGGTTGAACTACGAGGACCACGTGCGGAGCGATGCGCAGTTCATGCGGCCGGCGGAAGTCGACCTGCTGATCGCGGACGCTTCGAAGGCGCGGAGGAAACTGGGGTGGGAACCGACGGTCTCGTTCCAGCAGCTCATCGAGATGATGGTGGACGCGGACCTTGCGGCCGAGGCGCGGCTGCACCGCGAACCAGTCTGAACGTCTGAACCCGGGCAAGGACAGCCACGAACGCCGGAGCCGGCTGCCATGTCGTTCGTCGCGTCGCTGCTGTCGCTGCTCTTCGACGTTCTGGTCGCTGTTCTGGCTGTCGCTTCTCAGGCCGCGCTCGACGGGACCCGAGCCGGAGCGGAAGCGTGAAGCGCAGCGCAACGGCGTATTACAACTTGACGGGCCACCCGAGCGCGACTTGAATCACCGCCGCCCAGGCGGCATGGTATCTCCAGTGCTTATCCTGACCGACTCCACCGACCCCAAGGAGGGATTCGTGAGCGATTCGTCTTTCCTTTCGCAACTGGAACAGCGCACGCAACAGGTCAAGATCACGCTTGCGAACCTGGAGGCGGAGAAGACCCGGATCGAAGGCCTGATCTCGCAACTGCAGCCGCTGGTGCCGCACTACGACGCGTTGCTGGAAGCAGAGCGCTCGATCGCGGAGGCGCAGATCTCGCTCGAGACGGCGCAGCTACCGCCGGCACCCGAGACGCAGCAGAACCCGCGGGACCAGGCGCAGGAGCAGCCGCGCACGAGCTGGTAGCGGGCGCTACTCGACGACGACGACGGGCTGCTTCGCGTGCGTGACGACGTACTCGGACACTGAGCCGAGAAGCGCCTTCGTGAGGCCGGCGCCTCGCCGGCCGACGGCGATCGCGGCGGCACCCTGCTCGCCGGCGCAGCGCACGATCTCCTCGCCCGGGCTCCCGTAACCGACGACGACGCTCGCGGACAGGCCGGCCTCGCGCAGGATGCGCAGCGGTTCGGCCGTCGCCGCCTCGACCTTCGCGTCGTGCTCCGCCTTCGCGGCCTCGCGGTCGCGCTGGAAGTCTTCGCGCCTCAGCACGACGAGCAGGACGGTCCGGACGTCCGCCCGGTGCTGCTCCACGATGTAGCGCGCGATGCGGGCGCCGGCCGCCGAGCCATCGACGGCGGCCAACACGCGCTCGCCGCCGCCGTTGCGGCCGTTGGGCAGGCGCTCGAACGCCTGCGGGCGGGCGACGTCGGACTGGCGCGTTCCGGCCAGGCCGACGACGGCGATGGGGCCGGTCGCGGCCGCGAGCAGCGCCCAGCCGAACGGGTCGCGGCCCCAGCGCCGGGCCAGGTAGGTCGCGATGACCATCGATGTGATGACGATGATGGCCCACATGAGAAGGGCGGCGGCGACGCTCACGGTGCCTCCTTCCGCAGAACCGCTCCTCGCAGCTTCCCGCATCGTGGCGTAGAGCGAAACCCCCGCGCTGCCCGCGCGGGCCTTCCCAGCGCCCGACTCTTACGTTAGCGTAAGATACCGGCCGGAGAGTGCGCTCATCCTCCTCGACGGGACGCATCGACCCAGCCCAGATGAAAGGGGCACAGCGATGACCGCGGAAGTCGAGACGAAATACCCCGTCCAGATCATGGACGGACTGCTGCAGCTCAGAGTGCCGATCCCGAACAACCCGCTCGGCTGGGTGCTGCCATACCTCATCGAAGGCCGCGATGGATGGACGCTGGTCGATTCCGGCTGGAACGTGCCCGAGGCGTTCGACGCGCTCGAACAGCAGCTCAACGACGCGGGCGTCGGCTTCCGCCACCTGAAGACGCTGCTGGTCACGCATATCCACCCGGACCACTACGGGCTGGCGGGGCAGGTGAAGGAACGCAGCGGCGCGACGGTGATCATCCACCAGCGCGAGCGCGACCTGATCCGCTCGCGGTACCGCAACCCGGAGCAGTTGTTGGCGACGATGGGCGACTGGCTGATCATGCACGGCGTGCCGCGCGACAGCATGGGCGACCTGCAAGACGTCGGCGATGCCGGTGCGTGCGTTCGTCGATCCCGTCGAGCCGGACGAGGTGGTCTGGGGCGGCGAGCGGCTGCCGATCGGACGTTTCGAGTTCGAGGTGTGGTGGACGCCGGGTCACTCGCCCGGGCATATCTGCTTCCTGGAGCGGGACAAGAAGTTCATCCTGACCGGCGACCACGTGCTGCCGACGATCACGCCCAACATCAGCCTGCACCCACAGCAGCAGGGCAACCCGCTGGGCGACTACATCGCGTCGCTCAAGCGGCTGGAGGACCTGGACGTGACGACGGTGCTGCCCGCGCACGAGTACATATTCACGGACCTGCGCGCGCGGCTTCGCAGCATCGAGCACCACCACGAGGAACGGCTGCAGGAGATGATGGAGTGCGTCGGCGACGGGCCGCGCACGGGGTTCGAGGTCGCGCGTCGCGTGAAGTGGGTGACGGGCATGCTCGACAGCTTCTCGCCGTGGATGCAGCGCGCCGCGCTTGGCGAGACGCTGTCGCACCTCGACTACCTCGTGCTCGGAGGAGGTCTGTCGAAGCGGCTGGAGAACGGCGTGCAGTATTACGAGAAGGTTGACGGCGGCGGCTGATCGTCGCACAGTAAGACACCGGCACGCATCGGCAGCCCCTCCAGAGACTCATGAGTTCGAAGACCGCATCCTACGCCCTCGTTGATACCGCCATCGGCTCGCTGCTCGTCGCGGTCGATGGCGCGCGTCTGGTCGCCGTGAAGTTCGACGTCGATGAAGCGCGGCTGCCCGGCGCGCTCGATGAGCTGCAACACGAGCTGCACGGCGCGTTCGAGCTGGCCCGCGATGAAGCGAACGTGCGGCCGGTGGCGAAGCAGCTTCGGGACTACCTTGCCGGCAGGCGTAAGGATTTCGACGTGGAGGTCGACCTGTCGTGGGTTACGCCGTTCCGTCGCGAGGTGCTGCTCGAGTGCGCGCGCATTCCGCGCGGGCAGGTGGCCACGTACGCGGACCTTGCGCGCCGCGTCGGACGGCCTCGGGCGTTCCGCGCGGTCGGCAATACCATGCGCACGAACCCGATACCGGTCGTGATCCCGTGCCACCGCGTCGTCGGCACGAATGGCAGTCTCACCGGGTTCGGCGGCGGGCTCGACATGAAGCGCCAGTTGCTCCAGCTTGAAGGCGTCGTCTTCGCCTAGCGCCGGCACGTTCGCGCAGCGGCTATGCTTGCGGCATGGGTTCCGTGACCGTCGACGACATCCGCGCGGCGGCGGCGCGTTTCGACGCGACCGTCCGGCGCACGCCGCTGCTCGCGTCCGCGACCCTGAGCACGATGCTTAACGCCGACGTGCGCCTCAAGGCGGAAAATCTCCAGCACACGGGGTCGTTCAAGGTGCGCGGCGCGGGCAACCGCATCGCCGCGTTGAGCGACGACGAACGCCGGCGTGGCGTGATCGCGGCGAGCGCGGGCAACCACGCGCAGGGCGTCGCGGTTGCGGCGGCGGCGCGCGGCACGCGCGCGACGATCGTCATGCCGCTGACGACGCCGCTCGCCAAGGTCGAGGCGACGCGCGCGTACGGCGCCGAGGTGATCCTGCACGGCGACAGCTACGAGGCGGCCCGCGTCCACGCTGAACGCATCGCCAGTGAGCGCGCGCTCGTCATCATCCCGGCGTTCGACGACCCGCTGATCGTCGCAGGGCAGGGGACGGTGGGGATCGAGATCGCCGAGGACATGCCGGATGTGGATATCGTCGTCGTGCCGGTGGGCGGCGGCGGGCTCGCGGCGGGCCTCGGCGTGGCGATGCGCGCGCTGGCGCCGCGGGCGCGCGTCATCGGCGTGCAGGTGGAGGCTGCGCCGGGCGTGAAGCGCTCCCTCGAAGCGGGCAAGCGCATGGCTGTGGCGCCGTCGCCGACGATCGCCGAAGGCGTCGCCGTCGCCGGCCCGGGCGACGTGACGTTTCCGTTGCTACAGTCGTGCCTCGACGGCGTCGTCGTGGTCGATGAGGACGAGGTCGCGCACGCGATGGTGTTGCTGCTCGAACGGTCGAAGCTCGTCGTCGAAGGGGCGGGGGCAGTGGGCGTCGCCGCGCTCGTCGCGCGCAAGGTCGACGTAGCGGGACAGCGCGTGGCGGTGGTGCTGTCCGGCGGCAACGTCGACATCAACATGCTGGCGCGCGTCGTCGAGCACGGACTGATGCAGGCTGGGCGCTACTTCAGCCTCACCGTCGGGCTCGACGACAAGCCGGGCCAGCTTTCGATGCTCTCGTCGGTCATCTCGGACGCGGGCGCCAACGTACTGAGCGTGGCGCATCACCGCTTCGGCATCGACCTCCCGGTAGGACGCGTGCAGGTCGTGCTGCTGCTTGAGGTGCGTAACCGCGATCACGCCGCGGAGGTGTCGCAGGCGCTGGAGCGCGCGGGATTCGCGCGCCGCGCGGGTGCCACGCCCGAGTTCGTTCCGGCGGTCTGGGAAGAGAAGTAGGCGCTAGGAACCAGCGTCCGGCGCCGGGTCGGCGGGGCTCTTCGAAGCGGCAGGCGGCGTGTACGTCGCGGTGCTCGCGCGCTTGGGGCGGGCCGAGATGGGCTCCGGCTGCTGGGGCGGCGCCGGCCGGCCGGGCGAAGAGCTCGCCGCCGGGAGCGTGCGCTCGGCGCCGCAGTATGGACACAGCACCCACGTCGACGCCATCGGCTTGCCGCAGTCTTCGCAGGCCGTGCGCAGCGTCGCCCGGCAGTACGGGCAGACGATGAAATCCTGCTCGACCTTTCGCCGGCAGGAGGGGCACGTCGCCTGCTCCTGGATCTCGTGCATCAGCGCCTCGGCCTCGAGCTGGCGGTCGTACATCTCGGCGAGTCGTGTCCTTCGGGCGCAGGACGAGGTAGAGCAGCAGGCCCGGGAGGTTGAACACCAGGACCATGAGGAGGCAGATCGCCTGGGTGAAGTTGTCGCGGGTCCGCGCCTGGATATCGCGATACGTCCAGACGAGCCCGGCGAGCCACATCACGAGCAGGTACGCGCCCAGCGCGATGCCTCCAACGATGAGCAGATCCTGCCAGACGCCGTCGTCCCAGATCGCAAGCAGCATGCGCTTCTCTCCCTCGCTGGACGGGCACGAGCGGTCGCGCCGCCCGGCCTCTCGGCGCAGCGATTATAGCATGGTGCTCGCGGCGCCGAGTTGACACGGCAGCGGCGCCCCACGCCCGCGAGCGCGACCTCGGCCGCGTCCGCGCGCACGCTGCCGCTCCGTGCGCCGCGCCGGTACCCTGAACCGCAATGCACATCCTCGACGACCTGAATCCGCCGCAGCGCGAGGCCGTGACGACGGTCGCCGGCCCGCTGCTCATCCTCGCCGGGCCCGGCTCCGGCAAGACGCGCGTGATCGCGCACCGCATCGCCTACCTGGTCGATGTCGAGCGGCGTTGCGCCGTGGCGGATCGCTGGCCGTGACGTTCACGAACAAGGCCGCGCGCGAGATGCGCCAGCGCGTCGTCGCGCACCTCGGCGAGCGCGGCGAACGACGTGATGCTCGGCACGTTCCACTCGATCTGCGCGCGCCTGCTGCGCGATCGAGGCGGAGCGCATCGGCATCGACGCGACGTTCAACATCTTCGACGACGCCGACCAGATGGCGCTGATGAAGCGCGTGGTCGAAGAGCTCGGCATCGACCCCAAGCGGTTCACGGAGCGCGCGATCCTCTCGGCGATCTCCCGCGCGAAGAGCGAGCTGCGTGACGCCGTACGACTACGCACGCGTCGAGCGCGCGACTACTTCGGCGAGATCGTCGCGCGCGTGTACGAGCGCTACCAGGAGCTGCTGGAGGAGAACAACGCGCTCGACTTCGACGACCTGATCATGAAGACCGTCGAGATGCTCCGCGAGCACGCGCGAGGTGCGCGAGAAGTACCAGGAGCGCTTCCTGCACGTGCTGGTCGACGAGTTCCAGGACACGAACATCGCGCAGTACCAGCTCGCGCGGCAGTTCGCGGCGAAGCACGGCAACATCTGCGTCGTCGGCGATCCCGACCAGTCGATCTACTCGTGGCGGTCGGCGGACATCCGCAACATCCTCAACTTCGAGCGCGACTTTCCGCAGGCGCGCATCGTGCTGCTCGAGCAGAACTACCGCTCGACGCAGAACATCCTCGATGCGGCGCACGCCGTGATCTCCGGCAACAAGCAGCGCAAGGAGAAGTCGCTCTGGACCGACCAGGGCACGGGCGAGCCGATCGTCACTGTACGAGGCGTACGACGAGGACGAGGAGGCGGAGTTCGTCGCGAACGAGATCGCAGTCGCTGGTGAAGCAGCGGCCACCGCCTCGGCGACGTCGCGGTGATGTACCGCACGAACGCGCAGTCGCGCGCGATCGAGGAGGCGCTGATCGCGCGACGGCATCCGCTACCAGCTCGTCGGCGGCACGCGGTTCTACGAGCGGCGCGAGGTGAAGGACATCATCGCGTACCTGCGGCTGGTGCACAACCCGTTCGACGTCGTGAGCTTCACGCGCGTGGTCAACGTGCCGGGCCGCGGCATCGGCGCGAAGACGATGTCGGAGCTCGAGCGCTGGTCGCAGGCGATGGGCGTGCCGCTGTACACGGCGCTGCAGATGCTCGCGGCGCAGGAGAGCGGCCAGGCCGGCGACCTGCCGCGCGCCGAGCGGCACCCCGCCGGCGCGCGGCAGGCGAAAGCGCTCATCGAGTTCCTGCGCGCTGCTCGACGACCTGATGGACGTCGCGTCGAAGAACAACCTGTCGACGCTGCTCGATGCGGCGTGCTCGAGCGCACGGAGTACCGGCGCTATCTGTACGACGAGTTCGAGGAGGACGAGGCCGACGAGCGCTGGGAGAACATCCAGGAGCTCGGAACGTCGCGGCCGGATACGACGGCCTCGCGCCGGAGCAGCGCGCTGGTCGCCGTTCCTCGAGGACGTGGCGCTGATCTCCGACGCCGACACGATCGCCGAGGTCGGCGCGATGACGGCGGGCGCGTGACGCTGATCACGCTGCACTCGGCGAAGGGGCTGGAGTACCCGGTCGTCTTCATGATCGGCGATGGAGGAGGGCGTGCTGCCGCACATCCGCTCGTTCGACGACCCGGCGCAGATGGAGGAGGAGCGGCGGCTCTGCTACGTCGGCATGACGCGCGCGAAGGAGCGGCTCTACCTGCTGCGCGCGTTCCGCCGCTACAGCATGGGCGACGTCGCAGCACGCGCCGCCGTCGCGCTTCCTGCGCGACATGCCGCCGGAGCTGATCGACGCAGCAGTCGGCGGTGCGCGACGAAGCCGAGGCCGCCGAGCGCGGCCCGCATCGCTTCCGCGAGGCGTTCCAGCGCCGGCGCCGAGCGCGGGCCGGCGCGCGCCGACGGCGGCTTCGGCGCCGGCGAGAAGGTGCGGCACCCGCGCTTCGGCGAAGGCATCGTCGTGTCCAGCACGCCGGTCGGCGACGACCAGGAGGTCACGATCGCGTTCAAGGGCGAGGCGGGCATCAAGAGAGCTGATGCTGTCGTTCGCGCCGCTCGAGCGGCTGTAGTCACGGCTACTCGAGCGGCAACTGCTCCTCGAGCGGATTGACGCCGCGCAGCACCGCCGCCCCGTGCACGCCCGCGCGCTCGCACGCCTCGACGAGCGGCAGGCCGCGCGCGGCGTACCACGTCAGCGCCGCCGCGAAGGTGTCGCCCGCGCCGTACGCGCTTTCCATGCGAGCCGGCGACGGAGGCGGCGCGAACCGCACCAGGCCCTCGGACGTTTCAATGTGGCCGCCGGCGGGTCCCTCCGTCATGACGAGCGCGGCCGGCGGCTCCGGGTAATCGGTGAGGCGACTCGCCTCGCGCGGATCGAGCGCGCTGCCGGCGACGATGTCGGCGCGGACGCCGGAACGCGCGAGCGCCTGCGAACGGCGCGCGGTCACGACGAGCAGCTTCGCGGCGCGTGCGGCGCGGATAGACGTTCCGGGTCCTGGGCGGTGAAATAGGCCGCATCGCATGTCGCGAGCAACTCCCAGGGCAGGGGATCGTCTCGGCGGGGGTGAAGCGGCTCGCCGACGACGATGATCGTGCGCTCGCCCCCGGGGGTGATGAGCACGACGTCGCGCGTGTGCGGCACCTCGCGGCGCGCCGCGTGGACATGCGCGCCGGTGGCCTCGACGTGTTTCGCAACGACGAGAGCGGCGTCGTCGTTGCCGAGCGCGGTGAACAGGTGCAACTCCGCGCTGCTCTTCGCGAACTGGGCGAAGGCGATGCCACCACCGCCGCCCGCGATCACGAACGGACCGTCGAGATGGAGGATGTCGCCGGGCGACGGCAGGGCAGCCGCGCGCCCGATCGTCACGTGCTCGACATGGCCGATGACCGCGATGCGCATCGGCCGCAGTCTATCGGTTCAGGCATCCCGCTCCGCGCTTTCACATCTCGCGTCTGGTCTCCACTTCGGCTACGCTCGTGCCATGAAGGCGGAGATCCTCTCCATCGGCACCGAGATCCTGCTTGGGGAGATCGTCGACACGAACGCGGCGTACATCGCGTCGCGGCTGCCGGCGCTCGGCATCGACCTGTACTTCAAGGCGGTCGTCGGCGACAACATGGAGCGGCTGACGGAGACGATCGGCCGCGCGCGCGAGCGCTCCGACGTCGTCATCTGCACCGGCGGCCTGGGCCCGACCGAGGACGACCTGACGCGCGAGGCGATCTGCGCCGTCCTCGGCGAGGAGCCGCACGTCGACCCGGAGCTGGAGGCGACGCTGCGCGGCTTCTTCGAGCGGCGCGGCTACGCGATGCCCGAGCGCAACGTGAAGCAGTGCTGGCTGATCCCGTCGGCGCGGGCGATCCCGAACCCGCGCGGCACGGCGCCCGGCTGGTGGGTCGAGCGCGACGGCAAGATCATCATCGCCATGCCGGGGCCGCCGACCGAGATGACCCGCATGTGGGAGAACGAAGTCGCGCCGGAGCTGCTGCGCCGCAACCCCGGCTCCGTGCTCATCACACGCACGCTCAAGACGGCCGGCATCGGCGAGGGCACCGTCGACGAGATGGTGAGCCCGCTGCTGAAGTCGACGAACCCGAGCATCGGCATCTACGCGCGCGCGGACGGCGTGCACCTGCGGCTCGCGGCGAAGGCGCCGGACGAACAGGCGGCCTGGCGCCTGCTCCAGCCGCTGGAGGCGGAGATGCCGCGCGATCCTCGGTCCGGCCATCTGGGGCGCGGACGAGGACACGTTCGAAAGCGTCGTCGGCGACATGATGAAGGAGCGCCGCCTGACGCTGGCGACGATGGAGTCGTGCACCGGCGGCCTGCTCGCGAGCACGATCACCGACGTGCCGGGGTCGTCCGAGTACTTCGCGGGGCGGCTTCGTCTCGTACCAGACGGAGATGAAGATCGAGCTCGGCGTGGACGCATCGATCATCGCGGAGTTCGGCGTGATCAGCGCAGAATGCGCTCGCGAGATGGCGCGCGTGGCGCGGGAGAAGCGCGAAGCCAGCGTCGGAGTCGGGATCACCGGCGTCGCCGGGCCGGACGAGCAGGAGGGCAAGCCGGCCGGCACGCTGCACATCGCCATCGACAGCATCTGGGCGCCGCCGCGGACGATGAGCTACGTCTTCGCGCAGGGGCGCACGGCCGTGAAGCGGCGCGCCGTCACGACGGCGCTGGTGCTGTTGCGCCAGGCGCTGCTCAATTACCACGACGAAGCGCTGGTGTAGTGTAGTTGCTGAACTAATTTGACAAGTTGCAAACAGATCGGCCGTCGGAGTCAAGCTCCCCGGGCCATTCGGCACTGAATTCAACCGCAGGCATCGAGCACAATCGCATGCATGCCGTCCGGCGTGCGGAATAGCATCCGCGTGTTCGCTGACGGCGCCGGTTGGCCCCGCTCAACATCGGACCACGCTGATGGAATCCCTGGTCACGCCTCGTCCGCGATCGCCTCGATGGCGTCTGGCCGCGGCTGCGGCGGCGCTGCTCGCGTTGGCCGCCGTTGCCGGCGCGTCGATCGCGCTCGGGTCGCGCGCGGCGCACGCTGACACGGTCCAGATCAACGTCGGCGACAACTGGTTCGGCACGTCCGGCTACAACAACAGCAACTACGTCAAGACGATCAACCAGGGCGACACGATCTCGTGGAAGTTCACGACGACGCGCCTCCACACCGTCACGGAGTGCACGGACGACGCCTACGCCGTCTGCGCGGGCGGATTCGACTCGGACTATAAGAACTCGTTGAATCCTCCGTGGGCGCACACGTTCGACGCGGCGGGCACGTTCTATTACATCTGCACGCTGCACCTGGGCATGAAGGGCACCGTCCTCGTCAACGCGCCCGCGACCGACACTCCGACGCCATCGGAGACGGCGACAGCGACCGTCGAGACGACCGGCGCGCCCGAGCCGACGTGGACGCCGACGGAAACGCCGACCCGCACGAGTACCGCCACCAGCACCCGCACGCCAACGTCCACACCCACCCGCACCCGCACGCCGACGCCGGAGCCGGGCACGGAGACGGTGCAAATGGTGGACTACGCCTTCACTCCAAAGCACTTGAAGATCCGCGCCGGCGACAGCGTACGGTGGGAGAACACGAGCCCGTCTCCGCATACCAGCACCTCGGACGGTACGTGGGACTCCGGCATCGTGCCCGCGGGCGGGTCGTACACGCGTAAGTTCAACACAGCGGGCGAATACGCGTACGTCTGCACGCTCCACGAGAACATGGGGCAGACGGGCACGATCACGGTCGAAGGCGATGCCACCACGACCGCCACGCCATCGGCCACGGCGACGCCGGCGGCGCAGGTCGAGGGCGTTGCGTCGGAAACGGCGCCCGCGGGCCCGGGCGGCGGCCCGCCGGTACGCGCGCCCCAGACGTTCCAGGTGGCGCAGCGCGAGTACGAGTTCATGCCGGCCGTGATCACGATCGAAGCGGGAGACACCGTGCGATGGGTGAACCAGGGCAGCGCGCCGCACAACACGATCGGCGACGGCGGCGGGTGGGCTTCGGCGCTGATGATGCAGCCGGGCGAGGCCTTCTCGCACACGTTCGCCGCACCGGGCGCCTTCACGTATCGCTGCACGCTACACGCGACGCTCGGGCAGACCGGCACGATCGTCGTGCGGCAGTCGGCAGTGGCGGGTGCGCGCGCAGGCCGCGTGAGCGGGCTGCCGTCCGTCGGCACGGGCGGCGAACCGGACGGCCGGAGATCGCTGCTCGCCGCAGCGGCAGCGCTAGCGGCGGCGAGCATGCTCGCGCTCGCGGCGAGCCGCCGGCGCATTCGGCCGCCACATCGCCTGACCTGACCGGGGGATCGCCGCGACGCACTCCATCCAGCATCTAACCTCTAACCTCTAACCTTTAACCTCTAACCTCTAACCTCTAACCTCTAACCTCTAACCTCTAACCTCTAACCTCTAGCCCCGCCAGCCGTTACCCTGACTGCATGACCTCCAGTCTCGAAACGCTGTTCTCCCACGAGGTGCTGCCCGTGACGATGCCCGAGACCGACAACAAGACCGCGCTCATCATTGCCGCCCATCCGGATGACGCCGACTTCGGCGCCGCCGGGACGAGCTACCTGTGGTCGCAGCAGGGGTGGACGTTCAACTACCTGGTGTGCACGGACGGCAGCAAGGGCACGTCGGACCCGCATATGGACCCCGCCGAACTGATCCGCATCCGGCGGGAGGAGCAGCGCGAGGCCGCCCGGCGCGCCGGGGCGAAGGATGTCTACTTCCTGGACAACATCGACGGCGAACTGCTCCCGACGCGGGAGTTCCTCGGCGACGTGGTGCGCCACATCCGGATGCTGAAGCCGTACGCGGTGTTCACGCACGATCCGGAGGCGTTCATCGTCCGGAACAGCTTCATCAACCACTCCGACCATCGCACCACCGGCCACGTCGCGATGGACGCGATCTATCCATCCGCCCGCGACCGGCTCAACTTCCCCGAGCAGATCGCCGAGGGGCTGGAGACCCACAACGTGAAGGAGATCTTCATCTGGGGCTCCGAGAAGGCGAACTTCGACGTCGATATCAGCGACGTGGTCGAGCAGAAGATCCACGCCCTCAATGCGCACGTCAGCCAGGGGCTTGGCGCCGAGAAGCCGGACAGCGACTTTCTCAAGTTCGTGCGAGAGCGCTGGCGCGGCGAAGACGGCCGCTACACCGAGCGATTCCGCCGCGTCGTTTTGTTTCGCTGACCCACTTCACGCCGCGATCCCCCGCGTGCTACTATCGCGCACGGCGGGGCACTGGAATCGGGGTAGCGGTGAAGTGGTTGGCATCGGTGTTCGCCCTGGCGCTTGCATGTGCGTGGGCGTTTTCTCTCGGCACGGCATACGCGCAGATCCCGGAGGAGCCGCTCATCTCGCCCGCCGCGGGTGAGGCAGGATCGCGCTTCCAGGTCGTCGGCCAGTCAGGCTGGACGCCGGGCGAGACCGTGACGCTTGATTTCGGATTCGCGGACCAGCCGCCAACCGCGTCGTTCGCCGGGCCGTTCTATCACGAGCGGCAGGTGACCGTGCTGCGCGACGGCACGTGGAGCTTCCCGGTCGTCGTCAACGACGAGCTGTTCCCGTTCCCGCTCTGGCGGCCGGGGTTCATCGTCGTCAGGGCGCAGAGCGCCGACGAAGACCGCCGCGAACGCCTTTATCTACACGGTCGCGGGCGAGCGCCCGCTCGGCCCGCCGCCGCTCGCGAGCTTCGGCTTCGGGCCCGATGCCGGCGGACACGCCGCCGCGCTGGCGATCGCGCTGTTCGCGGCAGGCGCGGGCGCGCTGATCGCGTTCAGCGGCGCGTGGCGCAGACGGACGGCCCGCGCCCGCTGCTGAGACGCTCGAGGCCGATGTCGCGCAGGAACGCGTCGCTGTTGGGCTCGCGGCCGAGGAAGTCGCGCACCAGCTCGTCGCCGTCGACGCTGCCGCCGCGCTCGAGGATCTTGCGCCGGTAGTCGCAGCCCCGTCGCCGTGGTCGAGCAGCCCGGCTGTCTCGAAGCGCGTGAACATGTCGTCGCCGAAGACGCGCGACCACAGGTAGCCGTAGTAGCCGGCGTCGTAGCCGAACAGGTGGCCGAAGCCGGACTGGAAGTGCGTGCCCTCCGGGTACGGGAAGCCGGTGACGCGGATACAGCTCGCGCGACGGCGGCCGTCGTGTCGCCGTCGAAGCCCGGCGAGTGGTAGCGCGAAGTCGAGCCGCGCGAAGAACAGCTGGCGCAGCGTCGCGATGCCGGAGCTGACGTTCTTCGCGCGCGATCATCGCGTCGAGCAGCTCGTCGGGCAGCGGCTCGCCGGTCTCGTGGTGCGCGCGCGAAGCGGCGCAGGACGTCGCGGTCCCACACCCAGTGCTCGAGCATCTGCGACGGCGCCTCGACGAAGTCGCGCTCGGTGCGATGAGCCGCTGAACTCCAGGTAGCGCGCCTGCGTCAGGGTCTGGTGCAGGATGTGGCCGAACTCGTGGAAGAACGTCACGACCTCGCTGTGGCGCAGCAGCGACGGCGCGTCCGGCGGTCGGCTTGGTGAAGTTGGCGACGATGGCGCTGACCGGCTGCTGGTACGTGCCATCGGGCAGGCGGCGGCCGCCGCGCAGCGTGAACGCGGCCGCGTGGCCGAACTTGTTCGGCCGCGGGAAGAGGTCCATGTAGAAGCGCGCGAACGGCTCGGTCGCCGTCCGGCGTCGTAGATGTCGAACGCCTGCACGTCGTCGTGCCATTCGGCGCGTCCGGCGCCGGCTCGTAGCGGATGCCGAGCAGCTCCTGCGTGACGAGGAACAGCCCTCGATGCAGGCCTCGAGCGGGAAGTAGTTCGCGACCTCGAAGTCGTCGACGGCGTACTCGGTCTTGAGCAGCTGGTTGTGTAGAACCACCAGTCCCAGATGTTGCAGCTCGCGCGTCGCCGGCGTGCTGCCTGCTTCGCGCGCGACGAGCGTCGCCAGGTCGGCTTCGCGCCTTGACGCGCGAGCCGCCGCTCGAGGTCGCCGAGGAAGCGGTCGACGTTCGCGCGCGTCTTCGCCATGCGCTTCTCGACGACGTACGCCGCCCACGAGTCGTAGCCCAGCAGCGCGGCGATCTCGCGTGCGGACGCGCGATCGCCTCTTCGAGCACGCGCGATGTTCGGCCTCGCCGCCCTTGATCTGGTTCTTGATGAACAGCTCGCGGCGCCACTCGCCCGATTCGGCGTTGTCCATGAACGGGCATGATCTCCGGGTAGTCGAGCGACACGCGGTACTTCGTCTCGCCGTCCTCTTCGACCGTCTTGAGCCCGTCGATCCAGCGGTCCGGCATGCCGGCGAGGTCGTCGCGCCGGACGACGATGCCGTCGTCCCAGGTGTCGATCGCCTTGCGGAACTCGGTGCCCAGCTCGACGAGGCGGTTCATCAGCTGCCTGCACCTGCTCGCGCTGCTCCTTCGGCAGCTCGAAGCCGTTGCGCCGGTAGTCGCGCAGCGTGTGGTCGAGCAGCCGCTTCTCTTCGCCGGTCAGCGCTGCCGCCTCGGCGCGTCGCCGCGAACTCCTTGACCGCCTGGTAGAGGTCTTCGCGGAAGCCCAGCTCGACGGCGTACTTGCTCAGCTTCTCGTCCCACTCGCGCGCCGTCTCGCGCAGCGCGTCGTCGTCCGACGACGTACGCCATGAACGCGTACGTGCCCCGACGCCTGGTGCACGATGTCGGCGGCCGATTCGAGCGCGACGAACGTGTTGGCGAACGTGCGCTGGGCGGCCGGCGTCGCGACGATGGCGGCGACCGCGTCGTCGCACGCGCGCATCGCGCTCTCGCACGCCGCGGCGATGCGCTCCGGCGTCAGGTGCTGGTAGTCGATCATCCTCTGCTCCTTCGGCCACCGCCCTCGATCGGAGAGACTCCGGCAGACTAGCGGCAGCGGCTGTCCTGCGCTACCGCCGTGTTATCCTCAACGACATGAGCCGCACGGCCCGCATCGCACTGCTGCAACTGCCCGCGTTCGCGATCGAGGACGCCGAGGCATCGCTCGCCCACACGCTGCGGCGCATCGACGAGACGGCGCGCGAGCGGCCGGACATCATCGTGCTGCCGGAGGTGACGTACCCGGCGTACTTCCTCGGGACGCGACGACCTTCGCAGCCACGCGTATGCCGTCTCCGGCCGAGGCAGCCGAGCGCTTCGCGGCGAAGGCGCGCGAGCATGGCGTCTACATCGCGGCTGGGCTCGCGCTCGAAGACGGCGACGGCGGCTACATGAACGGCGCGGCGCTGTTCGACCGCGACGGGGCGCTCGCCGGCCGTTACGCCAAGTCGTTCCTCTGGCACTTCGACCGCAAGCTGGTTCGCGCGCGGCGACGCCTATCCCGTGTTCGAGACGGACTTCGGGCGCATCGGCATGCTCGTCTGCGCCGACGGGCGCCTGCCGGAGATCGCGCGCTCGCTCGTCGCTCAACGGCGCGCAGATCATCCTCGACCTGACCGCGTGGGTGAGCGGCGGCCGTCACGCCGGCGAACTCTACGACGATCCAGCGCGAGTACCTGATGCCGGTGCGCGCGGCCGAGAACGGCGTCTGGATCGCCTCCGCCGACAAGTTCGGCGTCGAGGCGGAGAGCATCGTCTACTGCGGGCCGCTCGTGCTTCATCGACCCGCGCGGCGAGATCGTGGCCGAGCTTGGGCCGGACGAGGACGCGCGCGCTCGTGCACGACGTGCCGATCGCCGATGCGGCGCCGCCCGATCGACGCGGCGGCCCGAGCTGTACGAGGTGCTCGGTCACCCGACCGAGAGCCTGCCGGTGGTGCGCACGCTCGACGAGCCGTTCGTGATGTCCGAACACAGAGCGCCGCATCGCCGTCGTGCAGATGACCATGCCGCCGACCGGCGCGGAGTTCCTCGCGGCGGCGCGCCGGCACGTCGAGCGGCTGGCGCTGCAGGACGCGGAACTGGTGCTGTTCCCGGCGACGCCCAGCCGCGCTGCGCGCGGCGTACCCGCACGACGCGGTGCTCGCCGGCATGGCGGCATCGCGGCCGGACACCGGCGTGCTGCCTCGCGTTCACGGTTTCGGAGCCGGACGCGGACGGCTGCCGCGCGATGTACCTCGCCGGTCCGCGCGGCGTCATCGCGCAAGCACCGCCAGACGCACAAGCCGCCGGGCGCGCGCTTCGAGACGATGCCGCTCGGCGACGAGCATCTGCCCGATCGTCGAACACGCCGCTGGGCCGCGTCGGGCTGATGGTGGCCGCGGAAGGCATGCGTGCCGGAGGTCGCGCGATCGCTGATGCTGCGCGGCGCGGAGATCATCCTCTGGGCGGCCGACGACCCGCCGCTGCACGATGACGATGTTCGCGCGCGCGCGCGCCGAGGAGAACCGCGTCTTCGTCGCCTGCGCCGCCGCGCCGACGTGCGACGGGCGCGACGATGATCGTCGACCCGCTCGGGCGGCCGCTCGCGCACGGCGCTGGAGGGGCGCGAGCTTTCGGTCGGCGGCCGACGTCAACCGCGCGCTCAGCCACCAGAAGCAGCGCGCGCCCGGCACCGACGTCGTGCGAAACCGCCAGCCGGCGACGTACGGCGCGATCACGCGCACGAGAGCGGCCGCGGGACGCGTGTTATAATCCGCGCCGTCACAACGCTCGCCGAGGCCGCGCCATCGCAACGAATGAGATCGCCCTGAGCCGCGCCATCGATGCTGAACCGCCCGCCGTAGCGAGCGTCCGCGCCGCGCATCGGCGGCTATGTCGTCGACATGGTGATCTTCGCCGCGGTCGCGATGGTCGTGACGGTGATCGCCGGACTCCAACTGCTCCTCATCACGCGCGGGGCGACGGAAGACAGCGACAACGCCGTCTACGCGTTCCTCGCGATCATCGGGCTCGGCACGCCCCTTGCCTGGTCCGTGCTGAACCTCGCGGTGCTGGCGACGCGAGGCCAGACCGGCGGCCAGTACGTCGCCGGTGTGCGGCTGGCGCGCGAGGACGGCCGGCCGCTGTCCAAGCGCGACGCCGCTGGCCTGGTGGTTCTGCTTCAACCCGCTGCTTTTCAGCTGGCCGATGGCGATTGTGACGGTCTTGCCGCTGACGTTCGTCATCAGCCTTGTGCTCAGTCGGGCCTCGATCGTCGTGCTTCGGCGTGGTCATGACACTCTGCGTGCGTCGCCCCGCTCATCGCGCTCGTATCGGCACTCATCGACCGCGCACCACCGCACACTGCACGACCGGATCGTGGGCACCATCGTCGTCCCAACCGAATGATGGCGCGAGAGACGGCCCGTACGCCGGGCGCGCGGCCGGCGATGCGCCCGCTCCACCGGCGTCGCAGCAAGACTTCGTCGTCGAGGTCGGTCCGAGCTTCTGGCGCAGCATCGTGCAAGTGGGCAGTGGCGTTCCTGTTCTTCTGCGCGCTCACCGGCGCTTTTGGCGGCCCTCACGCTGTTCCAGGTGACCGCCGAAGGCGCGTCGAAGCGCACCTTGCGCCGCGCCGTCGCCGCGCTGACGGAGATCGACCCGCTGCTCGACCGCAATTACGACGACCTGCGCAGCAAGCGGCGAATGCCGCACCGGGCGAGACGCTGCGAATTACAGGACTTCCCGATCTCCATCCCACTCACGCGGGATGACGTGCGGAATTCATCGAAGGACGACCTGCGCGACCTGCTGCTCGACCGCTCGGCCGACGTTATGTACGCCAGGGGCACGGACCCGCTGCGGTCGACGGCGGGCGGCAGCCAGGACGTCGGCGCGTTCACCGTCGCCGGCCTTACCGATAACGGGCTGGGGTTCCTCCGAAGCCGCAACCACGATATTCTCGCTGTGCTCACGTTCGCCCTGGCTGCGTCTGTGCCTGGTCCTGGGCGTGACGCTCGCGGCGCTGTGCCGCGGCTTCGGCCGGCTCGCGGCCGTGGGCGCGGTCGTGCTGGCGGCATCGGCGCCGCTGCTGCTCGCCGGCATCGGCGCGCGGTTCTACATGCGGATCGTGTCCGACAGCGAGACCGAGTACATCCAGCAGGAGTTCCTGGAAATCGGCCAGGGGCTGGCCTGGATCCCGATCCGCGACGGCATCGCGTTCACCGTGCTGGGAGCCGTGTTCCTGGCGCTTGGCGCGGGCTGTGCCGTCTGGGCCGACCGGCGCGAAGGCCCCCGCACTTCCGCACGGCCCCCGTCGCGCTGATCGACGTCCCGGCAGCGCATGCAGGTATACCCGCCGGTTTCGGAAGGACAGACGATGCGCATCGCAGACAGACGGCCGCTCGCGGCCCCGCTCCCGGCGGGCGTGCTGCTGCTCTACGCGGCGATGGCGATCGCCGCCGCGGCGCTGATGGTCGCGGCAGCCGTGCGATATGCCAGCACGCAAGCCCGGCGACGGCGGCGGTCACGCCGTCACGATGGCCGACGTTTCGGCCTCGGCGGGCTGTCCTCGCTCGCGCAGGGCGTCGCGGCGCGCGAAGCCGGGGTATCGCCGGTGCAGCGCAACGTGATCGTCACGTACTACGGCAGCCCGCGCGCGCCGTCGATGGGCATCCTGGGCCAGCACACGCCGGAGGACGCGGCCGACCTGCTCGCTCAACGCGCCGCGAGCTTCCGCGCGGCCGACGCGGCCGTGAGCGTGCTTCCGGCGCTGCATCTGGTGTACGCCGTCGCGCAGCCGCAATCGCAGAGCGACAGCCTCTACCTGCAATATGTCGACGACCGCACGGTGCGCCAGTACATCGAACTGGCGCGGCGCCGCGGCTTCGTGCTGATCCTCGACCTGCAGATCGGCCACAGCAACGCGCTCGCCGAGGTGCAAAAGATCGCGCCGTACCTGCGCGGAGCCGGATGTTCGTCGCGCTCGACCCGGAGTTCGCGCTGGCGGGCGGCGCAAAGCCCGGCGAGGCGATCGGCAGCATCGACGCGAGCGACATCAACGCCGTGCAGGAGTACCTCGCGGCGCTGGCGCGCGACCAGCAATCTGCCGAAGAAGATGCTGATCGTGCACCAGTTCCAGGCCGAGATGATCACGGACCCCGGCGCGATCGAGCGGCGCGGCGACGTCGACCTGGTGATCGACATGGACGGCTACGGCCCGGCGGACATCAAGCAGGTCAAGTACCTGCACTACGGCGCCGCCCCGTACGCGCCGTATGGCGGGATCAAGATCTTCCTCGCAGCACGATCCGGATCCGCTGACCGAGCGCCAGCTCCTGGGGATGACGCCGCGCCCGTCGCTGTTCGTGTACCAGTAAGGGACCGCTGACGACGGCGTATCACGGACCGCCGGACGCGGCCGTGACCGCATCGAAGGCTCGCAAGGAAAAGAGAGGCGCATCATGGCCGCGAACGTAGCACTGAGCAAGAACCTGCGGTTCTGGCACTGGTATCCGGAGATGCTCGTCGAGGGGCTCACGCCCGAGCAGCTCTCGTGGCAGCCGGAGCATCACGACACGTCGATCATCTTCGCGCTCTGGCATGCGTATCGCGCCGAAGACGACCTGGTGCACGGGTTGATCATGCAGCGCCCGAGCGTCTTCGCGTCGCAGAATTGGGCGGGAAAGCTGCCCGTGGCTGAGACCGGCGTGACGCCGTTCGGCAACGGCCTCGCGCGCGAGCAGATCGGCCGCATCCGTCTCGACGCCGGGGCCGTCGCGTCGTACGCGAAGGCGGTGGGCGAGAGCGTGCTGTCCTACCTGGAGTCGCTGAGCGACGAGGAGGCGGCCACGGAGATCTCGCTCCCGTTCTTCAAGGGCGTCTACCCGGACGTCGACGTCGTGTCGCGCGCGGAAGCGATCGCCTTCTTCTCGATCGGCCACGTGTCGGAGCACCTGGGCGAAGTGCAGTTCATCAAGGGGCTGCTGGGGTTGAAGGGCGCGCCGCTGTAACAGCCGTGCGGTGCGACGGTTCGTGACCGCCGCGGGCCGGTCGCACTAAAACCGGCCACGGTAAGGCATCCTCTAGCTGACCGTTGCGGCTTCGCCACGCCCCGGGCATCAACCGTTACACTCGTGACAACGCGCGCTTGCGTATGGTGGGGGCGACCGTGTCGATGACTCCAACAACAGACGCCGCAAGTTCGCAATCCGCGAACGGACAGGCGCGTCCCGAACGCGAGGCGCGGCTCGGTGCGCACGTCGTCGACGGCGGCGTGCGGTTTCGCGTCTGGGCGCCCGACGCGCCGCGCGTCGACGTCCAGATCGAGGACGTGCTCTTCCCGCTGGTGCGTGAGGATGGGGGGACGTGGTATGGGTTCGTGCCGGGCATTGGCGCGGGCGTCCGTTACCGCTACCGCATCGAGGACCGCGGCGCGTTCCCCGACCCGTACTCCCGCAGCCAGCCCGAAGGCCCGCACGGGCCGTCCGGAGATCGTCGACCCCAACGTGTTCGAGTGGCACGACGGCGGATGGCCTGGGCTGCGACCCGAAGGTCTGGTGATCTACGAATGCCACGTCGGCTGCTACACGCCGGAAGGGACGTTCGACGCGCTCATCGGTCGAGCTCGACGCGCTCCGGCAGTTGGGCGTGACGGCGATCGAGCTGATGCCGGTGGCGGAGTTCCCCGGCACACGGAACTGGGGGTACGACGGCGTCGACCTGTTCGCGCCATCGCGCAATTACGGAGGGCCGGACGGACTGCGGCGTCTCGTTGACGCGGCGCACCGGCGCGGCCTCGGCATCATCCTCGACGTCGTCTACAACCACTTCGGTCCGGACGGGAACTACCTGCCGCGGTACGCGCAGGAGTACCTCACCAGCCGTTACTCGACGCCCTGGGGCGACGGCGTGAACTACGACGGCGAGCGCAGCGACATGGTACGGCGCTTCGTCATCGACAACGCGCGTTACTGGCTGCGCGAGTTCCACATCGACGGGCTGCGGCTCGATGCAACGTTTGCTATCTTCGACCACTCGCCCCGGCACATCCTCGAGGAGATCGCGACGTGCGCGCGTGCGAGCGTCGAGCACGACGTCGTGCTGATCGCGGAGACGCACGAGAATGACGCGCGCTACCTGCGCCCGGCGAGCGAAGGAGGGTTCGGCTTCGACGCCGTCTGGGTCGATGACTTCCACCACGCCGTGCACACGACCGCCAGCCGCGAACACAGCGGCTACTACGCGGACTACGACGGCACGCTGGAACAACTGGCGCGCACCATACGGCGCGGCTGGCTGTTCGAGGGCCAGCCGGCGGAGCATTTCGGCGGCACGCGTGGCACGCCCTCCGAGGGTCTGCCGGCCCACAGCTTCGTGTACTGCATCCAAAACCACGACCAGGTCGGCAACCGTGCGTTCGGGCGCCGCTTCTCGCACCTCGTCGGCGCGGGGCTCGACCGCCCGTGGGCGGCGTTGCTGCTGCTGCTCCCCTACACGCCGATGCTGTTCATGGGGCAGGAGTTCGCTGCCTCGTCGCGTTTCTACTTCTTCACCGACCACACGCCCGAACTGGGCAAGCTCATCGTCGAAGGCAGGCGGCAGGAGTTCGCCCGCTTCACCGGCACCGACGACCGCAGGCAACAGCGCGAGCTTCCGGATCCACAGTCGGAGGCTCACGTTCCTTGAGTCGAAGCTCGACCTCAGCGAGCGCGACGAGGGCATCGGCGAGCAGACGTGCCGGATGTACACGGAGCTGCTGGCGCTACGCCGGAACGACGACGTGCTGCGGCGGCAGGACCGTCAGCACATGAGCGTCGACGTAGCGGGCGAATTGCTGCTCGTGCACATGTGGCACGGGCGCGAGCACCGGCTGCTCGCCGCGAACCTGGGTGTGGCTGTCGATGCGACGCCGGCGGCTATCGGCGTGCCCCGCGGGCTCGCGGCTCGCCGCTGGCAAGGAGTGGTGTCAACCGACGAGCGGCGCTTCGGCGGCACCGACGGCCACGTGCGTTTCGACGACTACCTCGTCTCGATGCCCCCGCGCACGGTGGCATGGCTCTCGGCCAGGGAGCCGCTGCCGCCCGGCAGGCTGCTGCGCTGGCTCAGGCGGCGCCTCCCGCCATAGGTCGCCGAGAAGGCCGCTACCCATCCCGAATCAGCCGGCCCGCAGCGCCGAAGCAGCGACTTGCCGCCCAGGCTCTTGGTTCCAGGTTCCTGGTCGTTAATCGATATTCGCCTTCCAGCCCAGCCACACCATCGCCGCGATGGCGGCCACGATGACCATGCCGGGGAACGCCAGCGACGCGCCGAATTCCGACCAGCGCTCGCCGGCCGTGGACGATTCCGCGCTGATGGCGCGCCATGCGCCGTATCCACACGCAGCCAGCAGGCCAAGCGCCAGGCCGGTCACGGCGAGTGCCGCATCGGCTGCGCGACTGCTTCCGGGCCGCTGATGTTTGGGCATCGCTCAATCTAGCATCGGGTCGCCGAAGGTGCAGGCACTTGACACCGCATCGTATGATAATCGTCAGATTAGGCGCGTTAGCAAAATTGCAGGGAGGCAGACATGGCTGTTGCTGAAATGGCGGCTCCGGAGTCGTACCCGGTCCGCTTCGATGTCTCGTACCCGGACCACCTGTCGCGCGGGTTGATCTTTGTGAAGTGGCTGCTGGCGATCCCTCACCTGGTCATCCTGTACGCGCTGAACGTCGTCTTCGAGGTGCTGAGTTTCATCGCCTTCTTCGCGATCCTGTTTACGACGAAGTACCCCGACGGGCTGTTCAAGTTCAACGTCGGTATCCGCCGCTGGTACCTCAACGTGTTCGCGTACGTGTTCCTGATGCGCGATGAGTATCCGCCGTTCTCGTTTGATGCCGGTCTCTACCCCGTCGCGTTCGACGTGGACTACCCTACCGACCTCAACCGTTGGATGGTGCTCATCAAGTGGCTCCTTGCCATCCCGCACCTCATCATCCTGGCGCTGTTGAGCATCGCGGTGTTCGTGGTCATCGTCATCGCATGATTCGCGATCCTGTTCACCGGCAAGTATCCCGAAGGGCTGTTCAACTTCGTCGTCGGCGTTCAACGCTGGACGCAGCGTGTGACGTTGTACGTCCTGTTCATGACCGATAAATATCCGCCGTTCAGCATGGCAGCCTAGACGGAGCACCGCTTGGCCGTCGCTCACCAGCAGCAGAGACCGCCGCATCCGGTCTCGTTCGACGTCGCCTATCCGGAGCGGCTGTCCCGCGTCCTGATCTTCTTCAAGCTGCTGCTTGCGATCCCGCAATTCATCGTCGTGTACCTGCTGCTGATCGTGCTGGGACTGCTGACGGTGCTGGCGTGGTTCGCCATTCTCTTCACGGGCCGCTATCCAAAGGCGTTCTTCGAGTTCACGTCCGGCGTGCTGCGATGGCAGGCGAACGTCATGGCCTACGTGGCGTTACTGCGCGACGAGTATCCGCCGTTCTCGTGGGAGCCGGGCGACTACGCGCTGACGCTGGACATCCCGCGTGCGGAGCGTCAGTCGCGGTTCCGGCTGTTCGTCCGGTTCATCACGATCATCCCGAACCAGATCGTCTTCCAATTCGTCCTGATCGGGTGGACGTTCACGACGTTTCTTTCGTGGTGGATGATCCTGTTCACCGGCACGTATCCGCGGGGGCTGTTCAAGTTCAGCGTGGGCGTCGTCCGATGGATGCAGCGGCAACTCGCGTACTTCTACCTGCTGCGCGACGAGTACCCGCCCTACAGCGTCAACGCCGACGCGCGTCCCGGGAACGAGTTGGTTTCCGGCATCATCGGGTTGCCGGTGTTCGTGACATACATTGCGCTATACGCGTTCCAGCTCTCGACGGCGTTTCGCGGTCCGTCGCGCGTCCAGGTATCGCTGAACGCGGCCGCCATCGAACGCCAACAGCCGACCGTGCGGAAGGGGAGCCTGCGGCTCACGTTGCTGGACTACGAAGCGGGCTCCGGGACATCCACGGCGTTCGACGTGCGGGCCGAGAAAGACGGCTTCCTGCCGGCGTATTTCTCGCCGTATTTCTTCTCGCTTCACATGTGCGACGGCCGCACCTACAGCGTCGATGACGTCCGAGGCACGGCCTTCCACGTGTACTTCGTTGGGGGTCGCAACGACGTAACGGTGTACTTCCGCTCTCCCCCGGCGCTGATCTGCGACCTGCGATACGCTGGCCCGGGCGGCGCGATGGAGTTCGCCTTCCGCTAGCTGCCGCCGGCTGCGATCGCCCTAGCCCCTATCCCCTAGTCCCTATACCCTGATCACATGCCCCCCGACCAGCGCACGCTCGACCAACTCTCACTCAGCCGCGAGGAGTACGACCGCATCGTCGACCTGCTCGACCGCGAGCCGAACGAGGTCGAGCTCGGCATGTTCGGGGCGCTCTGGTCCGAGCACTGCGGCTACAAGAACAGCCGCCCGCTCCTCAAGATGTTCCCTTCTGAAGGCGAGTACGTCCTCACGAAAGCGGGCGAGGAGAACGCCGGCGTGGTCGACATCGGCGACGGGCTCGGCGTCGCGTTCAAGATCGAGTCGCACAACCACCCGTCGGCGATCGAGCCGTACGAGGGGGCGGCGACCGGCGTCGGCGGCATCGTCCGCGACATCTTCGCCATGGGCGCGCGGCCGATCGCGCTCCTCGACTCACTGCGCTTCGGGCCGCTCCAGCCCGACGACAGCACGCCGGCGGACGTGGCCGCGCGCAACCGCCACCTGTTCAACGGCGTCGTGGCCGGTATCGGCGGCTACGGCAACTGCATCGGCATCCCGACGGTCGGCGGCGAGGTCTGTTTCTCGCCGTCGTACTCCGGCAACCCGCTCGTCAACGCCATGTGCGTCGGCGTCGCGCGCATCGACAAGCTGGTGCGGGCGCGCGCCGACGGCCCCGGCAACCTTCTGATGATCGTCGGCGCGGACACCGGGCGCGACGGCATCCACGGCGCGACGTTCGCCAGCGTGCAGCTCGACGAGTCATCGGAGGAACGCCGCCCCGCCGTGCAGGTCGGCAACCCGTTCATGGAGAAGAAGCTGATCGAGGCGTGCCTGGAGCTGACCGAGGAGCACCACGACTGGCTCGTCGGGTTGCAGGACCTGGGCGCGGCCGGCCTGACGAGCGCGTCCGTCGAGTGCGCGGCGAAGGCCGGCACGGGCATCATCATCGACGTGGCGAAGGTGCCGCGCCGCGAGGCGGGCATGACGCCGTACGAGGTCATGCTCAGCGAGTCGCAGGAGCGCATGCTCGTCATCGTGACGCCCGAGCACGAGGCCAAGGTTCGCGGCGTCTTCGAACACTGGGAGCTGCACTGCGAGACCATCGGCGTCGTGACGGACGATGGGATTGTCCACATCCGCGATGGCGACGCCGAGGTCGCACGGGTGGCGGCGAAGCTGCTCACCGACGCGCCGGCGTACGTGCGCGAGGGCGTGAAGCCGCGCTGGCTCGACCGACTTGCAGGAGTACGATCTCGCGTCGTTAGCTGAGCGCCAGAACGGCGCGAAAGCACGCCAGCCGAGCGATATCCTGCTCCAACTGCTGGCGTCGCCCGAGATCGCATCGAAGCGGCTGGTGTGGCGGCAGTACGACCACCAGGTGCGGCACGAACACGGTCGCCGGCCCCGGCAGCGACGCCGCCGTGCTGCGCATCAAGGGCACGAAGAAGGCGATCGCCGTCACGACCGACGGGAACGCCGCATACACGTACCTCGACCCGTACACCGGCGGTGCGATCGCGGTCGCCGAAGCGGCGCGCAACGTCGCCTGCACGGGCGCGCAGCCGATCGCGATGACGAACTGCCTGAACTTCGGCAATCCCGGAGAAGCCGGAGGTCTACTACCAGCTCAAGGAAGCGATCCGCGGCATGGCCGACGCGGCGCGCGCGCTCGGCGTCCCCGTGATCAGCGGCAACGTCAGCCTCTACAACGAGACGAACGGCGAGGCGATCTGGCCGACGCCGGTCGTCGGCATGGTGGGACTGATCGAAGACGTGGATCGCGCCGTGCCGATGGGATTCCGCGCGAAGGCGACATCGTGCTGCTTGCGGGCGAGCAGCCTTCGACGGCGGGGCTGGCGGGCTCGGAGTATCTGCGCGCGACGCTCGGTATCGTCGCGGGAAAGCCGCAACTCGACCTGAACGCCGCAGTGGCGCTGCAACGTTTCCTGGTCGCCGCCGCCGAGGCGGGCGTGGTGCGCTCCGCGCACGACGTCGCGGCCGGCGGCCTCGCGGTGGCGCTGGCGGAGTCATGCATCGCGGGCGGCATCGGCGCAGACATCGACGCCCCGATCGCGGGCGCCGCGCTGTTCGCCGAAACGCAGTCGTGCGCCGTCGTGTCGTGCGGCGCCGAAGCAATGGCCGAGATCACGGCGCTTGCCGCGCGATGCGGCGTCGCAATCACGCGCATCGGCCGCGTGACCGGTGACGCGCTCCGGTTCGCCGGCGACGCCGTGCCCGTGGCGGCGCTGCGCGACGCATACGAAGCGGGCCTGCCGCACGCGCTCGAAGGCGTCACTGCCAACGTCTGAGCTACTCCGCGACGAGCATCGCGCCTTCGATGGCGGCGGTAGCATCCGACGCCAGGTACACGACCGCGGCGGCGACATCCATCGGCTGCGGCGGATGGTGCTCCTTGAGCACTGGGCCGGCGGCATCGGCAGCGGCCCGCGACGCCATGAGCGCGTTTGCGCGCAAGCCGGCGTCCGCGAGCTCGCGCGTCCACTCGAGCAGCGCGCGCGCCTCATCGAGCGTGTCGTCGGAGCCGACGAGCACGATGATCGCGGGGTCGGAGCGCAGGCCCGCGAGGGCGGCGCGCGGCAGCGGCGACGGTGCGTGCCAGACGAGAACGCTGATCGGTCCGAGCTCCACCGTCGCGTCGGCGATTGCTTCCTTCACCGTCGTCTCACCACCGTCGGACGTCAGCGCGATGCCTTTGCGGCCGATCGCCCAGAACTCGTTGGCGGTGCTGTTCGCGGCGAACTCCGCCTGCGTGTCCTCCGACAGCGTGACGACGGCGACGTCGGCGCCAGCCTCGGCCAGCGCCACCGCGGCCTTCCGCCCGGCCGGGCGCTCGACGCCGAGCACGAGCGCGTTGCGCTTCGCGAGCGGTGTGGCGGCCATCACGTGCGCTCCGCCGTCATCCAGATATGGTTGCAGAAGTAGCGGTTCAGCGGGGGGTAGTTGCTCAGCGGCCGCAGGAATCGCAGGAAGTCGAGCACGCGCAGCTCGAGGTTCAGGCGCCGCGAGTCGAAGTAGCCGCCCTTCGACGGCGGCTCCCAGAAGTCGATGCCACGCACGCGGAAGCCGTGGCGCTCGACCTCGGCCTTGAGCTTCGGGGCCGACTGCTCGTTGATGTGCATCTCGCGCTCGAACGTGTCGTGCGGGAACTCGCGCGCGGCCGGCAACATAGTGTCGTTGAAGAGCCCGTCGCTGAAGCGGAAGAGGCGGCTGAGGCCGCGCGCCGCCTGGTTGATGCGCCGGCTGTAGTTGGGGTACACGCTCTCCTCGAACACCTTGTTGGGCGACGTGTGCATGACCAGCAGCCCGCCGGGCCGGATGGTCCGGTGCAGCTCGTCGAACGCCTGCGCCAGCTCGGGTGGATAGAGGTGCTCGACGACGTCCATCATGAACACGACGTCGAAAAACGCATCGTCGAACTTCAGCGCCTTCACGTCCATCTGCTGCACGTGCGTGCGCTGTTGCAGCGACTCCTCGACCGTCGATAATGCGCGCGCCGCGATCTCGACGGCCGCCGGCGCGTAGTCGATACCCCAGGCGTCGGCGCCGCGGATCGCCGACTGGATCACGAGCTCGCCGCGCCCGCATCCGACGTCGAGCACGCGCTTCCCGCGCAGGCTGCCGGCGAGCGACAGCGCCTTCACGAAGCGCGGGCCGACCTTCCGCCCGCCGCTCATGACGAAGTCCTCGTAGCCGTGGCAGTTCGTCAGGTAGTAGTCGCCGGTGTAGACTTCCGGCTCGACGCGCTCGGGCGCGCCGGACGCGGGGCTCTCCTCAGTCAATGTGCATCATCTTTCTCACCGTGGCGATGGTGCGCTCCCCGTTCTGGCGGTCCGCCAGCAAGACTTCCAGGTATGCGCGGTCGTACCCCACGCGCAGCAGGCGCT
This sequence comes from uncultured Chloroflexia bacterium, assembly GCA_963701135.1. Lineage (GTDB taxonomy): Bacteria > Chloroflexota > Dehalococcoidia > DSTF01 > JACRBR01 > CAYJMJ01. Next base: position 927,740 of record OY969567.1, read on the forward strand.
CGGCGATGCCCTCCGAGCGCTCGGGCCGGCGAAGCAGCACGTTCGCGACGAGCTGCCATTCGAGCGGCACGACGGGGATGTGGTACTTCTCGAAGTGCAGGACGCGCACCTTGTCGCTCCATCGTGCGAAGTGGTCGGTGGCGGTGATCACGCCGTCGTCGCAGCGGATGACCAGGTTGCCCATCACCTCCACCTTCACGCCTTCGACCTCGAAGATGCCGAAGTGGCTCTCGTACGGCACGGACACGCTGTAGCTCACGGGCCGCACGGTCGCACCGCAACTGACGACGCAGCCCTCCATGATGTATGCGCCCTCCATCGTCGTCACGAGGTCGATGTCAGGCGGCGAGTAGTTGTCGATGCCCTGCAGCACCGACGCGGTGCTCCCCATCAACGCCCACGGCTGCTGGGATTTGAACATGGCGGGCACCACCTGGCGCATGACGGACGCCAGCGCGCGGCGGATGGTGTCGGTCATGCCGGAGCCGGGGACGATGTCTTCACCCACGGCGCGCTCCGCGCGAGAACAGACAACAGAGAACAGACAACAGACCGGGCACCGGCATCGTCGTCTCTCCTAACGCCAGACGTCGCGCAGCTCGGCGGCGAGGCGGCGGCCGTGGGCTTCGCCGGCGACGGCGGTGGGTGCCGCGGCCGCCGCGTCCATCAGGCTCGGCCCGGCAGCCTGCTTCGCGGCCTCATCGAACTGGACGAGGATGACCTTCGCGCCGACGGCTTCCAGCTCGCCCTTCTCGCGCGCGAGCTGCTTCGCGACGAGCGGGCCTATGCCGCGGTTCGAGGCACCCATGGGCGCTACAATCAGCGCGACATCCGGCTCAATGGTCTGCGCCAGGTCGGCCGAGGTGCCTGAGCGCACGCCGCCGTCGGTGTAGCGGCGGCCTTCGATCGTGACCGGCGGGAAGATGCCGGGGACGGCGCACGACGCCGCCACCGCGCGCTCGATTGGCACGCCGGAAGCGCTGTCGAAGGCGCGCAGTTGGCCGGACTCGCAATCGACGGCCGTGACAAGCAGCTCCTTGTCGGGCCAGCCGTTCCAGCCGTATTGGGCGAAAGCGGCGACCCACTCCTCTTCAGGCGCCGTCTTCGCTTCGAGCGCCATGCGGCCGATCTCGGCGCAGCGCTCGGGCGTCATCTCGTCGAACGACGCCCATGCCGCGAACACTGCGGTCAGGGCGGTCATGTCCGGCGCGGCGGCGCCGGCCGGGCGCGGCTCGCGGTTGCGCAGGCTCGTCGAGCAGCTCGCGCGGGTCGCGGCCGTGGCGCAGGTGCGTGCCGACGACGGAGCCGGCGGACGTGCCGACGACCAGGCTGGCCTTCCGAGCATCGACGCCGCCTTCGAGCAGGCCGGCGAGGAGCGCGGTCTCCCAGGCGATGCCGACGGGGCCGCCGCCGCCAAGTACGAGCGCTCGCTTCAAATCGCCTCCTCCGTCGCGGGCAAGTGTAGGGCACGTTCCGCCGGTGGCGGAAGCGCGGCGCCGTCACAGGTTCGAGGGGCCGGTTGATTGAGGGTGCTGTATTTTCTTTTCTTCACGAGATGTTGATTGTCTTGAATCTGGCGGTGCGGGCGCGGACTGATTGTTCTCGTGGCGGTGTTCATGTTGGTCCCGTGTTTTTGCGTGCGCCGGCGTATGGGCGCAGGCGAGGGTACTACGAGGGCGGCGCGATCTCCGAGGAGATGGGTGGCACCGTGCGACGAGGTGCGTGGGAGCCGCCAGTACCGGATACGAGATCCGCGCGGGCTGAAAAGCCCGCGCTACGGTGGTGGTGGATCGAGCGAGGCTGACGGCATCGGGTGCGGCGCGGGTGCGGCGCGGGCGCAGCAGGCTGCGCCCCTACGGTGTTCTCCGGTGCGATGCGGGCGCGGCAGGCTGCGCCCCCACGGTGCTCTCGGGTGCGGTGCGGGCGCGGCAGGCTGCGCCCCTACGGTGTTCTCGGGCGGTACAGTGGGCCGGGAGGAGGAGCCCCAGAATGGACGCCAACGGGTACACGGAGATCCAGCTTCAAGTGCAGCGCACGGTGCGCGACCTGGTGCGCGCGGAGGTCGCGCCGGGCGCCGAGGAGCGAGACCGCGAGTCGCGCTTCGACAGCGGACTGTATCGCAGGCTGGGCGAGCTGGGGCTGCCGGGCATGCGATTCAGCGAGGAGTTCGGCGGAAGCAACGCCGATACGCTCGCGTTCTGCCTGGCGCTGGAGGAACTGGGCCGCGCCGACATGTCGCTCGCGCTGACGCTCTGGGTCGGCATCCAGGGCGCGCAGTCGATGGTCCACGGCAGCGACGAGCAGCTTGCCGCCTGGCGAGACCGCTACATCATCCCGACCGTGCGCGGCGAGATGGTCAGCGCCGGCGCGATCACGGAGCCGGACGCCGGCTCCGACACCGCGGCGCTCAAGACACGAGCGGTTCTCGACGGCGACGAGTGGGTGCTCGACGGCGCCAAGATCTTCATCAGCAACGCCGGCCTCGAAATGTGCGCGTTCGCGATGGTGCTCTGCCGTACGGACGACGGGTTCGGCATCGTCATCGTGCCGGCCGGCACGCCCGGCTTCACCATGGGGCCGCCGCTCCGCAAGATGGGGATGCGGTCATCGGACACGCGCGAGCTGTTCTTCGACGGCTGCCGGGTGCCGCGCATGAACCTGCTGGGCGGGCGCGGCAGCGGGCGGCAGGCGATCGTGGGCGGGGGCTTTCACGTGACTCGGATCTACCTCGCGTCGCAGGCGCTTGGGCTGGCGTCGCAGTGCCTGGACCTGTCGCTGACGCACGCGAAGGGTCGTGTCGCGTTCAAGCGGCCGATCAGCCGTTTCCAGTACGTCCAGGGGATGCTCGTCGACATGGCGCTCGAGGTGGAGATGGGGAGGCTGCTGCGGGACAAGGCGTGCCGCATGCTCGATGCGCACCTGCCGTACGCGAAAGAGGCGGCGATGACCAAGCTGTTCTGTACCGAGATGGCGAAGCGGGCGGCGGACCACGCGGTCCAGATCTTCGGAGGCATGGGTTACATGGACGAGACGCCCGTGTCGCGCTACTACCGCGACATCCGCGCGACGACGATCGCGGAGGGGACGAGTGAGATCCAGAAGCACATTATTGCGCGGGAGCTCGGGTGTTTTGAGTGAGGTGTGGGGGAGAGCAGAGAGCAGACAACAGACAACAGACAACAGAGCGGGATGCGGTCGCGTACTGCGTGCGGGCGCAGCAGGCTGCGCCCCTACATGCCGTGATGCGCACGAAGCGGCGGCGTGCGGGGGAGGTGGCCAGAACGTCATCGCACGCGACGTGTGACGTTGAGCGCGGCGCGGTACTGCGTCGGTCCGGCTGTCTACTGCGGCGACTCTGCGATCGCCGGACGTGCAGCCGGGGGCGGCTGCGATCCACGCTTCGCCGGACGTGCAGCCGGGGGCGGCTGCGATCCACGCTTCGGGTTGCGAGGACTGGTGGTTGTTGAGGATCGTTTCCGCGCCGCGTTCGACAGCGTGCGCGAGAGCCGCGCGGGCTGAAAAGAGCCCGTCTCAGAACTGATTGGCAATGACGAAATCGCAGCACAACAACGCCCAGTCAACTCCAAGAACTCGGAAACACGAGACGCATAGACTCGGAACCCGCAATGCACAGGCGCCTCATTGCCGAATTGGCTGCGAATTCCGCACTCGTCTTTAGTTCTGAGACTGGCTCTGAAAAGCCCGCGCTACGGTGGTGGCGTGGCGTATCGAGCCGCGCGAACGGCGTCATCGCACGCGACGCGGTACGTTGAGCGCGGCGGTGTACTTCGTCGGTCCGGCTTCGCCGGACGCACAGCCGGGGGCGGCTATGCTCCGCGCTTCGCGTCTCGATAAGTGACTGTTATTGCGCCGTCTGTGTCATTTGCGGCGGCTGGTGCGGGGGCGGCGGGGGGGCGGTTCGGGCGCGCGGGCGGGCTCGCCGAGGACGATGACCGTGCAGACGGCGGGGTCGACGAGACGCGACGCCAGGCGTTCGCCCAGGTCGTCGAGAGCGAGGGCGGTGGTGATGACGGTGGGCAGGCGCGCGGTGTGGCGGTAGTTGAGGAGCTGGAACAGGCGGTCGCGCACCCACGGGATGCCCGTCTGCGTGTCGAGGTCGTCGAGGATGAGCAGCGGCGCCGTCTTCATCTCGTCGAAGGCATCGTGCGAGCGGCCGTCATCGGCTGAGAAGCCGCGGCGCAGGTAGTCGAGCAGGTCGGGCACGACGACGAAGCTCGGCGTCTCGCCGCGCAGCGCGCCGGTAGTTGGCGATCGCCGCGGCCAGGTGCGTCTTTCCCGAGCCGTGCGGCCCCATAAACAGCAGCCAGCCGCCCGGATGCTCGGCGAACGACAGCGCCTGCCGGTACGCGTTCTCGAGCCGCTTGCGGTCGTCCGTGGCGAGGTGGGCGCCGCGCGTCTCGAAGCGCTCGAACGTCATCTCGCGGATGAGCGGGTGGTCGAGCACGTCGAGCCCGCGCAGTTCGGAGGGGCGCTTCGCTTCGAGCACGTATACGCGCGCGATGCCGGCGTCGGTGAGCCGCGTGCGGAGGCGGTCGTCGATCTGCTCCGGCAGCAGGTTCGTCGTCGACGACGGTGGGCAGGCGCGTGTTGAAGCGATGGTTGATGAGCTGGAAGAGCTTCTCCTGCGCCCACGGGGTCTGCGCCTGCGTGCCGAGGTCGTCGAGCACGAGCACGGGGGCGTTGCGCACGCGCTCGAAGAGGTCGTCGTAGGCGACCTCGGCGTTGGGCTGGTAGGCCGAGCGCAGGTGGTCGAGCAGGTCGGGGACGACGACGAAGAGCGCGGGCTCGCCGCGCTCCAGCAGGCGGTTGACGACGGCGGCAGCGATGTGCGTCTTGCCGCAGCCGCTCGCGCCGGACAGCAGCAGCCAGCCATCGGGCGACTCCGCGAACGCGCGCGCGTCATCGACGCACTGGCGGTAGAGCTCCTGCTCGCGCGCGCCGGTGCTGCGGCCGCGGGCGATGAGGTTGGCGAACGTCAGCCGCGAGAGCGCGCCGATGTTGGAGTAGCGCGCGAGCCGGGCGCCGCGGTCCTCGGCGGTCTCGTCGGCGGCGCAGCGGCAGGGGACGGCCTTGCCGAAGTCCGGGTGCTCCGGGCCGACGTTGGGCCGCACGAAGCGCGCGCCGCGGCAGTAGCGGCAGCCGCCGTCGCCGGCGTCAGGGCTGGAGGCGCTGCCGGAGGATGCGGCCGTACTTCCCGCGGAAGTAGCGCTCTTCGGCGGCAGGATCTCGCTCAGTTTTCGCATGGTCAGGGCCCTCGACCGCCCATCGTTCCAGGATGCGTGAGACGTAGCGCCAACTGCGCGCGTTCTGTGCGGCGGCCTCGCGGAACGCCGCCTCCAGCCACTCGGCCGGGTAGAGGCGCTCCGCCTCGGCCAGCTCATCGGCGATGAGCGGCGAGATCGTGCCGACGAGCGACTCGTACAGGGCGAACACGCTCGACCGCGCGGGCGTCGCCGCCGGCATCTCGATGACGCGCCCGAGCATCGACGCCGTCGGCGCGCACGATCTCCATGCCGCGGCGGTCGGCGGCGCTGTTCAGGAAGTACAGCTCGACGCGCCGTCCTTCGGTTTCGACGCGCCATCGGCAGCAGCACGCCGACCTCTGCCGCGCGCCGCAAGCCGTCCTCAATGCCATCGCCGGCGCCGGCGTTCGCGAGGTACAGCGCGAGCGCGGAGCTCGGCTGCCGAGCTCATCGGCGGTGACGTAGCGCGGCGATGCCGCGCTTCGACTGGAGCGCCTTGAACGCGTACAGCGCGACGCCGAGCGCGGCCGGGTCGTCCGCGAGCCGCGGCAGGATGTCGCTGAAGAAGACCTTGGGGATCGCGGTCGCTTCGGCGCGCGCGGGGAATCCCGCGAAGCTCGCACCCTCTCCCGCATCCGGCTTCCGGTCTCCCGTGTCCAACGCTACGCCGTCTCCTCCTCGATCACCATCAGGTCCTCGAAGCGCGAGAGGTGGTTGCGGAAGCGCAGGTGCACGATGCCGGTGGGGCCGTTGCGGTGCTTGGCGACGATCAGCTTCGTGATGCCCTCCGGGTACGGCTGGTCGAAGTTGCGCGTCTCCCAGTCCTCGCGCGTGACGTAGATGTCCTCGCGGTAGATGAACATGACGACGTCGGCGTCCTGCTCGATGCTGCCGGACTCGCGCAGGTCGCTGAGCATGGGGATGTGCGGCTGGCGCATCTCCGGCGCGCGCGAGAGCTGCGCGGCGGCGATGATCGGGACGTCGAGGTCGCGGGCGAGCATCTTGAGGCCGCGGGAGATCTCGCTCACCTCCTGCACGCGGTTGTCGCGCGAGCGGCCGCCTCCCTGCATGAGTTGCAGGTAGTCGATGAGCACGAGGTCGATGCCGCCGATCTGCTGCGCGAGACGGCGGAGCTTCGTCTGCAACTGGCCGACGGTGACGAGCGACGAGTCGTCGATGTAGATCTCGAGCCCGGACAGCTCGCCGGTCGCGTTCATCGCGCGGCGCTCCTCGGCCTCCGACATCTGGCCGAGGCGGAGGCGCGAAGCATCGACGCCGCACTCGGCGGCGAGCAGGCGCTGGGCGAGCTGCTCGCCGGCCATCTCGATGGTGAAGATGGCGACGCGCGCGTTCTGGCCGACGGCGGCGTTGCGCGCGAAGTTGAGCAGCAGCGACGACTTGCCGACGCTCGGCCGGGCGGCGAGCACGATGAGGTCGGAGCGATGGAAGCCGCCGAGCAGCGTATCGAGGTCCATGAAGCCGCTGCGGATCGCGCCGATGGTGCCGGCGAAGACGGAGTCGATGCCGGGCGTCTCCCAGAACTGATCGAGCAACTGGCGCAGCGGCACCAGGTCGCCCATGCGCTGCGCCTGGCGCACGCCCATGATCAGGTTCTCGGCGCGGGCGATGGCGCCATCGAGGTCGGGGCCGCCCTGGTACGCCAACTGCACGATCTGGGAGCCGGCGGTGATCATCGTGCGGTACGTCGAGTCGCGCTTGACGATGCCGGCGTAGTGCTCGACGCCGATCGGCGTGGCGAGCTCGGCGACGATGCGGGAGAGGTACGGGAGGCCGCCGGCGTCGTCGAGCTTCTCGCGGCGTGACAGTTCGTGGGCCAGCGTCACCTGGTTGATCGGGCTCGTTGCGCGACCAGAGGGCGAGGCAGGCCTCGTACGCCCAGCGGTTCTGGTCGCGGTAGAAGTCCTCGGGCTGGACGACGCCTTCGACGCGGCCGATGGCTTCTTCGTCGACGAGGATGGAGGCGATGCACGCCTCTTCCGCTTCGACATCGAACGGAGGGAGCTTGTCTGCGCTGACCACGGATCAGTCCTTTGCGTCGTCGTGCTTGGCGAGGAGTTCGGCGGCGGAGCGGCCGAGCAGCAGCCGGCCGAGCGTGCGGTGTCCGAGCACGCTGTTGTAGCGCTTCCAGGTGTTGCGGATATCGTCGGCGGTCTGCGCGGTGCGCAGCGCCTTCTCGGCCTCGCGGAGGGTCAGATCTGGTAGTCAACGGCGACGGGCATCGGGCTGCCTCCTTGCGTACTCGTCTCGATGCCGGCGCGGCGGGCGCGAGCGCGGGCGCGAACGTGAGCGAGGACGCAGGCAGCGCGGAGCGCGGCCTAGGCTTCCTCGCCGGCCTCTTCTTCGTCCTCGGCGGCGTCCTCGGCCTCGGCTTCGGGCTCGGCCACGGCCACGGCCGGCGCCCCGGCCTTCGCGCCTCCGCTGCGGGCTTCTGGATGTCGGCGGCGGTCGTGCCGTCTTCGCCGACGACGCTGACGTTCACCGTGGCGCTGACGTTCTTGGTGAGCTTGACGACGACCGGGTAGTCGCCGAGGTCCTTGATCGGGTCGTGGAGCGCCACGTTGTGGCGGTCGAACTCGGCGCCGATGGTCTCCGCGACCTTGGCGGCGATATCGGCGGTGCCGACGGAGCCGAAGAGCTTGCCGGTGGAGCCGGCCTTGGCGGTGATGGTGTAGGCGACGCCATCGAGCTTCGCCGGCGACGCCGCGGGCCTCGTTGTCGCGCGCTTCCTGGAGGCGGGCCTCACGGGCGGCGCGCTGCTCGGCCGACTTGACGACGGAGGGCGTGGCGGCCATGGCGAGGCGGCGCGGGCAGGAGGTAGTTGCGGGCGAAGCCGGGCTTCACGTCCTTGATGTCGCCGATCTTGGCGGTGCCGGACACGTCTTCGAGGAATACGACCTTCACGGTGATCTCCTGACAAGAAGACGCCGCCCGAGTTGGTCTGCAAGTGTGGTGGCTGAGGAGTGCAGACCAACAGGGGCGTCGTCACTGCTGCATACTACGCTGACCCGTAGGCCGCACAAGTTATAACAGGTCAAGAGCCCCCGCGGAATGTTCCCACGGCGTTGATTAGGTGCTTCGAGATGTGGGAAAGCCTCGCGCGGGCATGTTAGAACAAATGTTTGGCCACCGTCAAGGTGACGGCGGCAGGTTGTAGCAACTGTCTCGATATGCCTCCTTCGGTGGTAAACTGATGGCTGGAAGAAGGAAGGCGGGCCGCGACCTGATAGGTTGTGGTCCGTTTTCGATTCAGGCGGCGCGCGCTGGGCGGACCCACGCCGTGTCGTCCCGGACCATGGCGTTGAGCATCACCAACAGCTTGCGCATGCAGGCGGTGACCGCCACCTGATGTGGTTTGCCGGCGTCCCGCAGCCGGCGGTAGAAGTCCTTGAGCAGGGGATGGTGCCGGCGCGCCACATTCGCGCCCATGTAGAGCACGGTGCGGACGTAGGCGCGGCCGCCCCAGACCGTGCGGCGACCCCGCATGAGGCCGCTGTCGCGATTCAGCGGGGCGACGCCGACCAGGGCGGCAATCTGTTTCTTGTCGGCGCTGCCGAGTTCGGGAAGGGCGGCGATCAGCGTCATCGACACGACCGGCCCGACCCCCGGCGTGCTCTGCAGGAGCGTGTCGAGGCCCGCCAGCGCGGGCGGCTGCGGATCATCTGGGCGATCTGCTGTTCGAGTTCCTTCATGGAGCGGCGTAAGAACGCGACGTGCGTGCGGACGCTGCCGGCCGCCGCGGCGTGCGCGGTGCGCAGGTGGTTGCGCTCGGCGACCAGCGCCTCGCAGAGCTGGCGCCTGCGGGCGATCAGGCCCTGGAGCGACTGCGTCTCGGCATCGGGCATCGGCCGGGCAGGTGGGCGCATGGCCTCGGCGTAGTGCGCGATGATCCGGGCGTCGAGGGCGTCCGGCTTCGCGAGCTGCCCGGCTGACCGGGCGAACTCGCGAATCTGGCGCGGGTTGCGCACGGCGAACGGCAGAGCCGCAGCGGTCAGCGCATTGGCGAGCCGCACGTGCAGGTTGCTCGTCGCTTCCATGGCGATCAGCTCCGGGCGCAGCTTGCGGAGCTGCCCGACGAGCCGCTTGACGCTCCGCCCCGGTGTTGGCTGCCCGCCAGGCCTTGCCGTCGGGCCGGCTGGCGACGTCCAGCCACGCCCCGGAGACATCCACGCCGACAAAGACCGCTTGCAGAGCTCATGGCACCTCCTTGTTGCCCTTCCTTGCAATCCGGGCTCAAACGCCCTATCAACTGTTCGGGCTTACAGGGAGAGGTGCGGCGACCACAGCTACAACACGGTCTCGTACGACCCAGGGGCACGACGGCCTGCCGCACCTCCCAAAGCCCTGCGCGCTGACCGTACTACACGCGCGAGATACAAGGTGCGCTGCGCGCGGCCTCACCCCCGGCCTGCAGGTTGTAGGTGGTAGGGAGTAGGTTGTAGGGCGCTGCGCGCGGCCTCACCCCCCGGGCAGCGCCGGCACACTCGCCCACGCTCGACGAGCGAGGCGCTGGCCGCATTTCGGGCACCCCAGCATCGACCTGAGCCTCCTCTCCACTCCGTGGAGAGGAGGTGGCCGAAGGCGGGAGGTGAGGTAGCCGCACGCTACCGGCGGCCGGCGAGCACTTTCCTCGGCACCGTGCCCTGCGCGCGGCCGTTCGTCCGCACGGGCGCGGCCGGGCGCTTCGCGGCGACGGGCTGGCCGGCGGTCAGGCTCGCGTAGCGGGCGGCGCGGCGGGCGAACTTCGCCTTGTTCTTGATCGCCATGCGCGCCTGGGCGCGGCCGGCGTCCCTGCCCATATACGTGTCGGTGGCCCCGGCCACCGGGTCGAAGAAGCCGATGTAACCGCCCGGGTTGACGCCAAACGACTTGAGCGTCTTGCCCGCGTGTATGCGGCCGAGGAAGTCGTTGCGGCCGCCCATCTCGTCGCTGCTCGTGAAGTAGAGGGGCAGCACGAAGTTCGAGACCTCGACGTTGTCGATCAGGTACGTCTCGTCCTGGACGGCGTCGCACATCTCGTACCAGTGGAAGACGGTGCGGTTCGGGATGGTTGGGTGCGGGCCGGCGGCGAGCAGGTTGGTCTCGGGGTCGGCGATGGTCTCCAGCGCCTCGTGCGAGAACGTGACGGTCCAGTTCTCACCCATCTGCTTCGCGAGCTCCGTGAAGACGAAGCCGAAGGGCACGCCGGAGTTGTACTTGTCGTGATAACCGAGCGCGTTCGATACATCGGCCTTGTTCCAGAGGTAGATCACGGCGTCGCCGCGCATGTCGGCAGGTTGCAGCTTGTTCGGCTGCTTGGTGCTCTTCCCTTCGAGCCGCAGTTGGGCGCCCATGCTCCAGTACGGCTCGAAGTCCTGCGCTGATCTGCGTGTTGATCGCACGGATCGCGACCTGCACGTCCTCGTCGCTGATCTGGCCGTTCGTGTGGTTGATGATTGAGATGATCATCGTTGCCTCCTTTGGCGTGACTGTTGTGTGGTGAGACGGCGCGTGGCCGCAGAACCCGATGCAGGCGGCGCGGCATGGTCGTACGGTGGCGAATGGCGGGGGCACGTCGATCGCTGCGCGGCGGCTATGCGGGGTCGGTCCGGAGAGGCTGGACGTGACGACGCCGTCCGTCGTGACCGGAGGCCCCGTCCGGCGAAGGAGTCGTGAGCCCGGAGGTGGCTCCATCGCCGGAGCGGCGGCGATCGTAGCACCAGGCGCGCAGACTTACAATAGCTACGAAGGAAGATTCGAGCGGATTTGGCCGTGTACGTGGATGGCTGCTGAATCCGGCTGTCTCCTGCGGCGACTCTGCGACCGCCGGATGGGCAGCCGGGGGCGGCTGCGATCCACGTCTTGTACGGCGGCACGACGCTGGATGACGGTGCCTGTTCGAATTGCTTGCAGCGCGCGGGTGGAAAGCCCGCGCCACGGCGCATCGGTCGGCTGCGCATGGGCCGTCGCGGCCACTCCAAACGGCCGTACCCCGGAACGCGTCGATCCGATATGATCCTGACCCACACCGGGATACGGATGTCGGGCTCACGGACTGGTAATCGACAGCTAGGAGCACGAACCAGGCATGAAAGAGTACAAGACTGATCAGATCCGCAACGTCGTCCTCCTCGGCCACGGTGGCACGGGAAAGACCTCGCTGGCCGAGGCGGCGCTGTTCCTGAGCGGCGGCACGACGCGGCTGGGCAGGGTCGAGGACGGGACGACTGCGTCCGACTTCGAGCCGGACGAGGTCAAGCGGAAGATCAGCATCAGCCTCGCGCTCATCCCGTGCGAGTGGGCGGGCCACAAGATCAACATCATCGACACGCCGGGCTACGCCGACTTCGTGGGCGAGGTGAAGAGCGGCATCCGCGCCGCCGACCTCGGCGCCGTGGTCGTCGATGCGGTGGCCGGCGTGCAGGTGGGCACGGAGATGGCGTGGCACAACGCCGACGCAGGCGCGCCTGCCACGCGTCATCGTCATCAACCGCATGGACCGCGAGAACGCGAACTTCGACCAGGCGCTGCAGCAGCCTCCAGAAGCGTTACGGCAAGAAGGTGGCGCCGCTGGAACTGCCGATCGGCTCGCAGGACGCGTTCGCGGGCGTCGTCAACCTGATCGAGCAGAAGGCGTACATGGGCGACAAGGGGACGCCCGCCGATATCCCCGCCGACATGGCCGCCGCCGTCGCCTCGGCGCGCGAGCAGCTCGTCGAGGCGGTGGCGGAGGCGGACGACGACCTGCTCGCCAAGTACCTGGAGGGCGAGGAGCCGACGCCGGACGAGCTGACGGCCGCGCTCAAGAAGGGCATCGCCGCGGGCGTCGTCTACCCCGTGTTCGCCTGCTCCGCCGCGAAGAACATCGGCGTCGGCCAAGCTGCTCGACGCGCTCGTCGCCGATGGCCCGTCGCCGGCCGACGTCGCGCCGCGCAGCGCGAAGTCCGGCGGCGGCGAGGAAGCAGGTGAGCGCCGACGCATCGAGCCCGCTGGCGGCGCTCGTGTTCAAGACGGCGGCGGACCCGTTCGTCGGGCGGCTGACGTACCTGCGCGTGGTCTCGGGCACGCTTAGGGGCGACTCGCACGTCTGGAACGCGAACCAGAGCGCCGATGAGCGCGTCGGGCAGCTCATCGTGCTCAAGGGGAAGACGCAGGACCACGTGCCGTCGCTCGCGGCGGGCGACATCGGCGCGGTGGCGAAGCTGGCGCACACGGTGACGGGCGACACGCTGTGCACGAAGGAGCACGCGGTCACGCTGCCGCCGATCGAGTTCCCGAAGCCGCCGTTCAACGTCGCGGTCACGCCGAAAGGCAAGGCGCGACGTCGACAAGCTCGGACCGTCGCTCCACCGCATCGCCGAGGAAGACCCGACGCTGCTCGTCCACCGCGACGAGAAGACGGGCGAGACGATCATCTCCGGCATGGGCGAGACGCACGTGGAGGTGGCGGCCGAGAAGATGAAGCGCAAGTTCGGCGTCGAGGTGGACCTGCACCCGCCGAAGGTGCCGTACCGCGAGACCGTGACCGCGCGCGTCGAATCGGAGTACATCCACAAGAAGCAGACCGGCGGCCACGGCCAGTACGCGCGCGTCGCGATCACCGTCGAGCCGAACAAGGGCGGCGGCTTCGAGTTCGTCGACAAGGTGGTCGGCGGCTCGGTGCCGCGCAACTACATCCCGGCCGTCGAGAAGGGCGTGCACGAGGCGCTGCAGGAAGGCGCGCTCGCCCACTTCCCGATGGTGGACATCCGCGTCACGCTGTTCGACGGCAAGGAGCACCCGGTCGACTCATCGGAGATGGCGTTCAAGCTGGCGGGGTCGCAGGCGCTCAAGCAGGGCGCGCTGAAGGCGAACCCGGTGCTGCTCGAGCCGGTGGTGACGATGAAGATCCGCGTGCCGGAGGCGAACACCGGCGACGTGATGAGCGACCTGAACGGCAAGCGCGCCAAGGTGCACGGCATGTCGCCGGACGACGGCGGCATGACCGTGATCGACGCCGAAGCGCCGCTCGCCGAGGTGCTGCGCTACGCCACCGACCTGCGCTCGATCACGCAGGGCCGCGGCAGCTTCGAGATGGAGTTCCACCACTACGACGAAGTGCCCGCGCACATCGCGCAGAAGGTGATCGCGGAGGCGCAGGCAGTTCACAGTTCACAGTTCACAGTTAGCAACAGTAACGAGCAGCGGCGGAGATGATTCTCCGCCGCTCCGCTTACACAGGACTGTCCGCTGTGAACTGTCTACTGTGAACTCGGCCTACACCTGCCCCAGGTCGGTGACCTTCCAGGCGCCGTCAATCTCCTTCCAGCGCGTCATCATGGTGCCGCTGCCGGAGGCGGCGTCGACGACGAGGTGGTAGACGTACTCGCCGTTCTCCTCCGACTGCTTCTCGGCGCGGATGTCGGTGATCCCGGCAGCGGGCGGCTGCGAGCCCATCTGCGCCATCGCCTTGCCGAGCGCCTCGGGCGTCAGCGTCGCCATGAGCGTGCCGATGTCCATCACCTTGATGGCGTTGACGTAGTTGCCGACCGCTTCATCGATGCTGTCCAAGACGACCTCCTCAGGATGGTTTTTCGAGCTTGACGATTCTCCACGTGCCGTCGAGCTGGCGGACGGTCTCGCGCATCGACAGCGTGCCGCCGCCGTCGCCGGTGTACGTCACGTCGAAGATGTGGTCGCCGCCGTTCTGGCTCACGGACACGACGGTGTTGGTCTTCAGCGGGTTGGGCGCGCCCGCCATCAACGGACCGAGCTGGGCGAGCGCCTCCGGCGTCAGGTCGCCCATGATCTCCGGGATGCGGCCCTCGCAGGCCTTGTCGGCGTGCCCCTGCATGAACTCTCTGGCATCCATCGCTATTGCTCCATTGCCAGCGCGGCGATCTTCCACTGACCGCCGACGTCGCGCCACGTCGCGACCGCCGTGAAGTCCTGGTCGCCGGCGAACTTGATCTTGAAGACGTGGTCATCGCCCTGCTCGTCGTGGCTCTGGATGTCGAACGACTTGAGCGCCGGCATGGCGCCCATGCCGGCGCCGGCGTTCTGCATCACCTCCGCCATCGCCTCCGGCGTCAGGTCGTTCATCACCCTCATCAAGTCACCGATGAGCAACGCCTGGCAGTTCTGCTTGACCGCCTCTTCCACGCTGATGTCGGGCATGGGCCGCTCCTTTGCGAACACACGATCTGGTAGAGAACTCCCGCATTAGTTGCGAAAAGCCTGCGGATCATATGGCTGTCCTGCGCGCAGTGTCAACAAAACCGCCAGGCATGCGGCGTCGGCGCGTGCGCTTGACAGTTGCGATCCCCGGCAGATACGCTCGGTTCAGTGTCAACCGCACCTCACCCCCCCACGAAACCCTCGACCAAAGGCCAACGAGCACTCATCGCGGCGGCGATCCTTGTCTTCGCCACCATGTCCACGTACCTGGCGCTCGTCATCATCACTCGCGTGGACAGCATCTTCCTGCCGCCGGGCGCCAGATCACGCTGGGCCCGGTCGGCAACGCGATCCCCGGCGTCGATTCCGGTGGTACGAGCGGATCGCAGGAGCGGATCAACATCCTCGTCATGGGTCTCGACCGTCGGGCGCGCGAAGGCGACGCGCCGACCCGGACCGACTCGCTGTTCGTGGTCACGGTCGACCCCAAGACGAAGACGACGGGCATCCTGGGCATCCCGCGTGACCTGAGGGTCGACATCCCCGGCAAGCAGGGCGGCACATACCAGGACCGCATCAACACGGTGTACGTGGCCGGCGAGCTCGGCAAGTACCCGAGCGGAGGCGTCGGGCTCCTGAAACAGGTGCTCGCCAACGCTCCCTTCGACATCAAGATCGACAAGTACGTGATCATCGACCTCAAGGGGTTCGAGAGCATCATCGATGACCTCGGCGGGATCGAGGTCGACGTACCGGACGAGGTGTACGACCCGTACTACTCGGAGACCGAGAGACCGGGCGACTACTTTCCGGTGCACTTCTATCCCGGCAAGCAGCACATGGACGGCGCGCACGCGCTCGCGTACTCGCGCATCCGCTTCAGCAGCGACGACCTGGACCGCATCCAGCGCCAGCAGCGCGTGATCTTCGCGGCAATCGAGAAGGCCAACGACCTGAACGTGCTGAAGAACGCGCCGTCGCTCTGGTCGAAGTACAAGGACGCCGTCAAGACCGACGTCGAGTGACTACGAGATCTCGAAGTACGCCATCCTGGCCAACGACGTGAAAGACAACATCCACGCGATCTCGCTCGGCCCGGCGACGACGCCGTGGACGGACCCCATCACCGGCGCCGCGCTACTGCTCGGGAACGAAGAGCGCATCCGCCAGATCGTCGAGTCGGTGTTCAGCGATGCGCCCGCCAACACCGCACCGACGGCCGAGACGCCCGAGCCGGTGCGCGTGCAGGTGCAGAACGGCACGAGCACCGAGGGGCTGGCGCGCGCGATCGTGGGATACATCATCGGGCGCGGCTACCCGCAGAACGACCTGAACCCCGCCAACGTGTACGACGGCCTGCCCCACGCCCGGTCGGAGATCATCGACGTCAACGGGACGAACCGGCAGAACGCCTTCATCATCGCCGACTGGCTGAAGATCGACCCGTCGCGCGTGCGCGACGCCACGCCCGACGAAAAGACGGCGCTCGCCGCGAACCCTGCCGAGATCGTGGTGGTGCTGGGCTCGGACGTCAACTTCAACGAGCTGATCCAGTCACCCACGACGAGCGTGCCGGGGGGATAGGTTCTAGGTTCTAGGCCGCGCGGCCAGGTACGCCTTCAATTCCTCCAGAGCGCGCATGTGCGACGGGTCGACGCCGTGCAGGAGCCCCATGTAGTAGCTGGTGAAGTCGCCGAGCGCGATCGCCCACAGCATCTGCGCCAGCAACGACGGGCCGGGCACATCGACGACTTCGACCGCGACGCCGGCTGCCGTCAACTGCTCCATCGTCGCATCGACGCGCAGACGCGATGCGCGGATGCATCGCCGCGTGGCGCAGGATGACGGCGTGGAGCAGTGGCAGCAGCGCCTTCGGTGCGCCGTAGCCGAGGGGCGCGTTGTGGTTCATCTCGGGTAATTCTTCGGCGATCGCCCACGACTTCGCGTTCTCGTTCACCTGGGTGCGCCATCGATACGCGACCGGCGCGAGCGCCTGCGCCCCGACGAACACCGGGAGCTTGCCGGCGAGCCGCCTCGCGAGCTGCTTCGCCGCGTTCGACGCTTCCGGCACGTCGCGGGCGATCTCGATGCGCAGCGCGCGCACCGCATCGAGCGCGGGCGGCAGCTCCGGCGCGAGGTCCGGCAGCAGGCCGAGGCCGCCGCAGATCGCGAGCAGCGACGCGGTGCTCCAGCCGAGCGCCGAGCGCGGCTCGCCGTGCCACGCGAACGTGAGCGCACGGGAGGCCGTGCTCCGTCGCCAGATCGCGCCAGCCGCACCGCCGGTCGCGATGGCGACGCAACGCGCACCCGCGGCGATCGCGGCGCGCAGCGCCGTCACCGTCTCCTCGGTGTTGCCGCTGTTCGACGACGCCAGCACGAGCGCGCGGGCATCGACCCACGCCGGCAGCGTGTAACCGCGCACGACGGAGACGGGCGTGCGCGCGCCGATATCGACCGCGAGCGCCTGCATCAGGCTGCCGCCGATGCCCGAGCCGCCCATGCCGAGCACGACGACGCGCTGCGCATCGCGATACGCCGCCGGGAGCTCGAGCGCGCGCGCCGCGGCCCACGCTTCTTCGATCTGCTCGGGCAACGCGGCGATGCGCCCGTACAGGCCGCGCGGGTCGAGCCGCTCGTACGTGTCATGCGCGTCGAGGACGGATGCGGGCATGCCCACGTTGTAGGCGATGCGAGATCGGCGGTCAATCGCGGCTCCTTCTGGACACTCGCGGCCCGCGGGCGCGAGAATCGGGGCATGCGACAACCACTCGAAGGCATCCGCGTGCTCGACCTGACGATCTGGCAACAGGGCACGTACGCCACCGCCGTGCTCGCCGACCTCGGCGCGGACGTCGTGAAGATCGAGGAGCGCGCGTCGGGCGACCCCGGGCGGTTCGCCTGGTGGAACCCCGATCTCGGCCTGAGCAGCTACTTCGAGGCGCACAACCGCGGCAAGCGCTCGGTCGCCCTCGACCTCAAGCGTCCCGAAGGGCGCGCGGTCGTCATGCGTCTCGCGGCATCGGCCGACGTGTTCGTTAACAACTTCCGCATCGCCGCGGTCGACCGCCTCGGGCTGGGATACGACGCGGTGTCGGCGGTGAACCCGCGCATCGTGTACGTCCAGGCGTCGGGCTTCGGTCCGGCCGGGCCCGATGCCGATGCGGGGGCGTTCGACATGATCGCGCAAGCGCGCGGCGGCTTCGCCAGCACCAACGGCGAGCCGGACGACCCGCCGCTTGTGACGCAGGTGCCCATCGCCGACCAGGTCGGCGCGCTGCACGCGACGATCGCCATCCTGACGGGTATCGTCAGCCGTAACGCCACGGGCCAGGGCATGAAGCTCGACACGTCGCTGCTCGGCAGCCAGATATCGTTGCAGGCGTTCGACATCGCGACCTACCTCTTCACGAACAGCGTGCGCCCGCGGTCCGAGCGCGGCGGCTCGCGGCCGTTCTGGCGCGAGTACCAGGCGGGCGACGGCAAGTGGTTCGTCATCGGTATGTTGCTCGACCGCGCGTGGGACGACTTCTGCCGCGCGATCGGCAGGCCGGACCTGCTCGACGACGAGCGCTTCGACACGTACATCGGGCGCGTCGGCACGAACGCCGGGCACCTCATCGTGATTCTCGACGAGCTGTTCCTGACGGCGAGCGCGCGCGACTGGGTCGACCGCCTGAACGCCGTCGGCATGTTCGCGGCGCTGGTGCAGGACTATGCGGAGGTCGCGGCCGACCCGCAGGTCATCGCGAACGGCTACATCCACGAGGTGGAGCGTCCGGGCCACGCGCCGGTGCGCTTGCCGGGCATCGGCATCTCGATCGACGGCGAGCCGGTGATGATCAGCGCGCCTCGCGCCGCAGCACGGCGAGCACACCGAGGCGGTGCTGCTCGAAGCGGGCTACACGTGGGACGAGATCGTGTCGCTGCGCGAGCAGGGGGTTGTCGGGCCGGCGGGTACGGACAGCAAACCGCGAACGACGGACAGCAAACAGCAAACAGCAAACAGCAAAGGCGACAGGACTGACAGATGACGCTTGCGATGCCAACGATCTTCGTCCCGGGCGGGAGCCCGGAGGACGCGCGGCAGGCCGAGGCGGCGGGCGTCGACGGCGTGTTCGTCGGCGACCACGTGACGTTTTACGGATCGGGCAGCGACGCGCTGATCAAGCTGGCGCCGATCGCCGCCGTGACGACGAAGCTGGAGCTGCAGACGTGCGTGTACCTGCTCGCGCTTGCGGCATCCGACGCCCGTGGCGCTGCAGGCCGCGCAGGTCGACCAGCTCGCGCAGGGGCGGCTGATCATGGGCATCGGCATCGGCGGCGAAGACCCGAACGAGTGGTGGGCGTGCGGCGTCGACCCGAAGACGCGCGCGCGGCGCACAGACGAGGGGATGCAGATCCTGCGCAGCCTGTGGACGCAGGAAGAGACGACGTTCGCGGGCAAGTACTTCAAGCTGAATAACGTGCGGATGCGGCCGAAGCCATATCGCGCGAGCGGCGTGACGATGCAGGTCGGCGGCCGCTCCGACGCGGCGCTGCGCCGTGCCGCGCGCTACGGCGACGGCTGGACGGGCATCTGGGTGTCGGTGCGGCGCTTCACCGAAGCCGGCGAGAAGATCGCGGAGTTCGCCGGCGAGGCTGGGCGCGACGACGTGCGGTTTCCGTGCGGGATGCAGGTGTGGATGGGCGTCGACGGCGACAAGGCGATCGCGCGGCAGAAGGTCGCCGACAGCATGCAGGCCTTCTACCGGATCCCGTTCGAGAGCTTCGAGCGCTACACGCCGTACGGCACGCCCGCCGAGGTGGCGGAGTTCATCGCACCGTACGTGGAGGCAGGCTGCCGGCACGTGAACTTCGTCGTGGCCGATGCGCCGGAGGCGATCCTCGAGCGCGCGCTCGCGGTGAGCGAGGCGCTGCGCAAGATCTGCGCCTGACGCCTACTCCACGACCGGCTTCTCGACCGTCACGAACGAGGCCACGCGGCTGTGGTCGATGAAGTTCTTCTCGTCGTCGAGCGCGGCCTTCACCTCGGGCGACTGCATGGCGGCGCGCATGGCGTCCAGGTCATCGAACCAGAGCTCGGCGGCGCCGTCGTACGCCGGTGTCTGGCGGCCGTACAGCTCCGGTACGACGTGGCACTGCACGTAGCGGCGCAGCCCCGGTATCGCGCCCGCGATCGGGCCGTGGGTCTCGCGCCAGTAGCGCTGGAACTCCTCGACGCTCAGCTCGGGCTTCTTCGAGATGCAGTAGATCAGCTTGACCATGGGGGTGGTGGCCTCCTCAGGCAGATGGTGCCACGCGGGGCGCAGTGGCGACAACCGGGCGGGCGACAACAGACAACAGATCAGGACGATGCTCTGTTGTCTGTTGTCTGTTGTTTGCTCTATCCGCCCTCGGGCGGATCGTCCGTGACCAGGCGGTTGGCACGGTCGTAGCGGAAGTAGTTCCATATCCAGTTCACCAGCACGAGCGCGCGGTTGCGCAGGCCGATGAGCTGGATGAGGTGGACGGTCAGCCACAACACCCAGGCGATGAAGCCGCTGAACGTCAGGCCATACACGTGCGCCACCGCCATCCGCCGCCCGATCGTGGCCATGGTGCCGCGGTCGCGATAGCGGAACGCCCGCGGCGGCTCGCCGCGCAACTGGCGCAGGATGTTCGCCGCGGCCACGTCGCCCTGCTGCATCGCCACCGCCGCGACCATCGGATGCGGACGGCCGCCGGGGCCGGGGACGTGCGCGAGATCGCCGATCACGTACGCATCGTCGTGGCCGGGGACCTGCAGCGTCGCGGCGACGTTCACGCGGCCGCCCGATCCGAGAGCGGCGCCCATCGCCTCGCCGAGCGGCTCGCCGCGGACGCCGGCGACCCACACCACGTTCTCGGACGAGATCACGTCGCCGCTGGCGAGGCGTACGCCGTGTGGCGTCACTTCGCTCACGGCGGCGCCGAACCGCACGTCGACGCCGAGCTTGCGGAGCTGCTCGGCCGCCTTCCGCTGGAGCTTCTCCGGCAGCGCGCCGAGCAGCCGGTCGGTCGCTTCGAGCAGGATGACGCGCGCGGCCGACAGGTCCATCTCCGGGTAGTCGTGCGGCAACACATGGCGTTTCAGTTCGGCCAGGGCACCCGCAAGCTCGACACCCGTGGGGCCGCCGCCGATGACGACGATGGTCATCAGCGGCTCGCGCCGGACGGCATCGCCGGTCGCGGCCGCGAGCTCGAAGCTGCGGAGAACGCGGTTACGGACGGCGGTGGCCTGGTGGAGGTCCTTCAGCCCCAGCGCGTGCTCTTCGACGGAGCGCAGCCCGAAGAAGTTGGTCGCGCTTCCGGCGGCGACGATGACTTCGTCGTACGTTATGTCGCCTGCATCCGTCACCACCCGCTTGCTGGCGAGGTCGATGCGCCGCACGTCGGCCATGCGGAAGCGGACGTTCGGCGCGCCACGGACGATCGCCCGCACCGGCTGGGCGATGTCGTCCGGCTCGAGGCCCGCCGTCGCGACCTCGTACAGCAGCGGCAGGAACGTGTGGTAGTTGTGCCGGTCCAGCACGAGGACATCGACCGGCTTCCCGCGCAGCGCCCGTGCCGCGCGCAGGCCGCCAAACCCCGCTCCGACGATGACGACCATGGGCCTCGCCATTTCCACTCCTATTTGTGATAGTTCTCACATACACAATAGGGCCTGCCGCGGCCACCCGTCAACCGGCCCGAATGCGAAATGCGTAAGCCAAACGGGTCTTGTACCGGCAACCGCGGCGGCGCATGATGGCATACGGCGAAATCGGGTCCCTACCATCGCCAAGTGGCCAGAATGCGATTACTGAACGAGACCCGGACCATCGTGTTGAGCAGCACGCCGCAGCGCACGGTCGAAGCGCGCGTGCGCGTGCGCGGCCTCGACGTCGACGCGGCGTTGCCCCCGGCGATGAGGGCGCGCATGGGCATCGACGAGGAAACGAGGCGCTTCCACATCGAGCGGCAGAACCCGCTGGATGTGATCGTGCGGGAGGCAGGCGAAGAGCGCCACCACCGGATCGCGGCGCCCTCGGGGCGCGGCATGGCGATCATGTTCGTGGCGGCGCCGCTTGCCGCACGGGTCATCGCGCGCATGTTCAAGCGTGGAAGGAGCAGATGATGGAATCGACGACGACGGACGAACTGGTGCACCGGTTGAGCACGATCCCGGAGGAGATGGGCGCGAGCGCCTGCTTCGGCGCGCCGGTGGAACGGGACGGCCATACGCTGATCCCGGTGGCGCGCGTATCGTTCGGATACGGCGTCGGCTTCGGGCGCGGGACCGGCTCGAAGAGCGGGCCCTCCGAGAACGGTGCGAGCGGCGGCGAAGGCGGCGAGGGCGAAGGCGGCGGCGGTGGCGGCGGCGGCGCATCGACGCCGGTCGCGGTGATCGACATGACGCCCGGCGACGTGCGCATCGAGCCGATCATGGATCAGACGCGGATCTCGGTCGCGGGCATCACGCTCGCCGCGTGGACGACGTTCTGGCTCTTCTGGACGATCCGGACCATCGCGCGCCAAGCGGCGAAGACGCGGCGGCTGGAGATCGAGAAGGGCGTGACCCGGTAGGTTGTGGGTGGTAGACACCGCGCCGGATGGCAGCCGGGGGCGGCTGCGATCCACGGTTCGCGCGGTGCTTCGGCAGCAGCGGAGCGGACAGGTCTGAAGACCTGTCCCTACGTCGGACGGGGTGGCGGGGCGGACAGGTCTGGTGCTGGGCGGTGCTGGCTACTTCTCCTCGGCGACGGGCTGCGGTTCGGGTTGCGCTTCGCCGTGTTGTTCGAGCCACTTCTTCGCGAGCGGCGCGCACGATGTGCACGCGACCGAGTGCTTCCCCATCGCGATGCCGCCGCCCGTGACGAACGTGCCGCAGAACGCGCATTTCCCCTGTGGCATCTGGCTGTCCTCTCGAACTACCCTCAGCGCTTGCGCGCGCCGGCCTTCAATTCCTTGAGCGCCCGCAGGATCTCGATGGCATGGCCCGCCGGCTTCACCTTCGGGAACACCCTCGCGATCTTGCCGTCTGGCGCGATGATGAAGGTGGTGCGGTCGACGCCCATGTACTCGCGGCCCATGAACGTCTTCGGTCCCCAGACGCCGTACAGCTCCGACACCCTGTGCCCGTCGTCGGCGAGCAGCGGGAACGGCAGGCTGAACTTGTCGCGGAACTTCTGGTGCGACTTCACGGAGTCGGGCGAGACGCCGAACAACGCCGCCTCGGCCGAGATCAGCGCCCAGTTGTCGCGGATCTCGCACGCCTCGGTCGTGCAGCCGGGTGTGTCGTCCTTCGGATACCAGTAGAGCACGACCCACTTCCCGCGCAGCGCGTCGAGCTGCACGGTCTCCCCCCGGTCGTCCTCCAGCTCGAACGTTGGCGCGCTGTCGCCTTCGCTGACCGATGGCACGGCATCCTCCGCGCTCACAAATGTGACCGCTGGCATCGTAGACGATGCGCCCGGCGAAGAGACAGTGCGGCGCTAGCAGGCTGCTGAAAAAGTCGCCGGACGGCGTCTAAACGTCGATACGGAGCGGCGAGTTGCATCTACGAACGCGGGCTGAAAGCCCGCGCCACGAGAACAAGAATCGTTTTTCAGCAGCCTGCTAGGCCGCGGCTTCGTCCGGGAGCGCCGACTCTGTGGCGCGCAGCTCGCGCGAGTAGCAGACGTCGATATGGTGATGGTGGAAGCCGCTCGACTCGTAGAGCGCCACCGCGGTGGTGTTGGAGTCATCGACGTAGATCGCCGCGGCGTCGACGCGGCGGCAGCCGAGGTGCGCGAGGCCTGCCGCGACGAGATAGCGTCCGAACCCGCGGCCCTGGACCTCCGGAGCGGTGCCGATAACGTAGATCTCGCCGACGCGGCCGTCGCTGCCGCGCTGCTCGATCTTGAGCCAGCAGAATCCGGCGAGCGCGCCGTCGACTTCGAGGAGCAGCACGTCGGCCGGGTCGAACCACCGCTGCGTCATGCGGGCGCGCAGATCATCGATGGTCCAGGCGCCGTTCTCGGGGTGGCCGGCGAAGATGCGGTTGTTGAGCGCGAGAAGCGCCTCGTCGTCGTCGTCCGGGCGGAACGCGCGCAGCGACGCGCTCTGTGGCGCGGGCGCGGCCGGGATCCGGCGCATGTGACGATGCAGGTGCAGCAGACGCCGCACCGGTTTGAAGCCGAACTGCGTGGCGATGCTCGCACTGGCGGCGCTGTCGTTGTACGCCCAGAGGTCGAGCCGCCGCGCACTCTGGCTGTTTGCGTGCATGATCGCGTGCGACAGCAACAGCCGGCCGAGACCGCGGCGCCGTGAGCCGGGATGCACGACGAACTCGCACGATGCCCGGCGCTCGCCGCCCTCGCCGTACGTCACAGTGTGGGCGTAGCCGGCCAGGCGCTCGTCCTCGAACGCGAGGACGGCGGCGGCCAGGTCGTCGCCGCGCTGAAGGCGCAGAAACTTGTGCTCGCCCAACGGCTCGTGGCCGTCGGCGAGGGTGGCCGCTTCCACAAGCTCAGGAAGCTGCGCGAGGTGCTCCGCCTCGAGCTGCGAGACGATCTCGATGTGATGCATAAGGGAATGCCCTCAGGAGTATCGGCAGCCCACCCTCTGCCCGATACTGCTACCTGCCATTGTAATTGCAACTGTTTGCGTGAGCCAGCCGGCCGGGGCCGTGGGAAGTGAGAGGTGTGGCCGGCGTCAGGTGGCCGCGGCGGCATCGGCCTCCGGCTGTGGCATCGGGACGTCGCCGGCGGTCACCGCGCCTGTCTCTTCGTCGATCAGCTCGTAGCGCTCGGTGATGGTCACGGTGGGGTGCAGCATGGCGAAGACG
Organism: uncultured Chloroflexia bacterium; assembly: GCA_963701135.1. Taxonomy (GTDB): domain Bacteria; phylum Chloroflexota; class Dehalococcoidia; order DSTF01; family JACRBR01; genus CAYJMJ01. The sequence goes on from OY969567.1 coordinate 951,983, forward strand.
GGGCAGTAGCGCGCCATCGCCAGCTTGATGGCGCGGCGCACGTTCGGCTCCGACAGGTTGCGGCCGCGGACGACGTGGGTCAGCTCGATCGAGGTGTAGACCTTCGGGTGCTCGGCCGCGCGCGTGTTCGTCAGCTTCACGTCGTAGTCGGTCACGTCTTCGCGCATCTTTCGCAGGATCGAGATCACGTCCATCGCGGTACATCCGCCGAGCGCGACGAGTTGCAGCTCCATCGGCGTGGGGGCGGCGAGGCGCTCGTCGGGCGTCGCGGCCGAATCGAGATCGACGCGGAACCCCGATGGCGTCGTCGCCTCGAAGCGGAGGTTCTCTCGAAGATGCAGCACGGTCTGCTTGTTGGAGGCCATCGCGTTTCCCTTCACCCGACGCTCTTAGCGCATCCATGATACGGGTCGATGCCGCAGGCGCCGGGGTGCATCCGTCGGGAAGTCGGGGTGGCGAATGGCACGTTTGGAGAGACGAAAACGGAGGGCACCGGCTTCCTGCCGCATGCCCTCCTGCCCTCGCGGAGTCCGTCTCCGTCAGCCCTACTCGAGAGGCTGGCGTGACACTATCGACTGCGATCACTCGCAGTCAACGCTCAACCGTGTACATTTTGTACCTTTTCGTCCGACAATTTCCCACCGTGCGATGAGAAGCCCGCGGGCGCGTCAGGGGCTGACGGGAGGGCCCGAGGGCGTGCCTTTCGCGCCGCCCTCCGGGTTGACCTCGGTTTTCACGCTTTCGACGGCGAGGGCTGCGCCGTTCCACGCGTACGTGGTCTTGCGCAGCATGCCGGGGCAGCACTCCGGGTCGTCGGGCCCGGGCACCGGCTGCGTCTCGATGAGCTTGCCATCGACGACGGCGACCGCCAGGCCGTGCGCGTCCCGCGGGTACTCGCGCAGGACCACCTTCGTGTCGGCGCCGGACATCGTCAGCACGATGAACGCGACGTCGCCGAGCGTGCCGCCCGACGAGACGGGCACGACCGCTTCGTCGGCGCCGTCGCCGGTGAGGTCGGCGTACAGCACGTCGCTCTGCGCGAACCGGCCGCCGGTGTCGGTGAGCAGCGTCTTCACCGGTGCGAGATTCTGGAGATCGACCGAGCGGATCGCGCCGGAGGCGGTGCCGCCGGGCGTCACGTTGCCGCTTGCGGTGACCGACGCAACGGGCGAACCCGCGGAGGATGTCGGCGTCCTATCGTTGCTGGAGCTGCCGCGGCACGCACCCGCGGCGGCGGCGAGCACGACAAGCGCGACGATGGCTGCGAATGGCGGGCGCAGGTTCATGTCGCGCCAGTGTAGGGGGAGGGATCGCACGGCGGCAAGCCGCGCGTGCGCTTGATGGGCCGCGGGCGCGTTGTTAGAATGCGGCATCCTCACGGGCGGTTGGCTCAGCTGGTAGAGCGCTTCCTTCACACGGAAGAGGTCACAGGTTCAAGTCCTGTACCGCCCACCATCCTTGCCCTGGCTGCGGCAGATTCGCCCGCGCTTGTAGGGGTCGGATCGCCTTGCTACAATCCCGAAGCCGCTCGCGAGGGCCCGGCGCCGGGGTGGCGGAACGGCAGACGCGCTACGTTCAGGGCGTAGTGTCCGCAAGGGCGTGCGGGTTCAAATCCCGCCCTCGGCACCAACAATCGCATAGCGTCGCACGCGCTTGTAGCTCAGTGGATAGAGCGCTACCCTGCGGAGGTAGAGGCCGTGGGTTCGAGTCCCGCCAAGCGCGCCATTTTTCCGCCGATGCACCGCCGCACGGCAGCGTAGCTCAGGGGTTTAGAGCAACCGGCTCATAATCGGTAGGTCGTTGGTTCGAATCCAACCGCTGCTACCAGGCCATTTTTCGAGAGCGGCATACGCGCCGCTCTTTCGTTTTGCCCCTGTTATCACGCCGTCGTGCCACGTTTGATCCAGCCTCGGCGGACGGACAGCCGGGGGCGGCTGTGATCCACTCCGAGCGTCAAACACCTTGCGGAATCGCCGCACCGGACGACGCTTAAGCCAGCTCAGGCGCCAGGGCAGCTTGACGCCGCGCAGGCCGGCTCAGACCTCCAGCCGGAAGCCCTGGCCGCGCAGCGTGACGATGTACGACCGTTCGCCGCCCGCCTGCACAACCCGCTCCCGCACGCGCCGCACGAGCGCATCGAGCGCCTCCTCCGATACGCCCTCTGCGTTGGCGTCGGGCCAGACGTGCTGCACCAGCTCCTCGCGGCCGACGACCTTGCCGGCGCGTTCGTAGAGGTACAGCAACAGGCGGAACTGCTCGTTCGACAGCGGCGGCTTCGCCTCGTTCCCGCGCACGTAGACCCGCCGCGTGTCGGCGTCGACGTGCAGCGCGGGCGGCGCGGTGGGCGCCGCTGGAGGCGGTGACGCGGCTCCTGCGGCGGCGGCGGCGGGCTCCGTAACGGCAGCCGGGACGGGCAATCCCGCGCGCCGGCGGCGGTACAACACGATCGCCGCGCCTCCGGCCACCGCGGCGGCCGCCGCGAGCGGCAGGCCGACCGCGAGCGCCAGCAGCGGGAGGCGCGGGCTGCCACCGCCCGAAGAAGCGATCGGTTCGCCCGAGGCCTCGGGCGTCGACACTTCGACGACGCCCGCGCCGACATTCACCGTCAGCGGCGCCGACGCGACCGCGCCGACGCTCGCCGTCGCCGTGTACAGCCCGCGGCCCGACGTCGCGAGCTGCGCACCGGCGAGGCCATCGACGGTGCGGGCGCTCGCGGTGCTCGTCGCGCCGCCGTCCTTGCTCAGCGTGAACGAGACCGCCGTGCCATCGGGCACCGGATGGCCGTTGCGGTCGAGCACCGGCCCGGCGACGAGCCCGAGCGTGCGCGTGTCGCGCACGGCGTCCGGCTCCTGGCCGAAGACCGCGACCTTGAACCGCTGGCCGGGGTCGGGCTGCACCACCTCGCTCACGTTGTAAAAGGCGCCGCTGATGTTGACCGGCGAACTGCCTTTCGGCGTCGCATCGCCGAACAGCGCGCGGAAGCCGGTCGCGATCGCGGCGTCGGTCTTGTTGTAGACGGCGAAGTACGCCGAGAGCTTGCTGATCTCGGTCGAGTCCAGGTGGTACGGCACGTTGTAGGCGATCGCGACGAGGTTCTTGTTGCGCAGGTCGACCGGCGGCGCATCGAGGAAGCGCTTGACCGCACCAGACGCCGGATGACCCGCCGGGTTGTACTCCGTGAGCGCGAAGACGAGCCACGCCGCATCGCCGACGAGCTTTTGCGGTCGCCGCGTTCGCGGGATCGTCGGGCTTCGAGAGCCACGCATCGAGCTCGCCGAAGCTGATCGTGCGCGACGTCCTCCGGCCGCAGGCGGTTCTTGCCGGCGGGCCCGTAGAGCGCGAGCAGCTCGTTCTGGAGCGCCGCGCTTCGCCATCACGCGGTACGGGTAGCAGTCGTCCCAGCACTCGACGATCACCACCTTCTCGGGCGACTGCGGGCCGCGCGGCACGCGCGCGCGCAGTTCGCCGACCGTCGGCGGCTGGATCAGCGTCAGCGCGTCCTCGGCGAGCGCGCGCATCTGGTCGCCGCCCTGCCCCGCGACGGCCGCCGCGTTCGCGGCGTCGACGGTCACCTGCGGCAGCGTGAGCTTCGGATACAGCTTGAGCTTCGCGGCGATGACGTGGCGGACGGCGTCGTCGGCACGGCGGCGGAAGTCGGGGTCGGACGCGTACTGCTCGCGCATGTAGATGATGCTGTCCTGGATCACCGGGAGCTGGTTGTCTTTCCAGCCGCGGTGCTCGGGATCGCGGTAGAACTCGATGAGCGGCAGCAGGTCGTTGCCGGCGAGCAGCGCATCCTTGACGACGGTGCGGTTCGGGAAGTCGCGCTGGCCCCCCTGCTGCGCGTACCACTTCTTCACGGCGGGCACGCCGAGCGAGTCGCTCATGACGAGATGGCCGGCGCGCCAACCGGCGAACTCCGGCAGGTCCATGAAGCCGTTGAACGCGGCGGCGTCGAGCGAGATCGGGCGCGTGAACGGCGCGGCGCCGCCCGCCAGCAAGTTGCGGTAGCGGATGTGCGACACCATCATGCCATCCGTCGTGCCGGCGGGATCCGCCGGATCCTCGCGGCCGACCTCCGCGAACGGCGCCAGTTCGGACGCGCGGAGCTGGTCGAGCGACTTGTTGACGGTCGGCACTTCGTTGTCCGTCGAGCGGTCGCTGCCGCCGTGGCCGGGGAAGTGCTTGGCGACCGTCAGCATGCGGCCGGCGCTGCCCTCGTGCACGCCGCGCACGTACGCGCGGCCGAGCTCGCCGGCCCACGCCGGATTGCCTCCGAACGAGCGGATGCCGATGTCGCCGTTGCCGCCTGAGCGCGGGTTATCGAGCACGTCGACAACCGGGCCGAGCAGCATGTTGACGCCCGCGGCCGACAGCTCGCGGCCCACGATGGCGCCGGCGGCCGCCGCGTGCTGCTTGCTCCACGCCGCGCCGATAGTCATGTTGTTCGGCACCGCCGTGTAGTTGTGCGTGACGTTCGTGAACGGGAAGAGGTCGCCCTCGTTGTCTGTGGCGATGAGGAGCGGCAGGAAGTACTCGTCCTGACCCTCGGTGCGCTGCGTCGCGTCGAACGCACGCTGCTGCAAGCCGTTCGTCAGCGCCGCGAGCTGCGCGGCCGTGTCGTCGCGGTTGACGATGTTGCCGTTGCTCGCCGTGACCAGCACCGCGCCTACCTTGAAGTCACGCACGAGGCCGGCGATGTCGGACTGCGCCGACACGTCGTCCCCGACGAAGTTCACCATCACGAGCTGACCCACGCGCTCATCGACCGTGAGCGAGGCAACGACGCGGTCGAGGAATGCGTCGCCGGCCGTCTGGGCCTGGGTGCGCGGAGTGTCGGCGAGACGCAGGGCGCACGCCAGAAGCGAGATCAGCAACGCAAGCCGCAGCCAGCCCGCATGCGGCTGAGGCGAAGGCGTCTTCGATGGCGATCGAGATCGCTTCACTGGCGGATTATGCGTCTTTGCCCGCCCTGTGGATAGACCGGTACGTTACATACGTCTTAGCGCGCGAAGTGGAGACGAGGTTGACCGCGCGAGAACGCGACGTCAGGCGGCGCGAAGGCCCGCCGGGATCCGCGGGCGGCCGAGCAGCGCGGCGAAGCGCTCGACATACGCCTCGGCGGCGGGGCGCCACGGCCGTTCGTGCAGCGCCGCCCGGGCCATGTCCTCGCCCAGGAATTGACGCTGGATCGGGTGGAGGCCTAGCAGCCGATCGAGGGCGGTGATGAATGTATGGTCATCGTCCGGCCAGGCCGCGAGCCCGCCGGCGTCGGGTGTAAGCACAAGGTCTCGAGCCGTCGCGTGAGAGACGACGGGGGGGCCGGCGACCGCGAGCGCCAGCGACTGCTCGGCATCGTAGACGCGCGTGCCAATCGTGCTCACGGGCAGCGCAAACGCGTCGATCGTGCGCGCGATCGCGGAGATCAAGCTGCCGGTGATCGGGCCGCTGAGCACACGGAAGTCAGACTGCGTTCCGGCGGCACGCAGCATGAAGCGTGCCTCGCGGCGGCTGTTCACGCCGAACAGCAGGCAGAGCGGACGCGACTTGAGTTGCGGCATGACCAGGTCGCGGAACCAGCGGAAGTCGTTGCGGTCCGGCGGCCACGGCACGCCGACGACGAGCCGCCCCGGCTGGACGCCACGCAGCGCCCGCGCCACGCGCGTGACGTCGCCCGCCGAGGGCCACGGCAGCTCGCGCGCGCCGGGCCGCACCAGCGAGAGCGGCAGATCCGGCACGCGCTCGCGGGCGAGCGTTGCGGCGGCCTCTTCCCCGGCGAACGCCTCGTCGAACGAGCTCAGCGAGCGGCGCGCGAGGCGCGCCCAGGGCGACGGCGAGCGCAGCAGCGCGGGGGACAGCGTCACGGTGGCGGGCACGCCGAAGCGCCGCCGCAGCAGCGCGCCGACGGGCGCGAACCGCGGATCGAGCACGTGCACCAGCTCGCACGCCTCGTGCGCGAGCAGAGAGCGCGCGCCGCGGTACATCCGCACCGCGTCGCGGACCGGCGACGAGCCATCGACGTGTTCGACGTGAGCCTCGGAGGCGAGCGCGCGCACGAAGCCTTCGGCTGACAGGCCGAGCGCATCGCGATACGAGCCAAGCAGCACGACACGCGGATCGCCTGCGGCGGAGGGCCAGCCGTTAGATTGGCTCATGGCAATGTATCGATGCCTTCAGTGGTGCAGCTCGATTAGGCGTTCCCCCGAGGTCGCGAGCGCCACTCCTTGAGAATCAGGCACGACTGATGTAACGGCCTGGCACGATGCCGATACTTAGGGCGATGGGAGGGACTCACGGTGAACGACTGGTCACCGCCGACGACCCTGGCTGAACTCCGTCTTCCGCCGTCGTTCGTCGCCGATCACTGCATCCGCACGCTCTCGTACCAGGGCCCGCTGACGCCGGCCGAGATCGCGCGCCACTGGCGCGTGCACGACGCGATCGTGGCCGAGGTCGTCGAAGCGCTGAAAGCCGCCGGCCTGGTGCGACTCGACGCGGGACAGTCCACTTTCGACCGCCTCGGGCGCGTGCGGCTCTCCGACGCCGGCCAGGCGCGCGTGCTCGCCGCCAGGCAGCGCACGTGGTACGCCGGCGCTCTGCCGGTGTCGCTCGCCGCGTTCGGCCAGCGCCTGGGCCGCATCGCGACCGATGATCGTTTCCGAGACCGTCTTGCTTCTGAATTGGGCGCGCTCGCGTTCGACGCCGCTGCCATCGACGGCATCGGTCAGGCGGTGGCCGCCGGCGCCGCCGTTACGCTCGACGGTATTGCTCCCGACGAGCAGATCGAGGTCGCGGACGCGCTCGGGCGTGCGCTCTCGGGCATCGTGACGCTGCCGTACGCGGTGTTCGCCGCAGGCTCCGTCATCCGCCTCTTCGACGCACGATACCACCGCACGGCCGAGGCGGGCGCCGTGGAGGACGACGGCCTCGACGTGCTGCGGTCGCACCGGGAGGCCACGCAGTGGGCTTCCGTCGCGCGGCCGGCCGTGACGCTCACTGGCGGCCTGCTCGCGTCCGACGTGCTCCCGGCATACGACGATGAGGCGCACTTCTACGTCGCGCCGGTGCCGCTCGCGGCCAGCGGCGGCGTGCTCTGCATCACAGACTGCGGTTCCAGTGCGGATGCGCTCAGCGCACTGGCGCGGCTGTGGCTGTCACCGGGGCGCCACGGCGCCGGCATCGTGCTGCTGCGCAGCGGTGAGCGGATCGAGGTGCCGTGGCATGCCGCGACGGTGCTCCTCGACGTAGCGCCCCAGGATCTACCCGACGCGGCGCGCCGCGCGATTGACTACAACGTCGACGCTTCGGCGCTCGCCGACGGCGCGCTCGTCAGCTACATCTCACGCCGGTTGGGCGATACGGCGATCCCCGAGCAGGCGGCCGCATCGGTCGCCGAATTGCTGAAGCGCACCGGCCTCGGCAGCCGTCGCGCGGCCGCCGACGCCTGCCGCTACCTGCGCGACCGCGCCGCGTACGAGGGGGCGTCGTTCTCACTCTCGCCGGCGGTGCTGGAACAGGCGATCGACTTCGCGGCGCGCGAAGAGCCGGCGCGGTTGCGCCGCGCCGCGTGATGGAGTTCACAGTTGACAGTTCACAGTCGGCGGGCGAACGTCAACCGTGCGGTAACCCCTGAACTGTGAACTGTCAACTGCAGACTGTGAACTGCTAATGCTTGCCGCGCGGCGCCGATCGGAAGTGGTCCCCGACGATCATCGCCGCCGAGGCCCGCGCGTAGCCGGCGGTCAGCTCGCGCTTGAGGTCCTCGACCGTCACCCACACCTTGCGCTGGCCGAGCGGGCGATGGTACACGCCCTCGATCTCGCGCACGGCCAGGCCATCGGCGTCCAGCTCATAGCGGATCGACCGGCCCGACGGGCGGATGCAGAACATCGCGCGCGGCTGCACGCCGCCAAGCTCGCACTCGACGTTGGAGATCACGCTCTGTTCAGCGGCGAACTCCGCGACCTCACGAAACGCCGGATCGATGACGGTCTGGATCATGCGACGGAAGACCTGCGCGAGCGGGGTGCGCACGCCGATGACGCCGCGGCGCAGTTCGTACAACTGCCGTGCGTGGAGGATGCGTGCCTTCCAGTCCTCGACCACAACCCCACCTTGCGTCGCGGCGGCCGCGGCTGCGTCAGGCCAGCCGCTCGATGCTCGAACATGCCGTCGCCCGAACGGCGCTCGTGCCACCCGGTCGTCAGAAGGTTGGAGATCTCTGCGCCGTCTCCCGGATAGCAGAGCAGCCGCGCCTCCCACCGGGCGCCCCTGGGGACACCCTGGCCGAGACGGTCCAGAATCCGGTGCTTCGCCACCTCGGCCGCCGTGACGTCCTGGTGCGGCAGCACGATGCCCACGCGCCCGACGCCGACGAGGCCGCCGAGGTCGGTGCTCCGGATCGCGGCGGGCACCCGGCTCGTGGCTTCCTCGATGAGGCGCGCGGACGAGCCGGGCTGCGCATCGACCTCCAGCAGAAGGAGTGCGAACGGAGCGCCGTAGCGGGTCGAGCGGTTGACCTCATCGAGCACGCGAAGCCAGAAGTACCAGCCCACGTGGAGGCCTGTACTGTCATCGAGCAGGATCCAACTCTCATCCATCAGAAGAATTGTCGGCCTCCGCGGGGCGCGAGCGCAGCCTGCGTTGCTCGTGCGGGGCCGATTGTCTAAGCTCTGGGCGATGGACATTGAGCCTGTTTCCGGCAGGCGTCTGCGCTTCCCGTCGGGCCACGTCGAGATCCGCCTGAACGGGGATCACGAGCGGGCCTACCGGGCGCTGTACGCCCGCTACCGGACGGTCATCGATGGGCTGCCGGTGCTGCGCGAGCGGGACTTCGACGGGAGGCCCGTGAAGGTGACCCGGGCGCAGCTCGATGCGCTGAACCGGGCGTTCGCAAGCCTGGGCGAGGTGGCGAAGCCGCGGACGGCGACGGCCTTCGCCCAGCAGGAGCAGACGAAGAGCCGGCTGTTCAAGAAGCTCCAGTATCTGTCTTAGGTGCTAAGGTTAGCCTCAACGGGAAAGGAGCCAGCCATGGGTAAGAAGGACAAGGGCGGCCGCGAGGCGAAGAAGCCGAAGCAGAACAAGGGCAAGTAAGTCTCCCCTCTGCCGTATGGCGCGAATACATGTTCGGATCGCAAGACGCTTCGCGTCTAAGCGACGTATTGCGTTACACTGCGGTCTGGAATCCTCCACAGACCCCGGCCGGGAGCAGCCCGAGGGACAATTCTCATGCCGAACTCCGTACCCGGTCAGTTGCTCGCCGCCATCAAGGGGCGAAAATTCGGCAACGTAGCGAGAATGTTCGCCCCGCAGGTCGATTTTCAGGCTTGGGCCCCCACGGGCCACTGGGTAGCCACCGACCCGGGCACCACCTCCAAGATCATCGAGGCGTGGTTCACCCCCGGCGCCGGCTCCACCATTACGTTCAGCAACGAGACATCGAACGCGCGGTCGGCCACCCTTGAATTCGAGATCACCTGGAAGACGCAGCCCGACGACCAGGTCCGCGTGCTGCGGCAGGTCTACCTGATGAGCATCAAGGGTGAGAAGATCACCAGCGCCCGCGTCTATTGCGCCGGCCTCCACACGGAGTTCCCGGAAGTCAACCTGGAGAAGCAGCGCCGGACGAAGGGCCTGGCCGGCGCCAAGCCGCCGAACTCCCCGAAGGCCATCATCGCCAAGGCGAGCTAGCACTCCCTCTCGGCCCCCCGCGCGGGCTTTCCAGCCCGCGCTACGCGAGTAGAGCTCGCCGGACCAAGCGATGCTGACGCGGGACGTCCGGCTTCGCGTGATGGGCAGCCGAGGGCGGCTGCGATCCACTGGGCGCAGCCAGACGCCTCGTGCGGGGCGCGGCACTCGGCGCCCTACGTTAGCGGGAGTCAGCCGCGCGCGGACGCCTGCCGGTAGAGCTCCGCGAGCCCTTCCGACGGCTCCTCGTCGAGCTCGTCCTTCAGCAACTGGCGAAAGCGGCGGTAATGCCGCGCGGCGGCGGCGCCGTCGTTGAGCGCGAGATGCGCGCGCATGATGCCGCTGGCCGCGGCCTCGCTGTACGGGTCGACGGCCTCCAGCAGCTTGAAGAGCGTGAGCGCCTCCTCGAACGCGCCGTCACGGAGCTTGCGCGCGCCTAACTCGTTCAGCGCTTCGATGTAGCGGTCCTCCAGCTCGCGGCGCAGCGGCTCCACCCATTCGCTGTACGTGGAAGACAGGAATCCGCCCTTGTACAGCGCGACCGCCTCCTCGAGCGGGCCGCGCGCGCCGATTCGTCCTTCGCGACGTCGGCTTCGAGCATGGCCTTGTTGAACGACGTCGACGTCGGACGTGAACACGCCCTTGGGGTTGAGCGTGTAGCCGCCGCCGCCATCACGCACGACGCATTCGTGGAAGAGCGCGCGCCGCAGGCGGTACAGGCTCGAGTGGAAGTTACTGTTGCACTTCGACTCCGGCAGGTCGGGCCAGAGCGCGGCGAAGATCTCTTCCTTCGTCACGGACTCTTGCCGGGACAGCATGCAGGAAGAGCATCTCCTTGCTCTTCTCGCTCCGCCACTCCAGGTCGGACACCTGCCGCTCGCCGACGACGACGCTGCCGCGCCCGAAGGCGAACGCGCGCACCGCCGGCAGCATGTCGGCCGCGGCGGCGGCTGGCTTGCGCTCGGCGGCCTCGCGCGCGGCCGCCTGCTCGCCCGCCAGCTCCGTGAGCAGACCGTCGGCGACGTGGCGGAGCGAGGGCATACTCCACCATCTCCGTCGCGCGCGCGGCGTAGGGCCGCAGGAAGCGGCGATAGCCGAGCTTGTCGCAGATACGGCCGACGCCCTCGATCTCGGTCATCGCCTTGCGGGTCTGGTGGCCATCGAAGAGCGCGCGCGCGCGCAGGAATGCCGCGATCGCCATCTGGTGGCGGTTGTCGGCGGCCTCCAGGTGGCGCCACGCGAGGTCGAGCGGCTTGAGCGCCGGCGGGATGTCGCCGCGGTCGAGCGCGATCTGCGCTTCGACGAGCGCGTGCTGGGCGACGCGCGCCGGCGCTTCTGAGGGCTTCGGTGCGACGCTCTTCGCGAGCTGCGCCGCCTCCTCGCCCTGCCCGAGGCCGAGGCGGGTCAGCGCCAGGCCCTCGGTGATCTCCGTCAGCAGGTACTGCATCTGGAGGCCGGCGGCGATCGGCTGCACCTCCTGGTACATCGCCAGGCTCTCCTCGAAGCGGCCCATCGCGCGGTACGTCTCGGCGATGCCGGCCATCATGAACGCCTCATCGGCCACGTTGCCGGTGCCGCGCATGAGGCGCAGGCCGCGCTCGTACACCTGCAGCGCCTGCTCGAACTCGCCGAGCTCGTAGTACACCATGCCGGTGTTGTTCAGCGTCAGGCCCAGGTCGAAGGTGTTGCCGGCGCGCTCGAACGCGGACTGCGCGCGCTGAAGCGCGCCCAGCGCCTGCAGCGGCTCGCCGCGCATGCTGTAGCACTGCGCCAGCGACCCGCAGGCGTTGCCGATGCCCTCCAGGTCGCCGACCTGCTCGAGCAGCCGGCGCGCCTCCTCCAGCTCGTCGATCGCGGCGTCGAGGTCGCCGTTGAGGGTGTGCGTGACGCCGATGTTGCGCAGCACGTGGCCGGCGAGCTGCTGGTCCTCGTCCTCGCTGAACTCGAGCAGCGTGCGCGCCTCGCCGAACGTGGCCAGCGCCTCGTCGTTGTAGCCCTTCATGCGCTGCGTCTCGCCGCGCACGAACAGCGCCTGCACCAGTCCCGGCACGTCGCTGGACTCGCGCAGCGTGCGCAGCGACGTCTTCGATGAGGCGCAGCGCTTCGTCGAACTCGCTGCAGCTTCAGCGACGCGCGGGCGCGCCACACCTGCAGGTGCGGGCTGCGCTGCCGGGCATCGTGCGGGAGGCGGTCGATCCACTCGGCGAGACCGCGCGCCTGGCCCTGCTGCAGCAGGCGCGGCGCGATCTCGGCGAGCGTGTCCGCGGCGTGGTCCCACTCCTCGAGCTCGAACAGCAGCTCGACGGCCTCGTTGAGCATGCCGAAGCGCGTGAGCGTCTCGGCGGCGTCGCGGCCGGCTTCGGCGAAGCCCTCCGGGTCTTCGGCGCGGAACTGCTGCATGAGCAGCGCGCGCATGCAGCTGGTGGCAGCGGTACATCGGCGGCTCATCGGCGTGCTGGCGTGAGGAAGAGCACGCTCGACGCCGCTTCCTTCAGCAGCTTCTCGCTGTCGCGGCGGCCCGTGATGTCGTTGCAGAGCGCGGGCGTCCACATCGGCAGCAGCGACACCGACCGCAGGAACGCGCGCAGGTGCTCGGGCACCGTCTGCAGCGCCTCGCCGTGCGACGTAGTCGGCCAGCGACAGGCCGACGTTCGGCCCGGCGATGCTGCCGCGGCCGCCGGCATCGCCTTCGCCATCGACCGCCGTGCGGCCCGAGCGCACATCGGCGGAGCCGGCGCCCAGGATCAGCGCCGCTGCCCAGCCCTCGGTGCGCTCGAACAGCGTCTCCGCCTCGTCCTCGGAGACGGCGCGGCCAAGCGAGGCGAGCAGCTCGCGCACCTCGCGCGGCGTGAACGCGAGGTCGGCGACGCCGATCGTCGCGACCTCGCGGCGCGCCATCAGCCGCGACAGCGACGGCACCGGCGGCCGCGTGCGCGACGTGATGACGATGTGCAGGTTCTCGGGCGCGCGCTCGAGCAGGTAGCCGACCGTCTCCATCACGTCGGGCGATGATTCGACGGTGTGCAGGTCGTCGAGGATGAGCACGACGTAGTCGTCCTGCTCGGCGATGGCGTTGATGAGCACGGTGCTGACCGTGCGCGGCTGCCAGAAGCGGTCGTCGCCGAGCGGCACGTCGATATCGAAGCGGAGGCGGATGGCGGCCGCGAGCGCGCGCGCGAACGCCGGCAGTTCGGCGTCCCAGGCGTCGAGCGAGAGCCAGACGGCGGCGAAGTCCGAGGTCTGGAGCCAGTCGACGGCGAGGGTCGTCTTGCCGTAGCCGGCCGGGGCGGCGATGAGGATGCCCTTGCCGCCGATCGCGGTATCGATGAGGGCGTTCAGCCGCGGGCGGCGGACGACATCGGGCCGCCGCCGCGGGACGGCGAACTTCGACGTCGCAACGCCGCCAGGCGCCCCGGGGCGTGCAGAACTCTCCACGCCCAGATTATACGCCCGCGGACCACGGCTGGTGGCGCGCATCTGATCGGGATTGATTCGAGAGCGCGAAACAATACGTGCCGCGGTTGAGGCGCGGGCGGACGCACAGCGACAGTGGGCGGAGGCATGGCTCCGCCCCTACGCCGGAATGCGGCGAGGCGCCCGGCAACAAAGAAAGGCCCGCATTCGCGGGCCCTCTGTTCTCTGCTGTCTGCTGCTATGAAAATAGATTCGAAGTGGGCGCGCCGGGAGGACACCCGTCTCTTCAGAGACTGCTATACGTGCTCACCTCGAGGGTGGCGACAGACAAGGGTGCCTAGCAGGTGTCCCGGATCAAACTCTCTGACGGGTTCGCGACACCACGCAGACGAACCGACCTCTGATCGCCGACGCGCCCGAGATTAGCTTACCGCAGGTATTTTCATCTGGCGCGGGTGTCGCCCGCGACATGTGTAACTCTCTGTTCTTCGAGGCCGCTAGGCCGAGACGTCCTTTACGTCGTCCGACTCCTCGACCGCGTCGCCGTCGTCGACGTTCTGGCCGGAGCGCGTGAGCAGGAGCGGGCGCTTGCGGCTGCGGATCGTTTCGCCGCTGACGATGCACTTCTTGATGTCGGTGCGCGACGGGATCTCGTACATCACTTCCATCAGCGTGTCTTCGAGCACGGTGCGCAGGCCGCGGGCGCCGGTCTTGTGCCGGATCGCCTCCTCGGCGCACGCCTTGAGGCCGTCGTCGGTGAAGCTCAGCTCCACGTTGTCCAGGCTGAAGAAGCGCTGGAACTGGCGGGCGAGCGCGTTCTTGGGCTCGGTGAGGATGCGCACGAGCGCGTCCACGTCGAGCGACTCCAGGCTGACAACCATCGGCAGCCGGCCGACGAACTCCGGGATGAGGCCGTACTGCAGCAGGTCGTCGTGCGTGACGTGCTTCAGCAGCTCGTCGGACTTCTTCTGCGCGTCGAGCAGCCGTGTACTCGGCGCCGAAGCCCAGCGAGCGCTTGTCGCGGCCGAGGCGCCGTCTCCGTCACCTTGTCGAGCCCCTCGAAGGCGCCGCCGCAGATGAACAGGATGTTCGCCGTGTTGATCTGGATGAAGTCCTGGTGCGGGTGCTTGCGTCCGCCCTGCGGCGGCACGTTCGCGGTCGTGCCCTCGATGATCTTCAGCAGCGCCTGCTGCACGCCCTCGCCGGAGACGTCGCGCGTGATCGACGGGTTGTCGGACTTGCGCGCGATCTTGTCGATCTCGTCGATGTAGACGATGCCGCGCTCGGCGCGCTGCACGTCGAAGTCCGCCGCCTGGATCAGGTGCAGCAGGATGTTCTCGACGTCCTCGCCGACGTAGCCGGCCTCGGTCAGCGCCGTCGCGTCGGCGATGGTGAACGGCACATCGAGGATCTTCGCCAGCGTGCGCGCGAGCAGCGTCTTGCCGGAGCCCGTCGGGCCGAGGAGCAGGATGTTGCTCTTCTCCAGCTCGACGTCCGGGTTGCTCGCGGCGCTGGCGTTGATGCGCTTGTAGTGGTTGTAGACGGCGACGGAGAGGACCTTCTTGGCCTGCTCCTGGCCGACGACGTACTCGCTGAGGTTGTCGAAGATCTGCTTCGGGGGCGGCGTGCGCTGGCCTGCGCCGACCTTCGTCTTCGCCGGTCCCGCCGCTTCTTCGTCGATGATCTCGCGGCACAGCTCGACGCACTCGTCGCAGATGTAGACCGCGCCGGGGCCGGCGATCAGGCGCTTGACCTGGTCCTGGTTCTTGCCGCAGAAGGAGCAGTGGTACTGGACGCGCGTCGTGCGGCTGTTTGCCATGCCTCTCTGTGTCCCTTCAGCGACTGCCATCCCCGCTGCGGAGGGACGCATCCGATGCTGCCGATTCTACGCCAGTCGCCCGGTTTTGTCAGCTTGACAGCCCGTCGAACCCGAATTGCGAGCGCTCTGTACACGTTTTCGGGAATCTGACGCTGCCCCTCTGAAGCCCTAAACGGCGGGCCTTCCCTGATATAACGCCGTAAGGGGTGCTACCCCTCCCGCCGCGTCAGGATCTCGTCCACCATGCCGTACGACTTCGCCTGTTCCGGGTTCATGTAGAAGTCGCGGTCGAAGTCCTTGCGGATCCGCTCGTCGTCCTGTCCCGTGTGCTTGACCAGAATACCACGGATGATGTCGTTCTCCCGGAGGATCTCCCGCGCCTGGATCTCGATGTCCGCCGCCTGACCGCGGGCGCCGCCGAGCGCCTGGTGCATGTGGATCGTCGAGTTCGGCATGCAGTAGCGCTTGCCCGGCGCGCCGGAGCAGAGCAGCACCGTGCCCATGCTCGCCGTCATGCCGACGGCGTACGTCGCGATGTCCGGCCGCACGAGCTGCATGGTGTCGTAGATCGCGAGGCCGGCCGTGATCTGGCCGCCGGGCGAGTGGATGTACAGGTTGATGTCCTTCTCCGGGTCCTCGCGCTCCAGGTACAGGAGCTGGGCGATGATCAGGTTCGCGATCTGGTCATCGATGCCGGTGCCCAGGAAGATGATGCGCTCGCGCAGCAGCAGCGAGTAGATGTCGAACGCACGCTCGCCGCGGGCGCTCGTCTCGATGACGGACGGGATGATCATGTTGCGTGCCTTCTCCATCTGATCCCTCTCGAACATCCATGTCACTCCTCCTCTGATCCCGGCCTGCGGCCGCCGGCTCTGCCGTTCGCCTTCGCCGCCTTCTTCGCGCGGGACTTCTTCTTCGGCTTGCTCCACCTCGGCCGTGGGCTCCAGCGGCGGGCCCGTCCTGCGTCGCGATCTCGACGAGCCGCGCCAGCGTCTTGCGCGTGAGCAGGTTGCGCCGGATCGTCCCGCGCCCGTCCTCGCTGGAGAACAGCTGCCTGCAGCTGCGCGCCCTGCGCGCCCGCCGACGCCGTCATCTTCTCGATCTCGGCATCGACGTCGTCGCCGGTCACTTCGATATTCTCGGCTTCGGCGACCTTCGACAACACCAGCGAACGCCTTAGGCGGATGTCCGCGATCGGCCGCAACTCCTCGCGCACCTCCTCCTCGGTCTTGCCGATGCCCGCGAGGTAGCGCTCCAGGTCCTCGCCCCGCTCGATGTGCCCGGCCTGGTCGTGGAGCAGCCGGTCGACCTCGGACTCCAGCATCACCGGCGGGAACTCGATCGTCGCGCGGTCGACGAGTTCGCCCAGGATCTCGTCGTGGTAGCGGTTGTTGAGGCTGCTCCTCCTCGGCCTTGCGGATGTCGTCGCGGATGCGCTCGCGCAGCGCGTCGACCGTCTCGAAGCCTTCGCCGACCTGCTTCGTGAACTCCTCGTCCAGCTCCGGCAGGACCTCTTCCTTCGTCTCCTCGATGGTGACGGTGAAGTGGCGCCTGCTTGCCAGCGAACTTCTCGCTCTTGATCGTCCTCGGGCACCGGCAGGTCGAACTCGAAGGTCTCGCCCTTCTTGTGGCCGAGCAGCGCCTCCTCGAAGCCCGGGAACAGCACGTCGCGCTCTTCGATGAGCTGGACCTCCGCGTCCTGCTGCGCGACGAACGTCTCGCCTTCGACCGTGGCCTGCACGTTGATGCGCGCGACGTCGCTCCAGCCAAGTTCCCGCTCGATGGGCTCGAGCGTCGCCGAGCGCTTGCGCAGGATCCGGAGCGTCTGCTCGACGCGCTCCTCGTCGACCTCGACGGGCTCGGACCTTCGACGCGCACGGCCTGGTAGTCGCCCAGCTCGATCGTCGGGCGCACGGGGATCGTCGCCTTGACGACGAGCGGCTCCGTGGTCTCGACGACGAGGCGCGGCCGGGCGATCGGGTCGATGCTCTCGTCGGCCCGCACGGCCTCGCGGTAGACGTCGGGCACGAGCGCGTCGAGCGCCTCATCGAGGATGCGCTCCTCGCCGAAGTAGCGGCGCACCATGGCGGGCGGCGCCTTGCCAGGGCGGAAGCCCGGCACCTTGGCGCGCGGCGCGAGCTTCCGCAGCGCCTTTTCGCGCGCCTGGTCCAGCCGTTCCGGCTCGACCTCGATGGTCATGAGGACCTGGGACTCGGGGATCTTCTCTGTCGATACTTTCACGCGTTGCAGCCAACCTCGGCGACGGGGGTGCAGCGCTCCTGAACAACAGCGACGGCCGCCGGGGCGACCGTTTCGGTGGAGTGCCGGGAAGTTCCGTCGTATCGTCGAAAAGTATAGCAAGCGGCCGCGGCTGGCGGCCGCGCCCGAGAACCCAGAACCTGGAACCACGAACCTGTCGTCGCTCAGCGCGCCCGCGACGTGAACACGTCGTTCAGGGCGTCGCCGAGCAGGTTGAAGGCGAAGATCAGGGCAGCGACGATCAGCGCCGGGACGACCAGCAGCTCCGGGTGGTTCTCCAGCACCGTGCGCGAAGCGCCATCGGTGATCAGCGCGCCGAAGCTCGGGTGCGGCGGCTGGACGCCGACGCCCAGGAACGTCAGCCCGATCTCGGCCACGGCGATGCTGCCGAGCGCGGCCGACGCGCCCACGACGACAGCGGCATGATGTTCGGGCAGGATGTGCTGGAAGAGGATGCGCGGCGTCGTCGCGCCGCTGGCGCGCGCAGCTACGATAAACTCCGAGCCGCGCAGCGTCAGCACCTGCGAGCGGATGAGGCGCGCGCCGCCCACCCAGCCGAACAGCGACAGCACGCCGAAGATGAGGAAGTAGTCCGCGAACCCGGAGCCGGCCAACCCGTTCCAGTGCACGGCATCGCCGAAATCACTCCACCCAACCGACGAACCGCGGCCGCATCGTCGCGTTGATCAGCACGAGCATCGGCAGGCCGGGCATCGACGCAAGGATCTCCCCGATCCGATTGATCGGCCGAGTCGATCCAGCCGCCGCGGTACCCGGCGAGCATGCCGAGCACGAGCGGCAGCAGCACGAAGCCCGTCGCCACCGTCGCCGCGGTCACGATCGTCGTCGTGCGGGCGGCGAAGATGTTGCGGCTCAGCGTGTCGCGGCCCAGGCGGTCGGTGCCGAGCGGGTGGCTCCATCGACGGGCCGCTGAACGACGTGGTCGAGGTCCTGCTCCGCGTAGCCGTACGGCGCGAGCAGCGGCGCGAAGATACCCGCCACGTAGAACAGCGACGATGACGACGATGCAGACCACGGCGATGCGCCGCCGCAGCAGGCGCCGGAGCGAGCGCCGCGTCAGGCTCTCGCCGTGCGCCATGCGCTGGCCGGCCTCGGCGTGCGCGACCTCAATGTCGAGCTGCGTGACTGGCGGCGTGTACGTCATGCGCGGCCTCCCGCCCGCCGCGCGCACGCGCGGGTCGATGACGATCAGCGCCAGGTCGACGAGCAGGTTCGCGAGACGAACGCCGTCGTGATCAGCAGCACGATGGCGAGGATGACGTTGTAGTCGCGGCCGTTCACCGACTCGTAGATGAAGCGGCCGATGCCGGGGATGCCGAGCAGCGTCTCGGTGAAGAGCGCGCCCTCGATCAGGCCGACGAGCGACAGGCCGATCACCGTCGTCATCACCGGCACCACGGAGTTGCGCGCGACGTGCCGGCGCGATGACCGTGCGCTCGTCGAGCCCCTTCGCGCGCGCGGTGCGCACGAAGTCCTCGTCGAGCGTGCCGAGCGTCGTCGCGCGCGCCAGCCGCGCGACGCCGGCGATGCCGCCGCAGCGACAGCGCGATCGTCGGGATGATCATCGACGTCGAGAACATGCCGTCGAAGCCGCCGGGCGGCAGCCAGTGCAGCTTCGCGGCGAACACCAGCACGAGCATCGGCACCATGACGAGCACGGGGATCGACTGGAAGAAGAGGAAGACGCTGATGATGAACGGGTCGAGCCCACGAGCCGCGCTTCACCGCGGCGAGGATGCCGACGGGGATGCCGATGAGGAACGTCAGCACGAACGCGTAGAGGCCGAGGCGGAACGACACCCAGATCTTCGGGCCGATGACTTCCGGGATCGTGCGGTCGCGGTAGCGGAAGCTCTCGCCCAGGTCGCCGTGCAGCAGCAGGCCCTTCATGTAGATGCCGTACTGCTCGATGATGGGCTTGTCGAGCCCGTACTTGTGCGCGGACGCGGGCGAACGCTTCCTCGTCGCGGTACTGGCCCGAGTAGACGCTGATCGGGTCGCCGGGGCCCCAGCGCGTGATGTAGAACGTCGCGAACGAGACGACGAGCAGCGTCAGCGGCAGGAACAGCAGGCGGCGCAGGACGTAGCCGGCGAGGCCATCCATCGCTCGCTATCCGCGCTCTCAGCGGTTCACTTCGACGTCGCGGAACCGCTCGATGATCAGCGGCGGGAACTCGAAGCCCTGCACGTACGGCTTCACCAGCGCGTGCGTCGTGTCGAAGAACATCGGCACCCATGCCGCGTCGTCGATCAACTGCTTCTCGATGTCACGGTAGCCGCGCAGCCGCTTCTCGGTGTCCGGCTCGATGCGCGCGGCCTCGAGCTTCGTGTCGATCTCGGCGTTGGTGTAGCGCGTGTTGTTCTGGCGGCTCTTGCTGTAGAAGAGGATGTCCAGGATGTCCTCCGGGTCGGGGTAGTCCATGATCCAGCCCAGGTGGAACATCTGGTAGCGCCCCTCGTCGATGTCGCTGAAGAACGTCGCCGGACTCCGCCTGCGTGATCTTCACGTCGACGCCGAGGTTGTCCTTCCAGATACTGCACGATCGCCTCGTCGTCGGGCCGGCGGTCGCGCCGGCGCCGCTCTCGCGCCAGCGTGATCTCCGGCATGTTGTCGGCGTACTTCGACTCGGCGAGCAGCTGCTTCGCGCGCGTCCGGGTCGAACGGGTACGTCTTGTCGTCCTGCGTGTAGCCCGGCACGCCCGGCATCAGGATGCCGTTGGCGACGGGCACCGCGTCCTTCAGCACGACCTCGGCGATCTTCTTGCGGTCGACGGCGAGCGCGAACGCCTGGCGCACCTTCACGTCGTCGAACGGCGGCGGCGTTCGTGTTGAAGCCGATGTAGTCGAGCGACTGGCGCGGCGTCTGCTGGTACTCGGCGTTCAGCTTGTCGGACGGCTCCTGCACCCGCTCGCAGGTCATCGAGCCCGACGCCCGTGATGTCGATGTCGCCGTCCTCGTACGCGACGAGCGCCGAGCCGCCGGCCAGGTCGTAGCGCACGGTCTTGAGCTTCGGCGCGCCGAGGTGGTGGTTGTCGTACGCCTCGAGCGTGATCCGCTCGCCGAGCTTCCACTCCTTGAGCTTGTACGGGCCGGTGCCGTTCGGCTTCTGCGTCCAGCGCGTCGGGTTCGCCTGCGATTTGCCGCTGGTCGACGATGAACGCCGTCGGGTACGTCAGCTTGTAGAGGAAGTACTGCTTCGGCGCGTCGATCGTCACGGCGAGCGTGCTGTCATCGACGACCTTGACGCCGCTGACGGTCTGTCGCGCGGCCGCGCGACACGTCCTTGGCGCCGACGATATCGCCGAGGAAGTTCTCGGCGGTGACGGAGCCGGTGTCGGGGCTGAGCGCGCGCTCCCACGAGTACTTGACGTCGGCGGCGAGCACCGGGCGGCCGTCCTGGAACGTCGCCTTCATGTTGATGTGGAAGGTGTACGTCTTGCCGTCGGCGCTGACGTCCCAGCTCTCGGCGAGGTCGGGCTGCACCTTGCAGGTCCTTGTCGAGCCGCACGAGGCCGGAGAAGATCTCGACGATGTAGAGCGCCGAGCCGGCGTCCTGCGCGACCGCCGGGTCGAGGAAGAGCGGGTCTTCGCCGCGCAGGCGCAGCTCGCCCGATGCCGGCTTGCTGTTGCTCGAGCCGGCCTGCGTCTTCGATGCGCCCGGCGTTCCGGACTGAGAGCCGTTTGTGCCGCTGTTGCCGTCCTTGTCCCCGCCGCCGCCGACGACGAGGATCAGCACGGCGGCAAGGCCGATGATCAGGACGGCGGCGACTCCCAGAATGGCCAGCGTGAGCTTGTTGCTCATCCGATTCCCCTCGCTTCTCCTGCGCCACCGTTTCGAAACCTTCGGATCATAGCAGAGGCCAGATCAGCGGAACAAAAGGAAGCCCGCGCTCCCATGGCAAGTCTACGCGCGGAAGATGAGAAACGTGGTAGGGACACCCCTGCTCCGGCCGCAATCCCTCCCCGTTTCGGACTCGTAGCCGGTGGCGAGCGGGCGGCCGCGGGCGTTTCTATGGCAGGACGGCGGCCGTCCACGCTAGAGGTGGCTCTCTGATATGATGCTCTTCATTCGGCCTCAGGCCAGTATCGCCCGCCAGGCGAACCGTACGGTATGAGCGAACAGACGTCGCCGATGCACGAGCCCGCGGCCACACCGATGGCGCGCGAAGGCCGCGCACTCCCCCGCGTCAGGCTCACCGCGATCACCGGCGAATGGAGCCGCGCGCTCACGTTCGTCGCGCTGGGGCTCATCCTGCTCTTCGGCGGCTACCTGCGGCTGACCCACAACAACTGGGACGCGAGCGGCGGCCCGTGGCTGCCGGAGGCGCCGAGGCATCGAGCGGCCACCTCCACCCCGACGAGCGCTTCCTGACCCAGATCAGCCTGGACACGAAGGCGCCGAGCGAGCATCCTCAACTACTTCGATACCGACACGTCGCCGCTCAACCCCTACAACATCGATAAGGGCAACGGGCAGAAGCAGACGACGTTCGTCTACGGCACACTGCCGCTGTTCCTGAACAAGATCGTGGCGCCCAACCTGCACGTGCTGTCGCTCGGGCAGGCCAGCGACTGGGACGACTACGACCACTACAACCGCAGCGGCCGCCTGCTTTCGGCGCTCTTCGACATCGGCACGATCCTGCTGATCTTCCTCCTCGGCCGCGAACTGATGAACCGTGGCGTCGGGCTGCTGGCGGCGTTCCTGTACGCGCTCTCGGCGTTCCCGATCCAGAACGCGCACTTCTTCGTCGTCGACCCGTTCGTCGCGTTCTTCGCGACGTTCACGATCTACTGTTCGCGGTGCGTTCGGCGAAGCACGGTGGCTGGCACAACTTCGCGATCGCCGGCATCGGCGCCGGGCTCGCGGCGGCGTGCAAGATCACGGCGATCTCGTTGTTCCCGGTGGTGCTGCTGGCGGTCGGCGTCTACGCCTGGCCCGGCATACGGCCGTACGTCGCGCCGTGGTGGTCCGGCGACTCGCCGGAGTACGCGGCGGAGCGCAGACGGCCGGCGGCTCGACCGCTCGATCATCACGCTGATCGTACGGCTCGCTGCTCGCGCTCGCGGCCGGCTTCATCGCCTTCCGCATCGCGATGCCGTACGCGTTCAAGACGCCGAGCCTCGGCGACCTCCTCGTCTTGCGGGACGGGCACCTGTGGAAGTTCCCGTTCTTCTACCCGGACATCATGAACCACGCAGTGGCTGAAGGATCAGTCCGACCAGCAGCAGCCTGCTGAGCGGCGGCGTCGTTCCCGCCGAACGTGCAGTGGATCGGCCGCTCGAGTGGATCTGGCCGGCGCAGCAGATGATCTCGTGGGGGATGGGGCCGGCGCTCGGCATCACGGCGTGGCTCGGCGTGGTCGTTCGCGGCGATCTACGCGTTCGCGAAAGCGGCAGGGCGTGTGGCTCGTGCCGCTGGCGTGGGTGCTCGGCTACTTCGGCGTTCATGGGCGCGCAGTTCTCGCTCTACATGCGGTACTTCCTGCCGCTCTACCCGACGCTCACCGTGCTCGCCGCGGCGCTCCTCTATCAGACGTGGCGGTGGGCGGCATCGCCGGAGCCGCTGGCCGCGCTCGGCCGCGCCGGCGCGCGCCTGTCGATGCTCAAGCCCGCGATCTCGCGTGGGCGCGCGCGCCGGCGTCGTCGCCGTCGTCGTGTTGACGCTGCTGATGGGGCTCGCCTTCTACAACATCTATCGCTCGCCCGTCACGCGCGTCGTCGCATCGAAGTGGGTCTACGAGAACGTGCCGGAGGGCGCCGTCATCGGCCACGAGCACTGGGACGACGAGGTGCCGGCATCCGTCGCGGGCATCCCGCAGGTCAACTACGGCTCGGTCACGTTCAGAAACTTCGACCAGGATACGCCCGAGCACGTCGACAAGCTGCTGGCGACCATCGACGAGGTCGACTACATCGCGCTGAGCAGCCGGCGCCTGTCCGGCACGATCCCGCGCGTGCCGCCGCGTGGCCCGTGACGTCGCGCTATTACGCAGACGCTCGAGACCGGCGAGCTGGGGTTCGAGAAGGTCGCGGAGCTTCACGTCGTACCCGCGGCTGTTCGGCATCAAGCTCGACGACACCGGCGCCGAGGAGTCGTACTCGGTGTACGACCACCCCGAAGTCGCCATCTACAAGAAGACCGACGCGTACTCGCACGAACGCGCGCTGAAGGTGCTGCACGCCGACGCGTTCATCACCGATGCCCAACATCCCGCCGTCGAAGGCGGCGCAGAACGGCCTGCTCTTCCGTCCCGACGTGCTGGCGACGCAGCGGGAAGGCGGCACGTGGTCGGACATCTTCGACCCCGACAGCTTCGCGAACGACCACCCGCTGCTCGTCTGGCTGCTGGCGATGGAGCTGGCGGCGTTCGCGCTCGTGCCGCTGGCTGATCGTCGGGTTCCGCGGGCTGCCCGACCGCGGCTTCCTGCTGACGAAGCCGCTCGGCATCCTGGCGCTGGCGTACTTCGCGTACGCGCCGGCCA
This sequence comes from uncultured Chloroflexia bacterium, assembly GCA_963701135.1. Taxonomy (GTDB): domain Bacteria; phylum Chloroflexota; class Dehalococcoidia; order DSTF01; family JACRBR01; genus CAYJMJ01. The sequence goes on from OY969567.1 coordinate 975,671, forward strand.
GCCGCGGTCTCGTGCACTACACGCGCGCCGAGATCGCCGGCGCGCTCGGCGCTCATGGTGGCCGTGGGCGTCGTCACGGGCGCGCTGTGGCGCGAGGAGATCGTCGGCGTGGGTGCGCGAGCGCTGGCGCTTCCTGCTCCTCGCCGAGGCGGTGTTCCTGCTGGTGTTCGTGGCCGCGTACTGGGTGCGGCTCCAGAACCCGGACCTCTGGCACCCGTACCAGGGCGGCGAGAAGCCGATGGACTTCGCCTACCTCAACGGCGTGATCCGCACGACCGACCTGTCGCAGGGACCGATCGACCCGTGGTACGCCGGCGGCTACCTGAACTACTACTGGTACGGCCAGTTCATCGCGGCGACGGTCACGAAGCTCACCGGCATCGTGCCGGAGGTGGCGTACAACCTCATCGTGCCGATGTTCTTCGCGCTCGCGGCCGCGGCGACGTTCTCGGTCGACGTACAACCTGGCGGAGTCGACGCGGCGGCTCATGAAGCGGCGGCCCGGGCGGCCTGCCGATCGGCGCGGCGCGGGCCGATCATCGCCGGGCTCGGCGCGATCTTTCTTGTGCTGATCGCCGGCAACCTGGCGGCGGTGGATGTGCTGGACGCAAACCTGTCGCGCGTGAGCCCGTGGCACGTCCGACCTGCTCGTGATCGGCGACGCCGTCGTCGATCGTGGGCGGATTCAAGGCGATCATCGCCGGCGACGCAAGCTTCCACAAGCTGGTGTACGACATACGACTGGTGGGCGCCGAGCCGCGCGCTCACCGTCGAGAACCCGAGCAAGGAAGTGTCGCCGATCACGGAGTTCCCGTTCTGGACGTTCCTGTTCGCCGACCTGCACGCGCACCTGATGGCGATCCCGTTCGCGATGACGGCGGTCGGCGTCGCGCTGGGCGCCGTGATGAACTTCACGCGCCTGAACCCGGTGGGCGCGGCGCGCGAGCACGTGCGCGCCCGCGAGATCAGCAGCTGGGCGATGGTCGTCGTGCTGGCGCTGATCGTCGGCGCGCTGCGCTGGATCAACTCGTGGGACTACCCGCCGTTCCTGCTGATGGGCGCGGCCGGGCTGATCATCGCCGAGCGCGCGAAGGACGGCGGCTTCACGCTGCGCGCCGCTGACCGTCGGCGTGACTCAAGGCGCTCGTGATGGGCGTGCTGTCGTACGCCTTCTTCGCGCAGTTCGCGAAGAACTACAGCCAGTCGTACAACGGCTTCCACCAGTCCGAGCAGACGACGGACGCTCAGCGACTACCTGAGCCACTTCGGCATCCTGCTGTTCCTCGTACGGGGTTCCTGCTGTTCAGCCTCAACCGCGCGATCACGCGCACGGACTTCGTGCGCGCGATCTTCTTCGGCCAGGCGCGGCGGCGGTCGGCCGGCCGCCTCAGCGCCGGTGATGGCGGCGCTGATCGCTCGCCGGCGGGCTCGCGATCTGGGCCGGGACGATCCAGCGCTGGGGCGTGATCGCGGTCGCCGTCGTCGGCCTCATCGCGCTCGTGCTGGTGGCGATCCGCGAGCTGCGCAGCCCGTCGCCGACCGCGCCGGTGATGCTGTTCGTGTACGCGATGCTCGCGCTCGGGCTTCGGCCTCTGCGGCGGCGTCGAGATCCTGACGCTCGACGGCGACATCGGCCGCATGAACACCGTCTTCAAGTTCTACCTGCACGTGTGGATGATGTGGGGCGTCGCCGGCGGCGTTCGGCGCTGTGGTACCTGTTCGCCGTCATGCGCCCGCAGGAGGCGTTCCTGCGCCGTGCGGGCGCCGCGAACGCGGCGCATCGTGCGCGCGCCGCGATACGCGTTCGCGAGCGTCGCGGTGGCGCTGCTCGCGCTGACGCTGGTCTACCCGTACTTCGGGACGCGCGCGCGCATCCACGACCGCTTCGAACCCGGCGCAGGGCGCCGGCAACGACGGCCTGGCGTTCCTCGACAAAGCCGGCACATACAACAACTTCGACACCGAACACGGACCGCGGCGGCGAGCACAACCTGAAGTACACGCGCGACGGCATCAACTGGATCCGCGCGAACGTGCAGGGCTCGCCGACGACGATCGAGGCGATCGGGCCGTCGTACCGCAGCCTGGGCAGCCGCGTCGCGATCTACACCGGGCTGCCGACGGTGGCGGGCTGGGGCTTCCACCAGGCGCAGCAGCGCCAGAAGTTCGCGACGAGCGTCGGCGACCGCCAGCGCGACGTCAACGAGTTCTACTCGACCGACGACATCGGCCGCGCGCGCGAGATCATCCGCAAGTACGACGTCAGTGGGTGATCGTCGGCGACGAGGAGCAGTTCAACTACCCGGCGGCGGGCCTGACGAAGTTCGAGGGCGGCCTCGGCGGCGCGCTGGAACTGGCGTACGAGAACCCCGGCATGCAGGTCTGGCACGTGATCCCGGAGCCGGAGCTGGCGCAGGGGCGGTAGCTGTAGGGCGATGGGACGTGAGAGGCGTGAGGTGGCACCGGCCGCCGCCACCCCCCACGCGGGCTGGAAAGCCCGCGCTACGGAGTACGCGGATTCGGTACTCCGCCCTCCTAGCCCCTAACACCTCCCCCGTCACCTGATACAATGCACCGCCTATGCTTGAAGCCCTCTCCGAGAAGCTGTCTGGCGTCTTCCAGAAGCTCGGCTCCCACGGCACCATCTCCGAAAAGGACCTCGACGAAGCGATGCGCGAGGTCCGCATCGCGCTGCTCGAAGCCGACGTCAACTTCAAGGTCGTGCGCCAGTTCATCGCCTCCGTGCGGGAGCGCGCGCTCGGCGCCGAGGTGCTGAAGAGCCTGACGGGGCCGCAGCAGGTCATCGCCATCGTCAACGAGGAGCTGGTGCAGCATCCTCGGCGGCGAGCCAGTCGACGCTGCAGCTCGCGTCGAAGCCGCCGACGGTGATCATGCTCGTCGGGCTCAAGGGCTCCGGCAAGACGACCACCGCCGCCAAGCTCGCGCTGCACCTGCGCAAGCAGGGCGCGCAGCCGCTGCTCGTCGCGGCCGACCCGTACCGCATGGCCGCGGGCGAGCAGCTCCAGGCGCTCGGCAAGCAGCTCGGCATGCCCGTGTTCGCCGGCGACCGAGGGCCAGGCGCTCCCCGATCTCTGCAAGGCGTCGCTCGACGAGGCGAAGCGCCAGGCGCGCGACGGTGCGTCATCGTCGACACGGCGGGCCGCTCGACGATCGACGGCGAGATGATGACCGAAGTCTCGGCAATGAGCGCGTCGCTCAAGCCGAACGAGACGATCCTGGTGCTCGACGCGATGACCGGCCAGGAGGCCGTCAACGTCGCGACAGGAGTTCCACGACGCAGCTCAACGTCACGGGCATCATCGTCTCGAAGATGGACGGCGACGCGCGCGGCGGCGCCGTGCTCTCGATCCGCGCCGTCACGCGGCCTGCCGGTGAAGTTCATGGGCACGGGCGAGAAGTCGGACGCGCTGGAGCCGTTCTTCCCCGACCGCTTCGCCTCGCGCATCCTCGGCATGGGCGACATGCTCGGGCTGATCGAGAAGGCCAAGGACGCGATCAGCGAGGAGGACGTCCAGGCGATCGAGAAGAAGATGAAGAGCAAGACGCTGGACCTGGAGGACTTCATCATCCAGTTCCAGCGCATCAAGAAGATGGGACCGCTGAACCAGCTCGTGGACATGATCCCCGGCATGGCGCAGGTGAAGCGCCAGATGAAGGTCGACAGCTTTGACGACAGCTTCTGGAGCAAGGCCGAGGCGGTCGTGTACTCTATGACGCCGCAGGAGCGAAAACACCCTGAGATCATCAACGGCAGCCGCCGCAGGCGCATCGCCACGGGCAGCGGCACGACGCCGCAGGAAGTGAACCAGCTGCTGAACCAGTGGAAGGAAGCCAAGAAGATCATGCAGGCCTTCGCCGGCAACCGGGCCGGGTTCCTGAGCATGTTCGGAGGATTTGGAGGACGACAGTAAGTGCTGAGAATCAGACTGCGCCGCGTAGGCAAGAAGAAGCAGCCCAGCTACCGCCTCGTCGTCGCCGACTCACGCGCGCCGCGCGACGGCGCGTTCATCGAGACCATCGGCACCTACAACCCGCTGACCGACCCGGCGACGGTGACGGTCAACGAGGACGAAGGCGCGCGAGTGGCTCAGCAAGGGCGCCGTCGCCGTCCGACCGGGCGGCGCGGATCCTGGCCGGCCAGGGCATCGGCGAGATGCCGACGTTCACGCCGAAGGCGAAGAAGGCCGAACAGCCGGCCGAGGCGTAGCCGCGCGATGAAAGACCTCATCGAGTACATCGCGAAGTCGCTGGTCGACTCCCCGGACGACGTGAAGGTCGCCGAGGAGGAGGAGCGCGGCCGCATCGTCGTCCGGCTGGAAGTGGCCGAGGACGACTACGGCAAGGTCATCGGCAAGGGCGGGCGCATCGCGCAGTCGATGCGGGCGCTGCTGAAGGTGGCGGCGGTGCGCGCGGAAGAGTACGCGTCGCTCGAGATCGGCGACTAGGCGTGGCCGTGCGCGGCACAGCAAACAGCAAACAGCAAACAGCAGCGCCTTCGGCGAGAACAGACAACAGACAACAGACAACAGATGCGCCGAACAGCAAGCAGCGGCGCACAGCAAACAGCAAACAGCAAACAGCAAAGATCTCGAGCCGCACGTCGTTCGCGAAGCGGGTGAAGAAGAAGCGGCCCGGGCGCGGCGTGCAACGCGCGCCAGCGGCCGGCGTTCAGCCTCCAGCTTCCACCGTCCAGCCTCCAGCCTCCACACCATCGCGAGCCGGCGCTGCGGCGGCCGGCGAGGCGCCGCAGCCGAAACGGGCCGCCGCACCGAAACCACAGTCCGAGCCCGATGAGGGGTTCGTCGCCGTCGGCCGCGTGGCCGCGCCGTTCGGGCTCAAGGGCGAGCTGAGGGTGCAGGTGCTGACCGACAACATGGCGCGCTTCAAGCCGAAGGCGCGGCTGTACGCCGGACAGCAGCCGGTGACCATCGAGAACGTCGCGCGAGGCGCAGGGCTACGTGTACGTCACGTTCAAGGGGTTCCACGATCGGGACGGCGTCGACAAGTTCCGCCACGCGCTGCTGCAGGTGCCGGAGAGCGAGCTGCCGCCGCTGCCCGAGGGCGAGTACTACCGCTTCCAGCTCATCGGCCTGACGGTCGTGGACCGCGACGGCGCCGTGCTCGGCACGCTCGACGAGATCATCGAGACCGGCGCGAACGACGTCTACCGCATCCACCCCGAGACCGGCCCCGACCTCCTGCTGCCGGCGCTCGCCGACGTCATCGTGAGCATCGACCTCGCCGCCCGGTGCATGGTGGTGGACCCGCCGACGTGGGGGTAGGCAACCGCACGCGAACGCTGATCTCAAGCGTGTACGGTTCGCGACCCGGAGTTCGTCGTCAAACGAACCGCTAACCTCTCAGGCGGCGGCGAACACGAGCCTCCACCCTGTCGTACTCGGATTCCGACTCGTCAGGCATGAGCCGCACGCCACGGGTCCGGCCAGTCCGAACAAAGCGATCAAGCGCTGCGCGGAACTCGACGACCGCGATCTTGGCGATCTCCATGTCGTAGGGAACCGCCTCCCACGCTCGATGCATTCGCGCCAGGAACAAACGCACATGATCCGTCAACGGCTCAGGCGCGCGGCGCGTTCCTTCGGACAATGACCGTCTAAGAGCTTCGAGCTCCGCCAGATCGTGAGACTGCTGGTCGGCCAGCAGTCTCAAGCTCCTGGGTATCTCGGACGCTAGTACGATGTTCCTCGTCTGGCTGCTCGTCATCGTAAAATTGAACCACTTGTCCGAAAAATCGCGCCAATGGGCAACCTCTCGATCACGCCGTTCGGTCTCCCACCGGCGCCCGGATAAGTAATGGTTCAACGTCGCGCCGAGGAGCGCAAGAAACGCGCCCGCGGTCATCGTTATAAGGGTGCGTACGAATTCGGTATTGCTCACGTCTTCTTAGTGGTAGCTGATAAAGTCTGGCCACCGAGGCTTGCGGTCAGTATATCGGGCCGAAACGCGGGCGACGGAAGTCAGCCGTATACCCGGTCACCTGTTGAGCACCCCTTCCCCCTCCCGTTATACTTTGCCGTCAAGGGGATATAGCTCAATTGGGAGAGCGCCGCGTTCGCAATGCGGAGGTTGGGGGTTCGAGCCCCCCTATCTCCACCACCGACAACCAAACGCCCGTCGCAGTTGCGGCGGGCGTCTTGCTTGCCCCGAGGTGACCGCGGCGGTCGGCTTGTGTTGAGCAGAGCGGCCCTAGCGCCAACCCACAGTCCGTTTCCGCGCCGCCAACATTTCCGCAGTGCCAGCTTGCCGCCGCTCACTCGCAGGCGTAGCATGTGATTCATCTACGCCAGAGCAGGTCCGCTGAGAAGGGCTGATGAGCATCTTCCTGACTGCGAAGGTCAAAGTACACAACCCGTCGCAGCGCAAGCGGGCCATCCTCGACTTCGCCCTGGAGGAGTACACGCGTGCGTACGCCAGCCTGCTCGCGTGGGCGAAGGATAATCTGGCGTTGCTCGAAGAGAAGGGGCAGTACAAGGGCCGGTTCACCGAGACCTCCATCCGCGCCGTGCTGTCGGGGGCGCCGCTCTTCAAGCCGTTCGGCCTTCACTCCAGTGCGCGCGACTCGCTCTTCGTGGATGTGGCGGGCGCGCTTTGCTCGTACTTCCAACTGCGCGCAGAAGATCCGAACACCGGGTTCCCCGTCTGCCGTGACCCGAGGCCTGAAACGTATCCCGACGCGCTCGACGACTTTGCCGCCGTCACTGATGACGAGACCGAAGAGAACGAATGCCGTGCTCGTTTGCTCCGCGTCGCTCGCGGCTCGGTCATGCCGCTCTATTTCGCGCGTCCCGATGGCGTGCCGAAGAACCGTAACTTCTCGCTGCTGCGCGACCCGGAACGTGGCCGCTACCACGCGCTCGTATTCTTGCTCGCGGGCCGGAACAACGGGCAGCCTCAAATCGAGACGAGGGGCAACCTGGAGCGCATGGGGTGGCCGCAGGGGAGCAACCGGGAGGACCAACCGCCGATTTTCACCGCCAGACCAGCCGGTGCACTGCTCTTGCCGCTCGCGCTCGGCAAGTGGCACGCGGAGACGTTCCTCGATGCGTGTGTCCGCGGTGAAGCGAACGTGCGCTCGGCGTTCCTGTCGCGTGACGACAACGCCACGCACGGCCCGCGGTACTACGTCCATGTCACCTTCGAATACGCGCCCGAGAAGGTCATTCCCGAGACGTATCTCGGTGTTGACCGGGGCATCGCAAACCTGATCGCGATCACCGTCATGAACAAGAACGGCGACATCATGCACCAGGAGTTGCACCCCGGCGCCGACCTCATCGACTTCCAGAAGTACGTGTTCACGGAGTACCGCGGCCGCCAGCGGCGCGGAAAAGACATCCGTGGCCAACAGATGATCCGGCGTGCCAACGAGGAAGTCTGCCATCGCCTTGCCAACGTGATCCGCGACCTCGCAACCACCTACCGGTCGCAGGTCTGCATGGAATACCTGAAGGGCTTCAAGGAGCAGAAGCGCGACTTCGGACTGCTGAAGCGTCAGCCGCTCCAGCGCATCGAGCAGATATTGGAGTACAAGCTGCCGTTGCGCGGCCTGCCGCCGCCGCGTACTGTGTCGCCAGCCTACACGTCGCGTGAGTGCCCGCGTTGCGGCTATGGCTTCGGCGTCAAAGGCAAGGGAGTCAACCGGCCGTCACAGGCCGAGTTCCGGTGTGAGCAGTGCGCCTATGAGACGCACGCGGACCTCAACGGCAGTCACAACATCGCCCGCCGCTGGATCGCGAGGGAGGCCGAGCGCGGGCGGGCGCGCACGTTAACAACCGCATAGTGGCGATTCGCTGAACCTTCGGGTTCAGCTTGTTGCAGGGTGTAATTAGTCACAGCACCCTGGGCTGTTACCGGGGAGGAAGATGCTCCGCCCGCAAGGGCGTCACGACCCCGGTCGATGGCTCGATACCCCGAAAGCCACTCTTCGAGTGGGCCGGTTAGTCAACATTTTAGGGGTTGCAACGCAACCCCGAAACGCCGGTGGGTTGTGACCGCCAGCCCTCTGACGAGCACGCACGCCACGAGGTTGCAACGCAACCCCGAAACGCCGGTGGGTTGTGACGCCGGAACCCTCCGAGCAGTGCGTCGAGGTCCATGGTTGCAACGCAACCCCGAAACGCCGGTGGGTTGTGACTTGCTTGAACTTCCCCTGTGCCGAGCCGCGCACGCGGTTGCAACGCAACCCCGAAACGCCGGTGGGTTGTGACCAATGAGATCGCCTGTGCGACATGGGAGGACGTCGACTGGGAGAGTTGCAACGCAACCCCGAAACGCCGGTGGGTTGTGACTTGGCTCAGGGTCACGCGCCCGCTTGGCACTCGGGGGTTGCAACGCAACCCCGAAACGCCGGTGGGTTGTGACGAGTTGAAGCCGATCAAGTTCCACGACGATGCCGAGTTGCAACGCAACCCAGAAACGCGGCCTATCTCCACCATCGACACCCAGACGCCCGTCGCATCAGCGGCGGGCGTTTCTTGTTGCCGCGCTTCGCGCGGCACAGCAACAGCAGACGGCAAACGGCAAAGGGGGCGCCTTCGGCGCCAGAACAGACAGCAGAGAGCAGACAACAGAGGGTGCCTGCGGCGTGGCGGGCGGGCGCGGAAGTGCCGAAACTGAGGAGAGACGGGCGTAGCTGCCGCATCGCACCGCGCCCCACGCTGGGCGAGGCAGGCCGGAGCGGCGCGGCGCTATACTCGATCGGACGGCCCGCCGCGGCGGGTTATGACGCGGGAGGCCCCGTTTCCCGCCCGCGCCGGCCCCTCGGAGGAGGGGCGCACGATGGTGCGAGCCAAAGAGCCCAAAACCCACGGCGCAGCCGAAAAACTCCACCGGCAGATGTATCGCGACATGGTGCGCTCGCGCGAGCTGAGCGACCGCATGTTCGCGCTCAACCGCCAGGGCCGCGCCGCCTTCGCCATCACCGGCCAGGGGCACGAGGCGGCGCAGGTCGGCGCCGCGTACGCCATCAAGCGCGGCACGGACTGGGTGCTGCCGTACTACCGCGACATCGGCGTGATGCTGGCGCTCGGCATGACCCCGCACGACATTCTGCTGGGGCTGTTCGCGAAGGCCGATGACCCCACCTCCGGCGGCCGCCAGATGCCGTGCCACTGGTCGTGGCCGGAGGCGCGCGTCGTCACGCGGTCGAGCGTCATCGCGGCGAACCTGCCGCACGCCGCGGGCATCGCCTACGCGTCGAAGCTGCGCGGGCTCAAGGAAGTGACGATCGCGTTCTTCGGCGAGGGCGCGACGAGCGAGGGCGAATTCCACGAGGCGGTGAACTTCGCCGCGATCCACAAGCTGCCCGTCGTCTTCTACTGCGAGAACAACGGCTACGCGATCTCGGAGCGCGTCGAAAAGCAGATGTCGGTGCTGCACGTCGCCGACCGCGCGAAAGGCTACAACATCATCGGCCAGATGGTCGATGGCAACGACGTGATCGCGGTGCACCAGACGGCGAAGTGGAGCATCGAGGAGTGCCGGCGCGGGCGCGGGCCGAAGCTCGTCGAGGCGAAGACGTATCGCCTGTCGCCGCACACGTCGTCGGACGACGACCGCCGCTACCGCACGCGCGCGGAGCTGGAGGAGTGGATCAAGCGCGACCCGATCGACCGCTTCCGCAAGCGGCTGATCGAGGAGGAGGCGCTGACGGACGAAGAGGACGCCGAGCTGCGCGCGGACGCGAAGCGCGAGGTCGCGGCGGCCGTCGAGACGGCTGAGCGCGCGCCCGATCCGGTGCCGGAGGACGCGCTGCGGCACGTCTTCTTCGAGCAGGAGCAGGCGTAATGGCCGAGAAGTCGTACATCGAAGCGATCCACGACGCGCTGGTCGAAGAGATGGACCGCCTGCCGACGATGGTGGTGCTCGGCGAGGACATCCAGGAGGGCGGCGTCTTCCGCGTGACCGACGGCATGCTCGACCGCTACGGCCCCGAGCGCGTGCTCGACACGCCGCTGGCCGAGGCGAGCATCGTCGGCGTGTCGATCGGGCTCGCGCAGAACGGCTGCGTGCCGGTCGCCGAGATCCAGTTCGCGGACTTCGCGTATCTCGCCTTCAACCAGCTCATCAACGAGGCCGCGAAGTGGCGCTACCGCTCGAACAACGGCTGGGGCTGCCCGATCGTCGTGCGCGCGCCGTTCGGCGCCGGCATCCGCGGCGCGATGTACCACTCGCAGGCGATCGAGGCGATGCTCGCGCACGTGCCGGGCCTGAAGGTCGTCGCGCCGTCGACGCCGTACGACGCGAAGGGCCTGCTGAAGGCGGCGATCCGCGATCCCGACCCCGTCGTGTACTTCGAGCACAAGAAGGCGTATCGCCTGCTCAAGGCCGACGTGCCGGACGGCGACTACGTCGTGCCGATCGGCCAGGCGGCGCTGCGTCGCGAGGGCGATGACGTCACCGTGATCAGCTACGGGCTGATGGCGCACGAGTGCCTGCAAGCGGCCGAGGAGCTGGCCGCCGACGGCATCGACGCGACGGTGCTCGACCTGCGCACGCTGGCGCCGCTCGACCGCGACGCGATTCTCGACGCGGCGAAGCGCACCGGCAAGGTGCTGATCGTGCACGAGGACAACCTGTCGGGCGGCATCGGCGCGGAGGTCGCGGCGATCGATCGTCGAGCACGCGTTCGACTATCTCGATGCGCCGGTCCGGCGGCTCACGTCGCCCGACGTGCCGGCGATGCCGTTCAACGCGCCGGGCGAGGAGTACGTCATGCCATCGCGCGAAAAGATCGCCGCGGCGATGCGCGAGCTCGCGGCGTACTAGGGGTGCGGCCATGACCACGCTCAACATGCCGAACGTCGGCGAGTCGGTGACCGAGGGAACGGTGACGCGCTGGCTCAAGCACGACGGCGACATGGTGCGGCTCGACGAGATCGTCGTCGAGATCGAGACCGAGAAGGTCGAGGTCGAGGTGCCGTCGCCGTTCGAGGGGCGGCTCGCGCGCATCCTGGTGCAGGAAGGCGAAGTGGCGCCGGTCGGGGCGCCGCTCGCGGAGTTCGCGCCTGCGGCGACAACAGACAACAGACAACAGACAACAGAGGGCGCGGCGCCGCTGGCGACAGCAAACAGCAAACAGCAAACAGCAAAGGTTGCGAGAACAGACGACAGACAACAGACAACAGAGGCCGCGCGCGCGGCGACGGCGGCAACAGCAAACAGCAAACAGCAAACAGCAAAGGGGACGGCCGCGCCTGCGGCGAACGGGGCCTCGATGGCGAACGCCGGGGCGCAGGAGTTGCGGCGGACGCGGCGGTATTCGCCGGTGGTGTTGAAATTGGCGACGGAGCATGGCGTCGACCTGGCGTTGGTGCTGGGGAGCGGCATCGAGGGGCGCGTGACGCGGCAGGACGTGATGCGCTACATCGAGAACCCGGCCGCGTACACGCTGCCGCCGTCGGCCGGCGAGGGCGTGGTCGGCGTCGCGGCCACCGCGCCGCCGACTGTAGGGGCGCAGCCTGCTGCGCCCGCCCCCGCAACGCAACCCTCCGCGCCCGCGCCGACGACGCCTGTCGCATCCGCGCCCGCCGGCCCCGACGACGAACTCGTGCCGCTGTCGCCGACGCGCCGGACGATCGCGGCGCGCATGCTCGAAGCGCACCAGACGATGCCGCCGGCGTGGATGGTCGTCGAGGCGGACGTCACCGAGCTGGTGCGGCTGCGCAAATCCGCGAAGGAGCAGTTCCGCGCGAGCGAGGGCGTCGCGCTGACGTACCTGCCGTTCTTCGTGCAGGCCATCGTCGGCGCGCTCAAGCAGCACCCGGCGCTCAATGCCACGTACACGGCCGAGGGCGTGCGCGTGCACCATCGCTTCCACGTCGGCATCGCCGTGGCGACGGAGGGCGGGCTCATCGTGCCGGTCGTGCGCGACGCCGAGCTGAAGTCGATCGCCGGCCTCGCGCGCGAGATCGACGCGCTGGGCGCGAAGGCGCGCGACCGCAAGCTCGGCATCGACGACGTGCGCGGCGCGACGTTCACCGTCGACAACACGGGCGCGTTTGGCTCCGTGCTGTCACAGCCGATCATCCCGCCGGGCCAGGCGGCGATCATCACGACGGAGGCAATACGGCGCGAGCTGCGCGTCGCCGCCGACGGCTCGTTCGCGGCGCGCTCGGTCATGAACCTCTGCATCAGCTTCGACCATCGCGCGCTCGATGGCGCTCAGGCCGGCGCGTTCATGCAGGCCGTCAAGCGCAACCTGGAGTCGTTCCGCGCCGACCAGCCTGTGTATTGAGGAGGAAGAGGCGCGCCCAGACCCCCATGGCGTAGAGTAATCGCATGCCCACGCCATCAACGACGGTCGATGCCGGCGGCCGCAGCGTCACGATCACGAACCCGGACAAGGTGTTCTTCCCCGACGCCGGGCTACACCAAGCTCGACCTCGTGCACTACTACCTGGCCGTCGCCGAGGGCGCGCTGCGCGGCGTGCATGCACCGGCCGATGGTGCTCAAGCGCTTCGTCAACGGCGCCGACCGAGGAGCCGTTCTTCCAGAAGCGCGCGCCGGCCAACCTGCCGCCGTGGATCGACGACGGCGCACATCACCTTCCCCAGCGGCCGCAGCGCCGACCTCGTCGTCTGCGACGAGCCCGCCGACCTCGCCTGGGTGATCAACCTCGGCTGCATCGACCTCAACCCCTGGCCCGTGCGCGCGGACGACGTCGACCACCCGGACGAGCTGCGCGTCGACCTCGACCCGACGCCGGAGGCCGACGTTCGCGCACGTGCGCGAGGTCGCGCTGATGGTGCACGACGTGCTGGACGAGCTCGGCTATCGCGGCTTCCCGAAGACCTCGGGCTCGCGCGGCATCCACATCAACGTCCGCATCGAGCCGAAGTGGGAGTTCCCGGAGGTGCGCCGCTGCGGCGCTGGCCCTCGGGCGCGAGGTCGAGCGCCGCATGCCCGGCGCTGGCGACGACGGCGTGGTGGAAGGAAGAGCGCCACGGCGTCTTCATCGACTACAACCAGAACGCCCGCGACCGCACCGTCGCCTCGGCCTACTCGGTGCGGCCGACGCCGGACGCGCGCGTCTCCTGCCCGCTCGACTGGGACGAAGTGCCCGGACGTCGAGCTCGGCGACTTCACGCATCGAGACCGTGCCGCGCGCGCTTCGCGCGAGCGCGGCGACCCGGCGGCGGCAATCGACGACGTGCGCTACTCGCTCGAGCCGCTGCTGGAGCTGGTGGCGCGGCACGAGCGCGACGGCCAGGGCGACGCGCCGTGGCCGCCGCAGTTCCCCAAGGCCGCCGGGCGAGCCCCCGCGCGTCCAGCCGAGCAAGCGGCGGCGTCGGTCTTAGAAGTTAGAGGTTAGAGGTTAGAGATCAGGCTCTCTATCAAGGCGCTGACACGCAGCCACCTTCACCCCGTAGCGCGGGGCTTTCCAGCCCGCGCGATGCAACACCGTTCCCCGGTAGCGCGGGCTTTCCAGCCCGCGCGCGCCGCGATCTGGCCCAGACAACGCGAAGCGTGGAGCATAGCCGTCAGGGCGACCGGCACATGGTCACGATTCCGCTCTCGTGCGGGGCCGCGCGACCGCAGGCGCGATTGCGCAAGACCGCGTCGCCAGTGTAGTGCTTGTAACACTTGTTTAGCGTGGCGGTTCGCCGGGAGGCCTCGCACGCGGCGGAAGTCCATCAGACGAGGCGCTGTACCGCGTCGGTCCGGCTTCGCCGGACTCACAGCCGAGGGCGGCTATGCTCCACGCTTCGCGTCGCGTTAACTAACGCCAATTCGAAAGCACTACACTAGCAGGCTGCTGAAAAAGTCGCCGGACGGCGTCTAAACGTCGATACGGAGCGGCGAGTTGAATCTACGAACGCGAGCTGAAAGCCCGCGCCACGAGAACAAGAATCGTTCTTCAGCACCCTGCCTTGAAAATAGATTCAAGTCATGCCACCGCCTCGAGGTTGACGCGATTACGCCCGGTCCCACCTATTTTCATTCGCGGGGGTGGCGCGCAACGCGCCATGAGGAACTGCTAGCGCCGCTCAGTCACACCGTTTCCGCTTGCGTGCGGAGAAGCGTCTGCCGGGATCGAGCCTGACTCTCCAGGTGCTGGTGCGGTGCGGCGGGCCGTCTCCCGCTCGCGGCCCTCTTCCATGCCGCGATCCAGCGTGCGGAGCGACGGGGCCGCGACGAAGATGCCGAGCGTCGAGATGATGAACAGCACCGCTCCCACCGCGACGACAGGCGGAGCGCCGATGCTCTGCGCGGCAATCCCCGCGGGGACGGCGCCCAGCGGCATGAGACCGAAGGTCATCATCATCACGCTCATCACCCGCCCCCGGACCTCGTCGGGGATCACCATCTGGATGGCGGTGTTGTTCACCGTCATGAACGTCATGGAGACGAAGCCCATAGCTGCCATCAACGCCAGCGCGAGACCGAACCACGGCGACAAGGCAAATAGGAACAGCAGCGCCCCGAAGGCGAGCGCTGTGCCGACCATCATCGTTCCCTTTCGGCGATAGCCGTCGAGATTCGCGACGACGAACGCGCCGATGAGCCCGCCGACGCCCGCGGACGCTTGCATCACGCCGAATCCGGCAGACCCGACGTGCCAGACGTCGTCCGCGAACACCGGCAGGAGCGTCTGGTACGGCATCGCGAAGATCATCGGGACCGTGGCGAAGAGCAGCAGGCCCATGAGCAGCGCCGAACTCCGGATGTAGTGGAAGCCGCCGGCGAAGTCTTCCAGGAACGTGAACTCCCGGAGCCGCCGCGGCCGTGCGGGCGGCAAGAAGACCGTCGCAACGGCGGCGCTGGCGTAGCAGGCGGTTGCGACAACGTACGCGCCGCCGATGCCGATCGGGACAACCAGGAGTCCGGCCATCGGCGGGGCGACGATCCTGCTGACGTTCATGGCGGCGGTACTGAGTGAGATCGCGTTCATCAGCCGGTCGCGAGGCACCAGGATGGCGACGAGCGCCTGGCGGCCGGGAACGTTGAAGGAGAACGCCGCGCCCGACACTGGCGTGATCACCAGCAGGTGCCAGAACTGGATGGCGCCGGTCAGGATCAAGACCGACACTGATGCTGCTGTTCAGCACGAGCACGCATTGCGTGGCCAGGATCAGCTTGCGCTTGTCTACCCGATCGCTGACCACGCCTCCGATGGGCGCCAGCACGAGCATCGGGATCGCGGCCGTCGCCATGACATATCCAAGCAACGCGGCGTTGTCCCATCGGTGGATGACGAGCCAGCCGCTCAGGATCATCATCATTTGCATCCCAAAGAAGAAGCCGATGTTGCCGGCGAAGAGGAAGGTGAAATCGCGGTTGCCGGAAAGCGAGGAGAATGTGCGCCGCCATCCCGCCAAGGGCAAGTCCTCCTCGGGAAGCGGGGGGTTCGTGGGCGCCTCCGGCCTACGACCTTGCCACCGAGAACCCGAGCCCTCGCGGCTCATCGAGTGTAGTGGCCCGCCCGCGTCCGGCCAGGGTACCGTCGTGGGGCCTTGTGGTCGCCTCTGACCGCGGATCGCTCGTAAGCCACGGTTCTGCCGCGCCTGGGGGAATTCCGAAGGGCGTTTTGTGCGTTGCTGGGACCGTTTCGCCGCTGCTGTGGCATGCTTGTTCTCCAGAGGCAAACGCCTGCCGGACGGCGCGCACGTCCAGGCAGTGCGGAAATACCGTGTTCCATCCTGTCCTCCGGCCGTGGTTCCGCGCCAGTGTCAATGGTCACACGCGCCGTCCCCGCCGCGAGGCGTTCGGCGGCGACGTAAGCCGGTCTGTCAATCGAGCGATGGAAACCGGCCATTTGGCGCTAGTAGACGGGCCGCCCCGTAGCTAGCTTTGGTGACATGGCGCCATACCGACCGCAGGCTGCCGCTCCGGTAGTCTCATCTATAACTTGCGCCCGCTGCCGCTGATGGCGAGCGAGGACGAACTCAGTGCGCCCGTCGTGGGCGGACTGCGCCACAGCTGGCGATGGGCCGCAGTTGCCCTGGCGCTCGCCGCTCTCGGCTTTGCCGCCTACCGGCTCTGGTTCAGTGGCGGCGGCAGCGCGCAACCGGCCGAAACCGTCGCCGTCAGTCGCACCACCATCCGCTCCACTATCGAAGCGTCCGGCAGCGTCGAATCGCAAGAATCCGCCTCGCTGAGCTTCGCCATGCCAGGGCGTGTGAAGGAGGTAGCGGTAAAGCTGGGCGACAGCGTGGAAGCCGGACAGACGCTTGCGTTGATGGAGAGCGACGAGCAGGATAGCGCCGTCCTGGCGGCCGCGGCGAACCTGAAACTGGCGCGACTGAAACTCACACAACTGTTGAACGGCGCCTCCCCGGCTGAAATCGCCGTTGCCCAGCAGGCCGTCTCCGGCGCTCAAGCCGCGCGCGACAACGTCGCCGATGACGCTGCGCAAACTGGAGGAGGGCGCGTCCGCCGCTGACCTGGGGGCCGCGCGTGCCGCGGTCACGAAGGCAGAGGCGAGCGTCGCCGAGAGCGAGGACACGCTCGAGCGGCTGCGCGGCGGCGCCTCCGAGGCCGAACTCTCCGCCGCGGAGGCCGCCGTCGAGTCGGCCGCCGCCGCGTTGTCGTCCGCGGAGCGCGCGGCGGCGGGCGCTCAGGCTCGCGTGGCCGCCGCCCAGGGTGCGCTGCTGAGTGCGCGGACCGCCTATTGCCTGCACGCCTCGGCCAGGGCGGAGGTGTGCTCCTCCTCCACGGTGCCACTGACTCAATCCACGCTCGATCTCCTGCTCAGCGATAGCTCCAGTACCAGCGATACGGTCCTTGCCGGCGGCATCTCGGCGCTGCTCACTGCCAACGCAGGCTACCTGACCGCCACCGAGTCGGCGGCGTCCGCTTCGGACGCCGTCGACGTGGCCCGGTCGAACCTGGCCGCGCATCGAGCGAAGCTGGACAAACTGCGTGACGGAGCAGACGCCACCCAGATCCGAGCAGCGGAGGCCGCCGTCGCTGCCGCCCGCGATGGCCTCAGCGCCGCCCGTTCCCGGCTGGCCGACCTGGAGGGCGGAGCTTCGCCGGCGGAGCGGGCGGTCGCTCATCAGCGCCCTGACGGCCGCTGATGACTCCCTCGCGGCAGCGCAAGCGAAGCTCGCGGACCTGCTGGACGGCCCCGACGCCGACGATGTCGCCCTCCTGAATGCGCAGATCGGCGCGGCGGAGATCGCCGTCCAGCGCGCGCAGGTGGAGCAAACCCGAGCGCGACTGGCTGGCGCCGTTCCGCGGCGTGGTCGCCGCCGTCAACGTACACCCGGGCGAATACGCGGCTCCCGCGTCGCCGGCCTTCGTCCTGCTCACGCCTGGAGCGCTCCGGCTGAACCTCGTGATCGGCGAGAACGACAGGCCGTACGTCAACCGCGGCCAGCAGGGGACGATCATGTTCGACGCGATGGCGAATCAGGCCTACGCCTTCGTCATCCAGAACATGGGCGACGCCCCCAAGATCGAGCAGGGAGTGGCCACGTATACCGCGGAGGCCAGCCTGATCGTGCCGGCGGGCGCCGTCCGCCCCGTGACCGGCATGAGCGGCGTCGCCGAGGTGCTGATCACGGAGAAGACGGACGTATTGGCCATACCGACGCGCGCTCTCCGCCGCATCGGCCGGGAGCAAGTAGTGGACGTGATGGCAAACGGCGTGGTGGAGGAGCGGGCGGTGCAGGCCGGCATCAGCGACGGCCAGTACGTCGAAGTGATCTCGGGGCTGGATGATGGCGAGCAGGTGGTGTTGCGGGCGGTGACGCAGGCCGCATCGCAGGCGCTGCCCACGCGCGAGCGCCTCCTGCCCGGCGGCGTCCGCTGAGAGGGGTCCGGGGCCATGACATTCGGCGACACGTTTAGAACGGCCATCGCGGCGCTGACGGTCAACAAGCTCCGCTCCGCTCTGACGTTGCTGGGCGTGGTGATCGGCGTTGGGGCGGTGATCGCCCTCATGGCCATCGGCGAGGGGGCGACCCGCAGCGTGACCAGCCGTATCAGCGACCTCGGCAGCAACCTGCTCTTCATCCAGGAGCAGCAGGCGGACGCCAGCCGTCTGCCGGGCTCCCGCCAGGCGGCGGTAAGCGGCCTCACCTTACAGGACGCCTACGCCATGGAGGATCGGCGCCGCTTCCCGTACGTGGACGGCGTCGCGCCGCAGAGCTTCTACCGCGCCCGTGTCAGCGAGGCCTCTGAGTCGGTCGATACCACCGTCTATGGCGTCACGCCGAACTACCAGTGGGTGCGCAACTTCTACGCGGACCGCGGCAAGTTCATCGATGAGTCCGAGATGAGCCGGCGGACGCTCAGCGCCGTCCTCGGCGGCAAGGTGGCGCGTGATCTTTTCGGTGAGGCTGATCCGATCGGCCAGTCCGTTCGCGTCGCCGTCAAAGGCGTCGAGCCCTCCATGGCCTTCCGGGTGATAGGAGTTATGGAGGAGAAGGGGTCGTTCGGCAGCACCGACCGCGGCGATGCGATCTTCATCCCTCTCTCTACCATGCAGGCGAAGATCTCTGCCGACCGCAGCGCGCTGGGGCTGGCCAACGTCATGCAGATCAGCGTCTCCGTGAACGATCGGACCGAGCTCGGCCGAGCCAGGGAGGAGGTCAGCCAGCTGTTGCGGGAACGCCATCGCAGCCGCGAGGACGACTTCAGCATCCTCAGTCAGGAGGAACTGCTGAAGACCATGGACGATATCAAGCGCGGGCTGATGGTCTTCATGGGCAGCATCGCCAGCATCGCCCTCCTGGTCGGCGGCATCGGCATCATGAACATCATGCTGGTGTCCGTCACGGAAC
Organism: uncultured Chloroflexia bacterium; assembly: GCA_963701135.1. GTDB lineage: Bacteria > Chloroflexota > Dehalococcoidia > DSTF01 > JACRBR01 > CAYJMJ01. Next base: position 994,445 of record OY969567.1, read on the forward strand.
GCACGCGCGAAGTGGGCATCCGCAAGGCGCTGGGCGCCCGCCGCGGCGACATCCTGATGCAATTCCTGGCGGAGGCCGTGCTGGTGACTATGGTGGGCGGCGTCATCGGAGTTGGTCTGGGGGTGTTGGGCGCGGCCTTCGCCGATGGGAAACCGCTCATGGGTGGGCGCCTGGTGACCGTGGTGACGACGCAGTCCATCATCATCACGGTGGCGGTTTCCGCTGCGATCGGCATCTTCTTCGGCATCTATCCGGCGTTTCGCGCGGCGGGCCTCGATCCCATCGAAGCGCTCCGGCATGAGTAGGCCGCCCCTCCCGCGATCTTCGACAGCTATGCGGTGGATGGCCTTCGGCGGCATCTCACGGGGACTCGACTGGCCGCCGGCGAGGTGCTTCACTGTGAGGACTACGTTGAGGCTCATTGGTCCGGGAGGCCGGCGGAGAGTTGGACGAGTTTCAACCACGCTTGGAGGACGCTTGACGCTTGGTGCGGGAAAGCGCGTGGGGCCGCCCGCACCATTCGGCATGCTGCCTCCTCAGGCTTTCGTGACGCCAAGACGGGCAATCCTGTGCTCGCCGATGGATCGAAGGCGTTGACGTCTCGGCCCCGCAAGTGGTGCGTCTTCCTGTAGATTGAACGACAACTGATTCAGCCGATGCAGATGCGAGGTGACACTGATGCCTGTTAGGACGAACGCAAAATCGCCCGCCGCGCCCACCTTCATGGACCCGGCGCTGATGCCGTGGGTGCTCGTCTCCGAGTTGTACTGGATGTCCTACAAGCTACTGGACCGCCGCCTATACCATCTTGGCGTGTCGGCGTCTCAGTCGCGCGTGCTGGCCGTACTCTACTACGCGGCGGCGCCGATCAAGCCAAGCCTCGTCGCGACGCTGCTCTTTCAGGAGACGCAGAGCATCACGGGCATCCTCCACCGCATCGAGTCGCGCGGTTGGGTGGCTCGTAAGCCCGACCCAGACGACCACCGCGCGGTCGGCCTCCATCTGACGGATGCCGGGCGCAAGCTGGCGGCGGAGATCGTCCAGATCTCGCGTGAGCTGTACGACGAGCTGTTCGCGGCGGGACTGAGTGCGGCCGAACAGCGGCAGGTCGAGGCGGGTCTGCGGAAGGTTCGGGCGCTCGGCTTCAAGCTTCCGGAGACGGACTTCAAGCTGCGCCGCGCGCAGCAGTTTCCGATCTGGAAAGACTAAGGCCAGGGCCGCGACCGCACGCACCATTGTGCCATCGTGCTCGGCAATTGACCCATCCCGGGTCACGTCTTCGGGAACGCCGGCGCGGCCTTGATGCTCGCAATCTGGGGAGTGTGATCGCCGTCGTGAATGCGCTGGAAGACGGCCCACTCTCGGCAGTTCAGCGCGCCGAAGACAAAGTGCCTTAATCTGATCTCCACGTTGACCGATCCGCGCAAGCCACGGATGATCGTGAGAAGATCGGCGTGCGCAACCTGGGCGGCGATGCGCGCCTCGGCGAGCGCCGCGAAGCGCGTGACGGTTACGCCATCCTGCGCTGCCGCCTCTTCGAACTGGGGCCCAAAGCCCGGCGGCAAGTGGCCCTCGCCGAGGCTGCGGCACAGGGCCGCGACGATCTGTTTCGTCGTCACCACGTGCGCCATCAGTTCCAGGATCGACCAGTCGTCCGCGGATGGCTTGAAGGCAGCCTGCGGTTCCGACACTCCCCCCAGCGCAGCGAACAGCGTGTCATGGCCCTCCCGCACGATCGACTCAATCTCCTCCGGCGTCTTGGCGCCGCCCTCGCGCAGGAAGGAGATCGCGAGGGCTCTCCGATCGTCCGGGATGGTGAGCGTCTTCGCGCCATCCGCACCAACGACGTACTTGAGCCCCAGATCCATACGTTGCCGCCCTCCTACGTCCGGCCCGCGGGATGAGCGCCGATCGTCTTCGCGAACGCCCTGGCCGTAAGGCGTGTGTCTACGTTCCGGAGTAGCGAGGGCCGGCGTGCCACGTCTGGAAGGGACACAGCACAGACAGCGTGTCGGGCTCCCTCCGCAAGACGGGTCGCAACACTACTACGGCGTAGCCACCGGCGTGCCGGTGATCCGCTCGAGGCGGTCGAGGATCTCCTTGAGTCGCGCGATCTCCGTGCCGTATCCGGCGAAGTCACCCTCCCGGAGAAGCGCCTGCGCCCGGTCGTAGGATGCCTGCGCTTGCGCCACCAGCGACGCGGCATCGCCGCCGATCGGAGCGGGCGTCGCCGTCGCGGCCGGCGTGCCCTGGGGCGTCGATGGCGACGGCTGTGGGGTGGCGCCGGCGCGCGTGGCCGCGGGCGTCGCGACGCTGGCGCCGGTGCTATCGAGGCCTGAGGGCTGTGCGCGGCCAAACAACACATCGAGCGCGCGGGCCAGCGTCGGCTCCATGGCGATGGCGTCGCCGTTTACGACCACCACGCGCTTGAGCTGCGGGATCTCGCTCCCGGCACCGGCGGCGGAGAGAAACAGCGGCTCGAAGAAGAGGTTCGCGCTGCCGATCGGGATCATCAGCAGGTTCCCGCGGATCACCTTCGACCCGGACTGGTTCCATAACGTCAGTTGCTGCGACACCCGGCCATCCGAGTCGATGCGGCGCTCGACCTGCGTCGGCCCCGGTACGCTTTCCGTCGAAGGGAAGCGAAACGACACAAGCTTGCCGTAATTCGCGCCGTCGGAGCGCGCCGCCAGCCACGAGATCGCGTTCGTCCGGTTCAGCGGCACGAACGGCATGATCAGCATGAACTCTTCGCTCTGTCCGCCGGGGATGCGGGCGATGACGTAGTAGGGGCGAACCTGCTGCTCGCTGCTGCCGAAGATCTCCATCGGGATATCCCACTGATCTTCCTTCTGGTAGAACTGCCGCGCGTCGGTAATGTGGTAGCGCAGGTACGCCTGCGTCTGGAGCCGGAACATATCCTCCGGATAGCGGAGGTGCGCCTTGAGCGTCGCAGGCATCTGGTCCGCGGGCATGAACAGGTTTGGATAGACGGCCATGTAGGCTTTCAGCAACGGCTCATCGGGCTGCATCGCGTAGAACGTGGTCTCGCCCGAGTACGCGTTCACGACGACCTTCACGCTGTTGCGGATGTAGTTCACGCCATCAACGCGGTGCGAATAGGGGATGCGGTCGGTCGTCGTGTAGGCGTCCTGCATCCAGTAGATGTTGCTCGGGTCTACCACCAAATACGGGTCGGCATCGAGTCGCAGGAATGGCGCGATGGTGTGGACGCGGTCCTGGATGTTGCGATGGTAGATGAGACTGCTCTTGTCGTTGATAGCCCCGGAGATGAGGATGTTGCGGTCGGCGAACTTCCAGGCGTACACGACCTTGCGCAGCAAGCTGCCCAGGCGCACGCCGCCCTGGCCCTGGAATTTCGTCTGCACGTTTTCGCCGCTTCCGGTCGGGCGTAAACTCGGGCTCGTTGCCGTTGACGATGATGTAGCGGTCCGGCTGCTCGCCGAAGTACAGCTCCGGCCGGTCCGTAGACAGCGGCCCCTGCAACGGGATGTCTCTCTCGATGAGCTTCGGTGTGCCGTCCGATTCAGCCTCGTTCACGGCGGCCACCGCGTACCCGTAGCCGTGCGTGAACTGGAGGCGGGAATTGACCCAGGTCTGCGCATCCACCGGGAGGCGGCTCGGATCGAGCTCGCGGGCGCTCAGCATCACCTGCTTGTACTGGCCATCGATGACGTAACGGTCGACATCCACGTCCAGGAAGTCAAAGAGGGGGCGGATCGTCTGGATCTGGCGCAAGGCGGCGCGCAGCGGCTGGGGATCCCAGAGCCGCACGTTGTCGATCGTGTCCTGATTCGCGGCGACCTCCTGCTCCGTCGCCTGCGCGCTCGCGGGGAACTGTTGCTCGTCGATCGCGTCGAGGCCGTACGCATACCGCGTCATCTGTATGTTGCGGCGGAGGTATCGCTCTTCCTTCGAGATCTCGTTCGGCTGCACGATGAGGTTCTGCACGATCACCGGGTAGATGGCGCCGCCGATCCCGAGCAGGATCCAAACACCGATGGCACCCAGCGGCAGCGTCAGTCCCGCGCGGAAGATGCCCGCGACCACGAGCACCGCGGTGATGCCGGCGACCGCCATGAGGACGTACAGCACGGGCAAGTTCGCGTGGACGTCGGTGTAAAACGCGCCCAGGTCGACGCCCTGGGTCGAATACACGAGGTCGAACGTGGACAGATAGTAGCGGCCGATCCACACAAGCAGCATCGCGACAATGAGTGCCGATATGTGCAGCTTGATGCCACGTGGCACGTTGACGTTCGAACAGGTGGCGTGCGATCGGGCGCGGCGCGTCCACGCGGAAGCCGTACAACAGGGCGCGGACGCCATAGACGGCCAGCGCGCCGATGGTGGACACGGCGAGCGCCGCGAGCATCCAATTCAGGGCGAACTGGTAGAGCGGCAGCTTGAAGACATAGAAGCCCACATCCTTATGAAACTGCGGATCGTTCATCCCGAACGCTTGTGCGTGCCGGGCCAGCAGCACCGCTTGCCATTGGCCCGCAGCCGCAGCGGCGAATGCCAGAGACAGGAGCGCGGCCAGCACCATCATGGCAACGGCGACGATGCGCCGCGCGGCCGCCGACTGCAGGTCTTCGAGCAGATCATGCAATTCCGGGCTTACGCGGAAGTCGGGGTCGTCCGCGGAAGGCGCAAGGCGCCGCGCCAGCCTGGTATTGGTGAGGAAGATCAGGAAGAAGGCGGCCCCTCCGGCAAAGAAGAGCCAGACACGCGTGGTGATGCGAGCAACGTACACGGAGCGGAAGCCGACCGTGTCGAACCATAACAGGTTGGCGTAGATGTCCTTGCCGATGGCCGCGACGATCCAGAGCAGGAGCAGGAGCGCGGCGAGCACCGCCCAGCGCCACCAACGGCCCAGTCGCCGCAAGTCCCCGGCGCGCTCGGGGAACCGGAAGGCGACGGGCGGCGGGCCCAGCGGGCCTCGGTTGCCCCGGAAGTCGGTCACAGGATCAGTGCGCGCGCAGCGCACACGTCCGGCGTCGGGAGCGACGTTCGCATCGTCATGTGCCTGAGTGTAGCACTAGCCGATGGGGTGTTCCGGCGTGCGGCGGCGGATTTTCCGCGGTTCGGGCTCTCTCCAAGCCGGTGCTCCGGGCGCGCGTCAGCACACGCCGAATCGCCGGCTGAGCGCCGCGACGACCGTTGAGCCCAACTGGCTGTCCGAGATCGAGCGGGAAGCACGGCGAATCCCCGCATCAGATGGCCTCGCACGCCGCAAGCGCCTGGAGTCGAAGAAGCAGCGCTACACGAACGCGTACCTCGCGGAGATGATGCCCGAAGCGCAGTGGCGCGCGCACCTTGCGGCGATCGAGGCGGAGATGCTCCAGCTACAGGCCCAGACCAGATGCGATCGTGATTGCGGGCGAGCGGCTCGTGTCGATCGGGCCAGTCTGGGAAGGCATGACGGTCGAAGAGCGCCGTGAGGCGTGCCGCATCCTGTCCCGCAGCGTGCACATGAACCCGCGCGAGAAGCGGCTGTGGCTCGATCCGTGGCCGGAATTCACGGAAGTGTTCGAGTACCGGCGCCGCTTGGGTATGCATGGTACCCCCGGCAGGACTCGAACCTGCGCACATGGTTTAGGAAACCACTGCTCTATCCTCTGAGCTACGGGGGCGTACTGCGAGTATAGCGAGCGTCAGGCGCTGACCGCCGGGGAACGGCAGGCGCGTGCTTCGGCGGATGTCTGGCACGCAAGCTGGACGACCTTCGGTCGAGAGCCAAACAGGCTCATCGACCGAATTGCCTAGCGGCGAGCGACTTAATCTCCCTTCAAGCCACGCACCAAGTTACGGAAGAAGAGCCAGACGAACCAGAGCGCCATCGCGACGAGCGGGTTGATGATCGCGGCTCCGACGCTTGCGAACAGCGAGACTACGGCAAGGATGACGACGAACGCCATGTACCATTTGGGCATGAATACCTCCCGGAGCGGCCCTAGCTCAATCGCGCTCCGCATTCGGTACAGAACTTAGCCGTCTGCGACACGCGGCGTCCGCAGGAACCACAGACCTTGACTGAAGGTGCCACGTGACTCTCCGTTGCGACCGCATACTCTAACCAGTCGCGGTCCTTCCAGAGGACCGCGACGCAGAGCATCGGGTCGAGCCGGAGCGCCGTCAGCAAGGAGGGATGTGTTTCAGCGAGCGGCTTCAGTTCGAGCGAGGCCCGGCCAAACTGGTCTAATGCCATGGCGTTGAACTGCGCGGCCGATCCTAATCCTGCCCGCCTAATGGAGCCCCAGCGCAATATCGTGGCACGAACGCCTTTTACGTAGGCGTTGTGGAAGCCCTTCAACTCCTTTGGGGGCTTCAACGAGGATAGTTGCTTCTCGCGCTGCTCCAACACGCGCTTCGGCGCATCGATAAAGCGCGCGAGCACATCAGAGCCTGCACGGCCGGTTTCGAGCTCCGACTCGATATCTCTGATGTAAATGGTGCTCGTTTCCCGGATCAGCTGGCCGGAACTGTTTACGAGCGTTCCATAGGCGCGGAAGTCAAAGCCGCTCACGGGTATTCCTTTAACCGGTGCCTGAGACATCCTCGGCCGTCGATCGGCGGTGTCCGGCTGGACGAGCGCAACACGAAAGAGTTCCTCGATCCGCTGCAGCGCGGCCATGCTTGGTGGCGGGGCGGGGAGTCCTCGCTGAGGATCGCTTGTCGCTTCGAGTTGTTCTTCAGCAGTTTGTCCCATTTTCTTCGCTCGTCCCTGAGGGAATCTACATAGCCCCGGACGATTTTTCGACTCGCGCTACTACCACGAGGGAGCGCGGCCAAGGCGTTCGATTGGATCGCGTTCGCAACTATCCGTGAGGCAACAGCTTCAATGACAGTAGGGTTGGATGCCTGTTGCGTCTCGATCCAGTCCAGTGCCGTTAACCGAAGCCTGAACATGGTACCCGGCGCCACCTGTAGGCCGTCACTGGCTGAATTGACGGCAGCCGCGAGCATCGCGGGGTGACACGCATCGCCGCCCGCCCACACAGCTCGCTTGGCGACCAGACACCGGAGGAGTTCCGGGCCTCCGTCACGAGGCCCACGGCAAGTGGACCAAAGATCGGGGGCAGGTCACAGTCTCTTTCGATGTGGCGTAATGCGATAGATCCATACGGCGAGTTCAAGCATATCGAACGCCCGGGCATCGAGGTCTCCCTGTAGTATCCCCTTAACCGGAGGAGAAAAGGCACGCTCAGGCTCATCCCAGCCATCACGCATCATTGCGCCGGGGTCGCGCGTCAAGGGCTTGATCATCCTTGTTTCCTAACAGCTAGTCCGGTCGCCTCCCGGCGATAATCGTACTCGTAATCGCGGACGAAGCAGTGCGGGGAAGTTGACGAAGGCTTCCGCTCCAAGACGCCGTCCCCTGCCAAACGCACCGGCACTCACCCCCGTACCACCGCCACCGCCCGCTCCACCAGATCCGCCGCCCCCGCGTCCAACCACGCGATGCGCGCGTCGTCCGCGCGGAACCACGTGTGCTGCATCCGCGCCAGCCGATGCGTCTCCGTCTTGATGCGCTCCGCCGCCTCCTCGAGCGACAGCTCGCCGCGCAGGTGCTGGCACACCTGCCGGTAGCCGATGCTCGCCATCGACGGCAGGTCGCAGCCGTAGCCGCGCTCGATCAGCCCGCGCACCTCGTCGACCAGCCCGGCCGCGATCATCGCGTCTACGCGCGCGTCGATGCGCCGGTACAGCTCGTCGCGCTCCAGCGCAGGCCGATGATCGGCGCATCGAACGTCCGGCGCGTGCTTGTCGTCTGCCACGCGCTGAACGGCCGTCCCGTCGCGCGCGTCACCTCGATCGCGCGGATGATGCGCCGGGCGTTGTTCGGGTCGATCGTGCGCGCGCTACGCCGGGATCGACGTCGCGCAGCTCGTCGCAGCAGCGCGCCGCGCCCTCGCGTCGCGGCGCGCTCCTCCAGCTCGCGCGCGCAGCGCGCGGTCCGGCGGCACGCGCGGCACGCTGCCAGCCCTCGAGCAGCGCCCAGACGTACTGGCCCGTGCCGCCCGCGACGATCGGCAGCTCGCCGCGCGACCAGCAGTCGTCCAGCGCCGCGTTCGCGAGGTCGAGGAAGTTGCCGAGGCTGAACGGCTCGTCGGGGTCGGCGATGTCGATCGAGGTGGCGCGCCGCCGCGCTGCTCGGCCGGCGTCGGCTTCGCCGTGCCGATGTCCATGCCGCGGTAGACCTGCCGGGAGTCGGCGTTGACGATCTCGCCGCCGAGGCGCTCGCGCCAGCGCGATGCGCGAGCGCCGTCTTGCCGGTCGCCGTCGCGCCGACGATCGCGACGAGCCGTTGCGCGCATCAGGCGCGCGCGGTCGCCGCCGCCGCCGCGCCCGCGATGATCGCCGCGAAGGCGTCCGCCTTCAGCGAGGCGCCGCCGACGAGCCCGCCGTCGATCTCCGGCTGCGCCACGAACTCGGCGATGTTGTCGCGGCGTCACCAGCCGCCGTAGAGGATGCGCACCTGCGTCCGCCGATCGCTCGCCGGCAATCTCGCGCACCGTCGCGCGGATGAAGCCGATCGCCTCGTTCGGCCGTCGCGCCGTCGGCCGCGAGGCCGGTGCCGATGGCCCAGACGGGCTCGTAGGCGATGACGAAGCTCCGGGCCGACGTCGACGCCGTCGAGGCCGCCGCGCATCTGGCGCACGAGCACGTCGCGCGTCTGGCCGGCCTCGCGCTGCTCGCCGCGTCTCGCCGACGCAGACGATCGGCATGAGGCCGTGCGCCAGCGCCGCCTTCAGCGCTTGTTCACGGTCTCGTCCGTCTCGCCGAAGTACTGGCGCGCGCTCGGAGTGGCCGATGATCACGTACGTGCGCGCACTTCGGCGACCTGCGTCGACGCTGACTTCGCCGGTGAAGGCGCCCTTCTCCTCCCAGTGCACGTTCTGCGCGCCGACGCCTGATCGTCGAGCCCTCGAGCGCGGCTGCGCACGTCGTGCAGGTAGACGAACGGCGGGCAGACGACTTCTCGACGCCGGCGACGGCGTCCGACGCGCTCGCGGATCGCCGCGCACGAGCGTCGACGCGCCTCGGCGCGCAGCGTGTTCATCTTCCAGTTGCCGGCGACGATCGGCGTGCGTGTCATGCTCAGGCTCCGTACTTCGTCAGGCGGCCGGCGTGCGCCATCGCGAGCGACAGCACTTCCTTCGCCGGGAACGTGCCGAGGACGCCGCGCGGCAGGCCGTCTCGTTGAACCCGTCACGTCTGGTCAGCCTGCGCGAACGTCCGCGCGTGGAGCAGGAACGGCACCGGGTGCCAGCATGCCCGGCATCACCGCCGGCGTCGAGTGGTCGCCGGCGACCATGAGCACGTCCGGCCTGCAGGTCGTGCAGCGCTTCGAGCAGCGTGTCGAACTCCTCCAGCGCCGCGACCTTCGCCTGGAAGTCGCCGTCCTCGCCGGCGGAGTCGGCGCGCTTGAAGTGGATGAAGAAGAAGTCGAAGTCGTCCCAGTGCTCGCGCAGCGTCGCGATCTCGTCGGCGAAGCGTCGCGCCCGTCGTCAGCACCGTCCATGCCGACGAGCTTCGCCAGGCCGCGGTACATCGGGTACACGGCGATGGCGGCGGCGCGCAACTTGCAGGTCTCGGGGATCGATGGCATCGTCGGGTGCTTGGCGAAGCCGCGCAGCGTCAGCACGTTCGCGGGCCGGCTGTCTCGCAGCAGCTTCTGCGCCTGCGCCGACGAAGTCGTTGACCAGCTCCGCCGTCGCCTCGGCCTCCGGCGCGAGCGCGCGCACCGGCAGCGGCGTCACGCCCTTCGCGCTGCGGGTCGGTCTCCGTCACGCGGTCCGACAGCCCCTCGCCTCGCAGCACCAGCACGAAGCGGTGCTCGCGCACCGGCTCGACGAACACCTGCGACGCCGGGCAGCTTGATCTGCGCGCAGCTTCTCGCACAGCCGCGCCGATCTGCTCCGTCGCGATGCGGCCGGCGCGCCGGTCGATGATGCGGCCGTCCGCGTCGAGGGTGCAGAAGTTGCCGCGCGCCGCGACGTCGGACGGCTGCAGGTCGAAGTCGATGCCGAGCGCTTCGAGCACGCCGCGGCCGACGTTGTAGCGCTCGCGGGTCGTAGCCGAAGAGCGCCAGGTGCCCCGGCCCGCTGCCCGGCGTGACGCCGTAGCCACGGGCATCGTCAGCCCGCACAGGCTCTCCTGCGCCAGCCGGTCGAGGTGCGGGATGTGCGCCTGCTCCAGCTCGGTGCGCCCGGTCTCGTTCGGCAGCCCGCCCAGGCCATCGATGACGAGAGCAGGATCTTGGTGTCGTTGGGGACGGAGAGCTCGCGCAGCAGTTCGAGATTCACGGGCCGCAGTCTAGCACGGCGCCCCGTACCCAGCTACGCCGCGCGGGTGGCCCGCCGCAAAGCGCGAATGTGTTGCGGCCAGCGGTTATGTCTTGCGGCGGTGAAATGTGTAACCCGCGGCTGCGAGTGTCACAGCCACGAGCGCGGTGGCGAGGCCGGCGTACTTGAGCAACGAGCGGCCGCCGGCTGGCGCCTTCGCCGCATCGACGGCCGCGACCGGGTCGCGGTCCTCCAGCACGCCTCCGACCTGCTCCGGACCGAGCCTCAGCACAACGCGCCCGTTGTTCCGGGGCGTTGTGAAGTCGGTCTTGAGGTTCGCCACAGGAACCGCGAAGGTCGTCGTGGACGCGCCTCGGAGTTCGTACTCCGCGGAGTTGTTGACGGGCGTGATGTTCAGGTTCGTCAGTCGAAGCACCGGATTGTAGAGGGCCCGGGTCAGCGGCACAGCCGCGGTGCCGTACGATCGCCGTCGCGCCGCCGTACGCTAACGCATCGACGGGCGCCATCGCGGTCAGGCACGCGAACGACGGACCAGCCCACACCACCGAGCCGTTGTCTTGCTGTACCGGGTGCAGCGGGTCGCCGAGGTTCGCGCCGACCGTATTCGCTCCCGGGTCCGGTGCGGCCTTGAACGTGAAGTCCGACGTGCCGCCGGTCGCGTTGTCGTTGAACTCCTGCGTCGCGAGAGAATTGAATCGCCGACCAGGGCGTTGGTGACGCCCGAAGGAAACGTGAACGTCGCCTTCAGTTGGCCCGATGCGCTGAAAAACTGAATCGTGTGGCCGGTCAACACGTTCTGGCCGCCCAGGTCCATGCGCAGCTCGACGTACTGGATGTTCGTGTCGCCGTTCCACGAGCCGGCGACGGCGTGGATCCGCACGCAGTGGAATGCCGCATCGGCCACGCCGCCGCCAGAGAGGAGCAGCACCGAGACGGACACCGAGAACGCAAGCACCAGAGACAGCAGCGCACGCATGGGCATTCTCCTGATCGCGGGGCAACGATGACCGGCCGGCGGCCGCGCCGGGACCGGAACAGCTACGATACGCAGCCCGGCGGCCGCCGGACGCATCGTCCGAGGATTTTTTCTCAAGATGGCCAGAGAGCGGTGTTAGAGAGCTGCCTCGGCCTGTGCGGGTACCACCACGCCAGGACGCATGGCCGGCTCGGTGTGAGGGAGGGCAACAGCGGGGCGCGCCGCACGCCGCGGCATCAGCCCCAGCACGTGCGCCAGCGGCCACGCCAGCGCGATGCTTGCCGGGACGTACACGGCCACCAGGAAGGTCCACCAGACGCCGTCCGACACGTCTTCGAGCCGGAGCTGGCTCGCCACGAGCCGCATCGGGTCGTTGACGATGAGGATCGCGTACGACATCACGCCGGCCGTCGTCAGCGCGCGCACCGGGACGCTCGCGTCGATGCGCCCCGGCCGCTTCACCAGCAGCGGCAGGACGAGCAGCGCCAGCCCCAGCGTCGCGAGCGGCAGCGCCAGCGATTGCCAGTAGCGCACCGCCCAGCGGCCGATGAGCAGGTCGCCCGTCGTGTGCATCGCGAATCCCAGCACGAGCACCGCGGCGATCGCCGCCGGATGGCGCAGCGCCGCCAGCCAGCGCTTCCCCTCCGGCGCGACGAGCAGCCAGCCGATGGCCATGCCCGCCGTGAACTCGAACAGCCGGAACGGCGCCCAGCCCGTCACCATCGCGAACTTGAACTCCGGGGCGCCGTACTGGTCGACGATCCACCAGTTCGCGCCTGCGGTGATCGCGAACGTCAGCGAGCAGGAACGCCGCCACGCCGATGCGCCGCATCACGGCGAACAACAGCGGGAACAGCAGGTAGTACTGCGCCAGCAACCCCACGAACCACAGCGCAAGCTGCGGCGCGAAGAACCACTCTGCCCGCCACAGCCTCGGCACGAGCGCAATGCTCGCGTACACGACGCCCGCGTCGACGTTGATGGTGCTGTGGAGCGAGATCGTAACGCCGTCGCTGAAGTGCGAGCCGAAGGCGCCGCCGTCGACCGCTGCCTGCCGCCACGCGATGAGCGCCATCACGGCGTACGTCAGCGCCACGCCGGCCCAGTACGGCAGCATCAGCTTGCGGAAGCGCTGCGCCAGGAAGCGCCGCCAGTTCAGCGCATCGCCCGCGCGATACGCGGCGATGGTCAGCGAGAGCCCGCTGATCATCATGAACAGCGGCACGCCCTGGAAGCCGTCGCGGAACAGCAGGTCCGTGAGCGAGGTGAAGACGCGCCACGGCCCCTCGCCGTGACGCACCTGCCACGTCAGTTGCTCGTAATACGCCTGCGGCGCGCCCGGGAAAAACTCCAGGTCGCCCCACAGATGGAACAACACGACCCAGATGATCGCCAGCCCGCGGAGTATGTCGATCGCGACGATGCGCGTCTGCGCTCCGCCTTGGCCCTCAGCCATCAACCCTGCTGTCTACGCTGCCGCGGGGATAGGTTGCACGACGATACGGCCTGCGCCGCCAGCGTTCAAGCGGTCATGCGAGCGATGGGCCCTGCGGGCCAGAACCAAGAACCTCGAACCAAGAACCTAAGCTCCCAACCGAGATGGTGTCCCATTTTGGGCGTAGGTTCTTGGTTCTCGGTTCTAGGTTCTCGTCCGGCCGTGGTAGCATCCTCGTGCCGCCGACGCTCGACGCGACCACGCACACGCAAGGAGGCCGCCCCCACTTGGACTTCCGCTTCGGGCCCGAGAAAGAGGCGTTCCGCGAAGAGATCCGCGCCTTCGTGCGCGCGGAGCTGCCCGCGGACTGGGGAGAGCCGGGCTACAACGACCGCGAGGACACGCCGGCGGCGCTGTCGGCGGGCTCGCGCGCGTTTCAGCGCAAGCTCGCCGACAAGGGCTGGCTCACGCTCGCATGGCCGAAGGAGTACGGCGGCCTCGGCGCGGGCCCCATGCAGCAGCTCGTCTACAACGAGGAGATGTCGGCGTTGCGGGCGCCGGCGTTCCCCGGCATCGGCGCCGCCATGGTCGGACCGACGCTCATGCTCCACGGCACCGAGGAGCAGCGCGCCCGCTTCCTCACCTCGATCGCGCGCAACGAGATGTCGTGGTGCCAGGGGTTCAGCGAGCCCGGCGCCGGATCGGACCTCGCGTCGCTGCAGACGCGCGCGGTGCAGGACGGCGACGACTTCGTGATCAACGGCCAGAAGATCTGGACGTCGAACGCCCACCGCGCGGACTACTGCATCTTGCTCGCGCGCACAGACCTCGATGCGCCGAAGCACCGCGGCATCTCGTACTTCCTCATGGACATGAAGTCGCCCGGCATCACGATCAGCCGCCTGACGAACATGCTCGGCTCCGACCACTTCAACCAGGTGTTCATGGACAACGTCCGCATCCCGCGCGAGAACCTCGTCGGGGAGGTGAACCGAGGCTGGTACGTGGCGACGACCACGCTCGACTTCGAGCGCTCGGGCATCCAGCGCATCGTCTTCGCCGAGACGCTGCTCCACGACCTCATCGCCTACGCGCGGGAGCGGGGCGACGCCGCGACGCGCCCGATCGACCGCCCCGGCGTACGCAACAGGCTCGCCGACCTGCGGATCGAGTTCAACGTCGGCCGTCTGCTCTCATACCGTGTTGCGTGGATGCAGGGCCAGGGCCAGGTGCCTAACTCTGAGGCGTCGATCGCCAAGCTCTACTCCACCGAGCTGCAACTGAGGTTCGCCGTCGCTGCGACGAGCATCGTCGGGGCGGGAGCTATACTCGCACGCGGCTCCGCGCACGCGGCGCTCGGCGGCCGCTTCGAAAGCTACTACCTGGCCGCGCACTCCTACACCATCGCCGCAGGCACGTCGGAGGTGCAGCGCAACATCATCGCCCAGCGCGGCCTCGCCCTGCCGCGGAATTAGTCCCTCCGACCTCCAACCTCCAACCTCCAACCTCTATCGTCTAACCTCCAGCTACCCCACACTAACGCCATGCAGCCTTGGCTCGACGATGCCTGCTCCCTCGCCGGCGCGATCCGGGGCCGCGACGTGCGCGCGACCGACGCGCTCGAAGCCTCGCTCGACGCGATCGCCGCATCGAAACTCAACGCCGTCGTCTATCTCGACGCCGAGGGCGCGCGCCGCCGCGCCGAGGAGGTCGACCGCGCCATCGCCGCGGGCGAGGACGCCGGCCCCTTCGGCGGCGTGCCGCTGCTGGTGAAGGACCTCGAAGACGTCAAGGGCATGCCGACCACGCACGGTTCCGTGCCGTACAAGGACAACGTCGTCGACCACGATTCGATCCACGTCGAACGGCTGCGCGCCGCCGGCGCCGTCATCGCCGGCAAGACCGCGCCGTCCGAGTTCGGCTTCGTCGCCTACACGGCGACGAAGCTGCACGGCGTGACGCGCAACCCGTGGAACCTGGAGCGCACGCCCGCGGGGTCGTCCGGCGGTTCGGCCGCGGCCGTCGCGGGCGGGCTGGCGCCGCTCACCACCGCGAGCGACGGCGGCGGCTCGATCCGCCTGCCTGCCGCCTTCACAGGCCTCATCGGCATGAAGGGCACGTTCGGCCGCATCCCGCGCGGGCCACGCAGCCGCACCGGCGCGCTCACCAGCCTCTGGGGCACGACCGCGCGCAGTGTGCGCGACGCCGCGCGCTGGTACGACGTCACGAGCGGCTACCACCCGCGCGACGCGCTCAGCCTGCCGCGCATCGATGGCTGGGAGCGCGACCTCGGCACGCACCCGCTCAAGGGACTGCGCGTGGCCGTCGTGCCGGACCTGACGTGTGCCGTCATTCATCCCGAGGTCGAGCGCATCGTGCTCGACGCCGCCGGTGCGCTCGTCGAGGCGGCCGGCCTGCGGCGCGTGGAACCGGAAATCAGGCTCCCGGAGCGAGGCACGGCATGGGCAAACGCGGGCGCGCCCGGGCTCTACGCCGACCTCAAGGACTACTGGCCGGCCTGCGAGGACGACCTCACGTTCGAGATCAAGGTGGCCATGCGGTTCATGGAGAACTACCGTATCTGGCACGCGGCGTCGTCCGAGCGCTTCCGCATGGAGATGAACGAGGCGATGGCGGACATCTTCGAGCAGGTCGACATCGTGCTGTCGGCGGTCAGCCCGGTCGAGCCGTTCGCGGCCGAGGGGCCGATGCCGCGCAAGGTCGGCGACCTCGAACGTCAGCCCCTACAACGGCGGAGCGCTGACGATCCCGGCGAACATCTCCGGCTACCCGGCGATCTCAATCCCTGCCGGCCTGTCCGAGAGCGGCCTGCCGATCGGCCTGCAGGCGATGACCCGCCGCCACGACGACGCCCTGCTGCTCGACCTCGCCCTCGTCATGGAACGCGCGCGCCCGTGGCCGCTCACCGCCCCCGGCGCGCCTGTGTAATCGCCGCGGCGCCGTCCGGATCGGCGATTGACACGCCGCGACGTTCACCTATACTCGCCACGCTTCTTGGCCGACAGCGCCGACCACCGGCCGAACCGTCATGCCGCTCTACGTTGGCACATCCGGATGGGAATACCGCCACTGGCTCGGGCGCTTCTATCCGCGCGCCCCGCGGCCGGACGATGAACTCGCCTACTATGCCGAGCGCTTTCAGACCGTCGAGCTGAACGGCACCTTCTACAAACTGCCCGACGCCGCTACGTTCGATGACTGGCGCGACCGCACGCCGCCGGACTTCGTGTTCGCCATGAAGGCCAGCCGCTTCCTCACGCACATCAAGCGGCTGCGCGACCCGCGCGAGCCCGTCGAGCGCATGATTGCGCGCGCCAGCCGCCTCGGCGCGAAGCTCGGCCCGGTGCTGCTGCAACTACCGCCGGACCTCCAGCGCGACACCGGCCGCCTCCGCGACGCGCTCGCCGCATTCGATCCGGGCACGCGCGTCGCCGTGGAGTTCCGCCACGCGTCCTGGTTCGCCGACGACGTGCGTGCGCTGCTCGAATCGCATGACGCCGCCATGTGCATCGCCGACCGCGGCTCGCGGCTGATCACGCCGGCGTGGCGCACGGCGGAGTGGGGGTACCTGCGCTTCCACGAAGGCCTGGCGTCGCCCCCTTCCTCCTACGGCGACGCCGCGCTCGATGCGCGCGCCGCGCTCGTCGAGCGCCTCTTCGGCCCGGACGCCGACGTGTACGCCTACTTCAACAACGACGCCTTCGCATGCGCTCTCCGCGACGCCGCCCGCTTCGCCGCCGCGGCGCGACGTCACGGCCTCCACCCCACCCGCGTCCCTCCCCCCTCCTCGATTCGCGCCGGCTAACGCGCCGACGACGCGGCGGCACCGCGCCGCTCAGACATCGCCCCGAGCCGGCCGACGAGGGCGGAGGCGTAGCTCCGGTCTCATCAAACCACCGCACGCCGTCCGGCAGTGCGGAGGCGTAGCTCCGCCCCTACGATGCTCTCTGCCGTCTCGCGCCCTTTGCTGTTTGCTGTTTGCTGTTTGCTGTCGTCCCGTTTGCCGTTTGCCGTTTGCTCTCTGCTCTCTGCTCTCTGCTCTCGCACATGCTTTACCACTTCAGCGAAGACCCGTTCCTCACATCGTTCGCGCCGCGCGCGCCGGTCGAGCGGCCGCACATCGAGCCGATGGTGTGGGCGATCGACGAGTGGCACGCGCCGATGTACTACTTCCCGCGCGACTGCCCGCGCGCGTGCTTCTGGCCATCGGTTGACACGACGGCGGAAGACCGCGACCGCTGGTTCGCGCATGTCGATGCGCAAATGGTGATCGCCGTGGAGTCCGCGTGGCTCGGGCGCATCCGTGCGACGCGGCTCTATCGCTACGCGATGCCGCCGGAGTCGTTTGTGCTGGACGACGCGATCGCCGGCCACTGGGTGGGCCGCGAAACCGTCGCGCCGCTCAACGTCAACCCGGTCGGCGACCTGCTCGAAGCGCTGGCGGAGGCGCACGTCGAGCTACGGATCACGCCGAACCTGCACGATCTGTGGCAGCGCGTCATCGCGACGACGCTCGCGTACTCCGGCACGCGCCTCCGCAACGCCACCGGCTGGCCGGCCGGTTAGTCGAAGACGACGGTCTTGTTGCCATACACGACGATGCGGTTGCGCAGGTGCAGATCCACCGCCCGCGCCAGCACGATCTTCTCGAGATCGCGCCCTTTACGCACGAGGTCCGCAACGGCGTCGCGATGGCTGACGCGCGCCACGTCCTGGTCGATGATCGGGCCCTGGTCGAGCTCCGGCGTCGCATAGTGCGCCGTCGCACCGATGATCTTCACCCCGCGCTCGTGCGCCTGGTGGTACGGACGCGCGCCGGCGAACGCCGGCAGGAACGAGTGGTGGATGTTGATGATGCGGTCCGGGTAGCGCCGCACAACGGCGTCGCTCAGCACCTGCATGTATCGCGCCAGGATCACGAGGTCGATGCGGCGCTCCTCGAGCTCGGCGATGATCGCCCGCTCCTGCTCGTGCTTCGTGGCGGCCGTGACCGGCAGGTGGCGGAAGTCGACGCCGAACTCCTGCACGATGCCGTGCGCGTCGGCGTGGTTGCTGATGACGAGCGGGATCTCGGCGTGCAGCTCGCCGAGCCGCCAGCGGGCAAGGATGTCGTACATGCAATGGTGGAGCTTCGAGACGAGGATGGCGACGCGCGGGACGTAGTCGGAGAAGCGCAGGCTCCAGCTCATGTCGAAGCGCTCCGCGATGGGCCGGAAGGCGCCGCCGATCTCGTCGCGCGGGACCGCGAAGCCGTCAAGCTCCCACTCGACGCGCTGGAGGAAGATGCCCTCCTCGTGGTCGGTGTGCTGGTCGGCGTGGACGATGTTGCCGTCGTTCCGGTAGAGGAAGTCGGAGACCGCCGCCACCAGGCCCTTCTGGTCGCGGCAGGAGAGCAGCAGCACCGCGGTCACGCCGTTCGTCATCATGCGGGACGATAGCACATCGAGGTCGCTGCGCCGGAGGCCGCTTGTTGACAGCAATGACGCGGGACGCGTCTGGCCGGCGGCCGCTCAGGCGTTCACTTGCCGCCTGAAGACGGCTCGGGGATCACCGCGAGCGTGCATCGCGACACGCAGATCAGCTTCTCCTGCTCATCGCGGATGATGACCGACCACACCTGGCTCGAACGGCCGACGTGCAGCGGCTCCGCGACCGCACGCAGCATGCCGTCCCGCTTCGAGCGGATGTGGTTGGCGTTGATCTCCTGCCCCAGCGCGACCATGCCGGGAGCGCAATTGAGGTTCGCGCCCGTCGATGCCGCGCTCTCGGCCAGCACGACCGAGACGCCGCCGTGCAGCAGGCCCATCGGCTGGTGGAGGCGGCTGGTGACCTCCAGCGTCATCACCACGCGGTCCTTCGACACCTCCTCGAATCGCATCGGGATCACCTGACCGATAACGCCGTCGAGCCGGCCGGTCCAGTACTCAAGTGCGTGTGCATCGCCTTCCTCCCGCATGTTGCCTCCGGTCGCGCTGAAGCCGTTTCCAGCAGCAATCTAGACGGCGGACGTGGTCTGCGCCAACGCGCTGTCGAAAGCGATCGAGTTGACTGTCACGTCCGGTTGACGATTGCAGACACGCGCCCCGGCGCTGTGATAGGATCGAGTCCCCGGCCGGGCGGAAAAGGGAGGGGCCATGACCGCCGACGTACAGGCATCGAGTTTCAGGCGCACGTTCCCGCGCCAGGCGCGGCTCGACAACGGCAAGACGCTCGAGCTGCGTCTCATGGACGCGAGCCACCGCGACGAGCTCATCGCGTTCGCCCGCGAGCTGCCGCGCCGCGACGTGCTGTTCCTCCGCATGGACATCACCGACCCGCGCAACGTCAACGAGTGGATCAAGAACATCGAGGCCGGCCGCACGGTGACGGTGCTCGCCTACGATGACGGCAAGCTCGCCGGCTACGCGAGCCTGCATCACGAAGAAGTGTTGTGGACCCGCCACGTCGGCGAGATCCGCACGATCGTGAGCGAGGCGTACCGCGGCATCCGCCTGGGCGCGCGGCTGGCCGAGGAGATGTTCGCCATCGCCAAGGAACTGGGGCTGAAGAAGATCACCGCGCAGATGACGTCCGACCAGAAGGGCGCGCGCGCCACCTTCGAGCGCATCGGCTTCCGGCCGGAGGCGCTGCTCGCCGACCACGTCATCGACAACGAAGGCCGCACCCACGACATGCTGATCATGTCGTACGACATCGACGGCTTCCACGACTGAGAGCGCGCGGTTCAGGTCGCGGGCGACGGTGTCGCCGCTTGTTCCACGGGCTGGGCTGCGGCGCCGTTCGACGCGGCCGCCGCGCCGTGCCGGCCGCGCGCGGCCGCGCTGATGTCCGGCAGGTCCGTCTCCTCCACCCCGGCGGCTGCGCGCAGCGCGCGGAACTCCAGCGCCGCGTACTCCGCGATCTTGCCGACGTCCTCGACGATCTCCGGGTCGCACATGATGCCGAGGTACAGCCCCTTGTCGAAGCTCGTGATGCCGACGCCGATCCCGAGGTCGCCGGCCAGCGGCACGAGCGGGTAATGCGCCAGCATCCGGTGGCCGACGGAGTACAGCGGGATCATCGGACCGGGCACGTTCGTGCAGACCAGGTTGAGCGCGCCCTGCGGCACGCCGCCCATGCCGGCGAGCGCGTGATATGCGGCGGGCAGGTTCTCGGCGATGCGCAGCAGTTCCTGGAAGGCGTTCGCCTGGTCCTGGGACTTGAGCCGCTCCATCTCGGCGCGCACGGCCGCCAGGCGCTCCGTCGGGTCGGCGATGCCGACCGGGATCTCGGGAAGCATCATCGACACCCGGTTGCCGAGCGCGCCCTTCTCGTCTTCCTTGCGCACGTTGACCGGGATCTGGAGCCGTATCGCGACCCCGTCGGTCTTGACGCCGCGGTCCCGGAGGTAGCGCCCGAGCGCGCCGCCGAGGATGGTCAGCATCACGTCGTTGACGGTGCCGCCGAGCGCGCCGCGGATGCGGCGGACCTCTTGGAATGACATATCGGTCCACGCGGCGCGGCGCTTGCCGCTGACCGGCCGGTTCCACGGCGCCTTCAGCGGCGGCCGGAGCGCGGCAGGCAGCGCGACTTCGAGCGCGCGCGCAAAGTCCATCATCCGGTGCACCTGCTCGCGCGGCTCCAGCATGTGCTGCTGAAACTCCGTCACATTACGCAGCCCGCGGTCGACCTCATCGAACACGGCATCGGCCCACGACTCGAGCGGCCCCGGCGGCAGCGCCGGCCGCCACGGCTCCGCGGGCGGCGGCGTGGGCTCGGGGTCCGGCACCAGGTCGAGCACGGCGAGCAGCAGCTCGATGCCGGAGACGCCATCGACGAGGCAGTGGTGCACGCGGCTCAGGTACGCCGTGCGGTCACCCTGGAGCCCGTGGATGACGGTGATGTCCCAGAGCGGCCTGTCGCGCGGCAGGATCGGCGCGAACAGCTCGCTGCACAGGTCAATGAGCTGCTCTTCGGTGCCGGGCGCGGGCAACGTCACCAGGCGCAGGTGCCGGTCAAGAGAGAAGTTCGAGTCATCCTCCCACGTCGGGTGGCCGGCGAAGAACGGCGGGATGACCGCGCGCTGCCGATAACGGGGGATGAGGTGCATGCGGGCGTCCATGCTCGCGTACATCTTCTCGAACGGGACGGCGCCCTCGTAGATTCCGACGGAACCTATGTGCAGCGGCGCGTCCGGCTTCTCGAAGTAGAGAAACCAGGCGTCTTCGGCGCTCATGCGCTTATTCAGGCTCGGTGCCGGCATTGGGGGGTGGCCTCCAACGGCGCTTCTCTGTGTAGACGGGCGTCCCTTGCGGAGATTATACTCCCGGCAAGCCTGCGTTACATGAACGCGGCAATACGAAAATGCGAACTTGCCGCGTGCCGGGCCCTGCGTTGATACGATGTGTGTGCGGGGCCGATTAAGATCATAGGCGCGGAGGGATTGCTGGACAGGGACGCCGGCAATCGCGCACACAGGAGAGGGGACGCGTGAACAAGGGCGCAACCGCGGAACCCGACCTCGCCGGCTACGAGCCGACGGGTAGTCCGATCTGGCTCGAGGCCCTGTTCCCCCTGGACTGGATCGCTCTGCACGCTTCGCCGGTGTATTACGGCTTCGGCGTGCCGCGCGGCCACGGCGAGCCCGTCATCCTGGTCCCCGGATTCCTCGGCGATGACCGATACCTGACGGAGATGCACCTCTGGCTCCGGCGCGTGGGCTATCGTCCCTATTTCAGCGGCATCGGCCGCAATGTGGACTGCCCGGAGCTGTTGACGCAGCGCCTGACCATGACCATCAAGCAAGCGCACCTGGAGACGCAAAAACCGGTGTCGATCATCGGCCACAGCCTGGGCGGCATGCTCGCCCGCGCGGCCGCCTACCGCGAGCCGGACAAGGTGAAGCAGGTGATCACCATGGGCTCGCCGTTCCGCAGCGTCCGGGCGCACCCGCTGGTACTGAGCGCCGCGAACTTCGTCCGCTCGAACATCGTCCGCGAGCGCAAGCACCGGCGCGAGGTGAAGCACGGCTGTTTCACGCCGGAGTGTAGCTGCGGCTTCGTCACGACGCTCCAGGCGCGCCCCGTGCCGCTCTTCCAGCACAACGCCATCTTCTCGAGGGTGGACGGCGTTGTGGACTGGCGCACGTGCGTGGAAGAGGACGCGTCGCTGAACCGCGAGGTGACGGCGACGCACATCGGCATGGCGTTCAACCCGGACGTCTACCGCACGATCGCGAACCTGCTCGCCGGCATCGCCTGACTTCGACAATCGCGAACAAGAAGAGACGGCGGGTGCCGCTTGCGCGACACACCGCCGTCCTCGGGCGCCTGTTACGGGTAGTCTACTCGGTCGCGCTGGTTTCCACAGCAGCCGCGGCGGCGCGGCGCGGCTTCGCGGCCTCGCTCGCCGCCTCCTCCGCGACTTCGCCAGCGCGGCTGGTCACGCGGCCGACGCCGGTGCGGACGCGGTCGGCGGTCGTGCTCGCCACGTCGCGGGCGGCCTCGACGGCCGCTTCGCCGGCGACGCGCTGGGCCTTGACCACTTTCTCGATGACGTCGCGGGCCTCGGTGCGAGACTCGGACAGCTCATCGAACATCTGGCGGGCCAGCTCGAGCGTACGGCCCTGCGCCTTGGTCGTCGACTCCATGAGCGCGCGGTAGAACCCGCCGACGTCGGTCGGGTCATCGGCGAACTTCTTGCCGAGCTCGATCGCCTCGCGCTGGCCCTTCTGAGCCTCGGTCAGCAGGTTGTTGGAGACGCGGAACCCGCGCTCGTTGCCGGCCTTGATCGCGTCGATGATGGCGTCGTAGCTCTCCGTGAGCGCCTCGAAGTACTTGTCTACTGCACTGGTCCTGGTAGTCATGGGTGATTCCTCCTGAAGCTGGATTTGTTGAGTCAGGGCTTGCGTCCGTCCGCTGATATGTGTAAATTACATCTAGCAGCCAGATGCTGTCAAGTGCAATACTGACGCGAGATGACGATACTTGGCGATTTGAGCCTGAATGTTCTCTGAGCGCAGGGGCCCGTTACCGATAGTCAAGGCATGAGAGGGCGTGATAGCATGGCCAGGAAGACCGAGCAGGAGCCGCCGGCCGACAGGCCGTTCCGCCTCCACGGCGACTTGCTGACCACGACGCTGCTGGCGCTGCTCCGGAACTGGAATGCCTACGGCTACCAGCTTGCGCAGCAACTCGCCGAAGCCGGGCTCCCGGCGTTCGACTCCGGCACCGTCTACCGGACTCTGCGCCAGCTCGAGCGCACCGGTCTGGTGTCATCGTTCTGGGACACGTCGGAATCGGGGCCGGCGCGCCGCATGTACTCGCTGACGAAGGCCGGCGAGCTGTTCCTTTCGAGCTGGATCGACGTCCTGGGCCGCTACCAGGCGGTGCTGCAGAGGACGATCGAGGGATTAGACCCGGGAAGTGGCGCGGAAGAAGGCGACGCAGGAGGCCCGCAGCGGGCCGCTCGCGGCTGAATCAGGCATCCGGCAGGCAGGGACAGCTTCAAGGAGTGCGACATGGCTGACGGCACGCAGACGGCGAACCCTCTCGACGCCTGGAGGCAGTTCATTACGGACTCCGAGCGCCAGTGGAACGGCTTCTTCAAGGAAGTCCTCGGCACCGATACGTTTTCCGGCGCGATGAATACCTGGGTTGAGGCCTCGTTGACCGTGCAGCGCATGGTCGCCGACAACCTCGAACGCTACTACACCGCGTTCAACATCCCCAGCCACCAGGACCTGGTGGCTCTCGGCGAGCGGATGAAGGCGATCGAGGACAAGCTCGCGAGCATCGAAGCGATGCTCCAGGCGGCCGCTCCGGACGCCGCAATCAAGCGCCAGGCGCCGCGGCCGAAGCCCGCCCGAACGAAGCGGCCATCGGTCGCCGCGGCGGCGAACGGCGCGAGCGGGCGCTAGTGTAGTGCTTCTAACGCTTCTTTAGCGTCGGGACCAGCGGCATCGCGACCTCAACCCGCCGCGCCCCGCCCCGACCTAACCCCCGGGCCCCTTCCCGGTGCGGGAAGGGGAGCTTGGCAACGGCCCTCTCACCTTGGTCCGGCGGTCTCCTCGAACTAAGGCCAGGTCGAAAGCACTACACTAGGCGCCTGCGTTAACTCTTCGATCGGATATCTTCCGCGTGCCACTACGTGGCGTTCGCACCTATTCAATTCCCGATCGCGCAGTGGCATACTGACGCTATCTCGCGTCCAGCTTCGCACGCACGGCGCCCGCGGTTGCCGGGTGGAGGCGCACTATGACCACACAGGCCACGGGCCAGCCCGCCAACATCGCCGACATCGTGCAGAAGGAGGTCGAGCGCACCATCACGCGCTCCCTGCGCGGGATCGACGTGCTCCTGAACCGCGATGAGCCGGAGGTCGGGATGACGCCCCGGGACGTCATCTACGAGCGCGGCACGCTGCGCCTGTACCACTACCGCCCGATGGCCGACGAGGTGTACCGCGTGCCGGTCGTGCTGGTGATGTCGCTGATCAGCAAGCCGTACATCCTGGACCTGACGCCGGGCGTGAGCTTCGTCGAGTTCATGCTCACGCAGGGGTTCGACGTCTTCATGATCGACTGGGGCGTGCCGCGGCCCGAGGATTCGCGGCTGCGGCTCGAGGACTACACGCTCGACTTCATCCCCGCCTGCATCGAGAAAGTCCAGGAGGAAACCGGCGAGACCGACGCCTCGTTCATCGGCTACTGCATGGGCGGTCTGCTGGCGCTGATCTACGGCGGCCTGCACGCCGACGCGCCGATGACGAACCTCGTGTGCATCGCCACGCCCGTCAACTTCGAGGGGATGGGGCTGTTCAGGCAGTGGACGGACAAGCGCTGGTTCGACGTCGACCGCGTGGTCGACTCGCTCGGCAACATCCCGCCGGAACTGATGTATCGCTCGTTCGAGCTGCTGCGGCCGGCCGACCGCCTCGTCGCGTACGTGCGGCTGTGGGACAATCTCTGGAACGACCAGTACGTCAAGCACTACCGGCTGTTCAACAAGTGGACCAGCGACCAGATCCCGTTCCCCGGCGAGTGCTTCCGGCAGACGACGAAGGACCTGATGTGGGAGAACAAGCTGATGAAGGGCGAGCTCCAGGTCGGCGGGCGCACCGTCGACCTCAAGTTGATCAAGGCGCCCGTGCTGAACGCGATGGCGCAGCACGACCACATCGCCCCGTACGAGTCGACGCGCGAGCTGACGCAGCTCGTCGGCAGCGACGACAAGGAGGACATCGTGGTGAAGGGCGGACACGTCAGCCTGGTCGCCGGCATGAACGCCGTGATGCGGCTATGGCCGAAGGTCAACGAGTGGCTGGCGGTGCGGTCGATATGAGCGCGACGATGAGCACCCTGACGCTTCCCCGGCAGGTCAAGCTGTCCGACGGCAGCGAGATCACGCTGCGGCTTCTGGGCCGTCTCGACCGCGACGCGTTCCTCAAGTTCACGACCTCACTGCCGGACCACGACCTGCTCTTCCTGCGCACCGACATCACGAACCCCGACGTGATCGAGGGCTGGCTCGACAACATCGACCTCGAACGCATCATCACGATCGTCGCCGAGCGCGACGGCGGCATCCTGGGCTACGGCAGCCTGCACATCAGCAACGCGCCGTGGTCGCGGCACGTCGGCGAGCTGCGCGTGCTGATCGACGGCAGCATGCGGGGCAAGGGGCTCGGCCGCGCACTCACGGAGTCCGTGTTCGCCCAGGCGCTCGACCGCGGGATCGAGAAGATGGTGGCGCAGATGACGGTCGACCAGAAGGGTGCGATCGCCACGTTCGAAGAACTCGGATTCAAGCCAGAGGCGTTGCTGCTGGACCACGTCAAGGACCGCGAGGGCAAGAAGCACGACCTGCTCGTGTACTCGCACGACGTCCACGGCTTCCAGGCGCAGATGGACGCCTACGGCGTCAGTGAAGCCGCCGGCGCCGGCGCGGACTGAGCTACGGCAGGAAGTCGCCGAGCGTCAGCGCGGTGAGCAGCACCGACAGCGAGATCACGACCCCTGCGGTAACGACGCCGATGATGTTGAACACCGGCGTGTTGGCGCGCGCACCCATCAGCTCGCGGTCGTTCGTCAGGCGCAGCAGGCTGAACAGCACGACCGGCAACACCATCGCATTGAGGATCTGGATGGCGAGCAGCGTGCTCGTAAACGGGATGCCGGGCAACAGCGCCAGCACCATCGACACGAGCAGCATGCCGGTGAACAGCCCCATAAACACCGGCGCCCGCCGGAAATCCTGCGACACGCCCTTCTCCAGCCCCATCGCCTCGGTGACGCTGTAGGCGCTCGTCAGCGCGAGCACGGGCGCGGCGAGCAGGCATGCTCCGAGCAGGCCGATGGCGAAGAGGCCCTCGGCGAGTCCGCCCGCCACGGGCTCGAGCGCGCGCGCGGCATCGGACGCGCTGTCCACGGCGATGCCGCGCTCGTACAGCGTCGCCGCCGTCGCCACCATGATCGCCAGCGCCACGAAGTTCGCGAACAGCGATCCCGCCACGACATCGATGCGCTCGTAGACGTAGTCCTCCGGACGCACGGCCTTCTCGGCGACGGTCGACTGCAGGTAGAGCTGCATGTACGGCGTGATCGTCGTGCCGATGATCGCGACGATCATGCGGAGACCGCCCGACGAGTGCGGCAGCGTCGGCACGACGAGGCCGTGGCCCACGCTGCCCCACGCCGGATGCGCCATGATCGCCGCGATGGGGTACGCGACGAACACGAGCGCCATCGCGAGGAACACACGCTCGACGATCTTGTACGAGCCGAACACGACGAGCGTCCACAGCAGGACGCCGCCGACGGGCACCGCGATGAGCCGCGGGATCTTCAGCAGCTCGGCCGCAGCGCCGATGCCGACGAACTCCGAGAACGTCGTGCCGAGGTTGGCGATGAGCAGCGCCAGCACGACGAGCGACGTCATGCGCACGCCGAAGCGCTCGCGCACCAGGTCCGAGAACCCCATGCCGGTCACGGAGCCGAGGCGCGCGCACATCTCCTGCACGACGATCAGCGCGACCAGGATGACGACCAGCACCCACAGGAGCTGATACCCGTAACGGGCTCCGGCCGCGGCGTACGTGGCGATGCCGCCGGCATCGTTGCCGGCGTTGGCGGCGATCAGGCCCGGTCCAACTATCCCGAGGAGGAGGAAAAGGCGGGGGAACCGGCGCGCAAGCGAACGCGACCGCGACTGCTGTCCAGCCTGCGGTTCAGCATGCTTTGCCCGTTGCCGCGCGCGTACGTCCGGTATGACTATCGTCCATCATTTCAGCGTCAGCCGCCAAACCCGCGGCTGCGTCCCCGTCTCCATGAACCCTTGAGCAGCACTTCCAGCACGTCGTCGACGGTGATCGCTCCCAGGAACCTCCCGTCCTCGTCGACGACCGGGATGGCCAGTAGATTATATTCCGCGATGCGCTCGGCGACATGCTGCGGCTCATCGTCCGGCGCGACCGCTACGGGCTCGCGCGTCATGACGTCTCGTACGAGCGCACCCGGCTGAGCGACCAGGACCTGCCGCATGCTCAGTACGCCGATCAGGACACCGGCCTCATCGAGCACGAAGAAGTAGTAGGCGAAGTCGGGCGCGTCCTCCTGCGTCTGGTACACGGTCAACGCCTCTGCCACCGGCCGGTCGGGGCCGATGGTGAGCACGTTGGTGGTCATGATGCCGCCGGCGGAGTCTTCGTCGTACTCGAGCAGGCGGCGCACGGCCTCCGACTCCGGCTGCTCCATCTCCTCCAGCAGTTCGGCCTGGCGCGGCGCCGGCACCTTGGCGAGCACGTCGGCCGCCTCGTCCGGCTCCATCTCCTCGATCAGGTCGGCCGCTTGCTCGACGGTCATGGCGCTCAGGAGCTGCGCCTGCTGCTCGGTCGACAGCTCCTCGAGCGTATCCGCCGCCTGCTCCTCGTCGAGCGACGTCAGCACCTCCGCGCCCTCCTGCTTGCTCAGCTCCGCGACGATGCGGGCGAGCTGCTGCGGGCGCAGCTTGCGGAGCTGCAGGTGTCCGGCCTTGAGGCGCACCGACGGCGTGTCCGACATCAGGTACTCCACCTCGCGCCAGTCGGTGAGCATGCGGCCCCCGAAGCGCGGCCTCATGCCCGCCGGCACGAGGCGGCGCAGGATCGCGCGGCCGCCCGTGTCGAGCGCGACCACGCGATAGCCGTCGGCTCCCTGCGAAAGGTACAGGTCGTTCACACGCACGACGCGCGTGCCGCGCACGTCGATCACCTGGCGGTCGAGCACGTCCTTCACGAGCAGCAGCTCACCGTCGCGGCGCTGAAAGCGGCCGACGTCGACCGCGCCCGACTTCAGCCGCACGAGCCCCGGCTTGATCTCGGCCACCTGTGCGATCGGGATGTAGAAGTCGCGGCTGGCGGAGCGGCAGACGAGGCCGGTGATCTGCGGGTAGAACCCCTCCTGGATGCGCGCGACAACGTCCTTCACGCGCGCGATACGCTCGCCCTGCCGCTCGACGACGGGCGAGGCGACGATCTCCGAGAGCGCCATCAGGTCGGCGGCGGGCGGGCTTGCGGGCGCGTGCGCCATAGCGATGCCTCCGTCCCGAAGATACGCCCGCGGAAGTGCCGCGGCAAGCGCCCGGCGCCGCTCCAGCGAGGACTAATGTGTGCTAAGGAACTCGATGAGCCGCCGCTCGAGGTCGGCGCCGTGCGGGCCCTCGAACAGGTCGGTGCCGTGCGCGTTCCCGTCGTACACCTGCTGCTCGACGGCCCGGCTTGCGGCCTCCACGAGTTGCTCCTGGCTCCGCCGCGCCGGCACGTCGCCCTCGCTCGTCACGAAGAGCTGCGGCACCTTGATGTCCGGTTCTGCCGAAAGCGCATCGAGCGCCTCGAACTGCGCCGGGGACGAGATCGACACCACGCCGGCGACCCGTTCGCGCGCGCCGATCACGAGCGACGCCGTGCCGCCCATGCTCGCGCCGACGAGGAAGATCTTGTCGAGATTGAGCGAGCGCCGCATGTAGCCGTACGCGGCGGCGAGGTCCGTGTCCAGGCTGTCGAACGTCTTGTCCCCGGTAGACGCGCCGAACCCGCGGAAGTCGAAGGTCAGCACGGTGAACTGGCCGGTGGCCGCGAGCTTCGTCGCAAACGGGAACCACGCCGTCTGGTCGGCGGGACGCATGTGCGCGAGGATGACGCCCGTCGGGCCGGAGCCGAAGACGTGCGCGTCGAGCATCACCGGGGCCTGCGGGTTCCCGCCGCTCCCGGGCGTCGCGCTGCCCGGCGCCTCGATCGACACCTGACGTGATACGGCCTGCGCCGTCTCGATCGCGTCGGGCGCCGGCTTCGAGGTGCCGTCATCGCCACACCCGAGCAACGTCAGAGCGACAGCGGCCGCGAGGGCGAGGCCGAGCGCGCGCGTTGGACCGGACACGCTAGCCGTCCTTGCTGCCCGGCTCCGGCTCCGACGTGCCGAGCTGGAACGGCTCCTCGCCTTCCGCGAGCAGTTGCGTGCGCGCTTGCTGCGCGACCGGCAGCCCCCAGATCTTGATGAAGCCGACGGCGTTACCCTGGTCGTACTGGTCGCCGCGGTCGTACGTCGCGAGCTGGTAGCTGTAGAGGCTCTTGGGCGATTTCTTCCCGATGGCGACGGCCTGGCCCTTGTGCAGTCGCATGCGCACCACGCCGGACACGTGCCGCTGCGTGCTTGCGACGTACGCCGCCAGGTCCTGGTGGTGCGCCGTGAACCAGAGGCCGTTGTAGATCAGGTCGGCGTACTCCTGGCGCAGCGAGTTCTTCGTGCGAAGCTGCGGCTTCGAGAGCGTCAGTTGCTCGAGAGCCTCGTGCGCGGCATGCAGCGTCCACGCCGCCGGCGCCTCGTAGATCTCGCGCGACTTGATGCCGATCAGCCGGTCTTCGACCAGGTCCGTGCGGCCGACGCCGTGCTCTCCCGCCCACTGGTTGAGCGTCTGCACGAGCGTCACGCCGTCCATCTCGTGGCCATCGAGCGTCACCGGACGGCCGTGCAGGAAGCCGATCTCGATCTCGCGCGGCGTGTCGGGCGCATCCTTCACCGAGCGCGTCCAGGCGTAAATCTCCTCCGGCGGCGCCTGCCACGGGTCTTCGAGCACGCCCGCCTCGATGCTGCGGCCCCAGAGGTTCTCGTCGGTGCTGTACGGGCTGGCCTTGGTCGCCGGCACCGGCACGTTGCGCTCCGCCGCCCACTCGATCTGCTCCTCGCGGCTCATGCGGTGCTCACGCACCGGCGCGACGATTTCGAGGTCGGGCGCCAGCGCCTGCGTGCTGACGTCGAAACGCACCTGGTCGTTGCCCTTGCCCGTGCAGCCGTGCGCGATCGCCGACGCGCCTTCCTCGCGCGCGACATCGACGAGCATCTTGGCGATCAGCGGCCTGCCGATGGCCGTGGCGAGCAGGTACTGGCCCTCGTACACGGCGCCGGCCATGAGCGCGGGGAAGGCGAAATAGTCGATGAACGGCTGCTTGCCGTCGCGGATCAGCGCCTTGACAGCGCCAATCTGCATCGCGCGCTGCTCGACGGTCTGGAGGTCCTTCTCGTTGCCGAGGTCGATCGTGAGGGCGACGACGTCGTACCCGCGCTCTTCCTGGAGCCAGCGGATGGCGACGGACGTATCGAGCCCGCCGGAGTAGGCCAGCACAATCTTCTTCGCCATGGAAGGCTCCTTCAGCGGCAGCGGTGAGGTGCCGCGGTACGCAATGGAGGCCCTGTCTTTGTACGGCAAAGCCGCAGGGGGTGCAAACGTAGCTCAGTCAGGCTTCAAGCAAGTTCATCACGAGGCCCGTCGGGAGCTTGGGGTGGAAGTACGTCGACTTCTGGGGCATGCGGCCGCCCGCGTCGGCGACGTCGAGCACCTGGGCCACCGGCGTCGCGTTGAGCAGGAACGCCACCCGCGCGCGGCCCGCCTCGACCGCGGCGCAGGCCTCGCGCGCGTCCTGCGTGTACGAGACGGCGCCGCCCGCGGCGAGCGCCGCGGCATCGATGCCGAAAACGTGCTCCAGGATGCCGAACTGCAACACGCTCACGTCGAGCCGCCTCCACGCCGCCGGCTCGGCGGCCGGCATCAGCGCCTCGATGCCCGCGCGGTCGCGGAGCGTCAGCAGATGCATCGCACCCGGCACGAGGCCCACGGCGCCGCACGCCGTCGTGCCGTCTCCCGCCGCATGGAGCCGATCCAGCAGCGCGTCGAGGCGGTCGCCGTCGCCTGACACTTCCGCCACGTCGAAGAAGCGCCCGATGCGGGCCAGCGCGTCAGACGGCGATGACGGCGGGCTCACGACGCGATGCGTCGGCAGCACGAGCAGCCCAGCGTCGGCGGCATCGGTCAGCGCCATCAGGACGAAGTTTTCGGGTTCCTCGCCGGTCCAGCTCGCGCTGCGCGCCCGCACTTCGTTGCGGTAGTTGAGCGCCGTCTCGTACCGATGGTGGCCGTCCGCGATGTACACGTCGCACGCAGCGAGATGCGCGGCGAAGCGCCGCAGGGCGGAGGCGTCTCGCACGGCCGACAGCACGTGCCGCTGGCCGTCCTCCTCGACGTCGTACAGCGGATCGCCCGGCGTCTCCGGCATGGCGGGCGCGCCATCGCGCGCGCGGTACACGCAGTACACGGGGCTCACCTGCGTGCGCGTCGCGCGCAGCAGATCGAGCCTGTCGGCCTTCGGCCCCGACAGCGTGTGCTCGTGCGGCTTGATGACGCCCTTCTCCCACTCCTCCAGCCGCACCACAGCGAAGTAGGCGATGCGCGCGTGCCGCGTTCCGTCCCACTCAAACTCCTGGCGATACGCGTACACCGCCGGCTCCGCATCGCGCAGCAGCACGCCGGCGCGCAGCCACGCATCGAGATCGCGCGCGGCACGTGAGTATCGATTGTCGGCGGCGCCGTCGTCCGGGCGCTGCTCGCCGTACTCGATGCGCACGATGTTGTGGGGACCGCGGCGGTACAACTCCGACTGCTGCTCCGGCGAAATCACATCGTACGGGGGGGCGATGGTGAGCGCCGGGTCAGCGTGCGCCGGGTCGTAGCGTAGCGCGCGGAACGGGCGGACGTCGGCCATGCCGCAGTGTATGGACGGCGGACGCAGGAGGCTAGGCGATTGGAGGTTGGAGGTTAGAGGTTGGAGGTTGGAGGTTAGAGTCGAACGCCCGCCGTCCGAATGCTGGGGCGTAACGCAACCCGCCCGTATAGTGTCCTGCGATGTCGTTCTACTGCGTCTTCTGCGAGATCATCGAGCACAAGGAGCCCGCCGACATTCGCTACGAAGACGATGATGTCGTCGTCTTCCGCAACCGCCTCAACTGGGTGCCCGTCATGCTGCTGGCCGTCCCCCGCAAGCACATGTCGCAGGGCGAGCTGTGGACGTCGGAGCTGATGGCGAAAGTGTCGAAGGTGGCGGCGGAGATCGGCGCGCAACACTGCCCCAACGGCTTCCGACTGCTCAGCAACTTCGGCTACGACGCGATGCAGAGCCAGGCGCACGGCCACGTCCACATCATCGGCGGCACGTACCTGGGTGAGTACGCGTAGGCGCGCTTGCGCGCGCCAGAACCGAGAACCTAGTGTAGTGCTTTCGAAATGGCTTTAGTTAGCGCGACGCGAAGCGTGGATCACAGCCGCCCTCGGCTGTCAGTTCGGCGAAGCCGGACCGACGCGGTACGGTGCCTCGTCTGAGGATCTCGGAAGCGTGCGCCACCACGTCCACGGTAAAGAAGCGTTAGAAGCACTACACTAGCGATGCGGCGTGGCGGGCGATTCCTCGGCCTTTGGGCGGATTCGCCGTCCGACGATGGTCACACAGCCGCGGCGATCAGGGCATCGCCCGAACGCGGGCCCGCGGCGAGCGGCCTACGCGCGCAGGAACAGCAGCGGGCACGGTGCGCGCTCGAGCAGCGTGCGCACGACGCGCGCGCGGCCGGGCGACAACCGCCCGCCCCAGGCGGCGACGACCAGGTCAGAGTCGTCGTCTTCGGCGAATTTCGCGATTTCGCTGCCCGGGTCGCCGCGCCGCATGGCGACCTCCGCATTCACCTCGGGCGGCCGCGGCGCGTGCGCGAAGCTGCTGCGCAAGAATTCATCGGCCCACGCCTCGCGTTCATACTGCGACTGGTCCTCGTAGGTGTGGGCGACGGGCGCCGCTCGCCCGGATACGTCCACCACGTGGAGCACCGTCACCTTGGCACTCGCCCTGGCAGCGATGACGCACGCTTGCTCGACGGAGCGCGCCGCCTCCGGGCTCCCGTCGAGCGGCACGAGGATGCGCCGCAGGTGACGGAGCCTGTGGGCCTGCGTTCCGCAATTCAGCGCGGAACGTACGACGAGCACCGGGCACGGCGGCTCCGCCAGCACGCCGAGCGTGACGTGCCCGGCCGGTAACTTGAGATCGCCGGTGGCGCCGTGCGACGTGATCACGACCACAAGCGGCGGGCGTTCGGCCGCGTCACGCAGTATCTCGGCTACAGGTTCACCGCACGCACCGTGCAGGTGGACGCGCGGCCGCCATTCGCCGGGGACACGCGTGCGCTCCGCCAGCGCTTGCTCGTCGAGCGGCTCCGGCCCGGCGAACAGGACATCGATCTCGGCCTTCATGACGTCAGCGAGCGCGCCGGCGATCTCCAGCGGCCCCGCGGCGGGCACTGACCCATCGAGCGGCACGAGAATACGCGATACCGGCTCAGCCATCGGCGGCACCCTCCCTTCGCCCGGTCCAATACGTCACCGCGGGATCGAACTGGAACGACGCCGGCCGGCCGGGCTCGACGCGCCGCTCGTCATGGTTCACGCGTACGGAGCACGGCGCACCTTCAATGCCAATCTCTATTGCGCCATCGATGATACGCGCGTGCACTCGCCGCCCTTGCCACGGTAGTGTGAACGCGAGCCTGGTGACGCCTGCGGGCAAGAACGGGTCGAACTCGATCCGGTCGCGGAAGAACTTGAAGCCCGCGAGCCCGAATAGCACCACTTGCCACAGCCCTCCGAGCGCCGCGAGGTGGACGCCGGCCGCCGCGCGCTGAAAGCTGTCGCCCAGGTCGATCGCGATCGTCTCGTCGAGGTACGTCTGGCAACGACGGCCATCTCGGAGCCACGCAGCGAGCAGCGCGTGTACGGGCGGGCTGAGCGAGCTTCCATGCGCCGTGAGTGGCTCGTAGTACTCGAAGTTGCGGCGTAGCGACGCTTCCGTCCACAGATCCGGAAGCAGCAGGGCCGTCATCAGCACATCAGCCTGTTTGATCGCCCGCGCGCGCTCCACGGCTTCGCCGCCGAGCGCCACGTCGATGGGCACGCCCGACGCTCGGAACGAGGCGACGTCGACTTCGCCCAGTTCGAAGAAGCCGTCGAACTGCTCGTGCACGTCGTCGGCCGAAAAGTCGCTCCGCTTGAGCCCCGCGGCAACCAGCCGCCACTCGCTGGCTTCAGCGGCGTCAATCGCGAGCTTCCGCACCGCCGGAAGCGCGATCGCGTCGCCGGCAAGCTCCACGGCGGTGCGCAGGGTCCAGCTCGCCATCGCGTTCGTGTAAGCGTCGTTGTCCACGCCGGTGTGGTACTCGTCGGGGCCGATGACCTTGCGGACAACGTAGGCCCCGTCGGCCGGCGTCAGCCTCGATGCCCAGAAGCGCGCGCATTCGAATACGACCTCAGCGCCGTCGTCGCGCATGAACGGGTCATCGCCGGTGGCGCGCCAGTACTGCATCACGCCGTACGCGACATCGGCCGAGATGTGGTGCTCCTGCTCGCCGTTGAGGATGCGTAGCACGGCGCCGTCCGGCAGGATCGCCGAAGACGGCGTGCGATCCTCGCCCGTGTCGGTCGACTCCCAGGCGTACAGCGCGCCCTTGTAGCCGGAGGAGCGCGCGCGGTCCCGGGCCGCGTCGAGCGTCCGCCGGCGATACAGGAGCGCGGACCGCGCCGCTTCCGGACGGCTGAACGTCAGTGCGGGCAACACGAAGATCTCCGTGTCCCAGAACACGTGGCCGTGGTACGCCTCGCCGGAGAGATTGCGCGCGCCGACCGAGCTGCGGCCTTCGTTGACCGGCGACGCGGACAGCAGGTGATACAGCGCGAACCGCACGGCCTGCTGGAGCGCCGCGTGGCCCCCGATCTCGACGTCACAGCCCTCCCAGCGCCGCCGCCACTCGTCGCGGTGCGCCTCATCGACC
Organism: uncultured Chloroflexia bacterium; assembly: GCA_963701135.1. GTDB lineage: Bacteria > Chloroflexota > Dehalococcoidia > DSTF01 > JACRBR01 > CAYJMJ01. Next base: position 1,029,358 of record OY969567.1, read on the forward strand.
TGCTCGGCCCCGGCTTCGCGCATGTCTTCGCTCCCGGGTGCCGCAGGGGCGATGAGCGAGAGCGAATCGATGTTGAGCGGCGACGCCTGCGACACGCTCGCGGCGAGGCCGCCCTCCTGCACGTTGGCGTTGCCGCGAACGCGCCGTCGCGTACGGACAGGCGCAAAGCCGGGCACGTCCGCCGTCGTCACCAGCCGCAGCGCGCCGGGTTCCACCGCCGCGGCCGAGACATCGTCGTGGAAGCGGAGCGCCACCTGCGCCGCGTCTCCCGCTTCGAGACGCAGCGCCGCGCGATGGATGTACACTCCCGACTCGGTCGCCGATGCGGCGCGGGACGACTCCAGGAGCCAGCGCCTCCCCCGCTCGTCGACGAACGACCATGACCGGCGCATTGTGCCATCGCGCAGATCGAGCACGCGCCGGTGTTCGCGCGTATCGACGAGCGGCACCTGTACGTGTTGTCCGTCGATCAGCATGGTGAAGATCGCAGGATCGTCGATCGCAAGCAGCGTCTGCGCGGCCGGGGCCGCCGTCGGCACGAAGACGCCGGCAACGAGCAGCGTGGCGTTCGACGCCGCGCTGCCCTCTTCGACCGCGGCACGCACGCCGAAGCTGCCGTTCGAAACGGAGAATGCGCCTTCGACGCCGCGCTCGACGTGCGGGTCGAAGCCGTCGTATCGCAGGACCCAGCCGCCGTTGCCTGAGCCGCTCATGGCCGTCGAATCGCGGTTTGCCATCGGATGATCTCGACGAATCGCGCCGGGCCGCCGGGCACATGCAGGACGCCCGGCGGGACGCCGTGCGGCTCGCGGCCAACGGACACGACGGTCGCGCCCGCCGCCGCCGCGGTCACCATGCGCTCGTCGCTGCCGGCGAAGCCGCCGACGTCGCCGAATTCGTCGCCGAATATCGCGATGCGGTCCGGGGTGATGCCGTGCGCGCGGGCGACGTTGGCCATGAGCCAATCGATCGAGTCCGACTTATCGGTCAGGCCAATCTCGACGTATTTGCCATCGCTCGTGATGCGCGGGTCCGGCAGGCCCGCCGCGCGCGCGACCTTGCCGGCAAGCCGCATCACGTCGCCGATCTGCGCGAAGCCGGCCGCCCTGACGCGCGCCGCCGTCGCCTCGATCAATTCGTCGATGCGGGCCTTCGGCGGGTCACGCCACTCGGGCAGCGGCATCAGGTCGACTTTCCGTCGGTTGAGGCGGTCGTAGACGATCAACGTCTCCAGCCCGCGCGCCGCAAGCCGCCGGCGGAGTTCTTCCGCTGCCGCGGTGAGCGCGCGGTCCTCGTCTTCCGCCGCACGGCGCACGTAAACCTCGTGCCGAGCGCCCTCCTCGTCGTACGCGAAGACCTCCGAGCCGCGATTCGTGCACACGAAGAGGCGCTGGCGCGCGCGCTCAGAGAGCGACAGCAGCGACTGGCGCTCGAGGTTGTGGACGTTCGTGCCGGTGACCGGGCAGAGCCACGCGCCGAGCAGGAGCAAATCTTCGAGCGCGGCGTTCAACTCCGGCACATCGGTGTGCCGGTCGGGCACGGCGGTGCCGTCCCAGTCGAACACCAGCATGTCGTACCGCCGGCGCAAAATCTCCGGAAGCTGCGAGACTGCCGTGCCGCCGGCTGTCATCCGCCCAGCCGATGATGTTCGGTCCATCTTGAACCCATCGATCGCCCTATAGTACGCCCGCGCGATGCCTGCGGGCAGAACCGAACGGGTGGTTCGGCGGTGCCCGCGCCGTCACTTTACGCTGCGGTTATAGCGCTCGATCGCCCGGTCGGCGTCCTTTGCCGCGCGGTCGAGCGCCTCCCGCGGCGTTTCACCTCCGACGAGGATCTGTTCGAACGCGGTCTCCACGCCCTCGCGTACCTGCGTGAACGGTCCGATGACCGCGCCGGCCGTCGCGAGGTTGCGCGGCGAGCGCAGCACCTGGTCGCGCGCCGCCGTGAACTGCGGGAAGTCTCGATGCAGCGACGCGGCCGGCTCCATGTCCCACGACGACACGCGCACCGGGAAGTAGCCGGTGTCGACGTGCCATTGCACCTGCACGTCGGCCCGCGTCGCGTACTTCAGGAACTCCCACGCGCCCCGCTGCTCCTGCTCGGGCCGGTCCTTCATGATCCACATGGCGGCGCCGCCGACCACCACGCCTCCTTGCTCGGAAGGAGGCCCCGGCATCGCCGCCGCGCCGAACCGCACCGAGGCGGGGCCGAGCGCGAGCAGGATCGCCCGCATCGACGCCGTCGACTCGATCGCCATTGCGCTCTTGCCCGAAAGCACCGACAGCAGCGCCTGCAACCCCTGCCGGCCGACGTTGGTGGCGAGCCCCGACCGCACCATGTCCTGCCACCACGCGAGGATGTTCTCGCCCTCGCTGCCGCCAAAGACCGCATGCGTCGCGAGGCCCTCACGCCCGTTGTTGTTGTTCGCGTACAGCGCCCCCTGCTTCGCCAGCATCTGCTCGAAGTACCAGGCGTTGATGCTCAGGGCGATGCCGTTGCGCCTGATCGAGCCGTCGGGGTTGCGCGTCAGTAGACGCTCGGAGGCAGCGCGCACGTCATCGAGCGTGGCGGGCGGATGGTCGGGGTCCAGGCCAGCCTCGCGGAACGCGTCCTTGTCGTAGTACAACACCGGACCGGAGAGGTTGAACGGCATGGCGCGCAGCTTGCCGTCGAGCGTGTAGTAATCGAGCGCGCGCGGCTCGAAGTCTGCTAACTCGAGCGGCGCGTTGGCCCCGGCGCTGTCGGTGTCGATGAAGTCCTGCGGTGGCACGGTCGCCTCGCTGTCGACCATGAACCGCAGCTCGATGTCATCGAGCTGGATCATCGCCGGCATGCTCGCCGTGCCGAACGACGACACGAGTTTCTTGAGCGAGTCCGGGTAGCCGCCCTGGTAGATCGCGCGAACCTCGTACGTGTCCTGCGAGGAGTTGAAGCCATCGGCGATCTTCTGGAGCGCGTCGCCGTTGACACCGCCCATCGAATGCCACAGCCGCACCTCGACGCGTCCGTCCTTGTGACGCACGCCGTGTTCCGCGCAGCTTCCTAGCAGCGATCCGGCGGCGAGCAGCGTCAGGAGCAAGAGCCTGCGGTACATCATCAACCTTTGACGGCGCCGGCCGTCAGCCCGCGGACGAGGAAGCGCTGGAACGCGATCACGAGCAGCAGCATCGGCAGCGAGCGCGATGATCGTGCCGGCGAGCACGACGTTCGTCCGCTGCACCTCCTCATCCCGCAGCGCGGCGATGCCGATCTGGACAGTGCGCATGTCGGGGTCGTTGGTGACGAGCAGCGGCCACAGGTACTGGTTCCACGCCTGCAGGAAGCTGAAGACGGCGAGCGTCGCGAGCGCCGCGCGCGACAGCGGCACGACGACGAACAGGAGGAAGCGCAGATCGCCGTAGCCGTCGATGTCAGCCGCGTCCTTCAGCTCCCGCGGCAGCGACAGGAAGTGCTGCCGCAGCAGGAACGTCCCGAACGCCGTCGCCAGGAATGGCAGCGTCAGCCCCTGGTACGTGTCGAGCCAGTTGAGCCGCTGGATCGTCTGGAAGTTCGGGATGATCGACGCCTCCCAGGGCACCATCATCGTCGAGAGGAACACGAAGAACAGCGACGTTGCGGAACGGGAAGCGCATGAACGAGAACGCGTACGCCGCCAACGCGGCCGTCGTCACCTGGCCGACGGTGATCACCGACGCCATGACCAGGCTGTTCAGCATGTATCGCGGCATCGGTATGTCGGTCATGGCGGAGCGATAGTTCGACCAGCGCGGCGCCTCGGGCCAGAGGTCCGGCGGGAACGTGAGCAGCTTCTGCAGCGGCTGCAGGCTGTCGACGGTCGTGACGTAGAGCGGGAAGAGGATGACGGCCGCCGACAGCGACGAGCAGCACGTACGATGGCACGCTCAGACAGCACCCGTCCGATGACGCGACCCGTTGCCTGTACGAAGCTCATCGGTAGAACACCCATCGCTGCGCCGCGGCGAACTGCACGAGCGTCAGCAGCAGTACGATCAGGAACAGTACCACCGCCTGCGCCGAAGCGAGGCCGACGTTGTAGTGCAGGAACGCCTCGCGGTAGATCGAGTAGACGATGACCGTGGTCGAATCAAGCGGACCGCCCTTCGTGAGGATGTGGATCTGCCCGAACGACTGGAACGCGAAGATCACGCCGACGACCGACACGAACAGCAGCGTCGGCGAGAGCCCGGGCAGCGTCACGTGCAGGAACTGGCTCCAGCGGCCGGCGCCGTCGACGCGCGACGCCTCGTACAGCTCCTCCGGGATGTTCTGGAGCCCCGCAAGGATGACGATCGTCGCAAAGCCAACGTTCATCCACACGGTCGTCATCGCCACGGCCGGGAGCGCCCAGCGCGGCTCCGTGAGCCAGCTCGCGGTCGGCAAGCCGCCTTCATCGAGCAGGTAGTTCAGCACGCCGACGCCGGGATTGAGCAGCAACAGCCACATCACCGACGACACGGCGACCGACGACGCGACCGTCGATGAGAAGATCGTGCGAAAGACGATGATCCCGGGCAGCCGCTGGTGCGCCAGCAATGCCAGGTACAGCCCGATGCCGGTCGACGGGACACCGTGTAGAGCGCGAACTGGCCCGTCACGAACAGGCTGTAGCGGAAGTCCGACGACGTCAGCACGTCGCGGTACTGCTCGATGCCGACCCACACCTCGCGGCGGCCGAAGGGGTCCGTCGCGTGGAATCCCAGGTACACGGAGCGGACCAGCGGGTAGAAGACGAACACGCTGAACAGCGCGATGGACGGCAACACGAACGGCGCCGCGCCGGCCGCCCGCCGCAACGACCGCGCGACGTTGCCGCGCCGCTGCCTCGGAATGGCTACCGATGCCGCCGTCATGTGAGCCGCCTCCCGGTCGCCGGATCGAACAGCAAGCAGGTGCTCCGGCGCAATGGCGAAGCTGCCGGGTCTCGCCGGCGCGCGGCGCGCCATCGACCGGCAGCCGCGCAACGATGGCGCGGCCGTCGATCAGCAGCGTCGCGTGCACCTCGTTCCCCAGCGACTCGACGACATCGACCTGCGCCTGGAACGTCGCCGCCGCCTGCCGCTCGCCGTACTCCGCGGCGAGGTCGATGTGCTCGGGCCGAGCGCCGACGACCACCTCGGCCGCCGAGCTCCTGCGTACTATATCGCTCAGCTTGTCGAACAGCATGAAGGTGATCTCGGGCGACCGCACGGAGCACACGCCCTCCTTGTCCGCCACGGCGCCCCGGAAGAACGACATCGCCGGGCTGCCGATGAACTCCGCAACGAACAGATTGGCCGGCCGCGCGTAGACGTCGTCGGGGCTGCCCACCTGCTGCAACATCCCGCGGTCCATGACGGCGATGCGCTGCCCCATCGTCATCGCCTCGACCTGGTCATGCGTCACGTACAGCACCGTCGACTGGAGCCGTCGATGGAGCCGGATCAGCTCGAGCCGCGTCTGCGACCGCAGCTTCGCATCGAGGTTGGAGAGCGGCTCGTCCATCAGGAATGCTTTGGGCCGGCGCACGATCGCGCGCGCGAGCGCGACGCGCTGCCGCTGGCCGCCGGACAGTTGCCCCGGCTTGCGCTTGAGCAACTCCGCGATGCCCAGCGTCGCGGCCGCGTCGCGCACGGTGGAGTCGATCTCCATTCGGCTCAGCTTGCGCATGCGCAGGCCGAAGGCGATGTTGTCGTACACGCTCATCTGCGGGTACAGGGCGTAATTCTGGAACACCATGGCGACGTCGCGCTGGCGCGGCGCGAGGTCCGTGACGTTCCGGTCGTCGATGAAGACGTCGCCCGCGCTCGGCTCCTCGAGCCCGGCGAGGATGCGCAGCGCCGTGGTCTTGCCGCATCCGGAAGGGCCGAGCAGCACCATGAACTCCCCGTCTTCCACGTCAAGCGAGAACGTCGGACAGCGCGACCGCGTCGCCGAAGGTCTTGTCGACCTGGTCGAAGCGTACGCTCAATGCCTCCTCCTCTCACCAGTCTGCGTGATCGTCGTGCGCGGCGCGTGCCTTACCGACCCGTAACCGCGCCGTCCGATCGAGATCCCGATGCTGCCGGCCGCCATCTGGTCAGCGCGAATGCGATCGCCGCGGTGCCGGCCTGGGCCACCACCCAGGCGCCCAGCGCGCACGTCCCGGCCGTCAGCCAGTCGACCGCATCGGCGGCCTGGAGCCCGAGTGCGCCGCGCAGCCCGGGCACGTACATCCCCACTACCATGAACGCGAACGATACCGCGCAGGCGCCCCACAACGGCAGCCGCCGCACGCGCAGGGCGAAGCGCTTCGGCGAATCAAGACCCGCCAGGAACACCTGCCCGACGAGTCCCATCGCCAGCGTCATGTATACCAGCGTCTGCCCGTGCTTCTCCGTCTCGTCGATCGCCTCACTGGTCAGCATGGCCGCGAGCCCGGCCATCGCCACAACGACCGCGCGCCAGGCGATCTCCAGCCACTGCACGCCGGTCAGCAGCGCGCGCGATGGCTCGCTGTCCTCCTCGACGGCCTCGCCGCCGGATGCCAACGCGAGTGCGGGAAACACGTGCACCACCAGATTCAACCACAGGATCTGCAACGGCGAAAGCGGCAACGGGCGATCCGCGGCCATCGCGCCGGCGATGATCAGGATCGTGCCGAAGCTGGCGGTGAGCAGGTAGACGATCGCGTTGCGCAGATTGCGGACGATGTCGCGGCCCTCGCGGATGCCATCGACGAGCGACAGCAGCCGGCCGTCCGCCACGACGATGTCCGCGGCCTCGACGGCAACGTCGCTGGCGCCGGGGCCGATGGCGACGCCGACATCGGCCGAGCGCAGCGCCGCGGCGTCGTTCACTCCGTCGCCCGTCATCGCGACGACTTCACCGCTTGCCTGAAGCGCCCGCACGATCGCTTCCTTGTGCGCGTGCGTGGCGCGCGCCACGACCGCCACGTCCTCGAGCCGGCTTAGGTCCAGGTCGGCGCCGCGGACCGAGACGCCGTTGCCGCCGAGGATGCCGGCATCGCGCGCCACGTTCTCCGCGGTCGCAAGATGGTCGCCCGTGACCAGCAGCAGGCGCACACCGGCCCGCTGGCACGCTTCGACCGACGCGGCGGCGTCCGCTCGCAGCGGGTCTTCGAGGATGATCGCGCCAAGCGTCTCGGCCGCCGCGGCGTCTCGCTGCTCCGCGACGGTGAACACCCGCATCCCCGCCTCGGCGGCGGCGTAGATGTGCGCCGCCAGCGCCGGATGAGGTGCGGCGCCCACGGACGCCGCGACGCGCTCAAACGCCCCCTTGATGGCAATGAGCGTGCCGCCCTCGGGTGTGCGGTGCGTCGTACACATCATGCCGCTGGCCGACGTGAAGGGCTCGGTCGCAATGCGCGGGTACGCCGCGCCATCGCCCTTGATCCCGGCGAGCGCCAGCGCGATCGCACCCTCGGACGGATCGCCGTGCATGTGCCAGCCCCGCTCGGCGTCGTACTCGACGACCGCGTCGTTGCAGAGCCCTGCGATCAGCAACAGGCGCCTGGCCGCGTCCTCGTCCTCCGGCGCCGGCTGCGCGCCAACGGCGCTGCGGATCACCGTCCGCACGGCGCTGTCCTCAGTCTCCACCGCGATGCGCACCTCCCGGCCGTCCGCCAGGAACGCGGAACGCACCTGCATGCGGTTCTCGGTCAGCGTGCCGGTCTTGTCGGCGACGATCACGCTCGTCGATCCGAGCGCCTCCACGGCGTCGAGCCGGCGCACGAGCACGCGGCTTCTCGCCAGGCGCCGCACGGCGATGGCGAGCGACGCCGTCGCCACCGCCGGCAAGCCTTCCGGGATCGCGCCGACGGCGAGCGAGATGGCCATATCGATAACCAGACGCAGCTCCCAGCCCTGCGCGAGCCCCAGCACGGCAAGCATGGCGCATAACCCCAGGAAGACCATCACCAGCCGGTTCCCGAGCACGTCCAGCCGCTGCTCGAGCACGGTCGCGCGCCGGCCAGTCTGCTGCATCGATGCGAACATGCCCCCGAGCACCGTGCTCGCTCCGGTCGCGAAGACGACCGCCAGACCGCTGCCCGCGGAGACCGTCGTGCCCGCGTAGAGCACCGTCTGTGCCGTCGGATCGCCCTCGTTCACGGGACCGCTCTCGGACTTCGCGACGGCCACCGGCTCGCCGGTCAGGATCGACTCGTTGACCAGCAGGCCGCGCGCTTCGATGACACGCGCATCGGCGGGCACGACGTCGCCCTCGGCGGCCACGATCACGTCGCCGGGCACGACCTCGGTCGCGAGGACGTCCTCGTGGAGGCCGTCTCGTACGACTTCGGCCCGTCTCGCGGACAACCGGTGCAGCGCTGCTATCTCGCGCTCCGAGCGAAACTCGTTGAGAAAGCCGAACAGGCCCGACGCGACGATGGTGATGCCGATCGCCACCGAATTGAGCCACTCGCCGAGCAACATCGAGAGGACGGTAGCCCCGATCAACACCAGCAGCAGCTTGCTGGTGAACTGCCGCACGAGCGTCATGGGCCACGATGGCGCGCGTACCGGCGCGGGCTCGTTGGGGCCGGCGGACGCCAGCCGGGCGGCGACATCGCGGCCGGAGAGGCCGGCCGACGCATCGGTGCCGAGCGCCGCGATGACCTCCGCGGCGGGACGTGCGGCGGCGTCCTCCGGACGAATGACGTCCGGCGCGGCCGGGGGCATGGCGGAGATGCTCGCTACCATCGCTTGCGCTCGCTCCCGTGAGCGACGCCGGGAGCCTGTCAGGTCATTGTAGACAGACCGGAGCAGCAGCACGCGTGCCGGATGTCCTGAACGAATCCGGCGCAGGGTCACTGGCAGCCGGAGAACTCCTGCGCGCCGTCCGCGTCAGGACTGACGATCCGGTACACCGTGGAGGCGCCCTTCTGGAACGCCACCTGGACGAACGTGCCCGGCGCCACGCGGTCCGCCGCCCAGTACCGCTCTCGATCGCCGCAGTACAGGTAGTCCGCCGGGTACGCCGAGAGCACGTGCGGCTCCGACAGCAGCTTGCGGTACCGCTCGCGCCACTCGGGCAGCCGCGATGCGATCTTGTCGGGATGCGTGATCTCCCAGTTGAACAGGAAGTACGCGGCCGACATCTCGAAATGCCGCTGCAAGCCGTCGCCGGGTACCGACCGGTCCGATGTCGGATAGGCGTTGGCGGGGTCGAGCCGCGAGAACACGTCATCCTCTTTGTAGCCAAACGCCGCCTGCGCGCGGAGGAAGCGGTCGATGATCTCGTCGTCCTTGAGCCGGATGAAGAAGCCATCGCTGATGTAGCGCGAGGCCGGCGTCAGCGACGGCAGCAGCATGTTCGTGTTGACGCTCGGGCTCACCACCGTCTCGTTGTCGGTGACGTGCGCATCAATCCAGTCGAACGCAGCGCGCTCGCCGGAGTCCATCGCGAACTGATCCTCAACGTGCGCCGTCGCCCGCATTTGGAACAGCGCGAGGTATGCGACGCCCGCCACGGCGAGCGCACCGAACGCGATGGCGGCGGTCCGGACGCGGTCGCGCGGCAGTTCGCGGGCCAGCGCGACGCCTCCAGCGATGAACGCCGGCAGCGCGAACACGTGCCACACCTGCGTGACGTAGTGCTCCGCCTGCGGGACGATGCCCGTCGTCACATCGAGCACGAGCGGCGTGACGAGCAGGGCCATGTAGAAGCGATTGCGCTCCGGCCCGCGGAGCAGCATGTACATGAACGGGACGCCCATCGCGAAGCGCTGCGCGGCGTTCACGAATTGCCCGGAGTCCAGCCCGAGACTTTCCTTCCCGAAGCGCGATCGCGCGTCGGCGGGGAGCGCCAGCGCATCGTGCACGCGCGCGGCCAGCTCCGGGACCGCGAGGACGGCCGCGACAGCGCCGACCGCGAGCAGCCGCCGCAGCGCGACGTAGTCCTTGCGGTACGCGAGCCACGCGCACCACGCTATGAGCGCCACCGCCATCGCCGACCAGTAGAACAGGTATGTGTAGACGAGCAGCGCGAGCGCCAGCGCGGCGAGCGCCATCCAAAGCCGCCGGCCGCTCTCGACCGCACGCGGTATCGCAAGCACGCAGGCGAAGAACACGGGCAGCGGTATGCTCGGCGGCACGAATCGATACCACGCGTGGAACTCGCGGCCGGAATGCACTGTGATCGCGGGCCGCAGGACGCCCCAGTGGCGCAGCGGCAGCAGTCCGCCGGCCTGCACGAAGATGCCGATCGCCATCACGACGACCGGCAGGACCGCGGCCGCGGCCCAGCGATTGCCCGTGAGTTCGTACGCCAGGACGTACAGGAACAGCAGCGACGCGAGCGCCGTCAGCGTCGTGACGAGCGCCAGCGCGGAAAACGGATCGCCGGTCGCCCGCCCGATCACGCCGATGGCGTAGAGCCACGGGATACCGGGCGGTGTCGGCACGTCGTCACGGCTCGCGTCGTAGAGCGTGTTGATGCTGACGCTGCCGTCATACGCGTCACGGATACTCGGCGCGAACAGCGCCAGGTCGTAACCCATGTCCGACGCGGCCCACGGGCTCACTTGCACGCGGGCGCCTTCCGGCGGCGCCGTCGTCAGCAGCCACCAGCGCGGCCCGGCGAGGAATGCGGTAAGCAGCAGCGCCAGGCAGATGCCCGGCGCGTGGCGCCACACGAACGCCAGCAGCGTCCCGGCGCGCACGCCTGAAGGGCCGGCCAAGGCCACCGGGTCGATCCTCGGGACGCTCATCGGTGCATCCTACAGACGGCTGACGGACGAGTCACGTTCGAAATCTCAAATATTCAGCCCACTGGTTCCTTCAAGCACACAATGGAGTCCACGCGACCCGCGTAACATCTCCAAACCGCCGCCGTTTGGAGATACGGCGATTTGTCGCTTTGCGTCACCGCTTCGGGCGAACGTGACCCAGGCGATAGACCATGTCCCTTGTGTTTGTTAGAGTCGATTCATCCGCCGATTCAGGATGCAATTGTCTATGTCGCGATTGACCGGCCCACTGACTGAGCCCGCACTGCCCCACATCCCGTGGCGGCCGTTCGCGCTGCTGCTCGGGGTCGCCGTCGCGCTGCGCGTCGCCCTCATGCCCCTCTACGCGTATCTGCCGGAGAACTTCCTCGACGAGACGGCCTGGAAGCTCTGGATGGAGCAGATACACCTGCACGGCTTCATCAACATCCTCCGTTACGACAACAACAACTATCTCGGCTACCACTGGTTCCTCTGGGGGCTCGCCTCCATCTACGACGTGGTGGGTGGGCCGTATACGCAGACGACCCCCTCGCTGCACATCCTCGTCAAGATGCCGCCGCTCATCTTCGATGTGGTCCTGGCGTTCGTCGTCTACTTCTTGACGGCGCTCGCCGTCCGCGAGGACCAGGGGGAAGCCGCGGGCCCTGGCCGCGTGCTTTCGGCCGCGCAGATGCAGCGCCTCGCGTTCGCCGGCGCCGCGGTGATCCTGTTCCATCCCGCCGTCATCTACGACAGCGCGATCTGGGCGCAGATCGACGCGATCACGACGGCATCGGAGCTGGTGGCGATCATCCTGATCGTGCGCGGCAAGCCGTTCCCGGGCTGGATGGCGTGGACGTTCGGCTTCATGCTCAAACCGCACCCGATCATCATCATGCCGCTGCTGGCGCTGGTGACGTTGCGCCAGAACCGTTGGCGAGGCGCCGTGCAGGCGTGCTGCGCCGTCGCGCTGGTCGCCGGCGTCGTGCTGGGGCCGTGGCTGCTGCATGGCGACTTTCACCGCATCATCCGCATCTACCGCTGGCTGTTCCACGAGAACCTGGGCAAGCTCTCGCTCTCGGCCTGGAACTTCTGGTGGTTCCCGGACGTCGCGACGAAGCTCAATCCCGACCAGAAGGTGGTCTCAGGCGTCCCGTTCTTCACGTACCGCAATACGGGGCTCGGGCTTTCCATGATCGCGCTCGCGACGGCGTGCGCGTACTGGTGGGTGACGCCGGGCTTGAAGCGCACGTTGGTCGCCTGCGCGTACCTGGCCGTGGCCTTCTACATGCTGCCGATCTCGACGCACGAGCGCTACATCTACCCGTTCGTGGCCATGTTGCTGCCCGTGGCGGTCATCGACCGGCGCTGGCTCTGGCTCTACGTGCCCATCTCGACGACGTTTTTCATCAACCTGTTCGTCTCGGCGCCGCCCGTGCACTCCTGGGCGGGTCGCTGGCTGGACGGCCCGTTCAGCCTCGCGATCACATCGGTCAACGTGGTGTTATTCTTCGTCTTCACGTACGTCATCGCCAGGGGAGGCGTGCCCACTCTGCTGGAGCTGCGCGACTTCGGGCTGCGCCGCCTTCGTGCCGTGCGCGAGCCTTCGCCGGCGATGGAGCGCGCGTAGCCTTCAGTCGATCTCGCGCCGCCGCTCCAGCACCTCGCGGCAGCCGCCGTCCTTGACCTCGTACACGCGCGTCGCCACGCGCTCGAGGATGCCCGGGTCGTGGCTGGCGCAGATGATCGTGCCCTCGTACTTCTCCAATGCCTCGATGAGCTTGCGCCGCGTCGTGCGGTCCAGGTGGTTCGTCGGCTCGTCGAGCAGCAGGACGTTGGTCGGCTGGATCAGGAATTTCGCCAGGGCGACGCGGCTGCGCTCGCCGCCGGAGAGCACGCCGACTTTCTTGAACACGTCGTCGCCGCGGAACAGGAACTGTCCCAGCACGGTCCGCAGCCGCACATCCGGCTCCGAGGGAGCGACCGAGCGCACTTCATCCAGCGCCGTGCTGCCGGCGTCCAGCACCTCGTCCTGGTGCTGGTCGTAGTACTGGCGCCGCGCGCGCTCCGCCCACTCGACGCGTCCGTGCGTCGGCTCGATGTCCCCGGCGGCGATGCGCAGCAGCGTGCTCTTGCCGCTGCCGTTCGGGCCGATGAGCACGACCTTCTGCCCGCGCTCGACGTGCAGGTTCACGTCGATCAATACGACGTTGTCGCCGTACGCGTGGCCGATCTCGTCGAGCAGCAGCACGTCGCGCTCGGTGCGGCCGTGAGCGACGAGGTGGAAGCTGACCTCCGACTCCTTTCGCGTCCGCTCGATGCGGTCGACGCGCGCTACCGCCTTCTCGCGGCTCTTCACCGCGGCCGCCTTCGAAGACTTCGCGCGGAACCGCTCGATGAAGCGCTCCTGCTTCGCCAGCTCGCGATCCTGGCGCGCGACGGCGCGGTCCTGCTGCTGCAGCCGTTCGGCCTTCTGGCGCTGGTACTCGGTGTAGTTGCCGGTGTACCGCTCGACGACGCCATCGCGCAGGTCGAGGATGCACGTGGCGACGCGGTCGAGGAAGTCGGCGTCATGCGTGACGATGAGCAAGGTGCCACGGTACTTCGCCAGCTCCTCGGCCAGGAACTCGCGCGCGGCGACGTCCAGGTGGTTCGTGGGCTCGTCGAGCAGGATGTTATCCGGCCGCCGCACGAGGATCTTGGCCAGCGCGATGCGCATCTGCCAGCCGCCGCTGAAGTCGCCGCAAAGCTTCTGCCGGTCGCCCGGCTCGAACCCCAGCCCGTCGAGCACGCGGCCAATGTGCGCGTCGATGCGATAGCCGTCGAGCGCCTCGAGGCGCTCGAACAGCTCGCCCTGCTCGGCGATCAGCGCATCGATGTCGCCGTCGCCGCGCTCGATGCGCCCCGCGACCTCGTGCAGCGCGCGGTCGACGGCGCGCGCCTCCGGAAACGCCATCCACATCTCATCGACGAGCGGCCGCGCCGGGTCGTGGCCGGCTTCCTGCTTCAGGTAGCCCAGGCTGCCGCCGCGATGGCCGGCGACCCCCTCGTCGGGCGCGTCTTCGCCGGCGAGCAGGCGCAGGATCGTCGACTTGCCGGCGCCGTTGGGGCCGACGAGGCCCGCGCGCTCGCCCGAACTCACGTTGAACGTGACGTCGTGCAGCACGTCGAGGTTGCCGAAGGTCTTCGCTACGTGTTCGGCGAACAGCATCGTGACAGGATACCGGCTCGGGCTGGAGGCGGGAGGCGAGAGGCTGGATGCGAGAACGCTACAATGTGGAACGCACCCGGTGACCGCCACTGCCAAGAGGAGCCACGTGCCGAAGAAGAGAGACCGCATCGTCGCGCGCCTGCTGATCGTCGTGCTTGCCGCGTGCGCGCTCGCGCTGGCCGCATGCAGCGGGTCGAGTGCGAAGGAGCAGCCGACGCCCTCGCCCAAGCCCCTGCCGTCGCCGGTCCAGATCGCCCAGGAGCCGCAGGGCATCGAGCTCGAGGACCCCTCGTTCGATGCGCTGCCCGGAGCGAAGGCGTACTACGGCAAGCTGGGCGGCACGGCCTACCGCATCGAGATGCCCGACAACTGGAACGGCCGGCTGATCCTCTACATGCACGGCTTCCAGAACCTGGCGCCGAAAGCGCACGTCGAGAACCCGACGATCCGGGCGTATCTCGTGCGCAACGGCTACGCATGGGGCGCGTCGAGCTTCAGCAGCACGGCGCTGATCCCCGGCCGCGCCGCCGACGAGACCGCGGCGCTGTGGGACCGCTTCGTCGAGCAGTTCGGGCGGCCGGAGCGCACGTACGTTACCGGGGCGTCGATGGGCGGGGGCGGCACGCACATCTCCGCCGAGCGTTACGGCGATCGCTACGACGGCGCGGTCGCGTTCTGCGGCGTCGCGGGCCAGAGCCCGATCGCGCGGTTCGTCGGCGATTACTTCTTTGCCGCGGCGTACGTCGCCGGCGTCTCGCAGGCGGAGTTCGACGCCGCGCCGGCCGACTTCTCGGGGCTGGTCAACAACCGCATCATCCCCGCGCTCAACGATTCGGCGGCGCACAAGCGGTGGGAGGACATCCTCATCGACCTCACCGGGGGACCGCGCGCATTCGACGTCGAAGGCTTCGCGCTGGAGGAGTTGACGAACTGGCAGCGCGCGTCGATCCTCGTACCGGCGCGCCTGTCGTACAACGACGGCCGCGAGTACAGCTTTAGCCCGGCCGCCGGTGTCTCCGACGGCGACTTCAACCGCAACGTGATCCGCGTTAAGCCCGATGAGGGGCGCGTGCAGGCGTTCATCGCGGGCAACGAACTCAGCGGCGACCTTCAGATGCCGATGCTCACCGTGCAGACGACCGGCGACTGGCAGGTGCCGGTTGACGAACAGCAGATCGTGCGGCGGAAGGTCGAGGCGGCGGGCAAGGCGGACATGCTCGTCCAGCGGGCGGTCCGCGCCGCGCCGCACTGCGGATTCACCGACGCGGAGCTGATCGCCAGCCTCGACGCGGTCCGCGGCTGGGTGGAGCGCGGCGAGCGGCCGGACGGCGAAGACCTCATGCTCGACGACCTGGCGCAGGCCGGCGCGAAGTTCACGCTCGCCCCGCGCCTCGGTTCGGCCGAGGGCGACGCCGTCGCCGGGGCGTCCGGGCGCATCGTCCTGTCCGGCAGCGCGACACTCGACGGCAACCCGATGCAGAGCGGCTTCGTGTGGGTCGAGGTGCGGAAGGACGGCCTGCGCTACTTCTGCAGCTACCAGCAACTTGGTGTCTCCGGTGGGCGCTATCGTCTCGCTGTCGCAGCCGACGGCGAGCTGCGCGGCTGCGGCGTGCCGGGTGCGCAGGTGTACTTGGCGACGTTCGCAAAGAACCGGCTGCTCTACTCGCAGGAGGTGGACTGGCCATCCGCCAGCGAGGCGCAGCTCGACGCCGCGTTCTCCACGTCGGCGCCCAACCCGCCGGACATGGCGTACACGTTCTTCTACGGCACCGTGCTCGGCCCGGACGGGCGCGCGCTCCCGCCGGGCACGCGCATCGAAGCGTACGCCGGCGATACGCTGTGCGGGGCGACAGCGCTGCCGGCGATGGTCATGCGATTCAGCGACCCGGACAACTACGCCATGGCCGTCGCGGGCCCCGATGCCATCGCCGGGTGCGCGAAAGACGCCACGCTGACGCTGCGGGTTAACGGCAAGCCCGTCTCAGCCGACGCCCGCAACGCGGTCGACGACGACAGCCACGAACTGAACCTGTTGGTGGGAGGGTAACGTCATGCGCTTCGCGATGCGGCTCGATCCGGTCTGGCGGCCCCTGCGTTGCAATTCGCTCGACCAATCCGCCGCTGGCCCGACGAGCAGGCTCACGCGCAGCTCCGGATATCATCTCGACCGTGTCGCGCCGCCGTCCGAGATGCGATGATTTTGTAGCATCGAGCGATACAGGACGCGAATGAGAGCCGTCAGCGAACCGAAGGCGACCATCAAAGTCAGAGTCATGGAAGCCATGCTGTGCACAGCGGGTACTGCATTCTGGCTTTCGATCTCGTGGGTGGTGCTCGGGGTCGTCGGGTGGGGTGTGGCGGATAGCGCCGAACCTCCGACGTGGGCGGAGTGGGGCTTCATCATAGCCCTGTTCACCGTCCCTCCCGCGGCACTTGGTCTGCTAGCCACGATGTCGTGGACCGGCCGTTGACCGCGCCGCCGCCAGCTAGGAGTCGCCGCAGCTCTCGCAATCACATGTGGAGGGTACGCCGTCTGGTGGCTGGTGCAGGTTTAGATTGAAGAGTCCACCAAAACTCGTGGCGGCGAGGCAGGCCGCTCGGCAATCCTCGCTTATGTCGCATTATTTCGGGCGGCATCACCCGTCTGGCGTTGACTTCTAGTACATCCGTTCTATACTGGACTCAGCCCTCCCCCGCCTGCCTCGGGCGGCCCGGCGCACCTCTCCGGGCCGAGGGTGAATCTCCCGAACGGAGCCGGCTCCATGCGCCTGGCCTGTGTCACCGTCCCCAACTTCCGCATCGCCCTCGAACGGCGGCGCGCCCCTGAGCTCGCCGGCCGTCCCGTCGCCATCGGCGAGCCGCCGCCGGGCGCGAACCAGATCATCGACTGCTCGCCCGAAGCCGGGGCGCTCGGCGTCCGCTCCGGCATGCCGCTGCGCGACGCGCGCACGGTCGTGCCGGATCTGGTGCTGCTGCCACCCGACCCCGTCTTCTACGGCCGCGCCTTCGAGGCCATGCTCGACGCGATCGAGGGCGCGGAGCCGCACGTCGAGCCGGGCGAGCCCGGCACCGCCTTCGCCGCGATCGACCCGCACGCGGACGAGGCCGGGCAGGCGCACGCCGCCGAGCGGCTGGTGCGCGCGGTGCGTGCGGGCAGCGGCGTCGATGCCAGCGCGGGCGCCGGCGACGGCAAGTTCGTCGCCTGGGCCGCGGCGACGGTGAGCGCGCCGGGCGAGGTCGCCGTCGTGCCCGCCGGCCGCGAGCGGGCGTTTCTCGCGCCGCTCAGCACGTCGTTCCTCCCCGTCTCGTACGAGGCGCACCGCAAGCTCGCGCTGTACGGCCGGCACACCATCGGCGACGTCGCGGCGCTGGCCATCGGGCCGATGCAGGCGCAGTTCGGCGGCGAAGGACGCCGGCTCTACGAGCTGGCGCGCGGCATCGACGCCACGCCGTTCTTGCCGCGCGAGCGCGTCGAGCCGGTCGCCGGCACGCTTTCGATGCCCGCGCCGACGGTGAACAGCGGCGCGCTGATCATCGCCGCGCGCCAGCTCGCCGGCCGGCTGCTGCAACGCCCGGCGATGCGCTACCGGCAGGTGCGCCAGCTCCGGTTGCGGCTGGTGCTGCTCGGTGGCGGGAGCTGGGAGCGCACGCTGACCTTCCGCGAGCCGCTGGGCGACGAAGCCGGCATCGTCTTCGTGCTCAAGAAGCTGATCGAGCCGCTGCAGCTCGCCGGCCCGGTCGAGGAGATGGTGCTGGAGTTCGTCGGGCTGACGGCGGAGACGGGGAAGCAGCGCAGCCTGCTCTTCGCCGAGCAGGCGCGGCGGCGCGCGCAGTTGCTGGCGGCGCTGCGCCAGCTCAAGACGCGCTTCGGCGGCGAATCGCAGGTGGCGCGCGTGGTGGAGGTGGAGCCGTGGTCAAGGATCCCGGAGCGCCGGTACGCACTCATCGACTACGACCTCTAGCGTCGCCGTCGCGGGTGCGCGTGCAGGCCGACGAGCGCGGCTGCCCGCGCGCGGTGCTGGTCGAAGGCGTCGTGCGCGCCGTGACGGCGGTCCAGGACCGCTGGCGCATCGACGACGAGTGGTGGCGGGAGACGCCGGTGTCGCGCATGTACTACCAGCTGCAGCTCGAAGGAGACCGCGTGGTGACGGTGTACCGGGACCTGCCGGGAGGCGCGTGGTGGCTGCAGCGGTACTAGCGGCGCTTCTTCGGCCGGTGCGGCAACCACTCGACGGCGACGACGCCATCGGCTTCAAGCTGCTCGAACTCCGGGTCGCCGGTGACGACGGCGGCGTTGCGCTGACGTGCTGCCGCGGCGGCGAAACAGTCGGCGTACGAGAGCGTGAACTGAGCCTTGATGCTGGCTGCCGCAAGCGTAAGCGTCCGATCAGCATCAATGAATTCGACTGGCAGCCGCTCCACCGTATCCAGCGCTTCGAGCGCTGCGCTGACGCCCGCTTCTTTCGCCACGCGATAGTACACCTCGCCGAGGTTCACTACTGTCATCCAGTGCTGATGCTGCTGGCTCTCGAGCAATTGCTGCACCCGGGGAGCGCCTTCCTCGCGCCGGTACCACGCCAGGATGGCAAAGCTGTCCAGCACATAACGGCTCACGCTGACCGGCGCTTGCGTCGGGCGCGCGTCTTACGCTCCTCCATCTCGGCTTCACGCCGCCGCTCCTCCACCAGTTGCTCTGTCCACGAAGGCTCCCCCGGCCGCTGCGGGAACATGCCGTACCCCAACGCGACAGGATCCTCGGACATTCTGTGGACATGCAGTGCGTACAATCCGGGATCCTGCTTCATCGCGAGCGAAGGCGGCCAGAGAGAGAACTGCACTTCGTCCCCCGGCTTGATCCCCATCTCGTCACGGATCTCTTTCGGGATCACCACCCAACCCTTCGACGAAACCTTGCCTTTCGCGAAGATGTGCTTGCCGACAAACGGCCGCTTGCCCCGTTTCTTCGGTGTTGCTCGTTTCCTGGCGGCTGGTTGCTTCCCTGTCGCTGCTCGTCTCGCGGCCATGGCTCACCTCCCAGTATTACTTTTCTCCCGAAAGTATAACTGGCCATGACCGCCCCCCACCACCGCTACCGCGCCGAGCTGCACCTGCACTCCTGCTGGTCGCTGCTCGATGGCGCCTCCAGCACCGACGAGCTGATCCTGCGCGCGCGCGACCTCGGCTACGAGGCGCTGGCGCTCACGGACCACGACGGGCTCTACGGGTCGATGGAGTTCGCGCAGGCCGCGAAGGCGTTCGGCATCCGCGCCATCACCGGCGCCGAGGTGACGCTCGAAGACGGCCACCACCTGACGCTGCTCGCCGCCACCACCGAGGGCTACAACAACCTCTGCCGCCTGCTCTCCACCGCCCACCTCACAGCGAGCGCAAGGAGCCACGCCTGCCGCTCGACGTGCTCGCGCAGCACACGCGCGGCCTGATCGCGCTCTCCGGCTGCAAGCGCGGCGAGGTGCCGGCGCTCGTCGCCGCCGGCGACATCGATGCGGCCGAAGCGGCGCTGCTGCGTTATGTCGCGATGGTTCGGGCGCGACAACTTCTACATCGAACTGCAGCAGAACCTCGTGCACGGCGACACCGAGCGCTGCCGCCGCCTCGTCGCGCTCGCCCGCAAGCACGGCCTGCGCTACGTCGCCACGAACGACGTGCACTACCACGAGCGCGACGCGCCATCGCCTGCAGGACGTGATGGTGGCGATCCGCCATCGCAGCACGCTCGAGGCGTCGCATCGCGAGCGGCGCGAGAACTCCGAGTACTACCTGAAGTCCGCCGAGGAGATGGAGGAGCTGTTCGCCGAGTGGCCCGAAGCGCTCGAAGAGAGCGCGCGCATCGCCGAGCGCTGCACGTTCGACCTGACGACGCGACCTCGACTACCGCTTCCCCGACTACGACACGCCCGACGGCTCCACCGCCGACGAGTATCTGGAGACGGTGTGCCGGCAGGCGGCGCGCGAGCGCTACGGCCTGATCGACGGCCGCATCCCGCCGCGCGGTCGAGGAGCGGCTGCAGGAGGAGCTGCGGCTCGTGCGCAAGCACGGGCTCTCCGGCTTCTTCCTCATCTACCGCGACCTGCTCGAGCTGAGCCGCGAGGTCGCGGCCGAGGTGCGCGGCAAGCACAGCGCGCGCAGCAAGAGCCGGCCTGCCGCCCGGCCGCGGCCGCGGCTCCTCCGTCGGCTCGATCCTCTGCTACCTGATCGGCCTCTCGCACGTCGACCCGATCAAGCACAACCTGTTCCTCGGCCGCTTCCTGAACGACGAGATCGCCTCGGTGCCGGACATCGACCTCGACTTCCCGCGCGATATCCGCGAGCAGCTGATCCTGCGCGTGTACGAGCACTTCGGCCGCGAGCACGCCGCGCTCGTCGCCAGCTTCCCGACGTACAAGCTGCGCAGCGCGATCCGCGACGTCGGCAAGGCGCTCGGCATCGCCGAGAGCGAGCTCGACCGGCTGGCGAAGCGCGCCGGCTGGGGCAGCGGCGGCGACATCGAGCACGAGATGGCGATGTATCCCGAGTACGCCGGCCGCATCGATGCGCCGATCTGGCGCGACCTGATCGAGCTCTCGGAGCAGATCTCCGGCTTCCCGCGCCACCTCAGCCAGCACGTCGGCGGCATGGTGATCTCCACGAAGCCGATCGTCGAGCTGGTGCCGGTCGAGCAGGCGGCGATGGACGGGCCGCTACATCTGCCAGTGGGACAAGGACTCGATCGACGACGCGCGCTTCATCAAGATCGACTTCCTCGCGCTCGGCATGCTCTCGCTCGTCGAGGAGTGCAGCGACCTGATCGCCGAGCAGCACGGCCACATCGAGGACCTCAGCCGCATCGACTTCAACGACCCGGCGGTCTACGACATGATCTGCGAGGGCGATACCGTCGGCGTCTTCCAGATCGAGAGCCGCGCGCAGATGCAGATGCTGCCGCGCACGCGCCCGCGCTCGCATCGAGGACCTGACGGTGCAGGTGGCGATCATCCGGCCGGGGCCGATCGTCGGCGGCGCGGTGAACCCGTACGTCCGGCACCGCCAGGCGCAGCTCGCCGACCCCGACTTCAAGCCGCCGTTCGACCATCCGAGCCTGGAGCCGGTGCTGGGCGAGACGCTCGGCGTCATCCTCTACCAGGAGCAGGTGCTGCAGGCGGCGATCGCCGTCGCCGGCTTCACCGAAGGCCAGGCCGAGGCGCTGCGCCGCGCGATGAGCCGCAAGCGCTCGCGCGAGAACATGGGCCGCTTCCTGGAGATGTTCCTCGAAGGCGCGCGCGCGCGCGGCGTCAGCCGACGACGTCGCGAAGACGGTGTTCGAGAAGATCATCGCGTTCGCCGAGTTCGGCTTCCCGAAGAGCCACTCCGCCGCGTTCGCCTTCCTCGCCTACCAGTCGGCGTGGCTGCGCCGCTACTACCCCGTCGAGTTCACCTGCGCGCTGCTCAACTCCCAGCCGATGGGCTTCTACCCGCCGCACGTCCTCATGCACGACGCGAAGCGCCACGGCGTCACCGTGCTGCCGCCCGACATCAACGCCAGCGGCGCCGCCTGCACCGTCGAGGAGGACGCGCTGCGCATCGGCTTCGGCTACGTGAAGGGCATCGGCGCGGACACGGCGCGAGGCGATCGCGCGCCGAGCGCGCGCGCAGCGGCGCCTTCGCGTCGCTCGCGGACTTCGTGCGCCGCATGGGCGGCATCGCCGGCAGCGGCCGCTGCGCGAGGAGGCGATCGAGAACCTGGTGCAGGTCGGCGCGTTCGACTGCTTCGGCCTGAACCGGCGCGAGCTGCTGTGGCAGCTCGGGCTGCTGTACCGGCCGCCGAACGCGCAGATCGCGCTGCCGCTGCCGGTCGAGCAGGACTGCGTGCGTCTCGACGACATGAGCACGTGGGAGCGCATGACGGCCGACTACCGGCTGCTCTCGCTCTCGCCCGGCTACCACCCGATGCCGCTGATCCGCCCGCACCTCGGCGAGTCGCTGCCGTCGCTGCGTCACCTGCTGGCGATGCCCGACGGCGCGCGCGTGCACGTGCCGGGCATGGTCGTCTGCCGCCAGCAGCCGGGCACGGCGAAGGGGTTCGTCTTCCTGCTGCTGGAGGACGAGTTCGGCATGGTCAACGTCATCGTGCCGCCGTGGCTGCACGAGCGGCAGCGCGCGCTCGTGCGCGGCGAGGCGTTCGTGATCATCGAGGGCGAGCTGCAGCGGAAGGAGGGCACGATCAACGTGCTGGCGGAGCGCTTCGCCGTGCTGCCGGTGCCGCAGTCGATGCAGGCGCCGGAGTCGCACGATTTTGGGTGATCATGTGTAACGCAATGTGTTACAATCCCCGGGAGGAGCAATGCTCTATGTGCGCGGACTTGTCTGGGATCCTGCGAATATTGCCCACATCGCCAGGCACAACATCATGCAGCATGAGGTCGAGGAGGTGTGCCACGGCCAACACATTGTCCGCCAGGGCTATCTTCAACGAATCATGCTCATAGGCCCAACCAAGCCCAGGCGCATCATCGCCATCATCCTCGATCCGAAGGGCGACGGCGTGTATTACCCGGTCACTGCGCGGCCGGCGAGCCGCCGGGAGCGCTCCCTCTATGCTCAGGAGGCAAAGGCACATGGCGACCCGAAAGAAGACTGACAAGAAGATCGATCCGATCCCGAAATTCAAGAACTACGAGGAAGAGGCGGCCTTCTGGGACACCCATGACCTCGCTGACTACTGGGATCAGTTCAAGCCCGTCAAGATCCGTTTCGCGAAGAACCTCTCACAGGGCATGACGATCCGCCTCGATCTCGACACAGCAATGAAGCTGCGGTCCGAGGCCGCACGAAAAGGCATCGGGCCAACCACCCTCGTCCGCATGTGGGTGGTCGAGCGGTTGCAGAAACAACAGCCACGAAAAACATCGAGCCGCACAACTCAGCGGAGAGCACCGCGGACCCGAAAGGCCGGCTAGCAAAGCCGCCGCAGCATGATGCCGCGCACGATCATCCACGCCGACCTCGACGCGTTCTTTGCGTCCGTCGAGCAGCTCGACAACCCGGAGCTGCGCGGCAAGCCCGTGGTCGTCGGCGGCTCGACGGAGCACCGCGGCGTGGTCGCCGCCGCGTCGTACGAGGCGCGGCGGTTCGGCGTACGCTCCGCCATGCCGATGAGCCGCGCCATGCGCCTCTGCCCGAACGCCATCCGCGTGCCGCCGCACTTCGACCGTTACGGCGAGCTGTCGCGCCAGGTCATGGCGATCTTCCGCGCGCTCACGCCGCTCGTCGAGCCGTTGTCATTCGACGAGGCGTTCCTCGACGTCAGCGCCGCCGCTCCCGACGCGGCCAGCGCGGCGCGCATCGCGCGAGACCTCAAGCGTGACGTGAAGGAGGCGACCGGCCTGACGGTCTCCATCGGCATGGGCGCGAGCAAGAGCGTCGCGAAGATCGCGTCGGACATGGACAAGCCCGACGGGCTCGTGATCGTGCCGCCCGGCGGCGAGGCGGCGTTCCTCGCACCGTTGCCGGCGCGGGCGTTGTGGGGCGTCGGTCCGAAGACCGAGGCCGCGCTCACGCGCCTCGCCATCCGCACCGTCGGCGATCTCGCACGGCTCGACGACGCCGCGGCCGAGCGGCTGCTCGGGTCGCGCGGCCTTTACATGCGCGACCTCGCGCGCGGGATCGATGACGCGCCCGTGGTCACGCATCACGAGCGCAAGTCAGTCGGCGCGGAAACAACGTTCGCGCAGGACCTGCCGGACGGTCCGGAATTACGCGATGCCCTCCGCGAGATCGCGGCGCAGGTGGCGCATCGCCTGCAGCAGGGGGCGGTGAAGGCGTACACCGTGGCGATCAAGCTGCGCTACTCCGACTTCAAGACGATCACGCGCCAGTCGAGCCTCACGACGCCAATCGATGCGGCGGGCGAGATCGCGGCCGTGGCCGGCCGCCTTCTTTCCGCCGTCGCGACGCCGAACGACCGCTTCCGCCTGCTCGGCGTGCATTGCTCGAAGCTCACGGCCGAGACGGCGGTGGCGCAGGGGACGCTGTGGGACGCGGAACCCCCTCAGCCTCATGAGACGCCCGCGGAGCCGCCGCAGTAGGATCCAAACGGAGGCGTGTATGCTCATGTTCCGGCGCGAGGACCGCGAGCGCGTGGCACGCGGCGAGATCACCGTGACGTTCCGGCTCTGGAAGTCGGCGCACGTCAAGGCGGGAAAGACGTATCACTCCGGCCTCGGAGTCATAGAGATCGAAGACGTGCGCGTGATCCCGGCGGCGTTCGTCTCGCAGGCCGACGTGCCGGCGTCCGGCTGCGCCGGCATCCCGGCCATCTGGGAGCTGGCCGGAGAGCACACGCGGGCGTGGGTCCGGCCTGAGACGCTGCTGCACCGCGTGCAATTTCGTTATCTGGGCGATGCCGCGCTGCACGCCAATCCCGCACCGCCGCCCGATGTGGCGCGGCTGCCGGACCGGCTGCAGCGGATGGACCGGCTGTCTTCGCGCGGGCCCTGGACGCTGGTCACGCTGCAGCTCATCGAACACGGGCCACACGTGCCCGCACGGCTTCTTGCGGCCGAGCTGGGCTGGGAGACGCGCGATTTCAAAGTCAACGTCCGCAAGCTGAAGGCCCTGGGCCTGACGATCAGCCACGAAGCCGGCTACGAGCTGTCCGACTTGGGCCGGCAGTACCTGGCGTCGGTCCGTCCGGCGCGATCGAGTGCGCGCCGCGCTAACCGGTCGCCGCGGCGACCAGGCGGCGCTCCGCGATCTCCGCGTACTCCGGGACGCTCTCGATGAGCAGCCAGTCGCGGCCGTGCTTCGCCGCAGCTACGGCGAGCGTGCCGGCGCCGCCGAACGGGTCGAGCAGCAGTTCCCCGGGCTGCGACGCCAGCAGCACCGCGCGCTCGAGCAGCGCCAGCGGCTTCTGCGACGGATGCTTGCCCGCGGCGCGCTCCTTCTTCGACGTAACGGGGAAGTCCCAGAGATTGCGCATCTGCTTGCCGCCGTTCATCTCCTTGGCGTCCCAGTAGTTGAACGTCCAGCCCGTCGCCTTCGCCGGCGTCTCGTTCACCGCCCAGATGATCTGCTCGGTGCTCTCCGTGAGCGTGCGCGCGGTGATGTTCGGCTGCGCGTTCGGCTTGAACCAGACGACCGAGTTGAGGATGCGCCGTTCGAGCACGTGCTGCAGGATGAACCCGAGCTGGTAGATGTTGTGGTAGGTGCCGAAGACCAGGATGTTGCCGTTCGGCTTGACGACGCGGCACACCTCGCGCAGCCACGCCTCGTTGAACGCAACGAACTCGTCCTTCGTGAAGGCGTCCCACGTCTCCTCCATCGTCACGTGCGACGAGAACGCCCAGCCGAGGCCGTTCTTGCTCTTGCGCCCGCTGCCGGAGCCGATGTTGAACGGCGGGTCGACGATGCAGTGGTCGATGCAGCCATCGGGCCACGCGCGCATCTCGGCGAGGCAATCGCCGGTGATGACGCGGTTGGGCCGCGGACCGCCGCGCGCGATCTTGAGCGGGGCTTTCGTCTCGCGGCGCGGCCGCCGGGCGGGAGCGGTCATTGGTTCAAGCATGGCGGTATTAGATCAGATTATGATCAGTAGGACGTTCGGGGTTTCCCTTACGTGTTCCGGAAAACTTCCCTATGTTTTGGACAGCACTGAATCGACTAGCAACGGCGCGAGGCCGTAGGTGGCGGCCGGTTGTCTCGGCATGCAGTGCACCACGACTGAACATATCCGTGTCCACGATCGATTCGCACACCGAAGCTTTCTAACGGGTAGAAAACGTGGCGACCATCCCTCTGTGAGCAATGCGGACAGACTCTTGATTCCATCAGTTTCGCTCACGATCGACTCGCTCAACGGGACCCCACAGGCTGGGCACACGGCCGACTCCTTAATCGGATAGGTGGACGCATCTTCCATCTTCTTTTCAGCGATTGCTAGCGGTCATGTCAACTCCGGACTCGGGGGCGCGTAGGATCGCCGCCCTCTACAATGCCGGCATGGTGACACAGCCCGAATCCCTCGCCGAGTTCATCGCCGAGATCCGGCGCGGGCTCGTTTGCGGCCGCTGCGGCAAGTACGTCGGCAGCCTGGCGGAGCGGCGCTACCTGCCGCCTCCCTATCTCGTCGGGCTCGACAAGCTGACGCCGGAAGATGAAGTCGAGGCGCTGATCGGCTTCGAGTGGCACATGCTCAGCCGCATGCGGAACGGCAACTTCACGATCCGGCATCCCGAGCGCGACGGGGCGTGCATCACCTTCCGCGAGTGGGTCGAGAGCGAAGCGGAGGACGAGGACGAGGACGAGGAACAGTAGGCCGGGCGCTCAGGCCGCTTCGTCCGATCGGCCGGGCATCCGCGGGCCGCGGCCGGTGAGCTGGTTGAGGCGGACCATGCTCGCGAACGATTTCACCAGGTACGGGTCGAACTGCTCGCCGGCGTTGCGCTCCAGTTCGTGGAGCGCCTGCTCCTCGGCGCGCGCCTGCGCGGTACGGCGTGTCCATGATCATCGCGGCGTAGGCGTCGGCGACGGTCATGATCCGTGCGGGCAGCGGGATGTCCTTGCCGTTCAGTTCCTTCGGATAGCCGTGCCCGTCCCACCGCTCGTGGTGGAACAACACGACCTCCAGGACGACCTGCGAGAGCCAGCGCGGGCTCACCTTCAGGACATCCCAGTCCCGAAGCAGGTCGTAGCCCGTCGAGACGTGGTTGCGGATCATCATCGTCTCGGCCGCCGAAAGCGGCCCTTCCTTGACGAGCACGTTCTCCGGGACCGAGATCTTCCCCAGGTCGTACACGTGCCCAGCGACCCAGAGCGCCGCAATCGCGTCGTATGGCACGTTCTGGCGCCCGGCGAGCTGGATGGCGTACTCCGTGGCGAGCCCGGAGTGGTGGCCCGTGTAGTTGTCCTTGCTGTCGAGCTGCTCGCGCCAGGTCGCCAGCAGATTCCGTGACGTTCGCCCACGTGTCCTGCGGGTACAGCGAAATGAGCAGATCCACGATGGAGTTCATCTCAAGAACGGACATGCTGCAAGCCCACCTTCGCCAGATTCTGCTGCTGGGGAGTTATCGGCATCGGCGAAGCCGCCGGAGAGCGGGAACCGCGAAGGGTGGGGGAACGTCAATACGTCATGAAGAACGTCAATATCCCCCGTCCGGAGCCATAGAAGGCTAGCCGGACGCGTAGTACAATGAGCATCGGAGAGGTGTATGAACGCCCCAGACGTCAAGGATGACCGCCCGTCTCCGCCTTCCCGCGAGGTGCGCATGGGTGAATCCGAGTGCCCTCGCTGCCGGAAGTATTTCACGGCCAGCTATTGGAGCGGCGGTGTGATGGTGCAGGCCAGGTGCCTGAGCTGCGACCTCAAGTGGCCACTGCCGGACGTTGTCTGACGCCGGGCCAGCGTCCATAGCCCCTCGGACGACTCCCGCTCGCGCGGATTATTGAAGTAAACTGTATATGCGGTTGAGTAAAACACGCCAGGTGATTGATGGTTAAGGCACGAAGCAGAGAAAATCTGGCCGTCCTTCCGGACGATGGGGAAGGCGAAGCGCGCCCGCGGCTGCCCGCCGCCCGCCGCAAAGCCCGAGGCCGAGGAGCCGCTCGGCGAAACGCCCGATTCCGTCGAGCTGTACCTCAACGAGATCGCGCGCTACAAGCTGCTGCGGCCCGACGAAGAGGTCTCGCTCGCCAAGGAGATCGAGAACGGCCGCATCCTCGACGAGCTGAGCGACGCGTTCATGGAGGAGCACCTGACGGCGCCGACCATCGAGCAGCTCACGGTGCGGCTGCTCCAGCGAGATCCACGAAGGCCTCGGCGTCGTGCGGCGGTCGAAGGTGCTCAAGGGCTTCCCGCAGCGCGGAGCGTTCGTCGACCAGCTCAACTTCGAGCCGCTGCGAGAAGGCATCCAGGACCGCCTCGACGAGGCGTTCGAGGAGCAGGTCGCGACCGCGACCAAGCGCAACGTCGCCCAGGTGCGCCCGCTGCTGATCACGCTCGCCGTGGCGCAGCGCATCTTCCCGCGAGCCAGCGTCACGCAAGGCGCTCGACGAGGCGCTGACGCTCGATCCAGCAACGGCAACGACGCGCGCCGACCGACCGCTCGCTCGGCCGCGCGGCTCGAAGGTGCTCGGTGCGCGCACATCCGCGCACGCCGCGCGAGATCGGCGCAGCGCGCCGAAGAGCACATGGTGAACGCCAACCTGCGCCTCGTCGTCAGCGTGGCGAAGAAGTACGCCGGCCGCGGCATGCCGCTGATGGACCTGATCCAGGAAGGCAACGGCGGCCTCATGCGCGCGGTCGAGAAGTTCGAGCACCGGCGCGGCTTCCGCTTCAGCACGTACGCCACGTGGTGGATCCGCCAGGCCGTGGGCCGCGCGATCGCCGACAAGGGCCGCACGATCCGCCTGCCGATCCACATCACCGAGCTGATCTCAAAGTACTCGCAGGCCCGCGAGCGGCTGTTCCAGCGGCTGGGCCGCGAGCCGAAGACGTCCGAGCTGTCGAAGCTCATGGGCATGCCGCCGGACAAGGTGCGCGAGGCGGCCCGCGCGCTGCGCCAGTCGGTCGTCTCGCTCGAGACGCCGGTGGGCGAGGAGGAAGAGGGCACGCTCGGCAGCGTCCTCGAGGACGTCATGGCGCCCTCGCCGGAGGAGGAGGCGGCGCGCCAGCTGCTGCGCGAGCGCGTCCGCAACGCGCTCGACGTGCTGACGCCGCGCGAGCGCACCGTGATCGAGCTGCGGTTCGGCATCAAGGACGGCCGCCCGCGCACGCTGGACATCGTCGGCAACGAGCTCGGCGTCACGCGCGAGCGCGCTCGCCAGATCGAGGCGCAGGCGCTCGAGAAGCTGCGCCGCTCGAACGGCAACCTCCGCGGCGAAGGCGACTTCTAACCTGGCTCCTGCGGTCACCGGTTCTTGACCGGCGGTTGGAAAAAACCTCGGTCACAGGTCCTCGGCCGGCCGAAGATGGTTCATTCGTACCTCCCCGGGCATCGAAGCTTGGCGGTACGATGAATGCGCCAGGAGGTGTGCTGGGCGCTGCTTCACAGAACATATGTCCCGCATCGAGGCATCCCCACGGTATACTTGAATGACGCGAACGGCCCGAAGCCAACGGGTCGCGTCTCGGCCCGAACAGCCATCCACATGCATAGTGGCCCCGCAGGCCCGGGAGACGCGTGACCATGGTACTCGGCAAATTCGGCATCCTCGGCGCCCCAATCGACGAGGACGGAGCGCCCCCGGCGCGGCGGACGACGCAGTACCCCTCACCTTCCCCGAACTGCTCGAAGACAACCGGCGCACGCTACGGCGAGCAAGATCGCGTTCCAGCAGAAGGTGCGCGGCGCAGTGGCAGCGCGTGTCGCACATCGACGTATTACAAGCGCAGCTACGACCTCGCTGCGGGGCTCGTGGCGCTCGGCGTGCAGCCGGGCGACCGCGTCGCGCTCATCGCCGAGAACAGCATCGAGTGGGTCTGCTCGTACTACGCGATCGTCGTCGCCGGCGCGATCGCCGTGCCCATCTACTACGACCTCAAGCCCGCCGAGATCGCCGGCGATGGTCCAGCGCACGCGAGGCCAAGATGGTCATTCGCCTCGCCGAAGGCGCTGCCGAAGCTCGCGGACGCGGACATCGCGCGTGTGCGGAAGCTCATCGTCGTGGGCGACGCGGAGCCGCGCGAGGGCGTGCCGAGCGGCTTTCTCCGCCGGCCGCAGCCGGAGATCGTGCGCTACGCCGACGTCGCCGCGCGCGGGACGCCCGACAGCCGCCAGAAGGTCGGCGCCATCATCGTCGAGCCGGACGACCTGGCGTCGATCGTCTTCACATCCGGCACGACAGGCGGCATCAAGGGCGTGATGCTCACGCACCGCAACTTCATGGCGAACCTGCCGGCGGGTCGGCGCTCATCCCGTTCAACGAACGCGACCGCATGGTGATGGTGCTGCCGATGCACCACGCGTTCCCGTTCATCGTCAGCATGGTCGCGGCGCCGAGCGTCGGCGGCGAGATGACGTTCGAGAACGACCTGCGCCGCATCCGCGACCGCATGGCCGAGGTGAAGCCGACGCTGTTCCTCGGCGTGCCGGCGCTGTTCGAGGTGATGTACCGGAACATCGTCCACGGCATCGAGGCGCAGGGGCGGATGGAGACGTTCGAGAAGGGCGCTCCGCATCGTCGAGGCGACGAAGCAGCGCACGGGCATCAACATCGGCCGCATCGTGTTCCGCGAGCTGCACAAGCGGCTTGGCGGCAGCCTGCGCTTCATGGTGAGCGGCGGCGCCGCGCTGAACCCGCAGGTCGCGCTCAACTTCGCGCGCATCGGCATCCCGATCATCCAGGGCTGGGGCCTGACCGAGGCCTCGCCGGCGCTCACGGCGCAGCGCTGGAACCCGCGCAAGTTCTACATGTCGAACTACTACGAGGAGCACTTCGGCACTGTCGGCCAGGCCGTCGAAGGCGTCGAGATCGCCCTCATCGACGTGCCCGAGAAGGAGCTCTACGTCCACCTGCACGGCGAGGGCGAGCTGGTCGCCCGCGGCGACAACATCACGCCCGGGCTACTGGCAGGCGGAGGAGGCGACGAAGGCGATCAAGGTCGGCGAGCTGGCTCCGCACCGGCGACGTCGGCCACATCGACGACGAGGGCAACATCTGGATCACCGGGCGCAGCAAGTTCGTCATCGTGCTGGACTCCGGCGAGAAGGTGCACCCGGACGAGATCGAGGAGAAGCTCGAGCGCAGCCCGGTCATCGAGGACATCGTCGTCATCGGCCGCAAGGTGCGCGGCAAGACGCAGGTCTGGGCCGTCATCTACCCGAACCGCGACGAAGTGCTCGCGCGGCTCGGCGGCGCGCCCATTACCGAGGACGCGGTCCGCGCCGTCGTGAAGGACGAGATCGACGCGAACGAGGCGGACGTCGCGGCGTACAAGCGCACGGCGGACTTCATGCTCACCGACACCCCGCTGCCGCGGACCCTGCCGCTTCGCAAGGTCATGCGCGGCCAGATCGCCGAGAGCTACAGCTTCGACCCGGCGCGCTGGGAGCAGTCCTGGAGCGAGCTCGATGGCCGCCGACGGCCGCGACCCGGGCTGCCGACGAGGCGACGACGAGGCGACTCGCGTGCCGCAGGCTGAAGCAGCCACGCATCTCCCGACGGAGCACAGAGAGAGGGCTCCCGATCGGGAGCCCTCTTCGTCGTACTGTCGCCTGCAGACGGCTGACGGTTACTTCGTCGATGAAGAGCGGCGCGAGCACCAGCGTGATCGTCGCCAGCAGCTTGATCAGCACGTGCAGCGACGGGCCGGCGGTGTCCTTGAACGGGTCGCCGATCGTGTCGCCGACGACGGCCGCCTTGTGCGCCTCGCTGCCCTTGCCGAGCACGTTGCCCTTCTCGTCCTTGAGCCCGCCGGACTCGATGAACTTCTTGGCGTTGTCCCAGGCGCCGCCGCCGTTGTTCAGCACCGTCGCCATCAGGATGCCGCCGATCGTGCCGATGATGAGCATGCCGGCGACGGCGAGCCAGCCCGATGCGTGCGTCGACGGTGACCGGACCCGCGGCGGTAGTGACGACTACACTCTCGTCGCGCAGGAATCGGAAGATCAGGCCGACGGCGACCGGCAGGCCGACCGCCAGGATGCCCGGCAGGATCATCTGCGCGGAGCGCGGCCTTCGCCGTGATGTCCACCGCCGCGGCGTAGTCCGGCCGCGACGTGCCGGCCAGGATGCCCGGGTCGGCGCGGAACTGCCGCCGCACTTCTTCGATGATCGCGCCGGCGGCGTTGCCGACCGCGCGGATCGCCAGCGAGCTGAACAGGAACACGAGCATCACGCCGAGCAGGCCGCCGACGAACACGTCGACGTTCGAGAGGTCGATCGGCAGTTCGGCGGTGAGCGGGATCTCGAGCCGCTCCTTCACCTTGTCCAGGTACGCCGAGAACAGCAGGAACGCCGCAAGGCCGGCCGAGGCGACCGCGTAGCCCTTCGTGAGCGCCTTCGTGGTGTTGCCGACGGCGTCGAGCTTGTCGGTGATCTCGCGGGCGCTCTCGGGCGCGCCGGACATCTCCGTGATGCCGCCGGCGTTGTCGGTGATGGGGCCGAACGTGTCCATGCTGAGGATGTAGGCCGCCGACATCAGCATGCCCATCGTCGCGACGGCTGTGCCGAAGATGCCGGTCGTGAACGCCGGGATCGCGGTGTTGATGTCCGCCTGCGAGCCGAGCGCGAACGAGATCGACCAGCGCCAGGCCGATGGCGATGGCCGTGAGCGCCGTCGTCTCGAAGCCGACCGCCGTGCCGATGATGACGTTCGTCGCCGGGCCCGTGCGCGATGCCTCGCGCGATCTCCTGCACCGGGCGCCACGAGCCCGCCGTGTAGTACTGCGTGATGTAGACGAAGGCGATGCCCGTCGCGATGCCGACGAGGCCGCAGAAGAAGAACCAGTACCAGGCGTCGCCCAGCATCACCTTGGTGGCGATGAACAGGCCGACGACGGAGAGCGCCGAGACGACGTAGTAGCCGTAGTTCAGCGGCGTCATCGGGTCCTGCTTGCTCTTGGGGTTCGCCGTCCGTGAAGAACGGCACCGATGTGAGGCCGACGATCGTCGCGATGATGCCGAACGACCGCAGCACGAGCGGGAACATGATCCACTCGATCTTGCCGGTGACCGAGAAGATGGCGACGCCCAGGATCATCGCGCCGATGTTCTCGGCCGACATCGACTCGAACAGGTCGGCGCCACGGCCGGCGCAGTCGCCGACGTTGTCGCCGACGAGGTCCGCGACGACGGCCGCGTTGCGCGGGTCGTCCTCCGGGATGCCCGCTTCGACCTTGCCGACGAGGTCGGCGCCGACGTCGGCCGCCTTGGTGTAGATACCGCCGCCGAGCTGGGCGAACAGCGCGACGAAGCTGGCGCCGAAGCCGAAGCCGACGATCAGGAACGGCGCGATCTCCGTCGGGTTGCCGAGGATGCGGCTGTAGACGAGGAAGATGCCCGAGACGCCGAGCAGGCTCAGCGCGACGACCAGGAAGCCGGAGACGGCGCCGCCTCGCAGCGAGACGGTGACGGCGTCCTTCAGGCTCTTCTGGGCGGCCGCGGCCGTCCGCACGTTCGAGCGGACGGCGATGAACATGCCGATGTAGCCGGCGAGCGCCGGAGCACGCCGCGCCGACGAGGAAGGCGATGCCGGTGAGCAGGCCCTCCTCCCAGCGGCCGATCACTTCGTTCTGGCCGAAGCCGACCTGACCGTTGGTGAAGACGATGGGCTTGACGCCTTCCGAGATCGCTGCCGACGAGCACGCCGACCGCCACCGCCGTCAGCGACTGCCAGGATCGCGATCGTCCGGTACTGGCGGGAGAGGAACGCCATCGCGCCCTCGAAGATCATGCCGGCGATTTCCTGCATCGCCGCGGTGCCGGTGTCCCTCCGGAGCACGTCGTAGGCAAGCCACAGGGCGAACAGCACGGCCGCTGCCCCGGTGACCGGCACCATCCATACCAGCGTCATCGGCGTCTCCTCCCACTCGGCCCGGCGGCGCGAGTTACGTCATTCGCAGACACACAAAAGGAGGCGCCACCGCACCTCCGTCAGAGCGCGGCAAGTCTATCGCGCGTCCAATCCAGCGAATCAAGGATTGAGGCACTTCCGCGCACGCTGCAACCACCGCGTCACGTGTCGTACACGCGACTGTGATCTCGTTATCGCCCGCGTTCGTTGACACTCGATATGGCGGGATGTATTCTCCTGACGCTTCAATCTAACGTCAACGTGAGACTCCCCCGCCTGCGGCGTCCGGCCCGCGGCGACGACGAGGTGCCCCATGACGCAGGCCCCCAACTCGGTCATCACCGAAGAGATGCGCGCGGCGATCGGCGTCGAGGGCCCGCCCACCATGATGGAGGTCGAGAAGACCAACTGCCGCATGTTCGCGCGCTCCGTCGGCCACACTGATCCGATCTTCTACGACGAGGCGGCGGCGAAGGCGCGCGGCTACCGCGGCATCGTGGCGCCGCCCGGATTCCTCGGCACGCCGATCTTTAGGCCAGGGCGGCGCGGGCGCCGTACCGGGCGAGATGGGCGGCCGCGGCTTCAGCGTGCCGTACAAGCGCGTGCTGAACGGCGGCACGGACTACGAGTACTTCCCGGACGCGCCCGACGGCGACGTCGATCTGCGCCGGCGACACGATCACGGCCCGCTCGAAGATCAGCGGCTTCGAAGAGGCGACCGGCAGTCTCGGCCAGATGCTGATCACGAAGCGCGAGACGACCTACACCAACCAGGACGGCAAGGTCGTCGCCAAGATGTACGGGACCGTCATCCAGTACTAGCACCGCACAGGAGCGCGCGATGGGACAGGTGTACTTCGAGGATGTCAGCGAAGGCGACGAGATCCCGCAGCTCAAGAAGAACTGCTCGACGCAGCAGCTCGTGCTCTGGGCAGCGGGCTCCGGCGACTTCTACCAGATCCACTACGACAAGGACTTTGCGCAGGCGACCGGGCTCAAGGGGCTGATCGTGCACGGCGCGCTCAAGAACGCCTTCCTCGGCCAGTTGCTGCACGACTGGATCGGCGAGAAGGGTACCCTGCGCCGCTTCGGCTGCTCATACCGCGGCATGGATGAGCCGAACCAGGACATCCTTTGCCGCGGCGTCGTCAAGCGGAAGTACAGCGAGGACGGCAAGCATTACGTCGAGCTGGACGTGTGGACCGAGAAGCCCGACGGCAAGAAGACCTCGCCCGGGACGGCGCTCGTGACGCTCCCGAGCAAGAACTAGCATTTGGCAGCGATGTCCCGGCCGGGCATCGGCGTGAAAAGAGGTTGCGTTGGCTGAAGAATTCGAGATCACAGACGAGATGCGGGCGCAGTTCGGCGTCGACAGCGCGCCGTGGACGTACGAGGTGACGACGACCAGCGTCCGCATGTACGCACGCGGCATCGGCTCCGAGGACCCGATCCACTACGACGTCGACTTCGCGAAGTCGCAGGGCTTCCGCAGCATCGTCGCTCCGCTCGGGTACATCGGCACGCCCGTGTACCTGCCGGGCACGAACGATCCGACGTTCGGCTTCCCGAGGCGCGAGGGCGGGCCCCGGCTCAACATCCCGTTCAAGGGGCTGCTCGACGGCGGCACCGAGACGGAGTACTTCGACATCATCTGCGCGGGCGACGTGCTGGAAGAGACCGCGCACCTCTCCGACCTGAAGCTCCGTGAGGGCCCTCGCCAGATGCTGTTCGTGACGAACGAGGCCGTCTACAAGAACAAGGCCACGGGCAAGGTCGTGGCGAAGCAGAGGCTGACCTCGATCCACATGTAACAGCGCGGGCTACCGCCCGGACTCGATGAGGAGACCAACACGATGGCCGAGCAGACGTACTTCGACGACGTGAAAGAAGGGCAGGAGCTGCCCCAGATCAAGATCACGCCCGACAAGCAGCAGCTCGTGAAATTCGCCGCCGGCAGCGGCGACTTCAACCCGCTGCACTTCGACGAGAACTTCCCCATGCTGAAGGCCATGGGCCTGACCGAGAACATCGTCCACGGCCGCTTCAAGTACGCGCAGGTAGGACGCGCGGTGTTCGCGTTCGCCGGCTACAAGGGCCGCGTCAAGAAGTTCGGCGTCAGCTACCGCGGCATGGACCTGCTGAATAAGCAGATCACGGTCG
Organism: uncultured Chloroflexia bacterium; assembly: GCA_963701135.1. GTDB lineage: Bacteria > Chloroflexota > Dehalococcoidia > DSTF01 > JACRBR01 > CAYJMJ01. The sequence continues at coordinate 1,064,948 of OY969567.1, forward strand.
GCGGCGTCGTCACGGCGAAGCGCCAGGAGGGCGGCGAGAACCTCGTCGACCTCGACATCTGGACGCAGGACGGCGACGGCAAGAAGACGACGCCGGGCACGGCGACCGTCGCCTTGCCGTCGCGCGGCTAAGCCCTGCTCCCGTAGGGCGGGCTTTCAGCCCGCGCGGCATGTGAAGCAGGAAACGCGGGCTGAAAGCCCGCGCTACGGGTGACAACATGGGTGCTCTAGAAGGCAAAGTCGCCGTCGTCACGGGTTCGGGGCGCGGCATCGGCCGCGGGATCGCGCTGCTGTTCGCCCGCGAGGGCGCGCAGGTCGTCGTCAACGACCCGGGAGTCAACGTCGACGGCAGCGGGCACGATAACGGGCCCGCCGACCAGGTCGTGGCCGAGATCAAGGGCGAGGGCGGCACCGCCGTCGCCAACTACGACTCCGTCGCCACGCCCGACGGCGGCGAGAACATCATCAAGACGGCCGTCGATACGTTCGGCCGCATCGACATCCTCGTCAACAACGCCGGCATCCTGCGCGACCGCATGATCTTCAACATGAGCGAAGAGGAGTGGGACGCGGTCATCGGCGTGCATCTGAAGGGCCACTTCAACTGCACGAAGCCCGCATCGATCCTGATGCGCCAGCAGCGCTACGGCCGCATCGTCAACTTCTCGTCCGGCTCGGGCCTCATCGGCATGCCCGGCCAGGCGAACTATGGCGCGGCGAAGAGCGGCATCGCCGGCTTCACGCGCGTGGTGGCCAAGGACCTCGGCCGCTACGGCGTCACGTGCAACGCCATTGCACCCGGCGCGTCGACGCGCATGACGCAGAGCGTGCCCGACGCCTCGCGCGAATTGCGCGTCCGCGCCGGCATCACGACGCCGGCCGGCCCGCGTCCGGCCGCCGCAATGTCGATGCGCGACCCGGAGTTCGTCGCGCCGATGGTCGGCTACCTCTGCACGGATGACGCCTGGAACATCAACGGACAGATCTTCCACGTTGCCGGCGGCACGGTCGGCCTGGCGTGGCACCCGACGCCCATGCGCACGCTCTGGAAGCCCGCGATGTGGACGCTCGAGGAGCTGTGCACGGCCGTGCCGGAGCAGATGATGGCCGGCATCCCGAATCCGGCGCCGCCACCGCCCGACCTCGACATACCCGGACGGCCAGCCCAGAAAGCGGCCGGGACAGCGGCAGGAGGTGCGGCGTAATGGCGCGGCTTGAAGGACGCACGGCGATCGTCACCGGCGGCGGGCGCGGCATCGGCCGCGGCGTCGCGCTGCTGCTGGCGCAGGAAGGCGCGAACGTCATCGTCAACGACTACGGCGTGAAGGTCGACGGCTCGTCGCCGGACTCCGGCCCGGCCGCAGAGGTCGCGGAGGAGATCCGCGCGAAGGGCGGCAAGGCCGTCCCGAACTTCGACACCGTCGCGACGGTCGACGGCGGCGAGAACCTGATCAAGACCGCGCTCGACAACTTCGGCCGGCTCGACATCCTGGTCAACGTCGCGGGCATCCTGCGCGACCGGATGATCTTCAACATGAGCGAGCAGGAGTGGGACGACGTCATCGCCGTCCACCTCAAGGGCCACTACTGCACCACCAAGCCCGCATCGATCCTGATGCGGCAGCAGCGCCACGGACGCATCATCAACTTCTCGTCGATCTCCGGGCTCGGCGGGCTGCCGGGGCAGGCGAACTACGGCGCCGCGAAGGCGGGCATCGCCGGCTTCACGCGCGTCGTCGCGCGCGACCTCGGCCGTTACGGCGTGACGTGCAACGCCATCGCGCCCGGCGCGGCCACGCGCATGACGGCGACAGTCCCGCAGAACACGGCGCAGCTCCGTGCCCGCGCGGGCACCGCGCCGGTCGTCGCCGAGCCGCGGCCCTCGTCGGTGCCGCCGATGCGGGAGCCGGAGTACGTCGCACCGATGACGGTGTTCCTGGCGTGCGACGAGGCGTGGAACATCAACGGCAAGATCTTCTACGTCGCCGGCGGCCGCATCTCGCTGGCCCACGAAGAGTCGCCGATGCGGCAGATCTCGAAAAACGGCATGTGGACGATCGACGAGCTGCGCGAGCTGGTGCCGTCGAACCTCACGTACGGCCTGACGAACCCTGCCCCGCCGCCGCCGGACCTGTCGCTCCCGGGGCGACCGGTGGCGACGCAGGCGTAGCGGAGCCAGGCGTGAATCGGACGCCGCCGCTCGAGGTTCGGCGCAGCTCCGCTTCGAGGTCGGGTTTGGCTGCCCGATGCGGGGCTGCGGCAGCCCTTACCTGGAATGGGCACATTTCGATCCGCCATGGTCTGAGCGGGAGCATCACGATCCCAACGGCATGATCGCTCTCTGCGCCGAACACCACGCTAAGATCGACGGCGGCGCGTTGACCCGCGAGCAAATTAGGGAACTGAAGGGGGACGCAAGCAACCGGAAAATCGAGATTGCCGGGCGCTTCGACTGGTTGCGTCGCGACCTGCTCGGGGTAGTTGGCGGCAACTTCTTCTTGGACACCAGCGTTGTGCTGCGACTACATGGCCAGCCAGTGATTTGGTTCACGCGCGACGAGGGCGGACATGTGTTAGTGAACGTGAAGATGCAGACGACCTCCGGCGAGCCACGCGCTGAGATCGAGGAGAATTACTGGATTAGCCGCGGCACTCCGCTCGATCTCGAATGTCCTCCGTCAGGCAAGCACCTTCGCATCTGTTATGCGAACGGCGACGATCTGCAAATCGACTTCCTAGAGCTCAACGACGAGGAACAGGCCCGCTCTCGGTATTCGCACACGGGTTTCACGAGGTGGCCTCTTCTCTCATTCCCCATCACGGCCGTCGAGATCACGCATACGATAGCCGGTACTGGAATTTCTCTTGGCCCAGACTCCACTTCCATTGGCGGGCTTTACGCAAAGGGGAATCTAGCCCGGAATGTGGGAGTCATGTTCGACGTGGGGTGACGCACCCGATCGCCCCGCTGATCAGCGTTTCCCCTATAGCGGCGCGTTCCCGCCACGTGCGAAGATCGCACTATGAGCGCGTCCCCCGCCGTTGCTGACACGACTCCGCGCGCCGAAGCGATGCTTGAACGCTACCTGACGACGCTCGCCGCCGAGCGCAACCTGTCGCGCTTCACCGTGCGCAACTACGCCACGGACCTGCGCCACCTGTTCGCGTATCTCGACGAGCGCCGCGTCGAGCCGCGCGCCATCACGCGGATCATCTTCCGCGGCTACCTGGCGTCGCTGATCGATGCCGGCGTGGCGCAGGGAAGCATCACGCGCCGCGTCAGTACCGCCCGCTCGTTCTATCGATGGCTGCGTCTCGACGGCGTCATGCAGGATGACCCGCTGGCCAACGTGCGCGGGCCGAAGCAGGCGCGCCGCCTGCCGCACGTGCTCACACTCGAGCACGTCACGCACCTCATCGCCGCCGCCGATGGCGACACGCCGGCCGGCCGGCGCGACCGCGCGTTGCTCGAAGTGCTGTACGCGTGCGGCATCCGCGTCAGCGAGGCGGCGACGCTCGACGTCGCCGCCGTCGACCTGGAGCAGCGCACGCTCATCGTCACGGGCAAGGGCAACAAGCAGCGGCTCGTCGTGATGGGCGAGCCGGCGCGTGGCGCGATCGAACGCTACGTGCGCGACGGACGGTTGTCGCTGCTCGCGAAGCGTCGAAGCCATGACACGGAAGCTGGACGCAAGAAGCTCGAGGCTCGAAGCGACCGATCCAGCCCCCAGCCTCCAGCCTCCGGCCACGCCCCGAAGGCGGCCCCCATCGCCGGGAATCCGCTCTTCCTCAACCGCGGCGGCGGCCGGCTGTCGCAGCGCGCGATCCAGCTCATCGTCCGCAAGTACGCGCTCGCCGCCGGCATCGACGAGCGCGTGCACCCGCACCTGCTGCGCCACACCTTCGCCACGCACCTGCTCGATGGCGGCGCCGAGCTGCGCGTCGTGCAGGAGTTGCTGGGGCACGCCAACCCCAATACCACGCAGATCTACCTGCACGTCACCGAGGAGCGGCAGCGCAAGGTCGTCGAGGGCTCGCTCGACGAACTGGCGGCCGTCGAGATGGCGCGGCGGTCGCTCTCCCGCCGCCGCGACCACGCCTAAAGGCGCGAGCGGTCCGGCGAGCGGCGCGCTTGCGGCTACTTCACCTGATCGCAATAATTGACTCACTCAGTCGATAATCTGGACTATGGAGAGATATCCCATGCCGCTTTACTTCGTCGAACACAAACACACCGCCGAGACCTGCCCGACCAAGCAGCCCGAGATGATGAAGATGCTCGGCATGCACGCCACCCAGATGACCGCCGACAAGTTCGGCGTCACGATCCAGTCGGACATCGTGTTCCCGGGCGAGCACCGCATGAACCTGGTGCTTGTCGGCCCGTCCGAGGAGAAGGTGAAGGAGTACGTGCAGCCGTTCGGCATGGTCGGAAGCGTCGAAGTGCGCGAAGTTTCCACGTGTGAGGAAGTGGTGGCGACCGGAAAGTGCTGACCTGGCCAGCTGGCCGCTGGTAACTGGGGCCGGCGGTCTTCGTATAGCGGACACGATGAGCGGGATGCGGCGTTACGCCGCATCCCGCTTCCCTCTTAGCAGGCTGCTGAAAAAGTCGCCGGACGGCGTCTAAACGTCGATACGGAGCGGGGAGTTGAATCTACGAACGCGGGCTGAAGCCCGCGCCACGAGAACAAGAATCGTTTTTCAGCACCCTGTTAGGCACCGGCGGTTAATCGGAGAAGATTCGCCTCGCGCGTCAACCCAGCATCGTTGCCCGAAGCTAAAGCATCTCCCCATGGCGCCGACGCTCTGATCATCGGGCAAGGCGAGGCTTGACTCCCGAGGCACGTGCGAATTATTTTAGTAAGCGCTTAGTAAGTGGCTATCCAGAAGCGGAGTGTGAGATGGCGATTGATACCCGGGAGATGCTGCGGCAGGAAACGCCGCTGCCGGACGACTTCGACCTTTCGTGGCTGAAGGCCCAGGGGGACTGGGGCATCCGCGCCAAGCCCGGAAAGCGCGGCCTGACCCTCGACGAGATCAACGTCGGCCCGTACGCCGACGTGCCGAACCAGCCGCACGACCTGACGATGCGCCCGCGCGGCGCCGTCGCCCGCAACGCCGTCCCGCGCGTCAACTACGCGCTCACCATGAACGACGTGTGGTCGAAGAACGCCACTCTGCTCTACGAAGAGGCCGTCCAGCGCCAGTGGAGCTCCGCCACCGACATCCCGTGGCACTCGCTGAAGGAGCTGCCCGACGACCTGGAGCTCGCGATGAGCCAGCTCTGCACCTTCCTCACGGAAGTCGAGTTCATCGCCGGCGACACGCCTGCCAAGTGGCTGCCGATGATCAGCAACGAGCACTACGAAATCAAGCTGTACATCGCCTCACAGATCATGGACGAAGCGCGCCACCTGGACGTCTTCCGCAAGCGCGCGCTCGCGAACGGCGGCGGCCTCATGAGCGGCGGGCCCGGCTCGGGGCTCCGCGCCATCATCGCCGCGCGCGACTTCAGCGAGATGTCGGCGATCATGCACATCATCGGCGAGGGCTTTATCCAGACGCTCTTCCGCTCCGGTGAGCTGCTCTCGCACAACGAGGCCGAGAAGGCGATGTTCCGGCTCGCGCTGCAGGACGAGTCGCGCCACGTCTCGTTCGGCGTCATGCACCTCAAGCACGTCCTGGAGACGGAGCCGGAGCGGCGCGAGGAGATTCACGCGTACCTGGACACCGGCGAGGAGATCTTCGCGGGCACGGGCGTCACGGCGACGGGCGGCTCGATCGAGTCGCTGGCGATCCTGCTCGGCGGCGGCCGCGACAACATGGACAAGGGCCTGAACACGCTGCTGGCCGTCCGCAAGCGCCAGGTCAACGAGTACATGCACCGGCTCAAGGTGGCGGGATTGCCCGAGCGCCGGCACCGGATGACGTCGCAGTTTGCGCCGTTCCTGGACGCGGAATAGACCAACACCGGTAGGGGTTAGCGGGCTGAGATCGGACGCTTGTTGAGGAGCCCCGTCGCACAGCGGCGGGGCTCCTTCGCGCCCCGGCGCATGTGGCGCGCGCGAGTCTCCCGGCGCGGTTCCCTGAACGGCACGATGTGCTACGCTAGGCCACACATCTGGCATCGACGCGACGGGGGTGAGGGTATCAACCGGCAGGTCCGAAGAGCGTGGGAACTGCTGTACCTTCTCACGTTCCGTGAGCTGAAGCTCCGATACCAGGATACCGTCTTCGGCTTCCTCTGGTCGCTCATCCGGCCGCTGTTGCAGGGCGCCGTGCTCTTCGTCGTCCTCCGCAAGTTCATCCGCATCGACGTCGAGGATTACCACCTGGTTCTGCTCGCGGGCCTCTTCCCGTGGACCTGGTTCCAGACATCGCTCGTGCTCGCCGTCGGCTCGTTCGCGGCGAACGGCGCGCTGATCAAGAAGGTGTATTTCCCGCGCTTCGTGCTGCCGCTGGCGACGGTGCTCAACAACGGCGTGCAGTACGCGCTCTCGATCCCGGTGCTGCTGCTGCTGCTTGCGGTCAGCGGTTACACGCCGAACTGGACGTGGATCATCGGCATCCCGTACCTGCTCGCGGTCGAGGCGATACTGATCATGGGCGTCGTGCTGTTCATCGCCTCGCTCAACGTCTACTTCCGCGACCTCGAGCACCTGACCGACGTCTTCGTCGGCCTGATCTGGTTCTACTTGACGCCGGTGATCTACCCGCTCTCCATCGTGCCCGAGAAGTATCATGATTGGGTGCTGCTGAACCCGATGTCATCGCTGATCGAAGGCTGGCGCAGCCTGTTCCTGCACAACCAGCTCCCCGGCGCCGACATGTGGCCCGCGCTCGCATTCGCCGCCGGCATCGCCGCCCTCGGCTCCTTCAGCTTCCGGCAGATGCAGGGAGGGTTCGCCGATGCGCTCTGACGGCGACATCGCGATCACGTTCGACAAGGTCTCGAAGCACTACTCCCTGTCGCTCCAGAAGGAAGCGTCCGACTTCAAGACCATGCTGCTGCACCTGCCGCGCTTCCTCTCGAACGCGCGGCGCGCGTTTGTCGCGCTCGATGGCGTCAACCTGACGGTGCGGCGCGGCGAAAGCCTGGGCATCATCGGCCCGAACGGCTCCGGCAAGAGCACGACGCTCCGGATCATGGCCGGCATCACGCCGCCCACGTCGGGTTCCGTCACGGCGAACGGCCGCATCTCGGCGTTGCTCGAGCTTGGCTCCGGCTTTCACCCGCAGATCAGCGGGCGCGAGAACGCGATCCTCAACGCCGTGCTGCTGGGCCTGACGCTCAGCGAAGCGCGCGCCGTCCTGCCCGAGATCATCGAATTCTCCGAGCTTGGCGATTTCATCGATCAGCCGATGCGCACGTACTCGTCCGGCATGTTCTTCCGGCTCGGGTTCGCCGTCGCGGTGCACGTACAGCCGGAGATCCTGCTGATCGACGAGGTGCTGGCGGTCGGCGACGCGGAGTTCCAGACGAAGTGCATGGACCACATCCACGGCCTGCGCGCGAAGGGTGTGACGCTCGTGCTCGTCACGCACGACATGCTCAGCCTGCCGATGTTCTGCGATCGCGGCATCCTCATCGAGCGGGGCAAGATCACCGACGAGGGGACGCCGCAACAGGTCGTGCACAACTATCTGGCGCGCGTGGAGAAGCTGCTCGCGCTGCGCATCGACGAGAGGGAACAATTGAAGATGGCACAGGTAGCGTCATCATGATGGTCCGGCTCGATTTCAGCGGCCGCGCCAAAAAGGCGGCGCGCGCCCTGCGGGCGGCGTCCGCGCCGGCGCCCGGCGTGGCGCTCGTCGCCGAGGCGGGGCCGCGCTTGCCGTTCAAGGACGGCAGCATCGACGAGCTGTTCGTCGGACGCGCCATCGCCTACCGCCGCGACGTCGCGCAGACGCTCGACGAGCTGTGGCGCGATCAGCAAGCCGGGCGCGCTGATCCACCTGACGCTGCCCCACGCATCATCGACCATCGCGGCGTCGCGGGACGCGCAACCCAGGCCGCTGCTCACACTCAACACGTTCAACTACTACGACCCGCGCACGAAGCCGGCCGACGCGCCGGCGACGTCGTTCTCGATCGAGCGCGCGCGGCTGCGCGTCGCCGGACAGCGCGGCGACGACACGGGGCTGGCGCTCGCGCGAGGCCCCTTCGCGCAATTCGTCGAGAAGCTGGCGAACGGCAGCCGCGGCAGCCAGTACCGCTTCGAGCGTTGGTTCGCCGGCCTCATCGGCGGCTTCGAGGAGTTCGACGTCGTGCTGTCGGCCGTGAAGCCGGAGCCGGCGGCCCGGCCGCTGCACGCCACCGTGCCGGAGACGGCGGCGCTGCGCGCGACGAGCGATGTCGCGCACGAGGCCGCGGCCATCGAACCCGAGACCGGCGATCCCGCACCGAACGTCGACCTTCCCGGCGCACAACCGGCCTCGCCGGTGCTGCGCCCGCCGTTCGGCAGGTCGGAACCCTGATGGCGACAGGCGCCGAACAGCCGGGACTCGACCTGACGTATTCGATCGATGACTTCGTCGCTGGCACGCGTCGCGACTCGCTGATCCTCTACCGCGCCATCGAGGACAAGATGCTCGACCTCGTCGCCGGCACGCCCGGCGCACGTGTGCTCGACGTCGCCTGCGGCACCGGCAAACAGGCGATGCGGATCGCCGACCGTGGCTGCTACGCCGTTGGCGCCGAAGCCTCGCTGGAGATGATCGGCGTGGGGCGCTGGGTGCAGCCGGAGAGCCAGGCCCGCATCGTGCGCAGCATCGCCGAGACGCTGCCGTTCCGCGACGAGTCGTTTGACCGCGTCATGTGCCAGGGGTCGCTGGACCACTTCGCCGACCCGGCCGCGTTCATGCGCGAGGCCGCGCGCGTGACGCGCCCGGACGGCCGCGTCGTCATCGCACTCGCGAACTTCGAGAGCGTGTCGTGCCGCATCGCCCGGTCGGTCGATGGCCTGAAGCGCCGCCTGGGCCGCCCCCGGCCATCGTGGCGGCCGTACTGGGTGATCCCGGAGGACCACAACGTGAAAGGCGATCTGCCCTACATCCGCACACTCGGCGGCGGCGCGCTCGAACTCGACCGATGCTTCGGCATGTCGCTCCTGTGGAACGTGCGGTATTACGGGTGGGCGCTCGACCACTTGCCCGAAGGCGCGGCCGAGCGCGTGTGGCGCGGACTCGATTGGATGGTGCGGGCGCGGCCGCAGCATTCGGATATGATCTTCTCCGTCTGGCGGAAGCGGGGTGCGGCACCATGGCCGAAGACAGGCTGACGCAGGATTTCGACGCGCACGTCGTCTTCACGTTCGCGGAGATCCCGGAATCGCCCTGGCTGGCGAACCGATGGGCGCGACTCAAGCTCCTGTTCCTCATCGCGTTCGTCGAAAGCTGGCTGGCGATCTTCCTGTACCGTGCGAAGATGCGGCTGCGCGAGGCGAAGGTGCCGTTCTTCCCCGGGCTCTGCGACATGCTCGCGCGCGTCCTGTTTCGCGTGCAGATCGGCGACCAGGTTGAGGCAGGCCCGGGACTGATGATCACGCACGGCAATGTCGTCATCGACGGCCGCACGAAGATCGGCCGCCGATGCCAGATCAACCCGTGGGTGACTATCGGCCTGTCGAACAGCAAGAAGCTCGGGTTCAGCATCGATGGTCCGACGATCGGCGACTTCGTCCACATCGGCACCGGCGCGAAGGTGCTGGGCCCGATCACCGTCGGCGACTACGCGCGCATCGGCGCCAACGCGGTCGTCGTACACGACGTGCCGCCGAACGTCACGGTGGTCGGAGTGCCCGCGCACGTCGTCGGCGCAGATGCTGCGGCAGCGGCCGGCGGCGACGGCTCCGCGCGCGACGAGCGGCTCATCACGCACATGCGCACGGCGATCGTCGATTACCGCCTGCACCGCCAGTCACTGAAGTCGCTCGTCGACACGCTGGTCGGCTCGTTCGAAATCGGCTCCGACGACCTGCGCGCGACGCAGGAATCGGTGAAGGATGATTTGATCTTCCTCGACGCCGTCGCCGCGACGGGCGGCGAGGAGTCGCAGCAGGTGATCGCCGCGGTCGAGGCCGTCCACACCGCCATCAACGCAATGCCCGCCGCTGCCAAAGGGGACAACGCCGACCGCGAGTAGCACCTGTGCCGGCGGAAGGCCGGGAGGGGACGACCCCGCTGCCGGACCTACGCCAGGGCGTCCCACGCGGCCTTGCCCATCCGGCCGAGCACGAGGTTGCCCTCCGATTCGTGGTTCGCGGGTCCTTGCAGCCCGCCTTCGCAGAAGACGGACATCGCGAAGAAGCCGCGCGCGCTGCGGAAGATCGCGCCGCCCGTCCGCACGCCGTTCATGAACGCCCCGCCCTTCTCCGCGACCCAGTTTTCGCGCGGGTTCTCGAGCATGTTCAGTTCGTTCCACGGCAGCATCTTCGAGAGCTCCGCCCGCCCCGTGCAACGCCGCATGATGCGCATCATGTCGTCGCAACTCTCCGGCGACGCGGCCTCGTGATTCGCGATGAGCGCGAACAAGCGCGTCATATCCGCGGCAGTGCTGAGCGCCATGTTCCGCCCGTCCATGCCGATGCGGGGGTCGCCGAGCCGGACGAGCAGCGCCGTCTGCGGCAGGCCGAGCGCGCGCATCCGGGCATTGACCGCATCGAGGCCGGCGAGGTCGACGCACATGTTGGTCGCCGAGTTGTCGGAGATCGTCATCATCAAGACCGCCGCGTCGCGCACGGACATCTCGACGCCCGGCGACAGCATCGACAGCACGCCGGAGCCGAGCGACCGGTGGTGCTCGCCGTACGTGACCCGGTCGTCGAGCTTCAGCCGGCCCTGGTCGGCCGCTTCGTACAGCGCGGTCAGCACCGGCACCTTGATCAGCGACGCCGTCGGCATCACGCGCGCCTCGTCCAAAGCAATGTGCTCGTCCGTCGTGAGGTCCGTGACCGCCGCGGTCCACGAGCCGGTGTACGTGGCGCCGATCACGCGGAGCTCGTCGCTCCAGGTCCCGCATGTGGCCCATCGCTACTTCACAACTCCGGCTTCGAGTTCCGCCTCGCTGTACTCGACCTGTTCGTCTTTCAGCTCGGGGTCGTACGCCGGGTCGGGGTAATTCACGAGCCACGCTTCCTCATCGCCGATGTTCTGCAGCCCCGTGGCCACGTTCGGCGGGATGAAGAGGCGCTCCGGCTTCGCGGCGTCGAGCACGTGCTCCTGCCGCTTGCCGTTTACGTAGAGGATGATCTTCATGAGGCCGCGCACGCAGACGTAGCGGGCGGCGCGCACGCGGTGCAGGTGGTAGCCCTTGAACGCGCCCGGTGCCGCGGCAGTCAGGTACGCGGTCGTCTTGTCGCCATCTTTGTACAGCTCGATGAGCCAGCCGTTCTCCTTGCCGCCGTGGTCGTAGGTAATGACCTTCTTCGCCGGCTCCTTCATCACCTCATCGATCATCGATTGCCTCTCCGTTGTTACCTGAATGGGCGGCAAGTACCGCTGGGTTGGGTCGCCGCAAGACAAAGGGCGGGCTCAAGCCCGCCCGCCGGTCTCCGCGTGTGCGGCGGCTACCTGCCCGACGCGGCGAGCGATGCCTGCCGGCCCACGATGTTCACGGTCGCGCCCGGAAACAGGCTGCGTACCGGCTTCAGGATGATGTTCGTCTCCGCCTTCAAGATGCCGGGGATCGCCGCCAGCGTCTGCGTCATGAAGTCCGTCAGCTCGTCGTTGCTGGGGAAGAACGCCAGCACGATGATGTCCGCGTTCCCGGTCGTGTACCCGACGTACACCACGCCATCGGCCGCGGCGATGCGCTCGGCGATGTCGGTGATCCGCGACAATTCGCCGGAGATGCTGATCACCGCCGCCGTATTCAGGCCGAGCTTCGCCGGGTTCGTCACGCCGACGATTCGCAGGACGTCATCCCGGATCAGCCGTTCGATGCGGTTGCGGACCGTACCCTCGGACACGCCGACCGCCTCCGCGATCTCGCGGTTCGTCGCGCGGCCGTTATCCTCGAGGATACTGAGAATGTGCTGATCGACGGCGTCGGGTTTCTGAAACGGCAATGTTTGGCCCTTTCTCCTGGCGCTTTCGGTAACGGAACCATAGGCATCCTCTTTGATCAGTGTCAAGCATTCCCGCGTCTCACGGGCGCTCCGCTCCTTGACAGGCTCGCGCCAATCAGCATGAATGTAGGTCGATGTCCCCACGGCGGCAGAAAGCCGCGTCTTTTCCGGCTAACAGGTGCTGATGGATCCCGGCGACGCGTACTGGAGCAGCTTCACGCGCGCACGCATCGCGCGGCGGCGCATGCTCGGCGCGGCGGCGGCAGCCGCCGGAGGAGCGGCCGCGATCGCCGCGTTCGGCTGCAGCGGCAGCTCCCGCAAGCCGGCGCCGTCGCCAGAAGGCGAGCCGCGGCGCGGCGGGACGCTGCGCGCCGGCACGACGCTGCCGCTGGCCTCCGGGCTCGACCCGCAGATCGAGACGGGTACCGGGCTCGCGATCTTCCCCCGCGTCTACGGCTACATGATGCACGTCGACCCGGCCGATGATTCCGTCGTGTACGACCAGGCGGCGAGCGTCGAACAACCCGATCCGCAGACGTACATCTTCAAGCTCCGCGACGGCGTGCGCTTCCACGACGTCGCCCCGGTTTCGGGACGCGCGATCACGAGCGAAGACGTCGCGCTCTCGCTCCAGCGTTATCGCGACAACCCGCTTGTGGTCAACAAGACGTGGCACACCACTGTGCTCGATAAGGTGGAGACGCCCGATGACAGGACGGTCCGGGTGACCACATCTCGCCCGTACGTGTACTCGCTCGCCGAGCTGGGCGCGATCGCCGCTGGCGCGATCATCCCCCGCGAACTGGTCGCGGCCAACGCTGACCTCAGCGTTTCCGGCATCGGCAGCGGTCCGTTCCGGATCGATCACGTCTCCCTCGCTGACAACGTTCGCATCGTCCGGCACGACGGCTACTTCCGCGCGCCCGTGCCATACCTCGACGCGATGGAGTGGCTGCTGTTCGACCGGGACGACATGAAGCAGGCAGCTTTCACGCAGGGACAGGTCGATGTCGCACCGAGCCGCGACCGGATCGAGGCGGAAGACGTGGCCAAGGGGTCGCCCGGCATCGAAGTGACGGGCGAGCCCGCGCTTGCCTATGTCTCGCTCGGACTCCGCACCGACCGAGCGCCGTTCGCCGACCCGCGCGTTCGTGAAGCCGTTGACATCGCGCTCGACCGCGACGCGATGATCCGCGACATCGCGTTCGGCGACGGCCAGGTGCTCGGCCCGGTGAACCCGCACCTGGCCGGCGGTTACTGGTCGCTCCCGCAGTCCGAAGTGGAAGCATCCCACCGCCACGCTGTGCGCATCGACGCACGGCGCGCCGAGGCACGGCAGATGCTCGCCGGCGCGGGCGCGGGCGGCGCGCATGTTCGGCTGCAGGTGGCCAAACTGCCGCAACTCCTCGACGTGGCGACCGTGGTACGCGACCACTTGCGCCAGGCCGGCTTCGCGGTCGACCTGGAGACGCTCGACCAGCTCGCCTGGTACGTCAACTTCCGACGCGGCGACTTCGACGCGACGCTCATCGGCCAGGTGCCGTACGAGTCGACCGATATGCCGGTGCGCATGTACCACTCGCGCGGCATCGACGGCACGGCCAACATGTTCGGCTTTGCCGACAGCGCGATCGATGCGCTGGTCGAGCGCTCGTGGACCGAGCAGGACCGCGCGACGCGGCGCCAGACGCTGCTCGAGGCGCAGCGCCTGATGCTGGCGGCGCGGCCAATGCTCCAACTCTTCACGAACACCGCCTATTCGACGGCCTGGACGTACGTGCGGAACCGCCGGCCCGGCGTAACTGGCAGCATGGCGCAGTACAACTACGAGCAGTGGCTTGACCGCCCGGCCGGCTCGAATTGACACCCTGGGAGCCCGTTACTAGAATGAGGGCGCCCGAAGGAGCGCCGGGGCACCGGCACTTCGGGCGTTCATCTGTGCGCGCGGCCCCGTGGTGTAGCGGTCTAACATGCCACCCTGTCACGGTGGAGATCGAGGGTTCGAATCCCTTCGGGGTCGCCACTCCCAGTCACCTGTCCAATTCCTCGAGCATGGCTGAGCGCGACCACTGCGTGCTAGCATGACCCCCGATCCCCCCACGTGGACACGGAGGTCACGCACGGCTACGGCACGCCACGACGTTCGGTCAGCAGACGGCACGATGATCCCCGTCTGGATCAGCGGCGATGGGCGGCCGTTGCTCATGGTTCATGGCGGAGTGAGCGACCACACAGCATTCGACTTGCTCCGGGAGCAGCTTGAGCCACACGTAACGGTTGCTGCGATCGACCGGCGCACCACGTTCTCCGATCCGCTCGGCCGGCACGAACTGGAGCGCGACTTCGAGGACATCGCTGCGGTCGCGCGGAGTCTCGGCACGGAAGTAGATCTCTTCGGCCACTCCGGCGGCGCTGTATGTTCGCTTGGGGCGTCGCTCCACGTGCCCAACCTCCGCCGCCTCGTCTTGTATGAGCCTCCGCTGAAGAACAAGCCCAACTGGCCCGCGATGGTCAGGAAGATGGACGAGCTTCAAGCCGCAGGCGATATCGACGGCGTGTTCGAGGCGTGGATTCAGGGCGAAACCGGTATGCCCGAACGTGCGGTGAAGAAAGTGAAAGACACACCGATCGGCGCCGAGCTGTTTCGGTTGGCGCACACGCTTCCGCGCGAGATGACCGCGTTGGCGGGATGGAACTGCGACCCGAAGGACTACATCGCGTTGCGCGCACCGACCCTGTATGTGACGGGATCAGAGACTCCCAAAGAGAACCATGTGTATCTCAGTCTTCTCAAGGACGTGATTCCGACCTTCGAGGTTCGCGAGATAGGGGGCCAAGGCCACATGGCCCACCTCCTTGCGCCCGCTGTCCTCGCGGCTGCGCTCCTCGATTTCCTTCAACCAGAGACGATGCTCGCTAACGGCTGACTCGAAGGCGCGCCGTGACTAGGTTTGCCTCGGGACGGCCGTGATACCCCATCGCTTCAGGCGTGGGTCAACCGTCTGTCCCCGGTGCTTGCGACGGCCTCGAATCCCTTCGGGGTCGCCAGAGACACTATTCAAATCGGCTCTCTCGGGGGCCGATACTGCTTTGACGGAGCCTTCGCAGGCGTCCACGAGGCCATTCCATTTCATGATTTGCAGGGCGGCGAGACCGGCGCTCCCAGAGGCGCCTCTCGCCCGCCGGACGGCGCGACGGAGGTCTGGGTGCAGGGCCTCCGCCCCGCAATTGTTGAAATCGCGCGCGTAAGCTAGTCTGGGCTCGGGCGGGCCGCCGGATGCGGACGACTTTTTCGCCTGACCGCTCGCGCAAAAGGAGGATCGATGAGTTCGATCTTGAAGCCGGTCTTCCGCGGTCTGGCCGAGCAGTGCCGGGCCGATCCGACAAAAGCTGTGGCCGAAATGCGCGCGGTCTGCGACTCCGTCCCGGGCGATCCACTAACGTGGTCGGTCACCGGAAGTCCAGGATCGCAGCACGAGATGAAGATCGGCCAACACCCCGCGACTGGTGGCGACGGTTCGGCGCCCTGCCCCGGCGAGCTGGTGACGATGGCGATCGCCGCCTGCATGGACGGCTCCATTCGCTTCTTCGCCGATCTCATGGAGATCCGCCTTGAACGCATCCGCGTGGAGGTCGTGAACCGCGGTGATATGCGGCGCCTCCTCGGAGTTCCCGAAGTGGACATCCCGTCGGACATGGGGATCACGATGACGGTGTCGATCGAGGCACGTGGAGAAACCCCCGAGAGACTCGCGAAGCTTCGCGCCGCGACCGAAGCGAGCTCAGGCGTGCTCAACATGATGCGGCGCCCGATCGCGGTCGCCGTCGAGTGGGCCTGAAGTGTGGCCGGCATGACGGGCAGAAGTGGCACGAGCCCCGCGGTGGAGGCGCGTAGCCAGTCTGACACTGCCCTAAGCCATCTACGTCGCACGAAGTGAGGTCAGGCGGCTCACGTGGGCGGCATTGCCATGCTTCCCTTCTCGCGGCGCGAGTCCGAGGTACAAATCTCAGCCGTCCTTGTTGGTGGCGAAGAACCGTCGAACCTATCGGTAGGTCTGTGCCGATCCGATGCGCCTTCTGCCCGGCCTTCAGCGCACGCAGAGCGATGTACTCACCTCGTGCAAGGTCTCCGAGGAGGTCTTCAACGAAGAACTTCCGAAGTCCTCGTCCAGACCCGCACGAAGGTCGTCATCTGAGGGCACGTGCCATCGCTGGTTGATTAGTTCCGGTTGTACGAGAGTCACTTTGTTCCCCTTTCAGAAATCCAAGAGCCGTCAGACTGCCAGACCGGAACGACGGTGATACCCCGCCGCTTCAGCCGTGAGTCAACCCTCTGGCTTCGGTGCTTGCGACGGCTTCGTATCCCTTCGGGGTCGCCATAATCCCGCTCGTCCGCGGGCCTGTTTAGATTCAAACGGTCGGTTACGGCGATCAATAGTTGAAAGCGGCCCCGATAGCTTCGGGGCCGCTGCGCTCACAGGATCGCCGCGTAGCCATCAGAACAGCGTCAACCAATGCTGTTCCGTCCGGCCTTACCGTGCCGCCATCTCCTGACGGATATGTACCTTTCGATCCTATTCCCCGTGGCCAGGACACCCGACGATCGGCGTGCGCGCGATTCCGGCTGAGCGCGCACGAGGCGGCAAACTTTGCCGTCCCGCGGCAGATTGCCAGGGGACGTGGAAGGAACGGCCGTGGTAGCGGTTTCCAGTCGTCGCCCTCTCGATCTGGACCGGCAGCTCATCCCGCTGGGGCAGGTCTACACCATCCCCGAGCGCTGCAAGGGCTGCAAGTTCTGCATCGAATTCTGCCCGCGGGATGTACTCGAAGAGTCCACGGCCATCAACGCCAAGGGCTACCACTACCCGGTGGTCGTCGCTGGGAAGGAAGACGCCTGCGTCAACTGCGGGTTCTGCCGGCTCGTCTGCCCTGAATTCTCCATCTACACCGAAGATCTGCGGGCGGTGCCGTGATGCAGATCGCGTCGCCGCCCGCCGTCCTCACCGGGCAACACTTCATGAATGGCGACATCGCCTGTGCTGAGGGAGCCTTGGCCGCGGGGTTGCGGTTCTTCGCCGGATATCCCATCACCCCTTCCACCGAGATCGCGGAGCACCTTGCACGGCGGCTTCCGGAGATCGGCGGCCGCTTCATCCAGATGGAAGACGAGATGGCGAGCATGAACTGCATCCTCGGCGCGTCGTGGGCGGGGGTGCGCACCATGACCGCGACGTTCGGGCCGGGCTTCAGCCTGATGCAGGAGAACATCGGCCTGGGAATGTTCACGGAAACGCCGTGCGTCGTCGTCAACGTCCAGCGCGGCGGCCCGTCTACCGGCCTGCCGACGCTCATCGGCCAGGCCGACGTCATGCAGGCGAAGTGGGGCTCGCACGGTGACTACGAGGTCATCGCTTACGCGCCGGCTACACCACAGGAGATGTTCGACCTGACGATCAAGGCCTTCAACATGGCCGACACCTACCGCCAGCCGGTCTTCGTGTTGGCGGACGAGGCGGCCGGGCACCTGACCGAGCGGGTGGTGATCCCGGATGCGGACGCCATCCCGCGGATGTCGCGCAAGAAGCCGCCGTTCGCGCCCGGCGAGGGCCGCATCTACGAGGCCGTCGATGATGACCTGGTGCCGCCGATGCCGTTCGTTGGCGAGGGGTATCGCATCCACGTGACCGGTTTGACGCACGACGTCCGCGGCTATCCGGTGACCAGCGCCGAGGCGCACGACGTCCTGGTGCGGCGGCTGAACGACAAGATCCGGCTCAACGCCGGCAAGATCATGGAGTGGGAGGAGTACCTCCTGGACGACGCGGACGTTTGCGTCGTGTCGTTCGGCTCCAGCGCGCGCTCCACCCGGCACGCGATCAACGTCGCCCGCGCGCAGGGACTGAAGGCCGGCATGTTCCGGCTGGTGACGGTGTGGCCGTTCCCCGGTGCCGAGATCGCCCGGCTCTCCGACCGAGTCAAAGCGTTCGTGGTCGCGGAGGTGAACCTGGGGCAGGTCGAGACGCAGGTCCAGCGCTTCACGTCGCGGCCGGTGCTCGGCGTGCATCACGGCGGCGGCGAGATGCTGCGGCCGGAAGCGATCCTGGCAGCGATTGAGGAGGCGACCTGATGGCGCCGGCCGCACACGTCGTCGAGAGTCACCCGGTCGATCAGCTTCTGCGGTCCGACCGGCTGCCGCACATCTGGTGTCCCGGCTGCGGTCTGGGGCCGATCATGAACTGCTTCGTGCAGGCGATGGCGGAGTCGGCCATCCCGGTTGACAAGCACGCCATCGTGTCCGGCATCGGCTGTACCGGCCGCGTTCCCGGCTACATCAACATCGACTCATTCCACACCACGCACGGGCGCGCCATCCCGTTCGCCACGGGTATCAAGCTGGCAAACCCGGAGTTGGAGGTGACGGTGTTCAGCGGCGACGGCGACCTGTTCGCCATCGGTGGCAATCACATCCTGCACGCCACGCGCCGCAACATCGACCTCAACGTCATCTGCGTCAACAACTTCAACTACGGGATGACGGGCGGGCAGCTTGGGCCGACGACGCCGAAGGGCGCGCGCACCAGCACGACGCCGAACGGGAATCCCGAAGACGCGCTGAATCTGGTGCACCTGATGGCATCGCTGGGGGCGGTCTACGTCGCGCGCTGGTCGGCGCTGCACGTGCGCCAGCTCGAACGGTCGATCAGCCGCGCCTTCCAGAAGAAGGGGCTGGCCTTCGTCGAGGTGCTGGCGCCATGCCCGATCGGCTTCGGCCGCCCCAACGACCTCGGCGAAGGGCTCGACGAGATGCACCTCTACCAGGAGGAATGCATCGTCGACGACAACGCTGACCTCAGGGATTGCGGCATCGACCTCAGGTTGCACAAGCCGTTGGTGCTGGGGAACTTCGTCGACATCGAGCGCGCCACATACGGCGAGTGGGAAGAGGGCTAGCGATGCGGCACGAGATTCGCTTCGCGGGATTCGGCGGCCAGGGCATCATTCTGGCCGGCCTCATCACCGGCCGGGCGGCCGCGCTGCACGATGGCAAGGAGGCGATCGTGACGCAGTCGTACGGGCCGGAGGCCCGGGGCGGCGCTTGCTCCGCCCAGCTGGTGCTGGACGACCGCCCGATCGACTACCCGATGGTGACGCGGCCCGACGTGCTGGTGGTGATCTCGCAGGAGGCGGCGCAGAAATACACCGGCGACCTCGCCGATGACTGCCAGGTCCTGATCGACCAGGATCTCGTCGAGTTACCGGCCAGCGTCCCCTGGACGGTGAGCAAGATCCCGGCGACGGCGATCGCCGAGCGGTTGGGCAACCGCATGGCGGCTAATGTTGTGATGCTGGGCTTCTTCACCGCGGTGACCGGCACCGTGGGGCGTCAGTCCATGGAGGCGGCGATCAAGGCGTCGGTGAAGGAGCGGTTCATCCAACTGAATATGAAGGCGTTCGAGGCGGGCTACACGTACCCGCGCCAGGAGGGATAGGCCGTGAGCGACTCGGTCCTGATCGTCGGTGGAGGCATCGCCGGAGTACAGGCGGCGCTTGACCTGGCGGAAGCGGGGGCGAAGGTCGTGCTGGTCGAGGCCAGCCCGGCCGTCGGCGGCAAGATGGCCGCCCTCGACAAGAACTTCCCCACACTTGACTGCTCGATCTGCATCGAGGCGCCCAAGCTCTCCGAAGTAGCCGAACACCCGAACATCGAGATCCTCTCGCCCGCCGAGGTCGTCGGGTTCGACGGAGAGCCGGGCGACTTCACCGTGCAGGTGCGCCAGCGCTCGCGCTTCGTCGGCGACGAGTGCACGCGCTGTAACCTCTGCGTCGAGGCGTGCCCGGTCGTGCTGTCCAGCGAGTTCGACCATGCGATGGCCGCGCGCAAGGCGATCTACACGCCGTTCCCGCAGGCCGTCCCGGGCGCCTACGTCATCGACCTGGAGCATTGCCTGAACGACCCGCCGAACTACCTGCCCTGCGGCCGTTGCATGGACGCCTGTCTGCCCAGGGTCATCGACTTCATGCAGCCGCGCGAGCGCGTCCTCGAACGAAAGGTCGGGTCGGCGATTGTCGCCACCGGCTTCGACCTGATCGAGCCATCGCTGCTGCAGCAGTTCGGCTACGGGAAGCACCCCGACGTACTGACGTCCATGGAGTTCGAGCGCCTGCTCACGTCCGCCGGCCCCACGGGCGGCGAGATCGTCAAACCGTCCAACGGCGAGCACCCGCACAGCATCCTGTTCGTGCTCTGCGTCGGCTCGCGCGACGTGCGCTTCTACAAGCACTGCTCGCGCTTCTGCTGCATGTACTCCGTCAAGGAAGCGTTTCAGGCGATCGACCACGGCGTCGAAGATGTCACCGTCCTCTACATGGACATGCGCGCCTACGGCAAGGGATTCGACGCGTTCTACGACCGCACGCGCGATGAGGGCGCGCGTTTTGTGCGCGGGCGCCCGGCCCGAGTCGAGCCCGCCGGCGACAAGATCCGCGTACGCTACGAGAATACCGACGAAGGCCGAGTCGAGACGGCCGAGGTTGACATGGTCGTCCTTGCCACGGCGGCGCGACCGCCGGAGGGCGTGGAGCAGCTCGCAGGCATCCTGGGCATCGGCATGGGCGCCGACGGGTTCATCCAGGCGCGCGAAGATCTGGGCGGCCTCATCGCCACCACGCGGGCCGGCGTCTACGCCGCGGGATGCGCGACCGGCCTCAAGGACATCCCTGACAGCGTGTGCGAAGCCGGCGCCGCCGCCGCGCAGGCGCTGGTCCACCTGGACCAGCGCACGTGGCCGCAGGCCGAGGCCAGCGAGCCCCAGGATGACATCGGCACGGTCCGCATCGGCGTCAACGTCTGCCACTGCGGCAGCAACATCGCCGGCACGATCGATATCAAAACCGTCGTCGAGGCGGCGCGACAGATGGAGGGCGTCGTGTACGCCGGCTCCTCAATGTTTTCCTGCGCCGGCGTCACCCAGGCCGAGATCGCCCGCCGGCTGCGCGAGTCGCGCGCCAACCGCATCGTCATCGCCGCGTGCTCGCCCAAGACGCACGAATCAACGTTCCGGCGCGTGATGTTGAAGGCGGGCCTGAACCCGTACCTGATGGAGATGGCCAACCTCCGGAACCAGGACTCGTGGGTGCACAAGCGCACCCGAGACGAAGCCACGCAGAAGGCCATCGACATGATACGGATGGCGGTGGAGAAGGCGCGGCGCCTCGAACCGCTGGCGGCGAGCCATCAGCCTGTGATCCAGACGGGCCTGGTGATCGGCGGGGGGATCGCCGGCATGACGGCGGCCGCTAACCTGGCGAAGCAGGGCTACGAGACTCACCTGGTCGAACGCTCCGGGCGCCTTGGCGGCGCGCTCAACGATCTGCGCGAGATCGCCCCGGCCGGCATCTCCGCCCGCGCCCTCCTCGACGAGAAGATCCGCGAGACGACGGAGGCACGTGTCAACGTCCACCTCCACACCGACATCGAGGTGATCGGCGGCCACATCGGCAACTTCCATGCCCGCCTGTCCACCGGAGAGGACATCGATGCGGGCGCGGTCATCCTGGCGATGGGCGCGAAGCCCTATGCGCCGGCCGAGTTCGACTACGGCAAGCGGCCGAACGTCATGACGAACGTCGAGCTGGAACAGGGCCGCCCGCTGCAGGGCGAGCACGTCACGTTCGTGGGCTGCGTCGGCTCGCGCCAGAACGGCGTCGGCTGTTCGCGCTATTGCTGCGAGTCGATGATCGGGCAGGCGGTGCGCCTGCGCGAGCAAGGCAAGCACGTGCGCGTCCTGTACCGCGACATCCGCACCTTCAGCCGCAACGCCGACGAGATGTATCAGGATGCATCGGCCAGGGGCGTTCAGTTCTTCCGCATCGACCCCGAGCATCCTCCCGAGGACTCGATCGCGTGGGACGGCAACGCCGTCCAATTCCACGATTATCTCAGCGGCCGGACGGTGCGCGTTCCGACCGACACGCTGGTTCTGACGCTCGGGCTAACACCGCAGGACGAAGAGATCTCCGGACAGCTCAAGGTCGCCCACAGCGAGGATGGCTTCCTCCTCGAGCGCCACCCGAAGCTCGGCCCGGCCGAGGCGGGCTCGCCGGGCATCTACCTGGCCGGTACCGCGCAAGCGCCGAAGGACGTGCGGGAGACGGTGGCCCAGGCCCTTGCGGCCGCATCGAAGGCCGGCGCGGTGCTCGCTCGCGACACCATCGAGAAGGAGCCGATCACCTCGCGGCTCAATCGCGACAAGTGCATCGTCTGCGGCATCTGCGTGTCGTCCTGTCCTTTCGGCGCAATCGAGCTGATCGGCAAGGTCAAGGAAGGCGACATGCAGTTCATCGAGGCGGCATGCCAGGGCTGCGGAGCCTGCGCCGCCACGTGCAACTACGACGCCATCGAGATGCCGTACTTCACGAAGGACCAGATCCTCGCGCAGATCGACGCCGCGCTGGCCCGCGAGCCGGAGAGGAAGACGCTGGTGTTCGCGTGCAACTGGTGCTCGTACGCGGGCGCCGACCAGGCGGGAGTGGAGAAGATCCAGTATCCGCCGTCGTCACTGATCATCCGCACCATGTGTTCGGCGCGTGTGGAAGAGGACTTCGTCATGCGGGCGTTCGAGAAGGGCGCGGGCGCCGTGCTGGTGACCGGCTGCCGGCTGACTGAAAAGGGCTCGGACTGCCATTACAACTACGCGAACGTCCAGACCGAGAAGCGCTTCAAGCTCTGGCGCCGCAAGCTCGAGCGCCAGGGGATGGAGGGCGACCGGCTGCAACTGGCGTGGATCTCAGCGGCCGAAGGCAAAGAGTTCGCACGCAAGATCACCGAGATGGACGCGATCGTGCGGCGGCTGCCCGGCGCCGTCGCCGTCGCCGAGAAGGTGTAGCCATGGTGTCGGAATACACGCGCTCAGGCCGGAAGAAGCTGTGGTTCGACCTCATCAGCGAGGCGGGGATCGCCGCGGGCGACGACGACATCATCGTCCTCAACGACGACGCCTGGGAACGGGTGATGGCCGCCACGCACGGACAGGCGGCGGCTTGCTTCCAGTGCGGCGTTTGCTCGGCGACCTGCCCGTGGGGGCTGGTCCGGCCGGAACCGGTGATCATCCGCCACCTTGTGCGACAGGCGCAACTGGGCGCGCCCGGCTGGACGGAGGCGCTGTGGCTGTGCACGACGTGCGGGCAGTGCAGCGCGCAGTGTCCGCGCGGCGTCGACATCTCCAGTGTGATCCTGGCGCTGAGAAGCATCGCCTGGAGCGAGAGGCAGGTCCCGTCGGGGCTGCCGACGCTGATGTGGAACCTGCACTGGGACGGCAACCCGTACGGGCGGCCACCCTCGGAGCGTTCGAACTGGATGGCGGGGCTCAACGTGAAGGAGTTCAGCGCAGACGATGAGATCCTCCTGTATCTCGGCTGCACAGCGAACTACGACAGGCGCATCCAGAAAGTAGCGCTCGCGCTCATGCGGATCTTTGAGGCCGCCGGGGTGCGCTTCGGTGTGCTGAAGGACCAGGAGCCTTGCTGCGGCGACGCGGCCCGCACCGCCGGTCACACCGGCTACGCCGATGAGATCGCGGCCAACGGCTCGAAGCTGTTCCGTGCGTTGGGCGTCGAGACGGTCGTCGCCATCTCCCCGCATTGCCTGGACCAGTTCGTGCATCACTTCGACATGCCCGACGACTTCCGCGCCCTCCACTACACGCAGTTCCTGAAAGAGCTGATGGACGCCGGCCGGCTGACGATCGCCGGCGAGATGCCGATGAAGGTGACGTTCCACGACCCGTGTTACCTGGGACGTCAGAACGGGGACTACGAGTCTCCACGCCAGGTGCTCGCGGGCATCACGGGTGTGGAACTCGTGGAGATGGCGCACAACCGGCAGGACGCGCTCTGCTGCGGCGGAGGCGGCGGCCGCATGTGGCTGGAGACGCCGGCGAGCGAGCGCTTCGCCGACATCCGCGTCGCCGAGGCGCGAGCGACTGGCGCCGAGATCATCGGTACCGCGTGCCCGCACTGCATCTCCTGCCTGGAGGACGGCGTCGCCGGAGACAGAACTCTGCGCGTGGCCGACATCGCCGAATTGGTGGCCTGGGCCCTCGCGAAGCCAGCGGCGGTCGAAGCGGGGGTGACGCCGTGACGAAGAGCACCTACGGACCGGCGGCCGCGCGCGGCGTCTGGGTATACCTTGAGCACCAGGAGGGACAGCTCGAGGGCGTCTCGCTGGAGTTGCTGCGGCAGGGGCGTGAGCTGGCCGACACGCTTGAGACGAGCCTGACAGGTCTGCTGCTGGGGTATGCCCTCGGCGAGCTGCCACGGCAGGCGGTTGCCTGTGGTGCGGATATCGTCCTCACGGCCGACCACCCCGCACTCCAACGTTACGGCACCGACTCCTACACCCGCGCCGTGACCGCCATGGTGCAGGACGGCAAACCCGATGTCCTGCTTCTGGGCGCCACCCCGAACGGCCGCGATCTCGCCGGGAGGCTGGCTGTCCGCCTCCGCACCGGCCTGACGGCCGACTGTACCGGCCTGAGCATCGACCCGGAGCGGCGGTTGCTCCGCGGCAACGTCGTTGGGTTCGGCGGCGGCATCGTCGCGACTATCCTGTGCCCGGAGCACCGCCCGCAGATGGCGACCGTGCGGCCGGGGATCTTCGCACAGCCGGAGCCGCATTTCGACCGTCAGGGAGACGTGCGGAGCTTCGCCGTAGCGCCCGATCCCGAAGACGCACGCGTACGCGTGCTCGAGCGATCCGTGAGCGACAGCGTCAACCTGACGCGGGCCGGTGCGATTGTCGCCGTCGGTCGCGGCGCGCGCGGCGACATGGGCGTTCTTGAGCGGCTGGCCCAGCTGTTGCACGCGGAGATCGGCGGTACGCGCGTGGCCGCCGACCAGGGATGGATCGGGCGCGAGCGCCAGATCGGACAGACGGGTGTGGTCACGGCGCCGAGGATCGTCGTATGTTGCGGTATCAGCGGCGCCATCCACTTCACGGTCGGTGTGGACAAGGCAGAGTGCGTGGTCGCCATCAACACCGATCCCGGCGCGCCGATCTTCGAGCACGCGGACTACTGCATCGTCGACGACATGTTTGCGGTACTCCCACATCTTGTCGAGGAGCTGGAAAAGGCAGGAGCCCTTGCGGGGTAACGCGATGAGCGAGTTGCACACCATCGTTTGCATGAAGGTCGTCCCCATGCCGGAGGAGGTGCGGGTCAACCAGGAGACCATGCTCCTGGATCGCGCCAATGCCCGTTCGATCTTCAACCCGCCGGACATGAACGCGCTGGAGATGGCCCTGAAGCTCAAGGAGCAGCACGGCGGATCCGTGAGCGTCCTCTCGATGGGCCCTCCGTTCTTTGAGCAGTACCTGCGTTTGACCCTTTGTATGGGCGCGGATCACGTCTACTTGCTCAGCGACCGTGCGTTCGGTGCGGCCGATACGCTGGGCACGTCGCGGACGCTGGCCGCGGGCATCGACAAGATCGGACGGTTCGACCTGGTGCTCTGCGGGGAAGAGTCGTCCGACGGCGCGACAGCGCAGGTGCCGCCGGGCATCGCGGAATGGCTGGACCTACCGCAGGTGACGTACGTGGTTGACCTCGAGCTCGATCCGTTCAACCGCCGGCTGCGCGCAAAGCGCGAGATCAAGGGCGGGCACGAGTTGTTGCTTGCTCATCTTCCCGCGGTGGTGTCCGTGAAGATGGGCGCGAACGAACCGCGGTTTCTTGACTGGTCGCTGCGGCCGTGGGGGGAGCGCGCGGAACTCGTGACGGTGTGGTCGCTCGCAGACCTACCGGTGGATCTGGAGGAAGTGGGCGTTGCCGGATCCGCGACCATCGTCGACGGTGTCAGACAGTCGAAGTCGCCGGAGCGGCGCCGCGAGATTCTCTCCGGCGGTGCTGAGGCCGAAGCCCGCCAACTGTTCGAGCGGATCAAGCACTACCTCCGCGAAGGGTGAGCCGGAAGGTCGCGCCAGCGGAGGTACGCGCGAGGTCGCGGATTGTCGTAGAGACGAGGATTTCGCCGGGGGCGCAGATGCGCGAGGCGATATTGACGGCGCCGCCGTAGACGTTCGCGGTCGCAGACGCCGGGCAACATCCATCGAATGGATCGGAACGATGTACGCGCCCTCGCGGGCGCGCGCTTGGGCGGGTTATGTCAGGATTCGCACGACGCCCGCATCGCCATCGACCAGGATCTGCTGGCCATCGCGGATCAACTCCGTCGCGTTGCCCGTCGCCACCACGGCCGGGATGCCGTACTCGCGCGCGATGATCGCCGGATGCGAGAGGATGCCGCCCGTATCGGTGACGAGCGCGCCGACCTTAGCGAACAGGATCGACCAGACAGGTGAGGTGATGGGGCAGACGAGCACGTCGTCCGGCTGCAGCTTGTTGAACTCGTGCTCGCCCATGATCACGCGGGCGGTGCCGGTGTAGGTACCGCGCGCGGCCGCGCGGCCGCGGATCTCCGTCGCACCGGCCGCGCCTCGGGTCTGACTCTGCTCGCTGTCGAGGACGGTCTCCTGCATCCAGATCATCGCTTCCATCGCCTCGCGCATTTCGGCGGGCAGGATGTTAAGCGGCGGCTGCGGCGGCTCGACGCCGTACGACAACGGCGGGTCGAACGCCTCGGCGGCGCGCATCGCCGCGCGCCGATCGGCGACGAGCTCCCCATACTCACGGTGCGTGCGCAGCGCGTCGAGGACCTCATCGCAGCGCAGGTAGAACACGTCTTCCGGCACGGCGATCGCATCGGCGGCGACGAGGCGCTTGGCAGCCTCCTGAGCGGCGAGGCGGCACAACGCGAGCGGCACGCTGATCGTGTAGAACTCATTGTCCTCGCGCACGGGGTACGCTCGCTCCGCTTCAGCAAGTAGCGTCAGAAAGCGCGAGCGCAGCGCCTCGTCCGGCAATCCACCGAGCGCGGCGGCCTTCGCATCGGCACGCTCGCGCGCGAGCTGGTCCTGTTCGATGCGCAAGTCGTGTGGCCGCGCGAGCTGGTCCTGCAGCAGGCGGCCGAGCAGCTCCGGCTGCTCGGCGAGCGTCGGCTCGACGACTTCGTAGCGCAGCGCGCGAAAGCCGTAATCATGCACGTAGGCGTCGAACTGCGACGCTACGGGGCCACCGTGTGCGCGGAGCAGCGCCCGCACGTCGCTCGCCGGCGCGGCCTGAACCGTCTGTGTGAGCGTGGCGTCTGACTTGATCAGTGTCGCGAGTTCAGCGAGGCGAAGTGCGGGCTCACTCGACGCGCCCGAGAGGCCGGACATGAGCTTGAGCGTGTCCATGGCGCCGTGGCCAAGCCGATCGCGGCAGAACCACACCAGGCGCGCGATCGGGAAGCCATTCCCGCCGGTCAGGTAGAAATGCACATCGGACGAGTGGAACAAAAACCGGCGTACATCTTCGACATGCTGCCCGAGTGCATCGTCCGAGAGCGCCGGCAGATCTACAGCACGGAGGCGCGCAATCCCAGCGATGACGCTCGGGCGCCACTCGTTATCCCAGCGGTCGAGCAGCTTGAGGTCGAGTCGGTCGCACATCGCCCGCTTGTTATCGGCGATGCGGCGCCGGAACGCCGGGTGAAGGCGCAACACGAGCCACAACAGCCACTTCGGAGGCAACTGGCCGCCGCCGCGGTCACCGGCGCGAAACGGTTTGATCGCCGTATACACGTAGCCATTGATCTCGCGGTATTCGAGCGCTTCCGCGAGCAGCCCGAACTCCGCGAAGACCTTCGGAAGCGACTGGCGGGCCGCTTCGATGAACAAGCTGGAGCCCAGCGGCGTCATCGGCCGCGGATTGTGGCTGGCTTCGCGCTGCCAATATCCAGCCGGGACGGCGCGCTGGTCGTTAGTCATTGGTCGTTGGTCGTCGGAGGTCGAGGTCATCTTGGGACGATCATAACCTCCGCGGCGCGCTTCAACCATTTGGCGGCTGCCCTCTGAGACAGGAGAAGGCCTCGAAACGGGACCTCACGCCTCCACTTCCACGTTCCAGCCCGCTGGCCGTCCGAACACCATTCCGCCATCGTGTGGCCGACGCGAGCCTGCCGGCGTTCCCGGCCACGGCTCCGGCGGGCCCTTCATTCGATGCGCTGTCAGCCGATACTCCCTTCGGCAAGCATATGACTCGCCCGCGACATCGCGACCGCGCCTTGGCTCGCTTGAGATGTTCGCGACGTCAGGCAAAGCCGAGATCAGCCGTCCATGAGCGAGTTTCTGGATCCTTCGGCTTACTTCTTCAGCTGGTACGCCGTACCAGTCATCGCGGTGGGCGCCCTGAACTGGGCGCTCGGCTTCGCCACGTGGCGGCGCGAACGCGGATCTACCCCCAGCGTGACGCTGCTCCTGATGACCTTGCCCATCGGCGTATGGCTCATGGGTCTCGGCGGCGCAAACTCGACGGACAACCCGGACGTCGCGATCGTCTGGGCGAAGATCTCCATGCTCGGCACGGTGTTCGTCCCCGTCTGTGCGTTCACCCATGCGGCGTCCGGCAGCTCGAAGCTCCGCATGATGCGCGCGGGCATCATCGTCGGGGTCGTCGTCTCGAGCTTCTTCGCCGTGCTTGGTCTCAGCTCGGATCTGTTGCTCAGAGGAGTCCACCACTATTTCTGGGGCTACTACCCGATCTACGGACCGGCCGGGCGAGTCCTCATTCCGTACTACGGGCTGTTCTTCGTCGCCGGCGGCGCGCTCTATCGCATGGGCCAGCAGGCGACGCAATCCGTCACTCATCGGAAGCGCATGAAGCTGCGGCTTGCCGCCCTGCTGACGGCGTTGCCGGCCACCGTCGACTTTCTGCCGACCATGCACGTCGGCGTGTATCCGTTCGGGTACGCCTTCATTCTTGGCTACGTCTCGATCGCGACGTACATCATCTGGCGATACCGGCTGATCGACATCACGCCCGCCCTCGCGGCGCGGCAGATCATCGACACCATGGCGGAGGGCCTCCTGGTGACGGACCGCGACGGGACGGTGCGCGTGGCGAACGAGGCGGCTCAGGCGGTGTGGGGAATGAGCCGAAGCCTGGTGGGCCTTTCCTTCGCTGAGCTGGACGCGCGCTGGGGCGACGGCGCGCTGGAGCGACTGCGCGATCCCGAGCGGGAGCACGAGCTGGAAGTGGTCCACGCGGGCAGCGACCGATCATCGCGCGCGGCCATCCTGTCGAGCTCCAAGCTGCGCGACCATCTTGGAGAGTGGGTGGGCACGGTCTTCATCATCCACGACATCACGGAACGTTGGCGCAGCGAGGAGCGGTTCCGCTCGCTCGTGCAGAACGCGTCTGACCTGATCACGGTCATCAGTCCGGATACGACGGTGCTCTACCAGAGCCCCGCCGTCCGTCGCGTGCTCGGCTACGATCCCGAACACCTTGTCGGCGCGAAGCTGGTCAACTTCGTACACCCGGACGATCGCGGCCAATTCGTCGCGACGCTCGGAGACCTCATGATGAAACCGGCGGGCACGATCACGGGAGAAGGACGTGTCCATGACAGCGACGGGGCCTGGCGACACCTGGAGTTCATCGGCAGCGACCAGTGTGCCAACGCCGCCATTGGCGGGCTCGTGTTGAACGTCCGTGACATGAGCGAGCGGAAACGACTCGAAGAGCAGCTGCGCGATCAGGCCCTGCACGATCCGCTGACGCGGCTCGCCAACCGCACCAGCTTCGGTGATCGCCTCGATCACGCGCTCGCGCGCCGGTCGAGGTCGCGCACGCAGGTAGCGGTGCTCTTCATGGACCTGGATAACTTCAAGGGCATCAACGACAGGTTCGGGCATACGTCCGGGGACCTGCTGTTAGCGCAAATGGCGGAGCGCTTGACCGGCTGTCTGCGGCCCGGCGACACGCTGGCGCGTCTTGGCGGAGACGAGTTTGCCGTTCTGCTCGAAGACGTCGGCTCCGTTGAAGATGCGACCGCCGTCGCGGAGCGCGTGCTAGAAGCGCTGGACCTGCCATTTGACCTCGATGGCAAGGACCTCCTCGTGCGCGCGAGCATCGGCATCGCTGTCACGGAGGACCAGCAGGAGCCGGACGCCGAGGCCCTGCTGGGGCGGGCCGACATCGCCATGTACGTCGCCAAGGCGCAGGGCAAGGGCTGCTCCCGGGTGTTTGATCTGAGCATGGAGATGTCGCTCGGCGAGCGGCTGGAGCTGCTCGCCGACCTCCCGCGCGCGCTCGATCGCAACGAGTTCGTGCTCCAGTATCAGCCCATGGTCCAACTGCGGAGCGGCAAGCTGTCGGGCATGGAAGCACTCGTACGCTGGAAGCATCCCCGGCGCGGTCTTATGCCGCCGCTCGAGTTCATCCCGCTGGCCGAGGAGTCGGGCGCGATCTTGAGGCTGGGCAACTGGGTACTGACGGAAGCCTGCCGGCAGGCAGCCGCATGGTACACCCGATACCCGAGCGGCGACGACTGGTCGATGAGCGTCAATGTGTCCGTGAGGCAACTTCAAGACCCTGCGTTCGCGGGTGAGGTCGCCCAAGTGTTGAAGGAGTCCGGTCTTGACCCGCACCGGCTGATTCTTGAGATCACCGAGAGCGTGATGATGCAAGATGCGGCATCGATGATGGAGCGTCTGAGCGAATTGAAGGCGCTGGGTGTACGCCTCGCGATTGATGACTTCGGCACGGGCTACGCGTCGCTGAGCTATCTGCGGAAGTTCCCGTTCGACCTCCTCAAGATCGACAAGTCGTTCATTGACGATGTCGGCTCCATCGTGAACCAGAAAGAGCTTACGAAGGCGATCATCGGACTCGGCAAGACGCTCAACCTCGAGGTGGTCGCCGAGGGCATCGAGCACGCCGACCAACTGTCGCGGCTGCAATCGATGGAATGCGAACTAGGCCAGGGCTTCCTCTTCGCAAAACCGATGGACGTCGCGGCGGTGGAAGACCTGCTTGCGTCCCTCGCCGGACAGTCAGAAGCGGCCGCATAGCCTCGTGCCGCCAGCCAATTGTTCCGTCTCGCGGCACCCATCACCAGCGCGCTGCCCGCCGGACAACGGCGCCGCGGTCGGGCTGACCAGAGCGCCGGCGCCGCGGTAGGCGCCGGCCACGTGGGTCGGCGGCCAACCGCTGGTGGGCGACTGTACCTTACAGTCACCGCAGGACTGACGGGCTGCCGCTGAAGAGCGTGTCGGACGAGCTGGAGGACGGCGTGTGGCAGCTCGTGCAGATCGTGCGTTTCGCAACGTCATGCGGAATCGCCGGCACGCCGCCCGGCTGCTCCGCGTGGCACGTGACACACATCTGCTCGGTGCGGGTGGCGTGGTCGTACGACAGGCTGCCGAGGTCGCCTTCTGCGTGGCAGGTCGTGCAGAGACCGTCTTTGGAGAGGGAATGGGGGACCAGCGGTGGTTCCTCGTCCGAAGGCTGGTGACAGAGGCCGCACAGGACCTCGGTGCGCCCGTCGTGGCTGGCGGGCAGGGGGGCCAGCTTGCCCGCCGCGTGGCATGAGCCGCACCCTTCGTTCTCCGTTGCCAGCGTGTGCATCCTGCTATAGGTGCCTGGAGGCTGAATGACGCCGTGGCAGGAGAGGCACTGCGAGCTGGCCAGAGCGTCGTGCGCGCCGCCCAGCGGCGTCAGACGCTGCTGCCCATGACAGAAGCTGCACCGCTGCCAGTTGTCCACTTCGTGCGGCACCGCCGGCTTGTCCAACCGCCGGGTTTCGTGGCAGACGATGCACGTGGATGGTGCGTCGGAGCGTCCCGCGTGGCTGGCCGGCAGGACGTTGCCCTTGTCAGCGTTATGACACCGGTAACAGAGTGTCTCCGCCGCCGGCGCGAGGCGCAGGGGTTCGGCGAAACGATTGTGGCACAGTCCGCAGTCCTTCAGCGCCGACTCGTGGCCCATGCCGTCGTGCAGCGCGATCGGCGGCGGGCCGGATGCCGGACGATGACAGTCCTGGCATTCGCCTTCGGACATGACGGCGTGGTCCACCGGCATCACGAACCCGCTCGCTACGCCGTGGCAGTCCCCGCAGGCGAATCGCCGCAGCACCGTGAGCCGGTGCGAAAGGGGGGCGGGCTCCTCGGGCCCCTGCTCCGGTGGCTGTGCTGCAATGGCGGTCGGCGTTGGCGCGGCCGTCCGTTGGCTTGAGGTGCGTGTCTCCTGGCTCCACAGTTTCGGCGCCGCAACCAGGAACACGGCGGCGACCAACACGACCGCGGACATCCATGCTCTCACGGCACGACCCTCCTCGTGTGCCTAATGCCGCCACAGGCCGCGGCACCGCGCGCGCGCGTAAGTCAACGCGCTGGCCGCGCGACCGCCTGCTCGATTCCACGCCCGGCGCGGGCCGGATGCGTTCTGCTCCTTCGCCACGGCGCGGGGTCGCCTGACGGGGGCGACCGGTGCAACCGCCGTTCGACCGGGTGGCGGATCAGTCGGCGTGATGCACTCCCACTCCAGAGGGTGCTCCTCCGCGCAACGCCGGGCCGTCATCTTGCCCGTGAAGATGGCCGGGTTGAAGGGGAAGACCCAGGGAGCCAGATGGACGTTGAACATGTGCACCACGAGGATCCACCCTACGGCGAGAATGGCCTCATCGCTGTGGATCGTGATCGCCACCGGGATGATTTGGCCGGGGAGAAAGCGGGTGGCAAGCACCGGGAATATGAGGATCAAGCCGGAGCCGCCGATCATGACGATGCCCCAGAACACGGCCCAGTAGTCGAACTTCTCCAAATAGCTAAAGCGGTCGAACTTCGGCTTCTCGGGCGCCAGACCCAGAAAGTAGAGCAGCGTCTGACCGACGTCGCGTACGTCCTTGAGCGCGGGCAGCATGCGCAGGGGGCCCAGTCGCCGCTGAATACCCATGCGGTAGGCGAGGTAGCCGAGGTGATACACGCAGTCCGACAGCATGATCAGCCCCGCCGTCCGGTGGATCGCTCGCACGGTCTGCAGCCCGCCAAGGGTGTCCACCCACCACCGGCTCAGGCTGAGGTCGCTGAACTTCTGCGGCATCCCGGTAAGCGCCAGGATAATGAAGCTGCTCATCATCAGCACGTGCTGGAGCCGCTGGTGCTCGTCGAACCTGACAATCGACGCTACTGCCGCCCGCGTCTGCCGGCTCGGCGCAACTTCAGCGACCGCGGCCCGTGTCCCAAGGAGTCTCAGGTCGATTCCCATCGTCCCCTCCTCGCGGGCCTGGCCCGCCATCGCCGCATCAGCCAGCGCAGCAGGTCTAGCTCCACATGAATGATTCCAAAGGCCAGGGAGGCTGAGGCCAGAACGACAAGAAAGCGTCCGGCGAAGTACGCCGAAGGAAGGAAGGAAGGCGACGGCGCTTGATGACTCAGCGCCTGCAGGAAGCTCGTGCCCGCTCCCGGGTGACAGCCCGCGCAAACCTGCGCGCGTTCCTGGTCGGTCCATTCGTTGATGGGGCGGACGGTGTGGGCGCTGCCATGGCAACTCGGCGCAGGTGGGGCCGCTGGCGTCCCGCAGCTCGGCCATGGTGCCGTGCGGGCTTTCCAGGTACCCGTCATACGCATCGCGATGGCACTCCTGACAGGCGGTTGCGCGCTGGTACTGTCGCGTCGAACCCGCCTGTAGGTGAGGCAGCGAGGACTGGTCCGTGTGGCACGCGACGCACGCCTGTTCGCCGTGAGCCGAGGCCGCGAACGCGGGCGGGTCCACCGCGGCGATGGTGTGCGTCTGCCCCTTTACCTTCGTTGTCAGGCCGGGCTGCCCATGACACATCAGGCAGAGCCCGTTCGGAACGACGCCGTCGCTCGCCGGGGGCGGTGGATCGGCCGCGGCCATCGGCGTGCGGGCGAACCACGCGACAGCCAGCGCGACCACGCCCGCGCAGATCCAGAGTCTGCCACATCGTGCCAATCGACTCGCCATGTCCCAGCTCCGCCCGATGGGCGCATCACAGCGGTATGCTGAGAAGCGCCCCATACGCGCCGGCCGCCAACAACCCGGCGCCGCCTAGTGCGGCGACAAGGCGGGCGCCGACGATCTGCGCAAGCCGGGCCCGGGAAATCTCCCGGGCCGCCTCGGCCGCCAGGAACAACCCGCCTCCAAGCGCCAGGCAGCTGACAGTGAACCCAACCGCGGTCATCAATACGTTCATCGCTCACCCCTTCTCCGCTCGCGCCACACGCTCCATCACACCTCTTCCACGTCAACGATCCGGCGCCGTATGGCGTACTTGACAAGTTGGAGGCGGTCGTGAAATCCCAGCTTCACCATCAGGCGCGCCCGGATGTTGTGAACAGTCTGCTTACTGAGGTGCAGGACGTCGGCGATCTCGCTGTTGGTGTGGTCCGTGGCTACGAGACACAGGATCTCCCGCTCCCGCTCAGTGACGCCGCGATACTGGTGGTCAAGACCGCCCTTGCCATTCCCGACGACGAAGGACGTCACGAGCCGCGAGACGGTGGAGAGGTCAAGGTAATTCAGGCCGCCGTTGACCGTCCGAATCGCGTTGACGATCTCGCCCGGACCTGCGTCGCGGGTGAAGTAGCCGTCCGCGCCGGCCCGCATCGCCAGGGTGAAATACTCCCCGTTGACCTGGTACGCCCGTATCAGGACCTTCACCTGCGGCGCAAGGTTCTTGACGGCGCGGATGGCGTCGAGCCCATCGAGGCGCCCGCCGCACAGGTCGGTGAGGATCACGTCCGGCTTCAACTCGTTGAGGAGCACGAGGGCGTGCTCGACGTTATCGGCTTCTCCGACCACCTCCATGTCACGCTCAGCCTCGATGATTGTGCGTAGGCCGATGCGCGCGACAGTGAAGTTGTGACAGAGCATCACACGCACCTTGGATTCATGCCCGGGGGAGGTTCCGTTCTCGCTCATGGTGCTGCCTCAAACCCCCGGCAATGCCCCGACGGGCGGCAGCGCTCGCATCGACGAACTTGCGGACGCGTATCGGAACTCACGGCGGGCCAGGCCGAAGACGATCACTCCCCAGAACACGGGCGCGCTCACGAACAGCACCCCGGCGCCGATGAGCGCCGCCCAGGCCGCCCCGACTCCGAACAACACATACATGGAGAACACCGCAAGGTAGGCCGCGAGAGCCAGGCACCACCAGCAGGTAAGGGTCAGCAGCACCCAGGCGCCGGCCAGCGCCGCTACGCAGAGCACCTTCAGGCCCGACGAGAGGCTGCCCCCGACGCAACGGCAGAGCGCACCCTCGTTCTGCCACCACACCAGGCTCGTGGCAACGGCCCCGACCAGCAGGAATAGCGGCATCTGGATGAAGACGATTCCGTTCAAGGCATCCATGGTTACACCCCCCGGTTCGATTTCCTGATACCTCCGCCGTGCGGACCGATCCCTTCTCGATAAGCGTATTTGCCCCACGCCGGGTTGCCCATGACATCGACGTGCCCATCGGTTTCGACGTCGGTTCCTGCAGATCGGCACGCTCGTTGCATCGCTGTATCCCCGGGCACGGTATCTGTCGTGCGGTGACGCTCCCGCACGTGTCTGTCCTGCCGCGATTCTCGCCCGGCCGCGAACGGCTCGCATCGGCCGTTCGGTTATGTTGACCGTCATCCTTCGGACGCGTTTCCACATGGCCTAGTCCAAATGGCCGAATGGTCCTACCCAACGATTGTGAGAACCACCACAATGCTCCGGGAAGTGAGCGATCGCCTTGGTCCGGACAACCAGCATCGTATTGGCCGACGACCATGCCATGTTTCGAGAGGGCACGCGCAGGCTGCTGGACGAGGAGCCCGACCTGAACGTCGTCGGCGAGGCGGAGAACGGCCAGGCAGCCGTGGGCGTGGTGAGGACGCTCAAGCCCGACCTCGTCGTTATGGACGTGGTCATGCCCGGCCTCACCGGCATCGAGGCGACCAGGGAGATCAAGAGGTCAGCCCCGGGCACCGCCGTCCTCATCCTCAGCGCCTACGACGATGACCGCTACGTGCTGGGCCTGCTGGAGGCAGGCGCCGCCGGCTATCTGCTCAAAAGCGCAGGCGGGCGCGAGCTGGTCCAGGCCATCAGGGCGATCATGGCCGGGGAGGCCGTGCTTGACCCAAGCGTGATGGCCCGCCTCCTCGCCCGCTCCTGCCGGCCGGCCGCTCACGCCGCGTCCGAGCCCGGAGGAGAACGCCCGACGGACAGGGAGATGGCGGTGCTGAGGCTGGCGGGCAAGGGCCGCGGCAATAAGGAGATCGCGGCAGAACTGGCTCTCAGTGTCCCGACCGTCAAGGCCCATCTCGTCAACATCTTCAACAAGATGGGGGTCGGATCCCGGACTGAGGCGGTGTTCCAGGCCGTGCGTCGTGGCTGGATGCAACTGGAGGACGTCACACCCGGCGACGCGCTCTCACCCGGCTGCGAGGCTCCTTCGCGGAGCAGCCCGGAGGCTGGCGTCGCGGCGTCGCCGCCTGCCGCGGCCGTCGATGCCCGCGCCCGCGCCCCCCGGGTGGAGGCTGGGGCCGACATCGCGAGACGGCGCTAGGCGGAGTCATGCAGAAGACGAGCGTTCACGCGCCGCCGCGGACCGTGCGCACGGCCGTCCGGTCCCTCGCCGCCCCCCGGCTGCGCATCTGGTTGATCGCCGGAACAATGGCGGTGGGTACCGCCCTGCACTACGGCGACGCCCTGCCAGTGCTCGCCGCCGCCGCCGCCGATTCACCGATCAGCCTCGCGTACCGCCAATCGCTCGAGCGCATCCTCTTCCTGCTCCCCGTGATGTATGCCGCCAACTTCTTCGGCGTGCGCGGCGGTCTCGGCACGCTGGCATTGACCGGCGCGATCCTGTTGCCCCGCGCCCTCATCGGTACCGCCCTCGACCACGCCATCCCCGAGATCGGGGGCGTCATGGTAGTCGGCGGGCTCCTCACCCTCGTGATCGTCCAGCAGCAGGAGGATGTGGAGACGCAGAAGAAGGTGCAGGAGAGCCTGGGCTATTTCGTGCGTGAGGTGCTGACGGCCCAGGAAGACGAACGCAACCGGATCGCCCTCGAGCTTCACGACGAGACGGCCCAGTCGCTCCTCGTCATCTGCCAACGTCTGGACAGCCTCGCCCGTCGCGAGGACGGCCGGCTCCCGGCGGGCATCGCGGGAGAGCTTCATGCCTTGCGTGCGGCACTGGTGCGGACCCTGGCAGACCTCCGGCGGTTGAGTCAGGGGTTGCGGCCGCGCATCCTGGACGACCACGGCCTCGAGGCGGCGCTCGAGTGGCTGGCCGATCAGCTCCTGGACGAATACGGCGTCCGGATTCGGGTGGACGTGAGCACGCCGTTGTCCGACTGCGCCCAGAACACGCAGCTGCTCCTGTTCCGCATCGCTCAGGAGGCACTGCGCAACGTCGCGCGCCATGCGGGTGCCTCGCAGGCCGTGATCTCCGTGCACGGCGAGGGGGACCGGCTAACGATGACGGTGACGGACGATGGCCGCGGCTTCGTCGTGCCGCCGACGCTCAGCGACCTGGCCGGCACCGGCAGGCTTGGGCTCGCCGGAATTGCGGAACGGGTGCGCCTCCTGGGCGGTGTCCTCAGCATCGGGTCGGTATTGGGCAAAGGTTCTATCGTCGAGGTCGAACTCCCGCGCGGCGCCCCGAGCCAGACGCCCGGCCCCGGACTCGCCGACTACCCGGCCCCGGCGCGAGCCTCGGCCGTCGTGTCAACGTGATGCGCGGCCGCGCCCTTGCCCCTCGGGGACGATGCGCCGCTGATCCGTCGGCACGGCCGTTCGATCATGCGCGCCGCGTCCGCCAGCCCGCGGCACCGGCTGCTGCCACGATCAACGCGACGGCAGCACCGAAGATGTAGGCCGTGTAAGGGCGCCTTCGCGCGATCCCCTTACTCGATCAGCTTGGTGAACTGCACCGATGCGTTCGGGTCGTACGCGCCGGCGAGCGCGCCTGTCGTCAGGTTGGCGTTCACAAAGCGAGCCTTGATCTCACAACTGTTGCCACTGCAGTTCCCGAAGTCGTAGCCGTCCAGGTACACCAGCGCGAACTTCTGAATGGTCACAGGGTCCGACGATCCGTTACCGAACGCGTCGATCACCGGGATGATGATCACGCGCCGGCTGCACGCGATGGTGCTGGGCGCCGGCGGGCAAGCTCCCGCGGTCCACGGGTTGCAGTCCTGGTTCAGCGCGTACTGGTCCGTCGGGCTGCTTGTCGTCAGGCCTGCGGGGGCTGGCGGGGCGGCTGGCAACGCGGGCGCATCGCTTGCCGCCTCCGGAGGCGAGAGCAGTCTGCCGCCGAATCCCGCGGAAAACGCCAACAGTTCCGCATCACCCGGCGCGGCGTACGCCGTCAGCGGCGTGAACACCTCGTCGAACGTATCACAGGCTTGGGACGTGTGGGACATGCGGAAGTCAACGGCGTCTTGCGTCGGGCCGGTCATGTTGCCCGTCTTCGGCGCGCACTCCGGCCCCTCGCATTCAGGCGCGTTCTCCGCACATGGGCCGCCAGCCTCGCAGGTGTCTACCGTGCAGTTCGGCGTGCCCACGGCGCAGATCACGCTGCTGCTGCCGTAGGTCGCCGCGGCTTCGTAGTCGCTGGCGCCGTTTCCATCGATGCGGATGGCGCCGAAGTTGCCATTGCTGCCCCCGGTCGCGTCGTACTTCAGGACCACCTGGGATCCCGGAGACGCCGCGTCGAGCGTCGCCTGTGTCACCGACCACGGCACAATGCCGGCGCTGCCCCCGAACGAGTACTTGCCGGCGGAAGCTCGCGCGCCCAGATCCGTCTCATCGATTCCGAGGATCTTGATGAACGCGAAGTCGTGCGGCTTGCTGATCGTGACGCGCACGGTCGGATTCGACCCGCTCGTCGTGATCTGCAACGAATACTGGTTGGCGGCGATGTGGTTCTTCGTCGCCCAGGACTGCGCGGAGGCCTGTGCCGCGGTCACGTCCGGCAAGTCCCTCGCCGCCGCCAGGGCAATGCTGTCCGCGGCGTTCTGGACGCTCCGCCGGTCCGCCGCATAACCACCGAGGTCAACGGCGAGCGCCGCCATACCGAGAATCACGGGGAGCAATCCGGCGGTCAGTACCAGCATCTGACCGCGCTCGCGTTTGGATGAGGGCATGACGACACCGCCCGAACACGTCGGATTGACGAGCTAACCCCATCGAGGCCGGCGCTTCGCCAGC
Source organism: uncultured Chloroflexia bacterium (assembly GCA_963701135.1). Taxonomy (GTDB): domain Bacteria; phylum Chloroflexota; class Dehalococcoidia; order DSTF01; family JACRBR01; genus CAYJMJ01. The sequence continues at coordinate 1,104,110 of OY969567.1, forward strand.
CTTCCCACTGTTAATGTCGAACCGAGCCGGGCAGTTCCGTAGGGGTAGCCCTGCGAGAAGCGGCGAATTAGGCACATCCCACACCTGGCTCGTTCTGGCGCGGCTCGGGTTCAGAGCACGTATAGTAGGCAATCACAGTTGGGGGATCGTAAATCACTGGAGGTCCATCGCCGGTGCTCACCGCGGCTGACAAGGCGGTCGTTTGTCCCGTGCTCATCGGACGTGCGCGGCTCGTCGAGGCCCTCGACCGCGGCATCGAGGCGATGGCGTCCGGCTGCGGGCTGGCCGTGGCGGTCGCCGGCGAGGCCGGCATCGGCAAGTCGCGGCTGGTGGCCGAGGCGCGGGCGCGCGCGGCGGCGGCAACGGATGGCGGCGCGCTCACGCTGCAGGGCAACTGCTTCGAGCCCGACGCCTCGCTCCCTTACGCACCGATCCTGGACCTGCTCCGTGGCTGTCTGAATTCCCACTCTTCCGAGGAGATCGCGGACTGCATGGGTCCGGACGCGCCGGAGTTGGTCAAGCTCCTCCCCGAGCTCGCGGCCACAATCGCGGGCCTGTCACCGGCGCCCCCGCTGGCCCCGGAACAGGAGAAGCGAAGGCTGTTCCACGCGCTGGCGCAGTTCTTCACGCGCCTGGCCGCGCGCCACCCCCTCCTGATCGTCATCGAGGACGTGCACTGGAGCGATGACACCAGCCTGGAGTTCCTGCTGCTCCTCGCCCGCCGGATCGCCGCCCTTCCGGTCCTGTTGCTCCTGACGTACCGCAGCGATGAGACCAACGAGGCGCTCGGTCACGCGCTCGCCAGACTCGAGCGCGAACGGCTGCTCGTGGAGTGGCCGCTGGCGCCACTCGGGCCCGAAGACGTCAACAGCATGATCCGCGCGATCTTCGACCTCGAAACGCCGGTGCGGGCGGAGTTCCTCGACGCCATCTGCTCGCTCACCGAGGGCAATCCGTTCTTCATCGAAGAAGTGCTCAAGTCCCTCGTGGCGTCGGGCGACATCTTCTACGCGGACGGCACGTGGGACAGAAAGCCGATGAGCGAGCTGCGTATTCCACGCAGCGTGCACGACGCGGTGCGCGTGCGCACCGCCCAGCTCAGCGCGGACGCACAGCGCGTGCTCACCGTGGCGGCGGTGACCGGCCGCCGCTTTGACTTCGGGCTGCTGCAGCGCGTCGTCCAGCACGACGAACAGGAGCTGCTGCGGCTTGTGAAGGAGATGATTGGCGCTCAGCTCGTCGTCGAGGAGACGGCCGACCACTTCGCCTTCCGTCACGCGCTGACCCAGCAGGTCATCTACTCCGACCTTCTCGCACGCGAGCGCCGGTCGCTCCATCGCACGATCGCGGAGAACACGCGGCAACAGTACGCCGCATCGCTCGACGCGCACCTGGCCGAGCTGGCGCACCACTTCTACGAGGCGAGTTCGTGGGATGAGGCGTATTACTATTGCCGCCGCGTCGGCGAGAACGCGCAGACACTGTATGCGTCGAGAGCCGCCGTCGAGCATTTCACGCGCGCGCTCGAAGCCGCGGAACACCTCAACATCACGCCTCCCGCGAGGTTACTTCGTGCGCGCGGCAAGTCGTACGAGCTCGTCGGTGAGTTCGAAGCGGCGCTCGCGGACTACGAGCGTGCGCTCCAGATCGCGCGCGGCGCCGGCGATGGCCCGGGCGAATGGCAGGCGCTCCTGGACCTCGGGTTCCTGTGGGCCGGCCGCGATTACCGGCGCGCCGGTGAGTTCTTCCGCCGTGCCACCGGCCTCGCGCGTACGCTTGGCCAGCCGACGTTGATCGCCACGAGCCTCAACCGCTTTGGCAACTGGCTCGTCAACACCGGCGAGACCGCGGAGGGCATCAAGGCGCACCGCGATGCGTTGACGGTTTTCGATGAGCTCGATGATGACGCGGGCCGCGCGCAGACGTACGACCTCCTCGGCATGGCGAACGGCCTCCACGGCGACATGAGCGCCTGCGTGGAGAACTACAAGCGCGCGGTCCAGATTTTTCGCAAGGTCGATGACTCCCAGGGCCTGGCTTCGAGCCTCACGTCGCTCGGCACCTTCGCCACGCCCGCGATGCATGAAACCGTCGAGTGGCAAGGACGGTCGATCGAGGACTGCCGCCACGATCTCGACGAAGCGCTGCAATTGACCCGTCGCATCGGCTGGGCAAGCGGCGAGGCGTTCGCGCACTTCGCTTACGCGTCCATCGGCTTCTTCGGCCGGTTCAGCGAGGGCCTGGCGCACGCCGGGGAAGCGCTGCGGATCGCGACGGAGATCGGACACGAGCAGTGGATCATCGCCGCCCGGTTTACGCTGGGCCACCTTTACTACTTGATGCAGATCGCCGACCTCGCCATCCACCACCTCGAGGAAGCGCAGCCGCTCGTGCAACGTCTGGGCTCCGGATGGTGGCGCGGGAACATCACGTCATGTCTCGCGCTCGCGTACATGCTGCGGGGCGAGGGCGCGCAGGCCCGATCATTGCTCAGCGCGACGATGCCCCGCGATCAGCAGCCAAGGAACCACACCGAGCGGCGGTTGCACTGGGCATGGGGCGAGCTGGCGCTGGCCGAGCATGATTTCGAAGACGCGCTCTGCATCGCCGATGGTCTGATCGACTCGGCGGTCCACGCGGAGCCGGCGCAGCCGATCCCGCCGTTGTTGCGTCTCAGGGGTCGTGCCCTCGCGGGCCTTCGCCGCATCGACGAGGCGGAGGCCGCCCTTTGCGACGCGAAGCGCGGCGCCCGTGAATGCGACGCGATGCCGTGGCTGGGGCAGATACAGCGCGACCTCGCGGGCCTGTATCGCGCATCAGGCCGGCCGGCCGACGCCGATCGCGAGTCGCGCGAGGCTGACGCCGTCATGGAAGCGCTCGCCGCAAGCATCGATGATGCGCAGCTCCGCGAGCGCTTCCTGGCCGCGGCGGCGGAGCCCGCCGGCACGAAGCGGCGCCCAACGGCGCGCCAGGCGGAGAAGGCGGCGTTCGGCGGCCTCACGGCGCGCGAGCGCGAGGTGGCGGCGCTCGTCGCTCGCGGCCGCTCGAACCGCGACATGGCCGAGGAGCTGGTGCTGGGCGAACGGACCATCGAGACGCACGTCGGCAACATCTTGTCGAAGCTTGGTTTTTCCTCACGCGCGCAGATCGCCGCCTGGGCGGTCGAATCCGGGCTGCTCGCTCGCGCCGACTAGCTCCTCGGGCTAGCGCGCTGTAGCCATCGCCGTCGCGAGCGCGACGATGCCGGACGGCAAATCGGTCCGGGGCGCCCAGCGGCCCGTGCCGATCAGCCTGGCGACGTCCAGACAGGATTGGCGGACCTCCGGCCGCGCCGAAAGATACTCGATGCCGCCACCGGCGCCGCCGAACGCGTCCAGCATCAGCCGCGCGACGCGACTGACGCTCGCCGGCCGTCCCGTGCCGACGTTCCAGACGCCGGTCATCGAGTCGTCGTCAAGCGCGAGCACGATCGCCGCCACGACGTCCGACACGTGCACGAAGTCGCGCTCCTGGTCGCCGTCGCCGTAGATCCGCAGCGGCAACCCCGCGGCGAGGCGGCCGGCGAAGATGCTGATGACGCCGCCCTCCGCGTCGGAGCGCTGACGCGCGCCGTACACATTCGACAGCCGCAGCGACGCGCTTGAGATCGCTCGCGACGCGACGATCGCTTCGCCCTGCACCTTGTGCCGGCCGTACGGGTTGTCGGGCCGCGGCGGCGTCTCTTCGGTCGCGGGTACGGGCGTCTCGCCGTACGCCGCGCCGCCCGACGAGATGAACACGAACCGGCGCACGCCGCCGGCTTCCGCCGCGTTCAGCACACGCTCGAGACCCTCCACGTTGATCCGCCGGTCGAGATCGGGATCGGCGAGCGAGCGCATCACGTTCGTCTGCGCCGCACAGTGGACGACGGCGTCGTAGCGCCCGTCGACAAACAGCCGATCGAGCGATGACGACGCGATGTCCAGCACGTGCAGCGGGACGCGCCCCGGCAGGTTCGTCACCTGCCCCTTGCTCAGGTCGTCGAGCACGTGCGCGTCGTCGCCTCGCGAACGCAACGCCTCGACCACGTGCGAGCCGATGAAGCCGGCGCCGCCTGTTACGAGCACTTTCATGTCTATCCTCCCGCTACTGAATCAGGGCGCCCGGCAGGAACGGCCACGACTTCGACGTCCATGTGCTCGCCGAGGCGCGACGACAGCGCGCCGTACGTGACGAACAGGAAGAGCACGCCTGCCGCGATCATCACCGCCGGCGCGCCGAAGAGGCCGAGCAGGATGCCCGCCGCCGCCGGCCCGGCCGCGTGCCCAAGCCCGTCCATCGTCATGAACCAGCCGATGATGCCGCCGCGGGTGTTGCTGGGCCCGGCGAGCGACATCATGGTCGAGGCGATCGTCGGCACGGCGAGCCCGAAGCCGGCGCCCGCAAGCGCCGCGGTCGCCACGACGAACGCCGGATCGCTCCAGCGCGACAGCAGCAACAAACAGACGCCGGTGACGCCGAAGCCCGCGGCCATCACGCGCCTTGGGCCCAACCGGTCGGCGATGGCGCCGCCGGGCACGACCAGCAGGCCGCCGAGCAGGGCCGCCGGCGCGAGCATCAGCGCCTGTCTGGCAAGTGACACGTCGAGCACATCGCGGCCGTAGGAACGGAACGCGGCGGTGAGCGCACCCAGCGCCGCAGCCTCGCTCAGTACGAGCAGCGCGAACGCCGTGCGCCGCGGCGAGCTGATGATCGATCGGACCTCGCCCAACGCCGGGATCTCGGCCTCCGAGCGCGTCGCCGCTTCGTTCGCGGAGAGCGGCGTCAGCAACGCCAGCACGAACGCCGTACCGACCGCGCCGATGGGGGCGATCATCGCGGCGTTGAACGACGCAACGTGGTTGAGGAAGCCACCGCCACCCAGCCCGGCGACGAGGGCCCCGCCCGTTGCCAGCGTCAGCAGCGCCGTGAACCGTCCCCGCTGGTCGCTGGCCACGCGCGACGCGCCGGCCGAGTACAGCGCCGGCCATGTGACCGATGATCCGAGCCCCTCGACCGCGCCGGCACCGATGATCAGCCACGGCGCGACGTGCGCCAGCGGCAGGATCGACGCATCGGCAATGAGCAGCAGCGCGGTGCCCAGGATCAGCGCGCGCCGCGTGCCCAGCCGGTCAGCGACAAAGCCGCTGCCGAGTTGCGTTACGAGCTTCGCGAGGCCGAAGGCCGCGAGCGCGTAGCCGGCGATGGCATCGCTCTCGTGCAGTGACTCCGGCAGGTACGACTGAAGCGCGATGAGGAACACGAACAGGAACGCCGCATCGACCAGAAAGCCGATCGCGAGCAACGGCGCAGCCCGCCGGACGACATCCAGCGAGCCGAAGGCCGCATCGCGGACGGCGCTCAGCTTCATAGCCGCCCGCACTCCTTCACAGACGCGGGCGCCGGCCCGCTGTCGCGGAACGGCGTCACGTCGTATACGGCGATGCGGTCGCCGGCCGCGCCGTACGTGACGCGCGCCTGTCCTCGGGCCACGAGGCCATCGAGCAGCGACGGACTCATTCGTCGGAAACTGCTTGCGATACCCGCTCTCCACGACCACGCGGTCGACGTGTTTCGCCGCCAGGTAGCAGCGATAGCGCTGCTCATCCCAGCTTCGGCGCTTCTGGCTCTCGCCGAAGAACTCGTTGGCCAGCACGCCATGGCGCCGCATGAGGTAGTACGCGCCCTGCTCGCGCTCGTTCGGGCTGAGGACGCGGTACACCATGCCGCCGCGGAAGTCCGGCGACGCCAGGTAGCCCTTGTAGTCGTTCGACGCGGCCGAGACGATGCCCGCGTAGCTCCCCTCGCGCGTGAAGTTGCTGAGGCCCGGTGCGCGCGACAGCGCGCCGCCGCTCACGAGCACGACGGGCACGGCGGCCGCCGCGAATGCTACGCCCAACGAGCGATAGTGACTGCGCAGCAGGGGCGCGGCCCACGCCAGCGCGAACGGTGCGGCCATGACCGATCCGCGTCGCGGCAAGTCCTGGAGAATCGACGCGGCGATGGCGCCCACCGAGTTCTCCGCCACCGCCGGCGTGCGCACGGCGAAGTAGATCGACGGCGCCAGCAACGGTGCGACCAGCGCGCTCAGGGCGAGCAGCGGCATGCGCGTCCGCGGGCGCATGACGGCGCAGCACGCCACGTACGCCAGCACGCCGAGGCCGCCCTCGATCGGATGTGTGCTCACGGTGAACCACATGCAGCCCGCGGCGAGCGGCCAGCGGCGATGCTCGACGCACCAGACGAGCGCGAAGAACCCGGCGACGGACCACAGGAACGCGTACTGCCCCCCGGCCAGCGCATCGATGAAGAACGGATTGGCGATGAACAGCAGCATCAACCACGGGTCGCGCATCGCAGGCCGGACGAGGATCACGCCGGCCACCGCGGCAACGCCGCCAAGTACGAGGAAGAACGTCACCGACCAGTCGCCGAGCAGTGGGTACGCAAGCGCGTTCAGAAGCCACGGTGTCAGGCCGTACGGGAACGTGAACGCGCGCCCGCCATCGAGCTCCGCGAACCGTATCGGGATGTGCCCGCTGCCGAAGAGCCGGTCGCTGATGTACCAGACGTGCGCGTAGTTGTTGATCGTGTCATCGGCCAGGTAGATGGTGCGCGTCAAGATGCGCAACAGGCCGCCGATCGCCGTCAGGAAGAACAGCGGCAGCACCCAGTAGGCGAACCACGTCGGCACGCCTTTCGGTAAACGGCGCGCCGCCATGACGCGCCACCAGGCGCACGGCATCGCCACCAGGTCGATGATCACGTCCTTCATCCGCGTGCGCGAACGGAACACCGGGATATCGACGAGCGTGGTGTCGTGGATCTTGTAGCCGAGGATCGGCAGGATGACCGCGATCTCGACCGTCTCGCTGTACTTGTAGCCCTTGTAGTACTGGAGAGCGTCGAGCAGCGGCCCCACCTGGAACGCACGGTAGCCGGACTCGACGTCCTGAAAGCGCCGCCCGGACCAGATCGACGCCCATGCCGACATGATCCAGTTGCCCATGCGCTTGTACCGCGGGTACAGGCGGAAGTCGCGCCGCGCGATGACCGCGTCGGCGCCCTCGCGGATCGGCTGGAGCAGCAGGTCCATGCTCGCGGGGTCGTGCTGGCCGTCGGCGTCGACGGTCAGCACGACATCGTCCGGCATCTACCTGACCCAGCGCGACCATGCGGCCCAGGTGCTGGAACGCCTCGTAGTACGCGGCGGACATGCCGCGGTTCTTGTTGAAGGAGATGAGCTGCGCGTGCGGCTTGTCCGCGAGCCACTCGAAGACGACCTCGCGCGTGCGGTCCACGGAGCCGTCATCGACGATCAGCAGGCGGTCGACGAGCGGGTACAGGTGCTCCAGTACGCCGGCGATCGTCGCATCTTCGTTGTACGCCGGCATCACGGCGATCAGACGCGGACGCCCGCGTCGCGGCGGCACCGATGCCCTGATCTCGGGTTGCGCCGGCGACTCGATCATGCCTTGTTCAGTACCGGCTGCCCCTGCGTCTCCAGGAACCAGGCCACCGTGCGCTCCATGCCTCGTCTCGAAGTCCACCTTCGGCGTCCAGCCGATCTCCCGCGCCGCTTTTGTCGACGAGACCTGCTTGCCGCCGTAGTCGCCCGCGCGCGCCGGCACGAACTCGATGCCCTTGCCGCCGAGCAGCTTGTGCACCGTCTCCGCGATGCGCAGGATCGTCACTTCTTCCGAGCCGTCGAGGTTGTACGTCTGGTTCTCCGCCTCCGGCGCGAGCGCCAGCACGTGCGCGTCGGCCAGGTCCTCGACGTAGACGAACTTGCGGTGCTGGCTGCCGTCGCCGGCGACGGTCATCGCTTCGCCGGCCAGCGCCTTGCGCATGAAGATCGGGATGACCAGCGACGGGCGCATGCGCGGCCCGTACGGGATGCCGTAGCGCAGGACGGTGAACGGCACCTTGTAGAGCGTCCAGTAGTCGTGGCAGAGCATCTCGGCCGCGATCTTGGTCGTGGTGTAGACGTGGCCGGTCAGCGCGGGATCGAAGCACGCCGTCTCGTCGACCCGCTCCTCGCGCGCCGCGCCGTAGACCCAGACCGTGCTCGCGAGCACGACGCGGCGCAGCTCGTTCTGGCGCGCCGCTTCGAGCACGTTCGCCGTGCCGAGCACGTTCAGCGCTACCGAACCCGTCGGGTCGGCCGCGACGTTGTTGACATCGGCGACGGCCGCCAGGTGGAAGATGGCGTCGATGCCGCGGGTCGCCTCGTTCAGCGCCCGCTGATCCATGATGTCGACCCGCAGGTGCTCGACGTCGTCCCGGTGCGGCGTGCCGGCGTGGTCGAGCACGCGCACGTCCAGGTTCTGGTCGCTCAGCTTGTCGACGACGTGCGATCCGATGAACCCGCAGCCGCCCGTAACCGCAACCCTCATCGATGCCTCCACCGCCACCCGCACGTCGGCGAGCGCCTTGCCCAACGATTCGACGACGTATTCGGCGTCGTCGTCCGTCATCACCGCCGAGACCGGCAGGCAGATGTGCCGCGCGCAGAGCTCCTCCGCGACGGGCAGCGTGCCGTTCGCGAGCGGCCCGAACACCGGCTGCAGGTGGCACGGCGCTTCGTACACCTCGCCGCTCAGCCCGACGTCGTAGGTCTCCCGCAGCTTCTTCTTGAGCGCGACGCGGTCGACGCCCGCTGGGGGCATCGCGATGTACTTGTAGTAGTTGCTGACGACGCCCGCGGGCACCGCGAGCGGCGCGATACCCGCCGACGGCAGCGCGCGGTCGTAGATCGCGGCGATGCGCCGCCGCGCGGCGATGAACTCCGGCAGCCGCTTGAGCTGCGACCGGCCGATGACGGCGTGCGGCTCGCTCAGGCGCCAGTTGTTGCCGAGGCGCGTGTGGAAGTTCGAAGTGAAGCCGGCCTTGCCCTGGTCGCGGTAGACGCGCGCCTCTTCGTCGATCTGATCGTCGCTCGTCGCGATCATCCCGCCCTCGCCCGACGTGATCACCTTGGTCGGGTAGAACGAGAACGCCGCCGCCAGCCCAAAGCTGCCGGCCGGCTTGCCGTCGAGCGTGCTGCCGTGCGCGTGCGCCGCGTCCTCGACCAGCGGGATGCCCGCGGCCGCGCACATCGCCTGCAACTCGCCGATGCGCGGCGTGATGACGCCGCCGATGTGGACGACGACCAGCGCGCGCGTCTTCTCGTTGATCAGCGACTTCGCGTGGTCGACGTCGATGGCGTACGTCGCCGGGTCGCACTCGGCGAACCGCACCGTGCCGCCGGCGTGCTGCACCGCAGCCGGCGTCGCAAAGAACGTGTTGGCCGGCACGATCACCTCGCCGCCGGCCACGCCGATCGAGCGGAAGATGATCTCGAGCGCACTCGTTCCGCTGCTGACCGCGATGGCGTGCTTCGCGCCGGCCGTTTGCGCGAACGCCTCCTCGAAGGCGGCGCCGTGCTTGCCGAGCGTCAACTGTCCGGTCGCGAGGCACTCATCGATCGTGGCCAGGATCTCGCGACGGTCTTCTTCTGGAATGTGAATCTTCGCCGGGGGAACTCTCATCTACCACCTCTCCTGTCAGGGAATGTATATGGAGGTAGATGAAGGTCTTGTGAAACTGGACTGAAGAACGGCTATGGGTTGCTTATGGAAAGCGGCAACTCGACGCGCACCGATGTCCCCGCCGGAGTCGATGTCAGCGCCGCGCCGCCGCCGTGCGCCTCGGCGATGTGGCGGACGATCGCGAGGCCCAGGCCGCTGCCATCCTGGTGCGTGCGCCGGCCGCGCGACCCGCGGAAGAACCGTTCGAACGCGTGCCGCACCTCGTCCTCACTCATCCCCGGGCCTTCGTCACTGACCTCGGTCACGGCGAAGCGGCCGTTCCGGCGCGCGCCGATGCGGATGGGCTTGCCGGGGTCGGAGTAGCGGGCCGCGTTCTCCAGCAGGTTCTCGAGGATCTGCCGCACGCGCTGCTCGTCCGCCTCGACGCGGATCGACGCGTCGGGCACGTTCGACCTCGATCTGGCGCGCCGGGAAGCGCTGCCGTTCGTGCTCGGCGACGCCGCGCAGCAACTCGCCGAGGTCAAGCGGCTGCATCTGCAGGATGAGTCGCGCGTCCACCTGCGACAGCATCAGCAGGTCCGCGAGGATGCGGCTCATCCGGCGCGACTCGGCCTCCGTTTCGGCGATGACCTGTTCGCGCTCCTCGGCCGGCAGCGCCCCGCTCGCCAGCACTTCCAGGTTGCCGCGCAGCACCGCCAGCGGCCGCCGCAGCTCGTGCGACGAGTCGGCGAGGAACGAGCGATGCGCGTCCAGCGTTGTCTCCACCTTCGCGATCAGCTCGTTGAGCGTGCGGACCAGGTCGCCGACCTCGCCCGGCTGGTCGCCGCCGGAGATCCTGCGCGAAAAGTCGGCCGTCGCCTCTATCTCGGCGGCGGTACCCGTCGCCTGGCGCAACGGACGCAGCGCCGGCGCCGCCACTAGGTACGCGAGCCCGTTCGCGACGATCAGGAACGCGATACCGCCGCCGATCAGCACGATGCGGATGCGGTCGAGCGTCGCGTCGGTCGGGTGCAACGACCGGGCGACGAGAAGGCGCCCCGGCTCGCTCTGGTTCGGAAGCGCGACCTCTTCGTACAGCACGCGCACGCGCTCGCCGTTGAACGTGTGGTGCGTCTCGAACGAGGGATTGGCGCTGACCGGCCGGTTGCGCGTCCGCACCGGCAGCGACGCCGTCAGGTTGTTCGAGCGCGCCACCACGCCGCCGTCCTGCGTCAGGATCTCGACGTACACGCCCGGCGCCGCGATCTCATCCAGCACCGACTGGTCCGCTTCGATGTTCGTCGGCGATCCGGCGGCGTCCGCGTTCTCCGACGTGACGCGCTCCGCCCGCGTCCGGAGCGTGTCGTCGATCGATGAATACAACCGCTTTGACGTCTGTAGATACACGATCGCGCCGAACGCGGCGATCAGGATCGCGAACAGCAGGCTGTAGAGAAGCGTGAGGCGGATGCGGAGTGACACTTAATTGTCCTGCAGGGCGTAGCCGAACGCGCGCACGGTCTGGATGAGCCGTGTCCGGCCGCCCGCTTCCAGCTTCTCCCGCAGATGTCCGACGTGGACATCGAGGTAGTTCGACTCGCCGCCCTCGTATCCCCAGACGTTCAGCAGCACCGCCTCTCGCGCCAGCACGACCTCCGGGTTGTGCATGAAGTATTCGAGCAAGCGGTACTCCGTTGGCGTCAGCGCGATCGGCTGCCCATCTCGCGTCACCTGGTGCCGGCGCGTGTCGACGGCCAGGTCTGCGTACACCAGCTTCTCGTCGACGCTCTCCCGTTCCGTCCGGCGCATGAGCGCTCGCAGGCGCGCGGCCAACTCGGCGATCTCGAACGGCTTGGTGACGTAGTCGTCCGCCCCGGACTCCAGCCCCAGGATGCGGTCGGGGACGGTGTCGCGCGCCGAGAGCATGAGGATGGGCACCGAGTTCGACTGCCGCAGGCGGCGGCACAGCGACACGCCGTCGATGTCGGGCATCATGACGTCGAGCACGACCACATCGGCCGGCCGCGTTTCGAGGAAGATCAACGCTTCGTGAGGGTCGGCGAAGGTCGTGACTTCGAACCCGTGAAGGCGGAGTCCCCGCTTGATCACGCCAAGCAGGCGTTCATCGTCATCCACCACGACCGCGCGGACGACGCGCGTGCCCGCCGCTTGCCCCGGCGCGCTTATCGATACCAACTATGCCTTCCTCCGCACACCCCATGATAGTGGAATCGCGCGTTGTCCCCCCAACCTCGCCGGCCTGGATTAGCAGGTCTCAAGATAACCCGGCACGCCAAGCAACTCGTCGAGCCGCACCGGCTTGAGGCCGCGCTCGCGCAGGCCGTCGAGAATCAGCGGCAGCGCTTCGAGGACTACGCTACGGTCGGCGCCGATGTTGCCGTCGAGGCCATCGTGGAGCAGGATGATCGACCCGGGCTTGACCTTGTCGAGCACGCGCCTGGCGACGAGCTCGCCGTCGCCGGTCGCCCAGTCGCCCGCCGACACGTCCCACGTCACCATGGTCATGCCGTGGTCCTCCACGACGCGAGCCATGAACGGCGTGTGGTTGCCGTGCGGCGGCCGGTACAGGGCCGGGCAGACGCCCAGGTTGCGCTTGAAGGCGTCCTCCGTGGCCTGCAGCTCCGGATAGCGAGGGTCGAGCCAGCGCACGGCGTCGTGGCGGTACGAGTGGTTGCCGAGCAGGTGGCCGTCGTCGATCAACGCGCGCGAGACGTCGGGCCGCGCATCGAGCGCCTTGCCGACGCTAAAGAACGTGCCTTTCGCGCCGTACGCGTCGAGGATGTCGCGGATCTGCAGCGTGTACGGCGGGGAGGGGCCATCGTCGAACGTGATCGCCACCTCGTTCCGGTCGCGCGGGCCGTGATGCACGAGCGACCCGAACCACGTCACGCCGGGCGTCGTCGCGCCGACGTACGCCACCGTAACTCCCGCGACGAGCAGCGCCACCGCGCCCGCGGCCACCAACCGCAACGCCCGGCTCGGCGCGGACGGCGACTCGACGGCCGAAGCGAGCGCCGCGACCGTCATCAAGAGCGCGCCGGCAGCCATCGCCGCATCGCGCCCCGCCGTGAACCGCAGCATGGCGACGGCTGCGGCGAGTGCCGCGGCTGGAAGCAGCGCGGGCCAGCGCGGCGCGGCACGACGCGGCCAACAGAAGCCGGCGGCAATGCCCACGAGCGGCGCGATGATCCACGCAGCGACGGGGTAGGAGGCCTGCGCGAGCAGCCACGCGGCAGTGCCCGCGAGCACGATCGACACCGGCGCCAGCCAGCGGCTCGCGAGCGGGCTGGCCGCCATGCCGACGGCGATTGCCAGCAGCGCCGCGACGGCGGCCTGCAGCGGCGATGCGTGGACGGGCGCGCCGAGCACGGCCAGCGGCGGCAGCGCCACCGCCCCCGCGGCGGCCATGACCCACGGCGCGACGCCTCGCAGCCCGGCGGCGGGCCTGCCTGATGCCGGATCGGCCGCCCTGTTATCCTCAGTGCCGGGTGGATTGAGCATGCTCCTACAGACTAACCGAAGCGCCGAGCGCGGGGCGCGGAGCCGCGCGCTCACGTCGTGGGTGCGAGATCCCGCCAACGCTGCGCTGCTGGCGACGTGCATCGCCTGGGCGGCCGGGCTGGCGCTCATCCTGAGCCACCGCATCTTCGCGACGAACGATTCCCTCAACAATTACATCCACGTCTGGTACGTCGCCGACCGCTTCTGGCACGGGCACGGCGTCCCACTCCACATGCCGGTCATCGGCCACGGCGACGCGTACGCGTTTCCGTACGGCTTCGCGCCGTGGTTCACGGCCGCGCTGCTGCGGCCGCTGTTCGGCGACTGGATCGTGACGCTGTGGCTCGTCGCCGGCTTTGTGGGCGTCGTGACGACGATGTGGTGGGCGTTCCCGGAGCTGCGTGTGGGATGGTGGTTCGCGATCCTGCTCGTCGAGCCCATGCTCGTCGAGGCGCCGTTGCTGGGCCAGTTGCCGTTTCTCTGGGCGACGGCGATGCTCTTCGCCGCGATCGCGAGCTGGCGCAACGATCGCCACGTGCTCGCCGCGCTGCTGCTCGGCGCCGCGCAGGCAACGCACCCGGCCGTCTTCTTACCAATCGCCGGCGTGCTGGTGCTCGCGCGCCTGTACTGGGAGCCGCAGCGGTCCCGACTGCTTGCGTGCTACGCCGCCTCGCTCGCGATCGCCGCGCCCTCCACGTGGCTGACGCTGGCATCGCCGACGGTCGAAGACGTATCGGCCGGCGAACTCCTCGCCAACTTCTTCGGGACGGTCGTGTTGCGCGCGATCGTCGTCGCTGCACCGTTCATCGTGCTCGTCATGCGCCGGGCGCCGCTGCGGCGCGTGCCGGCCGCCATCTTCGTCGGGCTGATCGCCCTGAACCTCGTGCTCGTGCCGGCGCGGCAGAACGAGTACGCATGGGGCGCGCTCGTCCGCACCGCCGACACCGGCGTCAACGGCTATATCGACTCCGCGGACTTCGTGCCCGGCGCCACGTACCGCATCCTCCGCGTCGGCGACGGCAAGGTCGGGATGTACGACATCGTGCGCAACGGCGGCCGCCTCGACTCCGAGCCGTTCCCCGAAAGCATCGACCGCCGCAGCTTCCCCACCACGGAGGAGTATCTCGCGTTCCTCCGCCACCGCCACGTCGATTTCGTCATCGTCTACGAGGCGTACGACCGGCGGTACGGGACCAACGAGCACCATCTGCTCGCCGAGATGGCAGCCGGAGGCCCGGACGGCTGCGCCAGTCTCGCCCATTCAGGCGCCGGCTTCGAAGTCTTCGAGATTCGTAACGCGAGCGGCTGCTGATCGCTGACCGCGCGGCTCCCGAGGTTGTACGATACGTAGATGGAGCCTCGCATCCAGTACGCCACGACGTCGGACGGCGTCAGCATCGCCTTCTGGGAGCTTGGCGCGGGCGTGCCCATTATCGACCCGCCCCCGGCCATGCCGTGGAGCCACATCGAGCGTGAGTGGCAGATCCCGGACTGGCGGCACTGGTACGAGCACCTCATGGAGCGGATGCGCGTGGTCCGCTACGACAGCCGGGGCTCGGGACTCTCGGAGCGCGCCGGCGTGGACTGTTCGCTCGACAACGCGATCCTCGACCTCGATGCCGTGGTCAACCGGCTGGGGATCGACCGGTTCGCGTTGTTCGGCTGTTTCGCATCAGGCCCGGTCGCCATCGCCTACGCCGCTCGCCACCCGGAGCGCGTGTCGCACCTCATCCTGTGGTGCGCCTTCGCCAGCGGCGCGGACTCCCGGAACCATCAGTACTCGCAGGCGCTCGACAACCTGCTCGACGTGAACTACAGCCTGTTCACGGAGACGCTGGCCCACACGGTGTTCGGCTGGGAGGAAGGCGAGTCGGCGCATCGGCTGGCGTTGTACATGCAGGATGCGCTCTCGCATGAAGAGGCGACCAGGTACTGGCGAGACACCAGAGACCGGGACGTGGACGATCTGCTCCCGCTCATCCAGGCGCCCACGCTGGTCCTGCACCGCCGCGACCTCCCGGTCCTCGGCGTCAACGTCGCGCGCCGGCTCGCGGCACGCATCCCCCGCGCCCGGCTGAAGATCATCGATGGGGCGTCGCTTTCACCGTTCACAAAAGACATGGTCGCCAACATCGACCTGATCACCGAGTTTGTCGGCGTCGATGCCGCGGCTGCCCCACCACAGCGTCGGCCACACCCCCACCCCGAAGACGCCGCGCGGCCCGCACCGGTCGGCGGCTTCCGCACGATCATGTTCACGGACATGGAGGGCTCGACCGCGCTCACGCAGCGTCTGGGCGACGCCGCGGCGCAAGAACTCGTGCGCCTGCACAATGACATCGTCAACGACGGGCTGATGACGTTCGGCGGCACGCAGGTGAAACACACCGGCGACGGCATCATGGCCTGGTTCCCCACGGCGTCGAGCGCCGTCGAGTGCGCCATCGCCATTCAACAGGCGTTCGCCGACCACAACGACGGGGCGCCGGCCGAGCGCGTCACGGTCCGCATCGGCATCAACGCCGGCGAGCCGGTGCAGGAGGGCGACGACCTGTTCGGCACGGCGGTCCAGCTTGCGAAGCGCGTGTGCGATACCGCCGGCGCGGGCGAGGTCCTGACCTCCGACGTCGTTCGCCAGCTCGTCGCCGGCAAGGGGTTCCTGTTCGCCGACCGCGGCGAGGCCGCGATGCGCGGCTTTGAGGATCCCGTGCGCCTCTACGAAGTGCGCTGGCGCGGCGAACGCTGATGTCCGCCGACGCCGGCTCCAGCCGTACATTCGACCTGATCATCCGCAACGGCCAGGTGTTCGACGGCAGCGGCGGCGAGCCCTACACCGCCAACGTCGCGATCGCCGGCGACCGCATCGCCGCGATCGGCGCGCCCGCGGACGCGCGCGCCGGCACCGTGATCGATGCCGCCGGCCTGGCCGTGGCGCCCGGCTTCATCAACATGCTGAGCCATGCGTACTTCAGCATGCTGCAAGATCCACGCTCCCTCAGTGACCTCAAGCAGGGCGTCACCACGCAGATCTTCGGCGAAGGTCACTCCATGGGCCCGCTCACGGACGGCATGCGCGAGCGTATGATCAAGAACCAGCCGCGCCTGACGGCTGACTCGCGCCCTCTAGACCGCCGCGCCGGGCGCGCATTAGGCTACCCTCACCACGCGGCTGCGCCGGCTCACGTTGACGACCTGGTGTACATGGTGCGCAGCCCACAATCTGATCGATAGCGACAGGAGCAACGTCATGAAGGCAGCCGTCCTCCGCGAAGTCAAGAAGCCGCTGGTCATCGAAGACGTTGGGCTGGAAGAGCCCGGACCCGGACAGGTGCTCGTGAAGACGGCCGCCGCCGGCATCTGCCACAGCGACCTGCACTTCATCGACGGCGCGTGGCCCACGCCGCTGCCCGCGGTGCTCGGCCACGAGGCCGCCGGCGTCATCGAGCGCGCCGGCGAAGGCGTCACGTACGTCGAGCCGGGGGACCACGTGATCCTGCTCTTCGTGCCGTTCTGCGGCCGTTGCGAGTACTGCTCCATCGGCCGTCCAAACCTCTGCACGAAGGCGCGCGTCACCTCGCCGACGCTGCGCATCGGCGACAAGATGGGCGTGCCGTTCGCCGGCATGTCGGCCTTCGCGGAGTACATGGTCGTGAACGAGGGAGCGCTCGTGAAGATCCGGCCCGACATGCCGCTCGACCGCGCCTCGCTCATCGGATGCGGCGTGATGACCGGCGTCGGCGCCGCGATCAACACCGCGCGCGTGCGGGCCGGCAGCAGTTGCGCCGTCATCGGCACGGGCGGCGTCGGCCTCAACGTCATCCAGGGGTGCGCGCTCGCCGGGGCGGAGCGCATCATCGCGGTCGATGTGCGCGCGAACAAGCTGGAGATGGCGAAGACGTTCGGCGCCACGCACGTCGTCGATGCGTCGAAGGACAACCCGGTGCAAGCGGTCAAAGACCTGACGCGCGGCGGCGTCGACTACGCGTTCGAGGTGATCGGCCTGCCCGCCGCCATCACGCAGGCGTTCGACATGGTGCACCGCGGCGGAGAGGCGATCGTCGTCGGCATGGCGCCGTTCGGGTCGGAGGCAACGATCAGCGCCACGGCGTTCCTGGAGGAGAAGGTGTTGCGCGGCTGCTACTACGGTTCGACGCGGCCGCGCGCCGACATGCCGCGACTCGTCGACCTGTACATGGCTGGCAAGCTGAAGCTCGATGAGCTGGTGTCGCGCCGCTACCCGCTCGAAGGCATCAACGACGCGTTCGACGCGCTCCGTGCGGGCGAGGTCGCGCGCAGCGTGATCACGTTCTGAGCTACGCCGTACCTTCGATCGCGTCTTCGCCGGCGACGCAGAAGCACGCCGCGCCATGGTGCCGGAAGCGCAGGACGTACGCAGGCCGCCCGCCGCGCCACGCACGCGCCACGATGCGGCCGATGGTCCACGCCGGCATGCACACGCCGGGCACCATGGCGCACCGGTCCACGTCGAATGCTTCGACGCCCGCGAGCGCCGCCACGACCTCCTCGCCGGCCTCGTAGGCGAAGACTTCGACCTCATCGCTGACCTGCATACTGTCCTCCCACCGCCTTGCGGGCGATCCGCCAGCATCAGGTTAGGGGGACGGCGCGACAACTACGGTCGTCACCGCCGATCTTTCGGATGCCTCCTTCGGGCAGTAGCATGGTGGCTACGATGACGCCTCAACGCCGCTCGGTGCGACTCAACCGCCTCCAAGAACTGCTCCGCGGCCGCCGTGCGGGCTACACGGTGCACGAGCTCGCACGCCTCACCGGCGTCCACGCCCGCACGATCCAGCGCGACCTGCTCGTGCTTCAGAGCGAAGCCGGCGTGCCGCTGACCGAGGAGAAGGGCCGCTACGCGCTCATGCAGGAGGAGCGCCTCGGCCCGGTGAGCCTGACGTTGCAGGAGGCGCGCGCCGTGCTCATCGCCACACGCCTGTTCCTGCGTTATAGCGATGAGGGCGACCCGTACGCGGCCGCCGCCCTCAAGCGCATCGCCGCCATCATGCCGCCCGCCGTCCGCGACCAGGTGGCGGCCGCCGCGGAGTCGCTCGGCGCGCGGCCGCTCGACGCCGACTTCTCGCGCAATCTCGTTGCCGTGACCGAGGCATGGGCGAAGCGGCGCAGCCTGCGCATGACGTACCGCTCCGCCGGCAAGCACCGCACGAAGGAAGTGATCGTCAACCCGTACTTCCTGGAACCGAGCGCGGCCGGGTTCGCGACGTACCTCATCGCCTACTCGCGCACGCACGGGCAGATCCGCACGTTCAAGATCGAGCGCATCATCTCGGCCGACATGCTGCCGCAGGCGTTCGAGGTGCCGGCCGACCTGAACATCGACGGGCTCCTGTCGTCGGCGTGGGGGATCATCTGGGGCGAAGGCCGCACGGTGAAGCTGCGGTTCGCGCCCAACGTCGCGTGGCGCGTGCGGGAGTCACGATGGCACCCGTCGCAGTCGCTCGACGATCTCGATGACGGCGGCTGCATCCTCACCGTCACGGTGGCCAGCTTGATGGAGATCGGCCGCTGGGTCGCGGAGCTGGGGCGACCGCGTCGAAGTGCTCGCGCCGGCCGACCTGCGCGCGGAGCTGCGGAAGGAGGCGGTGGCACTCGCCCGCGCCTACTCGTCGTCGCCGAAGGTCACGCCGCGACGCCGGAAGCGCCAGGGCGCCACGCCACGACCGGCGACGGACGCCGCCACTCAAGCTCCGTTGCTCGCGGCCGCCGCTGATAGTTGAACGCTGTCGCCTGACCGCTCTCTTACGCCCTCGGCAACCTCTGCGTCACCGGCAGCAGCGACGGCGCCGCGGCGTGCGGCTCCGTCTGGTACCAGTACGCCGTCGCTCGAGTAGTCGTTCGACAGGTGGTTCGCGTGCCCGTGCTCGATCGTCACGCTGATCGACTCGCGGAAGTGGACCGGGTCTTCGATGTGCCAGCGGTACATCGAGTTCTTGCCGGACCACGGCCACTCCTCCGTGCCGGAGTCAGCGGCAGTCCGTGGTACGGCGCGCAGAACTCTGTCATGCGGGCTGAACGCGGTGTTGAAGTAGTCCTCGGTGCCCGTGCCGCGCAGCGTCGGCAGCTCGCCGTCGATGAAGATCATGTCGTCGCCTTCGCCGTACCAGTCGTTCTGCTGCCGCTCGAAGCAATCGATGTTCAGGTTGCAGCCGACGTAGTGGCCGCGCCCGGCGCCTCCAGGATGACGTAGTTGCCCGCGCCGTCCAGGTTTGGACGGCGCGAACACCTCCGCCGCGCTCCTCGTTGGTCGTGCGACGAGCCGGTGTCGTCGCCCCAGCCGTCCGTCGGGTTCTCGCGCCGCCACTGGGCGTGGAAGTACGCGGCATCCTCGAGCGGCGCGCTCGTACGTCTCGTAGTCGACGTAGAAGTAGCAGATGAGCCGCCGGTCGCCGTCGTTCGTCATGTCGATGCGACGCGCTCGTTGAACGGCATCGGGAAGAAGCAGTTGAAGCCGCGCCCGTCGCGGGGGCTCATCGTCAGCGGCAGCGACCAGAAGTCCGCCAGTGATGCCGTGCCCGACGCCGAAGAAGTCGCCGATCGGCGCCTCGACGCAGGGCGTCGCGGCGCCGTCCCAGTACATGCGCAGCACGCTCCGCCGCGGGTACGCGTCCTCGCGCGACGCCAGCGTCATCCAGATGTGGCGCACGCAGCCGGGGCCGCGCATATCGGCGAGCGTGCGCGTCTCGCCCGGCTGCGATCATCCAGAAGTCGGCATTCCCGCCCGTCGTGTCGTACGACGACGCCCGTCTGCGCCGCGCGTCGCGGAGGCGATACAGGTCGCCAAGCCCGCCCACGATCATGCCGCCGATGATGCACCTCCTGCCGCCGAAGTGCGGCGATTATACCCCGGCGCTGCTGGCGGATCCGCCGATCGACCGCCGCAACTGGTCGATGCCGATGAACGCCGCCGCGCCCAAAGGCATCGTGAGCAGCCACGCGGGCGACACGGCGCGCATGGAGAACAGCCCGTTCAGGCCGGGGATGTAGACGAGCGCGAGCGCCAGTATCAGTTCAAACGCGAGCCCGGCGATGATCCACGTGTTTGACGTGAGCGACAAGCGCCGGCGCAGCGGCCCATCGCGCTGCGCGAACACGCAGCCCATCTGTCCGGAGACGATGCCCAGGAACGTCAGCGTGCGCGCCTGCCCGGAGATCGCGTCGTACGGGCCGAAAGAGTCGAATGGCCGCCAGCCGGCCATGAAGAGATACGCAAAGAAGCACACCATGCCTAGCGCCGCCTCTATCAAGCCGAAGAAGAAGAACGTCCTGATCGCAAGAGGTCGCGTCAATAGCGGCCTCTTGGGCGGCTCCGGCGGCACGTCCATCGTCCGCTCCGTCGGCGCTTCGACACCGAGCGCGAGCGCGGGCACCAGGTCGGTGCCGAGGTCGATCGCCAGCACCTGCGCCACCGCCAGCGGCAGCGTCACCGGCGAGAAGATGTAGAGCAGGAACGGCGCCAACTCCGCGACGTTGCTCGTGAACACGTAACTCGCGAAGCGCCGGATATTCGACTTGATGGAGCGCCCCTCCTCGATCGCGGCGACGATCGTCGCGAAGTTGTCGTCGGACAACACGATGTCCGCCGACTGCTTCGCCACCTCCGTACCGCGCAGCCCCATCGCGACGCCAACGTCCGCCGCACGGAGCGCCGGCGCGTCGTTGAGGCCGTCGCCCGTGACGACCACGATCTCGCCCGACCGCCGCAGCAACGAGACGATGCGCAGCTTCTGCCGCGGGTCGATGCGCGCGAACAGCACGTTGCCCCGCATCTGTCCGAGCAGCTCCACCGTCAGCCATGCGGTCGAGCGCCGCCCCCTCGACGACGGCAACGTCCTCGCCCAACCCGACCGCCCGCGCCACCGAGCGCGCCGTGGCCGGATGGTCGCCGGTCAGCATCACGACGCGGACGTGCGCGCGCTGGCACGCCGCGATGGCGGCGGGCACCTCCGGCCGGGGAGGATCATGCAGGCCGACCAGCGCCAACGGCGTCATGGCGCCGTCGCCTTCGGCGCGCCTGGCGAGCATCAGCACGCGCTCGCCCAAGCCCGCCGCGGTGAGGATGGCTTCCCCGATGGCCGTGCTGCGCCCCGCCCCCGCCAGGTCGAGCACCGCCTCCGGAGCGCCCTTGATCGAGCTCGCAGCGGCGGCCTTCGCGTTCCACCGTCACCGACATGTAGCGCCGCTCGGCCGTGAACGGCACGTCGGCCACGCGTGGATGCTGGCGGCGCAACGCCGAGACGTCCACGCCGCGCGCGGCCAGCCATTCCGCGAGCGCAACGTCGATCGGGTCGCCCTCGAACCGTCCGTCGATGGGCCGCGCGTCGTTGCACAGCGCGGCGACGAGGAGCGCGTCGTCCATCAGCGTGTCTCCGCCGGCCACCGGCGTGACGGTGCTTACCGACAATCTGTTCATCGTGAGCGTGCCGGTCTTGTCCGTGCAGATCACCGTGACCGAGCCGACGGCCTCGACCGCCGACAGCCGGCGAACCGCGGCGCCGCGTTCGGCCATCCGCCGCGCGCCGATTGCGAGCGACACGCTGAGCGTCGGCAGCAGCCCCTCCGGCACCAGCGCGACGATCACCCCCGTCGCGAAGGTGAGCGCGGCGAGGAACTCGACGTTTGTGCTCACGGCGGCGACACCCAGCGTCGCCGCGCCGGCCAATACGGCGATCACCGCCGTCAGCCGCGACAGCCCGGCGACCTGCGATTCGAGCACCGAGGGCCCGCGCTGCACGCCTTCGACCATCGCCGCCACGCGGCCCATCGTGCTCGCCGGACCGGTCGCGTACACCACGGCGTCGGCGAGCCCCGTTACGACCGATGCACCGGCCGGCGCCAGGTTGGCGGCTCCGGCGGCCGCCAATTCTCCCGCTTCGAGCACGACGGGCGCCGGCGTCCGCTCGACCGGCGCCGATTCGCCGGTGACGACCGACAGGTCGACGGTCAAATTGTCCGACGACAACAGCGCGCAATCCGCGGGCACAACGTCGCCGGCCGCGAGACGGACGACGTCGCCCGGCACGAGGTCCGCCGCAGCCACACGGCGTTCGACGCCGTCGCGCCGGACGAGTGCGCGAACCGCGACCCGCCGCATCAGGCTGGCGACGATCCGCTCGGCACGGTACTCCTGCACGAACGCGAACACGCCGTTCACCGCGACGACCGCAACGATCGCCGCGCCCAGCTCAGGGATGCCAGCCGCAAACGCCAGTCCAGCGGCGAACCACAACAGCAGCGCCAGGGTGTGGGTGAAGTTCGCAAGAAACGTGACGAACGGATGGCTGCGCTGCGGAGGCACGGGCTCGTTCAGGCCAACGTTTCGCAGGCGGCGCGCGGCCTCGGATTCGGTCAGCCCCTCGGGCGCCGAATTGAGCGCCGCGAGCCGCTCGCCCGGCGAGGCGGCGGCGAGCGCGGCGACATCCGGTGCCGCGAAGAGGGGGCTGCGCCGGCGAGCAACGTCGATCATCAGTCACATCGTCAGGCATTCGCCGCGACTCGGCCACTGCCGGCTGGACCGTCCGTTCCGGCTATTTGTGCGGATCCGAACTACCACGTCCGAACGTCACGTCGATCAGGGTCTAATGGCGGTGCAGCGGACGAGCGAGGCAGGCGTACATTCTCCAGAGCAGGAGGCTCCCCTTTGTTCGTCTCCGATGCTGCAACCCCGATCACGGTGTACCCGCCGAAAGCGCCAGCCGTGCGTCCAGGCCGCGCGCCCCACATGCGGACGCTCTGCCTGGTGCCGGCGAGCCTCTACGCGCAGGTGCGCGCGGCGCTGGAAGGGCTGTTCCTCGAAATCGTGTCGAATCCGACCCGGCGCGATTTGCGCTTCTGGCGACCGGCGAGCGCGCCGACCTGCTCGTCATCGACGCCGACATGGCAGAGGACCTTGCGGCTCTCGCGGCGATGGCGCGGTCGGCAGCGCCGGCGCTCCGCACGGCGATCATCACGGGCTACTGGTCCGACCGCGAGCCCGCCTTGCGGCAGATCGCCAACGTCATGTTGTTCAAGCCGCCGCGCAGGCGGGCCTGGCGCCAGGCGCTGGCGCAACTGGGCGTCCTGCCGCTGGCGGCGGCGTAGCGGTCAGGCGTTCGCCGGCGCGCGGAACTCCTCCTCGAGCACAGACTCGTACAGCTTCACCTGCGGCGGTCCGGCAAGCACGCCCATCAGCGAACCCTGGCGGTGCCCGGCGACGAATGCCTCGCTTTGCGTCCACGCGACGAATGCCTCACGGCTCTCCCACGTGCTGTGGCTGATGTACTCGCCATCGGCCTCGCCGCGCAGGAGCGCGAAGCGGACGATGCCGGGTACGTCGTGCAGGTACGTGTCGCGGGTCTTCCAGACGGTTTCAAATTCCTCTTCTTTCCCGGCACGATCTTGAAGTTATTCATGGCGATGAACATGCGGCCTCCATCGATGGGGTGACGTACAAACGAGCTTGCGCGGGCACATCGTAGCAGGAACGCGCGCACGGCGTCCTTCGCCAAACGAAACAGGCCGCCCGGCGGGCGGCCTGTGCTCTCGAAACGTTGCAGGTCCTACTTTCGGGAAGTCGTTCATGATCGTGATGATCGCGGGACCGAGGATGACGATGAACAGCGTCGGGAAGATGCAGAGCACCAGCGGGAAGAGCATCTTCACCGGCGCCTTGTACGCCTGCTCCTCGGCTCGCTGACGGCGCCGGACCCGGAGCTGGTCGGACTGCACCCGCAGCACCGTGCCGATCGATGAGCCCATCGCCTCGGCCTGGATGACGGCGTTGGTGAACTGCAAGAGGTCCGGCACGCCGGTGCGCTCGCCCAGTTCCTTGAGCGCCTCGCGGCGCGCCTTGCCGAGCGCGACGTCGCGCAGCGCGCGCGTCAGTTCCTGCGCGAACGGGCCTTCCACCTTCTCGGCCACGCGCGCCAGCGCCGCATCGAGCCCCAGGCCCGCCTCAACGCACGTCGTGATCAGGTCGAACGCGTCCGGCAGGCGCTTGATGATCGCCGACTGCCGCTGCCGTGCGCGCGACCGGATGAGATAGAACGGCATGAAGAAGCCGATGAGCGACAGGACGCCCAGGATCCCGAGCGTCATCACACTGAAGGAGGCGCCCGACACCGACACGATCAGCACGCCGAGGAACACGGACGCGCCAGCGGAAATCAACACCATCGTGAGAAAACCGCTCAGCGTCATCGGCTCACCGGCGATGACCAGCGACTTCTCGACGCCTTTGAGCATCGACTTGGGCAACAGCCTCCCGAGGCCGTCGGCCGCACCGTGCAGCATCGGCCCCAGGACGCGCGTTCCGAAGCCGGGCGCAACCGCCTGCATGTCCGGCTCGCTACCGCCCCGCTTGAACGACTCAAGCCGCTGCCTCGCGGCGACGGCGCCCCGGCTCTGTGCGCCGGACGTGACGCCGAGCATAAGAGAGACGACCGTGAGGAAGAGGAAGAGCGCAGCGACGACCGCCATTGCGTCCATGGCCTACACCTCGATCTTCAGGATGCGCTGGATGATCATGATGCCCACGGTCTCCATGACCACAGCGGTACCCAGCATCATCTTGCCCATGAACGTCGTGAACAGCGGCGCGATATAACCCGGGCTCATGATCTGGAACAGGATCCCGCAGCCGACCGGTATCAGACCGAGGACGATGCCGGTCAGTTTCTGCTGCGCCGTCAGCGTCTGGATCTCGCCGCGAATGCGGATGCGCTCGCGCATCGTGTCGGCGACCGTGTCCAGGATCTCGCCCAGGTTGCCGCCGACCGTGCGCTGGACCAGGATCGCCGTCACGACGATGTCCAGATCGTAGCTGCTGGAGCGTTCGCTGAGGCCCAGCAGCGCCACTTCGGCGCTCGAGCCAATGTTCATCTCGTGGATCGTCCGCCCCAGTTCGGTGGAGATCGGGTGGCCGAGCTGCTCGGCGGCGACGTTGAGCGCCTGCAAGAGCCCGAAGCCCGCCTTCAGCGAGTTCGAGATCATGGTGAGCGCTTCCGGAAGCTGCGCGTTGAGCTTGTCGACGCGCGCCTTCCGCCGGTGGTTGAGGTACATTTTCGGCAGGTTGTAGCCGATGAGCGCCGTCACCAGGCCGATGAGCGTGCCGATCGCCCCGGCCACGAAGAACACCGGGGCGACGAAACCGACGAACGCAAACACCAGCCGCAAGGCGACGTACTCGCCCGGGCTGAGGTTCAAGTCCGCCCGCTCGAGCTGCACCGCGAGCTGCTCGGTGAGCTTGCCGTTGACCAGTCCGGCGAACGGACCGCCTTCGCCGGATTTGCGCAGCGCGACGGAGCTGCCCACATCCACGACCGACGTGCCGGACATCAGGCCCTCGAGCCGGCCACGCATCGCCGCTGACGACGGCACCACCGCGCCATAGAACGCGAACAACACGATGATCACCGTGACCATCGCCGAAAGTGCTGTTACTGCTGCCAATGGGTCCATGTGAAACCCCTAGAAACCTGCAATCGCAAACAGGTCGGCCGGCAGGTGAATGCCGGAGACCTCGAATTTTTCGGCGAAGCGCGGCCGGATGCCGGTCGTGCGCAAATCGCCAAGTACGCGGCCGTCCGTGTCGATGCCGATCTGCTCGAACCGGAACAGGTCCTGCATCGTCACGACCTGGCCTTCCATGCCGGACACCTCGGCGACGGACACGATCTTGCGGGTGCCGTCGGGGAAGCGCGCGATCTGGATCACGACGTGGATGGCCGACTGCATCTGCTCCCGGATCGCCTTCACCGGCAGCTCAAATCCCGCCATCATCACCATGTTCTCGATGCGGGCGAGCGCGTCGCGCGGCGTGTTCGCGTGCACCGTGCCGAGCGAGCCCTCGTGGCCCGTGTTCATCGCCTGGAGCATGTCGAACGCCTCCGGGCCGCGCACCTCACCGACAATGATGCGGTCAGGTCGCATGCGGAGCGAGTTGCGTACGAGGTCGCGCTGCGTCACCTCGCCTCGGCCTTCGAGCGACGCCGGCCGCGCCTCCAGCGTGACGACGTGTCCCTGCTGGAGCTGAAGCTCGGTCGGGTCCTCGATCGTGACGATGCGCTCGGTGTCAGGAATGAACGCCGAGAGTGCGTTGAGCATCGTCGTCTTACCGGAGCCGGTACCGCCGGAGATGATGATGTTGAGCTTCGCCTGGACGCACGCGCGGAAGAACTCCGCGAGGTCGTTCGTGAGCGCGCCCGTCGCGATGAGGTCGCTCATCGTCATCTTGTCGGCGCGGAACTTCCTGATGGTCACGGTCGGGCTCTTCGGCGCGACCGGCGGGATGATGATGTTGACACGCGAGCCGTCCGGCAGACGCGCGTCCACCATCGGCGATGACTCATCGACGCGGCGGCCGAGCGGTGCGACGATGCGTTCGACGATGCGCATGATGTGCTGGTCGTCGCGGAAGCGGACGGAACTCAGATAGAGCCGGCCCTCCTTCTCGTAGAAGACGGTGTCCGGCGCGTTCACCATGACTTCGGAAATGGCCGCGTCGCGCAGCAGCGGCTCCAGCGGGCCAAAGCCAAGCACTTCGTCCGCGACGGCGGACACCAGCTCGTCGCGCGTCGTGCCGACGATGCCGGGCATTTCCTGGGCAACGAGCGTGCGCGCCGCCTGCTCGACGGCCTCACGCGCCTTTTCCTTGCCAAGCCCCTCGAGCTTGTTGGGATCCAGTTCCTCGATCAGACGCTGGTGGAGCGTGAACTTCAGCTCGTTCAGCGCGACGACGTTCTGGGAGAGTTGCCCCGGGCGGTTGAACGAAGCGCCGCCGCCGCCGCCGCTGGCGGGCTGCGGCTTGCGCGACTGCCACTGGAATTGACTCATCGTTTAAGTCCTCCCGGACAGGGCTCTCAGGCGGAGCGGCCGAGGAATCGGTCCAGGAATCCGCGTTTTTCCTGCCTTGTCCCCGTCAGCGCGTGCGCCAGATCGATGATCGACCGCGACACGCGCGCGTACGGCTTCGCTATGACGATCGGCTGTCCGAGCTGCGTGCTGCTGGAGACGCTGAGGTCGTGCGGGATGCGCCAGAACACCTCGTACTCCAACACGCGCGAGACGTCCTCCTCGCGCAGGCTGTTCGCGGCCGTGGAGTGGTTGATCGTGAGCTTCACCTTGTCTTCGGACACCGCCGCCGCGCGCAGCATCTCGAGCGCCAGCGCGGTGTCCTTGATGCTGGCGATGTCCATGCTCGTGACAAGCAGGATCAGGTTCGCCATCTCCAGCGTCGCCGCGATCAGCTCGTTGAACGTGCCGGGCGTGTCAATGACGACGTAATCGTGCGTCTGCGCCAGCAGGTCAATGATCTTCTCGATGTGCTGCGGCGTCATGTTGCGCCACTCGGTCGGGTGCAGGGGCGCCGGCAGGATCGAGACGCCGCTGTGGTGCTTCACCAGGTAGTCGCGGATCTTGTCGCGGTCGATCTCATCGATCCGCCGCGCGACGTCGGCGATGCTCGCCTCGACCGCCACGTCCATCATGATCGCCACGTCGCCGAAGCGCGTGTCCATGTCGAGCAGGCAGACGTTGGCGCCCGTGATCTTCGCGAGCGTCGTGGCGAGGTTCGTGGAGATCGTCGTCTTGCCGATGCCGCCCTTGGCGCCGAACACGGTGATCACGGTGCCACGCGCCGCGGTTTCGGAGGTCAGGCCATCGGCGCGAAGCCGCTTGCGTTCTTCCTGCTCCAGCACGCCGTACACGGCGCGGCTCAGGTCTTCCGGCTTGAGCGGCTTGATGATGTAGTCGCGCGCGCCCGCCACCATGGCCCGCCGCACGGAGTTCGCATCGGCCAGCGACGAGTAGACGATCGTCGGCGCGTTCGGCACTGCATCGGCCAGCGACTCGATGGTCTGGAGCGCCAGCGCGACCGGCTCTTCGAAGGAGATGAGGAACGCGTCCGGCGGGCTCTCCTTCGCCACCGTGACGGCTTCGACGCCGTAGCCCGCCTCGCCGATCACCGTGAAGTGCGCGAGTTGGACCGCACGCTTGGTCTCGGCGCGGCTGCCCAGGTCAGGGTCAACGGTGACAATTTCAGGGTTGCGCGCCATGGGCTACGTCTCCTACGCCGGCGTCAATTCGTTCTCGCCGATTCTCCGCGCCTGCGGCCTGTCTATTGCTTGAAGCCCTCGGGCCTCAGCGCATCCGGCAGTGACTTCAGCAGATCCACCGGGGCGATCTCCAAGAACGAGCTCGGCGGCGTGTCTGCCACGTCCTGGTCGCCGACGTTGCGCAGCACGGCGCGCAACTTGCCGGTCTGCTCCGCCAGGAATAGCTGCTGCGACTCCGTCGGCGTCAGAAGCAGCGTCATCGTCACGGCGTCCGGCAGCGCCTTCGCCGCGTCCGCCGCGACGGGCGCGTCGCTGCCGGCCGTCGATGCGCTCTTGCTGCCGACCGGGCCGCTGCTGATCAGCGTCTGCGCGATCGCCACCACCTGCACGTTGCGGAGCAGGGTCCTCGTGACGACCACCTTGTCCTGGCAGCACGCCCAGACCAGGTCCACGTAGTCACCCGGCAGGATCAATCCACCGGCGTTACTCACCTGCGAGGCCTGGATCGACATCGCGCGGCGTCCGGTCGGCACGACGAGCGAAAGCGCCGCATCGGCGACCGGCTTGGCCGTGTCGATGACCGCGCTGCTCGCGACCTGCTGGTTCGCCTCGATCGGGTACTTGGTCACCTTGCCGGCCGCATCGGCCAGGCTGGAGAACGCGCCCGCGGTCAGCACGTTCGCCGGGACGCTCTTGACCTCGAGCATGTCGGCGGTGATGGTCGTGCGCTGCTTGATCGGCACCTTCGCCACCACGACCTGCACATCGCCGGCCACTGTCGAGCTGCCGCCCGTCGAGCCGCCGCTGCGCGCGGTCAGCGCGTAGAAGAGCGCGGCGGTCAGCGCGCCGAAGAGCACCGCCACTACGAGGAATTTGCGGTTCGTCCGCCCCGGCGCTGATCCCGCAACTGTTCGTGCCATGGCTTTTTCTCCCACGTCGGAATCCGGCCCGTCGGGCCACTAGGCTGTATAGGTATCGGCGTCCCGGTGTCCCGCTTTACGACCGGAACGTCGCGGGTGACGATTGATACACACGCGCCGCCCCCTGACCCGGGCCGGCAGTGTGTAAGCCCTGCCCGCTTCGCCGCATCTGGGCTGAACCCCTATACGGCGGGGTCCATCAGCTTCATTTGCTTGCGAAGCGCGTTCAGCGCACGATGTTGAATGACGCGGATAGCCGCGACACTCTTGCCAATAATCTCGGCCACTTCCCGGTAATCTAAATCTTCGATGAAGCGGAGGATGATGACCTGCCGCTGCTCCTCGCGCAGCTTCAGGATGGCCGCCCGCACCAGCTCCTCCTCGGCCGTCTGCTGGTAGGCAGACTCCGGGTCCCGCCGCATCTTGTCGTCCACGATGCCATCGTGAAGCTGCGACGACTCCCGCTTGGAGCGTAGGTGGCTGACCCCGAGGTTGTGGGCGATGCGGAGCAGCCA
This sequence comes from uncultured Chloroflexia bacterium, assembly GCA_963701135.1. Classification (GTDB taxonomy): domain Bacteria; phylum Chloroflexota; class Dehalococcoidia; order DSTF01; family JACRBR01; genus CAYJMJ01. The sequence goes on from OY969567.1 coordinate 1,133,665, forward strand.
CGAGACGAAGGGCGCCCCTCGCACCTGGTATCTCTCGATCGCCTCCCAGGCCCGCAGGAACGTCTGCGCGGTCAGGTCTTCGGCTTCGGCGGCGTTGCCCACCATGTAATAGATGTGCCGGTAGACGCGGACCACGTGGCGGTCGTACAACTCGCCAAAGGCGTCCTGGTCCTTCTGGATCGCCCGCAGGACGATCGCGGTATCATCGTTTGCTCGTGGTACCGCGGAGTTCGCGCTGACCATTCGGCTCCACTCCCCAAGCTGCGGCTGCCGCCTTCGGGATGGGAGGGGAACCCGCACGCACATCGGCGCGCTCCCTTACGGGTGTTCCCTGACTTCCCAATGAGGATCGGCAGGCGGTGACCGCCGCTTGAGGGGTAGACAGCGAGAGAATGGAAGTCTTACGGCCACACTGGGCGGCGCACGGCGACGCTCAGTCGCGGGGCATGAGGTCCGAGAAGTTCGAGCTCCGTGCCTCCGGCATCGGCATCGGTCCGTGGATGGACGGCGGCGTGAGCGGCTGGCGCGGCAGGTCAGGGTCGCGCAGGACATTGGGAACGTCGCCGCTGTCGTGTGCGGGTTTCGGCTCCGGGAGCAGGCGGAACTCGAAGCGGTGCTCTCCGATCTCGAACGTGTCACCTTGCTCGAGGATCTGCCAGCCGCCGCTGGTCCCTTCGACGACCATCGCGGTCAGCTTGGTCATCCGGTGCAACATCAGGTGGCCTTTTCTGATCCAGATGCGTGCTTCCTCGCCGGCCAGCCCGGGATCATTGACCCGCACGCCGCAACGCGACGCGGAGCCGATGCTGACGGGACTGCCGCCCACCGGGTACTCACTGCCGAGATCGGCGCCGGCGCGCGAGAGCAGCATGCCCATCGGCTCACCGATGTTCTCCGGCACGGCAACGTCTTGCTGATCGCCGGGCCCGTCCGCCACAGGCAACGGCATGCGCTTGCCGAAGGGGATCACACGGTCCGCGGCGTTGTCGGACTCGTCGCTCGGCATCGCGCGCAGTCGCAAGAGCACGCCGATCACCGCGACGGCGAGCAGCACAGCCGCCGCCACGGAAGCGATCGCGATCAGCGGCAAACCACCGCCGCTCTTCGCCACCGGCGCCGCGGACGAGAAGCTGACCGTGGCGTCGGAGTTGCGCCCGGCCGCCTGCGCCGATACGCGCAACGTGTGCGCACCCTCGGCGAACCGGCGCGGGTCGTACGTGAACGTGTACGGCGCACTCGTCGCCTCGAACACGTTGACATCATCCACGTAGAAGACGACGCGCTGGGCCGTGAGCTTCTCCCCGCCCGTCACCGTGATCGCACGCGAGGCGGAGACTGACTCCCCGTCATGCAACCCCTCGATGGTTATCGCGGGCGGCGCGAAGCCGGCTCCCGGCTTGTACGGCGCCGATGCCGTCGCCGTCGCTCCGCCGCTCTGGAGATCGAGCTTGATCGTGGATCCCGCCGGGTTCGCCGCCGATGCGTCGAACGTCACGACGAACTGGCTTCGCAGCAACTGGCCGATGCCGGCATAGAGCGCGCCGAGGTCTTTCGGGTCCGGGGCTTCCAGATAGCGGCCGTGCGTGGATTGCGCGAGCGTCTGCAGGTACTCACGGTCGATCAGGCTACCCTCGCCGACGGTGAAGAATGGCGCGCCCGCCGCGGCGGCGGCCGTCAGCGCCTGGTCGCGCGGTACCGTCAACTCGACGCCGTCCTGGGCGCCATCGCTCAGGAAGATCACCGCGCGCCGGCTCGCCGCGGATGCTGTGATCTTCTGTGCCGCGGTGTCGGTCGCCTTGTAGAGCGCCGTGTTGCCGCGGGCAACGAGGCCGTCGATCGCGCCGGTCGTGAGGGCGCGGTCCGTCGTAAAGTCCTGCACCACCTGCGCGTCATCGGCGAACGTGAGAAGCGCAACGCGGTCTTCGGGCGCCAGGCCCGTCAGGAACGCCTTCGCCGCGGCGCGCGCCTGTGCCACCGGCTCGCCCACCATGCTGCCGCTCACGTCTATCACGATGAGCACGTCCAGCGGCAGGCCCCTGCTCGATGCGAGCTCCGCCGACACGACCGGCGCGGACTTCCCGTCGATAGTGACGCTAAAGTTGGCCGCCGTCAGGCCCCTCACGTCGCCGCCCGATGAGTCTTCCAGGTTCACCACGGCGCGCGCGTTCGGGAAGTCGCCGTCGCTCACGCTCGCCAGGCCGGCGCGCAACGACGGCGGTTGCTGCGCGCGCGCCATCGGCAGGCCGATGAGCAGGAGCGCCGCCGCCGCGATCGCCAGTGCACGCCTGAGGTGCATTCCGCCTCCCGCCGGCCGCGGCCGGTCAACACGCCGCGTACGGATCTTCGCCGGCGACTGATTTAGGTGTAAAGTTTGGCTACCCCAACCTCTTGACAGGCGCCCCCTGCCGATGGCAGAATCGTTCCACCTTCGGGTGGCGTCGTTCGGCGCCAGGTGGAACCCGCAGGAGTACGCTTCACGATCAGTATCGACAGTTTGTGCGTCGCAATAAGCGGCGCCGCGAGCCAAGCACGGACGCGAACGGCACGCACGTGACTTGTTTGTTACCCGCGCCCTTTCGAGGGGCGCGATAGGTCACGCTTCCGCCCTCGCGGAAGCTCCGATTGGGGCTACGGGCCCAGGGGACGCGCGTTCAGGAGGCGGGGCCTGGCTGGCGTCCCCTGGCCCCAACCCGTTTCTCACCCTCCTTGACCCTTCGATCACCCCCTGACACTCGGCTCGCATCAGCCACACTGCAGCTTTGGCCGCGGCAACCGATATTCCTATCGGAGGACACGGGGGAGCCGCCGCTCTTCCGTCTCCACGCGGCTGTTGACCGGGTTTTTCGCCCGGAGCAGGCGCCAGGAGCACCATTGAGCGCCTCACGCGCCCCGCGGAGCCACGCATGACCACCGACACCGCCGGCGGGCTTCGCACCGCGCTGTCTCAGCACGCCAACGGCCTCCGTGCGACCGCCGACGACAACGCTGCCGCGCCGTTCGTCCCACAGCCACAGACGATCGAAGAGACGGGTCTCGACTTCTCGATGATCCTCGATCTCGTTGTCAAGTCCATCTACTTCGCCGGGCGGCCCGCCGCCCGGCAGATCGCGGCCCAGCTTGCGCTGTCGTTCCCGGTGATCGATGAGGTGCTGGCCTTCCTCAAGCGCGAGCAGCTCGCCGAAGTCGTGGGCAGCTCGGGTATGGGCGAGCAGTTGTACCAGTACTCGCTGTCCGGGAAGGGGTTGGAGAAGGCGGAAGAGGCGCTCAGCCGTAACCAGTACATCGGCCCGGCGCCGGTACCGTTCGAGGTGTACCTCGACGTCCTGAGCCGCCAGTCCGTGCGTACCGTGCGCATTGCGCCCGACGCCGTCGACATTGCCCTGTCGCACCTCGTGCTCGACGAGCAGGTGGGCGCCGCGCTCGGGCCCGCCGTCAACTCCGGCCGCTCGATGTTGCTCTACGGGGGGTCCGGAAACGGCAAGAGCACGATCACCAGCGCGATCGGGAAGATGTTGCCGGGTGAGGTGCTGATCCCGTACGCCGTCGACCTGAACGGCATCATCGTCAAGCTGTTCGACCAGCGCGTGCACCAGGAGATACCGGCCGAGAAGCAGCTCGAGCGCCGCGGCAGCGAACTAAACGGCAACGGCTCCGAGCGCCGCCGCGACCGCCGCTGGGTCGTCGCGCGCCGGCCGATGATCAGCGCCGGCGGCGAGCTCACGCTCAAGGAGCTCGAGCTGCGTTACTCACCGCAGTCGCAGTTCTACATCGCCCCGCTGCAATGGAAGGCGAACGGCGGCATCCTCATCGTCAACGACTTCGGCCGCCAGATGATCCAACCGAAAGAGCTGCTCAATCGCTGGATCGTGCCGATGGAAGAGCGTGTCGACCACCTGTCGCTGCACACCGGCGACATGGTCGAGGTGCCATTCGACGTCCTGTTGATCTTCTCGACGAACCTGCGGCCGTCACAACTGGGTGATGAGGCGTTCTTCCGGCGCATCCGCCACAAGATCGAGATCCCCGACCCGACGCGCGAGCAGTTCCTCGAGATCCTGGCTCGCGTGTGCCAGCAGCGCGAGATGCCGCTCGAACCGGAGGCCGCCCTGTACCTCGTCGATCGCTACTACGACCGGGCGAACCGCGGCTTCAAGGGCTGTCACCCGCGCGACATCGTCGATCTCGTCGCCGATATCTGCCAGTACCACGGCGAGGCGCCGGCGTTCACGCGCCGCCACCTCGACGCGGCGTGTCACTCCTACTTTGTATCGATGCAGGAAGACGCCTCGGCGAATGTCAGGCAGTTCGGCGGGCTGGCAGCCTGATTCGTATTCCGTCCTGCACCAGGGTGGATCCGCGGTGCGCCGTACTGGCGTTCAGCCTCATACGCACCGTGGAATGAGGACGCGGAATGCCGCACCGCGCCCCGGCTCGCTTTCGACCAACACGCCGCCGCCGGCTCGCCGGGCGATACGCCGGCAGCTCGCAAGCCCAATGCCGGTGCCACCGTCTTCGCACCTGGTGGTGACGAATGGTTCGAAGATCCGGTGTTTCACCGCCGGGTCTACCCCGTGCCCGTTGTCGGCGACCGTAAGCGTGACGTACGCGCCATGCGGGAGCACCGTGTCGTCGTCCACCGCCACGTCGTCGTTCAGCACGGAGAGCGACGTTTCGACGCGGATCGCGCCGCCGTCGGCCGAGAGCGCATGGCGAGCATTGAGCACGAGGTTCACCACGACCTGCTCCAACTCGGACGCATCGATGCGCGCGGGGAGTGGCTGCGGCGCGGTCCGCACGCAGAGTTCGGTGCGTCCGCCCGCGAGACGGGACAACAGGTCTCGTGCGCCGTCGATCACGAGGTTCACGTCAACGACCTCCGGCTGGACCGGCCGGCGGCGCGCATACGCCAGCAGGCGCTGCGCCAGGCAGGCCGCGCGCTCCGCGGTTTCGCGGACGTACACGAAGTCTTCGCGGGCCGTCGTCTCCGTCCCTAGCTGCGCCAGCCCAAGTTCCGCATAGCCGATGATCGCCGTCGCCAGGTTGTTAAAGTCATGCGCCACACCGCCGGCGATCTGCCCCAGGCTCTCGATCTTCTCGGCGTGCAGAAGTTGCTGCTCGGCGCGCCGGCGCTCGGAGATGTCCCGCGCGATGATCGAAACTCCCAGCATCTGGCCGCACTCGCCGTACGCCGGCACTGCCGTCATCTCAACGTCGACGCGGCACCCAGTGCGCGAGAGCCACACCGTTTCGTGGCCTCGAACGCGACCGCCCGACTGCGCGGCGTCCAGCGTGCGCGCGAAATCCCCGGCGCCGCCGGGCGGTACAAGCATCGAAGCCGGCAGCCCGAGGGCCTCCGCCGGCGTGTAGCCGAAGCAGCGTTCGGCACCGCCGTTCCAGAGCGCGATACGGCCATCGAGGTCGGTGCCGATGACGGCATCGCTCGTCAATTCCGCCGCGGCGCTCAGGTACGCGTCGCGCTTCCGGTCCTGCGGTCGAGCGATCGGGTTGGGCGCTGGGCGCGGTGCAACGGCGAACTCGTCCGGATTCATCCGCATCGAATCGAGCTCCAAATCCTGGTCAGGCGAGGTGGGGTGAGTGACACTGAAAATGTATCACAACTGATGGGCCCTGCCCCAATTTTGATCCGGCGGCGTAATCCTTCGGCCCTAACAGGGTGCTGAAAAACGATTCTTGTTCTCGTGGCGCGGGCTTTCAGCCCGCGTTCGTAGATTCAACTCCCCGCTCCGTATCGACGTTTAAGACGCCGTCCGGCGACTTTTTCAGCAGCCTGCTAAGGACCGGTGAAGATGATGGTGAAGTACTTCATCCCGGAGGGATCGATGGACAGTGCGATGCCCATGCCGGTGTAGTTAGGGTTGAGAATGTTCTCGCGATGCGGTGGACTGTTCCAGAGGGCGGCGTCCGCCACGGAGACGGTATCGCGCTCCGGGTAATTGTTCTTCGCAAGGTTCTCGCCGGCCCAGCCGTACGGCACCCCGTGCTTGTCCATCAGCGTGAACGCGTTATCGCCGGTGATCGGGCTGACGTGCGCGAAGTAGTCGTGCTCCGCCATATCCCGCGACCGGATCCGGGCGATGCCGATCAGCCAGCCATTGGCCCCCAAGGGCGGCAGTCCGCTCTCGCCGCGCCGCCTGTTCGTGGCATCGAACAGAGCCTGCGAGTAGCCGTCCATCGGTGACGTATCGAGGCCCCAGGGGCTCGCAGGCGCGGCCGGTGCGGGCGTGGACGTCGGCTCCGGGGGAGGAGGTGCGGGCGCCTGCTGCCGCGCGGCGGGCGCGGTGGCTGTGGGCGCGGGTACGAGCGTCGCGGTGGCCGTGGCCGTCGCGGTGGGCGTGGACAACGGCCGGGACACCGTCTCCAGGAACGTCGTGATGGCGCCGAACGCCTGCCAGTCGGCCGCCGAATCAGCGTGGAGCGCGGCGGCGCCGTCCGGCTGGCCGCTGCCGTTCGCCGACGCGTTGCCGGCCGCCGACGTCGCGTACAGCGCGAACACGGCCAGCGTCATCCCGGCGATCAGGCCTGCGGCCTGTACGGTGGTCAACCGCCTGGCCCGTGCCAGTGCGCGACTGACCACGGACGGGCGGGGTTCGTCCGGCATGGAGATGTGCCCCCAGTACAGCGACCCTTACGGGCCATGGCCTGCCAGCCACAGGAATGGTCGGCACCCTTAGGGGCGTTCTTAAGGGCGCGGAATCTGGTTTGCCGAAGAACCGCGGCGAATTGGGGGCCGGACCTTACTCCCTGATAGGGCCGTACGGGTGCATCGCCCGGATTGCCCGTGGATCGAGCCGATGCTAGAGTGCCGCGGGCCCGCAGCCTGCGTGTTGCTCACCCGAGATCCCGTGTCTCAGCATCGGCGCGACCCGGCGACGGGCGTGCACCAGTGGAGATCGCACCGTGCCCCAAGGCAGCTTCGCCGCGCTCGATTACATGTTTCACCCGCGCTCCATCGCCGTCGTAGGCGCGTCCACGCAGGAAGGTCCCGGTTCGTTCGTGACGGCCATCCAAGAGATGTCCTTCCAGGGTGACCTCTACCCGGTCAACCCCAAAGCACAGGAGATCTCCGGCCTCAAGTGCTACCCGCGCCTGACGGAGATCCCGGGCGACGTCGACCACGTCATCTCGAGCGTGCCGCTGCGCTTCGTCGAACAACTCGTCGAGGACTGCGGCGAGAAGCACGTGAAGGTGCTGCACTTCTTCACCGCGGGGTTCAGCGAGACCGGCGACGCCGAGGCGGCCGCCCTGGAGGAACGCGTGCTCGCCCGCGCGAAGGCGCTCGGCATGCGGGTCATCGGCCCGAACTGCATGGGGTTGTACGCGCCGGCCAGCGGGCTGTCGTTCATGCCCTTCATGCCGCCGGAGCCCGGACCTATCGCGCTCCTGTCGCAGAGCGGCGCGAACGCCGGCGAGTTCTGCCGCACCGGCGCCGTCCGCGGCCTGCGCTTCAGTAAGGTCGTGAGCTACGGCAACGGCTCCGACGTCCGTGAGTCGGAGCTGCTCGAGTACGCGGCCGAAGACCCGGAGACGACCGCAATCGCTTGCTACATCGAAGGCCTCAAGGACGGGCAACACTTCCTGCGCGCGCTGAAGAAGGCCTCGGCCGCGAAGCCGGTCGCGATTCTCAAGGGCGGCAGCACCGAGGCCGGCACCCGCGCCGCCAACTCGCACACCGGCAGCCTGGCCGGCTCGCTGCAGATCTTCGACTCCGCGGTGCGCCAGGCGGGCGCGATCCGCGTCGACCGCATGGAAGAGCTCGTCAACATGGCGGTGACGTTCCGCTACCTGTCGAAGCTCCGCGGACCGCGCGCGGGCATCGTCGGCGGCGGCGGCGGACACAGCGTGCTGGCGTCCGACGAGATCGGCGCCGCCGGCCTGCAGATGCCGCCGTTGCCCGCGGAGATCCAGCAGAAGCTCCACGACTTCACGCCGACAGCCGGCACCAGCGTCCGCAACCCCGTCGATACGAGCGTGGGCTGGGGTCCCGACGGACTGAAGCCGATGCTCGACACGATCCGCATCGTCGCCGAGGCGCGGAATATTGACTACATCCTCTACCACACGAGCTGGGGCTGGGGCCCGAGCCGCTCCGGCATGCCGGACATCGTCGAGGCGGCGACGACGCAGGGCGACAAGCTGGGCGAGCTCGAGGCGGAGATCGGCAAGCCGATCGTCTGCGTTGCGCGTACGCCGACCAGCGGCACCGGCATGGACGCCACGATCGCCTTCCAGGAACGCTGCGCCGCGCACGGACTTGCCGTCTACGCCAGCGTCGCAGCCGCCGCCCTCGCGCTCCAGCGGCTCTTCGCGTGGCAGTCGCAGCGCGAGGAATTCGCCCCGGCGAAATAGCGGCGGAGAGACAGGAATCTCCGGACCAACGACCCGGCGCGGGCTGAAAAGCCCGCGCTACGGTTGTCGTCCGGCCCGCGCTGGCCCGAACCGCCCGCGCTACGGTTGTCGTCCGGCCCGCGCTGGCTCGAATGCCCGCGCTGCGGTTGTCGTCCGGCCCGCGCTGGCCCGAATGCCCGCGCTGCGGTTGTCGTCCGGCCCGCGCTGGCCCGAACGCCCGCGCTACGGTTGTCGTCCGGCCCGCGCTGGCCCGAATGCCCGCGCTACGGCGCGGTCGAGCTAAGGGCCGGCAATCCCTGTTCCTGATGGGCGCCCCGCATACCCTGCGGAAGGGAGCCCGTTGGTTTACAGACAGGTAAAGTGGAAGCCGTGAACCTTAGAAAACTGGCCGTCGCACTCCTTGTAGTTACGCTTCTGTACAACGTCATTGAAGGCGTTATTGCCATCGCCAGCGGCGTACAGGCTGGAAGCCTTGTTCTTATATCCTTTGGCGCTGACAGCTACCTCGAAGTCCTGGCGACTGGTGCTGTCCTCTGGCGTCTCTCGTATCGCGACGAAGAGCAAGGCGAGCGGGCCGAGCAACGGGCCATGCGGTTCATCGGCGTGACCTTCCTCGTACTGGCGGCCGCGATTGTCTTCCAGGCAACGGTATCGCTGACGAACCGCGATGCAGCGAACGAATCGATGCTCGGCCTCCTTCTTTTGACCGCATCTCTTGCTGTCATGCCGCCGCTGTCGTTCGCCAAGTTCTGGGTAGCCGCTCGAACCGGGATGCCTGTACTAGCGGCCGAGGCCAAGGAAACCATCGCCTGTTCCTATTTGTCGCTCACCGCGTTCGTGGGAGTTCTAGCCATCTTCCTGTTCGGCTGGTGGTGGCTCGATGCAGCGGCCGCGCTACTCATGGTTCCCTGGCTGGTGCGAGAGGGGCTTGAGGGTGTACGTGCCGAGGCTTGCTTCGATGGCCTACGTCCGTGCTTTTGCCGCACCTGCTTCTATGGGCTACGAGACTGCCAGCCTGCGTGCTGCGCTCCCGCTTGCTGCTAGCCGGATTCGCGCTTTCTACTCCGACCCACAGCCAATCGGCCTCATGTCGTATCGCCCGTAGATCCAGGTTGCGCCGTGGCCAGATGGCCATGGGGCTTCTTAGCGTAGAAGTCGATTACTCTCTCGTCTGACCAGATGCCGATACGGGTAGCTGCGGGATGCATACGAACGTGGCGATCACGGCGCCAGGACCACGCGGGCTCTTTCCTGTTACGCGATCCGGCCGGAGGCTATGTGCGCCCGGCTCGCCAGTCAGTCGCCAGCGGCCAGCGACCAGTCAGCGCCGTCGGAACTCGCGCGCGATGGCGTCCGCGGGCAGGTGCACCATCGTCGGACGGCCGTGCGGGCACGTGCGCGGCGACTCCGCTGTCTTCGAGCTGGCGCAGCAATTCGCGCTGCTCCTCGCCGCTCATGGCCATGCCGGCGCGCACCGCCGCGTGGCACGCCAGCGACGCCGCGACGCGATGCGACGGGTCGCGATCGGCATCCGGCAGCTCATCGCGACCCATGCGGTCGAGCAGCTCGACGATGTGGCGCGCGAGGTCGTCGCCCGCCATGGGTGACGGCGCCGCGCGTACGACGTACGCCGCGTCGCCGAAGTGCTCGACGTCGAACCCCAGTCGCTCGAACGCCTCGGCGTGCTCGCCGAGCAGCGCCCGGTGCGGCGCGCTCAGCTCGAGCGTCAGCGGCTCGAGCAGCGGTTGCACGTCCGGCTTCGATGCCCTCGCTCCGGTCAGAAATCGCTCATAGAGCACGCGCTCGTGCGCGGCGTGCTGGTCGATGAGGTACATGCCCTGCGGACCCTCGGCGACGACGTACATGTTGCCAATCTGGCCCACGGGCCGGAGCATCGGGAGGCGATCGACCATCGGTGCGGGCGCGACGCCGCTGTCGGCGGCGACGTCTCGATGGCGCCGCCGGGTGCGGCAGCGGCGTCTGCACGGGCGGCTGTTGCAGGATGAGCGGCGGACGCGCCGGCTGCATCGCCGCTGCGCCGCCCCAGACCGAGGCCGTCGCCGCCGGTATCGTGCCGCGCTCCGACAGCGCCCGCCGCACCGCGCGCTGCAGCAGTCCGAACACTTCGCGCTCGCGGCGCAGCCGCACTTCCGCCTTCGTTGGGTGGACGTTGACGTCAACCTCGTCCGCCGGGATGCGAAGGTCGAGCACGGCGATGGGCCGCCGCCCGACGGGCAGCATGCCCTGGTACGCCTCCTCGACCGCGAACGTCAGCGCGCGGTTCTTCACCCAGCGGCGGTTCACGTACAGGCTGATGTAGTTCCGCGACGACCGGTGCAGCCGCGGCTCCACCACGACGCCGCGCACACCCGCCTCGCCCTCGTTCAGCGGCGGCACGTCAATCTCGATGGCAGCCGCCGCCACGTCCGCCCCGTGCACCGCCGCTATGGCGTCGATCAGCCGGCCGCTTCCGGCCGTCTGCACGGTCGTTTTGCCATCACTGACCAGCTCGAAACGCACCTCGGGGTACGCCATGGCGTAGTGCATGAGCACCGCGGAGACCTGTGTGGCCTCGCTCCCTGGCGCGCGCAGGAACTTCCGGCGGGCGGGCTGAGCGCCGAAGAGACTGGCGCAGCGTGAACACCGTCCCCGGCGCCGCGGCCCCCGAGCCCTCCTCCACGATAGCGCCATCGCGCAGGCGGACGCGGGCGCCGACATCGTTCCCGGCGACGCGCGTCAGTAGTTCGACCTCGCCAGCCGCCGCGATGCTCGGCAGCGCTTCGCCGCGGAACCCGAGCGTCGCGATGCGCCAGAGGTCCTCTTCGGCCGCCACCTTGCTCGTGGCGTGGCGTTCGAACGCCAACCTCAGCTCGCCCGGCTCGATGCCGCAACCGTTGTCGGCGACGCGGATCAGCGCGAGGCCGCCCTCGCGGATCTCGACCGAGATCCGCGTCGCGCCGGCGTCCAACGAGTTTTCAATGAGCTCTTTGACGACAGAGGCGGGCCGCTCGATGACTTCGCCAGCCGCGATCTTCGCCGCCTCATGCGGTGCCAGGATGCGGATCGTCACAGGGGCCTCCGGCGGCGATTGTATCACGATGCGCTCACTGACCCGCCCGCGCATGACGATTTCATGCTATGCTCGGCGCACTCATCACCGGCGCGCATGGGAGGAGAGACCGTGGACAGGTTTGGACGCGACGCCCGGAGTCTCGCGCGCATCGCCGCGATCACGGCTGTGGCAGCCGTCGTGCTCGCCACGACGCTGCGGCTCACAGCCACCGGCAGCGCGGCCTCATCGAACGAAGGCGAGACGACCTTCGCCCAGGCGTCGCTGCGCGCGCCCGGCAACATCGTCGTCCGCGCGCGCCGCAGCGCCGACCTCGACCGCGTGGCCGCTTACGCGACAAGCAAGGGGTACGCCGTGTTGCAGCGCGACGAGGCGCTGAGCGCCCTTCGCATCGCGCCGCCCGCGGGCGCTGATATCGTCCGCGCCGTCACTGACTTCCGCTCGCGCCCCGGCGTCGCATACGTGGAGCCGGCCTACTCCGTCACCCGCGCCGACATCCCGGCGGACCCCCTGTACGCCAAGGAAGCTCCGTACCTGAAGGTCGAACACGCTCCCGAGGCATGGGACATCGAGAAGGGCAAGGCATCGACGTTAGTGGCGGTGCTCGACACCGGCATCGACCTGTCCCACCCCGACCTGCAGGGCCGGGTCTGGACCAACCCGGGCGAGACGCCGAACAACGGCGTCGATGACGACGGCAACGGCTGCATCGACGATGTGAACGGCTGCGCGTTCGTCGCCGACGCCTCGCCCGGATGCGCGAGCTACCTCAACGGGAACATCCGCGACGACCTGGGCCACGGCACGTTCGTCGCCGGCATCATCGCCGCCAACGCGAACAACCAGGGCATGGTCGGCGTCGCACGCGGCGTCACGCTGCTCCCCATCAAGGTGCTTGACTGCAACGGGAACGGCGACACGCTGGCCGTTGCGCAGGGCATCCTCTACGCGGCGAAGGCCGGCGCCCGCGTGATGAACATCAGCCTGGGCGGGCCGATCGACTCCGCCATCACCCGCGAGGCAGTCCGCATCGCACACGATCGAGTACGGGGCACTGATCGTCGCCGCCGCGGGCAACTCCGGCACGACGGGCGTGGCGTACCCTGCCCGCTACCCGAACGTCCTTGCGGTCGGCGCCGCCTCGTCGGCAAACCCGGACAAGCGCGCGGTCTTCTCGACCACCGGCCCGGAGGTCGATGCGGTCGCGGTCGGCCAGAGCATCGTCGGTACGGTGCCGAAGTCGAGCTGCACGCGCTTCCTGCCGTGCGTCTCCAACGGCCCCTACGCGATCGGCGACGGCACGTCGTTTGCGGCGCCGCAGGTGACCGGCATGGTCGCGCTGATGCTGTCCCGTACGCCGACGCTCAAGGCCGACTGCGATCCTGAGCATCGTCCGCGCAACCGCCGAAAAGGTCCCGGCCGGCGACCGGCCGGACTGGGCGGGCGCCGGCCGCATCAACATGCTCAAGGCGCTGAAGCCGCAATACCGCATCGGCGCGCCGGGCGTGACGCGGGGCTGAACAGCGACACGGACGCTGCCGCCACTTCAGATCCGGCACCGGTACGACGACATTGCCACAAGAGAGACTTCGTGGGGAGGACCCTCTTGCGCGCAAGCGTGCTCGCGACAGTGGCGCTGTCGCTTGCCCTGGCCATGTCCGTATCCGGCTGCAAGACCACTTCGAGTGTGGCCTTCGTCAACCCGTCCGGCGAGGCGCTTTACGTCCGCATCGATGAACGCGCGTCGTTCGAGGTGCCCGCCAACAGCACGGTGCACCAGAGCCTGCCGGCGCTGGAGCGCCTCCGGCCGATGACGATCACCGCGCGCACGGTGCGCGGCGGCATCGTCTTCGCGCTCACGACCTCGCTCCCCCGCATCGAGGCATCGGGCAGCCAGGTCGAGTTGAAAGCCACCGGCGTACCGTTCGACCCGCTGCTGCAGCAGCACCCCGGCATGCCCTAGGCGGGAAGCCAGAGGCTGGATGCGCGAGCAACGGCGGGCACGGCAGGCCTCGCCCCCACGTCAACTCCCGCGGCCTCGCCTTGCATCTCACGCCTCATTTCTCACCGCCCGATTCACGAGCGCGGTCTCGCAGCTCGTACAGGCGAGTCAGCGCTTCGAGCGGCGTCATCGCATCGACGTCGGTGTCCGCCAGCTCGCGCCGCAGGCCGTCGTCGGGCGGCTCCGAACTGAACAGCGAAAGCTGCGGCGACGGCCGCGCGGGAGCGGCGCCGTTCGTCGCGCCCGCTTCCAGCTCGCGCAGCACCTCCCGCGCCCGCTGCACCACGGCCTTCGGCAGCCCCGCCAGCTCGGCGACGTGCACGCCGTAGCTGCGGTCCGCGCCGCCGGGCACGATGCGGCGCAAGAACACGATGCCGCCCGCTTCCTCCGCCACGGCGACGTTGTAGTTCCGCACCCGCGGCAGGTGCTGCGCCAGGTCGATCAGCTCGTGGTAGTGCGTCGCGAACAGCGTCTTTGCCTGCAACCCCGGCCGGTTGTGCAGGTACTCGACGACCGAGCGCGCGATCGCCATGCCGTCGTACGTGCTCGTGCCGCGGCCGATCTCGTCGAGGATGAGCAGCGAGCGCGATGTCGCGTTGTGCAGGATCGCGCTCGTCTCGATCATCTCCACCATGAACGTCGACTGGCCCGACGTCAGGTCGTCGCCCGCGCCCACCCGCGTGAACACGCGGTCGACCACGCCGATCGACGCCGTCGACGCCGGCACGAAGCCGCCGCACTGCGCCATCAGCACGACAATTGCCACCTGACGGAGGTACGTCGACTTTCCGGCCATGTTCGGCCCGGTGAGGATCACAACCTGCGCGTCGCCTGACGAAAGGTCCGTGTCGTTCGGCACGAACGCCCCGGCCGCCAGCGAGCGCTCGACCATCGGATGCCGCCCGTCACGGATGACGATCGCATCGCCGGCGTTGAGCGACGGCCGCACGTAGCCGTACCGTGCCGCCGCTTCGGCGAGCGCGCACGCGACATCGATCTCGGCCGCCGCCTGCGCCGTTGCCAGCACCTGCGGCGCCGCGGACGCGACCTGCGCGCACACCTGCCGGAAGATCGCCGTCTCCATCTCCTCGGCACGTTCCTTAGAGTGCAGTATCTGGCTCTCGTACTCGCGGAGCTGCGTGGTCGCGTAGCGCTCGGCGTTGACCAGCGACTGGCGCCGCTCGTAGTGCTCCGGGACCAGCGCGGCATTCGCCTTGCTGACCTCGATGTAGTAGCCGAAGACGCGGTTGTAGCCGACCTTCAAGGTCTTGATACCCGTGCGCTCGCGCTCGCCCGCCTCGAGCTCCGCGAGGAAGCGCCGCACGTCGCGCGTGATCAATCGCAGGCGGTCCAGCTCCTCAGAGAATCCCGGCCGTACGACGTTGCCTGCTTCCAGCGTCGCCCCCGGTTCGTCATCGATCGCCTGCGCGACCGCCGCCACGACGTCGCCGCACTCCCGCAACCGCCCCGCGATCTCCCCGATGCGCGCGTCAAACGCGTCCTCGCCGCCCGCCTCGGCCCTTTGCTGTTTGCTGCTTGCTGTTTGCTGTTCTTGCCCCCCCTGTTGTCTGTTCTCGGCGCCGACCGCGCCGCGCAGCCCGGCCACCAGCTCCAGCCCGCGGCGCAGCGCCACCAGCTCGCGCGGCTGCGCCGTCCCCGCAACGATGCGTCCCGCCAGCCGTTCGAGGTCCGGCATGCCGCGCAACAGCTCGAGGAGCCGCGCGCGCCGCAACGCGCTCTCGTGGCAGTAGGCGACGGCGTCCAACCGGCGCTCGATCCGCGCGATGTCGACCAGCGGCTGCCCCAGCCGCCGGCGCAGCAGCCGCGCACCCATCGCCGTCGATGTCAGGTCGAGCGTGGCAAGCAGCGAGCCCTCCCGGCGGAGGTCGCGTCCCGCCGTGAACAACTCCAGGTTGCGCATGGTGTGCGCGTCGAGCCCCGCGTACTCGGCCGGCCGGTGCGCGCGGATCGACGTGACGAGCCCGGCGCTCGCGGCCTGGTTCTCGCGCAGGTACATCAGCGTGGCGCCGCACGCGGCGACCGCCGGCGACGCGCGGTCGATGCCGAACGCCTCCGGCGAGGCGACGCGGAAGTGC
Source organism: uncultured Chloroflexia bacterium (assembly GCA_963701135.1). Taxonomy (GTDB): domain Bacteria; phylum Chloroflexota; class Dehalococcoidia; order DSTF01; family JACRBR01; genus CAYJMJ01. The sequence goes on from OY969567.1 coordinate 1,149,200, forward strand.
TCCTGGACCGTCACGGTCGCCAGCTCCGCATCGAACCACAACGGCTCGACGCGCGTGACGTTCACGCTGGCATCGAACCATGCGGGCGGCTCGAATCCGTCGGGCAAGAGCACCTCCGCAGGGCGGATGCGCGCGATCTCGGCGGCCGCCTGCTCGCCGTCCAGCGCGCCGGCGACGAATTCGCCCGTGCTGACATCGACGTATGCAAACCCGGCGTCGCCCTTCCACGGGTCGCCGGAGCGGCCGCGCGGCGGCGCGATGCACGCCAGGTAGTTGTTGGCGCGCTCGTCGAGCAGGCTTCCCTCGATCACCGTGCCCGGCGTGACGACGCGTACGACCTTGCGCTCGACGATCCCCTTCGTCGTCGCGGGGTCGCTCATCTGCTCGCACAGCGCCACCTTGTAGCCGCGGGCGATGAGCTTCGCCAGGTAGCCGTCGACAGCGTGATACGGGATGCCCGCGAGCGGCACGCGCAGACCCTTGCCCATCGGCTTCGACGTGAGCGTGATCTCCAGCTCGCGCGCGCACAGCTCCGCGTCGTCGTCGAACGTCTCGTAGAAGTCGCCGAGACGGAAGAACACGATCGCGTGCGTATACCGCCGCTTGACGTCGAGGTACTGCCGCCGGATCGGGGTGAGCACGTCGTCCACGCGCCGATTGTACTGGGAGCTGTCAGCTATCAGCTATCAGCTATCAGCTATCAGCTATCAGCTATCAGCTATCAGCTATCAGCTATCAGCTGGCAGCGATCACCTTTGTCCCGCGCTGCGGACATAAGGTACATGCGCACCGCGGCGCCGCCCCCGGATATCATGGCCGTGAACCGAACCTGTGACTGACAGCTAAAGAGCTGACGGCTGACAGCTTCTCGAAAGGATCGCCGCATGCCGAACGAAGACAATCGCCGCAACGTGCTGGACGACTCGCGCGCACTCACCGAGGAGACGGCGCGCAGGCTCATCGACACGCTGGATAAGACGGGAGCCCTCGCGCCGGTGCGACGCATTCGCCGCAGCCAAATCGCCACGGCCGTCCTGGCGTCGATCGGACTCGCGCTGTTCATCGTCGGCGTCGAGAACGCGGCCGCGGACCTGCCGGTCATATCGAACGCCTACGGCTCGATCCTGATTGGCGTCACGTTGCTTGCGTTCACGGGCGCGCTTCTCACGCGCCTGACCGGCGACGTCTGACGCGGGCGAGACGGCGCTCCTCGCGGGCCGCCTCGCCCAGGGACGGCGCAGCGGACGGCAGGTCCGCAACCGGCCCGCACGGCGCGTTTGCGTAAGCGCGCCGATGGTATACTTCGGCGCTTCAAAGACTGGGCACCCATCCCGGCCGATCGCGGTTCCGGAGGTCATCTTCTCGTTGGGCGCTGCGCCGCAGACCATCGTTTGGTTCCCCGATGTGGGCCGCCAGGACGTTGACCGCGCCGGCGGCAAGGGCGCCAACCTCGGAGAACTCGTCCGCGCCGGCATCCCCGTACCGCCCGGCTTCATCGTCACCACCGGCGCCTATCGCACATACCTGGCCGATGCGGGCCTCATCGATCGGCTCGCCGCGGCGCTCACCGGGCTCGACACCGACGACCGCACCGCGCTCGACGCCGCAGCGCGCGAAGCGCAGGCGCTGATCACCGGCGCCGCCGCCACGCCGTCATGCGCCACGGAGATCGCCGACGCGTACCGCCAGCTCGGCGAGGGTCTCGTCGCGGTGCGGTCCTCCGCGACGGCTGAGGACCTCGATGGCGCGTCGTTCGCGGGCCAGCAGAGCACGTACCTCAACATCGAGGGCCCCGGCGCCGTCCTCGACGCCGTGCGCGCCTGCTGGGCGTCGCTCTTCGAAGCGCGCGCCATCGCGTACCGCGCGCGCTGCGGCATCGACCACGTGACCTGCACCATCGCCGTGCCCGTGCAGCGGATGGTGCAGTCGACGCGCGCCGGCGTCGCGTTCTCGTGTGATCCCGTGTCGCATTCGCACGACGAGATCGTGATCGAGGCCGTCCGCGGCCTGGGCGAGGCGCTGGTTTCCGGCGAAGTGACGCCGGACATGTACGCCGTCGACAAATCGACGCTGACCGTGCTCGAGCGAACGGTCGTCGAGCAGCGCCGCGAGCTGGCGTACGCGAACGGCGGCGGCCTGGAGCCGAACGCGTGGCGCGACCTGCCGCCCGTGCAGCGCACGCGCCCCAAGCTCACCGACGACGAGATCGTGCGGCTCGCCGCGATCGTGCGGCGGGTGGAGGAGTACTATGGCAGCCCGCAGGACATCGAATGGGCGGAGGCGGACGGCGAGTTCTACATCCTCCAGTCGCGTCCCGTTACCACGCTGCAACACACGCATGGATAAGAATGCATACCAGCGGATGAGATCACATCCCCGGCTCCGCCGCACACGCGGGCGGGGACAGGGCGATCGGAGCGAGTGATGTCCACGAAGTACGTCTACCTGTTCCACGAGGGCCACAAAGACCAGAAGGACCTGCTCGGCGGCAAAGGCGCCAACCTGGCCGAGATGACCAACCTGGGTCTGCCCGTGCCCCCCGGCTTCACGATCACGACCGAGGCGTGCAACGAGTACAGCCGCGGCGGCATGCAGCTTCCCGATGGGCTCATGGACCAGGTGCGCGCCGCGCTCGCCGCTGTCGAGCAGGCCGCCGGCAAGACGCTCGGCGATGCCGCATCGCCGCTGCTCGTCTCCGTGCGCAGCGGCGCGAAGTTCTCGATGCCGGGCATGATGGACACGGTCCTCAACCTCGGCCTCAACGAAACGACGCTGCGCGGACTGATCGACGCCACGCGGCGACGAGCGCTTCGCCTACGACGCCTACCGCCGCTTCATCATGATGTTCTCCGACATCGTGCTCGGACTCGAACGCAAGACGTTCGACCGCATCTTCAATGAAGCGAAGGCGCGCGGCCGGCGTACAGGAGGACTCGCACCTGACGCTCGCCGCGCTGAAGGGCGTCGTGGAACGGTTCAAGGCGCACGTGAAGCGCGAGACCGGCAGCGACTTCCCGGACGAGCCGATGCGGCAGCTCGAGCTGCGCCATCCGCGCCGTGTTCGACTCGTGGAACAACGAGCGCGCCTTCCACTACCGCGAGATCGAGAAGATCCCGCACGACCTGGGCACCGCCGTCAACGTGCAGACGATGGTGTTCGGCAACATGGGCGCTGACTCCGGCACCGGCGTCGCATTCACGCGCGACGCCTCGACCGGCGAGAAGAGGATCAGCGGCGAATACCTGATCAACGCGCAGGGCGAAGACGTCGTCGCCGGCATCCGCACGCCGTCGGATGTCGCGCAGCTGCGAGCGAGACAACCCGCCGCTCTACAAGCAGTTCGCGGACATCTGCAACACGCTGGAGCAGCACTATCGCGAGATGATGGACGTGGAGTTCACGTTCGAGAAGGGCCGCCTCTACTTCCTGCAGTGCCGCGTCGGCAAGCGCGCGGCGCGCTCCGCGGTGAAGATCGCCGTCGACATGGCGCACGAGGGGCTGATCACGAAGCGGGAAGCGCTCCAGCGCCTGCCGGCGCAGCGGCTCGACGAGTTGCTGCACCCGCAGCTCGACCCGCGCGTGAAGACGGTCTCGATCTCCGAAGCGGCACGGCGCCTCGGCGGCGCACTCGCCTCGAAGCCGGCGGCCGTCTGGCTCCAAGGCGACGATGTGAAAACAATCGCGGCGGACGCCTGGCGCGCGATGTCGAAGGACGCACGCGCGCAGGCTGGCGCGGACGCGCTCGCGAACGGCCCGCAGTTCATCGAGATCGCCCGCGGACTGCCCGCATCGCCGGGCGCGGCCTCGGGCGCGGCGGTCTTCGATTCCGAAGAGGCGGCGCGACGAGGCAAGGGCGGCGAGGCCGTCGTCCTGGTGCGTGAAGAGACGTCGCCGGACGACGTGCAGGGCATGCACGAGTCGCAGGGCATCCTGACCGAGCGCGGCGGCCTGAGCAGCCACGCGGCGCTCGTCGCGCGCGGGTTCGGCAAGCCGTGCGTCGCGGGCTGCGAGGCGATCTCGGTGGACGAGGAAGCGCGCTCGTTCTCGATCGACGGCGTGACGATCGAGAACGAGCAGATGCTGACGATCGACGGGACGATCGGGCGGGTGCTGCTGGGGGCGATCCCGACGATCCCGCCGGTGATCTTCCCGGAGTTCGACGAGTACCTTCGCTGGGCGGACGAGGTGGCGCGGCTCAAGGTGCGCACGAACGCCGACACGCCGGCCGACGCGGCGAAGGCGATCGAGTTCGGCGCGAAGGGCATCGGCCTGTGCCGCACGGAGCACATGTTCCTGCACCCCGACCGGCTGCCGGCCGTGCGCGAGATGCTGCTCGCCGCCGCCGACGCCAAGCGGCTGGAAGCCGAGGCCGGCGGCATCAGCAAGGAGTTGGAGAACGCCACAGGCGAGAAGAAGGCGCGGCTCGACCAGCACCTGCACGGCGTGCTCGGCCACCTGGAAGGCCCGATGGGCCACTACCGCGGCGCGCTCGAAAAAATCCTGCCGATGCAGCAGGGCGACTTCGAGGCAGATCTTCCGCGTCATGGCGGGCAAGCCCGTCACGATCCGGCTGATCGACCCGCCGATGCACGAGTTCCTGCCCGACCACGACGCGCTGCTCGAAGAGGTCACGCGCCTGCGCATCAACGTCGCCCGGCTCGGCGGAGCTGCACGAGAAGGAGGCGATGCTCGCCAGCGTCAACGCCGTCCGCGAGCAGAACCCGATGCTCGGCCTGCGCGGCTGCCGCCTCGGCATCCTCTACCCGGAGATCAACGCCATGCAGGTGCAGGCGATCTTCCGCGCCGCCATCAAGCTCACGCGCGACGGCATCGAGGTGCTGCCGGAGGTGATGATCCCGCTCGTCGGCTTCGACAACGAGCTGGCGTACCTGCGCAACCTGCTCGAGACGACCGCGCGCAAGGAGATGGAGGCCGCCGGCGTACAGGTGACGTACCAGTTCGGCACGATGATCGAGCTGCCGCGCGCGGCGCTCACCGCCGGCGAGATCGCCAAGACCGCCGAGTTCTTCTCGTTCGGCACGAACGACCTGACGCAGACGACGCTCGGCTTCAGCCGCGACGACGCCGAGGGCAAGTTCCTCGCGCAAGTACCTGGAGATGGGCATCCTGCGGGACAACCCGTTCGAGACCATCGACCAGCGACGGCGTCGGGTCGCTGATGAAGCAGGCGATCGCCTCGGGCCGCGAGTCGCGCGCCGGCATCAAGCTCGGCATCTGCGGCGAGCACGGCGGCGAGCCGCGCTCGGTGGAGTTCTTCCACCAGATCGGCCTGGACTACGTGAGCTGCTCCCCGTTCCGCGTCCCCATCGCCCGCCTGGCCGCGGCGCAAGCCGCGCTAGGCGAAGGCGCCGAGCGGGACCGGTAGGGAGCGATAACAGCCGTCACGCGGGTATGGCAACCGATCCTAGCTGATCGAGAAGTCTACCTATGACACCGATGTGCACCCGAATTCGTGTCGCCGAAAGATGTGCTTCAGACGTGAGCGCGTCCATTATCTCCGCGAGTTCAGCGCTGCCTGACTCCCTCAATTGGTCGGCAAGCTCTCGGCGGGAGAGGGGCAATACTCGACGCTTCAAAAGGATGGCTCTAGCGACGTGTGATGCCGAAAACATCAACTCCTCCCTCGCGGCGTCAAGATCACCGATGTCTTGAAGGTCGCGCGCTAGTCTTAGTCGCACCCGAGCGACCGGGAGCTTTCGCCTCCAGTCAGGCCATACGAGGGCTGCCGGATGTGCTCGCGCTTCCGAGAACCAATTGGGCTCGTCAGACATCACCTTGCCGAATGTGAGCGCCCACTGCGGGAAGTCATCACCCTCTGCCAGTCGCTCCAAGAACTCATCTCGTGATTCAATCTGCAGGTGGACGTTCGAACGGGAATCTGCGGGCCGCAATAGGCCGTGCGGACACTACTAGAATATCAACGTCGCTTTCAGGCCGTTGCGCATCCCGTGCTGCCGATCCAATCAAGATGACCGTAGAGTCGGCCAACGCCCCAGACTCCCGCAGGTACTCGATGACGTCGTTAACACGGTTGAGCGCAGCACTAGTCGTCATCGGCCGTCTCCACGAACGTCACGACTTCGTCCAGAAATGCTTCAAGTTCGGATGCTAAACCCTCCAGGTTGAGGTCTAGCAGCTCCCAACCCGGCACGCCATACTGCACATCCTTCCTCAGTCGATTCAGGTCACTGAGTCTGTCACTGACGTTGAGGGACAAGATGCCCTTCTCATGCAGTTTTTCCGCAACATCCGACTTTGCACGATGGTCATTCCACGACCATTTCATTCCAGCCTTCAGTCCGGTGACCTGCCCCCGATCTTTGGTCCACTCATTATGAGAGTCCGACCGGGTCTTTCCGCTCTGTGATGCTGCGCCTGAACTCCTCCGGCGTCCTGTTCTGCAGCGAGCTGTGCGGGCGCTCGCGATTGTACTCCACCCTCCAGGTTTCGATCTTCTCTCGTGCATCCCAGATCGTCGTGAACCAGTGCTCGTTGAGACACTCGTCACGAAATTTGTCGTTGAAGCTTTCGGCGAAGCAGTTCTGCACGGGCTTTCCCGGCTCGATGAAGTGCAGCCGCACACCGCGTGCATAGGCCCACTGGTCGAGCGCCTTGCTCGTCAGCTCAGGCCCGTTGTCCATGATGATCGTCTGCGGCGCCTGGCCGCGCTCATCGATAATCCGATCCAGCACGCGGCCGACGCGCACGCCGGAAAGCGACGTGTCCACTTCGATGCCGAGCGCTTCCCTGGTGCAGACATCGAGGACATTCAACGTGCGAATCCGACGGCCCCACCAGAGTTGATCGTGCACAAAGTCCAGGCACCACACCTCGTCCGGGCGCTGCGGCCGCGGCGCCGGCGTGCGGGCCACGCTTGTCGTCCGTTTGCGCTTCTTCCGCCGTAGGCTGAGTCCTTCTTCCCGGTAGATCCGCTCCACGCACTTGTGATTCACGCACACCCCCTCCCGCCGCAGCAGCACGTGCAGCCGCCGGTAGCCGTAGCGCCGCTTCTGGGCCGCCAGCTCGCGTAGCCGCGTGCGGATCGGTCCCTCTGCGCGCCCGTGTCCCTGATAGCGGGCCGTCGAACGATGCATGGTGAGCAGCCCGCAGGCACGGCGCTGAGACAGCCCCCGTTCCCCTTCAAGGAAAAGAACGGCGACCCTCCGCACCGCGGGCTTCACCAGTTTCGCGAGGCCACCTCTTTGAGGGCGTCGATGTCCAGCGCCTGATTGGCGACGAGCTTCTTCAGCCGCCGATTCTCATCCTCCAGGGTCTTCAGGCGCTGCGCGTCGGGCACGCTCATGCCGCCGTACTTCGCCTTCCAGCGGTACAGCGTCTGCGCGCCGATGCCGAGGCGCCGGCAGAGCTCCTGCGTCGGCGTCCCTGCCTCGTGCTCTTTGATCGCCGTGACGATCTGTTCCTCCGTGAACCGGCTCTTCCGCATGGGTCCTCCTTGCCCTGTCGCCAGGGCCATTATCCCGGAGGACTCTCATTTAGACTGGACCAGTTTTCGGGGGGCAGGTCACCGGCAGCCGTCACGGCGTTTTCATACGCGTAGAACGCCCACGTAACCGCTACTTCATAATCGTCGTCGCTCGGATCAGTCGAGGCAATCTGCACGCGCTCCAATTGCTTTCGTGCGTTCGCCAGATGAATCTCGGGGTTCCGCTCGTCAGACATATGTATGCCTTCCTGTCGAAGCCCGTATGTGTGTCAAGAGCCCGTATCTCACAGTCTACACGCAGCGAAGATTGGCCGAAGAGTATGACGATCCAACAACGTGCTTCTGATCCGGGCACCTGGAGCCGCGCATCCGGTCAGTTACATCGCCCCTCCCGCGCTCGCGCCTCCCCCTCCCACCACCTACACTCACGACGATGACCGACGAGATGGACCCCGCGCCGCTGGGGCGGCTGCTGAAGCAGTTCGAGCTCGACCAGTTGGACCGCGACCTGTTCCTCGGTGACGCCGGCGAGGGGGAGTTCCGGCTGTTCGGCGGGCTCGTCGCCGCGCAGTCCGTGATGGCCGCGTATCGCACGGTCGAGGACGGCGCGCTGCACTCGATGCACGCGTACTTCCTGCGCCCCGGCAAGCACCGCGTGCCGATCCGCTACGCCGTCTACCGCATCCGCGACGGCCACAGCTTCACCACGCGCGACGTCGTCGCCTACCAGTCGGGCGAGGCGATCTTCAACCTCTCGTTGAGCTTCGTGAAGCCGGAGGACGGCATCTCGCACCAGCAGCCGGCGCCCGTGCTGCCGGGCCCGGAGGGCCTGCCGGCGTGGGAGTTCGCGCGCCCCGACCGCCGCGAGGAGCGCGAGATGATGCGGCGGTGGGAGAGCCACAGCCCCATCGAGCTGCGCGCGGTCGACGTCGATGGCCCGCCGCCCGGCGACACGCCGCAGCGGCGCGTGTGGATGCGCGTCCGCGGCGAGATGCCCGACGACCCCGCGATGCACGCCGCCATGCTCGCCTATGCCAGCGACCGCGGGCTCATCGCGACGGCGCGCATGCCGCACGGCATGGGCCGCTCCGGGTGGGCGTCGGCCAGCCTGGACCACGCGATCTGGTTCCACCGCACGCCGCGCTTCGATGACTGGCTGCTCTACACGAGCGAGAGCCCGGTCTCGCACGCCGCCCGCGCGCTCATCTTCGGGCAGATGTACACCATCGATGGCACGCGCGTCGCCTCGGTCGCGCAGGAGGGGCTGATCCGCACCCCCCGCGAGACGAAGAACGCCGAGGGCGGTTGACGGGCCGAACCCGCGTGCAGCTCACCGTTCAGATCGACATGGAGAACGACGTCGTCTACGTGGCGTTTTCGCCGCAGGCGCTGAAGCGCGGCGCGGTCAAGAAGTCGGTGCGCGCCGGCGACGACGTGACGCTCGACTTCGACGCACGAGGCACCTTGATCGGGCTCAACGTCATGAACGCATCCAAGGTTCTGGCCTCGCGGCCCGGCACGGGCTGACGTCACGCGCCGCGCGTGCCCTGACGCTGCTCGAGGTCGCGGCGGGCGTGCTCGGTCTCTTCCTTGCACCAGCACTCGTCGCAGAGGGTGCGGCCGCACCAGGGGCAGCGGCGCACGGCCGCGCGGCCGCAGCCATCGATCGAGCAGGTGGTGATAGGCGTAGGCTGGTGTTGCAGACCGGACATGGAACACGCCTCCTTGCGCTTCTCGCAAGCTCCCCCGACGATCGAGACTAAGCGTGAGCTGTCTGCTGACCTTTCGCGGCGGCATACCCCATCCGTTCGCGCTAACGGAAGTAGATAGTAACATGGAGCGCTACCGCGCAGACATACCGCCACTGTTAACGTTTTATCGTGAAGTTCACGCGCACGTTACCGCCGCGTATCCGGCACCGTCATATACGCTGAGGCCGCCATGGCAGATCTCGATCGCTCCATCCAGACCGCCGCGGCCGCGCTCGTCAACTCACGTTATGTCATCGCCCTCGTCGGCGCCGGGATCTCCGTCGAAAGCGGCATCCCGCCCTTTCGGGGCGCGGGCGGGCTCTGGACGAAGCACGGCGAGCCGTCGATGGACGGCTACCGCCGCTTCGTCGCCGACCCCGGCGCGGCGTGGCGCGACATGCTCGCCCGCCGCGAGAGCGACGACGAGTTCGCGCGCGCCATCCGCGATGCGATGCCCAACGCCGCCCACTTCGCGCTGGCCGAACTGGAATCAATGGGCGTGCTCCAGCACACGATCACGCAGAACATCGACAACCTGCACTTCGACGCCGGCAGCCGCGCCGTCACCGAAATCCACGGCAACCGCACGAAGGTGCGCTGCATCGACTGCGGCGCCCGCTGGCGGTTCGATGAAGTCGAGCTCGCGGAACTGCCTCCGCTCTGCCGCCATTGCGGCGGCGTGCTCAAGAGCGACACCGTGATGTTCGGCGAGCCCATCCCGCAGGCTGCGCTGGCCGAGTGCTACGAGCAGGCGGAGCGCGCCGACTGCATGCTCATCGCGGGCACGTCGGCCGTCGTCGTGCCGGCCGCCTGGTTCCCGAACGTCGTCGCCGAGAACGGCGGCAAGCTGGTCGAGGTGAACATCGACGAGACGCCGTACTCCGCCACGGCCGTCGCGTCGATCCGGGCGCCGGCCGGCGAGGCGCTGCCGAAACTGCTCGAAGCTGTGCGCGAGCGGCACGCAGGCCGGCCGGACAAGTAGAACGCCACCCCCTCTGCCGTTAGACTGGCGCAACACGTCGACTCACACGCTCGAAAGGCCACGCCATGCCCTCGACCGACGCCCTCTGCCTGCTCTCGCTGGAGGATGCCGCGCGCCTCATCTCGTCGAAGAAGGTCAGCCCCGTCGAGCTGACCGATGCGGTACTGCGCCGCATCGGCGACCTCGACCCGTTGCTCAACGCGTACATCACCGTCACCGGCGACCAGGCGCGGGAGGCGGCGCGGGCCGCGGAGCGCGAGATCGCGGCCGGGAACTACCGCGGGCCGCTGCACGGGATGCCGGTAGCCATCAAGGACCTCTTCGCCACCAAAGGAATCCGCACGACCGCCGGCTCGAAGATCCTGTCTGACTGGGTGCCGGACTACGACGCTACCGTCGTGACGAAACTGTACGGCGCAGGCGCGGTGAGCCTCGGCAAGCTCGGGTTGCACGAGTTCGCCTACGGGACGACGTCGGACAACGTGCACTTCGGCTCGATCCACAACCCGTGGCAACTCGAGCACGTACCGGGCGGCTCGTCGGGCGGCTCGGGCGCGGCCACGGCCGCCGGCCTCGCCTTCGCCACACTCGGCAGCGACACCGGCGGCAGCATCCGCATGCCGGCGTCGCTCTGCGGCTGCGTCGGCCTCATGCCGACGTACGGCCGTGCGAGCCTGCACGGCGCCGTGCCGCTGTCGTGGACGCTCGACCACGCCGGCCCGCTCACCCGCACCGTGCGCGACGCGGCGATCGTCCTCCAGGCGATCAGCGGCCACGACCCGCTCGACCCCACGACGGAGCCGGTAGCGGTGCCGGATTGGCTCGAAGGCATCGACCGCGGGCCGAAGGGCCTCCGGATCGGGGTGCCGAAGCAGTACTTCTGGGACGGCCTCGACCCCGAGGTCGAAGCCGCCGTGCGCAAGGCGATCGCCGGCCTGGAGTCGGCCGGCGCCCGGGTGGTCGAAGTCGACTTCTCGCGCGTGGCGGCCTACCGGGATGCGCTGATGCAGGTGATGTTCGCCGACGCCGCCGCCTACCACGCGCCGCACTTCCCATCGCGCAAGGCGGACTACGGCGCGCAGGTCGCGGTGCTGCTCGAGATCGGCCATCACGTCACGGGCATCGCTTATGTCACGGCTCTGCGCGTGCTGCAGGCCGCCCGCCGCGGCGAGGCCGACGCGCTCCTTGACGGCGTCGACGTACTCGCCGTACCGACGACTCCCGTCCCTGCGCCAACGATTATGTCAGCACGCGAGCATGACCCTTCGATGCAACTTGCGTCGTTCACCGGCATCTTCGACCTGACCGGCCAACCCGCGATCTCCGTGCCGTGCGGCCTCACGTCGAAAGATCTGCCCGTCGGGATCATGTTTGCCAGCAGACGCTGGGACGAATCTTCTGTACTATGGGCGGGACGAGCGTACGAACAGGTGCGTGGACCGTTCCCCGCGCCGCCCATCGCCTGACGTCGCCGCCCCGGCACCATTTCCGACCAAGGTTGTCCTGACAGAGGAGCGATCCGGCGCGCACCCCGCCTCCGCGCGCGCGGGTCCGCCCAGCGTACGCACAGGCAGGAGGCCACATGTCCGTCCGGTCGCCATCTCGCGGGCTCACCGTCGCCCTCGGCATCACGATGGCGCTTGCCGGCGCGACGTTAGTGGCGGCGACGATCGCGAGCACCGCGGACGCCGTCGGTAACGGACACGACCCGGCGACGCCGACGCCTGAACGCACGCACGCTGCCTCGCACACGCCGGAGCGCTCGACGACGCCGGCGCACAGCGTGACACCTGCGCACACGCCGACGCCGACCAGTTCACCTGTGCCAACACACACTTCAACGCCGACGGACACGGCGACGACGACGAGCACGCCGCGGATCGAAGGCTCCATCACGCCGCTGGCATCGCCGACGGAAACCGGCACGCCGGCCAATACCGCCACCACAACGTCGACGCCGACCGAGACATCGACGCCCACAGCGGTCCCCACCGTCACGGACACGGCAACGCCTACTCACACCGCGACGGCAACCGAAACGCCGACGGCTCTCCCGACCGACACCCCCACACCAACACCGACGAGCACGGCGGCGCCTACTGCAACGACTACGCCGCTGTCGTCGGCTACGCCGACCGCCACATCGACGGAGCAAGCCTCGACCGTTACGCCCACAAGCACGCCCACCGCGACGGGAACGGTCGTGAGCGAGGGCAGCATCACACCGCTGCCGTCGGAGACGGCGACGCCGCAGCGGATCCGCACGCACACGCCGACGCCGGTGTCTACCGAGAGCGGCCGCACCGCGACAACCCGCGCCGGTACCAGCACGGCGACGCCGACGCTGGTGGACGTCGTGCTTGGCGCGACGCCGGTGGCGACGCCTGTCATCACCCGGCTGCCATCAACCGGTACGGGGGGAACCAGCGCGACGGGCTACCTGGCGGTGCTTGGAGGTCTGCTCATCGCGGCGGGGCTGGGGATCGCCTTCGCGGGGGCTAGGACGCCGCGGAGCTAACGGCGGCCGCGCACCGGCGCGCGCCGCTGGTAGCGGCCCGGGCGAGCGCGCGGCTTCGCACCGAGCGAGCCGTACGACGACTGCGCGAACTCGTGCAGCGCCGACTGGTCGTCGAGCATCGCCTTGCGCAGCTCGATGACCTGGTCGCGCAGCAGCGCCGCCTTCTCGAACTCCAGCGACTTCGCCGCCGTCTTCATCTGCTGCTCGAGGTCCTTGACCAGCCGCGCCATCTCGTCCTTCGGCAGCGTCTTGACGTTGTACTCGGCGCGCTCCTCGGCGACCTTCTTGATCTGGTCGGTGATGTCGCGGATCGCCTTCGTGATGCCCTCCGGCGAGATGCCGTGCTCCTCGTTGTACGAGCGCCTGGATCGCGCGGCGGCGGTTCGTCTCGTCGATCGCGAAGCGCATCGAGTCGGTGACCTGGTCGGCGTACATGATCACGTGGCCGTCGACGTGGCGCGCGGCGCGGCCGATCGTCTGGACCAGCGAGCCGCCCGACCGCAGGTAGCCCTCCTTGTCGGCGTCGAGGATGCAGACGAGGCTCACTTCCGGCAGGTCGAGCCCCTCGCGCAGCAGGTTGATGCCGACGACGACGTCGTACACGCCGAGGCGCAGGTCGCGCAGGATCTCGATGCGCTCCAGCGTGTCGATCTCGGTGTGCAGGTAGTGCGTGCGGACGCCCATCTCCTGCAGGTAGTCGGCGAGGTCCTCGGCCATGCTTCTTCGTCAGCGTCGTCACGAGCGCGCGCTCGCCGCGCTCGACGCGCTGCTTCACCTCGTCGAGCAGGTCGTCGATCTGGCCGCGCGTCGGCCGCACCTCGATCACCGGGTCGAGCAGGCCCGTCGGGCGGATCACCTGCTCGACGACCTGCGCGCTGACCGACAGCTCGTACGGGCCCGGCGTCGCCGAGACGAAGACGACCTGGTTCAGGTGGTCCTCGAACTCCTCGAAGTTCAGCGGCCGGTTGTCCAGCGCCGACGGCAGCCGGAAGCCGAAGTCGACCAGCGTCTTCTTGCGCGCCGTGTCGCCGTGGTACATGCCGCGCACCTGCGGGATCGCGATGTGCGACTCGTCGATGAACATCAGGAAGTCGTCCGGGAAGTAGTCGAGCAGCGTCCACGGCGTGCTGCCCGGCGCGCGGCGCGCCAGGTGCCGGCAGTAGTTCTCGATGCCGGAGCAGTAGCCCGCCTCGCGCAGCGTCTCGAGGTCGTAGTTCGTGCGCTCCTCGAGCCGCGCCGCCTCCAGGATCTTGCCCTGCGCGCGCAGCTCGCTGCAGCGCGCTCGCGCAGCTCGATCTCGATGTCGCTGCATCGCCGCCTCGAGCTTGTCGTGCGACGTGACGAAGTGCTTCGCCGGGTAGATGTCGACCGCGTCGCGCTCGGCGAGCAGCTCGCCGGTCAGCGGGTCGATCTCGATGATGCGCTCGACCTCGTCGCCGAAGAAGTCGATGCGCACCGCCAGCTCCTCGTACGACGGCTGGATCGTGATGCTGTCGCCGCGCATGCGGAACTTGCCGCGCACGAGGTTCATGTCGTTGCGCTCGTACTGCATGTCGACGAGGCGCCGCATGATGCGCGCGCGGTCGAAGCGTCTCGCCCTTCGCGAACGTTCACGACGAAGCTCTGGTACTCCTCCGGCTCGCCGAGGCCGTAGATGCACGACACCGACGCGACGATGAGCACGTCGCGCCGCTCGAACAGCGCGCGCGTCGCCGCGTGGCGCAGCTTGTCGATCTCCTCGTTGATGTCGGCGTCCTTGGCGATGTAGGTGTCGGTGCGCGGGATGTACGCCTCGGGCTGGTAGTAGTCGTAGTACGAGACGAAGTACTCGACCGCGTTCTCCGGGAAGAACTCCTTGAACTCGGAGCAGAGCTGCGCGGCCAGCGTGCGGTTCGGCGCCAGCACCAGCGTCGGCCGCTGGTAGCGCTCGACGACGTTCGCCATCGTGAACGTCTTGCCGCTGCCGGTGACGCCGAGCAGCGTCTGGGCGCGGTCGCCGCGCTCCAGCCCGGCGACGAGCGCGTCGATCGCCTGCGGCTGGTCGCCGGTCGGCTGGAAGTCGGAGACGAGCTTGAAGTCGGGCATGAGTTCCTGGTATCAGCGCGAGCGCGGGGTCGTTCGTTCAGGATAGCAGGCGCCGCACGCCCCGCGCGGCCGCACACTCGCGGAGCACGAGGGACTGCTGACACTTGGGTGTCAGCAGTCCCTCTCAGCCGAGACATGACGCTGCGGCCGCTACGCGCGCTTCTTGACGGCGACGGCGCCGCACAGCGCGATCGCCGCCGCGAGAACGAGCAGGACGCCTGGCCACGGTACGCTGCCGCCTGCCGCGGCGCCATCACCGGTGCGCGGCAGCGTGGCTGCGGGCGCGGCTCCGCCGCCCGGCGCCGGCGATGGCGCAGGCGCGATCACCGACGGTTGCGTCGGGGTCGCCGCAACCGTCGGGGTGGCCGCGGCAGCGGGCGTGACCGTCGCGCTCGCGGTCTTCGTCGCCTCGGGCGTGTCGGTGGGGTTGACGGCCGTGTTCGTGGGCGAGGGCGCCGCAGCCTGCACGATCACGGTGCCCGACATCCCAGAGCCGTGTATCTCGCAGTGGTACGCGAACGTCCCGGGGGAGCCGAACGTCACAGAGTATGCGCCGGTCATCTGCGTCGGGCTGTTAAGCATCGTCCCGCTATCCGACGTCACCGTGTGGGGACGGCGTTCGGCGCCGCCGGCCAGTCCCACTCGACGGTGTCGCCGACGTTCACGTTGACCGACGCCGGATCGTAGAAGCTGTTGCCCACGGTCACCGTGTGCGTCGCCGCACGTGCCGTAGCGCCGGGCTGAATGGCGAGTGTTGCCGCTCCGGCGAGCAGCGCCACGGCGAGCGCGATGAATCCGTTCCTCCCGTGCAATTTGTTCCTCCCGCCTGCGTTTCCAGTGCTGGATCGATGCTCTCGCTACGCTCGGCGGTGATGCGCGGATTGCCCGGGCGCGCGGCGCATCGATACAATTGCGCAGGCTAGGGCGAGGAGGTTCCGTGCGCGTACGTAAAGCGGTGGTGCTGGCGGCTGGATACGGTACGCGGCTTCTCCCCGCCACAAAGGCGCAGCCGAAGGAATCCCTCCCCCTCGTCGACAAGCCGATCATCCAGTACACGGTCGAAGAAGCCGCCGCCGCCGGCATCACGCAGGTGATCATCGTCACCGCGGCGAGCAAGCGCGCGGTCGAGGACCATTTCGACCGCTCGTTCGAGCTGGAGATGACGCTGCGCGAGAAGGGCGACCTCGCGCGCCTCTCCGAGATCCAGCGCATCTCCGACCTGGCCGACATCGTCTACGTCCGGCAGAAGGAGCAGAAGGGCGTCGGCCACGCGGTGCTCCAGACGCGCGACGTCGTCGGCAACGAGCCGTTCGCGTTGCTCTTCCCGGACGACGTGCTGCTGGCCGAGGTGCCCGTGACGAAGCAGATGGTCGATGTCTTCGAAGCGTGCGGCGGCTCCGTCATCGCCGTGCAGGAGGTGCCCGACAGCGAGGTCGAAAGCTACGGCATCGTCGGCGGCGCCGACGTCGGAGGCGGCGTCGTGCGGGTCGATGCGCTCGTAGAGAAGCCGCGGCTCGAAGATGCGCCGTCACGCCTCGGCATCGTCGGCCGATACGTCCTGACGCCGGAGATCTTCGGGGCGATCGAGCGGACGCCGCCCGGCAAGGGACGCGAGGTGCAGATCACTGACGCCCTGGCGGCGCTGATGACGGAACAGCCGGTCTTCGCGTACCAGTTCGAGGGTCAACGCTTCGACACCGGCCGTCCGCTGGGCCTGCTCACCGCCTCGATCGAGATCGGGCTTCGCCGCGCCGACATCGGGCCCGGGCTGCGCGAGTTCCTGCGCACGCTGCCGCTTGAAGACTGAATCATGCCACCCGGCAAGGTGATCGGGCGCATCCTGTCACTCGGCTTCCCGTTGCCGGGCCCGCTGGTCGACAACTACAACTTCTTCAGCGCGCCATCGTTCTTCGACTACGACGCGCTGGTGGTCGACCCCGCCGAGTGCTCGCGCCTGCTCGACGCCGTGATCGATGGCACCGCCGAGGCCGTGACGTTCAACGACGCGCGCGTGCGTAACGACGCCGCGGCGGACCCCGCCGTGAGCCTCGCCGCAATCCTGGCCCGCCGGCGCGATGAAGCGGCGAAGCTCCTCCACAACGGCGGACTCATCGTCTGCTTCCTCCATCCGGAGGCCATGCACCACGGTATCGAAGGCAGCGCGGATCTCGGCGACTACGACTGGCTGACCGCGTCGGCCGGCCTCGACGCGTCGTTCGTCGTGCCGGCCGACGGCGCGCAGGTGCAGATCGTCGATTACCAGCACCCGCTCGCGGCGTTCGTGCAGCGCCAGCTTGCCAACCTCGCCTACCGCGCGTACGTCGACGCCGACCGCGTGCCGGGGTTTACGGCGGGCGGCGGGCGCGTCTTCGTCCGCAGCCAGGGCGGCGCGCCCATCGGCGTCGAATTGCCGGTCGAAGGTCCGGGGCGGGTCGTGTTGCTGCCGGCGCTGCGGTCGCACCCCTCGGGCGACGACCGCTACCTCATGTCGGACGACTTGCAGGCCGGCATCCGCCGCGCGCTGGGGGCCGAGGCGGCCGGCCGTGAGCCCGTCTGGCTGCGCTCGTTCGACCTGCCAGGTCTCGACGAGCGCGCAGCGGCGCTCGACGCGGCACGACAGGCGCGCGACGGCGCGCAGGAAGCGCTCGATGACGCGGAGGCCGCCTACGACGGCCTCGCGCGCTATCGCCGCCTGCTCTGGCAGGAAGGCGCCCTCGGGCTCCACGCGGCCGTGCTCGACGCGCTGCGGCTGATCGGCGCCGACGTGTACGCCCACGACCCCAACGCGCTCGAGCTGCGCATCGACAGGCGCCACGTCCTGCTCGAGATCGAGGCGAGCGAGCACGAGATCGACCTGGCGCCGCACTACCGGCTGCGTCAGCGCATCGAGTCGGCGATCGAACGCCGCGGCGAGGCGCCGCGCGGCCTGATCATCGTCAACGGCCGGCGGCTCTCGCAGCCATCGGAGCGCAGCGGCGAGATCAGCGATGCGTTGCGCGTCGCCGCCGAGACGATGCGCTACTGCATCGCACCCGCATCGACGCTGTTCACGGCCGTGGCCGCACACCTCTCGGGCGACACCGCGGCGGTCGCCGCCTACCGCTGTCTCCTTACCACCCACGACGGCCCCCTCCCTTAACGAGTAGGCATCGAGGGAGCGGGGTCGCCTCTGCTCTGCTGTCTGCCGTGTTGCGGCATCCGCCCTCTGTTGTCTGTTCTCTGTTGTCTGTTGTCACCCGGCTTGATCTCGATCAGCGCGCCCGTCATCCTCTCCCGGTCGGGACGGCGCAGCACATCGCCGTACGGCGCGGAAAGGCAGGATGCGGTTATGTCATCTAAGTGGGCGCTCGTGCTCGGCGCATCCAGCGGCTTCGGCGCCGCCACGTCGGTTGAACTCGCGAAGGCCGGCTACGGCGTCTTCGGCGTCCACTTCGACCTTCGCTCCACGCTGCCAAACGCCGTCCGCGTGCAGGACGACGTGAAGGCCGCCGGGCAGGAGGCGCTCTTCTTCAACATCAACGCCGCCGACCCCGACAAGCGCGCGGCAACGCTCGACGCCGTGCGCGAGAAGGTGGGCGGCGACGGCTACGTGCACGTGCTGATGCACTCGCTCGCGTTCGGCTCGCTGCTGCCGTTCATCGGCGACGACCCGAAGGGCCGGATCAGCCAGAAGCAGATGGACATGACGCTCGACGTGATGGCGCACAGCCTCGTCTACTGGGCGCAGGACATGGCGGCGCGCCGCCTGCTCGGCCGGAACAGCCGCATCTTCGCGATGACGTCCTCCGGCTCGACGCGCGTCATCGAGGCGTACGGCGCGGTCTCGGCCGCGAAGGCGGCGCTCGAATCGCACATCCGCCAGCTCGCGTTCGAGCTCGCGCCGCTCGGCGTCACCGCCAATGCGATCCGCGCCGGCGTCACCGACACCCCGGCGCTGCGGCGCATCCCCGGCGGCCCGAAGTTGCACCAGCGGGCGATGGAGCGCAACCCGAGCGGCCGCTCGACGACGACCGACGACGTCGCGAAGGCGATCGCCGTGCTCTCAGACGAGCGGCTCTACTGGATGACCGGCAACGTCATCGGCGTGGACGGCGGCGAAGAACTCAGCGCGTAGCCACCGGCGGACACTTCCGAGGAAACGTTCGCCCGCAATGTCTTGGAGGCGCGGCGCGAAGCGCGTGGCATAGCCGCCCTCGGCTGTGGATCCGGCTGCGCCGGATCCACGCAAACCAATGTCAACCGGATGACGAGCGCCGCGTGCGAGGCCCCGGCCTACAGTTCGACCGGGAAGTTCGCCTCGTCGAGCAGTTCGACCGCACGCTCGAGCTTGCCGGCGCCGTCGAACCGGCTGAGGCCGTACAGCGCCTCGATCGCACGCATCGTCTCGACGGTCGACCCTGGCGCCCGCACGACCGCGATGTCGTTGCCCATGCCGCGCGCGCGGTCCAGGAGGTACGGGCTCGGCTCGCCGCCGCCGGTCACGACCAGGCACTCCACGTCGGTCTGGAGCGCCGCGAGCTGCACATCGGTCTTGTCAAAGCGCGTCACGACGCACTTCCGCTCGCGGTTGCCGAAGTACGGCGATGCCGCGTCGGACGAAATCGTGCCGATCATCACGCGCCCGATCGAAGCGCGCAGACCGCCGCCGAGCAGCCACTCCCCCTGCACGGCCGCGGCGATATCCGCGATCGACGGCGCGGCCAGCACGCGGTCCTCCAGCAGCACGGCCAGCACGCCGGCGCGTTCGGCGACGACGCTCATCTGCGAGGCCGGCACGCGCGTGATCACGGCGCCCGCCAGCGCCGCGGCCGCGGCATCGACCGGGGCCGCGGTCGCCGTGCCGACGCCCAGAACGCGCGCGCCCAGCGCCTCCGCGAGTTGCTTGACGGAGCCGGGCGGCGCTTCGAGCACGATGTCGCCGGACAGCGACTTCACGCTATCCGCCGCGAGCGGCTTGCCAGGCGACGTGATGTACTCCAGCGCGGCGAACGTCGCCGCGTCCGCCGAGGCGGAGTCGTCGCCCGCAAGACGGGCGAGCGTCACCGGCTTGCCGGCACGGCCGAGGCGGTACGCAATGGCGGCCGCAACCAGGCTGCGCCCGGTGCGCGGTTCCGACGATGCGGCGATGAGTACGGACATCTTGCGGCGCCTTTCCGGAATCGGCGAAGTATAGCAACGCCTCGCCGTAACGAGCAGGTCATCGAAGCCCGCTTCCTTGCCCCTCCGCTTGCCTCATCGCTACAATCCCGCGCGTGCCCAGGTAGCTCAGGTGGTAGAGCACACGACTGAAAAGCACCCAGCCGCGAACACTATGCTACGCGCGATTTCTCTAGCTACAACGGCGAACGACTGCCGTTCACTTAGGGTGTCTATCTAGGCCGTCTATGCGGCAACCTTACGCCGGCACCATCAGTCCTTTAAGCGTCCTAGGACTCCGACTATCGCTGCACCTCGCGGCTTACAGCGCCGACGTTGTCTCGCTGCGCTCAGAATAGATCCGCATCTTCATCTGGAAAGACGTTCGTCCCGTTCGCCTCAGATATTCGATGCATCGTTGACCGTAGATGAAGCCGTAGGATTCGACAGCTTTCTGAGTGTTCTCGTAGCGCTGCTCGATCCAAACGTCGCGAAAGTCGAAGCCGTAGCGGTCTATGAGCAGCTTGGCCTCTTCGACGCACTCTGGGTTGGTGAAGTTGGGCGGCAAGCCTGTCCATTCCGCCGGTGGCGCATCGGGTGCCATGCTGCAGTGGACGACGTAACCGCCAGGCCGGACCGC
Source organism: uncultured Chloroflexia bacterium (assembly GCA_963701135.1). GTDB lineage: Bacteria > Chloroflexota > Dehalococcoidia > DSTF01 > JACRBR01 > CAYJMJ01. The sequence goes on from OY969567.1 coordinate 1,169,778, forward strand.
CCGGCGCGCGTCGCGAACAAACTGGTCTCCGATAACTCCACCAAACTCACTCTCCAACGTGAGGGGCACTCCAGTCGAGGACATGACCACATCCACGGATCGGTCCGTCAGGGGCAACGCCTGCGCCAGGCCTTCAACGAATACAACGTTCTTCGCGCCGATCTCTCGCTGTTTCATCACGGCGAACTGACGCATCGGTTCCCATGGCTCGATGCCTATCACGAGGCTTGCGAACTGCGCTACTTCGAAAGTGGAACGTCCCGTTCCGGATCCCACATCGGCCACAATCATCCTGTCCAGGCCGACGATCCCGCGCAGGCTGCGCACAACCGGTCGCGTGCTCACCGCGAATTTGTCGTAGATGTCGGGGAAATCCCAGTAGAACCGATTCCAGTCGTTCTCGATCGTCTCTGGAAGCTGCCGTCCGGGCCAAAGGGACTTACGCTGTAGCAGGTTCGCCATGACGCTCCCTCCTGGAGCCCTCGACCGCCTTGTCAACCTCTTCGAGTCTGACAGATTATAGCGCGGAACGTGCTTCTAGACGGTTGGACCTCCGGGCCCGGCATACGACCAAGAGTTCGGCAACAGTGCCAGTTGATTGCGTGGTGCGAGACTTCGCCCAACACCAGCACCACCCTCTCGCTTCCGCGAGCACCCCCCGCCCCTCTCCCGTCGGGGACACCGACGGCTCCACCCCGCGACGTGCGGCGCTGCACAGGGCGCACGACAACCTTCCGGCAGAGCGGTACCGCGCTAAGGGCGGGCGAGTAGCGCGCGCGCGTTCGTTGCATCAGTCGATCCTCGCGCTTGCCAGTAACGCAAGTTGCCGCGCATCGGGGGCGCCGATACAATCGGGTTCGTGCCGAGGTAGCTCAGGTGGTAGAGCACACGACTGAAAATCGTGGTGTCGGCAGTTCAACTCTGCCCCTCGGCACCACTCGCTGAATCCACAGGCGCCGCACGGGATTCCGTGTGGCGCCTGTCATCTCAGCCGCGACCGGCTCCGTCACGCAATCTCCAGCACCGCAGCGCCGTGCACCGCGCCGCGCTTGATGCGCGATAGCACGTCGTTCACCTGTTCCAGCGGGTAGCGCTCGATGTCCGCGCGGACGGGGATCTCGGCGGCGAGCGACAGGAACTCCCGGGCGTCCTGCCGCGTGAAGTTCGCGACGCTGCGCACGGTGCGCTCCCAGTACAGGCCGTCGTACGCGAGCGACGGGATGTCGCTCATGTGGATCGCGTTGATGGCCAGCGTGCCGCCGCGGTCGAGCCGCCGCAGCACCTGCGGCACGAGGTCGCCCGCCGGCGCGAAGATCACCGCGGCATCGAGCGCGACGCCCGGATCGTCCCACGCCTGCCCGGCCCACCGCGCGCCTAACTCCAGCGCGAGCCGCCGGTGGTGCTCCTCGCGCGTGAACGCGTACACCTCGCATCCCCAGTGGAGCGCCACCTGGATCGCCAGGTGCGCCGACGCGCCGAAGCCCACGAGCCCCAGCCGGCCGCCCGGCTTGATCTCGGATAGCCGCAGCGAGCGGTAGCCGATGATCCCCGCGCACAGCAGCGGCGCCGCATCGACCGCCGACAGTGACGGTGGCAGCGGAAAGACGAAACGCGCGTCGGCGACCATCGTCTCCGCAAAGCCGCCAGCGACGTCACGGCCCGTGAAGCGCGCGCCGGTGCACAGGTTCTCACGGCCGGAGCGGCAGAACGCGCACTCGCCGCAGGTACTGAACAGCCAGCCGACGCCGACGAGCTGTCCCCGTGCCAGGCCTTCGACCGCCTCGCCGGCCTCGGTGATGCGCCCCACCGCCTGGTGCCCCGGTATGAGCGGCAGGCGCGCGCCCACCTCGCCCTCGACGATATGCAGGTCGGTGCGGCACACGCCGCACGCCTCGATGCGGATGGCCACTTGCCCACGACCGGCACGCGGCTGCGGCACGTCGCGCAGCTCGATCGGACGCTCCTCCGGCGATGCGATGCGGCGTAAGACGGCAGCCTTCATGTCGATCGCACCCCTTGAGCGCCACCAATCGGGCAGATATTCAGTAGTTCCCAGCCATCGGAGTATTGACAAACAGGTACATTTTGTACCCGATTTGTCGTTGACATGATCTAACGCAACCTCCTAGACTCGGCCCCTGATGAAGTGGGGGGCGGTTCCTCAGCGCCGCTCCCTCGCTTCATCATCCCCGCTTCATGGCGACCTCGTCTCAAGCATTGCATGGTTGATCGAAGACAGCACCGGCACGATGGGGGTCGCCGCGGCGACCCCCCTCTTCGTTGTTCACCTGACATCGCCGCTACTTCGCGACGTCACCAAACGTCTTGAAGCCGTAAGGCTCGTACGCACCGAGCACCAGGAACTCGAAGATCCCGTGCCCGGTGCCGATGTCGCCCAGGCCCTCGACGATGTAGTCGCACACCGTCTCGGTCTGACCCGAGATCCGCGGCAGGAGCTGCTCATCGGTCAAATCCCACGTCTCGCCCTCGACGACGAGCGGCCCGTGGTACTGCCCGTGCCGCCAGCCGCCGAGATAGGCGTAGCCGGCGCCGGCCATGTAGAGCGTCGTCTTCGGCACGACGGTGACGGTGACGGGCGAGCCGTCGCGCCGTGCGAGCCGCAGGGTCCCGCCGTCGAATCGGCGTGAGCCCGAGACCATCTTCAGATCGTGCCCGGCCACGGTCAGCGACTCCGCCTGCTGGTTCTTCGCGTACGCGTGCACCATCTCCGCCGCGGAGTGCCAGCGCCGGCCGTCCGTCTCCTCGCTGCACGTGTACATGATGCCCGCTTCGGGAAACTGGATCGGCGACCAGAGCCAGAAAAATCCCGCCGGAGGATTCCCGGGCGGCGGCGCCGATGGCGGCTCGCCGCCGCCCACCGGGCGGATCCCCCAGGAGCGGTCGCGCCCGCCCCACCAGTTCACCGGGTCTACGTCGTAGGTCGTGCCGGCGACGTTGAGCTTGCCGGTCCAGCGCCCGGTCTGCGTCAGCCGCGTGTAATCCATCATCACGCGGTTGCCGTTGCGCTTGAAGAAGTGCGGCTCTTCGAAGGCGGGCGTCGCGCCCTCGAACGTCATGTCGAAGCTCAGGCCGTGCTCGTTCGGCTCGGTGTAGACGCGCAGCTTGCGCAGGCCTTCGATCACCTCGATGCCGATCGGACCCACCTTCGTGTTCATGCGGTCCGAGCCGAGCTCGCGCGAGGCCCGCACGATGTACTGCGTCTTACCGTCGATCGCCACGGTGGCGAACGCATCGATCACGCCGACGTTCGGGTATAGCCCCATCGCCACGACCAGGAACACCCGGCCATCGAGCGTGTGGGCGTTGAAGTAGTAGCGGTCGTAGAAGTTACGGTCGCCGGAGAAGACGTGGTCCATCGTCTCCGGCGTCTGGTGCACCGGGTAGTCATCGATCGGCGTCAGCATGCATCTCTCCCATCGTTGTCGGTTCTCGGGGCGTCCGCAATTGTAGGCGGAACAACCGTCCTGGATGAAGCGTCCTCCGCCAACTATCGGCTGGACCTGTCGCGGCAGGGGTTTGACAGCGCCTCACGCGTCGGCGATGCTCCGGATCGACAGGAGAAGCGCTGATGCAGACGATCACGGGCTACACCGACCGGCAAGCGAAGCTGAGAGGCATCGATTTCCACTGGCTCGAATGGGGCGACCCCGGCGCACCAACGATGGTGCTCCTGCACGGCCTCACCGGCCACGCGCACACCTGGGACCACATGGCGCCCGCGCTCGCCGGCTGGTACCGGCTGCTCGCGCCGGACCAGCGCGGCCACGGCGACAGCGGCCGCGCCGACAGCTACGCCACGGCCGAGTTCGTCGATGATCTCGAAGCGATGGCGCGGCAGTGGGGGCTGACCTCATTCGTGCTCATGGGGCTTTCCATGGGCGGGCACAACGGCATGGCGTACGCGGCCGCCCACCCCGAGCGAGTTTCGCGCCTCATCGTGATCGATATCCCGCCGCGCATGGACCGCCAGCACACGCCGAACTGGGACGTCATCTCGCGCCTGGCCGAGACGGGCCATACGCCTTTCGCCACGTTCGAGGACGCGGTCGCGGCCGCGCGCGCCGGCACGCCGACGGCGCCGCAGGCCAACCTGGAGTACCGGACCCGCTGGAACCTCAACACTGCACCCGACGGCCGCCTGGCGCTCAAATACGACCCGAAGGCGCCCGCGAACTGGGACCCAGCCGACCTCTGGGACAAGCTCCCTTCTATCGAGACGCCGGTGCTGCTTGTTCGGGGCGGGCTCACGCAGGTGCTCCCGCGCGATGCCGCCGAACGCATGGTCGCCGCAATACCCGACGCCGAACTGATCGAGGTATCAGACTCCGGCCACTCCGTGCCGACTGACCGCCCGGAAGAGTTGCAGGAGGTCGTGCTGGAGTGGCTAGGGCGTCGCGGCGGCTGACCCGGCGGTGCGCGGCGCCCACGACATGATCGCCGAGCGCGCCGACTCCACGTTCGGCCCGATGCGCCCGCCTGGCCAGGCGACCAATCGCTCTTCGAGCAGCCGTCTCAGCTTCGCGCTCGCCTCTGGATCATCCTCGCGGAGACAGAGGCTGTTGCGCACCTGCGCCTGGGCGTCGTCGAGCGTCGCGAACGTCAGCGTGAATCGATGCTCTACGACCTCCACGTCGGCCATGATGCCGATCTGCGCCAGCACGTTGATGAGGTCCATGTGCACCGGCTGGGTCTGCAACGGCACGCCGTAGAACTCGCTCCAGAGGCCCATATCCGTCGGCAGCGGGTCTGAACGCAGGTATACGAACACCCGGCGCTTCGCCGATGCATCCAGCTTGCGCACGAACGGCACGATATCGGCGATCGGGTACAGCACGTGTGAGCACAGGACGAAGTCCGCCGGCTCCACGTCCGCCGCCATCCACTCGCTCAACAGCGTCTCGACGTTGTGTAGCCCTTGCGCCTCGACGTCTTCGCGGAGGAACCCCAGCATCGCCTCCGACGGGTCGACGGCGACCACGCGCCGAACGCGCGGCGCCAGCGCCAGCGTGTGGCGACCGGTGCCCGCGCCGACATCGAGCACGCTGCTGCCAGCATCTACGGCCGAGCGGACGTGGATCAGGAACGGGTCTTCGTCCGTACGCTGATGCAGCGCCTCGCGGTAGGACTTCGCACGGCGGCCCCAGTAGTCGACGTTTTCGAGGCGCGACCGCGCGTACGCCGCGTCCATCTGCGCGCGCCGGCGCTCCACGATCTGCTTCCAGCGCGCGACAAAATCGATGGCCCGTACTTCGGGCGGCAGGTCCATCGTTACTCGCCGTCACCCTCGGCGCCATCGCCGATCGCGTCGGTGACCTCGAACTGCAGCCTGCCCATGCCCGACACGATGAAGCCGATGCCGAGCTTGTGTTTGCCGGCAGGCAGCGCGCGCCCGTCGACGCCGATCGTCACCATCTTGTTCATCGCCAGCGTCATCGGCTTCTCGGCCGAGACCTCATCGAACCGCACTGAGTCGCCATCGATCGTGAACCGCGTCGATGCGAGCGGCAGCTCTTCTCCGTTCAGGACCAGCGGCAGCACCTGTTCCGCGTAGCCCGATCCGAGCGAGTTCTTGAGGTCGAACTCGAACCCGCCGTTGGCGTTGCGCAGGCTGCCCTTCACGTACAGCCGGCGAAGCAAGAACCCTGGAACCTGCATCTATTTCAACCCTTTCATCATCCGATACACCGCTTGTTCCGACGCTGCCACGTCCACGGGGAGGCCGGCGGCGGGCTCTCCGAGCAGCGCCGCCATCACGCCGATCTTCGCGACGCGCTCGACCAACTCGACCACCGCGACCGCTTCCTCCAGACTCGCACCAACGCCCGCCACGCCGTGATTCCGCAGCAGCACCGCGGCGCGGTCGCCCAGCGCTGCCACGGCGTGCTCCGCGAGCTCGTCGCTCGCGGACGCGCCGTATTCGGCCACCTCCACCCCGCCGCCGAGCGCCACCACCTGCTCATCAAGCAGCGGCGGGATCGGGCGGCCCGCGACGGCGTAAGCGCTGGCATACACCGAGTGCGTGTGGATCACGGCGCCGGCATCGGGCCGTGCGCGATAGATCGCCATGTGCAGCAGCGATTCGCTCGACGGAACGCCGTCGCCGAAGACGGGGTCGATATCGCCATCCACGACGATCACGTCGTCGACCCCGAACCGGTCGTACGGCACCCGGCTCGCGGTCACGGCGTACAGGTCGCCGTCCGCGCGACGGATGCGCATGCTCACGTTGCCGCTGGCGATCGCGACCAGCCCGGCATCGACGATGCGCCGCACCGCGCCCAGCACCTGCCGCCGTTCGTCGAGGAACTCCTCCATCATCCGGCCTCCGACGCGATCCGCGCCATCTCGTCGCTCAACGCGCACCAGCGCGCGTAATAATCCTCGTACGCCGCCGACGCCGCCATGTCCGGCGTCACGGCGCGGCGGCCTGACGCCATCACCGACGCCGCTTCTTCGAGCGATGCGCATCGCCCGACCGACGTGAGGGCGAGCATCGCCGCGCCGACGGCCGAGGTCTCCGCGGCGCGAGCCACCTCGACCGGCCGGTCGATGACGTCGGCGACGATCTGCGTGAACAACGCGCTCCGTGACATCCCACCGCCAAGGCGAAGCCGATCGACCTTCGCCGATGCCGCTTCTTCGAGTTGCTCCAGGTTGGCCCGGACGCCGAATGCCGCGGCCTCGAGCACCGAACGCAATACGTCGCCGCGGTCCGGCGCCGACATCACCAGCGGCAGCGGGAACGTGATCGCGCCCATGCCGGCCATCATCTCCGCCGCGCGCATCGCCCTCGCGCCAAGAACCGACATCACGTCGTTCGAACCCGATGGCGCAGCTTGCGCGAGCTGCTCCGCCTCCCCGGGCGAAACGCCGAGCATGGAGCCGATCCACGCCCACGCGCGGCCCGTCTCGCCGGCGTTCGATTCGAGTATCCAGCGTCCGGGCGCGCCGTGCACGCTCGTCCACGTGCGTTTTTCGCAATCGAAGACCGGGGCCGCCGTGACCAACTGCAGCGGCGCGCTCCATCCCGCGGGCACACCTACCGCCCCCGCGTCGAGCGCACCCATGCCGAGCAGGGCGCACTGCGTATCCGCACCCGCGAGCACGACCGGGCGGCCGGAGAGCGCCCCCTCTCGCACTTCTCCCGCCACGGCCCCGTCAGGCACGATGCGCGCCACGAGCGTCGCGTCGAAGTCGCACGCCGCGAGCGCCGCCTCCGGCACCGCGCCGCTCGCCACGTCCAGCAGGCCGTTCTCGGCCGCAAGCGTGCGGCTCATGAGCGGCAGGCGCGACAGGCGCATCGCCAGCCAGTCGACGAACGGCAACGCGCAGGCCACGCGGGACGCCGCCTCCGGGCGATGCGCGCGAAGCCAGGCGAGCTTCGCGGGCGCCTGCATCAGCGACGGCAGGTGGCCGGTGACGGCGTACACGTCGGCAGCGCGGGCGGCATCGATAGCGATGCCTTCGGCGGACGCTCGCGCGTCGACGTTTGGCGACACGAGGAGCGCCTGGCCGGCGCCGTCGATGAACGCCATGCCTTCGCGCTGGCCGGTGAACGCAACGGCGGCGACGTCTTCCGCGCGCGCCGCACCCGCGCCGATGAGCCGGTGGAGCGCCTCGTCCAGTTCCTTACCGTCGAACTCGCGCCCGAACGGAGCGGCATCGTCCGGCACGAACATGCGGTACTGCTCCGACGCCACGAGCGATGCCTCGCCGTCGGCGGCGACGTACACACAGCGCAGCGCGCTCGTGCCCGCGTCGATGACGAGGACGCCGTCAGCGGACACGGGCAAGGCGATACTCGGGGTTCACAACGTGCTTCAGGGGCTTGCCCGCAAGCATGTGCTCGATCTCGAGCGTCATGATGCGTGAGTGGCGCTCGACCGTCTCGGCGGTCGCGCCACCGATATGCGGCGTGAGCACGACGTTGGGCGCGGTACGCAGCCGGCTGGCCGCCGGCAGCGGATGCCCCTCGAAGACATCGAGCGCCGCGCCCGCCAGGCGTCCCGCCTCCAGCGCATCGACGAGCGCGCCCGGATCGACGACGTTGCCGCCGCTCGTATTCACCAGGAACGCTTCGGGCCTCATGCGTGAGAGGAACGCGGCGCCAACAAGGCCCTGCGTGGCGTCGTTGTCCGGAACGTGCAGGGTCACGAAGTCGCACTCGCGCGCGATCTCGTCCAGTGCGCCGGCCTCCGCGCCCACGGTCTGCACCTGCCGTGCCGACACGAAGGGGTCGTGCGCCAGCACCCGGGCGCCAAGCGCGATGCATTTGCGCGCAACCTCCCGCCCGATCTGGCCGAAGCCGATGACACCCACGGTCGAGCCGGCGATCTCGCGCCCGCGGAAGCGGCGATAGCCCATCGTCGGCTCGGTCCAGCCGCCGCTCGTGACGAGCGACGTCGCCTGTGGGATGCGGCGGGCGAGCGACAGCATCAACCCGAGCGTCATCTCCGCGACGGCGTTGGTGTTGCGACCGGGCGCGTGCGTCACGGCCACGCCGTGCTCCGTCGCGCTGTCGACGTCCACCTGGTTCAGCGCGTTCCGGCAGATGCCGACGAGTCGCAGGCCGGGCGCGGCCTCGAAGACTTCCTCGAACACGAAATCCGCCTCGACGACGAGCGCCGCGACATCCTCGCGGGCGAGGCGCTCGCCGAGTTCATCGGGATCTTGCAGCGTATTCGTGTCGAGCCAGCTCTCGTACGTCACGTCGAGGCTGCGGCGGAGCCGCGCAAGGTAGCGTTCGGAGAACGGTGCGAGGATCAGCGCGCGCACAACATCGGCTCCATGGCGGCGTTCAGGCAGCCAACATATCACGGCGGCGACGGTGGAAGGAGTGACTAGAGCGCGGCTCTCCGCTGGCCGTCGGCGCTGGCCGCCGTCCGCAGTGGCGTCAGGAGCGACTGGGCAAGCTCGGCCGGGGTCATCGCGCGGCCGCCGGGCGAGCCGATGGCGATCTGCACCGCATAGCCATCGTGGGCGGCGAGCGCCACAGCTGCGGCGTCCTCGGGGGATGCGATGTAAAGCTCACCGGTCCTGCCGGCCCGTTCGAACGCTTCGGTGAGATGCTTCCGCCACGCGGCGTACGCCTGGGTGAGCCTCTTGCTCACTTCGGGGTTGCGGGTCGCCTGCGCCCAGAACTCCAGGAGCACGGCGTACCACTGAGGCGCCTCCTCGTACGAGAAGAAGCTGCCGAGCATGGTTCCCAGCATTGCGGCTGAAACGGCCTCTCCATCAGCCTCGGCGGAGGCCAGGACGGCGTTGCGCCCCTCCGTCCAGATACGGAGCAGTTCGAGGAGGATGTCGTCCTTGGTGGAGAAGTGAAAGTAGTAGGCGCCCTTTGAATAGCCGGCCGCCTGCGAAATGTCATCGACGGTCGCATGCTCATACCCGCGCGTCGAGAATAGCTGGAGCGCCGCGTTGATGAGCTTGGCGCGCGTGAGCTTGCGCTGCTCGAACCGGTCGATCATTGTCTTTGGCATCTGCACCCTCTGCGAGTATCGGATATGTCCGGCGGTTCCAACTACAGAGTATGCACCAGCCGAGACATCTTTGCCAAGAGAAATTGACATCGTATTTTTGCAACACAAGCCCTGCCGTGCGGAAAAAAACGCCGGCAGCCTGTAACAAACGGCTGAATCCTGCGTTAGAGGTTTTCGAAGCGCACCAGAGGATCGGTGGAACGGGCGCTGCCAGGAGGGCGAATGAAGCTGTTCAGAGGTAGCGAACAGGCAAACTCGCCGCGAGGCGAGGACGCAAAGCTACGGGTCCGCCGGGATGGCGGATAGCCGGGCCGCCGAAGACCTCGGACCCCGCCAAAGGTTCGAAGTTCAAGCGACTGCGCCGCCTGTCGTCCCCTGGACAGGCGGCAATTCTTTTGCGGTGGCGGAAGGGGACCCCGATGATTCGCACGCAGCCCCGTCAAGAAATGATCATGAGGCACATGCCGCTCGTCGCCTTCGTCGTCGGGCGCATGTCCACGGACAACCAGAAGACGCTCGGGCTGGACCGCGAGGACGCCCTGGCGTACGGCATCGAAGGCCTGATCCAGGCCGTCAACGCGTTCGACGAGACGCGCGGGACGAGCTTCGCGAGCTTCGCCGTCCGCCGCATCCGCGGTTCGATCCTGGACGCGATCCGCAAGATGGACCCGCTGCCCCGCTCGCTCCGCAAGAGCACGCGCGAGGTCGAGCACGCGTCTCAGGACCTCGCGGCGAATCTGGGCCGCTGGCCGACGCCGAAAGAGATCGCGTTCCGCCTCGGCATCGCGCTGGAGCAGCTCGACGGGATCATGAAACACTCCGGCTCCAAGTTCATCTCGCTGGAGCGCGCGCTCCAGGACCGCGGCGGAGACAACGCCCCGTCGCTCGACCCCGTCGACGAAGATGAGACCACCGACCCGGCCAAGGCGGCCGATCACAATGCTTCGCTTGCGATGCTCGATCTCGTACTGAAGAAACTCCCCGCCCGCGACCGGGCGATACTTCGCCTTCGATACTCCGAATCCAAACCGTTCCACGAGATCGGGTCGATGATGGGCCTGTCCGAATCACGGGTCTGCCAGCTTCACAAGCGGATCCTGGCGATGCTGCGGCGGCAGATGGCGGCGCAGATCGACGAAGCGGCCTGACCCCTACGGCGCACCCCTGAGCCCGCCGATATTTGTATGGGCCTCTCCGGTCAGGGGCCAGGCGAGTGTCCGGGTAGGAATTATGCTCAGCGAGCCCATCGAAGAGCGGCCGCGGCTTGCCGACGCCGGCCCCCCTTCGAACGTGGTCCAGCTTCCCATCGCGCAGGCGGAGCCCGAACAGGCGGAGCGCCTGCCCAAGCGCGCGCTCATCTACGTGCTGGGCGTGTTCGCGGCGGGATTGCTCGCGATCGCCTACTTCGCGCCGCAGCTCGGCACCGGCGACATGTTCGGTTTTGCCGTGTTCGCGGCCCTGGCGATCGCCTTCGGCCGCACGCGCATCCCGATTTACGGCGAGACCACCATCTCGATCGCCGCGGTCGGCGACCTGGCGATCGCGTTCCTGTTCGGTCCTGCCGGCGCGGCCATCGTCAGCCCGCTGGTCACGCTCTCAACCAACAGCGGCGGCGCCTGGTACAAGCGCCTGTTCAACGTCGGCTCCGACATTCTCGTCAACGTGGCCACGGCGTGGATCGCCTGGTCGCTCATGGGCGGCGGGCTCAGGACCGATGGTTGGGCGATCCCGATCAGCGTCCTGGCGGCGGTCGCCTACTACACGTTGAACGCCAGCTCGGTGACCGCGGCCATCAGCCTTGCGACGCGCACGCGCCTGATCGACGTCTGGCGCGAGAAGTTCGAGTGGCTGTTGCCGCACTATGCCGTGTTCGGCCTGCTCGGCCTCGCGCTCGCCGTCGCGTACGACGGCATGGGCTTCTACGGGCTGCTGGCCTTCGTCGCGCCACCGGTCATGCTGCGCTTCTCCATCAAGCAGTACGTCGACAAGACGGCGCAGAACGTCGAGGAGCTGAACAAGCGAAACCGCGAGCTACAGAAGGCCAACCGGGACATCCTGGGCATGGCCGAGCAGCTTCGCGAGACGTACGACGGCACACTGGAGGCGCTCGTGTCCGCCCTGGACGCGCGCGACCGCGAGACCAAGGGCCACTCGCTGAGGGTCGCCAAGTACATGATGGAGGTCGCCTTCCACATGGGCATCGAGCCGGGCACCGAGGAATGGGTAGACATGCAGCGCGGCGGCCTGCTCCACGACATCGGCAAAATCGGCGTCTCCGACACCATCCTCCACAAGCCCGCCAAGCTGACGGAAGAGGAATGGGTCGACATGCGCCGGCACCCGAAGATCGGGTACGACATGCTCAGAGACATCGGCTTCCTGTCGGGGGCATCGAAGATCGTCCTGGAGCACCACGAGCGCTTCGATGGAAAGGGCTACCCGCGCGGCCTCGCCGCGGACGAGATCCTGCTCGGCGCCCGCATCTTCGTCCTCGCGGACACGTTCGACGCCATGACCTCCGACCGGCCTTACCGCAAGGCGCTGTCGGTCGACGCGTCTCGCGAGGAGATCATCCGCTGCAGCGGCACGCAGTTCGACCCGCGGTGCGTGCAGGCGTTCCTGCTGGCGTGGGACAAGATCGTCGAGATCCGCTACACGGACCACGATGAAGAGACGGAGCACCACGCCGCCGCGGCCCCGCGCTACGCGGCCTGAACGTCGATTCGAAACGGCAACGAAAGGGCTCCCCGGAACCGGGGAGCCCTTTCTGTTCGATTGAACGGGTGTCTGGGCTTACCAGTTGATGCGGAACATTTCCTTCATCTCCTCCTAGACGGGGTGCTCCCTGGAGCTTCGCCTGCTGCCTGTGATGTCGGAGCAATACCGACCTGTCGGTATGTTTATACGCCCGCCACGGGTGCCCTGTCAACCCTCTGTTCACCCTCCTTGACAAGATTTCCTTCGAACCCGCCAAAACAACCTCTGAGACCTACGGAGGCGCTCCGGGACGGCCGATAGTTCTGATAGGAGCCTCATGGAACCGAAGCCGAACCGCCAGGCTGCGCGCTCACAGACCGCCCGCGACCAGATCGTGCAGGCGGCGCTCACCGTCTTTGCCATGAAGGGCTACGCCGCCACATCCATGGACGACGTCTGCATGGCAGCCGGCCTGTCCAAGGGCGGACTGTATCACCACTTCAAGACGAAGTCAGCCGTGTTGTCAAGCGTCGTCGACCGGCTCTCGCAGAGCGGCGCCCTCATGCCCCCGTTTGCGCCGTCGGACGGCTCGCTGCCGCTGCCATCAAGCGCGATCGGCCGCGTGCTGATCGAGGTGTGGGCCGAGGCCGCGCGGGACTCGGGACTGCGCGACCGTCTTCGCGCGGGCTACGAGGCGTGCCTGGACCGGAGCCTCCGCGACGGTGCGCCGGACGGCAGCCCGCTCATCGACATCCTCCGCATCGGCGTGCTGATTCAGCTCCTGACGCGCGGCGAAGGCGTCGATGCCGACGAAGCCGCCCGCCGCCTCGGCATCGAGCGCGCTGCCTAGCTCAGGTTGTAGGTCGTGGGCCGAAGGTCGTAGGCGGCAGGGCGCTAGGCCGGTTAGCCTGCGTCTGCCTTGAATACCCGTGCCCGTTAGGTTCTTGGTTCCAGGTTCCTGGTTCTCGGCCGCTAGGCCGACAGCCACATGCGGCGGCGGCGTTCGCGCTCCTGCTTCGCGGTGTTGAGGCTCGCCATCGCCGCCTCCAGCACCGCTTCCGCGTGCACCGTGGCGGGCTCGGAGACCGCGCTGCCGGAGCAGATGCCCGCCCACAGCGAGATGTTGCGCCCGCCCACCTCGGCCACAGCCGAATCGCGCGCCAGGCGGTCCTCCAGGCGGTCAATGAAGGCCGATACGCCCTCTTCGCCGGTGTCCATGAGGAGGACGCCGAACTCATCGTCGCCGAGGCGCGCCACCACGTCGCTGAAGCGCTTGGTGCTGTCGACCGCCCGCGCGACGTGGCGCAAGACCTCGTCGCCCGCCCGGACGCCGTACTCCTTGTTGACGGCGCTCAGGTTGTTCACGTCGATCAGCACGACGGAGACCTTTCTCCCCATCCGGCGAGAGCGGGCGAACTCGTCGCCCAGCCGGCGGGAGAAGTGGTTGAATGTCGGCAGGTCGGTCAGGAGGTCCCGCGCGCCGTCGTCTTCATCGTCATCGCCCCGGCGGCCCCGGCGTGGCGACTCGGCCACGATCCCGGCATCCTCGTGCGTCAGCAAGAAGCTGGCGCCGACGAGGAGCCCCGTCATCCCCATGGCCATGATGAACGGTGCATGGGCGTTCATGCCGAACTCGTCGAGCAGCGCCACGACGATGGCGCCGGCCCAGGCGACGGCCAGGAGCCGCAGCATCAGCGGCATCCAGTGGAAGGGCCGCGCGCCCCTCTTTCGGACGGCCGTGGGACGTGATCATCTGCTCGCCCGGTGGTTCCGGCACCACGCGGACAGGGCGAATTCGACGGACATTCACGAGGCAGACCCCCTTACCATGAGTAGTATCGGCCGCGCCGTACGCCGCCCGTACTGGTTTTCCGAATCTGGAAGGCCCGGACGGCCGTTGTACCCCCACCCGGCTTGGGCTAAGATGGATTTGCGATACTCGGGGAGTTGTGAGAGGAGGCGTGACGATGCAGATCGATTGGGATAAGACCATCGATGACATCTTCGCCGACAAGCTCTCGTGCCTCCGCTGCGGCTCCCTGAACACGACCCTCGTCGCCGGATATACGCGCTCGCCCGCCGCGGGCGAGTACGCCCCGCGCACCCACAACTGCAAGAACAAGGAAGAATGCGACGCCCGGCGACTGGTAGTCGTCTGCGAGAACTGCGCCCGCGAGCTGCGGCTGCGCGCCAACCCGGTGGACCAGGAAGGGATGATGAACCTCCTGGTCAACGACTGCCGGAAAGACCTGGAAGACTGCCTGGACTACCTGGCCGACTACTGGCAGGAGGACCTGGACGTCGACCCGAGTGAGATGGACGCGCGCCTCGAGGATGTGGAGCCCGACATCTTCGCCGAAGAGGACGCCTGGCGGCGCAAGCTCGAAGAGGAGTACCTGACCTACCACCGCTGGTTCCGGGAGCACAATCTGCGCGTCCCCAACCCCGGCTGGCGCAGCGAGTACGTCGAAGAGATCGTCTCGCTCGGCTACAAGACGCTGCTCGGCGAGTGAGGGACGAGTTCACAGTTCCCAGTTGTCAGTTCACAGTCGGCGCGGCGCGCCGGCGCTTCCGTCCGCGGCGCTCACTAGCCGGGCGAGCGACGATCGGACGGTCAACGATGGCCCGATCCTCGCCGGTGGTGCGGTCCCCCCGACTCTCCACTGTGAACCGTTCACTGTGAACTAAACCGTCAACTGTGAACTCTCCGCCTCCAACACGTCGATCAGCCGCTGCTTCAGCAGGTCGATGCCCCAGCGCTTCTCGGACGAGATGAGCACGGCGCCCGGGATGTTCGCGGTGAGCGCGCCCTGGAACGTGCGCAGCTCGTCCAGTGAGCGCGCGGGGCGTCCGTCGGCGTCCGGGATCTGGTCGACCTTGTTCAGCGCGGTGACCCGCGGCTTGTCCGCCAGCCCCAGGTCGCGCAGCGTCTCCTCGACCGTCTGGCTCTGGTGCGCCGCGTCCGGGTGCGTGATATCGACCACGTGCAGCAGCACCGATCGCATCGGCCAGCTCCTCCAGCGTGGCGCGGAACGCCGCGACGAGCTGCGTCGGCAGCTTCTGGATGAAGCCCACGGTGTCGGTCAGCAGCGCCGGGTGCAGGTCGTCGAGGTAGATCTTGCGCGTAAGCGGGTCGAGCGTCGCGAAGAGCTGGTCCTGCACGAACACATCGGTGTCGCGCGTCAGCGCGCGCATCAGCGTGCTCTTGCCGGCGTTCGTGTAGCCGACGAGCGCGACCACCGGCACGCCCTCGCGCTGGCGCCGGCGGCGGTAGAGCGAGCGCTGCTGCCGCACGTCGCTCGATCTCGTCCTTGAGCTGCGTGATCTTCTTGCGCACCAGGCGGCGGTCGGTCTCGATCTGCGTCTCGCCGGGCCCGCGCACGCCGATGGCGCCGGGCGCGCCGCTGCGGCCGCCAGGCGCTCCAGGTGGCTCCACTGCCCCGTGAGCCGCGGCAGCAGGTACTCCGACTGCGCCAGCTCGACCTGCAGGCGGCCCTCGCGCGTCCGGGCGCGCATGGCGAAGATGTCGAGGATCAGCGCCGTGCGGTCGAGCACCTTCACCTTCGAGCGCGTCCTCGAGGTTGCGCCTGCTGCGACGGCGACAGCTCGTCGTCGAAGATGACCATCGCCGTAGCCCTCCGGGCCGTTCCGGCGCGCCTTGATCTCCTCGAGCTTGCCCTTGCCGATGTACGTCGCCGGGTGCGGCGACGCTAGCCGCTGCAGCGTCATGCCGACGACGTCCGCGCCGGCGGTGCGCGCGAGCAGCGCCAGCTCGTCGAGCGAGCCTCGCCGCGCCAGCCATCGCGCTCGCCCATCCGCTGGACGCCGACGAGATACGCCTTCTCGGGCTCTTCTACCGTGGAATGTGTGCGTGTTGGAATCTCTGGCGACCTTTCAGGGCGCGCGAAAAACGTACCCTTCCCAGAGTAACAAACCTCTGCCCGTCCAGCCGGATGTTGCGCATCGGCGATCGACGCGCGACGGCTGGCGGCCGGCTACAACCTACAACCCACCACCTACAACCTACACCAGCGCAGGCAGCGCGGCGATGCGCCGCAGCCCCTCGTCGACGCGGTCGTCGGGGAGGGTCAGCGACAGGCGCACGTAGCCCTCGCCGTGCGGGCCGTAGCCGTTGCCGGGCGTGACGATGACGCCGCCTCGTCGAGCAGCCGCTCGGCGAATCCGGCCGACGTCATGCCCTCGGGCACCTGCGCCCAGACGTAGAGGCTGGCCTTCGGCGGCGTGACGCGCAGCCCGAGCTTGCGCAGCGCCTCGACCACCCTGTCGCGCCGCCGCTGGTAGATGGCGTTGTGCTCGTCGATGCAGTCCTGCGGCCCTTCCAGCGCGGCGATCGCCATGCGCTGGATCGCCTGTGAGGTGCCGGAGTCGAGGTTCGACTTCACCCGCATCAGCGCGTCGATGATCTTCGGGTTGCCGACCGCCATGCCGATGCGCCAGCCGGTCATGTTGTAGCTCTTCGACAGCGAGTGGAACTCGATGCCGACGTCCATCGCGCCCTTGGCCTGCAGGAAGCTCACCGGCACGTAGTCGTCGTAGGCGACCTCGCTGTACGGGCCGTCGTGGCAGATGGCGATGTCGTGCTTCTTGGCGAAGCGCACCGCCCGCTCGAAGAAGTCGAGGTCCGCGACGGCGCCCGTCGGGTTGTTCGGGTAGTTCAGCCAGAGCACCTTCGCGCGGCTCGCCACGTCGAGCGGGATGGCGTCGAGGTCGGGCAGGAAGCCGCGCTCCTCGCGTCAGCGGCAGCGTGTATGCCTCGCCGCCGGCGAACATCGTGCCGATGGCGTACACCGGGTACGCCGGGTCCGGCACCAGCGCGACGTCGCCGGGGTCGATGAAGCAGAGCGCGATGTGGCCGATGCCCTCCTTCGAGCCGATCAGCGGCAGCACTTCCTTCTCGGGGTCGAGCGTCACGCCGAAGCGGCGCTCGTACCAGTCCGCGACGGCGCGCCGGAACTCCGGCAGGCCCTCGGTCTCGGGGTAGCGGTGGTTCGCCGGCTCGCGCGCCGCCTCGCACAGCGCGTCGATGATGTGCGGCGGCGTCGGCAGGTCCGGGTCGCCGATGCCGAACGAGACGACGTCGATGCCCTGCGCCTTCTTCGCGGCGACCTTCTTGCTGATCTGCGCGAACAGGTACGGCGGCAGCTTCTCGATGCGGTCAGCGAATCTCATGTCGTCTCCCGGCGCGTTCTCTGGATGCCGCCAGTGTACGAACCCACGCCAATGACCGGAAGCGCGATTACGGGAACCGGGAGTTCGTCAGCCCGTCGCGGGCCGCGGTGACGTACAGGGCCGCCAGCAGCCCCGTACGCTCGCGATACGGCGCGATGACATCGCGCTCGAACGCCGCCAGCGCATCAGCGCGGACGAGGTTCACGGTGCAGCCGCCGAAGCCGGCGCCCGTCAATCGCGCACCCAGCACGTAGTCCTGCGCCGTCGCGAGCCCGACAAGCAGGTCGAGCTCCGGCGAACTGACCTCGTAGTCGCTTCGGAGGCTCAGGTGCGACTCGCGCATCAGCTCGCCCAGCTCCGCGAAGTCATCGCACTCCAGCGCTTCGGCCGCAGCGGCCACGCGCGCGATTTCGCCGACGACGTGGCGAGCTCGGCGCATCGGCACGCTCGGCTCGTCGCCCAACGCGTCTTCCAGCTCGGCTGCGCCGGCGTCACGCAGCGAAGCAAGCTCCGGCCGGCCGAGGCGCACGCGCAGCTCCGCCACCGCCTCCTCGCACTCGCGGCGGCGGTCGTTGTAGGCGCTCGCCGCCAGCTCGCGCTTCACGGCGCTGTCCGCGATGACGACCGCAAGCCCCGCGGCTTCCAGCCGCAGCGGAACGTGCCGGTATGCCAGCGAGCGGCAGTCGAGGAGCAATGCGTGATCCCGTCGCGACAGCACCGACGCGAACTGGTCCATGATCCCACACTGCACCCCCACGTACTCGTTCTCCGCTCGCTGGCACAGCTTCGCGAGCGCGACGTCATCGATCTGGAGCGCGAAGGCGTCCCGGAACGCACCGGCCACCGCGACCTCGATCGCGGCCGAGGACGACAGGCCGGCGCCCTGCGGCACGTCGCCGGCGATCGCAAGATCGAGGCCGCTCGGCGGATGGCCGGAGGCGGCGAGCGTCGCGAGCACGCCGCGCACGTAGCTCGACCACGCGCCCGCGGGCCAGTGCGCAGCGTCCGGCCGGGTGAATCGGGCATGCTCGCCGAAGTCGGCCGAGTACGCGCGCGTGACGTCGTCGCTTCGGCGCGCCCAGAGCACGATCACCGACCGGTCGATGGCGAACGGCAGCACGAGCCCATCGTTGTAGTCGACGTGCTCGCCGATGAGGTTCACGCGCCCGGGCGCCTCGGCCATCCCCTCCGGCGCGCGGCCGAACTCCCGCTCGAACGCGGCGCGCAACTGCCTGACGCGTACGTCGTGCGCCATAGGACGGCCAACAAGTTCCACTCCCTATCCCCTGACGTCGGACTTCAAGCCTCTAATCTCTAACCTCTAATCTCTAACCTCTAATCTCTAACCTCTAACCTCTAACCCCCAACCTCTAACCTCTAACCCCCAGCGCCCGTCTCGCGTAGCTCGCGCGCCTTCTCCTCGGGCGAAGTGTCGTTGATGAACGTCCCGGCGCCCGTTTCGACGCCCGCCAGGTACTTGAGCCGGTCCTTCGACCGGTACGGCGGCATGAACTCGATGTGCAGGTGCTCGCCGGGGCGCTCGGCGCCGTCCGCCGCGCGCTGGTGCATCGACATGGTGTAGGGCATCGGGAAGCCCCAGAGCGCGTCGTACCTGGCCTGGATGCTGCGCAGCAGGCGCGCGAGCCCGTCGCGCTCGCCGGCCGTGAGGTCGAGCAGCGACTCACGATGAGCCGTCGCCGCGACGTGCACCTCGTACGGCAGCCGTGCCGCGAACGGCACGTACGCCACGAAGCCGTCGTCGCGCGCGACAATGCGGCGGCCGTCCCGCGTTTCTTCGGCAACGATGTCGCAGACCAGGCATCGGCCGGTGCGCGCGTGGTACGCCGCCGTCGCCGCCTGCTCGCGCTCGACGCGAGGCGGCACGTACGGAAAGGCGTAGATCTGGCCGTGCGGATGGGTCAGCGTGACGCCGATCTCCTTGCCGCGGTTCTCGAAGATGAAGACGTACGCCACCTCCGGCCGCGCCGCCAGTTCGGCGTAGCGGTCGGCCCAGACGTCGACGAGGCGCCGCACCTGGCGCTCCGGCAACGACGCGAGCGTCGCCTCGTGCTCGGGCGCGTAGACGATGACCTCGCACACACCGAGCGCGGCCGCGCGCCGTCCAAGCGGGCCGTCGTCGCTGACCTCGGGGGCATCGGGGCGGAAGCTGGGGAAACGGTTCTCGAACACCGCGATCTCGTAGTCCGGCGACGGGATCTCCGTGGCGAAGGCGCCGCCGGCGAGCGTCGGGCAGAGCGGGCAGTACTCGTCCGGCGGCAGAAACGTGCGCTCCTGGCGGCCGGTGGAGACGATGACCTGCTCGTCGAGCAGCGGGTTCCATCGCAGCTCGATCTGGTCGCGCCCGCGCTCCTGCTCCTCGACATCCAGGGTAGCGGGCGGCGGCGCGTCAAACGAGTACCAGTACAAGTAGCGGCCGTCTGCCCGGCCGAGCCGCGTCTTCTTCACGCGCGCATTGTACTGGGCTGGTCGCCTGGTCACTGGTTACTGGTGACTGGTCGCTGGTGACTCGTGACGCGCGCCCGGTGCTGTTTGCTGTTTGCTGTTTGCTGTTTGCTGTCGCTCTGTTGTCTGTTCCCAGCTGGGCACGAGCCTTCTCTCCGCTCTCGTCCCGACCACCATAACGGGCTATCGTCAACTGCCGATAACGGACGTTGCGTTATGCGAAAAGATCAATGAATTTGACATCCGCAAC
This sequence comes from uncultured Chloroflexia bacterium, assembly GCA_963701135.1. Taxonomy (GTDB): domain Bacteria; phylum Chloroflexota; class Dehalococcoidia; order DSTF01; family JACRBR01; genus CAYJMJ01. The sequence continues at coordinate 1,189,881 of OY969567.1, forward strand.
CGATTGACAGCCTCCGGGGCTGCTGATATCGTAGAGAAGCTCCGAGCAGTTGAGCGCGTCCCGGTGGACAAACCCGGAGGTACGAGTAGGCGGAAGGCGCAAGCCCGAGGCCGAAAGGAAGACCGGGGGAGGATGAAACCGGACAGCACGCAAGATTACTCGGGGCATTTTCTTGCCCCCGCGATCTCCCTTTCTTCGCCTCCCGACAATCTCCGCTCGCAACGCTGAGTCACCTCGCGATGCACCACGCCCGCTCGTGGCCCGCAGCGCCCGCGTGCGATAACCTCCGTGTATCCGAGGAGCATCATGGCACGCGTCCGGCCCGTCGAGTACACGGAAGCATCACCCGAGGTGCGCGCGGCGTACGATCACGCGGTCCGCGAGCACGGCCGCATCACGAACATGAAGCGCACGCTGCTTCGCTCTCGCCCCGCGTTCGACGCGCTCATGGAGTGGTACACGCTCCGGGACGTCGTGGAGCCCTTCCTCGGCGAGAGGCTGGTGAACCTCCTCTCGCACGCCATCTCCGCCGAGAACGAGTGCCTCATCTGCTCGACGTTCTTCCGGCGCATCCTCGATCGAGTCGGCGGAAAATCCGGACCAGGTCGCGCTCGACCAGCGAGACGAGATGGTGGTCGAATTCGGTCAGCAGCTCGCGAAACCGTCGGCGCGCGTCAGCGATGAGCTGTACGGGCGGCTCGCCGCCGAGTTCACCGAGGAACAGATCGTGGCACTGACGGCGTTCGGCGCGCTGATGGTCGCGACCAACATCTTCAACAACGCGCTCGAGGTCGATCTCGACGGCTACCTGGAGCACTACCGCAAAGGCGGCACACCGGCCGCGAGCGCGGAGGCGTGACGATGGAGCGCGAGTTCACCGGCAGAGTCGCCTTCATCACGGGCGCCGCCCACGGACAGGGCCGCGCCACGGCGCTGGCGCTGGCTCGCTCGGGCGCGCGCATCGCCGCGCTCGATGTCGCGAAGCCGCTGTCGTACCCCGGCTACGAGCTCGGGTCGCAGGACGACCTGCTCGCGTTGCAGGCGGCCTGCCGCGAGGCCGGATCCGAGTGCCTGATCTTCGAAGGGGACGTACGCGACGATGCCGCGATCACCGCCGCGGTCGAGGCGACGGTCGCGGAGTTCGGCCGGATCGACGTGCTGTTCAACAACGCCGGCATCTGCGCCTACGGCCTCGCGCACGAGCTGACCGAGGACGCCTGGGACGCGATGATCGACATCAATCTCAAAGGAAGCTGGCTCGTCGCCCGCCGCGTGATTCCCGTCATGATGCGGCAGCGCTCGGGCGTCATCATCAACAACTCATCTGTCGCAGGGCTGCGCGGCATGAGCCGGTTGAGCCACTACGCTGCGTCGAAGTGGGGGCTCACGGGCCTCACGAAGTCCTGGGCGATCGAGCTCGCGCCGTACGGCATCAGGGTCGTCTCGATCCATCCCACCGGCGTGAACACGCCGATGAACGACGGCCTCGCCGAGCTGGAAGGCGCCACGCCGCAGGAGATCGCCGAGCGTTCGGCGGGCAACCTGTTGCCCGTGCCCTGGATCGAGCCGGAGGACGTGGCGGAGGCGATCCTCTACCTCGCGTCGGACCGCGCGCGGTTCGTCACCGGCTCCCAGTTCGTCATCGACGCGGGGCTGCTCGCTCGGTAGTGGTAGTGCTTCTAACGCTTCTTTAGCGTGGCGGTTCGTCCGGAGGCCTCGCACGCGGCGGAAGTCCGTCAGACGAGGCGCTGTACCGCGTCGGTCCGGCTTCGCCGGACTCACAGCCGGGGGCGGCTATGCTCCACGCTTCGCGTCGCGTTAACCAACGCCAATTCGAAAAGCCACTACACTAGCGCACGAGATCACCGCACGGCACGGTCACTCGTCACTCGCTAGTTCCCGAAGTCCCAGCTCTGGCCGCTGTGGTAGCGCGCGAGCACGTTCTTCGCGATCAGGATCTTGTGCACCTCGTCGGGGCCGTCGGCGAGCCGCAGCGTGCGCGCGCCCTGGTACATGCGCGGCGAGCGGCAGGTCGCCCGAGACGCCCGCCGCGCCCCACACCTGGATCGCGCGGTCGACGACGCGCTCGTACGCCGCCGGCACGAAGATCTTGATCGCCGAGATGTCGGTGCGCGGGTCGCCGCCGCTCTCCATCTTCTCGGCGCAGTGGATCGTCATGAGCCGCGCCGCCTGGATGTCGATGTACGAGTCGGCGATGAAGCCCTGGATGAACTGCTTGGTCTCGAGCTTGCCGCCGTGCACCTCGCGGGTCATCGTGCGCTCGACCATCAGGTCGAAGGCGCGCCACATCTGCCCGATCGAGTTCATGCAGTGGTAGACGCGCCCGGCGCCGAGGCGGTCCTGCGCGGCCTGGTGGCCGGTGCCCGTCTGGCCGAGCTGGTTCGTCGACCGGCACGCGCACGTTGTCGTAGATGATCTCGCAGTGGTCGCTGTCGCGGCCCCAGACCGTGATGCCGCGCACGATGTTCACGCCGGGCGTCGTCCTTCGGCACGATGATCTGCGTCATCTTGCCGTTGCGCGTCGGCCGGGCCGTCCGGGTCCTCGGTGCGGCACATGACGATGAAGAAGTCGGCGCGCTTGCCGTTCGACGTGAACCACTTGTGGCCGTTGATCACCCACTCGTCGCCGTCGCGGCGCGCCGTCGTCTTGAGCGAGCGCGGGTCGGAGCCCGGCTGGTCGGGCTCGGTCATCGAGAAGCCGGACTCCATCTTCCCCTCGATGAGCGGGATCAGCCACTTCTGCTTCTGCTCCTCGCGTGCCGTACTTCAGCGAGGATCGTCTGGTTGCCGGAGTTCGGCGCGACGACGCCGAACAGCGCCGCCGCGCCGACCGCGTAGGCGAGCACCTCGTTCATGTAGGCGTGCTCGAGGAAGTCGAGGCCCGCGCCGCCGTACTCGCTCGGCAGGTGCGGCGCCCACAGCCCCGCCTGCTTCACCTTCGCCTTGATCTCCTCGCGGAGCTCGGCGGGCGCTGCTCGACGTCGCTCTCCGTGAAGCGCCTGTCGGTGCGCCACGCCCAGAGCAGGTTCTCGTTCGGGAGGATCTCCTTGTTCACGATCTGCGCCGTCAGCAGGCGGATCTCGTTGATGCGCTCGGATATCGTCGGGATGGGCTGCACGTTCATGCGCATGGCGTCTCTCCTTTGCGGCCGCGAACGACGGCCGCGTTTCCGATTCTATGCCGGATCGGCGGGAAGGGGAACCTGGAGACGCTCGGCGAAGCGCACCCATATCTGGGGCACTCAGGTGCGCGAAGGCGAGCCTCGCGGCGGCCTCAGGCCGGCACCGGCCGTTCGGTCACTCCCGCCAGTGCCGCGACGATGCCTTCATGAAGCGCAGCATCATGATCATCGATGCCACGCCGGCCGTGCCGCCCGCCTCGCGCATCAGCGTCTCGAACCACACGTATTCCGTTTTCGGCGTCTGTCCGACGGCCAGCACCGTCGCCGACACGGCGTAGTCGCGCTCCGCGAACACCGGCCCCGCCAGATGCCGGACCTCGATCGCGCCGTACAGGCCGACCGCCGCCGCCCGCTCCACTCCATGCCCGGCTGCACCTGGACCATCATGTGCACCAACAGTCCGGGGTTGACGATCGGCCCGCCCCACGGCGACGCGCCCGTGTACCAGTCCATCGGCTCGGTGATGACGGCCAGCCGCGGCGCGGCGTCCTTGGGGTCGAGGCGCACTGGTACCGCCGCCACCACGTCGCCCGGAGTGAGGCGCGCGAGCATACGCATCTCGCCGGCTTCGCGCGGCTCCGCGAGCTTGCGCCGCAGCATCGACGGCTCCGGCGGTGATCCGATCGACGCCGTGCCCTCGAGCACCTGCGTGCCGTCGTCCTTCTCCATCCAGACGTTGACCTGCGCGTCCGCGGCGCCCTTCGGCGGCATCTGCACGAGCGCCCGCACGGGCTCGCCGTCGGTCGTCGCGTTGCGGAAGTACGTCGAAAGGCTGCCGGTCTCGAACCAGCGCTCGCCGAACGCCGCGACTATCAGCGGCGGGAACTGCTCCATGTGGATCGAGCCGGCGACGGTGCCCCCGCGGAACCCGAGCTTCTGCGCCATGGCGTCGTCGTGGATGCTGCCGCGCTGGTTGGCCGCAAGGTTACGAGGCCGCCGGTACGGCCCGATGAGCACGCCGTTCTTCTCGATCATGCCGGTGTCGGTTGTTTCGGTGGTCATGAGCGCACGCTCCTCTCCGACAAGGCTGTTGTGAGCAGCATATCCCGTTCGGTGGTCGCGTGGACGGCCGGAGGGAGCTACGTCGCGGACGCCTCGGCGCTGACGTCATCGCCGTACGTCGCCGCCTTCGTGCTGACCGCCGCGTGTTCCTGCAGGGACGCCCCGAGATCGGCGACGAACTCATCGACCACGAGCTTGTGGCGCGGGCTCGCCATCAGGTGCAACGCCGGCGGTTGCTCCTGCCGGTCGAAGTGCCACCCTCGCGCGTTCAGCGCATCACCCACGGCGAAGATGTCGTGCGTGTGCGACCCGAGCGCCACGACCGGCATGTCCGGCTCGCCCCAGACATGCACGCCGTCGAGCGAGGCCACGCCGTCGAGCAGACGCTTCGTCGCGTCCATCGTGTCCGCGGCGAGTCGCAGGTAGCCGTCCTCGCCCAGGAACTGCAATACCGCCCACGCCGCGCCGATGGGCGCCGCCGGCTTCGTGCCGAGAAACGCCTGCGTGCCATAGATGCCGCCCGGCCAGTCGCTGAACATGAACACCTGATGCCGCATGTTCCCCTTAGGCCGGTGCAGGATCACCGATGCGCCCTTGATGGCGTATCCGTACTTGTGCAGGTCGGCCGAGATCGACGACACGCCCGGCACGCGGAAGTCCCACGGCGGAATCTCGTACCCCAGGCGCTCCAGGAACGGCAGCATGAGTCCGCCAAGGCAGGCGTCAACGTGGAACGGCACGCCCGCGTCCGACGCGATCTTCGCCATCTCGGTGATCGGGTCGACCATGCCAAACGGGTACGCGGGCGCGGAGCCCACGGCGAGCACGGTGTCATCGGTCAGCATCCCCTCCAGCGCCGACGCGTGCGTGCGCAGGTCGTCGCCGAGCGGCATGTGCACCCACTCCAAATCGAGCAGATGCGCCGCCTTGATGAACGCCGGGTGCGCCGTCCGGGGAATGACGATGCGGCCGTGCCGGATGCCCTTCTCGGCGCGCATGCGGTCGCGGGCCGTCTTCACCGCCATGAAGATCGATTCGGTGCCGCCCGAACGTCATTGCGCCACCGACGTCGCCGCCGCCGTTCAGCAGCTCCGTCATGATCGAGACGACGTCGCGCTGCATGTCCTTGAGGCTCGGGAAGACGAACGGGTTGAGCGCGTTCTCCAGGAGTACGTGCCCGGCGGCGGCCTGCAGCATCGCATCGACCTCGGGGCCCGCGTTGTAGATCAGCCCCCAGGTGCGCGCGTTGTGGTAGTCGCCGTCGTTCACCTGCAATGCGCGCAGCCGCGCCATGACGTCTTCAAGCGAGGAACCCTGCGCTGGTAGCTTCATCGATGGTCTCCGTGCTGGTTGGGGCCTGCCGACGCGCGAGCGGCACCAGAATAACACGCACGGCACGGCCCAAACGCCCGCTGACCGCCGCGCCGAACGGAGTCGTCGCGACGCGGGACGTGCACGTCGCTTCAAACGGCCGGCACTCGTACAATCATGACCTGCGTCGAGGAGAAGAAGGAGGCCATCATGACGGACATCCGCGATCTCTCCGAACGCCTGTGGAACGCCTCGATGGAGTCCGCCGAGGCGCATCCGGTGCACGCGCGCTACCCCGAAGGCCAGGAGATCCTCGAAGGAGTCCTGTTCTACAAGGGTCTGGCCACCGCCAACACCATCGACACCGGCGACGGTCTCGTCATGCTCGACACCGGCGCCGTGAACGACGCCACGCCGCTGCACGACGCGGTGCGTCGCTGGCGGCCCGATGCGCCGCTCGCCGCCGCCGTCTTCTCCCACCACCACGTCGACCACATCTTCGGCGTCGGCCCGTTCGAGGCGGAAGCCACGGAGCACGGCTGGCCGCGACCGATCGTCTACGGGCACGTCGGCCTGGGGCCGAACTTCGACCGCTACAAGAAGACGCGAGGATGGAACCGGGCGATCAACATCCGCCAGTTCGCACTGCCGATCGCGCGCTTCCAGTGGTTCGCCGAATACCGCTACCCGGACGTCGAATACCACGACCGCATGACGTTCCGTCGCGGCGGCCTCACCTTCGAGCTGCACCACGCGCGCGGCGAGACCGACGACGCCGACGTGGACGTGGATCCCGGAGCGCCGCATCCTGGCGCCGGGCGACCTGTTCATCTGGGCCGCGCCGAATGCCGGCAACCCGCAGAAGGTGCAGCGCTTCGCCGGCGAGTGGGCAGCGGCGTTACGCGAGATGGCGGCGCTCGACGCCGAGACGATGATCCCGGGCCACGGCATGCCCATCTTCGGAGCGGACCGCGTCCGCACGGCGCTCGGCGACACCGCCGGCCTGCTGGAGTCGCTCGAATCGCAGACGCTCGCGCTGATGAACGCCGGCGCCACGCTCGACCGCGTGCTGCATGAGGTGCGGATGCCGCGGCATCTGCTCGACAAGCCGTACCTGAAGCCGATCTACGACCACCCGCAGTTCATCCTGCGCAACATCTGGCGGCTGTACGGCGGCTGGTACGACGGCGAGCCCGACAACCTGCTGCCGGCGCCGCGCGCGGAACAGGCGCGCGAGTGGGTCGCGCTCGCCGGCGGGCTCGACCGTGTGCTGGAACGCGCGGCCGCGCTCAAGACCGAAGGCAACCTGCGGCTCGCGTGCCATGTCATCGAGTTCGCGGTCATCGCGTCGCCTGACTCGAAGGCGGCGCATGAGTTGCGGAAGGAGATCTACGAGACGCGGGCGAAGCTCGAAGAGTCGTCGATGTCGCGCAACATTCTCAACCACGCGGCGCTGGCGAGCGCGGAAGGCAAGCGCGACCTCGCCGGCGAGGCATAGAGCATCGCGCGCGGATCAGACGACGTAGATGGCGATGAGCAGGAAGTGCACCGTGCTGCCGGCGATCACCAGCGCGTGAAACACCTCGTGAAAGCCGAACAGGTGCGGCGATGGGTTCGGACGGCGCGTCGCGTACACCACGCCGCCGGCCGAATAGAGCGCGCCGCCGGCGATGAGCATCGCCAGCGCCATGGGGGGCAGCGATGACACGACCTGCCCCGCCGGTACGATGCCGATCCACCCGATCCCCATGTACAACCCGACACTGAGCCAGCGCGGCGCGTCGGGCCGGAAGATCTTGAGCAGCGCCCCAACGCCGGCCAGCGACCAGACGATGGACAGCATGGGAATGCCCCACGCATCGTCGAGCACGACGACGCAGAACGGCGTGTACGTGCCGGCGATGAGCACAAAGATCATCGAATGGTCGACGCGCTTCCAGACGCGGCGCAGCGAGTCCGGCCACGGCGCCAGGTGATAGTTCGCGCTCGACGCGTACAGCAGCATCAGGCTCGTGGCGAAGATCGCGGCGCCGACGTACTGACGCGGCGAGTCGGCCAGCAGAAGCAGCGCGACGAGTCCGAACGGCGCCATCAGCGCCACCACGAAATGCAGCACGCCACGCAGGAGCGGACGCGGCTCGGCGCCGGGCGCGCGCGGCGCCGGTGCTGGGGCGGCTGACGATCGCGGCGGATTGCTGCTGGCGGCGCTCACTCGCGTTTGGGCTCCCCATCGGCGCCGCCGGACGGCGGCCGCATGAACGACTGGATCAGCGTGTCGGGCCGCAGGCTGAGCAGCGCTTCGGACCATGCCGTGTAGCGGCGGAAGGTGTCCGTGCCCATGCGCATCAGCTCCACCTGGTAGCGCATCGACTCCGCGCGCGCGCCCAGGAATTCGCCGAGCGCCAGCATCGCCTTGCTCTCGGACTCCCACACCTTCTGGTACTTCTCGACGAACGCGATCATCTCGTCGCTCGCCTCGAACAGGTCTCTGATCCGGGGGATCCGCGGCCTGCTGCTCCTCGTCGAAGTGCGCCCGCGCGCTTCTGGCATGATGCTACGCCTCCGGCGGAATCCCGGCGGCCGCCGCACGGCCTGCGCCGGCGCGGTCGCGCCCGCCAACATCCTATGCTATTTCGCGGGGTCTTCGCGCTGGTCCCGCAGCGTCTCGCCGCGGACCGTCGCGATGAACGGCAAGTTGCGGAAGCACTGCCGGTAGTCGAGCCCGTAGCCGACGACGAACTCGTCGGGCACCTCGAACCCGACGTAGTCGAGCGGCACTTCGACGAGCCGCCGCGCCCGCTTGTCGAGCAGCGTGCACACCGCGAGGCTCGCGGGCTCGCGCGATTGTAGCTGCTTCATCAGGTGGTTGAGCGTCATGCCGGTGTCGACGATGTCCTCGACGATCAGCACGTCGCGGCCCTCGATGTTCTCCGTCAGGTCCTGCACGATGCGCACGGCGCCGCTGCCGTCGCCCTCGTACGACGATATGGTCATGAAGTCGATGCTCACGGGCAGCGCGATGTGGCGCATGAGGTCGGCCATGAAGCAGGTGACGCCCTTGAGCACGCCGACGAGCAGCAGCTCCTTGTCCGCGTAGTCGTGCGAGATCTGGCTGCCCAGCTCGTTCAGCCGGCGCTCGATCTGCGAGGCGCTGATCAGCACCTCTCGCACGCTCATCTGCTCCTGCTCGTTCACGGCGCCGATCCCGTACTTGGTCAGCAGGCTCAGGTAGTCGCGCCTGTACAGCAGCTTGACCTCGACGCCGGGGTACAGCTCGCGCATGCGCCGCAGTTTGCGGTGCTTGTCGGTTACGAGGCCCTGCTTCAACGTCGTCAGCTCGAGGTAGAGGTCCAGGTCGACCAGATAGAAGTCCGGCGAAAACGCCTCGACGATCCTGCCGTCCTCCGAGCGCCGGAGCGGGAACGTGCGCGGCTCGTACTGCCAGCGCACTCCGTAGAAGTCGAGGAGACGCGCGAATTCTTCTTCGCTCTCGTGGGCAAAGCGCGCGTCCTCGATGGTGGTGGGGGGCGGCGACTTTGCTTCGAGCGGGCGCGCGTTCATGTGGCAGCTCTCAGGTGATCCCTTGCACGATGTGCTGTATCGAGACCTCGACGTGGTGCTTCAGCGCCGCCGGCGGCACGTCGGGCGCGGGCGCCGTGGCGGGCGACATCAGGAAGTCGGCGAGCGCGCCGACGACGGTGAGCACAAGCTGCTTCGCGACCTGGTCTATCTCGGCCGTCCGGAGCAAGCCCTGCGCGGCATAGAACTTCAGGATGCGCGCCTCGGCCCGCTCCCAGCGCTCGACCAGGATGCGATACTCCTCGGCCGCGACCGGGTCCTCGGCCATCGCCTCGACCATCAGGACCTTCAGCAGGTCGCGGTTCTGGTAGACGAAGTTGAGCGCGCTCGACGCGATGGCCGGGATTGACTCCCGGGGCCCCATGGTGATCTCGGCGCGCTCCAGGCCCTCGAGGGCCGCCGTAAAACCGCGCTCTTCGATGAGCGCTTCGAACAGGTCGCGCTTGGAGGCGAAATGGTAGTAGATGGCGGCGTCGGTGATGCCGGCCGCCTGGGCGATGTCGCGGACGCTGGTGCGGGCGAAGCCCTTCTCGGAGAAGAGGCGGAGCGACGCGTCGAGGATCTGCTTCCGCGTGAGGGGGCCGCGCCGCAGCTTGCGTGCGCGGGGCGCCGGCGCACCGGGAGGCCGGATCACCGCTTCGCGGGCAGTCGCCAAGTCCAATTCCTCACAATCTCCGTACGGTAAGCCTATGGCAGCCCCGGTGCCCTGTCAATCTATATCGCTCAGCCATCTTCGCCATTTCGCTTTGCCCGCCGTCAACCTTCGTCGTACGATGGTGGCCGCGCCGAGGGAGCGTGCACCCGCGAAGGAGCGATGATGTCGGAGATACCCGTCAAGATCGGCGACAAGGCGACGCTCACCAGGACCGTCACCGAAGAGGACGTCGTCGCGTTCGCGCGGGTGACGGGCGACAACCAGCCGCTGCACCTCGACGACGCGTTCGCGGCGAAGACGCGGTTCAAGAAGCGCATCGCCCACGGCATGCTCTCGGCGGGCTTCATCTCCGCCGTGCTGGGGACGAAGCTCGCGCCGCAAGCGGTCGTCGTGTACTTGAGCCAGCAGATGCGGTTCCGCCTTCCCGTCGCCATCGGCGACACGATCACGGCCGAGGCCGAGGTGACGGCGATCGACCCGGAGAAGCGCATCGTGACGGTGCGGACCGACTGCCTGAACCAGCACGGCGAGGCCGTCATCAAGGGCGAAGCCACGGTGCTGCTGGACCCGCTGGCGTAGGTTCTGGAGGTGGGAGGTCGGAGGCCGGAGGAAGTTCGATGAAGTGCGTCGTCTGTAAGCACGGCGAGACGCGTGAAGGCAATGCGACTGTTACGGTGACGCGCGATGGTGGCATCTTCGTGGTCAAGCGCGTGCCCGCCTACGTCTGCGGAGACTGCGGCGAGGAGTACATCGACGAGAACGTGACCGCCCGGCTGGAACAGTTCGTCGCTGACGCGCTCACGACGGGCGTTCAGGCTGTGATCCGCGAGTATCCCGCGACCCCGTAACCAGAGGGACGGTCCGTATACCGGCAGCACAGCGTTCCAGCCCTTCCTCTTGCGGTCCGTCGTAAATTGGTCGGCACTTTTCATACTCCGGGCAGGCCGTGGACCTGCACGCGCGCGAGCGGAGTGGCTCGGCCCTTCCGGCGGTCCTGCAGGACTTCGAGCTCGTGCATAGCCTGGTAGAGCTGCCGGTTCAGGTGCGCTTCGTACCGAATGATCTGGTCGAGGCTCGACGGATCCGGCAGGACGGAGCGGGCACGTGGGAGCCGGGGCGCAGCGAGGACGCTGGCGTAGAAGCCGGCAGCCTCGATTTCGCCGCGATCGCTATCGCGCGCCTCGCGGTCGCTCGCGTCCAGGGCATCGGCTCGATCGTGCGCCGCGGCGACTATGTCGCGTTCGGCGCGGGACACGCGACGTAGCCGCCAGAGCGTCTCCGCGATCCGGGCAGAGAGCGTGCCTTCGACGGCTCCCCGTGGCACCATCGATTCGAGCACGGACGCCTGGAACGTACCCCACTCCTCTTCGGTCTCCAGACTCGGGATCACGAGCGCCATGGTGCGAAGGCCGTGCTTGACGCCGTTGAGGCTGACGGCGGCCTTGCCCTGGGCCGTCCTGGGGCCGGTGTTCGGCATCGCAATTCACCTCATTCCGTGCTCTCGCAGATGGATGCCCCAGCAGGTCATCTGAGCGAAGGGGCGCGCCAGAAGGTCCGCACGATCGTGCCAGAGCCACGGGCGATCGCCAAGCGCCCCGTGTCGCGGTGCTCGTGGATGCGAAGATGGGCGATGGCGCGGTACGCTAGATGACATCCAGGCGACCCCGCGCAGGCGCCAAGGAGGAAGCGATGCCCACGAACGGCCACAGCGACCGCGAAGCGCTCCGCAAGGAGCTGGACCGCTGGGAGTCGACGGTCGTCAAGAAGGCGTTGGAGCGCGGTGGCGAGCGCCAGGACGCGTTCCACACGACGTCGACCGAGACCCGCCGGCTGTACACGCCGCTCGACGTCGAGGACATCGACTACGAGCGCGACCTCGGCTACCCGGGCGAGTACCCGTTCACGCGCGGCGTCCAGCCGACCATGTACCGCGGCCGCCTCTGGACGCATGCGCCAGTACGCCGGCTTCGGCACGGCGCAGGAGACCAACGAGCGCTTCAAGTTCCTGCTCGGGCCAGGGCCAGACCGGCCTCTCGGTCGCGTTCGACCTGCCGACGCAGATCGGCATGGACTCCGACGACCCGATCGCCGACGCGGAGATCGGCCAGGTCGGCGTCGCCATCGACTCGCTCGCGGACATGGAGGAGATGTTCGACGGCATCCCGCTCGACCGCGTCAGCACGTCGATGACGATCAACGCGCCCGCGGCGGTGCTCGTCGCGATGTACATCGTCGTCGCCGAGAAGCAGGGCGTGCCGGCCGGCGACATCATGGGCACGGCGCAGAACGACGTGCTCAAGGAGTACGTCGCGCGCGGGACGTACATCTACCCGCCGCGCGAGTCGCTGCGGCTGGCCGCCGACCTCATCACCTACTGCGCGCGCTACGCGCCGAAGTTCAACACCATCAGCGTCAGCGGCTACCACATCCGCGACGCCGGCTCGACGGCCGCGCAGGAGATCGGCTTCGCGTTCGCGAACGCGATCGCGTACATCGAAGCGTGCCAGCGCTCGCGGCGTCGACATCGACGACGTCGCGCCGCGCATCTCGTGGATCTTCAACACGCACAACAACTTCTTCGAGGAGATCGCCAAGTACCGCGCGCTGCGGCGCATGTGGGCGCAGGCTGCTGCGCGAGCGCTTCGGCGCGAAAGACCCGAACTCGTGGATGCTGCGCACGCACATCCAGACCGGCGGCGCGACGCTCACGGCGCAGCAGCCGGAGAACAACATCGTGCGCGCGGCGATCCAGGCGCTGGCATCGGTGCTCGGCGGCGTGCAGTCGCTCGCGCTCTCTTGCTACGACGAAGCGCTCGCCATCCCGACGGAGGAGGCGCAGCGCATCGCGCTGCGCACGCAGCAGATCATCGCGCACGAGACGCGGCGTCACCGACACGGTCGACCCGCTCGGCGGCTCGTACTACGTCGAGGCGCTGACGAACGAGATCGAGCAGGCGGCGCAGGAGTACATCGACCGCGTCGAAGACATGGGCGGCTCGGTCGCGGCGATCGAGTCCGGCTACATGCAGACGGAGATCCAGGAGGCCGCCGTCGCGCCAGCAGCAGGAGATCGAGACCGGCAAGCGCGTCGTCGTCGGCGTCAACCGTTTCCGCAGCGCCGAGGAGCCGGAGCCGGTGATCTTCCGCGTGAACACCGAACTCGCCCGCGCGCAGATCGGAGCGTCTGCAGCGCGTGCGAGCGCAACGCGACGGCGCGGCCGCGTCAGCGGCGCTGGAGCGGCTGCAACGAGGCGGCGCGCGGCGACGACAACCTCATGCCGGCGATCCTCGACGCCGTGCGCGCGTACGCGACGCTCGGCGAGATCTGCGGCGAGCTGCGCAAGGTCTGGGGCGAGTACCGGCCGCCGACGGTGGTGTAGCGCAGCTACGCTGCGCACAACAAACAGCAAGCAGCAAACAGCAAAAGGAAGTGGCTACGCGGTGCCGGCGAGCGGGTTGGCGCCGGCGCCCCCGCCGCGGTCGGCGGGCCGCTGCTTCCGCCCGCGGCGACAATTCCAGGTTCAGCCCGCCGAGCGCCGTCGTCCCTCGCACCCAGTTCGTGGTGCTCCGCATACTCACCTCCCGGCAGCGTTGTACGCCACCGCTCGGTGTAACGCAGGTATCTGAACTCATTCATGCATCGCCGGGCGTGCTCTCCCGCCAGCCCGGCTTGACGGCGTGGCCGTCGATCTGTCGTAGGACTGTGATTCTGTCCGGTTAGTGGCCTGAGAGAATGTCCTCCTTCTCCATGGGAGGACAGAATCACAGGCCAGTTATCGCGGACAAACTCTCAGGCCAACAACACGGCCTGGCCGTCGATCTAGTTCCAGCACGGCCGATTCGGTACAGTCTCGGCCGGAACCAGGGGCCCGCGAAGCGGCACGACGGAGGGGATATGTCGGAGAAGCGACTCGAAGGCCAGGTGGCCGTCGTTACCGGAGCATCGCGGGGCATCGGCCGCGCCTGCGCCGAAGAGCTGGCGCGCGAAGGCGCGGCGATCGTCGTCAACTACTTCACGAACCAGGAAGCGGCGGACGTGCTCGTCGGCGAGATCGTGTCGCAGGGGGGCCGGGCGATCGCCGTGCGGGCCGGCGTCGGCCACCCGGACGACTGCCGGGCGCTGATCGACAAGACGATCGAGACGTACGGCCAGATCGACATCCTCGTCAACAACGCCGGGGTGAACCGCGACCGCACGCTGAAGCGCCTCTCGGTCGACGAGTGGCAGGAGGTCATCAACACCGACCTCAGCGGCGCGTTCTACTGCACGTCCGCGGCCATCCCGCACATGACGGAGCGGAACTACGGCCGCATTATCGTTATGTCGAGCATCATCGGGCAAATGGGAAACGCGGGGCAGTCGAACTACGCGGCGGCGAAGGCGGGGCTCATCGCCTTCGCGAAGTCGGCGGCGAAGGAGCTGGCGCGGAACAACATCACCGTCAACGCCATGTGCCCCGGGTTCGTCGAGACCGACATGGTGACGGCGCTGGCGGACGACGTGAAGGCGGCGCTGCTCAAGCAGATCCCGCTGGGCCGCTTCGGCCGGCCGGACGAGGTGGCCGCGTTCGTGCGCTTCCTCTGCACCGAGGGCGACTGGATCACGGGCCAGCAGTTCAACCCCAACGGCGGCCAGTACATGTAGGCGCCCCCTCGCGGCGAGGCATCGGTGGAACACGAACCTGTCCAGACAGCGCCCGACGAGCCGGAACTCCCAGCGTGGATCGCGACACTCCGCAGCGCCGACGGCCTGTTCGTGACCGATGAGGAGCAGCGCATCGTCGCGTGGTCGCCTTCGGCCGAAGCGGCGCTCGGGCATCGCGCCGCCGATGTCGTGGGACGCCGCTGCTACGAGGTGATCGCCGGCACCGACATCTGCAGCCACCCGGTGTGCCGGCCGGGGTGCACGGCGGTCACGAACGCGTTTCGTGGGCGCACGACCGCTTCGTACGACGTCGCGGCGCTCGGCAGCAAGGGGCAGCGCGTCTGGGTGAACAACAGCATCATCGTATCGCGCGAAGAAGGCGGGCGCGGGCCGCTCCTGGTCCACCTGTTCCGCCGCCGCAAGGCGCCGCCGGCGGCGCGGACCGCCGCGGCCGAACAGCCGCCGGCGCGCATCCGCAGCCACGGCCCTGCACGCCGCGGCGGCCTGCTGCCGCTGAGCCGCCGTGAGCTGGAGACGCTGCACATGCTCGCCGCGGGCCAGACGACGGTGGAGATCGCCGAGGCGTTGACGATCAGCCGCTACACCGCGCGCAACCACATCAACAACCTGCTACGAAAGCTCGGCGCACGCAACCGCATCGAAGGGCTGCTCCTCGCCGCCGAGCGACACCTGATTTAGCGTCCGCTACGTTCCAGGCCGCACGTTGGTGCGATCGCACCATGTTTTGGTGCGGTCGAACCACGAGACTTGCCCCATCAGCGACCGGAGGCCGCGGGCGGCGGGAGTCCGCCTCCGGGACGCGGAGTGCATGAACCGGCAACTCTTCCCGGCGCTCCTCCTCTGGATCGTGCTCACGGTGGTGGGCGAGATCCTCGCCTTCAAAGTCAACATCTACGCCGTCCCCAAGTCGGACAAGGGCGAAGAGATCGACTTTGCCTTCCGCTTCCTGGTCTACCTCGCGATCCCCGTCATGGCCATGGTGCTGGCGGTGCTCATTTCGTCGATGACGCTTGGCTCATCGATGAACCTCCCTGACCAGGACGGCCCGCCCATGCACGGGCGCGGGAGCTTCCCGGTGGTGTGGTTCGGGCTGACCTCGTGCCTCGCCGTCGTCGTGATGGTGTACCCGGGGCTCATTGGCATCCCGCGCGTCATGGGCAACGAAAACAATCCGGACGTGCTCGTGAACGTCGAGGGCGTGCAGTGGACGTGGCTGGTGAGCTATCCGAACGAGCACATCGACAGCACTGGCGAGATCGTGCTGCCGGTCGACTCCACCGTGCGCTTCGACATCACGAGCCGCGACGTGCTGCATTCGTTCTGGATCCCGTCGTTCCTGCTGAAGATCGACGCGGTGCCGGGTATGACCACCAAGATGTCGTTGAAGCCGACGAAAACCGGTTCGTACCAGGTCGACCCGAACCTGCGGGTGCAGTGCGCGGAGCTCTGCGGCTTGAGCCACTCGAAGATGACGGTCCCCGTGCGCGTCGTGTCGCGCGACGAGTACGACGCGTGGGTGCAGAAGCAAAGCGGCGGCCCGGAGGCGGAGCAGACACCAACGGGACCCGTGAAGGAGATCACCATCATCGCCAGGGGCATCAAGTTCGACCAGGACGCCATCACGGTGGCGTCCGGCAGCAGCATCAAGCTGACGGTCGACAACCAGGACGGCGGCATCCCGCACAACATCGCCTTCTACACGAGCAAGGACGCCGCGACCAGCGGCGAGGCGGCGCTTGCAAAGACGAAGATCGAAAACGGCCCGAAGGAGCAGACGCTCGTCTTCAATGCGCCGGCGGCGGGCAGTTACTTCTTCCGCTGCGACGTGCACCCGACGACCATGACCGGGACGTTCATCGTCCAATGACGCAACCGGCGGACGCAGAGGTAGGCAGATGACAAGCACGGTCAACGTAGCAGAGCCGGGCGCCGCGCACCCCCTGACGGCGCTCGTGCCGTTGGTCCGCGGGCTCATCTGCGGCCTCATCGGCTTTGCCATCGGCGCGGGGCTGACCGCGCTGATCCGCAGCACGATGGGCCACGCCGCCTGGTCGCTGGAGATGAACCTGGCGATCGGCTACGCATTCGGGCTGCCGGGCTGGCTGTTCGGCGTCGGCGTGTGGGAGCGCTGGGGCCGCGAGTGGTTCGGCCTGCCGATCAAGGCCCAGGAGCCGACGGGGCTGCGCCGCTTCCTGGCGTTCTCGTTCGACCACAAGGTCATCGGCATCCAGTACCTCACGACGTTCCTGATCCTGTTCCTGGTGGCGGGCTTGTTCGCGATGCTGATCCGCGTGCAACTGCTGGAGCCAAAGGAGGCGGTCTTCAGCGAGGGGATGTACAACCGGATCATGAGCATGCACGGCATCATCATGATCGCGGTGGCGGTCGCGTCGGTAATCGGCGGGTTCGGCAACTACGTCGTCCCGATCATGATCGGTGCGAAGGACGTGGCGTTCCCGCGGCTGAACGCGCTGACGTTCTGGCTGGTGCCGCCGGTCGCGGTGCTGCTGCTCGCCGCGCAGGCCGCGGGCGGCTGGGACTCCGGCTGGACCGCGTACCCGCCGCTGAGCCTGCGGAACGCGGCCGGGCAGACGTTCTTCTGCCTGGCGATTATCACGTTCGGCCTGTCCTCCATCCTCGGCGGACTGAACTTCCTGGTGACGATCATCCACCTGCGCGCGCCGGGCATGACGTGGGGCCGGCTGCCGATCTTCGTGTGGGCGATGTTCGCCACGTCGTTGCTCGTCCCTGACGTTCACGCAGTTTTTCGCCGCGGCGATGATGATGATCCTGCTGGAGCGCATCGCGGGGCTGGCGTTCTTCACGGCTTCGAACGGCGGCAAGCCGCTGCTCTACCAGCACGTGTTCTGGTTCTACTCGCACCCGGCGGTGTACATCTTCGTGCTGCCGGGCCTGGGCATCACGCTCGAGGTGCTGGCGCACTTCTCGCGCAAGCCGTTGTTCGCGTACAAGTGGGCGGTCGGCGGCTTGCTCGGGATCGTCGCCCTGAGCGGCCTGGTGTGGGCGCACCACATGTTCGTCAGCGGCATCCACACCGCGTTGATGTTCCCCTTCCTCATCTCGACGGAGATCATCTCGATCCCGACGGGGCTGATCTTCCTGTCGGCGCTCGGCACGATCTGGATGGGCCGTCTGTGGCTACGCGCGCCGATGCTGTTCGCGCTCGGCGTCGTCTTCAACTTCCTCATCGGCGGCATCACCGGCATCTTCCTGGCCGATGTGCCGACCGACATCAACCTGTCCGACACGTATTTCGTGGTCGCGCACTTCCACTACACGATCATCGGCGGCGAGATCTTCGCGCTGTTCGCCGGCATCTATTACTGGTTCCCGAAGATGTCGGGGCGCATGTACAACGAGAAGCTGGGCCAGCTCCACTTCTGGACGATGTTCATCGGCTTCAATGCCACGTTCATCCCGATGTTCTGGACCGGGCTGCACGGGATGAACCGCCGCATCGCGACGTACCAGCCCGACCTGCAGGGGATCAACGTCGTGATCAGCATCATGGCGTTCTGCCTCGGGGCGAGCTTCATCGTGTTCGTCGTGAACATGCTCTACTCGATCGTCTGGGGGCCGAAGGCGGCAGCCGACCCGTGGCACGCGCGCACGCTCGAATGGCAGGTCTCATCGCCGCCGCCGCTTGAGAACTTCCCGGCGATCCCGGTCGTCAGCGGCTACCCGTACGACTACGGCGTCCGGGGCGCGCCCGCGCACGCGGTCATCCCGATCGCCGGCGGCAGCGGCGAGGATGAACACACGGCGCCGGAGGGAGGAACGGGATGAGCAATCCGCACGAGACCAGGGGCCTGGCGCGCATCGGCTGGTGGATCTTCATCGGGCTGGCCATCGTGACGCTGCTCGAGTACGCGGTCGCGGTGGCGCTGTCGTTGAACCTGTTCTTCCTGGCGCAGATCGCGGTGCTGAAGGCGGGGCTGATCGCCGTGTACTTCATGCGCATCGGCCGCGTGTTCGAAGACACCGGCAAGGAAGAGGACTAGATGGCCGTCGCGACGCTTCCGCAACAGCACGCCGCGCACCACGAGGAACCGCAGCGCCCGGCGATGAACCAGCTCGGGCTGTGGCTCTTCTTCCTCTCCGAGACCTTCCTGTTCGGCGCGCTGCTCTCGGCGCGTTTCTACCTCGCGGGCACCGATCGCCCGCACGTCAACCAGGCGCTGGGGCTCGTCATCACGGCGATCCTGCTCGTCAGCAGCCTCACGGCGTACATGTCCGAGGTCTCGATTGCCAAGGGCGACCGGACGGCGTTCCTGCGCTACCTGCTCGCCACCATCATCCTCGGCCTCATCTTCGCGCTCGGCGTGGCGTACGAATGGAGGACCGCGGAGTTCACCCGCTCGGAGCCGTATGGCGCCGCGTTCTTCTCGATGACGGGGCTGCACGCGTCGCACGTGATCAGCGGCGTCGGGATGCTGGCGATGGTGTATTACCTGGGCGCGCGGGGCCACTTCTCGGCCGAGAAGCACTGGGGGGTCGAGGCGGTGATCAAGTACTGGCACTTCGTCGACGTGGTGTGGGTGTTCTTCTACCCGGCGCTGTACCTGGTGAGCATGTAGGGCGCCTGCGGCGGCAGAACAAACAGCAAACAGCAAACAGCAAAACAGCAAAACAGCAGCTGAGCTGAGATCGAACAGGGCGGACGCATGGGTCCGCCCCTACCGTGGCATCGCTTCGCCTGCTCTCTGCTCTCTGCTCTCTGCCGGCGCGTCAGCGCGCGAAGAACTGGAGCGCCATGCGGATGCGTTCTTCGAGGGGGAGGTCGCCGTCGCGCGGGAGACGTTGGGCGGCGGCCGAGGCTTCGGACTGGGAGTAGCCGAGGCCCATCAGCGCGGCCACGATTTCGGCGTCGGCCTTCGGCTGCCGTGCGCCCGCGGGCGCGGCCTCGATGCCCGCGGCCGGCGGCGTCACCTTGTCGCGCAGCTCCAGCACCAGGCGCTCGGCGGTCTTCTGGCCGATGCCAGGGACGCGGCGCAGCACGTCGGCGTGGCCCGCGGCGATCGCCGTCGTGAGCTGCGCGTAATCGAGCGCGGACAGCAGGCCGAGCGCGACGCGCGGACCGACGCCGCTGACGCCGATGAGCTGTTCGAAGAGCACCAACTCGTCGCGCGTGGAGAATCCGAATAGCGTCAGCGCGTCCTCGCGCACGTGCAGGTACGTGAAGAGCGCCGCCTGCTGGCCGGCGACGAGCGCATCGGCCGTCGTCGCCGGCACCGACGCGAGCATGCCGACGCCGCCGACGCCGACGATCACCCAGTCGTCGCCCTTCTCCTCGACCACGCCGCGCAGCCGCGCTACGGGCATCGCCGCGCCCCGTGTCGTCTGGCAGCGTCACGCTCGATCATGATGGCCGGAGTATAAGAGACGGCGGCGGTTGCCGATAACGGCGGGAGCGCGGACCCGCGCGTTACGCGATCGCGCGGTCCTCGACGGCGCTCTCGTGCAGGCGCACCTGGTCGAAACCGCCGGCTTGCGCATCGCGCAGCGCGGCCTCGGCCGCTTCGAGCAGCCGTTCCGGCGTGTCGACCACCTTGAGGGGTGCGACGGCGATCCCCTGCGACACGCTGAGGCCGAGCGACGCCCCGAAGCGGCGGCCGAAGAACTCGTGCGTGGCCAGCATCGAGCGCACCTTGCCGGCGACAGCGCAGGCCTGCGTGGCGTCGGTCTCAGGCAGGAGCACGGCCAGCGTCTCGACGCCGTAGCGGCAGCCGATGTCGTGGGCGCGGAGGATCGAGCGCAGGAGGGCGCCGGCTTCCGAGAGCAGGTAGTTCTTCGTCAGCCTGGCGGACTGTGAGCCGAGCTCCGGCGCATCGTCGAGCTCGACGAGGAGCAGCGACAGCAGCCGGCCGAACCGCTGCGCGCGCTTGAACTCGAGCTCGAGGTTCTCGTCGAAGTGGTGGCGTGCGTGAAGGCCGGTCAGCTCGTCGACGGTCGAACAGGCGGTCGATCTGGATCTCCTTGCGGACAAGCTGCGCGTTGAGTTCGCTGACCGCGCCCTCGGTGTGCTTCTCCTTGCGGATATCCCAGGCGATGTACGCCGTCATGACGAGCCCCGCGACGAGGGCCGGCAGCGCAATGCTGGCGATGGTCGTGGAATCGAAGTCCGGGTCGGAGCCCAGCCCGAAGAGGACGGCCATGTATGACAGGCCGACGGCGACGCCACCACCGATCACGAAGACGAGGCGCTTCACGTAGTTATGTTCGGCCAGGCGGGGCGCGAATCGCAGCCTTCCGTGCGCCGTGGCGCTGCGGTCTGATGTTATGTCGAGTGTGCTGGGCCACGCGGATACGCCGCCGCCGCATTGTCAGCCGATCTGCCAGCGGCCGCCGTGCTCGGCGAACCACCGCAGCATGCCACGGCGGCTGATCGGGCCTCGGGGCACGTACCGGAGCTCGTGCGTGTCTCCTTCCATCTCGCGGAAGGCCATCCGCAGGCGCTCGACCTCATCGCGCTCGATCTTGCACTTCGCGGCGACCGGGTCGATGCCGTACAGCCGGGCGGCGTTGAGCCCGAATACCTTGCGCTTCACATCGCCGGTCAGCGACGGGTAGCCGTACTGCCGCGCGAACTGAGGATCCATGGTGAACGTCCGGAAGGCCGCGATCTGGGGCTGAGGCGAGCCGGTCCAGATGCAGTCGGTGCCCCACAGCACGTTGTCCTCGCCGACGTACTTGAGCAGCTTGCCGAGCACGTGCGCCGCCTGCGTGCGGTCGCTCATGATGTTGCGCCACGTCGAGCCCATTTCGGCGTACACGTTGGTATTCGGACGCACGCCGTTGTCGAGCAGGCTCTTGACCAGCGCGTTGACGCCGAGGGCGGCGTTGGCCGCGTCGTACGGCCCCTCGCGCGTGCCGGGGTACCAGCCGGAGTGGTAGACGACGAAGTTCACGTCCGGGTACGCCTTCGCGACGACGCCGATGTCGCGGGGCGACGCGCGGTCGCGGTCGAAGCCGAACAGCGGCAGCCCCTTGTGCGCGCAGATCGTCTTCACGCCCAGGCGGCGCGCCTGCTCGATGACGGGGATGCCGAGCGCCGGGTCGTCGAGGAACCAGCCGCCGCCGCCGGGTGCGTACGGCGTGTACACCTTCCACGCGGCGACGTCCATCGCTTCGGCGCGCGCTTGCATGCGGTCGAGCTGCGCCTGCAACGGACCGGCGTTCGGCACGACGACGCTATGAAGCCGCAGCCGGCCCGTGTCCTTCGGCGAGAGGTCGTTCATGATGTCCCGCGTGCGCTTCATCTCGTCGAAGTTCAGCGGGTCGGTTTCGTCGGTCGAGGATGGCGTGTCGGAGAGCACGGCGATGCTCGTGTCGCTTTCGAGGAAGATGTCGTGCGCGTAGTAATAACGGCTCAGGCAGTCGAGAGCGTCGCCTTCCGCGCAGTCGGGGCGGAAGGCGCGGAAGAAGTTGGCGGTCGCGGGACTCTCGTTCACCCACGGCCCCTGCGGGTCGACGTGGTGCGTCTGCACGTCGAAGATGAACTCATCGCCTTCGAGCTTCTCGCAGACGGCCGAAGGGTCGGCGTCCGGCGGCACGTCGTACGTCGCGCCGGACGTCACCCCGGGCGGCAGCCCCTGCTTGTCGCCGTCGTCGCAGCCGACGGCGTTGATCGCCGCGAGCGTGACGGCGATGCCGCCCATGCTCATGAGGAAGCGGCGCCGGTCCACGCCCTGGCGCCACGCGATGTGGTCCGCCATCTCCAGCGCCAGCGCCTCGGCCGCGAGGTGCCGGCGCGTGCGCTCGCGCGGCACGAACTCGCCGTTCGCCGCCTGGCCGGGCGTGAACGGCAGGACGATCGGCAGCTCGGGATCGGTCTTCTTGCTGCGCATGGCGCCGCCCGGCTCCATCCAGGTCTTAGCTCTGGTTCGTGACTGCCCGCTCCCCTACCATACGGCATCCGACGAAGAATCTGGAGGTAGGCATGGGCAGGCTCGACGGCAAGGCAGCGGTGATCACGGGCGGCGCGAGCGGCATCGGCGAGGCGACGGTGCGGCTGTTCGCGGCCGAGGGCGCGCGCATCGTCGTCGCGGACATCCAGGACGAGGCAGGCGCGCGGCTCGCGGCGGAGCTCGGCTCCAGCGCCGTGTACCAGCGCACGGACGTCGCGACCGAGGACGACATCCGCGCCGCGATCGGCCGCGCGATGAAGGAGTACGGGCGGCTCGACTGCATCTTCAACAACGCCGGCATCGTCGGCACGGTGGGGCCGATCGAGGACATACCGGTCGAGGAGTACGACCGGACGATGGACGTGCTGCTGCGCAGCGTCTTCATCGGCATCAAGCACGCGGCGCCGATCATGAAGGCGCAGGGCTCGGGCAGCATCATCAGCACGGCGAGCATCGCCGGTGTGAGGGGCGGCGAAGGGCCGCACGTCTACAGCACGGCGAAGGCCGCGATCATCCAGCTCACGAAGTCGGCGGCGCTGGAGCTGGCGGCTCACAACGTGCGCGTCAACTGCATCTGTCCCGGCGCGATCGTCACGCCGCTCGTGACGATGGGTCTCGCACCGGCGACGCCAGAGTTCCTCGATGCGATGAAGGCGTCGTTCGCGCGCTATCAGCCGCTGCCGCGCGCGGGCATGCCGGAGGACATCGCGCAGGCGGCGCTCTGGCTGGCGGGCGACGATGCGCCATTCGTCACCGGGCATGCGCTGGTCGTTCAACGGCGGACTGACGGCCGGGCGGCCGTGGGAGCAGCAGCCGGAGATGTTCCGGGTGCGACGGGCGATGATGTAGGTGGCGAGGACGCCGCCTACCACGCGGCGATGGGCCGCAGCACCTTCTCCGCGACGAACTCCAGCGTCCGCGGCCGGTTGACATCGGGCATATTGAAGATGGGCTGCTGCACGCCCAGGTCGTGGAACTTCCGCAGCAGGACGAGCGCCTGGTCCGGCGTCAGCCAGCGGCCGCCTCCGTCCGGGCGCACCATGAGGGTCAGCAGCACCGTCTTCTCGATCTGCTCGTACGGCCGCCCCTCGCGTTCGCAGTGCTGTTTCAGCACGTCGAGCTTATGGCGTACGGTCTCGACGCCGTCGTCGCTCATCTGCACGCCGACGAGGTTCGTGGCGTCGGCGTACTTCGCGACGAAGCGCAGTGTCTTCTTCTCGCCCTGGCCGCCGATGAGGATCGGCGGGTGCGGCTTCGAGAGCGGGCGCGGGACGCAGAGCGTCTCAGCGAGGTTGTAGTGCTTGCCCTCGAACGGGCCGCTCTCCTCGCCCCACATCTGGTGGGCGATGCGCAGCGTCTCCTCGAGCCGCTCGAAGCGCTCCTTCATGGGCGGGAACGGCACGCCGAGGCCGAGGTGCTCGCGCTCGAACCAGGCGGCGCCGATGCCGAAGTACGCGCGGCCGCCGGACAGCACGTCGAGCGTCGTTGCGGTCTTCACGAGCACGCCCGGATGCCGGTACGTAACGCCGGTGACCATGGTGCCGAGTTTGATCGTCGATGTCTTCGCGGCGGCGAAGGCGAGCGCGGTGTACCCCTCGAGCATGTCGAGATCGACGGGGCCGAGGCCGGGCAACTGGAAGAAGTGGTCCATCACCCAGAGGCTGTAGAAGCCGGCATCCTCGGCCCGCTTCGCCACGTCGCCGAACGTCTGGCCGAGCGCCTCCGGCCCGGAAGGCCAGGTGAAGTAGGGCACCTGAAGTCCCGCTCGCATGTGTATTCCCTTCATTTTCGCGTCACAAATTGCGGCTCGTGTGGCGGGCACATTCGGCCCCCCGCAAGAGCCTACACCCGGCACTGGCGTTAAGGTACGGATTCCTTGAGCGTAGTACAGGCCTGTGATAGGGTTCACATGCCTCTGGAGGGCGGATGATTATCGCATCCCAACGCCCCCGCAACCGGCCCGCAGCGAGTCTCAATTCAGGCACACGCCGAGGCTCCGGGCGAGCGTTTTCAGACACTCCGCCGTTTACCGGCGTTCCGCATCCCCCACAAGACAGGCACCGCGTAAGAAGGAAGGTGTAGACGAGCCATGGCTGTCTACGAGCACGACGTCCTTGTCATCGGAGCCGGCCTGGCCGGCATGCGCGCCGCGATCGCCGCCCAGCAGATGGGCGCCGACGTGGCCATGATCTCGAAGGTGCACCCGGTGCGCTCCCACTCCAACGCCGCCCAGGGGGGCATCAACGGCCCCGGCGTCGGCGAGGACGGCGGGCCGTGGGAGGAGCACGCGTTCGAGACGACCAAGGCCTCGGACTACCTGGGCGACCAGGACGCGATCGAAGTGCTCTCGAAGGAGGGCGGCCGCGAAGTGCTCCAGACGGAGCACTGGGGCGTCGTCTACAGCCGCAAGCCGGACGGGCGCATGGCGGTGCGGCGCTTCGGCGGCATGGGGAAGGCGCGCACGTTCTTCGTCGGCGCGATCACCGGCCAGGCGATCCTGCACGTGCTCTACGAGCAGTTGATGAGGCCCAGCATCTACAAGGCGATGCGGAACTACGAGGAGTGGTTCGTCACCAGCCTGATCGTCGATGACGGCCAGTGCCGGGGCGCGGTAGCGATGAACATCCGCACCGGCGAGCTGCACGCGATCACGGCGAAAGCGACGATCGTGTGCACCGGAGGCCTCGGCCGCGTGTATGAGCCTTCGACCAATGCGCTCATCTGCACCGGCGACGGCATCTCGCTCGCGTACCGCGCGGGCGCACCGATCATGGACATGGAGATGGTGCAGATCCACCCGACGTCCCTCAAGGGCTCGGGCGTGCTGATCACCGAGGGCGCGCGCGGCGAAGGCGCCTACCTGCTCAACAAGGACGGCGAGCGCTTCATGTCGAAGTACGCGCCGAACATGATGGAGTTGGCGTCGCGCGACGTTGTCTCGCGCGCGGAGCAGACGGAGATCGACGAGGGGCGCGGCGTCGACGGCTGCGTCTTCCTGGACATGCGCCACCTCGGCGAGGAGCTGATCAAGGAGCGCCTGGAGGAGATCTACGAGATCGCGCGCGACCTCGTGAACATCGACATCACTAAGGAGTTGCTGCCGATCCTGCCGGGCATCCACTATTCGATGGGCGGAGTCAAGACGGACGTCGATGGCTTGACCGCAATGCCTGGCCTGTACTCCGCGGGCGAGGCGGCGTGCGTGAGCGTGCACGGCGCGAACCGCGTCGGCGCGAACTCGCTGCTCGACACGCTGGTGTTCGGCCGGCGGGCGGCGGAGCACGCGGTGCCGTGGATGCAGGGCAAGACGTTCAAGCCGGTCCCGGAGAGCGTCGTCGAGAAGGACCGCGCGATGATCCGGTCGATCATCGACCGGCCGAACAACGGCGACCGCATCGCGAAGATCCGCCGCGACATGGGCGAGTCGATGAGCGCGAACGTCGGCCTGTTCCGGTCGCCGGACCGGCTGAACAAGCAGGTGGAGAACCTGAAAGAGATCCGCGCCCGCTACGAGAAGGTGGGGGTCGAGGACAAGGGCAAGGTGTTCAACACCGACCTCCTGTTCCACATCGAGCTCGGCTACATGATCGACTGCGCCGAGATGATCACCACGAGCGCGATCGAGCGGAAGGAGAGCCGCGGCGCCCACACGCGGCTGGACTTCCCGAACCGCGACGACGAGAACTGGATGAAGCACATCGTCCTGACCAAGCAGCCCGATGGCAGCGAGAAGATGAGCTACGCGCCTGTGACGATCACGCAGTGGCAGCCGCAGGAGCGGAAGTACTGATCTGTTTGCTGGTTACTTGTGAGCGGTAGCGTCTGGAACGGAGCGACGCATGAAAGTGAAGCTGAAGGTTAAGCGGACTGACCCCGAGTCCGGCAAGACGGGTTACAGCCAGTACGAGATTGAGGCGCCGGAGAGCGCGACGCTGCTCGACGCGTTGATCCAGGTGCGCGAGTACGAGGACGGCTCGCTGGCGCTGCGCTGCTCCTGCCGGAGCGCCATCTGCGGCTCCTGCGCGATGCGCGTCAACGACCGGGCGCGGCTGGCGTGCCGGGCGAAGGTCATCGCGATCACGCGAGGCGACGAGGAGCACGAGATCAAGGTCGAGCCCATGGGCAACATGCCCGTGATCAAGGACCTCGTAAGCGACATGGAGTCGTTCTGGGCGAAGATGCGCGCCGTCAACCCGTACTTGCGCCCCGTGGGCCCGGAGCCCGAGTCCGAATATCGCGTGCCGAACGAGACGATGATCGACCTGACGCACACGATGAACTGCATCATGTGCGGCGCCTGCGTCAGCGACTGCACAGTGCTTGAAGTCGACAAGAACTTCATCGCCCCGGCGGCGCTCGCGAAGGCCTACCGCTTCGCCGGCGACCCGCGCGACGGCCACACGCACGAGCGGCTGGAGAAGCTGAGCGAGTACAGCGGCATCTGGGATTGCACGCGCTGCAACATGTGCGTCGAGGTCTGTCCGAAGGGCGTCGCGCCGATGAACCGCATCCTGCAACTGCGCGAGATGGCGCTCGAAGAAGGCATCCGCAACAACACCGGCGCCCGCCACACCGACATCTTCACGAGGTCGATCACGGACGGCGGCCGGCTCAACGAGATCTGGATGGTGCCCGGCTCCGTCGGCATGTTCAACCTGCCGCGCATCCTGACCGAGATGCCCGGCGCGCTCAAGATGGCGCGGGCCGGCAAGCTGCCAATCGCGCAGATGATCCCGCCGGGGATGCCCGGTTCCCACAAGATGAAGGGGATGGACCGGGTGCGGAACGTGATCCGCAAGTCCGCTTCCCTCAAGGCGCCGAAACCGGAGGTAAAGGACTAATGGCACTCAAGTACGCGTTCTGGCCTGGCTGTGTCGCAAAGGGCGCCGCCCCCGAGCTGTACCTCTCGATGAACCGCGTCGCGAAGGAGCTGGGCATCGAGCTGGTCGAGCTCGACCAGGCGACGTGCACCGGCGCCGGCGTGATCCAGGAACAGAACCCGGAGATGGCGGATGCGCTGAACGCGCGCACGTTCGCCATGGCGCAGCAGCTCGGCCTGCCGCTGATGAACATCTGCTCGACGTGCCAGGGCATCGAGAGCATGGTGCAGGACAAGCTGGCGAAGAACCCCGAGTACCTCGCCAAGGTCAACGCCATCCTTGCCGATGAAGGGCTGACCTACACGCCCGGCCTTCAGGTCAAGAACTTCCTCTGGGTGCTCGTCGAGGACTTCGGTCTCGACAAGCTGAAGAGCCTGGTGAAGCGGCCGCTCTCGGGCGTGCGCGTGGGGCCGTTCTACGGGTGCTACATCCTCCGGCCGAGCGAGATCCTGGGCAAGGACGAGCACCCCGACCGCGATCACTACCTCGAGATGGTGATCGAGGCGGTCGGCGCTACGGTCGTCGACTACGAAGGCGCGAAGAAGTGCTGCGGATTCCCGATCCTGACGATCAACCGCGAGAACTCGCTGAAGCAGACCGGCAACCACATCCACGAGGCGCAGGACCTCGGCGCCGACGCGCTGGTGTCGCCGTGCCCGCTCTGCCACCTGAACCTCGACGCGCAGCAGCCGGCGGCGAAGGCGGTGACCAAGCACGACATCGACCTGCCGATCCTGCACCTGCCGCAACTCGTCGGCCTGGCGTTGGGCGTCGAGCCGAAGGACATGCGGCTGGACCACCACGTGGTATCGACGAAGAAGCTGCTCGACAAGATGACAGACTCCGGCGACGGCGTAGCGGGAGTCGGTCGGTCAGTCAGTCGGTCAGTTGGTCAGCAACGAGGGGCGTCAGAGCGCCCCTCGTTTTATTTCGCGTACTATCAATGCGATGGAAACGCAGATCGTCGCTACCCTCCGCCGCATCGTGCCCGAGCTCGTCAGACTGCCGGCCTATGTCGAGTCGACATACGATCAGGAAGCCGATGTGCTCTACGTCGCTTTTGAGCGGGGCGCCGCAGCCGACGACTCCGAACTGACAGATGACGACATCCTTCTGCGCTACAAGGGCGGTCACCTCATCGGTGTCACGGTGATGCACGCCGGCAAGCGCGCCGGTCTGAGGTTATCGAGCTAGCCGGTACGCTGCCTCTCCGTTTGCGCGCGCCCTGCGCATCCGCGTTACTCCTCTGCGTCACGCGCGCCGTCGCTTCAACGCGAGACCGGCCACCGTGGCAGCGATGCCCGATGCCGCGAGCCAACCGATAGGAGCACCGCCGTCCCGCCCAACCGGTCCGCCGCCGGCATTTGGCGCGACGATACGCGCCGCGAGAGCGGGGACGGCGCATCCCGGACGCGGCCCGAAACGCTGCTGGGCCGGTAGTGATGTGCCGAATTGCGTGACCGAAGCAACGCTGACGGTGATCGTTACATCCGGCATCTTGACGCCGAGCCTGCCCGGACAAGCTGGCAACAGATCGCGGGGCACATCGAACCCGTTCGCACCGATGATCGGCAGCGCCCGCGTTCGGGGAGGCTCGCCCGGGTCTCGACGGTCACCACAACATCGAACGCCTCAACGCGCGCGGGGTTGTCCCAGTAGATGGAGAAACCGCCGCCATCGGTTATCTCGCTCAGACTGATTCCGCCCGGCGCGGCGATGTCTGCGTCGGACGGAGGCGGAATCTCCGGTTCGACGAGCGGCGGGCGGTCCGTTGGCGCAACGGAAGCGAACGCCTCGACGTGCTGGACGTGGCGCTCGCCGTGGGCGTCAGGCCGGCTGGTGAAGGTGTACTGGAACGCGATTTTCGGCTGGGGCAGCGGGGCCGGAGACGTGAGCAGCGGCGTCCCGGCGGGGGTGATGCCAAACAGTGTGTTCGTGCTCTTCTGCGGGGTACACGACGTGAACTGCTCCGGCGGATGCCGTGGATCGCCGACGAACACCGTCCCGACGATCGACTTCGAGATCGGATCGAACGTTCGAAGAGGTAGTTGATCAGGATCGGGATGGACGGCGACGGCGATACGTCGGCGACGAATCGCAGCCGGTGCGGCCCCGGCGCAAGGGTGCGCAGGTACGCGGGATACGAATCGGATGAGAGGTCGGTCGTCGCCTCACGGATCGGCACCGTGAAAGCGACGTAGCTGTTGCATTCCGGCAGCGTGATCGCGTTCGTCGTGGCTTCCGCATCGAGCCTGCCGACGACGGCGCCGTCCGGGATATCGGCGTCAGACGCGATGCCGCTGCCCGGCGGCGACACGATGCGGACCTCATCGAATCCCGCGCCGGTCGGCGCTTCGAAGATCGTTTGGAGATCCGGATGTCCCCCCGGCGTCGCGGACGAAAGCGACACGCTGACCAGCGGCGCGGGGAACTCGTGAGCCTCAGCGGCACGGACGACAACCAGGGTCACGCAGACCACGGCCAGGCCAAACAGACGTATCATGGTGTGCACCTCGCAGAAGTGAGAACGCCCTAACGCCAGAGAAGGTTAACCACGCAAGCCCCGGCGTTTGCGCGCGCCCTGCGCATCCGCAGACAATGGCGCATGCCCACATCAGCCCGCCCGAAGAAGCAGCGGCTCAACGTCGCGCTCACCGAGCGCGGGCTGGCGCCGTCGCGCGAGAAGGCCCGCGCGTACATCCTCGCCGGCGACGTGTCGGTGGATGGCCGGACGGAGGCGCGCGCCGGCGCGCTGGTGTCGCCGTGCCCGCTCTGCCACCTGAACCTCGACGCGCAGCAGCCGGCGGCGAAGGCCGTAACGAAGCACGACATCGACCTGCCGATCCTGCACCTGCCGCAGCTCATCGGCCTGGCGTTGGGCGTCGAGCCGAAGGACATGCGGCTGGACCATCACGTGGTATCGACGAAGAAACTGCTCGACAAAATGACCGCGCCGACGACGGCGTAGCGCACCAAGCCGAAGACAACATGAGGGGCGCAGCAGGTGCGCCCCTCATGTGTTTCGCACGGACAAAGCATCGTTACGCTGGCTTGACTCCAGCCAATGTGACGCCCCGGGTGTCGAACTCTTTCGCGTCTGACTCGTGCTTTGATCCTGAAAACACGTCAATCTGGCCGCCCCAGCGAATGCCGCGGAATCCAACGTGGTCAAGGACCCAGTTCCACTCTGCTTCCAGCAGAGCACCGGCTATTCAGCCGGACCACAGGTCGATGTCGTCCTTGGCATCTTGCGGGACCTCCTTGTGCACAATGATGTCGCCGATCTGGAATCGGCCTCCCGGCTTCAGTACGCGGTACACCTCGCGCATAGCGCCAGTCTTGTCAGGCGTCAGGTTGATGACGCCGTTGCTGATGACAACGTCCGCGCTCCCATCGTCAACCGGCAAATCTTCGAGATAGCCGTGACGAACATCGACGTTGGAGAGGCCCAGCTCCGCTGCGCCTGCTCTCGTCTTCTGCAGCATGGCGGGCGTCATGTCCACCGCTATGACTCTTCCTGTCGGGCCGACCTGCAACGCCGCCTGCAACGTATCGAATCCGGCGCCGCATCCGATATCGACGACTGTTTCGCCGGGATGGAGTCTCCCCATAGAGAATGGATTGCCGGTGCCGGCGAACGACTCGACTGTCGACGATGGGAGCGCATCGACATCGCTCGGGGCATAGCCGAGCATCATGGCGAGCGGGCGGCCCGTATGGAAGTGGAAGCCCTCTTCTGGTTCGAGTGCAACGGCGGTGTATTTTTCGCTGATCTGGCGCCGGAGTTCCTCTCGGTCAACCCTGGCCGGTGTCACCCGCTGAACCATCGTCCGTCCTCCCCTGTGTTCGGCAACCTGAGCATTGATTGAACGATAATATACGCCAATCCCGCGAGACGACGCCATAGGTCCGCCGCGCGTTTGCGCACCGCCGCCGCATCCACCGACAATGCCCCATGCCCATGGCCGACCGCCCGAAGAAGCAGCGGCTCGAACGTCGCGCTCACCGAGCGCGGGTTGGCGCCTTCGCGCGAGAAGGCGCGCGCGTACATCCTCGCCGGCGACGTGTCGGTGGATGGCCAGACGGAGGCGCGCGCGGGCGCGATGGTGAGGGCCGACGCGGCGATCGAGATCGCGAAGCCGGCGCGTTTCGTCAGCCGCGGCGGCGAGAAGCTGGACCACGCGCTCGACACCTTCGGGATCGACGTCGCCGGGCGCGTGGCGATGGACGCCGGCGCGTCGACGGGCGGCTTCACCGACTGCCTGCTCCAGCGCGGCGCCGCGCGCGTCTACGCGATCGACGTCGGCTACGGACAACTCGACCAGCGCCTGCGGAACGACGAGCGCGTCGTCGTCATGGAGCGCACGAACATCCGCGAGCTGGCGTCTCTACCGGAGCGGCCCGATCTTGCGACGATCGACGCGTCGTTCATCTCGCTGACGAAGGTGCTGCCGGCGGCGATCGGGATCGTGCGACCCGGCGCGGACATCGTAGCGCTCGTGAAGCCGCAGTTCGAGGCCGAGCGCGGCGAGGTGAGCCGGCGCGGCGTCGTGCGGGACCCCCTCGTGCATGCGTCGGTCATCGGCCGCGTCGCCTGGTGGTGCGTGAACCACGGCCTGCGCGTCCGCGGCCTCACGACGTCGCCGCTGCTGGGCCCGGCGGGCAACAAGGAGTTCTTTCTCTGGTTAAGGGCGGGGGACTAGAGGTTAGAGGTTAGAGGTTAGAACGTCCTCTGTTGTCTGTCGTCTGTTGTCCGCTGCCTTCTCGCTCCCTTTGCTGTTTGCCGTTTGCTGTTTGCTGTCGCCCGCCCCATGCTATCGTTCTCGCAATGAAGAAAGTCGGCGTCACGTATCACCCGAAGTCGGACGCGGCGCGGAGCGTGGCCGAGGACACCGCTCGCCGTGTCGCGGGGAAGGTCGGCGAAGTCTGGACCGCGTCTGCCTGGGACGACGAGCTGCGCGAGCAGCACGTCGCGGGCAGCGATCTTGTCATCTGCTGCGGCGGCGACGGCACGGTGCTGCGCGCCGCGCGCGCCGTCATCCCGCACCCGGTGCCGCTGCTCGGCGTGAACCTCGGCCGCATCGGCTTTCTGACCGAGATCACGCCGGCCGAACTGGTCGAGCGGCTGGACGGGATCCTCGCCGGCGCCGGCCGTATCGAGACGCGCGCGATGGTCGAGACGGAGACGCTGCGCGGCGGCGAGCAGATGCGGGAGCATTTTCACGCGTTGAACGACGTCGTCGTCGGCCGCGCGGCGATCGGGCGCACCGTGCAGTTCACCGTCCGCACCGACGACACGATGATCGGCAGCTATCGCGCGGACGGCGTGATCATCGCCACGGCGACCGGCAGCACCGCCTACTCGCTGAGCGTCGGCGGGCCGATCCTGCACCCGGAATCGCGCGAGATCATCATCACGCCGGTCGCGCCGCACCTGGCGCCGGCGAACAGCATCGTGCTGCCAGCGGGGTCGCTGGTCGAGGTGCAGATCGCGCCGCGTCAGGCGGCGATCCTCAGCGTCGATGGCGAGCCGGACCATGGACCTGGCGGGCGGCGACATCGTGCGCGTGCGTACGAGCCAGTACCAGGCGCGTTTCCTGCGTCTGGGGCCGCCCGGCGACTTCTTCCTCCGGGTCGGGCGGCGCCTCAACTGGCTGACGGAGTAGCCGCCTCGCGGACGCAACCACGAACCGATACAGTGGACGGGCGGGCGCAGAGCCCGCCTCGCCGTCTCCGCGGGGCCGACGAAAGGACGCGCCGAACATGACGGCATCGACGTACCAACTGGTGCGCGCATCCATCGCCGATGCGCAGGCGATCCACGACCTTGTCAACACCTTCGCGCGCAAGGGCGAGATGCTGCCGCGCACGATGGCCGAGGTGTACGAGAACCTGCGCGACTTCTACGTCGTCCGCGACAGCGCCGGCGCGACCGTCGCCTGCGGCGCGCTGCACATCCTCTGGGCGGACCTCGCCGAGATCAAGTCGCTGGCGGTACGCGAGGACGTGCAGGGCCAGCGGCTCGGCGCGCGCATCGTCGAAGCGTGCATGGACGAAGCGCGGCAGATCGGACTGACGACGGTGTTCGCGCTGACCTACCGCCCCGGGCTTCTTCGAGAAGCTCGGCTTTACGCAGGCCGACGTGATGACGCTGCCGCGCAAGGTCTGGGGCGAGTGCTATCGCTGCCCCAAGTTCCCCGGCTGCAACGAGATCGCCATGGTCAGGCAGGTTTGAGAACAGGTTCCAGGTTTATGGACATCCCGCAGGTCGTGAGCAGCGACCGCAAGTTCAACGGCAAGATGATCGGCGTGCGCGTCGATACGCTCGCGCTGGCCGACGGCACGTCGTACACGCGGGAGATCGTCGAGTACGGCGTCGCGGTCGTGCTGGTGCCGGTGGACGCGGACGGGCGGCTGCTGATGGTGCGGCAGTACCGCCACCCGGCCGGCGCGTGGCTGCTCGAACTGCCGGCGGGCGGCGTCGACAAGAGCGACGCCTCGTTCGAGGCGGCGGCGCAGCGCGAGCTGCGCGAGGAGACGGGGCATCGCGGCACGCTCACGCGCATCGGCGGCATGTACCTGGCGCCGGGGTATTCGGAGGAGTACCAGCACATCTACGCGGCGACGGACCTCGTCGAGGACGCGCTCGACGCCGACGAGGACGAGGACCTCGTGCTGGAGCGCGTGTCGCTCGATGACGCGCTCGCGCTCGTCGACAAGGGCGAGATCCGCGACGCGAAGATCGATCGCCGCGCTGCTCATGTACCTGCGGCACGTGCGACGGGCATGAAAGAGGATCAGCCCGCTCCCCCGCGTCCTGATGCCTCTCATCGCGCCCTGGCCCTCTGGTTCCTAACCCGCTGGCCCCTAACCGAGCACGTCTTCGATCACAAGGCTGCCGCCGTCCGCCGTCTTGATGACGAGGCGCAACGGGTTGCCCGGGTGCACGCTCGACCACGCCGGGAGGTCGACGGTGAGCAGCGCCGTGCTCGCCCGGGTCGAGCGTCTTGTCGCCGTTGCCGCCGGTCCACGTGATGGAGTAGTGCGCCGGCACCGCGGCCGCCGCGCTCTCGCTCATGTCAGTCTCGGCGCGGCATGGCCGCCGCTGTCGTCGCTGAGGGCGATGCCCTCGTTGCCGCGCACAGTCAGCGGCACGACGAGCCGCGTGACGACGTTGTCGTGGCTCTCGACCTGCACGTGGCCCGCCACCTTGAGCGAAGGCGGCAGTTCGGCGCCGGCGCCGCTGACGCCGCCCCCGCCGGAGCGCCGGCGCCCATGCCGCCGCCCCATGGAGCGAACAGCCAGAGCGCGAGCCCGCCGAACGCGGCGAGCATCAGCATCGAGACGGAGCGGGTCGAGTATGTCGCGGGGTTGAGAGCCATTCGTTCCATTCCTTGCTGGTGGCCTTCACGTCGGCCGTTCAAGGAATAGAACGCGTCAAGAAGCCGGGCTGTTACCCCGCCAGCAAGGCGGATTTTGAACCTGATTTGGGGCAGATCTGATCAGCCCGGAAGCCGGCGCGATGCAGCGCCGCCGCCCGCGCGGTGGATCGCGTGGCAGAGGGCGACGGCCAGCGCGTCGCTGGCGTTGAGGTCGTCCGGGCGCTTCGGCCATGCCGAGTTGCAGGCGCAGCATCTCGCGCACCTGCGCCTTGTCGCCCTGGCCGTAGCCGGCCACCGTCTGTTTGATGCGCGCCGGCGGGTAGTGATGCACCGGCGATGCCGGCCAGCGTCGCCGCCAGCATCGCCACGGTGCGCGCCTCGCCGATGGCCATCGCCGAGCGCACGTTCGTGCCGACGAACGGCTCCTCGACGGCGACCGCCGCCGGCTGAAAGCGGGCGATGACGTCGCCCAGCTCCGAGAAGATGTGGTGCAGCCGCTGCTCGATCGGCCACGCCGCGCCTTCGGCGGCGATGACGTCGCACGCCACGGCGCGCGGCTCGCCGCCATCGAGCGAAATCACGCCCCATCCGGTGACGCGCGTGCCGGGGTCGATGCCAAGGATGATCGCCGGCGGTCCCTCGCCCGGCACGGCCGTCAGCCCGTGTACGACGCGAGCACGTCGTCGCTGAACTCGGCGTTGAAGTAGACCTTCTGCACGTCGTCGAGCGCCTCCAGCTTCTCGACGAGGCGCAGCATCTGGATGGCGCTCTTCTCGTCGAGCTGACCGTCGTCTTCGGCACGCGCGCCGCTCTCGGCCGACTCGACCGTGACGCCGTGGTCTTCCAGCGCCTTCTTCACCTTCTCGAGGTCGGCCGGCGTGGTGTAGACCTCGATCGTGTCGCCGCCGACCTGTACGTCCTCCGCGCCGGCGTCGATGGCGTAGAGCGCCACTTCGTCCGGGTCCTTGCCGTTCGGCCACGACGCTGATCACGCCCCGCGAGTCGAAGTTCCACGCCACAGAGCCGGACTCGCCGAGGCTGCCGCCGGCGCGCGTGAACACGTTGCGCACTTCGGCGACCGTGCGGTTGCGGTTGTCGGTCGCCACCTCGACGATGACGGCGGTGCCCGACGGGCCGTAGCCCTCGTACGATGATCTCGGCCATCTCGGCGCCTTCGCCGCCGCCCGACGCGCGCTTGATCGCGCGCTCGATGTTGTCCGCCGGCATGTTGTTGTCGCGTGCCTTCTGCACGGCCAGGCGCAGGCGGACGTTCGCCGCGGGGTCCGGCCCGCCCTGCTTGGCGGCGATGATGATCTCCTTCGACAGCTTGGTGAACAACTGGCCGCGCTGCGCGTCGGCGACGCCCTTCTGGCGCTTGATCGAGGACCATTTGGAGTGGCCGGACATGCTCTCGTCTGCTCCCTTGTGTGGAATCTGGCGCCGCCCGGGCGAGCGACCTGCGGGCGAGCCCGCGGCATTGTATCAGGCCGCCTCGCGCGCCCTCCAGACCGGCCAGGGACCAGCCTTGGTCAGGGCAGCGGCACGCCGTGCGACGTGAGCAGGCGCTCGGCGCGCGTCTCGAAATCGGCGAACAGGTCGGCGAAGATGCGCCCTCCCTGGTCGAGGCCGAGCCAGCTCGCGAACCAGCCGCCGATCGTGCGGTGGTCGCGATACACGAAGCGCACGACGCCCATGAACGGCTCCATGCCGTGCCCGAAGTATGTCGCCTGCCGCACGGCCTCCCACGCGATCGCCGCGTCTTCGCAGGCAAACAGCGCCTCCAGGTTGACGTCCGGCCGCAGTTGACGCAGTGCCGCGCCGTACGCCCCGGTCACCTGCTGCCAGGTGAGGCTTGGCTCGCGCACCTCCGACCGGTCGATGATGCGGAACAGGCCCGGCTTCGTGACCGCCCCCAGATAGAGCCAGAACACCGCGAGGTCGTACGCCGGCGGCCCCGCACAGACGAACTGCCAGTCGAACGTCACCTGCGGCTCGCCGTCGCGCGCGAGCAGGTTGCCACGATGGTAGTCGCCGTGCAGCAACGTCTCCGGCGAACGCGCGAACGCCTTTCGGAAGATCTCGGGGTGCTCCGCGAGCCGGAGCAGTAGGTCGAGTGCCCGGTCGCTCGCGGCGCGCGGCATGTGCGGCAGCTCGTCGTAGCGCACGCGCATCATACGGACGCCCTCCGGGATGTAGCTCAGCGTCTCTTCGAGTTGCTCCGAAAAGGGACGTGGCAGCGACGGCGGCGGCGCGCCGAGGTACGGCGCGTGCAGGGCCGCCAGGTTGCGGAGCGCGGTCAGCGTCTCCTCGTCGGTCCAATCGATGAGGTGCTTGCCGTGCGGCAGCGCCTCCATCAACACCCAGCCGTAGCCGGTCTCACGGCACTCGCCCGCGGCGTAGCACTCCGGCACGCGCATCGGCACGTCGCGCGACAGCGATTCGAAGAAGAGCCGCTCGCGCAGTTGCGGCCCGAACGTCAGCCCGCCCCGCTTGAGGATGGCGTTGATCTTCCGGTCGCCGAGCTTCAACTTGACGCGCTCGAAGTATGAGCCGGTGAGCCCGGACGTCGGGCGCAGCCTGGTGCGCTTGAGGACGCGCGGCTCCGGCCCGCCGCCGTGCACGGCGCGCCACCCGGCCACGATGTCTGCGTCGGTGATGCTCGGTGCCTCGCCCATCGCTCGGCCGCATTGAAGCACAGGCGGCGGTGGACGGCGAGCCCCGCCCGCCGCCATTACCCCAGCGTCGTGTTGTCG
Source organism: uncultured Chloroflexia bacterium (assembly GCA_963701135.1). Lineage (GTDB taxonomy): Bacteria > Chloroflexota > Dehalococcoidia > DSTF01 > JACRBR01 > CAYJMJ01. The sequence goes on from OY969567.1 coordinate 1,227,239, forward strand.
ATGAGCCGCGTCGCGCCGAAGCGCACTGCCAGCGAAACCAGCGCCGGGCGCTCGATGCGTCGAGCTCCTCGAGCGTCTCGGCGTCGGCGACGCTCACGTAGTCGATCTCGGCGAGCGGCTCGCGCCGCGATCAGCGCGCGCATCGCGCTCGCGGATCGCGCCTCGCGTCGCGCTCGCCGGCGGCGAACAGCCTCCTCGGCCAGGCGCAGCGAGCGCGCCAGCACGAGCGCCGCGCGGCGCTGCTCCGGCGTGCAGGTAGACGTTGCGGCTGCTCATCGCCAGGCCGTCGGGCTCGCGCACGATCGGCAGGCCGACGATCTCGACCGGCAGATCGAGGTCGCGCACCATGCGGCGGATGACGGCGAGCTGCTGCGCGTCCTTGCGCCCGAAGTACGCCCGTTGCGGCTGCACGATGTTGAACAGCTTGAGACGACCGTCGTCACGCCGCGAAAGTGCGTCGGCCGGCTCGCGCCTTCGAGCCGCGGCGTCAGACCTTCGACGCTGACGTACGTGCCGAAGCCGTCGGGATACATCTCCTCGACCGACGGCGCGAACACGGCGTCGACGCCCTCGGCTTCGAGCAGCGCGAGGTCGCGCGCCTCGTCGCGCGGGTAGCGCGCGAGGTCTTCGTCTGGCGCCGAACTGCGCCGGGTTGACGAAGATCGCTGACGGCGACGTGCGCGTTGTCCGCGCGCGCGGCGCGCACGAGCGAGAGGTGGCCTTCGTGCAGGTAGCCCATCGTCGGCACGAGGCCGAGGCCGCCGCTCAGGCCGCGGCGCCAGGCGCGGAACTCAGTCGATCGTCCGGAAGACCTGCAACGCGTGCGGTCAGGAGTCGAGGCCGAGCGCGTGCCGGCGGTCGAATGGCGTCGGTGCGCGCCGGGCCGCAGCTCGGCCAGCGACGCCGGGTCCATCTTGAAGCTCTGCTTCGCCGTCGGGAAGCGCCGGCGCGCACGTCGGCGGCGTACCGCGCGACCGCGTCGCGGATGACGTCGCCGACCTCGGCGTAGCGCTTCGCGTGCTTCGGCACGAACGCGTCGAACAGGCCGAGCAGGTCGTGGAAGACCTGCACCTGGCCGTCGCAGTGCACGCCCGGCGCCGATGCCGATCGTCGGCACGCTGAGCCGCTCGCGTGAGCAGCTCCGCGAGCGGCGCCGGCACCGTTTCGAGCACGATCGCGAACGCGCCGGCCTGCTCGAGCGCCTGCGCGTCGTGCATCAGCTGCACCGCGGCGGCGGGCGTCTTGCCCTGCACCTTGAAGCCGCCGAACTGGTTGACGGACTGCGGCGTCAGGCCGATGTGCCCCATCACCGGGATGCCGGCCTCGACGAGCTTGCGCACGGTCTCGGCCGAGCGCACGCCGCCTTCGAGCTTCACGGCGCCGCAGCCCGCCTCCTTCATGAAGCGCGCGGCGTTGCCATCGCGTCCTGCCAGCCGGTCTGGTAGCTCATGAACGGCATGTCGCCGACGACGAGCGCGCGCTGCGTGCCGCGGACGACCGCCTTCGTGTGGTGGATCATGTCGTCCATGGTGACCGGCAGCGTCGAGTCGTAGCCGAGCACGACCATGCCGAGCGTGTCGCCGACGAGGATGACGTCGGCGCCGCCCTCCTCGACGAGCCGCGCCGTCGGGTAGTCGTACGCCGTCATCATGACGATCTTCTCGCCGCGCTTCTTCATCTCGCGGATGTCGGTGGTGGTGATGCGCGCCATCTTCGTGCCTCCGTTCGCGCCGCTAGAGCGACCGGCGCCGGCTCGATGTGATGGCCGATGCGTGCGATGCGGTTGAGCTCGTCGACGTAGATCAGCGACGGCTCGAGCGCGCGCGCCTCGTCGTCCGTCGCCGTCTTGTAGGTGAGGATGATCACGGTGTCGCCGGGGCTGACGAGCCGGGCGGCGGCGCCGTTGATGCAGACCTGGCCGCTGCCGCGCTCGCCCTCGATGGCGTAGGTGGTGAGCCGCGCGCCGTTGTCGACGTCGAGCACGTGCACCTGCTCGAACGGCAGCATGTCGGCCGCCTCCATGAGGTCGGCGTCGATGGTGATGCTGCCCTCGTAATGCAGGTCGGCCTGCGTCACGCGCGCGCGATGGATCTTGCTCTTGAGTACGGTCCGCACCTGCGTCGCTCCTCGCCCGCCAACAAGAACTGCCTCTCCGGTCAGACCGAAGAGGCACGCGGAGACGCGGTGTGTCTCGCCGTATGTGCCGTCTCGGTCCGCCGGATCCAAGCAGCCTGGTTCGTTCGTCTACCACTCGCGCTGACCGTCCGCCGTCGCGGATCGATGGCGCGCCTCACGATAGATCGCTGGTATCGAGGCTGTCAATGGGTGCGAGTTACAGTTCACAGTCGACAGTGACAGTTCTCGGTCGGCATTGTACCGCCGAGCGTGCTCCCGAGGACTGTGAACTGACAACTGTTTACTTCGACCGATAGCTGACAGCTTCTCGCATCGAAGGAACTGATCACGGTTGTGATCGAGAGGGATGGCAGGACGGGATCGCGGCGGGTATACTCGGCCCCGAGCATGGAAGAATTGAACCGCGCTGACCCGTGGCGGGGTGGGTGCGGCGATCGTCGGGCTCGCGCTCGTCGTGCTCGCGCTCACGGCGGGCTGGGCGTCCGGCGCCGTCGTACGACGGCCGTCTCGCACCGGGCGGCTGCGCCGGCTGCTCGCTCCGCCGGCTCGCGGCGCACGCCGGCGGGGCGCCCGCGCACCGATCGCCTCGACCCAACGCCGCGAGCCGACGCCGCCGCCCGGCTTCCCGTACGTCAGCGCCCGCTCCATCGCGATCATCGACAGCGCCTGCGGCGCGCAGATCTACGGGCGCGACGAGCACCTGCACGCTGCCGCCCGCGAGCCTCACGAAGCTCATGACCGCCGCGGTCGCCACCGACCAGGCCGACGCCGGCAAGATGATCACGTCGCACGTCGACGGCGCGAAGCTATACGACGACACCGGCTCGACGATCATGGGGCTGAAGCCCGGCATGGAGCTGTCGCTGCTCGACCTGCTGTACGGGCTGCTGCTCCCGTCCGGCAACGACGCGGCGATCGCGATCGCGGAGGGCATCGGCGGCACGCAGGAGAAGTTCGTCGAGCTGATGAACGAGAAGGCGCAGTCGCTCGCGCTTGAGGACACGCACTTCACGAACCCGCACGGGCTCTACGACAAGGACCTCTACTCCAGCGCCTACGACATGGCGATGCTCGCGCGCTACGTCATGCAGAACGCGACGCTGCGCCAGATCGTCTCGGCCGTCTCGTGGCAGCCGAAGTGGGACGGGCCGCCGGTGTGGAACGGCAACCGCCTGCTCGGCGAGTACGACGGCGCCGACGGCGTGAAGATCGGCTACACCGAGGAGTCGCAACAGACGATCGTCGCATCGGCCACGCACGACGGCCGCCGGATCATCGTCTCGCTGATGCGCAGCCAGGACCGCTACACCGACGCCGAGCGCCTGCTCGACTGGGCGTTCGCGCAACCGTCCGCCTGCCCGTGATCGTGAGGCTATGGGAGGTGAGACGTGGGAGGTGAGGGGTTCTCGGCTACCTGCGTCTCGCGCGTGATGGTGGAAGATCGCGCGCCGCGAGACAACCATGCAGCGTCTCCGCCGTCAGCACGCCGCGGACGATCGCGCGCTCGACGGCGCGCGTCGCAAGCGCCTCGATGATCCGGTAACCCGCGCCGTCGAGTCGCCGCTCGCCCGTGGCCAGCGTGAAGACGATGTCGCCGTCGCTCGGCGTGTGCGCCGGACGGACGGCGCGCGCGATGCCGTCGTGGCACACCGTCGCCAGGCGGTTCGCCTGCTCCTTCGTGAGCGCGGCGTTCGTCGCGACGACGACGAGCACTGTGTTCTGACCGGCGGCCTCCGGCTGCCAGAGGCGGCCCTCACGCAGCACCTCGGTCGTATCTTCGAGCGTGCCGTCATCGCGGCGCGCACCGGCGAGAACGCGTCCGTTTGCCGGGTCGATGATCTCGCCGGCGGCGTTCACCGCCGCAAGCGCGCCGGCGATGAGCCCGTTGTGCGCGCGCTCGCTCGCCGTGCCGATGCCGCCCTTCATCGCGCGCTCCGGCCCGAGCGCCTTGCCGACGGTCGCGCCCGTACCGGCGCCGACGTTGCCTTCCGCCGTCGTGCGCGACGCCGTTCGCGGCCGCGTGGTAGCCCGCGTCCGCGGTCAGGCCAGCGGTCCGGCCGGCCGATGCCGAGGTCGAACAGGATCGCCGCCGGCACGATCGGCACGACGCTGCGGCCGAACGCGATAGCCACGCCCGCGCTCGGCGAGGAATCGCATGACGCCGGACGCCGCATCGAGCCCGAACGCGCTGCCGCCCGCCAGCACGATGGCGTGCACCTGCTGCACGAGGTTGCCCGGGCGCAGCAGGTCCGTCTCGCGCGTGCCCGGCGCGCCGCCGCGCACGTCGACGCCCGCCACCGCCGGCGCGTCCGGCAGCACGACCGTGCAGCCGGTGGCCGCGCGCCGGTCGGTCCAGTGCCCGACGCGTATGCCGGGGACGTCGGTGATCGAACCTGCTTCCATCGCGGGGAGTGTAGCCGGGTTGGGGGTTAGAGGTTAGAGGTTAGAGGTTGGAGGTCAGAGGTCGGAGGTCGGAGGTCGGAGGTTGGAGGCCGGAGGTCGGAGGTTGGAGGTTGGAGGCCGGAGGGCGCCCGTCCCCCGAGCGCCTGCAGAGATTCGCGGTGAGAGGCGCGAAGCGAGATGGATCGCAGCCGCCCCCGGCTGCCCATCCGGCGCAGCCGGATCTCACGCAGCACATTCTCGCCCTCGGGCACACGAACATCGCGTGCGTACGACGCCGTCACCGCACGCCCACCCCCGAATCCGCGCCATCCGTGTAATCTGTGGTTCCCCGGGCCCCTACCGACGAGCCTTCGCGCGCTCGCTGAACTGCCGCGCGCGCTGTTCTTCCTGGTACATTGTCAGCACGCCGTAGATGAGGTTCCGCGACGCATTCGTCATCGCATCGATGGCGCTGACGATGTTCTGGAGGCGCTTCTCATCGACCGAGATCGCGGTGACGTTGATCGTGCGTCGGCGCTCGTCGATGGCGATCGCCGCGACCTGCTCCGGCCGCAAGCCGACGTTGTCGAGCCACGCCGACTGCTTGACGAGCGCGGCGCCGGCCCGGCTCTCGCCCGCCATCTGCGCGAGCGCAAGCGCCGCGCTCTCGCCCATATCGCCGGTGCGCTTGAGGTCGCCCATCATCTGCACCAGCGCCTTCTTCAAGTCCTTCACGTCGCCTTTCGGCAGCGACGGGCAGAGCCGGGCGATGTCGTCCGGCTCGGGCAGCCCGAGTGCCGCCGAGCACTTCCGCGGCCGGCGTCGTCGCCATCTCGTGGAAGAAGGCGAGCGCGGACGCGCGGTCGAGGCGGAAGCCGAGGAAGCGCCGCATGATCGGCTCACGCCCGCGCTGCTTCACCGACTCGTACAGGCCGACGAGGTCGCTGGCGGCGAGCACGTACTGCTCCATGATGTTCATCGCCAGCACCTTGCGATGCGGCGGCGACTCCACCACGAGCGCGCGCAGGCACGTCTCGGCCATGATGCGGCGGCTGGTGACGCCCAGCTCGGCGTAACTGCTGAGGAACTCCGCGTCGCGTGCGCGCATGAAGCCGTCGAAGCACTCGGCGCAGCGCGCGGGCGTCGCGTCGCCCGCGTGGAACGACACCGGCTTCCCGCAATCACGGCAGACGGATTCGAGGGAGTAGTCGCTCATCGCAAAGACCCCGGTTCGCGTGTGCGTTCAGCCTGAGCGGCGGACCGGCGGAAGTCAAGCGGCCGGGTTACGTCACGGCGCTAGCGCTTCTTGCCGAGCGCGCGCATGAACTCGGGCCGGGAAACATGGGCGAGATCGAGAATGCCGTCGAGCGTGCCACGCGGCACGGATTCTTGCCAAGCACCACGGTCGTCACGTCCTTTCCGCCGTCGCGGCGAAGACGATACATGGACTGATGGCTGCTTCCGCGGGGCGGGCCGTCAACAACCCGAGTCTGCGCAGGGCAGCGCACACCTGGTCGCTGGATACGAGCGGGAGCCGTTGCGGTTTGAGTGTCGCGCGCTTTGGTCTGCGCTCGGGGCGCTTCTTGCTCACGCCGCGATCGGAAGGACCACCGTACCGGCGAATGAGTTAGGAGGGAGATCCGACTCGACGCGCACCGCGCGCGGCCTGGTCTTGCGCAGGGCAATCCCCTTCTCGGCGAAGATGCGCTCGCGCTCGCCCAGTTGCTCGATTGCGCTGAGAGTAGGTGGCGACGGCATCTTTGACAGCGTCAATCGCCTCACCGAGCGTGTCGCCGCAGCTTGTGACGCCAAGCTCCCGGCAGCGAGAGACGAACGTGCGGCCCTCCGGAAGCGCCTCAAGCGTCAACGTGATGTACCCCAGGATCGCCATCGTCAGAGAGTCCTTGCGCTGCCTTAGTCGCCCGCGCCGGGTCGTCTTAGGATACATCGGCCGAGAACGCAGTTGGGACACCCGGAGCGCGCGTCAAGGACGCAACGCCCTGCGGCGCCTCCGCCGGTCAGGCGACGCCGCGCGCGTGCAACAGCGGCCTGCGACGCTTCGCCGGCTTCGACGAGGCTCTGGTGCCGCGAGGCGGCGGCTGGCACTTCGGGCAGTAGACGCTGCCGCGGCCGCCAACCTTGATGCGGCGCATGATGGCGCCGCAGGCGTAGCACGGCTCGCCCTCGCGGCCGTAGGCCTGCACCGTCTCCTGGTTCTGGCCGGGCGCCCATCGACGTTGATGTGGTCGCGCAGCGTCGAGCCGAGGCTGCTGCCACGCGCCGCGAGCCCCATCCGCAGCGCGCGGACGATGCCCGCGTGCAGGCGGTCCCAGTCGTCGCGCTTCAGCTTGTTGGCGGGCCGGAGCGGGTGGATCTTCGCGTAGTGCAGCGCTTCGTCGGTGTAGAGGTTGCCCATACCGGCGAGCACGGTCTGGTCGAGCAGGACCGACTTGATCGGCGCGCCGCGCTTGCCCGCACGCTGCCGCAGCACGTCCGGCGTAAACGCCGCGTCGAGCGGCTCCGGGCCGAGCGACTCCATCACCATCGTCGCGTCCTCGACGAGCCACATCGTCCCGAACTTGCGCAGGTCCGTCCAGCGCAGCTCGTGGCCGTCGTCGAGCGCGAAGACGGCGCGCGTGTAATCGTCCGGCGGCGCGTCCGCGGTCCGGTACAGGATGTTGCCGGACATGCGGCGGTGCACCACCCACGCGCGTCCGTCGTCGAGGTCGATGATCAGGTACTTGCCGCGCCGCCGCAGCCCGGCGATCGTGCGCCCGGTGAGCTGCCGGCAGAACTCGTCGGGCGGCACGAGCTGCACCAGCCGCGCGGCGTCCGGCGCGACGCGACACGAGACGACGCGCCGGCCAATCACGAGCCGTTCGAGATCGCGGCGGACGGTTTCGACTTCGGGCAGTTCGGGCATGCTACGGCGTGCCGACGTCGGGCGTCTCGATGCCGAGCAGCGCCAGGTAGTGGAAGATGTCCGCGCGGTGGTGGATGTCGTGCTCCAGCAGGTGGAACGCGATCCAGTGGCCGCTCAGCGGCGCGCCGTCGTGGCCGGGGTACGTGGCGTTGAGCTTCTTCTCATCGCGAAGAAAGGCTTGCAGCCGCTCCCAGGTGCGACGATACGCCTGCTGAATCTCGGCCTTGGACCGCACGGTCCGGTACACGTCCGGCGCGTCAATATCGTCCTTCACAACGGTGCCGAGCCAGTGGTCGCGCGTGGCAGCGATGTGCAACAGGATGCCCCGGAAATTCCATAGCTCCGGCTTCGGTGACCAGTTGATGTTGTCTTCGGGGACGTACTCGACGAGCCGGATCAGTTCGTCGTTGAACCGCGCCCACACTGGCGTGAGATCGATCGGCGGATAGCCAGCCTCAGACATCTTGCTCCCATCGCGGACAGCTCACCCGCCCGCCGTCTCCGCGAACTCCAACTCGGCTTCGTCGGCCACGAGCGGGCCCTTCGCGACCTCCAGTTCGCCCCAGCTCTTGCCGGTCTTGATGTCGATCTTCAGCGGCGCCACCAGGTCCAGCGACTTCGGCATGATGCGCAGGCACATGTCGCGCACGGAATCGATCTCCGCGCGCGGGCCTTCGAAGATCAGCTCGTCGTGCACCTGCAGGATCATCTTCGTCTGGAGCTTCTTCTCCGTCAGCTCATCGTCGATGCGGTTCATCGCCACCTTGATGATGTCGCTCGCCGTGCCCTGCACCGGCATGTTGATCGCCATCCGCTCGCCCGACGAGCGGATCTGGTAGTTCGGCGATTTGATCTCGGGGATGTACCGCCGCCGCCCCATCAGCGTCTCAGCGTAGCCGAGCGTGCGGCAACTCTCGATGGCGCCGTCGCGCCACGCGCGCACCTGCGCGTACTTCTCGAAGTAGCGCTTGATGAACTCGGCAGCCTCCTCACGCGGGATGCGCTCCTTCGTCGAGAGGCCATACTCGCTCAGTCCGTACAGCACGCCGAAGTTGAACACCTTGGCGCGCCGCCGCTGCTCCGACGTCACCTCATCGAGCGGCACCTGGAACACGTTGGACGCCGTCGCCGCGTGGATATCCTCGTCCGACAGGAACGCCTCGATCAGCGCCGGGTCCTGGCTCAGGTGCGCCATGATGCGCAGCTCGATCTGCGAGTAGTCGGCCGCCAGAAGCATCGGCTCCGTGCCGACGTCGCGCGCGATGAACGCCCGCCGGATCTTGTTGCCGTAGCCGGTGCGCACGGGGATGTTCTGCAGGTTCGGGTCGTTCGACGACAGCCGCCCGGTCGCCGCTGTCGCCTGGTTGAACGTCGAGTGGATGCGATGCGTCTTCGGGTTGATCAGCACCGGCAGCGCATCGACGTACGTCGACTTGAGCTTTGAGACGCCGCGGTACCGCATGATCAGGTCGACGGCCGGATGCACGCCGCGCAGCGTGTCCATCGATGCGGCGTCGGTCGTGTAACCGAGCTTGGTCCTGCGCGTCTTCGGCAGCCCCAGCTCCTCGAACAGCACCTGCGATAGTTGCTGCGGCGAGCCGATGTTGAACTCATGCCCGACCGTGGCGTAGATCTCGCGCTCGATCTCCTGCAGCTCCGCGTGCATCTCGCGCGACATGTCGATGAGCGGCGCCGCATCGACGGCCACGCCGGTCAGCTCCATGCGGGCAAGCACGCCCATCAGCGGCATCTCGACGTCGTCGAACAGCGGCCACAGGTTGCGCGCGCGCAGCTCGCCGGCGAGCACGTCGGCCGCCTGCAACTGCGCGTCGGCCTGCAGGCAGCAGTACTCGCACGCCGTCTCGGTCGCGACGGCGGACATGGTGACCTGGTTCTTGCCCGCCTTGCCGATGAGGTCGATGAGCGCGGGAATGCGCATCTTCATCCGGTCGAACGCGAGGTTCTGGATCGAGATGTTCGCCTCGCCGAGCAGGTACGCCGCGATCAGCGTGTCGAAGCGCATGCCGCGCAGTTGCACGCCGTGGTTGGCGAGCACCAGGAAGTCGAAGTGGCCGTTGTGCGTCACCTTCGGCAACGACGCGTCCTCCAGGACCGGCCGCAGCGCATCGAGCACCGTCTCGACCGTCAATTGCTGCGCGTCGCCGAGGCCGGGGTTGTGGCCGACGGGCACGTACGCCGCCGCGCCCGGCGCCGTCGCGACCGCGATGCCGACGAGCACGCCCCGCATGCCATTGCCGTCGGTGTTCTCGACGTGCACGGCGATGCGGCCGGCCGCCTTCGCTTCCTTCACCAGCGCCTTCAGGTCCCTTTCGCTCGTGATGGTGCGGTATGCGCGCTCCGCCGGCGGCGAAGTTGCGGGCGCCGGTGTCGCGGCCGGCGCTGCTTCGGCGCCGAGCGACGCGGGCAGCCGGTTGACGAGCGAGCGGAACTCCAGGTCGTGGAACAGCTCCTCGACGTGCGCGCGGTCGAATCCGCGCAGCCGGCACGCCTCGATGTCGAGCTGCGCCGGCACGCCGCGATGGATGGTCGCCATCTCCGTGCTCAGCCGCGCCGCGGCCTCGTTCGCGCGCAGGTTCTCGCGCAACTTCTCCGGCGTCACCTCGTCGATGCGCTCGTAGATCGCCTCGACCGAGCCGAACTCCCGCAGCAGCTTCGTCGCCGTCTTCTCGCCGACGCCCGGCACGCCCGGGATGTTGTCGGACGGGTCGCCCTTGAGCCCCTTGAAGTCGACGATCTGCTTCGGCCGCAGCCCGTAGCGCTCGATGACCGCCGCCTCGTCGTACTCGACGGCAGGCGCGCCCTTCATGTACGGCCGGTACAGGAACACGTCGACGCCCGGCTCCACGAGCTGGAGCAGGTCCGTGTCGAGCGAGACGATGCACACGGGCACGCCTTGCGCCTTCGCCTGGCGGGCGAGCGTGCCGAGCAGATCGTCGGCCTCGTACCCCGGCTGTTCGAACACGGGCATGTTGAAGGCGTCGATCACTTCGCGGATGCGCACGCTCTGGCGGCGCAGGTCGTCGGGCATGGCGGCGCGGGTCGCCTTGTACGTGACGTCCTTCTCGTGGCGGAACGTCTTGCCCGGCGCGTCGAGGCAGATCGCCGCCAGCGACGGCTTGAGCTGGTCGAGGATGCTCAGAAAGACGCTCGTGAAGCCGTAGACGGCCGTCACGATCTCGCCCGTGCGGCGGATCGTGAACTCAACGGCGCCCGACGTCCTGCTCCCCTGGAACGCGAAGAACGACCGGTAGATCAGGCTGTGGCCGTCGATGAGGACGAGGCGCTCCTTGTCTGGCACGGTTCGATTATACGCCGGTCCGCCCGCTGGAGGATGTACCGCTTGCTTCCCCAGGCGAGTTGGATCGCCGCACACAAGCAACCGTCGCTTCCCATCGCAGATGGCGGCGCCTACTGCCCGGTCTACGGCGAGTGGTGACCTCAACCCCGGCTGGAGTTCCGCCTTACTCCGCGAAGCCGCATAATGACCGTATCCCATACATCGCTTGTTCGCGTCGAAGGAGCACACGCCATGCCTGCTTACGAGCACATCGTCTACGAGACGCGCGGTAACGTCGCGCTGATCACGCTGAACCGGCCGGAGCGGCTGAACGCGTGGACGCAGACCATGGAGAACGAGTTCATCGACGCGATCGACATCGCCGCGCGGGACGCCGCCATCGGCTGCGTCGTCGTGACGGGCGCCGGGCGCGGCTTCTGCGCGGGCGCCGACATCGGCAGTTGGGACCGCGACATCAAGGGCGAGCCGCCGCGCCGCGTGTCGAAGATGTTGTACGAGGGAGGCAGCCCGGAAGTGCCGATCGCGCTGTCGCGCGGCAAGCCGATCATCGCCGCAATCAACGGCGTCAGCGTGGGCGTCGGCCTGACGATGACGATGGCGTGCGACATCCGCATCGCCTCGACCGAGGCGCGCTTTTCGGCGCGGTTTGTGAAAGTGGGGCTGACGCCCGAGTGCGGCAGCAGCCGCTACCTGCCGCTCGTCGCCGGGCTGCCGAACGCGCTCTTTCTGACGCTCACCGGCCGTATCATCGATGCGGAGGAAGCGCTGCAGCGGCGGCTCGTCGACCGCCTCGTGATGCCCGACCAGCTCATGCCGGAGGCGATGAAGCTCGCCGAGGAGATCGCCGCGAACCCGCACGAAGCGGTGTGGCAGGCGAAGCGCCTGCTCCACATGAACGCCACCGAGAACGACCTGCGGCGCGTGACGACGCTGGAGTCCTACTCGATCCGCGAGCGCCAGGCGGAGCCCGACCATCGCGAGGCGGTGCAGGCGTTTATAGAGAAGCGACAGCCGCTCTTCAACCAGTAAGAGTACGTCGCTCAGCCGGCCAGTGTGACAGTTCAGTCAGTTCGTGACTCAGTCAGACGCGGCAGGAATCTCACGCGCGCGAGCGAACCCGCCACGGGCGAGGATGCGGTCGCCCTCTGTCCTCTGTTGTCTGTTCTCTGTTGCGCGGCGCGAAGCGCCGCCTAGAACACGCGCGAGTACGGCTTGAGCGACTCGTGGACTTCGGACAGAAGCTGCATCCAGCGGAGGTTGTAGTAACGCGGGTGCAGCATTTCCTGGCCGTCGATGTCCTTCACGTGCGCCAGCACGCTGTCGACGGAGTCGCACGGGGTGCGCGCGGGCGTCCAGCCGGTGGCCGCCGTGAGCCGCGCGTTGGAGCATCGGTAGTCGCGCTTGCGTCCCGTGGCCGGCACCGGCGTGATCTCGATCGGGCCGACGAGCGGCTGCACCGCGCGCGCGATGATGCTCGCGAGCTCGCGGATCTGGTAGTTCTCCTGGACGACGTTGAACAGCTTGCCCGCGACGCGCTCCGCCGGCGCCTCGAGCGTGACGACGTGCGCCGTGGCGACGTCCCTCACGTCGACGAGCGGCCGCCACATGAGGCCGCCGTCGTGCAAGAACAGTTGCTTCTTGATCAGCGCGTCCTTGAGGAACGTGTTGACGACGAGGTCGTAGCGCATCCGCCGGCTGTAGCCGCCGACGGTGCCCTGGCGGAGCAGCACCACCTCCAGCCCACGCTCGCCGGCCGCGAGCAGCTTGCGCTCGGCCTCGTACTTCGACGTCGCGTAGGCGCCGATGGGCTCGACGGGCGCATCCTCGTCCAGCACCCCGGCCGAGGTCAGGCCGTCGTAGATCGAGCCGCTGGATCCGAAGGTCAGACGCCGGACGCCCATGCGGATGCAGGCGTTGGCGAGCTCTTCGGTCGCGACGGCGTTCATCTGCCAGTTCGCGTGCGGGTCGAGGTCGGCGGTCGGGTCGTTCGACAACCCGGCCAGGTGGCACACCACGTCCACGCCCTCGAGGTCGCTGTCGCGCATGTCGCGCACGTCTCGCGAGACCAGCTCGACGCCCGGCAGACCGTCGAGGCCCGCGGTGCCCCAGAAGAAGCGGTCCAGCACCCGTACCCGGTAGCCGCGCTCAACGAGTTGTTCGACCAATTCGACGCCGATGTAACCGGCGCCGCCCGTCACGCAGATGAGCTTGCTCATGAATCCAATCCTCTCGTACACGAAACGCCGGCGCTGCCTGGCCTGCCGCGCCGATGAAGCTCCAATATTCCAAACGCCGGACAATGCCCGCTGTATCGAGACAGGAAACCCATAACCCCGCGGGCAACGGCAAAACAGCCGTCGGTCCGCGGCGTCTTGGCCTCCTTGCCCGGACGCGTCAGGAGAGATGGTCTCGAGAGGGTTTGGACCCCAGGGCGGTGGCGTCCACCGGATGTACCCCAATGTACATCCGGCTTGACCTACATGTTACTCCCTGGGGTCAACTCCTCCCCGTGCATTACTTGACAACATATTGCCGTTACTGACCATCCCCCGAAAGAGCACCTCGTACTGGTCGGTCACGGCCTCCCAGCTATAGCGGCGGGCACGCTGCATCGCGCTCTCCTGCGCCGGACGCCGCAGCGCCGGGTTCGATACCAGCTCCTGGAGCTGGGCGCGAAGCTGCACCACGTCCTCGTACAGGAAGCCGGCGCCGCCGAGCACCTCGCGGTTCTCCGGCGCCGCGTACGCCAGCACGCAGTTTCCGTAGCCCATCGCCTCGATCAGCGCCGGGTGCGTGCCGCCGACCTCCGTCGCCTGCACGTAGGCGAACGCGCTCTGCTGGAGCGCGCGGTAACCCTCGCCGTAGACGAATCCGAGGAACTTGATCCGCGGGTCGCGGGTCGACTTGAGCTTCTCGATGTATTCCGTCGCGTACGGCGCGCCGCCCACGATCGCGAGGTCGAGGCCGGTCTGCAAGCCCTCGAACGCCTCAATCACTTTGTGCGCGTTGTTCTCGGGCTCCAGGCGCGAAACGTACAGGATGTAGCGCTCCGGTTCCAGCCCCAGCGACCGCACAACCTCCGGCATCGGCTCCCGGCCGATAGCCGTACCGTACGGGATCATCACCGAATCGGTGTCGTAGTGTTCGCGATAGTACTGCTGGATGACGCCGGCGTCCGTCACGAGCGCGTTCGGCACGATCGTGGACAGGCGCTCGCAGGCGCGATAGTACGCGCGGCCGGCAGCGTTCCACTTCTTCCGCTGCCGCTCGATGCCATCGACGTTGAGCGTGACCTTCGACCCGACGATGCGCGGCAGCCACGCGAACGGCGCATTGGCCCCGTTGCAGACCAGGATCGCGTCGAATCGCTCGCGCAGGCTGTGCACGGCGGAAAGCGCCGTGTGCGCCACCGTGTCGAAGTACTTGCGGCGTATCGTCGGCAGCACGACGAGCCGTACGCCGCGGTACGTTTTCGGCGGGTCCTCGATGTTGTGGGAGCGGCAGTACACCGTCACGTTGTGTCCGCGCTCCGCCAGCCGCCACGACAACTCTTCAGCGAACGTCTCGAAGCCGCCGTAGTTCGCCGGTATGCCGCGCGTGCCCATGATCGCGATCTTCACCGCGGGCCTCCTGTCGCGGCCGCGGCGGAGGCGCTCGCGATGGCCGCGGGCGCGGCAGCGAGCACGCGCTCGTACACGGACGTCAGGCGCTGGTAGTACGCCTCGGGCGAGAAGGCGGCAGCGGACCGGCGGCTCTCGGCGCCCATCCGCGCCATCTCATCGCGGTGTGCCAGCGCCCACGCGAGGCGTCCCGCCAGCGTCGTCACATCGCCGGCCGGGTGCAACAGCCCCGTCTCGCCGGACGCCACCAGCTCCGGTACGCCGCCGATGGCGGACGCGATCACCGGCGTGCCGTTGGCGAACGCTTCGAGGATGACCATCGGCTGGTTCTCGTACCACTCGGATGGCACGAGCACGGCAAGCGCCTCGCGCATCATCCGTTGCGCGGCCGCAGGCTCGACGCGCCCCAGGAACTCGATGTTGCCCGCGTCGCCGTACTCCGCCCTGCAGCTCATCGAGCTGCGGGCCGTCGCCCGCGACCTTCAGGGATACGCCGGCGCGCCGCGCTGCTTCGCACAGCGTCCGCAGCCCTTTCTCGGGCGTCACGCGCCCGACGAAGAGGAAGTGGTCGCCGCGCGCGATGCCGCCGGCCGGCGGCGGGGCCGCCGTGCTGGGGTTAGGGAGCACTTCCACGTTATGGCGGAAGCCCATCGCGCGGAACTTGTCGGCCAGGAACCTGCTGGGCGACAGGAAGAGCGACACGCCGCGGTACGAGCGCAGCACGTTGTGCTGGAGATACGACTCCGCCGACAGCAGCGCCGACCGCGCGACGCCGCGACAGGACGACGTCGTGGCGCGGAAATAATGGCCGCCGCTGCATCGCTCGCAGGTGCGGCCACCGGCGAGCATGGTGTACGCCGGACAGACGAGCTTGTAGTCGTGCAGCGTCATCACGGCCGGGATCCCCTCGTCGCGGAGCACGCGCAAGATCGATGGCGTCAACTGGTGGTTGATGCTGTGCACGTGCGCGATGTCCGGCCGGTGATCCCGCACGAGCGCGCGCATCCGCCGCGCTGCCGCGCGCGAGTCGAGGAATCGCACGGCCGTGCGCAGCGACGCGGGCGTGGGGCGCACCGATTGCAGGTCGATGTTCGGCGCGAAGTACGCCGCATACGGGCTCGGCCGGTTGCGCGCGTCCCGCATCGAGAAGTCGATGACGTCGTGCCCTCCGGCCAGCAGCAGGTCGCGCGTCAGGAACAGCACCGTCTCCGGCCCACCGTGGTCGTAGAAGAACTTGTTGGCGAGGAGGACTTTCATCGCGGCGCCGCCGCGGGCCGCGCGCGCAACGCCTGCGACTGCGCGTGCACGCGCTCCTCGCGCATCTTCCGGCGCGCAAACCGGTCGTACGCGCCGCTCTCGACGACGATCGCGGCCGCGAACGCCCAGAAGTACCACTCGAGCACCACCAGCACGAGGATGTTGTCGCCGCCCGCAATCACGAACCGCGCGACGAGCGCCATCATGAACGCCAGCATCAGGTCGCGTTCGTACGGCGTCGCCCCCTCGCGGTAGCCCTTGAGCGTGATGTCGAACAGCCCTTTGTAGAGGACGATCGTCGCGAGCAGCCCCAGCGCGCCCGTCTCGACGAGAAGCCGCACGTACTCGTTGTGCGTGGAGTTCCCCAGCGTCACATCGACCGCGCCCAGGCCCGCGCCCACCGTCGCCAGCTCCGGCGGCGACGCGACGCGCAGCGCTTCCTGCCACTGCTTCTGCCGCCACAGCAGCGACGACTCACAGAATCCGGCGCTCTGGCATTGCCCCGAGTTCAAGCCGGAGACGCGCGCCCGCACGCTCGGCAGCGCGAAGAACATCGCGCCCAGCACAAGTGGCACGAACACCATCGTCCAGCGTGCGCGCACCCACAGGAACACGATGATCATCATGACGAGGCCGATCCACGCGCCGCGCGTCTGCGTCGCGTAGATGCTGAAGACGATCGCGGGAGTCAGCACGACGAGGCCGACGCGCGCCAGCCGCGACTTCGTGTGCAGGAAGATGACGAGCGCCAGCGGCAGCAACTGCACGAGGTAGAAGGCGTACTGCGACGGGTACACGAAGGTCCCCATGATCCGGTTGAGTCCCGCGGTACCGTAGTCGCCCGTGTCCGTGAAGTACTGGTATACGCCCAGCACCAGCGGCACCGTCGCCGACAGCAGGATCACGCGCAGGAGCCAGCGGCGGTCACGCCGGTCGCTCATGAGGTCGACGCACAGGACGTACACCATCAGCGCACCCACGATGCGCAGCCAGTCCTGCAACGCGCGGTTCGGGTCCGGCGCCACGGCGATGCTGACGAACGTGATCGCGACGAACGCCGCGAACGGCTTGACCAGCGGCATGCGCCAGATGTCGATGCGGTTGAGCGCGATGTGCGAGAGTCCGAGCACGACGACGAGCAGGCTCATCAGCGCGTTTGCGTTCACGTTGGAGCTGCCCGATGCCGACAGCAGCGGCACTGTCGTCGTTATGTCGAGCGTGGCGCGCACCAGCAGCAGCGCCAGCACGGCCACGCGCGTATCGACGAGCGCCAGCAGCACGAACGCGCCGACGATCGATGACGCGAGCGCGGCCTGCATCGGCAGCCGCATGATCAGCAGCGCGACGCCGCCGCCCATGGCCAGCGAGAGCCACACGTCGCTGCTGCGGCGCAACAGCCCGAGTGAGCGGTTGCCGCGAAGTGCGGGCATCGCGGGAAGGCGCGCAGCCATCAGCTCCCTGCCAGTCCTTCCGCCGGCGCCGTCACGGCCGCGCCCGCCGGACGCGTGCGCTCGCGCAGCATCGGCTCGATGATGCTCGATATCTCCTCGACCCGCTGGTCCCAGGACTGCCGCGCCGCCTCCGCCGCGCGCGCCTCCGCCTGCTCCGGCGAGTCGTGTGCCATCGCATGCTCGATCGCCTTCGCGAACTCGTCGTGCGTGCGTCCGATGCTCAGGTGCGCGCCCTCGAGCGGCCGCAGCTCCTCCATGTCGGTCGCTACGATCGGCTTGCCGGCCGCCATGTAGTCGTACAGCTTCAGCGGGAAGACGTGATGAGTGTACTCGTTCAGCGCGTACGCGATCAGGCACACGTCCATCGCCTTCAGGTATCCGGGAAGCTCGCCGGTGGGCTTGCGGCCGAGGATGTGCACGTTGGGAAGCGCACGCAGCGGCGCCAGGTCGACGTCGCCCTTGATCAACCCGACGAGCGCGATCGACCAGTCCGGCCGGCGCGATGCGACGGACGCCAGCAGGCCGACGTCGAGCCGGAAGTCGATCACGCCGAAGATCCCGACGATCTTGCCGGGCAGCGCCGCGATGTCATCAGGCACGCGCGTCTCGGGGAGCCGCGATCTCGCGAACAGCTCCACGTTGGCCGCGTTCGGCACGAAGTGGATGTTCGCGTTGTACTGCCGTCTCGACTCCATCAGCTTGCGCGCAGTGCAGACGACGACATCGGCCTCGCGGCATGCCTCGGCCTCGCGAGCAAGCAGGCTTCCGGGCTGGTGCCACCAGTGGGGCAACGCCGAGAAGTCATCGACGCAGTGGAACAGCGACATCGCCGGTCTGACAGCGCGCGCCAGTCCGGGCAGCGACGGCTGTACGTTCCAGTACAGCACGTCGTTCAGGCCGAGGCGCCGCGCCGTGCGCGACAGCCAGCGGCGCAGCACCCACGCGTTGATCGCGTTCACGACCCTGTTCGTGCGAAACGGCAGGACGAGCGGCGGTGCCGCGGCCCACAGGTTCTCGCTCACGAGCCGTGGACCCTGTCGCCACCGGCGCACCTGCCGCATCACGACGTCGCGCCCGCGAATGCCGGTGAGGAACGACAGCGGCGACATCGGCTGCTCGACGTAGAGCACGCGGTTGCGTTTCGCCAGTCTGCTCATCAGTTGCTGCGGCGTGCCCCAGTGCTCGTCCCACGTCACGAACGACACGCAGACGATGTCGCGGCCCTCGATCATCCCGCCGCCTCCCGCGGCGCCGCGTCATGCGTAGCCGCCGGTTGGCGTCCGCGCGCGTCGAGCGCCGGCTCCAGCAACGCGCTGATCTCCTCGATGCGGTGGTCCCACGAGTGCTGCGCGGCGGTGCGCCGCCGCGCAGCCGCGCGTTCGGGGGAGTCGCCCTCCATGGCCTCAACCACCTTGTCGTGGAAGTCCTCGTGCGAGCGCCCGATCGCCATCTCGGGGCCCTCGTACGCGCGCATCTCCGCCATATCGGTCGAGACGATCGGCTTGCCGGCCGCCATGTACTCGTACAGCTTCAGCGGGAAGATGCGGTGCGTGTAATCGTTCAGCACGTACGGGATCAGGCACACGTCCATCGCCTTGAGGTACGGGGGCAGCTCCGGCACGGTCTTTCGTCCGAAGGAGTGCACGTTCGGCAGGGCGAGCAGCCGCGCCAGGTTCTCGTCTTCCTTCACCGGGCCGACGAGCGCGAACGACCACTCCGGGTGCCGCTCCGCGAGGTACATCATGAGGGCGCCGTCGATGCGCCAGTTGATCAGCCCGGCATAGCCGATGACCTTGCCGGGCAGCGCCGCAATCTCCGGCGGCACGCGCGTCTCGGGCGCCAGCGCCGTGGCGAACAGGTCGATGTCCGCGCCCTCCGCGACGAAGTGCGTGTTGGGGTTCAGCTCCTTCCGCGCGGCCACGAGCTGCTGCCCGGTGCAGATGACGATGTCCGCCTCGCGACAGCATTCCGCTTCGCGCGCGCGCACGCCGGACTTCGGGTTCCACCAGTACGGCGCCGCGGCAAAATCATCGACACAGTAGTAGACGCGCAGCGCGGCGTCGATGCCGCGGCTGACGTTGGGGTACCACGGCTGGAAGCTCCAGTAGATCGGCTTCTCGAACCCCAGCTCTTTCACCTGGCGCGCGAGCCAGCGCCGCAGCACCGCCGTGTTGATCCGGTTGCTCAGCGGGTTGGTACGCAGCGGGAGCACCGGCGGCGGCGCGCCCACCCACACGTTCTCCGACACGTGCCGCGGTCCGTTGCGCCATTGCCTCAGCTTGCGCGCCATGGATCCGGCCGAGCGCGTGCCGTGCAGGAAGTCCAGCGGCGCCACCGGCTGGTCGACGAACAGCACGCGGTTCCGCGCCGCGAGCCGGGTCATGAGGTATTGCGGCGTCTCGACCATGTCGTCCCATGCACCGAACGTCACGCAGACGATGTCGCGTCCTTCGATCATCGCGCCGCCTCGTCCCTGGCGAGCATCGCGGCGCCGGACGTCGCTGCTTCCTGCTTCTTGCGCGCGTAGAACGTGATCGTGCGCGTCAGCAGGTCCTCGCGCGAGTAGCCCTTCCGCCCCAGCTCGTCCCGCAGCTCCGGCGTCAGCAGCCGCTCGCCTTCCACGACGACCTGCTCGTCGACCACGTCCATCTCCGAGCGGAACACGTCACGATAGTCGTCGATCTTGAGCTTGTTCATGTACGCGGCCGGCGGGTACCGGTTCTCGCGCAGGTGGTCCCACGGCGGTACGACGTCGGAACGTCTTCTCGTCCGGCCAGATCCAGTCCAGGCGGTGGCCGCCGGACAGGCTCGGGAACAAGTGCGGCGTGATCACAGCGATGCCGCCCGGCGCGAGCACGCGGTTCAACTCGGCGACGGCGGGCCGGATGTCGCTGATGTGCTCGAAGACCGCCATGGAGTAGATGAAGTCGAACGTCGCGTCGTCAAACGCCATCGAGGCAGCGTCCATAACCCGCGTGTCGATGCCGTCGAAGCGCACGGGCCGTCCGTACTCCTTCGACAGCTCGGAGAAGAAGCGCCGGTCGAACAGCACGTGCCGCGCCAGCGACTTGAAGGCGCGCTCCGTGCCGTTGCGGCGCCACACGCGCATGAATGTCAGTGGGCTCATGCGGTACGTCGGCACCTCGATATCGATGCCGGTCACGCGAGCGCCATCGGCGTGGAACAGCGCGGTCTGCGTTGCCGTCTGGCCGCAGCCGAGATCGAGGATGCGGGCGCCGGCGATCGACTTGCCGACGAAGCGGTCGAAGTACCCGCGCAGCTCCTCGTGGTATTCCAGGGTGCTCGTCGCGTTCCCGAACACCCGGTCGCGGTGCGCGCGGTAGATCGCCGCCGCCGAGCGCAATTTGCTGGCCATCGGTATCTTCTGGCCGGCCATTGTTGTTTTCATGGGACAGGCTCCCGGTACCGCCGCGTGGCGTGCGCTACTTCAACGGCAGACCGGGCAACGGCGCGGCCGTACTTGCCGCCGCGCGCCCGTTCGACCCGCGGGAGTGCTTCGGGTACGACTTCACGCCTTCGATCACCTGCGCGATCTCGCTGTCGGTGAGCGTCGGGAAGAGCGGCAGCGTCACCAGCGTCTTCCAGAGGCGCTCTGTGACGGGCAGCAACTCCGTCGTGTAGGGCTTGTACGCCGGGTGCAGGTGCGTGGGCACGAAGTGCACGTGGCTGCCCACGCCCCGCTCCTTCAGGTGCAGGATCAGCTGGTCACGGTCCTCGGCGGGCACGCGGATCACGTACTTGTGTTGCGCCGTGAACGCGTAGTCCTTCAGCACCGGCGTCTTCACCCAGTCCAGTCCCGCGAACGCCGCGTCGTAGATCGCCGCGATCTCGCGCCGCCGGTCGTTGTGCTTCTCCAGCTTGCGGAGCTGCACGATGCCGATGGCGGCCGACAGGTCGTTCATGTGGTGCCGGAAGCCGATCTCCTCGGTCACGTGGTAGTAGTCCATCTCGCCGGGACCGGCGGGCGTGCCCGGCGGGCGCGCGTGCCCGAGCCAGCGCAGTTTGCGCATGCGGCGTGTCCAGCTCCGGGTCCGGCAACGTCACCATGCCGCCCGCGCCCGTCGCAAGGTTCTTCACCGGGTCGAAGCTGAAGGTGTTGATCGGGCCGAACGAGCCGATCTGCCGCCCCTTGTACTTCGAGCCGCAGGCGTGCGCGCTGTCCTGGAGGACGGGCAGGTCGTGCTTCGCCGCCAGCTCCATGATCGGGTCCATGTCGCAGGGGTGGCCCGCATAGTGCACGACGCAGATCGCCTTCGTCCGCGGCGTGATGCAGCGCTCGATCTCGTCGACGCGGACGTTGCCGGTGTCCTCCTCCACGTCGGCGAACACGGGCATGCCGCCGCAGTAGAGGATCGCGTGGTTCGTCGCGACGTAGGTCAGCGAGGTCGTGATCACCTCGCCGCCGGTGATGTCGAGCACGGCAAAGCCGAGATGCAGCGCGGACGTGCCGGAGTTCGTGCCGACGGCGTACGGCGCGTGCACGTACTCCGCGAACTTCTGCTCGAACTCCTTCGTCTTCGGGCCGAGGCCCAGCCAGCCATTCTCGAGCGGCTCCTTGAGCGCGAGCCACTCCTCCTGGTCGAGCGACGGCTTGAACACGGGGATCACGATAAGCTCCTTGCGACTACGACTCTCTCCATGTGTCGAGGATCGATGTGCGCTTGAGCCATCCTTGCTCGCCCGCCCGTCAACGTCTGCAACGTGCTGCTAGGTCTGGAGTGCCGCGTCGAGCGGCTCCTTGCGTAACAGCGCGCGTATCTCATCGAGCGATACCACCCGCGCCACCGCGGCGCCGCCAACGAGCAGCGTGCAGGTGATCGCGGCCTCCCAGAACCATGGCAGGTTCAGGAAGTAGACGACCGTCCCCGCAAGCACGGCGACGGGCAACAACCTCCACGCTACCCAAAACGAAGGCAACCGCCCGATATAACGGCTCAGGATCGCCAGCGCCGGCGCCAGCACGGCCAGTTCGGTCAGCACCGTCGCCGCGGCGGCGCCCTCCCTGCCGTACATCGGGGATCAGGATGAGGTTCGCCGACACGTTCACCGCGAGCCCAAGGCAGGCGATCCAGAGCAACACGCCCTGCTTCCCGACCGCGATCAGGCTGTGGTCCACGAGGTTCGAGAGCCAGATCAGCCCGAACGCCATCGACAGGATGTGCAGGCTCGTGACCGACAGGCGCGTACTGCGTCCCCACCGACGACGTTCACCATCGGCCGCGCGAACAGGATCATCACCGTCAGCAGGCTGATCCCGATGATCGAGAGGATGTCCTGCGATCGCTGGTACAGCCTCCTGAACGCGGCCTGTTTCGGCCGCCGCGTGGTGGTTCGAGAGCAGCGGGAACACCGAGCCGACGAAGAACAGGCTCAGCGGGAACGCCAGGTCCACGGCCCGGTACGCGAAACTGTAGTAGCCGACCGAATCGCTGTCGGTGAACGCCTTGAGCAGCACGATGTCGATGCGGCCGTAAACGGCGATCACGATCACGGCCAGCCCGAGCGGCAGCGCCTCGCGCAGGACCTGCCGCGCGTGAGCTGTGCGTCGAAGCGGAACGACGGCCGCACGAACTTGCGCGCGAAGTACAGGCAGACGACGCTGTTCGCCAGGAAGCCGATGTCGTACGCGACGAGCATCCGGATGAGGCCGCCGCCCGAAAACGCGACCGCGGCATCAGCGCCAGGCTGATGAGCGCCTGCGCGATGTTGCCGAGCGCCGCATACTCCATCCGCAGCTTCGCGCGCGAAGATCGCGTTGTACGTGCTGCTGAAGAGCGTCAGCGGGAACGATAGCGAAGCGACCGCGATGGCGGTCGCCTCCTTCGTCGGGTAGCCGAGCGGCCCAGGCAACGCTGATGGCGAGCGCCGTCGAGAGCGACCGCCAGCAGCGGCGCGGATCAGTGAGGACGTTGCCCATCAGCTTCGTTCGGGTCGCGCTGGCCCGTCGAAAGGTGGCGCACGGCGATCGTCGCAATGCCGAGGTCGCTGAGGTTGACGCAGCGTCAGGAACGCGATGACGAGCTGGTACTGCCCGAACTCGTGCGGCCCGAGGTACCGCGAAAGCAGGGTCAGGGTGCCGAGCGAGACGCCCATCGTGATGCCGCGGCCGGCGAACTGGACCAGGCTGTTACGCGCTACGTGCCGTGCGACCGTCATCCGGTCTGATATCCGCCCATCTACGCTTCCGTCGCCTTGCAGTACACGAGGCCCAACGAGTGCGCGCCGAGGCTCGTCAGCTCGCCGAGCGTCTCTTCGACGCTCTTGCTGCTCGCCTGGCCTTCCGCCGCCACCAGCACGACGCCATCGACGACCGGCGCGATCACGGCCGAACCGGCCGAGACCGACATCGCCGAGCCATCGATGACGATGACGTCCCACTGCGTCTCGAGGTAGTCGAGGAACTCCCGCATCTCGGCGGACGCCAGCAGCTCCGACGGGTCGTTCATCTTCGTGCCCGGCCGTCAGCACGCTCAGGCGCGGCACGGGCGACGTCTGGATCGCCTCCGGTACGGCCTCGGCCAGCGGCTTCGCCGGCCGCGACGCCGTTGGTCGAGATGAAGTTGTAGAGGCCCGGCGCCAGCGGCATGTTGAACAGCTTGTGCAGGTCCGGGCGGTTCAGGTTGGCATCGAGCAGCAGGACGCGCAGGCCGGCCTGCGCCATCGCCATGGCGGTGTAGGTCGCCACGGTCGTGTTGCCTTCCTCCGGCCGCGCGCTCGTGAAGAGCACGCTCTGCGGTACTGCTGCTCCTGGAGCGCCGTCTGCAGCTTCGTCGCGAGCAGGCGGTAGTCAGGCGAAACCGGCGGCGGCGGGTACTTCCAGCGGATGCCGAACGGGATCGAGGCCAGCACCGGCAGCCGCGTCACGCCTTCGAGGTCGCGCACGCCGCGCAGCGTCGGGTCGACGTATTCGAGCACGAGCGACAGCGCGACGCCGGCCGCGATGCCGGCCAGCAGGCCGGCCGCAAGGTTGAACTTCCACCGCGGGCTGGTCGGGGCGTCCGGCGGGACTCGCCGGCTCGATGACGCTGAAGGCGCGCGCGGCCTGTCCCTGCTTCACCCGCGCCTGCTCGAGCTGCGTCAGCAGGCTCTGGTACGTGTTCTGCGATCGCCTCCACGACCGCCTGCTGGCTCGCGATCTGCGCCGGGCTGCCGCCCGTCGCCTGCAGGTTCGACAGCTTCGCCTGCTCGTCCTGCAGCGTCTGCAGCTGGGCTTCCACCTGCGTCGTCAGACGTCGCCGTCTGGTTCGTGAGGAACTGCGAGATGAACTGCGGGTCGCTGCAGCAGGTTCGCCAGGTCGTTCGCGATCGCGGCGGCGTCCTCCGGATTACCGGCCTTCGCGGTCACCTTGACCAGCTCCGTGCCCGCGATCGGTGTCGTCCCGACGTTGTTCGCCAGTTCTCCCGGTGTCGTCTCCAGGTTCAGGTCCTCGATGACACGCGCCGAGGAACGGCGTCGTCTTGATGATCACGGAGTACGTGTTGAGGAAGCGCGACGCCGCGTTCGGGTCCTGCATATCCACGCCGCTGGCGGCGATGTCGACGCGCGCGGTCGCGCGTCGCGGTGTAGACGGGTTTCGTGAAGTAGCTCAGCAGCGCGGCGCCCGCGACAGCCAGAATGATCGGGATGACGCAGCACGAACTTGCGCCGGTTGACGAGCTGGAGGTAGCGCTCGAGTTGGAGCCTGCTCTCTTCGTTCACGCTCCCCACCCCTCCGCACGTTGCCGCGCCATGGCGGCGGCGCCCGTCAGCCTCTCCGGAGATCGCGCAGCACGCGCGCGTGGTGCTCACTACCAGGCGCCGCGCCCGCTGACGACGGCGAACGGCGTCTTGCAGCGAGGATCGTCAGGTCGAGCCAGAGCGACCAGCGCTCGATGTACTCGAGGTCCAGGTCGACCATCTCTTCGAACGCGATCTCGCTGCGGCCGCGAACCTGCCAGAGGCCCGTGATGCCGGGCGTCGCCGCCAGCCGCTGCATGTGCCGCGGCTCGTAGTGCGCGACCTCGCGCGGAAGCGGCGGCCGCGGGCCGACGAGGCTCATCTCGCCGCGGAGCACGTTGAACAGGTTCGGCAGCTCGTCGAGGCTCGTCCGCCGCAGGAAGCCGCCGAAGCGGGTGATCCGCGGGTCGCGCTTGATCTTGAAGATGCGTCGGCGCGTCGTGGTCGTTGTGGTCTTCGAGCTGGTCGCGGATCAGCTCCGCGTCCTCCCGCATCGAGCGGAACTTGTAGAACGTGAACGGGCGCCCGAAACGGCCGACGCGCTCCTGCCGCACGAGGACCGGGCCCGGGGACGATAGCTTCACGAGCGCCGCGATGACGAGCATCGGCACGGCCAGCACGGCCAGCGCCAGGAGAGCGACTACGCGGTCGAAGATGCTCTTGAGCGCATACGCCGCTCCGCCGAGTTCGCGATACTCCACAGCGTCTGCGGCAGCGGCGAAGTCAAGCTCGGCGTCCCTACTGACAACACTTCGCATATATGCTAACCCGAATACCCGAAGATGAACCTAGACCCGCCGCGTGTGAAGCCGAGGAAGCAGCGGTTTATGCGGGGCGGAGTACAATGGATGAACATAACATCCTTCAGACGTGCAATCAATAGGAACCGTGCGGCGGAGTCCTTTGTCAAGTACCAAATAGAAACTCTGTTCGCCACGCTGCCGGAGCCGCTACTCCCCATCTGTACGTTCTAACGCGGCCCCGCAGCCGGTGTTACGGCCACCTCCCGGCACATCGCACTCCTACAAATCACAGGCGGCAACGCGCACTGTACGAGGCTCGCTCCCAGGTGACCATAACCTGTACGAGTGAGTGGCCGGTGATCGATACGTTAAAACCCGGGTAATATCATCTGCCGCGATCACGTTGTTCACACGTGAAACCCCTTCGACAACAGCATCATCGTGACCATGGCGGCTGGGTGTACATGTGACGTTAGCAGCATTTTGCCGTGACATCCATGGCGATCGATAAGGGTGAGCCGCCCGTTCCGTCTCGACATGACGTAATGTCACGTTCGATGCCGGCGCGTGCCCGCGCCAGCGGCCTCGCCGCGAGACTCGCGCCCGCGGCCCTGCTCGTGGCGATCGCAGGCGCCGCACACGGGTTCAACGCCTTCCGCGCACCCATGTACGACGACGACGAGGGGCTGTACATGGAACAGGCGTGGTCCGTCGTGACGTCCGGGAAGCTCTCCCCGTACACGTACTTCTACGACCACCCGCCGCTCGGGTGGCTCACGATCGGCGGCTTCGCGAAGCTGTTCGGGGGCTTTGGCGCGTTCGGCACGTCCGATAACAGCGGACGCGCGCTCATGCTCGTCGCACACGTGGCGTCGGCCGCGCTGCTGTGCGCCATCGTCCGGCGCGTCGGCGGCAGCCTCCCGGCGGCGGCCATCGCGGTGCTCATCTTCGCCCTGTCTCCGTTCCAGATCCTGTTCGGCCGCGAGGTGCTGCTCGACAACCTGGCCGTGTTCTGGATGCTGCTCGCGATCTACTTCCTCACGCCCCAACGGGTACGCGCGCGAGACGCGCTGTTCAGCGGCATCGCGCTCGGCCTCGGCCTGCTGACGAAGGAGATCATCGGGTTGATGATCCCGGGCATGTTGGTCCTGCTATGGACGCGCGTTGAAGGCGCGGAGCGCCGGGCAGCCATCGTCGCATGGCTGGGAGCGGCACTCGGCCTCGCCGCGCTCTACCCGCTGCATGCGCTGGCGATCAGCGAATTCTTCCCGTCCGGCAGTTTCCTGGACGTCCAGGGTGGCGAGCATCCGAACCTGCTCGCGGGCATCAGGTATCACCAGAACCGTGCGCGCGACCTGGGCATTCTGCAGCCGGGAAGCGAGTTCTGGCGGGCCGCGCGCTCGTGGTGGCGTATCGACCCGACGCTGGCCGTCGCGACCGTCTGCTCGATGCCCGCGGCCGCGCTCCTCGCCCGCCGGTCGAAGGACGCGCTCGCATTCGGGCTGATGATCGCGGTGTTCATGCTGTTCCTCGCGCGCGGCGGGGCCGTCTTCGACTTCTGGCTGCTGGCCGTCGTGCCGCTCGTCGCCATCGTGATCGCGCTGGCCGCGGACGCGCTGCTGGACAGCACGTGGCGTGCGACGATGCGGGATCGCGCGGCCCCCGCACTCGTCCGATACGCGCCGGCCGTGATGGCCGCGCTGCTGGCGGCGGTGGCGGTCACAGCCGTCGTGCGC
Organism: uncultured Chloroflexia bacterium; assembly: GCA_963701135.1. Taxonomy (GTDB): domain Bacteria; phylum Chloroflexota; class Dehalococcoidia; order DSTF01; family JACRBR01; genus CAYJMJ01. The sequence goes on from OY969567.1 coordinate 1,254,544, forward strand.
TTGCCCGCGTATGGGCGGGCGTACGACCGCGCGTTCCGGCAGAACCAGACGCTGGCGCAGACCAACGCCATCGACTGGATCAAGGCGAACATCGACCACGAGGCGGTGATCGTCATCGACAACTACGCGTGGGTGGACCTGCACCCGCGCTACGAGAACGCGCACTCGTTCTGGCGCATCGACACGGAGACGCGCGTACGCGATGAGCTGCTGAACAACGACTGGCGGCGCATCGATTATGTCGCCCTCACGCCGGTCATGCAGGAGGCGCTGGACGACGGCAAACTGCCGCTCGTCGCCGAAGCGCTCGCCAACTCCGAGCAGGTCGCCCGATTCGAGCACGACGGCATGTGGGTCGAAGTCCGGCGCGTCAACCCGGCGCCGGTCAACGTGCTCGCGCGCTGAGACTTGCGGAAGAAGCCCGACAACGCACAGGCCCGCCGGAGTGGCGGGCCTGCGTTATGTTCAGCTCAGCGTGCGGCCGTCAGTTGCTGATCGGCGGCAGCAGCGGCTGCACCCGCGTCCCGCTCCCGCCCACGCTCCCAGGCCCGTTGTTGTCCACCACCTGCAGCAGCGACAGCAGCGTCAGCGAGTCGCTGTTCATCGCGCCCCCGTCCATCGGGTACCCCCAGCGCCCCTCCATCGCCTGCTGCACCCCGTACTCCACCACCCACAGGTGCGGCGTCCACGTCTGCGGCCCCGAGTCCACGATGTACGCCCCGTAGTTCTGCAGCGTCCACGCCAGCCGCTTCCCCATCGCCGTCTGCAAGCCCAGCCCATTGATGTCCACCGACGGCGGCAGCACCAGCAGCGACCCCATCCGCAACGCCGGGTTCGCCCCCACGTACTCCATGAAGTCCCCCGGCACGTTGTACCCCGTGTCCGCTACCACCGCCGGCCACCGGTGCCCCCCGTTTGACTTCGACAGGAACTTCGCGCTGATCGTCAGCTTCAAGGCGTGCCGGATCGGCGCGTTGGACTGCACTTCCCACACCCGCAACGACCCCGCCACCCCCGACAGCCCGCTCCCGCCGTGGCCGCCGATGCCGTACCCCAGCCCGCTCCCGTAGATGTCGTGCCGGTCCCGCTGGATCCCCATCGTCAGCGGCCCCGTGCCGCTGCACCGCGTCCCGTACTGCATCTCCACGATCGTCCGGCCGTCCCCCAGCAGCACGCCGCCCGAGTAGTTCGGCAAAAAGCCGCCGCTCGGCTGCGGCACCACGTATCCGTCCGGCACCGGGAACCGCCCCAGGTACGTCGCCCCGCTCGTCCGGCACGACGCCGGCCAGTCCCAGTTCTGGTACGCGTCCCGCAGCGGCGCCGCCGGCGCCAGGATGATCGGCTCCTCGTCGACGCTCATGAACGTCTTCGGCAGGTTCGCCGCCACGAGGCTCAGCTGCGCCCCCAGCGGCAGGTTCCACGCGCTGTCGCTCGCGAACGGCTGCAGCAGCTTGTCCCGCCCCGCCGCCTGCACGGTCGGCGTCGCCGTCGCCGGCACCGGGGTCGGCGTCGGCGTCCGGGTCGGCGTCGCCGTCGGCGGCACCGGCGTCGGCGTTCGCGTCGGCGTCGCCGTCGGCGGCAGCGGCGTCGGCGTCCGCGTCGGCGTCGGCGTCGGAGGCACCGGCGTCGGGGTGCTCGTCGACGCGCCCGGCGCCTGCGTCGCGGTCGGCGCCGGCGGCACCGGCGTCGCCGTCGGTGTGCTTGTCGCCGGTACCGGCGTCGGCGTCGGCGTGCTTGTCGCCGGTACGGGTGTGTTCGTCGCCGCCGGCGTGCTTGTCGCCGCCGGCGTGCTTGTCGCCGGCACGGGCGTGCCTACCGGCGCCAGCGCCAGCTCCGCCACCGCCCCCGCCCACGTGTGGTAGTACTCGTACACCAGCGTGTGCGGCCCCGCTCCCAGGCTGGCGCTCGCGCTGTACGCCGTCGGCGCCTGGTCCCACCACGTGTCCAGCACCACCTGCCCGTCCACGCTCAGCCGCGCGCCGTCATCGTGCCGCGCCGAGAAGTCGTACGTCCCCCCCGGCAGGTCCACCGTCGTCGTCCACCGCACCGAGAAGTAGTCGGCGCTGATCCCCGGCCCCGGCGACCCCGCCCACGCTGAACGCCAGCGGCGCCGCATCCAGCCGCGTCAGGCCCGCCGCCCCGCTCAGCGTCGTGTTGTTGTAGTACTCCCCCCGCCAGCCCAGCGGTGACAGCGCCTCGTTGCCGGGCACCGTGCCGCTCGCCGTAGTCGGCGTCGCGGCGGCAGTCACAGCCTCCGGCGCCTCCGCCGGCGATGGCGGCCGCGCCCAGGTCGACGACGTGTCCCGGCGATACTTCATTGACAGCGCCCCGACCTGCGATGGCGAACTCTGGACGAGGGCCACGCTCGCCGTCTCGGCCGTCGCCAGCGGCACGGCCACCGGCGACGTGCTGATGCGGCGCGCGTGGTCCGCGTAGCTCGTCGTAAGCCTGGGCTGCTCGCCCACGGCGGCTGCGGGCACGGCCTGCATCGACGACGCAAGGCGGATGGCCGGTGAATCGGCCGCGACGTTTGATGGTCCCGGGTCTTCGACCTGGCCCGAGCCGGCGGCAAGTGAAGCGAGAAGCGCACATGCGGCGACGCCTGCGACGACGCCAAGCGGCAGCCATCGGACGTGCGATGGGCGCACGGACTCCAGGTATGCGGCTATTCGTTGCGTCAAGAGAAACCCCCAGATGCCGGGCGAGATTGTCTCGCCGGGCAAGCTGACCCACGTCTAATCTCGGCCGCCCCTGGCGCGATCTGTGGCGAACGAGCAATGCGTGAGCCCGGGAAGCGAGGCGGCCGCAGAATCGATTGGGCCCGGCGAAGGTGGAGATCGCGCCCCCCAACGCCGAAGACCGGACACCGCCGCGATTCCCGCGAATATAGTTCCGGCTGGCGAGCGATCCCTGGAATGGAGCCGATCCCCAGTCGGCGGCAGGTACGACACGGAGGCAACCAGTGCGATGTGACTAGGGCATGCCCCTTACGGGCGCCTCCGCGCGAATCTGGCGCGGCTTCGAGCATGTGCTCGAAGGAGGTGATGACGCTAGGCGGCCTCGCGATGACGGTGCCCCAGCGCGTCCTCTTCCAGCTCGGCCGCTTCGTAGATTTCGGAGAGGCGGCCGCAGCGCCACAGCGCATCGAGCGCGTCTACGACCTTCGGGCAGAACAACCTTCCGCGCGTGTCGATGAGCTCCGCCACCGCCTCGACGAGCGTCCAAGCGCGCTTGTACGGGCGCTCCGTGGTGAGCGCGTCAAACGCGTCCGCCACGGCGACGATGCGCGCCGCCAGCGGGATCTCCTCGCCGCTGAGGCCGTCGGGGTAGCCGGTGCCGTCCCAGCGCTCATGGTGCCAGCGGGCGACCGCGCGCTCGGTCGCGAACTTCGGCGAACCACCGATGAGCCGCTCCCCGTCTTCCGGGTGTGCGCGCATCCGCTCCCAGTCGTCGGGCGTGAGCTTGCCCGGCTTCAGCAGCACCTCGTCGGAAAGGCTGAGTTTGCCCAGGTCGTGAATCGTCGACGCGAGGCCGATCGCCTGCGCCTCGTCTTCGGACAGGCCGATGTGGCGGGCCAGTTCAACGCTGTAGTGACGGATCCTGCGCAGGTGACCTCCGGTGTGCGGGTCGCGCGCTTCGGCGGCATCGGCCAGCCGCGACAGCGACTCGCGGCTCTCCTGTTCGAGTTGTGCGTAGGAAGCTTCGAGCTGGTCCCGCAGCAGCGCGACGTTGATCGCCGGCGCGAGGTGGTCGGCGATCGTCATCAACACCGCGATCAGCTCCTCGTTGAAGAAGTCGCGCTCCGTGCTGATGCCGCAGACGATGCCGAGCACCTGGCCGTCGAAGCGGATCGGGCAGATCGCCGCCGCTCCAACGCCCGCGGAGGACATGAGCCGACGCTCGAACTCCGGCACTCGTTCATCGTGCTGCGGATCTAGTAATACGCACGGCGACACCTCGGCCATGATCCGCACGAACTCCCGGCCCTTGGGCGAGCGCCGCGCTTCCACCCATCGCTCCTTCACCCTTCCACCGAGGCCCGAGGCGATGTTGTACGGCACGACGCCTTCACCCTGCGCCAGACCTGCGATCGTCACCGATGTCGCGCCGATGAACTCCGCGATGGTGCCGGCGACGTTGCCCAGCCGTTCTTCGAGCGAGCCGCCGCCCGCAAGCGCGTGGGCCAGGTCGATGTGGATGTCTCGCTCGCGCCCCGCGCGGACCGCCTCGACGTGCGCGCGCCCGTTCGCGGCGACGGCCTGGATCAGGTCGGCGAGCGCCATCACGACCGGCGCGTCCGGGCGGAACGACGTCATCGGCAGGCCGGCGAGCATGAGCGTGCCGCCATCTCCCTGCTCGTCGGGTACCGACGCATCGATCACCCACGCCTCGGCCGGGAGCCGCTTGCCGATCGTGGCGGCGTCCAGCGTCTCGCGCGCGCCCGCCTCCACACACGCTGCCTCGATCTCGGGATCGGTGGCCGCGGCGACCGCGATGCGGGGGTGGTGCGCGCGCGGCTCGATGGTGATGGCCGCGAGCGTCAGACCGAACTCTTCCCGCGCCGCGGTAGCGACCGCATGCAGGATCTGGACGGTGGTCTGGTCGGGACGCATGGCCCGGCCGACGCGCACGAACAGCTTGCGCGAAGCACCCGCAAGCGATGCCAGCGTCTCGGCCTTGCGTCGGTGCTTCTCGCCGTACATGCGGCCATCGGCGGCGGCGAAGAGCGCCTGCACGCTGTCGCCGTCGCGAGGGAACGTGGCGATGCCGAAGCTGCCGAGCGTCCCGGACGGCTGCCCCTCGAGCCGCTGCTGACGCAGCCGCGCGTCGATGCGGTTGGCGGTGGTCACGGCGTCCTCGCGGGTGGAGCCGGGCAGCATGATGGCGAACTCATCGCCGCCAAGGCGGGCGGCGACGGCGCCCTGCGGGCCGGCTGCCGCAAACACCTTGCCGGTCTCGCACAACACCATGTCGCCGAACTGGTGCCCGAACGAGTCGTTCAGCAGCTTGAAGTTGTCCAGGTCGGCGACGATCAGGCTCACCGAGCGGTGCTCCAGGCGGGCCAGGTGCAGCTCTTGCTCCGTCAGCTCGTGGAATGCCCGGAGGTTGAAGAGGCCCGTCAGAGCGTCGCGCTCCGCCATTTCGCGGAGTTGCCCGGTCAGGTGCCGGACCTCCGCCAGGCTGCGCTCCAGCACCTTCGCATGGCCGATACGCGCCAGCGTCAACAGCGCGACGAACGCCGCGAGCCCGACAGCGACCGTGAAGTAGGCGAAGACAGCGCTCGGCGAGCCGGGGGCGCTTCGATGCACCCACAGGGCCGCCGTGACGAGGGCGACCGCCACCAGCACGCCCGCGATACGGGAGACGAGGACAATCCGGCGTACTTCTACGCGGTCGCCTTCCCTCAGAGAGGCCGCCGATTCCACGTACCCGTTATCGGCAGCATCCCTAGGGGGATTAGAGAGGAGAGGGCGCCAGACTCCGAATGAACGAGGAAACTTCATCGGCGAGCGGGTCCACGCCGGGCCACCAGGCGTGCCCTGCTTCGGGCACAATTGCGACGGTACGCCGCGGACCCGCAAGCGCGCGGAGGCGCTCCGGCGGCGCGATGTCGTCCCATTCGCCCGTGACGATCAGCGTCTCGGCATCCCCGGGCAGGTCTGGGAGCGGAGCGAAGGCGACCGGCGGCGAGACCAGGACCAGCACCCGGGCCGACACGTCGCCGGCGATGGCGGCGGCGACGGCCGCGCCGAACGAGTAGCCGGCGAGCACCAGGCCTGCTTCGGGCCGAAGCTCGCCGAGGGCATTGAGTGCGGCACGGGCGTCGGCGGCCTCGCCGCGGCCCCCGTCGAAGCTACCCTGACTGCGGCCTGCGCCGCGGAAGTTGAAGCGGAGCGTGGTCGCCCCGGCATCGGCCAGGACGCGGCACAGGGCCACGACGACGTGATTGTCCATATCGCCGCCGTACTGCGGATGCGGGTGCAGCACCACCGCAGCGAGGGCATGGCCGCCCTCGTGGAGCGCCGCCTCGATGCGGAAGCCGCCGCTTTCGAAGCTGAACGCACGCTCGTCGAAGCTCAACTGAGGTCTCTCCGCTCGACCTTAGGCGGCGCCGACGGCGATCCGCGGAAGAGGCGCCGCCACCACGAGGTGCGCACCGACGCCGCGGGCACTTCTGCCTCGACGGCCTTCCACATCCCATCGACCAACTGCCAGCGCGTGCGAAGTTCATAGCTGACGCCGCGGCCGCTGAACCTTACGGACGCCGACCCGCCGCCGCCCTCTCCGGTTATGTCAATAACTTCGAACTTGCCCGGGCGCGGCAGCGCCGGCGCCCCCATGCCGTTGCCGCCGAGCTGCAGCACCGCCTGCGGCGTCATGTATGACGCGAAGGCGGCGACGTCGTCCCGCACGCGCGCTTCCGCCAGCGCTTCTACCGCCCGCCGCATGTCCTCACCGCCCAAGAGTCAGCCTCCCGCCGTATTCCGTACGACGAGCACGCGGTCGCGCCCGCCGAGGTCTTTCATAACGTAGCTCTGGGCCTCGCGAAAGCAGCGCCGTGCGGTGCCCAGGACGCGCTCGGCCTGCGTGTCGCCGATCTCGTCCGCCAGGACGCCGCCCGGCGCCAGGTGCGGCGGCGCTTCGACGAGCAGCCGCTCGACGACCTCGGTGCCGGACGGCCCCGCCACAAGCGCCGCCCGCGGCTCGTGGCCGCGGATCTCGGGCGCGAGCGACGGCCAATCGCCCTCGCTCACGTACGGCAGGTTCGCGACGATGACGTCGAACACACCGGCCTCCTCCAGCAGGTCGCCCGTTCGCAGGTCAACGCGCTGGCCGAGGCCGTACCGCTCGACGTTGCGCCGGGCGACCGCCAGCGCCTCGCCGGAGGCCTCGATCGCCGACGACCCGCACCTCCGGGGCGTTGAGGGCGATCGCCACCGCGATGGCGCCGCTGCCCGTGCCGACGTCGGCGATGCGGAGGTCTGCTGCCGCGCACGCGTATCTCGTCGAGCGCCACCTCGACGAGCATCTCCGTCTCCGGCCGCGGGATCAGCGCGCCGGGCGCACACGCAATCTCGATGCCGTAGAACTCGCGATGCCCGACGATGTACGCCAGCGGCTCGTGGCGGAGCCGGCGCACGAGCATCGCCTCGAAACGCGCCGCCGCGTCGCCGGGAGCGTCATCGCGCAGGTTGGCGAGCAGATGCGCCCGGTCGATGCCGAGGGCGTGTGCGAGCAGCACCTCCGCCTCGAGCCGCGCATCGTCGATGCCTTCGGCTTCGAGCCGTTCCGCGGCCGCGTGCACGGTTTCGGCAATGGTCATGGAGAGAAGCCTTTAGTCTGTCAGCTATCAGCTGTCAGCCGGTCGGCTCGCAGCATTGAACCTGCATGTCAACGAGTGACGTCGCCGACAGGAATCCGCTGAGAGCTGATAGCTGATAGCTGACAGCTGACAGCTCCTCGCTACCCATGCCGCTTCGGCGTCGGCGGACGGCCGCTGGCGGCGAGCACCGCCTCGCGCACGTCCTTGGGCTCGGGGAAGCGGCCGGCGGTGGCGTAGTCGAACACCGTCGCGCCGTCGTAGCGCACGGTGAACACGCCGCCGGACGACGGGATGAGCACGATCTCGCCGGCCAGGTCCGGCCGCTGATCGAACAGCTCGCGCGCCAGCCAGAACGCGCGCCCCTGGAACTTGCACACCGTGCAGAACTCGATCTCGAGCCGATGCGTCATGGCCGGCTACTCACTCACTACACGCTTTGCACTACGCGCCGCTCGCCCCGTCTTCGAGCTGCCGCGCCTCCTCGTTCGCCGATACCGCGTCGATCACGTCGTCGATCTCGCCGTCCAGGATCCGCGGCAGGTTGTGCACCGTCAGGCCGATGCGGTGGTCGGTCAGGCGGTCCTGCGGGAAGTTGTACGTGCGGATCTTCTCCGACCGCTCGGCGCTGCCGACCTGCTGCTTGCGCGCGCCCGCGATCTCGTCCGCCTGCGCGCTCTGCTTCTGGTCGAGCAGCCGCGCGCGCAGCACGGCCATCGCCTTCGTGCGGTTCTTGAGCTGCGAGCGCTCGTCCTGGCAGACGACGACGATGCCGGTCGGCAGGTGCGTGATGCCGCACGGCCGTCGCCACCTTGTTCACGTTCTGGCCGCCGGCGCCGCCCGAGTGGAAGATGTCGATGCGCAGCTCCGACTCGTTGATCGCGACCTCGACCTCCTCCGCCTCCGGCAGCACGGCGACCGTCGCCGTCGACGTGTGGATGCGGCCCTGCGCCTCGGTCGCCGGCACGCGCTGCACGCGGTGGACGCCGCTCTCGTACTTCAGCCGCGAGTACGCGCCGTGCGCCGTGCACCTCGAAGACGACTTCCTTGAAGCCGCCGATGCCGATCTCGTTCATCGACACCACCTCGACCGTCCAGCGGCGGCGGTCGGCGTAGCGCGTGTACATCCGGTACAGGTCGGCCGCGAACAGCGCCGCCTCGTCGCCGCCGGTGCCGGCGCGGATCTCGACGATGACGTCGCGGTCGTCGCGCGGGTCCTTCGGCACGAGCGCGCGCTTCAGCCGCGCTTCGAGGTCGGCGCGCTTCGCAGTCGAGCGCCTCGATCTCCTCCCTGGCCATCGCGGCCATCTCGGGGTCGCTGTCGCCGAGGACGGACGCGCGCTTCCTCGAGTCGCCTTCGCGTTCGCCTTCCACTCGCGGTACAGCTCGACCACCTGCTCGATCGATGCGCGCTCCTTCGCGATCGCCTGGAGCTTCTCGTAGTCGCCGCTGATCTCCGGCCTGCGCCATCTCCTGGGTCAGGTCGTCGTACCGCTGTTCAGTTGCTTCGAGCCTGTCGAACATCGCCACACATGCCGAAACCCCCTGCCGGAGGGGGTTTCATCCTCTCGCCACATGGTAGCATCCGGCGACGCGTGTCCGCGCGGTCACTGCGTTCGGCTGCGCATCGAGCGCGCCCTCTCGCGATACAGCGCGCCGTACACGCCCGGGTCGCTGCCTTCGATGACCGTCGCGCCGCACACCTTCTCGTAGAACTCGGCCGGGCCGACGCCGCCGATGATCGCGTACCCGTACCCCATCTCGCGCATCGCCTCCAGGCAGCGCATGAGCAGCGACGCACCGGCGCCGTTCCCGCGCAGGTCCTCCCGCACGCCCGTCGGGCCGAAGAAGCCGCGGCGGCTGCACTCGTACGCCGCGAAGCCGACGATCTCGCCGTCCTTCACCGCGACGAAGCCCGTGATCGGGTGCCCGTCGAGAACGCGAGCTCGACCTCCGATGCCCAGTTCTCGGTGAAGTGATCGAGCACGAAGCGGCGCACCGGCGCGCGGTCCCACGCGTCCATGCGCCGCACGGAGATGCCGCTCGACGCCGTGCGTGCGTCGTACGGCGCGGCGTCCGGCAGGTCGTACAGGCGCACCAGCATGTCAGGCATCACGCACCGCGCCAGCGACCGCGTCGATGCTCACGCGGCGCTCGCTGTGGTCTCGCAGGTCCCGCAGCGTCACCTCGCCGGCGGCCAGCTCGTCCGCGCCGATGATCGCGACGTAGCGCGCGCCGCGCGCGTCAGCGTGCCGCATCTGCGCCTTCAGGCTGCGGCCCGCGCCGCCGATGATCGCCTGGCTGTCCGCCGGCGCGCACCGCATCCGCGAGCTGCAGCGCCACGTGCGCCGCCTCGGGCGTCAGGTGCGCGACGTACAGCGCGAGCGGCTCCGGCTGCGGCAGCGGCGCTTCCTGCCGCTTGAGGTTGATGATCAGCCGCTCGAAGCCCGTGCCGAAGCCGATGCCGGGCGTGGGCGGGCCGCCGAGCAGCTCGGCCAGGCCGTCGTAGCGGCCGCCGCTGCCCATGCTGCTCTGCGCGCCTTCGACGGCCGGGTGGCACTCGAAGACCGTGCGCGTGTAGTAGTCGAGCCCGCGCACCAGCCGCTCGTCGATCGCGTAGTCGATGCCCAGCGCGTCGAGGTACGACCGCAGCCGTCCGAAGTGGTCGCGGCAGGCCTCGCAGAGGTAGTCGCTGCGAGACGCGGCGCGCCGGCGATCGCCGGCTGGCAGCGCTCCTCCTTGCAGTCCAGCAGCCGCAGCGGGTTCTTCTCGAAGCGCACGCCGGCAGTCGGCGCACACCGAGTCGAGCAGCGGCCGGTAGTACTCGCGCAGCGCCTCGATGTAGCGCGGGCGGCAGGCCGGGTCGCCGATCGTGTTCAGCTTCAGCGTGAAGCCGCTCAGGCCCAGCGCTCGGAAGAACGTCCACAGCAGGTCGATGACCTCGGCGTCGACGAGCGCGTCGCCGTCGCCGATCGCCTCGACGCCGAACTGCGTGTGCTGGCGATAGCGGCCGGCCTGCGGGCGGTCGTAGCGGAAGTTCGGCGCGATGTAGAACAGCCGCACCGGCTGCGGCAGGCTCGCCATGCCGTGCTCGATGTACGCGCGCACGACGCGCGCCGTGCCCTCCGGCCGCAGGGCGAGCGTGTCGCCGCCGCGGTCCTCGAAGAGGTACACCTCCTTCTCGACGATGTCCGTCCCGTCGCCGGACGTGCGCAGGAACACGCCCGCGTGCTCGAAGATCGGCGTCTCGATGCGGCGATAGCCGAACGACGCGCAGACGCGCTCCGCCGTGTCCCGCACGTACGCCCAGTACGGCCAGTCCTCGGGCAGCACGTCCGCGGTGCCCCGCGGCGCCGCGAACTTCTGCCCTTGCGCGCCCTTGTCCGTCTCGCTCATCCGGCTGTGTCGCCTCCGATCGCCGCAGAATACCGGTCGTTGCCGCCTCGAAGCTGGAAGCTCGACGATCGAGAGCGCTCCCCAACGTCCAGCCCCACCTCGCGCCTCTCATGTCCACCGCTGATACAATAGGCGTACGTACGCTTGGACGTACAGGCGTATAGACGTGTGGAGTACGCCAAGGGGTGCCGACAATGTCCCGACGTATGACGATCGTGTTCGACGACGAGGAGCTCTACACCGCCCTCAAGGTCGAGGCCGCCAAGACGCATCGCCCGGCCAAGGACCTGGTGGCCGATGCCCTGCTCCTGATGTTCGAGGCCACCCGCGAGGAGCACGACACGATCCTGATGCGCGCCCGCATGAGGGGCTACGCGAAGCAGGGCGGCACGCCCGTCGAGAAGATCCTGGCGGAATTGGGGCTTACGAAGGACGCCGCCGTCCCCCGTGAGTCACACTGAGTACATGAGGTACCTGACCGCTCGATGACTACGATCGCCCACGAGCCCAGCGTCCAGCCCCTGCTCGAGAAGGTCACCGGCTACCTGCCCGCCGACAAGGTGCGCCTGGTCGAGGAGGCGTACGCGTTCGCCGCCGAGGCGCACGCGGCCAGACGCGGCTCACCGGCGACCCGTACATCGTCCACCCGCTCGACGCCGCGCTCACCGTCGCCGGCCTGCAGCTCGACGCCGCGGCCATCGCCGCCGCGCTGCTGCACGACGTGCAGGAGGACTGCGGCGTCCCGAACGAGGAGCTCAAGCGGCGCTTCGGCGCCGAGGTGGCGAAGCTCGTCGACGGCGCGACGAAGCTGGAGCGCATCCCGTGGCTCGCGCCGGGCGAGCGCCCGCGGCGACCGCGACATCCAGGCCGAGAACCTGCGCAAGATGTTCCTCGCCATGGCGGAGGACATGCGCGTCGTCATCATCAAGCTCGCCGACCGGCTGCACAACATGCGCACGCTCGACGCCTAGCCGCCCGAGAAGCAGCTGCGCATCGCGCACGAGACGATGGAGATCTACGCGCCGCTCGCCAACCGGCTCGGCATCTGGCAGATCAAGTGGGAGCTGGAGGACCTCGTCGTTCCGGTACCTCGAGCCGGAGCGCTACAAGCAGATCGCGCAGCTCATCGCAGTCGAAGCGCACCGCGCGCGAGCGCTACATCGCCCAGGTCGAGAAGATCCTGCGCGAGGAGCTGGCGAAGCACGGCGATCAAGGCCGAGGTGCAGGGCCGCGCGAAGCACATCTACAGCATCCACCAGAAGATGCAGAAGTACGCCGGCCGAGCGGCAAGACGCTTCAACGAGATCTACGACCTGCTCGCGCTGCGCGTGCTCGTCGACACCGTCGCCGACTGCTACAACGCGCTCGGCGTCGTGCACGGCCTCTGGCGACCCGATCCCGGGCCAGTTCGACGACTACATCGCCAACCCGAAGGAGAGCGTCTACCAGTCGCTGCACACGACCGTGATGGCGATCGGCGCGCGGCCGCTGGAGATCCAGATCCGCACGCACGAGATGCACCAGCTCGCCGAGTACGGCGTCGCCGCGCACTGGCGCTACAAGGAAGGCGGCAAGCCGCGCGACCTGCGCTTCGAGGAGCGCATGTCGTGGCTGCGCCAGCTCCTCGAGTGGCAGCGCGAGATGCCGGACGCCGAGGAGTTCGTCGAGTCGGTGAAGACCGACATCTTCCAGGACCAGGTCTTCGTCTTCACGCCGAAGGGCGAGATCAAGGACCTGCCCGCCGGCGCCACGCCGATCGACTTCGCCTACCGCATCCACACCGACCTGGGCCACCACTGCGTCGGCGCGCAAGGTCAACGGCCGCCTGGTGCCGCTCAACTACCAGCTCCAGAACGGCGACGTCGTCGAGATCCTCGCCGGCCAGAACTCGCGCGGGCCGTCGCGCGACTGGCTCAACCCGAACCTGGGCTACGTCGAAGACGGGCCACGCCCGCGAGAAGATCCGCCAGTGGTTCAAGCAAGCAGGAGCGCGCCGAGAACATCGACCGCGGGCCGCGAGATGCTCGAGCAAGGAGCTGCGCCGCCTCGGCCTGTACGCTGAGCGAGCGCCAGGACGAGCATCCTGCAAGTTCTTCAAGTACGAGACGCTCGACGACTTCTTCGCCGCGCTCGGCTACGGCGGCGTCAGCACGGCACCAGGTCGCGATGCGCCTGGCGCCGCTGCATCCACAAGGACGACGAGCCGGAGCTGCCAGCAGTCGAAGGCCCGGCGCGCGCCGCCGCGACGCAGAGCCACACCGTCCAGGTGCTCGGCACCGGCGACCTGCTGACCCAGATCGCCCGCTGCTGCAACCCCGTGCCCGGCGACGACATCATCGGCTACGTCACCCGGAGCCGCGGCGTCACCGTCCACCGCGCCGACTGCCACAACGTCCTCCACGAAGACGAGCAGGAGCGCCTCGTCGACGTCGAGTGGGGCCGCACGGGCGAGCTGTACCCGGTCGCGGTACACATCGAGGCGTGGGACCGCGTCGGCCTGCTGCGCGACATCAGCACGATCGTCGCCGAGGAGAAGGTGAACATGGTCGGCGTGCGCACCGAGCACGAGCGACGACCGCACGACGTCGGTCTACCTCACGCTGGAGACGACCGGCATCGACCAGCTCAGCCGGCTGATGGCAAGCTGGAGTCAGTGCGCGGCGTGATCACCGTCAACCGCCAGATCGACGGCCACCGCCGCTCCTCGGGATCGCTGTAGCGCGCAACCGTCTGTCCTCTGTCCTCTGTCCTCTGTCCTCTGTCCTCTGTCCTCTGCTCTCCGCTCTCCGCTCTCCGCTCTCTGCTCTCTGCTCTCTGCTCTCGGAGTGTCACGCACCCTCTGTTGTCTGTTGTCTGTCCTCTGTTGTCGTCCCGGTCTGTTCTCTGTTGTCTGTTGTCGTCCCCGTCTGTTCTCCGTTGTCTGTCGTCGCCGTCCGGCGCCGCAACGCCTCCAGCCGCTCCAGCGCCGCCGGCAATTCGTCGCCGACAGGGCCCTGCCGCACGATGCGCGCGGGCACGCCCACTACCGTCGCCGCCTCGGGCACGTCGTCGAGCACGACGGCGTTGGCGCCGATGACGGCGCGATCGCCGACGGTGATCGCGCCCAGCACTTTCGCGCCGGTGCCGATGCGCGTGTAGGCGCCGATCGTCGGGCCGCGCGTCCCCATGTCCTCGGAGAAGAAGCTGCCGCGGAGCCCGATCCCGGTGTACACACCGACGATCGCGCAGTCGCCGATCGTCGCTTCGCCGTGGATGTGCGCATCGCCGTGAGGGAAGTACACGCCGACGCCGAGCTTGACCTCGCGGCTGATCGCGGTGCCGTGCACGATCTCCATCAGGCGGTCGCACAGCCCCGGGAGCGGGCCGCTCGGACGCCGCCGCGCCCACTCCCGCAGCCGGTAGAGGATCATGATGCCGGCGGCATGGTGGTTCCGGCGGTAGCGCCACCACCACGCGCCCATGCCGCGCCCCGCCGGCACCCATCCCTCGCCGATGGCGAAGCGGTCGTGCGCGAGCAGGTCGGCGCGAATACTGGCAAGCAATCCCGGCTGTTTCATCGCGCCGACTATACCCGCGGCGAGCGTCCGGAGCTACGGCCGTCCGGCCGCACTACGGTCCGGGAGAATCAGCCAAGCCTCGGCCCGAGGCGCCCGGCGGCCTGTAATCGAGCGCCGCCAGCCTGTAACCTTCTTGCACCATGGGCATCGAGATCCGGCCGCCACGCAGCGACGACGAATGGGCGCAGCACGCGTTCATCTCGGCCTACGCCTTCAACGGCGACCGCGGCGAGGCGGGCTTCGCGCGCCGGAGCCGCTACTATCAGCGCGAATGGGCGCTGGCCGCGTTCGAGCAAGGACAGATGGCCGCGGGCCTCGTCATCATCCCGTTCGAGCAGTATCTGGGGGGCGCGCGGATACCGACGGGCGGCGTGGCCTCCGTGAGTTGCCTGCCGGAGCGGCGGCGCGGTGGCTACGTCGGCGCGATGCTGCGCCGCTCGCTCGAGGCGATGCGCGATGCCGGCCAGCCGCTGTCGATGCTGTGGACGCCGCACTACTCGCTCTACCGCCGCTTCGGTTGGGAGATGGCGGCCCGCACGATGAGCTACGCCTTCGAACCGAAGACGTCGCGCGTGCGCCGGCCGGCGGCCGATGGCCGCTGGGAGCGCGTCGGCGCCGACGCGTGGCAGCGGTTCGAAGCGCTATACACACGCCACTACGCCCCGCGGAACGGCGCGCTCAGCCGCGGCGAGGAGCGCTGGCGATACAATATCTTCCAGGACTACGGCGAAGGCGTCCCCGACGCCGCGATCTGGTCGAACGCGGACGGCGAGGCCCGCGGGTACGTCATCTACCGGACGCGCCACCGGCAAACCGGCAACAGCCCGTTCGGCGAGACCACGCTGCGAGCGCTCGACTGGGTCGCACTCGACGGCGATGCGTACGCAGCGGTGCTCGCGTACCTCCTGAACCACGACCTGGTGACGCGCATCGTGCTGACGACGAGCCAGGATGACCCGCTCCCCGACGCCTTCGAGGAGCCGGTACACATCGCCGAGCCGCCCGGCGCGTGGTTCGGGACGATGCTGCGCCTGATCGACGTGCAGCGCGCCATCGAGATGCGGCCGGCCCTGCCCGTAGCGTCCGGCAAGGGCGTGACGGTCGCGCTGACCGACGAGACGGCGCCGTGGAACGCCGGCACGTGGCACATTGAGTCGCGCGAAGGGCGCATGTCGGCCGAGCGCACGCAGACCGCACCGGAGCTCGAGATGGACGTCCGCGCGCTCGCACCGATCTACAACGGCTTCACCCACCCGGCTGAGTCAGTGCGCGCCGGCGCTGTACGCGCGGCGAGCGAGGGGGCGGTTGCGGCCGCCCGCGATCTCTTCGCGACAGAGTTCTCACCCTACTGCCCCGATGACTTCTAGGAGCGCCGCATGAAGTTTCACGCGTTATTGGTGTTTGCCGTACTCGTCCTGGTCGCCGCCGCGGCGGCCGCGTGCGGCGGGAACAGCAAGTCTCCCGACCTCACTGCGGCCGCGGCGACCAACGCGGCCAACGACACCTTCGATTACAGCCTGCTCAACGCCGTAGTGCTCCAATCAGGCGACATGCCACCCGGCTACAACGTCGAAAGCGGATTCGCTCCGAAGGGAGGTCCGGCGGTAGCGTTCAACACCCGCTCCACGTACGGCCCTATCACAGTCACCGCGACGGTCGCTCGCTTCCCGGATGTGGCCGCGCGCGACAAGACCCTGGACCGGACTCGTCGCGGCCTGGCGGTGTTGGTCGGTCCCGAATCGAACCTCAACGTGCCGGGAAGCGACGCGGCCTTTATGTACAGGAATACCAGTCCGGCGGCGCAGGCGTCGCTCGTGCTGCGCGGCGAGTTCCAGATGACCGTCGTGATGCAAACACACGACCAGACTCAAACCGCGGAGGTCACGAACCAGAACGACCTCAAGCGTTACACGGCGATCGTCTTCGAACGCCTCAGCAAGCTGATCGATGCGCCGGAGTCGCTCACCCCCATCGCCGCGTTCCCGACGTACGACGCCGGCGCCCCGCCGACGCCTTCGCCGCCGGGGACTCCGTAGCGCCGTGCCCGCCATACGATTCGATGATGGCCTGCGCGCGCTCGTCACCGGCGAGCCCTGGCAGCCCGTGGCCGAAGGCCTGGGGTTCACGGAGGGCCCGGTGTGGCACCCGGATGGCTTTCTGCTGTTCAGCGACATCCCGAACAGCCGCATCCATCGCTGGCAGGACCGCCGCCTCGACGTCTACCGCGAGCCGTCCGGCCAGTCGAACGGCCTGACGCTCGACGGCGCCATGCGACTCATCGCCTGCGAGCACGAGAACCGGCGCGTGTCGATCGAGCGCGACGGCGCGGTCGAAGCGCTGGCCACGCGGTACGAGGGGAAGCGCCTCAACAGCCCGAACGACGTCGTCGTGCGCTCAGACGGCCGCATCTTCTTCACGGACCCGCCGTACGGCATCACCGAGGAGCAGCGCGAGTTGCCGTACAACGGCGTGTTCACGATCGCGCCGCCCGGCGAACTGGCGCTGCTTGCGACGAACTTCGACCGCCCCAACGGGCTCGCGTTCTCGCCCGACGAGCGCACGCTCTACATCGCCGACACCGCCCGCAACCACGTGCGCGCGTTCGACGTGGCGCCGGACGGCGCGCTGAGCAACGGCCGCGTCTTCGGTTGCGTGCGCGAGGAAGGCCGGCCGGACGGCATGAAGGTCAACCGCGAGGGCCGGCTCTACGTCTGCGCGACCACCGTGCAGGTGTTCGAAGCCGATGGCCGGCCGCTGGGCGTCATCGACTGCCCGCGGATGCCGGCGAACTGCGCCTGGGGCGAGGACGGCGCGACGCTCTTCATCACCGCACGCACCGCGGTCTACAAGACGCGCATCGCCGCCACGGGTATCGCGCCGTTCCCGCGCTGACTACACCCGGCTGCGCTGGCGGTACTGGATCGCCTCGGCCAGGTGGTGCGAGCTGATCGTCTCCGCCTCCGCCATGTCGGCGATCGTCCGCGCCAGCTTCAGCACGCGGTGGAACGAACGCGCCGAAAGCGAGAGCTGCGCCATCGCCAACCGCAGCAGCGACTGCGCTTGCTCGTCGAGCCGCGACTGACAGTACTCGCGCACTTCGGTCGGCGTCATCTCGGCATTGCAGACGAAGCGCGTGCCGGCGAAGCGCCGCGACTGCACGCAGCGCGCGCGCTGCACGCGCTCGCGCACCATCCGCGACGACTCGCCCGCCGTCTCCGATGCCAGCTTCTCGTACTCCACGCGCGGCACCTCGACGAAGATGTCGATGCGGTCGAGCAGGGGGCCTGAGATGCGCTTCTGGTAACGGGTAATCGTCGATTCGGAGCAACTGCACTCCTTCGTCATGTCGCCCGCGAATCCGCACGGGCAGGGGTTTTGGGCGCAGACCAGCATGAAGTTCGCCGGGTAGGTGACGGTCCCCTGCGCGCGCGAGATCGTCACGGTGCGGTCTTCCAGCGGCTGGCGCATCACCTCGAGCACCTGCTGTCCGAACTCCGGCAGCTCGTCGAGGAACAGCACTCCCCGGTGGCTCAGCGTGATCTCGCCCGGGCGCGGGTTGCGCCCGCCGCCGACGAGCCCCGCATGTGAGATGGTGTGATGCGGCGCGCGGAACGGCCGGCGCTGGACGAGCGGCGTATCCGGCGGCAGCATGCCGGCGACCGAGTAGATCTTCGTCGCCTCCAGCGTCTCCTCGGCGTTCATCGCCGGCAGAATCGAAGGCAGCGCGCGGGCGAGCAGCGTTTTGCCGCTGCCCGGCGGGCCGCTCATCATCACGTTATGGCCGCCAGCCGCCGCAACCTCGAGCGCGCGCTTAACGTGCTCCTGGCCCTTGATGTCGCCGAAGTCCGTCCCCTCCCATACCGTCTCGGCCGGTGCCGGAATCTCGCCCGCGGGCATGACCGCGATCGGCTCCACGCCCGACAGGTGATTCAGGAGGGCCGCCAGCGTCGCGACGGGGTAGACCGTGACGCCGGGCAGGAGCGCGGCCTCCGCCGCATCGACCGCGGGCACGAACGCCATGCCGATGCCGCGCTCGCGGGCCAGCGCCATCATCGGCAGGATGCCCTGCGCGTGCCGCACGGCGCCGTCGAGCGACAGTTCGCCGAGGAAGACGCAGTCCGAGACATCGGCGAGCACCTGACCCGCGGCGACCATGATGCCGACGGCGATCGGCAGGTCGTACGTCGGCCCTTCCTTGCGCAGGTCCGCCGGTGCCAGGTTGACGATGATGCGCCCCTGCGGGAAGCGGAAGCCGGAGTTCTTGATCGCGGATTCGACGCGGTCCTTGGCTTCTTTCACCGCGGCGTCGGGCAGGCCGACCATGGCCAGGCTGTTGAGCCCGCGGCGCGACACGTCGACCTCGCACTCGACGATCTCGCCTTCGAGGCCAACGACCGCGCACGAAAGCACCTTCGCAAGCGTCATAGCACCGCGACTATCTCATACAGAACATCTGTTCCGCAAGTGCCCAGCCTGGGTTTTTCAGCAAGACGCCCGGGCCGAGCTGGCCGGGCATCCGCTGCCGAGTTCAAGGCTGTCAGCCCATCAGCCTCCTGAACGACTGATCGGCTGACCGACTCGATCATCATTCCCGCCAGATGGCGTACTGCTGCGCGCGCCGCAGCTTCATCGTGTTCGAGCTAACCCACGCGCGCGTGCTGCTGTTCATCTTCCCGAACCTGTTCGAGAACTCGTGGGTCTACTGCGTCGTCGTCGCACGCTTCTGGCCGCGGCTGTACCCGCGCTCGGTCCGCGCCGTCGCGGTCCCGCTGGTATTGCTGCTGATACCGAAGATGGCGCAGGAGTACTTGCCGCACTACGCCGAGGCGCAGCCGTGGGACTGGACCAAGCGCCACATCCTGCGTACGGAGTGACGCCCCGCCGCTACTCGCCGTGCGGGTGCGAAGCGAAGAACTGCCACATCAACTCGCTCGCGTTCACCTGCTGCGTCGTCATTCCGACGATGTACTCGGGGAGCGCTGTCGCCCCCGGCCAGGTGTGCCCGCCGCCCAGGATGGTGTACAACAGCACATCCTGCACGCCCGAGGGGCATCGCTGAAACGTCGAAACTTCGACTTCGCTCGAAGCACGCGCGATCAGCGGCAGACCGTCGCACCCCAGCATCCGCGCCCACTCTGAGACCGAGCGCCGCACCGACGGGAAGATGTTGCCGGGCGGCTCCTCGCCCCCCTCGAACGGCACCATCGGGTCGGCGGTGCCGTGGAACGCGATGAGCGGCACGGGCCCGCGGCAGTTCTCGTACGTCGCTGCCACGACGCCGATCGCGGCGATGCGCTCGGGCATCTCGCACGCGAGCCGCAGCGCCATGCCGCCGCCGTTGGAGTAGCCGCCGGCATAGACGCGGCCGGGATCGATACAGAGCTCCTGGTCGAGCCTGGCGAGCAGGTCGCGGACGAACGCGATATCGTCGGCCGTGACCACCGTGCCGCCGGCGTTCCACACCGCCGGCGAGCCGGCGGCGTCGGGCGTGACCACCACGAATCCCGACCGGTCGGCAATGGCATCGAAGCCGGCGTACGGGGCGAAGAACCCCGCATTCAGCGAGAAGCCGTGGAAGGAGAGCACGAGCGCCGTGCGCTTCGAGCCGTCGTACCCGGCGGGCACGTGCAGGATGTACGTCCGCTCCAGGCCGCCGCTGCTCAGTGTCTGGTTGAAGCTGCCGGCGGCGTGCGCAAGGGCCGGCGGGCACCCGGCTTCCGTGGTGGAGGTGAGACCCGGTGCCGCGGTGGGAGTGCTTGTCGCGCTTCCCCCGCTACCGCCGCACGCCCAGGCGAACGCCAACAGCATCGCGCTGAGCGCGAACAGAGTCCGGATCACGGCGGCATGGTAGCACGGATTTGCGTCAGATCTGCCGATACTGTTCACGGGTTAAAGCAGGGTCAGGGGCGATCTCATCATCGATGCGACGCCTCTTCATCGCGCAGTCCGTGGACGCCGGATCGTCTGCGAGGCAGTGCGCCACCGTCCCGCAAGGGGATCGAGGAGGTCAACCATGTACCGGCATTTGCTCGTCACACTCGATGGCACGCCCCGCGCCGAGAGCGTCATTCCGCACTCCATCGACGTCGCGCGGTCGATGGCCGCCGAGATGACGCTGCTGCGCATCGTCGATGCGGCCGGCGCGGACTGGAGCGAGCGCGGCGCGCTCGGCAAGAGCGCGCTGGAAGCGGCCTCGCGCACGGCGCTGACGGAGCAGGCCCAGGACTACCTGGACCGCGTTGCCGAGCAGGTGCGGCGGAGCGGCGTCAACGTGAACACGCTTGTCCGCCAGGGCCCGCCGGCACGCCAGATCGTCGACACCGCGAAGGACATCGATGCGGACGTCATCGCCATCGCCACGCACTCCCGGCGGGGCATCAACCGCCTCATGTTCGGCAGCGTCGCCGAGGAAGTGCTGCACTCCTCCAGCATCCCGGTGCTGCTGGTGCGGGCGTCCTAGCCGGTCGGTCTATCAGTCTGTCAGCAAGCCGTCCGACGCGTTGCTCGGCTGACGTACTGACCACTGAAACACTGACGGACTGACAGACTCCCGCCCCCGTTGCGGTCAGCCTCGCTGTGCCGTAGCTTCTCCTCTGGATGACCGGCCCGCGCGTTCTCGCAGCGGGCTCTCCTTTCCTCGCCGGGAAGGAGGACCCAGGTCCCGAGTGGAGGAACCCCGCACGTCATGAGCGATAACGTCCCCGGCATCGATTTCGCGCGCCTGACGCCGTGGTTCTCGGCCAACGTGGCGCCGGTCAGCGAACTTCAGGCGAACATCATCGGCCACGGGCGCTCGAATCTCACGTACCGCATCGAATCGCCCGACGGGCAGGCGTGGGTGCTGCGGCGGCCGCCGCTGTCACACGTGCTGCCGACCGCCCACGACATGAAGCGGGAGTTCCGGGTGATCTCGGCGATCGAGCCGACGAACGTCCCCGTCCCTCATGCCATCGCACTGTGCGAGGACGCGGAGGTGAACGGCGCACCGTTTTACATCATGTCCTTTGTCGATGGCCTGGTGCCGGCCGACCCGGCCGAGGTCGCGCGCCGCTACGACGAGCCCGCCCGGCGGCGCATGGGCGAAGAGCTGATCGACACGCTCGTGTACCTTCACGCGCTCGATCCGGCGGCGGTTGGGCTCGGCGACCTCGGCAAGCCGCAGGGGTTCATCGAGCGGCAGGTGCGCCGCTTCGTCGACCAGCTCGTACGCTCGAAGCAGCGTGAGCTGCCGGAACTCGATGAGCTTGCGCGCCGGCTGTCGGTCGCCATCCCGGCCCGGTCCGATGCCGCGATCGTGCACGGCGATTACCGCCTCGACAACTGCATCCTGGACGACGCCGGCCACATCGCCGCCGTGCTCGACTGGGAGATGGCGACGCTCGGCGACCCGCTGGCGGACGTCGGGATGCAGATCATGTACTGGGCGGGCCGCGGCTCCGCCACGGCGCCGGCCGCGCCCGGCATCGCCAGCGCGGGCGTGACGGGGCTGCCCGGATTCATGACCCGCGACGAGGCGATCGCGCGCTACGCCGAGCGAAGCGGCCGCAACCTCAGCGAGTTGGACTTCTACGTCGTGCTCGCGTACTTCAAGCTGGCGGTCATCCTTGAAGGCATTCACGCGCGCTTCCTCGAAGGCGGCACCGTCGGCACCGGCTTTGAGACGATGGCCGAGCAGGTGCTGATGCTCGCCCGCTCCGGCATGGCCGTCGCCGATGCTTCGTCGATCAAGGCGCTCAACGGCTGAACCGGCCCCGGCGCCCGGCGTCACGACGCCCATGCGGAGGCGCGATGCGGAAGATCGTCGTGTGACGCATGTGCGCCAGCTTCCCACCGTCTTCCCCGAGCACCAGGCAATCGAACACGCCGATGTGGTGTCCCTTGCGTTCGTACGCCTCGATGAAGCGGGCCGCGATGGTCAGCGTCTGGCCTGCGTCCGCCCTCGCCAGGTGCTGCACGCGGCTCCGCGTGTGCATCGACGCGGGAATGGCGTAGTTGTGCCGCAGCAGGTCTTCGGGGCGGCCGGCAATCCAGCCGGGATGGAGACGCGCGTGCTCCCCCGTGAAGCGCGGATCGTCCGTGCGCTGACTTGCGCGCGCGTACGCCCGCGCATCCTCGACGGACATGCCGATCGACATGGGCACGAGGTCGTTGCCCGGGGGCGTGCCATGCAACAGGAGCAGCGGACGCGGTTCGGGCGCGGGCTCCGGCTGGAGGCGCTCCGGCGTGCGGAGTTCGTCGAGCCACGGCGCATCGCCGAGTCCCACGCTGGCGGCAACGCAATCCACGCCATCCTGGTTCGTCATGGTGACGTCGAGCGAGCCGTCATCGCTGCCGCTGGCGGGCCGCACGCGGACCTCCAGGCGGTCGCCGGGATACGCCGGCTGCCGGAAGACGAAATCGGACCAGCCGCGGTCCAGCCACGCGTCGCCCGCGGCCTCAAGGATCGCCGGCGTCGCCCATCCCCAGACGGTGACGCCGCCGATGAGCGGGCCGCGGAACCCGTATCGCCGGGCGAAGTCCGTGGCGTGGATCGGGTTGACGATGTCTTCGCTGTCCTCGTTGTCGAGGAAGGCTTCGACGGTGCGTTCGGCGTGCCCCGGCGCCAGAGTCATGTCGCTCCCTCTTGCTCTTGAGTCTTCCGCTTGCCACTTGTGACGCCGGGGCCCCCTGCCGCATGATACGTCTACACGCTGCATGGAGGCTCAGGCAATGACCGGCATGACCAAGCGAGAGCGAGTCCGAGCCGCGCTGGCCGGCGAACCCGTCGACCACGCGCCCGTATCGCTCTGGCGCCACGATTTCCTGCGCGAGTGGACGCCCGAGGAACTGGTCGCGGCGACGCTCGAAGCGTATCGCGCCGACGACTGGGACTTCATCAAGTTCAACCCGCGCGCCACCTACTTCGCGGAGGCCTGGGGCAACACGTACGAGCGGCCGTCGGAGCAGCGGCAGCCCCGCCTGACGCACGCGATGATCTCCGATGCCGCCGGCCTGGCGGATGTCAAACCGATCGATCCGCGTCAAGGCGTGTTCGGCGAGCACCTGCGCGCGTTGTGGATGCTTGTCGGGGAAGCCGGCGACGAAGTCGACGTGATCCAGACCATCTTCTCGCCGCTCTCCGTCGTCGCCATGCTGTGCGGCTCGGATGCCACGTTCCGCGAGATCGCGGGCGCCGGCCCGGATGCGGCGCACGCCGCGCTCGACGCCGCGGCCCGGACGCTCGCGGGGTACGCGCGCGCATGCGTGCGCGCCGGCGCCTCCGGCATCTTCTTCGCGCCGCTCGCGTGGGCGAGCAGGGACACCTGCGACGACGGCTTCTATCGCGAATTCGGGCGGCCGTACGACCTCAAGGTGCTGGAGGCCGCGGCGGACGCGCCGTTCAACGTCCTGCACGTGTGCCGCAACCACAACATGCTCGATGCGCTGCTTGATTACCCCGTGGCGGCGTTCAACTGGGCGGACCGCGGCGAGGGTAATCCAAGCCTGCGAGACGTGAAGGGGCGCACGCCCAAGGCGGTGATGGGCGGGGTCGACCAGGCGCGCCTGCACGCCATGTCGCCGGAAGAGGTGGGTGCGCAGGCGCACGACGCACTCGCAACAGGCCGCGGCATCATGCTCACGGCGGGATGCGCGATCCGGCCCGAAACGCCGGCGGCGAACCGCGCCGCGGTCGCCGCGGCGGCGCGGGGTTGAGCACGCCGAGGCCCGCCAGCGGCTCAAATGCCGGGTGCGCGCCGGGCCGGGGCCGGAACAATCACATACCGCGCGCTGCTTCGACCCGCGCCCGTCGGCACCTTGTAGGTCTCGTGCCAGATGCGTGTGCCGGCGCCCAATCGTTCCACCACGGCGGGCGGACCGCAACGGCGAATTGAGGACGGATCTCGCAACGGGCAGTGGCGAAGTCGCGCGGGCCGGAGCATAATCTCACCGGAGAACTTCGCAAGGACGATTTGGCAGGCGCAGGGAAAGGAGACCAGCCATGAACCTGGGCGGTTACGCGGATAAGATCGCGCGCGTCAACCTCACCTCCGGCCGGGTGGCCTACGAGCATATTGACGAGACCGACGCGCGGAAGTACGTCGGGGCGCGCGGGCTCGGCGTGAAGTACGTCTTCGATAACGGCCCCACGGTCGACCCGCTGGGGCCGGACAACCTGCTCTGCTTCATGAACGGCCCCCTCACCGGCACCGAAGTGACCATGAGCGGCCGCATGGCGATCGTCACGAAGTCGCCGCTTACCGGCACCGTCACGGACTCGCACCACGGCGGCTGGTCGGCGGCGCGCTTGCGATGGGCGGGGTTCGACGGACTGCTGTTCAAGGGACGCGCGACGAAGCCGGTGTACGCCTTCGTCGAGGACGGCAAGGTCGAGCTGCGCGATGCCTCGGACCTCTGGGGCAAGGGCGTGCACGAGGTGGTCAAGACGATGCTCGCGCGCTACGGCGACGACACGAGCGTCATCGCGATCGGTCCGGCCGGGGAGAAGCTCGTGCGGTACGCCTCGTTCATCAACGAGAACGACCGCGCGTCGGGCCGCGGTGGCACCGGCGCGGTCGCGGGCAGCAAGCAACTCAAGGCCGTCGTCGTCCGGGCGAAGAAGGCGATCCCCAGGCCAAAGGACAAGGACGCGTTCAAGAAAGCGCACGCCCGCGCGCTCGCCGTGCTCATGGACGAAGCGACCGTGACGTCGCCACGCAAGGGCGGGCTCTCCGTGTACGGCACCAACGTGCTGATGAACATCACGAACACGATCGGCGCGCTCGGGGCGAAGAACTCGCAACAGACGACCTACGCCGCGGCCGAAGAGATCTCCGGCGAGAAGATCAAGGAGACCATCCTCGTCCACGACCCCACCTGCCACGCGTGCCCGGTCGCCTGCAAGAAGGAGGTCGAGACGCACGGCAAATACGCGGTCCACATGGAGAGCTTCGAGTACGAGCCGGCGTGGGCGCTCGGCGCGAACTGCGGGAACGACAGCCGCGAGTCCATCGCCTACATGATCGACCTCTGCAACGACTACGGCATGGACGCCATCGAGCTTGGCCAAGTGCTGGGCATGTCGATGGAGGCGAGCGAGAAGGAGCTGATCAAAGAGCGCATCGACTGGGGCGACACCGACCGCATGGTGCAGCTCACGCACATGATCGGCCGGCGAGAAGGCATCGGCGACACGATGGCCGAGGGCACGCAGCGCGCCGCCGAGAAGTTCGGCGACGGCAACCTGGCGATGGCGGTGAAGGGGCAATCGACGCCGGCGTACGACCCGCGCGGGCTGAAGGGCATGGGCATCGCCTACGCGACGAGCAACCGCGGCGCCTGTCACCTGCGCGCGTACACCCCGGCCAGCGAGCTGCTCGGCGTACCGGAAAAGACGGACCCGCTGGCATGGGAGGGCAAGGGCAAGCTCACCAAGCTGCTCCAGGACCTGCACGCGGTCTCCGACTCGTTCGACCTGTGCAAGTTCTCCGCGTTCGCGGAGGGGCCGGAGGAGTACGCGGCGCAGTATTCGGCCGTCACAGGCGTCTCCGTGACCGGCGACGACCTGCTGCGCACGGGCGAGCGCATCTACAACCTGGAGCGCCACTACAACAATCTCGCCGGCTTCCGCGAGGGTTCGGACTACCTGCCGAAGCGCTTCCTCGAAGAGCCGTCCACGGCGAAGGGCTCGGAAGGTCACGTCTGCGAGCTGGACCTGATGCTGCGCGAGTATTACGAGGCGCGCGGCTGGGAAAACGGCGTCGTACCGGAGCGGAAGCTCAAGGAGTCTGGAGATCGTCTAGGAGCAGGCGCTTGGGGGTCATACGGCTGTACGCCACGCTGCGGGCGCGCGCAGGCGGCGAGCGCGACGTGGATGTTGGCTGGCGTGCCGGCGCGAGCGTCGGCGAGGTCATTCGCGAGCTGGTCGCGCGGACGCCGGAGCTGGAGGGCTACATCGTCAACGCCGGGGGGTGCGTCGTGCCGTACGTCTCCGTGTTCATCGACGGCCGCGACATCCGTTACCTCGATGGGCTCGGGACATTGCTCGCTGACAACGACGAGATCGCGATCTTCCCACCGGTCGCCGGCGGCTGATGATGGCGCAGGCCGTGTTCGGCGGCATGCCGGCCTGGCTGCTGCAAGCCTACCTGGTTGAGCTCGGAGGACGCCCTTCGGGCGAGCAAGAGGTGAAGGGCGACGGCTGGCGGGCGACGCTCACGTCCGAGCGCGGCGGGGCGAGCGGCATCGGGATCGGGCGGGTCACGGTGACGATCGACGGCGAACAGGCTACGTCCGTCCTGGCCGCGCTCCGCAAGAAGGCGCAGCGCGGCGGGGGTTAGCCCGGCGGCACATCGCGGCGACACCGCGCGCGGCCGCAAGACAAGAGACCGGAGCCGAGCCATCCAACCTCCAACATCCAGAATGGTACCCCCGACAGGACTCGAACCTGTGCTTCTAGCTCCGGAGGCTAGCGCTCTATCCGCTGAGCTACGGGGGCGTGGCATCAATATACGGCATGCGTGCGCCAGCCACGAACTCCAAACCACCGACTACAAACCACAGACTATGAACTACCAGCTCCCCACCGCGAACGTCACAGCCATGGTCAGCGCCGCCGCACCCATGACGACCACCGTCGTCACTCCCAGCACGTTCGACACGGCGCCGTTGCGATGTTCGCCCAGCACGCGCTCGTCGTTGCTGACCACGATGATCGCCGCGATCAGCACCGGCGAAATGACGCCGTTGACGACCGCGGCGATGAACAGCGCCCGGATCGCGCCGACGCCGGACAGCGCGATCGCCATCCCGATGATCGTCGCCAACGCGATCACCGCGTAGAACTGGGGCGCTTCCCGGGGCCGCGCCTCCAGCCCCTCGCGCCAGTCGAAGACTTCCGCCACCGCGTACGCCGCACTGCCGGCGAGCACCGGGATCGCCAGCAGGCCCGTGCCGACGAGTCCGATCGCGAACAGCCACGTTGCGCCGTCGCCGGCGAGTGGCCGCAGCGCCTCGGCCGCCTCGCGCGCGGTCGCGATCTCGCGGATGCCGGCCGGATACAGCGTCGCGGCGGTGGTCAGCACGATGAAGTAGAAGACGATGTTCGCGAGCAGCATGCCGACGTTCGTGTCGATCTGCATGCGCCGCAGCTCCGGCTCGTCGCCCGGCTCGATCTGGCGGCGATGCATCTCCTCGACCTCCTCCGACGTCTCCCAGAAGAACAGGTAGGGTGAGATCGTCGTGCCCAGGATGGCCACGAGCGTCGTGATGAACGCGGCGTTGAGCTTGACGTCCGGCAGAAACGTCGAGCGGAGCGCCTTGCCCCAGTCGGGGCCGGCGAAGAACGCGGCCGCGACGTAGGCGAAGAGGACGAGGGTCAGGAACTTGAGGTACGTCGCGAACACGCGGTACGGGACGAAGACCTCGGTCCCGGCGATGGCGACCGCCACCGGGATGACGAGCGCATTGGCCGATATGCCGGTCAGCAGGTCGATGCCGGCCGCCACGGCGGCGATGTCGGCGCCGATGTTCACGGTGTTCGCGACGAAGAGCAGGCTGACGAGCGCCAGCAGCAGCCGGCGCGGATAGTGCCGGCGCAGCACCGACGCCAGGCCACCGCCCGTCACGAGCCCGATACGGCCGCAGAATCTCTTGGATGCCGGCGTTGAGCGGCAGCGTCAGCAGGCTGGTCCAGAGGAGGGAGTAGCCGGTCTGCGCGCCCGCGACGGAGTAGGTGGCGATGCCGGACGGGTCATCGTCGGAAGCGCCGGTCACGACGCCGGCGCCCGGCAGGGACCACAGGCGGCGGAGCGTGCGCGCGGCCTCGCGCCGTGGCTTCGCAAGCAGTGCGGTCATCGAACCGACAATACGCGGCGGGGCGGCCGGCTGCAACCGGGCGGACGCCTCGTCAACATCGCGCCGGGTGTCTTTGGCCGGGCATAGATGCGAATGTTATAGTCCCAAGGCCGACTACGCCCTCAAAGAGAGACTGATGCCGAGAAAAAAGCAAGCCGTCCAGAAGCAGAAGCGCCGCAAAGTCTATGGCGGCATGTCCGTCAACACCACCGTCGTCAAGCCAAAAGGCGCGTTCCGCGTCTTCATGAACTACAAGCTGTTCGCCATCATCGGTACCGTCGCCATGATCGGCGGCATCGGCTTCGCGGCCATCTACAGGGGCGGCAACAGCCGGAACCCGGACACCGGCAGCATTCGCGGCGAGGGCGTGATGAAGTCAACGCCCGAGCCGGGCAGCACCGTTGAGCCGGGCAGCACCGCCGCGGGCCAGGTGACGATCAAGCAGTACGGCGCGCCGCCGCCCATGACCATCGACCCGAGCAAGACGTACACGGCAACCATCAAGACCGAGAAGGGCGACGTGAAGGTCCAGCTCCTGGCGAGCGAAGCGCCGGAGACCGTCAACAACTTCATCTTCCTGGCGAAGGACGGCTTCTACAACGGCGTCACGTTCTATCGGGTCATCGCGGACGAGGACGGCAAGGTGCACTTCGCGCAGGCGGGCGACCCGACCGGCACGGGCTCCGGCGGCCCGGGCTACACCCTCCCCGTCGAAAAGAGCAGCGAGTCGTTCGACGGCAGCGTGCTGGCAATGGCGAAGCCGAACGAGGCGGGCGCAGCAAACAACGGCAGCCAGTTCTTCATCACGCTCCAGCCGGAGCCTACGCTCGATGGCAAATTCACCATCTTCGGCAAGATCCTGAGCGGCGGGGACATCCTGAGCAGCTTTACGGCTCGCGACCCGCAGCTTCAGAAGGACCCGGAGCCAGGCACGCCGATCCAGTCCATCACGATCGAAGAATCCTGACGTTCGGCCAGCTTCGACTGACAGCAAAAGGCCACCGATGAGATCGGTGGCCTTTTGCCGTTGGAGGAGGAGGCTGTGAATCGTCGCTAGTGCGCGCTGGCCGGCGGACGGCCGACGTACTCAGCGCAGGTGCGGACCTTTCCGCTCACGCGCGCCACTTCAAACTTCGTGGCGCAGACATTGCAGAGCCGGATCTCTCCGTACTCCACCGATCCGATGATCTGCCGCGGCCGGCGGCACCGCGGGCAATGGAACATCGCGGCCGGGTCGATGCCCCTCTGCTGGTCTTCCTCTGCGATGATCCTCATCGCTTCTTCGATCGCCTCGCGCTGTCCTTTCGTGACTCCCTCATCCGCTCGCGGGCTGCGGTCGATGGCCAAGCGCGTCCCTCCGGGCACTCACGATCGGGGAAACAAAAACGACCGAAGGCGCACCTTCAGCCGGTCTCACCCTCTCCTCTTTATGCCTGCGGGGTTAGCTGACGGGTTCGGCTCGAAGGAGTTCGCCTACGCACGTTGCCGTGCGATTCACCCCGGGAAACCTGGTTCCCCCGCCTCGCTCGATCGAGCGAGTTAGGCTCTATTCAGTTGTGTTGCCACTGTACGGCCACCGCCCGGCGATGTCAACGCGCGGACCCTTAACAGTTGCTTCGTCCGGGGTATCGACACGCGGTTGCGACGGCCGGCACTTCACGTTCGATCGAATCTGATCTCGAGCACGGCCGCCGCATCGACCTCCACGTCGACCACGCACGCCGCGCCAGCTTCCGTCACCTCGATCGCGCGTCCGGCGATGCTCGCCGCCGCCCCGCGCAATCCCTCGCGCGCGATGAAGATGCGCCGCCGGCGCCTCCCGGCGGGCCCCACGCCCAGGCGCAGGACGCGCGTCTCGGCGTCAAACTCCTGCGCCATTATGTCGAGTGTGCCCATGCCGATGTGCGCCGTCGTCCCGGCCAGCGATGGCTTGCCGCTCACCGGCCGCAACGAGACCACGCGGCACGCGTGCGGCTCCACGTCTGCGAATTGCACCTCGCCCTCGGCCGCGCCCAGGTAACGCTCGCTCCACAACTCGAACGCGTGCCAACGCCCGTCCGGCAGCGCCAGGACGATGTCGCGTGGCTCGTCGTCGAAATTGAACAGCCCGACGATGCGCAGCGGGTCGAAGTCGCGGTCGAACGCGGCTTCGAAACGCTCCGGCATGTCGCGCTCCATGAGGTCGACGGGCGTCGCCGCCTGCGGCAGCACCGGCAGCAACATGGAGATCAGGTCCAGGCGCTCGGGGGGCACCTTGTCCAGGTCGTCGCTCGACAGCATCATCCCGCCCGAGAGCCCGATCACCGACGCGAGCGTGCGCGTCTCGTCGAGCGAGAGCTTCGTGCGGTCGGTGCGGACGAGCAGACAGTCGGGGTCGTTCGCCCACAGCCGGTTGTGCATCCACCCGCGCGTCATCGTGTTGCGGATCGCCGTCTCCGCGCTCAGCAGGTCGTCCGGCCGGCGCGGCCGCGGTCGCGGCTGCGCGCGCTCCTCCGTCGTCAGGAAGCGCCAGAACGGCGCGACGTCCGGGCCGATGCGGTTGCCATCGAACACACCGACGGACGGCGCCATCAGCGCCCCGCAGCCGAGGATGAAGCGCTCGGGCCCGACGCCCGCGCGGACCGCCGCGAGCGCATCGCGGTACGCGCGGACGCGCGTCGTTTCTGCGATCGTGGCGCAGGCCGGCCACGGCCGCCCCGAACAGGAAGTCGATCTTGACGTAGTCGTAGCCCCAGCCATCGCAGACTTCCCGAAACAGGTCCGTGAGCCACGCGCGCGCGTCCGGGTGCGAGCCATCGAGGCCGTAGTTGCGCCGGTCCCAGTTGTGCTGCGCAAGCACCGGCGCGCCGTCGCCGCCCCGCACGGTCCAGTCCGGGTGTGCGGCGTACGTCTTCGACGACTCCGCCAACAGGAACGGCGCGAGCCACAGCCCGGGCGTGTAGCCCGCGCGCTTGATCTCGGACGCGAGCCACGCCATGCCGCGCGGGAACTTCTCGTTCACGGTCAACCAGTCGCCGATGCCGGCCTGGTAGCCGTCGTCGATCTGCACCGTCTGCACCGGCAGCTCGCGCCGGTGCTGCTCCAGGAAGCGCAGGTTGCGGACGATGTCGTCCTCTGTCACCTGCGTGAAGAAGTAGTACCAGGAGCACCAGCCCGCCGGCGTGATGGCGGGCACCCGCGCACCCATCTCCCGCGCCAGCGCGTCACCGTAACGCTCGAGCTGCGCGTTCGGATGGCCCACGACGTCGATCGCCACGCGCTCCGACCACAGCGTCTCGCCCTGTTCGACGCGGATGCCGTCGGCGAGACAGCGCACGTCAAGCGCGCGCGCTGTCGCGTCAACGAACACCTGGCTGATGAAGTCGCGCGCCGTGACGGCGCCGGCCAGCAGCGAGCGCCCCGAACGCCGGGTCGAACAGCACGCCGACGTCGTCCGACGCGAACCGCCCCGGCTCGCGCTGCGCCGCCTCGGGCGACAGCACCGGCGGCGCGCTCTGCGCATCGAGCTGCGCGCCACCGAACGACATCGCCGGGGCCCACGACTGCCAGCCGTTGCGGTAGATGCGCCAGTCGGCGGGCTTCGCTTCGAGCCGCAGCCTGCCGCGCGCGTCGGAGGGCGTGGTGAACACGTGCAGCGACGCGATCGGCAGCGGCTCCCGCCGCTCGTTCGTGACGCCGACGCGCGTCACGCAGTACGGATGCGCGTCGTACACGACGACCTCGCGCCGCAGCGTCACGCCGCGGCGCGCCGAGCGCGAGATGAGCGTCAGGCGGCGCCCCTTACCCAGCGCGTCCTCGTGCGGCTGCACGTCGTAGTCCGCGCGCTCGAAGTGGATCGGGGCGGCATCGACCGGCACGGCGTACGCCAGCGCGCGCTCGGCCGGCCGGAACGCGCCATCGAGCGCGACGGGCGAGATCGAGCCATCGTCCTGACGCGTCTCGACGCGCAGCCACCGGTTTTGCAGCCAGGGCCCGTTGCGCCCGAGGCCGGACGACGCCGTCTCCGCCACGCTCAGTTCCCCCCGGGCCGCACCGCCCGCACGCGATGCCGCGTCCGCACCGTCGCCGTGCCCGCGGGCACGATGCTGATCGTGCCGTCGATCTCCAGCACCGCCATGCGCACCTGCGTCTCGTCTTCGAAGCCGTGCTCGCGGATCGCCTGCAACACGAGGTCGTCGGTCAGGCCGGCGCGCTTGATGTGCGGTTCGATGAGCTTGCCATCGTTCAGCAGCAGCGATGGCTCGCCTTCGAGCGCGCGACGGAAGAACGGCAGCCGTTCGGTCGCGATCGCCGTCAACCGATTCATCGTCAGCAGCGTAGCGGCCGCCAGGATACCTCCGAGGATCGAGAACGTCGCTGCCGACCATCGCGTTCTGCACGGCGTTCGCGATCAGCAGCACCAGCACCAGGTCGAACGGCGTCATCTGGCCGAGCTGCCGCGTACCCGTCAGCCGCATACCGAGGACGATCGCCACGTAGACGATGGCGCTGCGATAGACGATCTCGAAGAACGGGGCGTGGATGCCGATGATGTCGGCGGCGCTCACGGCGCGGCTACCGCCAGCCGCCGAAGCGGATCAGCGTGCCTTCGCTGGTCTTCTTGATGCGCGTGATGGCGCGCGGGTCGGTCGGCCGGATGTAGTCGCGCCCGGCGATAGTCTGCTTGAAGCCGAGGCGCACGTACAGCCTGATTGACTCGGCGTTGTCGTCCTCCGTCTTCAGGTCCAGCCGCTCTGCGCCTTCGGCGAACAGCTTCTTCGCCACACGCACCGTCAGCGCCTCGCCGATGCCTCGCCCGCGGTACTCGCCGCTGACCGCAAGCACCCACAGGTACCCGCCGCCGTCGTCGAGCGTCCGGCACAGAGCGTACCCGGCAACGCGGCCGTCCGCCTCCGCCACGAGCACGCGGTCGCCACGCTCGATCGCGCGGCGCAGCATCGGCGTCGGCATCGGCGTGTCGGGGAAGCACTCGCGGTCGATGCGGATCAGCTCGTCAACGTCGTCGATGCCGCCGTCGCGGAACTTCACGCCCTTGATCGCGGCGAGCTTCGGCAGCGGCGTCTTTTTCGGCAGCGAGAAGCCCAGCCACGCCGGCCGCGCCGTGAACCAGAGCTGCTTGAGCACCGGCTCGACGATCGGCCGCGCGGGATTGTGCAGCAGCCGGAAGCGCACGCTGTCGGCGTCCAGCTCACGGCGGATGCGCGGCAGCAACTCCTCGAACATCTCCTGGAACAGGTCGATGAATGCGCGCTGGCTGTCGAACGCGTACGCGAGGTCGCCGTGCTCGGTAGCGGCCAGCACGTTGGCGCCGCGCCGTACGATGAGCCGCGGATGCTCGCGCTCGACGGCATCGAGCTCCGCCCGGCTCCACGCCGCGGCCAGCACGTGCTGCGAGATCTCGTCGTACAGGTTCTCGCCCGTCGTGGTGTCGATGCGTCGGATGGGCTTCAGCGGCATTAGTCGGGCCACGTCCCGCGGAACGACTCGACGACGGGCCCCGTCAGGATCACGTCGCCCTCGCCGTCCCACTCCAGTTGCAGCACGCCGCCCGGCACACGCAGCTCCATCGCGCCATCGACGAGATCGAGCAGCCGGGCCGCCACCATCGTCGCCGATGCGCCGGAGCCGCACGACAGCGTCTCGCCGACGCCGCGCTCCCACACGCGCATCTCCGCCCGGTCGCGGCCGAGCACGCGCACGACCTCGAAGTTCGTCCGGTTCGGGAAGAGCGCGTGGTGCTCCACCAGCGGGCCGATGCTGTGCAGCGGGTAGTCCGCCACCGGCTCGTTCTGGAAGTACACGGCGTGCGGGTTGCCCATCGACACAGGTGTCACGGTCAGCATGCGGCCATCGACGTGCAGCTCGAGCGCCTTCACCGGCGGCGGCGCGTCGATGGCCACCGGGATCTCACGCGGGTCGAGGCGTGGCGGCCCCATGCTCTCGCGCACGCTCGTCACCAGCCCGCGCTCCGCCGTGATGCGTACGCGCAGGACACCCGCGCCCGTCTCAACGTCGAACTCGTCACCCTTCGGCGTCACGATGCCGCTGTCGACGACGAACTTCACCAGGCAGCGCATGCCGTTGCCGGACATCTCCGCCTCAGAGCCGTCGGCGTTGAAGATGCGCATCCGCACGCCGGCCCGCTCGGAGGGGCACGCCAGGATCAGCCCGTCGCCGCCGACGCCGAAGTGGCGGTCGCAGATCGCCTGCGCCAGCGCGCTCCAGTCGCGGTCGAGCGCCCGCGCGTCGAGCACGACGAAGTCGTTGCCGGTGCCGTGCAGCTTGGAGAAGTTCATGATGGCTCAGGATACAGGCTGACTTCAGGCATCGGGAAGTCCCGCCGGTTGAGGGTTACGAGCTCCAGCCGATGGAGCACCGCCGTCGCCGCGATCAGCAGGTCCGGCAGCTTTCCGGTGTGGGTGCCGCGATACTGCCGCCCGAATCGCGCGGCCAAATCAGCGACGTCGGCGTCCACATCGACGGCCCGGTACTGGCGCAGCAGCAACAGCGTCTCAGCCGCAAGCCTCCCGCGCATGCCGAGGAGCAGTTCGGCGCGAGTCAGCACGGAGACAGAACAGCGCTGGCGCGCGACAGCGCGAAGCATGTCGCGGGCCGCCGTCTGCCCGCGCAGCGTGCCGATGAGCACGTTGGAGTCGATCAGGTAGTCAGGCAGAACGCCGCCCCGGTTTCTTTCGCGCAGACGCGCGCCCCGCCATGAGCGCGGTTCCCGACTCGTTTCCCGACCACAACGCCATCCGCCACGCCTCGATGTCTTCCTCGCTGCCGAGGTTGGGGAAGTCTTCGTCGCTCCACGTGCCGAACGCTCGGTCGATCGCTTCGAGCCGCCGCTCCGCCATCAACCGGTCCTGGATGGCTTTGGCAATCCAGGCGCTGCGGGTGCGAGCGGGCACCTGCCGGCGCACTTCGCCGGCCAGCTTGCGCGGCAACACCACCTGGATTCTCTCGGTCTCGCTCATGCCGGCCTCCGTGTGTATAAGTATACACACAGCGCCATCACGCGACCACCGCCACCGCCCGCTCCACCAGATCCGCCACATCCGCGTCCAGCGACGCGATGCGGACCCCGCCATGGACGCCAGCGCGAACTCGAACCGCATCGGGCACGCACCCGGCGTCGCCGCGGCTCGCCGTACGCACTCCATCCGAATCGACGGCGCAGCGCCGGGAGCCACACGCGCGAGTGTTGTTCTGAAGCCGTATCATGATCCCGAGAGGACGGCGAACCATGAGATTCACGCGAATAACAGTCGACCCGGCTCAGATGGGTGGCGCACCGTGCATCCGGGCGTTGCGCATACCGGTGGCAACGGTGGTTGGCATGGTGGCCGAGGGGATGCCGGAGGCCGGCATCGTCGATGCCTTTCCCGATCTTGAGCCGGAAGACATCCACGAGGCGCTGCGATACGCGGCCGAGGGCTGATGGGCTAGAACAGCCACCGCGTCAAGAGCGTCACGGTGGCACTGACGATGGCGGCGACTAACGCAGCGATGCCTCCGCGCTTGTCGGCGAATTCACTCCATAGTTTCTTCCAAAGAGCCGCCTGCCGACGATCGACCTCCTCGAAGCCTTTCTGCGTTGGAACGAACGCATCACTCGATAGCGATGAATGCATCGGTATCGCCGTCTTGCGACCTTCTCGTAGGTACTCCTCCGACACTAGGTATGCAAGGGCAGCGTATATCCTGCTTCGCATTTCGTTTGATCCACCAACGTCGTACCAGCGCTGGAAAACGGGCCAATCGATCCCTTCTCACAGGGAACCACGTGAGTTGATGGCCGTCTTCTCTGGTTCCGTTGAAGTATCGGCCACTAGCGTGGGCTTAATTCGCGACTGAGCACGAGGATGGCCAAGATTCTGATCGATGCACACGATAACTTGCGCCGTCACGCTCATCACCGCACATCTGCGAGCACAGCGGATAGGTGCCGCGAAGTTAGGAAACCACTGCTCTATCCTCTGAGCTACGAGGGCGCGGTCTCAGGATAGCGGAAGCCGGAGGTCGGAGGTCAGGGCGCGCGGCCATACCACGAGCACGCGCGCGAGACATCGTGCGTCGTCGACGTCCCCCGGAGCAGCCTTGCCGATCTGCTTACGCTCCGGGTGGCGGAGCCGGCTGCCAGACGTATTGCTGGCCGGTGGCAAGCGCGTGCATCAGCGCTTCGAGGTCGGGCTGCCCCGGCTGCGGAGGCGGCTCCAGCGTCGGGATCTTCCGGATCATGTCGAACGCCGCGCTGATCTGCGGCCGCTTGATCACCGGCGTGTGGCAGGCGGCCATCACTTCGATGTCCAGGTTCTGCACGCGGTCCACATGGCGCTCGAACTTGGCGGGATCGAGGAGCTTGAACCACGGGCTGTTCATGCAGTTGAAGAGCTCGATGCCACCCTTCCATTGTTCCGCATCGAGCTCGGCGATGTCGTCCATCGGTCCGGGCAGCGGCGTTGCGAACGAATCGACGGCCCAGTACACGCCCGTGCGATCGTCGTAGAGCCCGCGCGTCACCGGCGAATCGAAGAGCGGCGGCGTGATCGCCGTCAGCGTGCGGTCGCCGGCGCGCCACGAGTCGCCGTCGTTGACCCACCGCATGCGGTCGAACGGAAAGCCGAAGTCGCACGCGTGGCGCTCGGTAAGAAACCACGTGCACACGAGGGTGGCGTTCGGACAGGCTTCCATGACCGGCCGCGAGGTTGCCCGCGTGGTCGACGTCGTCGTGGGAAAGGAAGATCCAGCGCACGTCGCCGGGATCGACGATCGAGAAGACGTCCTTGCAGCCACTGCTCGCGGTTGGCGGGCGTGCCGGTGTCGACGATGATTGGCTCGGGGCCCTTGATCACCAGGGAGTGGAGGTACACCCACAGCGGCCCGATGGCCGCTTGCTGGATCTGCTGAATCAGCCAGGTGTCATCGGCGACCTTGAGCGGCGCGTGGTGGACGGCGGGTTTGACCGGCTCGAATGCCATGGCGGCCTTCTCCTTCGCCCCGCGTCCGTGGCGGCACGGACACGGCGTCGTGATGGGTAGACGGCCATAGTGTTCGCCCACGAGATCGTTGTCAACCGCCCGTTCAGCCCGATGGATTAGGCGGCCGAACGACCCGAGGCAGGCGTCGCCGACGGCGACGCGGCGCCCTGCGGACAAAGCATTATTGACAGGGCGCGGTACCGGGATTACGCTCGCCGCTCGCCAGATTGGTGGCGCTATCAAGCAACAGGAGGCGAGTTCATGGCTATCCAGATTGGCCACTGGGAGCGGCGAGACGGCGCCGACCGCGAAGCGCTCGGGCGGGCTGCGCTCGATTATTGCAGGGCGACGCGCGCGGTCGATGGCATGCGCAATTCGCGGTTCTACTGGGCGGGTACCGACTCGATCGTCATTCAGTCGGACGCCGAGTCATTCGAGGTGTTCGACAGGCCGGCCAGCGCCGCGTCGGCGAAGGCGGTGTTCGCGATGGCGGACCTCGCGCGGCCGGTCATGTCCGAGCGCTGGACCGAGCCCGGCCAGGGCGAGGAGGTCTACCGCCGCGCCGGCCGCTGAGCGCCGTTCCCGGCGGGACGCGCTCACCAACCAGCATCCGCATCGAGCGGCGTCGCTGACGCGGGCCGTGACGCCTTACGGGAATCGCGACGCGGCTCGGTAGAGGTGCTGGATGCCGTGCATGACGATCGCTTGCATCATGATGTCGCTCACCGTCATGTTCTTGTAGCCGCCGAGCGTCGCGCGCTTCTCGAACAGCGCGTCCGGCGTCGCGCGCACCCACTCGATGACCTGGCCGTACGACTTCGACAGCTCGTCGACGACGTCGTTACCCGGCATGGCGTCGCGCTGGCCGACGAGTCCGGCGTTGATGGTGTTGATGTTGACGCCCGCGCCGGCATCGACGCCTTCCGGGGCGTTGGCGACCTGCTCGATGAAGCCGGTCGCGATGCCGCCGATGCCGGCGACGTGGCCGATGACCTGCTTCGAGGTCCAGCCGCCGTCGTCGCCCCGCCCAGCCCACTCCTTGTCGTCGAAGCGGCTGCCGATCCTCTTCGCCTCGCGGATCATGAACTCCAAGCCGCCGACCAGTTCCTGCTTCGTTGCCACGCGCGCCTCCTGATAGTTAAGAGATGTGCAAGCGAGCTTACGACCGCCCCGCCGGGCTGTCAAGACGAGCCCGGAGTGGCTCAATCGTGATTCCGCGTCGCCGTCGCCTGGCTCGTGCAGCGCATGTGGCCCGCGTGTCGAGAACTCGGCCTGCTACACCCGTGACCTGGTGCGGGCGCAGGGGCGCAGTCCGCCGCGACGCAGGACTCAGCGAGGACATGCCGGAGCAGCGACAAACGGCTCGAATTTTGCGCGGCGCTTCCGCGTTGAATGCGGAAGGTTGAAGTTGACGCCGAACATGTCAAGTTGACATGCGAGGTTGGTGCCGGTGTCCTGTTGATCCCGCGTATCGCGCCACGTAGCATCCCGGACATCGTGAATCCGATGGATCGGTCAGCTTATGAAGGGAAGGATGCCAATGCGATGGAGAATATGGGCGGCCGTGGTTCTGGCCGCGGGAATCAGCGTCTCGCTGGCGACAGGAGCGCAGGCGCAAGAGACACAGACGGTGAACGCCACGGTGTCAGCGCTCGCCGTCTCGCTCACCGTCAATCCCGGCAGCGTTAACTACGGCACCATGGCATTCCAAACCTCGCGGAAGTTCGACGGATGTCGAGGTCGAGGCAGGCGGCGTCACGTTCACCGCAACGAACACCGGAAACGCGAGCGAGTCCTTCCTGGTGCACGGCGCCGCGGCGACGGGCAGTGGATTCTCGTGGAAGCTCGTTAACGGAACCCTCACCTGCGGGCCCATCGGAAACCGGAACAAGTACCGCCACAGTGTGAGGGTAGTAGCGGGCCCGCCCGCGATGTTCCTTCAACTCATCGACGGCACGCTGGCGACGGGCGTGGCGCCGCTCACGGGCACAGTTCAGTTCTTCAGCGAGCTTTACATGCCTTGCTCCGGAAGCGACGGATCGGGCGAGGTGGCGAGCACGGCCATCACCGTCGTAGCGACGAGCCCGTAGGCGAACTCGCCAGAAAAGGAACTGTCCGATGAAGCGAATCTGCGCCGTACTGCTCGTGGCGGCTGTGGCGTTCACCGGTACGCGGTCCACTGCGTCGGCCGATCAGGGTGTCTCGGTTAGTCTCGGCCGCATCGACGTGGCACAACGGCTGTCGCCTGGCGGGCATTACCATCTCCCCGGCGTCACCGTGACGAATATAGGAGACCAGGCTCAACGATACGAAGTTGTAGTCAACTACCTCGATGACGCCGGACGCGATCGCCCGCCCGGCGGCTGGTTCGGCATTAGTCCATCGACAATGGAGCTCGCGCCGCGCGAATCGAAGGCGGTCCAGCTCGACATCGACCTGCCAGCCGGCGCCAGACCTGGCTCGTATCTGGCGCTCATCGAAGCGCACCCGACCCACCTCGACGATGGCACGCGGGTCGCCGCGGCGGCAGCAACGCGAGTCTCATTCTCAGTCAAGCCGGCCACGCTGTTCGATGCGTGGCGGCTGAGGATGACCCAGATGATGGAAGACTACTATCCGTGGTCCTACGTGTTACCGATGCTTGGGCTGTCGGTGCTCGTCCTGCTGGTGCTTCGCAACCGCCTTCGCGTAAACGTCCGTGTGACGCGACGGCGCTGAAAGTGTTCGGCCATGGCGGCGTGTAAACAAGCGATCCGCGGAATGTTCCTCATCGCGCTGATCGCCGCCATGGCCGTGCTCTTGAGCGGCTGCGCTCAAGAACTGCGGGCGCAGGTTACGGATGACGTGGGCGTCTCCGTCCGAGCCATCCCGTTGCAGGCGAAGCTCAACGTGACGCCGGCGCGTGTTCGCGTCGGCCAGTTGGTGGTGGCGATATCCGAGATCTCGAACCGCAGCGACGCGCCGGTGGCGATCCTCGATCCGAGGCTCGGGTTCCAGGCTGGAGCGCTGTGGACGCTGCTTCATGTCGGGAGCAAGCAACCCACGATACGGCCACACCAGCGCCGGATTGATCTCTGGCTGTTGCAGGCTCGCCGCAGCGGTTCGTTCGTGCTGGTGGCCTCAGCGGCGGCGCTGACCTCTTCGGGCGTCCGATTCATGGTCGAAAGTAACGGCGAGATGCTGGTCATTCGACCGCGGTGACGCCGTCATCGGGTGGAATTCATCTGCTGCAAGCACTGCTACGGCGTCCCGCGCGCTATCATGCCGGCGCGACGTGCCACGCCAAGCGATGCGGTTGACTTGACAAAGCCAAGAAATCGTCGAGTTCGCTGTAAAGTCCGGGCTCGACTTCCGTTTGGAACTTCGAGATGATCTAAATCGAGGCGGATCTACGCCACGGTGCGTCGCGTGGCGTGCGAGTCATTGGGTGGGTCCGGACGATGTCCGGGCGGCTCAGAAGGGAAGAGGAACGAGGATGCTCACAAAGCTAACGATTGCAGGCATGATCTCGGTCGCCGTGCTGGCCGCCGCGGGGCGCGCGAGCAGCGTCTCGGCACAATACCCAACGCCGAACGGCAATTGCGTCATCACGACGTCGGCGACGGCGTCGGGGATCGGCAGTTCGATCGACATAACGGTCACGGTGCGCGATGAGAACGGCAACCCGCTCGCCAACGTGCCGGTCCCGCTGAGCATCACCAACCAGCCGGGGAGTGACGCCAGCGTCGCCGCCGGCAGCACGACGACCGACGCCAGCGGCAAGATCACCGGCAAGCTCAACCTGGGCTCGACCGGCGGGCTCGTCGAAGTGACGGCGACGGCGAGCGGCCTGTCGTGCCGCGCGACGGTCAGTGCCGGCACGTCCGCCGTCGCGTCGGATGTCAACCTGCCGAACACCGGTACCGGCACCTCGACCGCGGGCGATGCGTTGCCGGACGGCCTGGTGGCGACGCTGCTTGCGGGCATGGGCGCCGCCGCCGCGGGCGCTGCGTTGCGCCGGCGGGCGAAGAGCAACTAGCCGGCAGCGTTCCCGGAACACGGAGGGCGCCCGGTGCATCACGCGAAACGGTTCGCGAAGCGTCTGGCGCGCTGGAGGGCAGCCGTCCCCTTGGGGCGGCTGCTTCTCGTCGTCCTGGCGGCCGGCATCGTCGTGGGGGCGGTCGAGGCGTGGCGTGCGCGCGCCGTCATCGCCGATGTCAACGATGGCCGCGCGTCGCTGCGGGCGGGCCAGAGCCAGCTCGAGCTGAAGCGGCTCGATGCGACGGCCGCGGACCTGGCGGACGCGCGACGCAAGTTCGAAGACGCCGGCGCGCAGTTCAAGTCGGCGCATGACCGGCTCGATGGCGACCCGCTGCTCAAGGTCGCGCGGC
Organism: uncultured Chloroflexia bacterium; assembly: GCA_963701135.1. GTDB lineage: Bacteria > Chloroflexota > Dehalococcoidia > DSTF01 > JACRBR01 > CAYJMJ01. The sequence continues at coordinate 1,296,002 of OY969567.1, forward strand.
GCCTGCCCCTGATCGGCGGCCAGGTCGGTGCGGCGGACTCGCTCGCCGGCATCGGCGAGGAAGCGGCCGTCATCGGCGGCGAGGGCATCGATGCGGCGCAGGCGTTCAACGCGGTCCGGGGCGAGGACACCGGCACGCTGCCCGAGAAGAGCATGCGCGTCTTCGATGGCGCAGACCCGCACATCGCCGCGATCGAAATGCGGCTGGCGGGCGTCGATGCGCTGCGCGCCGGCATCGGCGACGAATCGCTGCTGCCGCCGATGCGGCGCGCGGTGCGCGAGCTGGACGCGCGGCGGCGGCGGCTGGACGACTTCCTCGACACGTACCGCCGCGCGCGGGCGTTCACGCCGGACTTCCTCGGGTTCAACGGTCCGCGCACGTACCTGATCCTGGCGCAGAACAACGCGGAGCTGCTGCCGACCGGCGGTCTCGTCTCGGTGTTCGGCACGGTGCGGCTCGACCATGGCAGCGTCGAAGACATGCAGTTCCACGACGCCGTACAGTTCGGCGAAGACTGGATGGCGCGCACCGGCGACTACGTCGAGCCGCCCGCGCCGCTGAAGCAATACCTGCTCAAGGACACGAGCTGGAACATGACCGTCTCGAACTGGTCGCCGGACTTCCCGACGTCCGCGCGCGCAGCGCAGCGGTTCCATCAGCTCGGCGGCGGCGGGCCGGTCGATGGCGTCATCGCGATCAACGTCACGACACTGGAACGTCTGCTGGCGATCATCGGGCCGGTGGACGTGCCGGAGTTCGATGTCACGGTGAACAGCGACAACGCGTACGACCTGACCGAACAGTACACGCGCGTCGCATACCAGCCGAAGGCCGACCGCAAGGAGTTCGTCGCGTTGCTGGCCGATGAAGTGCTGCGGCGCGTGCTGCGACCGCAGCCGGGGCAGTGGTCGCCGCTCGTCGACCTGGTGCAGAAGCTCGGCGACGAGAAGGACCTGATGCTCTACTCGTACGGCGCGAAGGAGCAGGAACTGATCCGGCAGTTTGGCTGGGATGGCGCCGTTGGGTATGCGACCGGCGACTACCTGCAGGTCGTCGATGCGAGCGTCAACAGCACCAAGCTGAACGAAGTCATCGAGCACTCGGCCGACGTCGAGGTGCATCTCGGCGAGGACGGCACAGCCACGACGACGGTGAAGCTCGACTACTTCAACAACCTCGCGCCGTGGACGGAGGGCAAGGACCCCGATCTGATCTACAAGCTGATGCTCGGCGGCATGTACGGCGGCTACACGCGCCTGCTGACGCCGCCCGGCACGCGCGTCCTCTCCGTGCGCGACGGTGACGGCGAAGTTGGGATCGAGGAGTTGGGGCGCGAGCAGGGGCTCACCATCTTCGGCCGTTTCTTCGCGATGCCGCGCGACACGCACCATCAGCTCGTGTTCACGTACGTGACGCCGCCGGTCGTCGACCGGCAGGGCGGTGTGTGGACGTACCGGCTCAACCTGCGCCGTCAGCCCGGCTGGGAACTGCCGCTCACCGTGCGCGTGGTGCCGCCGGCCGGCATGAAGGCCGATGGCGTGCTGCTCGACGGCGAGCCGTTCGCGTCGCGCACGCTCGACATACACATCGACCTTAGCCAGGACCGCGTGCTCACGGTGCGCTTCAAGCCGGCGTGACCTCGCGCGCGCCGCACGCGTGGTAGCCTGAACGACGATGCCGCTCCCGTTCGAACCGCCGATCGAGCCGATGCTGGCGCGCCTCGCCGGCGAGATCCCGCAGGGCGATGCGTGGCACTACGAGCCCAAGTGGGACGGCTTTCGCGCGCTCGTCTTCTTCGACGGCGCGGACGCGTACTTGCAGAGCCGCGACCTGAAGCCGCTCGCGCGCTACTTCCCGGAGCTCGAAGGCCGCGCTCGAGCGCGTGCTGCCGCGCCCGCTGGTGCTCGATGGCGAGATCGTGATCATCGGCGAGCAGGGGCTCGACTTCGACGCGCTGCTGATGCGCATCCACCCGGCGGCGTCGCGCGTCCAGAAGCTGGCCGCCGAGACGCCGTCGTCGTTCGTCGCGTTCGACCTGCTGGCCGACGGCTCGCGCGACCTCCGCGCGACGCCGTTCGGCGAGCGGCGCAAGCTGCCTCGAGGCCGCGCTCGCGGACGTCGCCGCGCCCGCGTTCCTGACGCCGGCGACGCGCGACCGCACCGAGGCGCTCGACTGGTTCGAGCGCTTCGAGGGCGCCGGCCTCGACGGCGTCGTCGCCAAGCGGACCGACGAGCCGTACCAGCCCGGCGTGCGGGCGATGATCAAGGTGAAGCACCTGCGGACGGTGGACTGCGTCGTCGGCGGGTTTCGCTGGAACCGCGGCGAAGAGGGGCGCTCCGTCGGCTCGCTGCTGCTCGGCCTGTACGATGATCAGGACGTGCTGCACCACGTCGGCCACACGTCGAGCTTCAAGGCGACGGAGAAGCGCGAGCTGGTCGAGACGCTTCGGCCGTACGTAAGCGAGGACGGAGGCGACGGCTTCGGGCAAGGGCGCACGCCGGGCGCGCCGAGCCGGTGGACGCAGGGCCGCGACCTGAGCTGGGTGCGCCTGCGCCCCGAGTTGGTGTGCGAGGTGACGTTCGACCACCTGCAGGGCGACCGCTTCCGCCACGCCGCGACGTTCCGCCGCTGGCGCCCCGACAAGCCGCCGCGCGCGTGCACCTTCGACCAGATCGCGGTCACGGCGCCGTACGAGCTGCGGCAGATCTTCGCCGGCGCGCGCTAACGTGCGATGTGGTGACAACCGCACGTTATCGTGTGCATCTCCGCACGACCCGGCCTCCTGCGACAACCCGAGACCACACTTAGCGTGGCAAGGCGAGATCACCGATAATCCACGCATGGAACCGCACGTCCAGTACGTTCGCACGGCGGACGGTGTGAACATCGCCTATGCCCGGTTCGGTTCGGGACCGCCGCTGGTCTTTCTCACCGATCCGCCATGCAGTCACATGCTCCTGGAGTGGGAGCAAGCACCGTTCCCGTCGTTCTTCGAGGCGTTCACGCCGCGTCATACCCTGGTTCGATATGACCCGCGTGGACTCGGGATGTCCGACCGCGAGGTCGTCGACTATTCGCTCGACGCGCGAGTTTCCGACTTGGAAGCGGTGGCGGACGGTGCGGAGCTCGAACGATTCGCCCTGATCGGCATCAACAACTCCGGACCCGTGGCGATTCAGTACTCGCTGAAGCATCGGCTCCGGGTCACGCGGCTGGTCCTCTGTAACACTGTCGTCAACGGACGAGAGCAGTTTCGACCGACGCCGCGGATGCAGGCCCTGACTCAACTCTTGCAGACCGACTGGGAGATGTTCACGGAGAACATGGTCGGGATCGCGTTCGGATGGGGCCGCGAAGACACGCGCCGGTACGGTGCCTTCTTGCGCCAGTGCGTTAACCGGCCGGGCTTCCTGCGCCTCTACGCAGCACTCGCCGAGGTCAACGTGAGCGCAGAGCTCCGACATATCGCCGTGCCGGCGCTCGTTGTGCATCAGACCGGCGTCGCGCCGGTTGCCGCAGGTCGTAAGGTGGCAGCGGAGATCCCGGGCGCCCGTCTGGTCGTCATCGACGGGAGGTGGGCGAGAACGTTGAACAGTGGGCGCGGTCCGTCACCGAGTTCATCGCCGACGGCGATGCGCCCGGCGCGCTAGAACCTTCGCTGAAAGAGGAGGCGCCATCCGGCACGGCGATCATCATGTTCGCGGACATTGTCGATTCCACGGCGCTCACCGAACGTCTGGGCGACGCCGCGTTCCGAGAGCGAGCGCGGTCGCTCGACGAACGGCTGCGGGCGATCATTCAGAAGCACGCCGGGACGGCGATCGACGGGAAGCTGCTGGGCGATGGCGTGTTGGCGGTGTTTTCCGCCGCGTCGGGCGCGATCGATGCGGGGCTTCAATGTGCGGCGGCCGGCGAGGAATTCGGGTTGCGGTTGCGTCTCGGCATCCACGCCGGGGATGTGATCCGCGAGGAAGGCAACGTCTACGGCGGCGCCGTCAACCTCGCATCTCGCATCCAGGCGCTGTCTGCGCCCGGCGACGTCCTCGTCTCGGCGACGATCCGGGAGCTGGCCCGCACGTCGGCCGGTGTGACGTTCGAGGATCACGGCGAGCACGTGATGAAGGGAATCGCGGATGCCGTGCGTGTATACCAAGTGCGGCGGCGGGAGTAACCGGCCGCCACAACCGCGCTCGATATACTACCATCGCGCCCCCGTAGCTCAGAGAATAGAGCAGTGGTTTCCTGAGTCGCGGGGCGTAAACGCTGTGCAGTCAGATGTGGGGCGCGGAGCGTAAGCGCGAGAGTTATCCGCTGCATCCGAACTCGCGTTTGCCGCACGGAAAACGCATATCAGCCGTTGTAGCACGATGCGGTCAGAGCCCCGGCGCGCGAGTAAACACGGCAAGGAGCACTCACGATGCACGTCAACCAGCTAATCATCAACATCAACAGTGATCAGCCAGCGGCGCTGATGGCGTTCTACCGCGACGTCGTCGGCCTGCCGCCACACCCTGATCGCAACCGCGAGAGCACGCTCATCGCCGGCGGCGCCGAGCTGGTCTTCGACAGCCACAGCGAGGTGCACGGCCACACGCCGCAGCCGCAGCGTATCCTGCTAAACCTCTTTGTCGATGATCTCGCGGCAGAGCAAGCACGCATCGAGGCCCAGGGCGTGACGTTCATCCGTACGGCCGGCCGCGAGCCCTGGGGCGGCATCATCTCGACGTTCGCCGACGCCGACGGCAACTACTGCCAGCTCATCGAGTTTCGCCCGGAATAGGCGCGCTGAGCCGGGACAGAACGTCGGCCGTGGTCGATATACTCAAACGCGCCCGCGTAGCTCAGAGGATAGAGCAGTGGTTTCCTAAGCCGCCGAGCCCAAGCGCTGTGCTCGCAGATTTGGTAGCGCGACCGTACGGAGCGAAGTTATCGTGTGCATGTTCCGACTCATCAGGTGGGCGCAATGAGCCCGCGCAAGCGGAATGCACCGATTCGGCGATCCACACCAAGAACTGCGTAGTTGTCTTGGTTACGCGGTCGCAAGTCGGCCATTTGACTAACCCGTTAGGCCAGAGTGCACGGTGGAGTACCACGGTCACGCCGACGGAGCCTCTCCAGACCTTCCGTGCTGATCTGTCGCGCCTGCTCCCGCGTCGTGCCCACTTCATCGCCGATTAGGCGCCACGTCCGAGTCCGGCCGTCTCTCAGTCCGAAGCGAAGTTCAAGGACCTTGCGCTCAAGGGGCGTCAGGAGGTCGAGTGCCTCGTTCACGCGTTCCTCAAGGGACATCACGCCGACGACTCCGGACGGTGCCCTTGTTGAACCGTCGTCGCAGCCGTCAGAATGCTTCTGTTTGTGCGGCACCGGGCGTTCGTCATTGTCGAGAGCCATCGCCGTATCCTATTCGCTGCTACGAACGAGAACCAGAGACGAGTGCTGAGGGCCGGAGTCGGTGGGTAGCTACGACCGAAGAGATGGACCAGTGTACACGAACGTTTCCGCGGATCCGGCGTCGGCCGCGAATCCGTTCATCTTGGCGTGGTGGACCTCAAACCACGATGACATCCTAGCCCGAATGATCGAGGAGCTTCGCTGGTGGTGGCCTTGGAGCGTCGCCGCCAGGCTCACGGCTCTGACTCAGCCGGAGACCATCGAACGCTGGAGAGACGAAGACCCGCGCGCGAATATTGCCACCTGGGAAAACGTTCTCATGCACTTCGCCATCGCGAGAGCAGATCAACTAGGTCTAACCACAAGGAAGTCTGAGAGGAGGAAGTGTCCTCTTTGCGAGCAGCAATTCGATGAGGATTCGGTACCCGAACCGCTTGTGCAGCGACTTGGGGCAAGGCAAATCGATTTCTGCGCTCCGTGCCTGACACCCTTGATCTATCGGCTGCGCAGGTACGATCTGTCAGCCGAGCGTATTCTGCAGTGGGCATCTCAGCTGACGGCTGTGCTGAATCGCCCACCAACGCAATTCTTTGGAGAGCGGAAGACCGACCTAGTCCCACTGACGACGGTACAGCGACTAGCGGTATTTAAGCTCCTTGAAAATGCTCCGTCCGCGCTATGCGTCGAACGCGAATTTGGTTCGTGGCGCAACGTTCTCGTTGCGGCCGGAATTCGTCAAGGGACCGCGACGCCACCGACCGATGTCGGCAACCGCCGAATTAATCCAATCGAGGCTCCCGTCAAGCCAACGGACACTCAACTCAAAGCGTTCCTGGAGGCAATCGATCAACCTCCGAGCCCTTGGGCAGACGAGTGGTTCAAAGAGAAAACGCTCGATGAGCGCCCCGCGCGCGAACAGGATCATCCCACGGATCCAGACATCGATCTGGGCCCGCTGGGCGCGGCCCTTATCGAGGCCCTTCGGGAAGCGGGCGAAGATCCCGCTTTACTGATCCGTCGCAGCGCGCGTCCAACTTCCAGTTAACAAGGCGCCTCACTTCGCCTCAACTTGAGGTTGGACTTGTCCACGGTTGGACGAGTCAGCGCGCACAGCCAACAAGCGGCACAGCGCCCACGGAAACCGGCTTGGATGCCGGGGTCTCGCGAGTAGCTGTGCGAAGTCACTTCTCCTCATCGCCGTCGCTTACGTGCTCGTCATCGCCAATCGCCGTTGGTGCCGTACTATGGCGCAGTGGAGCGACAGCTTTTCCGACCCGTGTTTGACCAATATACGCAGTTCGAGAACCGCTTGACGCACGGGCTCGTGCAAGTTCTTGCACGTGATGAGCCACTCGCCCATGCGTTCTTGAGTTTCGCCGCTCCGCCTAAGCGACCGCCGCTGTCATTCTCTTGCCAGGTTCGACCCGGCGAGAGCATGCGAATCATTGAAGATGAGCATGAAGCGCTTCGGTTGCCCGACGCTTGGTTCTATTCCGCTGACAACGAATGGGCCGTCGTCTTGGAAGCTAAGGTCACAGCGGCGCTCATCCGTGGACAACTCCTGGGTCACATCTCAACGGCGCGCCGCAGGGGCTTCACGAAGGTACATCTGTTAGTAGTCACCGCGGACGCCGATGAACCCCCGCTGCTGCACACCCTTCCGGCGGACGTTCTCGTGGCACTGGTTAAGTTGGGCGCAGATATTCGAGTTCTTCAGCTCGCACGCGGCATGCAACCCCGTATCACAGTTCCTCGCTGCGGAGTTCCTCGAGTACCTACGCATCATGGAGGTGCGACTGATGGCTATGGGTAGTGAAAAGAACCTCACGACGTTCGCGGGCATCCCGTTCAAGGAGAGCGATCACCCGTTCTACGAACCCGAAGCGCGCGTGATACTTCGCTCGCTCATGCAGAATGTTCGCCCGCGGTTAGAGAAGTCGACCATCCTTCCGATCGCACAGTACCGTTCGAAGAAGAATATGACTGGCACATGGGAGGTTGTCGGGTTCAACTTCGCGCCAGTCGCTGAGGCGTTCACGTCGCATCCGCATCTCACTGTCTGGATCCATTCCGATTTCGCCGCAGTCCAGTTGACTTTGCCGAAGGCCGCGCAGGCCAGGTATTGGCGCGCACTACGCGACGCGACCGTAGACGACTTACGCAGCGTCCTACTCTCGGTGACGGATCGCTTGAAGCCGAGTAGGCGGCGCATAGGAATCCTCGATGAACCGCGGCTTGTGTTTTCCTTCCTCCAACGGCGCTACCACTCCCGGCGCGATTCTGTGAGAGACGCCGAGCTCGAATTCGACGTTGATACACTCGCTTCAAAACGCCCGCGCCCTCCAAGTTCAGTCCTGTACGTGCCCGCATGGATTGAGGCAGCGCGGACGCTATTGCAAGACAGCCGACGCGCCAACATACAGGTCGCGCTCCAAGCACAATTCCCAATCATCGACGGCAGCAGCACGCGAACACCCGGGTTCAGTAACCAGCTCGTGACCGCCGCCGAGGCGTTGGAGCCGTTCTTGACGCTGATACGCCGATAGGGCCTTATGCCACGGATCGCTCGCCGCTAGGCAGGAAGGTCGGTGAGCGCTTTGCTCCACACTGACCTTCGGTCGTCCAGCGTGGGTACCGGCACCCGCGCGTCAAGGGGTATCCGTGACGTTCTTCGGCGGTACGACGTTTGCCGAGGTCACGAACAGCGTCGCCGCCGAAAACGTTGACGCCTCGACGCGCGCATCAAACGACCGAACCCTCTTCCAGACCCACGATCGCGTCGAGAAGATCAGCGGCTTCCCATGCTTTGTTCGTCCCGGAGTCGGACAACGGCGCGAGGACGCCTGAGTCGGTCAGCTGCTGGACGGCGTTGACGATCGCCGGCCGCGTCCGGCTCGTCGCCGCCATGGCGATCTTCACCGTGATCACCGGGTGAGCGGGCAGCACGTCGATGATCGCCCACGCGGCCGCATCGGACCGCGGTGGCGACGTGGCTGCACGCAGTTGCCTCCGCCAGCCTTCCTGCAAATCGGCGACTTGTCGCAAGTACCGCTGCGCCAACTGGGCGGCAGAGGCCGCGGCGTCAGCGAAGATTGCCAGCCAGCCGTCCAGGTCGCCGTCGCGAAACAGCGTCAGACCGCGTATGTACGTCTCTTTGTGTTTGGCGAGCATCACGCTGATTGGCGGTACGTATGACGGCGCGAGACCCGTGCGGCGCAAGATAATTTGGACGAGCGCACGGCCTGTACGCCCGTTGCCGTCCTCGAATGGATGCATTGTTTCGAACTGCGCGTGGGCGATCGCGGCCTGTACGAGTGGCGAGAGCGCATCGTCGTTGCAGAATGTGCACAGGTCCACGAGCAGCTCATCCAACAGCTCCGGCGGTGGCGGAACGAAGTCGGCGCCGCACGGGTTGTAGTTGTTTCCGCCGATCCAATTCTGCACCGTGCGAATATTGCCTGCGATCTTCGGCGCCATCCCTTTGAGGAGTGCGTTGTGGATATCGCGCACGTCCGCAACGTCGATTGCACGCCGGTCCGCCGCGCGCTTGATGGCGAGCTCCATGGCTTCGATGCCGGCCAGGACTTCGATGGCCTGCGGCCCGATCGGCGTTCCGGTCTCCTGCTTCACCTCGGCCCGTGCCAGAGATCGCGCATCGATCTGGAGCCCTTCGACCTTCGAAGAGGCGACGGATTCGGTCCTGAGAAGCAGGCGTGCGAGCGGCGCAAGATACCCCGGCCAGCCTGCGTTGAGGCCGGAGATCCCGGTCTCAGCCTCCGAGATGATGGCTGCGAGATTCCCCGGGATGCGTATCTCAAGCTGGTTGATGGGTTCCGGGATGAACGCGTCGTAGGCGCAAGCCTTGCGACATCGCCTGGGCGCGTCTACGTGGGGATCGTGGGTCCATGTCTTGCGAACATACGTTCCGGCCAACGGGGGTTATCCTTTCTCGTGCCCCAACCTTCACGAAAGGATATCGTCTATCCTTTCGCTTAGATAGCACCAAATGAAAGGATATCCCCTATCCTTTCGTTCCGACAGCCTCGAATGAAATGAAAGGATCAGCCGGGACCTCCTGTTCAACACCACGCCAAATGACGGGATATAGTACGGCGTTCCGTCGTCCGGCCCGGCCCGGGGCCGACTTCCAGCACGTCATCGCCAAGGTCGATGTCCTTGAGCGCTCCCGGGATGATCCACTGGCGGACGGCCTGCGCCCACTCGTCGATCGAGCAGTACTCCAGGTGCTGCTTGTTCATCGCAATCCCCACGGTGCGCCCGTGTCGCGCGCCAGGACTACCTAGGTCTGTCCTCTCGCCGATCGCATCATCACACCTGTGGGGCCATCGTGCCGCGGGTGTCTACCTCATCCGCATGACACTCGCTGGTACGGGCGTGGATGCTCGATGGCGCCGTGGCCCGGCTGCGATTATCGCAGTCGCGCCGCTCGTGCCTCCGTCCCGCCGCCGGCGTATGATCTCAGGCGATGGACACGAGGATCGCCGCCATCCAGATGCGTGCCGAGCCGGGAGCCCGCGCCGCGAACCTGCGCAAAGCGAAGCGGTTCGTCGAGCACGCCGCCGGGGACGGGGCGAAGCTCGTCCTCCTGCCGGAGCTGTTCAACGTCGGCTACCACATCGGCCCGGAGCTGTTCGAATGGTGGGAGCCCGACGACGGACCGGCGGTCACATGGCTGCGGGAAGAGGCCGTCGCGCGCGGCATCATCACCGCCGGCTCGATCGCCGAGCGCCGTGGCGACCGTCTCCACAATACGTTGTTCGTGGCAGAGCCCGGTGGGCGGCTCCATCGCTACGCAAAGCGACAACCGACGAAGAACGAGGCGGCGGCCTTCGACCCGGGCGATGACGCGAACATCATCGATACCTCGCTCGGGCGCATGGGCGTTGCCGTGTGCGCCAACATGACGTGGGGCGCGTCGCTGCTGCGGCCGCTGGCGGGCAACATCGACCTGCTCATCGTGCCGCAGGCCAGCAACGCACCCCGCTGGCAGGGACGCGCCGTCTGGTGGATCGAGAAGAAGTGGTCCCGGCCCCTGTTCGCCGGTCATGTCCGATGCCTCGGCGCGCCGGCCGCGCTCGCCGGACTGATCGGGCCCATGCAGCGCGTCACGCGGCTCGTCGGGCGCTACCTATACGGCGGGACGTGGATCATGTCGGCCGGTGGCCGGCCGCTCGCCAACGTGCCGTTCGATCACGAAGGCATCGCGATCGCCGACGTACGGCTGGGTGCGGCAGCGCAACGCGCGCCGGCGTCCCTGTTGCGAGATCCCGGCTTCGGCCGCGGCCTGCTGGACGCGCTCGTGATCGAGCGGCCGAACTTGCGTCCCGCCGCGCGACGAACCGATTGCCCCGCCGTACGTGAAGGCGGCGATATCGCTCGCGATTGACGCGTTCTCACGGACTCATCCGGGGTGACGATCCCCGCACGACCACCGCGCAGCCACACACAACTTCTTCCGCGTCCTGCGTAAATCGCGCAAAGCTGCGCATCCGTGACGCCGGTGTGTCACCCGTGATCTACGTCCGGCCGCCGCGCATCGATACCCTGCGATCGGTGGCGAGATCACGGCACGCAGGGGGCAGTGGATGAAGCAACGGCCATTCGGCAACACCGGCATGACGGTCTCGGCCGTCGGGTTCGGCATGTGGACCGTCAGCACCGGCTGGTGGGGCATCGACGACGATGACTTCGCCCGGCGGCTCGTGCGCCGCGCGTACGACCTGGGCGTCACGTTCTTCGACACGGCCGACAGCTACGGCAACGGCAAGGGCGAGACGCTGCTGCGCGAGGCGCTCGGCGGCGTGCGCGACAAGATCGTCATCGCCACCAAGGGCGGCTACGACTTCCACACATACGGCAACGCGCGCCGCGGGCAGCAGGAGATCCCGCAGGACTGGTCGCCGGCGTATGTGCGCAGGGCGGTCGAAGGCAGCCTCTCGCGCCTCGGCACCGACCACATCGACATCTACCAGCTCCACAACATCAAGCTCGACGCGCTCATGCGCGACGACCTCTTCGAGACGCTCGACGAGCTGCGGCGCGAAGGTAAGATCGGTGCCTACGGCGCGGCGCTCGGCCCCGCGATCGGCTGGCCCGACGAAGGCATGTACTCCATGACGCAGCGCAGGACCAGCGTGTTGCACATCATCTACAACATGTTCGAGCAGGATCCCGGCCGCGACTTCTTCCCCGTCGCGCGCGAGCGGGGCGTCGGCGTGCTGGTGCGCGTGCCGCACTCGTCGGGCATGCTCGAAGGGCGCTACACGAAAGACACCGTCTTCGGCCCGAACGACCATCGCCGCCACCGCACGAAGGAGTGGCTCGACGAGGGGCTGCGCAAGCTCGAAGCGCTGCGCTTCCTGACCGAAGGCCGCGGCCGCACGATCGGGCAGGCGGCGCTCCAGTTCATTCTGTCGGAGCCGAGCGTCGCGTCGGCGCTGCCGAACATCTACGACGAGGAGCAGCTCATCGAGTTCGCCGAGGCCCCCGGCACGCCGGAGTTCACGCAGGACGAGCTCGACCGCGTGACCGAGCTGTACGCGCGCGACTTCGGCATCGAGCGCGCGGCCGCGGGCGCCCGGACGGAAGGGGCGGCGTCATGACGGCGACCGGAGCGGCCCACATGGACGCCCTCGACCAACGCTTGCTGAACGAGCTGCAGGACCGCTTCCCGCTCGTCCGCGAGCCCTACCGCGAGCTGGCCGAGCGGACCGGCACGACGGAAAACGACATCATCGCCCGGCTACAGGCAATGCGCGCCTCCGGCATCCTGCGGCAGATGAGCCCGATCTTCGACACGAAGGCGCTCGGCTACACGACGTCGCTCGTCGCCATGCGCGTGCCCGAAGAGCGCCTCGCCGCCGCGGCGGAGATCGTCAACGCGCACCCGGGCGTCAGCCACAACTACCGCCGCACGCACGAGTTCAACATGTGGTTCACCATCGCCGTGCCGCCGGGCTCGAGCCTGCAGGCGCACGTCGATGCGCTGCACCGCGACGCCGGCGCCGAGTCGACCCGCATGCTGCCGACGCTGCGGCTGTTCAAGATCGGCGTCACGCTCGACATGACGGGCGAGCGCGAGATGACGCATCGGTCGAAGCCGCAGTACACGCACGAGCAGCGCGAAGCAGCGGCCACGAACACGCTCGGCGAGCGCGACATAGAGGTGGTCCGCGCCGTCCAGGGCGACCTGGCGATCGAGCCGGACCCGTTCGCCGCTCCGGCGCGCGCGCTCGGCATGAGCATCGACGCGCTGATCGATGCGCTGCTCGACATGCAGCGTCGCGGCTACCTGCGCCGCTTCGCCGCGATCCTGCGGCACCGCAAGGCAGGCTTCGGCGCCAACGGCATGGCGGTCTGGCGCGTGCCGGAGGACCGCATCGGCGAGGCGGGCCAGGCGATGGCCGGCTACACGGCGATCAGTCACTGCTACCAGCGCCCCGTGTACGCCGACTGGAAGTACAACCTGTTCACGATGATCCACGCGCGCAAGAAGGACGAGTGCGAAGACTTCGTCGCCGAGCTGGCGCGCGAGCACGGGCTCGATGACTTCGCCGTGCTCTACAGCACCACCGAGTACAAGAAGATCCGCCTCGCCTACTTCACGGCGGAGTTCGACACGTGGGAGCGCCGGCACCTGCAAGCCGGGGGAGCGACGACCGATGCCGCCTGAGCAGCCTGAACAGCGAGAGTACTTCCGCTTCGCCTTCTATCGATTCGACGAGAGCTGGCGCGCGCTCCACGACGACGCGCGCGGCCGGGCGCTCGACGAGCTTGCCGGCGTGCTGGCGACGCCCGTCGCGCCGTGGCAGCAGTGCTACAGCCTCGTCGGGCTGCGCGCGGACGTCGATTTCGCCGTCTGGCTCAAGACGGCGGAGGGCGCCGGCCCGCTGCAGGAGTTCGAGCACCGGATACGCGCGAGCGAGTGCGGCCGCCACCTCGTGCTGGCCCACAACTTCATCTCGATGACCAAGCCGTCGCCGTACGCGCGCAAGGAGACCGACCCCGAGCGCGAGGTGATGCGCGCGTACCCGGACGGCGCGCCCTACGTCTTCGTGTACCCGATGGTGAAGACGCGCGCCTGGTACGCCCTGACGGCGGAGGAGCGCGGCCGCATCATGCGCGGGCACGTCGCCGTGGGCCACAAGTACCCGCGCATCCGCATCAACACGAGCTACAGCTACGGCATCGACGACCAGGAGTTCGTGGTGGCGTTCGAGGGCGACGACCCGGCGGAGTTCCTCGACCTCGTGCACGACCTCCGCTACACGGAGGCCAGCTCCTACACCCTGCGCGACACGCCGATGTTCACGTGCGTCCTCCGCACGCCGCAAGCGCTCGTCGCGGAGTTTCGCGCGACGGCGAACGTGGGTGCGGGGCGGTAGCGCGGGACAGGGCTCCTTAATACACGCCACCCGCGCTCGAACTGAGCTTCCAGCGATCGGCGAGGCTGGTGCCACCACAGCGCCTGCGTCCGGCGTTCAGCACCTGGTCTACGGTTGAGTACAGCCGGTGCTGTCTGTATGATTCTGCCTGCAGCGCATCAGAAGGACCTAAGGCGCATTCTGCGACGACGATGAGAAGTCAACGGATCGCCGCAGAGATGCAGCGGAGCTTCGAATTGATTTGAATCGTAAAGATTTCCAGGAGTTAGCGGACATCCGGGGCGAGGAAGCGCAGGCCCTGTTGAATTCTGGTCACTATTCAGGGGCGTACTACCTGGCAGGATATGCGGTAGAGTGTGCTCTAAAGGCGTGTGTCTCGCGCCAAACACGAGAGTACGATTTCCCGGACAGGAATCTCGTGGGGCAGATGTACACACACGACTTAGAGAAACTCATCAAGGTTGCCGGTCTTCACAGAGACTTGGAGGAGCGGATGCGTGGTGACGCCCAGTTCGCGGTGAACTGGGCGATTGTCAAGGACTGGACGGAAGACTCGCGGTATCGAACGCACGAGGAAGCGCTCGCCAACGATCTTGTCAACGCAATCGCCGATAGTGACTCGGGTGTCTTGGCATGGCTCAAGCTGCACTGGTAGACGCCGCAATCCATGGGGCGCGGGAACTTATTGATCGCCTGGACGCGACGGGTTTTCACCCTGATTCCGCACTCTGGCTGTATCGAACGGATTCGAACGATTGGATCCTCCTCCTGGGTGCATCAGGGGTAAGCGAGGCCGGAACCCGCGCCGGATATATGGCGACAGAGTCGCTCCTCCGCACGCAGAACTTCGGACCGATACGACTCGACGATGTGGTGATCGTCGACAACGATGATCCTCTCCTCAGAGTCCTTCGAGTCGCATTGAAGACCGGCCCCGAGCTCAGCGAGATTCGGTTCACAAGGAACAGAATCGGTAACACGTTCATAGAGGACGCCCTCATCTACCGACTACAGGAATCGAGTTCGTTGACAAGGTAATGGTCGCGTAAGAACCCGCTCGTCCTCGCCGATCCCCTACCCTTCCCCCATGACCGACATCACGCGCGAGCGCGCGGCAAGCTGCCGCGCTCGCTGGCCGATAACGGCGCGCCGCATGACGAGGTAACGCGAGCCCGGCGATCCTCCACGGCGCTTACCTATGGCACTTGACGAGATGTGAATCCGCCAATACGGTAACGCTCACTTATTGCCGCTGAGATGATCGATGGTGAAGCGAGGTAGACCAAGATGAGCGTTCGACGGACGGTCACGCCGGTCAGAGGCTTCGGAGCGGGCTCGTTGCTGGCGTTGGGCGCCATCTTGCTGCTCGCCGGCTGCGGCGGAGGCGGATCGAACGGCCAGACGGCCGCGCCGACAACTGCCCCGGCGACCAAGGCCGCAACAGCCACGACACCCACAACCGCGGCCAGCCCACCTTCGACGGCCCGGCCGCAGGCATCGGACGGCGAGATCGACGCCTGCGCGCTCGTGACGAAGGCGGAAGTTGAGGCCGCCGTGGGTGCCGCGGTGCTCGATCCAAAGCCGGAGCAGATGGCGAACCTCGCCTCCTGCAGTTTCAACGATCCGGCGACGCCGATCGTCAGGGTCGCGTCCGTGAGCGTGTTCTCCGCCGCGAGCGCCGATGACGCGAACCAGATCTTCGATACGGCGAAGCGGAACGCTAACGACCCGCAGGCGGTCGCCGGGCTCGGCGAAGACGCCTTCTGGGACGCGACACTGGGGACGCTGAACGTCGTCCAGGGCAAGTATGAGATCACGATCAACGTCTCGACGGACAGCGCGGACCCGCTGACCGTCGCGAAGGACATCGCCACCAAGGTGCTGAGCAGACTGCCCTGAGGCGCCGCAGATGACGCGACCGATCCTGATGCTGGTTGCCGCGGCCGCGTTCGCGGTGATGGCGCTGCCCTGCGGCCTGGCGGCGGCCGCGCCATCGGCGGCGCCCGCGCTGGTCTTGAGCCCCTCGTCCGGGGACCCGCCGACGGTGGCGGGCACTCTCAGCGGGTCGGGCTGGCTCTGCGACGGGGCAGGCGTACCGGGCAGCGGGGCGGCGACGATCAGCGGCGGCAGCGTGTCCGGCTTCGCCGGCATCGGCAGAGCGGGCGATCTCAGCGGCGACTTCACGATCGATGGGAGCGCGGGCGAGGACATCGAAGTGACGGTGACGGCGGACGAAGCCTGTCCGGGGTTCGGGCCGCCGCAGTACCTTCACGCAACCGCGACGTTCCACTTCAACGCGCCGGCGCCGACTCCGACGCGCACGCGGACCCCCACGCCCGCGCCCGCACTCACGCCGACGCCGCCGCCGACACCGACGCCACCGCCTGTTGGCGGCGAACCGACATGGACACCGGCGCCGGCCGGAGCATCGGCCACGGCTGCGCCGCCGAGCGCCACGCCCGCGCCCGGCACGACGGCAGCAGCGGGTTCGCCCACGCCAGCCGCCACGCCTGCCGCTTCGCAGGTGCTGACGTTCGCGGGCTGTGCGCCGTCATCGCCGGTGTCGCTGGAGTTCGTGCCGCTGGGCCTGCTCGCGGTGGATGCGCCGGCCGGCGCGGCCACCGGACCGGGCTTCATGGTGCCGGCGGTGCAGAAGAGCGGCGATCCGCACGCGTACCTGTTCGTGCCGCCGCAGGCCGAGCCGGGACGCCTCTTCAGCATCACGCCCAAGGTCACCGACCCGGCTTGTTCTCCGGACCCGCAGGCTCCTTCGGCCTACTGGATCGCCGGCCAGCCCATCCTGGTGTCGATGATCCTGCCCGGGCATACGACGCTGGAAGCATGCGGCCTGGGCGACAAGACGCCGTGCGAGTACGCGCTGGTGAAGGGCGCATTTATCGGGCGCGGCGAGCCAGCAGGTACCCACGAAGACGCGGCAGGCACCGCGGCGTCCGGGGCGTGGGTCACGGAGAAGGGGTTCTACGCCGGGGACCTGGCGAAGGGCAAGCAGCGATTCCGGTCGGCTACCGACGTCGCCGCCGCGGGCCCGGCGAAGCTCCAAGTGTCGATCCTGCCCTTCCCGGAGGGCGCGGAAAACGATCCGTTCTCGCCGCCGGGGCTGCTGGCGACGTGGGACATCGCGTGCGTCAACTGCGAGTTTACGGTCAACCTCTCGGCGCTGTCGCCAAAGACAGCGACGGTCAAGAAGGATGCCTGGTACGACGGCGTGTTCAACGTCGCTGCCAAGCCGTTCAAGCTCGCGGGCACGGGCGCGAAGAAGCTTGTGAAGAAGGTCGGCGGCCTCGTGGGCGCCGGTAGCGGGAAGAAGTCGACGCCCGATGTCGTCCAGGCGGGCAATCCGCAGCTTCCGCCGGTGAAGCTCGGTGATTACCTGGTGGCGGGGGCGGCGAACCCGCTTCTCCAGCCCACCACGTACTACTTCAGGCTGCTGCCGTTGAAAGGCGACATCGTCGTCGGCGCGGCATCCAACTCGGTGCGCTTCCAACAGGTGGAGAAGCCGCCGAAGATGGATCTCACCAACCCGACGCCCACACCAATCCCTGTCTACGCCTACGACGTGAAGATCATCTCGTATCACGGCATCATCCCGCCGCTGGTCTCAAACAAGATCTGCTACATCGCGACGGAGAATGCATGGCCTGCGGATATGTACGGGTTGACGTACACGACCGATCCGAACAAAGCCGTGTCATCGGGAGCGCAGCCGGTGAAGAAGGGCAAACCGATCTGCAAGCCGGTACCGGAGGAGCCGTCGCTGCTTGAGAGCATCCTCGCGTGGGCGGAGTACGCGGTGGACTGGACGAGCGAAGCCTGGTCCGACCTGAAGGACTTTGCGGTCGATATCGTGCTGAAGTTCACGCCGCTCGGCCTCCAGTGCACGCTGGCCGAGGACGCCGGCGCGATCCCAAAGGGCGCGTGTACGACGGCGTTCAGCATCGCGCTGGACGCGACGCTGGTCGCGCTGGGCATACCGCCGGACATACCGAACTTTGACGAGCTGATGGACCAGGGCGTCGAGTACCTGGCGGCGCAGGCGGCGGCGCAGGTGGGAATCCCGAAGGAAGTCGTGCAAGCCGCCGTGGAGGAAGGCGGCCCGCTGGCCGGTGTGGCGCTGGATGTCGCGGAAGAGGAGCTGCGTAAGGAGCTGCAGGCCCAGCTCGAGGCGAAGCTCGGTGATGCCGCCAAGTCGATCCAGCTTGGCTATGCCGCGTCGGTCGTGTGGGTCCCGGATGGCATTCCGGTCCGGCCCGACGACTATCAGCCACCCGGCATGGCCGTCCGCGTAACGAGAAAGGCAGGCATCCCCGGGGGTAATGACGGCTGCACGCTCAGGATCACCGATACCCTGAAGCTCAGCGCGGCGACGATCGAGAACCCGCCGGCGGGGTACGAGGGGTACGTCAAGAGTCTCAAACACCCGCTGAGCCACCTGACCGTGTACGACCTGTTCGCGGACGAAGCGGGGTTGGGGACGGACAAGGAGCTGTTTGTGCCGGCGCTCGCTCCGGGCGAGTCCTTCACGATCCCGATGACCTTCAAGCCGAACTACTACAAGAGCGGCTGGTCCCCGTCCGGGCTCATCCAGATGACGGACTACATCTCCATCTGGAGGTTCCTGCACGATTTCGGGACGATCCACCTGAACGCCTACGGCTCCTGCGGGCCGGCGACGCTGAACGCTCCGGCGAACGCCACAC
Organism: uncultured Chloroflexia bacterium; assembly: GCA_963701135.1. Lineage (GTDB taxonomy): Bacteria > Chloroflexota > Dehalococcoidia > DSTF01 > JACRBR01 > CAYJMJ01. The sequence goes on from OY969567.1 coordinate 1,314,517, forward strand.
TGCTGGGGCTCGAGGTGGGCGGCCCGTAGGACCGACAGGGGCCGCGGGCAGGCCGAGCCACGCCCTGCGGCCGGACTACCGGGGAGGAGTTGTGGCCGGACAGGGCCCGTGGTGCGTCGTCCGCAAAGCCGGAAACCTCGTTGCCGTCCTCCTGCTCGGTGCCGTGCTCGGCTGGGCCGCCGCGAGCGACGGCGATGACGGGCTGGACAGGTCGGCCGCCCGGCGAATTACCGAACTGACGAACGCCGCTCGCCAGAGGAACGCGCAGCCGCCGCTCTCGGTCAATCCGCGGCTGACGCTGACAGCCGAGGCATACGCCCGCGAAATGGCGCGCCGCGATTGGTTTGGCCACATCGGCCCCGATGGCGCGGGCATCGAGGGCCGTGCGGAAGCCTCCGGCTACGACGATTGGGCCCTCCTGGCCGAGAACCTGGCGATGGGCTCAGGCCCGCGCGACCCCGCCCATCTGGTCGAGAGCTGGCTGAGCAGCGCCGAGCACCGTCGCAACATGCTTTCGCCCGATCTACACGACATCGGCGTGGGCTGCTACGTGATCTCGGGCCGCTTCTGGTGCGCGCAGGAATTCGGCGCAAGAGCGCAATGAACTGGGGCGCGCGAACGAGACATCCGATAGGCGTCGGGCGACACCGTGTACCGCAGCCAGTGTCGCCGTGCGCGGCGCCATCCCCTACCCTGCCCCCATGACCAACATCACGCGCGAGCACGCGGCGCGCGGCAAGCTGCTGCGGATGCTGCCCGACGCCGGCGCGCCCGGCTGGACGAGCTACCGCCCGCCGGGCGAGACACCCGCGTTCGGCGAGTGCGCCATCGATCCGGAGACCGCCGAAGAGTTGGCGGAGATCGCGCGCGCGTCGGAGACGGGCAGCGTGCTGCTCGCGCGCGGCAGCGACGTCACGCTGATCGTGCCGCCGTTCGCCGTCGAGCGGTCCGACGACTACTCCGAGATGTACACGGCGCCGCTTATCGAGCTGCTGGAGCGGCCGCGCGCCGTCGCCGTGTTTTTGCTGCGGCGCGGCGGCTTCAGCGTCGGCTTCTTTCGCGGCAGCGCCGTCGCCGACTCCAAGACCGACCGCCGCTTCGTGAAGAACCGGCATCGCAAGGGCGGCCAGTCGCAGCGCCGCTTCGACCGCATCCGCGAAAAGCAGGTGCACGAGCTGTTCGCCAAGGCGTGCGGCGAGGCGCGCGAGAAGCTGGAGCCGTACGAGGACGAGATCCAGCACGTCCTCTTCGGCGGCGACCGCCACACGCTCCAGGACTTCCGCAAGGAGTGCACGTACTTCGAGCGCTTCGGCGAGCGGCTGATGCGCCGCATCCTGGCCGTCGCCGGCGACCCGCGCCGCGAGTCGCTCGACGCCATGCCGCGCGAGATCTGGTCGAGCGAGGTGTACACCGCCTGCGGCGGTGAGAACCAAGAACCTAGAACCTAGTGCCGATCCAAGTAGATGGGATCACGATCATGGTATGATCCTGAGCGGCGGGGAGAAAGGTGGGCGAGATGGCCCGTATTCTCCTTCGTCCGCTGCGGGCGGCGGAACAGCGGGTGCTGGCAGCCAAGCTGAAGGACAAGACGCTGTCGGCACGCCGGTACCAACGCTACCGGATCGTCCGCGAGCTGGCGGGCGGCCGGTCGGTCGTCGCGGTCGCCGACCGCGTTGGCTGCAATGTGATGTCGGTCTATCGCTGGCGTGATTACTTCAACGAGAGCGGCTTCGCGCGGTTCGAGGCGCCATCGAATCCACGGGGGCCGATCCCCATCGTGTCCGGCGAGCAGGTGCGGGCGTTGATCAAGGTGGCGCTCAGCCATCCCGAGGACCTCGGGCTGCCGTTCACCCACTGGTCGGTGTCGAAGCTCCACGCGTACTGCTCCGCCCACCACCTCCTGCCGCCGATCACGGATGAGTGGGTGCGTCGCCTGCTGCGCCGCGAAGGCGTCTCCTTTCAGCACAGCAAGACCTGGAAAGAGTCCTCCGACCCCGAGTTCGAGGGGGGAAAAACCGCGTCCTCGACCTCTACGCCGCGCCGCCGCCAGGTGGGGCGGTGATCTCGTTTCGACGAGTGCGGCCCGCTGGAGCTGCGTCCGCTCCACGGGCGCTCGTGGGCGCCGGCCGGACATCCGGTCCGTCTCCGGGCGACCTATCGGCGACTCCAGGGGACGGAACAACTGCTCGCCTTCTACGACGTGCACGCGAACTGCCTCGTCGGGCAGGTGCGCAAACGCAAGACGCATCGGGGCCTGCTGGCGGTCTTCCGCCGGCTGCGGGCCTGCTACCCGGAGGACGTGCGGTTGTACATCGTCATGGACAACCTGAGCAGCCACCGCCACCCCGCGCTGCGGCAGTACATGGAGGCACACAACATGGAAGCAGCGTTCACCCCCACCTACGCTAGCTGGCTGAACGCCATCGAAGCGCACTTCGCGTCTCTGAAGAAATTCACCCTGCACGTCACCGATGACCGCGACCATCAGCGCCGCCGCCGCCGGATCGGGCGCTACCTGACCTGGCGCAACCGCCACGCAGGCGTTCGGAACTGTCCCCTCTCCCGCTTTCCCAGTATCAAGTTGGAAGGGCACTAGTCGCACGGAATCCATGCGTCAGATTGGAAACGCCGTACCGGTGGAGCTCGCTCACGTCGTTGCCGCTTCGCTTCGGGATTGCCTGGAAGGTGCCGGCTTGCGAAAGCAGGTCACTCGGCTTCCGAGTCGTCCTGCAGGACAGCTTCTTGGACGCTGATCACCTGGGCCGATCTGTCCCCTGCTAGAAACCGGACAGCGAGATCGACCAGTTCGCTTGCATCGCGGGTGTTCGGCGTAAGTTTCTCCGCCCATGCCCTTCCGGGGTGCACAGTGTCCCACGCTGGGCGCTGACCAGAAATCCGCTTCGATCCCGGGTCGTGATTCCCGAAGCCATCCAGCACAATGTTCCAGAGCGGCGAAAAACGTTCGATCAGCAACGATTCCGCCAACGGGATCCACACGTCGTCAACAACGACGTATCGGCAGTAGAAGTCACCCAAGGCTTACCCCGGATCCACCGAAGAGCTGGACCTGAGAGGCGCAGCAACGAACTATCAGGTGCTCCCCTGAACTGGGAGAATGGTGGTGATGAACGTCACCAGCGCCCAGCAGAGGAGCACCCGATTGATGCCATCATCGCACACGCTCGACCGGGTTGGTGTGGCCTTTGACGACCACCGGCTGATCGACCACGCGGGGCTGCTGCTGCCGGCGACCCTGGCCGCGCACCTCGGGCTGCGCGAGCTGGTCGACCGCCACGTCGATCTCGGCGCGGCGCCGGGCCGGGCGCACGCGGGCGACAAGCTGCTCACCCTCGTCGCCTCGGCCCTCGCCGGGGGCGACTGCATCGATGACGCGGACGCCCTTCGCGCGGGCGGCACCGAGGGCGTGCTGGGCCATCGGGTGAAGGCGGCCTCCACCCTGGGCACGTTCCTGCGCAGCTTCCGCTGGGGGCACGTCCGCCAGCTCGATGCCGTGAGCCGGTGCCTCCTCGCGCGGGCCTGGGCGACCGGCGCTGGACCGGGCGCCGGACCCTGCACGATCGATCTCGACTCGACGATCTGCGAGACCTACGGCCTGTCCAAGGAGGGCGGCGCGCATCACGGTTACACCCATGTGCGCGGATACCACCCGCTGCTCGCGGTCGCGGCCGGGACCGGCGACGTGCTGCATACGCGCCTGCGCGGCGGCAACGCGAACTCCGGTCGCGGCGCCGGGAGCTTCTTGTCGGAGACGATCGAGCGGGTGCGCGCCGCCGGCGCGACGGGCGAGCTGACGCTGCGGGCGGACTCCGGCTTCTACAGCCACGCGGTCGTGGCGGCGGCCCGCACGCGGCGCGTCCGCTTCAGCATCACCATCCGCCAGAGCCCCGCGACCCGCCGGCTGATCGAGGCGATCCCGGAGAACGAATGGACGCCGATCCCGTACTGGATCCCGGGCGGGGCGGACGTGGCCGAGACGACGTATACCCCGTTCGCGTCGGCGCAGGACGCCGCGCCCGTGCGACTGATCGTGCGCCGGGTGCGGCCGGCCCCGGGCTCTCGAGCTCGCGCTGTTCGCGACGTATGACTACCACGCCTTCATCACCGACCGCGCCGGCGACACGCTCACGCTGGAGGCCGGCCATCGGCGCCACGCCGAGGTGGAGAACGCGATCCGCGACCTCAAGTACGGGGTGGGCCTCAACATCTCCCGTCCGGGAAGTTCGGCGCCAACGGAGCGTGGCTCGCGGTCCAGGTGCTCGCCCACAACCTCGCCCGCTGGACCGCCCGCATCGGCCTCGGGGCGGGGATCGTCACGACGAAGACCCTCCGCCGGCGGCTGTTCAGCCTCCCCGGCCGGCTGACGCGCTCCGCCCGCCGGCTCACCCTGCACCTTCCGGTCCGCTGGCCCTGGGCGGTTGCCTTCGCCGCGGCGCTCCGCAGGCTGCGCGCGCTCCCGCCTCCGCTTCCCGCCTGAACGGCGTGTGACGAGCGGCCGCTCTCCCCACCGCTCGGCCGCGGCATGCCCGCTGAGGACCTGGGCGTCTCCGCCGATGGACGTGATGTACCGCGCGATGGACGTGATCCCCCCGCCGGCGCCCCGCCACATGCGCTCGCGGCGTCCCCATCACTGCTCCCGCGGCTCCGGCGCTCCATCCTCACCGGTTACGCCGCAGCCACGGCCTCTCGGTCGTCCCGTCGGTCCGCTTCGGTGGATTCGGGTTAAGCTTAGCCAGGACTGCCGGCGAATGTGACCTTGGGCCCGGTTCGACGTGACCTACGGCACGTCATCGGCGGCGGTGCCGCTGCTAACCTCCGAAGGGGCAAAGTCTAGTTCTCTAATCGACTTTATCGAGAAGGCCGGATCCGGCCGGGCAGGAGCGCTATGCAGACGAGCACAGAGCAACGCAGACCGATTTCCACGGCGAAGCAGGTTCAGCACCGGGTGGTCGTCGTCGGCGGCGGCAACGCGGGGTTGAGCGTCGCCGCACGGCTGACGCGCGCGCTCAAGGGCGGCGACGTCGCGATCATCGAGCCGTCGAGCAAGCACTACTACCAGCCGCTGTGGACGCTCGTCGGCGCCGGCGTCGTAGGCAAGGAGGTCACGGAGCACAACGAGGCGGACTATATCCCGAAGGGCGCGACGTGGATCCAGGACAAGGTCATCCAGTTTTGCCCCGACGACAACACGCTCATCACCAGCGACGGCACGATGGTGCAGTACGAGTACCTGGTCGTCGCGCCCGGCATCCAGATCGACTGGGGCAAGATCAAGGGCCTGACCGAGGCGCTCGGGCGCGACGGCGTGTGCACCAACTACTCGTACGAGTACGTTGACAAGACGTGGGAGTTCATCAGGGACTTCAAGGGCGGCAACGCGATCTTCACGCAGCCGAGCACGCCCATCAAGTGCGGCGGCGCTCCGCAGAAGATCGCGTATCTCGCCGACGACGCGTTCCGGAAGTCGGGCGTGCGTGACAAGACGAACGTCATCTTCGCCAGCGGCGGCGCAAGCATTTTCGCCGTGGCGAAGTACGCCGCGACGCTCAACAAAGTGATCGAGCGGAAGGGCATCGACGCGCGGTTCCGGCACGAACTCGTCGAGATCCGGGCGGCATCGAAGGAGGCCGTGTTCGAGCACCTCGATACGCACGAGACGGTGGTGATCCCGTACGACATGATCCACGTGACGCCGCCGCAGAGCGCGCCGGACTTCGTGAAGCGCAGCAACCTGGCGAACGAGGCCGGGTGGGTCGAGGTCGACAAGTTCACGCTGCAGCACGTGCGCTACGCGAACGTGTTCGGCCTGGGCGACGCGAGCAGCCTGCCGACGTTGCGCACGGGCGCGGCGGTACGCAAGCAGGCGCCGGTGCTCGTGCACAACCTGCTGCGCGTGATCGACGGCCAGACGCCGGACGCGCAATACGATGGCTACGCCGCGTGCCCGCTCGTCACGGGTTACGGCAAGCTGGTGCTGGCGGAGTTCGACTACGACGGCAAGCCGCAGGAGACGTTCCCCTTCGACCAGTCGAAGGAGCGCCTGAGCATGTACCTGTTCAAGCGCTACGCGTTGCCGGCCATGTACTGGCACGGCATCCTGCAGGGGCGGATGTAGCGCGACCCGAAGTTGCCCGCGCACCGGCGGCCTGCCACGATGCAGCATGGCCGATCATTCGCAACCCTCGGACGGACTGCTTGCGGCGGCCGCCGACCATGGCGTCGGCCGCATCCGCCGTCACATCTTCCTGTGCGCTGATCAGACGGAGCCGAAGTGCGCGCCAAGAGAGCGGACTCTCGCGGCCTGGGCGTATCTGAAGGGGCGGCTCAGCGAACTTGGACTCGACGCCGGAGAGCGCGTCGTCTACCGGACGAAGGCGAACTGCCTGCGGATGTGCGCGCAGGGGCCGATCGCCGTCGTATACCCGGAAGGCACGTGGTACCACTCGGCCGACCCGGAGGTGATCGAGCGCATTATCCAACAGCACCTGATCGGCGGGACGCCGGTGCGCGAGTACGTCTTCGCGGAGAACCCGCTGGAGTAACACCCGCGCGCCCGTAGCCGAACAGAAAAAACGAGCGCCTCTCGGCGCTCGTTTTCGTGTTCGATGACTCGCGGCGTGTCTACGGCTTCTCCGCGGCAGGCTCTGTGGGAGCCGCAGGCGCGGCACCCTCGGCGGGCGCTTCGCCCTCGGCCGGCGCACCCTCCTCGACGACGACCAGGCGCGGCGCGGCGACGCGCGCGACGACGACCTCCGGGTCGGTGTGCAGCGTGAGCTTCGACGTATCGATCCCCAGGTCCTTGACGTGGATCGATTCATCGAGCTGCGTGAGCACGCTCACGTCAACGTCGAACTGCGTCGGGATGTCGCCCGGGAGCGCTTCGACGGCGATCGACTCGAGCGTCTGGAGCAGGACGCCGCCCAGCGTGGTCACCGCCTCCGACGTGCCAACGAGCACCAGCGGCACGTCCGCGCGCATCATCTCCGTCATCGACACCTGGTAGAAGTTGACGTGGAGCAAGCGGTCCGTCACCGGGTCGCGCATGAGGTCGCGTACGACGACCGTGCGCGGCGCCGGCTCACCTTCCACCTTGAGGTTGATGATGGCGTTGCGCGTGATACCGCGCAGCAGGTGCGTCAGCGCGGCGGTATCCGCCTGCACGGCCTGTGAATCGATCCGGTGGCCGAACACGTTGGCCGGCGTCTGGCCGCCTCGGCGCAGCGCCGCGACCTTCTTGCCCAGCACGACGCGGGGCGCCACTTGCAGTTCTGCGTTTGCCATGTCTGCCCGTCCCTACCGGCGGCGCAACCGCCGCAATATCGCGATCCCGGCGACGACCCCAAGCCCCAGGGCGAAGGCCGCAGCCGGCGTGATGACGTTCCCGGCGTCTCCGTCCACGCTGCGCGCGAAGATCAGCAGCGTGGAGCTTTCTTTGACTGTCACGTGCTCGCCGGCGACGGCGAATGTCGCGCAGTCCCTCATGTTCACGCTGGCGGCGCGCACGCTGAACATCGCGCTGTCCGCGACGTCCAGGCTCTCGCCCCGCACGTGCTGGGCGGCCGCCTGCCGCAACTCGACGCGCCCGGCATCGACCTGCCGGACCGCGCTCTGGTCGATTTCGACGCTGTCACCCGTGACGGCGGCGATGACGCTGCCGGACTCGTGGCTCATGAGGAACCTCCTGGGATGCGGGATGGCCCGGAGACCCGACAGAGAGTATCAGGCCGCTTGCGGCCGGTCAAATTACCGCCGGCTGGGTACCGACCTTGAGCAATGGCAGTTCGCGACCATCGATCCGACGCTGAGCCGCGAGTTTGCAATGTTTGATGGCGCGCGTCAGATCGCTCAATTGACGCTCGTCAACTGGCTGCATTCGGTGCGATAGCCGCTGCCGGCCGCGGCGCAGAGCTACACCCGCACCACCGACAGCGTGACCTCGTGCCCGTCGATGTTCGCCGATTCGCTGTGGACGCCGTGCTCCGGCGCGTCGTCGGACAGCGCGACGGTCAGCGTCTCCTGGCGCACGTAATCGCCGAAGCGCTGCATCACCTGCGCCACGGTGGCGTCGCCGGCGTAATAGGTCTTGATGCGGTCGGCGATCTCGAAGCCGGCGTCCTTGCGCAGGTTCTGGATCCGGTGCACGATCTCGCGCGCGAGCCCCTCTTGCACCAGCTCCGGCGTCAGCTCCGTCGAGACGATGACGACGGCGCCGCCCTCCTCGGCCGAGGCGTAACCCGCTTTCTCGCGGCCATTCACCAGCAGCTCCTCCGGCGCGAGGCGCTTGCCCGCGACCTCCACTTCCTGCCCGGCGCCCGCGAGCCGCGCGACCTTCGCCAGCTCGGCGTCCGGCATCGATGACAGAGCGCGGGCGATGTCCTGCACCTCGTGGCCGTACTTCTGGCCAAGCAGCTTGAGGTTCGGCTTCACCTCGAAGCGCAGGAAGTCCGTCTCATCGCGGACGATGCGGAGCGCCTTTACGTTCAGCTCTTCGAGCACCTGCGGCGCGAGGCGCTCGAGCGCGTGCTCCTCCATCTTCGTCGGCAGCTTGACGAACAGCTCGGCGACGGGCTGCCGCACGCGGAGCTGCGCCTTCGCGCGTGCCGCCCGGCCGAGCGACGCGACGCGCATCACGAGCCGCGTCTCGTCGGACAGCAGCGCATCGATCTTCGACGCATCGGCCCGCGGCCAGTCGGTCAGGTGCACGCTTTCCGGCGGCGGGCCCCCTCCAGCCTCCAACTTCCAACCTCCAACGACCAGATTCTGGTACATCTCCTCGGCCAGGAACGGCGTGAACGGCGCGAGCAGCTTCGTGAGCGTCACCAGGCACTCGTAGAGCGTCGCGTAGGCGGCCAGCTTGTCGCTGTCGCTCTCCGACTTCCAGAAGCGGCGGCGGCTACGGCGCACGTACCAGTTCGACAGATCGTCGACGAACGCCTCGACCAGCTTGGTCGCCGACTGCGCGTCGAAGTCCTGCAGGCGGTCCGTCACGCCGCGCACGAGCTGGTGCAGCTCCGACAGCACCCAGCGGTCCAGCTCGGTGCGGGCGAGGGTGTCTTCGGAGCGCGGGCTTCTGTCTTCGTGGCGCGGGCTTTCAGCCCGCGGAGTGTCCGGTAGCGAGCCGTCGTTCTCAGTCGACGCTTGCGCGTCACCCGGAGCACTCACAACCGAGGGCGGCTGTGCCACATCGTGGCGCGGGCTTCTTTCTTCGTGGCGCGGGCTTTCAGCCCGCGCGCTCGCCGGTGATGCGCCGCTCGCCCCGCCGCCCGCCGCACCCGCGGGCTGAAAGCCCGCGCCACTGATCATGGAAGAGGGCGGCCTCCAGCCGTCGAGTTCGGCGTAGGTGACGAAGAACGCATAGGTGTTCCAGAGCGTCAGGAACATGCCGCGGCGCACCTCATCGGCCGGGCCGTAGCCAAAGTTGATGCTGTTCGCCGGGTTCTGGCGGAAGAACAGCCAGCGCATGACGTCGACGCCCATGTTGTCGGCGGCGTCTTCGAACCAGATCGCGTTGCCCTTGCTCTTGTGCATCTCCTCGCCGTGCTCGTCGCGCACCATCGCGTGGCCGAGCACGACCTCGAACGGCCGGCGGTTCTCGAGCGCCGTCGACATCGTGAGCAGCGAGTAGAACCAGTTGCGGAACTGGCCGGGGAACGCCTCGGTGATGAACTGCGCCGGGAACCACTGCTCCCAGTACGCGCGGTCGTCGCGGTAATGCAGCGTCGAGTACGGCACGATGCCGGCATCGAGCCACGGGTTGCCGACGTCCGGGATGCGCGAGACGGGCGCGCCGCAGTTGCGGCAGGCGATCTTCACGGCGTCAATGAACGGCTTGTGCGGCGAGTGGCCTTCGAAGACTTCCCAGCCCTCCACGGCGCGCTCCTTGAGCTCGGTCTCGCTGCCGATGACCTCGAACGCGCCGCATGCCTCGCAGTCGTAGATCGGCAGCGCCAGGCCGTAGTAGCGCTTTTTCGAGATCATCCAGTCGTCCATGTTCTTCAGCCAGTCCAGCTCGCGGGCGAGGCCGAAGTCGGGGATCCAGCGGATCTCCTTCGTGATGGCGGCGATCTTGTGGCGCAGGTCGTCCATGCTGATGAACCACTCATCGACCAGGCGGAAGATCAGCTCGGTGCCGCAGCGCCAGCAGTGCGGGTAGCGGTGCGCGTACTGCTGCGTGCGATACATCAGCCTCTTGTCGCGCAGCGACGTGAAGATGGCGTCGCGCGTAGCGTCGGCGGAGACGAAGGAGCCGGTGAGCGCGCCGAAGCCGTCGACGTACAGCCCTTCGTCGTCGCACGGGGCGATGACGGCGAGGTCGAACTCCTTGCTGAGATGGAAGTCCTCCTTGCCGCAGCCCGGAGCGATGTGGACGATGCCGGTGCCCTCTTCGTCCGATACTTCGCTCCACGAGATCACGCGATGCACGATGCCCTGCTGCGCCGCCAGCTCGTCGAACGGGCCGCGGTACGTCAGGCCGACGAGGCCGGCGCCTTTCACCTCGCCCACAATCTCGTGCTCGCCCTTGAGTGCGGACTTGAGCGCGCCCTTCGAGACGTAGAGCACCTCGCCCTCCTGCTCGACCTTCGCGTACGTCGAGCTCCGGGTGCACCGCGGCGGCGACGTTGGCGAGCAGCGTCCACGGCGTCGTCGTCCAGATGAGCAGCGACTCGCCCGGGCGTTCGAGCAGCGGGAACTTCAGGTAGACGCTGGCGTGCGTGACCTCGCGATAACCCTCGGTCACGATCTCGTGCTCGGAGAGGCCGGTGGCGCAGCGCGGGCACCACGGCATGGTGTCGTGGCCCTTGTACACCCAGCCGTTTTCAAAGCACCGCTTGAGGAACAGCCAGATGGTGTAGTTGTTCTCGTCGGAGTTCGTGTAGTACGAGTGGTCCCAGTCCATCCAGTAGCCCAGGCGGATCGACTGCTCCGTCTGCACGGCGGCGAAGCGCCGCACGCGGTCCTTGCACTCCTGCACGAACTTGTCGATGCCGAAGTCGACGATGTCTTTCTTCGACGTGAAGCCGTGCTCTTTTTCGACCTCCACCTCGATCCAGAGGCCCTGGCAATCGAAGCCGTTCTGGTAGCGCTGCTTCTCGCCGAGCATGGTGTGAAAGCGCTGCACGAGATCCTTGTACGAGCGCCCCCACGCGTGATGCACGCCCATGGGGTTGTTGGCCGTGATCGGACCGTCGATGAACGACCAGCGGCGCTCGGAGGCGTCGTTGCGGCGGATGTACTTCTCGATCATCCGCTGCTCGCGCCACCACTGGAGCGTGGCCTTCTCCATGTTGACGAAGTGCGGTCGTGTGGATACAGGCTTCATGGCTGGTCCCTTGGTGACTGGTTACTGGTTACTGGTGACTGGACACTGGTCTCTGGGCCTCGACCGACGCCAAGTTCCGTGTTCTCTTTCTCGCTCGGGCAACAGAAAAGCCCGCCCCAACATTGAAGGGACGGGCCAAACATGGACCCGCGGTACCACCCTTGTTGTCGCCATTGGCGACCGCTCTTTCGGGCGCCAACACGCCCTGCCCGGCTAACGGGGGCTTCCGGGACCGCTTACCGCCTCGCCGCTGCGAGGGTTCGGCCATCCGGCTCGGGAGGGATCTTCGGCCGCTGCGGCTGCGTCCGGCTTGCACCATGCCCGGACTCGCTTGGCGCCGCCGGCGGCGTACTCGTCTCCGTCATCGCCTGTGCGCGCAGTATAGGCGCTGCGTCGGGGCCGGCCAACCTGGCTTCCGCCTAATCGTTTTCACGCAGACCGTTGGGCGAAACGGTTAACCTTTTCCCGATTCGGAGCGTTCTCATGAATACCATGCGTGTTGTTCGCTTCGTTCCCATCCTCCTTCCGCTGATCTTCGTCAGCGCCACCTGCGTCACCGATATCCGGCGCCATGGCGACACGGGCCCGTGGGTAGGCGAGGTGACGAACTACGGCAGCGACACCATCGGTTCCGTATACGTATCCGGCCATATCATCGACGCCGCCGGGCGCGAACTCGGCACCTGGTCGGTCAATACCTGCCCGTCGCAACTGGCGCCCGGCGAGCGCGGCACCTTCGAGATCTTCTCGCCGGAGGTCTACACGCCGGAGGGGCAGCCTCCCCCAACCCCGCCCTTCGAATTCGTGCCCGACCCGGGCGTGCAGGGCTACCCCGTCGATGTGCAGTACCCCGGCGACCCCTACAACAGCTTCACCGGCGTTGGCCTGACGACGCGACTCGTCAGCAAAGACGCCGCCAGGCGGTTCGCGCTCGTAGAACTGACCAACGACTCGCCGTTCACGTACCAGAACATCACGGTGTGCGGAAACCTCCGCACGCCGTCCGGCACACTCGCCGAAGTGGGCAGTACGACTCCGTTCCCAAACACACTCCACCCGGGCGAGAAGCAGACGTTCCCGATCTTCTTCAACGCGATGCCAGAGGGCACGTTCGAGTTCTTCCCGCGCGGCGCGAACTACTGCTGCGGCAACATCGTCACGCTTCCCAGCGACAGCTTCGTCGTGACCGCGATGAAGACCGTCGATCACGGCACCGCGCTGCGTGTCGTTGGCGAGATGCACCAGCAAAGCGGGCAGACGCTCAACGGCACGGCGCTTTCCGCACACGTACAAGGATCTTGGGCCGACCGTGCTGATACCCAGGTCGTGGGGTGCAACGGCGTGACAGCGTCGGGCCAGGCGACTCCGGGTTCGTTCACGCTTCCGCTGTCGCCGGGCGCGCACAACCCGGCCGTTGCCGTCGAGGGCGTCGCGGGATACTACGGCTCGACGTCGTACGCACCACCCGTCTCGGATGTGACCGCTGTCGGCGGACCGCCATCGCCCGACGGTCTCGCCACGAAGCGGGTGTCCGCTACGATCTCGAACCCGACGCCAGCCTGGATCTCGCTGGAAGGTGTGTGCCTGAGCCTGCGCGATGCGCGCGGCCGCCTCGTAGGGGCGGCTTCGGCGCTGGAAAACGTGCAGTACAACGACCGCTATCTCGCGCCCGGCGCGCAGATCCGAATCTCCGGTGATGTTGAAGAGCTCGAACCATCGGCGACGGCCGAAGCCGTGGCGTACGGCCAGCCGACAGCGCCGCCACCGCCGCCTGTACCGTGCTGCGGCCCGATCGACTGACGGTCGTCCGCGTGGTAGCGCTCCGGCCGCTGGCTTCGTCCGACGCGACCACTGAACCGCGCTACGGCGCCAGCACCACGCGCCCGAACGCGGCGCGGCTCTCGATGTACGCGTGGGCGGCCGCGGCTTCGCTCAGCGGGTACGTGCGGTCGACGACCACCTTCAGTTCGCCGCTGGCGATGTCGCGCAGCATGCCGTCCATCATCGGCACGACGCGTGCGGCGCTCCGGAACGTCTCCAGTCCGAAGAAGACGCCCGTGATCGAGCCGTTCGTCCCACTGAGCGCGCTGATGTCGATCGCCTTGCCGGAGCGGCTGATGTTGCCGACGGTGATGACGCGGCCGCGGTAGCCGATGCACTGCAGGCTGCCTTCGAGCGTCTTGCCGCCGACGGAGTCGACGACGAGGTCGGCGCCGGCGCCGTTCGTCGCCGCGCGCACCGCCGCCACAAAGTCGCCGCTCGCGTAGTTGACGCCCGCGTCCATGCCGTACTGCTTCAGCCGCTCGAGCTTCTCGTCGCTCGACGACGTCGCGAGCACCCGCGCGCCCGCGCGCTTCGCCAGCTGCACGCAGGCGATGCCGACGCCGCTCGTCCCCGCCTGCACAAGCACCGTTTCACCGGCCTTCAGGCGCCCGAACTCGAACAGGCAGTCGTGCGCCGTGCCCCACGAGACCGGCACGCAGGCCGCGTGCTCGATCGAGCATCCTTCCGGCACGAGCCACGTCGAGGTCGCCGGCACCGAGACGACGGAGGCGTGCGAGCCGCTCGCCATCATCGCAGTGACGCGATCGCCAGGCTTGCGGTCCGTCACCTCGGCGCCGGCTTCGCGCACCACGCCCGCGCAGTTGTAGCCGACGATGTGCGGCGACGACGTCATCGCTCCGCCGGCGCGGTTGAGCACGTCGCCGCCTTCGATAGCGATCGCCTGCACGTCGATGACGACGCCGCGCGGATGGCACTCGGGGTCGGGCACGTCTTCGTACCGGAAGACGGTGGGCGCGCCGGTCTCGTAGTAGACTGCGGCTTTCATGATGCCTCCATACTCGCAGCGCTGCCGGCGCCGCGCGTGTATACGTCCGGGTCCACCTTCTCCATCCATCGCTCGGGTTTGGCGACGGGCGTGAACCCCGTCTTCTTGTAGAGCTCGTGCGCGTCGGCCGTGCCGAGCATCCAGCGCCGGAAGCCCTGCAGCCGCGGGTGCGCGGCGACGCACTCCATCAGCCAGACGCCGAGTCCGCGGCCGCGATACTCGTCGAGCACGAACACGTCGCAGACGTAGGCGAACGTCGCGTAATCGGTGATGATGCGCGCGAGGCCGATGGTTCGCGTGCCGTCCTCCGCGTACAGGCCGAAGTTCAGCGACCCCTCGATGCCGCGCTTCACGACGTTCGAGCGGGATGCCGGCCACCCAGTACGACTGCTCCGAGAGCCAGCGATGCACGACGCCGGCGTCGAGCTTCGACGCGTCGGTGCTGACGAGGAAATCACCTTTGCGCCACTCTTCAGCCATCGGCTACTTCAGGTGCGCGTTGAAGAACGCGATCGTCCTGTCCCACGAGAGGTTGGCCGCGGCCTCGTTGTAGATCTCGGGACGGCTGTCGTTGAAGAACGCATGATCGGTGCCGGGGTACATGTGGAACTCGACCTGCTTGCCCATTCCGCGCAGCCCGTCTTCGAGCTTGCGCGCAGCCTCCGGCGACGCCCACGTGTCGTTCTCGGCGTAGTGCCCGAGCACGGGCGCCTTCAGGCCGGCGAGCTGCTCGGCGTTGGCCATGCCGTAGTAGTTGACGCAGGCGTCGACCGGGCGGATGGAGGCGATCGTCAGCGACAGGCCGCCGCCCATGCAGAAGCCGACGCTGCCGATCTTGCCGGTGCAGGCCTCGTGGCTCTTGAGGAAGTCAAAGGCGCCGGACATGTCCTTCGCCGCCTCGTCCATCTTGAGGGCCATCATCATCTTGCCGGCCTCGTCGGGCTCCTTCGTCGTCTTGCCGTGGTAGAGGTCGGGCGCAAGCGCGGCGAACCCCTGCGCGGCGAATCGGTCCGCGACGTCCTTGATGTGCGGCACGAGGCCCCACCACTCCTGGATGACGATGACGCCGGGGCCTTTGCCCGATGCCGGCAGCGCGAGATAGCCTTCGGCCGATTGGCCGTTGCTGCGGAATGACACCATCTGTCCAGCCATGCCGGTCGTCTCCTTCAGGTACGCGAGTACGTTTCTGAGCCTAGAGAGCATACGCCGTCACGGCGCGTGGCTCCATATGCCGCCCGCGCGGAAGGAGCTTCAGGCTTCGCGGTTGGCGCGGACGGGGCGCCGGAGAAGGCCGAACAGCGACGCGAGGCCGCCGGACATCGTGATCCGGCGCGCCCAGGCCGCGGACGGCCGGCGGAGCGACAGCGCCGCGCTCACGCGCGCATCGGACGCGCCGGCGGCGAGCCGCAGCCGGAGGACTTCGGCTTCGCGTTCCTGGTTGATGGCCTTGAGCGTCATGAGGTCCATGTTCCACCTCCGGAATCAGCACTCTGTTGGCGGTAGTCACTTGTTTCTAGCATGTGACTACTGCCATGTCAAGCCGGGAAGCAGGGACGGCCGACGGCGAGCGCAGGGCATGAAAGCCAGGAACCCGGCACAACGAGGCCGGATCCTGATTCTCTGGTGTGGTTTGGTGCTTAGGGAGTGCGGCCGACCGCGGCGGCGGCCTCGCGGCGGCGGTATCGCATCGCCATCTCGCGCGGCGGCACGTGCTCGTCGCACTTCTCGCAGTAGGTGACGACGGTCGTATCGTGACCGCACTTCTCGTGGACGGCGGTCACGCCGTCGTACAGGTACTTGTTGCCCCACTTGAGCAGCGCCTGCATGACCATGCGCAGGTCGGCGCCTTTCTTCGTGAGCTTGTAGCGGGCGCGCGGCGGGTGCTGTTCGTAGAATTCGCGCTCGACGAGGCCGTTCGCCTCGAGCAACTTCAGCCGCTCCGACAGGACGTTCGGGGCGATGCCCTTCAGCGACTCCGACAGGTTGACGTACTTGCGCGGACCAAGCGTCAGCAGGTCACGGACGATCAGCAGCGTCCAGCGGTCGCCGATGATGTCGAGCGACTTAGCGACGGGGCAGGGAAGACCGTATTCCTTCGGCATGGCAGCGCCCTCCTTGCCTCACCCTACCTCAGTCAATATAGTTTTGCAAGTGACTGGACGGGGGGTCAGCGGCCCTCGAATACCGGCTGGCGCTTTTCGAAGAAGGCCTTGCGCGCCTCGACGGCATCCTGCGTCTGGAACGCGCGCATGATGTTCGCGAGCTCGTAGCGGACGTGCGCCTCCAGGTCGATGGCCGTGGCCTTCGTGATGCAGCGCTTGGTCAGTCGGCTCGCGATCGGCGAGCGCTGGGCGAGGAAGTCGCAATACTCGGCCAGGCGCGCATCGAATTGCTCATCGGGCACGACCTCGCCGACGAAGCCCAGGCGGAGCGCCTCCGCCGAATCGACCGTGCGGTTCTCCAGCAAAAAACGCATCGCCTGCTCGTAGCCGATGGCCTGGGGCAGCGTCCACGTCAGCCCGCCGTCGGGCGAGCCGCCGATGCGCGGGTAGCCGGCGATCAACCGCATCGACTGCGCGCCGAGCCGCATGTCGGCCGCCATGGCGAGCGAGAGACCGGCACCGGCGGCGACGCCGTTCAGGCCGGCGACGACCGGCTTGTCGCAGACGTGACGCAGCACGAGTGGAAAACGCCCGACCCAGTGGATGTCGTCCATGTACTGCGCTTGGGGCGAGAGCGGCGACGCATCGCCGCCCGGCCCGTTGAGGTCGAGCCCGGAGCAGAAGGAGTCGCCGCTGCCGGTGATCGCGATCACCCAGACGTTGTCATCGTGCGTCGCCGCCTCGACGGCTGTGACGATGCCCCACGCCAGCTCGTTGGAAAGCGCGTTCTTCTTCTCCGGCCGGTTGAGCCTGATCGTCCGGACGTGGCCGGTGTCGCTGATCTGAATGACGTCGTTCATGGTCCAACCTCCCTTCCTCGCGGGTCATTATGCCGCGCCGGAGCGGCAAGCGCGCGGGCGAGAGCAGCCGGACCGAGCCGGGATAGGGCCGAACGGCGATCAGTCCCCCACCGTGATCCGCTGCATGTCGCGGGCGACCAGGATCGGGCCGGGGTAGATGTCGCTCATGCCTGCGACGAATTCATCGACAACCGCGCCTTCGTCGGGGATCGGCGGCAGCAGGTGCGACAACACGAGCCGCGGCACGCCGGCGTCGCGCGCCATCTCCGCGACGTCGCGCGTGGGCGCGTGGTAGTTGCACGCGTCCTCGAGAATGCCCACGACACGCTCGTTGCCGTTCTTGCGCGCGAGGTTGATGCGGTCCTGCATCATGCCCAGGTGGAGTGCCTCGCTGACCAGCACGTCGGCGCCCTTCGACGCCTGCACCAGCGTGTCGCAGCGCTTCGTGTCTCCCGAGAGCACCACCGACTTGCCGCGTGCCTCGACGCGGAACCCGAGCGCGGGCACGACCGGCCGGTGGTCGACCTCGAACGCGCCCACCGTGATGTCGCCCACCGTCGCGACGTGCGAGACCGCGCCTGTGGCCGGCGTCTCGTGCACGATGACCTCGATGCCCTCGCGCGAGAGCTTCTCGCCATGGTGCGCGAAACGATAGCGGACATCGGGGTTCAGCCCGGCGCGGAAGCCTTCGACCGCCTCGCGCGTGCCCTCGGGGCCGTAGATCGTGAGCGGCGCCGTCGCACCGCCCAGGGTCCAGCGCATCATCATCAGGTCCGGCAGGTCGGTGATGTGGTCCGAGTGCATGTGCGTGAAGAAGATCGTGTTGACCTTCCCTAGCGGGACGCCCGACGCGATCAGCCGTCGCGCCGCGCCCCAGCCGCAGTCGACGAGGACGGTGCTGTCGCCGGACGTGATGAGGTTCCCGGCGCCGCAGCGGTTCCCCGACGGCAGCGGGCTTCCCGTCCCAAGCAAGATGAGTTCCATGGCCGGCATGTGCGTGCTCCTCTCGTGGATTCAAGGTCGGCGATGCGCGGACGCCGGCCGCGCGCTACGTCGGTGCTTCGACGAGCAGCTTCGGGCTGCGCGCCGGCGGCAGGTTGTCGTACAGGTCGGCGACGAGGTCGTCGCGTGAGCTTCGCGATGCGCCGGGTCGTCCCAGAGGTTGCGCCACTGGTGCGGGTCCTCGGCGTGGTTGTACAGCTCGCCCTCGGTGCCGTCGTAGACGATGTCGCATGCGGCCAGCGTCCGCATGCCGGGCATCGCCGTCGTCGAGGCCGTTGGCGCGCCCGGCGTGCTCGGCTCGTACGACCGTGCAGGTGAAGCCGTCGCGGTAGATCGTGCGCAGGTGCATGCCGATGCCGGGGAACTGGCTGTCCCACTCGGTGATCACGCGCTCGCGGCCGCGCGCCCGGCGCCGTCGGCAGCGGCGTGCCCTGCATCCACTCCGCGGACGGGCACGCCGGCGATCTCGCAGAACGTCGGCGCGAGGTCGACCTGGCCGACCGGGTCCGCGACCTCGGCCGGCGCGACGCCCGCCGACGGCGCCGGGCGCCAGATCATCGGGAGGCGCATCAGCGCGTCGCAGTGGTACGGGCCCTTGAACAGCAGGCCGAAGTCGCCCTGCAGCTCGCCGTGGTCGGTGGTGAAGAAGACGTCGGTGTCGTCGCCCCAGCCGCGCTCGGCGACGCGCTCGAGCACGCGGCCGCACGCCTCGTCGATCAGCTCGTTCTTGATGTGCGTCATCGCGTTGACCTCGCGCACCTGGTCGTGCGTCATCAGCTTCGGGCACGAAGCGCGCGCGGGCCGCCCTCGACGTTGCGGAAGCGGCCCTCGTAGTACGCGAGCCAGTGCGCCGGCTTCTGCGCGAGGATCTCGATCGCACTTCTCGACGCTGCCCGGATGGCCGTCCGGCAGGTCGAGGTCGCGCCAGTTGACGCGGCGCAGCTCCGACTCCGGCGGGTCCCACGGGTGGTGCGGATCGGGGAAGCTCATCCAGACGAACCAGTCCTCGTCGGCGCGAGCGAGTCGAGGTAGGCGATCGTGCGGTCGGCGACCCAGTCGGTGTGGTAGTACTCGCGCGGGATCGGGTTGAACTTCACCTCGGGCGCGCCGGTGTCGCCGCCGCCCTCGTCGTTCAGGCCCTGCGCGGTGAACAGCTGGTAGAAGCCGGCGACGTCGCCGGGGTGGTTGTCGCTCAGCCACTTGCCGTAGTGCCACATGCCGCTGCGGCCCGTGCATCGCCAGCTCCAGGTGCTCGAAGCCGCGGTACGGGCCGGTCGAGTCCTCGCGCGCCATGCGGTTCTCGAGCCAGCGGCCCGCGAGGTCGAACGCCGGCTCGAAGTGCGCCTTGCCGAGCAGCGCCGTGCGGTAGCCCGCCTGCTCGTGCAGGTACGCGGCGACGCTCGGCGCGTCGGCCGGCAGCGGCACGCCGTTGGCGACGACGCCGTGCGTGCGCACGTACTGGCCGGTGAGCATCGTCGAGCGCGCCGGCATGCAGACGACGTTCTGGTTGTTCGCGCGGCGGTAGTTGATGCCCGTCGGCCGCGAGCCGGTCGGCGACCGGCGTGCGCGCGATCGTGCCGCCGTTGCAGCCGAGCGAGTCGTAGCGCTGCTGGTCGGTGGTGATGAAGAGGATCTTGCGTCCCATGGACTACTCCACTGTCCGGGCCGAAGAGGTCGCGAGCACCATCGTCCGCTCGAGGCCGGCTTCTCGGTGTTCGTGAGCTTTCTGGTAGCCGGGCTTCGAGACCATGTCGATGAACGCCAACGCCGCGAATTGCTCCGCATTCGGCCTGATCGCGCTCATTGCGCAGCTCCCTTCGTGCCGGCGATGAAGTCGACGACGGTTTGCGCCAGCTCTTCGCCGCGGTCCTCCTGGAGGAAGTGCCCGCCGCCCTTGATCGTCGTGTGCGGCTGGCCCTTCGTGCCGGGCACGAGCGACTGGAACGCCTTGTCGGCGTTCCGGGTGATCGGGTCCTCGTCGCTGAACGCCGTCAGGAACGGCTTGTCCCAGCGCCGGAGCACCTCCCACGCCTTGCGGTTCGCGTCCGAGGCCGGGTCGTCGGGCCGCGTCGGCACGAGCGCCGGGAACTGCCGCGCGCCGGCCTTGTAGCTGTCGTCCGGGAACGGCGCGTCGTAGGCGGCGATGACCTCGGGCGAGAGCGCGGTGCGGCATCCGCCGCGGACGATGTTGCCGGCCTGGAAGTCCGGCACCGTCTGGGAGAACTGCTGCCAGCGCAGGAACGCCTCGCCCGGCGGATTGTCGCCGGTCGGCAGGAACGTGTTGGCGGCGACGATCCGCGCGAACCGCTCCGGGTGCTCGGCGGCGATGCGCAGGCCGATGAGGCCGCCCCAGTCCTGGCACACGAGCGTGATGCCGCGCAGGTCGAGCTGCTCGACGAGCGACGCCGTCCAGTCGACGTGCGCCTGGTACGTGTAGTCGTCGCGGTTCACCGGCTTGTCGCTGCGGCCGAAGCCGATGAGGTCGGGTGCGACCGCGCGCAGACCGGCGTTGACGATGATCGGGATCATCTTGCGGTACAGGTAACACCACGAGGGCTCGCCGTGCAGCATCAGCACCGGCTCCGCGTCGCGCGGCCCCTCGTCGACGTAGTGCATGCGCAGCCCGTCGCCGACGTCGACGTAGTGCGGCGCGAAGCCGTAGCCGGGCAGGGCGGCGAATCGGTCATCGGGCGTCCGTCGTGCTTCCATCACTCCTCCTCCCGCAGCAGCGCCCGCAGCGTGCGAGCCATCACCTTGCGTGCCTGTGCGGGCGTCAGTCCCTGATGCGACCGCAGCGCCTCCCAGGCCGACCAACTGCTCGCCGCCGTCAGCGCCTCGATCAGCTCGCGTCGATCGGGTGCCGAGCGTGGCTTGATCTCGATGACAAATACGCGCTCGACTTCGAGCCGGCCGCGGTTGCGCGCCCAGCGCAGGCGTTTGGCGATCGCGGGCGAGAACGGCTCGGACAGGATGGCGGAGCGCCGCACGGGCGAGATCGGTTCGAGCAGCCGCGCCCGCTGTTCCGTGAACGCGGCGATGCGCCCGGCGAGCGGCCCGTCGCGCGGAACGGGTTTCGTCAGCGCGATCAGGCGCTGTAGCTGCCGGTCGGCGGCGTTCGCGTAAAGCAGCTCCAGGTCCTCGAAATGCTGGAAGACGCTGCGGAGCGAGACGCCGGCGCGCTCGGCGATACGCGCGGCCGTCGGGCGCACGTCGCCTTCATCGATCAGCCCGAGGAGCGCCTCGACGACCGCCGCGCGCGTCCGCTCGGACCGCGCGGCGCGGCCGTCCTGCGGTGCTGTGTCGTGATGTACGCCGGCCGTCGCCTCTCGCATGACGGCGACCATATCACTTCTTGCACTGTGAGTGCAATATCTCTCGGGGTCTTTTCTCCCGGGCGCGCCGGTGCTACACGAGCACGTGCAGCTTCGCCAGTCCCCGGAACGACGGGATGTTTCGGTACTCGAGCGGCTCGTCGACGAGGCGCAGGTTCGGGAACCGCTGCACCAGCGCGTTGATGCCGATCTGCGCCTCCAGCCGCGCGAGCGGCGCACCGAGGCAAAAGTGAGCGCCACCGCCGAACGAATGGTGGTGCGTGTCCTCGCGCGTAATGTCGAAGCGATGCGGCTCCGGGTACACGGCAGGGTCGTGGTTCGCGGCCGCGAGCGACGGTGTGACCGACTGGCCTGGAGCGATCGGACAGCCGCCGATCGCGACGGGCGACAGCGGCGTGCGGCCGGACTGCGTCACCGGCGGGTCATACCGCAGGATCTCTTCCACCGTGTTCTTGATGAGCGACGGGTCTTCGCGCAGCTTCTTCAGTTCGCCGGGGCTCCGCAGCAGCGCGAGCGTGCCGTTGCCGATGAGGTCCGTCGTCGTGACGTTGCCCGCCGTCAGCAGCAGGCCGCACATCGACAAAATCTCGTCGTCCGTCAGCCGGTCACCCGACTCCTCGACGGCGATCAGCATGCTGATCAAGTCTTCGCGCGGCTCGCGGCGGCGCTCCGCGATCGTGCGCGTAAAGTAGGCACGCAGCGCTTCGGATGCCTGCTCGGCCTCCCTGCGCGCATCGGGCGCGAGCATGGGGTTGAAGAACTGGACGCCGGCATCCGACCAGCGCTTGAAGTCGCCGCGGTCGGCCGGATCAACGCCGAGCATTTCAGCGATGACGATCGTCGGCAGCGGGCCGGCGAACGCGTCGATCAGGTCGAAGCCATCGCGCCCGGCGACGGCGTCGAGCAGCTCATCGACGATCTCCCGGATGCGCGGCGCCATCTGTTCGACGGCGCGTGCGCTGAACGCCTTGGTCACGAGGCCGCGGAGGCGCGTGTGGTACGGCGGGTCGGAGAAGAGCATGCTCATCTCGCCGTCCTCCGCCCCCTCCGGCAGGAACATGCGCTCGAAGCTGCCCTCGGCCGCCTTCCGCGGGTCGACGGAGAGCGCGCGGTCGCGCAGCAGCGCATCGACGTCGTCGTGGCGGGTAAGCACCCATCGGTGCAGTACTTCGTCGAAGTGGACGGGTTCGCGCTCCCGCAGCACGTCGAGGATCGGATACGGGTTTTCGCGAAACGCCGGGTCGAGCGTGGTCAGCGCGATCCCCGTCGGGACATCTCCGGTCGTGCTTGCGGCTTCGTTCGTCGTCATGTTGAATCCTTGCGAGACTGACAAATACCCGATGAGGGTACAGCATCCGGCGCCGCAAGCCGACACGTCGAGCGGAGCGCCCGCCCATGAGCTACATCGAGCGCGCCGTCCAGATCAAGGCGCCACGCGCCGCTGCATCGCTTCTTCCGCTTTGCGGTCATCGATGAAGAGCGCGACGGCGGGGCTCGCGAAGATCACTTCGGCATGCCACGTGCGCGCCGCAAGCGCGAACTCGCCGTCAACGTTCAACCGCTCGGGCCCCAACCGGAGCATCCGCTCTGTCACCAAGCCGTACGCCCCTTCCTGTTCTTCGTCAGCGATCCGCGTCGGCGTACGCCAGGCAGAACTCCGTCACCGCCGCATTGAACTCGACTGCCGCTTCGATGTTCACCGCGTGGCCGGCGTCCAGCCCCACCACGCGCAGCAGCGGCATCGTCGCCTCGGCGAACCGCCGATGCGGCGCGAATCGCTCCTCGCGCTCGCCGGCAACGAGCAGCGTCGGGACGCGATTGTCGCACACGCGGGCGCGCACGGACGACCCGGGCACGGTGTACAGACCGGTGTTAGCAAGCCCGAGCGGGTCGAGCAGAGCGCCGTCGGCCTCGAACGCGGCGCGCACCAGCGGTGGCAACCGCCGGGCGCGCGCCGGATTGAGCGGATGCTGGTCGAGCGCGCGCCTGCCTTCGTTCTGGAGACGCCGCGCCTGCGCCTCCATCGCCGGGCGTACGCGCTCCGCCCAGCCGTCCTCGGCCAGCGCGGAGTTGGAGTTCGTGAAGATGTGGGTCGCCACGCGTTCCGGGTAGTCGAGCGCGTACCGCAGCGTCAACGCCGCACCGAGCGACTGTCCGCCGGCGAGCCACCGCTGCGCGCCGAGCGCCTCGCGAATGCGCTCGAACTCTCGTACGTAGTTCGCGGGTGTGTAGAGCGACGTGTCCTCGGGCGACGGTGAGCGGCCATGGCCGAGCAACTCGACGACCACCGGCCGCGCAAACACACACAGCGCCTCGATGTTCAGCATCCACTGCGCGCGGCTCGACAGGAAGCCGTGGACCAGCAACATGTACGGCCCGCGATCGCCGTGGACGTCGTAGTGCAGCAGCGGCACGGCGGAAGGTCGTTGCATCTCGCGCGAGCATAACAGGCTGACAGCGTCCGAGGCACGGGATCGCGCCGGCGCGGGCGCCGGCACAGCCGACGGCCGGGGACTAGCGCATCTCCTCCGGTATCGCGATCTTGTCCAGCGCCAACTGAGTCTGCGCGTCGAAGACGTGCAGACGATCGATGTCGAGCATCAGCTCGACGTCCTGTCCTGCTCTCGCCCGCGTCCGCGGGTCGACTCTCGCCAATAACGGCTGGCCACCGAGTATCAAGTGCAGGAACTTCTCGTTTCCCATCATCTCGGTGACATCGACGTGCGTGCTGATCGGATGGCCGCTAACGTGAGCCGGCAGAAAGCCCGGGTCGTGCAGGTCTTCCGGACGGACCCCGATCATGACCGCCTTGCCCGCGTACGCCGCGAGGTCCTTCGACCTCTCCACGGGCAGCTTGATCCGCAACGCGCCCGCATCCAGCGTCATCTGGCCCGCCGTGCCCGCCAGCGCTGCCGGGGATGAAGTTCATGGCGGGGCTGCCGATGAAGCCGGCCACGAAGACGTTGTCGGGGCGGAAGTAGAGGTCCTCCGGCGTGCCGACCTGCTGCAGCAGGCCGTCTTTCAGCACGGCGATGCGGCTCGCCATCGTCATCGCCTCGATCTGGTCGTGTGTGACGTAGATGAACGTCGTCTCCAGCCGCATATGCAGCTTGCTGAGTTCGGCCCGCGTCTGGACGCGGAGCTTCGCATCGAGGTTCGAGAGCGGTTCGTCGAACAGGAACACCACCGGCTCACGCACGATCGCCCGCCCGAGCGCGACGCGCTGGCGCTGGCCGCCGGACAGTTGCGCCGGCTTCCGCTTCAGCAGGCTCTCGATCTCCAGCGCCTCGGCCGCCTCCTGCACGCGCCGGTGCGTCTCATCCTTCGGCGTCCCGCGCATCCGCAGCCCGAACGCCATGTTCTCGTAGACCGACATGTGCGGGTAGAGGGCGTAGGACTGGAACACCATCGCGATGTCGCGGTCTTTGGCCGGGACATCGTTCATAAGCCGGCCGTCGATGTAGATCTTGCCCTCGGTCATGCGGCTCAAGTCCCGCCAGCAGCCGGATGACCGTCGACTTCCCGCAGCCGGAAGGGCCGACGAGCACCAGGAACTCCTTGTCGTCGATTTCGAGCGAGAGGTCGTTGACGGCGATGACCTCTCCGTAGCGCTTGGTGACGTGCTCGTAGACGACCCTCGCCATGGCTCTCTTCCGTCGTTAGCCGCGCAGCGCTCCAGCCATCAGTCCGCGGACGAAGAAACGCCCGAGCACAATGTAGACGAGGAGCGTCGGCAGCGCCGCAATCAGCGCGCCCGCCATCTGCACGTTCCATTCGACGATGAAGCTGCCGGCCATGTTGTTCAGCGCGACCGTCGCCGGCTGGATGCTCGGGTTGCTCGTCACCGTGACGGCGAACAGGAAGTCGTTCCAGATCGACGTGAACTGCCAGATCGCCACGACTACGAACCCCGGCAGCGACAGTGGAAAGACGATCCGCCGGTAGATGCCGAAGATCGAGGCGCCGTCGATCTTCGCGGCCTCGACCAGCTCCGTCGGGATGTTCGCGTAGTAGTTGCGAAAGATGAGCGTCGTGATCGGAATGCCGTACACCACGTGCGTGACGACGAGGCCCCACAGGCTGCCGTACACGTGCAGTTGCTGCAGCGTCTTGACGAGCGGGATCAGCACGCTCTGGTACGGGATGAACATGCCGTAGAGCAGCAGGAAGAACAGGACGTCGGAGCCCGGAAAGCGCCACTTCGTGAGGACGTAGCCGTTGATCGAGCCGAGCATGCACGACAGGACCGTCGCCGGGATGACCATCTTGAAGCTGTTCGCCAGGTTGCTGTCGAGCGCGTTGTAGGCCTCGCGGAAGGAATCGAAGTGGAGGCCCGACGGCAGATTCCACATCTGGTCGAGGTTCACCTCGCCGAAGCTCTTGAAGCCAGTGACGAGCAGCACGTAGATCGGCATCAGGTACAGCGCCGAAAACAGGATGAGCACGGTGTAGATGGCGATGCGCGACCAGCGGATCGTCATAGCCGCGCCTCCCGCCTCAGGCTCCAGAACAGGTAGGGGATCACGAGCACGCTCACCGCCACCAGCATGACGATCGAGATCGCGGCGCCCCGTGAGAAGTGATTCCCCTGGAACGTCGTCTCGAACATGAAGAGCGCCGGCACGTCGGTGGCGAATCCCGGGCCGCGCCGGCTCATGGATATCACCAGGTCGAAGATCTTGAGCGACTGGTGGCCGAGGATGATGATCGCGCTCAACGTCACCGGCCTGAGGAGCGGCAATGAAATGTGGCGGAGGATCTGCATCTCGCCGGCGCCGTCCATCCGCGCCGCCTCCCGCAGCTCCTCGGGGATCGCCCGCAGCCCGGCGAGGTACATCACCATGACGAAGCCGGACATCTGCCACGTCGCCGCGATGACGACGGAGATCATCGCCAGCGGGATGCCGTAGTTCGGATCGGCGAGGAAGCCGAGCCCGATCGCGTGAAATGCCTCGCCCAACCGGGAGTCGGCATGGATATACGTGACCGTCGGGTCGGTGTACCAGCCGTAGTGCGCCGCGCCGAGGCCGACTTTCTCGGGCAGAATGTTGACGCCGGCGCGAGGAGCGAGCAGCCAGCGCCAGACGACGCCCGTGACGATGAACGACACCGCCATGGGGAAGAGGAAAATGCTGCGGAACAGGCCTTCGCCCACGATGTGGCGATCGAGCAGCGACGCGAGCACGAACCCGATTGCGAGGCAGGCGCCGACGAAGAACACCGTGAACACGACCGTGTTCCGGATGTCGATCTGGAAGCGAAAATTGCCGAAGAGGCCGCGGAAGTTGTCCAGGCCGACGTACGTGTAATCCGGGTTGATCGTGTCCCATTCACTGACCGAGACGAGCGCGCTCCAGCCGATGAATCCGTAGACGAAAACGCCCACGGCCACGAGCGAAGGGATGATCAGGGCAACGGCCGCCGCCTGCTCGCTGGTGACCACGCGAATCAGGCGGCGGCCGTTGGTTCTTACCTCCATGAGTGCTCCGCCAACTTCGGCTACTTGCAGACCCCGGCGGCCTTACACGCCGAGACGAGACGGCTCTGTAACGTGCCGACATTCTTATCGGCGACGAAGGCCGTGATGGCATCGCTGATCTCCGTCGCCCATCCCTGCTTCGCTGCCGCACCGTGCGCCAGGCTCGGGACGATCTTGTCCTTCTTCCAGTCGCTCATCGCGGACTGCAGGTACGCATCGAACAGCGTGGCATCGCAGTCGGTGCGGGCGCAGATGGAACCCTTCAGCGTGTTGAACGCCTCCTGGCCCTTCTTCGATCCGATGACCTTCAGCCAGCAGACTACCGCATCGCGATTCGGGGCGTTTTTCGGAAGACCGAAGGTGTCGGAAAGAGCGTCGTACGCGCCGGCCGTCCCTGGCGAGGGCAGCCAGCCGTAATCCGTAAACTTCTTTGCCTTGTTATCCCCCTCCAACCAGTCGCCCATGATCGTCATCGCCGCCTTGCCGCTGATGACGAGGTCGTTGGCCTGGTCCCACGTCAGGGCGCTGTGGTCGCTGTTGACGTAGTCGAGCATCTTCTTGTACGTGTTCAGCGCTTCCGTAACCTGCGCGCCGCTCCAGTCGGTTGTCCCCGTCCAGAGGCCGTTGTAGCCGTCAACCCCAAGGCTGCCCAGCAGGACCGTTTCCATCAACTGGACGGAAGCAAACGCTTCGACGTCGCCGAGAGCGAGCGGCGTGATCCCCTTGGCCTTCAGGGCATCGGCCACCTTGAAGAAGTCATCGAGCGTCTTCGGCGGCTCCAGGCCGTTGGCCGTGAAGACCGACTTGTTGTACCAGAGCACGTTCGCCCGGTGGATGTTCACCGGCACCGCGTACGGTTTGCCCTGGTACGAGACGATGTCGAGGACCGCCTTCGGGAAGACGTTCGTCCAACCCTCCTGGGCGAACAGGGCGTCCAGTGGCTCCATGTGGTCGGTTTTGACCCACGTATCCGTCAGTTCCTGGCCCATGTGCACCTGGAAGGATCCGGGCGGGTCATTGCCGAGCATGCGGGTGGTGAGTACCTGGCGGGCAGCGGCGCCACCGCCGCCGGCGACCGTCGAGTTCACGATGTCAACGTTGCCTGGACACGTCGTCGGATAGAGGCCATACAGGGCCTTGAGGCCCGCTGCCTCGCCACCGGTGGTCCACCAGCTGAAGATCTCCAGCTTCCCCGTGAGGTTCGCCGCGGTGCCGGTCGCCGCCGCTGCGGGGGTGCCGGTCCGGGCTGCGGCAGGTGTCGCGGTTTCTTTGCCTCCGTCCCCGCCACATCCATAGGCGAGGCCCGCAAGCGCGATGAAGGCCACGACGGAAGGCAGCCATAACTTGAGTCCACGTTTCATCAGACGCCTCCTGCTTGAAACAGCCATGAGTGGCCAAATCATCTTCGACGGATCGCGTCTACCAACGCAATAGCCGATCAGCCTCCGCAGGCAGTCCGCACGGAGGCCCCGCGCCGCCCAACGGTACAGGTCAATGGATAAGCTCGCTCTGTGACGAACGCCGGCGGCGAGCGCGGCGGCTTCGCCGGCTCGAATCCGGGCACTGGCAACCTCCCACCGGGGCGCAGGAGGAAAAAGAAGGCCCGGACAGCCGTCCGGGCCTTCGATTAGCTGGTAGCGCTGACGTTTCCCGCGATATCTGGCATTATGCAGGACAGCCTGCTTCGACTAGCGCGCTTGCGCGCTAGCCCTTACGCTGCCGTCGGCTTGGTCCGGAACTCACGGTTCCGGCATCGCGAGAACAGGCGCAGGTGTACGGCTCGGGACCGCAGTTCCCTCGCTCGATTGCGCTGTGGCCGTCGGGGTCAGTGACGGCGCAACGGGAGTCAGTGTCGAGACATCCGAGGGCGAACCGGTCGGCGTGGAGTTCGCCGGGCCAGCAGGAAGGATGTTGGTGATGGCGCCCGGGATGTTCGGGTGGATGGGGTCAACGACGTAGGCCGTGCCGGGCGTTGTCGGAGCGACGAACTGACCGGATACGACCGCGCCAGCGGTGGCGGCGAGACAGAGGACGGCGTCGTTAGCGTCTCGCAGTACGGTACCGGCCGCGTCGACGACTGCGAGCGAGTGGGCGACGCCGGGATCGTCGATAGTGAGGATCACGACGTATGGCTCGCCCGCGATCAGGTCAATGTGCGCCGGCGAGATTGAGGTGCGGGTGAGAGTCACGTGGATCGTGTGAGAAGGATCGAGTTTGACGTCGGTGCTCTCAGGACATCCACCGCCTGACCGCGGCAGAGCAGGCTGAGGAGTTGGCCACGGCACTAGGTCGCTTACGTCGGCACACCAGCTGCGTTCGGGTACCCAGCCGGGCGCGGGGATGTAAAGAGCGCAAACGCTACTCGCGCCGCCCGAGACGATCAGCGCCTCCTCGGCGCCATCGGGCTTGGTTAAAGCGTATTGGCCGAGGGCGTTGAGGTGAGGCCGACCGGCGACAGGCCGCATCCGAATGAAGGTTCCAGCGTCGATGAACACGGAAGCGTCAGCGATTGGGTCGGAGTTAACGTCGAACAGGGGGTGAGTTCCACCGAGCGCAAGCGGCGTTCCGGAAGATGGATCGAAAACGACGACCCCTTGATCGACGGCGAGAGCCACGAACTGGCGCGGATTGTCCACGGCTACCGAGAAGAACTTCAGGTCAGATACCGGTCCGGAGGAAGAGGGGATCGTGGACGCCTGCGTGCTTGCGCCAGTTTGAACAACGACATGCCCTGCGAACGTTCCGGCCACGATCGTTCCGGATACGCTGGTAATGACGCCCGTATAGCAATCGTCGGCCGCGCGAGATGGCAACGTGCCCGGGATCTGGGAGGATGGCAAGCAGGCAGCCTGGCCGGTTGGCGCCGCTGACCCACGCCGCGCATGCAAAAGCGCGACAAACGTTAATGCGAGACCTATCGTCCCGAGAGCAAGAAGCAAGATTGTATAGCGTCGCATTGCTCGCCTCACAGAATGGGCTACTCTACGCAGTAAGGCTCTCTGTAATCGTACCAAGTGTGGATGCCGATGACGTTGTTGGTGACGTACAAGGTCCACGCCTTGAACGAGTCGATATCGGCCTGGACGTCACAGATTCCGATCCCGTGGTAGTCCTCGTGACCTGCCCCCGATCTTTGGTCCACTCATTATGAGAGTCCGACCGGGTCTTTCCGCTCTGTGATGCTGCGCCTGAACTCCTCCGGCGTCCTGTTCTGCAGCGAGCTGTGCGGGCGCTCGCGATTGTACTCCACCCTCCAGGTTTCGATCTTCTCTCGTGCATCCCAGATCGTCGTGAACCAGTGCTCGTTGAGACACTCGTCACGAAATTTGTCGTTGAAGCTTTCGGCGAAGCAGTTCTGCACGGGCTTTCCCGGCTCGATGAAGTGCAGCCGCACACCGCGTGCATAGGCCCACTGGTCGAGCGCCTTGCTCGTCAGCTCAGGCCCGTTGTCCATGATGATCGTCTGCGGCGCCTGGCCGCGCTCATCGATAATCCGATCCAGCACGCGGCCGACGCGCACGCCGGAAAGCGACGTGTCCACTTCGATGCCGAGCGCTTCCCTGGTGCAGACATCGAGGACATTCAACGTGCGAATCCGACGGCCCCACCAGAGTTGATCGTGCACAAAGTCCAGGCACCACACCTCGTCCGGGCGCTGCGGCCGCGGCGCCGGCGTGCGGGCCACGCTTGTCGTCCGTTTGCGCTTCTTCCGCCGTAGGCTGAGTCCTTCTTCCCGGTAGATCCGCTCCACGCACTTGTGATTCACGCACACCCCCTCCCGCCGCAGCAGCACGTGCAGCCGCCGGTAGCCGTAGCGCCGCTTCTGGGCCGCCAGCTCGCGTAGCCGCGTGCGGATCGGTCCCTCTGCGCGCCCGTGTCCCTGATAGCGGGCCGTCGAACGATGCATGGTGAGCAGCCCGCAGGCACGGCGCTGAGACAGCCCCCGTTCCCCTTCAAGGAAAAGAACGGCGACCCTCCGCACCGCGGGCTTCACCAGTTTCGCGAGGCCACCTCTTTGAGGGCGTCGATGTCCAGCGCCTGATTGGCGACGAGCTTCTTCAGCCGCCGATTCTCATCCTCCAGGGTCTTCAGGCGCTGCGCGTCGGGCACGCTCATGCCGCCGTACTTCGCCTTCCAGCGGTACAGCGTCTGCGCGCCGATGCCGAGGCGCCGGCAGAGCTCCTGCGTCGGCGTCCCTGCCTCGTGCTCTTTGATCGCCGTGACGATCTGTTCCTCCGTGAACCGGCTCTTCCGCATGGGTCCTCCTTGCCCTGTCGCCAGGGCCATTATCCCGGAGGACTCTCATTTAGACTGGACCAGTTTTCGGGGGGCAGGTCACTCGTAGTTGGGGTTCGTATAGACGTACCCGATGCCATCGGCATTGAATCTCTGCAGGCGCAGGGTTGTGTTTTGCGCCCAGTTCGCGTCAACGTGGGGGCCGAAGAGCTGGGGGAAGAACGTATTGGTCCGCGGCAAGGGGAAGCTGTTGGTGATCCACGCAGCCATCTGGGTCGTGCCGTCGCGGGCAAACGGCGAGACGATGCCCGGTACAGAAGAGAACGCTACAAGTCGACTTGGAGACAGGCCGTCGGCTTGAGCTCTGTTGATGATGATCTGTGACCAATACGTGAGCCACGCCTGGGCGGTTGGAAGGTCCAGAAAGGACCACGGGCCACACACGTCGCCGTCTTCCAAGTCGTAAACAACGAACAGGGCACCATTGTAGGCGTTAATGTCTGCGAGTACCCCCGCGTCGCGGAGGTTGTTGAACGAAGTTGTTGAGCTTGGTGAGAGTCGTGCCGCGGGGCAGCGTCGGAGGGGTAATGCAAAAGTAGACGTAGACGGGCAGACCAGCGGCATAGGCGGAGCGGGCGTCTGCTTCCTGCGCTGCCACATTGGATCCTGGAGACTGGATTACGAAGCCCAAGGTAGCACCCGCTGCTCCCCAACGTGTATACGTGGCTCCGAAGTGTCCATCGTTGTCGGCTCCTATCGACGGAACCGGGTACTTCCAACGAGGCGTGGGGGTAGGCACAGGGGTCGGCGTGGAAGTAGGGGGTGGGCCTTGGCTTGGCTGGACCGCTACATACACCTGTGTCACGCCTACGCCACCCCCACCGCCACCGCCCATCGCGTTGCGCACCCCGGCCTGGAGCGCGTTGACCGCAGCCTGCGTCCACGGCTGCCCCGTGGCCGGATCACTCGTCCAGCTGTACGAAACCTCAGCCCATGACATTGATATGGTTTCCGGCGGACTCTGCGAATCCGTCAACCCACTCCGGATGAACAAGCGCACATTGTTGTTGTCGTTGGTGGTGATGCGCGGGAGACTGCTGTCAAGAGGTTCTAGGACGTGACCGTGCCAGATGAGAATCTTTTCATTACGGACGGTGTGTCGATACGCGCATTGGACATACATCGTTATAGGGGCATCGAGAGCCGAGCGCGCGGCGACAGGTCCATAGGCTCGTGGGCGAATTCCGTTGTTCGGCTCCAACTGACGAGACTGACGGTTGCATCACACGGCGACGAGGGCCGGAATCAGAGCAACCGACCGTGGTCGAAGTCCGATGAGCCTGGCGGCGTAGATTCGGCGGAGAGTCTGATCCCGCTTGGTGCTACTCTTTGTGGGCCTCGGGCGCCGAATCCAGTTTGGTCACAACAAGGTCACAACTGGTGAGGCTCCTTCACACCAGATAGGGCGTTTCGGAGCCTCATCAGATTCAGAATCGTGGTAGCGCATGCGGGATTCGAACCCGCGATCTCCGCCTTGAGAGGGCGATGTCCTGGGCCGCTAGACGAATGCGCCGGATGGCTGGGGATGGAGGATTCGAACCCCCACATACGGATCCAGAATCCGCTGTCCTACCATTAGACGAATCCCCAAATCGCCCCAAAGTCTAGCATGGGCGTTCGAGGCCGGACAACCGGAACTCCCCCTACTCCAGCTTCGCCGCAGCCGCTCGCAGCCTCGCGAGGCAGCGATCGCGGCCGACGATCTCCATGCTCTCGAACAGCGGCGGCGTAACGCGCCTGCCGGTGACGGCGACGCGCACGAGCGAGAACAGATCGCCCGCTTTCACGCCGAGTCGTTCCGCGAGCGCACGCATCGCCGATTCGAGAGCTTCGTGCGTCCACGACGCCGGCGATTCGAGCTGCGTTGATGCGACGCCGAGCGCCTGCGCGGCCTCGCCGGGCTTGTTGGCGAACGCCTTGCCGAGCAGCTCTTCGCGCGCGTAGTGCAATTCATCCGTGAAGAAGAAGTCGCAGTAGCCGGCGACCTCGGCCAGCACCTTGACGCGCTCGCGGATCAGCGGCGTCACGCGCGTGACGACGTCGCGGTCGATCGGACGCGCGATACGTGGCGGCAGGTCTTGCTCCAGCCGCTCGGCGAAGATGGCGGCAAGCTCTGCCTCCG
The DNA here is from genome assembly GCA_963701135.1 of uncultured Chloroflexia bacterium. Taxonomy (GTDB): domain Bacteria; phylum Chloroflexota; class Dehalococcoidia; order DSTF01; family JACRBR01; genus CAYJMJ01. The sequence goes on from OY969567.1 coordinate 1,347,878, forward strand.
GCATGTCGCGGATGTAGACGCCGTTCATCCACGTCAGCTTGTCAATGTTGAAGATGGCCGGGTTCTTCACGACCCGGTCGAGCGTGAAGTACTCGATGAACTGCGCGCGGGACATGATCTCCGTCCTGTCGTCGAGCGACCAGCCGAGCAGGCCCAGGAAGTTGAACATCGCGTCCGGCAGGTAGCCCCGGTCGCGATACTCGAACGCGCTCGTCGCGCCGTGGCGCTTGCTCAGCTTCGAGCCGTCCGGGCCGAGGATCAGCGGCAGGTGCGCGAGCACCGGCGGCTCGTAGCCGAGCGCCCGGTAGATGAGCAAGTGGCGCGGCGCCGACGAGATCCACTCGTTGCCCCGCAGCACGTGCGTGATCTTCATCATCTCGTCGTCGACGATGTAGCCCAGGTGGTAGGTCGGGAAGCCGTCCGACTTCAGCATCACGAAGTCATCGAGCGTCGCCATGTCGAACGTCGAGTCGCCGAACACGGCGTCGTGCAGCGTGATCTCGCCCGCGAGCGGCGTCCTGAACCGGACGACGCAGCCGCGACCCTCCGCCTCGGCCTCGCGGCGCGCTTCGGCGCGGCCCTGTTCCTCGCGGCAGCGGCGGTCGTACTTCGGCGGCTGCTTGTTGCGCGACTGCTCCGCGCGCACCGCATCCAGCCGCTCGGACGAGCACCAGCACTCGTACGCGTCGCCCTGCGCCAGCAGGCGGTCCGCCGCCTCGCGGTAGGTCTGCACGCGCTCGGACTGCGCGTACGGCCCGTACGGACCGCCGATGTCCGGCCCCTCGTCCCAGTCCATGCCGAGCCAGCGCAGGCTCTCGAGGATCAGCGGCACGGCCTCCGGGTCGAGCCGCTTTCGGTCGGTGTCCTCGATGCGGATGACGAACTGGCCGCCGAAGTGGCGCGCGAGCAGGTAATCGAACAGCGCCGTGCGGATGTTGCCGATGTGCGGGACGCCGGTCGGGCTCGGCGCGTAGCGGGTGCGGACGGTCATGGGGGGAGTGTAGCGGGGCGGGAGAGAACTGAGAACCAAGAACCTGGAACCAAGGCGCGCTCCAGAGCCTGGTTCTAGGTTCCTGGTTCTGCGTTCCGCGGGAGGCCGTGTAGTCGCTTCACTTCCGCAAGCATGTCGTCGAAGCCGGGGGGTGCGGGCGTCGGGACGGTGCCGAGGGGGTCGGGCGTGAGGTCGTCGCCACGGAGCAGCTCGATCGTGCGGCGCACGCACCACGGGAGCGCGACGAGATCGTAGCCGCCTTCCAGCGCGGCGACGATGCGGCCGCCGCACAGCTCGTCCGCCGCGGCCTTGATCATCGACACGAGCGCGCCATAGCCAGCGACGCTGAGCCGTTCGTCCGCGATTTCCTCGGCGAAGTGCGCATCGAAGCCCGCGGAGACCAGGATGATTCCCGGCCGGTAGCGGCGCAGCGCCGGCACGACGGCCTCTTCGAACACGCGCCTGTACTGCTCGTCGCCCGAGCGATGCGGCATCGGGATGTTGATGTTGCAGCCGCGGCCCTCGCCGGCGCCCGTCTCCGACGCGGCGCCCGTGCCCGGATAGAACGGGTACTCGTGCGTCGAGACGTACAGCACGCCAGGGTCGTCGTAGAACGCCTCCTGCGTGCCGTTGCCGTGATGCACGTCGAAATCGACGATCGCCACGCGGCCGATGCCGTGGCGCTCGCGCGCGTACGCCGCGGCGATTGCGACGTGGTTGAACAGGCAGAAGCCCATCGCCTGCACCGGCGTGGCGTGGTGGCCGGGCGGCCGCACCAGGCAGAACGCCGAACGCACGTCGCCGGCCGCCACGGCGTCGACGGCCGCCAGCGTGCCTCCGACAACGCGCGCGGCGACGTCGTACGAGCGCGGCGTGATGAGCGTGTCCGGGTCCACCCAGCCGCCGCCGTCCTGCGCCGCGCGATGCACCGCCGCCACGTAGCGCGGGTCGTGGACGAGCGCCAGCTCGTCCGGCGTGGCGTCGCGCGCGGCGATGCGGCAAAGGCGGGGGAGCAGCCCCGACTCCTCGAGCAGGGTGAGTGTCGCGCGCATCCGGTCAGGGTTCTCCGGGTGCGCGCCGGTCTCGTGCTCGAGGTAGAGCGGGTCATAGACGAACCCAACGGACGCATTCACGGTTCACAGTCTACCGTCCGCATCGGCGCCGTTCCCTTCAATGTCACGCGGCGCCGCCAGGGCTTGCGTGCCGCACCGGCAATCACCTATGGTCGAAGGAAGACTCATGGCTCGAAGCATCGAGATCATCTGCGCGACCGCCGCGGCACTTCTGGGTGCCGCCGCGATGGCGTTCGCGCTGTTCGCGCCGACGATCAGCACGCAGACGGTCGCCAGCGACGGCGCCGTGTCTGGCGAGACGCACAGCATGTTCGATGACGGCGTCGAGATCGCCGTCATCGCCGTCTTCGCATCCGTGGCCGTCCTGCTGCTCTTGCTCGCCTGCGCTGCTGTGTTTCACGCGGAGCGCCGCGCATTCCGCGGCACGCTTCCGCTCTGGACGCCGGCGATCGCGCTCTCCGCGCTCGTCGTTCTCGCTGGATTCAGCGTCGGACTGTTGTTCCTCCCGTCCGCTCTCCTTGCGCTCGCGGCCGCCGTGGCCGCGACGCGCGTCTCCGCCAGTCCCGCTGAGACACCACACTGAGAGCCCTGACTGGCTCATCCCAGACGGGGCTGTCCGGCGCGGACCGCCAACCGCCGGCTACTGGCTACCGACTGCCTGCCGCATACTAACGTCATGTACGTCATCGGCACGGCGGGACACGTCGACCACGGCAAATCGCTGCTCGTCGAGGCGCTGACGGGCATCGACCCCGACCGCCTGCGCGAGGAGAAGGCGCGCGGCATGACGATCGACCTGGGCTTCGCCTGGCTGACGCTGCCGAGCGGCCGCAGCGTCAGCATCGTCGACGTGCCGGGGCACGAGCGCTTCATCAACAACATGCTCGCGGGCGCGGGCGGCATCGACCTGGCGCTGCTCGTCGTCGCCGCCGACGACGGCGTGATGCCGCAGACGCGCGAGCATCTCGCGATCCTCGACCTGCTCGGCGTACGCCGCGGCGTCGTCGCGTTGACGAAACGCGACCTCGTCGATGACGACTGGCTCGACGTCGTGGCCGCCGACATCGCCGAGACGCTGGCCGGCACGACGCTGGAGGGCGCCGCGATCGTGGCGTGCTCATCGGTCACGCGCGCGGGGCTCGATGACCTGCTGCGCGCGATTGAGGCGGCGATCGATGACCTGCCGCCAAAGCGCGACATCGGGCGGGCGCGGCTGCCGATCGACCGCGTGTTCACGATCGGTGGCTTTGGCACGGTCGTCACCGGCACGCTGATCGACGGCGAGCTGGCCGTCGGCGACGAGGTGGAGGTGATGCCGGGCGGGCTGCGCGGCCGCATCCGCGGGCTGCAGTCGCATCGCGACAGCGTCGAGCGCGCGCTGCCCGGCATGCGGACGGCCGTGAACATCAGCGGCATCGCGAAGGACGCGCTGCGCCGCGGGCTCGGGCTCGGCCGGCCGGGCGTGCTGCGGGCGACGGACGCCGTCGACGTGCGGCTGCGGGCGGTCGAGGGCTTGCCGCGGCCGCTGCGCCACAACATGACGGTCACGTTCCACTGTTACGCCGACGAGGTGAACGCGCAGGTGCGCCTGCTCGAAGACGGCGAGCTGCGGCCCGGCGACGAGGCGTGGGCGCAGATCAAGCTCGAGCGCCCGGCCGTGGCGATGCGCGGCGACCGTTTCGTGCTGCGCACGCCCAACGATACGATCGCCGGCGGCGTCATCGCCGATCCGGCGGCGAAGCGCCATCGGCGGCGCGACGCGGCGATCGTCGCCGCGCTGGCGGCGATGCTGTCGGAGCGGCCCGAAGACCTGGTGCTCGACGCTATAGCACGTCAGCCGTTCGCGGAGCCGGCGGCGCTCGCGCGCGAGACGACACTCACCGCCGAGGCGGTGGAAGCGGCGCTGGACACGCTTACGCGCAACCGTCTCGTGGTCGTGCTCGGCACGGAAGGCGCCGAGCGCGCCGTCACGCCGTCGCACCTGGATGCGCTGTCGCACCGCGTCTCTGATGCGCTCGCCGAGTACCATCGCGAGCATCCACTGCGCGCGGGCATGCCGGTGGAGGAGCTGCGTTCGCGGCTGGCGCTCGGCCCGCGCGCGTTCGCGGCGTTCGTCGATCATCTTTCCGGCGTGCGGGTCGCCGGCGCGGCCACCGCGCTCGCGGACTTCGCCCCGGTGCCGTCGCCGGAGCAACAGGCGCGCATCGACGGGTATCTCGCGGCGCTGCGCGAGTCGCCGGGCGGTGCGTCCGGCGCGGCGCTCGAGCCGGAGCTGGCGGCGTATCTTTCCGACACCGGGCAGGCCGTCGATGCCGGGGACGGTGTGCGCTTCGATGCGAAGGTGTTCGAGGCGATGACGCAACAGGTGCGCGAGCACATCGAGCGAGCCGGGTCGATCACGCTGGCGGAGGCGCGCGACCTGTTGGGCACGAACCGCCGCTACGCGCAGGCGGCGCTGGAGCAGATGGACCGGCTACGGATCACGCGCCGTCTCGGCGACGGGCGCGTGCTGCGGGCATAGGTGGTTGGTGATTAGTGATTGGTGATTGGTGGCTGGTGATTGGTGACTGGTGACTGGTGACTGGTAAACCAGAGAGGGCCCGCGGGCCCTCTCTCTGGTGGTGCATCGATCTGCGCTATTCGGCGGCGGCGGGCTCGGGGGTAAGCGGCGCGGGCTGGCGCCCCGTGATACGTCGCCGCAGGCGCGGGATGTCGCCCTGCTGCCACGTCACGAGGAACATGCTGGCGATGAACACCGAGCTGTACGTCCCGGTCGTGACGCCGATGAGCAGCACGAGCAGGAAGTCGCGGATGCTGCCGCCGCCGAGCAGCAGCAGCGCGAGGATCGAGAAGATCAGCGTCAGCGACGTGTTGAACGAACGGCCCATCGTCTGGAGCAGGCTGTGGTTCACCGCGTCAGGGAAGTTGCGGATGACGCCGCGCCCGACGTTCTCGCGGATGCGGTCGAACACGACGATCGAGTCGTGCACGCAGAAGCCGACGACCGTCAGCAGCCCGGTGATGAAGAACGTGTTGACCTCGACATCGAAGAACTTGCCGAGGATCGAGAACACGCCGACGACGAGCAGCACGTCGTGCAGCAGCGCGACGATCGCCGAGATGCCGAAGCGCAGCGAGTTCGGCACGTTGCGGAACGACCACGTGATGTAGAGCGTGATGAAGAGCGAGGCGAGCAACACGGCGATAGGCGGCGTTGCGGCCGATCTGCTTCGACACGGCGGCGGAGACCGACGAGAACTCGGTGAACTGCGTCGTCGGGTTGCCCTGCGTGTCCAGGAAGCCGCCGTGCTCCTTGCTCAGCGCCAGTCTCGATCGCTCTCGCGCTCGGAGGGCAGCGCCGGGCCGACGGGCGGCGTCGTCGCCGAGCCCTCGATCTCGCTCGTCTGCACCAGGAACTGGTTGTCGCCGGTGCGCTGCACGCGCGCCTCGGAGTGACCGAGGTCGGAGACCAGCGTCTTCGACCTGGCTCGGTGGTGGTCGGCTCCGCGTAGCGGAACGAGAACGTCGTGCCGCTCGTGAACTCGATGCCGGGCTGGAGCCGCGGCGGGATCAGCAGCGAGATCGACGCCGGGCACGACCAGGAGGAACGAGAACAGGTAGAACCAGTTGCGCTTCGCGACCAGGTTAAGCATTCTCGGCGCCCTCCATGCCCGCCACGCCGCGCGTCGACATCGGCGTCTCGCGCGTCGGGTTTGTCGTCGGTCCAGAGCCAGAGCGGGCGCGCGAGCGGCGTGCCGATGGCGAGGCGCAGGAACGTGCGCGTCACGGTGATCGCGGAGAAGAGGCTGATGATGACGCCGATCGCCAGCGTCAGCGCGAAGCCCTTGATCAGGCTCGAAGCGAACTGCGTTGCCCATCCAGTACAGGATGCCGCAGGTGATCAGCGTCGAGATGTTGCTGTCGCGGATCGACGACCACGCGCGGTCGAAGCCCGCCTCGACGGCCGGGATGAGGCTGCGGCCGTTGCGCAGCTCTTCCTTCGTGCGCTCGAAGATCAGGATGTTCGCATCGACGGCCATGCCGACGGAGAGCACGAACGCCGCGATGCCGGCGAGCGTCAGCGTCACGGGACCGGAGCCGGGGATGCCGATCTTGAAGATCGCCAGCACGACGGCGGTGTAGACGACCAGCGCCAGGCTCGCGAGCACGCCCGGCAGGCGGTAGTAGAGGATCATGAACGCCATGATCAGCAGCATCGCCACGAGGCCGGCCTGCACGGAGTGGAGCACAGCCTGGTCGCCGAGCGTGGCGTCGACGTCCTGCTGCTGGATGACCTTGAGCGGGATGGGGAACGCGCCGTTGTTGAGGAACGTCCGCAGCCGCTGCGCGTCGCCCAGGGCGAGGCCGGTGGTCTGACCGGACGTCGTGATCTGCGAGTTGATCGTCGGCGCGATGACGCTGCCGCTCTCGCCGCGGATCGGCTCGCCGTCGAGGAACGTCGCGAGCGGCAAGCCGGATCAGGCGCTGCGACAGCGAGCCGAAGATCTTCTCGCCGTCGCTTCGTCATGTTGAACGTCAGCAGTGGCGCGCCGAAGCGAGTCGAACCTGACCTTGCTGTTCGCCTTCAGGTAGCTGCCCGTCATGATCGTCGGCGCGCCGTTCGAGGTCGCCCTTCGCCGGCGTCCAGACGATGTTGTCGGGCCGGCGCCGCCGCTGCCGTAGTTCACGTACGCCGGCTGCACGCGGACGATGTTGCCGTCCGGTCCTTCGCGGGCGCGCCGTCCGGTCCCTTGATGGCGACCATGCCGTTGGCATCGACGTCGGGCTCGCACGTGCCGGGCTTGTAGTAAATGGCGCTGCCGTCGTGCACGGCGGCGAGCGGCGCTGCCCGTGCCGCCGCTCTGGCCGCCCTGCTGCAGGCCCTCGCAGAACATCAGCACGGCCGGCCGCGTGATGTCGCGCGCGGTCTGCGCGCTCACGCCGGGCAGCTCGACGACCAGGCGGTCGTTGCCGGAGCGCTGGACGGTCGACTCGGACACGCCGAACGGGTTGATGCGCTTCTCGACGATCTGCTTCGCCGCGTCGAGGCCCTCGATCGATGTCATCGGCCGAGACGTTCAACCCGGCGACGTCCGCCTGCAGCACGATGCGCGAGCCGCCCTGCAGGTCGAGGCCGAGCGTCATGCCGCGGCAGTCGGTGGCGGGATTGGTGCTGCTGGTGTCGGTCGAGCGGCACGGCAGCTCGAGGCCGAGGATCTTGCTCGGCACGCCGCGCCCGGACGGCCAGGGGATGGCGTCGGGCAGGTAGCGGTCCGGCTCGTCCGGCCAGACCGCGTACACCGAGAGTCCCGCGATGACGAAGATGAAGACGACGAAGAGCCGGTTCCACCACCTGCGCATCAGCTACCCTTTTCCTCCGTCTTCGCCAGTGTCCGCGAGTATACCGTCTGGCCCTGCGGCCACGCGCTGAGCCACGCCGTGGTCAGCGCGTTGATGACAACCCCGTTCCCGAAGTCGATGACCAGTCTGCACCGGCCCGGACTCGGGGATGTGCACCTCCTTGACGGTGCCGAGGAAGCCGGACGTGGTCAGCACCTCGTCGCCCACCTGGAGGTCCTTGATGTCCTTCTGCTGCCTGCTCTGCTCCTGCTGCTGCGGCCGCAGGACGATCAGATAGAACGCGATGACGATGCCGACGATGGCGAGAAAGCCGATTTCGGCCGCGTTCATCGCCCTGTCCGTCCCTTCCCGCGCCAGGCGCCTCGACGAAGGCCAGCGCCTGCGTCGCGGTCGTGCACTTCGCCGGCCGCCTGCGCTTCTTCTCAGCGCTTCGAGCAGCCTGCCCGACGGCTGGCCCTTCGGGCATCTCGAGTGTCGGCCATTATGTCGTGTCCGGACAGGAGCCGAGGCGGATGCACTATACCTTCCTCCTCCCTTGAACGCACGAGCAGGCTGTTCATATACGCCACCTGCCTTGACCAGCCTTCGGGCGTCATCGACGGCCCGCGCGCGGCCGCCGCGTCGGCCAGCGCGAGCAGCAGTACGGCCGGGCACGCCTCGCCCAGGTCGCGATAGAAGCGGTAGAGCGCCCGCCGCGTCGGCGCCTCGCCGGCCTGCGCCAGTTGCACCGGCCGCAGGTGCTCGGCGACGAGCGTCGAGACGAACGCGCGTCTCGCGGCGCCGAGAAGCGCAGCCGGCGCATGATCGCGCGCGCCATCGCCGCGCCCTCGTCGGCGTGGCCGAAGAAGCGCACGCGGCCGTCCGGCGTCGACGGTGCGCGTGCTGCGGCTTGGCGACGTCGTGCAGCAGCGCCGCGAGCTTGAGCAGCGACTGCGCGGCTGCGGCCCTCGCTCATCTCTTCGTCCAGGTACGCGAACGCAGTCCCGGACTCGCACCAGGCGAAGATGCTCCCACAGGACGTCGCAGAGCCAGCCGCCGCGCGCGGGGCGCACTGCGCCAGCATGGCGTCCATCGCCTCGACGGCGCGCAGGTTGTGCTCGAAGACGTCGTAGGCGTGGAACTCGCTCCGGCTGCGTCACGCCGCGCCCCTCCGCCAGTTCGGGCAGCAGCACGTCGAGCAGGCCAACGTCGTCGAGCAGGCGCAGCGCCTCGTACGCGCCCTCGAGCGCGAAGATGCGCGCCAGCTCGTCGCGCCGGCGCTCGGCCGCCGCCGTCGTTCACCGAGGCGGCGCGCTCGCGCATGGCGGCCATCGTCTCCGGCTCGATCTCGAACTCCAGTTCGGCGGCGATGCGGACGGCGCGCAGCAGCGCGCAGCGGGTCGGCATCGAAGACGTCGGCGCGCGTTCATGCGCACGGCGCGCGCGTGCGAGGTCGCGCGAGCCCGCCGCAGACGTCGATGACCTCGCGCGGGCCGCGGCCCGTCAGCGGCACGGCCAGCGCATCGACCGTGAAGTCGCGGCGGCGCAAGATCTTCTTCGAGCGTGCCCTGCAGCGCCGCGACATCGATGTAGTGACAGCCGGACCTGTCCGGCAGCACGACGCGGGCGACGTCGTGCTCGTCGTCGAGCAGCACGAAGTGGCCGCCGAGCTCGTCGGCGACGCTGCGCGCCCACGCCAGCGCATCGCCAGTCACCGCGAGGTCGAGGTCGCGCGTGTGGCGGCCGGAGCAGCCCGTCGCGCACGGCGCCGCCGACGATGTAGGCGTCGATGCCCGCCGCCTTCGCGATGGCCGCGAGTGTGTTGACAGGTCTTCTGATGTCCGAGCACGTGAAATTTTCTCAAGATGAGAACGGGGAGCGCGTGCTCCCCGATGCCTCTCTCCGCCGCGCCGCGAGCGTAGCGGTCAGCCGACGGCGACCTCCGCCTCTTCGGGTTCTTCGCCGTCGTCGACCGAACGGCGCACGGGGATCAGTTCGTCGGCGTCCTTGAGGTAGTCGATGTAGAGGATGCCGTTGATGTGGTCGATCTCGTGCTCGAGCGCCTGGGCGAGCAGCGTATCGACGGCCTTGATGCGGATCTCCTTGCCTTCGCGGTTGAGCGCCTTCACGGTGACCTGGCGCGAGCGCGTGATCTCGGCCTGGTAGCCGGGCACCGAGAGGCAGCCTTCCGTGACGCGGCGCTCGCCGGACCTCTTGACGACCTCGGGTTGATCAGCGTCATCAGGCCGTCGTCCGGCGTCTCGATGACGACGACGCGCAGCGAGACGCCGACCTGCGGCGCCGCCAGCCCGACGCCGGGCGCGGCGTGCATGGTGTCGATCATGTCGTCGATCAGCTTCTGGATCGACGCGTCGATCTTCCTGACCTTCTTCGCCTTCTCGCGGAGGACGGGGTCACCGGCGATGCGGATCGGCAGGATGCCCATGCAGACAGCTTACAGGGAACGAAAATGATGGTACAACGAGCGGCTCAGACCGATGCGGCCTCGAACCGGTCGCAGAGCCGCCGCAGCTGCCAGAGGTGGGCGAGGTCGTGCTCGTTCATCTCGCGGGCGATCTGCGTGATCGTCAGCGGCCCAAGGTAGGGGTGGATGCCGCGGCGCTCCCAGTCGCCGTCATCGAGCGACCAGAGCAGGTAGACGGACTGCCGGCGCTGCACGCGCGAACTCGTCCATCAGGTCGAACACGGCGTCGTCATCGATTGGGCGCAGCGGCTCGATGGAGTCGGCGTCGAATGCGTCGATCTTCGGCTCGTCGAGCGCGCACGATGCGCTCGAGGCGGTCGATGTAGCGCCGCTCCATCTCGCACATGTGGCCGACGAGTTCCTTGCAACGACCACTCGCCGTCGTCGGGCCGGCGGTCGAGCGCGTCGTCGTCGACGTTCCAGAGCAGCGACTCCATGGCGTGCGCGGTCTCACGCAGCGCCTTCAGCAGCCAGCTCTTCGCGTCGTACTCGGGAACTGGCCGCATGGCCGTGCCTCCATCGCTCATCTGATCGCGATCCTACGCCGATCGCCGGCGGGTTACAAGTGTCGAATGGATGATGCGCCTCCATAATGACGAGCATGGCGATCGCCGATGCGCCGTCCACCGACAGCCGTGCGTTCGCGGCAGCTCATCCGCGACGTGGCCGCGTGCACGGCGTGCGACCGCATGGCGCACAGCCACGCACTGAGCGCGCGCAACGGCGCAACTGACGCGCGCGTGCTGTTCGTGGCCGAGGCGCCGGGCCGGCGCGGCGCGGCGGTGACGGGCGTGCCGCTGACGCGCGACGAAGCCGGCAGGCGATTCGATGCGTTCCTCGCAATCGCGGGCATCGCGCGCGGCGACGTGTTCGTCACGAACGCGGTGCTGTGCAACCCGCTCGACGCGTCGGGACGCAACCGCGCCCCCTCTCTCGTGGAAGTCGCGCGCTGCCGGGCGTTCTTCGCGCGCACGCTGGACGTCGTGGGCGCGCCGGTGGTCGTCGCGCTCGGACGCGTCGCACTCGACTCGCTGCGGGCGATCGCGGCGCACGGCGCGGTGCTGGCGCGCGATGCCGGCACGGCGCTGCCGTGGCAAGGCCGCATCCTCGTGCCGATGTACCACCCGAGCCGCCAGTCGACGCTGCACCGGCCGCAATCCGCGCAGGAGCGCGACTGGATTCGGCTGGGCGACATCGTGCGCCGGCCATCGTAGGAGGAGCAAGCCGCGCGGGAGGGGTGAGGCGCAGGGACGAAACTTCAGCTCCGTCCCAAACAGTGTTCGGACGGAGCTGAAGCTTCGTCCCTACTCACGCCCGATCCGGCCATGTTCATATCCGCGGGCGTTTCCTGCGGCGTGACCAACTCTCTGCTCTCCGCTCGCTGTTGTCCGTCCTCCTCCCCGGTAATCTGAGCCGCATGAACCTCGACGCGCTCCCGTATACGTCGTTCATCGTGCTGGTCGAGTTTTCGGTCGGCAGCCTGCTGGTGTGCCTGCTCGCGCAGTGGCGCGGCCGCGTCGCCGAGAGCTTCGTGAAGTTCTGCGCCGCCATGGTCGCCGTCGCGGCGATGGTCACCGTCCTGAACTCGCTGGCGCTCGACCCCAAGTCCGTCATCGGCGGCTTCCGGCTGGACGATGAGCTGTTCGAGCTGGGTGAAGATCGCCACGCTCGTCTTCCTCATCGCCACGCTGCCGTACAACTGGTTCGTGTTGCGGGGCGACCGTGAGATGTCGCTGATCGGCGGCGGCGCCGCAGCGGCGGCCGGCGTCGCGCTGGTCGCCCTCGTCTCGTACTACGTGAGCCTGCCGACGTGGGGGTACGCCGGCGCGCTGCTCAGCATCACTGCCGGGACGGTCGCCGTCGGCGCGGTGGTGATGGCGATGACGCTCGGGCACTGGTACCTCATGACGCCGCGCCTGCCGCGCGAGCCACTGGCGGAATTGACGCTGCTGCTCGTGGCAGCGGTCGCACTGCAGGCGGTGCTGCTCGTCGTCAACGTGCTGATCCCGGCGCGTGAGGTGCCGGAGGCGACGGCGTTTCTCGGCTCGACGACGCTCGGCGCGAACCCGGCGTTCTGGCTGCGCATCGCCATCGGCCTGCTGTTCCCGGCGGCGCTCGCCTACATGTCGTTCGTGTCCAGCCGCGGCTACCCGGCGAATGAGAATGCGATGATGTCGGCGACGGGGCTGCTCTATATCGCCGTGGGCGCGGTGCTCGTCGGCGAAGTGCTGGCGCGGGGGCTGCTGTTCCTCACGGGCGTCCCGGTCTAGGCGAAAATATGCGACTCGTCTACCTCATCCGCCACGCGTCCCCGGCCGTCCAGCCGACGGTGCCGGCCGAGGAGTGGCGGCTGTCCGAGCGCGGCATCGAAGAAGCGCGGGCACTGGCCGAGATCGCGCGCGGCTGGGGGCTGCGCGCGATCTACAGCAGCCCGGAGGCGAAGGCGATGAGCACCGCCCTCGTCCTCGGCGACGCGGCCGGGCTGCCGGTGCACGCCGTCGAAGGCTTCCACGAGCTGCGGCTTGGCGGGAGCTTCATCGGCAACGCGGACGAGTTTTCGGAGACGATCCGCGCGGTCCTGGAGCGGCCCGAGCAGCCGGTGCGGGGTTCCGAGACGGCGGCCGCAGCCGCCGCCCGCTTCGCGGCGGGCGTGCAGAGCGTCGAAGCCGGCGAGTTTCCGGCCGCGGTGGTCACGCATGGCCGCGTCATGATCTCGTACCTGGCGCGCCAGGCCGCGCTCGACGACCCGTTCGCGCTCTGGCGCTCAGTGCCGATGCCGGGATGGATCGCGCTGGATCTCGATCATCCGAAGCTGGTGGACGAGTTCCACGGGCTTCCCGCATAGCCTCGGAACCGGCGTTTCTTGCGGATGCCCCACCCTGCCGCTATCCTTTCCCGGTTATGGACGTAAGCGACCTGGTCGAGCTTACCGAGAACCCGGCGATCGAGCCGTTCAACCCCGGCGACACCGTGCGCGTCAGCGCCAAGGTCGTCGAGGGCGAGCGCGAGCGCACGCAGGTGTTCGAGGGCGTCGTCATCCGCCGCAATTCCGGCGGCGCGGGCGCGAACTTCACCGTGCGGCGCATCGCCCACGGCGTGGGCGTCGAGCGCTCGTTCAACCTCCACTCGCCGCGGCTGGAGAAGGTGGAGGTGGTGCGCCAGGGCCAGCGTACGGCGCGCGCGGCTGTACTACCTGCGCGGCCTGACCGGCAAGGCGGCCCGCATCAAGGAGAAGGCGCGGACGTAGATCGCGCGCGACGGCATGTATCATCCGGGAAGGCAGGACGCCTTCCCTTTTTTGTTGCCTTCACGGCACGAGGCGCATGCGCTACGCGGAAGTCGCCGTCAACTCGACGTTCCCCCATCGCCAGACGTTCAGCTACAGCGTGCCCGACGGACTCCACGCCCGCCCCGGACACGCCGCGTACGTGCCGTTCGGGCGGCAGACGCTGCAGGGGATCATCCTCGAAGTCCACGACACGCCCGTGTTCTCCGAGCCGGAGAAGATCCGGCCGATCCGGTCGCTGATCGGCGACCGGCCGCTGCTCGATCACGATCGCGTCGAGCTGGCGAAGTGGATCGCCGAGTACTACGTCGCGCCGATCTTCGACGCCGTCGCGCTGATGCTGCCGCCCGGCTTCGAGCGGCGGCCGCTGACGCTCGTGCAGCCGCTCGTCGACCGCGACGAGATCGCCGGCCTCGACGGCCTCTCGCCGCGACAGCGCGAGTTGCTCGACGCGCTGTTCACGGCGCCGGCACGCGATCTCGACACGCTGCGCGCGCATCTCAAGCTCGCGCACGTCGAGGGTGTGGTGGCGCAGCTCGAGCGGCGCAGCCTTGTCGTGCGGGAGTACAGCCTTGCGCGGCCGCGCCTCGGACCAAAGAGCGTCGGCATGGCGCGGCTCGCGCTGCCGGCGGACGAAGCGCGCGCGCGCATCGACGCGGCGGAGCCGCCGAAAGCATCGCGGCGCGCCGCCGTGCTCGAGCGGCTGCTGCGGAAGCGCGCGATCTCGTCCGAGGAGGCGGTGCGGCTCGCGGGCAGCCGCGCGAACCTCGACCGGCTGATGCGCACCGGGGCCGTGCGCTCCGACCGCAACGGCGACAACATCGAGCTCGGCGATGGCGCGCGATGAAGCGGCCGGCGAGATCCGCCGCCTCACGCAGACGCGGCGGTCGGCGCAGGCGCATTCGGCAGTGGCGCAACTCGTCGAACACGGCGAGCGCACGCTGCCGGAGTTGCGCGCGGCGGGCGTCGAGACGCAGACGGTGCAGTGGCTGGCGTCGCTGGGGGTGGTGACGCTCGCCGAGCAGGCTGTCGAGCGGCACCCGCTGGAGCACTTCATCGTGACGCGGCGGCCGCCGGCGCAGCTCCTGCCGGCGCAGGCCGAGGCGGCCCGCGCGATCCGTGCGTCCCTCGACGCGCGCCACCACGAGACGTTCCTGCTGCACGGCGTCACCGGCAGCGGCAAGACCGAGGTGTACCTCGAAGCCCTGCACGTGTGCATCGAGTCCGGGCGCCGGGCGATCGTCATGGTGCCGGAGATCGCGCTGACGCCGCAGACGGTGCGGCGCTTCCGCGAGCGCTTCGAGCGCGTCGCGGTGCTGCACAGCGGTCTCAGCGAAGGCGAGCTGTTCGACCAGTGGCACGGCACCGCGCGCGGCGAGTACGACGTGGTGATCGGGTCGCGGTCGGCGGTGTTCGCGCCGCAGCCGGACCTCGGGCTGATCATCCTCGACGAAGAGCACGAGTGGACGTACAAGCAGCACGATGCGCAGCCGCGCTACCACGCGCGCGACGCCGCCATCGAGCTGGCGCGGCGCAAGGGCGCCACGGTCGTGCTCGGCAGCGCGACGCCCGACGTCGTGTCGTACGATCTGGCGTCGCGCGGCGCGTACACGCTGCTCGCGTTGCCCGAGCGGGTGCGGCCGGTCGCGGGCGCCGACGGCACGCCGCGGCCGGAAACATCGGCCGCGATGCCGCGGATCACCGTCGTCGACCTGCGCGAGGAGCTGAAGGCCGGCAACCGCAGCATGTTCAGCGTCGAGCTGAAGAGCGCGATCGAGCGCACGCTGGCGGCCGACGAGCAGGTGATCCTGTTCCTCAACCGGCGCGGGCTGGCGGGGCACGTGCAGTGCCGCGACTGCGGCTACGTGCCGGCGTGCAGCAGTTGCGCGGTCGCGCTGACGTACCACAAACAGTACGACCGCCTGGTCTGCCACCAGTGCAACCGCCACTGGCGCCTGCCCACGACGTGTAAGCAGTGCGGCAGCCCGCGCATCCGCCTTCTCGGCCTGGGCGTCGAGAAGGTGGAGGCCGAGGCGGCGCGCGCGTTCCCGCACGCGCGGCTGCTGCGCTGGGACCGCGACGTCACGCGTGGGCGTCACGCGCACGAGCAGATCCTCGCGAGCTTCCTGGCGCACGAGGCGGACATCCTCATCGGCACGCAGATGCTGGCGAAGGGGCTCGACATGCCGGCCGTGACGCTCGTCGGCGTCGTGAACGCGGACGTGGGGCTGCACCTGCCGGACTTCCGCAGCGGCGAGCGCACGTTCCAGTTGCTGACGCAGGTGGCGGGGCGCGCGGGCCGCGGCGAGCGGCCGGGGCAAGTGATCATCCAGACGTACACGCCCGACCACTACGCCGTCGAAGCGGCTGCGCGCTACGACTACGAGGGGTTTGCCGCGGCCGAGCTCGATGCGCGCCAACGCACCGGCTATCCGCCGTACGCGCGCCTGGTACGGCTGACGTTCGCGCATCCGAACCCGCGTTTCGCGCGCGAGGACGCGATGCGCGTCCAGCGCGCGCTGTCGCATCGCCGCGCGGAGATGGGGAGCGACGTCGAGGTGCTGGGGCCATCGCCGGCGTACGTGCCGCGCGTGCGCGGCCGCTGGCGCTGGCAACTGCTTCTGCGCGGCCGCGACCCCGGCGCGCTGGTGCACGGCTTCGTGCTGCCGCCGAACTGGGCGGTGGACGTCGATCCGGTGAGCTTGCTGTAGCGGGAAGAGAGCAGAGAGCAGAGCAACAGCAAACAGCGACGTTCGGGCTTCGGAGGATGCCGAAACGCCACATTGCACCGTAGCGCGGGCTTTCCAGCCCGCGCGGGGTAGCTTCAGAGCCCACCTCAAGACGCGCTGCCTTGCGGTTGAGGCTCTCCAGCACCCTGGAGCCGATCAGCCCGCAGCGCGCAGCGTGCGGAGCGCGGCTTCGAGGTCCGCCGCGAGCGGGGCTTCGATCTCCATGCGCTCGCCGGTGCGCGGGTGCGTGAAGGCGATGCGCCGCGCGTGCAGGAACTGGCGCGCGACGAGCTTCGATGGCTTGCCGTACACCCGGTCGCCGACGATCGGGTGGCCGATCGCGGCGAGGTGCACGCGAATCTGGTGCGTGCGTCCGGTCTTCGGCCGCACCTCCAGCAGCGATGCGCCCGGCAGCCGCTCGATGAGCCGGTAGTGCGTGACCGACGCGCGGCCGCCTTCGAGCACCGCCATGCGCTGGCGGTTGCGCGGGTCGCGCGCGATCGGCGCGTCGATGACGCCCTCCGGCGGTTTCGGCGTGCCTTCGACGAGCGCGACGTACGTCTTCTCGACGCTGCGGTCCTTGAGCTGGCGCGCGAGCGCGTTGTGCGCGTCGTCGTTCTTGGCGACGAGGATCACGCCCGACGTGTCGCGGTCGAGGCGGTGCACGATGCCGGGCCGCATGACGCCCCCGATCCCGGAGAGGTCGCTGCAATGGGCGAGGATCGCGTTCACGAGCGTCGCCGTAGCGTGGCCCGGCGACGGGTGCACGGTCATGCCCGGCGGCTTGTTGACGGCGAGCAGGTCGCCGTCCTCGTACAGCACGTCGAGCGGGATAGCCTCAGGCGCGGCGGCGCCGTCCGACGGCGGCGGCACGTCGACGGTCACGCGCTGCCCCGCTTCGAGCCGCAGCGATGCGCGGGCGCGGTGTCCGGCGACGGCGACGTTGCCGGCCGCGATCAGGCGCTGGACGCGGGCGCGCGTCAGGCCCGCGATGCGGCGCGCCACGAAGACGTCGAGCCGCTCGCCCGCCTCGTCGGCGACGAGGTCAGTCCTCCTGGTGGGCTGGGGTTCCGGCATCCGATGGCCGTTTCGGCTTGCGGGCGTCGTCGGCTTCCTGGAGCGCGAAGAAGATCAGCACGGCGGCAATGCTCACGCTGATGCTCGCGTCGGCGACGTTGAACGTCGGGAAGCGGCCGACGTCGATGAAATCCGTGACCTCGCCCATGCGCACGCGGTCGAGCAGGTTGCCGATCGCGCCTCCGAGCTGCATGCCGAGCGCGACGCGAATGAGGCCGTGGTCCATCGGCGGGTAGACGTAGTAGAGGACGATGGCGGCGAGGCCGAACAGGCTGGTGATGATGAGGAACGGCGTCTGGCCCTGGAGGATGCCAAACGCGGCGCCGCTGTTGACGACGTGGATGATCCGCGTGTGGAGGATCGCCTGGTCCGGCCACTGCTCGCCAAACGCCAGGTTGCCGCGCACGAGCCACTTGGTGAACTGGTCCGCGCCGATGATGAGGACGGCGATGGCGAAGAACGCGAGGTCGTTGCGCCAACGGCCGGCGATGCCTCGTGCGGGTGTGGTGGCAGGGGCCGCGGAAGGAGTCTCGGGGTAGTTCACGACGCTGGCAGGATAGCACGAGCGATCGCAGCTGGCCCGCTCCGCCGGCGCGAGGGCGCGGAGCGACGAGATGCGGATATTCGCAGGCGGCGCAGTAGATGTTACACTGCACCTTCAGCGCTTCCTCAGTGCCAAAGGAGACCGCCGTGGTTCAGCAGAAGGAAAGCGTCGTCACGCCTGAGCGCTTCGACCGGGGGTACACGTACGCCGCGTACCTGGAAACCGTCGAGAAGAACCGCAAGCGATTCGACGAGAACTACGAGGGTACGACCGTCTCGCCCGAGGACACGGCGGCGCTGCGGGAGCTTGCGGCGAAGCCGCACGGTCCGGCGAAGCTCCTCGTCATCGGCGAGGACTGGTGCCCGGACGTGTTCCGCGGGATGCCCGTGTTCGCGCGCATCGCGGAGGCAGGCGGGCTCGAACTGCGCGTCTTCAAGCGCGACGAGAACAAGGACATCATTGGTGAGTTCCTGGCGGGCGGCGAATTCGAGTCAATCCCCGTCGCCGTGTTCTACACGAAGGACCTCGACTACATCGCCCACTTCATCGAGCGGCCGCGCCTGGCGAACCAGGAGATGCGCGAGGTGCTGGCGCCGATGTATATCCGGATGCGCAAGCCCGGCCAGACGCCACAGGAGAAGGAGGCGGCGAAGCAGGAGTACATCGCCTTCCAAAACGGGCCCATCTGGGCCAACTGGCGGCAGGAGACCATTCGCGAGTCCATCGCCATGCTGCGAGAGAAGCTCGGGTAGCCGGGCGCTGGAGAGCCAGCAGGTGGCGCTTCCTTACATGCAAATGCGAGTCCACGATGTGAATCTCCCGCCGGGCTGAAAAGCCCGCACTACCGTGTGAGACCCGAACGCGAGGGGCGCCGTTCGGGCGCCCTTCCTTTGCACTTCGGCCGCCACCGCGCCGGTTGCGTATCATGAAGCGGGCGGCATCGCAGGCAGCGGTGCATGCCGGCAAGGAAGAGGCTCATGGGGGGTTCGATCAAGCTCGGGCGCGTCCTCGGGATCGATATCGGGATCCACTGGAGCTGGCTCTTCATCTTCTTCATCGTCACGTGGTCCTTCGCGACCAACATCTTCAATGAGTTCTACCCTGGGTGGTCGGACACGCAGCGCTGGATCGGCGGCGCATTCGTAGCAGTCGTCTTCTTCCTGTCGGTGCTGGCGCACGAGCTCTCGCACGCCATCGTCTCCAACCGCAGCGGGCTGCCGGTGAAGAGCATCACCCTGTTCGTGTTCGGCGGCGTCGCAAACCTGACGAAGGAGCCCGACACCGCGGGCCTCGAGTTCCGCATCGCGATCGTCGGGCCGGCGACCAGCCTGGCGTTGGGCGCGATGTTCGCCGCGCTCTGGTTCGCGGTGCGTCCGTTCAACGACGGCGTCGCCGGCATCTGCGCGAACCTGGCCCTGATCAACGCATCGCTCGCCGTGTTCAACATGCTGCCGGGCTTCCCGCTCGACGGCGGCCGCGTGTTCCGCGCGATCGTCTGGGCGCGCAACAAGAACCGCCTGAGCGCGACGCGCACGGCGGCGCGGACGGGTGAGTGGATCGCGTACGGGATCATGGGCGTCGGCATCGTCTACACGCTGCTCGGCGGTCTCGTGAGCGGGATCTGGTTCCTGCTCATCGGGTTCTTCCTGCGCAACATCTCCGCCAGCAGCTACGAGCAATTGGTGATCGAGACGACGCTCGCGGGCATCCCCGTGCGCGACGTCATGCAGACCAACGTCGACACGGTGCCGCCGGACCTGAGCGTCGAGGACCTCGTGCAGGAGCACGTGCTGCGCCGGAACGCACGGTGCTTCGCCGTCATCGCGGCGGGCGACTTCGCGGGCCTGGTGACGCTCACCGACATCCGCAAGGTGCCGCGCGACGAGTGGGCGACGACGAGCGTGTACCGCGCGATGACGCCGGCGAGCCAGCTCCACACCGTCGGGCCGAACGAGAACCTGGCGCACGTGCTGCAGGCGATGACGACGCACGACGTCAACCAGTTGCCGGTCGTGTACGGCCGCGAGCTCGCCGGCATGCTGAATCGCGCCGACGTGCTGCGTTTCATCCAGCTCCGGCGGGAGATCGGCGAGCGGCCGGCGGGCAAGGACGGCGCGGATACGCCCGACGAGTCGCGCACGGGCGGCGTCCCGACGGGCACGCCGTAAACTAACCCGAGGGCGCAACCGCCACAGCGTCTCTAGCAGGTGTCTGGACCAGAGTTCGCGACAAGCTTAACCGCGCGGGCTGGAAAGCCCGCGCTACGAGGAGCGCCATGACCCGCGAATACGCCGCACGCCCCTTCGATGAGGTCCGCCGCCGCGACCGCGCGGTCGACGATGACGCGTGGATCGAGGCGATGCTCCGTATCGCGCCGTTCGGCGCGCTGGCGACGGTGTTCGAAGGGCAGCCGTTCATCAACACCAACATCTTCGCGTTCGACGAGGCCGCTCGGGTCATCTACATGCACGGCGCGCCGGCCGGACGGACGCGCGCCAACGTCGAGCGCGACGGCCGCTGCTGCTTCAGCGTGAGCGAGATGGGCCGCCTGGTGCCGAACGAGCGCGCGTTCAACATGAGCGTTGAGTACGCCGGCGTCGCGGTCTTCGGCCGCGTGCGCGTCGTCGAGGATGCCGTGGAGCAGGAGCGTGCGCTCGGGCTGCTGCTCGACAAGTACTTCCCGCACCTCCAGCCCGGCACCGATTACATCCCGAGCACTCCGGACGAACTGGCGCGGACCAGCGTGTACCGCATCGAGATCGAGCAGTGGAGCGGCAAGCGCAAGGAGGTCGAGCCGGACTCTCCGGGCGCGTTTGTGTATCCGGACAAGGTGCCGTGGCGCGGTCCGTAGTCTGTAGCTGGTGGTTCGTACGCCGTAGTACGGCGTTCCGGTCATTGGCGCGGGCAGGTACAGTAATCGCATGACGGAACGCACCACACAAGCGACAGTCATCGGCGTCAGCAGCAAGGAGACGCCGGGCATTCCGAAGATCTCGCGCGACGCGATCACGATCGTCGCGGGCCTCGGGGTCGATGGCGACTACCACGCCGGCGCGTACGTACGGCACCGCTCGCGGGCGGCGAAGACGCCCGAGCTGCCGAACAGGCGCCAGGTGCACCTGATCCAGAGCGAGCTGTTCGATGAAGTGGCGCCGCTCGGCATCGCCGTCGCGCCGGGACAGATGGGCGAGAACATCACGACGCGCGGGCTGGCGCTGCTCGACCTCGCGCCGGGCGCGCTCCTGCACATCGGCGACACGGCCGTGATCGAAGTGACGGGCGTGCGCAACCCCTGCAACCAGCTCGACGCCGTTGACGAGCGGCTGCTGGCGCAGGTCGCCATCAAATGCGACGACGGTAGCATCATCCGCAAGGCCGGCATCATGGGCGTGGTCGTCGAGGGCGGCGTCGTGCGGCCGGGCGACGCGATCGGCGTCGAGACGCCGGCCGGCGCGCTGCCGGGCACGCTACAGCCGATCTAGCGGGGTGTTTCGTTAGTACAGCCGGGGCGGCTGTGATCCACTCACACCGCAGGGCCGTGCGACGTCGCCGCCGAGAGGCGGCCCAACTCCGTGCACGGAGCGGCGCCGTCGATGTACTCCTCGATCACGCCGCGCCAGGGGCCGCGGGCGCGCAGGCTCGCGAGCAGGCCCGACAGGCCGAAGTTGATGCGTGTCAGGAACACCATCCCTTCGGGCACGTTGCAATGCTGGTTGATGCGGCCCCCCTGGCCGGTCGTTTGCGTGTTGCGGCGCACCATCTCGCTCGCCAGCTCCGGCGTGAACGTCAGCTCATCGGAGAGGACGGGCGCCCAGTACCAGTGCATGTGCTCGTAGAGCTCGTCGGTGGTGAACGGCGCGTCGGGGTGCAGGATGCCAATATCGATGATCGCCGCGCGCCATGCCTCGCGGTCGCCCGCGAGCAGCGCGTGCAGCACGCGCTCGAATCCGGCGATCGCCGTCTCGGAGAACTCGGCGACGCAGCCGTAGTCGACGAACGCCACGGCGCCGTCATCGAGCAAGATGTAGTTGCCGGGGTGCGGGTCGCCGTTGAACAGGCGGTGCCGGTAGATGGAGCCGAACGCGTAGCGGAAGATGATCTCGCCGATGCGGTTGCGCTCGGACTGGTCCATGTCGAGCGCCGCCGCAAACGGCTTGCCTTCGATGTACTCCTGCACGAGCACGCGCGACGTCGTCAGCTCGTGCACGACCGCGGGCACGCGGATGAAGGCGTGGCCGTGGAAATGCTCGCGGAAGCGCTCCTGCGACGCCGCCTCGCGCAGGTAGTCCAGCTCGCCGAGCAGCCCTTCTTTCAGGTCGCGCACGATCGGCCCCGCGTCGATGCCGGGCGACATCGCCCCGACGAGCGACATCATCAGCTTGACGTTGGCGAGGTCGTGCTCGATCGCCTGCCGCACGCCGGGATACTGCACTTTCACGGCGACCTCGCGCCCGTCGAGCATCGTCGCGCGGTGCACCTGGCCGATCGAGGCGGCCGCGAACGGAGCGCGGTCGAAGCGACGGAACAGCGTCTCGGGCGAGGCGCCGAAGTCGGCGTTGAAGACGTCCTCGACGAGGTTGTAGGCCATCGGCGGGGCGTCGCGTTGCAGCGTCGCCAATTCGGCCGTCATCTCGTCGGGCAGCACGCCGCCCATGAGCGAGAGGATCTGCCCGAACTTCATGATGGCGCCCTTCATGTCGCCCATCGTCTCCGTCACGTCGCGGGCGGTGCGCATGACGAACTCCTGGCGCTTGCGGGCGCCCGATTCGCCCCACGTGAGCTGCGAGCTGGCCCAACGCAGGGCGGCGCGGCGCGCGAGGTCGACGGGGACAAGCGTGCGTGACAGCCGTCCACCGTCAACGGCGCGGCGTGCGTTGGCCAAGGTCAGGCTCCCGGTTCTAGAGGCGCGGGTGCTTACATCGTATCAGGCGGTGGCTGAGACGCTTTGGAAACGACGGATTCTGCTCTCGGCTCCCTGCTCTCTGCTCCGGCGGCGCGAAGCGACGCCGCTTACTCGAACTCCCAGGAGCCGCCGTTCTTGAACTCGCGCAGGATGCGGCGGGCGACGACCATGCGGTGCACCTCGTCGGGGCCGTCGTAGATGCGGGCGGCGCGCGCCTGGCGGTACATGCTCTCGAGCGGCGTGTCGCCGGAGACGCCTCGCGCGCCGTGTACCTGGATCGCCCGGTCGATGACGTCGTGCAGGACGCGGGCCCCCCAGAACTTGATGATCGAGATCTCGACGCGCGCCTCGTCGCCCTGGTCGATCTTGTACGCGGCGTGCATCGTCAGCAGGCGCGCGGCCTGGATCTCGGCGGCGGAGTCGGCGATCCAGTTCTGCACGGTCTGCTTGTCGGCGAGCGTGCTGCCGAACGCCTCGCGGTTGAGCGCGTAGTTGCACATGATCTCGAACGCGCGCTGCATCTGGCCCAGCCAGCGCATGCAGTGGTGAATGCGCCCCGGGCCGAGGCGCTTCTGCGCGATGCGGAAGCCATCGCCGACTTCGCCGAGCGTGTTGGTGACCGGCACGCGCACGTCCTCGTACATGATCTCGCAGTGCGCGCCCTCGGTCTCGCCCATCACCGGCACCGGGCGGACGATCTTGAAACCGGGAGTGTCCGTCGGGACGATGATCTGGCTCATGCGGCTGTGCGACTCCGCGTCCGGGTCGGTCACGGCCATCACGATGGCGAACTTCGCGCCGATGGCGCCGCTCGTGAACCACTTGTGGCCGTTGATCACCCACTCGTCGCCGTCGCGGACGGCGCGCGTGCGCAGGCCGGTCGGGTCGGCGCCGGACACCTCGGGCTCGGTCATGGAGAAGCAGGAGCGCACTTCGGCGTTGATCAGCGGCTTCAGCCAGCGCTCCTTCTGCTCGGACGTGCCGAACTGGTGGAGGATCTCGGCGTTGCCGGTGTCGGGCGCGGCGCAGTTGAACGCGCGCGGCGCGTACGGGCTGCGGCCGAGGATCTCGTTAACGAACGCATACGACAGGAAGCCCTTGCCGGTGCCGCCCGCCTCCGGGCCGATGAACAACGCCCACATGCCCATGGCCTTGACGCGCGCCTGCAGGTCCTTCATCAGCGCCTCGGACTCGGCGTTGTGCTGCGACAGCACGGGCTCGTTGGGGATGATGTGCTCGTCGAGGAAGGCTTTTGCCTTTCGGCGCATCTCCTTGATTTCGGGTGGGAGGGTGAAGTCGATCATGGTGAATTCTCCGTGTCGTGCGTTGCCGGATCAGCGGAGTGAGTCTACCCCTCGTGCGCGTTAGGGGCACCAAGACGCGGGCGATGTAGGGGCGCAGCCTGCTGCGCCCGCACGCGCACATTCAGCGCACGCGCCGACCGCGGCGCAGCAGCGATCGGCGCCACGTGATCCGGCTGCGCCGGATGGGCAGCCGAAGGCGGCCCACGCGCTCCGCGCCTCCATCAACGCACCGGCGTACCACACCCGGGCGCAGCCTGCTGCGCCCGCACGCCGACATTTGGCGCACGCGCCGACCGCGGCGCAGAGGCGATCGGCGCCACGTGATCCGGCTGTCTCCTGCGGCGACTCTGCGACCGCCGGATAGGGCAGCCGAGGGCGGCTACCCCACGCGCTCCGCGCCTCCATCAACCGCACCGGCGTAGACGACACCCGGGCGCAGCAGGCTGCGCCCCTACGGTGCGTGGCCGCCGCGCCCCACGTTGCGATTCTCAGGCCGTTTCGATCAGCGCGCGGAGGTCCTGCTTGGCGTCGAGGATGCCCGCCCAGAGGTCGCCCACCCGCGCGAGGCGCTCCGGCTCGGTGTCGATGTCGAAGTCGGTCGGATAGACGTGCGCCAGCTCCTCCCACGTGACGGGCGCCGAGACAGCGGCCTGCGGCGACGGGCGCAGCGAGTACTGCGCGGCCAGCGTCTTGCCGCGCGTGTTCTGGTTGTGGTCGAAGAAGACCTTGCCGGTGCGCTTCTGCGTCTGCCCACTCCATCGTCAGGTCGTCGGGGTGCTGCTGCACCATGAACTGCCCGACGGCGCGCGCTGGCGGCGCGGATCTCGTCGTAGGTGTACTGCCGCAGCACCGGCACGTAGATGTGCAGCCCCGTCTTGCCCGTCGTCTTCACGAACGACGACAGCCGCAGCTGCTCGCAGCAGCTCCTTCAGCGCGAACGCCATCTCGCGCGTCTTCTCGAACGCGCGCCGGTTGAGCGCCGGCTCCTCGCCCTTCTTCTCGGTGCCGGCGTAGATGTACGGGTCGAGGTCGAAGACCATGAAGTCCGGGTAGTTGAGCACGCTGCGCGTCCATCGTTCTCCTCCGACCCGGCGAACGTCGTCGGCAGGCCGTGCGCGTCCGGCTCCGGGTTGACGCGCGCCATCCACGCGTGGATCTCGAGGTCGGCGAGCTGCGCCAGCCAGATCAGCGTCGGCAGGTTGTTGACGAGGATGTAGTCGCCGTCCTGCGTCGTTGTGCGCCGAGTACATCGACACGCGCTCGACGCGGAACTCCTTCGGGAACGTCGACGGCCAGTGCTTCTGGTAGAACGACGCGCCGTCGATGCCGTTCGGGTAGCGCGTCAGCGTCAGCGGCCGGTCCTTCAGGTGCGGCAGCAGGTACGGCGCGACGCGCGCGTAGTAGCGGATCAGCTCGCGCTTCGTGCGCGGCGGCGTGCTCCTTCGTCGCCGGCCAGAACTCCTTGTCGAGATTCGTCAGCTTGATCGGCACGCCGCCCACGTCGAGCGTGAAGTCCGCCTTCGTGTTCGACGTCGAGCTGCTCGACGATCGACGCGACCGCGCGCGTCGACGTCGTCGCCCGGACGCGCGGCTGCGTCGTCGGCGATCACGTCGACCGGCTGCGCGCCGGCGTCTTCGCGGCGCACGCTGCGCGGGTCGATGTCGGCGCGCAGGCCCTTGAACACGGGCGCGCGCAGGCCGCCGTCGCGCGTCCACGCGCTGAAGCGCACCTGCGCGACCAGCTCCGGCTTCACCCAGAAGCAGCGCGCCGCCTTGCCGCCGCCCCAGCGGCCGCCGATCGTCGTCGGCGGATTCACGAACGGCGGCGTCATCGATCTCGCAGCTTCGCCAGCCGCTTCTTGATTCGCCGAGCATGCGCGTCCGTCAGCCCCGAGCCGACGCTCGACGCGAACCGCAGCTCGTCGCCGTCGTAGTAGCCGACGAGCAGGCCGCCGAACGTCTTGCTGCGCGATCCTTCGCCCTCGGTGTAGCCGCCGACGACGAACTCCTGCTCCATGCACGTTCTTGACCTTCAGCCACGCGCCGGCTGCGCGCGCCCGGCTCGTAGATGCTCGTGCCGCGCTTCGCCACGACGCCCTCGAAGCCGATGCTTCGACGCCGCCTCGTACAGCGCTTCGCCGTCGTCGCGCTCGTGATCGACGTAGCTTGACGTGCGTCGCCCGGCGCGAGCGTGCGGCGCAGCAGCGCCTTGCGCTCGCTGAGCGGCACGCGCGTCAGGTCGTAGCCGTCGAGGTACAGCAGGTCGAAGACGTAGAAGTACACCGGCGTCTCGGCGGCGACGCGCTCGACCTCGGCCGGCTTCGAGAGGTTGATCCGCGGCTGCAGCTCCTGGAAGTCCGGCACGCCGTGCTCGTTCATCGCGACGATCTCGCCATCGAACACCGCGGTGCGCACGGCCTGCGCTGCGAGCGCCGCGCACGACCTCCGGGTACTGCACGTTCATCGCGTTGCCGCGGCGGCTGCGCAGGTCGACGCGTGCTCGCCGTCCCGTGCGCGACACGAACGCGAGCGCGCGCACGCCGTCGAGCTTCGGCTCGAAGAGCCAGCCGGCGCGCGAGAACGGCCGCGCGACCAGCGTCGCCAGCATCGGGCGCAGCGTCTTCGCGTCCGGGAACGGCGGCCTCGCGCGCGTCCGGGTGCGGCGCGCCGCCGGCGGCGGCCATGCGCGGCATGCGGCCTTCCTTCAGGTCCTGGATCGTGAGGCCGCTGAGCACCGAGCGGTCTTCTTCGCAGCACGTCGCGCGTCGAGGCGTACTCGTCGCGATGCTTGATCAGCAGCCAGTCCTTCGGGTCGCGTCGCGGTCCGCACGAGCGTCCACGAGCCGTGCAGCTTCTTGCCGCGCAGCGTGAACGAGAGCTTTGCCCGCCGCCAATCTCCTCGCGCATGCGCGCGCTGCCCTCGTCCTTGTCGCCCCACGAGTAGACGCCGCTTCTCGTCCGGCGAGTACGTGCCGTTGTCCCAGACGATCACCTGGCCGGCGCCGTAGTTGCCCTTCGGGATGACGCCCTCGAAGCCGCCGTAGTCGAAGGGGTGGTCCTCGACGTGCGCCGCCATGCGCTTGTCCTTCGGGTTGAGCGACGGGCCGCGCGGCACGGCCCACGACACGAGCACGCCATCGACCTCCAGCCGGAAGTCCCAGTGCATGCGCGTGCGCGGCGTGCTGCTGGATGACGAACGTCAGGTCGCGCTGCGCGGCTCGGCCGGCGCGCCGGCGCCGGCTCCGGCGTCTTCGCGAAGTCGCGCTTCTGCCGGTAGCGCAGCAGCGCATCGAGATCAGGTGCCGGCTTCTCAGGCATGCGTGCATTGTACGTAGAACCAAGAACCTGGAACCTGGGTTCCAACCGGCGATTAGGCTCAGGTTCAGGTCTTGGCTAGCCGAAGGCTCACGCGGCCCAGCGCTCGCGGAAGTCGGACTCGAAGCTGGCGTCCTCGGTCGCCTTCTCGATGCGCGCGACGGTGCCGTCGCGCCCACATCGCAAGAAACGCGTCGACCGACCGGGAGCAGAGCTTGACGCCGCGCATCTGCAACAGTTCGGCGAGCGCGCTTCGCGCGGGCCACGCCGGCTTGTACGGCCGCGCGCTGATCAGCGCATCGTAGATGTCGGCCACCATGACGATGCGCGCTGCGAGCGGGATCGCCTCGCCCTGCAGGCCGAAGGGGTAGCCGGAGCCGTCCCAGCGCTCGTGGTGGTGCAGCGCGACTTCGCGCGCCAGATCGTAGAAAGCGCCAATGCCGAGGATCTCCGCGCCGTACTCCGGGTGCTTCGTCATCGACGGCCCAGTCGTCCGGAGCTCAGCTCGCCTGGCTTGATCAGGATCTGCGTCCGGGATGCGCAGCTTGCCCAGGTCGTGCACGATCGCCGCGTAGCCGATCGCCTCCACCGCCTCTTCGTCGAAGCCGATGCGGCGCGCGATCTCCTCGCTCAGCGCGCCGATGCGCTGGAGGTGGCGGCCAGTGTACGGATCGCGCGCCTCGGCGGCGTACGCCAGCCGAAGGATCGCGTCGCGATGCGCCTCCTTCAGCTCGCTGTACGAGTGCTCCAGCTCGACGTGCAGCGTCGCGACCTGCAGCGACGGCGCGAGCTGCGCCGCGATCGTCTGCATCAGCGCAATGTCGTGCTCGTGGAACGCGCTCGGTCCGGTAGCTCGCGAAGTAGAACAGGCCCTTCGAGCTCGCCCTGCCAGATCACAGGCATGACGACGGCCGACTGGATGCCGCCGTCGGCGATCACCTGGCGGTAGGCCTCCGGTGCCTCGCGCACGGGGTCGTGCATGACGATCGGCTCGCGGACCGTCGAAAGGAACTCGGCGACTTCCTTGTCCTCGATCGCGTGGCGAAGCGACAGCCACGCGTTCTTCACCTCTTCCTCGATCTCCGTGCCATCCGGCGCGCGGCCGACGAACTGGCGGACGAACGGGTGCTGCCGCGTCGGATCTTCGGTATCGATCGTGACCATGTCGTAGCCGGTGACATCGGCGATCCGGCGCACCAGGGCGCCCAGCCGGTCTTCGAACTCGCCATCGCCGAAGAGCAGGCCGCCGACGCCGGCGAGCGCGGTGAGTTGCTCGCCCTGACGGCGCGCGCGGTCGTACATGCGCGAGTTGCGCAACGCCGACGTCGCGAGCCGCGCGACGGCGCTCGCGACGCTCGTCGATGGCGGGCTGCAGCGGCTGTGACTGGCGACCATGCATCAGCGTGCCCTCGCGGGCGGCGTTGAGCGGCGCGCCGATCAGCCACGACCCCGGGGGCAGCACGCTCCGGAATCGCGCGGGCAGACTGTTGTCGGTGCTGGCGATGTCGTCGACGTATGCGACGCGGTTGGATAGGAGACCCGCCATCTCGGCTTCCCGTCCGGTCATCGGCTCGGCTTGCTGTATCGCCAGAAAGCGAGCGGCGAGCTGATCGTCGTCCGACGTGGTACGCGCGCGCGGCGATCGCGCCGTTGGAGCGGACGAGCCAGATAGCACAGGCGTCGAGGTCGAGCGACGTGGCGACGGCCTTCACGAGATCGCGGAGCCGCTGGCCCGATTCCAGCGAGCCGCCCATCGTCTGCCCGATCGCGAAGAAGACGTCCTGCGCGCGGCGCTCTTCGCCGCGATCGCGGACGGCGATGCGCTGCGCTTTCGCTTCGTGCAGTGCACCCCCAGCCGCCGCGAACATCGCCTGGGCGTCGGCGCCATCCTCGGGATACACGGCGATGCCGATCGATGCGGAGACGGTCATGTGCTGGTTCTCCGGGATCGCCGTCACCGACGCCTCGGCGATGCGGGTTGCGACATCCCCGGCGATCGCCTCGGCGCGCCCGCGGTCGCACGACGGGAGGATCAGCGCGAATTCATCGCCGCCCCAGCGCGCGACGGTGCCGCGATCGCCGACTGTGTCGCACATGGCGGCGCCGATCGCCGTGATCAGCCCGTCGCCCGCGAGCTGGCCGAAGCGGTCGTTGACGTCGTTGAAATCGTCGAGGTCGATCATGACGACGGCACACGGCGACCCCGTGCGGCATGCCTCCGCGAGTTGGGCATCGAAGACCTCGTTCAGGTGGCGATAGTTGTAGAGGCCGGAGAGGCCGTCGCGGCGGGCGAGCTCACGCTCGCTGGCCCGGCGCGCGCGGTCGGCGGCCATGTGCGCCGAGCGGGCGAGCCACGCGGCCGCAAAGCCGGCGATGCCGACGAATATCGTGACGGCCACTTCGCCGAGGTCGTAGTAGGCCAGCGGTACCGCGTGTTCGATGAGGAGCCAGACGGCGACGAGGCCGACGGCCGCGACGGCGGTAGCGCTGCTCGCCAAGGCAAGGGCGCGGCCGTCGCCGCGCACCGGATCGGTGGACGGTTGAGGACGCGCGTTGTCGCGCGGTGCGATGGGCCCCACAGCCTGCGCCATACTGCCGCCGGTCCCGACCGGGCGCTCGTTGCCCGTACGTTAGTCTCGACAGAACTCATGTGGCACGATATGAGGGTAGATCTGTGCGAATTGACGTGACGCACGCCGGTTCCGTCAGCACCGACGCAATCACGTCACGATAGAGCAATTTCAAGGCTCCAGCGCGCCCGAAACGACTCGCGCGAGAGCGTGCCCTCGGCCCCGGCAGTACCCGTGGCGTTGTCGAACTCGCCCGCCCCGCCATCGATCTCGTACGTGAGGCGCATCGTGAAATCGGCCTGCGCGTCGTCGATCGCACTGGTCTCCGTGACGTCGCCGCCGGCGAGCGTGCCGAACAGCTCCGCGCCATCGGTCCGGGAGAGCGTGAGATCGCCTTCGCCGGTCCCGGAGCCGCTGCGGATGTTCCACGAGAAGCCGCCCGAGAGCGTCCACTCGCCGTCCGCGCTCGCCCCTTCGATGCGTCACGATCTGCGTGCCGTTGAGCAGCTCCTGCCACTCGATGACCTCTCCGGCGATGTCGATGCATGAGCTTCATGCGGCAACTCCGTCGCGCAACGCCAAACGCACGAGAGGCGGGCCTGCGCCCGCCTCCTCACGTGTTCCGTTCGGTGCGGGCCGCTACCCTTCGGCCTTGACCTTCTTCACCGCCTCGATGAGCGCCGGCATCACGGTCTTGAAGTCGCCGACGATGCCGAAGCGCGCCGCCTTGAAGATGTTGGCGTCGGCGTCCTTGTTGATGGCGACGATGTTCTTCGAGCCGGAGCAGCCGGCCATGTGCTGGCTCGCGCCGGAGATCGCGACGGCGATGTAGAGCGTCGGGCTCACGACCTTGCCGGTCAGGCCGACCTGCTCCGCGACCGGCCGCCAGCCGAGGTCGGCGACCGCGCGGCTCGCGCCGACGGCGCCGCCGAGCACGTTCGCCAGCTCCTCGATCACGCCGAAGCCCTCCGGCCCGCCGAGGCCGCGTCCGCCGGTGACGACGACTTCGGCATCTTCGAGCCGCACGCCTTCCGACGTCGCGACCTTGCGGTCGATCACCTTCGTGCGGATGCCGGACGGCGTCGAACGCCACCTTCTCGACCGCGCCCGCGCTGCCGCCCTCGGCCGCGTCCTGCGACTTCGGCCGCACCGTCGCGATCGCCGGCGATCGCGGTGAAGCTGTTGACGGCGCGCGCGTTGCCGCCGTACGCCGGCCGCGTCGTGTGCAGCTTGCCGTCCTTCATCTCCAGCGCGATCGTGTCCATCGCGACGGCGGTGCCGAGCTTGAACGCCAGCGCCGGGCCCAGGTCGCGGCCGATGTTCGTCTGGCCGAGCAGGATCGACGGCCGGGTCGGCCTGCTTCGCGACGGCCGCGGCTGCCTGCGTGTAGCCGTCGGTCGTGTACTCCGCGAGCGCGGCGTCGTCGACGACGTACACCTTCTCGACGCCGGTGATCTTCGACGCCGCGCGCCTCGACGCCCGAGCCGATGAGCATCGCCGACACCGGCCCGGCGTTCAGCCGCTGCGCCGCGCCGACCAGCTCCTGCGTGACCGGCGCGACCTTGCCGTCCTGCAGCTCGGCGAGGATGAGTACTCCGTTTGCCATCGTTCGTCTCCGTTCTCGCGCACGGCCTCGGCGCGCGCCATGCGTATCAACTAGATCAGCTTCGCTTCCTGCAGCCGGCGTCGCGAGCGCCATCGCCTGCTCTTCGGGCGTCTCGCCCTCCATGATCTCGACCTTCGTGTCGACCACCGGCACGAACAGCGCTTCGAGCGTCAGGCGCGGCGCCAGCGCACCGGCATCGAGGCCGAGGTCGCCGGCGCCCCAGGTGTTCACCTGCTTCTTCGCCGCGGCCATGATCTGCTGCAGTTTCGGGTAGCGCGGCTCGCCCAGCTCGTTGCTGACGCGTGACGACCGCGGGCAGCGGCGCCTCGACCGTCTCGAAGGAGTCCGGCAGCACGCGCTCGACGGTCACCTTGCCGCCGGCGACGGTCACCGCCTTCGCGAACGTGACGACCGGCGCGTCGAGCATCTCGGCGATCAGCGTGCCGCGTGACGCCGGTGTCCCAGTCGACCGCCTGGCGTCCGGTGAGCACGAGGTCGACATCGCCGAGCTTCTTGATCGCCGACGACAGCACGGTCGCGGCGCCGTGGCTGTCGAGGTCGTTGAACGCGTCATCGGTGAGCAGCACGCCTTCGTCGCCGCCCATGGCGAGGCCGTGCTTGATGACGTCGCGCGCGGTCGCGGCGCCCATGCTCATGATGGTGACCTTGGTGTCGGCGTCGGCGTCCTTGATGCGCATCGCCGCTTCGACGGCGATCGCGTCGAACTGGCTCGTCACCGGCGCGACGCCCGGCGGCGGCACGACCTTCTTCGCGGCCTCATCGACCTTGAAGCTGGAAGGCGGGATGTCCCAGTCGGGGACCTGCTTCACGCAGACAACAATATGCAACTTCGTCCCTCCCTTAGGCAGAGTTCATGCTTGTGGAAGTGGGTCAGGGAGTCGCCAGCAGTACGCGGCACAATCCGCCCCCCGAGGCCGATCAAAGGTACATAACCGCAACGGCAAGGTCTAGCCGCCGCGCAAACCGTCGCTATGCGGCTCTGGAAGCTGCGCGATGCACATTTCGGCGCCCCGCCTGCCGATGCTTACAGCGAGGGGCAGGCGTCATCCACCGGCACTGCTGGATCGCGCCGCCAGCGGCGGACTGAGCCGCCGTGCGCGGGCGTCCACCATTCGCCGATTGCGCAACGCCATACCGTGATCTTTTTCGCGGAAATTCGCGTGACCACGCGTAACCTCCGCGCCGCTACGAGAGATTTCGGTAACAAGGGGTGGGTCATGCGGAACACCGGAGCTTCGCGCCGTCACGGAATCACGCCGTCTTTGCACCTTCGATGGGGCGGACTCGTCGGCCAGCGTGCGTTCCGCGCGATGAACACCGACGTGCGGATCATCACGATCGACTGGCAGCAGTCTGCGCTGCTTGCCGAAGCCGAACGCGCGTTTCACGACATCGAGTCGCGTTTCAGCCGCTTTCTTCCGCAGAGCGAACTCTCGCGGCTCAACGCTCAGTCGGGCGAGCGCGTCATCGTCTCGCCGCGGATGCTCCAACTGATCGATCTCGCGGTGTTCTTTCATCACCGCACCGGCGGCCTCTTCGATCCGGCGGTATTGCCGTTGCTCGAAGACGGCGGCTACGACCGCTCGTTCGAGCTGGTCGCGCGCGACGGCGCGGCCTGCGCGACCGGCCGAGCGCGCGACAACGCGACGATCGCGGACCTGGAACTGGACCGCGAGCACTTCGTGGTGACGGCGCCGCGCGGCGTGCGCCTGGACTTCGGCGGCATCGGCAAGGGATACGCGGTGGACGTCGCGGCGCAGCGATTGCAGGAGGCGCACGACTTCCTGATCGATGCCGGCGGCGACATCTTCGCATCGGGCGACGGACCCGAAGGCGATGGCTGGCTGATCGGGATCGCCGACCCGTCCGGCGGCGACGACATCGACGTCGTCACGTTGCGCGACCAGGCGATCGCGACGTCGACGACGTCGGCACGGCGGTGGAAGCGCGGCGGTCGCTGGCTCAACCACATCATCGATCCGCGCGACGGATCGCCAACACGCAGCGAGATCATCTCCGCCTCCGTCATCGCATCGACGGCGACGGAGGCCGACGTCTACGCCAAGTGCGCGCTGATCCTGGGACCGGGCGAAGGTCGGCGGTTCCTGGAATCGCAGCGCGTGCGCGGACTCTTTGTGCTTGAAGACGGCACGACGATACGTACGCCCGGGTGGCCGGCGGCGTCGTCGTCTCCGGTCGAAAGGAGCTCGGTATGCATCGCAGACTAGCGCTGGCAGCGTCGCTGGCGTTCACCACGATCGTGACATTCGGCGTGATCGCCGTTGGCGCCCGCGTGGGAGTGTTCGGCACCGGCACCGATGCGCAGCAGGCGGTGATGGAGCCGTCGCCACCGCCGCCGGCACCGACGGATACGCCGGCGCCCGCGCCGACGCCGGTCGTGATCACGCAATACGTATACATCGATGAGCCGGCGCCCGTACGGGCGAGCGCAGCCGCGCCGGAACCAGCGGCTGCTCCGGCCGAGCCTGCCGCCACGCCGGCGCGGCAGGCCGCGGCGGCCACCGCACCCAAGACAGATCCAACGGCGCCGCCGGCACCGCAGCACGAGCCGGAGGCCGCCGCGGAGAATCCGGCCGACTCGGAAGAGCCGCATCACGAGGAAGATCACGCGGACGACGACTGAGTCGCCCTCGTGTGGCGGCGCGGCGATCCATTCCTGCCGCCGCCGTCTGAAAGGAACAACCCATGCCTCGCCGCATAGCAATGGCGCTGGCCCTGGCGTTTACCGTCGTCGTAACAGTCGCGATCGTCGGAGTCGGGGCGCAGGCCGGAATGTTCAGCAATCACAAAGACGCCACGGCGGAAGAGCAGTACGCCGAGACGCCCGCGGACACGCCGGTTCCGGCGCCAGCCGTGAACCAGGCGCCGCCCGCACCGCGGGACCCGATCATCGTCACGGAGTACGTGTACGTCGACGAGCCCGGGCGGCCGGCAGCGCCGAGCGCGGCGCCAAAGGCCAAACCGTCGCCGGGAGCTTCGCCGGCGGCCCGGGCGTCCCAGACGCCGGAGCCGG
Organism: uncultured Chloroflexia bacterium; assembly: GCA_963701135.1. Lineage (GTDB taxonomy): Bacteria > Chloroflexota > Dehalococcoidia > DSTF01 > JACRBR01 > CAYJMJ01. The sequence goes on from OY969567.1 coordinate 1,382,156, forward strand.
AGCCGACGGAGCGGCCCGCGCCCACGGCAACGAAGCCCGCGGCCACGGCCACGCCTCCGCCCGCGCCCGCGTCACCACCCACGCAGCCGGCCCCCGCGCAGCCTTCGCAGCCGAAAGACCTCGAGTTCGTCGGTACCGTGACCGCCGTCAGCGGCGACCAGGTGACGTTCTCGTACGGAGGCGGCAAGACCGTCGTCGTGCAGGTGAGTGACCCGGAAGCGTTGGACGTCGGGACCACGGCGCACGTCCACGCGAAACTGACGTCCAGCGGCTACGTGGCGACTGAGATCGAGAACGGAGGCTAGGATGCCACTTGTGACCAAGTTCGCCCGTACGAAGTTGTTGACCGTCGCGGGATCCGCGCTGGCAATGGCGCTCATCTGGAGCACGCTCGCATGGCCCGACTGGACCGCGACGAAGGCGGCGCCCTACGACCCGGAGGCGGACGCGATGCGATGGCTCGCGACGCTGTCCCCCGAACAGCAGGCGGCCCTCGTCGCATCGACGCAACCGGCGCCGGCAGCGCCGCCGGCAGCGCCCGTCGCTGCCGCGCCACCCCCGGTGATCGTGCAGCGCGTCGTGGTGGTACGGCGGGTGGCGGCCGATGCCGCGCCGGTCAACAGCGGCGCAGCGCCGGCGGCCGCGAGCGGCGATGCGCTGGTCGAAGCACCGGTGGCGGCCGCGCCGCCCAAGCCGGCTGCGCCCGCGCCCGCCCCCAAGCCGAGGCAGGCGCCGCCGCCGAGCGACCCGGCACCGCCACCGGCTTCCGCACCAGCACCGGCGCCGGCACCGCCGCCCGCACCCAAGCCCGCACCGACGACGAAGACGCGCGCATCGTAGACCAGGAGACACGCATGACGATCGCCGCCCTCGCTGCCACGTTCCCCGACATCTCGGCGCACATGTACTGGTACATGGGCCGGTCGAGCGGATTCGTCGCGTACTGGCTGCTGTTCGCCTCCGTCGCGCTCGGCCTGGCGGTCAGTTCGCGCGTGTTCGATGGCCTGCTCGGACGGCCGTGGGTGTTCGAGGTGCACAAGTTCCTGTCGGTGTTCGTGCTGGTGGTGATGGTCTTCCACGGGCTGATCATGCTGCCCGACCCCTACGCTAAGTTCACGCTCAGCGAGCTGCTGATCCCGTTCCAGTCGCACTTCAAGAACACCGCGATGGCGATCGGCATCGTCACGCTGTACTCGTCGGTGCTGATCTCACTGAGCTTCTACGCGAAGGGGCTCCTTGGCCAGAACGGATGGCGCGTGGTGCACTACCTGACGTTCGCGCTGTTCGTCGGGGCGATGGCGCACGGCGTGTGGACCGGCACGGACACCGAAAAAGGGCCGGTGCGGTTGTCGTACCTCGCGTCGGGCGCGGGTGTGCTGTTCCTGACGTTCTTCCGCATCCTGGCGGTCCGTTCGGCGAGGCCGAAGGTCGTGCCGGCGCGAGCGCAGGCGCAGACGGAAGCGAAAGCGGCGTGAGCGCTAGCAGGGTGCTGAAAACCATTCTTGTTCTCGTGGCGCGGGCTTTCAGCCCGCGTTCGTAGATTCAACTCGCCGCTCCGTATCGATGTTTAGACGCCGTCCGGCGACTCTTTCAGCAGCCTGCTAGCGCCGCATCCTGACAACAACGTCCTGCGCTGCGGCGATGAACAGGCCGTCGCCGGTCAGGCGGTACTCGCGCAGGCACGCCTCGGTGAACTTGATGGCGTGCTCGTCGCGCGCGGCGACGGCGCGGTCGATGAGGTCATCCAGGTCGGGCTCCGCCGGCCCATCATTCATGGCAAGGGCGGGCGCCGCCTTCGCGTACGCCGCGTACAGCGATGCGCACGCCTGCCACGCGTAGCGCAACGCCGCGTCGCGCGTTTCCGGGCTGAGATACGGCGCGAGGATCCGCGTCGCGCTCGGCGCGGTGACGCTGTGCACGAACGCGATCGCGGCGTGGTCGGCGTTGGCAAGATACTCCCGCACGAACGCGCGCGTCAGGTCCGAGACAAACGCGGCCGGATCGGTACCAACGGCGACGTAGTTGAGAACAGGTGCGAATTCCGTCGCACCGACGGTCTTGACCGCATCGAAGATCAATCCGCCGCGGCGTTGCGACTCCTCGACCAGCGGCACCGCCGCCACCGCGTCGGCGATGCGCATCTCGCCCGGCTCGGCGAGCACGCCGGGCAGCGTTTGGTAGCGCGCGGCCCAGTAGCCGAGGCCCTCCGCCAGCTCGTGCAGCCGCTGCGCGTTCTCGCCCGATGACAACGTGCGGACGGCGTGCGCGGTGCGGATGGCGCCATGCGTCGCGCCGGCCATGATGCCCGGGCCGAGACGCGCGACCCACGTGTCGAGGACCCGCTGCCACGGGTGCGCGCGCAGCTCGCGCTCGAAGAACACGATCCAGTCGCCGGCGCGGCCGATGTCGCCCAGGGCTTCGCGCCACTCATCCGGCGCGATCGGGTTGCGAGCGGACGGATGCTCCCGCAAACGGCGCGCGTACGACTCCGCCCACGGCACCACCGCTTCGGCGCGGCCGAGCGCGATGAGCGCCTCGGCCGCCATGGGGCCGTGGTTGGACAGCCCGGGGCCGAACTCCGGCCCGGTGGCGGCGAACCGGTCGAGCACCTCGTCGATCACATCAGCGTCCATCTTGGACCTCCGGGTGGAGCATAGATCGCCTGCGTGGCCCGCATATCCATCTTGCGGATGAGCTTTGCCCCGGTGGACGCAGGGCGCTACGGCAGGCGGTTCAACTCATCGATCAGTTGGCGGACGCGGCCGAAATTGTTGACCGGGCGCAGGGCGATGCGCGCGAGGCCGGGTGCGTCGCCGTCGCGCACCTCCGCCGGCGTGATGGCGATCGACTTCGATGCGGCCCGCGGCGATGACGTCGGCGAACTGGCGGTTGAGCCGGTCGAGATCGGCGGGCGACGGCGCCCGCCTCACGCGCAGCACGAGCCGCTCGCCGACATAGCGCGCCGAGTCGTAGTTCGAGTAGAACCGCTCGATGATCGCGATCGCCTCCTCGGAGGAGCTGGCAAGCTCGAACAGCGAGAGGTCTTCGGGCGAGGCAAGGCCGCGGTCGACGACGTGCTCGCGGAGGAACGCGATCCATTCGCTCCAATACTCGCTGCCGGCCGGCTGCAGCAGCACCACGGGCCGGATCGCCGTCTTGCCCGTCTGCATCAGCGTCAGCAGCTCGAATGCTTCGTCGAGCGTGCCGTAGCCGCCGGGAAGGAGCACGAACGCGTCGGACTCCTTCATGAACGTGATCTTGCGGGTGAAGAAGTACTTGAAGTCGATGAGCTTGGGGTCGCCGGCGATGAATCCGTTGGCGCTCTGCTCGATCGGCAGCTTGATGCCGACGCCGAAGCTGTTCTTCGCGCCCGCGCCCTCGTGGCCGGCGGCCATGATGCCGGGACCGGCGCCGGTGATCACCATCCAACCGCGCTCCGCGATCAGCGCGCGAAAAGTCGCGGGCGACGCTGTACTCGGCGTGCGCTTCGACCGTGCGGGCGGAGCCGAAGATGCTCACTTTGCGAATGCCGCGGTACGGGGCGAAGATGCGGAACGCCCGGCCCAGCTCGCGCAGCGAGCGGCTCACGAGCTTCATCTCGCCGCGGTTCGCCGTACGCGCCATCCGGAACGCCGTCTCGACGATGTCTTCGAGCAGATCCGCATCGGCAGCGTCGACGCTCGCGACCAGCTCGCGGATCTTCTCATCGAGCGCGCGCTCGCCCGAGCCGGTGCGGCGGCGGAGGCGCTGGCGCGTCGGGCTCGTGCGCACCGAGCGCGGTTCCAGCGGCTCGACGCCGGGGACGCCGGTGGGGTTCGGCTGCTTGTCGCGTGCGATGTCCATGCCTACATGATGACAGAGAGCGAAGAAACGTAGGGACGAAGCTTCAGCTCCGTCCGAACAGTGTCTGGAACGGAGCTAACAGGGTGCTGAAAAACGATTCTTGTTCTCGTGGCGCGGGCTTTCAGCCCGCGTTCGTAGATTCAACTCGCCGCTCCGTATCGACGTTTGAGACGCCGTCCGGCGACTTTTTCAGCAGCCTGCTAAAGCTTCGTCCCTACGCCCTCGTCCGCCGCTTACGGCGCGCAACAAAAAGCAGAGGGGCACTGGGCCGTTCTCTGCTCTCTGCTCTCTGCTCTCTACTCTCTACTCTCTGCTCTCTACTCTCTGCTCTCTGCTCTCTGCTCTCTGCTCTCTGCTCTCTGCTCTCTGCTCTCTGCTCGCGGCGCAGCCGCCTACGCCTTCTCGGCCGGCGTGCCTGGCGCGACGCGGCCGATGGAGTCCTGGCCGAACTTCGGCAGGTTGTCCACCACCACCTTGTCGAGGCCGCCCGCCGCCTCGATGGCCGCACGCCATATCTTCGCTTTCTCCTCGAGCGCGTTCCAGGACGACGTGAGGCCCTGCGCCGTGCCCTGGAAGTTCGGCATGACGTAGCGCGCGAACAGCTCCATCGACTTCATCCACTTGCCCTGGTCGGCCCAGTCGTTGGTGATGAACAGGATGCCGCCGAAGCCCCCGGCGCCGTCGTACAGCTCGCGGATCATCTTCGTCACCGTCGGCGGGTCGCCGACGAGCCAGCCCATCTTGCTCTTGAGCTGCGCCGTGCTGATCTCCTCGATCGGCTGGCCGGGGTAATCCTCGAACAGCCCCTTCAGGCCGAGCGTGAAGAAGTACTCGTGGTACTCGCGCGTCGCGCCGCGGTCGATGTCTTCGAGCGCCTGCTCGTTCGTCTCGGCCACGTACACCGGCTGGGCGATGCGCCACGTCTCGCGCGGCACGACGTTGCCGTGACGCTGCGCCGACTCCTGGATCGCCGCCCACTGCCGCCGCAGCATGTCGGCGCCCGCGGGCGAGAAGATGCTTGCCGACATCGGGATCATGCCGTACTTCCCCGCCTGCTCGACGGAGTTGCCGCTGATGCCGCACGCCATCGCCAGCGGCAGCGGCCGCTGCAGCGGCTTCACCTGGATGAACATGTCGCGGATCTTCCAGAACTCGCCGTCGTAGCTGATCGGCTCGTCGGCTTCGAGCAGCTTCGTGATGATCTCGAGCGATTCGTTCATCATCGGCCGCAGCTTCTGGGGGTCGAGGCCGAAGAGCATGAAGTCGGTCGGCAGCGCGCCCGGTCCAACGCCGAAGATCAGCCGGCCGCGCGTCAGGTGGTCGAGGAAGGCCATGCGCTCGGCGACCTCGAACGGGTGGTGATACGGCAGGTTGATGACGGCCGTGCCGAGCCTGATGCGCTGCGTGCGCTGCGCCGCCGCGGCGATCATCAGGTCCGGCGCGGGCACCGTCTCCCAGCCGCCGCTGTGGTGCTCGCCGATCAGCACCTCGTCGAAGCCGAGCTTCTCCGCGTGCTCGATGAGCTGCAGGTCGCGCTCGAACGCCAGCGTCGGGTTTTCCCCCGGCGGGTGCGAGGGCATCATGAACATGCCGAACTTCATCTCATCCTCCGTGTACGCTTCCCATCTGCGAGCAGTGGTTGCGAGTGTACTCCAAGAACCTGTGGAAAGTACAAATATCAGCCGGCTCGGCAACCGAGCAGCAGCGTTTCGGAGCGGAAGTCTGCGGATTACGCAGGCTGGATGCAGCGAGGATCAGGCCGGAGGAGCCAGCCGCCGGATCAGGTCGAGCATGTCGAAGACACGCAGCAGGATCACGATCTCGACGCCGAGCATCGCCAGCATGACGAGGACGGCGACGAAGATCCCGGCCACCATGAGCCGGAGCACGGACATGGGCACCGCGACTACATCCGGGCTGCTCATGCCGCGACCTCCAGAGCGATGCGGCCCTGCCGCAAGCTGCTTTGCGGCCATGGTAGGCGCGACGGCTGGGCGACGAAAGCGCCAAAGGGCCCTACCCGAGAGAAAGCGCGGCGTCCCTACCGGCCGCGGAAGAGGCCCTTGATCTGGTCGATGACGCCGGACCCGCCGCGCCCCTTCGCCCGGGCCCAGGCCTTCTGCGCCGACGCCGACCGCCGCAGCCCGGAGACGCGCTCCCGCATAATGACCCGTACGCGCTCCGACTCGCCGGCATCGAGCCAGAATCCGTGGCCTTCCGCGCAGGCATCGAGCTCCAGGTTGTACGCGCGATAGTTGAACGCGTGCATCGGCTGCTCGCAGACCGGGCACTGGAGCACGCTTTCGTGCTTGGCGTAGTCGATCGTGCCGAGACGGTGCTCCTCGTCGGCAACCGTGGATTCGAGCGCGGCCAGCTCGTCGTAGTCGTACCAGGCGCCGCGGCACGCGGGGCAGGCATCGAGATCGATGCCGCGCTCGTCCTGCTTCTTCAGCTCGGCGCCGTCGCGGGGGCAGTACACAAGCGCCTCCTTCGGAGCCGCACAACAAACGGAAAGACAGCAAACGGCAAACAGCAAACAGCAAAGTCGGGGGCGCCGCGCGCGCTTCCGTCGGCTACAGCCTAGAATGCGGCGAGCCGCAGGCGCAAAGGAGCGTCGATGAGCAAGAACACGTATTGGAACGCCGAGGTGTACGACCGCATCGGCACGCCGATGCGGGGGTGGGCGCAGCAGGTCATCGATGACCTGGCGCTTGCCGGCGACGAGACGGTGCTCGACGCCGGGTGCGGCTCGGGATCGGTGACGTTCGACCTGCTGAAGAAGCTGCCGCGCGGCAAGATCTACGCCGTCGATGCGTCGGCGGAGATGATCGCGTCGCTGCGGCGCGCGATCGAGGAGCGCGGCGTCACGAACGTCGTCCCGATCGAGGCGAGCCTGACGGACTTCACGCTGCCGGAGCCGGCCGACGTCGTGTTCTCGAACGCGGTGTTCCACTGGATCCCGGACGACGATGCGCTGTTCGGCTGCCTGTATCGCGCAACGAAGGCCGGCGGCAGGCTGCGCGCGCAGTGCGGCGGCTACGGCAACAACGCGCACGTGCTGGAGTCCGTGGCGGCGGTGCGCGAGCGCTCGCGCTTCGAGCCGCACCTGCGCGGGTTCGCCGACGGCAAGAAGTACCGTACGCCGGAGCAGGCGACGGCGTCGCTTGAGCGCGCGGCATGGCGCGACGTGCGCGCATCGCTCTTTGCCGCGCCCGTGCCGTTTGAGAGCAACGACGACGCGGCGCTGTACGTGCAGACGATCCTGCTGCGCGATCACATCGCGCGGCTGCCGGAGGACGACCGCGACGCCTACGCGCGCGCCGTCGTCGAGGAGACGGTGCGGCGGCACGGCGCGCCGTACGTGGCCGACTACGTGCGGCTGGACCTGTGGGCAACGAAGTAGGTGGTTGGTAGTGGGTAGTTCGTAGTCGTGGCCATCGCTGAAATGCCTGCGTTTGTCGAGGAGTGCGTGCGGGCCGCGTTTGCCGGCGGCGCGCACGTGCTCAGCGTGGGGGCGATCCCGCTCGGGCTCAACGAGCTCTGGCGCGTCCGCATCGAGCACGAGGGCGTCGAGCGCGACCTGGTACTGCGGCGGTACCGCCACTGGCTCACGTGGCACGCGTCGGACGACCGGCTGAAGGCCGAGCGCGAGGCGCGGGCGCTGACGCACGTGCGCGCGTACGGGCTGCCTGCGCCCGCAATCTGTGGACACGGCCCCGACTGGACGCTCGTCGAACGCGTGGCTGGCACGCGCCTGGCGGCACAGGAGCCAGGTGCAGCGGTCGATGCGCGCGCCGTGCGTTCGCTCGCGGGCGTGCTCGCACGACTCCATCGCTTGCCGCCGCCCGACGGCCCGTTTCCGCGCGCGACCGTCGCCGGTGAACTGCTGACGCTGCGGGCGTGGGCGGCCTCCCTCGGCGACGCGCGGCTCGCGGCGGCGATCGAGCGGGTGCGGCCGCTGCCGGAAGAGCCGCCGGTGTTCGTTCACGGCGACCCGAACCTCGGCAACGTGCTGTTCGATGACGACATGGCCGTCGCGGGCATCGTCAACTGGGAGGACGCCGCGATCGCCGACCGGCGATTCAACGTCGCGACCGGGTACTGGTTCCTGCTGCTGCGCGCGCCCGATGTCGCGGGCGAGTTCATCGCGGCGTACGAGGCCGCGAGCGGGCGGCCGGTGCGAGACCTGCCGCAGTGGCTGGCATTCCAGACGGTGCGCGCGTGGGCCGTCGGCGGCATGCTGCGCGTGGCCGGCCGCGACGTGGCGCTGTTCTCGACCGACGACGAGAAGGCCGAGGCGGAGCGGCGGCTGGACGTCGCGGGGTTCTGAGCCGAAGTTATCAGTTCACAGTTCACAGTTTGCAGTTCACAGTTCCCAGTTCGCAGTTGACAGTTGACACTCCCTTGATTGAGGGTGCTGAATTTTGTGTTTTCGCGCGGAGTTGATCGTTTCGAATCTCGTGCGGGTCGCGGTGGGTGATTGTTTGTGCGCCGCTTCATGCTGCCCCCGTTCGGTACGTGCGACCCGGTCGCGGGGAGTGTAGGGCGGCGGACAGAAGAAGTCCGAACGGGCGGCGTCATTGCGCTGGAGGTTAGAGGTTAGAGCGCTATCGCCTTGCGTCAGCGGATCTGTTGGATGGTCGGGAGGCCGAACCAGGGAGCCGGGGGTGCGGCGAGGCGGTCGAAGATGCGCTCGATGACCCAGTCGTGGAACGCGCTCACGGCCGACGGCCACGCCTCAATCAGCTCGCCGGTGACGGCGCCGTCGATCACGTTCTCGACGAGCGTGGCGGCGCCCTCGGGCGTCAGGCGATACTCGTAGCGGCCATGCAGCCGCTCCATCGTGAAGCGCCACTCGATGCGGCGGCCCGCGTCGATGGCGGCGAGCTCGTAGCGGATCGGGCCGTGCGACGCGCGCACGCCGGGGCTCAGCGCACCCTCGACCTTCATCGGCACCGACGGCAGCGGCCAGAGGTCGTCCAGGCCGCCGCCCATCGCTGCGAGACGCCGGTACAGCTCATCGACCGGGCGCGCGACCAGGCGTGCGTGGTAGTTCATCAGGTCGCCGGCGGGCGTGCAGACCTCGTGCGAGACGTGCTCCCCGCGCAGCGCTTCCGCGCGCCACTGTTCGACGAGGGTGTTGGTGTCGATGGTCATCAATCGTGATCGTGCGTGGGCGCGGTGCTGCGGGCAAGGGCCGGAGGGCATCGGTTGGGTCGCTTGCGTGGAGTGTACGCGGAGCCGCCTAACGAGCATCATCCGCTTGCGCTCGGAGCCGGTAGTCGCGGAAAAAACATGAGGAGCAGCGCAGGAGAAACGTTATCTCGCCGACCCCCCCGCTCGGCTCAATGAGCCCGTCGCCTATCTCCACCCATTCACCACAGTCGATGCAGGCTCCCGAGAAGCTATTGCGGGGCGCGTAGGCCAGCACCGCAGGCGGCAGTGACTCGATGCCGGGGGGCGCAAGATGGCCTTCGACCGAGTGCACGAGCGGTTCATCGGTGGGTCGAGCAAGACCCTTCGCCTTGTTGCAAGGCGGGCACGCTGTTACGAGGTTGCCGGGTTCGGTTCTGCCGAACGGCCACGGAGTGCGATGGTCGATGTTGCAGCGATTGTAGGCGATGACCCTCCGACAATAGTAGCATCGTCCCCCATCACGTTCCCACACGTGGCGTCTCATTCGGGCGCTTGCAAATTGCCCATTTTCGGGCGGAGGAACGGGAGGATTTTTCACATCCTATGTATCGACACGACCGTTCCTTAATGAACTGAGACGTGTAGAATTGTCGGCCGGCCAAGTAAGGATCCGCTTGGAGCTAGCACCGCCTGAGGAGACAGAGATGGCCGAGATTGACGGCGCGACGCTGATCGCGCGCAGCCTGAAGCAGCACGGCGTCGAGTACATGTTCGGCATCGTCGGCGTGCCGGTCGTGCCGATCGCGTTCGCCGCGCAGCGCGAGGGCATCAAGTACTTCGGCATGCGCCACGAGCAGTCGGCGGCGTACGCGGCGCAGGCCGTCGGCTACCTGACCGGCCGGCCGGGCGCGTGCCTCGCCGTCTCCGGCCCGGGCATGACGAACGCGATCTCCGGCCTCGCGAACGCCTGGTCGAACCGCTGGCCGATGATCCTGCTCGGCGGCGCGTCCGACATCTCGCAGCACGGCATGGGCGCGTTCCAGGAAGCGCCGCAGGTCGAGGCCGCGCGGCCGTGGTGCAAGTACGCGGCCGAGGTCGACCGCGTCGAGCGCATCCCGTACTTCGTCGAGCAGGCGGTGCGCACGTCGATCTACGGCCGGCCCGGCGCCGGTGTACCTCGACCTGCCCGGCGACATCATCGGCGGCAAGGTCGACGAGGACGCCGCGCCGCAGCGCGCCGCGCGTGCCGGACGCGCCGCGCCCGCTCGCCGACCCGGCGGCGGTCGAGGCGGCGCTCGCCGCGCTGAAGACGGCCGAGCGGCCGCTCGTCATCGTCGGCAAGGGCGCGGCGTACGCGCGCGCCGAGGACGAGGTGCGCGAGTTCATCGAGGCGACGCAGCTGCCGTTCCTCGCCTCGCCGATGGGCAAGGGCGTGATGCCGGACGACCACCCGCTGTCGGTCGGCGCCGGCGCGCTCGCACGTGCTGCAGAACGCCGACCTCGTGTTCCTGATCGGCGCGCGGCTGAACTGGATCATGCACTTCGGCCTGCCGCCGCGCTTCAACCCGGACGTGCGCGTCATCCAGATGGACATCGCGGCGGAGGAGATCGGCACGAACGTGCCGGCGGAAGTCGCGCTCGTCGGCGACGCGAAGGCGGTGACGGGGCAGCTCAACGCCGCGCTGCGCGAGCAGCCGTGGCAGTTCGCCGCGGAGAACACCTGGCGCACCGGCATCGCGAAGAAGATCGAGGAGAACCGCGCGTCGACGCAGGCGATGCTCGACGACGACAGCGTCGCCGATGGGCTACTACCGCGTGCTGCGCGACATCCGCGACGTGCTGCCGCGCGACGCGATCATCGTGCAGCGAGGGCGCGAGCACGATGGACATCGGCCGCACGGTGCTGCCGAACTTCCTGCCGCGCCACCGCCTCGACGCGGGCAGCTTCGGCACGATGGGCGTCGGGCCTGGCGTTCGCGATCGCGGCGCAGGCGGTGCACCCGGGCAAGCGCGTCGTCGCGGTCGAGGGCGACTCGGCGTTCGGCTTCAGCGGCATGGAGGTGGAGGTGGCGTGCCGCTACGGCATGCCGATCACGTTCATCATCCTCAACAACAACGGCATCGGCGGCGGGCCGAGCACGCTCGACCCGTCGCGCCGTGCTGCCGATGGCGTACGTCCCGAACGCGCGCTACGAGAAGGTGATCGAGGCGTTCGGCGGCAACGGCTACTTCGTCGAGACGCCGGACGAGCTGCGGCCGGCGCTGGAGGAGGCGTTCGCGAGCGGCAAGCCCGAACGTCGTGAACATCATGATCAACGCGCAGCGCGCAGCGGAAGCCGCAGCAGTTCGGCTGGCTGACGCGGTAGGCCGCGTAGGTTGTAGGTGGTAGGGGATAGGGGGTAGGTTGTAGGGCGCTCCGCGCTGCCTCACCCCCGGCTGGCCCGCAGGTTGTAGCAACTGTCTCGATATGCCTCCTTCGGTGGTAAACTGATGGCTGGAAGAAGGAAGGCGGGCCGCGACCTGATAGGTTGTGGTCCGTTTTCGATTCAGGCGGCGCGCGCTGGGCGGACCCACGCCGTGTCGTCCCGGACCATGGCGTTGAGCATCACCAACAGCTTGCGCATGCAGGCGGTGACCGCCACCTGATGTGGTTTGCCGGCGTCCCGCAGCCGGCGGTAGAAGTCCTTGAGCAGGGGATGGTGCCGGCGCGCCACATTCGCGCCCATGTAGAGCACGGTGCGGACGTAGGCGCGGCCGCCCCAGACCGTGCGGCGACCCCGCATGAGGCCGCTGTCGCGATTCAGCGGGGCGACGCCGACCAGGGCGGCAATCTGTTTCTTGTCGGCGCTGCCGAGTTCGGGAAGGGCGGCGATCAGCGTCATCGACACGACCGGCCCGACCCCCGGCGTGCTCTGCAGGAGCGTGTCGAGGCCCGCCAGCGCGGGCGGCTGCGGATCATCTGGGCGATCTGCTGTTCGAGTTCCTTCATGGAGCGGCGTAAGAACGCGACGTGCGTGCGGACGCTGCCGGCCGCCGCGGCGTGCGCGGTGCGCAGGTGGTTGCGCTCGGCGACCAGCGCCTCGCAGAGCTGGCGCCTGCGGGCGATCAGGCCCTGGAGCGACTGCGTCTCGGCATCGGGCATCGGCCGGGCAGGTGGGCGCATGGCCTCGGCGTAGTGCGCGATGATCCGGGCGTCGAGGGCGTCCGGCTTCGCGAGCTGCCCGGCTGACCGGGCGAACTCGCGAATCTGGCGCGGGTTGCGCACGGCGAACGGCAGAGCCGCAGCGGTCAGCGCATTGGCGAGCCGCACGTGCAGGTTGCTCGTCGCTTCCATGGCGATCGAGCTCCGGGCGCAGCTTGCGGAGCTGCCCGACGAGCCGCTTGACGCCCGCCCCGGTGTTGGCTGCCCGCCAGGCCTTGCCGTCGGGCCGGCTGGCGATGTCCAGCCACGCCCCGGAGACATCCACGCCGACAAAGACCGCTTGCAGAGCTCATGGCACCTCCTTGTTGCCCTTCCTTGCAATCCGGGCTCAAACGCCCTATCAACTGTTCGGGCTTACAGGGAGAGGTGCGGCGACCACAGCTACAACACGGTCTCGTACGACCCAGGGGCACGACGGCCTGCCGCACCTCCCAAAGCCCTGCGCGCTGACCGTACTACACGCGCGAGATACAAGGGGCGCTTGCGCGCGATGACGATCAGGAAACCACGCGTGGCGGGGTCTCCGCGAGGCGTTTGACGTTGGCCATGGAGCGGGCGAAGACGCGGAGGAGGTGGGGGCGGATGATGAGGCTGAAAGCGAGCTCGCCGAGGGGGCCGAGCGGCGGGCGGAAGTCCTCGACCCACGTGAAGATGGCGCCGTTGTCGGCCGGGTCGAGGACGAAGCTGCCGGTGCCGTGGAATTGGCCGCGATGCTCGACGTCCATGCGGCGCGGCGGCTCCCAGGCGGTGATCGCCATCACATCCTTGACGACGGGCTGGCCGAACAGCTCGCTGGTCACACGCACGACCGTACCGGCGCCCTGCTTCTGCTCCGTCACGACATCGAGCGTGCGGACGTCGACCATCCACGCGGCCTGGTGCTCCAGGTCGGCGAGCACGTCCCACACGGCCTGCGGCGGTGCGGCGATGAAGTTGCGGACCTCGAGATGAGCCATCGCGCGTGCCTCGATACAGCAAACAGCAGACAGCAAAGTACGGGTACTCGTTAGACTGTCGCCGTGATCGCGGGATGGCGCAAGGTGGTGGCGAAGGGGCGGCGGGTGTTTCAGCTCGTCGTGCTGTTTTGCGCACTGCGCATCGCCGTCGGTGTGGGAGCGATCTTGTTGTTCGACCGGGGCGCAGTCGCGTGGGGCACGGAGCTGACGGCCGTCGTGGCTGCGGCGGTTGTTGTGTACGTGGGTGTGGCGCTGGCGGTGCGGCGGTACGCGGCGCGGCCGGCGTCAGGGCGGTGACGCCTGCGGCCTTCTCGGCTCGAGAGGATACGGCCTGACGCGGGCGACGTGCCGCGAGCCGGCTTCGCCGGATGAGCAGCCAGGGGCGGCTGCGATCCACTTCTCAGAGACGCACGCTGCCGGCATGCACGGCCGCGACATGACGCGCCCGATCCGGCTGTCTCCTGCGGCGACTCTGCGACCGCCGGACGGGCAGCCGGGGGCGGCTGCGATCCACGCCTCACCTCGGCGGCACTACACTAGATGGCGGTGCCTTCGCGGGTGCCGACGCCACGGCGCTTGATCGGCGATGTGCGTCGAATTGCCGCAGTGCGCGGGCTGGAAAGCCCGCGCCACGACGAGATGCTCGGTCGCGGCCGCCGGGGCGGCTGTGATCCACGCCTCGCGTCCGGCCTCCGGCCGCTAGCTCACGGTGCCCTCGCGGCTCTCCGGCTCCACGGGTGGGGACGGCGGCGGTGCGACAGAGGGCGGAGTTGCGCCGCTATCGGCGCCGACGTGGATGCGCGGGCGGCCGCCGTTCCCGCCGCCGCCGCCCTCACGCAGCCGCTGCGTGAAGAGCTCGATCATGTCGATCGGGACCGGGAAGATGATAGTGCTGTTCTTCTCCGTCGCAATCTCGGACAGCGTCTGCAGGAAGCGCAGTTGGAGCGTTGCGGGCTGCTCGGACATGATGCGGCCGGCCTCGGCGAGGCGCTCCGACGCCTGGAGCTCGCCATCGGCGTTGATGATCTTGGCGCGGCGCTCGCGCTCGGCCTCCGCCTGGCGTGCCATGGCGCGCTGCATGCTCTGCGGCAGCTCGACGTCCTTCACTTCGACCGTCGACACCTTGACGCCCCACGGCTCCGTCTGCTCATCGATGATCGTCTGCAGGCGCTCGTTGATGTGCTCGCGCTCGGAGAGCAGCTCATCGAGCAGCGACTGGCCGAGCACGCTGCGGAGCGTGGTCTGCGAGATCTGCGACGTGGCGCGGAAGTGGTCGATGACCTTCGTGACGGCGTTCTCCGGATTGACGACGCGGAAGTAGATGACGGCGTTGACCTTCACGGTCACGTTGTCGCGCGTGATGCACTCCTGGCTCGGGACGTCCATGGTCACGATGCGGAGGTCCATCTTCACCATGCGGTCGATGATCGGCAGGATGACGAAGAGGCCGGGGCCGCGCGCGCCGACGAGGCGGCCGAGGCGGAAGATGACGCCGCGCTCGTACTCGGAGACGATCTTCACCGAGTAGAACCAGACGAGGAACCCCCACGGCGGAAGGAGGAGGACGAACGAGAAGGCCTGCAACAGCACGCGTACGATCGACGCGAGGCCGGCCTCGTCCTTCAGGCGCGGCTCGCGGACTTGTTCGGGCGGAATCTGGCTCGCCATGCGGATGCTCCTTTCCGGAGGCAGCCGCCGGGCGGTCGCCCAGCGGCGGCGCGCCGTGACAGTGGATTCGCGCACGGCGCGCGTACATTGTACGCCCGGCTATGGTACGCCCCAGTGTGCCGTTCGATCTGTCGTTGCACCGGCGCGCAGGCGGGGCTAGCATACGCGGCACACGGACCGGAGCGAGGAGGACCGCCATGCTGGAGCACGTCGACCGCGTACAGATCGCCGTCAGGGACCGCGCGGCGGCCGCGCAGACCTTCATCGACGTGTTCGACGCCGAGACGGTGAAGGACGACGAGGTGCGGGCGCTCGGGGCGAAGCGCCGCGTCGTGCACGCGGGGACGAGCGAGTTCGAGCTGCTGGAGCCGAACGGCGATGGGCCCGTGCGGGCGTACATGGAGCAGTGGAACGAGGGTCTGTTCGCGGCCGGCTTCTCGACGAAGGACGTGAACGCGCTGGCGGCGCGACTCGCATCGAAAGGCGTGCAGTTCGTCGATGAGGGCGGCCAGCTCTTCATCGCGCCGGACCAGACGCCGGGGCTGCGGATGGTGATCTCCGCTGAGGTGGCACGGCCGATGATCGGGCTGATGCGCTACCTGTATGAGGCGACGAACCTGATCGACGACCACGTGGCAGCGGCGGCGTTCTACGCCGACCGGTTCGGGCTCGACGCATCGAAGTTCGTGCCGATCAACAGCCACGACTACGGGTACACGGGCCAGTTGACGATGTTCAACCCGCCGGAGCGGCTGGACCGCATCGAGCTGTCGCAGATGACGGACTGGGAGCGGCCGATGGGGCGCTTCATGCGGCGGCGCGGCGGCGAGACGCTGTACATGTGCTACATCGAGGCGGAGTCGGTGGACCCGATCGCGGCGCGGCTCGACGCGAAGGGCATGCGCTACGCGCGCGGCGGCGAAAGCACGCACAACCCGGACAACATGTTCTTGCATCCATCGACGCTGCACGGCGTGCTGATGGGGTGCAGCCGGACGAACGCCGCATGGGTGTGGTCGGGGCGGCCGGAGCTTTTCCTTCGGAAAAGCTAGAACTAAGAACCCAGAACCTAGAACCTAATCTCCGAACACGAACGCGCCCTTCGTCCGGAGATTAGGTTCTAGGTTCTGGGTTCTCGCGTCGCTTACAGCGCGCGCCAGTGGCGCTTGTTGTCGATGCGGACGACGCGGCCGAAGCCGGGGAACGGGAAGTGGCCGGCGGCGAGCAGCAGTTTGTCCTTTTCGATGCGGTCCATCGTCTTCTCGCGCGTGACGGCGGAGAGCGCCGGGTTGAGGTCGAACGCGGGCGACCACGACGTCTCCGTGACCTGCGCGGGATTGTGGGCGACATCGCCGAGGATCAGGGCCGACTCGCCAGCGGACGAGATGAGGAACGAGGTGTGGGCCGGCGTGTGGCCGGGCGTCGGGATCATGGTGATCTCGTCGCTGACGCGATGCTCGTTGTCGACGAGGTCGATGTCAACCGCGCCCTGCAGCGGCAGCACGCTGTCGACGACGTACTCGTTGCCCTGGGCGTTGGCGACGGCGGGCGCCGTCCAGTAGTCCCACTCCGCGCGTGTGAAGATGTGCTTCGCCTTGGGGAACGCGGGCACGAAGCCTCCGTCCTTCGCGATGGTGTGGCCGCCGACGTGGTCGACGTGGATGTGCGTCGCGAGCAGCAGGTCGACGTCTTCGGGGCGGACGCCAATCTCGGCGAGCGCCTCGGCAAGACGGCCATTTCCGAAATACGGCCGGTCCTTCACACCCAGGCCGGTGTCGATGACGCATGTCTTTCCGCCGGCCCGGACGATGAAGCTGGTGATCGAGAGCGCGATCGAGCCGTCGGCGGTGAGGTGCTGCCGGTGCGGCGCCCAGGCATCCTCATTGAGCTGTGGGAAGAGCACGGACCATGGCGCGGCGGCCGAGGCGTCGAGCAGCGCGACGATCTCGACGTTTCCGACCTTCAACACGTTCGACATCGGGGGCTCCTTTCGAAGATTCTCAGCGGGTGAGCGGATCCGACACACAGTTTCACGAACCGGCCCTCGGTGCAAGCGCGAAGCGGCAGGCGAGGATGGCAGGTTTGCCGTGAAATGGTCACGGGGCCTATAATCGGCGCAATCCCCCATAGAAAGGACGCCTAGCATGCCGACCTCATACGCCTATCTCCAGAAGCGCATCGTCCCGCTGGAGGAGGCGAAGGTATCGGTCATGACGCACGCGTTCCTGTACGGGACGGGGGTGTTCGAAGGCGTCCGCGGCAACTGGAGCGAGGAGCGCGGCGAGACGCTGCTGTTCCGGCCGCGCGAGCACTTCGAGCGGCTGAAGATGTCGTCGCACATCATGCGCATCGGCCTGCCCCAGAGCGCGGAGGAGCTGGTCGATATCACGGCGCGGGTCGTCGCGACGTGCGGCTTCCGCGAGGACGTGTACATCCGGCCGATCGCGTACAAGAGCGGCCAGGTCATCGGGCCGAGGCTGGACGGCGTCGAAGACGACTTCATGGTGTTCGTGATCCCGTTCGGCAACTACCTGGACCTCGACGCGGGCATCCGTTGCCAGACCTCGACGTGGCGGCGCGTGCCGGACACGTCGATCCCGGCGCGGGCGAAGGTGAACGGGCTGTACGTGAACTCCGCGCTGGCGAAGACCGAGGCGGTCGAGAACGGCTTCGACGAAGCGATCATGCTCAACGACGACGGCCACGTGTCGGAGGGCTCGGGCGAGAACCTGGTGATGGTGCGGCACGGCCGGCTGATTACGCCTTCGCGCAGCGACAACGTGCTCGAAGGCATCACGCTCGACTCCGTGTTCACGCTGGCGAAGCAGGAGCTCGGCCTCGAGGTCATCGAGCGGACGATCGACCGCTCGGAGCTGTACGTCGCGGACGAAGTGTTCCTGACGGGCACGGCCGCGCACCTGTCGCCGGTGACCGAGGTCGACCGCCGCGCCGTCGGCAACGGGCGCATCGGGCCGATCACGCAGAAGTTGCAGTCGATGTTCTTCGACGCGATCCGTGGGCGCAGCCCGAAGTACGCGGACTGGGTGACGGCGGTGAAGCCGGCAGCCGAGCCGGCGGCGGCGAAGGCAAACGCCTGATGGAGTTCCGGCCCCCCCGTACCGTCGGCACGCTCGTCGGCGGCGGACTCGCCGCGTGGTGCTTCGCCGTCGCGATCGCGCTGGTCGTACGCGGGCTGACGCAGGACATCGCGCTCGGGATCATCGCGCTGTACGTCGTCGCGTCGCTGTTCCTCTTCATGGGGCTGCTCTTCGCGTACTGGACGTACAGCCTCGGTACGCTGCGCTACGCACTCGACCGCAACGCCCTGACGATCGTCTGGGGCGACATCCGCCAGATGGTGCCGATGTCGCAGATCGAGCGGCTGGTGCCGGGGCGCGAACTGCCGAACCCGCACGTGGCGGGCGTAAGCTGGCTCGGCCACCACATCGGCCACGCCGAGATCGAGGGCGGCATCGGCGACACGCTGTTCTATTCGACGCACCGCTCGCCGGCGGACCTGCTGTACGTCGTGACGCCGAGCCAGTCGTACGCGATCAGCCTCGAGGATGAGGTGGCGTTCGCCGAGGCGGTACAGCAGCAGCAGCGGTTGGGGTCGCTGGTAGCGGTGCCGCAGGCGCCGGAACGGCTCTACCTGGCGGCGCAGCCGTTCTGGGAGGACCGGACGGCGCAGGGGCTCGCGGTAGCGGCGTTCGCGACGTTTTTCGCGATGTTCGCGTACGTGTACCAGCAGTATCCGGGGCTGCCGCAGTCGATCGCGCTCTCGTTCCCGCAGCTCGACGGCGTCACGCGCGTGGCCTCGAAGGACGAGCTACTGAAGATCCCGATGACCGGCGTCGGGCTGCTGCTGCTCAACCTGGGGCTGGGGTTCATCGCCCACTCTTGGGAGCGGATGGTAGGGTACGTGCTGCTGCTCGCGGCCATCGGCGCGGAGGGCATCCTGCTGGCGGCGGCGATCATCGCGCTGCGGTAGAGGGGCTTCGCCCAGCTATCAGCTATCAGCTATCAGCCGTCAGCGATCAGCCCGCGCCGTCCAGCACTGCTCCGATTCCCGGCGACACGGGGCGATGCGAGAGATGGATCGCAGCCGCCCCCGGCTGCACCTCCGCCGAAGCCCGAGCATTCGCGCCCGGCCATCGGCACCGCACGCGTCGCGTGTCGCTCAGGCGAAATGCGCGCCGCGTGGATGCGGCTTCGCAGCACGTGCAGCCGGGGGCGGCCGCGATCCACGTTTCGTCCCCACTCTGAAGCTGCCTGAGCGCCCCGCGCCACGAGCGGCCAACCCTGGCCCCAGCACTTAGCCCCCAGCACCTAGCCCCTGTCACCTATCACCTATCCCCCCACGCCGTAGAATGTCCCTGATGACCCAGAAGTACGATGCGATCGTTGTTGGCGCGGGGCCGGCGGGGAGCACGGCGGCGCGGCATCTTGCGCGCGCGGGGGCGAAGGTGCTGCTCGTCGACAAGGCGCGGTTCCCGCGCGACAAGCCGTGCGGCGGCGGCCTGACGTTCCGCGCCGACAGCGCGAACGACCTCGACTTCTCATCGGTGACGGAGCGCGAGATCTACGGCGTGCGCGTGAGCGCCGCCATGGGGCCGCGCTTCGACCGCACGAGCACGCGGCTGCTGGCGCGGATGACGCAGCGCAGCCGGCTCGACGAGTTTCTCGTCGAACACGCGGCCTGCGCGGGCGCGGACTTCCGCGACGGCCACGGCATCCGCGACATCGAGATCGAGGGCGGCACCGTGCGCGCGCGGGCGAACGGCGACGTGTACGAGGCGCGCGTGCTCATCGGCACGGACGGCGTCAACGGACAGACGGCGAAGGCGCTGGGGCTGACGCCGCTCGGCGAGTACGCGGTAGCGTTCGAGGCGAACTACCCGGCGGACAGCGCGCTGATGGACCAATGGGAGCGGTTCATCGCGCTGGACCTGGGCGGCGTCCCCGGCGGCTACGGGTGGGTGTTTCCCAAGGGCGACCACCTGAACATCGGCGTCGGCGGCTGGAAGCAGGTCGGGCCGACGCTGCGCGAGCGGCTGTCGCGCTACTGCGCGTACTACGACTTCGATGAATCGCTGCTGTTCGACCATCGCGGCTACCAGTTGCCACTGCGGCGCGACGGCGAGGCGATCGTGCGCGGCCCGGCGATGCTCGCGGGCGATGCGGCGGCGCTCGTCGACCCGCTGTCGGGCGAGGGGATCTGGGCGGCGTTCGTCAGCGGGCGGCTGGCGGCGCAGGAGGCGCAGCGCTACCTGGCGGGCGAGGTCGGCGACCTTGCGGGCTACCAGCGCGCGCTGAACGCGGAGATGCAGGAAGAGATCCTGGTGTCGCGGCGGCTGATGGCGATATCCCAGCGCCTGCCGGCGTTCTCGGTGCTGATGTTGAAGTACAACGGCCTGTTCTGGCGCTACCTGACGGAGATCATCCGCGGCGAGATCACGTACCCCGACCTGCCGCGCAAGCTCGGGCCGCTGCGGCACGTGATGTACAAGTGGGCGGACTGGGAGATCGCGCGGCACCAGCACGTCCGCGCGAAGCGCGCATGATGGCGTGCGGGGGCGGCGGCGGGGCGGGGCGGGGCGAATCAACGGTCGGGGTTGCGGGGCTGTCTTAGACTGTATATCTAAGGGCTCGACGACGAGAATTAGCATGAGTTCGTTGTCGGCGGCGGAAAAGGCTGCACGGTTGTCGCGGCACTTGTCGCGGCACCTTGGGCAATCGGCACCAAGTCTCTGGCTGCATCCTCGATGTCAAGGCTACTCTTCCACGTCCGCAGGTGAATGGTGGAGTCACCGCTCCATAGGAACAGGGACGCGTTACGCGACGAATAGCGCTGCAAATATCCATTCACACCGCGAATGTGAACTTCAACGGGTTCCGCGTTCCAGTCCTCATCCCAGTACTCGTCGTTCGAAAGGAACTCCTCGGGAGAATACCCGCAATACGGTTGGATATCGATCTCGAGCGGCGGTATCCAACTTCCACTAACTGCGTCACCGGCGAACGAAGGCTCGCCGTAATTGAAGATCGCGTGTCTGACCCCGTCACCGTCGACGATGCGACGCATCGAGGTCAACGGAAGCCCTTCATAGGTCTCGCCGACCCAGTACAACGGAAACTGGTTGAACGCCCTCGCATCCTCAACAGTCCAGTTGCTGACCGGTTTGGACGGCCGCTCGAACATGGCGCAGGCCGCCGAAACCATCGCGGTCATACCTAGGAGCCCGAGAGCCGCGATTCGAGCGAGTTCGCGCATTTCGTGTCGCACCATCACTCTTGAGCATCGGCAATCGAACTCTTCGCCGCAACCACCGTCATGCGACTGTACGATGAGGCTGGCCCGCCATGAACCTCGCGCGCTTGCAGGTGGTGAGGCGTAGGTCTACGCCTCCAACCTCTAACCCACCCCTACGGCCGCTTGGTGTTCGGCGAGACACGCTCGCAGGTCTCCGTGCCCGGCTCTGGGGTGACGGTGGGCGTCTCGTCGCTCTCCGGCGTGGCGGCGGACGGGAGCGGGGGGCCGCAGTAGAGGCGTTTCGTGTCGACGACAGTGCCTTCGACGCCGGCGGCGGTGGCGAAGTAGTCGAGGTTGCGGTCGGCAGGGCCGGCCACCAGCTCACCGTCGCGGTCGAAGCGCGCGCCGCCGCACGGGTTGACGTACAGGCCGGGGCCGGCGACGCCGCTCGATGCGGACACGGCGCCCGCCGGGTCCCAGATCATCTTGCAGCCGCGGACGTGGCCGTAGTAGCCCGGCGGGTAGGCGTAGAACGCGTGGAGCACGCCGTCGCTGCCGCGGCCGATGAAGAAGTCATCGAGCGGGAACGAGAGCGGCGGGC
Source organism: uncultured Chloroflexia bacterium (assembly GCA_963701135.1). Classification (GTDB taxonomy): domain Bacteria; phylum Chloroflexota; class Dehalococcoidia; order DSTF01; family JACRBR01; genus CAYJMJ01. The sequence goes on from OY969567.1 coordinate 1,403,815, forward strand.
CGTCGTAGTCGTTGGTCGCGTGCGACTGGACGAGGCGGCCGGTGATGTCGCCGTTGTCGCGTACGGTGGCCATGAAGGCGGCGATGCCGATCGCGAGCGCGGCGACGGAGAGCACGAGGGAGACGGCGACGCCGAAGCGAGCGCTAGTCAAGGTTGTAGGTGGTAGGGGGTAGGTTGTAGGCGAGTCGCGGAGGCAGCGTGGTTGCGCATACGGCGCATTATACGGATGGACGCGCGTGGTGGCAGTCGGCGTGGTAGAAACGAGGAGGCCCTCGCGAGTTCGCGAGGGCCTCCTTCAATGCTCAACGGATGAGGTTACTGGCCGCCGAGGCCCGGGAAGTCGCGCACCTCGTACGGCAGGTCGAAGTCGCCGCCGCTGACGGAGTTGGTGATGTCGGTGGCTTCGATCTCCGAGGCGTCGGCGCCTTCCGTCTGGACGTACAGGAGATTGCCGTCGCTCGAGAAGCAGGGCGTGTTGATCTCGCCGGTCTTGTTGTCCTTCAGCCGGAAGCACTTGCCGTCGCGGCCGGCGACCTTCCTGGTTGACGTGTCGAGCACGGTGCTGTCGTCGGCCTCGAGGTCTTCGAAGATTGACGTTAGGCTGCCGGCGGGGTTGTTCGGGTCGTTGGGGTCGCTCTTGAAGCAGACGCCCTTGCCCGCCTCGATGCCGAGGAGTTGGCCGAACTCGCCCGCGTCCTTCAGGCAGAACGCCGAGGAGTCATCGCTCTCGATGACGATGATGGCGAGCTCCTGGCCATCCTGGAGAGCGGTGATGTCGAAGCGGAAGCGCTTGTCGCCATCCTTGTACATCTGCATCTTGCCGTCGGCGAACTGCTCGGTACCGGCGCCCGTGACCTTGTAGTTGGCGTGGAAGGTGCTCTTGAGGAACTTCTGCTTCATGTCGTTCCATTCGCCGTTGCCGCCGCTGGAGCCGCCGTCGGAGCTCTTCGTCGCCTCCGGCGTCTTCCCGGGCGCCTTCGTGGCCTCGCCGGAGCCGCTGGCGGTGGTGGTGGAAGACTGCGCCGCACCGCTGCCGGGCGTGGCCGTCTTGTCCTTGGCGCCGCTGCCGCTGCCGCACGCGGCGAGCGCCAGAAGGCTCACCGCAGCCGCAGGCATGACCAACCATCGTAGTCTTCGCATTCGAGTTCATCCTCCCGGATCGTGAATCAGACCGTCCCCGCTCACCCGGGACACTATAGCCTAGGCGATTGAAGCTCCCTAATGTTTCGTCATTCCGGGGCCGCGCGGGCAGCCCCAAAAGGTCGTTGAGCGATGAAAAAATTGGGGCGCGTGCCCGCTGACGGTTCACCATTGACCTGCCGAAGATCAACGTAGCATCCGTGGGAGTCACGAGGCGGATATGTTATCGCTCGCTGCCCTCGAACAGCTCGCCGGCCTTTCACGCACTGAGATGGCGCCCGACGCCGCGATCTCGGCGGCGCTGGAGGCCATGCGCGGGGCGCTCGGCGCCTCCGACGTTGCCCTCGTGTACGGCGGTAACGACGGGTTCGAGCACTTCGGCACGTGCGGAGAGCTGGAGCTGACGGACACGGGGCTCTGGTGGGTGAACCGCGAGTCTGACGACGCGCGGCCGGCCGTTCGGGTTTCACCTGCACGACGGGAAGGTGCGACACTTCGCGGAGTTCGGCGAGACGCTGCGCATCGAGTACGTCGCCAGCCTGCTGCCAACGCGGGGAGCGTCGGCGCAGATGCTCATCGCGCGCGGGCCATGGCCGGCGGGGCTGACCGGCGAGCAGGCGCACTTCGTGATGGCGGCCGGGCCGTCGCTGGCGCTGCTGCTCGAGCGGCGGCTCGGCATGGTGCGCGCCGAGCAAGAGCAGGAGCAGCTTAACACCTTCGTCAGCATCAGCCGCGTGATCTCCGAGACCGAAGACCTGCAAACGACGCTGACGCGCATCGCTTCGACGATCTCGACGGTGACGCGCATCGACTACATCTCCATCGACCTCGTCGAGAGCGACGGGACGGTGTCGCTGCGGTGCATGAACTTCGGCGACAACCAGACGCAACAGGCGGAGAACCGCTGGAAGGCGGGACGCGTGCGCCCCGACCCGGTGCGCGATGAAGTGATCGCCACCGGACGCCCGATGTGGTTCCCGGACGCTCAGAGGGACACGCGCCTCCCGGAATCGGGGCGCGCATTCTTCACGCGGACGTTGATCCGCTCGACGGCGGTGCTCCCGCTCCTGACCAAGGACGGCACGCTCGGCGTGCTGTCGGTGGCGTCGCACCGGCCGCTGGAGTTCACGGAGCGCGAGCAACAGTTGCTGGAGGGGTTGACGAGCCAGGTGGCGGCGGCCATCCACGGCGTGCGCCTGTACGACCAGCGGCTGCGCGCCGAGGAGGCGCTGCAGCGCGGCGAGGAGTTGCTGCGAGCGACGCTGGAGTTGACGGCCGACGGCATCCTGGTGGTGGGCGAGCACGGCGAGACGGCGTACTTCAACGCGCGCTTCGCGGAGATGTGGAGCATCCCGCAGGACCTCCTCGATACGCGCGACGACGCGCGGCTGCTGGCATTCGTCATCGATCAGCTCGAAGACGGCGACGCGTTCATGCGGAAGGTAAGAGAGCTGTACGAGACGGCCGAGGAGAGCCTGGACACCATCAACTTCAAGGACGGGCGCGTGTTCGAGCGATATTCGCGGCCGCTGCTCGGCGCCGGAGGCGTACGCGGACGCGTCTGGAGTTTCCGCGACGTGACGGCGCAGAAGCGCGCCGACAACGCGTTGCGCCAGAGCGAGCAGCGATTCCGGTCTCTCGTGCAAAACGCCTCGGATATGATCACGGTCATGGATCCGTACGGCGCCCTGCTCTATGCGAGCCCATCGGTCGGGCGTGTGATGGGTTACGGCGACAGCGAATGGCCGCAACTCAATCTGCTGGCGCTCATCCATCCGGACGACGCCGATGAATCCGCGGCCTCACTCGCTCGGGTCATGACCAGGCCGGGGATCCACCCGCCGACGGAGACGCGCATCCGGCACAAGGATGGGAGCTGGCGTAACATCGAGATCATGGCGAACAACCTGCTGCACGACCCGTCGGTCGAGGGCATCGTGATGAACTCGCGCGACATCAGCGACCGCAAGCGGGCCGAGGAAGCGATCCGGCAGAGCGAGGAGCGCTTCCGCTCGCTGGTGCAGAACGCGTCGGACCTGATCACGGTGGTCGAGACGGACACGACGATCATGTACCAGAGCCCGTCGATCAGGCGGGTGCTGGGATACGACGCGAGCGAGCTCGCCGGCCGGAAGCTGACGGACCTGCTGCATCAGGACGACGTTGGGCGGATGCTCGGCTTCCTGAGCGAGGCCATGGCGAAGCCGGAGGAAACCGTTTCAGTCGAGGCGCGGCTGCGCCACCGCGACGGCACGTGGCGCGACGTTGAGATCGCGGGCACGGACCAGCGGCGCGACGCGGCGATCGGCGGCTTCGTGCTGAACACGCGCGACGTGAGCGAGCGCAAGATCCTGGAGAAGCAGCTCCGGCACCAGGCGTTCCACGACCCGCTGACGCGGCTCGCGAACCGGGCGCGCTTCACCGACCGCCTGGAGCACGCGCTGCAGCGCGCCCCGCGCGACAAGCACGCGATCGCGGTGCTGTTCATGGACCTGGACAACTTCAAGTCCGTGAACGACGGCCTCGGGCACAGCGCGGGCGACGCGGTGCTTGTGGAGATCGCGAACCGCCTGCAGGGCTGCTTGCGCCCGGGTGACACGGCGGCGCGGTTCGGCGGAGACGAGTTCGCGGTGCTGCTCGAAGGCATCTCGGCGGCCGAGGACGCGACCACCGTCGCCGACCGCATCTTCGAGGCGTTCCGCGCGCCGTTCGAGTACGACGGCAAGGCGTTACTGCTGCGGGCGAGCGCGGGTATCGCGATCGGCGACAGCGCGAATCAGGACGCCGATGAGCTGTTGCGCAACGCCGACGTTGCGATGTACGTGGCAAAGGGGCGCGGCAAGGGCCGCTACGAGCTGTACCAGCAGACCATGCACGTATCGATGATCGAGCGGCTGGAGCTGCTGGGCGACCTGCAACGCGCGATGGACCGCCAAGAATTCATCGTGCACTACCAGCCGGCGGTGGCGTTGGACACCGGCCACATCGTCGGCGTGGAGGCGCTGGTGCGGTGGGAGCACCCGACGCGCGGGCTGCTGCCGCCGGCGCAGTTCATCCCGCTGACGGAGGAATCGGGCGTGATCTTGCCGCTGGGGCGGTGGGTGTTGACGGAGGCGTGCCAGCGCATGCGCGAGTGGCAGGAACGCTTCCCGAGCGATCCGCCGCTGACGATCAGCGTGAACGTATCGGTGCGGCAGATCCAGGAAGGGACGTTCGTCGATGAGGTGGCGGAGGTGCTGCGAGAGACGGGACTGCCGCCGGACAGCCTGATCCTGGAGATCACCGAGAGCGTGATGATGCACGACGTGACGTTGACGGTGAACGTGCTGCGCGCGCTGAAGGAGCTGGGCGTGCGGCTGGCGATCGACGACTTCGGCACGGGCTACTCGTCGCTCAGCTACCTGCGGCAGTTCCCGTTCGACATCCTGAAGATCGACAAGTCGTTCGTGGACGCGGGCGAGGGCGTCAACGACAAGGAGTTGACGCGGGCGATCATCGAGCTGGGCAGGACGCTGCAGATGGAGATCGTCGCGGAAGGCATCGAGGCGGTGGAGCAACTGGCGCGGCTGCGGGCGCTGGCGTGCGATCTGGGGCAGGGCTACTACTTCGCGCGGCCGCTGGAGCAAGACCAGATGACGGAGATGCTCGCGGCGAAGGACCGGCGGATTGATGCAGCTTAGGGCGTAGGTGATAGGTTCTAGGTTCTAGGTTCTAGGACGGGCGAACCAACCTAACACCCAACACCTAGCACCTAGCACCTAGCACCTAGCGTCCTACCTCGTGGCGGCGAGTTCGCGCTCGCGGAGCTTTTCCCACGGCTTCGCGGAACCATGCCAGTCCTCGTAGTGGTCAGCCTGCGTCTGCGTGTACGCGCCCTTCTCGTAGAACTTGTCGTAGAAGTCCAGATCGAGGTGGTGCGCCTGGCACCACACAGGGCTGATCTGCATGGTCGGGATGTTGTGCGGGAAGCGGCCGTATGTCTCGTAGATGTAGTTGCAGATGTCCTTTACGCACTGCACGAGCTGTTCGCTGTAGCGCGGCACGGCCGCAACGAACTCGTTGCGGTCGAGGAACGGCGCCTCACGGCCGGCGTCGAGCGTGTAGATGCCGTTGGCGCCGAACTTCGCGGCGACGACGGCATCTACCGCGGCGTCCATGTTCTTGTAGTACGGCGGGCAGTAGCCCTGGAGGACGCCGTCGATGCCTACCGGGTTCGGGAAGAGCGCACCCTCGGGCGTGATCTGGCGGAAGCCGAGCGCGTCGGCGAGCACCAGCGGGTTGACGCCGGCGTGCACCCATCCGCCGAGGCCCATAGCCTGCTGGGCGAGCGAGATGTTCTGGAGGATGAACGCGGGCTCGACGCTCTGGCCCATGTCGGTCGCGGAAAGCGGCAGCGGGCGGTTCGGATCGAGCAGGCCTTCGCCTACCCAGCGCTCATTGCCGGCGGGGCGCATGCCGTTCATGTCATCGACGATGTAGGCGCCGCCGTCGGCCCAGCCGCACATGAGCAGCAGGCCGTTGATGTACTGCCACGTGTTGTTGATCACGGGCAGGAACACCGTCGAGCCTTCGATGTTGGAGTCCCAAAGATTGAACGACAGCATCGCGGGGTAGGCGCGCGGGTGCTCCGGGCGGTGGTCCAGGATCTTGATGCGGTTCTCGCGGAACGACGAGATGATGCCCTCGCGCTCGTCTTCGGTCTCATACTGGCGGATGCGGCTGGCGCAGGCGTCCTTGAGACTGACGACGTAGGTGCCGCCGTCGTTGAAGTAGATGAGCTCGGTGCTGTGGGAGCCGCAGGCACTGGGCCAGGTGCGGCCGGTGAACTGGATCATCGTGTTGCCGCTGGCGCTCTTGCCGTCGGGGTAGGTATACGGCAGGTCGCTCAGGTTCATGCCGCTGATACCGGTGCCGGCCTCGACCAGCAGCGCCTCCTCGACGTCATCGAGGGGCAGCGGCGGCTTATCGGACTTGTACTTGGTCGCGCCGCCGGGGATCTCGGCGCCGAGCGACATGCGGCGGGAGCGGCGGTTGAAGATGGCGTCGAAGAGGGGGTAGTTCCAGGCCTTCCGGGCCGCCTTGTTGCCGGTGATCTCGGGCATGTTTGGGCCTCCTGGGAGTCTCGCGCCGGATGTTGGGGCTGGGCGTCATTTTACCCCCGGTAAAGGACACTGTCAGCTACCGAGTGGCGCTTCCTAGCGTGACGAGTTTCACGATCGATACAATTCCAGCGGTTCACAACACCCCGACTCAGCACTATGCGGCGAAGCGGGGAAGGATTCGGACGCCGGCGCGCGCCGCGGCGGCCGAGGCGTACGGGTCTGACGGCGGCGAGGGCCGCCCCGCGCGGCGCAAGCATGGAGGACGCATGGCGGACTACAACCTGACCGAAGAAGAGCGGATGGTGCAGCAACTCGCCCACGAGTTCGCTGAGAAGGAGATCCGGCCGAACGCGCCGTACTACGACGAACACGAAGAGTTCCCGTGGGAGATCGTCAAGAAGGCGAGCGCGCTCGGGCTGGCGACCGGCATCTTCGGCGGCGGCGCGAGCGAGCTGTCGAGCGTGATCATCGCCGAGGAGCTGTCGTGGGGCTGCGCCGGCATCGCGCTGGCGATCGGCGCGAGCGGGCTGGCCGCGGCGGCGATCCAGGGCATCGGCACGGAAGAGCAGAAGGCGAAGTTCCTGGCGATGTCGATCAGCAGCGACGGCAACGTGCGCCTCGGCGCGATGGGGCTGACGGAGCCGGAAGCCGGCTCGGACGTGCAGGCGATCGCGACGACGGCGGTGCGCGACGGCGATGACTACGTGCTCAACGGCACCAAGCGCTTCATCACGAACGGCGGCATCGCCGACGTGCACGTGATCTTCGCGACGGAGGACAAGAGCAAGGGGTGGGGCGGCCTCGCGGCGTTCGTCGTCGAGAAGGGCACGCCCGGTCTCAGCGAGGGCACCGTCTGGAAGAAGATGGGCATCCGCGCATCGCACACGGCGGACGTCATCCTGGAGGACTGCCGCGTGCCGGCGATGAACCGCCTGGGCCCGGAGCCGGGCAGCAAGGAAGCGCAAACGATGCCGGGCGCGCTCGGCGCGCTGAAGATGCTCGAGCGGACGCGGCCGATCGTCGGGGCCTTCGCGCTGGGCATCGCCAAGGCGGCGCTGGAGTACGCGACGGCGTACGCGAAGGAGCGCAAGCAGTTCGGGAAGCCGCTGATCGCGCACGAAGGCATCGCGTTCAAGCTGGCGGACATGGCGATGGCGTACGACTCGGCGCGGCTGCTGGTGCACCGCGCGATGTGGATGGGCTCGCGAGACGAGCCAATGCTGCGTGCCGAGGGGTCGATGGCGAAGTGCTACGCCTCGGACGCGGCGATGCGGATCACGATCGAGGCGCTGCAGATCTGCGGCGGCTACGGGTACATGCGCGAGTTCCCGCTGGAGAAGTGGGTGCGCGACGCCAAGATCTTCCAGATTTTCGAAGGGACGAACGAGATCCAGCGGCTGGTGATCAGCCGGGCGATCGGGCGGTAACAACGCTTACGTAGCGATGCGGCCTTCCGGTACGCCGAGGGTGGCGTCCGTGGGCCGCATGCGCTACGTGGGGCTGCCGTAGTCGCCCTTCATTCGTTAGCGCACGTAGTATCGCACACCTGTTCAAGTCTTTTCTACGGGTTCCGCGAGCGTGAAGGTTGCTTCGCTTGACACGCATCGACGTACGGTTGACGCCGCGTGGCGGCCGTGACCGCATCGACGGGTGGGACGGCGACGTGCTGCGCGTCCGGGTAGCGGCTGCGCCGGTCGATGGCAAGGCGAACGAGGCGATGCTGCGCCTGCTGGCGAAGGCGCTCGGCGTGGCGGCGTCGAACGTGCGCGTGGTGTCGGGTGCGCAGTCGCGCGTGAAGGTGGTGGAGGTGGAGGGGCTGAGCGCGGAGGACGTGCGGGCGCGCATCGGCGCGGCGTAAGGCGAGCCCGGTGCTGCGTGCGCGGTGGCGGGCGCGAGGCCCGTACCGAAACGAGGGCGGACAGGGCTGAAGCCCTGTCCCTACGTCGAATGTTCCAGGGCGTGAGGGATCCCGCGCGGGCTGAAAAGCCCGCGCTACGGTGTGCGCGGGCCGGTGCGGCCGCTCCGGAGCGACGCCGCGGGCTGAAAGCCCGCGCCACGCGCTTCCTAGCGGCGCGGCAGGCGCATGGTGAAGGTGGAGCCGCGGCCGGGGCGGCTTTCGAGCGAGACGCTGCCTTCGTGCGCCTGGACGATGTGCTTGACGATGGCGAGCCCGAGGCCCGTGCCGCTCCCACGCCCGCGGTCCGCCTTGTAGAAGCGCTCGAACACCCGCACCTGCTGGTCCGGCTCGATGCCGATGCCCGTGTCGGCGACGCTGATCGCGACGTCGCCCGCGCCGGCTTCCGCCGAGACGATGATCTCGCCGCCGGGAGGCGTGAACTTGATGGCGTTGGCGACGAGATTGCCGAGCGCGCGCTCGAGCCGCTCGCCGTCGCCGATGATCGTGAGCGGCTCGCCGGCCAGGCGGGCGCGGAGCGTGACGCCGGCGCGCTCCGCCTGCTGTCCGAAGCGCTTCGCGGTGTCACGGACGAGCGCGCTGGCATCGAGCTGCTCAAAGCGCAACGGGGCGGCGCCCGACTCGACGCGCGATAGCTCGAGCAATTCCTCGACAAGCTGGGTCATGCGGTCGGTCTCGCGCTGGATGTGGCCGAGGAACTCCTCGGCGGCGGGGCGGTCGTCGATCGCGCCCTCCTGCAGCGTTTCGGCGGCGGCGCGGATGCCGGCGAGCGGCGTGCGCAGTTCGTGCGAGACGTTGCTGATGAAGTCGCGCCGCATGCTGTCGAGCCGTCGCACCTCGGTGAGATCGTGGAAGACCGCGAGGGCGGCCCACGTGCCCGCACCCTCGATCGGCACGGCAGTGGCCTGCAGCCAGCGCTGCGCCTGGCCGTACGGGACGACGCGTACGCTGCGCTCGCCGCGCTGCGCCGCCGCGACGAGGAGGTCGTTGAGGTCGTGGTCGCGCACGACCTCGATGAACGGCCGGCCGACGCCGGACGTCTCAGCTTGGCCGAAGATGCTGCGGGCGGCGTCGTTCAGGTAGACGACGACGCCCGACGGATCGACGGCGACGGTGGCATCGCTGCTGGCGTTGAGGAGCGCTTCGAGTTGGGCGCGCTCCTGGCGCAGCTGTCCGACGAGCGTTTCCAGGTTCGCGGCGGCGGCGTTGAGCGCGGAGGCGAGCGGGCCGAACTCGTCGCCGCTCGCGGGGACGCGCGCCTGGTCGAAGCGGGCGGCGGCGAGGGCATCGGCGGCGGCGGCGGCGTGGCGCAGGTGGCGCAGGCGCGGGACGGCGAGCGCGGCGGTGATCAACGTGAAGGTGATGGAGATGCCGGCGAAGGCGGTCCAGGCGACCCACGCGCCGCCATCCGCGATGCGCAGCGCCAGTATCGCGATGCCGACCACGGGCAGGTAGATCGCCAGGACGCCGAGCACGACGGCGCGCGCGGACGGCAGGCGGCTATCGGATGAACTTGTAACCAACGCCTCGCACGGTCAGAAGATGCCGCGGGTGCGCGGGCTCGGCCTCGAGCTTTTCGCGCAGCCAGCGCATGTGCACATCGACGGTCCTGCTGCCGCCGAAGAACTCATACCCCCAGACGTGCTCGAGCAGTTGCTCGCGCGTGAAGACCTGGCCGGCGTTCTTGGCCAGGAAGAAGAGGACATCGAACTCCTTGGGCTTGAGCGCGATCTCGTGTCCGGCCCGCTTCACGCTGCGGCCGCGCACATCGAGCTCGATGTCCCCGACGACGATGCGGGTTGCGTCATCGACCTCGCCGCGGTTGCCGGAGCGGCGGAGCAGCGCGCGGACGCGCGCCATCAGCTCGCGCATGCCGAAGGGCTTGGTCAGGTAGTCGTCGGCGCCGACTTCGAGACCGACGACCTTGTCCAGCTCTTCGCTCTTGGCGGTGAGGATGAGGATGGGGACGTCCGACTCTGCGCGGATGCGGCGACAGACTTCGAGCCCGTCCATTTTCGGCAGCATGAGGTCGAGGACGATGACATCGGGCCTGGCCCGGCGCGCTTCCTGGAGGCCGGCGAGGCCATCGGCCGCGGCGAGGACGTTGAAGCCGTTCTTGCGGAGGTTGTAAGAGAGTGTGGACGCAAGGCTCGGCTCGTCTTCGACGACGAGCACGGTCTTCGCCGGGACGGGCGTCGTGGCGGTGTCGAGAGTCATGCGCAATCCCACCGGTTCTTGCCCCCGTCTCTAGTAGCGCGAGACGTTGATCTCTTCGAGCTGGCCCGTGACCATGAAGATGACCCGCTCGCAGATGTTCGTGACGCGGTCGGCGATGCGCTCCAGGTTGTGCGACGTCCAGATGAGGAAGGTGATGCGCTGCACGTCGGACGGCGTGCGGATCATCTCCTGGATCAGCGCGTGGTACGAGGAGTCGTAGAGCGCGTCGATCTGGTCATCTTCGTCGCAGATCTTGCGAGCGGCGTCGTCGTCGCGCTCGACGAACGCGGTCAGGCTGCGGCGGAGCATGTCGCCGGCCCTGTCGGACATCTCGACGATATCTCCAAACGGCCGCGGCAGCGGCTCGTCATCGAGCATGAGGTTGATACGGCCGATGCCCTCGGCGTGGTCGGCCATGCGCTCGAGCTCGGTAGCGATGAAGAGGATGGCGACGAGGACGCGCAGGTCGGCCGCCATCGGCTGTTGCAGCGCGATGGTGTGGATGCACTTCTCCTCGATCTCGTAGCGCTTGGCGTTGATGGCCACGTCGTCGTGGATGACGGCGTTGGAGAGGTCGATGGTCCCGGGTGCGTCAGAGCGTCGACGGAGCGCTGGATGGCCTTTTCGACCATGCTGCCCATGATCAGCACGTCGTCCTGCATCTCGCGCAGCTTCTTCTCGAACAGCTCTCGTGTCATGGGCGGCGGTCCCTTCTAGCCGAAGCGGCCCGTGATGTAATCTTCCGTGCGCTTGTCCCGCGGCGCCGTGAAGAGCATGTCCGTCAGTCCGAACTCGACCAGGCGGCCGGTGCGCTCGCTCGTCGGCGAGCATGAACGCCGTGTAGTGCGAGACGCGGGCGGCCTGCTGCATGTTATGCGTCACGATGACGATCGTGTAGTCGCGCGGCGAGGTCCGGCATCAGGTCCTCGATCTTCAGGGTGGCGATGGGGTCGAGCGCGCTGCACGGCTCGTCCATGAGGATGACGCCGGGTTCGACGGCCAGCGCGCGGGCGATGCAGAGGCGCTGCTGCTGGCCGCCCGACATGCCGGTAGCCGGCTTGTTGAGGCGGTCCTTGACCTCGTCCCAGAGGGCGGCGCGTCGGAGGCAGCGCTCGACGATCTCGTCGAGGCGGGCCTTGCCGCGGACGCCGTGCTGGCGCGGGCCGTAGGCGATGTTGTCGTAGATGCTCATGGTGAACGGGTTGGCCTTCTGGAACACCATGCCGACGTGGCGGCGCAGCTTCACGACGTCGACGTCGTCGCCCAGGATGTCGACGCCGTCCATTTCGACCCTGCCCTCGACGCGGGCGCTGGGGATCAGGTCGTTCATGCGGTTGAAGACGCGCAGCAGCGTGCTCTTGCCGCACCCGGAAGGCCCGATGATGGCGGTCACCGCGCGGTCGTGCACATCGAGCGTGACGTCGTTGATGGCGAGCGCCGCGCCGTAGTGGACGCTGACGTGCTCGGCGCGCAGGCGGACATCGGTGCTGGCGGGCGTGAACTCGCCGCGCCACTCGATGACCTGCAGGGGGCGGGCGGCGGTGTTTCTGCGGTTCGGAGACGGGTGCGTCGGGCGTCATCTGCGTCTCCTAGCCGAACCGGCCCGTGACGTACGCCTCGGTCCGGGCATCGGACGGGCGGGTGAAGATCGTCTCGGTGTCGGCGAACTCGACGAGGCGGCCGCCATCCCCGTCTCATCGGCCAGCAGGAATGCGGTGAGGTCGGAGACGCGGGCGGCCTGGTGCATGTTGTGCGTGACGATGATGACGGCGTACTCCCGCGCGAGCTCGCGCATGAGGTCTTCGATGCGGATCGTGGCGGCGGGGTCGAGCGCGCTGCACGGCTCGTCCATCAGGATGACTTCGGGGCGGACGGCGATGCAGCGGGCGATGCAGAGCCGCTGCTGCTGGCCGCCCGAAAGCTCGATCGCGGGCGAGCGCAGCTTGTCGCGCACCTCGTCCCAGAGCCCGGCGCGCTTGAGCGCCGATTCGATGATATCGGAAAGCTCGCTGCCGCCGTGGCCGATCAGCTTCGGTCCGACGCCGACGTTGTCCCAGACCGACATGGTCGGGAAGGGGTTCGGGCGCTGGAACACCATGCCGACGCGCGCTCGCACGTCTGTGGCGTCGACATCCGGGCGCGTAGATGTCCTCGCCGTCGAGGAGCACCTGGCCGTCGACGCGGGCGTGCTTCACGACCTCGTGCATGCGGTTGATGCAGCGGAGGAGCGTGGACTTGCCGCAGCCCGAAGGGCCGATGATGGCGGTGACCTTCTGCGCGGGGAAGTGCAGGTTGACGTCATGCACGCCGGCGCGCGCTCCGTACCACGCGGTCAAATTGACGACGCGCACCTCGCCGCCAGGGCCCTTCTCCGCGCGAGAGCCGGCGGCGGCCGGCCGCTGGTCGATGGTCATGCTCATCGGCTTCGCCTTTGCAAGCATCAGCCGGGCCGACACGCTCATGACGAGCACGAGCATGACGAGGATGAACGAGCCCGCCCACGCCTGCTCGTGCTGGTACTCGAACGGCCCGGTGGCGTACGTGAAGATGCGCAGCGGCAGCGCATCGATCGGGCGGAAGACGTCGGTGCTGTAGAAGTTGTTGCCGAGCGCGGTGAAGAGCAGCGGCGCCGCCTCGCCGGCGACACGCGCCGAGGCGAGCACCACGCCGGTCATGCACGCCGCTCGATGCGGCCGGGAGGACGACGGTGAGGATGGTGCGCCATTTCGGCACGCCGAGCGCGTACGAGGCCTCGCGCGTCATCTGCGGGACGAGCAGCAGCATCTCCTCGGTCACGCGGGCGACGATGGGGAGCATGATGAGCGCGAGCGCAATGCCGCCGGCGAGCGGCGGTGAACTTCTGGTCGGAGCCGGTGAAACGATTCACCTTGTCCATGTTCAGCACGACGGCCGTGTAGACGAAGATGCCGATGGTGATCGAGGGGACGCCGGCGAGCACATCGACCAGGAAGCGCACGGCGAAGCCCAGGCGGCCGCGGCCGTACTCGGCGAGATAGACGCCGGTGGCGATCGCGGGCGGGAGCCCGAACGCGAGCGCGAGGGCGAGCAGCACCGCCGAGCCGACGATGGCGTTCTTGATGCCGCCGCCCGCGACGCCGGACGGACCCGGGTTCTGCGTGAAGAGATCGGTGTTCAACGCCGGCAGCCCCTTCGCGAACAGGAACACGAGGATCGCGAGCAGCGGCACGATGACGCCGACGCCGGCGGCGATGATCGCCCCGGAGGCGACCATATCGACCGTCTTGCGGCGGCGGCGGTGGCGAGATGCGGCCGCAATCATTCGATCACCGTCGTAATCTGGCCCTTCGTGACGCGCCACACGAGCAGGCGGGCGAGCGCGTTGACGATGAGCGTGATGAGAAGCAGCAGCAGGCCGACGTAGATCAGCGCGGCCAGGTGCATGTCGTTCTCGACCTCGCGGAACTGGTTGGCGATGACGCTGGCCATGGTGTACGCGGGCGAGAAGATGGAGTCGGGGACGTTCGTGCTGTTGCCGATGACGAGCGCGACGGCCAGCGTCTCGCCGATGGCGCGGGCGAGGCCGAGGATGGCTGCGCCGAGCACGCCGGAGCGCGCGTACGGCAGCACGGCGATGCGGATCATCTCCCAGCGCGTCGCGCCGAGCGCCAGGATGCCCTCGCGCTGCGAGCGCGGGACCGCGGCGATGACATCGCGCGAGATGGCGACGATCGTCGGCAGGATCATGATGGTGAGGATGAGCACGGCGGCGAACATGCCAACGCTCAACGCGGGCCCCTTCACGAACGGGAGCCACGAGAAGTTGTCGAGGATGAACGGCCCGGCCGTCTTCTGGATCCACGGCCCGAGGACGAACACGCCCCAGAGCCCGTAGACGACGCTGGGGATGGCGGCCAGCAACTCCACCATGTACGACATCGGCACGCGGACCCATGGCGGCGCGAACTCGACGAGGAAGAGCGCCGCGCCGACGCCGACGATGGTGCCGAATACGAGCGCCAGCAGCGACGTCACGAGCGTGCCGGCGATGAACGGCAGCGCGCCGAACTTCTCCCGCGGCGGGTTCCAGTCGGTGGACCAGAGGAAGCGTACGCCGAACTTGTCGATGGCCGGCCATGCCTGCGTCGTCAGCTCGTAGATCATCGCGAGGACGAGGACGAAGACGCTGATGGCGATGACGGTGACGAGCGCGCGGAAGACGTCGCTCGAGCTGCCAGGCGCGGCCGGCGAAGCGGCGCGTCCGCAGGAAGTCAGGTGGGCGCTGCTCAGTCGCCTGCATGTCGCCCCACCGGCTGTTCATCGACGCGCACGAGGTCTTCGGTCCGTTCTCCCACCACGAGCAGTGGCTGGCCGCCGGAGGTGATGTCGGAGGTCAGTGATCTTTCGACGGCCGCGACGACGTCGCCGGGGAGCGGCGCGTAGCCAAGTTCGGCGGTGGTCTTCTGGCCATCGTGCACGGCCCACCAGAGCAGGTCGACGAGCGCCTTGCCCTTCTCGAAGCTCTTCTGCTTCTTGTAGAGCAGCACGTAGGTGAAGCTCGATATCGGGTATGCGCCGTGCGCCGGGGAGTTCGACGACGCTGATACGGAAGTCATCGGGCAGCTTGACGCCTGACGCCGCGAGCGACGTCGACTCGGGGCTGGGGGTGACGTACTCGCCGGAGCGGTTCTTCACCTGGGCGACCGGCAGGTTGTTCGTCTTCGCGTAGACCAGCTCGACGTAGCCGATCGAATTCTCGTTCTGCTTGACCTGCTGCGTGACGCCGTCGTTGCCCTGACCGCCGAGGCCGCGCGGCCACTGCGGGTTCTTGCTGGTGCCGACGCGGTCCTTCCAGTCCGGGCTGACGTGGCCCAGGTAGTCGGTGAAGACGTAGCTCGTGCCGCTGCCGTCCGAGCGATGGACGACGACGATATCGGCGTCCGGCAGCGCGACGCCTTCGTTCTGGCCGGCGATCGCCGGGTCGTCCCACTTCTTGATGTCGCCGAGGTAGATCTTCGCGATGGTGTCGCCGTCGAACCGGAGCGGCGACGAGACGCCGGCGACGTTGTACGTGACGACGACGGCGCCGAGCGTCGTGGGGATGTGCTGGATGGCGCCGGCCTTGTCGAGCTCCATGTCCGTCATGGGCGCGTCGCTGGCGCCGAAGTCGACGGTGCGCTCGCTGATCTGGCGGATGCCGCCACCGGAGCCGACGGCCTGGTAGTTGACCTCGACGCCGGGTGCGATGTTGGACTTGTAGTCAGAGAACCAGCGCGTGTAGAGGGGGTTGGGGAACGTGGCGCCGGCGCCGGTGAGCTGCGCCCTGTCGTCCTTGCCGACGTCGGACGGGATGGGCGCGCCGGGCGGCCGCGTCGGAACCGGCGGGCGGGCGGCGGCAGTCGCTGTCCTGTCAGCGCTGCTCGTTCCGCCGCAAGCGGCGAGGGTCAGCGCGAGCGCGGCGACGAGGATAGCGGCGGCGACCAGCTTCGCGCGTCCTTCGCGCCTCCGCCCCGCGCCAATGTGTGACGTTCGCAACATTCCTCCGGCGCTGCCAGTCGATCGGTAGGGTACGGAGGCATCGTTAACGGGAGGTTAACGCCGGTTAACGGAGGGTAAAGGCGCCGCGTGGGGGAACCGCAGGCTGTTAACGCGGGCGCCGGGCGGCTACGGCGCGAGAGCGCGGCGCCCATGGCCGCCGGTCAAGCGCCAGCACCATGCGCCGGGAGAGCAGGACGATCGCGCTACCGACCGAATTCGGGCTCCGCCTTTCGGCGGACGCGGCGGCGGCGACGGCCGGGCCGCACGGCGGATCATCCCGTACCATGCACCGCAAGCGGGATCGATGAGCGATGGGGGCGACATGACGCGCAGGTTCGGGCTTCTGGCGGGGATGATGCTGTTCGCGGGCGTGCTGCTGACCGGGTGTCCTCGGCCGAACGGGTACACGGCAGTGCGCGTGTTCCCGCACCTGAGCTACGGTCACATGGTCGCGCTCGAGCCACTTCCCGGCGACCAGGACCACGCGCTGCTGGTGACACAGGACGGCGTGATCCGGCGCGTCAGCCTGACGAACCCGGCGGAGTCTTCCACCATCTTCCTCGACATCGGCGCGCGCATCGTCGACAACGCGCACGCCGAGGAGGGGCTGCTGGGGCTGGCGTTCGCGCCGGACTACGCGCGCAGCGGCCGCTTCTTCGTGCACTACACGACGAACCCGCGGCACAACCGCGTGTCGCGCTTCACCGCTCACGGCATCGAGGCCGATCCGGAGTCCGAGCGCGTGATGCTGGACCTGCCGCCGAAGGGGTACGAGAACCACAACGGCGGCGCGCTCGCGTTCGGGCCCGACCGAAATCTGTATGTCGGCGTGGGCGACGCCGGCGGGCGCGGCGACCCGACCGGCAACGGGCAGAACACGAACACGCTGTTTGGCAAGGTGCTGCGCATCGACGTGTCCGGGAACGCCTACAGGATCCCGGCGGACAATCCGTTCGCGGGCGGAGGAGGGCTGCCCGAGATCTACGCGTACGGGCTGCGCAACCCGTGGCGCATCAGCTTCGATGCGAAGACGGGGCAGTTGTGGGCGGGCGACGCCGGGCAAAACCAGTGGGAGGAAGTCGACCGTATCGTGAATGGCGGCAACTACGGCTGGAACACGCTGGAGGGCAACCACTGCTTCAAGCCTGCGAGCGGGTGCGACGGCAGCGGCAAGTTCCCGCCACGCGCGGAGTACAGCCACGAGTTCGGCTGCGTCGTCATCGGCGGGTACGTGTATCGAGGCAAGGAGATGCCGGAACTCGACGGGTGGTACGTGTACGGCGACTTCTGCTCCGGCCGCGTGTGGGCGGTGGACATCGCGAGCGACAGCGGTGCGGCGATCCCGCTCGCGGACAGCGGCGCGCAGATCGCGTCGTTCGCGCAGGACAAGGCGGGTGAGCTGTACCTGCTCTCGTTCGACAACGCGGTGTACAAGCTCGTGAGGAAACCGACTTGATCTTGCGTGTGTTTGCGTCGCGCGCGCTTGCCGTCGCGACGCTGGCGCTGTCCATCATGCTGCTCGCGTGCCGCGGCGGCGCATCGGATGCGACGCCGACGAGCGGTGCGCGCCCGGCGGCGACGGCAACGACCGCCGCGTCCACAGCGGCGCCGTCGCCAGCGGACACGCGGCCGGTAGTCGAAGACGGCTACCGGGGCGAGGAGGTGTTCCCGCACATCAGCTTCCCGGAGATGCTCGGCCTGGAGGCGATCCCCGGCGACGAGCGGTACGCGCTCGTGCTCTCCAAGGACGGGCTGATCCGGCGCGCCGACCTGACCGACGATGCATCGGAACCGGCGGTGTTTATGGACATCAGCGACAAGCTGATCAAGAACCCGGGGCAGGAGGAGGGGTTGTTGGGCCTGGCGTTCGCGCCGGACTACGCGACGAGCGGCAAGTTCTACGTCTATTACAGCGCGGGCAACCCGCGTCGGGCCGTTATCTCGCGCTTTGTCGCGCGAGGCGAGAGCGCGGACTCCGACACGGAGCAAGTTCTCCTCGAGATCGGCGAGCCGTACGCGAACCACAACGGCGGCGCGCTGGTCTTCGGCCCCGACGGCTACCTGTACATCGGCGTCGGCGACGGCGGCTCGGCGGGCGACCCGCAGGGCAACGGGCAAAACACGCAGACGCTGCTCGGCAAGATTTTGCGCATCGACGTATCGGGAAATGACTACACGGCGCCGGCGGACAACCCGTTCGCGCACGACGGGGGCCGCGGCGAGATCTGGGCGTACGGCCTGCGCAACCCGTGGCGGCTGGCCTTCGACCACGAGACGGGCAAGCTGTGGACCGCCGACGTCGGCCAGGGGAAATGGGAAGAGGTCGACGTCATCGAAAAGGGCGGCAACTACGGCTGGAACATCACGGAGGGCGCGCACTGCTACAAGCCATCGAGCGGCTGCGACATGACGGGGCTGCTGGCGCCGCGCGCGGAATACAACCACGGCGAAGGATGCTCGATCACGGGCGGCTTCGTGTATCGCGGCAGCGCGATGCCGGAGTTGCGCGGCTGGTACGTGTACAGCGACTACTGCTCGGGACGCGTGTGGGCCGTGAACGGCGCCGATGCATCGAGCGAGCCGGTGCGGCTCGGCGACACGAAGGCGAGCGTGACGTCGTTCGGCGAGGACGCGTCGGGCGAGCTGTACCTGGTGACGTTCGACAAGGAGATTCTGCGGCTACGTAGGTTGTAGGTGATAGGGGGTAGGTTGTAGGGGGTGACCCCACCCCCGTCCCTCTGTGCGCCCGGCGGCGAGGGGGAGCTTCGATCGCAGCGGTTACGACGCGCAGTTGGCGGCGAGGCTGCCGATGGCGGTGATGCGGCGGCCCTGGGCGATGGGGTCGGCGAAGCCGTTGGTGACGTAGCCGACGGAGATGCCGGTCTCGGGGTCGCCCCAGGCGATCTGGCCGCCGGCGCCGCCGTGGCCGAAGGCGCGCGGCGAGCACGTCCGGCCGAAGCCGCGCATGAACGCCAGGCCGTCGCCGCCGGCAACCACGACGGCGAGCGCGCGGTTCGTGTTGACGTTCAGCGACGGGTCGATCAAGCGCAGCGCCTCGTCGATGTGGTGCGGCTTCGCGCGGACGGTCGTCGCGAAGTCGATGGTCTCCTGCTTCATGATGCGTCTGCCGCTCGCGGTGACGCCGCCGTTGATCAACGGCTGGTAGAACAGCGCCATGGTGGCAGCCGAGGCGACGCCGCCGCCGCCGGGGACACCGGCCGCGCGCACGTCCGGGTTATTGAAGTTGAGGATCGCCTCGGGGGTCACCTCGCCCCAGCCGCCGGGCGGCTCGACGGGCTCGCTCATATAGCGGACATCGGCGACGCGGTGCTGCTCTTCGGGGGGGCATCCGACGAACAGCTCGTCGAGCCCCATGGGGCCGGTGACGCGGTCGCGGATGAAGTCCTTGTAGCTCTGGCCGCCGCGGCGGAGGATGATCTCGGCCAGCACCCAGTGCATCGACGTGGCGTGGTACTCGTAGCGGCTGTCGACGGGCCAGTTGAGCTTCCACTGCGAGAACGCCTGCAACAGCGCGTCGCGGTCCGTCCAGTGTTCCGGCGCGAAGGGGGCGAGCGGGAAGCCGCCGGCATGGAGCATCAGCGTCTCGACGTCGATGGCGTCTTTGCCGTTCGTGCCGAACTCCGGGATGATGTCCGCCACCTTCTCATCGAGCCGGAGTTGGCCGGCCTCGAAGAGGAGCCAGACGGCTGCGGCGACGACCGCCTTGGTCGACGAGAAGACGTGGTAAAGCGTGTCGCCGGTGGCGGGCCGCTCGATGCCCCCCTGCACGGCGGCGCCGAAGGTGCGCATGCCGGCGAGCTTGCCGTGGCGAGCGACCGCGACCTGCGCGCTGGGCAGCGTGCCGTCGTCGACGTCGCGCTGTGCGCGGGCGAACACGGCTTCGAGCCGCTCGCTGTCGATGCCGAGGTCTTCGGGCTTCGTGGCGATGAGGTTGGCGTCGATCATCGTATGTCTCCTGCCGGGCGGCGCGGGCGGGTGCCCCCTTAACGTATCTCTCGCATTTGCGGAACGCGCAATCCGAGGATCCGATCTCGCTGCGACGACCAACTGGTGCTCAGGCCCGAACGATGAAAATCACCCACGGCTCCGCATTATCGCGTCATAATCAGACTTCGTGAGCGGGCACTCTACGAGATCCTTGAATTCGTCTTCGCTCAGCAGCGAGCGGCGCAGTATGTCCTTGATCGTCCCTTTCCCCCACGTAGGATGGACGTGCGGGATAGTGAATCGGACGACCTTCTTGCCGTCTAACAGGTACCACCCGTTCCGCTCAGATCCATCACGAAAACTGATGGACAATTTGCCTTCGAGAGCGCGGGTGATGTCTCGGGGTCGAAAGTTGAGGTTACCCACCTCGCGTTATCACTCTGTCGAGTAGCCGCCTCACAACCAGTACGCGCGGAGCCAGATCCTGCTCGCCGCACGAGCTGAGATCGTCGAACAGCGCGGTGATGTCGGCGCGGAGGCTACGAATCGCCTCCGGCTCAGTCGAACCGCGTCCAGTTGCTTCTGCTTCCGGCCAGCGAGCAAGACACTCGTCTTGATATTCCTCGATGAGGATAGGGATGGGTGTCTTCAGCACTAGTTTTTCGTGCCCCAAGTCGATCAGGAAAGTGTGCCGGACCAGTGGCCGATCGGCGAGTGCATCCTTGACTTCCGCGACCGCCGAGCGGATCTCTGCTAGCTCGAGCTCTAGAGCGCTCAAATGCGGACTGCGCCCCATCGTGGAAGTCTGGAGATACGTCTCCATGAGTTGTGACAGTACGCGTGCGACGTGCTCCGACGATTCCCCAACGTCGAACTGTGAGGCAATGAACCGCTGAGGCGCTCGCCCCCAGCCTCGTCCACGCACGCCTTCTCGACCCGGCGACGATTTGTCTCGATGAAACTCGCGGAGGCCAGGTACGGTCTCTAACATCTTGTCGACAGGGTCGGGTTCAGCGTTCAGCGGGTGCCCCGATTCTGACGAATTGGCCAGAAATCTGGATGGCGCGGGCAAAGGCCGCGGCAACAAAATCTGGAGTATCGAACGTACCAGCGTGAGCGAAGCTTACGTGTACTGACACGATATCTGTATCGATCATATCGAGGACAACTGAATACACAGGCTCACGGTCGGCCGCAAGTTTGACCAATCGATACCCGCGAACCTCGTCGAAGGGGAGGGCTTCGCTCCTCTCCATCGTAACTGGCAATTGCGGCACGCTTCTGTATTCCGAGACGGGGAACTCAAAGTCTCCGTAACAGTAGGCTTGGACCTCGCCTCCCAAGTTGCAGAGCGCCGCGATGGCATCTCGCGCCGGAGGATGAGATAAGTCGCCCTCGGTGGGACGCAAATCATACGAGATTCTAACATCTCGTTGCTCGCTAAAAAACACGGCCAGTTCGTGTCTTGTCTTTGAGCGTTCGTACTGCTCCAGGAACAGTCGCCGGTCGATGTCCGATTCGGGAATCTCAAGAGCCTGAATCAGAGCGGTCGCTCTGTCACCAAGATCGATGTCGAGCGAGAACAGCACGCTGTGCGCGGCGACGAGATCGATGAGGTGCGCTGACTCCGCCATAGTCGCCTCGCGTAAACGATAGCAATACCCGGTTACGTATTATCGTGTCCGCCCGGCGTAGGGGATACCCCTCTGACCTTGACATGAGCGCGGGCTCAACCCAGGTACCCCACCACCCCGACGAGCGATGTTTTGACGTTGCCGGTGACGGTGAACTTGAGGGTGCGGTCCTTCGGGACGGCGCGGACGACGCCCTGGAGGCGCTGCGGGTTGAACTGGCCCGCGTAGGCGCCGTCGCCATCGAGCAGGGCGAAGGTGCCGGCGGACGCCGGGTCGAGGAAGATCTCCAGGTCGACGGCCTTGGCGGTCGCGGGGAGCGCGGGGAAGTCAACATCGAGCTTCATGACGCCGGCGGGCGTCGGGCCGAGGGCGCGGCCGCTCCACCACGACGCCCTTCCGTTGAGCCTGACCCACATTTCATCACCTCCGTTGTGCAAGAGCGCATCGAGAATCTGCTGGCGCGGCCACGTCGCGCCGGGGCAGTCCGGGCGGTTGACCGCATCGATCTGGAAGTGGCCGACGAGCACGTCGTCATCGATCGTCATCGGCATGCCCGCTGCCGAGAGCTGTTCGGCGCACCACGTCTTGACGGCGATGTCGGCTTCGAGCATGGCCGCCGTCCACGCCAGGTTCGCCTGGGCGCGGTCCTCGTGCTCGATCGAGATCGAGTGCGCGTTGATGACATTGACGCCGTTGGCGTCGACGAGCGCGTTCGTGGCGACGCCGCCGGTCGTAACCCTGCGCCACGCGCCGAGCGCCTCAATTGCGGCGAGGTGGCGGTTGGCGCGGTCGTAGCGCTGGACGGAGCCGCCGACGCCGTTGCCCCATGATGCGTCGAAGATGGAGGCGTACTGCGAGACGGCGCCATCGAGCCCGATGCCGAAGTGGACGCCGACCCAGTTGGCAGCGCGCCAGGCGTCGTCATCGAGCGTGCGCTTGTAGCCGGCCATGCGATGGTCGACGAAGAACAGCGACTTGTTCTGGCCGTGCGCGCCGGCGGGATAGCCGTAAGGTCCGCTCCTGTGCGGCGTTGCGAGGGGATACCAGCCATCGGGCATGGGTCACCTGCTGTTCGAGATGCGCTTCCTCGCGGGCGTACTATTATGCGCCGTCTGTCGAGCAATTCCTATACAGCGGCGTCACAGTTGTAGGGAGAGATGCGGAGGTTTGGAGCAGAGCGCAGCGGTGCGAAGCGACAACGGACAACGGACGACGGACAGCAAACAGCAAACAGCAGACAGCCAACAGTAAACAGCAAAGGATAACCGCGCGCCTGCGGCGCGATGCGGAGGCAGTGGGAAGATGTCCGGAGTCCGATTAGCGAAGGAGGAGGATGACGAACACTGCGAGGCCGTAGGTGATGACGACGATGCGGAGCCAGCGGCGGCCGAGGCGGCGGGCGACGCCGACGCCGAGGTAGCCGCCGGCGATCGCACCAACGGCCATGACGGCGGCGGGGGCCCATCGCACGGGGCCGAAGAGGGCGAAGTAGACGACGGCGACGGCGTTGATGATGAGCGACAGCATCCCCTTGAGCGCGTTGGAGTGCTGGATGTCATCGGGCAGCAGGATCGCGAGGCAGGCGAGCGTGAGGATACCGAGGCCGGCGCCGAAGTACGCGCCGTAGATGGCGAGCACAAACGTCGAGATGATCAGCGCGACCGGCACGTGGTCCTCGCCGTGCGAGGCGAGGCGGTGGTGGAGCGCGAAGCTCGAAAGCTGGTCCTGGAACGCCATCAGGAAACAGGCGAAGAGGATGAGGAACGGCACGATCGTGTCGAACGCGGACTCCGGCGTCGCGAGCAGGATCACACTGCCGGCGAGCGCGCCGAGCACGCTCGGGGCGAGGAGCGCGAGCAGGCGGCGGCGCTGGCGGCGCAGCTCCGTCCGGTAGCCGAAGGAGCCGCCGGCATGGCCGGGCCAGAGGGCGACGGTGTTGGTGACATTGGCGGTCTTCGAGGCGAAGCCGGCGGCGATGAGCGCGGGGAAGCTGATCAGCGAACCGCCGCCGGCGACGGCGTTGATGGCGCCGGCGGCGAACGCCGCGGCGAGCAGGCCCAGGTAGTCGATGACGCCCATTGCCGGTAACGATGCCCGCTCGCGCGCGTAGGCGCCACTGGAGTTGTCAGTTCACAGTTCACAGTTCACAGTTCGCAGCCCGGGGAGGGCTTCCGGTCATTGCCGGAACAGTTGTATTACACTGGGCGCAGCCACGAACGAATCCTGCGAGGTGGGCCATGACGACCGAAACACGACCTTCGACGAGCGAGGGCATCGACTACAGCAAGCTGGAGAGCGCGATCGGCCTCAACTGGTACGACGCCGACCCGAACCTGCGCCAGCTCGTCGAGCGGCTGGCGGCGCCGGGCGACCGCGCGTTCGCGGAGGAGTGGCTGCGGCGCATGGGCGGCGTCATCGGCGGGCCGGTGGCGGCGCGCGCGGAGGTGACGGACAAGAACCCGCCGCGGCTCGAGAAGTACGACCAGTGGGGCAACGAGGTGAACCAGGTCGTGCACCACCAGGGCGCGATCGACACGAAGCGCGACCTGTGGGAGAACGGCTTCATCGGCCTGCGCTGGACGGAGGAGGTGCGGCGCACGCGCGGGGGGCACCTGCCGCCGGTCGTCAATACCGGCTTCTCGTACTTCCTGAGCCAAGCCGAGACGGGGATGCTGTGCGCGATCGGCATGACGAGCAGCGCGGCGGGGATCATCGAGCGGCACGCGCCGCCGGAGGTGCGTGAGCGTTTTCTGCCGCACCTGACGACGATGGACTTCTCGGAGGCGTGGGACGGCGCGATGTTCATGACGGAGATCCGCGGGGGCAGCGACCTCGCGAGCAGCGAATGCAGCGCGGTGAAGACGGCGGACGGCTGGCGCATCAGCGGCTCGAAGTGGTTCTGCTCGAACCTCGACGCGGAGGCGATCCTGACGCTGGCGCGGCCGGAAGGCGCGCACCCCGGCTTGCAGGGGCTCGCGATGTTCCTGATCCCAAAGCGGCGGTTGGACGGCAGCCGCAACGGCATGCACATCCGCCGCCTGAAGGACAAGCTCGGGACGAAGGCGGTGCCGACGGGCGAGGTCGACTTCATCGACGCGGAGGCGTACCTGATGGGCGCCGACCGCAAGGACGACGACACGGGCGCGCGCGACGGCAAGGGCATCAACCGGATGATGGAGATGGTGCAGGGGTCGCGCTTCGGCGTCGCGCTGATGGGGCTTGGCATCATGCGGCGCAGCTTCCTGGAGGCGGCGATCTATGCGCACCACCGCTACGCCTTCGGGCGGCCGATCTCTGAGTACCCGCTCGTGCGCGAGACGCTGGTGAACATGGCGGCGGAGGTCGAGGCGGGGTGCGCCATCGCGTTCGAGGCGGCGGAGGCGGGCGTGCGGCTGGACGCCGAGTCGAAGCGGCTGTACCGCATCCTGGTGCCGCTGGCGAAGATGCGCTGCACGCGTCGCGGCATCGACCTGGCGTCGCAGGCGGTCGAGATCTACGGCGGCAACGGCTACATCGAAAACTGGCCGGTGGCTCGGCAGTTGCGCGACGCGCAGTGCCACACGATCTGGGAGGGCACGGAGAACATCATCTGCCTGGACGTGCTGCGCGCGATGGCGAAGGAGCGCGCCGACGAGGCGCTGTTCGGCCGCATCGAGCGCGCGCTGGGCGGCGCGGAGCACCCGGCGCTGGCGTCGACGGTCACGGACGTCGGCCGGTCACTCGACGAGGTGAAGGAGGCGGCGGCGTACCTGGAGCGCGCGCCGCAGGAGGTGCGGCTGTTGCAGGCGCGGCGCATCGCCGAGTACATGGCGGACGTGACGCAGGCGGCGCTGCTCGTCGAAGAGGCGGCGTGGGAGCTGGCGAACAAGGACTCGGCGCGGAAAGCGATCGTCGCGCGGCACTTCGCGTCGATGCGGTTGGGCGCGGCGCCGGTGCGGGGGATCATGTCGGAGGACCGCACGGTGCTCGATTACTTCGAGCCGATCGTGCGGTACCAGCCGGTGCCGAAGGAGGCGCTGCAGGCGTAGGGACGGGACGACAGCAAACAGCAAACGGCAAACCGCAAAGGTGACGCCGGCGGCGGCGATCCACAGCTTGCGTGTTTGGTTTCGAGCGGCAGGGCGGAGGCATGGCTCCGCCCCTACGATGATTGGCGCGGCCGCCGCACGCGGGCGCAGCAGGCTGCGCCCCTACCGTCGCGCGCTCGTGTCACCCGCTGGTGCCGAAGGAGCGCGGCAGGCGTAGGCGATCGGCGCGTGATCCAGCTGCGCCGGCAGGGCAGCCGCGGGCGGCTGCGATCCACGCCGTGCGTGTTTGGTTTCGAGCGGCAGGGCGGAGGCATAGCTCCGCCCCTACGATGATTGGCGCGGCCGCCGCACGCGGGCGCAGCAGGCTGCGCCCCTACCGTCGCGCGCTCGTGTCACCCGCTGGTGCCGAAGGAGCGCGGCAGGCGTAGGCGATCGGCGCGTGATCCAGCTGCGCCGGCAGGGCAGCCGCGGGCGGCTGCGATCCACGCCGTGCGTGTTTGGTTTCGAGCGGCAGGGCGGAGGCATAGCTCCGCCCCTACGATGATTGGCGCGGCCGCCGCACGCGGGCGCAGCAGGCTGCGCCCCTACCGTCGCGCGCTCGTGTCACCCGCTGGTGCCGAAGGAGCGCGGCAGGCGTAGGCGATCGGCGCGTGATCCAGCTGCGCCGGCAGGGCAGCCGCGGGCGGCTGCGATCCACGCCGTGCGTGTTTGGTTTCGAGCGCCAGGGCGGAGGCATGGCTCCGCCCCTACCACGATCAGGGCGGCCGTGCCAGCTGCGCCGGCAGGGCAGCCGGGGGCGGCTGCGATCCACCAGGGGCGCAACGACCTGCCGCACCTCCCAAAGCCCTGCGCGCTGACCGTACGACGCGCGCGAGATACAAGGGGCCGACACGCACATCGTCCTGCGGATCCCGCGTAGTCCGGCCGCCTGGTTGGCGTATTCTCATCGCCAACTCCCGATCAATGCCATTCGGCAGGTTGCCCTCCGCGACCGATGACGGAAGATCATCCGCAGGGGCGCGGCGGGAGGCTCGGCGGAGCCATGCCCGGAGGGCAGCGGAGGACGCAGGGAAACCTGGAGTGAGGTGCTCGTGAGGGCGGCGACAGATCGAACGCCGGATGAGACGCACGATATCGACTTCCAGTCGTTGTCGGAGTTTCGGTACCGGCTGCGGTTGTTCCTGCGGTTCAGCGAGCACGCCGCGCGGAGCGAAGGGCTGCTGCCGCAGCAGTACCAGCTCATGCTGCAGATCAAGGGGTTGCCTGCCGGCGAGCATGCACACATCGCGTACTTGAGCGAGCGCATGCAGATCAGGCATCACAGCGCCGTCGAGCTGGTCGAACCGGCTCGAGGCGAAGGGGCTGGTGGTCAGGCGCCCCGACCGTGACGACCGGCGCCGCGTGTTCGTCGAACTGACGCCGGTGGCCGAGCGCGCCGTCGAGCGGCTGGCGAGATATCACGTGCGCGAGCTGCAGTCGAGCCGCGAGTTGGTGCGGTCGCTGAACGCGCTGGTGCGGAAGATGGACGGCGCCTGACGGGGCGGTACGGAACAGGGATTACACGGATTTCACGGATTAGGTACGGAACCGCAGATTGCGCAGATTACGCAGATGAGGTGACGGGCGAGCTCCGATCAGCGGCGTGACGCGCAGCGGCCACCACCCCACAGTCGAGCCGCGAGCTGGTGCGGTCGCTGAACGCGCTGGTGCGGAAGATGGACGGCGCCTGACGGGGCGGTACGGAACAGGGATTACACGGATTTCACGGATTAGAACGTGGCAGGACGACGGAGCGATCGGGCGTCCGCGACGCGTGATGTCGTGCCGCGCGCGGGCTGCGGCGGGCGCAGCAGGCCGCGCCCCTACACGGAACGACGAGGCGCGGAATCAGGCGCCGTCTTCGGGCGACTGGATGACGAGGCGGACGCCGCCTTCCATCTCGACGACGTCGAGCATCGCCCTGTCGAAGCGTGAGTCGACTTCGCCGGCCACGGCGAGGACGTCGCGGTCTTCGTGGCGAAAGACGTGGTCGCCGTCCTGCGCCTCGGTCAGGTTCATCTCCAGGGAATCGCCGGACTGGCTGAGGCGAAACACGCTCTCGTCGCCGTCGTCGGTCGCGTCCAACTCCTGGTGGAGGACCTCGGCTGCCTTATCGCTGAGCTTGAACATATGGGCGCTCCTCTCTTCCGAGTCCCTGTGCCCGACACTGCACGATAGGGGTTGGCTGGCGGCGGCGTGATCGCCCGATGGGGTGACGCCCGGCGTCTGGCACGTATCGAAACATACGTTCGACGTGATAGGATACGCCGCAGGTATCGCGGGCAAGAGGCGGAGGCAGGGCAGGATGCGGCTCCTGAAGATCGATCCACGGCCTCCCTCGTACGACTCGGTGGCGGAGGCGTCGCTCGATGCGCCGTCGAAGGCGAGGATCGTCGATAACGTAGAGATGGCCGACTGGCGGCCGATCGCGCCGCCGCCGGTGGCGCGCGAGCCGCGGCTGGCGTTCGTCGACGGGGTGCAGCGGCTGGAGCTGCGCATCTCCGCGGAAGGCGACGGCTGGCCGATCCCGGGCGCGCTGGTGTCATACGCGGCGGGCGCGGTGTCGCCGCGGGACAAAGCGCCGATCTCACACGTGCACACGCATCGACGCGTCGTCATCGCACGCGGGGCGGAGTCGAGCGCGATCCGCCTCGAGGCATCGAACGGAGCGATCGACTACCTGCCGGCGCCGGCTTCGGGCGACGACTTCGAGAGCATCAATCACAAACTGCACGAGCTGCGGGGCGAGCTCGAGGCGGACATCGTGAAGGCGATCGTCGCGGAAAACCGGCACGAAATGGTGGTCGTCGATGGAAGGCTCGGCCGGGCGAAGCTCGGCAACATCGTCGGGCTGATCAAGACGCCGCAAGACCTCTACATCACCGAGTCCGAGCAGGTGGAATGCGTGATGCGGCTGAAGGCCGGCGAGCGCTCGCCCGTGTTCGTCATCGAGCGCGAGCACGCGACGTTCTATTCGTGGTTCCTGAGCCTGCGCGGCGCCGGGCCGTTCGACATCTCCCTTTCCGGAGTGGCGCGGATCGAGATGACGGACACGAAGCCGCTCGCCGACGCGCTGCGGTTCGCGGATCTCACGGCGGCGGTGTTGCCGCGGTACGCGTCGACGCCGGCGCAGGATGCGCGCGCGCCGCAGAACCTCGTCCCGGTCGGGGAATTGGAGCGATACCTGCGACACCGTCTCGGCAATCCGGAGCTGCTCAACCGGCTGGTACGAAAGGCCTTTCAGGAGGATCGACCGACGTGGAACTGAACCAGGAGCCCGTCGGGCTCGTCATCGGCACGGAGGACGCGTTCGCGCTGGAGTTCTGGGTGTGGGTGTACCCGCACAGCTACCTGCAGCTCGACGACGTGGTGACGGTGCCGATCACGCTGCCGGACGGGCGCGAGGTGCGGCTGCACGGGATCGTCGACAAGGTGCGGTCGCGGTACGAGGGCGCGCGCTTCGACTCGGACGCGGAGGCGGCGCGCGAGCAGCGGCTGCCGGTGGGCATCGCGAACGCGGCGCACGTGACGGTGACGCGCGTCGAGCCTGAGATCTTCGTCGCGCCGACGCCGGGTGCGGCGGTGCTGAAGGCGCTGGACGCGCAGCGCGACGAGGCGCTGTACTTCGACAAGATGCGCGCCGACAAGACGGCGTTCCGCGCGGGGTACTCGCGCGACGGCAGCCCCATATACGGCAACATGGAGTTCCTCGACGGCACGCGCGGCGCGCACATGAACATCTCGGGCATCAGCGGCGTGGCGACGAAGACGAGCTACGCGCTCTTCCTGCTGTACTCACTGCTGCATTCGGACGTGCTGGGCGCGCACGCGGCGAACACGAAGGCGATCATCTTCAACGTGAAGGGCGAAGACCTGCTCTGGCTCGACAAGCCCAACAAGCGGCTCGACGAGGCGGCGGCGGAGCGATACAAGGAGATGGAGTTGCCGATCGGGCCGTTCCAGAGCGTCGGCATCTGGGCGCCGGCGCTCAAAGGGTCGGACACGCTGATGCCGGCGTCAGACACGCGGCAGGAGGGCGTGACGGCGTACGCGTGGTCGCTGGCCGACTTCTGCAAGGGGCGGATGCTCAAGTTCCTGTTCGCCGACGCGGACAACGAGACGAGCCAGCTCTCGCTCGTCGTGGGCGTGGTCGAGGACTGGCTCGCCGACCCGACGGTCGTTCTCGATCCGGACGACCACGGCTTCATCAGTGTGATCGGCAACGAGATCGTGACGGTGCGCAGCTTCATGGACCTCGTGAAGGCGATCAATGCGAACATCGACGCGATCGCGACGGGGCGGGCGGCGAGCGGGACGCAGGGCGCGTTCATGCGGCGGCTGTACGACGCGGGGCGCACGGCGGGCCACCTCATCCGCGCCATCCCGCCGGCGAAGGCGGACGAGCATCGCATCCGCGTGCTCGACGGCAAGACGGGGAGCGGCGGCAACAAGCAGGTGACGGTGATCGACATTCACAACCTGCCGGACCGGGCCAAGCGCTTCGTCGTCGGCGTCGTCGTACGGCGGCTGGTGGAACAGAAGGAAGAGATGGGGACGGGGCGGCCGCTGGTGTTCCTGGTTCTGGACGAATTGAACAAGTACGCGCCGCGCGACGGCTGGAGCCCGATCAAGGAAGTGATCCTGGACATCGCGGAGCGCGGGCGCAGCCTGGGCGTGATCCTGATCGGCGCGCAGCAGACCGCAAGCGAGATCGAGCGCCGCGTGACCGCGAACGCATCGTTCCGCGTGGCCGGCCGGCTCGACGCGGCGGAGGCGGCGCGCGGCGAGTACGGGTTCCTGACCGATGCGGCGAAGGCGCGCGCTTCGATCCTGAAGCCTGGGACGATGTTCCTGCACCAGCCGGAGATCCCCGTGCCGCTGCTGGTGCAGTTCCCCTTCCCGGCGTGGGCGACGCGGAAGGACGAGGTGGACCGCGGGCCGGAAGGTTCCGGCTCCGGGCTACGGGGGACGCGCGCGTAGATGCGGTTCCTGCACACGAGCGACTGGCACCTGGGGCGGCAGATCCGCGGCCAATCGCGCCAGGCGGAGTTCGATGCCGTCGTGCACGAGGTCGTCGACATCGCGCGGCGGGAGCGCGTCGATGCG
The DNA here is from genome assembly GCA_963701135.1 of uncultured Chloroflexia bacterium. GTDB lineage: Bacteria > Chloroflexota > Dehalococcoidia > DSTF01 > JACRBR01 > CAYJMJ01. Next base: position 1,434,461 of record OY969567.1, read on the forward strand.
GTGCTGATCGCGGGCGACACGTTCGACACGTTCGCGCCCCCGGCCGACGCCGAGAAGCTGCTCTACGAGGCGCTGACGATGCTCGTGCGCGACGGCATCGACGTGGTGATGATCGCGGGCAACCACGACCACGCGCAACGGATGGACGCGCTGACGGACATCTTGCGCATCGCCGGCGTGCACAGCGTCGGCTCGGTGCCGTCGGATGAGGGCTACGCGCCGCTGGTTCTGAAGTCGAAGGACGGCTCGGAGGCGACGACGGTCGTCGCGCTGCCGTGGGTGCCTGAGCGCGTGGCCGTCGAGTACGAGCGGCTGTTCGGCGCGCCCGGCGAGGTGTTGAAGCGATACGCCGGGCAGATGGAGCGCGCGATCGGCTGGTTCTGCGGGCACTTCGCGCCGGATACGGCCAACATCTTCATGGGGCACATGTTCGTCGATGGCGCGGCGATCGGCGAAGGGAGCGGCGAACGCAAGGTCCACATCGGCCAGGCGTTCGCGGTGCCGCCGTCGTGCCTGCCGCAGACGGCGCAGTACGTCGCGCTGGGGCACCTGCACCGGCCGCAGGAGATCGCGAACGCGGCGGCGGCGTGCTACTCGGGCTCGCTGCTTCAGCTCGACTTCGGCGAGGCGGAGCAGGAGAAGTCGGTGAACATCGTCGAAGTGCACCCGCGCGTGCCGGCGCAGGTCGAACGCGTACCGGTGGGCGGCGGGCGACAACTGCGCACGGTGCACGTGACGCTCGATGCGCTGGCGGAGCACGCGGACCGCTACGGCGACGATTACCTGCGCGTGATCGTCGACCTGGAGCGGCCGGCGCTGGCGCTGTACGAGCGCGTGCGCGAGGTGCTGCCGAACGCGCTGGAGGTCACGGCATCGGTGGCGGCGCAGGCGGCGGCCGAGAGCGTGACGGCGGGCGACCACGCATCGGTCACACCGGACGTGCTGCTGGCGCGCTTCTACGCGCAGAAGAACGCGGGCGCGGCGATGCCGGAGGGGCTGCTGGCGCTGTTCAACGAGCTGTACCGGGCGGAGGTCGAGCGTGCGTCCGCGTGAGCTGAAGATCGAAGGGTTCACGTGCTTCGCCGACCCGGTGGAGATCGACTTTTCGGACCTGGACGTGTTCGTGATCACGGGGCCGACGGGCGCGGGAAAGACGACGATCATCGACGCGCTGTGCTACGCGCTGTACGGCAAGATCCCGCGGCACAGCGAGACGCAGCAGCTCATGTCCCACAACCGCGACCACCTGCACGTGGCGCTGGAGTTTTCGGCGGGCGACGCGCGGTACCGCGTGCTGCGGAGCATCAACGTGACGCGCAAGACCGCGCGGGACGGCACGGAGCGCGTGGCGCGCGCGCCGTCACCGGTGCAGTTCGAGCAGTTCATCGACGGCGAGTGGGCGCCGGTCGAGGGCCGGGTGCGCGCGATCGATGAGGAGATCGAGCGCATCGTCGGGCTGGACTTCGACGCGTTCCAGCGCTGCGTCGTGCTGCCGCAGGGGCGTTTCCAGGAGTTCCTGACGGGCGACCGCAAGAAGCGGCAGGACATCCTGAAGGACCTGCTGGACATCGGCGTCTACGAGCAAGTGATGGCGGCGGCGAACCTCCGCGCGCGCGACCACGCGCGCGACGCGGCGAACATCGAGCAGCAGTTGCGCAACGACTTCGCCGACGCAACCGAGGAGGCGCTGGACGCGAGCCGCAAGGAGCTGGAGACGACGGCGCCGGCGCTGGAGACGGCGAAGCGGCGACGAGAGCAGCTCACGAAGGCGGGCGAGCTCGCGGTCACGGTGGTGGCCGCGCGGGGGCGCGAACGCGAGCGCACGGAGCAACACGACGCGACGGTGAAGGAGATCGACGAGGCGAAGACGCTCGGCGAGGCGGGGGCACAACGAGCTCGAGCGGCTGCGGAAGGACGTGGCGGGCGCGGAGGCGCGGCTCAAGAAGCTGACGTACGACGCGGCGCTTCATCGCGCGTTGCACGTGGCGCGCGACAAGGCGGGGCAGCTCGACGCCGCGCGGACCGAGCTGGCAAAGGCGCGGGAGGCGGCGGCCGACGGTACGGGCGTCGCGCGGGCGGAGGCCGCGGTCGAGGCCGCGGCGGCGGCGCGCAAGCAGGCGGAGGAGCGGCGTGGCGTGGCCGTCGAACAGCGGGAGGCGGCGCAGCGCGCGGACGCGGCTGCGCACGTGCGCAGCGGGCTCAAGCCCGGCGACCCGTGCCCGGTCTGCGGCGGCACCGTCGGCAAGGTCGCCGAACGGCGACCGGCGAGCGCCCTTCCCGCACACGAGAAGGCGGTGAAGGACGCGGAGGCCAGCGAGCGCAAGGCCATCGAGGTGCATCGCGCGGCGGAGCTGGCGCTCGAGCGAGCGCGGCAGCAGGCGCAGGCCGCCGCGGCGACGGCGTCGCGTCTGGAGGCCGACGTCGCGCAGGCCGAGACAGCGCTCGCGGCGTTGTTGCCGGCGTCGGTGAAGCGGGAGATGAGCGCCATCGCCACGGCGCTGGCGGAGCAGGACAGGGCGTCGGCGGAGGCGGAGACGCTGACTGCGACGGTGTCGGCGCTGCGGAAGCAGCTCGATGAGCTGGAGCCGCTCGTCGCACGGAGCGGGCAGGAGATCGCGGGGTTGCAGGCGCGGGCGGCGCAGTTACTGGAAGAGGCGGGCGCCGCGAAGAAAGAGGGCGACCGCGCGATGACGGGCCTGCGGAAGCTCGCCGGCGAGGGCGAGTGGAAGGACGTGCTCGCGCTGATCGACCAGAAGCGCGACCCGCGGCCGGCTCTGTCATCGATGCTGAAGGACGCCGTGACAGAGGCCGACACGTTGACGGCGCGGAAGACATCGCTCGAGGAGCGCGTGCGGGTCATCGAACAGAAGATCGAGCGCGCGGGCGAGCTGCGCGAGTCGCTGGAGGCGTCGCGGACGGAGGGGGCGCTGTGCAAGGAGCTGGGCCTGCTGCTGCGCGCCGATCAGTTCCAGGACTTCGTTGTGTCGTCGGCGATGGCGGCGCTGGCGGAGAGCGCGACGGCGCACCTGGAGACGCTGCACCAGCGGTTCGCGTTGCAGGTGGACGGTGGCGAGTTCCAGGTCATCGATCACTGGCAGGCGGACCAGGTGCGGTCGGCGCGCACGCTGAGCGGCGGCGAGACGTTCGTGGTGTCGCTGGCGCTGGCGCTGGCGCTCTCGGAGCGGCTGCCGGAGCTGCGCAGCGCCGCGGCGGCCGCGCTCGAAAGCCTGTTCCTGGACGAGGGCTTCGGCACGCTGGATCCGGAGACGCTGGAGACGGTGATCGACGCGCTGGAGGGGCTGCGGTCGGAGGCGCGGATGGTGGGCATCGTCACGCACGTGCCGGAATTGGCGCAGCGCATCGAGGACCGGATCACGGTGATCAAGTCGCCGGCGGGGAGCCGGGTCGAAGTGAGAACCTAGAACCCAGAACCTGGAACCTAACGGCGCGCCGCCCCGGGTCCGGGTGCCGCGGCCCTGAGAGCCCGCGCGGGCTGAAAAGCCCGCGCCACGGGGGGTACCCGGCAGGCGACGACGCGCTACCTCAGTCCTGCAATAGGAAGCGGAAGCCGGCGAGGGCGAGGACGTCGTTGGCGCCGTCTTCGATGAGCGAGGCGCGGGCGTCGCGGTAGAGCATTTCGACGAGCATGCCCTTTGCGAGGCCGATGCCGCCGAAGATCTGGATCGCGTCGGACGCGAGGTCGAAGGCGGTCTGGGTGCAGTACGTTTTCGCGGCGATCGAGTAGTGGGTCGTGGGCTGGCCAGTCAGCAGGCGGCGGTTGGCGAGGCGGGACAACGAGCGGGCGGATTCGAGCCGGGTGAACATGTCGAACAGCCGGCGCTGCACGAGTTGGTGGTGAGACGATGGCGACGCCGCCCTGGATGCGCTGCTGCGCGTAGGCGATCGCTTCTTCGTACGCCGCGCGCGCGACGCCGCAGAACGTCGTGCTCATGCCGGCGTTGGCCTGCGCAAGGACGTTGTCGGTCGCGCCGCCAAACGCGCTCGGCTCGACGAGCATGTAGTGGCGCGGGATGCGTACGTCCTCGAAGAAGATCTCACCCTGGTTGAGGGCGCGCTGGCCGAGCTTGTCGAGCGGCTTGCCGCGCGTGATACCCGGCAGGTTGAGCGGGATCACGGCCACGCCGGTGCCGGCCATGCCCATCGCCGGGTCGACGCAGAGGAAGGCGAGCGTGTGCGTGGCGATGGTGCCGTTCGAGACCCACGCGGACTTCTGGCCGTTGATCACCCATTCGTCGCCGTCGCGGCGCGCCATGCATTCGAAGTGGATGTCGGCGCGCGAGTGCTCGCCGGAATAGAGGATGGCGTCGGAGCCGTGGTTGGGCTCCGTCGCGCACCAGCAGCCGATGTACTTGCCCTCGGTGTCCTCGACGTACGGCATGACGATCTCGCGCATCAGGTCCGGATTGCCGGTCATGGCGGCGAAGCGGAACGGCATCGACGTGACGCCGAGGCTGATGGAGAGGCCGGCGTTGCCCCATCCCATCTCCTCGCCGACGACCCACGCGTCCATCGGGCCGAAGCCGGGGCCGCCCAGCTCGGGCGGGAAGGCACGCAGGTGGTAGCCGGATTTGTACGCCGTGCGGAAGACGTCGCGCAGGCGGGAGTCCGGCGCCATCACCTGCTCGGGGGTGAGCTGCGTCGAGCTCGAGCGCGGCCGGGCGCATGACCTCGGCGGCGAAGCGATGCGTCTGCTCGCGGAGCTGGATCTGGTCGGGGGTGAGGTCGAAGTTCAGGTCGATGGATGGCATGGCTGCGCCCCTCGCTACTTGTCGAAGATCATGACGTTGACGCCGCCGATGCCGGCGTTCTGGACGAGACCGACCTTCGCGCCGGCGACCTGGCGCGCGCCGGCATCGCCGCGCACCTGGCGGACGATCTCCGTGACCATGGCGCCGCCGGTGGCGCCCATGGGGTGGCCGCGGCTGAGGAGGCCGCCATCGGTGTTGACGGGGAACTTGCCGGTGATCTCGGTGCCGCCCTCCCAGACGAACGGGCCGCCTTCGCCGTGCGCGACGTAGCCCAGCTCTTCGATCGTCAGGATCTCGCCGGGCGTGAAAGCATCGTGCACCTGCGAGACATGAATGTCCTCGGGGCCGAGGCCGGCCTTCTCGTAGACGCGCTTTGCGACCAGCTCGGTCGGGCCTTCGCCGAGGCCCTCGCGGCCGGACGTGTACATCGGCGAGCCGCCGGCCCAGGCGCGCATGCGGACGGGCGCGGCCGTGCGCGTTCGGGCGAACGATTCGGACGCGAGGACGACGGCGGACGCGCCATCGCTCGTCGGGCAGCACTGGTAGAGCGTGATGGGGTCGCAGACCATGCGCGAGCCGAGTACCTCCTCGAGCGTGATGGCGATGCGGTACTGCGCGTACGGGTTGTGGACGGCATTGCGGTGCGACTTCACGCTGACCTGCGCGAAGTGCTCCGGCTTGGTGCCGTAGTCGGCCATGTGGCGCTGCGCCATCATGCCGTAGGCGGCGGGCATGACGTTCAAGCCCATGACCGATGCGTAGTTCGTCGCGCCAGCGCCGCCGACCTGCAACATGCCGCGCTCCATCTTCTCGACGCCGATCACCATCGCGACATCGGCGGAGCCGGCGCGGATGCTGTCGGCGGCGAGCATGAGCGCGCGCGACGAGCTGCCGCACGCCAGCTCGACGTTCGTGATGGGCATGCCGTGCTGGCCCAGCTCGCCGAAGATGCGCATGCCGACGCCGACCGGCGGGCCGCTGCCGCCGACGCGGCCGAGGAAGCCGGCCTGGACGTCCTTGAAGGCGATGCCGGCGTCGTCGAGCGCGGCGATGCCCGCTTCGCGGCCGAGATCCTCAATCGTCTTCTCGGGGAACCGGCCGAACGGGTGCAGCCCGACGCCGAGCACGACGACTCCTTCGCTCATGGCGCTTCCCTCCTGGGCCGGAAGACGTAGGCGACGACCCGGTTGCCGTCGTCGTCGCGCTTTACGTCGTGCAGCGCCATCTCGACGCGCATGCCGACGCGCACGGTATCGAGCGTCGCGCCGTCGATCGCGGTCGAAACGATGGGGCCGTCTTCGAGTTGCACCTGCGCGATGGCGTAGGGCGCTTCCATGACGGAGCCCTTGGGCGTCTGATGGATGATGGTGAAGGTGTGGACGGCGCCATACGGGCTGAGGCGGCACTCATCCATGCCGCGGTGCGCGCACGCCAGGCAGATGACGCGCTTGCCGGCGAAGCGCGTGCGGCACGCCGGGCACTCGACGCCGAGCAGTTGCGGCAGCGCATCGGGCTGCTCGGGGATGACGAACAGGCCCTCCTTGATCGGGACGATGCCGGCCGCGCCAGCGACGGCCATGGCTTACGCCTTTCTGCCCTTCGGCTTGGCGGCGGGCGACGTTGCGGGAGCTGCCTGATCGCAGGGGCCGGCCGCGATGTGCGAGGATGCCGCCGCGAGCGAGGTCGAGTCTCGCGCCCGGGGCAAAGCCGGTACAAGTGACCAATGGCACGCCGCCCTATGCCATTGGGCCCGGCGCTTTCAGCACAACAAGAACTTGGCGGCGTAGACGCTTCGCACTAGCGTTTGGCGGTACCGATTGCGAATCGAGGTACCTCATGCTGTCGGAGTGCCCACAACGTCCACATGAGGCGCTCTTCGGGGGCGCGCGCCCGGTGCGCATCGAGGCGCGCCCCGCAATAGCTGGAACCCATACCAGTTCGAGCGAGCGGGCCGGGCGGATGGGCGAGCAGGCAGACCGCGCCGTGCGCGTAGATGTGGAGAAGGTGAATGGCAGGTAAGAGCGCTCCCAGGACGAGGAAGACAGCCAGGCCGGCGGCAGCGAAGAAGAAGGCCGCCGCGCCGGCGAAAGCGAAGGCGAAGCCGGCGGCCAGGAAGGCCAAGCCCGCCGCGGCGGGCAAGGCGACGCCGAAGAAGAGCGCAGGCGCTAAGCCCAAGCCGGCCGCAAAGCCGGCGCAGAAGGCCGCACGGAAGCCGGCCACGGCGGGCAAGGCCAGCATCGCAAAGAAGAGCGCGAGCGCGAAGGCGAAGCCAGCGGCGAAGAAGCCGGCCGCCGCAGCGGCAAAGCCCGCAAAGAAAAAGGCCGGCGCGAAGGCCGTGAAGAAGGCGCCGCCCAGGGTGTTGGCGAAGAAGAAGGCCGGCGCGGCGCCGAAGGCCTCGGTCCGGACGGCCACGTCGTTGCCGATGCCGTCGCCGGTCACGGTCAACGGCAAGATGTACGCCGTCGGCGAGTACGGCGGGCTGATCGAGATCGACGACTACGAGCAGCTCATCACGCGGAAACCGCAGAGCTGAGGGAGCGGCGGCAGCCGCGTAGAAAGCGAGAGACACATGGAGCTCAAAGAAGTCATCGGACGCAGGCGGACCATCCGCTTCTTCCTGCCGTTCCGGCCGGTGGAGCGCGAGAAGATCCAGAAGATGCTCGAAGCGGCGCGGCGCGCGTCGTGCGTGGGCAACGTCATGAACATCCGCGGCATCGTGATCTGGAAGGAGCAGGCTTCGGCCGAACTCATCAAGGCGATCACGCCGCCGCTCGGCTACCAGCAGATGCAGACCGCGCCGTGCTTCATCTTCTGGTACAACGAGACCGCCGCGTACGAGATCGAAAAGTGGATCGGCGACCTGCACAAGCTGGCGGAGACGCGCCGCATCGGCAGCAACGTCGCCTCCACGAAGGCGCAGATCGAGAAGGGGCTGCGGCCGGCGTTCGGGGCGATGTGGAAGCAGGCGGCGGTGGCGCCGCTCGCGTTCATGGACTGCGGCCAGGCGATCGCGCAAGCGACGCTCGTCGCGTACGACGAGGGGCTCAGCTCGTGCCTGATGAGCAGCCCGCGGCTGGAGGCGGTCGGCAAGCTGCTCGACCTGCCGGAGAGCGCGGTGCCGGTGTGCATCCAGGCGGTGGGGTACTCGGCGGAGCAGTGGGAGGCGGGTGGCCAGACCGTCAAGCCGCCGTTCGACTCGCTGTTCTTCGAGATGACGGCGGGCACGCCGTTCAAGCACGACGCCGCGGTCAACGACGAGCTGCGGCGCGACAAGATGCTGTGCGACCCGGCGCCGCTGCCGTGGCGCGAGGCCGAGTTGAAGTACCTGCTGCAGGGGCTGGGGCTGGAGGAGCGCATCACCGCGTTCCCGATCCCGGGGACCACGCCCGCCGAGGGCAACGGACATGGCTGAGGCGGAGAACCTCGCACCTGAAACCAAGAACCCAGGGCCGGGAAACGGGCGGTCTATCGCAATCCTCGATGAGGGCGACGGGTTCTTCCGGCCGCCCGACCCCGACGGGTTGCGGCAGTTCGTGCGCGACAACAAGGACCGCCGGCTCATCGACAAGCGGATGACGGAGCAGGACGCCGTCTCGCGCTTCGTGGACGACGGCGCGTACGTCAGCTACGACACGAACGTGTGGCGGCGCGGCCCCAGCTCACTGATGCGGGAGATCATCCGCCAGCGTAAGCGCGACCTGTGGCTCGCGGCGAAGTTCAGCGCGCACGACGCCACGCTGCTCACCGCCGGCGGCTGCGTGAGCAAGATCGACGTCGGCTGGATGGAAGCGGGCCGCGTGATCACGGAGGCGATGCACGCCGGCCGGCTCAAGCTGTACGAGTGGACGAACGGCGCGCTCGCGTACCGGCACCTGGCGGGCGCGCTCGGCGTGCCGTTCCTGCCCCTGCGCTACGTCGGCGGCACCAACGTCTTCCGCAACTCGGGCGCGAAGTTGATCGAGGACCCGTACACGGGCCAGGCGGTGTGCCTGGTGCCGGCGGTCAACCCCGACGTGGCGCTGATCCACGTGAACCAGTGCGACATCTACGGCAACGCGCGCGTGTTTGGGCCTGGCCTCGCGCCGGTCGAGACGGCGATGGCGTCGAAGCGGGTCATCCTCTCGACGGAGGAGATCATCGACACGGAGGAGATCCGCAAGCACCCGGGCGCGACGACGATCCCGTACTACATCGTCGATGCCGTCGTCGAGGCGCCGTTCGGATGCTATCCGGGCACGGTGCCGGGGCTCTATCGCGCGGACCTGCAGCACCTGATGGAGTTCGGCGTCGCGCAGATGCAGGGCAAGATGGACGAGTACCTGGAGAAGTGGGTCCACAGCGTCGCGTCGCACACGGAGATGCTGGAGAAGCGCGTCGGGCTCGCGAAGCTGCAGCAGTTGCGGTCGGAGGAGACGCACACGGAGGGGTACTACACGTGACGACGGCGCTGGCGTTCACCGACAACGAGGCGATCATCACCTACACGTCGCGGCTGATGGAGGAGGACAAGCTCTACTTCGTCGCGATCGGAGGCCCTCCCCTGCTGGGGATCCTGCTGGCGAAGCAACTGCGCGCGCCGTCCATCGCGTACGTCGTCGAGGACGGCACGATCGCGCCGCAGATGCCGATGCCGACGCCGCCGTTCATGATCGGCGCGGGGCTGGCTTCGAGCCGCGCCGTGGCGTGGACGGACATGAACACCGTCGACTTCCACGCGAGCCTGGGGTACCTGGACTACGGCGTGCTCGCGGCCGTGCAAGTCGACCAGTACGGCAACTTCAACTCGACGTTCAGCGGCGGCACGTTCGACCGGCCGGAGCGGCGCTTCGGCGGGCCGGGGGGCGCGAACGAGATCGCGTCGCTGTGCTGGCGGACGGTGCTGATGACGCGGCTGCAGAAGCGGAAGTTCGTCCGGAAGCTCGACTTTATGTCATCTCCCGGATTCCTCGACGGCTCGGCGGGCGCGCGCGAGCGTGCGGGCATACCGCCGGGCACCGGCCCCTATCGCGTCGTCACGGAGCGGGCGCTGTTCGGCTTCGACGAGGCGACGCGTCGCATGACGCTGCTCGCGGTCGCACCGTGGAGCAGCGTGGGTGAGGTGCTGGCGGACATGGAGTTCGAGCCGCTCGTGGCAAAGGACCTCGGTGTGCTGGACCCGCCGACCGAGCAAGAGCTCGAGATCTTGCGGACGCAGGTCAACCCGACGGGCCGCACGATCGCCGGCGAGTGGATCATGCTGGAGGAGGCGGGCGGGGGCTTGCGGCGGGCGGCGGTCCCGGCGGAACACGCAACGTAAGCCTGCGGTCAGAGACGCAGTAGGGACGGATCTGAAGCTGGAATCATTCGGGTGACACGCCCTCAGATTCAGCCGTAGCATGTCGTGGTATAGTCCCAACCAAGGATGTGCCACCATGGGTCTCGACATCTTTGATGCTTCCGAAGGCGTGCCGGAATTCTATGTGGACTCAGCACGCATCGCGGGTAACGCGTTCACCATCGTGATCGAGCTTGGTATCCAAATGAACGCGGATCCAGAGTCAGGCTCACCACCTCCGACGCGGCGGACAGCGGTTGTGCGCATGAGTCCGCAGCATGCCCTCGCATTGCGCGATTTGCTCGTGAAGAATCTCGCGAAGTATGAGGAACTGATAGGCCAGCCGATTCCATATCCGAAGCCCGATTGAGCGCCATGACATCGATCAATCTTCCTGTTGATGCCATCCATTCGACTTCGAAGCTCCCGCGCCGAGGTACTGCGGTATCTGTTCAATTAGCACCTGATACGGCCGCCTCTCCAACACCGCAGTTAGGACCAATGCCGACCGTGGCCGGACGATGGCAGGTCGCTCCAAACCCGTCTGCGGGCGTTCGCGAGACGGAGTGGCTTGAGCGGAACTTGAAGAACCTTCACGCCCTGGGAGGGCTTTGGGTGGCCATCAAGGGCAGGAGTGTCCGCGCAAGCAGCGATGATCTAGAACAGTTGTTGGACTGGCTGGCTGATCAACAGATCGTCAACGCTCTAGTTACCCAGATCCCTGAAGATGTAACAACCACGCGGTACATAATTGCATGAAGTTCATCGGGTTCCCACACGAGATGGGCTACCCGTCTTCTGCCCACAATGTCTACGCGCGGGTGCGATTTCCTGACGCCAGAACGCCTACCGTCATTAACGCACTCTTGGATACTGGCGCAGCAATTACTGTACTTAATCGAAAATACGCCAAACACCTCAACATCCCGAAGATTACAGGGAGCAAAGACTCAATTCCCCTGACCCTTGCCACCGGAAAAACGGTGCTTGGATATGTTCACCCGGTGAGAATCGAGTTTCTCGGTAAGCCTATGTTGATCGACGCGGCCTTCGTTCCCACGGAGGACACCCAAGATCTCTTAGGAATGCGAGGCTTCTTCGACCAGATGCAGGTAGCGTTCGATCACGCAAGGCGGAAGGTGTATGTCGCCTTCAATTGACCGCGGACGCCGCGCGTCGGGCGCGATCCGGGATCGGGCAGAGACGCGGTAGGGACGGAGCTGAAGCTTCGTCCCTACGTGATCGTAGTCCCTATGTGATCCTGAACGTCGCGAGAACGCTACAACCTACTCCCTACAACCTACAACCCACAACCTACCGACCACCTACAACCTATCGATGATCTGGCGGGCGGCGGCGAGGGCGAGCACGTCGTTCGATCCGTCCTCGATCAGCGAGGCGCGCGCGTCGCGGAAGAGCTTTTCGACGATGAACTCCTTGGCCAGACCGTAGCCGCCGTGGAGTTGGATCGCGTCGCTCGCGACGTCAACAGCGGCCTGCGTGCAAAAGACCTTCGACGTGATCGAGAGGAACGTCGCGGGCGGGAACGCGCGGGCGTTGTACTTCATCGCCGCGCGCGAGAGCTGCCGCGACGCCTCGACCTTGCTGTACATGTCGAACAACTTCTTCTGCACGAGCTGGTGCTCGGAGATCGGCTTGCCGCCCTGGATGCGGCCGCGCGTGTAGTTCAGCGCTTCCTCGAACGCGGCGCGGGCGACGCCGGTGAACGTGGCGCCCATGAACGCATTTGCGGTCGCGAGCGTCATATCGATGACGATCGGGTAGAGGTCGGGGCGCGCGAGCATGTAGTCGGCCGGGATGTGCACGTTGTCGAAGAAGATCTCACCCTGGTTCAGGGCGCGCTGCCCGAGCTTGTTCAGCGGCTTGCCCTTGGTGACCCCCGGCAGGTCGAGCGGCACGAGCGCGACGCCGCCGCCGCCCATGCCCTTTTCGCGATCGATGCCGAGGAACGTGAGGGCGTGGGTGGCGATGGTGCCGTTGGAGACCCAGGCCGACTTCTGGCCGTTGAGCACCCACTCATCGCCGTCCTGGCGCGCGGTGACGCCCCACCAGACGTTCGGGTCGCGGTAGAACTCGGTGCCGACGACGAGCGTGTCGGACCCGTGCATCGGCTCGGTGATCGCCCAGCAGCCGACGTACTTGCCCTCGCGGTCCTCGGCGAAGGGCTTGACGACCTCGTTGAGGAGCCGTGGGCGCTCGGCGAGCTGGCCGGCGGCGAACTGAAACGGGAACGACGTCACGCCGAGGGCGATGGCGAAGTCGGCGCTGCCCCAGCCCATCTCCTCGGCGATGATGTGGTTGCCGAGCGGGCCGATGTCGATGCCTCCGAGGTCGGCCGGCAGGCCGCGCGTGTGGAACCCCTGCTCGTAGGCTTTCTTGAACACGTCCCAGAGGATCGAATCGGGCGCGATGACGGATTCCGGGTCGAGCTTGTCGAGCTCAATGCTCGCGGGACGGCAGACCTCGGCGGCGAAGCGGTGCACCTGCTCCTTGAGCTGCACGAGCTCCGGGCTGAGGTCGTGGTCGAGTTCCAGGTACGGTCCCATCGTGGAGCAGTCCTTTCACATGGCGGCAACGGTTCCGGCCGCTGGGTACGCGGGCACACGAGGCCGGCGCGGGGCCCTGCCGGTACGCTATCGCCGTGCCGTGGCACAGGGCAGGACCGAAGGGCCCGAGGTCGCGGGGCCGTGTGGACCGAGTTCTACCGTCGCAGCCAGAGCGCCGCGGCAATACGGGCGGCGGCGAGGGTATCCGCGCCATTTGTCATCGGGCATTCGTGCCGACTGTCCCTTCAGCGGCGGGCGGCGGGGCCGTACCCTGAATCAACACTAGCTGGGGAGGGACCAACCATGACTCGCTGGTTGATGCCCGGCATCGGAGTGCTCGTCCTGGCCGTCGCGGCCGTGGTGGGCATCGCCGTGTGGACGCAACAGGGCGACAGCGCGACGTGCGACCACGACGCGCTGGTGCAGGCGCTGCACGACGGCATCACGCAGGCCGAAGGGCAGAACAAGTCATCGTTTGAGATCGAGCGTCCGGCAGGCTGCTCCGACGACGACCAGGCGGCCGCGGTGGCGGAAGTGACGCGAAGCTGGCACATGATGCCGGGCGGCATGATGATGCGCGAAGGCGCGCATCCCGGGTAACGGGAAGAAGCGACGATGCAAGAGACGCCGGGCGCGGATTGGGTCGAGGAGCTGATGCGCTCCTTCCGCGACAAGCTCGTCGGCGGCATGTACGAGGGGCTGTACGCGCTCGAAGGCGAGCCACTGCGCCGCGTGATGGACGCGCAGGCGGACGTTCTGCGCACAGGCGTTCGTCGCGCTGGCCGAGATCCCCGCTCATCTCGATTTCGACGGCTTCCTGGAGCGCATGAAGATCTCCGGACCCAGCACGGTGCGGGTTGACCGCATCGATGACGACGAGCTGCTGTGGACGGAGTTGCACCACGGCGAATGCGTCTGCCCGCACGTGCGCCAGGGCGTCATCCGGCTCGACCCGAAGCTCTGCCTGTGCGGCGAGACGTGGGTACGGCTGCTCGTCGAGCGGCATGCGCGGCGCCGGGCGCAGGTAGCGCTCGTGGAATCGGTGGCTACGGGCGCCGAAAACTGCGTCTATCGCATCACGCTGGGAGAGCCGTTGCCGCCGGCCGGCTGATCAGCCGGAGTGGCGGCGCCGCAGCTCTTTCGCCCGCACCGCGCCCACTTTCTCGACGAGGTCGGCGACGCCGATGCGCTTGAGGTGGAAGTCGGCGGCGCCGGCCGCGCGCGCGTCTTCCCATTCGCTCTTCGTGAGGTATGCGCTGAGGAGCAGCACCGGCGCGTGACGCGAGAGGCGCCGGCAGAGCGCCAGCGCGTCCTCATCGTTCGGGTGAACGTCGAGCAGGATCACATCGGGCGCGAAGCGGCGGACGAGGGCGGGGATGTCGTCGTGGACCTTCGCGGACGCCACGACTGAGACCTCGCGACTGCGTTCGAGAGGGCGCTGCAAGCCATGGCGTATGCGCTCGTCATCGCTTACCAGCAGCACGGCGACGGGAAGGGGCTGAGGGACCACTCCTGAGCCTCCTCGCGATCCTCATGCCTTCTGTCGCTCCATTCGAACATGTTGGGCGGCACCGCAGTAAGGGCCCAAGAGTCCCGCAGAACGGGGCCGATCGACCCAAGGCAGCCGGGATGTGTGCGCGCGACGCAAACATCATGATGGATAACGGCTGCTGTGCCGCGCGACGAAGGCCGCGGCCTCCGACCGGCGGCGAAGATTGAGTTTGCTCAAGATACTGCTCACGTAGTTCTTCACCGTCTTGTGGCTGAGGTAGATCTCGGCGGCGATCTCCTTGTTCGTCTTACCTTCGGCGATCAGCGCCAGAATCCGCTGCTCCTGGCCCGAGAGCTGCGACAGCTCGTCGCGGCGGTGGTCCGAGCCGAGGCGCAGGCGCTCCATGACGTTCGCGGTCACGGCGGGATCGAGCAGCGACTCGCCGCTCGAGACCGTCGAGATCGCATCGGCCAGGGTCTGGCCGCGCGTCTGCTTGAGCAGGTAGCCGGCCGCACCGGCGATGATGGACGCGATGACCGCCTCCTCGTCGGCGTAGGAGGTGAGCATGATCACCCTGGTGGCCGGCGCCTCGTTGCGGATCTCGCGGCAGGCTTCGACCCCGGAGCCGTCGCCGAGGCGGACATCCATGACGATGACGTCGGGCCTGGTGCGCGCGGCCTCGGCGATGGCGCTCTGGACGGAATGCGCTTCGCTGACGACGCACATGTTGGGGCGGCGGTTCAGCAGGGCGCGCAGCCCTTCCCGGACGACCTCGTGGTCGTCCACGATCATGACGCGAATTTGCTCAGGCATGGGCGTATGCTCCTTCCAACGGAACGGTCACCGTGATGCAGGTGCCGCCGTTGATGCTGCTCGCGAGTTCGTACGTGCCGCCCAACGCGCGTGCGCGGTCGGCAATGTTCCCCAGTCCGCGGTGTCCGATCCCACCCGGCCGCGCGGTGTTGAAGCCGCGGCCGTTGTCCTTCACCATCAACTCGACGACGCCATCGTGGATGCGCAGTTGCGCCCACGCCTGGCTGGCGCGCGAGTGCTTGGCGACGTTTGCGAGCGCTTCCTGCGCGATGTGAAACAGATTCTCGGCGATGTCGTGCGGAAGGTCGCAGACACCTTCCTCGCTCGTTTCCAGGTTGACCTCGATCAGCGAGTTGACGCGCACCTCCCGCGCGAGGTCGCGGAGCGCGAGGGAGAGGTCGTTGGAGTCGAAGGCGGCCGGCCGCAGGTGGAAGATGTAGCTGCGGATGTCCTTGATCACCTGGTTGAGGTCGTTGACGGCCTTGTCGAGGCGCATCCGGACGAAGGCGGGGTCGTCGGCGACGACGTCGGCGCAGTCTTCGAGATTGAGGCCGACGCCGTAGAGCGACTGAATGACGCCGTCGTGCAGGTCCATGCCGATGCGCTCGCGCTCTTCGAGGATCGCGAGGTCCTGCGACTGTTCGAGCAGCCGCGTGTTTTCGATCGATGCCGCGGCCTGTGCGGCGAACAGGCGCACCATCTCCTCGTCTTCGCTGCTGAACTCTTCGGCGCCCTGCTTCTCGCTGAGGTAGAGGCGCCCGACGATCTTGTCCTTGTAGACGACGGGCACGCCGAGCAACGTGCGCATGCGGGGGTGGTGCGGCGGGAAGCCGGCGGATCGCGGGTCCTTCGAGACGTCGCGCAGCCGCAGGCTGGCGCCGTGCTGGATGATCACGCCGAGCAGCCCTTCACCCTTCGGCGGTGCGCCGATCGCCGCGCGCTCCTCTTCGGTGATACCGGACGTGATGAACTGCTCGAGGTGGCCGTCCTCATCGACGATGCCGAGCGCTCCGTACTGGGCGTTCGTGATCTCGCGCGAGAGGTCGACGAAGCGCAGGAGGAGCGGTTCGAGCATCATCTCCGACGCGAGAGAGATGCCGGCGCTGTGCACGGCCGCGATCTGGCGGTTTCGCTGCACGAGGCGGCTCTGGATGCGCCTCAGGATGTTGAAGATCATCACGGCGAAGAACGCCGAACCGGCGAAGACGATGGCGATCGTCGTAATGACGCCGAGCGGCTCGGACATGCGGTCGCCGATCAGCAGATGGACGATGATCTCGACCGCGGCGACGAAGAGCGCGGGCGCGATCATCGTCAGACGGCGGAGCTGGCGGAGCGCCGACGTGACGGGCACGTCGTGGCTGCCGAGGGCGACGGCACGTTCGGCACGCTCTCTCATGACGCGCGACCTCGGCCCGGAGCGCCGGCCCTCAACACCAGATCAACGGCGCATCGCGCTGCGAGCATCGCTCCCCCGTAACCGCGCCTTTCAAGCGGGCCTCCCCGAGAACGCCGGGTCGTTCTGGTCGAGCCAGACGTTCGAGAAGAGGAAGTTCGAGCCGAACCAGCTGGCATCGAAGTTGTTCTTCACGTAGGACCAACTGACGCCGCGCGTCACGGGCGAGCAGTAGTCGAGGCGCGCGACCACGCTCTCCAGCAGGTAGTTCTGGATGTCGTAGCCCAACTGCTGGCGCTTCTTGCGGTCGAACTCAGCGCGCTGGGCATCGAGCTGCGCATCGAGCTTGGGGTCGGACAGCAGGAACGAGTTCTTGGTGCCGCCGGTGTGGAAGTACGGGTAGACCCAGTCGTCGAGGTCGATCCAGCCGTTGTCGAAGCCGTAGCTGGAAGGGAAGGCGCCCTCGGTCTCGTCGGCCGCGGCGTGCAGGAAAGCCTGCGCGAGCCCGTTGTAGCCGGTGGGGTCGACGGTCTCCTCGATCTTGAGGCCAAGCACCTCCTGCCACTCGCGCTTCAGTTCGGGAAGGGCCTTGTCGGGGATGTAGGCCGGGATGCCGGCGAAGATCATCTTGACGGACGACGGGCCGTTGCCGGCGGCCCACAGCTTCTTGGCCTCGGCGATGTCCTCATCGCGGCCGGCCTTGTCGGAGCGATAGCCGGGGCGCTTTTCCAGTTCGGCCTGCGGGAGCGCCCACATCTGGATCGGGTACGAGACGGGGCCGACGACCAGGAAGCTCTTGAGGCCCGGCGCGCCCGGGAACATCTGCTGGCCGACGCGCTCGCGGTCAACGGCGAGATGGAGGGCTTTGCGGAGCCGGAGGTCCTTGAACGGCGACTTCTCGGACATCCACAGGCGGCTGTTGAGGAAGCCGGCGGTGCCCATCTCGTCGAACACCATGCCGCTCTTCTTCGAGACGCGCGCCGTCGTCGAATCGTCGGCAAAGCCGGTCGAGTCGACCTGCTTGCTGTCGAGCGCAGCCTCCTGCGTGGAGTCGCTCTGCGGCGTCCACAGGGAGTCCATGCCGTCCAGGAACGGCCGGCCGGCGCCGATGCCGCGCGGATTGTCGTCGGCGGCGAACCACGTGGGGTTGCGGCGCACCTTCACGACCTCGACGGACTTGAAGTCTTCGAGCTGGAAGGGGCCGGTGCCGATCATCGCCTTGTCGGTGTTCATCGTGTCGTTGGAGTCGACGAGCTCCTTGGCGACGATGAAGGCGTTGCGGTCACCGAGATAGTGCAGGAACGGCGCCGTCGGGGCCTTCGTGGTGATCTTGAGCGTGTACTTGTCGACGATCTCGAGCTTGTCGATGGTCTTCCAGTGGCCGGCGCGGTAGTAGAGTGCGCGCTGGGAGCTGCTCTGGTTGATCTGGCGCTCCATGCTGTACTTCACGTCTTCGGCGGTGAGCTCGCGCCCGGCGACGTTCGGGAAGTTCTGTTGAGCGCGGGCGTTGTCGTGGAACTTCGCGCCCTTGCGGAGCTTGATGATGTAGGTGAGCTTGTCGGGCTGCTCGGGCATACCATCGGCCAGGTCGGGGCTCATGATGCCGTTGGCGTCGTCGTCGTATTGCAGCACCTTGCTGAAGACAGCCGAGTGCATGCTGTACATCGGGCCCGAACTGCGTCTGATGCGGGTCAAACGTGTCGAGCGCGAGCGCATCGAACGTGAAGGAGCGGTAGATACCGCCCTTCGTCTTCATGGGCGTCGACTGCACCGCCGCCGGAGTGCCGGCGGGCGAGCCCGTGCCGGGCTTCGTACCGTTGCCGTTGCCGCTGCAGCCGACGATCGCCATGCCCGCGACGCCGGCGCCGAGCGCGGCGCCGCCCTGCAGCATCTTGCGGCGGCTCACCCGCGCGTCCTGCATCTTCCGCCAGTAGTTGCTTCGCTGCATCGGTCTCTCCTCCAATTTCGGTGCTCGTGCGCCGCGCGCACGGTTCACACGCGCAACCTCGGGTCCAGGACGTCCCGAAGCGCGTCGCCCACAAGATTGAACGCGAGCACGGCGAGCGTGATCGCGAGCCCGCTGAACACCGCCTGCCACGGCGATGAGTTGATGAAGTTGCGGCCGGCGTCCAGCATCGCGCCCCACGATATGCCGGAAGGCGTCAGGCCCAGGAAGGCGAGGCTGGCCTCGGCGATGATCACGGCGCCGAGTCCGAGCGTGAAGACGACGATGACCGGGCCGAGCGTGTTGGGCACGATGTGCCGCAGCATCAACCGCGTGTCCGACGCGCCGATGACGCGCCCCGCCTCGATGTAGGGCAACTCGCGCAGGGTCAGCACCTTGCCGCGCACGAGGCGCGACACCTGCGTCATGCCGATGAACCCGAACGCGAGCACAAGGTTGCGCACGGTCAACTCGAACGCGCTCGCGATCAGGAGCAGCAGAAGGAGCGGAGGGAACGCCTGCAGGGCGTCCAGCAGCCGCTGCATCGCGGTGTCGACCAGGCCGCCAAAGTAGCCGGAGACGACGCCAAGGAGCGTACCGGCCACGACGGCGATCGCCATCGATGCGACGCCGATGCCGAGCGAGCGGCGCGTCCCCCAGACCAGCCGGGACCAGATGTCGCGGCCGGCGTCGTCGGTGCCGAGCCAGTGCTTCGCGCTGGGTGCGGCCTTGGCATCGAGGATGAACTCGTTGCGGTCCGTGCGCAGCAGTTGGTTTGAGCTCGGGTCGTAGGTGGGGTTACGGCGGTCGAATGATTGCGCGGGGTCGTAGCGGGCGAAGACGGGCGTGGCCACCGTGAGCGCCATCATGGCGACGATGACTACGGCGCCGAACGCACCGAGCGGCTTGCGCCTTCCGAGGCGCAGCACGCGCTTCGATATCGACGCAGGCTCGGCGATCGGCGCCTGCGCCAGTGCGATATCGGCAATGTCGCCGGCAACGGTCAGTTCACGGGCCACGTTCGTACCTGCACGTCTTCCCCATTCACGAGTAGCGAATGCGCGGGTCGAGCCACGCGTATGTCAGATCTACGACCAGGTTCGTACACACGAGCGCGGCGGCGATGATCAGCACGACACCCTGGACGACGGGCTGATCGTTCTGCTTGAGTGAGATGACGATGAACTGGCCGGCGCCGGGGATCGAGAACATGCTCTCCAGCACGACGTTGCCGCCGAACAGGACGCCGATCAGCACGCCGAGAATGGTCACGACGGGTGCCAGCGCGTTGCGAAGCACGTGCCGGACGACGATGACGCGCTCACGCAGGCCCTTCGACCAGGCGGTGCGCACGTAGTCCTGGCGCAGCACTTCGAGCATTTCGGAGCGGAGCAGCCGCATGATCACGGCGGCCTCGGCGAAGCCACCAACGAGCACCGGCAGGAGCATCATCTTCAGATTGGCGGTGGGGTCCTCCCAAATCTCGCGGTAGGAGGTCGTGATGAGCGGCGGCGTCCAACCGATGAGCTTGGTGGAGAACAGTAGAAGCAGCGTGCCGAGATAGAACGACGGCACCGCGACGCCGAGGATGGTGACGAACCGCAACACGTAGTCGATCCACGAATCCTGCCGGATCGCCGAGATGATGCCGATGGGCACCGCGATGACGAGCGCAAGGAGAATCTGCAATGCCCCGAGCTCCATCGACGCCGGCAGGCGGTCCTTGAGCTCCGAGGTGACCGTGTGGCCGGTAATAAACGAGGTGCCGAAGTCGCCGCGCGTGACGTCGCCGAGGTAGTTGGTGTACTGCCGCCACAGCGGCTTGTCGGTGCCAAGCTGGTGGCGGATCGCCTTGATGGCCTCCTGGTAGTCCTTGGTGCTGGACTGGCCCTGGGCCGCGCGCTGCTCCGCGTAGTCCGGGCGGACGTGGCTCGTGAAGAACACGAGCGTCACGACGATGAGGATCACCGGGACGTTCAGGAGGAGCCGCTGCAGGATGTAATGTCGCATCGACCCTCACGAATCCTTCTGCGTGCCGGGCGAGAACAACTGCCCGGTGTCGACGCGGCCGGGATTGCGGTCCAGCTTCGCGGGGTCCTTCGTGAAGCCGCCGAACATGTCCTTGTGCTCGTAGGCGATGAGCGTGTCCATCAGCTCCGAGGGTTCGCCGTTGGCGCGCTTCGCCATCTCCGCCTTCAGCGTATCGAGCGCAGGCCACACATCCTTGCCGAAGAGCCACTCCAGGTACTCATTCGGGATGCGCGGGTTCTCATCATCGATATCGCCGTTGGGCAGCAGGCGCGGCGGTGCGAGCGGCGGCACGTAGTAGAGGTTCGGCTCGGTGCCGAACTCAGCGTGCAGACGGATCGCGACCTTCCACTGCTCGACGAGCTTGTGGACGGCGCTCTTCTCGTCGTCGAGGTAGCCGAAGAAGCGCACGCGGCCGGGGCACTGGCGCATGCACGCCGGCGCGACGCCCTGCTCGACGCGGGCGAAGCAGAGCACGCACTTCTGGGAGAGGCGGCGTTCGGGATTGAAGTAAATGCGCTTGTACGGGCACGCCTCGGCGCAGAAGCGGTAGCCGTGGCAGCGCTCTTCATCGATGAGGACGGTGCCGGTGTCCTCGCGCTTGTAGATGGCGGTGCGCGGGCACGCTTCGAGGCAGGCGGGGCGCGTGCAGTGCATGCAGATGCGCGGCAGGTAGAAGAAGTAGGAGTTGGGCCACTCCCCTGCGCCCTGGTCTTCCTCCCAGTTCATGCCCCAGTTCGTTTCACGGTCCTTCGTCAGCATGACGTTGGGTCCGCCGTTCCAGACTTCATCGTAATTATAGTCCCACGCGTAGCCGAAGTCCTCGGTCGAAGGCAGCACGCTGGGCTTGGACTTGCCGTCCGCGCCGAAGCCGCCCGCGAGGTCCATCCATTGGCGGGGGGAGCCGTCGCCGGGGAGTGTGTTGACCACGTTCCACCACATGTATTCCATGCCCGGCTCGTCGGTCCAGAGCGTCTTGCAGGCAACCGTGCAGGTCTGGCAACCCAGGCACTTGTTGAGGTCGAACACCATCGCGAGCTGGCGCTGCGGGGTCTTTGCGCGCTCTGCCATCAGGCGGCCCTCCGCAACTTCGACGCGAGGTTTCGCGCGGACACCCAGGCCGATGCCACGAACAAGTAGGCGCCCGCGGCCACCGCGAATGAGACGAGCGTCGCGGGCCACGCCGTCAGTTCGCCGCCGAGCGGGAACGGCGCGCGGAGCACCGTCGCGAAGATGAAGTCCATCGCGTCGCGCCAGGGAGTGAAGTCGCCGGGGTTGATCCAGCCGTAGGCGAGCACGCCGGCGGCCCAGGCAAGCCACGAGAGCGCGTACGGGGCGTTAGCCACGAGCGGGCGCACGAGCACGACGGCGAACAGCGGCAGGCAGATGGAGGCGAGCAACAGGGCCAGGTCCTCGACCCCGAGCGCATCGGTGGCGACGACGAGCGCGCCGGCGGCGATCGCGGAGAGGACGAGCGCGGGCCGGAACCATCGATAGCCGAAGCGGCCGCCGGCGAGCGACGCCGCGTATACGTTCGCGGCGACGGCGTTCGACTGGAGGGCGATGACGATGACGAGCGCACCCGCGCCGATCGGCAACGACGCGATGAAGCCGGCGACGTCGCGCGAGCTGACGGCGAACACCCACAGCACGCCGACGATGGCGTACCAGGCGCTCATGACGCCGGCGCCGGCGAACGCGCCGGTGAACGCATCGCGCCGCGAGCGGGCGTCGTGTGCGTAATCGGCGGCAACGGGCAGCCAGAGCAGCGGCAGCGCCGCGATGAGGTCGAAGCCCTGGGCGCGCGTCGGCCAGCCGCCGAGGCCGTCGGCGTCGTGCAGCACGGGGATGCCGTACGTGGTGACGCCGGTGAGCGTGATGAGCGCGATCAAGAGCAGCCCGACCCAGAACGTGAACCGGCCGATCCATCGCTCGACGAATGTGCGCGGAGGCAGCAGCGCGAGCGCCAGCGCGATGGCGCCGAGCGCGACGCCCCACAGCGCCTTGCCGCCACCGAGCCCCGGCACGTGCGCCGCGACGTTCGCCGCGAAGGCGAGCGTGAACGTGGCCCAGACGACGTGCCGCACGAGCAGCATGCCGGCGATGACGCCTCCGGCGGGGACGCCGAGCGCCGACGAGAGCAGGCCGACGGTGTTGCGGCGGCGCTGCGCGGCGCTCGCGGCGACGGCGGCAAGGACGGCGGCGCCGGCGAGGCTTCCGAGCGCGGCCACGGCGATCGCGTCGCGGAGGCGGAGCGCGGGGACAAGGTAGGCGCCCGGGACGAAGGCGAACAGGCTCATGCAGAGCGCGCCCCAGAGCATGACGTAATTGCGCGCGGTCAGCGGCCGGCTCTCGGCCAGCTCACCCGTCGCGGGCGGCGACGTGATCCAGCGGGTCGCGTCACGGAACGCCATACATGCCCTCCGCAAGCTCATCGATGCGCGGCGGCAGCGGCCCGGCGCCGTTGAGGCCGAACGGGCCGGCGACGTCGACCGTCGCGTGGATGACGTCCTCCTCGTCGACCAGGGCCTGCGCGAGCAACGCGTCGTGCGGGTCGGCGTCGGCGCGGCCGAGGTTGCGGCAGATGCGTGACTGGCCGTGCGAGCGCACGTCGAACACGGGGCCGACGAGCATGGGAGTGACGCCGTACTTGAGGTGCTCGCGGCCCTGGATCATCGTCGGCAGGCCGTGGCGCATCCACGCTTCGCCGACGGTGATCGACTTGTTGAAGCCGGCGGGCGCATCCCAGCGCCGCTCGTTGTGGGACGGGTTGATGATGATCTCGACCGCCATCGCGTCCATGCGCTCGATGAGGCTGCGGTGGAACGCGTCGTAGCAGACGAGCGTACCGAGGCGGCCGATCTTCGTGTCGACGGGGAGGACGTCGGCGCGGTTGCCGGGGCTGAAGCCGAAGCGCTGCTCCGTCGGCGGCGCCAGGTTGACCTTCGGCGTACGGCGGAGGCAGACGCCGGCGGGGTTGAAGAAGTACGACTGGTTGTAGACGGCCTTGCTCATGATGTGCCGCCCCTTCACCGCCTCTTCCTCGATGTGGGGCAGGTAGATGCAGCCGGCGGCCAGGTAGACGCCGTACTCGCGCGCGAGCGTGGAGAACGTCGAGACGTAGATGTCCTCGGCCTCGAGCGCGGTCTCCAGGAAGACCGTACGGAAGAACGCGGTGCGGAACTTGAGCACCGCCCTGGAGAAGCGCGGCAGATTCTTCGGCACGGCCCGCAGGAACACCTGGAAGATCGTCTTCGCGTCGCCGATCTGGTGGTAGGTCTGCGGGACGAAGGCGAGCGGCAGGCCGATGCCCTCCGGGTAGGCGACGAGCGTCGGCAGCGAGCGGTCGACGTCCTTGACGGCGCGCTTCATGAGGTCGGCCATCTTGTCGTAAAACGCCTCGGCGTCGGCGTAGTCCGAAATCTTCGGCTTGGCCTGGACCGCGACGAGGTTCACCTTCACGTGATCTTCTCCACTTCGACGGGCACGCCGCGGTCGACCTGCTGGGGCACCCAGTTCCAGCGGTAGTAGTTGAGGTGCCCGTAGCCGCCCGCGAGGTGCAGCCACTTGATGAGGCCGGGGATCGCGAAGTCGTACGACTTGCCGCCGCGATACTGGTACGGCTCCCAGGCGTGGTAGACGATGACCGTTCCCGGCTTCGTCGCGGGCGAGATCTTCACGCGCACCATGAACGAGTCCATGTCGTTGCGGACGTTCACCTCCTCGTCATCGGCGAGGTTGCGCTTCTTCATGTCGGCCGGGTTCATGAAGAGCGTGGGATGGCCGCGGTGAGTGTGCGAGAGCGTCTTGTTGACGGCCCACATGGAGTGGATAGACCAGCGCTGGTGGCCGCTGGTCATCATCAGCGGGTAATCGCCGCCCATGAGCGGGGTGGGCTTGTGCACCGGCAGCGCCTCGCCGGCTTCCAGGAACCATTCGTGGTCGATGTAGAACTGGATGCGGCGGGCGTAGCTGGGGTACGGCAGCTTGTCGTCAACGTGCCAGCTCAGCGGGTTCACCGTCTTGTCGGGCTTGATGTCGGTCGCCTGATTCTGGCCGACGGCGTCGACGCCGATGTGCGTGAAGCGGACGATGCCCTTCTTGCGGAACGTCGCCAGGTCCGTCTTCTCCGGCAGCGCGCCCGCGCGGACCGTGTCGTCGATGAGGTCCTGCGCGAGCTTGTCGTCGTCGTGCGGGCCGATCTGGCCGTCCATGGAGAAGCGGTTGAGCAGGCCGTTGAAGTGGTACGTGCGCTTTCGCCGGTCCTGGTACGCGTTGACGCCGCGCGCGCGGGCACGCTGCTCGATCTTCTGCGCGAGGAGCCAGTTGATCTCCCACTCCGGCTTCGCCTCGCCCGGCGGGTCGACGGCCTTGTCGGTGAAGACGAGGAAGTTGAGGTGCGCCGTCGGAAAGCGGAAGTCGGTCTTCTCGTAGTAGGCGGCGGCCGGCAGGAAGATGTCGGACTGGCGCGCGGTGGCGCTCATCCGGTAGTCGATCGTGACGACCATCTTGCAGGTGGGCCAGACGTTGTCGAGCAGCAGCTTGCCGCCGCCGCGCGTGCGGCGCAGCGTGTTGCCGCAGACCTCGATGAAGACGCTGGGCTTCTGGTCCTTCGCCGGCTGGATCAGGTCGTCCCACCAGCCCTTGTCGATGGCCTCGTTGAAGTACTCATCGAACGTGCGCTTCATACCGGTGTCGGACCATGCGGCGTTGTTCCACGCGTCCTTGAAGCCGGCGTGCCAGTACCAGAAGAAGTGCGGCGGCGTCAGAATGCCGCTCATCGGCAGCGGCGAGAGCTTGCTGTGGCGGGCCTCCGCGCGCTCGACCTCGACGGCGAGCATCTCCGGCGTTAGGTCCGGGTCGTGCTTGAGGGCTTCGTCCTCGATCTCGAGCTGGTTCGCAGCAAGCTCCATGAAGCCTTCGAAGCCGGGCTTGCCCTTGAGGCCGTTGGCCATGACGAGCTGACTGCTGTTGTGGCCGCGCAGGCCGGTGCCCGGCCGCCCGAAGTTGCCGGTGAGCGCCAGCAGCAGCGCCATCGACCGCTCGATGAGGTCGCCGTGGTAGTACTTGGGCGTGTTGAAGCCCTGCAGGATGTGCACCCGCTTCGCCGCCGCGACCATCTCCGCCAGGCGGCGAATCGAGCGCGGCGACGCGCCGGTGATGCTTGACGCGCGCTCCGGCGTGTACTGCTCGAGCTGCTCGCGCAGCGCGACGAACGCAGGGCGCACGGTGACGGTCGAGCCGTCGTGCAACGTTATGTCGTGTTCGCCTTCGAGCGCCGGCTCGATCTTTCCGAGCCTGAGCGTTTTGCGCGGCGCACGCGCGAGGCCGCCCGACGCGTCGTCCCAGAAGTAGAGCTGATCCTCGCGGCCCTTGCCGTCGACGTCCGGCTGTCGCAGGTAGCGGCTGGTGTCGGTGCGCACGAGCAGCGGCAGGTCCGTCTGCTCCTTCACGAACGCCGCGTTGTGCTTGCCGTCATCGATGATCAGCTTGCAGGCGGCAAGCGCGAGCGCGGCGTCGGTGCCGATCTCGACGGGGACGTAGAGGTCGGCGTGAATCGTCGATGCGTTGTAGTCCGGCGCGATGGAGATGACCTTCGCGCCGTTGTAGCGCGCCTCGGTGATGAAATGCGCCGAGGGGATGCGCGTGTAGAGCGGGTTCATGTGCCAGAGCATGATGAGGTCGGCGTGGTACCAGTCGTCGATGGAGCTGGCGAACTGGAACTTGCCGAACGTCTCGTACAGCCCGACGTTGAAGTCGGACGTGAGGGCGTTGTTGTCGAGGACGGTGCCGCCGAGCAGGCGCACGAGCCGCCAGCTCGGGATCGCGCCGTGGACGATGCCGCCTTCGCCGGTGCCGAAGTCGTTGATGATCGACTCCGGGCCCTGGCTCCTGCACGCCATCGATGATCGCATCGGCGACGTCGGTGAGCGCTTCGTCCCAGGAGACGCGCTCCCATTTGCCCTCGCCGCGCTGGCCGGTGCGGCGCATGGGGTAGGTGATGCGCTCGGCGCCGTACATCACCTCGCTGAAGCTGCAGCCCTTCTGGCAGCCGCGCGGGTTCATGTCGGGCACGCCCTTTTCGACGACGGGGTACTGCGCGCCCTGCTCCTCGCGGAGGACGATGCCGTCCTTGGTGTAGACGCGCCACGAGCACGAGCCGGGGTAGCAGTCGACGAGATGCGTGCCCCAGGTCACCTTGTCCCAGGTCCACTTCTGCCGATAAAGGTCCTCGAACGAGGAGTAGGTGCGGGCGGCGGTCGAGAGTATGCGGTCGAAGTTTGGTAGAGGGACAAGGCGGCTCAGGCTGAGACCGGCGATGATGGCGCCGCTGCCCTTGATGAATGTCCGCCGAGTAATTCGGCTCATGACAACCAATCCGCTCCTATGGAAAAGCCCAGCCGTCGTCCGGTACGGGCGTCCCGCTGGCACCGTCCGCTATGGACGGACCACCGCTCATCGTCTTCGCCTGTATGGACGCCGGCTGGGCTTCCGACCCCGGCCTCTAATATCGTTAGCGCTTGCTCGCTGTTTGCGGTCCACCCACCTCCACAGGGTCGCGTGTGAACGGCTCAAACAACGTGTGCCAGCGGTACACGATGAGCGTGTCCAGTAGTTCGGACTTGCCGCCGGCCCGTACCTTCTTGAGCTCGCTCTCCATGGTGTTCAGCGCCTTGTGGACGCGTGGGCCAAAGAGGCGCTCCAGGTACTCCATGGGGATGCGCGGCGTCTCGTGGTCGAGACTGCCGTCTTCCTTCAGGCGGTACGGGCTCATCGGCGGCACGTAGAAGATGTTAGGGTCGGTGCCGTACTCGGGGTGAAGCGGCAACGCCACCTCCCAGTCGTACACCAGCTTGTGGATCGGCCGCTCCTTGTCGTTGAGGTGGCCGACGAACACCAGGCGTCCCGGGCACTGGCGCGCGCACGCGGGCGCGACGCCCTGCTCGAGCCGCGGGAAGCACATGATGCAGTGCTGGCTGACCTTCTTCACGTAGTTGAAGTAGATCTTCTTGTACGGGCACGCCTCGGCGCAGAACTGCAGGCCGTCGCAGTGCTCCTCATCCCGCAGCACGATGCCGTCCTGCGGCCGCTTGTACATCGCCCCGCGCGGGCAGGCTTCGACGCACCCCGGGTGCGTGCAGTGGTTGCAGAGGCGCGGCAGGTAGAAGTAGTAGGCGTTCGGGTACTCGCCGGCGCCCTGGTCCTCGTCCCAGTTCGGGCCCCATGTCGGCTTCTTGCCGACGGGCTGCAGGTGCACGGTGTTGCCCTTGCCCTGGTAGAAGACCTCGTCGTAGTTGAAGTCCCAGCCGCCGCCGAACTCCTCGCGCGTGGGCAGGGTGCCGGCCTGGGGCACGCCGTCGCGGTAGCCGCCGCCCATCTGCTCCCAGTCCATGGGGCAGCCTTTGCCGGGCTGCGTGTTGACCGTCATCCACCACTGGTAGTCGGTGCCTTCGTCCCTGGTCCACAGGGTCTTGCAGGCGACCGAGCACGTCTGGCAGCCGATGCACTTGTTGAGGTCGAACACCATCGCGATCTGGTTCTGCGCCCGGTGCGCGATGGCTGCTTTCCCTCCGGATGATCCGTTCTTCGCCATGGCCTGCTCCTCCTATGATTCCAGCGTGAGCTCGCGCCACTGGCGTGAGTACGATCGCAAGTCACCGCGTTCCTGGTTTGTGCCCTCCCAGATGGAGAAGCCGACCTTGACCGGCTTGCCCGGGTTGAGCTTGACGTTGTCGGCGCCCTTCGCCTTCAGCGCGCGGCTGACGACGACGGTCCAGCGCCCGTCCTTCCAGGCGGCGCGGGAGTCGATGGCCGCGCCATCGGCCTTTACGTCGGTGCCGAGGCCGCCGGCGACGCGGTTCTCGCCCTGCTCCAGGTCGGCGCGCCAGAACCATTCGTTGACCTTGGCGTCGGGTGCGCCGAGCGTGACGAGCGGCGCATCGCCGTTCGACGGGAAGACGACGGCCGCGGCGTCCGGGAACTTTCGGTCGGCGAACTCTGTGTTCTGCGTGTCATCGGCCCATTCGAGCCGGACGGCGACGCGCTCGCCGTCGTGGGCGGCGCGCACGGACACCGCACGCACCTTTCCGATCAGCTTGTCCGCCCACACCGTCCGCACGTAGCGAGACGTCTGTAGGTGGACGGGCATGCCGACAAGGTCCACCACCTCGCGGTCTACCTTGTCCCACGCCTTCGCCTGGGGATCGAGCAGTGCCGAAGCGTCCGATACTTTCTTCGCGAGCATGCTCACCTATGCCTCCTTTCCCGGTTCGGCCTTGATCTTCCGCACATCGAGCCGGATGGCCCGGTCGATGGGAACGGGTTGCCAGTGAATGCCGCGGTAACGGAGATGTCCGTACCCGCCCGCGAAGGCGAGCCACTTGACCATGCCGGGCTCGACGTTCGCCGGGTCGTACCAGTTCTCGAACTGGAGCGGCTCGAAGCCGTTGTAGATGATGAGCTGGCCGGGACGCACCGACGGCGCAACGCGCGCGGCGACCTTTATGGAGCCCATGTCGTTGTAGAGCTCGATGACTTCGTCGTCGGCGATGCCGCGCGTCTCGGCGTCGGCGACGTTGATGTAGACGAACGGGTGCCCGCGGTGCGTGTTCAGCATGATCCGGTTGGTCATGTTCATGGAGTGGATGGACCAGCGCGGGTGTCCGCTCGTCAGGTGGAACGGGTAGTCGCCGCCCTGCGCGGGGGTCTCCTTGTGCACGGGGAACTCTTCGCCGGCCTCCAGGAACCAGTCGTGGTCGATGTAGAACTGGGCGCGGCGGGTGAGCGTTGGGAAGACCACTTTCTTCTCGACGTGCCAGCGGAACGGGGCGTGCGTCTCGTCTTCGTAGATGTCGGACGCCTGGCCGATCGCCATCGGCGACATGCCCCAATCCTTGAAGCGGACGTAGCCCTTCTCCTTAAACGTGTCGAGCGTGGTGCCCTCCGGCAGGTTGCCCATGACCACGCTGTCGCGCACCATCTCGTCCAGCACCTTTTCGGAGCTGTCGTAGTAGCCGTTCAGCGTCATCTTGTTGACGATGTTGTCGAGCCGGCGGGGCATGCCATGCGCGTCGGTGTACTCGACGAACTTGCGCGCTTTCGCCCGCTCCTCGATCTTCTTCGAGAGTTCGACCGCGATCGTGAACTCATCTTTCGACTCGCCGCGCGGTGGCACCGCCTGGTCGGAGTAGGTGAGGTGCATGATGTGCGGGGTCGAGTAGCAGAAGTTCGGCTTCTCGTAGTGGTGTGCGGCGGGCAGCACGTAGTCGGACCACATGCCCGTCGTGTTCATGCGGGTGTCGATGCTGATGATGCAGCTCAGCTTCGGCCAGAGGTTCTTGAGCAGCATGTTCTGGCCGCCGCGCTGGCGCCGCAGCAGGTTCGAGCCGACCTCGAAGATGATGCGCGGTTCCTGCGTCTTCGCCGGCTGCATGGTGCCGGTGAACCACCCTTTGTCGATCGCCTCGTTGAAGTACTCGTCGAACGAGCGCTTCATGCCGACGTCGCCCCAGGTCTTCTTGTTCCAGATCTCCTTGTAGCCGCAGTGGTAGTACCAGAAGAACGCACGGCGGGACCATGCCGCCCATCGCGGCGCCGCGGTACGCCATCTCGTGGCCGATGATCTCGTCGGTCATCGTCGGGTCTTCCGCGCGCATCGCCGCCCGCATGGCCTCGCCACCGAGCATCGCCTGGCGTGTGATGTCCTGGCCCGGCACGGGCTTGTTGGGCGCGAAGAACTGGCCATCGAACATGCCGACGGCCCACGAGCGGGCGCCCGTGCCCTTCTTGCCCCAGTTTCCGGTGAGCGCGAGGACGAGCATCATGGAGCGTTCCATGAGGTCGCCGTGGTAGTACTTGCCCGAGTTCCAGCCCATGAGCATGCGCGTGCGCTTCTTCGCCGCCTTGCGCGCGATGGTGCGCACGAGCTCGGGGTTGGTGCCGCTGAGGGCCTGCGCCTTCTCCGGCGTGTACTCGTCGTTGAGCATCTTCTTGAGCAGCGCGAAGGCGGGCGTGACCTTGACGGTCTTGCCGCCCTTGAGCTTCGCCTTGAAGACGCCTTCGAGCGCCGGGCTGCGGCGCTTGAGGGCGAGCGTGCCGCGCGGCGCCTCGACGATCTCGCCGGCCTTCTCGTCGAACCAGTAGAACTGGTCGTCGCGGCCGCCATCGACGTCGCTGGCGCGCAGGAAGCGCTGGTTGTCCATGCGGACGAGCAGCGGCAGGTCCGTCTGTTCCTTGACGAAGTTCCAGTGGACGAGATTCTCTTCGATCAGCACTTGGCACATAGCGTTGGCCAGCGCGACGTCGGCGCCGATGCGCACCGGCACGTAGTAGTCGGCGTGCGGGGCCGTCGGGTTGAAGTCGGGCGCGATGACGACGACTTCGGCGCCGCGGTAGCGGCCTTCGGCGATGAAGTGGTACCAGGGGATCGACGTGTAGGCGGGGTTGATCTGCCAGCAGAGCATGAGGTCCGTGTGGAACCAGTCGTCGCAACTCGCGGCGGGGTCGAACTTGCCGAAGGTGATGTAGATGCCGGGAGAGAAGTCGTTGATCTCGGCCTGCACGTCGGTGATGGTGCCGCCGATGTGGCCGACGACCGCGCTGCCGTACACGAGAGACTGCGTGCCGCCCTCGGCCGGCTCGCCGATGCGGATGACGGACTCCGGCCCCTGCTCCTGCACGGCGTCGATGATGTGGTCCGCGATCTCGGTGAGGGCCTGATCCCAGGAGACTTCCTGCCACTTGCCTTCGCCGCGCTCGCCGGCGCGCTTCAGCGGCTTGAGCACGCGCTCCTTGCCGGTGAGCAGCCTGTGCCAGCTAACGCCCTTCTGGCAGCCGGCGGGGTTGAAGTCGGGCACGCCCTGCTCGACGGTGCCGTAGGTGCCGGACTGCTCCTCGCGCCAGACCTCGCCGTCCTTGCCGACGTAGACGCGGAACGGGCAGTTGCTGGGGTAGCAGTCGACGCAGTGGCTGCCCCAGGTCCACTTGGACCACTTGATCTGCTCGCGGTAGGCGTCCTCGCCAGGCTTGGGGGTGGCCGGTGAAATGCGGACGGCGCGGGCGCTCCGGCCGGAGTGTCCGTTGCGCGCGGGGACGGCCTTCTTCGTGCGGGTCTTGACCTGTGCCATACTCTCCTCCGCTTGGTGAGCGCACGTACGACGGCCGTTAATCTAGCAAGCGCTTAATTAAGCCGTCAGGGGCCAAAAGTCACATCGAGACCGCCAAAAGACACACACCGAACGCCGTCTGGACTCGCGCATGTGGGCACCGCCTCGATTCCGGCATTTTCGTCCCGCTGAAGCATCGAAGCCTGCTGCCGAATGTCACGTCCAAGCGCCGCGAATGGCACCGATCGCGGCACGGGGCCTGTGACATGCGCCGGGCGGGCCTTTTGGCCCTTATGACGCGGGCCCCACCCGGCTATACCGGTACTGACCCCGGCTTCTGCCTTTCCAGGAGGAGCCATGGTTCAGCACGCCCCATCGCCCACTCGCAAGGCCGCGCCTTCAGCACCCGGCAAGCGCCTCACCAGCAGCGGCGCCGCCGCCGTTACCCCTTACACCTCAGCCGAGGCCCTGTACAGGGACCAGTGGAGCTGGGACAAGGTCGTCAAAGGCACGTGCAACCAGGCGGACTGCATCGCCGCGTGCACGCTCAACCTCTTCGTGAAGGACGGGATCGTCTGGCGCGAAGAGCAGAACGCGATCTACGAGGCATCGGGCGACCACCTGCCGGACTTCAACCCTCGCGGCTGCCAGAAGGGCATGATCTACGCCGACCTGATGTACGACGCGACGCGCATCAAGTACCCCCTTAGGCGCGTCGGCGAGCGTGGCTCCGGCAAGTGGGAGCGCATCTCCTGGGACGAAGCGCTGACGACGATCGCGGACAAGATCCTCGACGTGTGCGCGACGGACGGACCGGCATCGATCGTCTACGACATGGGGACGACGAACATTGACTTCGGGCCGGGCACGCCGGCGCAGTTCCGGCTGACGTCGCTGATCGGCACAACGTCGCTCGACGAATGGGCGAGCGTGGGCGACCTCCCGATGGGTGCGATCCAGACGTGGGGGTTGTTCAACACCGACGGGACCTCGGACGACTACTGCAACTCCGACTACATCATGATCTGGCTGGGCAACCCGTCGTACACGCGCATCCCGGACGTGCACTTCATGCTGGAGTCGCGCTACAAGGGCGCACAGGTGGTGATCGTCGCGCCGGACTACAACCCGACGGCGATGCACACGGACCTCTGGGTGAACCTGCGCGTCGCGACGGACGCAGCGTTCGCGCTTGGCGTCGCGAAGGTGATCATCGACGAGAAGCTGTACAAGGCCGACTACGTGAAGGAGCAGACGGACCTGCCGCTGCTCGTGCGCGAGGACAACGAGCGCTTCCTGCGCCAGTCCGACGTGTCCGAGGGCGGCAGCGATGAGATCTTCTTCTTCTGGGACACGAAGACGAAGGCGATCGTCGAAGCACCGGGCAGCAAGGGCCACGCGACGGCGTCGATCGCACTCGGCGGCATCAAGCCTTCGCTCGAAGGCTCGTACACGGTCACGCTCAAGGATGGATCGAGCGTGGCGGTGCGGCCGTTGTGGGAGAAGCTGAAGAAGCAACTCGACGAGGACTACACGATCGAGAAGGTGCAGGCGATCACGGGCGTGCACCCGGACGTCGTACGCAAGGTGGCGCGCGACTACGCGAAGGCGAAGGCGGCATCGATCTTCGCGTCGTGGGGCGCGTGCAAGCACTACCACATGGACCTGTTCCAGCGCTCGATGATCCTGATCTCGGCGCTGGCCGGCCACACGGGCAAGCAGGGCGGCGGGCTGCGCATCGGCGCCTGGTGGAACATGCCGCTGACCTACGACAAGGGCCAACTGGCGCTGATCGGCCAGGCGCCGGCGCCGGACCAGCGCCCCAAGGTGCGCGACATCGAGAACATCATGAAGAAGATGTCGAAGGGCATGTCCAGCAGCGCGCCGACGATGGCGTGGTTGTACGCGCACGACGAGGGGTACCGGAAGGTCGTCAACAACATGGCGTTCCACGACCCGGCGCTGCCGAAGAAGGTCGAGGAGTACGCGAAGGAAGCGTTCGACAACAACTGGATGCCGGTGGGGCCGAAGCCGCGGATGATGCTGTACACGAGCATGAACCCGTTGCGCCGCTGGCCGGCGCCGCACATCATCCGCGAGAACCTCTGGGAGAGCCTGGAGCTGATCGCCGTGTGGGAATTCCGCATGTCGAGCTCGGCGATGCATTCGGACATCATCCTGCCGGCGGCGGGCTGGCACGAGAAGGCGGGCATCAAGTTCTGCCAGTCGCTGGTGCCGTACATCTGCGTCGGCGAAGAGGCGGTGGAGCCGCTCTACGAGTCGCAGAGCGAGTTCGACATCATGGCCAGGCTGGCGACGAAGATACAGCAGCGGGCGCGCGAGCGCGAAGAGGGGACGTACCTCGACGCGCAGGGCAACGTACACGACCCCAAGCGCTTCTACGACGACTGGAGCCTGAACGGCGAGTTCAACGAAGGCGACGACACGAAAGCGCTCGACGTCTCGATCAGCAATTCCCAGCCGCTGCAGGGGGTGTCATGGAAGGAGATCTCCGAGAAGGGCGCGGTGCGGGTGAAGAGCCCCGGCAGCTACGGGCCCATCACGGCGATCTGCTCCGACATGGAAGACGGCGAGGCGCTGGCGCCGCTCAAGTGGTTCGTCGAGAACAAGGAGCCGTGGCCGACGCTCACCGGCCGCCAGCAGTTCTACCTGGACCACCCGTGGTACATCGATGCCGGCGAAGGGCTGCCGGTGCACAAGGAGAACCCGAACGGCGGCGGCGACTACCCCATCGAAGTGACGGGCGGTCACACGCGGCACAGCATCCACGCGATCTTCCGCGCGAACAAGACGATGTTGAACCTGCAACGCGGCGAGCCCGTGCTGTACATGAGCCAGCGGGACGCGCTCGCACGGGACATCGCCGACCACGACGTCGTGTGGGTGCACAACGACGTCGGCGGTTTCCGCGTGCACGCGAAGCCGACGCCGGCGCTGCAGCCGGGCCAGGCCGTCATCTACCACGCGTGGGAGCCGTACCAGTTCGAGAACTGGGCGAGCAGCCAGACGATAGTCGCCGGGGCATTCAAGCCGCTGCACATGCTGGGCGGCTACGGCCACCTGGACTTCCGGCCGATCCACGGCCAGCCGAGCCACACTCCGCGCGCGCAGAAGGTCGAGATCGAGAAGGTGCGGGCGGACGGCACGACGGGAGGGGCGAAGTGAACGACACGGCGACGAGCACGGCGGCCGCGGCCTCGGCGCTCAGCGTGATCCTCGCGGACGGCGAGGAGCAGGCGAACATCCTGGCGAAGCTGATCAAGCAGCACATCGAGGCGATCGTCGCCGCCGATGCGGGCAAAGTCGCCGCGGCGCAGAAACTCCACGGCAAGCTCGGGCTGCGCTCGACGGAGCCGGAGGCGGACGTCACGCTGGTCTTCGACGGCGCGGGCGTGACGGTGCGGAACGGCCTGGATGCGGACCTCGACGGGAAGATCACGGGGCCGCTGAAGTTGCAGACAGAGACGCTCATCGGCCAGGCGAACCCATACCGCGAGCTGCTCCGGCGCAAGCTGAAGGTGGGCATCAAGTGGACGCGGCCGATGTTCACAGCTACGACCTACGCGTTCCTCAAGGTGCCGGCGTCCTTGAGGCCTCCGGGCGGGCAGGCCAACCAGTAGACGGTGGCGCCGCGTGCGGGGCGTGCGCGCGCGGCGTCACCACGCCGGGTCGGGAGGTTGTAGGTGGTAGGTGATAGGTTGTAGGGGTTCGTAGTTGGTAGTGATGAGAACGCCCGCCTTCGGCGGGCGTTTCTGTCAACTGTTGAACTGCGAACTATGAACTACGCTTCGGTGAGAAGGTCGCGGATGTAGCGCTGGTCGGCGGCGAGGAGGGCGCCGGTGAGGGCGACGAGCGCGGCGTAGAAGGCGCAGGGTTCCTGTGCCGGCAGCTTGCGGCGGAGGGCGGGCCACCACTTGCCCGGGTGGCGCTCCAGGAAGTCGCGCTCGGCGCGCAGGAACGGCACGGCGTCCATGTCGCGGGCGCGCGCCATGCCCTCGGTGAAGGCCATGATCTGCATGAACTCGAGACTCGACGGTGACGTGGTCCGGCAGCTCGTGGGCGCCGTCGTCGACCTTCAGCCCGAAGAAGCGGTAGAAGCGCAGCGCCTCCTCCATCGACCGCTTGCGCGCGCCGCCCCACTCGCCGCCGTACAGCGGCAGCGGCGGCCGCACAGCCCCGACATCGAACAGGCGGATGTATTCGCCCTGGAAGCTCACGTAGTCGCCGGCGTCGGCGAGCGGCGCCGAGATCGACCTCTTCGCCGAGCGTGTACGGTAGCGCCGCGCTGAGCGCGCCGACGTGCTCGCTGAAGACGCGCGCCTGCACCTGCAAGTGGAAGTCCTTCGACGGGAACTCCAGCGCGTCGGCGAGCAGGCCGTACAGCTCGGAGCGCGCGGCGGTGCCGTCATCGATGGTGATCGTGGTCGCCGGCGTGCTCATGCTTCGATCTCCAGCGGCTGCCACAGAGGCTGGTAGGCCTTGAGGCCGCCGCGCTCCTTGTTCGACCCCTGCCACACGGCGAACGTGCACTTGTGCTTCATGCCGGGCGCGAGCGGCACGACGTAGGCGGCCGGCAGGCTGACGTTGAACGGGCGCGCGATGACGACGTGCCAGACGCCGTCGCGCCAGACTCCCTTTCCGGTGAGCGGCGAATCCGGGTGACGCGTCGCCGTCCCGCGGCCCTGCGCCGTGACGTAATGCGGCGTTTCGAGGTCGGCGCGCCAGAGCCACATGTTGACCGGCTGTGCCTCGAGCCCCATCTCGGCGATCGGGGCGTCGTCCTTGAGCGGCATCATGACGCCGCACTGGTCGGGGAAGTCCGCCATGTCGTTGGGGTGGCTGTCGTCCACCTTGTCGTCCCACTCCAGGCGGAAGAAGACGGACTTGCCGTTGTGGGCGGCGGCGACGCGCACCTCGGGGGTCTCGCCGTGCTTGAGCGAAGCCCACTTGTTCTGGACGTATTCGGACGGCTGAAGGACGAGCGGCGTCGCGGACAGCGTGACGGCGGTCTTGTCGATGCCGCGCCAGAGCGCGCCCTCGGGGTCGAGCAGGGCTTCGTTGGAGGTCCAGATCTGGACTGCTTTCACCATGGCAGTTCCACGCGCGAGTCGCGCCCCATCACGCGGTAGTAAGGGCCGCTGGCGCAGGGGCGGCACATCGGCCCGTCGTCGCCGTCGATGTGGCGGTGGTCATTGACCTCTTCGCCGCAGACGGAGCAGACGACGCGCGCGCCGGGCTTGCCCGGCTTATCGTATTCGCCAAGCTCCACGGACACGTCTTGCAACGTGAAGAGCTCTTCGTCCGGAAGCGAGCGGTAGGCCGCCATCTGCGCGGCGTGGCGCTCCAGGTGCGGGTACATCTCGGCGGCGCGCGTGCGCGAGTCGGCGCGGGCGCTGACGCGGACGGCGACGCCGGTCTCGGTGTTGAGGAAGGTGGCGGCGAGCTTGCCGTAGTCGACGAGCTTGAGCGTGCGCTTGCCGGGCTTGCAGCCCGTCACGGTCTGCACGGCATCGGCGCCGCAGCGGTCGATCTCGACCCAGGTGATGAGCTTCTTGGAGCGCGTTGGGTTTTCGACGCCGGCCGCCTTGACGCCGAGCATCGCCAGGCGGACGCCCAGCACCTGGCCGGGGCACAGGTGGCCGTGGAACGCTTCGGCTTCGCGCAGCGCGCGGTCCAGCTCGACGTCTTCCTCGCGCCGGGCGGCCAACCAGTCGGCGATGCCGCGCGCGACGCCGGCGGGGTCGCTGCGTTCGAATTCACCGCGAGCGTCGGGCTCGGTGTGGATCACGCCGATGAGCTCGCCGGGCTCGTTCCGCACGGGGGACGCGTCGCCCGGGCCGAGGAGCAGCAGGTACGGCGTCGCGACGCCGTGGAAACCCTCGGCGAGCACCAGGTCGATGTCGTGACCGACGCGCAACGCGAGGTCGAGCAGTCCCGGCTCCTTCGCCGGCGCCTCGAACGTGGCGATCTTCTCGGGCGACACGACGGTGACGAACGCGGCGCCGGCGGCGGCGTAACGGAACGAGTCCTTGCCCTTGCGGTCGAGGTCAACGCGGTGGTGCGCGTGCTTGAGGACGGCGACGCGCGTGCCGTTGTTGAGCAGCAGCCGCACGACTTCGGTGAGAAGCGTGGTCTTGCCGGAACCCGACCGGCCGATGATGCGAATAATCGGCGCCATGGTGCAAGCACTATCGCGCGCAGTGGCGGAGGGCTGCTAGAGCCGTTCGTCGCGGGGTGCGTGCCGGGCAGCGAGGGGCGCCGGGCCATATGGCCCCCGTGACCGGAAACACGGCACTTGCAGCTTTACGGGCGCGAAACGAACATGACGGTGCCCGGCTTCGAGGGAGGATTGCATGGTGACGGACACAAAGCGCCCGCAGCACGCGGGGCGGACCGACACGGAAGCGGGATACCGCGACCGGTTCAAGTTCGACCGCGTGGCGTGGGGCAGCCACTGTATCGACTGCTACCCCGGCAACTGCCCGTACCGCGTGTACGTGCGGGACGAGAAGATCGTCTTCGAGGAGCAGGCAGGCACGCTGCCCGTGATCGAACAGGGCGTGCCGGACATGAACCCGATGGGCTGCCAGAAAGGCGCGAACTGGAGCCGCACGCTCAACGGCGGCGAGCGCGTGCACTGGCCGCTCAAGCGCGTCGGCGATCGCGGCGGCGGCGTCTGGGAGCGCCTGTCGTGGGAGCAAGCGTGCGAGGAGGTCGCCGACGGCATCATCGACGCGATCCAGGACCAGGGTCCGGAGTCGATGATCGCGCTGTCCGGCTGCAACATGAGCACGTGGGGCGTCACCGGCCGCACGCGCTTCTTCGGCATGATCGGCGGCATCACGACCGACCTCAACGCCGAGATGAACGACTTCTCGCCGGGGCATTACCTGACGTACGGCAAGTTCGACCCGGTCAGCAGCATCGACGACTGGTTCCACGCCGACGTGTTCTTCATCTGGTTCTCCAACCCGGCGTACACGCGCATTCCGCACCAGCACTACATCACCGAAGCCCGCTACAAGGGCACGACCGTCATCACCGTCGCGCCGGACTACTCGCCCTCGGCGATGCACGCCGACTACTACGTGCCGGTGCAGCCCGGTACCGACGCCGCGTTCGCGCTCGGCATGGCGGCGACGGTCGTCGAAGAGGGGTTGGTCCACGACGACTTCATCAAGGACCAGACCGACCTGCCGCTGCTGGTGCGCGACGACAACCGCCACTTCCTGCGCGAGTCCGACCTGCAAGAGGGCGGCTTCGACGAGCAGTTCTACTGGTTCGACACGAAGACGAAGAAGATCGCCGCGGCGCCGCGCGGCACGCTCGCGCTGGGCGACATCGACCCAGCGCTCAAGGGCGCCGTCACCGTCACGCTGAAGGACGGCTCGAAGGTGACGGCGCGGCCGGTGTACGAGCACGTCGTCGAGCGGCTGAAGGACTACACGCCGGAGAAAGCGGGGCCGATGTGCGGCGTCGACCCGGCGATGATCCGCGAGATCGCGCGCAAGGTGGCGAAGGGCCGCACGAAGACGCTCGGCAGTTTGAACAACGCCGGCAAGTACTACCACGGCGACCTCATCGAGCGGTCGCAACTGCTGTTGCTCGCGCTGACGGGCAACTGGGGGCGCAAGGGCACGGGCGTGCAGGCGTGGGTGGCGGCGCTGTTCGACGGCTGGCTGATGAGCGCCGCGAAGCCCGCGGGCGGGCGCGAGATCACGAACGCGCTGTGGGGCGCGTACCAGAACTTCGTCGGCGCGATCCAGGCGGAAGACCCGACGATGACGAAGGAACTGGCGACGATCGAGTTCACCAAGCGGTCGGCGCAGAACGGCGCCGGCGGCTGGGTGCCGCCGATCTTCCTCTGGTACAACCACGCGGGCTTCGACAAGAACTGGAACCGGCCCGAGTGGAACGACGAGTCGATGCCGCGTCCGTTCCAGGAGTACTACGACGAGGCGCTCAACAAGGGCTGGTGGGCGGGATCGCCGAGCAAGGCGGTCGAGCCGCGCGTGTTCATCGAGTGCGGCGGCAACGCGCTGCGGCGCACGCGCGGCGGACGCAAGATGCTCATCAAGAACCTGTGGCCGAAGCTCAAGACGATCGCCACGATGGACATCCGCATGAGCGCGACGGCGCTGGAGTCGGACTACGTGCTGCCGATCGCGAGCCAGTACGAGAAGATCAGCTTCGGCATCCCGAGCACACACACGATGAACCTGACGTTCTGCGACCGCATCGTCAACCCGATCGACGAGGCGAAGCCGGAGATCGAGATCT
Organism: uncultured Chloroflexia bacterium; assembly: GCA_963701135.1. Classification (GTDB taxonomy): domain Bacteria; phylum Chloroflexota; class Dehalococcoidia; order DSTF01; family JACRBR01; genus CAYJMJ01. The sequence continues at coordinate 1,474,191 of OY969567.1, forward strand.
TCGGCCTGCTCGCGAAGGCGGTGGCGAAGCGCGCGAAGGAGCGCGGCTACGTCACGTACAAGGACGGTTCCGGCGGCGAGCGCCGGCTCGACGACCTGTACGAGCGCTACTCCATGAACGGCCTCATGGAGAACGAGGACGTGATCGCGGATGAGATGATCAAGGACACGATCGTGACCGGCGCGCTGCCGGAGGGATCGAGCCTGGAGACGGTGCGCGACAAGGGATTCATCCGCTGGTCGGGTCTGGGCATGAACGCGCGCGCGCTCGGCCAGGCTTCGGACATCGAGCCGGACAGCACGTTCGCGCCGTACCGGCACCACACGGAGAAGAAGTACCCCTACCCGACGCTGACGCGGCGGGCGCAGTTCTACATCGACCACGACTGGTTCCTGGAGGCGGGCGAGGAGTTGCCGCGGCACAAGGACGCGCCGAAGGCCGGCGGCGACTACCCGCTGCTGATCACGAGCGGCCACAACCGCTGGAGCGTGCACTCCACGAACATCGTCAACAAGACGATGCTGGAGACGCACCGCGGCACGCCGCACCTGGTCATGAGCCCGGCGGACGCGGCGCTGCGCGACGTTGAGGACAACGAGATGGTCGAGGTGTTCAACGACATGGGGTTGTACCAGACACCGCTGAAGATCTCGTCGTCTGCGCAGCCGGGGCAGATCATCATGTACAACGGCTGGGAGCCGTACCAGTTCCCGAACTGGAACAACCCTTCGGACATCGAGCCGGGGATGATCAAGTGGCTGCACCTTGCAGGGGGCTACGGCCACCTAAAGTTCTGGCCGACGCAGTGGCAGCCGGCGCCGGTGTGCCGCGGCACGCGCGCGGACGTGCGCAAGATCAAGGTCTGACTTCTGACTGCGGGTGGGCGTCCTGGCCATGTCGTAGGACTGTGATTCTGTCCGGTTAGTGGCCTGAGAGAATGTCCTCCTTCGTCGCGACTGCTGCATGATAGGCTGCGGCTGGGAAAAGGAAAGACGGGCCGGGCGTCATGCGCTGGTCCGTTTTTTCGTGGCGGCTCCGTAGGTGCGCCACGGGTGGCGCGTGCGGAGCGGCGCCAGATGTCCGTGGGCAGCTCGACATCGTTGACGGGCGGAGCTGGCGGCGGGGTGCGCGTCCCCGGGTCGGCGAGGAGTTCCCGGCCGCGCGTCCGCCTGCGTGCGCGGATCGGCAGGTCCGATTGGCGGGGCTGGCGGGCGATGACGCCACCCTCGTAGAGCACCAGGAGTTCGCCGTCGAGCCGTTCCTGCAGCTCCACACGGCACTGTGCGTAGCTCCGGCGGCGCGGGCCCGGCGGGATCTGCACCAGCCGCTCCTCGAGGCGCACGGTGTTGTCGTTGGCGACGACGCGGACGTAGTGCATGCTGCAGACGCCGTCCAGATCGATGCGGTGAGGCAGCCGTCGATAGGCGGTCACGGCGTCCGCCGGCGGGAGCGCAAAGCGTGCCTTGTAGCGCGGGATGTAGGTGTGGAGGGCGGCGTTGGCCTGGTCGCAGGTGGCGGCGCCGGCACGGCGCAACTCCTTCACCAGCCGATCCTGCAGCGTCTCCCAGCAGCGTTCGATGCGCCCCTTCGCCTGGGGCGAGTCCGCGGGGATGAGGGTGACGCCCAGCTCCTCCAGGGCCCGCCCGACCTGCGTCGGCTCGCGCCGCCCGGCTGCGATCTCCGCCAGCGTCCAGGGCTCCTTGTCGTTGCGCTTGAAGCTGCTGTGTTTGTCGCTGTACCAGGCGAGCGGAATGCCGGTGCGCCGCACCGTCTCCCGCAGGAGCAGCAGATAGCCGGCGCTATCCTCGTGCGCCTGGAAGTGCGCCCAGACGATCTCCTTGGTCGCATCGTTGACCGCACCGACCAGCGCCAGGCGCGGTCCGCGGCCTTCCAGCCAGTCGTGGTCACTGGCATCGACCTGGACCAGCATGCCCGTCCGCGCGGAGCGCTCGCGGCGCTGCCGGTGCGTGCGCGGCCGCCGCCGGCGCGGACTCCGCAGGCCCGCTGACCGCAGGATGCGCGTGACGGAGCGCCGGCTCACCAGCACGCCCAGCTCTTCCGCAAGCACCTCGTGGAGATGCGTGTGGTTGTAGCCGGCGTACGCCGCCTGGCTCGCCAGCTCGACGACCTGGCTGCGGGTCTCCGCGGCCAGTGTGTGTGCAGGCGGCCTGCCGCGATTGCCGTGGACGAGGGCACGCGGCCCGGCACGCCGATACGCTTCCGCCAGCCGCCGCACCTGTCGGGACGAGAGCCCCATCAGCGCCGCCGCCGCTCCTGCGTCATACCTCCCTTCCAGGAGCCCATTCAGGACCGTTGCCCGTTGCTGTTCCTTGCTGCGCATTGTCACTGTCTCCCATTCCATGGGAGGACAGAATCACAGGCCAGTTATCGCGGACAAACTCTCAGGCCAACAACATGGGCGTCCTGGCCATTGACGCCCACCCGCGCTCTTTGTTCTCCTGTTTGTCGCTGTTGGTGATCGTTCCCGGGCGACCGCTCGCCGTAGCGTGCGTGGGCTGTGTGCCTTCACACTGTCTCAGAAATCACGGCCACAGATCATAAGAGCCTTGACACGCTCCATTCTGACACTCTAGTATCGCACCCACATTCGAAGTACTGACCGGACAGTTCTCCTCTGCCGGTCGTGCAATGTCGCGTCGTCGCTCAACAACCGCAAAGAGGGCATCATGAAAGCACTCCTCATCGGTGGGCTCGCGGCTGCGGTCGCGCTGACTGCCTCGGTATCGCCTCTGGCTCCACACACAGGAATCATCGAGGCGGTGCTACCGCCCGCATCCGGAGCACTCGCACCGTCGCCACTCAACAGCAACTTTTCGACGGGCTCTCGGTTCGTAAGCGCACCCTCCAACTACGGCTTTGAGTCGGGACTCGCGAATTGGTCGGTCTGGGGTGACGCGACAAAGGTCTCGACGCCAACGAGTGGGGGACAGAGCGGCGGATATCTGAAGATCACGAACGGTGGAATGAACGACTGGGTTGTATCTGATGCATTCACGCCCACGGCGGCCGGCAGGCGTTTGAGCTACTACCTCAGCGGCTCGGAGCCAACGATGAACGTGGCCGTTCCACCCTATACGAGCTGGGCGGGCTTGCCCTCCACCGGCGGGAGTGGATGGAACCGTGTCACCGCGGATCTCAGCAGCTACGTCGGTGTCTCCCGCCCTAGGGTTTCGTTGGACACCTGATTGGGGCACGATGCCCCGTAGCAGGAGGTGTCCATGACGAAGACGACGAACGGTGCACGACGTGGTGAGGAGGAGCGCGGCCGCTTCTCGTCGCGGCGGAAGACGGAGGCGGTGCTGCGCCTGCTGCGCGGCGAGGAGCTCGATGTCCTCTCCCGCGAGCTCGGTGTCACGGGCGCCGCACTGGCCCAGTGGCGGGAGCGCTTCCTGCTCGCCGGGCAGGACGCGCTGAAGAGCCGCCTCGCGGATGCGCGCGACGAGGACGTGCGGCGCCTGCAGGCGAAGATCGGCGCCATCACGATGGAGAACGAGCTGATCCGCGAGCGCTGTCACGCGCTGGAGGGCGGACGCCCTTTGGCCCCACGGAGGTCGAGGTCATGAGTCAGGCCGCCTCGCCTTCCGCCGATCGCCCCTACGGCCTGGCTCGCGTCTGCCGTGTTTGGGAGCGCGCACGCTCCACCGTCTATGCGCGCCGGCACCTGTTGCCGCACGCACCACACAAGCGTGGTCCGAAGACGGCGTGGACGGACGCCGCGCTCACCGAGGAGATCCGCCTGGTCCTCGCCCGCTCGCCCTTCCTCGGCGAGGGTCATCGCAAGGTGTGGGCGCGCCTGCGCCTGGCCGGCGTGCGCACGTCGAAGGCGCGCGTGCTGCGCTGCATGCGGGAGGCCGGGCTCCTCGCGCCGGGCCGCATCGGGCGCGCGCACGGGCCCAAGGCGCACGACCGGACGATCGTGCCGGACCGCCCGGACGTGATGTGGGGGACGGACGCCACGGCCTGCTTCACCACACGCGAGGGCACGGCGACGGTCTTCATCGCCGTCGACCACTTCACGGCTGAATGCGTGGGCATCCACGCCGCGCGGCCAGGGACGCGCTTCGAGGCGCTCGATCCGCTACGCCAGGGGCTGCGCGCGCACTTCGGTGACTACCACGCAGCCGTGGCGCCAGGGCTCACCGTCCGTCACGATCACGGCAGCCAATACATGAGCGACCACTTCCAGGACGAGCTGCGCTTCCTCGGCATCACGTCGAGCCCGTCCTTCGTCCGGGAGCCGCAGGGAAACGGCTGCGCCGAGCGCTTCATCCGCACCCTCAAGGAGCAGCTCTTGTGGGTGGAGACCTTCGCCACGGTCGAGGAGCTGCGCCTGGCGCTCCTCTCCTTCAAGGAACGCTACAACCGCGCCTGGCTGATCGAGCGGCACGCGTATCGCTCGCCCGCCCAGGTCCGCGCCGCCTGGGCCGCTACCGCCGAGGTCGCGGCATGATTACCATCAACGAAGTGTCCAGCAATTCCGGCGCGGTACACTCACAACAAGTAAGGCCACAGAATCAGCGCCCTGGCCCCACCTTTCAAGAGCACCAATCCCGTTCACGATCGCGAGGGCCCCGCCCTCGCGATTTCTTTTGCCTCCGGCGGCGACCGCGTAGAATCGCCGCATGCCCTTTGCCCCTGTGAATGGCACAGAGCTCTACTATGAGTCGCACGGCGAAGGCCCGGCGGTCGTCTTTGCGCACGGCGCCGGCGGCAACCACCTGAGCTGGTGGCAGCAGGTCCCCTTCTTCTCGAAGCGCTTCCGCTGCATCACCTTCGACCACCGCGCTTTCGGCCGAACCCGTGACGGCGACGGCGAAGCGCAACTCGGCCGACGCGCCTTCCACGACGACCTGCGCGACCTCCTCGACCATCTCGGCATTCGTGAGGCGCGCATCATCGCGCAGTCCATGGGCGGCCGGACGGCGGTCGGGTTCGCGCTGCGCAACCCCGGGCGCTGCCGAGGCATCGTGTTCGCCGGCACCACCGGCGGCGCCATCGACGACGGCGTGCGCGAGTTGCAGGAGGCGCACCGCGAGACGGAGGTCGGACGACTTCCGCTGCTCAAGCGCGCTGTCTCGCCCCAGCTCAAGGAGCGCGCAGAGCACCTCGACTTCCTGTACCGCGCGATATCGCGTCTGAACCCACCGCGGTCGCGCGACTTCCTGGCGCCGATCCCGGGCTACCGGGGCAGCTCCGCCGAGCGGCTGGCCGCGGCCGGCTTCCCCATCCTGTTCCTCGTCGGCGAGCACGACGCCATCACACCCCCGGCGATCATCGAGCGATGCCATCAGGCGGTGCCGGGCTCACGTTATGTGATGATCCCCGGCAGCGGGCACTCGTCTTACTTCGAGCAGCCCGCCGCGTTCAATGAAGCCGTGCTTCAGTTCCTCGACGCCACGTTGTAGCCGCACGGCGCCATCGACCGTTGGTGACCCTGCCTGCGGCGCTTACCCGACGCCGAGCAACTCCACGTCGAAGACCAGCTCCGCGTTCGGCGGGATGGCGCCACCGGCCCCGCGGGCGCCGTAGCCCAGCTCGGGTGGGATGATCAGCTGCCGCTTGCCGCCGACCTTCATCGACGCGACGCCTTCGTCCCAGCCCTGGATCACCTGGCCCACACCGATGATGAATTCGAACGGCTGGCCGCGGTCGACCGAGCTGTCGAACTTCTTGCCGTCGGTCAGGCGGCCCGTGTAGTGGACGCGCACCTTCTTGCCCCGCGCCGGCGCATCGCCGCTACCCACGACCTCGTCGACGTACTTCAGTCCGCTATCGGTTGTGATGGCATCCGCCACGGTCTGCTCCTCCTCGATGGGTTGCTCGCCGGCGTCGGCGCGCACGTTGGCGCGCGACGTCGCGTGTTACTTCGCGCTCAACAGCTCCACGTCGAAGATGAGCGTCGCGTTGGCCGGGATGGGCGGCGAGCCGGACGCGCCGTAGCCGAGCGATGCGGGGATGATCAGCCGCCGCTTGCCGCCGATCTTCATCGTGGCCACACCCTCGTCCCAGCCTTTGATCACGCGTCCTTGGCCGATGTTGAACGTGAACGGCGTGCCGCGGTCGACCGAGCTGTCGAACTTCTTACCGTTCGTCAGCCAGCCGGTGTAGTGCACCGTCGCGGTCTGGCCCTTCGCCGGCGAAGCACCGTCGCCCACCTTCTCGTCGATGTAGCGCAGGCCGCTCGCCGTCGTCACGATCTGGCCCTTGAGCTCGGGTATGCCCGGCGCGTTGCCGTCGCTCGCCTGCCCGTCCGCGGCAGTCCCCTGCGCCGCCGGGGACGCCGGCTGCCCCGCCTGTCCCGCGGTCGCGGACGACGAGGGCCTGACGCCGCCGGTCACCTGCGTCGCGCCGCTACCGGCGGGCTTCGTCGCGCTGCCGTTCTTGTTGTCGTCGCCACACGCCGCGAGCGCCACGCTCGCGGCCAGTGCCACCGCCAGAAGCATCTTCATCCCACCCTCCTCAATCGCGTCATTGTGGGCCGTGCGACGCGGCGGCGCAAACGCGGTGCTGATGCGGTCGGCGTCGCCTCATCGGCCAGGGGAAGTGTGTGCCAGCGGGCCTGTAAGCCGAATTCTGTACCCCGCACGTAGCGCGGGCTTTTCAGCCCGCGGACGACAGAGCGGTGGCCATCTGTCTGGGCCGCGGGTTGCCCCGCGGCTCGAGCGGCTGACCCGGGACTCTCGGACGGGCCGTCCTTATGTCGCCAGTGGCGACAGCGGTCCCCTATGTAGCCTTGCTCCGGGTGGGGTTTGCACGGCCGCCGTGTCTCCACGGCGCCGGTGCGCTCTTACCGCACCATTTCACCCTTACTGTGCTGGCCGGCCCGATGCTGGAAGCGCGTCTCCAGCGGCCGGCCGGACAGCACAGCGGTATGTCTCTGTGGCACTTTCCGTCGCCTCGCGACGCCCGGCCGTTAGCCGGCACCCTGCCCTCTGGAGTTCGGACTTTCCTCTCCTCGCCGAGGCGAGAAGCGGCCACCCGGCCCGCTGGCATCTCCAGTATACCTGCAACGTACCCGGCGCTCCTGGTTCTCGATTCGAGGTTCTCGGTTCGCTCCCTACAGCACCCGCTGCGTCGTCTTGAAGTGCTTCTTCGCCACCTCGTCCAGCACGCCCGGTCCCCTCGCGGCGACGAGCGTGCGCGCCACCGCCTCGACCGCGGCCGACGCCCCCTTCGGGAGGCGGACGCCCGCACCGCGCCCGAGCTGGTCGAGCCGGCGCAGGAACTCCGCGCGAGCGAGGATCGACGCCGCGGCGACGGCCGGGTCGCGCTCCGCTCGCGCCATCTGGACGAGCCGCACGGCGCGCCCGCGCTTGAACAACGCATCGCGGATGAGCGACTCGTCGCCGAACTGGTCCGCGACCGCCGCCGTCGCCTCAGGCGCGCGCTCGATCACGTTTTCGATGGCGCGCGCGTGCGCCCACGCGAGCAGGCGGTTGACGTTCCCAAACTTCGTCCACAGCTCGTTGTAGCGCCGCGGCAGGATGACGACGACCTCGTGAGGAAACGCCGCCCGGATCTCTCCCGCCAGCGCCGTCGCACGGGCATCGGTAAGGTTCTTGCTGTCCTGGACGCCCAGCTCGACCAGCACCCGCCAGTTCTGCGCGGTGAGCGCCACCGCCGCCACGACCAGCGGGCCGAAGTAGTCACCCTTGCCGCTCTCGTCGCTGCCGACCCAGCAGGCCGCGTCCGGGAGCACGGGCTCAACCGTCGAGCCTGCGCTCTTGCCGGCCTTCACCGCCGACGGCCGGCCGGCGACCAGCGCCGCGATGGCGTCCGCCTCGGGCGTATCCGGCTGGTCGAAGACGACCTTACAGCCGCCGCCCTTCGACGGATAGACGTTCAGGCCGGCGCTCGCCGCTCCGCTGATCCGGACGCGCGTGCCGTTCTGCAGCGGGGCGTGTTCGATGCGGGCCCCCTGTTCGCGGGCGTACGCATCGATCGCGGCGAGCACGCCGGGCGCGTCCGCCGCGATCGTGATGCTCTTCGCCGCCATGTCAGGGTCGCAGAGTGATCTTGATGGCGTCGTGGTCGGTGACGGTGACGCGGTTGATGGCCTCGCGCAGGCCCCCGTGGCGCTCGGCGAACGAAAGTTCGTCCCACGCGTCCAGCAGCCTCGCGACGTCTCGCTCGCGTACGCGCTTGCGGCCCGCGAAATCGACGAACTCGGAGATGCGCCGTTCGGCGGACTCCAGTGCGTCCTCGACCGCCAGCCGGTCGCCGGCCGCGGACACGCTGAGCTTGTGCATCTTCTCCTTGCTCAGGCGCCCCTTCGCCGCCGCATCCACGTACCCCTCGAAGCGCCGGTCTATTGAGCGCAGACGCGAGCGCAGCCTGTCGCGCTCCTGTTCTTGCTCGCCGAGCACGGCGGCCTCATCGCCCGTCTGCGGAAAGCCGCCGCCGGAAGCGAACAGGTCGGACAGCGTCTGCCGCACCTGCACTTCCAGGTCATCGGCACGGCGCGTGTGATAGCTGCAGACGCTCTGGTTCGTGCGCGACTCGCACTGGTAGTAACGGTAGGAGTTCGACATGCGCTCGCCGCTGCGGCGCTTCCACGCCTGCTTGCGGCTGACGCCGATCAGCTTGTTCCCGCAGTAGCCGCAGTACGCGATGCCCGACAGCAGGAACTGCGATGCGACCCGCGGAGCGTGGCTCGTGCGGCGCGCGCTCAACCGGTCTTGCACCACGCGGAAATCGTCGGCGGAAACGAGCGGCGTGTGGCTGCCGGGGACTTTCACGCCGAAGCGGGAGTAGGTGCCAAGGTACACGCGGTTGCGCAGGATGTCGCGGATGCTCACCATGCTCCAGTTGCCGCCGCGCCGCGTCTTCAACCCTTCCTCGTTCAGCCGCCGTGCGATCAGCCGGATGCCCATACTCTCGTTGAGGTACAACCGGAAGATGTAGCGGATGACGACCGCCTCCTCCGGGATCAGCTCCAGCCGCCGGCGGTTGCCGACCTTGTACCCGTATGGCGGGCGTCCCAGCACTTCGCCCTTCACCGCCTTGCGGCGCATCGCCGCGCGCACGCGGTCGCTGAGCCGGCTGTTCGTGTCCTGCGCCCCCCACGCCGTCACGATCTCGGCGGTGGCGTCAGCGGCGCCGGTCATCGCCGCGACCTGCGCACCCAAACCTTCGAGCTGGAAGTAGCGGCGCGCCGCGTCGCGCAGATCGTTGCCCAGCACGTCGATGCTCGGCACGACGACGATGACGAAGCCCTTGTCCCGCTCGCGCAGGTACGCCACGAGCTGGCGGAAGCCCGGCGCGTGGCCGTTACTGCTGGCCGCGTCGACGAAGGTTCCGGCGACCTCGTAGCCCTGCCGCTCGCAGAACTCCAGGAACGCCTTGTTCTGTTGCGCCAGCGACTGGTCGCGCTGCGGCGACTCGCGGAAGTACCCGATAGCCCTCATACGTTATGCAATGAGGATCCGCTCGCAGTTTGGACACTGCGCGAGCGTGCTCCCCGCCCTTGCCCTGTTCACGAGGTTGGTCGGTAGCGAGATCCTGCACCCGGTGCACAGGCTCCGGTCCAGCTTCGCCGCTCCCTTCCCCTGGTGCATCTGCCGCAGTCGATCGTATGTGCGCAACACGTCCGGCGCGATGTTGGCGGCGCGCTCATCGCGCAGCCGCTCGTACTCGGCGATCTCGCGCGTCAGCCGCTCGACGCGCTCGGTCAGCTCGTCCTGCTCCTCGCGCCACGCCGACTCGATCGCGGCCAGCTCGGCCTCGGCGGCGCGCAGCTCCTGCTCGGCCGACTCGACCGCCGCAAGCGCGTCGAGATCGCGATCTTCGATCGCCGAAAGATGCCGCTTGAGTTGATCGATGTCGGCCTGCAGGTCGGACAGTTCTTTCGGGTTCTTGATCGATCCGCTGTAGAGCTTTGTTTCCGCCGGCGCGATCTTCGCCTTGAGCGCGTCGGCCTCCAACTCAACGTCTCGCTGCGAAGCCTCCGCATTGTGCAGCGCCGCGCGCAACGCGTCGACGCGCGCACGCGTCGCGATCAGTTCTTCGTGTTCGCCGAGGCGCGACTGCGCGTCGTCCAGCGAGCCGCGACGGCTATCAAGCGCAGTGTCAGTTTCCTGCAGCAGCCAGAGATCGGAAGAATGCGTCATCGTGTTGGTGGACACCCGTCGGCCTTCCAGTAGCACCCGTGCCGCCGCTCGCCGAGCAGCCGGGGGTGTGAGACGAAGAAGACGAAAGTCAGCGCGCGTGGATCAGGACGTTCACGCGATTATAGGCGATCGCGGCCGCTCCGTAATAGCCCGTCTTTCCGTTTGACGGCATCGCAATGCAGCCGATAGTCTGAGATTGCCCCCGAGGTGGGTTCCCATGCAGTTCAACGTCTCCTCCCTCCTCAAGGAAGCCACCGGCGCGACGCGCCAGTACGACATCGACGACGACCTCGCCGTCGACGGCGAGCGCCATCATCTCAGTGGATGTGTCCGCTTCGACCGCACGCCGCGCGGCATCTTCGTGCGCGCGCGGATGGACGGGTCGATGAGCGACGTGTGCAGCCGCTGTGTCAAGCCCGTCACGTATCCCGTCCACATAGAATTCGAGGAGGAGTACCTGCCGACGGTCGACGTCACCACCGGCGCCGCCGTCGATCTCGAAGAGGGCGACGACGACCCGTACCGGATCAGCCCGCGACACGTGCTCGATCTGTCCGAGCCGGCGCGGCAGTATTGGGCGCTGGGGCTGCCGATGGCGCCGCTCTGCGACGAAAACTGCGCCGGCCTCTGCCCCGTCTGCGGCGAGGAGATCAGCGACGCCGGCCACGCCTGCACGCGCGAACAGGTGGACGCCCGCTGGTCGAAACTCGCGGACCTCAAACTCGGCTGAACCCATCTCTGTGCGCCTCCGGCTTCTCGTGCTACCTCCGGGCTTCTGCTAGACTGCGCGCTGAATCCGAGAGAGGAGCCCGAGACCGTTGCCACCACTGCCAAAGCGGAAGTACCCGAAGTCGCGCCAGGGCAAGCGGCGCAGCCACCTCGCCTTGAAACCGGCCGTCCTCGCCCGCTGCCCGCAGTGCCGCGGCGCCCGGCTTCCCCACACCGCCTGCCCGACCTGCGGCTTCTACAAGCGCGCCGCCGCCGTCGAAGTGAAGGGCCCGAAGGCCGCCGAGTAGTGACCGCCGGCGCGGCATCGCCGCCGTCCCCTTCCCGCCATGCCTGACCCGACCGTCGCCTGGATCTTCCCCGGACAGGGATCGCAGGAGGCCGGCATGGGCCGCGACCTCTACGAGGCCTACCCCGCCGCGCGCGAGCTGTTCGACCGCGCGGACGCCGTCCTCGGCCGCCCGCTGACGCGCCTCTGCTTCGAGGGCCCCGAGACCGAGCTCAACAAGACCTTCAACGCCCAGCCGGCCATCTACGTGACCAGCCTCGCCTGCCTCGCCGTCGCGCGGGAAGTCCCGGCGCTCAAAGACGACCCGGCGTTCGTCGCAGGCCACAGCCTGGGCGAGTACACGGCGCTCACCGCGGCCGACGCCATCACGTTCGAGGACGGCATCCGCCTGGTCGAGCAGCGCGGCAAGCTCACGCAGGCGGCCGCCGAGGCGACGCCCGGCGGCATGGCCGCCGTGCTCGGGCTCGACGAGCAAGCCGCAAAAGCCGTCTGCGCCGAAGCCGGCGCCGAACTGTGCAACATCAACTCGCCGGGCCAACTGGTCATCGGCGGCACGACGGACGCCGTGACGAAGGCGTGCGCGCTGGCGCTGGAACGCGGCGCCAAGCGCGCGATCCCGCTCGATGTCGGCGGCGCGTTCCACACGTCGTTGATGCGCCCGGCGGCTGCCGGCATGCGCAAGGCGGTCGACGCCATCGACGTCCGCACACCGCGCATCCCCGTCGTCGCGAACGACCGCGCCGCGCCGATCGCCGGCCCCGCGGCGATCGGCGAAGAGCTGGTCTTCCAGCTCACGAACCCCGTCCGCTGGGTACAGTGCGTGGAGTACATGGCGCAGCACGGCGTGACGACGTTCATCGAAATCGGTCCGGGGCGCGTGCTCAGCGGGCTTGTGAAGCGCATCGCCAGGGATGCGCAGACGCGAAACATCAACGGAGTGGCATCGCTCGGCATATGAACAGGCTCTTCAACCTCGACGGCAAGGTGGCGCTCGTGACCGGCGGCTCGCGCGGCATCGGCCGCGCCATCGTGCTGGCGCTGGCCGCGCACGGCGCGAAGGTCGCGATCAACTACGCCTCGAACGCGGCCGCGGCCGAAGAGACGGCGCAGGCGGCCGGAGGCGAGGGCGCCGCCATCACGCTGGCCGGCGATGTCGCCGACCCGGCGGCCGCCGCGAAGCTCGTCCAAGGGACCATCGCCGCCTTCGGAAAGCTTGATATCCTTGTGAACAACGCCGGCGTGACGAGCGACGGCCTCATCCTGCGCATGTCCGAAGCGGAATGGGACAAGGTGATCGACACCAACCTGAAGGGCACGTTCAACGTGACGAAGGCCGCGGTCCGGCCCATGGTCCGCCAGCATGGCGGCCGCATCATCTGCGTCAGCAGCGTCGCAGGCATTGTCGGCAACGCCGGCCAGGCCAACTATTCGGCGGCGAAGGCGGGCATCATCGGCTTCACGAAGGCGATCGCGAAGGAAGTGGCGTCGCGCAACATCACCGCCAACGTGATCGCGCCGGGCTTCGTCGATACGGAGATGACGGCCGGCCTCACCGATGCCCAGCGCGCGGAGATCATGCGGATGGTCGCCGTCGGTCGCACCGCCACGCCGGCCGACATCGCGCCCGCGGCCGTATTTTTCGCGTCGGACGAGGCCGCTTATGTCACGGGACACGTGCTCACCGTCGACGGCGGACTGGTGATGTACTGATGGCCACGAACCCGCGCCGCAAGTCCCGCATCGCCGCGCTGCAAGCGCTGTACGAGGCCGACGTCTCCCACCACGATCCGCGCGCGTCGCTCACCAGGCTGTGTGCGGAGGAAGGGCTGAACGAAGCACAACGCAGGTTCGCCAGTGAGCTGCTCGAAGGCGTGATCGAAGCGGCGTGACGCCATCGACGACATCATCCGCAAGGCGGCGCCGCAGTGGCCCGTCGAGCAACTGAGCGCCATCGATCGCAACATCCTCCGTCTTGCGATACGGGAAATCCTGATGAATAATGGGGCGCCCATCCGGGTGGCCATAAATGAGGCCGTGGAACTCGCCAAAAGCTTCGGCAGCGACAACTCGGCGAAGTTCGTCAACGGAGTCCTTGGGTCCGTCAGCCTGACGCTCGCACGGTAAGCGAACATCTCAGCGGCAGGTGCCGCACAGAGGGAGATAACACCAGTGGCAACTGTGTTCGAACGGGTACGCAAGATCATCGTCGACCAGCTCGGGGTCGAAGAAGATCAGGTCGTGCCCAGCGCGTCCTTCGTGGACGACCTCAACGCTGACTCGCTTGACCTCGTCGAGCTGATCATGTCCATGGAGGAGGAGTTCAGCAAGGACGGCAAGACGCTCGAGATCTCCGACGAGGACGCCGAGAAGATCGCCACCGTGCAGGACGCCGTCGACTACCTCAAGGACCTCGGCGTCGAGGACGAGTAGACGGCACGCAAACAGGAGACCATCATGCACCGCCCCTCACGGGCGGTGTTTCTCTTTTGAGAACCCAGAACCTGGAACTTAGAACCTAGTCATATCACGGCGGTACCTGCCCGGATTGGGATCTTGGTTCTCAGTTCTGGTTCCTGGTTCTGCGGCCTCCGGCCGCTCGGTACAATTCAGGTCTATGAACTTCATGGGTGTCGGCCCCGCTGAACTGATCGTCATCCTCGTGGTCGCGCTCGTCTTCGTCGGCCCGGAGCGGCTGCCCCGGCTCGCCGCCGACATCGCGCGCACGATCCGCGAGATCCGCAAGTACACGGGCAACATCGCGGCCGAGTTCAGCGACGTCATCAAGGAGTTCGAAAACGAGACCGCCGGCGAACGCAGCCAGTGGAAGGAGATCGGCGAGGGTCTGACGGGCGCGACCCGATCCGTGACCGACGCCATCCGCGCTGCTCGCTCAGACGCCGAGGCCGCGCCTCCCGCCGCCCCTCCATCGCCAGCTCTCCCCGCCGGCGCAGCCGCACCCGACGGCGCCCAGGCCATCGTCGAAGGCGCCTGGCGCGAGATCCCCGAGCCGCCGCCGGTCTCTGACGTGGGCGCGCCCGCCGCCAACGGCGCCGCGCTGTCGCAGGCGGCCGAGGAAGCGCGATGACGGCGACCACGGCGCCCGTACCGAACCGCACGGATGACGACGGCAAAGTCCTGACCATCATCGAGCACCTGCAGGAACTGCGGCGGCGCGTGATGATCTGCGCCCTCGCGCTCGTCGTCGGCGTCGGCGTGTCGCTCTGGCCGCTGACGAAGTACACGGTGCACTTCCTGGTGCAGCCGGCGCAGGACGAGGTGCCGGGGTTGAAGCTGCACCAGTTCCAGTTGCTGGACTACTGGAGCACGTACTTCCGCGTGTCCTTACTGCTCGGGTTAGCCATCGCGATGCCGGTCATCATGTACGAACTGCTGGCATTCGTTGCGCCCGGGCTCACGAAGCGGGAGCGGCGCTGGCTCTACCCCATCGTCATCGGCGCTTCGGCGATGTTCGTACTCGGCATGGCGTTCGGCTACTACGCGGAATTGCCGCCCGCGCTGCGCTTCCTGCTCAAGCCCAACACGGACGATGTCGAGCCGACGATCGGCGTGCAGACGTACATCGACACCGTCACGCGGCTGCTGCTGATCACCGGCCTCGTGTTCGAGATGCCGTTCGTGATCATGGGACTGGCGAAGATCGGCGTCGTCACCTCGCGGCGGCTCATCGGTTGGTGGCGCTATGCCATCCTGGCATCCGTCTTGCTCGCCGCTGTCGTCACGCCTTCGATAGACCCGGTCACGCAGACGGTCGTGGCGGTGCCCATCCTGGTGCTCTATTTCGTCGGGGCGTTGCTCGCGAAGGTGGTCGAAGGCAACACGTTCCTCGGCGCCCGCCGCTAGCAGGCTGCTGAAAAAGTCGCCGGACGGCGTCTCAAACGTCGATACGGAGCGGCGAGTTGAATCTACGAACGCGGGCTGAAAGCCCGCGCCACGAGAACAAGAATCGTTTTTCAGCACCCTGCTAGCCCGTGGCGGCGTGCGCCCGCAGGAGCGCCGCAAGCTCCATGTTGCCCACGTTCGACGCCACGTCCGCCGGCGTCTGACCCTCATCGTTGACGATGCCGGCGTCAGCGCTATGCGCAAGGAACAGCTCGGCCATGGCCCGGTTGTTCGTGAAGGCGGGCGTGTGGAGCGGACGAAACCCGCCGTGTTGTGCCGCGTTGACGTTGGCGCCCGCCTTCAGGAGCACCTCGCACGCTGCGAGCCGGCCGCCGGCCGCGGCCGCGCGGATCGGCATGTTCGTGAGGAAGTTTGTTCGTCACGGCCTCGCTCGCCGCGCCGCCCGTCAGCAGGGCCTGAAGTGCCCCCGTACTGCCGCAGTACGCCGCAACATGCAACGCCGTGAACCCGTCGCCCGAGTACGCAGCCGCCTGCGCAAAGTCGGACGCCAGGATCTCCCGCATGCGCTCTGCCCGATCGATGATCGCCGCCTCGAAGATGTCGAGCGGCGGCCCCGCTGCCATGAGATCATCGAGTGTCTCCAGCCGCGGCAGGTAGCGCGCGAACCGTGGAACCGAAGGCGTCCCGGCGTTGCGGGCATGCGCTCCGTTATGTCGAATCGAGGCCAATTTCGATCACCCGCTCGATCAGGTTTGCTTCTACTGTCCGGCGGCGGTCATGCTGTGATATGATCGCGACAACGGTGGCGAGGGATGAACAAACGCCGGGAGCACGGGGTGTCCGCTCAGTCCTCACGGGGATGGCCGGCGGCACCTTCAGTGGTCTCACGGGCGTGGGCGGCGGCGCCGTCATGGTGCCGCTCCTGACTGGGCAGCTTGGGCTGACCCAGCACCGCGCTCACGGCACGTCCCTCGCCATTATCATGTTCGTCGCTGTGTCCGGCGTCGCAGGGTACTGGCAGCGCCGGGAACATCGACTGGCGGCTCGGTGCTCGCGCTGACGCCGGGAGCCGTGTTCGGCGTCATCGCCGGTGCGAGGGTGATGGTGAAGGTGCCCGCGCTGCAGCTACGGCTGATGTTCGGGGCGTTCCTCTTCTTCGTCGCCTTCCGCCAGCTTGTGTGGCACTTCTCGGCGGGCGCGCCGCAAGACGGCGCCGAAGGCCTGCTGATCGAAGTGGCGTTCGGGTTCGCGGGCGGCGTGCTCGCGGGTGTGCTCGGCGTCGGCGGCGGCGCGATCTTCGTGCCGGCGATCGTCATCTTCGGGCTCGCGCACACCGGCGCCGGCGAGGACCCGCAGAAGGTCGCCCAGGGGGTGTCGCTCGTCGTGATCGTCGCGACCGGCGCCGTCGGGACGATGACGAATCTGCGCCAGGAGACGATCGACGCCGGGACGGTGCTGTGGGTGATGCCGGCCGCGGTGGTCGCCGCGTTCGGGGCGTCGATCCTGGCGAACCGGCTCGATGTGGAGGTCCTGAAGACGATCTTCGGGCTGACGGCGCTCTTCCTGGGGTGCCAGACTGTGTATACGACGCATGCGGGCGCTGCGCACGCGCCCATTAGCGCAGAAGGTGTGAGCATGGATGCTACCGAGAAACGGCGTGCACTCGCGCAGATCGCGAAGGCGATCGCGGTCTGCACCGACTGCGGCCTCTGCCGAGGACGCACGCACGCCGTCCCCGGCGAGGGCAACCCGGACGCGGACGATCATGTTCATCGGCGAGGGGCCGGGGTTCTACGAGGACCAGCAGGGCGCGCCCGTTCGTCGGCGCCTCCGGCAAGTTCCTCGACGAACTGCTCGGCGTCGATCGGCCTCGACCGCAAGAAGGTGTTCATCGCGCAACGTCGTGAAGTGCCGGCCCGCCGAACAACCGCGACCCGCAGCCGGACGAGATCGCGGCCTGCAGCAAGTACCTCGACGCGCAGATCGAGGCCATCGCGCCGAAGGTGATCGTCACGCTCGGGCCGCCACTCGATGCAGCGCTACTTCCCCGGCGAGTCGATCGGCCGCATCCACGGCCAGCCGCGCCGCAAGGACGACGTGATCGTCGTGCCGATGTACCACCCGGCCGCCGCGCTCCACCAGGGCAGCCTGCGCCAGGTCATCGAGGCGGACTTCCGCCGCCTGCCGGACTTCCTCGCGAAGGCGCTGGCCGGCGACCCGAACAGCGCCGGCGGAGCGCGTCCCCGCGCACCTGCGCGGCCACGCCGAGGCGGCCGCAAAACCCGCACCAGCGGAGGCCGTGACCGCGCCGCCTCCTGCAACATCACAGGGCGAGCCGCAGCAGATGCGGCTCTTGTAAAGGACGCTATGGCAGAGACACCACTTCGCGTCATCCCGCTCGGCGGGCTCGGCGAGATCGGCAAGAACATGATGCTGTTCGAGTACGGCGACGACGTCATCGCCATCGACTGCGGCCTCATGTTCCCGACCGAGGAGATGCTCGGCGTCGACCTCGTCATCCCGGACGTCAGCTACATCCTCGACGAGCCGCAAGAACCTGCGGGCGATCTTCATCACGCACGGCCACGAGGACCACACCGGCGCGCTGCCGTACATCCTGCGGCAGATCAACGTGCCGGTGTACGCGACGCCGCTCGCGCACGGCCTGATCAGCGTGCAAGCTGAAGGAGGCGCGCCTGCTCCAGAGCACCGACCTGCGCGAGATCAGGGCCGGGCGACGTCGTCGCAGGAGGGCCCGTTCACGGTCGAGCCGTTCCAGGTGGCCCACAGCATCCCCGACTCCGTCGGCTACGCGATCCGCACGCCGGTCGGCACGTGCATCCACACCGGCGACTTCAAGCTCGACCACACGCCGGTGATGGGGCAGTCGACCGACCTCGCGCGGCTCGCCGCAGCTCGGCGACGAGGGCGTGCTGCTGCTGCTGCGCCGACTCGACGTACGCCGAGATCCCCGGCTACACGCCGTCGGAGCAGATCGTCGGCGAGTCGATGCTCCAGCTCATGGCGCAAGGCCGAGGGCCGCGTCATCGTCACGACGTTCGCGTCGCTCATCGCCCGCGTGCAGCAGGTGTTCGACGCGGCCGAGCGCACCGGCCGGCGCGTCTTCATCACCGGCCGCAGCATGATCGACAACGTCAACATGGCGATCGAGCGCGGCTACCTGCACGCGCCGGAAGGCATGCTGGTGAGCGTCCGCGAGCTGCCGAACGTCCCGCACGAGAAGCTCGCGATCATCACGACGGGCAGCCAGGGCGAGCCGACGTCGGCGCTCACGCGCATGGCGAACCAGGACCACCAGCACGTGAAGATCGTCGAGGGCGACACCGTGATCCTCTCGGCGTCGCGCCGTGCCCGGCAACGAGGCGCTGGTGCACCGCACCGTCGACAACCTGTTCAAGCTCGGGCGCGAACGTGCTCTACAACCGCATCGCCGACGTGCACGTGCGCGGCCACGCGGCGCAGGAAGAGCTGAAGATCGTGCACGCGCTGGTGCAGCCGAGGTACTTCGTGCCCGTCCACGGCGAGTACCGCCACATGGTGCTGCACGCGCAGACTCGCCGAGTCGCTCGAACCAGGGCACCGACACGTTCATCCTGACCGACGGCGACGTGCTCGAGATCGACGACGCAGGGCGCGCGCTTCGGCGACCGCGTCCAGGCCGACTACGTGTACGTCGACGGCCTCGGCGTCGGCGACATCGACCACGTCGTGCTGCGCGACCGCAAGCACCTGGCATCCGACGGCATGGTCGTCGTCATCCTGGCGATGGACAAGCAGACGGGCCGCGTCGTCGGCCAGCCCGGAGGTCGTGTCGCGCGGCTTCGTCGACATGGACGAGAGCGAGGACCTGATCGAGCGCACGCGCGACCAGGTCGATGCAGTCGCCTCGAAGGCGCGGACCACATCGTCGAGTGGGGCGCGGTGCACGCCCAGGTCAAGGAGCGATCGCCAAGTTCCTGTACGATGAGACGCGGCGGCGCCCGATGGTGCTGCCCGTGGCCGTGGAGGTCTGACGCAGGTGGCCGCAAGGACGCGAGCGAAGCCGAGCCGCACACGCGCGTCGAAGGCGCCGGTCAAGCCGGTCGGCAAGCGCCGCAGCGGCCAGTCGCGCGTACGCGACGCGTGCACGACCTGCTGATCCGCCGCGAGAGCATCGGCGTCGCGCTGATCCTGCTGGCGCTGCTCGCGGTGCCGTGGCTCGTGCCGTTCACCGCCGGCCTCGCCGATGCGCGCAACAGCTTCGTCGAGACGTTCGGGCTGCTGATCTTCGCCTGGATCGGGCTGCTCCTGTACGCCGGCTGGCTCGTCATCCGCGACGAGCAGGACACGCTGTGGCGTGACTGGAAGCCGTGGGCGATCGGCCTGGTCTCGGCGCTGTTCCTCGTCGGCTTCTTCGGCTTCTTCCGGCCGGACTGGAACCTGGGCGAGTATCGCTCGCCGAGCACACGGCCGGCGGCGACCTCGGACACCAGCTTGCCGGCAACCCGCTCGGCATCCTCGCCTGGCTGGTCATCGCCGTCGCGCGCGTTCGCGCTCGCCTGGCCGGAGGGCGCAGCGACGATCGTCCAGCAACACGCCGTACGGCGCGCAGACCGTGTGGCGCTGGCGCATCCCGCAGCGCTCGGCCACGCCGCGAAGCGCGGGTTCGAGTTCATCTTCCCGACGCGGCCAGCGCCGCAGGGCTCCGTGAAGGTGCCGCTCGACTCCGTGATGTGGGCGCAGACTCGGGCGCGGCGGTCGCCGAGCTCGATGAGGACATCGACGAGCGAGCCGCAGCCCGAGCCCGTGCAGGCGCAGCTCTTCCCGGAGCGAAGTGGCCGAAGACGACGGCAGCGGCGGCGTCACCGTCGATGCGCGCGGCAACCGACGCTCGCGCGACGGCTGGCAGCTGCCCGTCGATGGACGTGCTCGTCGGACAAGGCGCCGCCGAGACCGGCACCGCCGACAACGTCCTGCGCGCCGAGCTGATCGAGGAGACGCTCGCCAGCTTCGGCGTCGACGCGAAGGTCGTGCAGATCAACGAGGGGCCGACGGTCACGCAGTTCGGCATCGAGCCGGGCTGGGAGATCAAGACGCGCACGCGTCACGGAGCGCGACAAGGACAACAAGCCCGTGCTCGACAAGGACGGCAAGCCGAAGACGCGCGTCGAGGAAGTGTCGCGCACGCGCGTGCGCGTGCAGCAGATCACGTCGCTCGCGAACGACCTGGCGCTCGCGCTCGCCGCGCCCTCGATCCGCATCGAGGCGCCGGTGCCCGGGCAAGCCGGTGCTCGGCATCGAGGTGCCGAACGCCGTCGAAGTCGCTCGTGACGCTGCGCAGCGTCGTCGAGAGCCCGCAGTTCCAGCGCGCAGGCGTCGAAGTCCAAGCTGACGCTCGCGCTCGGCCAGAGCGTCTCCGGCGAGCCGATCGTCGCCGACCTGGCGAAGATGCCGCACCTGCTCATCGCGGGCGCGACCGGCTCCGGCAAGTCGGTCTGCATGAACGCGATCATCTCCTGCATCCTCATGCACGCCTCGCCGGCCGAGGTGCGCTTCGTGATGATCGACCCGAAGCGCGTCGAGCTCTCGGCGTTCGCGCCGATCCCGCACCTCGCGTTCTCGAACATCGTCGTCGACATGGACAAGGTCGTCGGCACGCTGCAGGCCGTGATCCACGAGATGGAGTCGCGCTACCGCAAGTTCGCGTCGCTCGCCGTGCGCAACATCGACGGCTACAACCGCAGCCCGCGCGCGGCCGAGAAGCTGCCGTACTGGGTCGTCATCATCGACGAGCTGGCCGACCTGATGATGGCCGCGCCGTTCGAGGTCGAGCGCCAGATCTGCCGCCTGGCGCAGCTCGCGCGCGCGACCGGCATCCACCTCGTCGTCGCGACGCAGCGGCCGTCGGTCGACGTCATCACGGGCCTGATCAAGGCGAACTTCCCGACGCGCATCGCCTTCGCGGTCAGCTCGCAGGTGGACTCGCGCACCATCCTCGACATGGCCGGCGCCGAGAAGCTGCTGGGCCGCGGCGACATGCTCTACATGGCGCCGGACGCCGCGAAGCCGAAGCGCCTCCAGGGCGTGTTCGTCTCCGACGAGGAGATCGAGCGCCTGGTCGGAGTTCTGGACGCAGGAGCGCTTCGCCGACATCGAGCGGCCGACGTTCGACCACCTGCTTCGACGAGGCGAAGGCCGAGCTGGAGCAGGAGGGCGCCGGCGACGACATGTTCGAGCGGGCGAAGGAGCTCGCGCTACGAGCACAACCGCATCTCGCACGTCGCTGCTGCAGCGGCGGCTGCGCATCGGCTACCCGCGCGCGGCGCGGCTCGATGGACATGCTCGAAGAGGAGGGCGTCGTCGGCGCGGCCGAGGGCGGCGGCTCGCGCGAAGTCTTCAACCCGGGCGACCGTCCGATGTTCACGGAGCCCGACGAGCTGAAGTTCTGACGTAGCTTCGTCCAACGACGGCGGCCAGCGACACGCGGAGGTGAGCGATGAACACCGCAGCCACGACGGTCGTCGACCTGAGCGTCACCGAGGAGCACTTCCCGCGGTACGACCCCGCGCACGGCACGCCCGACCCCATGGTGCGCCGCCTGCTCACGTTACGCATTCGCAATGGGACCGCGCGTTTCGAGCAAACGGACTACGGACACCCCGGCCGGCTCAACGCGTGGGAGCCGCGCGGCATCGACGCTGCGCTCCAGCCGCGCACCAGCGAACTGAAGGCGCTCTGCGAGGCGCTGACGCCGTTACTCGGCTAGCTCCGGCGGGATGTCGATGAGCAACCGGTGGACCAATCCCGTGGTGTCGGCCAGGTACACGCGCCCGTCCGCCGAGACCGCGATGCCGACCGGCCGCGTCCCGTTCGGCCGGGACGGGAACACGTACACGCCGCGCTGTTTCCCGTTGAGGTCGTACATCACGACCCGCTGATTGCCTGGATCGGCGACGAGGAGCAGCTTCTTGTAGATCGCCATGTGCGGTAGCTGCACACCGCTGCCGGCCACGCCGGTAACGGTCCGCGCGTTCTTTCCGTCGGGCGAGATCACTATTTTCCGTCCGTCGAAGTCGGCTATGTAGAACGTTCCATCGGGCGCGATGGCAACGTCGGACGGTTGTAGAGCCCGCACCGGGGCGTCGTCGGTGGAAAGTGGCAGCAACTCCGGCTTCCCGCCCGTGATCGGCACCGAGTACACGAAGCCGCCGTTCGCGGAGGCCACGTAGACGGTGTCCCCACGCACGTCGATGCCGGTCACGCTCGCGAACGGACCATCGATCTTGCGGACGAGTTCGCCATCCGCGTTGAGAACGAGGAGCGCTTTCGACGGGCGGTCGGCGACGACGATCTCGCCGCCGGGCCCGGTCGCAAGGTCCGCGACATCGGCGCCATCTTCCAGCTTCAGCGTCCGCACAAGCTCACCGGCCGTGTCGATGAACGCCAGCGTGTCGCGCGACGCCACGACGGCCGTGCCGTCAGGCAGCAGCGTCACGGCCTGCGGCGATTCCAGTTTCGGGTACTCGCGCGGCGTCCCCCAGGTTTCATCCGGTTTCAGCGAAGTCAGGGCGGATGGGGCGTACACGCCGGACGGCGGGTCGAACTCCGACCCCTCCATCCGTTCCCACGGGCTGTCCGGTGTTTGCATGAACAGCGCCCAGTCCGGCCGCAACGTCGCGAGGTACTGGATCGAGACCAGGTGCGGGCCTTCGGTCAGGACCACGTATCCTTCCGCCCGTCGCGGACCGTGCGAACCGCCGTTGTCGATGACGAGCTCATCATCGATGAACAGTTGAGCGGAGTTTCCGCCATCGAGCGCGAACTGGTAGCCGCCCGAGCTAGACGCGACGAACACGCCGCGGTAGTCGATCGCCTGGGCCCCGGCGACCGGGTCCGATGGAGACGCGAACGGCATGGTGCCGACAGAGAGCGCCTTCCCCGCGAAGTCGGTCCCCGCGTGATGGATCACCTGGAACCCGTGGTCGCCAGCACTCCTGCCATACACCGCATCTGCCGCCTGGAGCGCGGGGCCGCGGTCGTCCTGGTATACAATCGAACTCGCGCCCGGCGCGACGATCACGGCGGTCACCTTGAGACGATGCTGCCCCGGCGTCATGGCAAGGTTCGATGCCGAGGCTGTGGCGGCGCCCTTCGCAACGACCGCACCATCGAGTTCGATGGTGACATCGCCGGGAGCGCTGGCGCTCACCTTGGCCGCGAGCGCCGGCTGCGGGAGCCAGACGAAGCCTTCCCACACGGCCGTCGCGGTGCCGCTGGCGCCCAGGTCGGCAGCCGTCCAGTCGTGCGTGACGCCGCCCGGCCCGGTCGAGATCACGCGCCCGTTCGGGTCGCTCCCTTCGCGCACCGTCAGGTTGAGTTGATGCAGGGACTCAATGTCGGCGGCAGGTATCGTCACGCGCGTGAACCACACCCTGCCGAACGGATCCACGAAGTCGTCCTGCGCCAGGTTCGGATACAGCCGCTGGAGCGTCGGGATCAGGCTGAACTGCCGCGTGTCCAGGATGACCAGCGCACCCTTCGCGCTCTTGGGCAACACCAGATCGCGCGTCGGGTCGTAGCCACCGAACTTCTTGCCGCGGCCCAGCACCTGGATCACGGGATGGCCGAACTCGCCGGAGATAAAGACGTTCTCATCGTCGGCGCGGTCCGCGGTGATCTGGCCGATCTTCGTGTACGGGGGCTGGAACCCATCGTACACGTCGCGGTTGTTCGCCTGCCGTTCGTAGAAGTCGTAGTAGTTGATGCCGGCGCTGGCGCCGACCATCGCCGTCGCCAGCAGCCGAGAACACGATGAGGCCGCCGCGCGTGGGCGCCAGCGCGCGATACACCACGCCGACGGCCAGGCCGGTGAGCAGAAACATCGGCGGGATCGCGCCGATCGTGCGGATCGCGCTCGGGTTCTCCCTGCTGATCGTGAACGCGCCCGGCGCCACCGCCAGCACGAGCCATCCCAGCATGCCGCCCTTCCGCCAGTTTCGTATCGACCACACGCTCACGGCCAGCACCGAGCGCCAGCAGCGCGGCCGAGATGCCGTCCAGCATGGGCGCCTTGGGCAGATTGTGCCGCCCGTTATCGTCGCCCCTGACGTTCATCATCTTGAACGTCGCTTCGATGTTGGACTTCAGAGGCTCGTAGCTGTTCTTCTCATCGGTCTCGTTGAACACGTTGATCGCCCGCGTGCGCGCCAGGAACAGGTCCTGGTTCCGGACAGCGAATTGCCCCAGCGGCGCGACGACGATGAGAAACGATGCCGCGTACACGGCCAGGCCCGGGATGTTCGACCGCAGCAGCCGCCACTGCGTGACCGCCACATACAGCAAGAAGAACAGCATCACGAACGGCACGAACCGGAACGCCAGGTAGGTGTAGATGCCCGCCGCCAGGCTTCCCCCGGCCATGAAGAAGTAGAACCTGCTCTTCGTGTCCAGCGCGCGCACGAAGAAGTAGACGGCCATGATCTCGAGCAGCGGCTGAAGCGACGCCTCCCACGAAATGCGGCTGAACGTCACCGCATAGCGCGAGACGGCGAGCAGCGCCGTCGCGACAAGCGCAGGCACCGGGCCGACCAGCCACCGCGCGAGGAAGTAGAACGCGAACACCGCGGCAAGTCCCGCGACCGCCGGGACAATGCGCATCGCGAAGACCGTGTAGCCGAACACCTTGAACGATGCGATCAGCAGGTAGAAGAAGATCGTCGAGTGGCCGAAGTTCGATGAGCGCCAGACCGTCAAGTGGTTGTGGTCGATGATCCATAGCGCGTCGGTGCCGTTCACCGCTTCGTCGTACCAGAGTCCCTGCGGGAACTCCATAAAGCGGAAGAAGCGGAAAAACACCGCGAGCAGCGACGACGCCTGCGAGAAGCGCGATCTCCCAGCGCCGCGGCAACTCGAAGCGGGCGGCGCCCGCGGCATCGGCGGCGCGGCTCCTGTTGAGCGACAGGATGGCGCCGCCGAACAGCAGCCCGGCGGCCACGAAACCCAGCCCAACGCGTGGGATATCCATGTCCGCGCGCGATCGCGAACTGCGTCGCGAGCGCCAGGACCAGCGCGGTCAGCGCCAGCGCGGGCGCGGACACGGTCGTGCGCGAGGACGCCCGGGATCGGGAATCGCAGCCGGGCGCCCGCGCAGGCGCGACGGCGACCGGCTCGGTGGGTTCATCGAAGCTTGAGTCCATGCCCGCTCCATGCCGTCGCCAACCGCGCAGGTCGCGGGCATTATACGGATGCGCGCCGATGTATAGCAGCGACTTGTCTATGTCTGCGATGGCGCGGCCGGCGTCGTCCCCGGCCGGCGGACCGCGTCCGCCGGCACCTCGCGCTGCTGCAGCAGCCAGAGGCGGAAGTAGCGGCCCCGCAGCGCCAGCAGCTCCTCGTGGCTCCCCTGCTCCACGATCTCGCCCCGGTGCAGCACGATGATGCGGTCGGCGCCGCGGACCGTCGCCAGGCGGTGGGCGATGATGATGCTCGTCCGGCGCGCCGTGAGCCGCTCCAGGCTGTCCTGGATCAGCGCCTCGGTCTCGGAGTCGATGTTCGCGGTCGCCTCATCGAGCACCAGCATCACCTCGGGGTCGAAGGCGACGGACCGCGCGAACGCCAGCAGTTGCTTCTGCCCGGTGCTCAGGTTCGCGCCGCGCTCGACGAGCCGGTGCTGGTAGCCATCGGGCAGCTCGTTGATGAACCGGTCGGCGCCGACGAGCCGCGCGGCGTCGCGCACCTGCGCCGTGGGGATCGTCTCGTCGCGCAGGCGGATGTTCTCTTCGATCGTGCCGGTGAAGATGAACGGGTCCTGCAGCACCAGGCCGATGTGGCGGCGCACCTGCTGCTGCTTCGCCTTCGCGATGTCGACGCCGTCGAGCAGGATGCGGCCCTGCTGGATGTCGTAGAAGCGCAGCAGCAGGTTGATGAGGCTCGTCTTGCCGGCGCCGGTCGCGCCGACGAACGCCACGCGCTCGCCCGGCGCGATGCGGAAGCTGACGTCCTTGAGCACCCACGTCTCCGGCATGTACGCGAACGAGACGTGGTCGAACTCGCACGGCGCCCTGCGATCTGCTCCGGCAAGTCGGCAGCGCGTCATCGGTGTCCTGCACGCCTTCCGGCTGGTCCAGCAGCGTGAAGATGCGCTCGAGCGCCGCCATCGCCGACTGGAGGATGTTGAAGCGGTCGGCGATCTCCCGCACCGGGTTGTAGTACATCGCCGACAAGCAGCAGGAACGCGAAGAAGCGGCCGATGGTCAGCGATCTCGTCGAGCACGAACCGCCCGCCGATCGACGATGACGAGCGCCGTCGTCACGGCGCTGACCATCGCCACGATCGGCTCGAACACCGCGTACGAGTGCACGACCTCCATGTTCGCATCGAGCAGGCGGCCGCTGTGGTCCGCGGAACTCGCTCGTAGTCCCGTCTGCTGGCGCCCGAAGAGCTGCACCAGCAGCATCCCGCCGATGTGCTCGGCGGTGAACCCGTTCAGCCGCGCGACGTGCAGCCGCTGCTTGCGAAACGAGTTGCGCATCACGACCGCGAACCAGCGCATGATCACGGCGAGCAGCGGCATGATCACGAACGTGATGAGCGCCAGCTTCCAGCTGATCCAGAGCAGCACGCCCGCGACGCCGACGATCATGAACAGGTCGGCGATGATCGTGATCGCGCCCGCCGTCAGCAGCTCGTTGAGCGCGGCGATGTCGTTCGTCAGGCGCGTCACCAGCCGGCCGACGGGGTTCGCGTCGTAGAACGCGATCGACATGCGCTGCAGGTGACGGAACAGCTGCATGCGCAGGTCGTTCATCACCTTCTGCGACACGATCACCATGAACAGCGACTGCACGTAGCGGAAGACGAAGATCAGCGCCAGCACGACCAGGTAGAGCGCGATGATCCACCAGAGGTCGTCGGTCTCGCCCTTCGAGATGTCGCGGTCGATCGCCTGCTGCACGAGCAGCGGCTGCGCCAGCGTCAGCGCCCGTCGTCGCGAGCAGCAGGACGAGCGGCCAGCACGACGCGCCACCTGTACGGCCGCATGTACGCGCATCAGCCGGCCGACGAGGCGCGAGTCGTACGCCTTGCCGATGACGTCGTCTTCTTCGTGGTAGCCGGAGATGCCCACTAGCTGCTGCCCGTCCTCGCCGTCCGCGTCGTCGGCAAGCTGCTCTTCGAGCCGCTGCCGCCGGTCCAACTGCGCGTACGGCCCGTCGCGCGCGACCAGCTCGTCGTGCGTGCCGCGCTCGACGATGCGCCCATCCTCGAGCACGACGATCTGGTCGGCCCACTTCACCGCCGACACGCGGTGCGCGATGATCACCGCCGTGCGCCCGGCGATGTAGCGCCGCACGCCCGGCAAGGATGCGCTCCTCCGTGTAGGCGTCGACGTGCGACAAGGGCGTCGTCGAGGATCAGGATCGGCGCCTCGCGCGCGAGCGCGCGCGCGATCGCCGCGCGCTGCTTCTGTCCGCCGGAAAGCGACACGCCGCGCTCGCCGACCATCGTCTGCAGGCCGTGCGGCAGTTGCGGCAGGTCGTTCGAGAGCTGCGCAAGCTCGACCGCCTGCTGCAGGTGCTCCGGCGTCGACATCGCCGCCCCACGCCACGTTGTCCTCCAGCGTCGCCGAGAACAGGAACGACTCCTGCGGCACGAACGCGACTGCCCGGTGCAGTTGCTCAAGCGGGATGTCGCGAACGTCGCAGCCATCGATCGTCACGCGGCCGGAGCGCACGTCGTACACGCGCGCGATCAGGCTCACCAGCGTCGTCTTGCCCGTGCCCGTCGGACCCGACGATCGCCAGCGTCGACCCGGCCGGCACGTCGATCGTGATGTCGTGCAGCACCGGATGGTTGAAGTAGCCGAAACTCACGCGCTCGAACGTGATGCTGCCCCGGATCGGCGGCGATCGGCTTCACGCCCGGCGCGTCGGTGACCGCGGGCTTGCGCGAGAGCACCTCTTCGACGCGCACCATCGATGCCGCCGCCTGCTGGTACATGTTGAGCGTCCAGCCGAGGTTCACCATCGGCATCGACAGCAGGACGATGTAGCTGTTGAACTGCACGAACTGCCCGAGCGTGATCGCGCCGCTCTTGACTTCGATGGCTCCGGCATACATCACGATCGTCGTGCTGATGCCGATCAACACCGTCAGCAGCGGCCAGAGCGCCATCGAGAGCCGCGCCCAGTCCAGGTTCGCCTTCTCGAAGGCGAGCGTCTCTCGCTCGAAGGCGGCCGCCTCGTTCTCTTCCTGGACGTACGCCTTGACCACGCGGGCGCCCGAGAAGTTCTCCTGCACGAAGGTCGTCAGGCCGCCGAACTGCGTCTGGACGGCGTGGAACTTCTTCTCGATCACCTGGCCGACCCATACGAACAGGAGCGTAATGAGAGGGAGCGGCAGCACTGCGAGGATCGCCAGCTTGACATCGATGGTGAGCATGATCGCGAGGCCGGCGATGAACAGGAGCACCGACCGGCAGAGGTCCATCAGTCCCGGACCGAGGATCTCGCGGATCGTCGTCACGTCGTTCGAGACGCGCGCCATCAGGTCGCCCGTCTGGTTGTCCTGGAAGAATTTCTGGTCCAGCGACTGGATGTGTGAATACACGTCGTTCCGAAGGTCGTATTCAATCTTGCGGGACGATCCGCTGACGAAGATGCGCGTGACGAACCGCAGGCCGCTGTCCACCGTCTGTATGCCGATCGTGAGGCCGGCGAAGAACAGCAGCTTCTGGGTCGTGACGCCGGCGCTGATGCTATCGACCGCCCGGCCGAGGACATAAGGGGCCATGATGCTCGCGGCGCACGCCACCGCGAGGGCGAGCAGCCCCACCGACATCCGCAGGCGATATCGCACGAGGTATGGCCAGAGCCTGGACACGAAGCGCACGGGGGGAGGCCTTTGCAAGGGGTTACGAGACCGCATTCTAGATGACGCGACGGAAGCGTGGTAGCGTCGAACCCTTCGCGCTCACCGCGAAGTGAGAATCGTGACCGCCACTTCACTGATCTCTTGACACAGCACCCGGATTCGGGGATTGTAGTGCCACTCGCACGCTGGAGGGGACGCTTCTTCTTGAAGGGAGACAGGGGACATGGCCGGTAGCTACTGGGACAAGTTCACAGAGCAACGGGTATCGCGGCGGCGCGTATTGCAGAGCGCGGGCGTCGCGGGAGCGGCCGCCGGCGCTGTATGGCTCGTCGGCTGCGGCAGCGGCGGCGGTGACAAGACCAAGGCGCCCGGCGCCACTACGCCGAAGGCGACCGCGTCCGCCGGCGATCTCGTCAATCCCGGCAACTCGCCCAAGGCCGGCGGCACGTACAACATCGGCACCTCGGTCGACTTCGACACCTTCGACCCGCACATCTCGATTGCCGGCGGCGTGGCGTACTTCCCTCGCCTCTACAACGCCGTCATCAACCGGTCACCGTTGAGCGCCAGCTTCAAGTTCGACGACCTGGCGGAGAGCCTCGAGCAGCCGGACCCGACGACGTACGTGTTCAAGATGCGCAGCGGCGTCGAAGATCGGCCCGAACCAGCTCGGAATCCCCGAGCGCGACATGGACGCCAACGACATCAAGGCGTCGTTCGAGCGCATCAAGGCGCTCCCGCAGTCGAACGCCTACGCCTTCGTCGGCGAGTGGGTCCAGTCGGCCGAAGCATCCGCGGACGGCAAGACCCTTACGATCAAGACGCCGAAGCCCTACGGGTACTTCTTCTTCCGCATCGGCAGCCCGATCAACACTCATCGTCGCCGAAGGAGCTGATCGACGATCGCGGACAAGATGAAGAGCGCCTCAGCCGGCGGCGGGCCGTACACCCTCAACCCTGGCAAGTACACCGAGGGCCAGGGCGCGCTACTCGAGCAGGAACCCGAGCTACTACCGCAAGGACGACAAGAACAACAACGCGCAGCTGCCCTACGTGGACGCGCTCAACGTCAAGATCATCGCCGACCGTCAGGCGCAGCGGACGGCGTTCCAGTCCCAGCAGATCGACCAGTACTCCGCGCAAAACGTGGACGAGGCGAACGCCCTCAATTCCGGCGGCAACTACGGCGTCGACACGCGCATCGACCAACACCTTCGTCGCCTTCACGATGAACCCCACCAAGGACCCGTGGAAGGACGACCGCATCCGCCAGGCCGCCATGCACGCGATCAACCGCCAGGATTACATCGACCGCGTCTACAAGGGCGAGGCGAAGGCCAACGGCCTCGTGCACTGGTCGCTCGGCGACTACGCCCTGCCCGAGGACGAGCTGGCGAAGCTCCAGCCCTACGACCCCAAGAAGTCGAAGGAGCTGATCAAGGCCGCCACCGGCAAGGACACCGTTGACATCACCGTCATGTGGCCCGCCGACTCGATCATCGAGGAGCACAACCTGCACCTGCCGATCTGGCTGCAGCAGATGGCGGACGCCGGCTTCAACGTCAACAAGGACCCGCAGGCGTTCACGACCTGGCTGGGCAACTACACCGACCTGAAGTACGACGCCAGCCTGGCGCTCAACCAGGTCTACGAGTACGCCGAGTTCAACATGGACTTGGAGCACTCGGACGGTCCGGCGCGCAACAAGATCTACTCCAACGGCCTCGGCACGCTCTACCCGGAGATCGACGCGGCGATCGACGAGTCCAAGGCCGATCACTGACCCTGTCGCCCAGGCGAAGAAGGTGCAGGAGGTCCAGCGCATGATCTACGCAAAGGGCCCCATGTTCCTGCCGATTGTCACGCCCGTACACTTCACGCTGTACCAGAGCTACGTGAAGAACATCCCGGCAGGGGCTCGGCGTCTCCGGTCTGTTCCTCAACACCGCGTACCTGGACAAGGCGTAGGGAGGCTTCGGGAGACCGTTGGCGCGGTAGGGGACCATGCAGACATTCATCGCTCGGCGGCTGTTGATTGGCGTCGTCATCCTGTTCGTACTGTCGGTGACGGTGTTCATCCTGCTCAGCGTTGTGCCGGGCGACCCGGCGAAGCAGCGATGCGGCCTCGGCTGCAAGGACGAGCAGATCAAGGCGATCCGGCACGAGCTGGGGCTCGATAAGCCCAGGTTCCCCGATCAACGTGTCGCGGAGGGCCGCCGTTCGTGGAGTTTCACAGCAAGAGCCAGTACGGCGATTGGCTGAGCGGCGTCATGCGTCTCGACCTTGGCGAGTCCACGTACTTCCACCAGCCCGTCACGACGGCGATCCGCCATCGCCTCCCGGTCACCCTCGAACTGATGGTGCTGACGATGGTGTTCACCGATCGCTGATCGGCATCCCGTTCGGCGTCATCTCGGCGCTGTTCCGCAACTCGCCGATCGACTACCTGCGTGCGCGTCGACGGCGATCTTCGGGCTCTCGGTCCCGAGCTTCTGGATCGCCACGCTCGTGTTAATCATCCCGCTCGCGTTGTGGGGCTACTCGCCCCCGCTCGGCCGCACGCGTCGCGTTCATGGACGATCCGATATGGCAACTTGAAGCAGTTCGGTCCGCCGGCGGCCGTGCTGGCGCTCGCTTCGGCCGCCGGCATCATGCGCCTGTCGCGCTCCGTCGCTGCTCGAGGTGATGCGCCAGGACTACATGCGGACGGCTCGCGCGAAGGGGCTGCGCGAGCGCGTCGTGGTGTTGCGGCACGGCCTGAAGAACTCGCTCATCCCGGTGGTCACGGTGCTGGGCCTGCAGATGGCCGGCCTGCTCGGCGGCGCCCTGATCATCGAGCAGATCTTCACCCTTCCGGGGCTGGGCCAGTACACGTTCCAGGAGCTGTTCAACAAGGACTTCCACGGTCGTCCAGACGATGACGCTCTACATCGGCGCGATCGTCATCTTGCTCAACCTGGCGGTCGATGTGAGCTACGCGTGGTTCGACCCGCGCATCCGGTACTCGTGAGGCACTGACGGTGGCGAAAGACATCGCGGTCAGCATCTACCGAGATTGACAGCGGACGTTTTCGGCCGCCGGGAGCGCGGTCGGCTGGGGCGGACTGCTGCGCGGCAGTCGAGCGTCCTCACCCGCGCGGAACCCGCTCGGGTTCGCTCGGATCTGCGTCATCATCATCCTGTTCGCGGTGCATCAGCGATCTTCGCGCCGTGCGATCGCGCCGTACGGGCTCAACGAATTCACCGCCGGGACAGCCGAATGAGGCCATGTCACGTGCATCACTGGTTCGGCACCGACCGCATCGGCCGCGACATGCTCAGCCGCGACATCTACGGCGCCCGCATCTCGCTCTCCGTCGCCTTCATCTCGGTGCTTGGCGGCGCGGCCATCGGCACGGTCATCGGCATCGTCTCCGGATACATCGGCGGCATGCGTCGACTCGATGATCCAGCGCTAGCGTCGACACGCTGATCGCGTTCCCCGGCGCTGCTGCTGCTGCTGATCATCGTCGCAGGTGCTCGGCCCGTCGTTCCGGACGGTGGTCTTCGCGATCATGCTGGCGATCATCCCCGGCGTGACGCGCGTCGTGCGCGGCGCCGCGCTCTCCGAAAAGAACAACCAGTACGTCGAGGCGGCGCGCTCGATCGGCGCATCGACGCCGCGCATCTTGTTCCGGCATATCCTGCCCAACGTCATGGCGCTCGGCGATCGTCATCATGACGACGCTGCTCGGCGCGGCGATCCTCGCCGAGGCATCGCTCGTCGTTCCTCGGCCTCGGCATCCCGGAGCCGGCGGCTTCCTGGGGCCGCGACGTGAGCGAGGCGCGCAACAACTTCCCGCTCCACATCCCGTCCGCGTTCTTCCCGGGCGCGGCGATCACGCTGACGGTGCTCGGGTTCAACCTGCTCGGCGACGCGATCCGCGACATCGCCGACCCGCGCCTGCGCGGCAGCCAGCTGACCACGACGGCGCCAGCTACGCAGACGGCCCGCGACAGCGGGCCTTCTTCGTTGCTCCGTACGCTCCGCACGCTGCATGAAGCGCGAATTCCCGATCACACGCTCATTCTTGACCGTGTGTCGGCACGTGCCGTAGCGTTGCCGCATCGCGCACCGATGTAGAAGGAGCACGATCGTTGTCCGAAGAGCCCGTCTCCCGCTACTACTGGTCCCAGCGGCTCAAGCTCCACTACGCCGTCTGGGGAGACGAAGCCAACCCGCCGCTCCTGCTCATCCACGGCAACCGCGACCACGCCCGCACGTGGGACCAGGTCGCCGTAGCGCCTCAAGGAGCGATTACTGCGTCTACGCCGTCGACCTGCGCGGCCACGGCGACAGCGCCTGGGCCGTCGGCGGCCAGTACAGCCTGCCGGAGTTCGTGCTCGACGTCGCGATGCTCGGCGCAGAACTCAACCGCAACCCGCTGACCGTCATCGGCCACTCGCTCGGCGGCGCGGTCGCGCTGGAGTACACCGGCGTCTTCCCCGAGCACGTGCAGCAAGGTCGTCGCGATCGAAGGTCTGGGGCCGCGCGTCGGCGAGCCGGTGCCCGGCATCGCGTCCGCATGCGGCGCGTGGATCAGCGACATGCAGGAGTTCGACACGCGCACGCCGCGCCGCTACGCATCGCTCGAAGACGCGGTGCAAGCGCATGCGCGAGGAGAACCCGCACCTCACGCGCGGAGATGGCGCAGCCACCTGACCATCCACGGCATGCGCGAGAACGACGACGGCACGCTGAGCTGGAAGTTCGACAACTACGTGCGCGCTGCACTCGCCGTACGAGTTCAACATCGCCGAGGCGCGCGAGATCTGGAACCAGATCCGCTGCCCCGTCCTGCTCATCCGCGGCTCCGAGAGCTGGGCCGCCGATCCGGAGGAGGACGGCAAGGCGTCGGCGTTCCACGACTACCGGACCGTGCTGGTGAAGGACGCCGGCCACTGGGTGCACCACGACCAGCTCGACGACGTTCATGGAGGTCGTGCAGGACTTCCTGTAGCGTCTTCGCGGCGTCTGCCCCAGCAGCGCCAGCGCGCTCCTCAGCGGCGTCGAGCGAAGACGTCGGGCTCATCGCCGCCGTCCAGCGCCTCGCGCGAAGATCGCGGCGTCGTCGGCCGGCGCGCTGCGCGACCGTGCGGCGCGACTCGACCCGCCGGCCCACTCCTCGCGCACGTGCATGTGGCCGCTCTCCTCGTGCGGCTGCACGAGGAACTGCGGCATCCGGCGTGCGGATGCGCACCTCGCGCGAGCGGCTGCTCGCCGCCGCTCGCAGGCGATGACGCGCAGCCGCACGCCGCGCGTGCCGTCGTAAAGCGTCGCTTCGATACCTCTGTCGCGCTGCGTCGAGGTCGGCGAGCGACAGTCCAAGCCGCGACACGAGCCAGCCGGCGAGCAGCAGCGCCTCCGCTCGACGGACGCTCGCCGCCCGCGACGTGATCTCGATCGATTGCAGCCGCGCCAGTTCGCGCAGCGCCGTCGTCGCCGTCGAAGCACTGCGCGACGAGCGCGCGCCAGGTGCCGAGCCGGCACCACGCGAGGTCGCACATCTCGATGTCGTGCTCGCGCTGCGCGGCGCAGCGCCGCCCGAAACGTCGCCGCGATGTCGGCCGCGTCGCGCTGAATCGATGAACACGCGGTCGGCGGCCTCGAGCGATCTCGCGCGACGAGCGCGGCGTCCAGGTCCGGCTCGCCGATGAGCCACGCCGTCACCGGCAGCTCGGGCACCAGCAGCGCCAGCACCGCCGACGCCAGCTCGCCGCTCTTGCGCCCGGCGCCGCGCGCAGCACGCACTTCCTCCGAGCAGACGTGGCGGCCGCCGCTCCCGGCACGCCAGCAGTGCGCCGAGATCGACGCTTCGACGCCGTGCAGCGTCCGGCGACGTCGACCGCGAGGATGCCGCGGCACGGGTGGCGCTGCCGGCAGCGCCTCCATCACGTGCTCGAACGCGTTCGAGCGCGTCCGGCGTCGCGAGGCCGATGCCGACGAAGTTGAGCACGCGCAGCCGGATCGACGACTCGTCGCATCCCCGCGCGCGGATGCTCCTGCCCAGATGCGCGTCGAACTCGTCCTCGATCGTCGCCGGGTCGACGGCGATCGGTGCGTCTGCGATGCCGCTCGATGCCGCGCTACATCCGATGCCATGCGCGTCCGTCCCGCTCGATCAGCTCGCGTCGCGCCGTCCGGCCCCCAGCTGCCCGCCTCGTAGAACTGCAACGGCGACGCGCCGTGCGGCCCACGCGTCGAGCACGGGCGTCAGCAGCTCCCACGCCGCCTCGACGCTGTCCCAGCGCGTGAACAGCGTCGAGTCGCCGAGCATCGCGTCGAGCAGCAGGCGCTCGTACGCCTCCGGCGCGTCGACGCCGAACGACGTGCCGTAGCGGAAGTCCATGTTCACCGGCCGCACGTCGGAGCGCGTGCCCGGCACCTTCGCGCCGAAGCGCAGCGAGATGCCCTCGTCCGGCTGGATGCGCAGCACGAGCAGGTTCGGCGCCGGGTTGTCGCCGCCCATCTGGCGGAAGAGTTGCAGCGGCGCCGTCTTGAACGTGATCGCGACCTCCGTCGCGCGCTTCGGCAGCCGCTTGCCGACGCGCAGGTAGAACGGCACGCCGGCCCAGCGCCAGTTCTCGATGCCAGCTGCAGCGCGACGTACGTCTCGGTGCGCGACGTCGGGCGACACGCCGTCCTCCTGGCGGTAGCCCGGCACCTGCTCGCCGAGGATCGCGCCGGCGACGTACTGGCCGCGCACGGTGTCGCGGTCCACGTCCTCGATCGGCATGATCGCGTGCGAAGCACCTTCGCCTTCTCGTCGCGGACGGCATCGCCGCGGAAGCGACGCCAGCGGCTCCATCGCGACGAGCGCCAGCACCTGCAGCAGGTGGTTCTGCACCATGTCGCGCAGCGCGCCCGCCTCCTCGTAGTAGCCGCCGCGCCCCTCGACGCCGACCGTCTCCGCGACGGTGATCTGCACGTTGTCGACGTAGCGGCGGTTCCAGATCGGCTCGAAGATGCCGTTGCCGAAGCGGAACACCAGGATGTTCTGGACGGTCTCTTTCCCGAGGTAGTGGTCGATGCGGTAGATCTGCCGCTCGCGGAACACGAGCGCCGAGGCTGCTGGTCCAGCTCGCGCGCCGATTCCAGGTCGCGGCCGAACGGCTTCTCGACGACGAGCCGCGCCCAGCCGCCGTCCGTGCCGCCGCGCACGAGCCCCGCTTCGCCCAGGCGCTGCGCGATCGACGGCGTACGCCGTCGGCGGCGTCGCCAGGTAGAACAGCCGGTTGCCGGCAGCGCCGTGCGCGCGTCCTGCTGCTCGAGCCGCTCGCCCAGGCGGCGGTAGCCATCGATGTCGTCGAACGACGCCGCTGACGTAGTGCAGCTCGCGCGCGAAGCTGTCCCAGATATCTTCCTGGAGCGGCTCGCGCGAGAACTTCGTCGACGGCGTCCTTCATCTCGGCGCGGAACTGCTCGTCGGTCCAGTCGCGCCGCGCGAAGCCGACGACGGAGAAGCCGCCCGGCAGCAGCCGCTCGCGCGCCAGGTTGTACAGCGCAGGCATCAGCTTGCGCGCGGTCAGGTCGCCCGTCGCGCCGAAGACGACGACGGCGCACGGGTCAGGCGTCCGCGGCAGCCGCAGCCCGGCGCGCAGCGGGTTCGCGGTCGATCGGCGGTTGCCGTCATGACTGCTTCGCGTCCGCCGGCTGCACGGCGTGGCCGCCGAACTCGTTGCGCAGCGCCGCCTGCACCTTCGCGCTGAACGACGACTCCTGCCGCGACGCGAAGCGCCGCATGAGCGACAGCGTGATGATCGGCAGCGGCACGTCCTGGTCGAGCGCCTCCTGCACCGTCCAGCGGCCCTCGCCCGAGTCCTCGACGTAGCCGCGGATCGACTCGAGGCGCGGGTCGCGCTCGAACGCGCGCTCCGCCAGCTCCAGCAGCCACGAGCGCACGACGGAGCCGCGGTTCCACAGCGCCGACACCTGGCGCAGATCGAGGTCGAACTGCGAGCCGGCGAGCAGCTCGAAGCCCTCGCCGTACGCCGCCATCATCCCGTACTCGATGCCGTTGTGGACCATCTTCACGAAGTGCCCGGCGCCGCTCGGGCCGACGTGCGCGTAGCCGTCCGCGGGCGCCAGCGTCTGCAGCGCCGGCTCGACGTGCGCGAACGGCGTCAGTCGGAGCCGCCGACCATCAGGCAGAAGCCTTCCTTCAGCCCCCAGATGCCGCCGCTCGTCCCGGCATCGACGTACTCGATGCCGCGCGCGCGCAGCTCCTCGGCGCGGCGCATGGAGTCGTGGTAGTTCGAGTTGCCGCCGTCGATGATGCACGTCGCCCTTCGTCGAGCAGCGGCGCCAGCGCGTCGATCGTCGACTGCACGGGCGCGCCGGACGGCACCATCATCCAGACGGCGCGGCGCGGCGGCGAGCTTCGCGACGAGCTCCTGCAGCGACGCCGCGCCGACCGCGCCCGCTGCGACCGGACGCGGCGACGGCCTCGCGCGTTCAGGTCCGTGACGACGACGCGATGGCCGCCGTCGAGCAGGCGCTGCGTCATGTTCGCGCCCATGCGGCCGAGCCCGACCATGCCGATGTCCATGTCGTTACCTCCGCGCTGGCGCCCGCCGACGCGATCGCGCGCGCGACCGCGCGCCGCAGCGCGCTCGAGCCCGCCATTCGATGATCCGCGCCAAGGTGCACGCGCAGCACCGGCCGGCCGTGCCGCAGCGAGCGACTCGAAGTCGCCGATGGCCTGCGCGCGCTTGAGCTGCCCGAACGTGAACGGCCTGCCGGGATCGCGATGTCGTCGGCATCCGCGGCGGTCACCTGCAGGAACACGCCCTTCGGCGGCCCGCCCTTGTGCAGCTGGCCGGTCGAGTGCAGGAAGCGCGGGCCGTAGCCGAGCGTCGTCGCGACGCGCGTGGCGTCGCGCACGGCCGCGCGCATGTCGCGCGAACGCGCGCCTCGGCGGCGGCGGTCGGCTGGCACGTACGCCGTGATCGCGAAGTAGTCGCCGTCGCGCAGCTGCTCGATCAGCGAGCGACCGCGCGTCGAGCGCGCCGTCGGCGACGCGATCCGGCGCGGTGAGCGCGACCGGCGCCATCGCGTCATCGATTCCGGCGAGCGTCGAGCTTGCCGCTTGCGCTCGAACTCGGCGAGCACGCGGCTCGTGTTGTCCTTCGACTCCTGCACGTTCGGCTCGTCGAACGGATTGATGCCGAGCACCTGCCCGGCGACGGCGACCGCGAACTCCCAGCGAAAGAACTCGCGCCCGAGGTCGTACGGCGTCGTCGAGGTCGATGACGATCGACCGGCTGCCCTTCGCGCGATGAGCGCGCCGACGGCCGCGTCCTGCTTCGCCGTTGCTGTCCGCCTCGAGCCGCAGCTGCACGAACAGCCGGTCGTCGCCGTAGTGCCGCGGCGTGCCGAGCGGCTCGCCCGCGACCGGCAGGATGCCCGCGCCCGAGCTTGCCCGTGCTCTCGGCGATCAGCTGCTCGACCCAGAGCCCGAACGACGTCGATGCCCGGCGACACGATGAACGTGCACTTGTCGCGGCCACGCGAGCGCCAGCTCGCCGAGCGCCGCGCCGAGCCGCAGCGCGTCGCTCTCCGGCGACTGTCGCTGCCTCGGCGGCCGCGATGCCGCGGTCGAGCAGCGTCGCCACGTCGATGCCGGCGACGGCCGCGGGCGCCAGCCCGAAGTACGACAGCGCGGAGTAGCGCCCGCCGATGTCCGACGGGATTGGTGAAGACGTGGCGGAACCCGTGCTCGCGCGCCAGGTCCTGCAGCGGCGTGCCGGCGTCCGTGATGGCGACGAAGTTCTCGCCCGCGCGCTCGCGCTTCGCTTCTTGCACGAGGCTCGTGGAAGTACGCGAACAGCGACAGCGCCTCGATCGTGGTGCCGGACTTCGACGAGACGAAGAACAGCGTGCGGGCCGGGTCGATCTGCGCGCGTCGACGGCGCGGATCGTCGCCGGGTCCGTCGTGTCGAGCACGTGGAGCGCCGGCCAACCCGTCGCGGTGGCCGAAGCTCCGCCGCAGCACCTCCGGCGCCAGCGAGCTGCCGCCCATGCCGAGCAGCACCGCATCGCGGAAGCCGTCCGCGCGCACCTGCTCGGCGAACTGCGCGCGAGCTCGCCGGCGTGCTCGCGCATCTGCTGCGCGACGTCGAGCCAGCCGAGGCGGTTCGCGACCGAAGCGCTGCTCGCGCGGCATCGCCGCCCCAGAACGTCGCGTCGCGCGCGCAGATGCGCTCCGCGCGCCCGGGCCGAGGTCAGCGCCTCCACGCCGTCGCGGACGGCGTCCTCGTAGCGGCCGAGCGCGAACCTCATGCGGCGGCTGACCTTCTTGATCTCCGCGGCCTTCGCGGCCGTCATCTCGTGGATCTGGTCGAACGACTTGGAGAACGCCTCGACGCCATCCTTCTGGAGCTTGTCGGTGATCTCCTCGAGCGAGATGCCGGCCCCGGCAAGGCCGTCGAGCACGCGGCGCGCGTCGTCGAGCCTCTCGTCGATCGTCCGGCGCACGACGCCGTGGTCGCGGAACGCGTCGATCGTCGCCGGCGGCATCGTGTTCACAGTGTCGGGGCCGATCAGCTCCTGCACGTACAGGATGTCGCTGTACGCCGGGTTCTTCGTGCCGGTGCTCGCCCACAGCGGCCGCTGCACCTTCGCGCCCTTCGCCCGCAGCTTCTTGAAGCGCTCGCTGCCGAAGACCTCCAGGAAGCGCTGGTACGCCATCTTCGCGTTGGCGTTCGCCACCTTGCCCAGCAGCCCGGCGAGCTGTTCGCGCTCGGCGTCGCTCTTCGCGTCCGCGATCTTCGCCTCGATCAGCTTGTCGGCGGCCGTATCGACGCGGCTCACGAAGAAGCTGGCGACGGAGTTGCAGTCTCGCAGGTCGAGTCCGCGCCTCGACACGCCGCTCCAGGCCGCGCAGGTACGCCTCCATCACCCGCTCGTAGAACGACGAGCGCGAAGATCAGCGTGATGTTGATGTTGACGCCGGCGGCGATGCACTCCTCGATCGCCGGGATGCCCTCATCGGTCGCCGGGATCTTCACGAACAGGTTCGGCCGGTCGATCAGCTTCCACCAGCGCTTCGCCTCATCGATCGTCGGCTGCGTCTCGAACGCCTTCTCCGGCGACACCTCGATGCTCACGAAGCCGTCGCGCGCGCCGCTCGTCGAACACCGGCCGCAGGATGTCCGTGGCGTGGCGGATGTCGGTGATGGCGATGTGCTCGAAGAGATCGCGCGGCTGCACGCCCTGGCGCACCAGCTCCGCGATCTGCGCATCGTAGTCGTCGCCGGCGCCGATCGCCTGCGCGAAGATCGTCGGGTTCGCGGTAACGCCGCGGATGCCGTCCTCCTTCGACGTACCGCTCGCAGGCCGCCGTCGTTCAGCATGTTGCGCCGGATGAAGTCCAGCCATGGCGACTGCCGCTGCTTCTCGTAGAGTTCCTTCATGGGGTTAGCCATCGATCCTCTCCTTCTCGCCGGCAAAGCGCGACTCGATGGCCAGCACCTTGTTCAGCCGCCGCACGTGCCGCTCCTCGCCGGAGAATTTCGCGTCCGACGAACGCCCGCACCAGCTCGATCGCGACCTCCGGTCCGATGACGCGCGCGCCGAGCGTCAGCACGTTCATGTCGTCGTGTTCGACGCCCTGGTGCGCGGAATACGTGTCGTGACAGACGGCGGCGCGGATGCCGCGCATTTTGTTCGCCGCCACCGACGCGCCGACGCCGCTCCCGCAGACCAGCACGCCGCGCTCGCTCTCGCCCGACGTCACGCTCTCGCCCACCGCCTCGGCGAAGTCGGGATAGTCGACCGGCGCCTCGCTGAACGTGCCCTTGTCCACGACCTGGTGGCCCAGCCGCTCCAACTCCTGCGACCACGACCAGCTTGAGCGGGTAACCGGCGTGGTCCGCGCCGACGGCAATCCGCATGGCTACGCCCTCACTCCGCTCAGCCGCTCGACGACGGCCAGCACGCGCTCGGCCACGTTATCGGCCGTGAATCCCAGCTTCTCCATCACGGTTTTCCCGGGCGCCGACGCCCCGAACCGGCCGTCGATGCCGATGCAGTCGCCGCCGTCGCCCACCCAGCGGCGCCAGCCGAGCGTCACGCCCGCCTCGACCGACACGCGCGCGCGGATGCCGGCGGCAGCACCTCATCGCGGTAGGCCTGATCCTGCGCCTCGAACAGGCTCCAGCACGGCATGCTCACGACGCGCGCACGCACGCCGCGCCCGCTCGAGCAGCGCCTGCGCCTCGACCGCGAGCCCCACCTCGGAGCCCGTGGCGATGATGATGGCGTCGGGCCGGCCGCCGGGCGCCTCGCTCACGACGTACGCGCCGCGCAGCAATCCGCGCGCGCCGCCGTCCGCCGTACCCGGCAGGTTCGGCACGGCCTGGCGCGTGAGCGCGAGCGCCGTCGGTCCGTGGTTCTCAATCGCGGCCTTCCACGCCATCGCCGTCTCGTTCGGGTCGGCCGGGCGAATGACGCATGAGCTCCGGCATCGCGCGCAGCGCCGCAAGGTGCTCGATCGGCTGGTGCGTCGGGCCGTCCTCGCCGAGCCCGACGCTGTCGTGCGTGAACACGAAGATCGAGCGGAAGCCGCTGAGCGCCGCAAGCCGGATCGCGGGCCGGTTGTAGTCGGAGAACACCAGGAACGTGCCGCCGTACGGGATGACGCCGCCGTGCGCGGCCATGCCGTTGAGCGCGGCGCCCATGCCGTGCTCGCGCACGCCGAAGTAGATGTTGCGCCCGGCCGGCGTCTCGGCCGTCATCACGCCCTGGCCGTTCATCTCGGTGTTGTTCGACTCGCCCAGGTCCGCCGAACCGCCGACGAGCAGCGGCAGCGCGCCGGCAAGCGCGTTGATCGCCTGCCCGGAGGCGACGCGCGTCGCGATCGGCTTGTCGTCGGGCGTGTACCGCGGGAGCACGCTGTCCCAGCCGTCCGGCAGCTCGCCGGCCATCGCGCGCCGGAACGCCGCCGCGTCCTCCGGGTACGCCTTCGCGTACGCTGTCGATGCGGCTCTCCCAATCGCGCTGCCATTCGGCGCCGCGGTCGAGCGCCTGGCGGAAGTGCGCCGAGGGCCTCTTCGGGCACGTAGAACTGCTTGTCCTCCGGCCAGCCGTACGCGCGCTTCGTCAGTCGCACCTCTTCCTCGCCAAGCGGCGAGCCGTGCGCCTTGCTGGAGTCCTGCTTGTTCGGGCTGCCGTAGCCGATGTGCGTGTGCGCGATGATAATCGACGGCCGCTCCGGATCGTCCTGCGCCGCCCGGATCGCGGCCGCGACCTGCGCCGTGTCCATGCCGTCGATGCGCTGCACGTGCCAGCCGTACGCCTCGAACCGCGTGCCGACGTCCTCGGTGAACGACAACGCCGTCGGGCCATCGAGCGAGACGAGGTTGGCGTCGTACAGGCAGATGAGCTTGCCGAGCCGCTGGTGCCCCGCGAGCGACGCCGCCTCGTGCGAGATGCCCTCCATCAGGTCGCCGTCGCTCGCGAGCACATACGTGTGGTGGCCGACGATCTCGTGGCCCGGCCGGTTGAACGTCGCGCCCAGGAAGCGCTCCGCCAGCGCCATGCCGACGCTGTTCGCGAACCCCTGACCGAGCGGCCCCGTCGTCGTCTCGATGCCGGCGATGAGGCCGTGCTCCGGGTGGCCGGCCGTCGGGCTCTTCCACTGCCGGAAGTTCTGGATGTCGTCCATCGTGATGCCGGGATAGCCCGTCAGGTAGAGCAGACTGTAGAGCAGCATCGAAGCGTGCCCGGCCGACAGCACGAAGCGGTCGCGGTCCGGCCACGCCGGGTCGGCGGGGTTGTGGCGCAGGAACCGGTCCCAGAGCACGTACGCCATCAGGCCCGCGCCCATCGGCGCGCCGGGGTGCCCGGAGTTGGCATTCTGCACGGCGTCTATCGACAGCGTGCGGATGGTGTTGACACACAGTTCATCGAGCTTCGGATCGGTCATGCGGCGCTCTTTCCGGATGTGAAGGGAAACGGTATTGGACTGAGGAACGGCGCCACAGGCAGAAGGGAGCGGGCGACGAAGCGGGCCGATGATGAGCGGTGTTCCGTCTTTCACATCCCTGCGACTCGTGGAGCGCTTTGGCTTCATTATAGCGGCCGAAGCGCATAATCCGGGTTGCATTTATGTTGTCTCGCCGCCCGTGCGCTTGCGGACGGATAAACAGCCGCAGCGATCCCATCGAGGCATGACGTCAGACCGGTGCTTGAATCAGCGCGGTTCCCGCCGGCAAGCGCTTACCCGAAGACCCGTTCTTGCAGGGCGGCGGAGACGACCTGCAATAGGAGGATCGCCACGAGCGGCGACAGGTCGATCATCCCGAGTCGCGGCATGATCCGCCGGATCGGCTCGAGGATGGGGTCGGTGATCTGGTTGAGCGCCTGGATCAGCGGGCTGCGCGGGTCCATGTTGAACCAACTCAGCAGCGCGCGGGCAATGATCGCGACGACCAGGAGCGTGCTGAAGAGACAGATGACTTGCGAGGCAGCCGACTCGCCCGTGCAATTGGCGCCGAAGAGCAACTACTCCCCCAACTCTCGCGAACGCTCGTACGCCGCCTCAATCGCATCGATGATTGCGCCCCGCACCCCCGCGCTCTCCAGGATGAGCAGCCCTGCCGCCGTCGTCCCGGCGGGCGATGTCACTTCGTTGCGAAGCTCGGCCGGGTGCTTCCCCGTCGCCTCGGCGTACTTCGCCGAGCCGATGAACGTCTGCAGCGCCAGCATCTCGGCGACGTTGCGCTTGAAGCCGACGTGCACGCCGGCGTCGATGAACGCCTCCAACAGCATGTAGACGAAGCCGGGCCCGCTGCCCGAGAGCGCGGTGGCCATGTCCAGGTACTTCTCGTCGTCGACGTGCACTTCGCGCCCCATCGCGCCGAGGATGGCGCCTACTTGCT
The DNA here is from genome assembly GCA_963701135.1 of uncultured Chloroflexia bacterium. Classification (GTDB taxonomy): domain Bacteria; phylum Chloroflexota; class Dehalococcoidia; order DSTF01; family JACRBR01; genus CAYJMJ01. The sequence goes on from OY969567.1 coordinate 1,517,989, forward strand.
CGCGCGCCGCGCCGTCGACTTCGGGCGTCGCCGTCCACACGCTCATGCCCTCGCCGACCGCCGCCGGCGTGTTGGGCATCACGCGCACGATCGCGGCGTGCGTCAGCGTCCGCGCGATCTTGTCGATCGGCACACCCGCCATGATCGAGACGATAGTCTGCTCGCGGCGGAATCGTCCCTGCAGGTGGTGCGCGGCGCTCGCGAACTCCTGCGGCTTGACGGCGAACACGACGACTTCCGACGCAGCGACGACCTCTGCCGGGTCGTTTGTGGTGCGCACGCCGTACCGGCCGCTCATCGCGGAGCACCGCTCGTCGTTGATCTCGGCGACGAAGACGTCGCCGGGCTGCACCACGTTCTTTCCGATCGTGGCGTTGAGCATCGCCTCGCCCATGAACCCGCAGCCGATCAATCCGAGCTTCATGCCGCTCCTGCTATCCGGCCGCCTCAGCGGCGCGGGGTCCGAATATGGCACGGCCGACGCGCACGAGCGTCGACCCTTCCTCAATGGCGACCTCGAAGTCGCCCGTCATCCCCATCGACAGTTCGCGCAGCCCGAGCGCGTCACGCAGCTTTCGCAGCTCGCGGAACACGCCGCGGACATCCTCGGGATCATCGACCTCCGGCGCGACCGTCATCAGCCCCAGCACGTCGATGTTCGGAAGCCGCCGCAGACCGCGCACGAACGCCGGTACCTCGGCTGGCGGCAGGCCGCGCTTCGTCTCCTCAGCGGCCACGTTCACTTCGACGAGCACCCTCACCGGACGCTCGGCGCGCACGTCCAGCGCCTCGGCGAGTCGTTCTGAATCAACGCTGTGGAGTATATCAAAGAGGTCGAGCGCGGCCCGCACCTTGTTCCGCTGCAAGTTGCCGAGGAGATGCCAGCGCGGCGTCACGCCCTGCGACCGCAGCGCGACGATCTTCGCCGCCGCCTCCTGTATGCGGTTCTCGCCGAAGTCGCGGAGTCCGGCCGCGTACGCCTCGGCGACGGCGCTCGCCGGGTGCGTCTTCGAGACGCCGACAAGCGTTATGTCGCGCGGCGCGCGGCCCGATCGCTCGCACGCCGCGGCCATCTGCGCCCGCACCGATTTGATGTTGGCGGCGATGTCGCTCATTGCCCCACGAGACGGCCCAGCGCTGACCAGGTCTCGCCGTCCAGGGGCGCCCAGTCGTTGAACGCGAGCCCTTCGCCTTCGTTGGCGGTGCTGACGAGCGCATGGAACCGCATCTTCCCCTGCTGCGGATGGTTCCACGAAATGTTGTACGTCCACCGGACCTTCGGCGATGTAGGCTTCGCCCTGCCCCATGCGCTGAGCAGCCGTGCGAGAAACTCCGGTCCGTGCCCGGTGAAGTGGGCGATAACCTGCGCCAGGTACGGGCTCGGATTCGCGAGCTCCTCGGCGCCGCCACCTGTCGGCTGGCCCTTGTACATGCCCGCGATGATCTCGAGGACTTCGTCCCAGTTCTCGACCTGCTCGGGGAAGTGCCGCTCGTTCGCGATGGCCAGCAGGTTCAGCTCGGTCGGCTGCCGGCGCGCGCGCTCCACGGCAAACGACTCGACGCGCCACAACGCACACGCCGCCGTGTTCACCGCGACAAGTTCATACGAATCGTTCGTCACGAACTCCGGCCACTCCGCCTCTTCCACCGTGTCCTGTAGGTCCTCGCCGACGATCTCGACGTTGTGCGACTCCTCCTCGAACACGCGGCGCACGACCCGTGCCAGGCGCAGGTCATCTTCCGCCAACAAAATCTTCATCGGTGTGCACCTATCACGAGGCTCTTATGAGGATCCCGTGAGAGTGGGTTTGGATAACATTGACGATTACTCATGGTATCGCACCCGGGCGCGGCGCCGGCCGGTCGAAGCGGACGCGCGGAATGCGCCCGGCGTCCCACTCCAGGAAGCGCTCCTCGCCCAGCGCGGCAAGTTCCTCTTTCGTGCGCTTGATTTCGCTCAATAGCGCCGCGACGTTGACCCCGAGGAAGTCCGGCGCGAACTCGGCGAGCTTGGCGGCCGCGGCATCCAGCAGCTTGGTGGCGCCGGCGTACTCGCCCCGCGCGTGGTGGACGAACGCGGCCGCGAGTTGAATCACGCCCTGGAAGAACTGCCGCTCCGGCCACGGCGTCACCATCCAGAGGTCTTCCAGCGTTTCGTGCGATTCGAAGAAGTACCCGTCGTTGAACTCATCGAGCGCCTGGTAGAACTCGTCCAGGCGACCCTCTAGCTCTTCGAGCGACAGAATCGGTTGGTTGCGCATGGGCGCCTGCGCCACGTGACCTCCAACGCTGTTCCGTGGACGGCGGTGCCGCTATTGTATCGAGCGGCCCCGACGCATGATCGCCCAGGAGCACCCGATGAAAGCTGTACGCATCCACCAGCCCGGCAACGTTGACCATTACGTCTACGAGGACGCGCCCGACCCCGTCGCCGGACCGGGCCAGGTGCTGGTGCGCGTCAAAGCCGTCGCCCTGAACCACCTGGAGGCCTGGGCCGCCAAGGCGCCGGCGAGCGTCCGCTACGACACGCCACGCATCCTCGGCGCCGACGTTGCGGGCGTGGTGGAGGCCGTCGGGGCGGGCGTCAGTTCGACGGCTCCCGGGCAGGAAGTGATGCTCCACCCCGGCGTGAGCTGCGGCGTCTGTGCGGCCTGCCTCGACGGCGCCGACAACCTCTGCGCCCAGTACCGGTTGCTCGGTCAGGGACGCGATGGCGGCATGGCCGAACTCGTCGCCGTGCCGGCCGCCAACGTGTTCGCAAAGCCGTTGAACCTCTCGTTCGAGGAGGCGGCCTCGATCCCGCTCGTGTTCACAACGGCGCTGCACATGATCCTGACGCGAGCGCATCTCCGCTTCGGCGAAACCGTACTCGTGAACGCCGCCGGGAGCGGTGTGGGTGTCGCGGCGATCCAGGTCGCGAAGCTGCACGGCGCCCGCGTCATCGCCAGCGCCGGGTCCGACGCGAAGCTGGCGAAGGCGCGCGACCTCGGCGCCGGCGAGTGCATCAACTACATCACGCACGACCTCGCCGAGGAGGCGCGCCGCCTCACCGGCGGCCGCGGCGTTGACATGGTGGTCGAGAACGTCGGCGCCGAGATCATGGAGAAGAGCATCCGCGCGCTCGCCCGCAACGGCCGCGTCGTCACGTGCGGCGCGACCGCCGGCAACGACGCGACGTTCAACGTCACGCGTTTCTTTCTGTCGCAGCAGACGATCTACGGCTCATTCATGGGCACGAAGGCGGAACTGCTTCTTTATGTTCCGTGCTTCGCCGACGGAAGCCTGAAGCCGGTCGTTGACGCCATCTTCCCGCTCAAGGACGCGCGGGCGGCCGTGGCGCGCCTGCTGCACCGCGAGCAGTTCGGCAAGATCGTGCTTGTGCCGTAGCGGGCAAGAACCAAGAACCTGGACCCGATCGGAGTCGCCGCGCAGGTTCTCGGTTCGTCGTCCTCTCCTTCACGTGCACGTCACAGTAAGATGCAGCGCGAAACGAGGCTCGGCGACGCACTGGAAGCAGCCCGGGCGTGTTATGTCGAGGTACACATGGCTGATTACGCGAAACCGCTCCCATGGCCCAGCCCGGAGACCCAGCCGTTCTGGGACGCATGCAAGCGCCACGAGTTGTCGCTGCCATACTGCCCGGCGTGCGAGCGGTTCTTCTTCTATCCGCGCCAGTTCTGCCCGCGCTGCTTCAGTTGGGACATCGAGTGGCGCGCGTGCAGCGGCCGCGGCAAGATCTACACCTTCGCCATCCAGTACCGCGCGCAGATGCCGGGCTTCACGCCGCCGTACGTCACGGCGATCGTCGAGCTCGACGAAGGTCCCCGGCTGTTCACGAACATCGTCGGCATCGACCCCTCGCCGGAGACGATCCACTGCGACATGCCGGTGGAGGTCACGTGGGAGGACGCAACCGATGACATCACGATGCCACTGTTCAGGCCCCTGGCCTGAGCAACGCTGAGAAGGACGCACGCATGAGCCTCAAGAACAAAGTCGCCATCGTCGGCGCCGACGAGACCGACGACATCGGCATCGTGCCGAACATGACGCCGATCATGATGCACGCGCAGGCCGCGCGGAACGCGCTCCGCGACGCCGGCATCGACAAATCGGAGGTCGACGCCGTGTTCACGTGCGGCATCGGCGGCATGGCGAGCATCCAGCTCTCCGAGTACCTGGGCATCATCCCCCGCTACACCGACAGCACGATGACCGGCGGCTCGTCGTTCGTGATCCACGTCGAGCACGCGGCCGCGGCCATCGCGGCGGGGCTCTGCAACGTGGCTCTGATCACGCACGGCGAGACCGGCTTCTCGGCGCGCAACCGGCGCGGGCCGCGGCCGAGCTACACCTTCGACGCAACACTGCCGTCGTCGCAGTTCGAGGCGCCATACGGCGTCGCCGGCCCGCCGAGCGTGTACGCCATGGCGGCGATGCGCCACATGCACCAGTACGGCACGACGAGCGAGCAGCTCGCCGAGATCGCCGTCGCGACGCGCAAGTGGGCGCAGCTCAACCCGCGCGCGATGATGCGCGACCCGCTGACCATCGAGGACGTACTCTCGTCGCGCTGGATCGCGTACCCGTTCCACATCTACGACTGCTGCCTCGTCACCGATGCCGGCGGCGCGGTCGTGGTCGTCGGCGCGGACCGCGCGCGCGGGTTCAAGAAGAAGCCCGTGTGGGTGCTGGGCTCAGGCGAGGCGAGCACGCATCAGTCGTTGCTCGGCATGCCGGATCTGACGCAGACACCGGCGCGCTACTCCGGCAAGGCCGCGTTCGAGATGGCCGGCGTGACGCACAAGGACATCGACGTCGTCGAGGTCTACGACTCGTTCACGTACACGGCGCTCGTGACGCTCGAAGAGCTGGGGTTCTGCGCGAAGGGCGAAGGCGGCGCGTTCGTCTCGAACCAGCGCACGGCGCCCGGCGGCGACTTCCCGCTGAACACGAACGGCGGCGGCCTGTCGTACACGCACCCCGGCATGTACGGCATGTTCATCCTCATCGAGGCCGTGCGCCAGCTGCGCGGCGAATGCGGCGAGCGCCAGGTGGCCGACGCGAAGCTCGCGCTCGTCAACGGCACCGGCGGCCTGTTAAGCGCCACGGGCACGCTGATCCTCGGGCGCGACTGAGCAGCCACACGAAGTCATCCCGCATCGCGCACAGCTTGGTAGTGGGTCAGAAACTGACCCACTACCCACAGCTTCGGATTCTTGACTCAGGCCGGACATATACAGTACTGTATACAGTGGAGGTGGATCATGGCGATGGTCCGCAAGCAGCTTTACTTGCCCGCGAACGTTGACCGGGAGTTTATGGCCGAGGCCAAGCGTCGCGGCATATCACAGGCGGAGCTCATCCGCGAGCGCCTGCACGCACAGCCCGTCGTTGGAGCTGCGATTCCTAATCCCGCTGCGCGCGAATGGCTTCTTAACCGGTTGCGCACGGTCAAAGAGACCGCCGCCAGCGGCGCCGGCACCGGTTGGAGGTTTGAACGTGATGAGATCTACGCCGAGCGCCTGGAACAGGCCCGTGCTGCTGGACACGAACGTCCTGGTCAACGCCGTAGACGAACGCGAGCAGGATAAAGCGAGGATCGCCAGCGACGTTGTAGAGCGAGTGTTAACCGCGGGAACAGGCATCGTCTCGCCCCAGATCATCACGGAGTACTTCGACGTCACGACCAGGCCAAAAGGTGCGTTGCCGCCGATATTCACAAAGCCCGAAGCTGTCGCCGCAGTCGAAGCACTGCTGGCGTCGTTTCGCTGCGTTGACCTGACCCCGATGACGGTATACGAGGCCGTGCGTGCCACGAGTCGCTACAACATGCGGATCTTCGACGCGCACGTGTGGGCGACCGCTCGCCTAAACGGCATCGATATCATCCTTTCGGAGGACGCACAAAGCCAGCCTGTGATCGAGGGAGTCCGGTACGTCGATCCCTTTCGACCTTCGTTCAAACTCGCCCACATCGGTCTCTAGCCCCGAAACACACGTTCGCTATACTGACCCGACGTTACCCGCCGGTAAGGATCCCTGATTGCTGATCGACCTCCACACGCACACGCGCCCGCTTTCGTGGGACTCTTATCTCTCGCCCGACGACCTCGTTGACCGCTCCAAGCAGGCCGGTCTCGACGGCATCTGCCTGAGCGAGCACGACTACCTGTGGGACCCGGAGGAGGTCATCGCGCTGGGCAAACGCCACGACTTCGTCGTGCTGCCGGCCATCGAGATCAACACCGACGACGGCCACATCCTGGTCTATGGCATCGACAAGTACGTCTACGGCATGCACCGCTCGCTCGAACTGGCGCGCCATGTCGACGTCGCGAACGGCGCGATGGTGGCCGCCCACCCCTACCGCCGCCAGATGCCCTGGTACATGGACAACGAGCGCGACTACCACGATGCCCTCGTCCGCGCGTCGAAGAATCCCGCCTACGGCCACTGCGCCGCGCTCGAGAAGCTCAACGGCCGCGGCACGGTGAAGGAGAACCAGTTCTCCGCCGCCCTGTGCGAGTTCATGAGCATGCCCGGCACGGCCGGCACCGACTCCCACTCCCGCAGCGACATCGGCCGCGTGGCGACGGACTTCGAGCGCGACATCCACGATGTCTACGAGCTCATCGCCGAACTCAAGGCGGGGCGGTTCGAGGCCATCGACCTCACCGGCAAGCCGCACCGGCTCGACCTCACGGCGCTCAGCTCGCAGGATCCCGCCTGACCCGTTGACGGCATCGGGCGCTACCGCTAGTCTCGCCCAATGGACGAGGTCGCCCCCGGCATCTACACCATCCCGCGCCTCAAGATGGGCCGCAGCTACCTGGTCGAAGGCGACGGCGGCGTCGCGTTGATCGACACGAGCAGCAGCGGCGTGTCCGGCCGCATCGTGGCGGCCATCACGGCGACTCGGCACCGCATCGAAGACCTGCGCGCGATCGTGGCTACGCACTACCACTTCGACCACACCGGCAACGCCGCGGCGCTCATCGAAGGGAGCGGCGCCGCGCTGTGCGTCCATGCCGATGATGCGCCGTACGTCGACGGCCGCGAGCCGTGGATGCGGAGCAACCCCCCGTTCGGCTTCCTCGACCGCTTCTCACCGCCGCCGTTCAGCCTCAAGGTTGACCGCGTGCTGCGCGACGGCGACGTGCTGCCGTTCGCCGGCGGCTTGCGCGTGGTGCACGCGCCCGGCCACACGCCTGGGCACATCGCGCTGTACGCGCCGGAGCGGCGTGTGCTGTTCGCCGGCGACGCGCTGATGAACGTCCTCGGCCTCCACCTGCCGATGTCGATGTCGACGCATGACATGGCCACGGCGCGCCGCAGCGCCATCAGGCTCGCCGAACTCGATTTCGACATCGCGCTCCCCGGCCACGGCGCCCCGATCCTCGGCCGCGCGAACGAGAAGATCGGCGAGTGGGCGAAAGCGTGGCTGGGCGCCTGACGGTGCCAGAACCAAGAACTTAGAACCAAGAACCTAATCGGCCTACGAAGATAGGTTCTTGGTTCCAGGTTCTTGGTTCTTGGTTCTAACAAGAAGACAGGGCCCGCAGCGGGCCCCCTCTTCTTGTTCCGTCTAGCGCTCGAGGATGTGGATCGCCATCGCCGCGGCTTCGCCGCGCATCATGCCGCCGCCGTTCTGCGTCATGCCGATCTTCGCGTCGCCGCCCTTCACCTGCCGATCGCCGCACTGGCCACGCAACTGCCAGAAGATCTCGGTGAGCTGGGCGCAACCTGTCGCGCCGATCGGGTGGCCCTTCGAGAGCAGGCCGCCGCTCGGGTTGACCGGGATCTTCCCGTCGAGCGCGGTGATGCCTTCCTCGATGAGCTTGCCGCCCTCGCCGACCTTGCACAGTCCCAGCTCTTCGTACTCCATCAGCTCGGCCGGCGCCGATGCATCGTGCAGCTCGATGACGTCGAAATCGTCCGGGCCCACGCCCGCCATCTTGTACGCCTTCTTGGCCATGCGCGTCGTCACGCCCGGCTCGCCCGGCGCGCGGTCCTTGCCGGAGCCCAGGATCGACGCCGTGACCCACACGGGCTTCGTCGTGAGCTGCTTCGCCTTCTCCTCCGAGCACAGCACGAGCGCCGCGGCGCCGTCGCCGATCGGCGAGCACATCAGGCGGGTCAGCGGCTCCGCAACCATCGGCGAATTCAGTATGTCCTCGACCGAGTAGGTCTCGCGGTACTGCGCGTACGGGTTAAGCGACGCGTTGTGGTGGCTCTTCACCGCCACCTTCGCGAACTGGACGGCCGTCGTACCGTAGCGCTTCATGTGCTCGCGCGCGCCGGCGGCGTAGAAGTCCATGAACATCGAGCGCTTCTCGCCCGCGCCCTCGCCCGGCCCCGCCGGTTTGTCGCCGCCCTCGCGACCGCGCGCCGCCGCCGCCTTCATCAGCTCCTGGATCGCGGTCACGTCCACGGCAGAGCCGATGGCCTGGAACGAGCGGCGCTTGTCCTCGTGGTAGAGCTTCTCGACGCCGAGCGCGAGCACGCAGTCGTACATGCCCGACGCCACGTAGAGCCACGCCAGGTGAAACGCCGTCGATGAGCTGGCGCAGGCGTTCTCGGTGTTGATCATCGGGATGTCGCCGAAGCCCATCTCGCGCAGGATCACCTGCGCCTTGATCATCTCCTGGCCGGTGATGAGGCCCGCGGTCGCGTTGCCGACGATCGCCGCCTCGATCTGCGGAATGTCGACGCCCGCTTCCTTCATCGCTCCTTCGACCGCCTCGCGGCCGAGGTCCTTGAGCGTCTTGTCCATGTACTTGCCGAAGCGCGTCATGCCCGCGCCGACGACTGCTACCCTGTGCATGCGAAACTTCCTTTCAGCCACCGTGGAACCGAATGCTGCAGACATCTTAGGCCGCTGGTACCGTCTGTGCCACCGCTCAGGCCGACTTGCTCGCCTCTTTGACACGCCGGAGCTTTTCCAGGATCCACATGCGCGCCAGGGTGGTTGGCCCGACACCAAGTTCTTCCGCCTCGCGCCGCAACGCCGACCAGTGCTCGTCCGAGAGACGCACCGGGATTACCTTGTCGAGCGGCCTCTTCACGGCAACCTCGATAGCCTCGTCATCCTCGATGAAGACGCTTTCACCCTCGTCGAAGCGGCGCACAATCTCGGCGTCATCGCCAGCATCGTCATTTCTTCGCTTCTCGCACATAAAGCCTCCGTTCGCGTACTGTCATGCCGCGCGCACTGACGACTCTCCAGACACCCGCACCATGCGGAGCGAGCAGCACGGAAAGGTAACGCCCCGAGCGAGTACGCCCATGTAACTGAATCAACCCGCCCCGCGCCCGTCGGACGTAAGGGGATGGCGAGTAACAAGCGTCTTCAACCTCCGCAAACATCACCCCGTGCTTAGACTCGATCTTGTCCAGGATATGGTCATCGATCTCCAGCGCGTCGATACGCAACATCCCTGCCTCCACCTGATGGTATACGAATCGTATACACGAATCCAAATTGGAACACGGGAACCAGCAGCCCGCATCCGGTGTACAACAGGCACGTGGATCAAGTGGCGTTTGACGAACGACAAACCATCGCGGCGACGGCCGAGGGTGACCCGGCCGCCTTCGGCGTGCTCGTCGAGCGCTACCAGCAGGCGGCGTTCCGTGCGGCCTGGCTCATCGTGCGCGACGCGGCGGCGGCGGAAGACGTCGCCCAGGAGGCGTTCATCCGCGCGTACCGCCAGATGGCGTCGTTCCGCCAGGGCGAGCCCTTCCGGCCGTGGCTCCTCCGCATCGTCACCAACCTTGCGTTGAACGAGGTGCGGTCGCGCCGCCGCCAAAGCGGTCTCCTCGCCCGCTTCGGCGTGCTTTCGGGCGCTGATGTCGATCCGCCGCCGCACGCATCGGTCGAGGCCTCCGACGAGGCTTCGACGCTGCTGCGCGCCATCAATGAACTGCCGCGGGATGACCGCATGGTGCTGCACCTGCGCTACTACCTGGAGCTTTCCGAGCGCGAGATCGCGCTGGCGATCGGACGGCCGTCCGGCACGGTGAAGTCGCGGCTGCACCGTGCGGGCAAGCGGCTCCGCGAGCTCGTCGAAACGAAGTACCCGCAACTGATGGAGCGCGGCGATGGATGATCTGACGTTCGAAGCGCAGGTGCTGCGGCCGCTGGCAGCGCGTACGGCGTACCCGTTGACGCCGCAACTGCGCGCGCGGGTACTCGCCGCGGTCGTCGCCCGCGCTGCGCCCGCGCCGGAGCGCAGGCCGTGGGTGCCGCGTGCCGCACTCGCGCTCGTGGCCGGCGCGATGCTGGTGCTCGGCCTCGCCGTCGCGCTCGCCGTACCCGGATCGCGCTCGGCCATCGCCGATTTCTTCGGTATCGAGGGCTCGCGCATCGAGATCCTGCCGACGCCGCAGCCGGGTGTGACGCCGACGCCGTTCCCGACACCCGCCGGCATCGAATCGTACGCCACGCCGGCGTCGCTCGAGGTCGCGGCGACGGCTGCCGGCTTCACGCCGGCGCTTCCGGCGGGCGCGGGCCGCCCGCGCGGAGTCTATCTCGTCGACTACGGCGAACCGCCGGTCGTCGTGCTGGACTACGACCGCTTCGACCTGTGGGAGTCCCGCACCGTGGGGTTCTTCGGCAAGGGCGTGCCGCCGGAACTGATCATCCGCGACTTCACCATCAAAGGTCAGCCGGCGACGTGGATCAGCGGTGGCAACCACATCGTGCGGTTCGTGGACGAGAGCGGGAAGGAGGTGGTTGCGTCGGTGCGCACGGTTGACCGCAACACGCTCGTCTGGCAGACGCCGTTCGCGTTCTATCGGCTCGAGACGGACTTGCCTGAAGCCGATGCTATCCGCATTGCCGAATCGCTCCCGTAACGGCCGCCGGCAACGCGTAGGGTGAGCGGCGGGCGGCGGTCAGGGAACCACGCGCATGCCCGCGGTGTACTGGTTGCGTTCAGGAGGACGTCATGAACGTGCCCACGTTGCTGCTCGCGCCCGCGCTGCTTACCGCCGTCACCGTGACGTATGTGGTCGCGGGTCCGTCGCGGCACGCGCCGGGCCAGGCCTCGGCCGAACTCGCCGCCTCTGCCGAATCGGCAACGCCGCCATCCGGCGAGGCGACGGCGCCGGCCCTCGAACCGACGAGCACGGCCACGCCCGACGTACCGGATACGCTCCCTGCCGGCCTGTCGGGCAAACTGACGTATCGCACGGGTCACGAGCTCGTGACCGTGCACTTCCCGGATGCCACGGAGACCGACCGGACGCGGTCCGTCGCCAGCGTATCGGAGGCGGTTTCAGCCGATGGCGAGTGGCGGGCGCGTCGCGAGTGCACGAGCCCCGAGTCGTCCGCCACTCGCACCCAGCACTGCCACATCGACCTGATCGCCGTTGACGGACGCAACAGAGCGCTGGACGTCGATATCGACCTCCAGTGGTCGCGGGCTCTGCAGTGGTCGCCGGCGGGCCATGTCCTCGCAATGCTCGTCGAACAGCCTGACGGTCATGGCAATCGTCTCGCCATCCTCGACGAACCGGCGTCAGGCGACCTCCGATTCCTCCAGGGCGGCCCGCGCATCGACGCGCCATTGGTCTCCGCATTCGCGTGGATCGCGGACGGGCGCCTTCTCGCCGCACGAGGCGACGGCACCGGATTCGCGCTGTTCCGCGTGGACGCGGCAACGGGCGCCGAAGAGGTGGTGGCCAAGCTCGCCGAGCCGCCCAACTTCCTCTACCCGTCGCCTGACGGCGCACGCTTCGCCTTTGCGGGGTCAGGCGTGCCGGGTTGGCATCTCTACCTCTTCGACCCGGCGCATCCCTTTGACATTCGCGACCTGGGCGCGATGGGCTCCGACGGTCCCGGCGCAACGCCGGTCGTCGGCGCGCCCGACACCAAGGTGCCGATGTATATCGCCTGGTCGCCCGACGGCTCGATGCTCGCGTTCGGCGGCGGCTTCGAGCCACCGTACTTCATGACGATCGTCGATCTGGTGTCTGGCACCGTACGCCGCACCGCCTTTTCGGACGGATACCCGGGCGAGATCAAGTGGAGCCCCGACGGCGCCATGCTCGCCGTGTCGAGCTACAACATCCCGCGCACGCACCACGAGTCGTACGTCGTCGACCCGAAGACCGGCATCGCGCGCGACGTGCTCTCCGGCTGCGTCATCATCTGGTCGCCCGACAGCCGCTTCCTGGCGATCCACGGCGAACAGGAGCCGGGCGTCGCCATCGCCGACGTCGCGACACTCGAACATGCGCAGCTCTCGCACGGAGTCGGCGACACGCCGCTGCGGTGGGAGCGATGACGCGCACGGGCGTTGCGAGCGCGGACATTGGACTGCCGGGCGGCACGAGGAGGCGTCTCACGCGTCACGCGATCACTTCGTTCAGCGTGGCCGTGCTGCTGGCGGCGGCGGCGGCGTGGCCGACGGGGCGGACCGCGTCGGCGGGCGGCGCGTGTCGAGGCCAGCCGGTGACCGACGAGGCGTTGGACGCCGTCATCATGACTGCCAACTGCTTCGTCCCAACGATCATCCGGATCGATGAGGGTGCGACGGTCACGTGGTTCAGCCACGACAACGCGTCCCACACGGTGACGGGCGCGAACGCGAGTGGGGCAGCTTCGAGGAGGTCCCGGAAGGCGCGCGGCACAGCGAGGCGTTCGACACCCCAGGCGTGTACCCGTACTACTGTTTCCTGCACCCGGGCATGATCGGCGCGGTCGTCGTCGGCGCTGGCGGCGGCGGGGGCGCCGCGGCCGGGTCCGTGGCGGGCGCAGACGGCGGCAGGAGCATGAGCCTTATCCTGGGAGCGCCGGCAGCGATCGCCGTCGCCATGGCCGTAGGCACCGGTGCGGTCGCGCTGCTCCGGCGACACGCCGCTCGCCTGGAGCGACGCTGAATGAACAACAAGAGGCCCCGGGTTTCTCCGGGGCCTCTTGACTACGAACTACGAACTACAGACTCCTCTACAGCCGCTCGATGATCGTGGCCGTACCGATGCCGCCGCCGCAGCACATCACCTCGTGCCCGTAGCGGCCGCCCGAGCGCTCCAGCTCGAACAGCAGCGACGTCATCAGGCGCGCGCCGGTGCAGCCCAGCGGGTGGCCGAGCGCGATCGCGCCGCCGTTGACATTGGTCTTCTCGTGCGGGTAGCCCGTTTCCTTCATCCACGCCAGCACGACGGCGGCGAACGCCTCGTTGATCTCGACGCGGTCGATGTCCTCCAGCTTGAGGCCCGCCTTCTTGAGCACGGCCGGCGTCGCGGTGATCGGGCCGGTGAGCATCAGGTGCGGGTCGGAGCCGACCACCGCCTGCGCGACTATGCGCGCACGCGGCTTCAGCCCGAGCTCCTTCGCCTTCTCCGCCGACATCATCAGCACCGCCGAGGCGCCGTCGGTGATCTGGCTGGAGTTGCCGGCGTGATGCAGGCCGTTCTCACCGAACGACGGCGTCAGCGAGCCAAGCTTCTCCAGCGTGCTTTCGCGGATGCCCTCATCGACCTTGAATACGCCCTTCACGCCCTCGTGCTCGACCTCGACGGGCAGGATCTCCTTCTCAAACTTGCCGCCGTCCCGCGCCGCCTTCGCGCGGTTCTGGCTCTCGAGCGCGAACCGGTCGAGATCCTCGCGCGAAATGCCCCACTGTCGCGCGATGTTGTCGGCGGCGACGCCCTGCGACGTCAGGTCGTAGGCCGTGCGCATGTGGTCGGTGAACGGAAAGCCCGCCACCTGGAAGTTCGACCCCATCGGTACGCGCGACATCACTTCCACGCCGCCACCGATGGCGATGTCGACGACGTCGGACGAGATGAGGTTCGCGGCGAAGTGGATCGCTTGCTGGGCCGAGCCGCACTGGCGGTCGACCGTCGTCCCCGGCACTTCGAACGGGAAGCCCGCCTCGAGCACCACGTTGCGGCCGATGTTCGCGGCCTGCTCGCCGACCTGCGACACGTTGCCGAAGACCACGTCGCCGACCATGCCCGGCTCGATGCCCGCCCGCGTGACCACCTCGCGCAGCACCTTCGCGCCGAGCGTCACCGGGTGCGTGCCCGACAGCATGCCGTTGCGGCGGCCCATGGCGGTCCGCACCGCCTCTACGATGACTACTTCCTTCGCCAAAGCGAGCCTCCTCGTTCGATTCTGGATGTGAAGATTGCATTTCAGTCTACTACCGGCTGCGCTTTCCGCCTACCCCTCGACAAGAGAGTGCGGAAAACGAAGCCGCCGCCCCCCTGGCCGCGTCAGTACGGGGCGCCGCCCATTGCCGTCACGACGCAGGGCGGAGGCGTGGCTCCGCCCCTACCCCGAAGACGGTGGCCTCCCTCTCTGCTCTCTGCTCTCTGCTCTCTGCTCTCTGCTGCTATGAAAATAGATTCGAAGTGGGCGCGCCGGGAGGACACCCGTCTCGTCAGAGACTGCTATGAAAATAGATTCGAAGTGGGCGCGCCGGGAGGACACCCGTCTCGTCAGAGACTGCTATGCTCACCTCGAGGGTGGCGACAGACAAGGGTGCCTAGCAGGTGTCCCGGATCAAACTCTCTGACGGGTTCGCGACACCACGCAGACGAACCGACCTCTGATCGCCGACGCGCCCGAGATTAGCTTACCGCAGGTATTTTCATCTGGCGCGGGTGTCGCCCGCGACATGTGTAACTCTCTGCTCTCTGCTCTCTGCTCTCTGCTCTCTGCTCTCTGCTCTCTGCTCTCTGCTCTCTGCTCTCTGCTCTCTGCTCTCTGCTCTCTGCTCTCCGCTCTCCGCTCTCCGCTCTCCGCTCTCCGCTTCTGCTCGCCGACGCCCCGTCTTGTCCGAACGGCACCCCGCCATTACCTTGCGGGCATGAAGGATCCGGATCGCAATCCCGCGACCGTCCCCGCGCCCATCGACCCGATGGCGTACTACTTCCAGGACGTGCTGCTGCTCAACAAGCCGGACGCGGCGCGGCTCTACCTCATCCGTCACGGGCAGTCGGGCGGGAACGTCGCGCGCGAAGAGGGCCGGGCCGCCGGGTACGACCCGCCGCTCACGCCCGTCGGCGAGGAGCAGGCGCGGCGCCTGGGCGAGCGCATGGCCGCGTACGGCGTCGACGTCATCTACAGCAGCCCGCTGCAGCGGGCGTACAACACGGGCCTCGCTATCGCGCGCCATACCGGCCACGAGATCGTCGTCGTCGACGACCTGCAGGAGATCAACGAGCCGTTGCGCGACCCACAGGCGGCTTCGGCGCCCGCGCAGCTGCCGGCGGGCGTCACGCACCGCGACGTCAAGGCGAAGTTCGAGCAGGACCCGACGTGGGACAACTTGCCCGGCTCCGAGAGCAGCAGCGTCTTCCGCGACCGCATCACTCGCGCCATCGACCAGATCGTGGCCGACAACCCGGGCAAGAGAGTAGCGATCACCTGCCACGGCGGCGTCATCCAGTCGTACGTCGGCATCATCCTCGGTCTGCGGACGGACTTCCCCTTCTACTGCTTCAACGCGTCGATCACGTCGATCCGGGCCCACGCCGGCCGCCGGGTGCTGTGGCGGCTCAACGACCTCGGCCATCTCGATGGAATGCGGATGACGTGAGCGGCGGGCACGACGCGCACCCGCGCGCCATCGCCGCTCCGGCCACCTATGGCTGAGATCGCGACCGCAAAGCTCAGCATCGACCCACGGCTGCTGCCGCAGGGCGGCGCGGCGCGCGTCATCGACGTCGGCTGCGGCGACGGCCGCCACATCGTCGAAGCGGCGCGGCGCGGCTGCTTCGCCGTCGGCCTCGATTACGACGCCGCCGAGCTCGTCAAGGCGCGTCAGCGCATCGGCCGTCAGCGTGTTCGACCTCGTCGTCGGCGACGCGACGCGGCTGCCGTTCCGCGACGGCGCCTTCGACGCCGTGATCTGCACCGAGACGCTCGAGCATCTGCCCGACGACGCCGGCGCCATCCGTGAGATCGCGCGGCTGTTACGGCCCGGCGGCGCGCTGCTCGGCGCCGTGCCCTCGCACTTCACCGAGATCGTGTACTGGCGGCTGTCGCGCGGCTACTACGACACGCCCGGCGGCCACGTCCGCATCTATCATCCCCGCATGCTGACCGCGCGACTGCGCGAAGCCGGCTTGAGCGTCACGCGCTTCCGTTATGTGCACTTCATCGACTCGCTCGTCTGGCTCCGCTTCTGCCTCACCGACTTCCTACGGTCGTCGAAGCCGGCGTCCGCCTACGAGGCGGCGATTCTCATCGCCGTCGCGGCAGAGCGTCCGGTGCCGACGTGGCGCACGCGCCTGCGCGGGGCAATCGGCCGCTCGCGATTCATCGCCGCGATCGACGCCGCCGGCGCACTCGTCTGGCCCAAGAGCTTCACGTTCGTGGCCCGCAAGCGCCGCCTCTGATTCATGCCGATACTGCATTGGAGCAGGCCAGCGCGGTCGCCGGTGCGCGACCGCCGGTTGCTATCATGGACGAGCCGCAACCACAGCTATGCCGGGCGAGGTGCCCTCTTTGACCGACACCGGACGCGTCGCCGAATCGTTCTTCAGCAGCCGCTACGGCGTTGACCAGTCGGTGGCGGCCGACCTCCTCGCCGTGGCGATGAGCAAGGGCGGCGAGCACGCCGAGTTGTTCTTTGAGCATCGCGAGGGCTCGAATATCACGTTCGAGCAGCAGGCGGTCAAGTCCGCCAGCCGCAGCACGACGCAGGGCGTCGGCATCCGCGTCATCCAGGGCGACGCCATCGGCTACGCCTACACGGAGGATCTGGGTCGCGACGCCATGCGCCGTGCCGCCGACACCGCGGCGCGCATCGCCTCGCGCGGCGACAGGGCTGGCCCGGTCGACGTGATGCACTTCGAGTCGGCCAGCTACTACGAGCCCGCCGCCAGCACGGTCGGCGTCGCTCCGACCGAGAAGGTCGACCTCATCCGCCGCGCCGACGCCGCGGCCCGTGCGCTCGACGCCAGCATCGCCCGCGTCGACGTCAACTTCATCGACGAGCTGAAGCACGTGATGATCGTGTCCAGCGACGGCCGCATCGCCGGCGACGTGCAGCCGCTCGTGCGCTTCAACGTCGAGCTGCCTATCCGAGCGCGACGGCAGCCGCCAGACGGCGCGCTGGGGCGGCGGCGGCCGCATGGGCATGCCATACTTCGACGCACACCCGCCGGAATCGCTGGCCCAGGAGGCCGCACGGCAGGCCGTCCTGCTGCAGTCGGCGATCGAAGCGCCGGCCGGCAGCTTCCCGGTCGTGCTGGCGGCGGGCGACAGCGGCATCCTGCTCCACGAGGCGATCGGCCACGGGCTGGAAGCGGACTTCAACCGCAAGAAGACGAGCAACTACACCGGCCAGGTCGGGAATCTCGTCGCCTCGGAGTTGTGCACGGTCGTCGATGACGGCACGATCCGCGACAGCCGCGGCAGCATCAACATCGACGACGAGGGCAACCTGCCGGGCTACAACGTGCTCATCGAGGACGGCGTGCTGCGCGGCTACATCCAGGACCACATGTCGCACGAAGCACTTCGGCGTCGCGCCCACCGGCAACGGCCGGCGGCAGTCCTTCAAACACAATCCCATGCCGCGCATGACCAACACCTACATGCTGGCCGGGCAGTCGGCGCCGGAGGACATCATCCGCTCGGTCGACCGTGGCATTTACTGCGTGTCGTTCAACGGCGGCAGCGTGAACATCAGCAACGGTGACTTTGTGTTCAGCGTGACTGAGGGGTATATGATTGAGGGCGGCAAGGTCACCGCGCCGATCCGCAACGTCAACCTCATCGGCAACGGCCCCGACGTGCTCCGCAAGGTGACGGCGGTCGGCAGCGACTTCGAGTTCAGCGACGGGCGCTGGACCTGCGGCAAGGACGGCCAGTCCGTGCCGGTCGGCGTCGGCGTACCGACGACGCTGATCAGCAGCATGACGGTCGGGGGCACTGCGCTGTAATCAGGAAGCACGCGGGCGCAAGCCCGCTGACACAGGGAAGCTGGTACGAAAGGATTCACATCGTGAAGAAGCTGCTTATTCTCGTGGCCATCGTCGCCATCGCCGCCTTCGCCTTCTCGAAGCTCAGCAGCCACCACGAGGAGCACGAATTCGGCGCATAGCCTCAAGGGCGCGCGGCAGGACCGGTATTGCATCTGAACGGGACGCTGTTCGAAGAGATCAACGAGCTCGCCGGCCACGTGTCGCTTGCCGACCGGAGCATGGAGTTCGCGGCGCAGTATGCCGTCATCGCCATCGCGCTCCTTGTCGCCGGGTCGTGGTTCGTCCGCGCCGGCAATGGCGCTGACCGCCGCATCGCCGTCTACACCGCGCTCGCCTCGGCAGCGATCGGGCTCGGCATCGCGGTGGTCATCCAACACTACTACGTGCATCAACGCCCGTTCGTGCTGCGCGCCGACGTGGTCCTGCTGATGCGGCACACCGCCGACCCGTCGTTCCCGTCCGAACACACCACCGCCGCCTTCGCGATGGCCGCCGGCCTCGGCATCTACCGGCATCGTCTCGGCCTGCTGGCGTTGGCGCTGGCGGCACTCACCGCGTTCTCGCGCGTATACGTCGGTGTGCATTATCCGGGCGATGTCGCCGCCGGTGCCGCGATCGGCGTCCTGGTGGTGATCGCGCTCTGGTTCGCACGGCCGGCGCTGGCGTGGCTGGATAACACGATCGTCCTGCGCCTGGTGCCGGCGTCCCTTCGCTGATGTCTCGAGTTCCAACGGGGTGACATGAAGGAAGACCTCCTCTCCATCGCGAGCGACATCGTCGCGAAGGCGCGCGCGCTCGGCGCCGACGAAGCCGACGCCTACCTGCTGAGCGGCGTCGAGTCGATGGTCACCGTCCGCAAGGGTGAAATCGAGAAGCTGTTCGAGGCGGGCTCCCGCAGCGTGTCGATCCGCGTCATCAAGGACAAGCGCACGGCCGTCTGCAACACGTCGGACCTGACGCCGAAGGCGCTCGACGAGATGGTGCGCACGGCTGTCGACCTCGCGAGGATCAGCGAGCCCGACGAATTCGCCGGCCTGCCCGACAAGAACGACCTCGCGCTGGACATGGGCGCGAAGCTCCAACTGTACGATGAAACAATCGAATCGCTGACCGTCGAGCAGATGAAGGGCATCGTCCTGCGCGCGGAGCAGGCGGCGTTCGACTTCGACAGCCGCATCACGAACTCGGAGGGCGCGGAGTTCGGAGCGGAGCGCGGCCAGCTTGTGCTGGCGAACAGCCTTGGCTTCGCCGGCAGCTTTCCCTACACGGCCGCCAGCTTCTCCGTCTCGGTGATCGCCGACGAGCCGGACGGCAAGAAGCAGAGCGACTACTGGTTCAGCGCCGAGCGCATGTTCCACCGGCTCGAGTCGCCGGAGGAGGTCGGCCGGCGCGCGGCCGCGCGCGTCGTGCGAAAGCTCGGCGGCCGCAAGATACCGACGCGCGAGGCGCCCGTCGTCTGGGACCCGACGATGACGGCGGGGCTGCTCGGCGCTGTGACCGGCGCCGCCAGCGGCGAGGCGCTGTTCAAGCGCTCGACCTTCCTCGCCGACCTCGAGGGTCAGCAGGCGCTCTCGCCGCTCGTCACGATCGTCGATGACCCGACGCTACCCGGCCAGCTCGGCTCGCGCCCGTTCGACGGCGAGGGCGTGCGCACGCGGCGCAACGTCATCGTGGACGGCGGCGTCTTCAAGCAGTTTCTGTTCGACAGCTACCATGCGCGCAGGACGGGCCGCCGCACGACGGGCAGCGCCGCGCGCATGGGCGACTCCATCGGCATCGGCGGCGGCAACCGAACCTGGCAACCGGGTGCGAGCGACCCGGCCGAGATCGTCGCCTCGGTGACGGACGGCCTGTACCTGACCGACCTCATGGGCTTCGGCATCAACCAGACGACCGGCGACTTCTCCCGCGGCGCGGCAGGGGTCTGGATCGAGAACGGCGCGCTGGCGTACCCGGTCGTCGAGATCAACGTGTCAGGCAACCTCAAGCAGATGCTGCGCGACATCGACGCCGTCGGCAACGACCTGCAGTGGTTCGCGGGAAGCGCCGCGCCCACGATCCGCATGTCGCGCCTCATGGTGAGCGGCCTCTAACCCGCTTCCCGCCTAATCGAAGCTCTGATCACGCGCCGGCGTCAGCTTGTAGCCATGATCACGGCTGAGGAAAACAGGCTCAACACGGCGCCGCCCATCACGCGGACAGAGATCAAGACGCATGTCGCCTGGCTGCGCCGTCGCCTCGCTACGATCAATGAAACCATCGACGACAGCGTGCGGCGCAGTCCGATCTGGCGCGCGAAAGACGACCTCCTGCAGAGCGTCCCCGGCATCGGTAGCACGACCTCCAGCACGCTGCTCGCGCTGCTTCCCGAACTGGGCACGCTCACGGGCAAGCAGATTGCCGCGCTGGTAGGTGTGGCGCCCTTCAACCGAGACAGCGGAACCCTGCGGGGGCGGCGCACGGTCTGGGGCGGGCGCGCCCGGGTGCGCGCCGCGCTGTATAGGGCGGCGCTCGTCGGCACGCGTTGGAACCCTACCCTCAAGGCCTTCTATGCCCGCCTCCGAGTCGCCGGCAAGTCACCCAAAGTGGCGCTGGTCGCCTGCATGCGGAAGCTTCTCATCATCGTCAACGCCATGATCCGTGACCGACGCGCCTGGGACGCATCCCTTCTCGCGGTCGCCGCGTGAGTAAGACAGTTGCTCCCGCCTTTCGCCTCCTCCAACCTCCAACCTCTAACCTCCACCTTCCAACCTCCAGTAGGGTGCCTGCCCTCTCCGCGGCCAGGGTGTCGCCGACGACACCAACACGGAGACGCCGCCTTCGGTCCCATCCCCCGCCGGCACCGAGGGGCCCCGCCCGGCGTCTTCGCTTGGATATGGCGACTCGCTTTCACTTTGCAGACGCATACTGGTTTCGCGTGCCGTTGAAGACGGTCGTGATCGCGCTCTCCGTGTTCGCGATCCTCTCGCTCTATCCCGCCCTTGGCAACGGCAGCTCGCAGGACCAGCAGCGCGCCATCTTCGGCTTCACCGTGCTCGCGGCGTTCATCGTTATGGCCAGCATCTTCGCCGTCGCGATCAACGACAGCCACGTCGCCATCGAAGGCGCCGACATGCACATCCACTTCGAGGCGTTCTTCAACACGCGCTTCCCGCTCTCCGACATCGTCCGCGTGGCCGAAATCGACGCGCGCCCGCGCTGGCGCTACCGCTTCGGCTTGTCGACGAACTTCGAGGACCGCGTCGCCTGCAGCCACGGAGGACGCCTCATCGAGATCGAGCTCGCACGCCCGTGCGTCACGCGGCTGTGGCCGCGCCGCATCGCGGTGCGCCAGTACTGGCTCGCCGTCGTCGAGCACGACGAGTTCCTGGCAACGCTGCGCCAACGCGTGCCCCAGGCCTTCGAGCGCGAGTCCGCCGCCGCTTAGCCGCGTGCCCAGCCTGTATCATGGCATTGGAAGGGTTGACCGATGATCAACCGCGGCAAGCCACACGCGATCTCCGTCACGACCACCGTCGCCTTCGGCGTCGCGCTGGCCGCCGTGCTGCTCATCGCGCTCTTCCCGGTCTTCCCGCGACAGTTCAACATCCGCGTCGGCGACACCGCCTCGCGCACCGTCAAGTCACCGCGATCGGTCTCGTTCGAGAGCCCCTCGCTGACCAAGGAGAAACGCGGCGAGGCGGCGAGCGCGGTACCCCCATCGCTCGTGTTCGACCCCTCCGTACGTTCGAGGCAGCTCGCCGAGTACGACAAGGTCACCCTGCAGGTGACGCAGATCCGCTCACAGGGCACCGATGCCGCACGCAAGCGCGACGCGCTCGCCGCGCTTCAGTCGGTGCAGCTTTCGGCCCGCAGCATCGATACGGCACTCACGCTGCCCGATGACCGCTGGCAGGCCGTGGTGGCCGAGGGCCGGCGCGTCCTCAACCAGCAACTGAGCGTGTCGTTGGACGAATCGAGCGTGAACAGCGCCAAGGACTCCGTCGACTCGCTCGTCACCGTGGACTTCGTGGCGGACCACGCGCTGCTGACGGCCGAACTCGTGCGGCCGCTGATCAAGCCGACGCAGACGGTGGACCAGTCGCGCACCGACCAGGCGCGAGAGGCCGCGCGCGCGGCCGTGGCGCCGCAGCGGATCAGCGTCGAGAAGGGCGACATCGTGCTCGCTGCGGAGACGCGGGTCGATGAAGTCGCCATCGAGAAGCTGAAGGCGGCCGGGCTCGTATCGAACCGCGTCGAGTGGCGCAACGTCGTGGCCGCGGCCATCGTGTCGCTCGTCGCCGCCGGCGCCATCGCTGCGTACCTGTTCGCGATGCAGCCGCGCGGCATTACGTCCGAGCGGCACCTCATCGCGCTGGCGATCGTCATCGGCGGCCCGCTGCTTGCCGCGAAGTTCTACCTGCCGCTCGTGCTGCCCGACGAGCACCGCTACTTCCTGGCGTTCATCCTGCCCATCGCCGCCGCTCCGATCCTCATCGCGGCACTGCTCGAGACGGACGTCGCGGTTGTGGTGGCCGGCGTCATCGGCGCCCTCACCGCGTTCGTCAGCGCGTTCCTTCCCGACGTCTCGCTCGTCGCCTCCGTCGGATCGCTCGACACCCTGCGCCTGATGCTCGTGTACGGCGCGGCACCGCTCACCGGCATCTTCCTGGTGCATCGCGCCGACCGGCTGAACAGATATCTGACCTCCGGCTTTGCCGTGGCCGCCACGTCGTACGCCGTGCTGCTCGCGACGTGGTTCATCGACAGCGACCGGCAGGCCGGCGACCTGGGCTGGATGGCGTTCGCCAGCGGCATCGGCGGCGTCAGCGCCGGCGTCATCGCGGCGGGCGCGTTCGTCACCGTTGGCGTGCTGTTCGGCGTCACGACGCGCGTGCAGCTCATGGAGCTGTCGCAGCTCAACGCGCCGCTCATGCGCCGCCTCCAGGACGAGGCGCCGGGCACGTTCCACCACAGCATCATCGTCGGCAACCTGGCCGAGCGCGCGGCCGACCTCGTCGGCGCCGACCCGCTGCTCACGCGCGTGGGGTGCTACTACCACGACATCGGCAAGGTGCTCCAGCCGGGCATGTACATCGAGAACATCCAGAACGCCGAGACGCCGCACGACCACATGACGCCGGAGCAGAGCGCGGAGGTGATCCAGGAGCACGTACGCGGCGGCGTTGAGCTGGCGCGGCGCGCGCGACTGCCTGCGCGCGTCACGGCGTTCATCCCGGAGCATCACGGGACGCGGCTCGTCGCGTACTTCTACCGCAAGGCGGCCGAGACCGACCCGAACATCGATCCCGCGCTGTTCCAGTACCCCGGCCCGAGGCCGCAGTCCCGCGAGACGGCGATCGTCATGCTCGCCGACTCGACGGAGGCCGTCGTGCGGGCCAGCGACGACCGCTCGCCCGAGCGCATCAACCAGCTCGTCGAAGAAGTGATCGCGGAGCGCGTGGCCGAGGGCCAACTCGACGAGAGCGACCTGACGCTGCGGGACCTGCGCACCATCGCCGACTCGTTCAAGTCGACGATGCGCGCCGTGTACCATCCGCGCGTCCAGTACCCGGAGCCGACGCCCATGGAGGCGCGGCGCCGCGTGCGGCTGCTGCCGCTGCGTCCGACGGGCGAGCGCAACGGCGATCCGCCGCGCCGCCGGCGCAAGTACGAGCCGTAGTCAGCCCTCGAAGCCGCCAAGCAGCGGCCCGCCCTTGTCCACGACTTCGCCGGTCACCGAGATTACGCTCGGGCGCTCTTCGCAGTAGCCGCCGATCTCGCACTTTTCGAACAGGAACGCGTCGTGGTCGCGGCTGTAGAGGATCTGCCACGTGCCCGTGATCAGGCTGTCGCGCCCCAGCGCGAGTTGCTGCTGCAGCACGGCGATGAGCGCCTCGATCTCTTTGCGGCCCACGTGACACCTCGATTTGGTCCCGGAGTCCCTTCGGATTGGCACGCTTGCGCCCGGGCACTCTGCCATCCAGTATGGCAAACGCCGCTTCGGAGCGCCGGATTGGCGTGCGGCAGCACGCGGCATCGGTATAATCTGGCGATTCCGAAGCCAGAGATCGTCCTGCCATATGAACCTCGCTGTCGACATCGCCGCCGGTAAACGCAGCCTGACGCTCGCCAACCCCGTGATGGTCGCGTCCGGCACCTTCAGCTATGGCGTTGACTACGCCAACGTCTTCGACATCCAGCGCCTCGGCGCGATCGTCAGCAAGACGACGACGCTGCGGCCGCGCGCCGGCAGCCCGACGCAGCGCATCGACGAGACGCCGGCGGGCATGCTCAACTCCATCGGCCTCCAGAACATCGGCGTCGAGAAGCTGATCCGCGACATGGCGCCGGTGTGGGAGCGGTGGCGCGTGTCGGTCATCGTCAGCATCCTCGGCAGCACGGTTGACGAGTACGGAGAGTGCGCCGCCGCGCTCGATGGCGTGGCGGGCATCGCCGGGCTCGAGCTCAACATCAGCAGCCCGAACGCCCAGCAGGGCGGCATGGAGTTCGGGCAGGACGCCGCCGTCGCGGCCGCCGTCACCGCCGCCTGCGTGCGCGCGACGACGCTGCCGGTCATCGTGAAGCTGACACCGAACGTAACGGACATCGTCGCCATCGCGCGGCGGGTCGTCGATGCCGGCGCCGGCGCCCTGTGCGTCATCAACACGCTCCAGGCGATGTCGATCGATGCGCGCGCGCGCAAGCCCCGCATCGCGCGCACGTTCGCGGGCCTCTCCGGCCCGGCGATAAAGCCCGTCGCGCTGCGCATGGTCTGGCAGGTGGCCGGTGCGGTCGGCGTGCCCGTGATCGGCTGCGGCGGCATCGCGACAGGCACGGACGCGGTCGAGTTCCTGATGGCCGGCGCGAGCGCGGTGCAGGTCGGGACGGCCACGTTCCGGAATCCGCTGGCGCCGATCGAGGTGCTCGACGGCATCGAGCGATTCATGCGCGAAGAGGGCGTCGAGGACGTGCGCGAACTCGTCGGCGCCGCGCGTCCGAACCCCGTCTGAATCTGGAATCACGCTTCCTGCTTCGACCGCAAAGGGCGCCACTAAGGGGCCAAGCAGTGCCGCCCGGCCGTGATATGAGCGTGCCCGGGCCGCCTGCCCGAGGGGAAACCCTCATGCCATTCAAGGCCTCCGGCGGCGAATCCTACCCGCATGTTGATCCTCGACAAGGACAGAGCACTCGATCGGATGATCTGGCTCAGCGGCCGCCACGCGCTCGTGGTGCCCGAGGAGTTCTCGCACGACCACGCGGTCGCAGCCGAGGCGGTCGCGCCATCGGCCAGCGACGCCGCCTGGCACTGGAGCGACGCCCTCGCCCTCTCCGCCCCGGCGCAGCCACGCTCAACTCGCGCCGGGCCGCTTCCCGCGGCGGCGTGATCGCGCACGTCGGCGGATCATGCCTGGTGCCAGATTCCCGCAAGAGGCCGTGGTAACATGCGCACCGCGGCCATCCGGGCCGGCCAGACGATTCGGTGTGACGATGCGCTCCCGGCTTATTCTCATCCTCGCCTTCGCGCTCCTCGCCGTCACGCTCACCGCGCGCGCCGCGGCCACGCACCCGGACTGCACCGTCGAACGCGTGATCGATGGCGACACGTTCGTCTGCACCGACGGAACGCACGTCCGGATGCTCCAGATCAACGCGCAGGAGCTGGGCGCGTGCGGCGGCGAGTGGGCGGGCGCGGCCCTGCGCAACATCTTCCTCCCGCCCGGCACGCAGGTCCGGCTGAAGTACGACGCCGTCACCGTCGACAAGTACGGCCGCGAGCTCGCCGCGCCGATCGTCCGCGGCAGCGACGGCGCCGACTACAACATCAGCATCGTGATGGTGTACGTGGGGCTCGCGAAGGCCGCCTACTACGGCGACAACGCGAAGTACCTGGAGTGGGCGCGCGCGGCGCAGGAGTGGGCGCGCACCGCGCAGTGGAACATGTGGGCCCCCGGCGGCCCGTACAACGGCGCCACCGACTGCGGCTGACCCGCGGCCGCGGCCTCGCCTGAACGACGCGCCAGCGCAGCGGTGTGCGTCGCCAGCGGAGAACTCCAAAATCCTCGTTTGATATAGTGCCGCGTCGGCCGGGGAGTGGCGCAGTCCGGTAGCGCGCCTGGTTTGGGATTCCACCGGGCTCTACAAGCTAGTCTGACAGCCCCTTCCATCTGATTTCCGATGCGCAGCTAGTCTAGTTAGGCGCACTCGTGCGCTAGGTCGCTCTGGGGAGATGAAATGGCAGCACAAACACGAAAGGCATCCAAGCCGAAGCCCACGGCGGAGGCGCGAAAAACCCCCATCCTCCAGTATTCGATTCCGTGTGTGGCGGTGCAGCGTCAAGAAGGCAATGTCTTAATCGTGAACCCCTTCGACACGTTGACATTCGTCGGGGCGGCCGGCCTGCCTGCGCAGTTCGTAATATTAGATTGCTGGACCAACGGCGTCGGCGTCTGGCGTACCCATCTCACTGTGAACGACTTGGCAGGCGAGGAGCTTTTTCGGACGAATGAAGTTCGTTTCTGGCTCGAGGCTCCGATACGGCGTCACCAGGTCGAGAATTACGTTGCGCTCGTTCTTCCCGAGCCGGGAATCTACCTCGTACGCGAATACTTGGAGAACGTGTTGGCCCTCGAATACCGGCTCAAGATGGACATCCTGTCCGCGCCGCCGGCAGCGTGAGGGCTATGATAGACTTCGATTCCCGCCGATACACTGAATATGGAGCGCACGATGATCTCAGGCCAGTTTTCGATCTCGACCGGACGCCAACCGGCAGTGCTGCGCCGCAACACGGAGACGGATCTCAGTCGCAACACTGGCGCCGAGGATGCGAACGACTTGACGCTGATGGACGAGGCAGATCGTGACTATGCCCGCGGACTCGGCGGGCCAGTCGAAGCTGCCTTCGAGGCCTTACGTCGTGCAAGCGGCAAACACGAAAAAACTCGTGCATCAACTCCGCGCCGTGCAAAGGTCGAAGCCCGCTGATCTCGCAAGAGTCGAAGATGCGATCAAACAGCTCGCGACCAACCCTCGCCCCTTCGGTAGTGAGAAACTAGACAAGGACACCTATCGCCTGCGATGCGGCGATTGGCGCATTATCTATCGCGTTAGCGACGACCAGAACGAAGTGCGCGTCGGTGCTGTCCTCCGTAGAAACGAGCGGACGTACAAAGACAGAGCAACCGGCCTGTTCGACTGACGAGCAGCTTCCCGCCCCATTGAACGGCAGAACCCCATGCGCCCGAGCAGCCGCGCCTTGAGCTTGTTCCGCACCCGGCGCTGTAGCCCGCGCCGATGCGTCGGACCACGCCGTAGCTGCGCGTTAGGCTACCCGCGCCATTGCGATACCGCCCTTACTGGATCGCCTCCCGAGCGTCGCGCACACTCCCGACACGCCGCCGGATGCGCGTTTGATAGAATGCCGCGTCGGCCGGGGAGTGGCGCAGTCCGGTAGCGCGCCTGGTTTGGGACCAGGAGGTCGCAGGTTCGAATCCTGTCTCCCCGACCATACGGCCGCAGAGCACGGCGAATCGTGAGCCGCCTGCTTACGCGCGCCTCTTCTTCACGCCCTTGTCGTCCGCCGTCTTGCCCTGTTAACCCGGCTGTGAAGCGGCCCGGGGTAGTCTCGTGCTACATGCATCCTTCCAGCAGGAGGCTCCTATGCGGCGAACGCTCTTACTCCTGACCACCTTGGCGGCACTCGCGACAGCAGCGCTCACTCTCGCGTGCGGCGAAGACGAGACAGATGCGGACAAGACCAGCACCGCGCTGGCCGGCGGAGCGGGCACTCCCGCCGCCGGCGGAGCGGAGGCCGCGACCGTGGACGTGACACTCAACGACTTCGGGATTGCGCTTGGAGAGTCCTCCGCGGCTTCCGGCAAGGTCACGTTCGACATCACGAACGAAGGTCCGAGTGAGCATGAGTTCATTGTGCTCAAGACCGACCTGCCCGCCGATGCCCTGCCCATGACGGACGACACGGTTGACGAGGAAGCGGACGGCATCGAGGTGATCGACGAGGTCGAGGAGATCGCCGACGGCGAGACCGGCACCCTGGACGTCGACCTCGACCCGGGCAAGTACGTCGTCATCTGCAACGTCGAGGAGCACTACGGCAGGGGTATGCACGCGGCATTCACCGCTCGTTAGCCTCGCCGCCACCTCCACGCCCGGCAGCGGTCCGCCCGATGCCCTATACTGGAGCGGGCCGCCTTACCCGGGCGGCCCGCCGCGTGGATGCGGAACTCCCCGTATTGTTGAGTCTCCCACGCAATTGGTACGAATGGAGCCATCGATGACGCCCCCGGGCGCATCGGTGCATGATGAGCGCGCGGCCGACAACAGCAGGCCGCGCACGAGGAGCGGTATGACCACGGCCCAAACCAGCGCGCTCGAAGGCGCCATCGCCGTCCGCGAGGACCTGCGTAACATCGCCATCATCGCCCACGTCGACCACGGCAAGACGACGCTGGTCGATGCCATGTTGTGGCAGACCGGCGTCTTCCGCGAGAACCAGGAGGTCGTCGAGCGCGTCATGGACTCGAACGAGCTGGAGCGCGAGAAGGGGATCACGATCCTCGCCAAGAACACGTCCGTGCGCTTCGGCAACTACAAGATCAACATCGTCGACACGCCCGGCCACGCCGACTTCGGCGGCGAGGTCGAGCGCACGCTGAAGATGGTCGATGGCGTGCTGCTGCTCGTCGATGCGAGCGAAGGCCCGCTGCCGCAGACCCGCTTCGTGCTCAAGAAGGCGCTCGATCTGGGCCTGCCGCCGATCGTCGTCATCAACAAGATCGACCGCAAGGACGCACGCGTCCAGGAAGTGCTGAACGAGATCTACGACCTCTTCATCGACCTGGACGCGACCGAGGAGCAGCTCGAATTCCCGGTGCTCTACACCATCGCGCGCGACGGCGTCTGCCGCACCGAGCCCGATGGCCCGGACCACAAGCTGCAGCCGCTGTTCGACGAGATCATCCGCACGATCCCGGCGCCGCGCTTCGACCCGCAATCGCCGTTGCAGATGCTGGTGCTGAACCTCGACTACTCAGAGTTCGTCGGCCGCCTTGCCATCGGCCGCATCGTCAACGGCACGGTGCGCGGGAAGCAGGACATCGGCGTCGTACGCGAGGATGGCAGCGTCGGCCGCTCGCGCGTCACGTACCTGTACGGCTTCGAGGGACTGGAGCGCGCTGAAGTGCCGGAGGCCGGCCCGGGCGACATCGTGGCGCTCGCCGGCTTCGACGAGGTGAATATCGGCGACACGATCACGGACCCCAACGACCCGCGGGCGCTCGCGCGCGTCACCATCGATGAGCCGACCGTGAGTATGATGTTCTCCATCAACACGTCGCCGTTCGCCGGCCAGGAAGGGACGCTCGTCACGTCGCGCAACCTCAAGGACCGCCTCGATCGCGAGATCCTCACCAACGTCGCCCTCCACGTCGAGCCCGGCAATTCGGCCGACGCCTTCAAGGTGTCCGGCCGCGGCGAGCTGCAGATGGCGATCCTCATCGAGACGATGCGCCGCGAAGGCTTCGAGCTCTCCGCCAGCAAACCCGAAGTCATCGTGCGCGAGATCAACGGTGCGAAGCACGAGCCGATGGAGCATCTCGTCATCGACTGCCCGGAAGACTACGTCGGCGTCGTCACGCAGAAGATCGCCAGCCGCAAGGGCAGCATGGTGAACATGGTCAATCACGGCACCGGCCGCGTGCGCCTGGAGTACCGCATTCCGTCCCGCGGCCTCATCGGCTTCCGCAACCAGTTCATGACGGACACGCGCGGCACCGGCCTGCTCAACCACCTCTTCGACGGCTACGAGCCGTGGCAGGGCGAGATCCCGCATCGCACGAACGGCGCGCTCGTGGCCGACCGCACAGGCATCGTCATGTCCTACGCCATCGAGCACGCGCAGGAGCGCGGCGAGATGTTCGTCGAGGCCGGCGACAGGGTGTACGAGGGTATGGTCGTCGGCGAGAACGCGCGCGACGGCGACATCAACGTCAACATCACCAAAGAGAAGAAGCTCACCAACATCCGCTCGTCGACGTCCGACATCGCCGTGCACCTGTTCCCCGCGCGCAAGATGTCGCTCGAACAGGCGCTCGAGTGGATCGGCGACGACGAGATGCTCGAAGTGACGCCGAAGAGCTTGCGGCTGCGGAAGCGCGCACTCTCGGGCGGCGATCGCGCACGTCTGGCGCGCAAGTAACGCTGCGCGACAGCAAACAGCAAACAGCAGACAGCAAACAGCAAAAAGGCTTCCCGCACACTGGGCGTTGGCGCTTTAATAGCGTCATGACCATCGACGAGATCATCGCCGAGCTGCGGTCGCACGCGAACCCCTCCAACGTCGAGGGCATGGCGCGCTACGGCATCAGCGCCGTCAACACGCTCGGCGTCAACATCCCGACGCTGCGGGCGCTCGCGAAGCGCGCCGGCCGCGACCACGCGCTCGCACAGCAGCTCTGGGACACCGGCATCCACGAGGCGCGCATCCCGGCGGCGATGGTTGACGAGCCCGCGAAGGTCACGAAGCGCCAGATGGACCGCGGGGCCGCGGACTTCGACTCGTGGGACGTTGTCGACGGCTGCTGTGGCACGCTGTTCGACCAAACGCCGTACGCATACGAGAAGGCGCTGCAGTGGAGCGCGAGCCGCCGCGAATACGTGAAGCGCGCCGGCTTCGTGCTGATGACGCAACTCGCCGTGCACGACAAGAAGGCGCTCGACGAGACGATGCTGCAATTCCTGCCGGTCATCGTCCGCGAGTCGGGCGACGAGCGGAACTTCGTCAAGAAGGCGGTGAACTGGGCGCTGCGCCAGATCGGCAAGCGCAACCGCCGCCTCAACGCCGCCGCCATCGCCACCGCACACGAGATCCTGGCGCTGAACACGCGCGCCGGCCGCTGGATCGCCCGCGACGCCCTCCGCGAGCTGCGGTCGGACGCCGCCCAGCGCCGGCTCAAGCGCTGAACCACCCGCAACCGACGATTCTGATGTATGCTCTCTGCCGTGCGAAGCAAGGCTTTCCTGCTTGTACTCGTCTGCGTATCCGTCGCGGCAGTGATCGCAGCGTGCGGCAACGGCTCTCCCACCGAGAAGCCGCGCCAGATCGATGTGTCGGCGCTCACGTTCGAAGACGTGCAGCAACGCGCGCTGACGGCGATTGGGGCCGAGGACAAGGTGCTCCACCTCACGACCGTCTTCGCATCCGCGCGTGAGCATGTCGATACGGAGGCATGGATCGATGCCGAACGCGATCTCGCGAGGAAGCAATCCGGCGGGCAGATCTCGGTCTACTACGAGCGCCGCATCGCAATGACCGGGCCCGGCGAACGCCTGACCGACGCACGCATCGACTCACCGCTGGAGAAGACGTTGATCTACGCGCTGGGCTACCTCATGTGGATCCTCGAGCCAGCGTATACGGACCGCAGCCTCCGCGAAGGAGCGGTTGACGGCAACCCCGCGATCATCGTGCAGGTTTCACGCAAGAAGTACGACTACGACGCCATCGAGACCGCAAAGGTGTACCTCGACGAGTCGTTCCTGCCGCTGCGGCTGGACTACGATTCAGGCACCTCACGCTTTGGGAAAGACTCGTCCGTCTACCGCCGCGAGTTCGTGGACCGCGAAAGCATAGCGCCCGGATTCTTCTCTCCGGATGCCGTGAGCGCCGTCGCCCGCACGCCACTCGATGACCTTGCCGCGGCTCGAACAGCGGGCCTCGACGTTACTGGCTCGGTGAGCGGTTCGAGGACATGGCGTTGGACGACGTCTCCTTCGCGGACGCGGTGCAGGACGCGGGCGCGGGGCCGGCCTTCAGTCTCAGCTACAAGCATCCCGACTTCTTCATGCCGGCGCCGTGCGCGCGCGTGTCGTTGTACAGCCAGAAGGCATGGGAGACGCTCGTCGAAGCGCGAGACCGTAACAGTCCCGGCTGGGCCGACGCCGGTGAGGTCGTCGTAGTCGTCCCACTGAGCGGCGGAACAGCGATGGTCTACCGTGACACCTCGGCCCCGCCGCCGCTCCCTGGCGTGACTTTCATCGCCCCCGTCGCCATTACGCCAAACCCGTTCACCACGCCACCGCCAGGGCCGTCCGCCTTGCCGGTCGTACCCGGAGACACGGGCGCGCGACGCTGGGCACGGGTGACGCTCGACTCGGGCGGCGTGATCGAGGTCGATACGAACTGCGGCCCACCGGGTAGCAACGTGTATCGCACAGACGAGGCCTTCATCCGTCTCGTCCAAGCGTTGCGCCTGTACGACGGACCGTAAAGCGGACCCGAGACATCTTCACCACTAGCGCCCAATCCCGTACGATGGCGCCCGAGTCCGTCCCGTAAACGATGGAGGGCGCCGTGGCCGATGTCCGCAAGTTCGAGATCTCGCTGGCCGCGTGGTCGATGCACAAGATGTTCTTCGCGCGCGAGATCGACCAGCTCGGCATGGTCGACCTCTGCCACGACCTCGGCATCGGCGGGCTGGAGCTCGTCAACACGTTCTTCCCGTCGCCCCAGTACGGCTACCTGAAGCAGCTGCGGAAGCGCGCCGACGACGCCGGCATCAAGATCCTGCTGATCATGTGCGACGCCGAGGGCAGCATGGCCGGACCCGAGCGCGCCAGCCGCCTGCTCGCCGCGAAGAACCACCACAAGTGGGTCGACATCGCCGCCGTGCTCGGCTGCCACTCGATCCGCTGCAACACCGGCGCGCAGGAGGGCGACCCGGACGCGCTCGACCGCTGCGCCGAGAGCTTCGCCGCGCTCGCCGAGTACGCGGACGCCGCCGGCATCAACGTGCTCATCGAGAATCACTGGGGGCTCGTCGTCCGACCCGGACTGGCTGCTGCCGCTCATCGAGAAGGTGCATCACCCCCGCTTCGGCACGCTGCCCGACTTCGGCAACTTCCCGGACAGCATCGACCGCTACGACGCCGTGCGCCGCATGATGCCGTACGCGAAGGCGGTCAGCGCGAAGTGCTACGACTTCGACGCCGACGGCAACGAGACGAAGATCGACTTCCCCCGCATGATGACGATCGTCGGCGACGCCGGCTACCGCGGCTACGTCGGCATCGAGTACGAAGGCGAGCGCCTGGCCGAGCGCGAGGGCATCCTCGCGTGCAAGGCGCTGCTCGAACGCCTTCAGTGACGGAGACGGACGGCGCATGAACGGTAATAACCCACGGATCGCGATCATCGGCGCGGGCTTCATCACGCGCGTCGGCCACCTGCCGGGCTACAGCGCGGCAGGCGCGGACGTCGCCGCGATCTGCGACCTCAACGAGGAGCCGGCGCACAAGCTCGCGGCGCAGTACCGCATCCCGAAGGTCTACACCGACTGGCGCGAGATGATCGCGAAGGAGCAGCCGGACATCGTCAGCGTCTGCCTGCCGAACGTGCTGCACCGCGAGCCAACGCTGTTCGCGCTCGATGCCGGCGCCCACGTGCTCTGCGAGAAGCCGCTCGCGACGAGCGTCGCTGAAGCGCACGAGATGTTCGACGGCCGCGCAGAAGGCCGGCCGCCACCTGATGGCCGCGCAGAACTGGCGCTGGGACGCCGGATCGCGCGCCATCCGCCGCATCGTCGAGACCGGCGACCTCGGCGACATCTACTACGCGGAGGCGACGGCGATGCGCCGCATGGGCATCCCGACCTGGGGCGTGTTCCACCAGTCGAAGCTCTCGTCCGGCGGCGCGCTGCTCGACGTCGGCGTGCACATGCTCGACCTGGCGGTCTGGCTGATGGGCAACCCGGAGCCGGTGCGCGTCTCGGCGAAGACGGACCGCAAGTTCGGCACGCGGCCCGAGGTCGCAAAGATGATGCGCAACGCCTGGGACCCCGAGAAGTTCGACGTCGAAGACTTCGCCGTCGCCCTCGTGCACTTCGCCAACGGCGCGACGCTGCTGCTCCGCACGTCGTGGGCGACGCACATCGATGCCGAGACGTTCTCCGTGCGCCTCGTCGGCACCGAGGCCGGCGCGACGACCACGCCGCCGGTGGTGTATCGCAACCATGCCGGCATCCCCGTCGACGAGCACCTGCAGTTGCAGAAAGTCAACTCATACGAGCGCGAGATCGCGCACTGGCTGCGCGTCGTCGCGGGCGAAGAAGAGCCGCTCGTCACCGCCGAAGAGACGATGAACGTGCAGCGCATCATCAACGCGTCCTACCGCTCGGCCGCCGAGGGCCGCGAGGTCGAGGTGGAGCCGGGCTTCGGGATTTAATCGTAGGGGCACGGTGCGCCGGGCCCCTGCTCGGGTTGGCGCACATCTACGCTCGCCACGCGCCCCGCGCGACCGCCGGCACGAACGCGCCCAGATCGACCGGGAACTTGACCGTGCGCCCTTCCTCCGCCGACTTGTAGCAGGCCATCAGCACCTCCGTGACGGCGAGGCCGTCGTGCCACGTCTCGTCCGGCATGCGGCCCGCGAGGAACGCCTGCACCATGTGGCGGTTCTCGGCGGTGTAGCCGTAGCACGCCGTGCTCGTCCGCGACCACCGGCATCAGCCCCTGCTCGGCGTTCTGCTTCTCGACGAGGTCCTCGCCCGCCGCGCCGCGGATCTTGCCGGCCCAGGAACACGCTGAGGTCCGTGGACAGGCTGTCGACCTGCATGGAGTACTCCGGCCCCAGCAGCTCCGCCCGCAGCCGCAGCGCCGGCCCGACGAAGCTCCACGACGTCGTCGCCTCGACAAGCAGCCGTTCGCCGCCCGGCGCGCGCAGGCTCACCGCCGCGCGCGCGAAGTCTTCGGCGGGCGCCCGCGCGTAGTCGACCTTGCCGCCCGACATCTCCTTCAGCAGCTCGACGTACTCCGGCCGCGTCCACTTCAGCGACGCGATCTGCGCGTTCACCTCTTCGACCTGGAGCGCGTACGCGTCGGCTCGCCCGGCGCCGTCAGCAGGAAGCGGCCGGCCTCGTAGCTGTGGCAGAGCATGTCGTTCAGCACGCCGCCGCCCTGCCGCTCGCCGCTCCAGAACCACGGCATGTGCGGCCCGCTGTGCTCCTCCGCCGCGCGCGCCAGGTACGGCCGGCCGGCGATCGGCACGGCGCGCCGCCAGATGATCTCCTTGCCGCGCGTGATCGCCGGCTCGAACACCTGGTTTTCGAGGTAGCCGTGCAGCAGCGGCGTCGACTCGATCAGTTCGACCATCCGCCGCGCCTCGGCCAGGTTGCGCGCCAGCGGCTTCTCGCACGCCACGCCGATGAGTTCGCCCTTGCCGCTTTTCACCGCGTCGACGATCTCCTCGACGACCGCGACGCGCGTGTCGTTGGTGGTGGCGATCCACAGCGCGTCCACGTTGGGATCGCCGACGAGATCCGCGATCGATCCGTGCACGCCAGGCTCGCCGACGCCCAGGTCGCGCGCGAGCGCCGCGAGGGATTCGGCGTGCGCGCGCGTCGGGCTGAACACGCCCGTTACGTCGCAGTCGCGCACGCCGGCGAGGCTGCCGGCGTGGAACCGGTTCATGAACCCCGCGCCGATGAACCCGATGCCGAGAGACCGCCGCGTCATGGCACGCTCCTCCGTTCCTTCGCGATGGCCCATTGTGTGTGTGCGGAGCCGTAGAGGCCAGCGCAACGTTAATGGATGGTTAAAGCTCGCCGGCTGTGACGTACATCACCTCGACGTTGCGGCCTGATCCGATAGGATCGTGACGCTATGACATCTACTGTCCCGCAAGCCGATGGCATGACCGTGATCGAAGTGGA
Organism: uncultured Chloroflexia bacterium; assembly: GCA_963701135.1. Lineage (GTDB taxonomy): Bacteria > Chloroflexota > Dehalococcoidia > DSTF01 > JACRBR01 > CAYJMJ01. The sequence continues at coordinate 1,553,649 of OY969567.1, forward strand.
AGAGCGGCCGGACGTCTGTCTCGTGCCGGGGTGCGGCGGATTCGTCGTCAGGCACTCGCTGGGCGGCGGCGTGGCCTCCGACCGCTGCACGCGCTGCTTCCGCCGCTACCAGCTACGAGAAGGAGCCGCGGCTCCACGCGGCCGCCTGCGCCGCGTGTTCGGCGAGTCCGTCTCGTGGAAAGACGCGTAGCGGCCGCCGCGTGACGAAGCAGCCCGCCACTCTCGCGAATGACACCCGCGTAGCCTGGCTCTATGGCGTCGGCGTAGCCGTTGGCTCCAGCGTCGGCGTGGGCGTTCGCGTGGATGTCCCCGTAGGCGATGGCGTGCGCGTCGGCCGCACCGTCTTGGTTGGCGTCGGCGTGCGCGTGCCGGTCGGCGCCGGCGTCGGCGTGGCGGTTGGCGCCTTCGGCTCCGCGCCCGGCGGATTCTCGCCCAGGTACATCAGCGTGTCGTAGACCGTCACCCCGTACCGCCAGATCGATACCTGCGGCATCTTCGCCGCCCACGCGGCGTGGGCGAAGCGCGGCCACGTCTTCGGGTCGCTGGCGGCGCCCTGCCCGACGGGGATCACCTCGCGGTTGTACGGCGCGAGCAGCTTCGCCGTCGTATCGATCAGGAACTCCGGGGTCATGCCGTCCGGGCCCACCGGGTAGCCGCTCCCGCTGTAGCCGTCGAAGTTGCCCGGCGTGTCGAATGTGTCCCAGTACAACTGCGGCGCGATGCCGTCGCTGAAGGCGACGAACTCCGGCATCGGCACCAGGTTGATGCGCCACGGCCGCGGGTCGATCGAAATGTCGACGCGGCCGAACGGCGTACGCTTGCGAAGTTCATCGCCGAAACGCAGCGCGTCGTCGCGGCTCCCCAGCCAGAATCCCGACGACCCTTCCAGGTCGAGCGTCAGGCTGCGCGCACCCGCCGACAGCACGTCGGCCGCCATCTGCGCCTCGCGCGCCGGGTCGATGCCCTTAATCACGGACCAGGCATGAAACGCCACTCCGGCCTGTTCGAACATCCTGGCGAGCGTCTGCACCTGCCCCGGACCGCTGACGGCGCTGGGCGAGTGGTCGTACGTCGACATCCACTCGAGCCCGTCGTGCGTCTTGAGCATTACTGCGAGGTCATTGGCTCCGAGGTTCGCGGCGATCTGCTCCGGCCGTCCATCAGAGGCGAATTGCCAGACCCAGGCGCGGTGCTTCGGCGGGCCAGCCGTCTTCCCTTGCTGGATACGGCGTACCAGCGCCGGATCGCACTGCGTGTTCGCCAACGTCAGCGCCGCCGCGCCAACGGTCACGCCGGCAACGCTGAGGAAGTGCCGGCGGCTGATGCTGCGATCGAAGATGCCTCCGCTGCCCATCAAGACCTCCTTGCCCTCACCACCCTCGCATCTCGACCGCTAAGGCTAACAGAACCCTTGCGATTTTCCTACGTCGCCCGGCACACAAACGCGCCAGCGTTTGCGCGTGCCGCGCAGCAGGAGGAAGAACATGCCTCGCCGAAGCCCGGATCCAGGCCAGAATCGGCGGCAATCGCAACACTGAGGCGTCGAGATTCAGCGGCATCAGCATCGAAGTGTAATCCCAACCGAGATTGACGCGTTATGAATACAGGAGTACGATCCGCCGGTCAGTGCGCGTTGCGGCGGCTGCGGGCGGAGGGGGCGTCCAATTCGCTCCCGCGCGACCGGAATGGAAGGCCACCGCATGTTCACTTCGCTCCGTAGCTACGCGCGCTCGGTTTTCTTGCCCCAGGACGCCGGTCAGGCGGCGCTGCCCCGCCTCGATCTCCTCGTCATGGCGTTCGCAGCCACGGCGGCGCTCGTGCTCGTGGCCGCGGACGTGTTCCAGCGCGCCATCTACTATCGCAACATCCCGACACTGGACATCGATGGTCAGTACAACGTCGAGACGTGGTTCCATACGGTTGTCCTGGGCGGCGTAGCCCTGTGTGCGCTCGGCATCGCCTTCACGCACTTCACGAACGCACGGCGGCTGCAGTGGCTGGGCGCCGCTGCCGGCATCGCCTTCTTCTCGCTCGATAAGAGCATCTCCCTCCACGAGCGCGCGGGGATCGCGATCGTTAACCGGCTTGACCTGCCGCGAGAAGCCGGGCGCGTGGCGTGGCAGGTGGCATGGTCTCCGTTGATCCTGACGACCGCCGTCCTCTTGATCATCTGCGTCTGGAGATCCCCGCTGAACACGAAGATGTGGGTCCTCATCGGGCTGGCGCTTGCGGGCGTCAAGCTGGCCATGGAGGCGACAGTCTTCCCGCTGACGCAGCTCGGCTGGGCCGCGGCCGACCGCGGCATCGTCTACGGGATCGAAACGAATATCGAGGAGACGGCGCAGCTCATGGGATTCGCGGCGTTCCTCGCCGCATTCTCACAACTGTTCGTTCAACCGGCTCTCCGCCCTCGCCCGCGGCGAAGCGCTCGACGCCGTGCCCGCGGCGGCGATGACGCCCGACACCGTGGCGGCGCCGCAGCGGCGCTCGACGGTCCAGCCCGGCCTCTCGCACCGCCCCTGACACGGCATCACACCCGTCTCGCGGTGTAACGGCCGCCACGCAGGGCTTCGAGGAACGCCGCTTCCGTGCGCACGTCGTCGATGAACTCGGTGGCGCACACGCCCACTTCCCGCACGGCGTGCGAATCGCTGCCGCCGATCCCCGGCAGCGACAGTCCGCTCGCGAGCCGGGCCGCATTGTCGTTCTGGAGCATGCCTTCGGTGCCGTTGTGCACCTCGACCGAGTCGAAGACCGAGGCGAGGTCGTCGGGCGGCAGCGAGCCGTAGCGCCGGCTCGGGTGCGCCAGGTACATCAATCCGCCTTCGTCCCGCACGATGCGGTGCAGCCCCGCCAGCGTCGCCATCGACGCGTGATAGTGCGTCACGCCGAATACGAGCACGTGGCCGACCTCGGTCGTCACCTCCATGCCGCGCAGCACCGTGAACTCCATATCCGCCGCCACGCGCTCGACCTCCGGCAGCGGCCACAACGCGTCGTGCTCGGTGATGCACACGCCGTCGAGCCCGCGCGCACGGGCGGCGCGCACGAGCGCCTCGGGCGTCAGCGCGCTGCACGCCGAATGCACCTTCGTGTGACAGTGGAGGTCGATCAGCATCGGACGACGGCAATCAGCAAACGGCAGACAGCAAACGTTGAACGGAGCACTCTCTCCAAGTCGCGACCTTTGCTGTTTGCTGTCTGTTGTTTGCTGTGGCAGCGGCTCCGCCGCTGGCTACTGCCAGCCCTTGCGCGCGCCCGGTCACCATCTCCAGCGGGCCGGCCGGCCAGTTGTAGCCCAGCCGCATCACTTCGTTGATGTCCTCCGCGCTGGCGATGCCTTCTTCCAGCACCTTGCGCGCTTCGGCGACCATCGCGAAGTAGACGCGGTTGCCGACGAAGCCGTACTTGCCGGGCGCGTCCTTCACGCGGATCGGCACCTTGCCGAGCCGGCCGGTGAGCTCCACCATCACGCCGATCGTCTCCTGCGACGTCTCCGGCGCGTAGATGATCTCGATCGGCTTCATGATGAAGGCCGGGCTGAACCAGTGGAAGCCGACGAAGCGGTCGCGCCGCGAGACCGCCTTGTTCAGGTCGGAGATCGCGAACCCCGACGTGTTCGACGCGAAGATCGCCTCGCCCTTGACGATGCGGTCGAGCTCCGAGAAGACGCTCTTCTTCAGCTCGAGGTTCTCGGGCACCGCCTCCACCACCAGGTCGCAGTTGCGCAGGTCGTCCACGTCCTCCGTGAACGAGAAGCGAGCCACGGTGGCGTCGTACTCCTCCTGCGTCATCTTGCCGCGCTCGACGGAGCCCTTGAGCCCGAACCGGCCGTCGACCATCGACTGGCGCGTCTTCTCGATCAGGTCGTCGTTCAGGTCGCGGATGATGGTGCGGAACCCGTGAGCCGCGAACGTCTGGGCGATGCCGCCGCCCATGACGCCGCCGCCCATCACTCCAACCAGCTTGATATCGTCGATGTTCATCGCTACCCCCGCATCTTGCTCAGTAATCACGCACCTTGCGGTTCGCCTGATCGAGCCGAAACGTGGCCGTCAGGTCAACGACCGCCGACGTCACGTTGCGGCACGGTGGATCCGCCCCGTCTCGCGGGAGGAGCGCCACCGGGCAATTGCTCAACGACAAACACGAGAGCGTGCCGGACATCGCGACGTTGCTCGCGTCGTCGATGTTGACGGTACAGCCTCGGCAGCCCTCGTAACAGCGGAACGGGCCGTCCTCCAGGGCCAGGTAGACATCTCTGAGGTCACCATACGCACCCGCCCCGGAGTATGGCCCGACGTTCGAGCCACAGTCGTCCCCATGCGCCCAGTGCGAAGTCCAACCGCAGCCTCGGCGGCTTCTCGGCCGAGAGCGTCGCCGCGCCGTAGGCGGCGGAGCCCTCGCTCACGCGCGCGTCGGCCGTGCGGCCATTCGACAGGTGCACCTCGCCATCACCACGGTGGAAGTAGACTCGGCCAGGCTCCGCCCGGCACGCGAACCCCGCGCTCGCGATCAAGAGCGCCGCGCCGAGCCCCGAGAGCCCGGACGAGTGCATTACGGCACCTCCGTCAAGCGCAGATCCGCCGCACCGTCTCGAACAGGATCTGCGTCCCCAGCCGCAGATTCTCGACGGTGATGCGTTCGTTGTGGCCGTGCACAGTCATCGCGTCATCCATCTCCAGCAGGTACGGGATGAAGCCGTATGACGTGATGCCGTGCTTCCGGAACACGCGAGAGTCGGTGAAGCCGGCAGAGACGCTCGGCAGCACCAGCGCCTCCTCGACATGGTCGTGCACCGTCGACTCGATGATCCCGAACAGCTCCGTCTCGATCGGCGAGGCCGGCGTGCTCGACACGAACACGGGCTCGACGCGCACCTTCGGATCGCCGATGACGTCGCGCACCTCCTGCGTGAACGCCTCGGGGTCCGTTCCCGGAAGCAGCCGGCAGTCGAGCGTCGCCTCGGCGATGCCCGGGATGACGTTGTGCTTCATCCCCGCTCGCGCGGTCGTCGCGCTCACGGTGTTCGTGAGGATCGCCCGCGCGAGCAGGTTGCTGCCGGCGAGCTTCTCCATCGACGCCTGGGACGGCTCGTCCTCGATCACGCGGTTCCGGTACAGCCGGTCGAAGTAGTTGCGCAGCTCGGGCACCACCTTGACGGGCCGCGACCACTCCTGCACCTTGTGCAGCGCGCGCACCAGCCGGTCGAGCGCGTTGTCCGGATGCGGGACCGAGCCGTGGCCCGGGCGACCCTCGGCGGTGAGCTTGAGCCAGAGCGGCCCTTTCTCGCTGACCGAGACGTTAAACGCCGGCCGGCGCACGCCGAAGACCTCCGCGCTGCCCCAGCCGCCTTCGTTGATCACGTACTCCGCATCGAGCAGTTCGGGGTGGTGCTGCTCCATCCAATCGATGCCCCAGGCGCCGCCGGCCTCCTCGTCGGCCAGCGCCATGTAGACGATGTCGCGCGTGTGCGGCAGCTTATGGCGCTTGATGATGAACATCGCCATCAGCTCCATGATGCCCATCGACTTCATGTCGAGCGCCCCGCGGCCGTAGATGACGCCGTCCTTGATAGCGCCCGAGAATGGCTCGAAGTCCCAGTACTGGCGCTCGACCGGCACCACGTCGGTGTGGCTGAGGAGGATCAGCGGCGCCTTCGTGCCGTCTCCGGCCATCGTCGCCGTCATGTTCATGCGGTCGATGCCGTGCTCGCCGCCGTCCGAAGCGTCGTAGAACGCGATGTCGTCGATGCCTTCCTTGCGGAGCAAGCCGGCCAGCCAGTCGCAGGCCGCCTTCTCGCGCCCGGGCGGGTTCGACGTGTCGATGCGTATGAAGTCGGAAAGGAGCTGCGTCGCTTCCTCGGTGATGGCATCCCAGTCGATGCGGGGCGGGTCGGCCGGCATGTGCTGCTCCTTCGATGCGCGTGGCGTGCGGCCATTGTAGGGAAACGACGAACCAAGAACCACGGACGAAGAACCGAGAACCGTGGGCGGTCACCTGGGAGCGCCACGCCGGGACCGTCGCCATCGCGTCGGGATCCCGATGCCCGCCCGTCGGGCGCGGCCGGCACGCTGCAGCCGATGATGGCGGCGTTGGAGGTGCGCGATGCGGACGCTGCTGATGGTGATTCTGATGATGCTGGTGGCCGTCGCCGCCGGCCTGTCGTTTGTGCTGCAGGCGGCCGCGCAGGAGCAGGCTTCGGCGGAGCTGGAGTTCGGGTGCAGATCAGACCAGCTTAGGGCGGCGGTGGTGTCCGGCGTACCCACGCTGATGACCTGCACGGCAACGGCACGCAACACAGGTTCCGTGTCCCTCGCGGGAGGTCAGCTGTCATTTGTCCCGGCGTCCAACTTGCCGACTCCCGACGCCTATTACTTCTGGAGCGCGGTTCACGACGGCGTCCCTCAGACGATCAGCGAGACCCAGCTCACGTACGACTTTGGAGATATCGCGCCTGGCGCGTCGAGCGTCATCGTGCTCGAAATCATCGTTCGCAGCACTCACGACTACGGCGCCGACGTCGTGCTGCTGGCACAACCCGACCAGCGCGAATACGCCCGCGTGGCGTTCCACGGCAGCGTTACCGCAGCCGGACCCGGGAATCCGCCAGCCACACTTCAGCTAGAGGCGGCGCCGGTGTCACTCGCGCCGGGCCTGTACCAGGCGAGCCTTACCGTCACTAGCGAGTCGGAGAAGCTGGTGTTCATCACGGCCGATGTCGGGCTTGAACCGGACTTCGTGATCCCTGACCGGTTTCGCCGCGTCGTCGACGGGCCTCGGAACGCGCCGTCACCGCTGCCGGGCCGGTTCCCGCTGACGACGGTCGAGATTGAGCCCTACGCCCCGCCCGGAGAACCAGAGGTCTTCATCTTCGACATCGACGCGACCGGCGCCTGTTACGGAGGACCGATCGCCATCGTCGCGACCGCACGCACACTCGACGGGCGCTTGCTGCGCCCGGCCCTGCTCGACTATGTCTCGTGGGATGGCGCCAACTGCGTCTCGGGCCTGCCGAACGGCGGCGCCGGGCCATTACCGGCGCGTCACGACGCCCTGCTGCTGGCCCTCGCGCTGCTGCTCGGCGGCGCGAGGCTGCTCGCGCTCGGCCTCTCGCTACGGCGTCCGAATCGCGCCGGACACACTGACAGACTGACAGACTGACAGACTGACGGACTGACCGACTGACGGACTACCCGCTGGTGCCAACCCTCACTGGCGGCGCCGCCGCGCGCCACGTTAGCCTGAAGCGTGAAGGTCAGCGACGAACGCCGCGAAGCGTACCTGCGGGCATACGAGGACTGGCAGAAGCAGCTCGCCGCGCTCCACGAGGTCTTCCTCGACGGCACGAAGACGCCCGGAGGCGACCAGATGAAGGGGCTGCTGAACCGCGAGGCGCGCGCCAAGCAACGCTACGACGAGGCGCGCCGCCAGTTGCTCGGCATCCGGGACGCCGCCGACTCACCGTTCGACTGACAGGAGCCGCATGACCGAGGGCTGGGTCGATTATCTGACGGGACCGTACGGCTTCATCTTCGCCTTCGCGGCGGGAGTGCTGTCGTTCCTCTCGCCGTGCGTGCTGCCGCTCGTCCCCGCGTACCTGGCGCACCTCACCGGCACCACCGCGACGCTCGAACCGGGCCGCGCCAGCCGGCGCGATACGGTGACGCACGCCGCATCGTTCGTGCTTGGCTTCACCGTCATCTTCACGTTCGTCGGTGCCTCTGCCGGCCTCATCGGCGCGCTCATCAGCCAGGATTCCAGCTACGCCGTCCGCGACAACCTGCCGTTGCTCGCGAAGATCGGCGGCGTCTTCCTCGTCATCATGGGCCTGAACCTGATTGGCGTCATCCGCATCCCCTGGCTGTACCGCACCTACACGCTCGAAACCGTTACCGCGGGCGGCGGCACCGTGGCCATGACCGCCGGCGGCGCCGTGGCGATGGGTGGGGGCGGGCCGTCGTGGCACGGCCTGACGTACGCCAAGTCGTTCGGCGTCGGCTCGGCCTTCGCCGTCGGCTGGACGCCATGCATCGGCCCGGTGCTGGGGGCGATCCTCACGCTGTCGGCATCGAGTTCGTCCGTCGGGAAGGGCGCGTACCTGCTGCTCGTCTACTCGCTGGGGCTCGGCGTGCCGTTTCTGATCACGGCGCTGGCCGTCGTGCCGGTCACACGCTTCTTGCGCGGCATCCGCGGCCTGATGCCGCTCGTCGAGATCCTGACCGGCGTGCTGGTGATCTTCGTCGGTGTGCTGCTGTTCTTCAACGAGCTGGCGATCTTCAACTCGTTCTTCAGCGACATCCCGTTCCTGGACAAGTTCAATACGATCTAAGTCGCTCGGTCTTTCAGTCGGTCAGTCGGTCAGACGCTCACTCGATCGGTCAGACGCGCGCATACGGCCGCGGGCCACCGGGATGCGGTGAGCTGCCTCGCTGACCTACTGACCCGCTGACCGACTGACCGACTCCCCGCTGACCGACTACACTACCCCCATGCCGCGCAAGCCCACCGCACCGCAGCCAACGCCAGCGCCGGAGAACGAGACGGCGCTCCCGGGCGCGCCGCTCGCCGCCCGCATCCGGCCGCGCAGCTTCGATGAATACGCCGGGCAGGAGCATCTTGTCGGCGAAGGACGCATCCTGCGGCGGCTCGTCGAGAGCGACAACCTGCCGTCGATGATCCTCTGGGGGCCGCCCGGCACCGGCAAGACCACGCTCGCGCGCATCATCGCCCGCCAGACGCGGGCCACGTTCGTACCCGTGTCGGCCGTCTCTGCCGGCGTCGCCGACCTGCGCAAGGCCGTCGCCGAGTCGCGCGAGCGCCTGGGCGCCGGCCAGGGCTACACCGTGCTGTTCATCGACGAGATCCACCGCTTCAACAAGGCGCAGCAGGACGCGATCCTGCCGTTCGTCGAGGACGGCACCGTCACGCTGATCGGCGCGACGACGGAGAACCCGTCGTTTGAGGTGATCGGCCCGTTGCTGTCGCGCTCTCGCGTCTTCGCGCTCAAGCAGTTGGAGCCGGAGAGCATCGAGCGCATCCTCCGCCACGCCCTGGCGGACGGCGAGCGCGGCCTCGGCCGCAGCGGCGTCGCGGTCGACGACGACGCTATCGCCGCGCTTGCCGCCTCGGTCGGCGGCGACGCGCGCATCGCGCTGAACGCGCTCGAGGCGGCGGTCGCGGGCGCGAAGGCGCGCGGCGGCGAGGCGCGCGTGTCCGTCGAGGACATGGAGGAGGCGCTTCAGCACCGGACATACCTCTACGACCGCCAGGGCGATGCGCACTACGACACCATCTCGGCGTTCATCAAGTCGTTGCGCGGCTCCGACCCCGACGCCGCGCTCTACTGGCTCGCCCGCATGATCGAGGCAGGGGAAGACCCGCTGTTCATCGTCCGCCGCATGGTGATCCTGGCGTCGGAGGACGTCGGGCTCGCGGACCCGATGGCGCTCATGGTCGCGGTGTCCTGCCAGCAAGCGGTGCACTTCATCGGCCTGCCGGAGGCGTTCTACGCCATGGCGGAGACGGCGCTCTACCTGGCGCTCGCGCCCAAGAGCAACAGCGCCGGCGCCGCCTACTCGGCGGCGTTGCGCGACGTCGAGGCCACGCGCAACGACCCGGTGCCGCTACATCTGCGCAACGCCGTCACCGGCCTCATGCGGCAGATGGGCTACGGCAAGGGCTACAAGTACGCGCACGACTACGAGGGCGGCGTCGTCGAGCAGCAGCACCTGCCCGACCGCGTCGCCGGCCACCGCTACTACCGCGCGACGGACCGCGGCTGGGAAGGCCGCCGCAAGCGCGAACGCGAAAGCGACGGCCGCGGCAACGCCACGTAGGGGCGCAGCCTGCTGCGCCCGCGCACCGTTTTCCCGCCGCTGTCGTCGCGATCGGTGCACGGATTACCACGACGGAAACCAGTTGGCATCCGTGCACGCTGCTGGTTCCGGCCGGGGCCACGTAGGGGCGCAGCCTGCTGCGCCCGTTCCACGGATACGCCAAGACGCGGAACAGCCCCTCGAAATCGAGGGGCCGTCAAGAATTCCAGCTTCCAGCCTCCGGATCAGTACCCCGACCGCGCCATGTCGCGGAGCCGCTTGATGCGCTCCTCGATCGGCGGGTGCGTGCTGAACAGGCCCGAGAAATTCGCGCCCTTGAGGCCCGCCAGCGGGTTGACGATGTACATGTGCGCCGCCGCCGGGTTCACCTGCATCGGCCGCATGCGCGCGCCGGAATCCAGCTTCGCCAACGCGTCGGCCAGCGCGTCCGGGTCGTGCGTCGTCTTCGCGCCGGTACGGTCGGCCTCGTACTCGCGCGTGCGCGAGATCGAAAGCTGCACGATGCTCGCGGCGATCGGCATCAGCACGATCGCCAGCAGCGCCAGCAAGCCGTTCTCGTTGCTCCGGCGCCCGCCGAAGATCATCCCGAACATCATGCTCTGCGTGATCCAGGCGATTGCGCCGGCGAGCACCGCGGCGATGGCGCCGATGAGGATGTCGCGGTTGCCGACGTGCCCCAGCTCGTGGGCGATGACGCCCTTCAGCTCGCGGTCATCCAGGATCGCCATGATGCCCGTCGTGGCGGCGACCACTGCATGCTGTGGGTTGCGGCCCGTCGCAAACGCGTTCGGCGACGGATTGTCGACGACGTACACGCGCGGCTTCGGCAGCAACGTCAGCAACGTCACCTCTTCGACGATCCGGTGCAGGCGCGGCTCTTCGGCCGGCGTCACCTCTCGCGCGCCCGCCATCCGAAGCGCCAGCGAGTCTGACTTCCAGTACGCGAACAGATTGAAGACGCCCGCCAGCACGACGAAGAAGATGAGCCCCGGCAGGCCACCCAGGAACAGGTACCCCAGTGCCCCGAGGAGCCCCGTGAGCACCCCCATCAGCAGCAGAGTCTTCGCGGTAGCGGCCATCGATGTATTCCCTCTTTCCTTTCACGCCGGGCTAACATCCGGCGCTCATCACAAGTGTATCAGGTTCGGCCGGGGCCAAATGTGAACGGCCTGTAACTTCGGCGTCGCACCGTCCGCGATCGGTGTACGTCCGCCCGGCCCGCGCGGTTTCGGCCGAAGGCTTCGTGATCGTCGGACCGTGGTACGATGGCCGCGGTAGTTCCTGCCCGGAAAGGAGGCGACATGCAGGGCGCAGGAACGGGAGAAGTAGGCCTGTTCATCGACCTTGAAAACATCCGGTACAGCTTTTTGAACGTCTATCAGATCGAACCAAACGTCTCAGCTTTTATCGAAAAGGCAAGGAAGCACGGCCGCGTTTCGGTAGCGATGGCGTACGCCGATTTCAACGAACACCCGCAGTGGGTACGCCGCGGGCTCAACGTCGCCGGCATCGCCGCGCGCGACATCCCCGTCCGCCGCTTCGTCCGCGACGGACAGGACCGGCTCAAGAGTTCGGCCGACCTCCACATGCTCATGGACATCATGGAGACCGCGCTCGACCGGCCGCAGGTCAGCACCTACGTCCTGATGACCGGCGACTCCGACTACATTCGCGTCATCACCTGGATCAAAAACCGCTTCGACAAGCGTGTCATCATCTGCGGCGTGCCGGGGACGATCAGCCAGGACCTCGTCGCGGCGGCCGGCGAAGCCGACCACCTCGAAGCCGGGCAGGGCGCCGCCACCGAGTCGCTCCTCGGCTCCGTCGAAGCCATCGCGATCATGATGAAGCGGGCGACGCCGCCAACCGGCTTCTGGACCATCAAGCTCATCAACCAGTGGTCGCGCGACAATCGCAACGGCGTCCCCGGCAGCGACCCCGACAAGTCCAACGCGATCTCGTACATGCTGAGAAACGGCCTCATGCGCCGATACAAGACCGTCACAGATGTCCGCGAAGTCACGATCAGCGAGCTCGATGAGACGCATCCGATGGTGCGGCAGTTCCTGCTGAGCGCCGGGCTCGAGCTCGACCCCTTCCCCGCGCGTTGCGCCGCCTGCCAGACGCGCAACGCCGCCGAACTGACGCACTGCGTCGAGTGCGGCGCAGCGATCGATGCCCCGCCCGAAGATATGCCTGACTAAGAAGAGATACTCGAAGGAACTACCAGGGGGCCGCCGGCCGGCGGCCCCTCTTCGCGTCAGCCGCGGATGATTCGCAGCACGCGCTCGAACGTCGGACAGGTCGGGCAGCGCCACATCGGCGCCGCACGCCGCAAGCTCGTCGAACGCCGTTGCGGCCGGTGGCGACGGCCAACGCGAACGCGCCATTCGCGTGCGCCGCAGTGACGTCGTGCGGCGTGTCGCCGATGACGACGACGCGGTCCGGCTTGCTGCCGTTGATCATGCGGGCGATGCCGGCGGCGATCACCTCGTCGCGCGACTCGGAATCCTCGCCGAAGCCGCCGGGCGTGCCGGGGAAGAACTCGTCGATCTCGTAATGGCGCAACTTGAGCTCGCCTCCGCGGCGAAAGTTGCCGGTGCCGAGCCCCATGCGCACGCCGTCGCGCGCGGCCAGCGCGTCGAGCACGTCGCGCACGCCCGGCATGAGCCGCCCGCCGGTCACTTCCGCGAGCGCCGCGCCGAGGTGCGGGAGGTACGCGTCGCGGAAGCGCTCCAGTTCCAACGGAAGGTCGCCCTCGTCCAGCCCGTGCTCGCGCGCCGCATCGAAGAAGATCGCGGTATCCGTGCGTCCGGAGAACTCGACGCGGCGAAACGCATCGGCCACGCCGTACAGGTCTTCGAACGCGCGCGCCATGCCGAGGCTGCCGGCGCCGCCGGTGTACAGTAATGTGTTATCGATGTCCCAGAGCACGACGACGGTCACTCTCATCACCTCACATGATGAACGGCCCTGGCGCTCCGCCAGAGCCGTCCAATAGCCACTCCGTTGGCCGGCAGCTACACCTCGGTCGGCTCGCCGGCCTTTACCCACGCGTCGGTGCCACCCTCAAGGTTGTAGAGCTGCTCCGGCGGCAAGCCGGCCGCGGCGGCCATCTCCGCCGCCAGGGCGCTGCGCTGCCCCATCTTGCAGACAAAGAGGATCTTCTTCTCCTTGGGCAACTCGTCGCGGCGGGCGAAGACGCTGTTCACGGGGATCAGCGCCGCGCTGGGGATATGGCCGGCCTGGTACTCGTGCGGGTCGCGCACGTCGATCACGACAAATCCGTCGTCCTTCACCATCTCCTTCGCCTCGGCAACGTCAACGCGGAAGAACGGCTCGCGTTCGTCCTTCTTCATGGCTGCCGGCTCCTCATCTGGACTAACTCGCTCGATTAAGTCTGACAATCTCCGGCGCCGTCGGCAAACGCGAGTTCACTGGGCCGCGGATTGCATGCGCTCCGCCTGTTTGCGCGCCGTCGCCACGATGAGCGCCACGTCGTCCGGGTCGGGTTCTCCCACATGACCGGGTGGCCGGGGTTCGGGGTCACTCTTCCAGCGTGCTTGTGTCGCCCTCGGGCAGGCCGAGTTCGCGCGCCTTGAGCAGACGGCGCATGATCTTGCCCGATCGGGTCTTCGGCAGCGTTGTCAAGAAGTCGATCTCGCGCGGCGCGATGCCCGGCCCGAGCTTCTTGCGGCTGAACTGCAGCAGCTCGCGGCGCAGCTTGTCAGACGGCTCATATCCGTCCTTGAGCGTGACGAACGCCTTGACGATCTCCATCGCCACCGGATCGGGCTTGCCGATGACGCCGGCCTCGGCCACGGCCGGGTGCTCGATGAGTGCGCTCTCGACCTCGAACGGGCCGACGAGATGGCCCGCGGTGTTGATGACGTCGTCCGAGCGGCCGACAAACCAGAAGTAGCCGTCTTCGTCCATGCGGGCACGGTCGCCGGTGATGTACCAGCCGTTCCTGAACTTGGAGCGGTACATCGATTCGTTGTTCCAGTAGGTGCGGAACATCGATGGCCAGCCGGGGCGAAGGGCGAGGTCGCCTTCTTCTCCGGGCGTCTTCAAGTTCCCTTCTTCGTCGATCACGCCGGGCTCGATGCCGGGCATCGGGCGGCCCATGCTCCCGGGCTTGATCGGGAGCACCGGGTAGTTCGCGATCATGATCGAGCCGGTCTCCGTCTGCCACCAGTTGTCGTGGAACGGCAGGCCGATCGCCTTCTCGGACCAGACGACGGCCTCGGGGTTGAGCGGCTCGCCGACCAACATCGTGTAGCGCAGGCTCGACAGGTCGAAGCGCTTCGGCAGTTCGTCGCCGGCCTTCATCAGCAGGCGGATCGCCGTCGGCGCCGTGTACCACACGTTGACTTTGTGGCGCTGGATGACCTCGTACCATCTGCTCGCCGCGAAGCCGTCTTCGTAGATCACCGACGTGACGCCGTTGGTGTGCGGCGCGAACATGCCGTACGAGGTGCCGGTCACCCACCCGGGGTCGGCGGTGCACCAGTAGATGTCGCCCGGGCGCAGGTCGAGCACGTACTTGCCCGTGGCGTAATGGCCGAGCACGGCCTGGTGCACGTGCACGGCGCCTTTCGATTTTCCGGTGGTGCCCGACGTGTAATGCATGACCGCCGGGTCTTCGGGCCCGGTATGGACGATCTCGTACTCGGTCGAGGCGTCCTTGATCAGCTCATTCCACGACAGCTCGCCCGGTTGCACCGCGGGCTCCTTGCCGTGCTCGACGATGATGATGTGCTTGAGCTCCGGCAAATGCGGCTTCATCTGCGCGACCTTCGCGCGCTGGTCGGGCGAGGTGACCAGCACCTTCGCGCCCGCATCGGCGATGCGGTCGCCGGCGGCGTCGGGGCCGAACGCGGAGAACAGCGGCCCGGTGACGCACCCGGCCTTGAGCGTGCCGAAGACGGCGGCGTACAGCTCCGGCACGCGGTCCATGAAGCAGAACACGCGGTCGCCCTTGACGATGCCCAGGCGGCCGAGCACGTTGGCGAACTGGTTGGACATGCGCATCGCGTCGGCGTACGTGTACTGCTCGACGCGGCCGTCCTTGCCTTCCCACAGCCAGCAGATCTGCTCGCCGCGTCCGTGCCGCACGTGACGGTCGATGGCCTCGTGCGCGATGTTCAGCGAGCCGCCGGGAAGGCCATCGAGCTCCTTGATCACGTCCGGGTACACGAAGCCTGCGCGGATGCGCTCGTAATCGTCGAGATTGGGGCGCACGCGGAACTGATCGAGCGGTGGCTTCGCGATGATCGGATAATCCATCGGTGGCGCCTCGCGTGCTCTCGATGAGGGGGTCGTTTGGCGTGGCTTAATCTAGCGGACGACCTTTGGCGGGTCAACATTTCGATTGCCCGGAGCTGGCGAGGCCCGCGGCGGTCGCGCCGCCGGGACTTCGAGCGCTGACGCCGGCTTGTGACCGCGCGGGTTCCGATGCTAACCTGCGGCAACGGCGACGATCGGGACGAGTAGCGACCTACTCGCCGGCCAAGAGAGGGCGCGGATGGTGCGAGCGCCCGCCGGCAATCCGCGAAGACCACCCGTGAGCCGCATCCCGAAGGCCGGCCACGCGGGCTGAAAAGCCCGCGCTACGGAAGTGGCGGTGCGTAGGCGATGCCGACTGGCCCCGTTACCGGCCGAATGGAGCTCGCCTCGCGGCGAGGAACCAGGGTGGAACCACGGAGCGCGTCTCCCGTCCCTGCAAGGGCGGTGGCGCGCTTTTTTTCGTGTTGATGCAGGAGTACTCGCCATGAGCCTCGAACAGATGACCCGCGAGGACCGTCTCTACCGCATGCGCCACTCCGCGGCGCACATCATGGCGGAAGCCGTGCTGGAGATGTTCCCCGAAGCGAAGTTCGCCATCGGCCCGCCCATTGACACCGGCTTCTACTACGACTTCGAGCTGCCGCGCGCGCTCACGCCCGAAGACCTGCCCGAGATCGAACGCCGGATGCGCGACCGCATGTCGTCCGACGTGCCGTTCGAGCACAGCGAACTGCCGAAGGCCGAGGCGCTCAAACTCTTTGCGGGCCAGCCGTTTAAGGTCGAGTTGATCGAGGGGATTAGCGACGCGGCGGTCTCGCTCTACAAGCAGGGCATGTTTCTGGACCTGTGCGAGGGCCCGCACGTCGGCCGCACGGGCCAGGTGCCGCCATTCAAACTGACGTCGGTCGCTGGAGCGTACTGGCGCGGCGACGAGAAGCGCCCGATGCTCCAGCGCATCTACGGCGCCATGTTCGAGACGCAGGAAGAGCTCGACGACTACCTGCATCGGCTCGAAGAGGCCGCTCGCCGCGACCACCGCAAGCTCGGCCGTGAGCTGGAGCTGTTCACGTCGAGCGAGCTCGTCGGCTCCGGGCTTCCGACGCTGCTGCCCAAGGGCGCGACGATCCGGCGGCTGCTGGAGGAATACATCCTCAAGCAGGAGCGCGAGTCGGGGTACGAGCACGTCTACTCGCCCGTCCTCGCCAAGGTCGACCTCTACAAGATCTCCGGCCACTGGGCCCACTACCGCGACAGCATGTTCCCGCCGATGCAGCTCGAGCACGAGGAGATGGTGCTGCGGCCGATGAACTGTCCGCACCACATCCTGGTGTATCAGAACAAGCTGCACAGCTACCGCGAGCTGCCCGTGCGCATCGCCGAGCTCGGGACGATGTATCGCTACGAGAAGTCGGGCGTCGTCGGCGGCCTCAGCCGCGTGCGCGCCATGACGCTCAACGACGCCCACATCTTCTGCCGGCCCGACCAGATCAAGGCGGAGATCATGGGCGTAATACGCCTCGTCGAGCGAGCGTTCGCGACGCTGGGGATCACGGACTACACGTACCGCCTTTCGCTCCGCGACCCCGCGAACACGGAGAAGTACGTCCAGGACGGCGAGCTGTGGCGCGTTGCCGAGGCGGAGCTGCGCGACGTGCTGGATTCGCTCAAGCTCGACTACTACGACGGCGTCGGCGAGGCCGCGTTCTACGGGCCGAAGATCGACATCCAGATCCGCGACACGCTCGGCCGCGAGGAGACCCTCGCCACGATCCAGGTCGACCGCCACCTGCCCGCGCAGTTCGACCTCAAGTACGTCGGCGAGGACGGGCAGCATCACCGGCCCGTGATGATCCACCGCGGCATCATCGGCACCATGGAGCGCATCATGGCGTACTTGATCGAGCTGTACGCCGGCGCGTTCCCCGCGTGGCTCGCGCCCGTGCAGGCGATGGTGATCCCGATCGCCGACCGCCACGCGGACTACGCGCACGAGGTCCTGGAGAGCCTCCGCGCCGCCGGACTACGCGCCGGCGTCGACGCGCGGAGCGAGCGCATGAATGCGAAGATCCGCGACGCGCAGCTCCAGAAGATCCCGTACATGCTCATCGTGGGAGACCGCGAGGCGGAGCAGCAGGCGGTGTCCGTGCGCACCCGCTCCGGCGAAGATCTGAAGTCGATGCCGGTGTTCCAGTTCATCGACCGCCTGCAGGACGAAGTGGCGACCGCCATGGAGCCGGAAGAGGCCGGCCCCGACATCGGCCGTTAGCCAGGCGCTTGCCGGCGCGGCTAACCGCCGAGCTTGCCCCCGAAGTCGTCGAGCCGCTGCTCGAGCCGCCGTTGCTGTACCGACAGCGTGAGGTCGCCGCGCGTCTTTTCCAAAATCCCGCGCACGCTGTCCGTCGTGCGCCGCAGTCCGCCGGTCATAGCGTCCGGGTAGTCGACGGTCACGAGCACGGAGTACATCTCGTCCATCGCGCGCAGCCACTCCTCGCACTGCTCGACGTTGCCGGAGCGCAGCGTGTCGAGCAGGTGCCGCCGCAGCTCGCCCACCGCCTCGCCCATGCCGTTGAGGTACGCCGGCAGCCCAACGTCGAGGCTCTCCGGCGTCGGCAGCTCGCCGCCGGCGATCAGCGCCAACGTGATCGAGGCCTCGGCGAATTCCTTCTGCGAGTCGTGCACGAACCCGGCGTGGAAGATGTCCTCGTGACCGGCGAGGCTCTGTTTCGCGATCGCGAGCTGCGCGCCGGCCCTGCCCGCCAGCTCGCGCGCCGTATCGAACTCATGGCGGTGCACCGCGCGGATCGCGTTCGCCGAAAAGCGGATCGCTTCCCGGCAGAGCGGCAGCGCCTTCTCCCGCGCCTGGTTCTTCGATGCGAAGTCCTCGCGCACCCGCTCCATGATCGTGTCAAGTGTCTTGGAAATGTCGGTCATGTCAGTCAGTTCACAGTCTACAGTTCTCAGTTCACAGTGAGGGCTCACAGGCGCACTGTGAACTGTCTACTGCAAACTGTGAACTCGTCACAGATCCTTCACCACGTCCGGCAGTTCGCCCTCGCGCGCGGCGTCAATCATCGTGCGCGCCTCGTCGGGCAGATCCATGCCGTAGTCGTCGAACTTCTTCTCGACCCACCGGCCGATCTGGCGCGGGTCCTTGTAATCTTCGGCCCGCTGCGGCATCGAACCGTACTCTTCGAGCACGCGCTGTTCGCCCTTGTGGTACGCGAAGCGCGAGAGCGCGCGGGCGGTCTTGGCGCCGCAGTGCTGGCACGCCGGCGGGACCTCGTTGTCCGGGTTCCGTACGAAGGCGCTCGTCAGGCGTTCGCACTTCTTGCACTTGTACTCGTAGATCGGCATGACGGGTACAGCCTACCGCAAAGCGCCGCTAGAAATCGTCGTCCCCGCCTTCGTCGCCGAACTCGCCACCGCCCATCACCTCTTCGGGGTCTTCGCCGGCCTCGACGCGGTCGATCATCTCGTCGAACTCCGGCCCCAGGTCCTCGCCCATCTCGTCCTTCATGCGGCGGGCCCAGCGCGCGACCGACTGCGGGTCGTTTTCATCGACGTCCGGCATCGGCCCGTCGTCGACGTCGCCCGCGCCGCGGTGCACGGCGAAGCGCGACAGCAGCCGCGTCAGCTTGCTGCTGCCGCAGTGCTCGCACGTCGCACGCACGGGCGACGTCGCCGAGCGCACGAACACCGACGTCCGGCGCTTGCAGGCGGCGCAGCGATACTCGTAGATGGGCATTCCGGTAGCTGCTTATCACAGCGCGGCGCGACCGGCAACCGCGATCACCGCCGGTCCGGCCGCACCGCATCCTCGATGTGCGTCACCCCGAGCATCGTGCCGTCGCGCGCGACCTCGATCGCAACCACATCGATCCGCAAGGGCATGTCGGCGACCTCCGGCCGGTGCTCGATGTAGTGCTCCACGGCCGTCAGCATCTTGCGCGCCTTGCCGCGCGTGATCGACAGCGCCGCCATCCCGGCATAGGCGCCGCGTCGCGTCCGCACCTCCACGAACACGAGCGCGTCGTCATCGATCGCGATGAGGTCGATCTCCGCCTCGCGCACGCGGAAGTTCCGGTCGATGATGCGGTAGCCCTTCGCCTGCAAATGGGCGGCCGCCGTCCGCTCGCCGAACCCGCCGAGGTGCTGGCGCTCGTCAGGCAAGCGCGGGTTCCCGCTCGATGATCGCCTCCACCGGCGGCGCCAACGCGACGCCGCGCGCCTCCAGCGCCGCACGCACCGGCGCGAACAGCCGGCGGTGGATCTCGCACGGGCCGTGCTCGTCGAGCGCGCGCTTGTGGTCCGGCGTCGCGTAGCCGCGGTTGTGGTCGAAGCCGTAGGCCGGGTATTGCGGGTGGTACGCCTCCATGATCGCATCGCGCGTCACCTTGGCGATGATCGACCCGGCGGCGATCGACGCGCTGAGCGCGTCGCCGTGGATGATCGAGCGGTGCCGGTACTCCGGCAGCGACACGGCGTCAATGAGCAGCATGTCGGGGCGGCACGGGAGCGCCGCGATCGCCTGCCGCATCGCCAGCTTCGTCGCCGCGATCAGGCCGAGTGCGTCGATCATGTCGTGCGAGACGACGCCGGCGCCCCACGCGCACTCGTCGCGGATCGCGTGCGCCAGCCGCTCGCGCCGGCCGCCGGCAGCAGCTTGCTGTCGCGGAGTTCGCACCACCATGTGCACGCGAACTGGGGTCGAGGATCACGGCGCCGGCCACGACAGGCCCGGCGAGCGGCCCGCGGCCCGCTTCATCGACGCCGGCGACGTGCCGGAAGCCCCGCCGCCAGGCGGCGATCTCGGCGTTCAACGTGGGCACTGCCTGGTAAAGGCCCATCGCCGCGATGCTAGCACCGCCCTTCCTGCCAGTAAAGCCGTGCCCGAGACAGGCGGCGCGGCTACCATTGCGCAGAGATCGAGGGAACCCCCGTACGGACCGCAGCGCACAGGAGGCCGCCAATGCCCATCGTCAGGGTCGAGATGTTCCCCGGACGCACGCACGCCCAGAAGCAGGAGCTCGCGCGGGCGATCACCGAGGCCGTCGCGAACATCGCCCACACCACACCCGACGCGACGATCGTCATCTTCCAGGAGATCGAGCGCGAGGACTGGGCGCAGGGCGGCAAGCTCGCCTCGGACGAAGACTAAGGGTTCTGCCGATGGGTCAACGCGGCCCACGGGCGGATACTCAAACGGCGGTTCGAGCGCTGATCGCTGGACGCGCCCATTGCACGAACTGCAGGGCTGGCGCAGTCGTGGCAGTCCGGACGTCAAGGCTCACGAGTCTGTAACGTTCGGCCTGAGTTACATGCCGAGAGGGCTCTGTTATACTGGCCGCAAGCATCCCCGCACCCCGTACGCCGGGGGAAAAGGTTAGGTTAAGCCTATGAGCTCTCGCTGGCTGCGAAACAGCTTCATCTATCTGCTGATCCTCGTCGCGGTCATCGCGATCGTCGTTTCGTTCTTCCGGAACGGCGACAGCACGAAGAACATGACCTTCAGCGACGTGATCGCCAACGGGCGCGAAGGCAAGCTCAAGAGCATCGAGGTCTCCGGCCAGAGCCTCACCGTCGAGCTCAAGAACGAGCAGCAGAAGTACAAGTCGCGCGTCGGCCAGAACACCGACCTCGAAAAGACGCTGAAGGACAACGACGTCGAGATCGGCGGCACGACCGACAAGTCCGTCGACATCAAGTACAAGGAGCCGTCCGCATACGGCAACTGGATCTCGCTGCTCATCAGCTTCGCCCCGATTCTCGTGTTCGGCGCCATCCTCATCTTCATGATGCGACAGGCGCAGGGCTCCAACAGCCAGGCGATGAACTTCGGCAAGAGCCGCGCGCGCATGTTCACCGGGAACAAGCCGACGGTCACCTTCGCCGACGTCGCCGGCGTCGATGAGGCGAAGGAAGAGCTGCAGGAAGTCGTCGAGTTCCTCAAGTACCCGGAGAAGTTCGCGTCGCTCGGCGCGCGCATCCCGCGCGGCGTGCTGCTCGTCGGCCCTCCCGGCACCGGCAAGACGCTGCTCTCGCGCGCCGTCGCGGGCGAGGCGGGCGTGCCGTTCTTCTCGATCAGCGGCTCCGAGTTCGTCGAGATGTTCGTCGGCGTCGGCGCAAGCCGCGTGCGCGACCTCTTCGACCAGGCCAAGCGCAACTCGCCGTGCATCGTCTTCGTCGACGAGATCGACGCGGTCGGCCGCCAGCGCGGCGCCGGCCTCGGCGGCTCGCACGACGAGCGCGAGCAGACCCTGAACCAGATCCTCGTCGAGATGGACGGCTTCGACACGAACACGAACGTCATCGTCATCGCGGCGACGAACCGGCCCGACATCCTCGACCCGGCGCTGCTGCGGCCGGGCCGCTTCGACCGCCAGGTGATCCTCGACCGGCCGGACAGCCGCGGCCGCGCAGATGATCCTGGAGGTCCACACCAAGGGCAAGCCGTTCGAGAAGGACGTCGAGCTCGGCGTGCTCGCCAAGCAGACGCCCGGCTTCTCCGGCGCCGACCTGGCGAACCTCGTGAACGAGGCCGCGATCCTCGCCGCCCGGCGCAACAAGAAGAAGATCGGCATGACCGAGTTCAACGAGGCCGTTGACCGCGTCATCGCCGGCCCGGAGCGCAAGAGCCGCGTGATCACCCCGAGGGAGAAGGAGATCATCGCCTACCACGAGGCCGGGCACGCGCTCGTCGGCCACCTGCTGCCGAACGCCGACCCGCCCTACAAGATCAGCATCGTCTCCCGCGGCATGGCCGGCGGCTTCACCCGCTTCCTGCCCGAGGAAGACCGCCACCTGATGGCCCGCTCGCAGTTCAAGGACATGCTCGCGACGAGCCTCGGCGGCCTCTGCGCCGAAGAGTTGATCCTCGACGGCGAGTCCACGACCGGCCCCTCCGACGACCTGAACAAGGCGACGAACATCGCCCGCAACATGGTCACCCAGTGGGGCATGAGCGAGCGCCTGGGGCCGCGCACCTTCGGCAACAAGCAGGAACTGGTGTTCCTCGGCCGCGAGATCGGCGAGCAGCGGAACTACAGCGAGAAGGTCGCCGAGGAGATCGACGAAGAGGTGCGCCGCCTCATCGACCACGCGTACCAGACCGCGCGGAGCGCTGCTCGTCGAGAACCGCGAGCGGCTCGACACGCCTGGTGAAGATCCTGCTCGAAGAGGAGACGATCGAGGGCGACGACCTGAAGCGCGTCCTCGACGGCCTCGACGTCGAAGCACCGCCGTCCGCGCCCGCATTGCCGGCCGCCACGCCGGAAGAGACGCCCAAGACGGAGGAGACGCCCGGTCCGCAGCCGAAGCTCGGACCACCCGGCCTGGCCTGGGGAAGCCAATCGAACACGATACTGGACGCGGACGGCCTCGATCGCTGACCGCCTGCCGGTAACGGACGAGAGGGGCTCCCAGCCGGGAGCCCCTTTTTTCATGGTGTTGATTCGCGGCCGCCGCCGCTGGAGCGCAAGCACATGGAACTCGTCCGATTTCAGAACGTCAGCAAGGGATACGGCTTCGGCCCGGTGCTGGCCGATGTCACGCTGCGAATCCTCGCCGGGCAGAAGGCGGGCCTGATCGGCGCGAACGGCGCCGGCAAGACGACGCTGATCCGCATCATCACCGGCGAGGAGCCGGCCGACGCGGGCGGCGTCACCCGCGCCCACGGTATCCGCATCGGCTACGTGCCGCAGCAGGCGTCGTTCGGCGACGGCGAGACCGTGGCCGAGTGCGTGCTCGCCGCCAACACCGCGGCTGAGCACGCGCTTCGCCGCGCTGAAGAACACCTGGCCCGGGCGGACGCTGCCGGCATCGCCGCGGCCGAGGCCGCGTACGAGGCGGCGGCCGCCGCGTACGAGCACGCGGGCGGCGACCAACACCACCGGCGCGCCGAGAGCATGCTGCAAGCGCTCGGCCTCGGCGGGCGCAGCGGCGATCTCGTCGGCACGCTCTCGGGCGGTGAGAAGAACGTCCTGTCTCTCACGAGGGCGCTGCTGGAAGAGCCCGACCTGCTCGTGCTCGACGAGCCAGGCAACCACCTCGATTTCGAGGGCCTCGCGTGGATCGAGGAGTTCCTCCGTGGCTTCCGCGGCGCCGTGCTCCTTGTCTCCCACAACCGCTATCTGCTCGACCGCGTCGCCGAGACCATCCTGCACCTGGATGCTGGACGTGTGCGGTCGTACGCGGGCAACTACTCGACCTACCGCATGACGTCGCTGCGCGAAAAGGTCGCGCAACAGGCCGATTACGTCGCCGGCCAGAAGCGGCTGGCCCAGCTCGAAGATCTCGTGCGGCGTTTCCAGGAGATCGCAAAGCGCACCGGCGACGCGGCGTGGGGCAAGCGGCTGCGCGCCCGCGGATCGCAGCTCGAGCGCGCCCGCGGCGATGCGACGGAACGCCCTCCCGCGGAGGCACCGTCGCTCCGTCTGCAACTGACCGGCGATGTGAGCCGGGCCGACGTGGCGCTCCAGGTCCGCGGCTACGACAAGTCGTTCGGCGAGCGGCGCCTGTTCGAGGGCGCGAGCATGGAGATCGCGTGTGGCGAGCGCGTGGCGCTCATCGGCCCGAACGGCTGCGGCAAGACAACGCTGCTCCGCGACGTCATCGCGCACGCCGCCTGGGACCATCCGGTGTTGCGCATCGGCCCGAGCCTGCGCGTCGGCTACTGCGCACAAGAGCAGGAGGTGCTGGACGACGAGCGCACCGTGCTGTCGCAGATGCTCGCCGGCGGCAATATCAGCCGAGACCGGGCGTTCAATGTGCTCACGCAGTTCCTGTTCGGGTACAACGACCTCGACAAGCGCGTCGGCGACCTCTCCGGCGGTGAGCGCAACCGGTTGCAGCTCGCCGTGCTGATGACCTGGCAGCCCGACTTCCTGATCCTCGACGAGCCGACGAACCACCTCGACATCCCCGCGCGAGAGGCGATCGAGGGTGCGCTGTCGGACTTCAACGGCACGATCCTCGCCGTATCACACGACCGCTACTTCCTCGACAAGATCGCCGGGCGCGTCGTGGAGGTCCGCGATGCCGCCCTCGTGTCGCACGCCGGCAACTTCTCCGAGTTCTGGCTCGAACGCGCGCCGGCGCGGCTCGGGGCGGCGCGCGTGGCCACGCGGGCGCGCCAGCGCGAACGGCCTGCGACGCCGCCCGCCCGGCCGAAGAGCGCGCGGGCAGCCGAGCTGCAGGCGAAGATCGAGCGCGCCGAGCACGAGCGGCTCGACATCGAGCGGCGCGTCGCCGATGCGTTCACGCGCGGCGACCATCGCGCCGGGACGCGCGCCGCAGGCGAACTGAAACGACTGAGGCCGCGCATCGACCGCATGTACCAGGCGTGGCTCGAGGCGGAAGGTGACAACGAAGATTGACGCTCGCCGGACACGCGGAAGGGGCGGCCGAGCTACGGGCCGCCCTTTCGTGCAACTCAAGACCCCGTTCCGAAGGGTCGAAGCGGCGTTAGTACAGGTCGATGATGGACTGGTTCAGCGACGACGGCGTCGAGCGCTGCATGACCAGGTACGAACCGGTCGGAGGCTTGATCTCCAGGATGAACGTCTGGTTCGTGCCGACGTTGAACACCGGGCCGCCGGTCTGGGTGCCGAAGTTGACCGTCACCGTCATCAACTCGCCCTGCTGCAACAGCAGGTTGGCATTACCGGTGATCGCCTGCACCGTGTATTCGAGGTCCGGGTCGATGACGTCCTTGTCGATGTAGCTGATGACGGTCCGGTTCGTCACGTCGGAGTTGTTCATGTTGACGCTGTCGCCGCCGGCCGCGAGCGTCACGCTGAAGGTGACCTTCGTGATCTTGACCGTATCCGAGTTCGCGATCACACCGCCGGTGAGCGTCATCGTGCCGCGGGTCTTGGCGAGACCGGCGTAGACCGCCTCCTTGCCGCGCTCCGAGCTGAACAGACCCGTGCTGAGGACGACGAATGCGAACACCGCGGCCACAACGACGAACGCAATGAGGATGATCGCGGTCTCGAGACCGGTGATGCCTCGTTCGCCATCGCGCTGCGGCTCAGGGCCGCCATCCCCGCCCGCCGCGGCCCTGGTGCGCCATCGGCTCAGGAGCCCGATTAACCTGCCCATTAGCCACCTCCTGCGGGACCCCCCGGTCCGCCACTCCTGGGCGAATCCGTCATGCAGGGACCCGAGTCCAACCATCAGGGACATCACGTAAGGCGCGCCTTAAGGGATTCCCGCAGGATGTTCGTCCGTAGGGGAGCCGCACTTTAGGCCCGCGAGACGGAAATTTCGCGGGCGCAGCCCAGGCAGGCGGGTCGGGCAACGCAGCCACGTCCCTGTACGGCCAGCTTCGGCCGCCGCGGCAAAACCTGTTGCCTCCGCCCGTCTGACGGGTTTGACAGATTCGAACGGCGGCCGATAGAATGTCCCCCGATGCCTGCCGCACGGCAGGTCTTCTCTTGTCTGGAGGGTTCCTTGTACGCCGTCGTCCGCACCGGGGGCAAGCAATACCGCGTCGAAGAGGGCCGCCCGATTACGATCGAGCGCCTGCCCGGCGAGCCCGGCCAGACCATCGAGCTGAACGACGTGCTCTTGCTGGCCGATGGCGACAGCATCACCGTCGGCGGGCCCGTGATCCAGGGCGCGCGCGTCGTTGGCACGATCGCCGAGCAGGGCCGGACGAAGAAGGTCATCGTCTTCCGCTACAAGGCAAAGACGCGCGCCCGCAAGAAGACCGGCCACCGGCAACAGTTCACCCGCCTGATGGTCGAGGACATCCTGGCGCCGGGACAGGAGCCGAAGCCGAAGCAGGCCGCCGCGGCCGCCCCGGCTGAAGCTGCCGAGGAAGCGCCGAAGCCGCGCAGGCGTGCCCGCGCCGCCGCGCCCGCCGCCGCGCCACAGGCCGAGGCACCCGCCGCCGAGCCGCAGGCCGAGGCACCTGCCGCCGAGCCCGCCGCCGCGCCGCAGGCCGAGGCACCTGCCGCCGAGCCCGCCGCCGCGCCGCAGGCCGAGGCACCTGCCGCCGAGCCCGCCGCCGCGCCGAAGCGACGGACGCGCAAGAAGGAAGACTAGACGAGATGGCACACAAAAAGGGCGTCGGCAGCTCCCGAAACGGCCGTGACAGCAACTCCCAGCGCCTGGGCGTGAAGCGCTCCGACGGCCAGGCTGTGCTCGCCGGCACGATCATCATGCGCCAGCGCGGCACCCGCGTGCACGCCGGCCGCAACGTCGGCGTCGGCCGCGACCACACGCTCTACGCCCTGCTCGCTGGCTCGGTGAAGTTCGAGCCGTACGCCAAGGGCCGCCGCAAGCAGGTCAGCGTCTACCCGCTCGAAGCAGCATCGAACTAACGCCGCCAGGGAACCCGAAATGAAAGCCAAGATCCACCCGAACTACGTCGAAGCGACCGTCCACTGCGCCTGCGGCAATAGCTGGCAGACGCACTCCACCAAGTCCGACGTCCACGTCGAGATATGCAGCAACTGCCACCCGTTCTTCACCGGCCAGCAGCGCATCGTCGACACCGCGGGCCGCGTCGAGCGCTTCACCAAGCGCATGGAGAAGTCGCAGGCCGCGAAGGCCAAGCGAGAGAAGTAGCCGCCGCCGTCCGTCAACACACCGGATGCCCGCCGCATAGCGGGCATCGCCGTTTCCGGCGCGGGGTGTGCCGACGCGCGCCGCCGTGTTATGACGGGCGCGTGACCACGCTCCTCCTCCGCAACGCCCGCATCTGGACCGGCGCGCCATCGGCGCCCTGGGCAGAAGCCGCGCTCGTGCGCGATGGACGCTTCGCCGCCGTCGGCCGTGCCGCTGACTTCGAAGCGCCACCCGGGGCCGAGGTCGTCGATGCCAATAGACGGCTGGCGGTGCCCGGCTTCACCGACGCCCACGCGCACCTGCTCGGCACCGGCGCCGCCATGCGCTCCGTACACCTCAAGGATGCGGCGAGCGTCGCCGAATGCGTCCGGCGCGTCGCCGAGCGCTCTGCGGCGACGCCGCCCGGCGGCTGGGTGCGCGGCGCCGGCTGGGATCAGAACGCATGGCCCGGCGCTGACTTCCCGCACCGCCGCGACCTCGATGCCGTGGCGCCGGACCACCCGGTCGTCCTCATCCACACCTCCGGCCACTGTTCGTGGGTCAACAGCGCCGCCCTGCGCGCCGCGAACATCACGTCCGCAACGGCCGCCCCGCCCGGCGGCGCGATCGACGTCGACGGCGAAGGCGAGCCGACCGGCATCCTCCGCGACACGGCCGCACGTCTCGTGGCGCACGTCGCTCCCGGGCCGGCGCCCGCCGAACGGCTCGCCGCCCTGAACGACGCGATCGCCCACGCGCACAGCCTCGGCGTCACCGGTGTGCACGCGATGGACGTCGGCCGAGGCGAACTGCAGGCGCTCTACGCGCTCCGCGACTCCGGCGCGCTGCGGCTGCGCGTCCGCGCCTACATGTCAGCCACCAGGCTCGACGAGTGGTTCGACCGCAACCTGGCGACCGGCGACGGCGACGACTTGCTGCGCATCAGCGGCGTCAAGTTCTTCACCGATGGCGCGCTCGGCTCGCTGACGGCGTGGATATTCGATCCGTACGAGGGATCGGCCGGCACCGGCCTCGCGCTCCAGCCGCCCGAGGATCTGGAGCGCGACATCCGCGCGTGCCTGGAACGCGGCCTCGCCCCGGCCGTCCACGCCATCGGCGACCGCGCCAACCGCACCGCGCTCGACATCTTCGAGCGTGCGCGATCGCTCGCGCCCGCGCTCCCGCGCCGGATTGAGCACGCGCAGTTGCTCACGCGGGAAGACCTGCCCCGGTTCGCGGAACTCGGCGTCGCCGCATCGGTCCAGCCAATCCATGCGACGCAGGACATGGCGAAGGTCGACCGCTGGTGGGGCGCGCGCGGCCGTTACGCTTACGCGTTCGCGTCACTGCTGGCGACCGGCGCGACGCTCGCCTTCGGCTCCGACACCCCCGTCGAGACGATGGACCCGATCGCCGGCATCCACGCCGCCGTCATGCGACGCAACGCCGCGGGAGCGCCTGCCGGCGGCTGGTACCCGGCCGA
This sequence comes from uncultured Chloroflexia bacterium, assembly GCA_963701135.1. Taxonomy (GTDB): domain Bacteria; phylum Chloroflexota; class Dehalococcoidia; order DSTF01; family JACRBR01; genus CAYJMJ01. Next base: position 1,581,813 of record OY969567.1, read on the forward strand.
GCGCGTCACGCTGGAAGACGCGCTGCGGGCCTATACTGCCGGATGCGCCGCCGCGGCCGGCGACGGCGCCCCGTCCGGCCGCATCGCGCCCGGCTGCCCGGGCGACTTGGTCGTCCTATCCCACGACCTGTTCGCGCTCACCGACCCGATGCGCATCCTGGACGCGCGCGTGGACATGACCGTCGTCGGCGGCGAGGTGGTGTACCGGCGCGAGGCCTGATTCGCCAGCCTTCCGCCGCAGCGTGTACGCTTGCCGCGTGCGCCGATATCTAACGCTGCTCCTCGCCGTTGCCGTTCTCGCCGCATGCAACGGTGGCGGCGCGTCATCCACACCGACGCCCGCCGCGACCGGCACGCCGGCTGCCCCCTCGCCCACGGCGACACCCGCACGCGCGCCCGTACCCGAGCGCCCGGCGGCGCTCAAGGACTACGCGCTCGCCGCAGCGCCGTACCTCTCGACCGAACCCGCTGCATCGAAGCCGCCGTGCCTCGCGGCGCTGTACGCCGCGTGGAAGATGCCCGCCCTCGACTCCGGCAGGCCCTGCATGACCGGCAACACCGACGACGACGCGGCCGAGGAGGTCGCGGCCGTCTTCTCGCAGGCGCAGGCCGGCGACAGCTCGACCGCGCCGGTCAGTTTCAGCGTCGCGATCTTCGACCGCACGTTCGAGCGGGTTCCGCGTCGCCTATGAGTCGCCGGTCGCCGTCATCAGCGCCAATGCCCGCACGACGCTGAGCAACCCCACTGTGATCAACTCGCTCGGTGACGTGCTGATCCACGCCGGCGACGTGAACGCGGACGGCAACGGCGAGCTCGTGTACCAGGTGCCGAGCTGCGGCGCGCACACGTGCTTCAAGCGTGTGCACGCCGTCCGCGGCACCGCGGCCGGATACGTCGACCTGACGCCGCCGTCGGGCATCTCGATGGAGTACCCCGACCTCAAGTTCGAGGACGTCGACGGCGACGGCAAGAAGGAGATCGTGCTCTACGGCGGCGAGATCGGCAGCGCCGGCGCGGGGCCGCAGCGCAAGCGCACGGAGGTGTGGGCGTGGGACGGCGCGGCGTACGCGCTCCGGAGCAAGACCTTCGACAAGCCCGCTTACCTGTATCACGCGATCATCGACGCCGATGCGCTCTTCGCGGCATCGAAGTACGCCGAGGCGGCAGCCGCCTACGTGGCAGCGGTCGACGACAGGCAGTGGCAGATCTGGAGGCCAGACAAGCGCAACGAGCTCGAGGCGTACGCGCTCTTCCGCGCGGGCCTCGCCGAGCTTGCGGGCGACGGCGATCGCGACAAGGCGAACGCGCTGTTGGCGCGCGCGAACGCCTATGCCGGTACGCTGAATCATCAGCTTGCCGGCTCGTTCGAGGCGGCGTTCGCCGCGAAGGGAAGCATCAGCCTCGGCTGCGCGGCCGTGCGCGATGACATCGCGGCGAACCTCGCGGAGTACACGGCGTTCTGGGATTTCGGCTACGGCAATCCGCCGTTCAACGCCGGCGCGGTCTGTCCATTCTGACCCGCAGGCGTTCCTTGACGCCGTCCTCGCCGGTTCCGATCCTGATCGTGACCGCGCATCGCTGAGCACACCTGCCAGGAGGCACATGGCGGACGGACAGGCGACCAATCTCTACTACGGCGGGCAGGCCGTCATCGAAGGCGTCATGATCCGCGGCCCGCGGCACCTGGCCATCGCCGTGCGCGCACCCGATGGCCGCATCGTCCAGCGCGGCGAGGCGCTGACCGGCGTCTACACCGGCCGCGTCCGCCGCATCCCCGTCGTCCGCGGCGCCGTCGTGCTGTACGAGACGCTGGTGCTCGGCGTCCGCTCGCTCATGTGGTCTTCGAACGTGGCCATGGGGAAGGACGGCGACGAGATCAGCAAGCTGCAGATCATCGTCTCGCTCGCGGTGACGCTGGCGTTCGTCGCGGCCATCTTCTTCGCCGGGCCGGTGCTCCTCACGAGTTGGATCGACCGCGTCGTCGCCAACGACTACGTCGAGGTCCTGGCCGAGGGCATCCTGCGCCTCGCGATGCTGATCGGCTACATCTGGCTCATCGGCCGCATGCCGGACGTCCAGCGCGTGTTCGCGTACCACGGCGCGGAGCATCGCGCGATCCACGCCTACGAGCACGGCCGCGACCTGACGCCCGCAAACGTGCGCGAGTACCCGAACGCTCACCCCCGCTGCGGCACCGCGTTCCTGCTGACGGTGATGGTGATCTCGCTCGTCGTCTTCGTCGCGCTCGGCACGCCGCCGATCTGGCTGCGCCTGGTCGAGCGCGTCGTGCTGATCCCGGTCATCGCGGCTGCTTCGTACGAGGTGCTGCGGCTCGGCCAACGCTTCGGCGACCGCGGCATCTTCGGGCTGATCTACCGGCCCAACCTCTGGCTGCAGTCGCTGACGACGCGCGACCCCGACGACGCGCAGATCGAAGTCGCCATCGCCGCCCTCAACAACGTGCTGGCGATGGAGTCCGCCGCGCGTCCTACGTCGCAGGCTCCAACTCGTTGAAGAAGCACGCCTTCGCGCCGGTGTGGCAGACGGCCTTGCCGAGCATCTTCACCCGCACGAGCAGCGAGTTGTTCTCGCAATCGGCCTTGATCGACCGCACCTCCAGGTAGTCGCCGCTCGTCGCGCCCTTGTGCCAGATCTCCTGCCGGCTGCGGCTCCAGAACACGACCTGGCCGAGATCGCGCGTCATCTTCAGCGTCTCGACGGTCATGTAGCCGAGCATCAGCACGGCATCCGTCTCGTCGTCCTGGATGACGGCGGGGATCAGTCCCTGCGCGTTGTAGTTGAGCATCGATCTCGTCTCCGTGCTGGCGCGGCGTGTCGCGGCCGCGATGCTGTCGTCGTTGGTGGCTGAGCGGCCCGGCCGCGGGCCCTAGAGCCGCACCGGCAGGCCGTGCGCATGCATGTAGCGCTTCGTCTCGCCGATGGAGTACTCGCCGAAATGGAAGATGCTCGCCGCCAGCACGGCGTCGGCCTTCCCCAGCACGACCGCATCGACCATGTGCTGCGGGTTGCCGCAACCGCCGCTCGCGATGACCGGCACCTCGACCGCCTCGCTGATCGCGCGCGTCAGCGGGATGTCGTAGCCGTGCTTGTGGCCATCGGTATTCATGCTCGTCACCAGCAGCTCGCCCGCGCCCAGCTCCACGACCCGGCGCGCCCACTCGATCGCATCGAGCCCGGCCGGCCGGCGGCCGCCGTGCGTGTAGACCTCCCACTTGCCCTCGCCGACCGCTTTGGCGTCGATCGCGACGACGATGCACTGCGCGCCGAAGCGCTCCGAGCACACCCCGACCAGCTTCGGGTCGGCGACGGCCGCGCTGTTGAGCGACACCTTGTCCGCCCCCAGCTCCAGCAGCACCCGCACGTCGAGGTCGCTCCGGACGCCGCCGCCTACGGTGAACGGGATGAAGACCTCGTCGGCGGTGCGCGCGACCATGTCGTAGGTCGTCGCCCGGTCGTCGCTCGACGCCGTTATGTCGAGAAATACCAGCTCGTCCGCACCCTGCTCGTCGTACAGCTTCGCCAGCTCCACCGGGTCGCCGGCATCCCGCAGCTCGACGAACGAGATGCCCTTCACGACGCGCCCCTGGTCGACGTCGAAACACGGAATCACGCGCTTGGTCAGCATGGTGCTGCATGGTACCAGACGTGCTGACGCCTGCCGCCCATTCAGGTTCTTGGTTCTCGGTTCTCGGTTCTGGCGGCTCCGCCGCCATGCAAGCCGCCCTCTATAATGCGGCGACAGACGCGAAGAGGAGGACCCGGCTTGGCCACGAACATCGTCCCACGCAGCATCGAGGACATCACGCCGGAGTACCTGACCCATGCCGCGCGGCGGCTGCTGCGCGACGAGACCGCGCGCGTCACCGCCCTCCGCATCGGCCAGTCCGAGCCGTTCGAGTACCCCAAGTTCGGCAACAAGCGGTTCGACGTCATCGAGTTCGACTACAGCGGCCGCAACGGCGCCGGCAGCTCGCGCATGATCCTGCGCCGCCGCGCACCGCGCGATGCCGTCTCGACGCTCATCGGCGACCTCCAGCATCGCGAACTCCTTGCGTTCACGACCGGGCTGCTCGACCAGTTGCCCGCGACGTTCCACCATCCGTACCTCGATGTCATCTACGATGAGGAGCGCGGCCAGTTCTGGGCGTTCCTCGAAGACGTGACCGCCGACATGGAGCGCGTCGGCATCGTCGATGCGCTGCCCGACGACAAGCTCCGCACGATCCTGTCGCACCTGGCGGCGTTCCACGCGCGCTTCTGGGAGCGCCGCGACGTCCTCGACCAGCCCTGGCTCATGAGCCTGCGCACGCCCGTCGACTCCTGGTACAAGCTCGTGGTCGAGGTCATCGACGATGTGAAAGAGCCGTCGGAGCCCACCCGCTTCATCACCGCCGAGTGGCCGTGGGTGGCCGGCGGCATCCGCAACCTGCTCGGCTCGCTCGAGCCGGAGACGCGCGCGCTGATCGACCGCCTGTTTCGCCATCCCGACCGGCTGATCGACGAGATCGCCGGCATGCCGATCACGCTCTGCCACTACGACTTCGATAACCGCAATCTCGGCATGCGCGACGGCCCGGACGGGCCGCAGACAACGGTCATCGATTGGGAGATCGTCGGCCGCGGGTTGTCGTCGGCCGACGTCGGCCGCTTCCTGCAGTACCAGCAGCCGCCGAACATGGAGGAGCTGATTGGCTTCTACCTGGACGAGCTGGAACGCCACCTGGGCAAGCCGGTCGACCGCGACGAGTGGAAGAAGGGCTACGAGATTGTGGCCGTCGCGCTGTGGCAGATCGTCGGCTTCCTCTTCGGCGCCATGGTCGCCGCGCCCGACGCGCCCGTGCCCGAGGACCAGCGCGAGGGCATGCGTCAGCGCGTTTACGCCGACGTGGCGGCCATCGAGCAACTCGCGCGCAAGTGGCTGACGTAGGGTGGTCGTTGAGCTCGTGTAGTGCTTTCGAATTGGCGTTAGTTAACGCGACGCGAAGCGTGGAGCATAGCCGCCCTCGGCTGTGAGTTCGGCGAAGCCGGACCGACGCGGTACAGCGCCTCGTCTGACGGACTTCCGCCGCGTGCGAGGCCTCCCGGCGAACCGCCACGCTGAAGAAGCGTTGGAGTTAGTTAACGCGACGCGAAGCGTGGAGCATAGCCGCCCTCGGCTGTGAGTCCGGCGAAGCCGGACCGACGCGGTACAGCGCCTCGTCTGATGGACTTCCGCCGCGTGCGAGGCCTCCCGGCGAACCGCCACGCTGAAGAAGCGTTGGAAGCACTACACTAGCCGCGCTTGCGCCCAACGGCGAGCAGGTTCACACGCAGGTGCTTGAGCGCTCCGAAACGGTTCACGAGCCGCTCGAACCCGACGCCGAGCGCATACGTCGGCGTGCTGAAGGCCAGGTACTCCGGCTCCGTCTCGAACTGGTAGAGCTGCTCGACATCCAACCCCGCGCGTTCGTACAGCGAGCGCAGCCGCGACGCCGTGTTCGCGCGATACACCGTCGGGAAGATGTCGTGCGCATCGACGCCGCGCCACTGGTTGTACTTCAAGTGGAAGCCGTGCGGCAGCAGCGCCGAGCTCACCGTCACGTAGTGCCAGCGATTCGGCGTCAGGATCAACAGCCGCCCGCCCGGCTTGAGCACCCGCGCCAGCTCGCCGAACACCCGCTCCGGCTGCGTCAGGTGCTCCGCCACGTGGCTCGAGATCGCGATGTCGAACGCGGCGTCCCGGAACGGCAGCGCCCCCAGGTCCGCCCGCGCCGCGGCATCGATGTTGCGGTTGCCCCGCGGCTCGTCCGTCATGTCGACGCCGGCGATCAGCCGCGGCCGCTGCCCCTCGTCGAAGTGGTACTGGAAGACGCGGCCGCTGCCGCACCCCGCGTCGAGCATGGTGTCGCCACGGCGCACGTACTCGTGGATGACGTTCCGAGAAGCGGCCGTACATGCCGCGAAACTCGGGCGGATAGAAGCGTTCCCGCAGCTCTTGCTTGCGCCAGCGCAGCAACGGCATCGGCTAGCCGGGCCAGCGGGGTGCCGGCACGTCAAGGACGACCGGGGCCGGATGCGGCAAATGGTCCATGCGGCCTCAGTATGGGTACGCGCCCCCCGGCGTACAAGCTTCGGCTCTCTCGATGGCCTACGGCGGCCAGGCACCGGCGGCTCGCGCCCGATTGTCGGGCCCGAGCCGCCGGTGCTATACTGCGGCGGTTACAGAACTGGAAGACCGGACCTGGGGCTCTTATGGCCTCAAATTTATGTCCGGAAGGATCGAAGTCATGACCACCGGCACCGCACCCACACCTTCGGTATCGATGAAGGCCCTCCTCGAAGCCGGCGTCCACTTCGGGCATCAGACCCGGCGCTGGGACCCGAGGATGAAGCCGTTCATCTTCACCGAACGCAACGGCATCCACATCATCGACCTCCAGCAGACGGTACCGCTCCTGCAGGGCGCGATGAGCTTCGCGCGCTCCGTCGCCTCGCGCGGCGAGACGGTCCTGTTCGTCGGCACGAAGAAGCAGGCGCAGGATTCTGTCGAGGCCGAGGCCACGCGCTGCGGCATGCCCTACGTCACCAACCGCTGGCTCGGCGGCACGCTCACCAACTTCCAGACCATCGAGAGCCGGATCGACCGCCTCGTACGGCTGGAAGACCGCCGCGACCGCGGCGAGTTGAGCGTGTTGATCAAGAAGGAAGCCGGCAAGATCCTCGAAGAGATCGAGCGCATGAACCGCTACTTCGGCGGCATCAAGACCATGAAGCGCCTGCCCGCCGCGCTCTTCATCGTCGACCCGCCCATGGAGCGCATCGCCGTCACCGAGGCGATGCGCATGCGCATCCCGATCATCGCGATGTGCGACACCAACTGCAATCCGGACGAGATCGACTTCCCGATCCCCTCCAACGACGACGCGATCCGCGCCGTCAAGCTGATCGCCAGCCGCATCGCTGACGCCGCGCTCGAGGGCCGAAACCTGCAGGGCTACGCATCCGAAGCGGACGATACCGAGGGGCTCGATATGACGTCGCTGGCGTCCGGCACCTTCTCGGCATCGCCCGACGACCCGGAGCCGCGGGCCGGCGACGCAGCCGCGCCGGCCCCCGAAGCCTGATTCAGAGAGGACGAGAAAACGTGGTAACAGCGGAAGACGTGAAGCGCCTTCGCGAACAGACGAGCGCGGGCGTCATGGACTGCAAGCGCGCGCTCGACGAGACCGGCGGCGACTTCGATAAGGCGGTCAAGTGGCTGCGCGAGCAAGGCATCGCGGGCGCCGAGAAGAAGTCCGGCCGCGAGACGAGCCAGGGGTTGGTGGACTCCTACATCCACGCGGGCGGGCGCATCGGCGTGCTGCTCGAAGTGAACTGCGAGACCGACTTCGTCGCGCGCACGGACACCTTCAAGCAACTGGTGCACGACATCGCCATGCAGGTCGCCGGCATCCCGACCACGCTGGCCGTCACCGAGGACGACCTCCCGGCCGATGCCGAGGGCAGCGTCGAAGAGACGGTGCTCATGAAGCAGCACTTCATCAAGGACAGCTCGCGCACAATCGAGCAATTGGTCAAGGAAGCGATCGCGCAGACGGGCGAGAACATCCGCATCCGCCGCTTTACGCGCTTCGAACTCGGCCAGTAGGGAGCCGGAGATGGGCGAGGCCGCTTACAAGCGCATCCTGCTGAAGGTCAGCGGCGAGGCCCTGATGGGCGGTGCCTCGTACGGCATCGAGCCCGCCACCGTCCGGCGCATCGCGACGCAGATCAAGAAGGCGAGCGACCTGGGCGTCCAGGTCGCTGTCGTCGTCGGCGGCGGCAACATCTGGCGCGGCGTCCAGGCCAGCGAGACCGGCATGGACCGCGCGACCGCCGATTACGCCGGCATGCTGGCCACCGTCATCAACGCACTCGCGCTGCAGGATGCCATCGAGCAGGTCGGCGGCGACGTGCGCACCCAGACCGCCATCCCCGTCCCGCAGGTGGCCGAGCCGTACATCCGGCGCCGCGCCATCCGCCACCTGGAGAAGAACCGCGTCGTCATCTTCGCCGCCGGCACCGGCAATCCCTTCATGACGACCGACACCGCCGCCGCTCTCCGCGCCGTCGAGATCGACGCCGATGTGTTGCTGATCGCCAAGAATCGCGTCGATGGCGTCTACGACGCCGACCCGCGCAAGAAGCCGGACGCCCGGCGCTTCTCGACGCTCTCGTACATGGACGCGCTAAACCGCCGGCTCGAGGTCATGGACAGCACGGCCCTCTCGCTCTGCATGGAGAACGAGCTGCCGATCGTCGTCTTCGATGTCGGCGACCCCGACGGCATCGTCAGCGCGGCGAAGGGCGACCGCATCGGCACGCGCGTCGGATCGGCGGATTCGTTGCTGGAGCCCGCGCGCCGGTAACGACGGCCCGCCTCACGCGCCGGCCGGCCGGGTGCGTGCGGTACCATAAGGCCGCCCGGCCGGACAGAAGAGAGCAGAGGATGATCGACGACACACTGCGGGACGCCGAACACCGGATGCAGAGCGCTGTCGGCGCGCTCGACCGCGACCTGGACACCGTGCGCACCGGCCGCGCCCGCCCGGCGCTCGTGGAGGGCCTGAAGGTCGAATACTACGGCACGCCGACGCCCCTCAACCAGCTCGCGACGATCAACGCTCCCGAACCGCGGCTGATCACGATCCAGCCGTGGGACAAGACGCAGCTCGGCACGATCGAGAAGGCGATCCAGAAGTCGGACCTGGGCCTGACGCCGACCAACGACGGCAACATCATCCGCCTCGTCATCCCTCCGCTGAACGAAGACCGGCGCAAGGAACTGGTGAAGGTCGTCCACAAGAAGGTCGAGGACGCACGCGTCGCCGTGCGCAACGTCCGCCGCGACTCGCTCGACCACCTGCGCAAGCTCCAGCACGACAAGACGATCTCGGACGACGACGAGCGCCGCGCGCAAGAGCGGCTGCAGAAGATCACCGATAAGTACGTAGCGGAAGTCGACAAGCACGGCCACACCAAAGAGCAGGAGTTGCTCGAGGTCTGACCGCCGATCTTGATTCATCGGGCGGGCCCACGCGTCCGTCCGGTGCGGTTGGCGGTAGCCAGCCGCGCGGAACGTGGAAGAACGTGCGACTACGTCAACGCCGTAAGACCAGCACCGGCGCCACCGCGCCTGAAGCGCATACCCCGCACGCCGAGCCTAAGCTGCGCGCGGTACGGGCCGCCGGCGCTGTCCCGCGCCACGTCGCCATCATCATGGACGGCAACGGACGCTGGGCGCAGGAGCGCGGCCTCTCGCGGCAGGCGGGGCACCGCGCCGGCACCGAGAACATCCGCCGCATCATCGAGACGTTCGGCGAACGCGGCGTCGAAGTCCTCACCCTCTACGCGTTCTCCACCGAGAACTGGACGCGCCCCCGCCGCGAGGTCAGCGCGCTGATGCGGCTGATCCCGCGCGTCATCACACGCGAGATCAAGACCCTGCACGAGAACGGCGTGCGGCTCGTGCACATCGGCAGCCTGGAGCCGCTGTCGCCTGAGGTCCGCAAGAAGGTCGAGCAGGCGATCGACCTGACGAAGGACAACGACCGAATGACCGTGGCCCTCGCCTTCAACTACGGCGGCCGCGCGGAGATCCTGGAAGCCGTCCGCCGCATCGTCGCAGACCGTGTGCCGCCGGTGCGCATCGACGAGGACGCTGTTCTCGTCGTACCTCTACACGGCGGAGATCGGCGACCCGGACCTCGTGATCCGCACCGCCGGCGAGATGCGGCTCTCCAACTTCCTGCTCTGGCAGTCCGCCTACGCCGAGTTCTACGCCACCCCGACGTACTGGCCCGACTTCGACGAGACCGAGATCGAGCGCGCACTCGATGCCTACGCGCACCGCGAGCGGCGCTTCGGCGGCGTCGAGACCGCGAACGGTAAGACGCCGCAACGGTGAGTGCGCGTTGCTAGCGCAGCGGGTCGCGAGCGCCGCCGTGGGCGTCCCGGCGATCCTCCTTCTGATCTACGCCGGAGGGATCTGGTACACCGCCGCCGTAGCGGCGGCGTTAGCCGTCGCGACCGTCGAGTTTCAGCACGCGCGCCGCGACTGGCTCGATCCGGTGTGCATCCTCACCGGCGCGCTCGTCGCCGGCATCGCCGCCGGCGCCCGGGCAGGCACGGGCGTCTGGGCAGCGTGGCTCATCGCCGCGGCCGTCATCGCCCCGCTCGCCGCGATGGCCCGGCCCTCCGACCCCGAGGACGACCCGCGCGTCGACGCGCTCTGGACGCTCGGCGGCGTGACCTACGTCGGCTTCCTCGGCAGCTTCATCGTGCTGCTGCGCTACATCGACTTCGACGCCCGAAGCTGGGTGTACCTGACGGTCCTGAGTACCTTCGCGGTCGATACCGGCGCCTATTTCACGGGCCGCGCCATCGGCCGCCACAAGCTCGCCCCGACCATCAGCCCCAAGAAGACGGTCGAGGGCCTGGTCGGCGGCTACATGGCCGGGTTCGCCGCCGTCGTCCTCCTCGGGTACCTGTTCGACCTCGGAGTCGCACCCGCGAAGATGGCCGCGCTCGGCCTGCTCCTGCCCGGCGTCGCCGCCGTCGGCGACCTGGCGGAGTCGGCGATCAAGCGGCTCGCCGGCATCAAGGACGCGAGCGAGCTGATCCCCGGCCACGGCGGCGTCCTCGACCGCCTGGACTCCATCCTGTTCACGTTCGCGCTGGTCTACCTCTTCACGCAATGGGTTGTGTACTGACGGACTCGGCTTCCAGCATCCGCCGCCCGCATACTCGTTGCGGGGCCATAACACCGTAAACGGCGGCATATGGTACGGTGATCCCATGGCTGATCCCGCCAGGGGCGTCGCGATCCTCGGCTCAACCGGCTCGATCGGCCGCCAGACGCTCGACGTCATCCGCCGGCTTCCCGGCCAGTTCCGCGTCGTCGCCCTCGCCGGCGGCAGCAACCACACTCTCCTCGAAGACCAGTCCCGCGAGTTCCATCCTGACCTCGTCTGGTGCCAGGTGGCCGGCCGTCACATGGACATCAAGGCGGCGTCCGGCCGCCGCGCCCGCTGGGCGACGATGGAGGAGATGGCCGTCCATCCCGACGTCGACGTCGTGGTCGTGGCCACGGCGGGTAACGCCGGCCTGGCGCCGACGCTCGCCGCCCTGCGCGCTGGCAAGGCCGTCGCGCTCGCCAACAAGGAAGTCCTCGTCATGGCCGGCCACGCCGTCACGCGCGAGGCGGAGCGCGGCCACGGCGAGCTTCGGCCGGTCGACAGCGAGCACAGCGCCATCTGGCAGTGCCTCTGGGGCGAGGACGTGGCGGCCGTCGAGAAGCTCATCCTGACCGCTTCCGGCGGCGCCTTCCGCGACCTGCCGCTGCGCGACCTCGAGCGCGTCACCCCGCGCGAGGCGCTGCGCCACCCCACGTGGGACATGGGCCGCAAGATCACGATCGACTCCGCAACGCTCATGAACAAGGGCTTCGAGGCCATCGAGGCGCGCTGGCTCTTCAACGTGCCGATGGAGCGCGTCGAAGTCGTCATGCATCGCGAGAGCATCGTCCACTCGATGGTGGAGTTCGCCGACGGCAGCGTGAAGGCGCAGCTTGGCGAGCCGGACATGCGGCTGCCGATCCAGTGCGCGCTCAGCTATCCGGAACGCCTCGCCTGCGACGCGGTCCCGCGTCTGAACCTGGCGCGCGTCAAGGCGCTCCATTTCGACGAGCCGGACTTCGGCCGCTACCCCGCCCTGCGGCTGGCGCTCGAGGCCGGCGCCAGGGGCGGCACGTGGCCCGCCGTGCTGGCCGCGGCCGATGAGGTGGCCGTCGACTCCTTCATCCAGGGGGCGATCGGCTTCAACGAAATAGCGCGCGTGGTCGATGCCGCCCTTTCGGCGCACGCCGGCAGCGCCGATCCTTCTCTCGAAGCGGTGCTGGAGGCCGATGCGTGGGCGCGCGAGTACGCCTCCGCGCACATTCGGGCGCCCGGCCGGCAGCGGTACGTCCGCGATGAGCCGTCGCGGCGCGAGTCCGCGTATTCAAGATTGAGCTAGACGAGGCAACGTGGACGTCCTGACGCACTCCATCCTGCCCTTCGTGGGCATCCTGCTCGGCCTCATCGTCGTGCACGAGGCCGGACATTATGTCACGGCCAAGATCTTCGGCGTGAAGGTGCTCGAAGCCGGCATCGGTTTCCCGCCGCGCGTCTGGGGCTTCCGCTGGCGCGACACCGATTACACGATCAACGCCCTCCCGCTCGGCGCCTTCGTCCGCCTCCTCGGCGAAGAGGACCCGAGCGACCCCGAGAGCCTGGCCGCGCAGCCAAAGTGGAAGCGCACGGTGATCATCGGCGCCGGCGCGTTCATGAACCTGGTGCTCGCCGTCGCGCTCTTCACCGCCAGCCTGATGCTCCCGCGCAACGTGTCGGCGGGCGGCGCACAGATATCGAGCGTTGCGCCCAGCAGCCCGGCCGAGCAGGCCGGCCTGAAGCCCGGCGACCAGATCTACGAGATCAACGGCCGGCGCGCCGAGAGCACCACCGACGCCGCCTACCTCATCCGCCTGTACCAGGGCAGCACGATCGACATGACGGTAAAGCGCGCTGACCCGCGCACCGGCTCGGAGATACTTACAAAGAGCGTGTACGCGCGCTGGAACCCGCAGCCGTACACCGACGAGTGCGGCGTCAAGCAGCCGACCGGCCCAACCGGGATCACCATCGGCACGCCGTTCGGACAGAGCGCGCCACGCACCGCCGCGGAGACCGCCGAGATCGAGAAGCAGAGCCGGGCTGACCTGGCGAAGTACCGCAAGGACATAGCGCCCGGCTCGCCGGCAAGCTGCTACGGCGGCGCGAAATTCGGCTTCGTGTCGCTGAGCACGGGGGCATGCGCGGGGCTCGAACCCGAAGCGCGAGCCGCCGCCGAGAGCCTGAAGTCCGAGCTCTTCCCGGAGTCGAGCGCTCCGTGCTACCAGTTCTCGCCCGGCTTGAAGTTCGAGCCGTTCGTGAAGTCGCGCAGCGAGCCGGTGTGGGAAGCTGTGCCACACTCCGTCCGCATGAGCTTCGAGTCGCTGATCCTGGCCCGAAACCAGCTGTGGAGCATGGTCCGCGGCTTCGGCTCATCGCCGGTCACGGGCCCGGTGGGCATCGCCCAGGCGACGGGCGAGGTCGTGGACAACGCCGGCTGGAAGTCGCTGATCGACTTCGCGGCGCTCCTGAGCATGAACCTGGCGGTGCTGAACGTGCTGCCGATCCCCATGTTCGACGGCGGCAGGCTCGTATTCATCCTGATCGAGTTCCTCCGCCGCGGCCGCCGCATCGCGCCCGAAAAGGAGGCGCTGGTCCACCTGACGGGACTCGCCCTGATCCTCACCCTGTCCGTCGTGATAACCTACTTTGACATCCTTCGCATTTTCCATGGAGACAGCCTGCTGCGATGATGACCCCACGCCGCGCCTCCAAGCCGGTCCACGTAGGAGACGTACAGGTCGGCGGAGACGCGCCGATCGCCGTCCAGTCCATGTGCTCCACCGACACGTCGAACGTCGATGTCACGGTAACCCAGCTTCACGAACTCAAGGACGCCGGCTGCGATATCGTCCGCATCGCCGTGCCCGATCGAGAAGCCGCCGACGCGCTCCCCGAGATCGTCCGGCAGGCGCCGCTGCCGATCATCGCCGACATCCACTTCGACTACCGCTGGGCGCTGGCCGCCATCCGCGCCGGTTTCGACGGCCTTCGGCTCAACCCCGGCAACATCCGCGACGCCGAGAAGGTGAAGCTTATCGCGCGGGAAGCGAAGGAGCGCGGCATGCCGATCCGCATCGGGGTCAACGCCGGCTCGCTCCCGCCGATCCGTGCGCTCGCCGAGGGCGAGATGCCTCCGTCGCTGCCGGACCGCATGGTCGAGGCGGCGCTGTGGGAGATCAAGGTCCTCAACGACGCCGGCTTCGACGACATCAAGATCTCCATGAAGGCATTCGACGTGCCGACGATGGTCGAGGCCTACCGCCGCCTCGCGCCGATGGCGCCGTACCCGCTCCACCTCGGAGTCACCGAGGCGGGTACGCCGCGCGCCGGCTCCGTGCGCAGCGCCGTCGGCATCGGCATCCTCCTCTCGGAAGGCATCGGCGACACACTGCGGGTATCACTTGCCGCCAACCCGGTCGAAGAAGTGCCGGTGTGCTGGGACATCCTCAACACGCTCAACCTGCGCAAGCGTGGGGCGACGCTCGTCGCCTGCCCGACGTGCGGCCGCATCGAGATCGACCTCATCCCACTCGCCAACCGCGTCGAAGAGCACTTCACGCGCCGTGGCAAGATTCTCACCGTCGCCGTCATGGGCTGCGTCGTCAACGGCCCGGGCGAGGCGAAGATGGCGGACCTCGGCATCGCCGGCGGTAAGGGCCGCGGCGTCATCTTCCGCAAGGGTGAGATCGTCAAGACGGTCGACGAGCCGGAGTTCATGACGGCGCTCATCGAAGAAGGTGAGAAGATCATCGCCGAAATGGAGGCCGGCACGTACGTTCCCGTCGGCCACACCGGCGCAGACGTGATCCCGCTGATGGAAGTGCCGGGGCGATAGGCAGCAGCGGCGTGCCGAGCACCTGCGAGATCTGCGACGGCCTCGCGCAACTCACGCCCGAAAATCCGTACTTCATCGCGGAGCTCGAGACAGGCTACGTCGTGCTCGCTGCCAACCAGCACATCCCCGGCTACACGCTCTTCCTCTGCAAGCATTGCGTGCCCGAACTCCACGACCTGCCGCGCGACACGCGATCACGCTTCCTCGATGAGATGTCGCAGGTGGCCGAGGCCGTGTTCCGCGCGTTCCAGCCGCGCAAGCTGAACTACGAGATGCTCGGCAACTCCGTGGCGCACCTGCACTGGCATCTGTTCCCCCGCTACGCCGACGACCCGAACCCGGCCTGGCCGGTGTGGAACAACGAGGAGTTCCTGAAGGTGCCGCGCCGGACCCCCATCGATCCCGCGGAACTGGCCGCCCGGCGCTCGAAGCTACAAAGCGCGCTGGCACAGAGCCGTTGAGGGCGAGGGACAGGCGCCGTTGTGTATCATTCGACTGCTATGGTCGCATCACGCAGGCCGAAACCCTCTCCCGAGCGCCGTCGTGAATCGATGGAAGAGAAGTTCCAACGCCTCATACGGGAACCGGTTGACGCTCCGGTCAAGATGACGCAACGCGAGGCACGTTACTTCGCCCGGAGGCTCTGGGAGACCGGCGATCCGAAGAATCCGTCCGGCGAACAAGTCCTGCGTGACTTCTACGGCGCGTGCGCGTGTGACGAGTGCGCGGCAGCGGAGCCAGGCGCGCGTTGAGGTACCACCTCGACACGACGTTCCTTATCGACTGGCACCGCCGGGACGCGCGGATCATCCCGCTCCTCGACGAAGTCCTCGCGGGACTGCACGAGGTCTCCGTTGATCCCATCATCGAAACCGAATACTTTGCGGCGGCGCGTATAAACCGTGCCAAACGGTTGATCTTCGAGACGGCGCTGTCGCTCGGTTCCTCCATCCCCATCACGTCGGAGGCTTCCCGCATTGCCGGAGCTTGGCTTGCACCGATGGACCAGCCAAAGAGACTCGCGCATTTCGCCGACGCCCTCATCGCCGCAACGGCTTCGGCCGCGGGCGCCATACTGGTCACCGGAGATCGGCGCATAGCGCGCGTGTTTCCGGTCGCGGTGTTCGAGTACTAACGACGCCATGACGGCCAGAAAGCGCGCCTCCACCACCGAACTCTCGCGCCTCACCGTGCTCGCCGCGGGCGACGAGCGCGCGTTTGCCGCGTACGCCGCCGAATTGCTGCGCTCCGGCGACCGGCTCGGCCGCGAGGCCGCGCTCGCGGCGCTGCTCGAACGGCCGCTGCCATCGATGCGCGAGCCGCTCCGCGAGCTCTACTTCGAGCTCGCGGCCGATGGCCTCAAGCGCGACCAGGGCGCGACGCTGCGCATCGGCATCGTCCGCATCCTCGCCGAGCTCGGCGACGTGCGCGATCGCGATATCGCGATCGACGCCGCGAGCGCCTTTGAGAGCGTGTTCGACGACGACCTCACGTGGACGCTCCGCGTCCACGGCCTGCGACTGGTCGCCGATCTCGACGCCAATCTCTTCCCGTACTACGCCGTCGAGCATCTCGACGACAACACCGGCATCGGCGGCGAACCCGCGAACACGGCCTTCCAGCTCCTCGCCGGCACGGGCAACTACGTGCCGGTCTACCAGTGGCTGCTCGAAGGCGACCGCCACCCGCCGCTGGTGGCCGGAGCGTTTGAGCTGCTCACCGGCGGCCCGCGCGACATCGTGCAGCGTTACGCGGCGCAGGCGATGGAGCTGGCCGTCCGGCGCGCCGACGAGGCGCTCGCGACGGTGCTCGCCGAGGCCATCGTCAACCTGGAGCTGGAGGCCAGCTACAACGCACTCTCCGGTCTGATGGCGGCGAAGCTCTCCGACGAGCTGTACAACTACCTCGCGGTGCTGCTCGCCGGAACGAACCGGCCGCCGCTGCTCGCGATCCTGGAGCACGAGTTGCACCGCGGCCGTCGCCCCCGCATCATTGCCGAGGCGCTGCGCATCCGCACGACGCCGGAGCAGGCCGCGATCCTGCGCCGCTGGGAAGAGGGCGACGACGAGTGACGAACGAGTACATCGATGCCAACCGCAAGCACTGGGACGAGGTCGTGCCGATCCACGTGGCATCGGAGTTCTACGACGTCGCGAGCTTCAAAGCCGGCGAATCGAAACTCAAGCCTGTGGAGCTGGCCGAGATGAGCGACGTGCGCGGCAAGACCCTCCTGCACCTCCAATGCCATTTCGGCCTCGATACCCTCTCGTGGGCGCGACAAGGTGCGGTCGTCACGGGCGCCGACTTCTCGCCGACGGCCATCGAGACGGCGCGCGCCCTCGCCGCCGAGGTCGCGCTCGATGCCCGCTTCGTCTGCTCGAACATCTATGACCTGCCGCAAAACCTCGAGGGCCGCTTCGACATCGTCTTCACGTCGTACGGCGTGCTCTGCTGGCTGCCGGATCTGCCGCGCTGGGCGCGCGTCGCGGCGCACTTCGTAAAGCCCGGCGGCACGTTCTACATCGCGGAGTTTCATCCCTTCGCTTCGGTGTTTGACGATGCACCGGGCGTCACCGACCTGCATGTCCGCTACCCGTACTTCCCTAGCGACGAGCCGCTTGTCTTTGACGGCGTCGGTACCTACACGGATGGCTCGGTACCGCTCGTCAACGGGCGGACGTACGAGTTCCAGCGCCCCGTGAGCGACGTGGTGACGGCGCTGATCGATGCCGGCCTGCGCATCGATCACCTGCACGAGTTCCCGTTCAGCACCTCCCAGTTCCTGCCCTTCACCGAACCGCAGCCCGACGGCACGGTGCGCCTGACCAAACACGACGGCTGCGTGCCGCTGCTGTACTCCATCAAGGCGACGAAGCCCGCGTAGCCCTCCTCTAACCTCCACGCAACCAGCCCAGTACACTGGCGGCATGGCGACGTACGTCCTCGCGCTCGACCAGGGCACCTCCAGCTCGCGCGCGATCCTCTTCGACCACGCGGGCGCGCCCGTCGCCCAGGCATCGCGCGAGTTCCCGCAGATCTACCCGCAACCCGGCTGGGTGTCGCACGACCCGGAGGCGATCTGGTCGTCGCAGCTCGAGGCCGCCGGCGACGTGCTCGCACGGACGGCGACCGCCGCCGGCGACATCGCCGCGATCGGCATCACGAACCAGCGCGAGACGACGATCGTCTGGGAGCGCGCCAGCGGCCGCGCCATCAACGACGCCGTCGTCTGGCAGTGCCGGCGCACCGCCGGCATCTGCGAGGAGCTGCGCGCCCGCGGCCTCGAACCCGAGGTGCGCGCGCGCACGGGCCTGCTCATCGACGCCTACTTCTCCGGCACGAAGGTGCGCTGGCTGCTCGACAACTCCGGTGCCGGCATGCAGCAGCGCGCCGAGGCCGGCGAGCTCGCCTTCGGCACGGTCGACTCGTGGCTGATCCACAAGCTCACCGGCGGCCGCGCGCACGTCATCGACGCCACGAACGCCTCGCGCACCATGCTCTACAACCTGCGCGACGGCGCCTGGGACGAGCGCATGCTCGCCGAACTGCGCATCCCGGCCGCGATGCTGCCGCAGCGTGGTCGACAGCAGCGGCGTCATCGCCGAGACCGACCCGGCGATCTTCGGCCGCGCCGATCCCGATCGCGGGCATCGCGGGCGACCAGCAGGCCGCGCTCTTCGGCCAGGGCTGCTTCGCGCCGGGCGATGCCAAGAACACCTACGGCACCGGCTGTTTCATCCTGCAGCACACCGGCGACCGGCCCGTGTTCTCGGAGCACGGGCTGCTGACGACCGTCGCGTCGCGCATCGCCGGACGCCAGCAGTTCGCCGTCGAAGGCAGCATCTTCATCGCCGGCGCGGCGGTGCAGTGGCTGCGCGACGGCCTCGGCATCATCAAGACGCGTCGACGAGAGCGAGGCGCTCGCCGCGCTCCGTCGACATCGAGCGACGGCGTCTACGTCGTGCCGGCGTTCGCCGGGCTGGGCGCGCCGCACTGGGACATGTACGCGCGCGGCACGATCGTCGGCATCACGCGCGGCACGACCGCCGCGCACATCACGCGCGCGACGCTCGAATCGATCGCGCTCCAGACGCTCGACGTCGTCGAGCTGATGGAGCGCGAGAGCGGGGCGGCGATGCCGGAGTTGCGCGTCGACGGCGGCGCCGTCGCCAACGACCTGCTCATGCAGATCCAGGCCGACGTGCTGCAGCGCCCCGTCGTGCGCTGCGCCACGGCCGAGACGACGGCGCTCGGCGCGGCGTACCTGGCCGGGCTGGCGGTCGGCTTCTGGAAGGACCAGGACGAGATCGGCCGCATCTGGCGCTCCGGCGGCGTCTTCGAGCCGAAGATGCCCGCCGGCGAGCGCGACGCGCTCGTCGCCGGCTGGCGGCGCGCCGTCGAGCGCGCGAAGGGCTGGGCTACGTGAGGCCGAGCCTGTCTGACCTGGCGAAGCAGAAATTCGACGTCATCGGTCATCGGCGGCGGCATCAACGGCGCCGGCATCGCCCGCGAGGCAACGCTGGCCGGCTACCGGACGCTGCTCGTGGAGCGCAACGACTTCGGCGCCGGCACGACGTCCCGCGCCACGCGGCTGATCCACGGCGGCCTGCGATACCTGGAGCACGGCGAGTTCGGCCTCGTCTACGAGTCCCTCGGCGAGCGCGAAACGCTGGTGCGCGAAGCCCCGCACCTCGTGCGGCCGCTGCGGCTGCTCGTGCCGGTCTACCGCGACGATCACGCGTCCGCCCTGGAAGGTGCGCGCCGGCCTCGTCATGTACGACCTGTTCTCGTTCCGCAAGTCGATGCCGCGGCACCGCGCGATGCCCGACGGCGCGCTCGACGGCTACGAGCCGGGCCTTAGCCGCGACGGCCTGCGCGCCGCCTTCACATTCTACGACGCGCAGGTCGAGTTCCCGGAGCGCCTCGTCGCGGAGTCCGTGCGCGACATGACGGACGCGGGCGGCGTCGCGATGAACCACACCGTGTGCGAGCATCTCATGTCGCCCGGCGGCGTGCTGCGCGCGCTCGCCCTCCGCGACGAGCTCACCGGCGAGAAAGCGGAGGTCGAGACGGCCGTCGCCATCAACGCCGCGGGCCCGTGGGTCGATGCCGTCCTCGCCGGCACCGACGCCGAGCGGCACGACCGCCTCATCGGCGGCACGAAGGGGAGCCATCTCGTCGCCGAGTGGCCGGACGGCCCGCGTCATGCCGTCTTCGCGACGGCGAAGGAGGACGGCCGGCCGTTCTTCATCCTGCCGTGGTACCGCTACACGCTCGTCGGCACCACGGACCTGCGCTACAACGGCGACCCGTCGGCCGCGCAGTGCACGCCCGACGAGCTGCGCTACCTGCTCGACGAGGCGAGCCGCCTCTTCCCGTCGTCGCCGCTGCGCGCGGAGCACGTGCTGTACACGTACAGCGGCATCCGCCCGCTGCCGTACACCGACCGCGGCGACGAGAGCACGATCACCCGCAGCCACTTCGTCATCGACCACCTGAAGCGCGGCGGGCCGAAGGGGCTGTTGAGCATCGTCGGCGGCAAACTGACCACCTACCGCTCGCTGTCGCGCCTCGCGCTTCCGGCTATCGCGAAGCACGTGCAGCCGACGGGAGAGCCGCACCCGGCACAGGTCGCCGGCCGCGTTCCCCCTTCCCGGCGCGGGAAGGGGGACAGGGGGTTAGGTTCCGCGCGGGTGCCACACGACCCGCTGGCGATCTACGGCCCCCGCCGCCACGAGGTGCAGGCTCTGATCGACGCCGATCCCGCGCTCGCCGAGCGCATCTGCGAGCACAACACGGAGGTGCTGGCACAGGTCGCGTACGCGGTCGAGCGCGAGCACGCCGTCACCCTCGCCGACGTGCTGCTGCGCCGCCTGCCCGCCGGCTGGAGCAAGTGCCACGCGCTCGACGGCGCCGAGCGCGCCGCCCGCATCATGGCCCCCCGCCTCGGCTGGCCCGACGGCCAGGTCGTGCGCGAAGTCGCCGCGTACGAGCGCGAGCTGCGCGCAACCCTCGTGCCGGTGGAGGCGATCACGGGGACGGCAGGCTGACCCCAAACGCGCGAGCCCCCGACCTGACTATACTGTTGCCGTGCAACATGCGAATCATGTCGTCTGGGTGCTGTTCCTGCTGCTCTCCATGACCGTCGCGGCCGCCGTCGGCGTCCGTCACCGCGGCGACGACCCCGGCAGGCGCCACCTGGCGCGATCGCATTCGCGTTGGAGGACGCTCGTGGGCTCAACATCTACGTCGTCGCGGCGGACGACGTGCGTGTGCGGCAATTCTTCGCGCTCCCTGAGCATGCCCGGCTCGTGGCGCGTCAGCCGCCCAACGGCGGGCGGCCGCAGCACGTCTGGAATATCGCGTGGTCTTCTGACGGCCGGCGGCTGCTGTACTTGGTCACTCGCCGCACCGGCGACGACGTGGGCGCTCCCTGGGTCGTCGATCTTTGGGGCGTGGACATCGACGGTTCGGACCAACGGCGCATGCATGAACAGTTCGTCGAGCACAAATCCCCTGATCTCGCGATCCCGCTGGGAGCCTTGCTGATGTGCAATCCCGAGGGCAACCACTGCGAGCGCAACAACCATCCTCCCCGGCTCGACGGCTCGTATTCGCCGGACGGAAGGCGCGTGGCCTACCGAGGCAGCGGCATAGACAGCACCTGGATCTGCGTGACGGACGCCGGCGCATCGCGTGAGCACGCCCTTGAGGACGGCAAGTGCTTCGGCGACGGCTTCTTCAGCCTTCCTGCATGGTCGCCGTTCTAACAGACTCACTACCAACTACGAACTACTCACTACGAACTACAGCAACACCCGCTTCGGCGCGCCCGACGGCTGCCGGCGGAAGTTGTGCACGAGCCAGCGCTTGAACCCGTCCGAGTCGATCTCCTCCAGCGACGCGCGGCTCGGGTTGGCGAGCGTCTCCTGCACGCGCAGCCCGTAGTCGCCGTACGCGGCGTGCGTCGCCGGCGTGATGTTCAGCACGTCGTCCATGTGCACGGCGACGGCGAGCTGTCGCTCACACAGCCGCAGCAGCCAACCGAGCGTGATCTCGGCCCAGCCGACGTGGAACGACGCATCGGCGAACGTGTACGCGAGCCGCAGGTTGTTCGATTCTGGCCCCACCGCAAGCAGCGTCGCGCCGAAGTTCGGCCGGCCGAGGTCGCTCGACGAGCGGTACACCGCGCGCAGCATGTCGTCGGCGGCGAGCGTCGACCCGGCGAAGTAGTGGCCAAGCCCGACGTCGAACGCCTTGTGCTCCTCGTCGGGCTTCAGGTGGCCCAGCATCCAGCCAACGAACTCGCCGAACTCCTCGTACTTCACCTGGTACTCCGCGGCGATCAGCTCGCACGCGGTACGCACCAGGTTCGGCGCCGCGGCGTACGAGCCGCGTGCGACGAGCAGGCACGCCGCATCGAGCGCCATGTACGCGCGCGACCACGAGCCGACCACGGCGGCGTAGACGTGCGTGCGGTAGCGCGAGTGCGACGAGTCGTTGAGGATCTGGAGTTGCAGGTTCATGCCTTCGGCGAACAGCCGCAGGTCGTTGCCAAGGACGAACTGGGTCTGCCGGAAGGCGTCGTGCGCGGCGGCAGGCGCACCCTCGTCGGGCTTGCCGGGCAGCGCATACCGCTCCGGAAACGCGATGCCGCTGACGCGCTGGCCGGGCGTCGGTAGTTGCTCCGGGGGCATCGTCATCAGCGCGTCCTCACAGCGCGGCGCCGGCGCGGCGGCACGTACGCCATGTTCGACGCCGGCGGCTTGCGCCGCTTCGGCTCGTAGCCCGTGACCTTCACGGGCACGACGCCCGTCCAGTCTTTCGCGACGAACACGACGCGCGAGATGCCGGGGAACGCCACCTTACGCGCCACGACCTCGACGTCAAACTCGGCGCTCTCGCCGGGTTTGACGGTGATCGGGCCGACGGGCCCCCACACCCACGGCTCCGACGTCGACACGTCCCCCTTGAGCGTGCACGTGCAGCGGTTCGTGACCCGCACCGTGCGCCGCACCCGTGGCTGCGCCCGCAGCTCGGCCATGTCGATGGCCAGCTCGTCCGGCTCGATGATTGGCTCCTGGGCGTGGATGTGCGCCGGCCGCTTCGGCGGCACGTGCTCCGCGACGATGTCTTCCCAGTCGGGCTGCTCCGCCCAGACGTCGTACGGCCGCTTGCCGTTGCGGCCGCGCTGCTCGTCGTACGCGCGCCGCCGCGCCGGGTCGCCGAGCGTCTCGAACGCGTGGTTCAGCGCGGCCGCCTTCCGGTTCGCCGCCGGGTCGTCGGCGTTCGCGTCCGGGTGCACCGCGCGCATCAGCTTGCGATAGCTGCGCTTGATCTCCGCATCCGTAGCGTCCGGATGCACCTGCAGCGTCGCGTAGTGGTCGGGTGGCGGCATAGCGAGAACCTAAAACCTAGAACCTAGAACCTAGAACCTACCTTCAGCGCCCCCCACCCGGCGTACTCCGCGCCGCGGCCCAGCTCCTCCTCGATGCGCAGGAGCTGGTTGTACTTGGCCGTGCGGTCCGAGCGCGCCGGCGCGCCCATCTTCGCCTGGCCGCAGCCCGTCGCCACGGCGAGGTCGGCGATCGTCGAATCCTCCGTCTCGCCGCTACGGTGGCTCATCACCGACGTCCAGCCCGCGCCCGACGCCATCGCGATCGCCTCCAGCGTCTCGGTCAGCGTGCCGATCTGGTTCACCTTGATCAGCACGCTGTTCGCCGACCGCTCCAGGATGCCGCGCTCGATGCGCTTCGTGTTCGTCACGAACAGGTCGTCGCCGACGAGCTGCACGCGGTCGCCGATGCGCCGGGTGAGCAGCGCCCAGCCCCGCCAGTCGTTCTCGGCCATCCCGTCCTCAATGCTGACGATCGGGTACTTCTCGGCCCAGCGCGTCCAGTGGTCGGCCATCTCCTCGCTCGTGAGCGCGCGGCCTTCTTTCGGCAGCACGTAGCGTTCTTGCTTCGCGTCCCACAGCTCGCTCGATGCCGGGTCGAGCGCGATCGCCAGGTCCTTGCCCGGCTTGTAGCCCGCCGCCTGGATCGCCTCCAGGATCACCTCGACCGCCGGCTCGTTGCCGCCCAGCGACGGAGCGAAGCCGCCCTCGTCGCCGACGTTCGTCTGGTGCCCCAGCTTCTTCAGCACCTTCGCGAGCGAGTGGTACACCTCGACGGCCCAGCGCAGGCCCTCCTTGTAGCTCGGCGCGCCGAGCGGCATCACCATGAACTCCTGGAAGTCCGTCGAGTCCGTGGCATGCTTGCCGCCGTTGAGGATGTTGAACATCGGCACCGGCATCAGCCGCGCCGTCGGGCCGCCCAGGAAGCGCCACAACGGCACTCCGGCCGATGCCGCGGCGGCACGCGCGTTCGCCAGCGACACGCCGAGGACCGCGTTCGCGCCCAGCCTGCCCTTGTCGGGCGTGCCGTCGAGCGCGACGAGCTTGCGGTCGAGCCCCGCCTGGTCGCCCGCCGGCATGCCGATGATCTCCGGCTCGATCTCGCGGTTGACGTTGACGATCGCCGTCAGCACGCCCTTGCCGCCATAGCGCTTCAGGTCGCCGTCCCGCAGCTCGACGGCCTCGTACTCGCCTGTGCTTGCGCCGGACGGTGCCGCGGCCCGCCCCAACGCGCCGTCATCGAGCCGCACCTCGACCTCGACGGTGGGGTTCCCGCGCGAGTCGAGGATCTCGCGCGCGTGAACGCCTGCAATCTCCGCCATCATAGTCCTTTCAGGCGCACCCGGCGCGTGCCGTGCGCCGCCCAGTGCGGCTACTCGCCTTGACGGAACACCGCGAATGACCCCGTCGCCGCCGCGACGAGCTTGCCGGCGTCGTCCGACACGCGCGACTCCAGGAACACCACCTTGCGGCCGCGCTTGATGATGTCCGTCTCGCACGTCAGCACGCCGCCGCGCACGCTGGCAAGGTAGCTGATCTTGATCTCGATGGTGGCGCAGATCTCGCCCGGCGGCAGCACCGAGACGACCGCGCCGCCCATGCTGTAATCCACCATCGTGTACACCGCGCCGCCGTGCAGCACGCCATGCGGGTTCAGGATGTCGGGTGTGACATCGAGCTTGTAGACGGTGTGGCCGTCGACCGCGCCGCCGTTGGAGATGTGCAGCATTTCCGCGAGCGGGCCAATGCTTGCGCCGGGCGCCCGCGCCCGTTCGACGCTCGAATTCATCGAGCCGGCCCAGTCCAGCAGCCGCTGCCGTTGCACGTCATCGAGCACGTCGATGGCCGCATCGAGCCGGGACCGCAGTCCGTCGTCTCCCATGCGTCGAGGATACCGGCGTGCGTGTTCAGACGCGAGCGGCGGCCGGACGCACCGGACGCCCCGTAGGGCGCAGCCTGCTGCGCCCGCGAAAGCGACGACGGTGTTTGGGCCGAAGGCGGGCGCAGCGGGCTGCGCCCCTACCCGCCTTCGCGTTCCAGCGCCACCGTGTACGGCACCGGCTCGTCCGTGCCCTCGGTCGAGCCGGCGATGGCCACCGTCGCCTCATCGACGCCTGCCGCGCTGAAGCGCAGCTCGCCACGGCGGCCGGCGTCGAGCGGCACATCCAGCACCGATGTCTCGCCGCCCGCGCGCCTTTCGATCAGGCGCACGACGTACGTCTGCGGCAGCGGCCGGTCGAGGCGCACCCAGCCGGCAGAGCGCCAGCCGGCGTCCGTGAGATCAGGGTCGCGGAACGCCGTCCCCTCGATGGCGACGCCGTCGATGGCCCAACCCCGGCCGTGCGTGCCGCCGTCGGTGACGTATTCGAAGCGCAGGAGCACCTTCTGGCCGGCAAAGCGCGCCAGACTGACGCGCTCATCGACCCAGGCCGGGTCATCGCCGCCGCCGCTCTTGCCGGTGTAGCCCGGGCCGAGCGCCACCTTCGTGGGGTCGTCCAGCGACGTCTGGTCCCCGGGCAGCGCCTCCCACGTCGCGCCGCCGTCCGTCGAGACGGAGACGTACCCCCAGTCGTACCAGCGCTCGATGTCGTACCACGTCCTGAACGTCAGCACCGGCTCCGTCGCGCCCGCCAGGTCGACCTCTCGCGTAAGCGTCGTGTCGATGTCGTCCTCGGCGTTCCCCCAGAGCATCGCGCCGCCGGGTGGCGGGTCGCCCGGCAAGACGGGCACGTCCGGCTTCCCCTGGAACCGGAGCACGAAGTCGCCTGCATCCAGGCCCTTGAGCGCGTAGTAATCGGTGCCGAACTGGTGCGCCTCGCCCTCGATGGGCGCGCCGTCAGCCAGCTCGTTGCTGATGGTGATCTCGACGGGGTTCTCCGGGTTGCCATACGGCCCGCCCTCGCGGTTCAGTACGTTGGCCGCGATCCAGTCGGCGAACACGTCGCGGAAGCGGAGCGGCTCGCCGATAGACGCGAGGAACTCGTCGACGCCTGCCGGGCCGTCGTGCTGGGCGCGTGCGACCGCGCCGAGCGAGGGGTCGCCGCCGAAGCGGCTGGCGAGGTAGCGGAAGAACGCCGCGCCCGCGCCGTAGTGGGCAATGCTGCCGCTCTCCCAGTTGTTGAGCTGCGTGTACGGCCGCGCCGCGAACGAGTTGACGGACGACGTGGCGCCGCCAACGAGCCCTGACGCCGTCTCAGACAGGCCCTCGTTCACCCACGACTCCTCGTTCTGGTCGTTTTTCGCGTGCACCAGGTGCTGGAGCTCGTGCGCGAGCACGACGTTGAACGCCTCGCCGCCGGCTCTCAGCGTCCGGTCCATGTACACCATCTCGGCCTCGTTGCTGAGCGGCCGGACGGCCTTCAGGAACTGGTCGTCGCCGGAGTAATAGCCGCCCGCCGCTCCCCCGAGATCGGCCTGCAGCACGATGATCCGCGGGTCGCCATCGACGCCCGGCGTCAGCGGTTCGCCGAACACCGCCGTCACGGCCGGCCACACGGTCGCTTCGAACTTGTCGGCGGCCTCCTGCACCGCCGCAGGATCCACGTCAAGCGCCGCGTCCTCGTAGAAGTACGCGTGGGTGCTCTTCGCCATGCAGACGTCGCGCCGATGGTCACGACCTCCGGCGGCACTTTCCCCTCGAGCGCGTCGGCGGTCAGCTTCACGACGACGAAGTCGCGCGCATCGCCGGCGTTCGCCTCGGCGACGAACGGCTTGGCCACGGGCGCCGGGCCGAACGTGCGCCGGTAGCGCGCGGCCAGCGCGATGGCGTCGTTGGGCGGCAGGTCCGCGCGCGCGCCGATCAGCGTGCCAAGGTCGATCGCAGGCGGCGCGGCGGTCGGCGTCGGGATGGCTGCGGTCGCGCTCGGCGTCGGCGCATCGGGCGTCGGCGATGCGTGTTTCGAGCCGCTGCACGCGAAGGCGAACGCCGCGGCGAGCAGGATCGAGATGGCCGTCCCGGCGATGGGACGGCCATGAGAGATGCGGCGGGAGGGGTTCTTATCGGGCGCGGGGGTGGGCCTTCTCGTAGACCTGGCGTACGTGCTCGTTGGCGATCTGCGTGTACACCTGCGTCGTCGAGATATTTGCATGCCCGAGCAGTTCCTGCACGTTACGCAAGGGTGCGCCGCCCCTCAGCATATGGGTGGCAAATGAGTGTCGCAAGGTGTGCGGCGTCACCGACGTGGCGATGTTCGCTTCCTTCGCATACTGCTTCAGGATGAGCCAGAAGCCCTGCCGCGTCAGCCGCTCGCCGCGGCGGTTCACGAACAGCGCGCTCTCCTTGCGGTTCTTCACCAGCAACGCGCGGCCGTCGTTCAGATACTCGGTCACCGCTGCCGCGGCCTGCTCGTGGATCGGGATCGTCCGCTCCTTCGAGCCCTTGCCCATGCAGCGCACGTACGGCCCCGACATGTTCACGTCTTCCACTTCGAGCGACACCAGCTCCGTCACGCGGAGCCCCGTCGCGTACAGCAACTCCAGCATCGCGCGGTCGCGCGCGCTTCGGGCGTGTTGCGCTTCATCGGTTGCTCGAGCAGCTCGTCGACTTCCGTCACCGACAGCGGTTTCGGCAGCGAACGGCCGACGCGCGGCGACTCCAGGCTCTCCGCCGGGTTGCCGCGGATCGTGCCTTCGGCCTGCAGGTACTGGAAGAACGACTTGATCGCCGCCACTTTGCGCGCGACGGTCGCCTCCGCGTAGTTCTTCTGCTTGCAGGGTCAACAGGTACTCGACGATCAGGTCGCGCTCCGTGCGCTCCCAGTCGCGCGGCTTGCCGTTGCCGTTGAGCGAAGTGACGTAACTGTCGAACTGTTGCAGGTCGTTCTTGTATGCCGCGACGGTATTGCCGGATGCGCCCTTCTCAACCGACATGAAGTTCAGAAAGTGCCCAATGTGATCGTCCATTGTGCCCTCGCCATGGGCTGTGTGTGTGGTAACGCCAAAGGGGGGAGGAAATGCAAGGGCGATTGTAACACGCTTCGCGCGTGTTGTCTAGACGGCGGGCGGCCACATTTTCGCAGCGTTTTGATACGAGTACGAAATACGCACGCGATCCGCACGATACGCCGGGGTTATCGCACCTTTGACCTTCTCGAAACCTCGCCGGGATCGTCGTCGTGCCACGCTTCGCGCCCGATCAGCGGCACGAACGCACACGGGCCCAGCCGCTCGAGTTGCACGCCGTGCGCCGTGTTTGTCACGCGCACAAGCTCTTGCCCCGCAGCGTCCCGACCGGCAGCACAAGCCGTCCGGCCGGCGCGAGCTGTTCGATCAGCGCACGCGGGACGTGCGGCGCGCCCGCCGCGACGAGGATCGCGTCGTACGGCGCGCCCTCCGGCCGGCCCAGCGCGTCACCGGCGAGGTACGCATGCGACGTTCTCGCACCCAACGATCCGCCAGCACGGCCTCGCACGCTCGCAGCAGCGCGTCGATGCGCTCGACGGTCACGACCTCGCGCACAAGCCGCGACAGCACCGCCGCCTGGTACCCCGAACCGGTGCCGATGTCGAGCACGCGGTCCTCGGGCCTCAGCGCGAGCGCTTCCGTCATCAGTGCCACGATCAGCGGCTGCGAGATCGTCTGGCCCTCGCCGATCGGCAGCGCGCGGTCGTCGTACGCCCGAACGCGCAGTCTCCGGCGGGACGAAGCGCTCACGCGGCACCGCCGCCATCGCATCGATCACGCGCTGGTCGCGGACTGGCGGCGCAGCAGGTCGAGCATCGCGCTCTCGCGCCGCGCGAGCGTCGTTGCTGCGACCATTGGCGACGTAGTCGGCGGCTCACTACAGCCCTGCCTTCACCTTCTCGGCGAGGCCCGCGTGAAGCCGACCGTCGCGGCGATCTCCTCGACCGATGCCTCGCGGATGCCGCGCACCGAGCCGAACTTCCTCAGCAGCGCCTTCTTCCGCTTCGGCCCGACGCCCGGGATCGTGTCCAGCGCCGACTGCATGCCCGCCTTGCTTCGCACGCCGCGGTGGTACGTGATGGCGAAGCGGTGCGCCTCGTCGCGCATGCGCTGGACGAGATACAGCGCCTGCGAGTGCCGCGGCAGCACGACCGGCTCGGACACGTCCTGCACGTAGATCTCCTCGTGCTGCTTCGCCAGACCGACCGTCGGGATCTGCTTCACGCCCATCTCGCGCATCACATCGAGCGCCGCGCGAGAGCTGTCCCTTGCCGCCATCGATGATCACGAGGTCCGGCAGCGCGGCGAACGACCGGTCGTCGCGCTCGCGCCCGTCCGGCTGCGCTCCGTCGACGTCCGGCGCCGCTCGCGCCCGTGTCGCGCAAGCAGCCGCTCGCGCGCGCGCCGGAAGCGGCGCCGCAGCACCTCCGCCATCGACGCGAAGTCGTTCGCGCCCTCTACGGTCTTGATGCGGAAGCGGCGGTACTCCTGCGGCCGCGGGTGGCCGTCGATGAACACCACCATCGACCCGACCGAGGACGTCCCCTGGATGTTGGAGATGTCGTAGCACTCGATGCGGTGCGGCAGCGCCGGCAGGTCCAGCTCCTCCTGCAGCTCCTCGAGCGCGGCCTGCGTCTTGCCGGTGTCGGCCAGCCACTTGCACGCGCGCCATGTCGAGCGCCTCGCGTGCGTTCTTCGTCGCCATCTCGACGAGCCGGCGCTTCTCGCCGCGTTGCGGCGCGAGCAGCTCGACGCGCGCGCCGCGCCGCTCGGAGAGCCAGCTCTCGATCAGCTCGCGCTCCGGCAGGTCGACCGGCAGGATGACGCGGCGCGGCACGTACGTCGCGGATTCGTAGAACTGCTTGACGAAGCTCGCCATCACGTCGGCGTCCGCTCTCGTCCTGCGCGCCGTCGAGCGTGAAGTTGTCGACGCCGACCATCTTGGTGCCGCGCACGAAGAGCACCTGCACCACGGCCTCGTCATCGCCGCGCGCCAGGCCGAAGATGTCCTCGTCGGCCGGCTTCGTGCTGGCGACGGTCTGCCGCTCCGTCACGCGCTCGATCGCCTGGAGCTGGTCGCGGATGCGCGCCGCGCGCTCGTACTCCATCCCCTCCGACGCGCTGGCCATCTGCGCGCGCAGGCCGCGTACCACCTCCTCGGTGCGTCCCTCGAGGAAGAGGATCACCTGCGCGGATCACCTCGTCGTACTCCTCCTTCGTGCAGTAGCGAGGTGCAGGGCGCGATACAGCGGTTGATGTAGTAGTCCAGGCACGGCCGCGGGTCGGTGCCGGTGATCGTCTTCGTGCACGAGCGCCACGGGAAGAGCTTGTTGACGATGTCCAGCGTCCGCCGCACGGAGCCGGCGTTCGCGTACGGCCCGAAGTAGCGCGCGCCGTCCTTCTCGACCCGCCGCGTGATGTAGACGCGCGGCCACGGGTCGGCCAGGTCGACCTTCAGGTACGGGTAGTGCTTGTCGTCCTTGAGCCGGATGTTGAAGAAGCGGCTGGTGCCGCTTCACCAGCTCGCCTCCAGGTGCAGCGCCTCCTGCTCGGTGTGCGTCACCACGTACTCGAAGTCGTCGATCGCCTCGCGAGAGCGCGCGCGTCTTCCCCTCCATGCTCGGCGGCGAGCCGAAGTACGAGCGCACGCGGTTGCGCAGGTTCGCCGCCTTGCCGACGTAGATCACCTGCCCCTCGGCGTTGCGCATGATGTAGACGCCGGGGCCCGTCGGGACCCGCGCGAGCTGCTCGCCGAAAGGTGAAGTGGTCACGCTTCATTCTAGCGACACGGTGCGATGCGAAATCAGTTGCCGATCGGCGGAAGCAGCGGCTGCACCCGCGCGCCTGTGCCGCCGACGCTCCCCGGGCCATTGTCGTTGACGACCTGGAGCAGTGTCAGCAGCGCCAGTGAGTCGGCCGACATATCGCCGCTGTCCATGGCGTACCCCCACCGCGCGCGCATGCCCTGCTGCGCCCCGTACTCCACCGCCCACAGGTGGCCGGTCCACCATGCCGGGCTGGAATCGACGACGTACGCGCCGTAATTCTGCAGCGTCCACGCCAGGCGCTTCGCCATCGGCGTCTTCAAACCCAGGGCGTTGATGTCGACGGCGCGGGGTATCGCCAGCAGTGACCCCATACGGAGGGCGGGATTGCTGCCGAGGTACTCCGAGAAGCCACCGGGGGTGTTGTAGCTGGCATCGCCGTTGGCGGCGGGCCAGCGGTAGCCGTGCTCCTGTTGCGAAAGGAGCGCGACGCTCAGCGTCAGCTTCAGCGCGTGGCGAATCGGGTCGTTGCCGTTCACTTCCCACACCCGCAGCGAGCCGCCGACGCCCGAGAGCGAACTGCCGCCGTGCCCGCCGACGCCGAAGCCTACACCGCTGCCGTAGATGTCGTGCCGGTCACGCTGGATGCCCATGGTCAGCGGCGCCCAGTCCGCGCAGCGCGTCGCGTACTGCATCTCCATGATCGTCCGGCCGTCCTGCAGCAGCACTCCGCCTGCGTAGTTCGGCTTGAAGGTGCTGCTTCCTGGCGGCACGACGTAACCGTCGGGCACCGGTACGGTCCCCAGCCAGCGCGCACCGACGACGCGGCAGGACGCGGGCCAGTCGCCGTTTTCGTACGCGTCGCGGAGTGGCGCTCCGGGCGCCATGATCACGGGCTCTTCATCGACCGAGACGAAGGTCCGCGGCAGGTTCGCCGGCACGAGCACCAGATCGGCGCCGAGCGGCATGTTCCAGGGGCTGTCGCTCGCGAAGGGCTGCTTCAGTTTGTCTCGGGTGCCCGAAGGCGGCGGCGTCGGGGTCGGCGCGAGCGGCATCTTGTTCATCGCCTTGACGACGATGAGCATGTCGGTCGAATCAATCCTCCCGTCATGGTTCACATCGGCACCGGGCATGCGCTTCAAGACCATGAGTTGGTCGGTCGAGTTGACGCGCCCGTCCTTGTTGACGTCGGGCTCATACACGGCTTGCACAGCCGCGGCGGCGAAGAGCCCGGCCACGAGCACCGCCGTAGCCAGCACCGATGGCAGGATCCAGAGTGTGCGCGCCACGAGCGCTCCTGTTTGGCGAGATATAGGCTCCGGCCTGGCTGCGCGTGTCGTTGGACGGCTGTGAGAGGACGCAGGCGAGTATTAGGCGTTCGGGTGAACCTGTCAATGACTCGCGGTGAGAGATTTACGGGCAAGTCTGCCCGCCGGGGGCCGCGTCTTCTCTCTGGCAGTCGGGCAGGTTGCGAAACGCACAGGCCCGCCGGAGTGGCGGGCCTGCGTTATGTTCAGCTCAACGTGCGGCCGTCAGTTGCTGATCGGCGGCAGCAGCGGCTGCACCCGCGTCCCGCTCCCACCGACGCTCCCAGGCCCGTTGTTGTCCACCACCCGCACCAGCGACAGCAGCGTCAGCGAGTCGCTGTTCATCGCGCCCCCGTCCATCGGGTACCCCCAGCGCCCCTCCATCGCCTGCTGCACCCCGTACTCGATCACCCACAGGTGCGGCGTCCACGTCTGCGGCCCCGAGTCCACGATGTACGCCCCGTAGTTCTGCAGCGTCCACGCCAGCCGCTTCCCCATCGCCGTCTGCAACCCCAGCCCATTGATGTCCACGCCGGGCGGCAGCACCAGCAGCGACCCCATCCGCAACGCCGGGTTCGCCCCCACGTACTCCATGAAGTCCCCCGGCACGTTGTACCCCGTGTCCGCTACCACCGCCGGCCACCGGTGCCCCCCGTTTGACTTCGACAGGAACTTCGCGCTGATCGTCAGCTTCAAGGCGTGCCGGATCGGCGCGTTGGACTGCACTTCCCACACCCGCAACGACCCCGCCACCCCCGACAGCCCGCTCCCGCCGTGGCCGCCGATGCCGTACCCCAGCCCGCTCCCGTAGATGTCGTGCCGGTCCCGCTGGATCCCCATCGTCAGCGGCCCCGTGCCGCTGCACCGCGTCCCGTACTGCATCTCCACGATCGTCCGGCCGTCCCCCAGCAGCACGCCGCCCGAGTAGTTCGGCAAAAAGCCGCCGCTCGGCTGCGGCACCACGTATCCGTCCGGCACCGGGAACCGCCCCAGGTACGTCGCCCCGCTCGTCCGGCACGACGCCGGCCAGTCCCAGTTCTGGTACGCGTCCCGCAGCGGCGCCGCCGGCGCCAGGATGATCGGCTCCTCGTCCACGCTCATGAACGTCTTCGGCAGGTTCGCCGCCACGAGGCTCAGGCTGCGCCCCCAGCGGCAGGTTCCACGCGCTGTCGCTCGCGAACGGCTGCAGCAGCTTGTCCCGCCCCGCCGCCTGCACGGTCGGCGTCGCCGTCGCCGGCACCGGGGTCGGCGTCGGCGTCCGGGTCGGCGTCGCCGTCGGCGGCACCGGCGTCGGCGTTCGCGTCGGCGTCGCCGTCGGCGGCAGCGGCGTCGGCGTCCGCGTCGGCGTCGGCGTCGGAGGCACCGGCGTCGGGGTGCTCGTTGACGCGCCCGGCGCCTGCGTCGCGGTCGGCGCCGGCGGCACCGGCGTCGCCGTCGGTGTGCTTGTCGCCGGTACGGGTGTGTTCGTCGCCACCGGTGTGTTCGTCGCCACCGGCGTGCTTGTCGCCGGCACGGGCGTGCCCACCGGCGCCAGCGCCAGCTCCGCCACCGCCCCCGCCCACGTGTGGTAGTACTCGTACACCAGCGTGTGCGGCCCCGCTCCCAGGCTGGCGCTCGCGGTGTACGCCGTCGGCGCCTGGTCCCACCACGTGTCCAGCACCACCTGTCCGTCCACGCTCAGCCGCGCGCCGTCATCGTGCCGCGCCGAGAAGCCGTACGTCCCCCCCGGCAGGTCCACCGTCGTCGTCCACCGCACCGAGAAGTAGTCGGCGTTGATCCCCGGCCCCGGCGACCCCGCCCACGCGAACGCCAGCGGCGCCGCATCCAGCCGCGTCAGGCCCGCCGCCCCGCTCAGCGTCGTGTTGTTGTAGTACTCCCCACGCCAGGTTGACGGCTGCGTCGGTGTCGGGCTGGCCGTCGGTGTGGCCGTCAGCGGCGCCTTCGTGGCCGTGGCGGTCGAAGTTGCTGTCGCCGTCCTGGTAGAAGTGGGCGTCGCGCTCGACACAGGCGTCGAGGTCGGCGCAACACTCGTCTGCGTTACGTCGAGTTGCGCCACCGCTCCGGCCCACGTGTGATAGTACTCGTACACCAGCTTGTGCGATCCCGCCGCGAGCGTCGCGCTCGCGGTGTACGTGGTCGGCACCTGGTCCCACCACGTGTTCAGCAGGAGCCGGCCGTTGACGTACAGCCGGGCGCCGTCGTCATGCCGCGCGGCAAACTTGTACGCCCCTCCGGCGAACTCGGCCGTCATCGTCCAGCGCACCGAAAAGTAGTCAGCTCTGATCCCGGACCCCGGCGCGTCCGGCCACGTGAACGCCAGCGGCGCGCTGTCCAGCCGCGTCAGCGCAGGCAACCCGCTCAGCGTGGTGTTGTTGAAGTACTCGCCGCGCCACGGCGGGAGCGGCACCGGGTTTTGCACCGCGGCCTGCACATCGGCACGCGGCACGCCGGTCTGGATTGGAAGCGCCGCGAGCGAGGCAACAAGCAGCGACCCGAGTACGAGCAAGGCAAATCGAAGCATGGGCACGCACCAGTAATTAGGCTGCGTACGACGTCCTGCAGCGGTGATTTAGCTCTGTGCGGACTTCCTGCCCGAGAGCGTAGACAGCATCCATGCAGGCGCGTGTGGTGTGAGGGGTGAGGAGTGGCCCGAGTATTAACGGTTCTGTTACACCGGTCAATGCGCGCGCGGTCACAGAACTGTGAGCGAGCGCGATCGTTTCCGGCGCAACCGAGCCAGCCGATGCTCCAGCGCCGCGCCCTCCGCATCGCCGGCGCGTTGCAGCAGCGCCAGCGTCAGCGATTCCGCACCGGCCACGTCGCGAAGGTGGTGCTCGAGATGCTTCGCCAGCTCCAGGCCCGCCGCGCGCTCGCCTGCGCCCCACAGACGCCGCCAGAGCGCCGCAGCTTC
Organism: uncultured Chloroflexia bacterium; assembly: GCA_963701135.1. GTDB lineage: Bacteria > Chloroflexota > Dehalococcoidia > DSTF01 > JACRBR01 > CAYJMJ01. Next base: position 1,616,680 of record OY969567.1, read on the forward strand.
CTCCCGGTCGCCAAAGCGCTTGCAGAGCGCAGCGTGCCGCGACGCCGCCCACGTCCAGTCGTCGCCGCCTTCGAGCCACGGCAGCGCTTCGCGGTAGAGCCGCATCGCTCGATACGGCTCGCCTGCGTGCTCCCACCAGCGCCCAACCGCGACGGCGTCATCGGGGTCCGGCACGTGCGTCTGAGAGCAAACGCCCGAGCGTTGCGAGCACCCCGACGAGCGAGAGCACGTCTTCGGCGTTGTGCCGGAACACGCCCCGCAGCGGAGCCGCCCGCCCCGCGCGCAAGTAATCGAAGTAGAGCGACGGGATCAGCCAGCCCGGCACGTCGTCCGGGCGGTCGATGCGCAGCAGCCGCCGCTCGGCATCGGCGAGACGGCAGCCCGGCATGCGGTGGCGGTACAGCCGCCGCACCGGGTGCAGCAGGTCGAAGTGCGGCATCCCGTCGCACGGCGAGCGGCAGCCGCGCCAGCGTCAGACGCGTCTCGACGAACGGCACGTCGAACGCGCGGCCGTTGTACGTGACGATGCCATCGAACCGGCGCAGGTCCGCCGCCAGCATCGCCAGCATCGCCCGCTCGCTGCGCCACGTCGGCCAGGAAGTACTGCCGCATCCGAAACGCGCCGTCCTCGTACGAGCCGAGCCCCGCGAGCACGATGTACGTGCCGGTGCCGCCCGACAGCCCCGTCGTCTCGATGTCGAAGAACGCCAGCCGCGACGGATGCGGCGCCTCGACCGCGCCCAGCAGCCGGGCGAGCGGCGCCGCGTCGACGCCGAGCGCGCGACCGCAGCGGCAGCGCGCCGTGCTCATGGTCGAGCGCGTACCACTCGTCGCGCACGAAGACCGGCCCGTGCGCCGTCTCGTGCCAGTCGCCGCGCAGGATCTGCGCGATCGGCGGCAGCGACGCGGGCTGCGTCCAAGCGCGCGCGGCGCACGCGCGGCATCGGCGTGCGTCGCGACCGCATGGCGCAGCCGCTCGCGCAGCGCGGTGCTCATACCGGCTGCGCCTCGACGGCCACGCCGCTGCTCGCAGAGCCGCCGCAGCAGCAGCGCCGCCGCCCGCTTGTTCGCGCCGTGCTCGCCGATCGACGGCCCGACGCAGCCCGGGCAGCCGCCCCGGCACCCGCAGCGGCCGGCGAGCGTCGAGCGCCGTCCGCATCAGCTTCGCGTGGATCTCGAACAGCCGCCGCGCCATGCCGACGCCGCCGGGCTGGTTCTCGTACAGGAACAGCGTCGGGCGCTCGGTGAACGGCGAACGGATCTGCGCGACGGCCTGCAGGTCGCGCGGGTCGCACATCAGGAAGATGGGCGCCAGGTTCCGCAGCAGGTGCGCCATGCCCCACAGTCCGTCCTGCAGCTCGCCGCGGCCGAGCCCCTCGACCGCCTCCGGACCGAGCGCGAACCAGTACGCCGTCGTGTGGCGGCTCTCCTCCGGGATGCTGATCCGCCCCCAGCCGACGTTCTCGTTCGTGTCGAGCTTGATCTTCTTGAAGATCGTCGCGACGTCGCGCACCGCCACCTCGCCGTGGTCGACCTCGCAGCCCGGCGCCGGCGCGCGCTCGAACGACTCCAGCACCTCCAGGTCGACGGCCAGGTTCGCGTCGGTGTAGTAGTCGACGTCGACCTTGCGCACGTACGCCTTCTTCTCGTGCCAGTCGAGCCGGTCGACGTGGTACTGCGCGCCGCCGTGCATGTAGATCGCTTCGTCGTGGATGAGCAGCGGCGCCGCCGGCCGGTCGACCTCGCCGATAACGCGCGGCTTCGGCCCCTGCTCGATGACGACGAAGTTGTCGATCGCGGCCGAGCGCAGGCTCACGCCCTCGGCCGGGAACACCTCGGTCATCCAGTGGTAGCGGCCGCCCGCCTTCACGAGCACGCCCTCGTCGGCGAGCATCTCCAGCAGTTCGGCGCGTGTCCGGCCCGTACTCCTCGCCCTTCCTCGAACGGCAGCTCGAAGGCCGCGCACTTCATGTGGCTGATGCGCACGAGCAGGTTGTCCGGGTCGACGAGCCCGGCTTCCGGCGACGCATCGAACAGGTAGTCCGGGATTCGACGCGACGTACTGGTTCAGCGGCGACGACGACGCCACGACGCACGGCGAACGCCAGCCCGTGCCGGCGGCCCGCGCGCCCCATCTGCTGCCACGCGCTCGCGAGCGTGCCCGGATAGCCGGTGAGCACCGCCGCATCCAGCCCGCCGATGTCGATCGCCCAGCTCGAGCGCGTTCGTCGCCACGACGCCGCGGATGCGGCCGTCGCGCAGCCCGCGCTCGATGGCGCGCCGCTCGTTCGGCAGGTAGCCGCTGCGGTAGCCCTCGACCTTCGGCGGCTCGCCGACGCGCTGCGTTCAGCGCCTCGCGCAGGTAACGCAGCAGCAGCTCGACCCGCACGCGCGACGGCGCGAAGACGATCGTCTGCACGCCGGCACTGCAAGCAGCTTCGCGCCGATGGCGCGCGCCGCGTTCACGGAGCTCTCGCGGATGCCCAGCTCCCGGTTCACGACCGGCGGGTTGTAGACGGCGACGACCTTGCGGCCGCGCGGCGCGCCGTTGTTGTCGATGAGCGTGCACCGGCCCGCGCGACGACGTTCTCCGCCAGCTCCTTCGGGTTCGCGATCGTCGCCGAGCAGCAGATGAACACCGGATCGGAGCCGTAGAACCGGCAGACGCGCCGCAGCCGCCGGATCACGTTCGCGACGTGGCTGCCGAAGACGCCCCGGTACTGGTGCAGCTCGTCGATGACGACGTAGCGGAGGTTCTCGAACAGCTTCACCCACTTCGTGTGGTGCGGCAGGATGCCCGTGTGCAGCATGTCCGGGTTCGTGACGACGACGTGCCCCGCCTCGCGCACCTTGCGGCGGGCGTCGCCCGGCGTGTCGCCGTCGTACGTGAACGTCTTGATGTCGACCTCGAGGTCGCCGATCAGGCCGTGCAGCTCCTGCATCTGGTCCTGCGCCAGCGCCTTCGTCGGGAAGAGGTAGAGCGCCCGCGCCTCGGGCTGCTCGAGGATCGTCTGGACGACCGGCAGGTTGTAGCACAGCGTCTTGCCCGAGGCCGTCGGCGTGACGACGACGACGCTCTGCCGCTGCATGACGGCGGCGAACGCCTCCGCCTGGTGCGTGTACAGCTGCTCGATGCCGCGGCGGGCGAGCGCATCGATCAGGCGCGGGTCGGCGGCGATGCGGGAACGGCGCCGTAGCGCGCTGGCAGCGCCGGCAGCTCGCGCCACTCGACGAAGCCCGGCGCCAGCTCCGGGTCGCGTCCTCAGCGCCTGCAGCGCGCGCTCCAGCGGCATCCTGCCCTCCGCTCTCGAACAACCGTACGAACGTGGAGTATAGGATGCGAACGCCCGTTCGTCAACTGTTGCGGGGCTACGGCCTCCACGTCGATCCCGTCCCTCGGTAATGCGTTATGTCGAGTCACGCTTCCCTGGGTGCCGCCCTCTGAGGGTCCGCGCCGGCCCTCTCTCAGATTCGAAAATAGGGGTTTCACCCCTGACGCGTCTGGGTGCCAGCACCGATCATTGCTGTGGCGTTATGGGAGCAAGGATGTCCCCTGATCAGTCGCAGGACGGCGACAGCGAACCCCGCGCGCGCTTCGGGCTGCTCCGGCCTGCCCTGCGCATCCCGAAGCTGGCCCTGAAGCTGCCGACGAGGCGGCCGAAGCCCGAGGCCGAACCGCCGCCCGAAGCCGCGCCTCCGGCACACGAGCCCGAACGAACGCCGCGCTGGCGGTCGAATCTGACGCAACTCTCGCTTCGCGTACGCGCATGGCGATCGAAGCTGAACCTGAAGCTGTCCAGCCGCGGGCATGAGAGCGCCGGCACCGAAGAACCGGCGGCGCTCGAGCCGCCGCGCTGGCGGTCGAATCTGACGCAACTCTCGCTTCGCGTGCGCGCATGGCGATCGAAGCTGAACCTGAAGCTGCCCAGCCGCGGGCATGAAGAACAGGCGGCGACCGAGCAGCCGCAGCCATCCGAAGCCGGGGCGGCACACCGCGAATGGCCGCATCTGCCGCGCCCCGACTGGGCCATCGCGAAGCTGAACCTGGGCGAGTATCGCCCCACGCCGTACGGCGCAGCCGTCTGCGTCATCGTGGTCGCCATCGTCTTCATGGCCACGATCACGTACTACGGCGCACAGACGTTCACGAAGCGGGCGGCCAACACCCGCGCCTCGAGCGAAGCACAGTCGTTTTCGGCACACAGCGCGAAGCTGGCTACCGGCGACGCCTTCGGCGGCTACATCCAGATCCTGCGCGATGCCGACGACCCTATCGTAAGCAACAAGGACACGCCCGCAGAGCAGCGCATCGCCGCCATGCAGCAGGGCCTGTACCTCAACACCAACAAGTTCCTCTCGCTCACCGTCGCGAACCGCGCCGGTGACGTGCTTGCCAGCACCGACCCGGCCATCACGTCGATGCGCGACAGCCAGGCCTTCACCGAGACTCGGTCGAACCTCCGGCCCGCGAACTCCGACGTCATCCTGCCGATTCCCGGCAAGCACGGTTATGTCGAATACAGCGCCCCGCTGCGCGAGCCCGACGGCGCGGTCTGGGGCGTCCTCGTCGGCCGCGCCGACCCCGCCAGCATCTGGAGCGCCACGCTCGTCGCCAGCGTCGACGACAGCCGCAACGTCATCATCAACAGCGACGGCCGGTTCGCCGCCGGCGTGCCCGACGACCTGCTCAGCAAGCCGTGGCGCGGCGTCGACCTGGGCAACGGCGGCGTCCGCGCCGATATCGCCGGCGTGGATTCGATCTGCGGGCTCGCGCCGATCGGCAAGGACACACAGATCGACCGCGGGCTGAACGTCGCATCGTGCATGGCGGTGTCGCTGATCCAGGTCGAGCACGGCCGCGCGATGGGCAAGCAGGGGCTCGTGACAGTGGCCGCGTCCGTCCTGGCCGTCGTGCTGGCAGCGGGCGCGACGAATCTGCTGCTGCGGGGACCGCAAGCACCCGCCGAGCAGACGGCCGAGGCCGAGACCGCCGCGCCGCAGCAGGAGACGCAGCCGGCGCCGGAGGCGATGCCAGCGATCGAACCCGTCATCGAAGAGCCGGCCATCGCGGTCGCTGAACCCGAGCCGACGCCCGCGCCGGAATCGGAGCAGGAAGATCAGACAGAGCCAGAGTCCGGCCCGGAGCCCGTTCCCGAAACAGAAGCGGATCCGGCGCTGGCGCCGATCCAGGCGCCCGTTGCGCTCACGCCGCCGCCCACCGGCATCGACGCGCTCACGCTCATCGAGGCGTACGAGCAGCGCAACGCCCGGCTTTCGGAACGGCTGCGCGAGTCCGTGCAGGCGAAGCTGCTTGTCGCCACGAGCCAGATCGCTGAGGCGTACAAGCTCGCCGCCGTCGACGCCGATGCCGCCGCCGGCCTCCATGCGCGCGCGCTCGAGGACCTGGAGCACATCCGCGACCGCGAGCTGCGGTCAATCGGCCAGGAGCTGCATCCGGGACTCATCCGCCTGGGCCTGCCGTCGGCGTTGAAGGCGCTCCGCAAGGAACTGGCCGCGAGCATCAAGATCACGCTCGACGTCGATGCCACGACCGACTCCGTCGGCGGCGCGCCCGGCCGCGCGCTCATCCCGCCGGCCGAGCGGTTGGTGCTGTATCGGTTCGCCCTCGAAGCGGCGCGCTCGCTCGCCGCGGCCGGCGCGACGGAATGCACCGCTTCGCTGCAGCGTCGCGATGACACGCTCGTGCTGGCGGTCTCGGGCAACACCTCCGAGGAGGAAGCCGGGCACTTCGACCGCGCCCTGCTGGCCGCGAGCACGCTCGCGATCGAGGCGTCGGGTGGCTTCGTGGCCGTGAGCCGGCGCGACGACGCCGTCGCCGTGTCGGCCGAGTTGCCCGCGCCACCTGTGGCGGAGATGCCCGAAGCATGGTCACACACGCCCGAGGAAGACGAGGAGATCGCCGAACTCGAGATCGAAGCCGCCGCCCTCGACCTCGAGGAGACGCAGGGAGCCAGCGCAGCGGCGGACGGCAAGCCCGCCCCCGGTGACACGTTCGTCGCCGAGATCGAGCGCGCGGCGGCGAGCGCAGCGGCGGACGGCGAGCCCGCCCCCGGTGACGCCGCCGGTATCGACGAGCAAGCCACGAAGAGCGCCGCCGCGCCAGACACCGCGGATCCCGATGCGCCCCGTCCGGTCGCGGCTGGCGATCCCGCACGTGGCTTCGCCGGCGCGCCCAACCTCCGCATTGTGAAGATCGAGGAGGACGAGGGCGAGGACGAGCCGGAACACGTCGCGACCGAGCCGCCCCGAGCCGCCGCCAGGGTGGCGGTCGAGGACATCGACCTCGCCACCGCGCTCACCGCGCTCCAGGAGGAGCGCGTGGGCGCCATGTCGGTCAGCGTCAACCTCGACCTGCCGGAGGGGGGCGCCGGCCTCGTGCCGGGGTTGCGCGCCACGCTGTACGGCCTCGTGCAGGCCACCGTCGCGGCGCTACAGGCGTCCGGCGCCGCGCGCTGCGCGCTGTCGCTGCGCGAGGCTGCCGGCTACGTGATGTTCAGCGTCATCTCTGAGACCGACGGCACGCCGTTCGACGCCGCCCCGCTCAAGCCGTACGAAGCCGAGGTCGAGGCATTCGGCGGCTACGTCGCCGTCAGCCGGCGCGACAACGCCGTCTCGGTCACCGCCGAGGTCACGGCTGTGACGCCAGAAGCGGCGGGCGGCACTCCGGCCGACGCCTCGCCATCGTTCGTCGAGCTGCTGGACGGTGAGCCGGCGGACGGCGCGGAAGCACAGCAGGCGTCGTAGGCGCATGCTTCGGTCCCGCCCCATGTGGATGGGTGGCGGCTGACCGCAGGCCATGCCGGCATGTTGTCGCTGAGTTCCTCACAGGGCGCCGGGCTGGCATTGACGGACGGACGATCCCGGCCGAGGCGCCCGGCGGGCAAGAAGAACGGCATCGGCGTGAATCTGGGTCAGGCAGCCTTGCGATGCGGGCGGGGCGACTCATCGTCGCTGTCGGCGGGTCCGCCGACGGTCTCCTGCAGGTAGAGCAGGACGGCCTTGACGCGCGGGTGCGCCGCGTTGTCGCGGCTCAGGTTCAACTGCCCGAAGATCGCGTTGATGTGGTTCTCCACCGACTTCTCCTCGAGCACCAGCGACCGGGCGATGGCCGCGTTGTTGTAGCCCTTGGCCATCAGCGACAGCACTTCGAGCTGGCGCTTGGTCAGCGCGGAGATGCGCGTCTCGCGCCGCCCCAGGCTCTCCACCACGAGCGGGTCGAGCACGACGAGGCCCATCGCCGCGCCGTCGATCGCATGCACGAGCGTGGCAACGTCGGTGACGGACTGGCGGAGGAGGTACGGACCATCCAGCAGCGCGGAAGGCCGGCAGCGCGGCCAGCGTGCGCCGGTCGGGATGCTCGCCCAGGAAGACGATCCGCGCATTCGACCGTGAGCCTGAGATGGACTGCGCGACGGCGAGCGCGTCGTGCTCGCTATCGGTGTCGAGTCCCACGAGTGCCACATCCGGTTTCTCGGACGTGGCGAGGCGGATCGCCTCCGCGGCATCGCCGGTCACACCGACGATCTGGAGGCGCGATTCGGCCGCCAGCACGGTGCGCAGCATGTCACGAAGCAGCCCATCCGCTTCGACAACCAGGACGCTGATGCGGTTGTATTGGTCCTGCATAACCTACCTCAAGGTGTATCGGCCCGGCATCGCGCGCCTATATGCGGGAGTGCGCTGATTTGAACGGCGCGCGGCGCGTGCCGCCTTCCGCGCCCACTTCCCTTACGCCGCCGGCCTCCCGCGACGCCAATTCTCCGGCGCGCGAGATTCGGGCCGGGTGCTGCTACCCACCTAAGTCGGGTGCATTCACCATGCGAGATTACCCCTAGGGAAACGAACCTTCATCCGTACAGGAATCGCGAACCAGGGAGCGAGAGATTCGACAGCCCCGTGCACCGGTTGCGGCCGCGGGGAACAGCAAACGGTTTCCCGTGAGGAGGATGCAATGATGAAGCGGATTAAGGAATTCATCCGGAGGTCGCGCGAAGAGCGCGGTATTACGGGCCTGGAGACGGCCATCGTCCTGATCGCGTTCGTCGTGGTCGCGGCGGTGTTCGCCTTCGTCGTGCTGAGTACCGGTCTCTTCAGCGCGGAACGGAGCAAGGAGACCGTGTACGCCGGCCTGGCCAAGACGCGCGGCTCCATGGAACTGACCGGCGGCGTCATCGCTGCTTCGAACACGACGAAGGTCCTGAACGTGAAGTTCGACCTGACGCTCGCCGCGGGCGGCGACCAGGTCAACCTGAACCCGACCGACCCGAGCAACCGCACGGTGATCTCCTACATCGACAACGCGTACACCAACAACAACCTGGCGTACACGGTCGCGGTCATCACGGGCAACGCGGACAACCTGCTGGAGCAGGGTGAGTTGATCGAGGTGACGGTCAACTTCACGGTCGATGCCAACATCGACATCACGACGAACAAGACGTTCACGCTGGAGGTCAAGCCGCCGCAGGGCTCGTACATGGTCGTCCAGCGCACGACCCCGGCCTCGATCAATCAGAGCATCATCAACCTCAACTAGGCTGCGATCGCTCGAAGGGGGCCCGGCAGGCGCCGGTCCCCTTCGCTCCCTCCCCAGACTTCGCCCACCTCATCTCCATTCCCCCAACCCTGCCCTCTTCGAGCCCTCAGATTCGCCCCGGGTGCCAGCGCCCGCGTAACAGGGGTGGAATCACCGTGCACGGGTTTCCCTGGGCGCACGAACCTTCATCGGTACAAGGAAGTGCCCCCAGAACACCTGCACGGACGGCGCATCTCTGGTCCCCGGGCGGTCGCCATCCCGGGCGGATCGACCAGACCGGACACAGAGGACGGAGCGCGCGACCAGGCCTGAGGACCATCGAGCTACATCCAGGCACGTCGCTTCCCGAAGGAGGTGGCAGCAGCAACTCAGACCGTTCCGAATGGGGCTCCCCTTCTTGAGGGACCCACACCGAGACTCATAATTCAGGAGGAATGCAATGAAGCGGATGTTGGAATTCGCGCGAAAGGTCCGCGAGGAACGCGGAATCACCGGCCTGGAGACGGCCATCGTCCTCATCGCGTTCGTCGTGGTGGCGGCGGTCTTCGCCTTCGTCGTGTTGAGCACCGGTCTCTTCAGCTCCGAGCGCGGCAAGGAAACGGTGTACGCCGGCCTCGCGAAGACCCGCGGCACCATGGAGCTGACTGGCGGCGTCATCGCCTCGTCGGACACGACGCAGATCACGGCCCTGGCGTTCGACCTGACGCTCGCGGCGGGCGGCGACCAGGTGAACCTCAACCCAACAGATACGACGAACCGCACCGTCATCAGTTATCAAGATCGCGACCTCTCCGCCAATAACGTGACCTACACGACGGATGTGATCACGGGCAACGCCGACAAGCTGCTCGAACAGGGTGAGCTGTTCGAGATCGGCATCGACATGACCCAGACCGCGCTGTCGGCCGTCACCCTGGCGACGAACACGACGTTCACGCTCGAGGTGAAGCCGCCGTCCGGCTCGTACATGGTCATCCAGCGCACGACGCCGGCCTCGATCAACCAGAGCATCATCAACCTCAACTAAGCGCGGACGCGCAGCGACGCAAGGACGAGAGGGCGGCCAGTGCCGCCCTTTCGTTTGCATTCGTATCGGCGGTCTGGGGCATAAGGGTTCCCTATCGGGAAATACCCTCGGGGGAAAACACCCTCGGCATTCGGGTATCTGCCCCGTCGCTGTGACCTTGCCACGAGTCGAACCTCATGCACGGCACAACCTTCAGGCGCTCCGGTCACTGGCCGGGCCTGTCCAGCAATCGGGGGAGAAGTGATGAAGCGAATCATGAACATGGCCCGGAGGGTCCGCGAGGAGCGCGGCATTACAGGCCTGGAGACGGCCATCGTCCTCATCGCGTTCGTCGTGGTGGCGGCGGTGTTCGCCTTCGTGGTGTTGAGCACCGGCCTCTTCAGCTCGGAGCGCGGCAAGGAGACGGTGTACGCCGGCCTCGCGAAGACCCGCGGCACCATGGAGTTGACCGGCGGCGTCATCGCCTCGTCGGACACGACGCAGATCACGGCCCTGGCGTTCGACCTGACGCTGGCCGCGGGCGGCGACCAGGTGAACCTCAACCCGTCGGACGCGACGAACCGCACGGTCATCAGCTACCAGGATCGCGACCTCTCCGCCAATAACGTGACCTACACGGCGGATGTGATCACGGGCAACGCCGACAAGCTGCTCGAACAGGGTGAGCTGTTCGAGATCGGCATCGACATGACGCAGACCGCCCTGACGAGCGTCACCCTGGCGACGAACATGACGTTCACGCTCGAGGTGAAGCCGCCGTCCGGCTCGTACATGGTCATCCAGCGCACGACGCCGGCCTCGATCAACCAGAGCATCATCAACCTCAACTGAGACGCGGACGCGCAGCGACGCAAGGACGAGAGGGCGGCCAGTGCCGCCCTTTCGTTTGCATTCGTATCGGCGGGACGCTCGTGGCCGAGAAAGTGCGGCGGTTCCCCGATGCACCTTCGTCTCCACTGACACGAACCTTCAACGTACAGGGATGTACCCCAGGTGTCACGACACGGATCGTCGCAACTCTGGTCGCCCCTCGCCGCTGAAAAGACAGCCGGGGCGGCGAACGGGCAGCAAGGGACTGCGCGACCAAGCCTGAAGGGAACGAACGAGGTTCCAGGCGACGCGCTTCGAGGAGGAGGTGCCAGGCAACGCCAACCATAGTTCGGATGATGGGGGCCCGCTGCCGGGCCCGCACTTGGGGCACACAACAACTGAATCTGGAGGAAACGCAATGAAGCGAATGATGAAGTTCGCACGACGCGCCGCCGAAGAGCGCGGCATCACCGGCCTCGAGACGGCTATCGTCCTGATCGCCTTCGTGGTGGTCGCGGCGGTCTTCGCCTTCGTGGTGTTGAGCACCGGCCTCTTCAGCTCCGAGCGGGGCAAGGAGACGGTCTACGCCGGCCTCGCGAAGACCCGGGGCACCATGGAGCTGACCGGCGGCGTCATCGCCTCGTCCAACACGACGGTGATCACGGCCATAGCGTTCGACCTGACGCTGGCCGCGGGCGGCGACCAGGTGAACCTCAACCCGGCGGACACGACCAACCGCACAGTCATCAGCTACCAGGATCGCGACACGTCCGCCAACAACGTGACCTACACGACGGATGTGATCACCGGCAACACCGACAACCTGCTCGAGCAGGGTGAGCTCTTCGAGATCGGTATCGACATGACGCAGACGGCGCTGTCGGCCGTCACGCTGGACACGAACGACACCTTCACCCTCGAGGTGAAGCCGCCGTCCGGTTCATACATGGTGATCCAGCGCACGACGCCGGCCTCGATCAACCAGAGCGTCATCAACCTGAACTAGCGTGGCGTAGACAACGTACGAGTGAAGGGCCGGCCGCCGGACATGCGGCCGGCCCTTCTCCCCTTGCCGGCCCAAGACCAGGTTCTTGGTTCCAGGTTCTTGGTTCTAGGTTCTATGGGGCGTCAGCCCCAACCCCGGCGCCCCCGGCCTCGTACGGTGCCAGCACCCCCGAAGTCAGGTGGTTTCCCGATGCTCGGCACCCCCTCGATCGAACGAACCTTCCACAGTGGAACAGAGCGCCGCGGAGCGGGCGCGTGCGTCGCACACGGGCGCTCGTCCTCCCGGCCATCGTCCAGCCGCCAGCGCGGCGAGAAGGACACGGCCGGGCCGGCCCGAAAGGACTCGGGAGGTAACTGCAATGAGGCACACACGACAGCTGGTGCGGCGCGCATTCGATGAGCGCGGCATCACGGGGCTGGAGACGGCAATCGTGCTTATCGCCTTCGTCGTCGTCGCGGCGGTATTCGCGTTCGTCGTGCTGAGCACGGGTCTGTTCAGCTCCGAGCGAGGCAAGGAGACGGTGTTCGCGGGCCTGGCCAAGACCCGCGGCTCCATGCAGGTCACGGGGAGCGTGGTGGGGACGACGAACCTGACCAAGATCACCAACCTGGCGTTCGACGTGACGCTGGCCGCGGGCGGCGACTCCGTGAACCTCGACCCGAGCGCCACGAGCAACAAGACCATCATCAGCTACCAGGATCCATCGAACTCGATTGCCGACGTGACGTACACCACGACCGTCATCGTCGGGGATTCCGACAAGCTGCTGGAGCAGGGAGAGCTCTTCGAAATCACCGTTGACTTCACGGGCGCGCAATTCACGTCGGTGACGCTCAGCACGAACAAGACGTTCACGCTGGAGCTGAAGCCGCCGTCGGGTTCGTACCTGGTGCTCCAGCGGACGACGCCGGCGTCGCTCGCGCAGAGCATCATCAACATGAACTAACGCGGACTCACGAGGAGTCCGTGAGGGCCGGCGCAAGAAGCCGTCCCTCGAAAGGCGAAAGAGCCGGTGGAACCGCAACAGCTGGCAACCAAGGTCGCGCAGCTCGAATCTCGGGTAGCCACGCTCGAAGACGAAGGCAAGATCGTCAGGGGCGAGGTCAAGCAGATCCTGACCGAGATCCGCAGCGCCATCCTCGTGCGGGACAACCCGTTCGAGAATGAGAGCATGCTCAATCGCGGCCCCGCCTCCGTCGTCTCGGCCGAGATCACGCACACCGTGGCTCCTCCGCGCCCCGAGCCCGTGGCGCCGCCGCCGCCCGCGCCCGAGCCGGTGCGGCCGCCCGTCGCCGAGGAGCTGCCGGAGCCTGAGCCGGAATTCGAGCCGGAGCCCGAACCCGCCAAGGAGCCAACCATGTTGAGGCCACAGCCTGTGCAGCCGCCGCCGCCGCCCGAGTCGCAGCAGCCTCAGTGGAGCCTGCTGACCATCGCCGGCCTCTCCGCCTGGGCCGAAGAGGCCATGCGCCGCCTGGGCTCGCTCCGGCTCGAGATCCTGCTCGACCTGTGCGAGGCCGCCGGCCACCTGACGCCGGAAGCCCGCGTCGCGCTCGCCCGCGTCACGGAGCTCGACATCGCCGAGCCGGAGCAGCCGCCATCGACGAACGAGACGGTGGTCATCCTCCGCCAGCTCGATGCGCTGGTGAACGACGACGAAGACTACGGCAGCGCGCGGCTGCAGCGCCGCGTCTAGGAGAATCCGGACAGCAAGCTCTGAAGGAGCCCCGCTATCGATAAGGCCATCACGACCATCATGCTCACGGTCGCCGCGATCGTCGCGATGGTCGCCGTCGTGAACGCCGTGCTCCCGTCCGTCGGCCGCACCAGCGGTGCGCTCATCTCCGCCTCCGGCGTCGTCGAGGACCGCATCGCCAGCCAGATCGAGATCGTCCACGCCACCGGCCAGAACGGCAGCCCGGACGCGAAGGTCTGGGTGAAGAACATTGGCGCATCCACCGTGGACCCCCTGACGCGCGTCAACGTGTTCTTCGGCCCGAGCGGCGACTTCCAGCGCATTCCGCAGGGTGACCCGGGCTGCTCGGCCCCCTGCTGGGAGTACACATTTGAGAATGCCACGACGGCCTGGGAGCCGACGTCCACCGTCCGGATCACGATCCACGCCGCCAGCAACCTGACCACCGGCACCACGTACTACGTGAAGATCGTCACGCCGAACGGCATCGCCGACTCCAAGTTCTTCACCGTCTAGGGGCGCCAAATGGAAAACGGTCTTCCAGCACTGCTCATCGCGGCCATCCTGATGCTCTCGACCGTGCTCATGGCACGCGGCGGCTACCTGGGCGCCGACGCTATCGGCCAATCGCTGCGTCAGTCCGAAACGCGCTACGGCCAGCAGAACCGCACCGGGCTCACCGCCACCAACACGTCGATCGATGGCTCCGGCGCGAACATCACGATCACACTGCGCAACGACGGGCAAACCCCGGTCGCCGATTTCGCCGGCATGGACGTCATGGTGCAGTACTTCGCCGCCGGCGGCGGCCGCTACGACAAGTGGCTCCCGTACACGTCCGGCGCGCTCGCCGCCGACACGTGGAAGACCGGCACGTTCACCGGCGACGTGTTCGAGCCGGGCATCCTCAACCCGGGCGAAAGCATGGAGGTCCTGATACGGGTCAACCCGGTCGTCGGCCAGGCGACGACCAACCTCGCGATCATCGGGACGGAGAAGGGCGTCACGGTCCAGACGTACTTCGCCGGCCCGCCATAGGAAGCGGACGCACGGATGGCGACATTCACGCGATTTCTGCCCGGTAAGCGGGCGCCGGCAAGGAGCGCGGCCATCGAGGACGCCGCCAACTGGCAGCGTTCTACGTCGCTGTTCCGGCCGGAAGCGACCGAATACGACCTGGTCGCGCAGCTCACCTACATGTCCGCGCTCGCCACCGCCAACGTCGGACGCGAGAACCTGTTCGAGAAGACCGCGGAGCTGGGGTACAGCACCTCGGGCTACTTTCACCGCGTCCACCTGGTCGCCCAGCGCCTGAACTACGACTACGCCCGCGCCTGCCAGCTCGTGGCCGACGCCACCGACAACGAGGTCGTGCGCAGCCTGCTGCTGCGCTTCTCCAGCTCGCTGGCGTCCGGCGAGCCGGAGACCGTCTTCCTGGCGCGCGAGACCGAGATCACCCTCGAACAATACTCACGGAAGTACGAACGCGACCTGGAGTCGCTGCGCAAGTGGACCGACGCCTACGTCGCGCTGATGGTGTCGGTGACGCTCGTCGTCGTCGTCTCGCTCGTGTCGATGATGATCTACAGCGTCGGCACGGCGTTCATCCTGGGGCTGGCGACCGTGATGATCGGCGTCGCCGCGCTCGGCGACTGGGTGATCTACCGGACGTCCCCGGTCGAACCGAAAACGCATCGCAGACCCGAGAAATCGCGGACACAGGACCAGATGTTCTCGGTCGCGAAGATCTTGCTGCCCGCTGGCGCCCTGCTCGGCGCTGTCGTCGGCTTCGTCTTCAGCGTCGGCGCCGGCATGGTCGCCGCGGGACTGATGGTGGCGCCCGTCGGCATCATGGCGTTCATCGACGACCACCGCGTCGACCAGCAGGACCGCGACCTGTCGACGTTCCTGCGCTCCCTCGGGTCGATCGTCGGAGCCATCGGCACGACCGTGACCGATGGCATGGAGCGGCTCAACCAGCGGTCGCTCGCCTCGCTGGAGCAAGGCGTGCGGCGGCTGCACGTGCGGCTGCGCTCCGGCATCCGGCCGGACCTCTGCTGGGACCGCTTCATCTCCGAGACGGGCAGCGAGCTGGTCGACCGTTCGGTCAGCACGTTCTGGGACACGATCAAGCTCGGTGGCGACCCCGACCAGATTGGCTTCCTGTCGTCGGGCTTCGCGCTGAAGATTTCGTTGATGCGCGAGAACCGGAAGCTGGTGGCACAGACCTTCATGTACCTCATGGTGCCGCTCCACGCGGTCCTCATCGCGATCCTGTTGTTCGTGACCGAGGTCATGGTCGTCTTCGCCGTGCAGCTCAACAACATCCAGACGCAGGCGCTCACCAACACCGACCCGACGACAACCGGCGGCATGGACGTGACGAACGTGCTCGCGTTCGCGTCGCCTGACATCGGCTTCATCCGCGGCTTCGCGCTCGTCGTCACGATCGTCCTGACGGTCGTCGATACGTGGTCGCCGCATGCGGCAGCGGGCGGGCACCACCACAAGGTGTGGCTCTACGCGGCCGTCATGTTGCTCATGTCCGGCCTGGCGTTGATGTTCGTGCCGCACCTGGTCAGCGGCCTGTTCCGCAGCGTCTCGGGCGACCTTTCAAACAACTCGCTGGCCGGACCGGCGAACTGACAGAGGAGGAACCACATGCGCGGATTCTTTCGACGCGACGACAAGCCCGCAACGGAGAACACCATCAGCCGCGAGGAGATCGCATCGCTGCTGCCGGCGTCGGTGCGCCATCCCGAGGTCAACCGGTTCACGCCGCTCGGCAGCGACTTCGACGGCGAGGAGGGCTCGGACGAGGACATCGAGTTCCTGGAGTCGATCGTGCGAGAGGTCGACCGGCGAGGCGCCGAGACGCCGCGCGGCCTGGTCGTGAGGCCGGACGACGCACCGAAACAGGCGATCACGCAAGACGAGGCGATGTCGTTCTTCGCCGAGCTGCAAGCCGAGCGCGAGGAGCGGCAGCAACTCCCGATCCACGTTGACGAGGTCGAGATGTTCGACCTGCTCGAAGACCTCTCGACAACCGCCGCGGCACTCCGGCGCCGAAAGGCGGCGTAGGCCGCCATGGGCCGCTGGGCGTCCGCGCTGCTCCTGGTTTCGATGCTGCTCTGGACGGCGCTGACCGCCGCCGTCGGGTGGTTCACGTTCCGCGGCGGGCCGGCGGCCGACGCATCGACCGCCGCCGCCACCGTGACGTTCGACGTCGCAGGCCCCGCTGCGACGCACCAGGTGCACTACCTCACGCGTGCGGAAGCCGACGCCACCCTCGCGATGCCCGAACCGGCGCCCGAGCCCCGCTCGTCGGGCATCGCGAGGCCGGTGCCGAAGTACGCGCTGTCCGCCGGCGCCGACCGCAGCGTGAAGCCTGTCGACCCCGGCTTGCGCCGGGCGACGGCCATCACGCGTCCCTCGTCGAAGGGCGTCGTGGTACTGGACCCCGGTCACGGCCGCGGCGACCCCGGCGCAACGCATTATCTGCCGGACGGCTCAGGCCGCTGGGACGTGACCGAGGCCGACTCCAACATGCGGAACGCGGAGTTGATCCGCGACAACCTCGTCGCCATGGGGTACGAGGTGTACCTGACGCGCAACGGCGAGCGCGACGGGCCGCGGCCGGTGCCGCTGCAGTTCATCACCTCCGACCTTTACGCGCGCGTCGCCCTGGCGAAGGCGGTCGACGCCGGCGTGTATCTGGCGATCCACGGCAATGGCGCGTCCGTCCATTCGATCAGCGGGCCGGAGACGTGGTACTGCGGCAAGCACCAGGAGGCTCAAGCCAACGAGGCCCTCGCGCGGATGGTGCAGCACGCGATGATGGACGCGCTGCACGAGTACGGCTACTTCCCGCCGAACCGCGGCATCAAGGAGGACGCGCAGTCGCACCATTCGGGCGACTTCTGCCAGTTCGTGGTGACCCGCGAGACGCCGGTCCCGGCCGCCCTGCTCGAATTCCTCTTCCTTTCGAACGATGACGATGCGCGCGTGCTCGCCGACGACCGCTCGCACGTGGTCATGGCGCGCCATGTAGCCGATGCTATCGACGCGTTCATGCGTGCGCGCGCGGCGGCGCAGTGATGCCCGCGGGCGCCCGCGGCCCCGGAGGGTCTACAATCGGATCAATGGTGAAGATCGCGGTCCTCGGCAGCTTCAACATGGACCTGGTCATGCGGACCGGCCGGCGGCCCGGTGCGGGCGAGACGCTGCAGGGCGACTTCGCCATGCACCTGGGCGGCAAGGGCTTCAACCAGGCCGTCGCCGCCCGCCGCCTCGGCGCCGGCGTCGCGATCGCCGGCCGCGTCGGTGACGACGAGTTCGGCCGGCGCTTCCTCGCCGCGCTCGACGCCGAGGGGATCGACCGCCGCGCCGTCGTCATCGACACCAACGCCGGGACCGGCGTCGCGAGCATCATCGTCGATGCCGAAGGCGAGAACGCGATCCTGCAGGCGCCGCGCGCCAATCGGGCGCTCACGCCGGCGGACGTCGCTGCGCCGTCGCTGTTCGACGGTGCCGCCGTCGCCATGCTCCAACTCGAGACGTCGATGGCCGCCGCGGTCGAGTTCGCACGGCGAGCGAGGGCGGCTGGCGCGACGACTCTGCTCAACCCGGCGCCGGCAGCCGTCGTTCCCGACGAACTGCTCGCGCTGGCGGACGTCGTCGTTCCGAACCTGGTCGAAGCGCGCACGCTGACGAACATCGAAGGCGACACCGTGGACGCCGCGTTCGCGATGGCGGAGGCGCTGCGCCGGCGCGGACCGCGCGCCGCCGTGGTGACGCTCGGCGGCCAGGGCGCGGTCGTCGCAGAGGAGTCCGGCTGTCTGTACGTGCCCGCGTTTCCGGTGACGGTGGTGGATACCGTCGCCGCCGGCGATGCCTTCTGCGCCGCGCTCGCGGTACGGATCGCCGAGGGTTCGCCGCTGGCGGGCGCCGTGCGCTTCGCGTGCGCGGCGGGCGCGCTCGCGGCCACGCGGCACGGCGCGGAGCCGTCGCTGCCGCGCCGGAACGACGTGGAGTCGCTCATAGCGAAAGGAGTACCGGCATGACCTTCGACCGCGACCGCGAACGGCACATCATCATGGGCCGCCAGGTGATCCGTAACGAAGCGCGCGCACTCGAGGAGGCCGCGAACAACCTGGGGCACGACTTCATCGACGCGGTCGAGATGATCGCCCGCTGCGAGGGGCAGATCGTCGTGTGCGGCATCGGCAAGTCCGGCCACGTCGCCGCGAAGATCGCGACGATGCTTTCCTCGACGGGCACGCCGGCGGCGTTCCTGCCCGCCGGCGACGCCATCCACGGCGACCTCGGCGGCCTCCGCAAGCGAGATATCGTCATTGCCGTCTCGCACAGTGGCGAGAACCCGGAGATCGTCGCCCTGCTGCCGGTCTTCAAGGGGCTCGACCTGCCCGTCATCGGCATCACCGACGACCCGAAGTCGACGCTTTCCCTGATCGCCAACATCGTGCTCGTGCCGGGCAAGACCGCCTCGGCCGACCCCATCGGCCTCGCGCCGACGGCCGCCTCGGCGGCGGCGATGGCGATCGGCGACGCGATCGCGCTCGCCGTGGCGCAGCACCGCGGCCTGAGCGTCTCAGACTTCGAGCATCACCCGGGCGGCGCGCTGGGCAAGTTGATGGAGTCCGTCTACGGCCGCCGCGAATCGGACATGTAGCGCGCGGCGCGTGCGAAGCGTCAGCCCACTCACGTCGTCGCGCTGGCTTTTCAGCGGAAAGCCCCGCCCGAAGGGTGGAGCATAGCCGTCCCGGCCGTGCGTCCGGCGAAGCCGGACCCACGCAGCACCATGCTGCGCCCTCGCACCGGGCGTCGCGTGCGCTCCAATCGCTGGCGCGTCCATGCGTCTTCTCGCCCGAAGCCCCGCCCGAAGGGTGGAGCATAGCCGCCCCCGGCTGTGCGTCCGGCGAAGCCGGACCCACGCAGCACCATGCTGCGCCCTCGCACCGGCGTCGCGTGCGCTCCAATCGCTGGCGCGTCCATGCGTCTTCTCGCCCGAAGCCCCGCCCGAAGCCCCGCCCGAAGGGTGGAGCATAGCCGCCCCGGCTGTGCGTCCGGCGAAGCCGGACCCACGCAGCACCATGCTGCGCCCTCGCACCGGGCGTCGCGTGCGCTCCAATCGCTGGCGCGTCCATGCGTCTTCTCGCCCGAAGCCCCGCCCGAAGGGTGGAGCATAGCCGCCCCGGCTGTGCGTCCGGCGAAGCCGGACCCACGCAGCACCATGCTGCGCCCTCGCACCGGGCGTCGCGTGCGCTCCAATCGCTGGCGCGTCCATGCGTCTTCTCGCCCGAAGCCCCGTCCGAAGCGTGGAGCATAGCCGCCCCCGGCTGTGCGTCCGGCGAAGCCGGACCCACGCGGCACCATGCTGCGCCTTGCACCGGGCGTCGCGTGCGCTCCCGGCACGCCGCGTACGAGCGTCAGCGGCACCCCGCTACGACGCCTGCGCCGCCTCCGCCGCCAACTCCTCCGGCGGCGGCGCCTCCTTCAGCCCACGCACCGGCGACGCGAGCAGCAGCGCCGCTCCGGCGAACATCACGCACGCGCCGCTCACGAGCACCGGCCGCGCGCCGAAACGGTCCGCCACCACCCCGGCGATGAGCGTACCGGCCAGCGTGGCGACCAGCGCGCCGAACCGGGCGGCGGCGTTCACGCGTCCGAGCAGGCGCGCCGGCGTGATCGCCTGGCGCAGGCTCATCTGGTTGATCTCGTACACCGTCCACGCCGGGTCGGTCACGATCTGCTGCGCGACGAGCAACGCCGCCGCCGCCAGCGACGCTTCTCGCGCACCGGCGATCGCCAGCATCCCGCAGCCGGCGAGCGCGAGCCCGGCGATCATCGCGCCGCCGATGCCGACGCGTCGGGCGACGGTGCCGGCCGCCAGCGCGCCGAAGAACGACGTGACGCCGCCGACGCCGAAAATCAGGCCGAGGACGCCGGGCGAGAACCCGAGCTCGCGGTTCGTGTACAGCAACATCACGGCGCCGATCATGCCCGACGCCAGCGACAGCATCACGAAGCTCGCCGTCGTCGCGCGCAGCAGACCGTCGCCGGCGATATGCCGTACACCTTCCAGCGCTTCCGTGCGCAACGGCGGATGGTCGGCGCGCGGCGCAGGCGCGGATTCCTGGTGGCGGATGCCCCGAAGCGACGCCGCGGAAAACAGAAACGAGACAGCGTCAACCGCGATCGCGCCCGGCGCGGTGAGGAGCTGCACCAGCCAGCCACCCGCGCTGAACGCGCCGAACTCCGCGACCGCGAAGCTCGCGGTCAGCTTACTGTTGCCTTCGAGCAGCTCATCGGGCTCGACGAGCGCTGGCAGATACGTCTGGTAGGCGACGTTGAAGAACGTCGTCAGCACGCCCGCCACGAACGCCACGGCGTACAACTGCTCGACCCGCAGGATGCCGAACGCGGCAGCGAGCGGTATCGACGCAAGCGCGGCCGCTCGGCCGAAGTCGGTGGCGATCATGATCGGGCGGCGCGGCAGCCGGTCCACCCATACGCCGGCAACCAGGCCGACGCCGATCCCGGCGAGCACGTCAGACGACGTGATCAGCGCGACCTGGAACGCACTCGCGTCCAGATAGATGATCGCCGTGAACGGCAGTGCCGTCCGGCTGACGAGCGAGCCGAAGACCGACACCGTCTGCCCGGCCCAGAGCCGCACGAAGTCGGGATGCCGCCAGAGTCCGCCGGGACGCCGCACGTAGGTCCTCCATCGCTACGAACGCAATGGGCGGATTGTACCGCTGCGGACGCTCGCGCCGGGCGGGTGTGCGGATATCAGCACCGGTCGAGGAGACGCCAGTTGTGGAGCGTAGCCGCCCCCGGCTGCGCATCCGGCGAAGCCGGATCCACGCGGTACGGCGAGTCGTCTGACGATCCTCAGCACGCGTGCGCCACCGCCGGCGCACTGACGTAGCGTTGGCAGACGTCCGCTAGAGGCCGTTGTCGCGGAGGAACTCCAGCACGGCGGCGTTGAACTGCTCTGCGTGGAGCGTAGCCGCCCCCGGCTGCGCATCCGGCGAAGCCGGATCTACGCGGTACAGCGAATCGCTGACGATCTCAGCACGCGTGCGCCACCGCTGGCGCACTGATGTAGCGTTGGCAGACGTCCGCTAGATGCCGTTGTCGCGGAGGAACTCCAGCACGGCCGCATTGAACTGCTCGGGCTGATAGAGGTTGACGGCGTGGCCCGCCTTCTCGATGACCACCTTCCGCGCGTTGGAGATCTTCGACGCCATGTACTCGCCGCCGGCCTTGTAGCGCTCGTCGTCGGCGCCCAGCACGATGAGCGCCGGGACGTCGATTTCTTCCAGGTGCATCATCACGTTCGCGTCGCGCTGCGTGAGGATGCCCCGCGCCGCACACGCCAGCCCGTGCGCCGAGCGCTGGAACTGCCGCGTGGCGTCGATCTCCGGGCCGCGGCCGAGACCGTCGAGCCCGCGCTCCTCGAACCGCTTGGCGTAGCCGATGCTGAAGTCGTTCCAGCCGGCGCGCGCTTCGTCTTTCCGATAGCCCGGGCCTGTGTTGCAGAGGATCAGCGCGCGCACCATCTCCGGATGCGCGAGCTGGAACTCGAGCGAGATGTAGCCGCCCAGCGACAGCCCGCCGATCACGGCCTGCTCGATCCCGAGATGCCGCAGCAGCGCCGCCATGTCTTCGACCGTAAGCTTCTCGCTGTAGTCGTCCTGGCTTTCCGGGCTGTCGGTGCCGCCGTGCCCCCGCATGTCCCAGCCGATGACGCGGTAGTCGCGCAGCGCCTCGTACTGCGGGTTCCACATCTGCAGCGTCGCGGCGAAGGCATGCGTCAACAGGACCGGCGAGCCGTCGTGCGAGCCATGCTCCTCGTAGTTGACGTGGATCCCGTTCAGCTCGACGACCGGCATGCGCTGTTCCCACCTCTCGTGCGAAATGATGAAGCCGGGCGCAGTATATGGGGACTGGGAGTTAGAGGTTAGAGGTTGGAGGTTGGAGGTTGGAGGTTGGAGGTTGGAGGTTGGAAGCCGCCTCACGTTCCATCTCCCACCTCCCATCGCCTACTACAATGGGGGCGATGTCACCAGACGGGTTCACATTCCAGTCGATTACCGAGAGCGCGCCGCTCATCGACGAGTTGCGGGCGCGCATCGAGCGCGACGGGCCGATCACGTTCCGGGAGTTCATGCAGGCCGCGCTCTACCACCCGAAGCACGGCTACTACAGCACGAACGCGGGCACGATGAGCCGCGGCGGGGATTATGTCACGTCCCCCGAGGTACATTCGGTGTTCGGCGCGCTCGTCGCCCGGCAGTTGCGCCAGCTATGGGACGTTATGTCGCGCCCTGCCCGCTTCGATCTGGTGGAGATGGGCGCCGGCACCGGCCTCCTCGCGCGCGACGTGCTCCGGGCCGCAGCGGCCGACGCCGAGTTCGCCGCGGCGCTGCGCTACCGGATTGTCGAAGTGAGCCCCTCCCTCGTCCGCGCGCAACGCCGCACGATGGGGGATGCAGGGCTATCCGAAGCACAAATCGACTGGTGCGACGCGCTCTCCCCCTCCATCACTGGCTGCGTGCTCTCCAACGAGCTGGTCGATGCGTTCCCGGTGCACCGCGTCGTGCGGCAGGGCGACGATCTGCTCGAGGTGTACGTCGCATGGCGCGACGGCCGCTTCGTCGATGAGCTCGGCCCGCTGTCCGATGCCGCGCTGCGGCGCTACTTCGACGATCTCGGCCTGCTCCCCGGCGAGGGCTGCTACGCCGAGGTAAACCTCGACGCCATCGAATGGATCCAGCAAGCATCGGCGTCGCTGGAACGGGGCTACGTGCTGACATTCGACTACGGGTACGAGGCCGCCGCCCTGTACGCTCCATGGCGCCGCGATGGCACACTGCTCTGCTTCTACCGCCAGGACGCCAGCAGCGACCCGTACCAGCGCATCGGCATGCAGGACATCACCGCGAGCGTCGATTTCACGACGCTGCGCCGGGCCGGCGAGCGCGCCGGCCTGCGCACGCTCGCGATGACGGACCAGTCGAGCTTCCTGGTGCGCCTCGGCATCGGCGAGGGCATCGCCTCCGTCGCGAACGAGCACCCGGAGCAGATGGAGGAGTACTTCGCCCGCCGGCGCGTTGTGATGGACCTCATCGATCCCGCCCGCCTTGGCCGCATCAAGGTGCTGCTGCAGGGCAAAGGCGTCCCCGACGCCAGCCTGCGCGGATTCGTCGATGCTGACGCATCGCACGGCGGCGCCCGCTAACCCTTTCGGACGGAATAACTAATCTCGACGCTCGTTATCCGTTTGGAAACACTTCCTCCGCCCCGCCCCTGCCATCCTGTGGGTGGAGGCAAGAGCACGCTTGAAGTTCCGGAAGAACCTGCCGGCCAAGATCGCCGCGATCGTCGCCAGCCTTGGCGCGCTGGCCGTCGCGTGGGGCCTCGTACAACAGAACCCGCCTGCTCCCGCCGCCGCCGGCACGTCGGGACCGGCCGCGTCGTCTCCCTCGGCCGCGCAGACGCCTGCGAAGCGCGCCGCGAACACGGCGCCGGCGCCGGTCGTCACGAAACGTCACGTGAGGACGCATGTCTCGTGAAGTAGCCACGCACACCTTCCCCGCGATGGGCGGCGTCATCGAAGTCCAGGTGGCGTCCGGCGACGCCGCCGCGGCGGCGGCGATCGAGCCTCTCTTCGAGACGCATGAGCACGCAATGAGCCGCTTTCGCTGCGACAGCGAACTGACCGCGCTGAATGCGGCGGCGCCGCTCCCGTTTCGCACGTCGCCGCTGCTGTTCGACGCCGTCAGCGAGGCGATCGGCTGGGCCTGCATCACCGACGGCGTATTCGACCCCACGGTGATCGATGCGCTCGAGGCGAGCGGCTACGACCGGCCGTTCGAGCAGATCGCCGCCCCCGTCACGGTCCGCCAGCACCAGCGAACGGCCACCGGCCGCTGGCGGCGCATCGCGCTCGATTTCGAACGAGAGA
Organism: uncultured Chloroflexia bacterium; assembly: GCA_963701135.1. Lineage (GTDB taxonomy): Bacteria > Chloroflexota > Dehalococcoidia > DSTF01 > JACRBR01 > CAYJMJ01. Next base: position 1,640,769 of record OY969567.1, read on the forward strand.
CCATCACGCTCCCGGCCGATGTGCGCATCGACCTGGGCGGCATCGGCAAGGGCTACACGGTGGACCGCGCGATCGCGACGCTGGGCGCGCGCGCGAACGCCATCGTGAGCGCATCGGGCGACCTGTACGCCGCCGGGGACGGTCCGGATGGCGATGGTTGGTACGTCGGCGTACAGGACCCGTTCGCTCCCGATGACGACCTGGCGGTGTTGAACGTCAACGACCGCGGCGTCGCCACGTCGGGCACGACGCGCCGGCGCTGGGCCGCAGGCGACCTGCGCTACCACCACCTGATCGATCCACGCGAGGGCGCAAGCTCGTCCAGTGACCTGCTGACCGTCACGGTCGTCGCGCTCACCGCGACGCAGGCCGATGTGCTGGCGAAGACGGCGCTCCTGCTCGGTTCTGAGCGCGGCGTGCGGATGATCGAGCGCTTTGGCGGCGCGGAGTGCATCGCCGTGACCGCCGCGGGCGATGTCCTGACGACGAGCGGAGTATCGGAGTACATGGCGTGAACCACGAGTTCTGGTATCTGTCCCGCGCCGCCGGGTTCACGGCGTACGTGCTGTTGTTCGTCTCGGTCGCCCTCGGCATCGCCACCGGCACGCGGTTCGCGGAGCGATTCTTCAGGCGAAACAGCGTCTTCGACATGCACCGCTTCACGACGCTGCTGGCGGCGGCGTTCACCGTCTTCCACGCATACATGTTGCTCGGCGACGGGTACTTCAACTTCAACGTGTGGCAGTTGTCGCTTCCGTTCCTCTCGCCGTACCGGTCCTGGCAGACGGCGGCCGGCGTCTTCTCGCTGTACGTGTTCGCGATCGTCATCGTCAGCTTCTACGTGCGGAAGTACATCGGTTACAAGGCGTGGCGCGCGTTGCACTTCGTCACGTTCGCGATCTTCGCGTCAGCCACGCTTCACGGCATCACCGCCGGCAGCGACACGACAGAGCCGTGGGCGAAGGCGATCTACGTCGCGTGCGGCGCCGGCGTCGTGCTGCTGACGTTCTACCGCGTGCAGTACAACGTGCCGGACAGCAGCGCCGTACGCTCGCTGCGCCTCGCCGCGGCCGTCGGCACGGGCGTGACGGCGCTCGTGCTCGCGCTCGCGACAGGGCTGTTCACCGCGAGCAACCCGTCGATTACCGCGGTCGCCGACGCCGGCGCGTCTCTCCCTCCCGACGCGCCGGCGCAGGCGGCCGCCGCCGCGGCCCTCACCACGGTGGCGCCGACGCCGCAGCCGTTCCCGTTCCTGGCGAGCTTCGACAATGATTTCAGCGGCACGTTCCAGCAGACGCAGGACGCGACGAGTTCCAGCCTGAAGCTCGACGGCATCGTGTCCGGCGACCTCTCGGCGAAGCTGCACATCGAACTGACGTCGGAGCGCGCCGTGCCGGTGCCGGACGTCGAGGTCAACGAGCACGACGTGAGCGACGACGAGGACCAGGAGAAGCAGCCGCGCTCGACCGTCACGCTGAACAAGGTCCAACTCCTGGACCCAACCTCGAACACCGTGCTCTGCGACGGCCAGCTCACACAGCTCGAAGGCGGCTACTTCCGCGTAACGTGCAACGGCGCCGGCCCGTACCAGGGTGTCCGCATGACGCTCCAGTCGCGCGTACAGGCAAAGGCCGACGGCAGCTTCACCGGCGCGCTCTCCGGCGGCATGCAGCGGATGAGCTGAAAGCGCCTTTCCCCGCGACGGCTCCGGGCGTTAGAATCCATGCGTCCTTTGCCACCGCACGCTTCTGGAAGGATGCCTCATGAAGCGATCCCTGATCCGGCACGCCTCCGATAGCCACGCGCGGAGACGGCGATGAGCGCCGACAACGGCGTCGCCGTCCGCCCCATCGACTTCGCCCGCGACGAAGCGCCCCTCAGGTCGTTCCTGAGCGAGCGCGACCGTACGCGGCTCGACCACTGCGAGGCGGCGTGCAAGGACGGCGACTGCTTCGCCTACGTCGCCGACAAGGACGGCCTCGCCGTCGGCTGGGCCGTGGTCCACACGAACTTCCGCGACGACCAGGACTGGGATCCGCCGGACGACGACACGCGTGACTTCCAGCAAGGAGACAACGCCTACCTCGAGAACATCGAGGTCACAGCGCGGCTGCGCAGTTCGGGCGTCGGCGCCTTGCTGCTCGAAGCGGTGCAGGCCGAAGCGAAGCAGCGCGGTAAAAAGCACCTGTGGCTCCACACCAGCGAGAACAACGTGAAGGCGCACGCGCTGTTCGACCGCGAAGGCTGGAAGCACGAGCGCACCGTCTACCCGCCGTGGAAGCCGGCATCGCGCACGCGCATCTACCGCAAAGAACTGTAGCGCCCGCCCGGCCACGTCAACGGAGGCATCGCCATGCGCAAGATCTTCGTCCGCACGCTCGCCGTCACGGCGGTCATCCAGTTCGCCATCACGCGCACGCTGGCCGGCCAGGCCATCGAGGAAGGCCGCGCCGAGCGCATGTGGATGATGTACCCGTTCAACGTGCTGCTCAACGCGCTCGCATGGACGCTGCTGCTCGCCGCCGCCGGGCGCGTCGTGCGCGTCTTCCGGCACGCGACGTGACCGCCGCGCGCGTCATCCGCCACGTCGACGCCTTCACGAAGACGCCGCTCGAAGGCAACCCCGCGGCGGTCGTCGACGGCGACGGCCTGTCCGCCGAGACGATGCAGCGCATTGCGCTCAACCAGCACCTGTCCGAGACGGTGTTCCTGCTGCCGCCGGAGTCGCCCGCGAACCACGCGCACCTCCGCATCTTCACGCCGGGCACGGAACTGCCGTTCGCCGGTCATCCGACGATCGCCGCGTCGCACACGCTGATCAGCGAGGGCCGCGTCAAGCTCGCTGGAAGCGGACCGCTGCTGCTCGAAACCGGCGCCGGCGTCATACCGGTGACGGTGAGCGGCGGAGACGCGCCGCGCTACACGATGACGCAGGCCGCGCCGCGGTTCCGCCCGGCCGACATCGACAATGCGGCCATCGCCGCGGCCGTCGGCCTGAAGCCGGACGACATCGTGCGCGCCGAGTGGGTCTCGACCGGCATCTTCTGGTTGATTGCGCAGGTCGCGTCGCTCGACGCGATGATGCGCGTCCAGCCGGACATGATGGCGCTGATGAAGGTGGCGCAGGGCATCTCGGTCTTCTGCATCGGCGCGCAGTCGCCGGACGCCGCTATCCACGTGCGCGCGTTCGCGCCGGAGGCCGGCGTGTTCGAGGATCCGGTGACGGGCAGCAGCAACGGTTGCACCGCCGCGTTCATCGCAAAGCACGCGCTGTTGCCGGCGCGAGACGCCGAGATCAGCTACGTGTCGGAACAGGGCATCGAGCTGGGCCAGCCCGGGCGCGTGTACTTGCGCGTGACCGGCGTGCCCGACGCCCTCGCGGTGCACGTCGGCGGCCACGCCGTCACCGTACTGCGCGGCGAGCTGCTGCTGCCGGACTGATGATCACCGCGGCGATCCTGCTCGCGGCCGGGCCGCGCGACGCCGCGCACGAGCCTGCGGCGCTGTTGCGCTGGGACGGCGGCGATACGCTGGTCGAATTCCAGGTCGCGCAGCTCCAGGCCGCCGGCGTCAACGTGATCGAGGTCGTGCTCGGCGCCGATGCCGAACGCATCATCCCGCTCGTCGCGCGTAACGACGTCGAGCCCATCATTGACCCGCGCTGGGGCGAGGGCATCGCCAGCGCGATCCGCGCGGGCGCGGCCGCTGTGCCGCGCGACACCGCGACGGCGATCATCGTCGAGGTCGAGCAGCCGCGCCCGGCCGGGGTGTACCGCCGCCTGCTCGACGAACATCTCGCGCACGGTGCGGCGGTCACGCGCCCGACGTTCGAGGGCACGCCCGGCTCGCCGATCGTGCTGGGCCGCGCCGCGCTCGCCGAGGCGCGCAACCTGACCGACGACGTGCGCGGCCTGGGTGCGATCATCGACCGGCACACGGGTGATATCTACGAAGTGCCGTTCGACGGCGACATCGTGCTGCTGGAGGTCCGCTCTGTCGAGGACTACGAGCGCGCGCGCGCCGTGTTCGGGCTCGCGTGATGGAAGCCGGCGAATCGTCCAACCCCGATCTCGACGCCGTCCTCGAGCACTTCGGAGTCGAGCCGGTCGCCGTCAACGCCATCGCGGCGGGGCGATACAACACGCACTGGCGCGTGACGGCGACCGGCGGTGAGTACGCGCTGCGACGCTACAACCGGGCGCGTCTCGCCGCCTCGATCCCCTACGAGCACGTGATGCTGCGGCACGTCGCCGCGCGCGGCTGGCCGGTGGCGGCGCCCGTCGAGTCGCGCGACGGCGCAACCGTCGTCGAGTGCTACGGCGACCACTACGCGCTGTTTCCCTGGCTGCAGGGCCAACCCGGGCCCGCGCACAACGTCGCGCACCTCCGAATCAAGGGGCGGCTGCTCGCACGGCTCCACCGCGACATGGCCGCCGCCGGCGCGGGCGAGCAACGCCCGGGCTTCGGCCGCATCTGGGAGCTGGACCTGCCGCTGCAAGTCTTCGCGCTTCGCCACGTTCAACGAGATGCTCCGTGAGTTCGGACGCGACCACGCCCGCCTCGCCTCCGCCGTGCGCGCGCAGCGATATCGCAGCCTGCGAGAACTTGCCCGCCGCGGCTACGGCGAACTTCCCGACACCCAGATACACGGAGACTTTCAGCGCGACAATCTCTTATTCGATGCGGGCGAACTCTGCGGCGTGCTCGACTTCGACCACGCACACCGCGACGCACGCGTCGTCAACATCGCATGGAGTATCATCAGCGACTGCGCCGAGGCGCCGGCCGAGACGGCGATCGATCCGCGCCTCGCCGCCGCGCTCGTCGCGGGCTACGCGGAGGACACGCCGCTCTCCGGCGCGGAGCCACGGCTCATGGTTCCGCTGATCCGCGCGCACAACGTCGCGATCTGCTCGTGGAGCGTGCGGCGCTATCTGGAGTCGGGCGACACGACCGTGCTGCCGCGCCTCGATCGCCGCGTCAACATCCGTCTCCCCCAACTCGACGCACGCGCGGCAGCGCTCGAAGAAGCGATCGCCGCGGCAACGGGCTAAGCGCCAGTGTTTGCTGTTTGCTGTTTGCTGTTTGCTGTCCCCGTGTCCGCCGGCAGCAGACGCTGGAACAGCTCGTTGCTCAGCAGCCGGCCGCGCGGCGTCAGCCGCAGATGCGTCGGCGTGCGCTCGAGCAGCCCGTAGCCGGCGAACTCGTCGAGCACCGCGCCGTGCACGTCATCGACGCCACGGCCGTAGCGCGCGGCGAACGCGGCCAGCGTCGATGCCATCGATGAGCCGCAGGCCGAGGATCAGCGTGTCGGACATCGACAGCTCCGGCGTGATCTGCTCGCGCGCCGGCGACGTGGCGCATCTCGCCGGCGCCGCCGTCGAGCGCGGCGAGCGATTCATCGACGAGTTCGACGTAGCGGTTCGGCAGCAGCACCGTCGAGAAGCGCACGCCGTTGAGGAACGAGTGCGCGCCCGCGCCCAGCCCCAGGTACTCGCGGTTCTGCCAGTAGATCAGGTTGTGGCGGCAGCGATGCCCCGGCCGCGCCCAGTTCGAGATCTCGTAGTGCTCGTAGCCGGCGCGCGCCAGCCGCTCCTGCGTCCACTCGTAGTGGTCGGCCTGCATGTCGGGATCCGGCGCCGGCATCCGCCCGCGGGCGACGTCGCGCGCGAGCGGCGTGCCCTCTTCGACGGTCAGCGCGTAGAGCGACAGGTGCTCCGGCCCGAGCGCCAGCGCCTCCTCGAGCGTGCGCTGCCACGCGCGCAGCGGCTGCTCCGGCAGGCCGTAGATGAAGTCGAGGTTCACGTTGTCGAAGCCGGCCTCGCGCGCCGACGCGAACGCCGCGCCGCGCATCGTCGGCCGGAGTGGATGCGGTCGAGCGCGCGCCAGCTCGTCGTCGTCGAACGACTGCACGCCGATCGACAGCCGGTTGAAGCCGATGTCGCGCAGCCCGCGCAGGTACTCCGTCGAAAGGCAGCCCGGGTTCGCTTCGAGCGACACCTCGGCGTCCGGCGCGATCGTCGAACGACGTCGCGCAGGCCGTCGAGGATCTTCGCCATCTCCTCGAGCGGGTTCAGGCTCGGCGTGCCGCCGCCGAAGAAGACCGTCTCGACCGGCCGCCCGCCCGCCGCCTGCGCCCAGAGCGCCGCGTCCTTGAGCAGCGTGTCCGTGTACGACGGGATCATGTGCTCGTGGCTGGCGTACGAGTTGAAGTCGCAGTAGCCGCACTTGGCGGTGCAGAACGGGATGTGCAGGTAGATGCCGATGCCGTCGGAGGTCACGCCCACGATCGTATCAGGCGCGCGAAGCGACGCGCCAAGTCGAACGCGTCAGCTAACGGCGGCAAGCCATCCCGCGGCGAGCACCACGGAGCCGATGCCGAGCGCGCCGAACCCAAACTGAAGCGCGAAACTATCCCTCCGCATCGCGTACAGCCCGATGCTGCTCCCGAGGCACAGCAGCACCGAACGCGGCCGTCGGCGCGTAGACGCGCAGGTCGTAGCCGGCCACCGGCACGATGACCGCGCTCAACGCCAGCGCCGCGCCGAACGATGTCCACGCCCGCGACCATCGACCCGCGCGCGCCGAGGCGGTGCGCCAGCCCCGCGACGCCGTGCGCCGCATCGTCATCGATGTCCGGCAGCGTGTTCGCGAGATGCAGCGCCAGGCCGATCAGCGCGCCGAGCGGCAGCAGCCACCCCAGCACCGCCTGCCACGCGCCCAGCGTGACCCACACCCAGACCGGCAGCACCGGGATCGCGATCATGAACGGCAGCGCGCTCAGCGGCGTGCGTTTCAGGCGCACGTCGTACGCGAGGCCGCACGCCATGCCCGAGCACCGCCAGCGCGAAGCCCGCAAGGCCGAGCGTCGATGCCAGCGCAGCACGCCGCTGCGATAAGGCCCACGGCGATGAGCAGCGCGGCGCCCGGCGCCACGAGGCCGGCCACGATCGGCTTCCACGGCTTGGTCCGCGCGTCCAGCTCACGGTCGAAATAGTCATTCGTGACGCCGATCGCGCTCTGCGCGCAGAGCATCACGAGCAGCATCGTCGCCAGCACGCCGGCGTCGGGCGCGCCTCGCGCCGCCACGAACGCCAGCGCCGCCGTCGCCGCCACGTTCAGCAGCGTCGGGAACGGATGGACGATGCGGAGCGCGCGCAGCAGGCGCGGCGCGGCGCGAGGGCGGGGCCGCCGCTTTGTGTTTCGGTGAGAGTCAGCGTGGGGCGCATGCGCAGCCTCCTGCTCGCGTCTCCGCTGATCATACGCCGCGCGCGGCGCGCCGGACGCGCGGTGCGCCCGGCGCACCAGTCGAGTAGTATTCGCGCACGCCGAGGCAGTCGGCCCTTGACAGCCTTGGAAGATCCGAAATATCGTAAATCTAGCCCGATCCGGACGGGCCATGAGAACGCCAGGCAACCAAAGGAGGTATCTCATGAACGACCGCATCCGTTGGGGTATCTGGCAAGTCGACTGAGTCGCCCTGCCTGGCTGGGCAGGGCGGGCCGACAAGGCAGGCTCCGCCAGCATGGGCATACTGGGGACGCCTGTTGAGCGGTTTTCCCAACCATGACGGAGGTTACCCGTTCTGGAGCCTGCTGGAACCATCGAACTGAATAGCACACAGAGAAAAGGCTTTCCGGCAAATGGAGGGCCTTTTTCCATGACCGATGCCTGAAGAACTCACCAGCCAGTCCAACCTCTGGCTCGCCGACACGCTCTGGCGGCTCGGCGCCGTGCAGTTCGGCGACTTCACGCTCGGCCGCACCACCGTCCACTCGCCCATCCACATCAACCTCCGCCTGCTCATCGCGCATCCGACAGCGCTCGCCCGCTCCGCGCACATCATCCTGCAGGAGCTGCAGACGCTTCAGGCCATGCGCAACCCGCAGGTCGACCCGTTCGACCTGGTGTGCGGCGTCCCGTTCGGCGGCCTCGTCGTCGCCGAGGCGTTCTCGCTCACGTCGAAGGTGCCGCTGATCTACCTGCACCCGCACACCGACGACCTGGAGTCCGACGTCGAGGGGCTCTATCACCCGAGCCAGACCGCCCTGATCATGGACGACCTCATCACCGGCGGCGGCAGCATCATTCTCACCGCAAACAGGCTGCGCGACGAGGGGCTGTTCGTGCGCGACGCCGTCGTGCTCTTCGACCGCCAGTCCGGCGGCCACGCAAAGCTCGAGGAGGTGGGGATCCGCCTCGTCTCGATCCTGACGCTCGAAGTGCTGCTCACCTACCTGCGGTCGAGCGGCAAGATCGGCGACGACTGGTATCGCAAGAGCATGGCCTTCTTCGAGGTGAACCGCGATCAGGGTTAACGCGCCTTCGCATGGGTGCTGAAGAACGTCACGCTCACCTCGTAACGCGGGCTCTTAGCCAGCGCGGTGCAGCGTCACGTCGCGGAACTCCAGTCCAAATCGCGTTGAGCCTGTTTCAGCAGCCTCTTAGAGGAGACGGCGGATCGGCTTCCGCCCGGGGCGCGGGTCGTAGTTCGACTTGAACATCTCCAGCTTGTCCCGCTCGATCAGGTACTTCCCCGCGAACAGCACGGCCGGCACCTTCTTCTGCTTGATCAGACGCCGCAGGCTCTGCGGGTGGATGCCAAGCAGGCGCGCCGCCTCGACAAGGTCCAAGTAGTTCTCGAACGGGCTGGTGACCATCACGCCCTCAATATATAAGACGCTATATCAGATGAGTGATAGTACCACGGGCGGCGGTCACAGTGGTAGGGGATTATGTAGAGTCGCTTGAACGAGCGGGCCTGTTGCCGAACTCGTGCGCATGCCGATCGCGCGGGATTCGCGCTAGTCTCGGGATCGCCGACTAGGCCACGCCGGCGGGAATCGACGTGAGGAACCGACGAATGATGCTGGAAAAGGCGACATCGCGCTCCACCCAGGGAAGATGCCCGGCAAGCTCGAGGACTTCGACACTCGCATCGGGTAGCGCTTCGATCAGCGACTGCACTGCCGAGACGGGACGCGGATCGGCAGCGCCGTGGATGACGAGCGCCGGCACGTCGAGTCCGCGGCAGCGTTCGATCATTGCCTGTTCGTCTCGGGCGTTGTGCTCAGCGCTGAGACGCCTATTGACTTCATAATTCGGCGCGAATCCGCCCGATAGCATGCCGGCGGCGTCAGCGCGCCCAATCGATATGTCTGCGTAGTCGGTCATCCAGGTGAGCAGGCATAGCTCTCGCTCTTCGTCGAGCGACCGCGCACGCGAGATCAACTCTTCCCATCGCTTGTCAGCACCCGCTGCCGCCAGTCGCTTCTGGCGCTCCGCGTGGTAATGGGGTCGCCATTGGCGGCCTAACCCGGTGCCGGAGACGTAGAGCAGCGCTCGCGTGCGCGCCGGATGTTGCAGAGCGTACTCCAGAGCGAGGCTCGCTCCCCACGAGTGCCCGCCGACGATCCACCGTTCATAACCGAAGTGCGCTCTGACCGCCTCCAGATCGTCGACGAACCGCTGCAGCGTGTACGGCGGTGCGCCGCCTGATCGCCCACTACCGCGTTGATCCCAGCGATGAACAGTGAACGCGTCTTCGACCATCTCCGCGGCCGGTGCGAGGTAATCCCACAGCCCTGGCCCGCCATGGCAGAGTACGATCGGGGGACCGGCGCCGGCCGACGCAGTCCAAAGTTGGCAGCCGTCGTCGGTCCCAACAAAGTCAATACGTGCAGTCCGGTTCAACGACCACTCCGTTTTTCCTCTGAAATCTCCCGTGCTGTCGCTCGCGCAAGAAATTATCACCGTCCTCTGCCCGTCGCGCTGGCGTGTTAGAACAGCACTCGCTATGGGCCGGTGCTTTGGGCCGATAGTCGTCATCCTGCGCGCCTATAGGACCTAAGGCCGTGTGAGTCGCCGTTCGATCATCGTGCCTAGACGAGGCTGCAGTCTCGCGTCGCATAAGCGCGCGGTCAGCGCCGGAACGGCCACCTGCGCCGCCGTTCGCCCGGCACCGGCCGCGCCGCCTGCTCGTCGCCGGCGCGCCGCACCGCGCGCTCCAGCCGCCGGTGCAGCATCATCATCGCCTCGGCGACATCGAGCGCCGCCTCCGGCTCGCCGGCGATCGCCGGGAACAGCGCCCGCGCCGTCTCGTTGAAACGCGGGATGGTGGTCTCGCCGCCGCCGCGCATGTGGTACACGCGCAGTTCGTTCACGCAGCCGTAGATCGCGGACAGCAGCCTTCGATACCGCTCACCGTCCAGCTCGACGATCGCCGACTCGTCGTCGAGGCGGTTGCCGAGCGCCACCTTCACCTCGCGCAGGCCGTGCTCGCCCGGCAGCTTCGTCACCGGGTCCAGCTCGGAGCCCGGCCGGCCGAGATGGTACACGAGCGCCAGGTACACCAGGCGCGGCTCGTCGTGCGTGAGCTTGATGGCGAACGTCATCGCTCGCATTGTATCGGCGAGGGCGTCCGCGGAGCATCGAAAAGGCCCCGGCAATCGGGGCCGTCGATACTGCGCGCTCGCGGGCGCGGCGGCGACGCCATGGCGTCGCCCGCCGCTAGCCCTTGTGCTTGCGCTGCCAGCGTGTCTTCTTCAGCATCTTGCGGTGCTTGTGCTTGCGCATCTTCTTGCGCCGCTTCTTTACCACCGAGCTCACGCGCGCTCCTCCTCTCGATCGTGGTCGCGGCCGGCCGAGCGCGTGCTCTGCCGGCCGCCGGGCGGCGCCACGGCCTTCCCTGCGCCCTCGCGGGCGACAGCGCGAAGTATAGCGGAGCATTGTTCTAAAGACGAGACGGCCTCGACGATCGCCTTTCGCCCTTCGTTACGCCTGTGCTAGAATCAGACTCAGAAGCCGGACCGGTCACGAGCACCAGGCCGAAGGTCTGAGGCTTGCGACCGGAGCGGCTCATTTTGTCATAGGGAGGACGCATCCAGTTGACCGAATTCAGTAGTGGCGGCATCGCAAATCCGGAGGTCGAAGAGACCGATGGCGACGCCGTCTTCACCATGCAGAACTGGCTGGACTCAGGCTCGGACTTCAAAACGCTGCGACGCGGCGAAGTCATCGAGGGCACGATCATGGGCATCCAGCGCGATGGCGTGATCGTCGATCTCGGCGCGAAGTCGGAGGGCGTGATCCCGCCGCACGAGATGCACTCCATGGGCGCCGACCCGCTCAGCAAAGTGGAAGTCGGCGAGAAGATCCTCGTCTACGTCATGCAGCCCGAGGCGGACCAGGGCCAGGTCATCCTGTCGGTCGACCGCGCGCGCGGCGAGCGTGGGTGGCGCGTCCTGCAGACGCGGTTCGAAGAGGGCGAGGCGTTCGACGGCGAAGTCACCGGCTACAACAAGGGCGGCCTGCTCGTGCACGTCGAAGGCGTGCCGGCGTTCGTGCCACTGTCCCAGGTCGTCGGCGTGCGCCCCGACCAGGACGGCGAGGGCGGCCTCTCATCGACCGTCGGCAAGAAGCTGCGCCTCAAGGTGATCGAGATCAACCGCCGCCGCAACCGCGTGATCCTCTCCGAGCGCGCGGCGCTGCAGGAGTGGCGCTCGCAACAGAAGGACCGCCTGCTCGCGGAACTCAAGGAAGGCGAGATCCGCAAGGGCCGCGTCTCCAGCGTCCGCAGTTTCGGCGTGTTCATCGACCTCGGCGGCGCCGACGGTCTCGCGCACCTGAGCGAAGTCTCGTGGGACCGCAACAAGACGCCGGAAGAGATGTACCACGTCGGCGACGAAGTCAACGTCTACGTCATGAAGGTCGACCCCGAGACGAAGAAGATCGCGCTCTCGCTGCGCCGCGCGCAGCCCGAGGAGTGGGACCTGATCGTCGACAAGTACCAGGTCGGCCGCGTCGTACCCGGCATGGTCACCAAGCTCGTTACCTTCGGCGCGTTCGCGCGTATCGAAGGTCCGGTCGAAGGCCTGATCCACGTGTCGGAGCTCGTCGACCGCCGCATCGCCCACCCGAAGGAAGTGGTGCGCGAAGGCGACCTGCTTCCCCTGAAGATCGTACGCATCGAGCGCGACCGGCACCGCCTGGGCCTGAGCCTGCGCGATGCGCGCGACGACGGCGAGCGCATGGGCTTCACGTTCAGCGACGCCGGCGAGGTCCTCGGCGTACCCGACGAAGTGCGCAAGGAGTTCGAGGAGCGCGAAGGCATCACGGTGCAGGCGCGCGAGCCCGGCGAGCGCTTGAGCGTCGCGGCCGATGAGGCCGCACCGGCCGACGAAGGCGCCGTGGAAGAGCCTCCCGCCGCGGCCGCGGCTGCACCCGCTCAGGCCGCACCCGCACCCGCGCCCGCACCCGCGCCCGCACCCGCGCCCGCGCCCGTGAAGGAGGAGCCGCGCTCCGCGATGGCCGAGGCGTTCGCCGCGGCGGAAGCGGCCGCGAACGCGCCGGCCGAACAACCGGCGATCGCCGACGCCGCGGACAACGTAGATCCTGGTACGGAGGAAGAAGAAGCGCCCGCCTGACGCAAACCGAAACACCACCGCGTCCACCTTTCGTGGACGGCCATCGACGGGGTCCGGCCTGGCGGCCGACTGTGAATATCAGGGGGAATGCGGGTCGAGACGCACCTGGAAGCGCCCGAAGAGATCAACAAACGGGCGCTGTGACAGAGCTGTAGCGCGCTCCTACTAGACTTCCCGGCCTCCGTTGTGGTACATTCGATATAGAGAGTTAGCAATTAACGCTGGAGCGCTGCAATGGCTGACCGGTTCGATAAATTCACAGAGCGCGCCCGACGTGTTCTTACGCTCGCCCAGGAAGAGGCGCAGCGGTTCAACCACAACTACATCGGCACTGAGCACCTGCTCCTCGGCCTCGTCCGCGAGGGCGATGGCGTCGCGGCCAAGGTGCTGGCCAACCTCGGCGTCGAGCTGCAACAAGGTCCGGTCGGCCGTCGAGTTCATCATCGGCCGCGGCGACCGCGCCGTCCTCGGCGAGATCGGCCTGACTCCGCGCGCCAAGAAGGTCATCGAGCTGGCGGTCGATGAGGCGCGCCGGCTGAACCACCACTACATCGGTACCGAGCACCTGCTCCTGGGCCTCGTCCGCGAGGGCGAAGGCATCGCCGCCGGCGTCCTGGAGAGCCTCGGCGTGAACCTGGAGCGGGTGCGCGCCGAGACCACGCGCATCCTCTCGCAGAGCATGCCGCAGAGCGCCGGCACAGGCGCCCGCTCGTCGACCCGCACGCCCACCGTCGACCAGCTCGGCATGGACCTGACGCAGGCCGCCCGGGCGGGCAAGCTCGACCCCGTCATCGGGCGCTCGAAGGAGATCGAGCGCGTCATCCAGATCCTGTCGCGCCGCACCAAGAACAACCCCGTGCTCATCGGCGAGCCCGGCGTCGGCAAGACCGCGATCGCCGAAGGCCTCGCGCACCGCATCGTCGCCGGCGACGTGCCGGAGACGCTGCAGGGCAAGCGCCTGCTCACGCTCGACATCGGCTCGCTCGTCGCCGGCACGAAGTACCGCGGCGAGTTCGAGGAGCGCCTCAAGAAGGTCATCGACGAGATCAAGTCGAGCGGCAACTGCGTGCTCTTCGTCGATGAGCTGCACATGCTCGTCGGCGCCGGCGCGGCCGAAGGCGCCGTCGACGCGGCGAACATCCTCAAGCCTTCACTCGCACGCGGCGAGTTGCAGTGCGTCGGCGCGACCACGCTCGACGAGTACCGCAAGCACATCGAACGCGACGCCGCGCTGGAGCGCCGCTTCCAGCCGATCCTCGTCGAGGAGCCGAGCGTCGAAGAGACGATCGAAATCCTCAAGGGGATCAAGGAGCGCTACGAGGAGCACCACAAGCTGCTCATCTCCGACGAGGCGCTGAAGGCGGCGGCCGAGCTGGCCTCGCGCTACGTCTCCGACCGCTTCCTGCCCGATAAGGCGATCGACCTGGTCGACGAGGCATCGAGCCGCGTGCGCATCCGCCGCTCGGCGACGCCGCCGTCGCTCAAGGAAGCGTCGCGCGGGCTGGAGTCGCTGCGCAAGGAGAAGGACGCCGCGATCTCGTCGCAGCAGTACGAGTACGCCGCCGAGCTCCGCGACCGCGAAGTGAAGCTGCAGGAGAAGATCGATTCGATGGAGCAGGGCCTCGAAGTGACGCGCGAGGGCGAGAAGCCCATCGTCACCGAGGACGACATCGCCGACGTCGTGAGCATGTGGACCGGCATCCCGGTCGCGCGCATCGCCAGCGAGGAGTCGCAGCGGCTGCTCCAGATGGAGGACGTGCTGCACAGCCGCGTCATCGGCCAGGACGAGGCGATCACCGCGATCGCGAAGTCCGTGCGGCGGTCCCGCGCCGGCCTCAAGGACCCGAAGCGCCCCATCGGCGTGTTCATGTTCCTGGGCCCGACCGGCGTCGGCAAGACGTACCTGCCGCGCGTGCTGGCGGAGTTCATGTTCGGCAGCGAAGACAACATGATCAAGCTCGACATGAGCGAGTTCATGGAGAAGCACAACGTCTCGCGCCTCGTCGGTGCGCCTCCCGGCTACATCGGCTACGACGACGGCGGCCAGCTCACGGACACCGTGCGGCGCAAGTCGTACTGCCTGATCCTGCTCGACGAGATCGAGAAGGCGCACCCGGACGTCTTTAACCTGCTGCTGCAGATCTTCGACGACGGCCACCTGGCCGACGCGAAGGGCCGCAGGGTCGACTTCCGGAACACCATCATCATCATGACGAGCAACGTCGGCTCCGACCTGATCCGCAAGGAGTCCGGGCTGGGCTTCAACGTGGCCAAGGACGAAGCGAAGACCGCCGAGCAGCAGTACTCCAGGATGAAGGAGAAGGTGACCGAGGACCTGAAGCGCGTCTTCCGGCCGGAGTTCCTCAACCGCATCGACAGCCAGGTCGTGTTCCACACGCTCTCCAAGCCGCACATCCGCCAGATCGTCGACCTGCAGCTCCGCGACCTCGAGAAGCAACTGCTGCTCAAGGGCATCTCGCTGGAAATGACCGCCGCCGCGAAGGACTGGCTCGGCGAGAAGGGCTACGACCAGGTGTTCGGCGCCCGCCCGCTGCGCCGCGTCATCCAGAACGAGCTGGAGGACCGGCTGTCGGAGGCGCTGCTGCAGGAGCGCTTCGGCCCCGGCGACACCGTCACCATCGACCTCCAGGGCGACGACATCGTCATCGACAAGGTCGTGGAGCCGGCGCTGACGCCGTAGCGGCGGTCCGCAGCGATTCGAAACAAAGAAGCCCGGCCGGATGCGGCCGGGCTTCTTTGTTTTTCCCGGGGGAGCGGGTCACCTTTTGCCCCCAAGCGCGTTCTACACATTGACAGATTGGCGGTGCCAACGTATCCTCGCATCCTCGGATACCGACCGGTATAGCGAGGACTGAGGGTGCTGCGGTGCAATCGGCGTTGACGCGGCGAGAGACGGCGATCCTGGCGATGGCGGCGTGCGGGCTCACGGACAAGGAGATCGCCGCGCGGCTGGGAGTGGCGCGGAGCACGGTGAGCAACCAGATATCGGTAATCCTGCTGAAGCTGGGCGCGGCGAACCGGGCGCAGGCGGTTGCGATCGCCATGAGGGCAGGTGCGCTTGCGACCGAGGTTGTTCAGGACACGGACGGGTAGAAATTGTCGTTTGGTGCCGCTTGTGTGCTGTCCCCCCCCCCGCGAAGTTGAGATGTTGAAGACGATCGGACGGTCTCACACATAATGAAGAGATCGCTGACCAGCTTGGCGTAACCCCCGGTGAAGCACCAAATTGTCTGTCATCATGGTCGAGCAAGACGCGGCAAACCGCGCCGAAGAAGATTGCCACGCCTTCCGCAGCGGCTTGATGCCCACCAGCCACCCGGGGACAAATGCCCGGGGAAGGCTCCTCTAGCCACATTTCCGCGACCGGGCGTACTCTCCGAGGGCTGGCTGCCAGTTTGCGTATCGGGTAAGGCTCAGGGCTTGCTGGAAGTCCCCGGCCTTGGGGTGAAAGCGAACCGTGGCGACAGTCGGCCGAGTCGTGACATGGTTCGTGGTTATCAGCCAAAGGAGAGGAAAATTGATTAGATACCTGACGAAATGGGGGCTGCGCTTCTCTTTGGCGCCGCTGCTGGTTGCGTACCTTCTAGTCCTGACAGGCGGGCCGGAGACCGTGCGAGCTCAGACAGGACCGGGCGACGCTGCGGACGCGGCACCTGCCGTTCACGGCGAAGTGGCATTCGATCTGCCCAAGCTTACACCACAGAACCCGTCCGCCAGCGTGACGCTAAACACGCCGGCTGGGCCCGTGACTCTGTCGGCCGCGATGTCGGACTCACGCGCGCTGCCCGCCGAAGCCGGAGTCGCCACTGTGTCCCAGAGAACTTGTTCGGCCTGGTACACTATCCCGGCCACTGCAGCGTTCGGCATTACGAACAGCTTCAGGTACGATTACAGCAGCGTGACCTGGATGGGCTCAGTCCAATACAATGAATGGTATGTTCCCCCCGGACACGTCGATGATGAGCAAACTTGGTCGACATGGTGGCCGGGAATCCAGTACGCTTTTGCAGATGGCACGGCGAACTACGTTCAGGGCATTTACCCCTTCGAGATCGTCCTCGGGCACTTCCACGTGTGGATTCAGGAGGACGCGTGGGGTAATTGCACGCCCCACGGAACGTACGGGTGGTAGCGGGGCCTGAAAGGAACGGCGGAGAAGGCGCGGACCGCGCCTTCTCCGCCACGCTTTTTTTCACTTCTTGGAGACACTATGGACGAGAACAAGCCCGTGGCAATTGGGCCGTGGGGGATAGTCCTCGGGACCAGACTGCGCCGTACACTGCTGGTGCTTGCGGGGGCCGTCCTGACGTTGGCGGCATTCCAAACTATCATGGCCATCGTGTGGGCCCTTACACATCGCTACTAGCTCGTGCAACTCTTCGGTGTCGTGCCTCGGCGCAACCGTGGCCCCGGCAGGAGACGAGTTCTGCGCGGGTGCCTCGTCGACCCATCGCAACCGTTCCCGATGGCAATGAGCTGTTGATCCGCTACTTCCCCGTTCGAGATCTATGCCGTGAGGGAGCAACACCGCCGGATCTCGGCAAGGTGCCGTGCCGAGCCGTGCAGGCCTCCGGACATGGCTGGGTCGGCAGACTCCGAGCTGACGCTGCCAACGGCCGGCGGCGGCGCCAGCCGGGGCTTTGATGCAAACTGGTGGCTCCTCGCCGCGGCCTTGAGCGTGAGCCTCGGCATCGCCGGCGTGGGCGTCCGAATGGCCCACCGTTAACCCGGCGCTACGCGTGACGGAAAGGCCCGCGCGGATCGCGCGGGCCTGCTTTCCGCCGTCCCCTCGCAACCGCTATGATCCAGCCAATCGACCGGGCCATCATGCGACACCAGGAGGGGCTCCCATGTCTGTCCGCGGGTACGTGCTCATCGAGGCCGAAGTGGGCAAGGCGAAGGCCGTCGGCGAGGCGGTGCAGAAGATGCACCACGGCGATGCGCGCGTCGTCGCCGTCGACACCGTCACCGGCCCGTTCGACGTCATCGTCCAGCTCGAGGCCGACGACCTCGACAAGCTCGGCAACGCCATCACCGACGGCATCCAGCGCGCCGAAGGCGTCCAGCGCACGACCACGTGCCTGGCGGTGCGCTTGGGCTGACTGCGTCAGCCAGAACCAAGAACTTAGAACCAAGAACCTGGGCGTGCGAGATTAGGTTCTAGGTTCTAGGTTCTAGGTTCTTGGTTCTTGGTTCTATTCTTCGATCTCGAACACCAGGCCGCCGTTGTCGTAGCGCAGGATGCGGTGGTCGGGCGTGGTCGCGAACCACGCGCGCTGCGTGCCCGTGCCCGCCTCGATGTCGACCATCCACGCATCGACGTCGCCCGACGGCGTCGCGAGCTTCACCTGGTCGCGCACGCGCAGCGTCAACGTCTGCGTGTCGCGCCGGTCCGCGAGCACCGTCCGGTACAGGATCGTGTAGCCCTTCTCGAACTTGATCGTGCGCCACAGGAACAGCGCCGAGTTGTTGTCGTACGAGTGGTCCGGCACGCACAGCGGGTTGCTCCGCGTGCTGTCCGGCGTCGTGTCCGACGGCGGCTCGTACGCGCTCTGCTGGATGCGCACGATCTGTCCCGACGAGCACTTCTCCTTGTCGACCGCCTCGTAGCTGGACTCCGCGACCTTGCGCAGGCTGGAATCGACGATCGTGCGCGTGCTCGTGATCGGCTTCAGTGTCGCGCCGTCCGCGGTCACGCTCGACTCGTCGGAGTTGCCCTTGTCGTCGCGCGAGATCTGCTTCAGCACGAAGCGGTCGCCGTCCTTCTCGACGGCCAGCGTCGTCGTGCCCTTGTCCTTCCCATCCTGCTTCAGGGTGTACGTGTGCGTCTCCGGCGCGCTCCACGGGACCGTGGTGACGATGTCCTGGCACTTCGAACACGCGGTGTCGGAGAAGCACGCAGACGCCAGCGCCAGCGGCGCCACGATCGCGGTGAGCAGCAGCCGCCGTAACGTCATGCGAGCGCCGCCGCCGCGTGGCGCACGCGTTCGAGCGCGTCTTCGACGTCCGCGCGCTCGATGCCGTAGTGCGTGACCATGCGGATGCGCCCCACGCCGGGCATGGTCGAAAGCACGCCGGCGCGCTTCATCGACCGCGCGAAGCCGAGCGCGTCGCCGTCCACGCGGAAGATCACGATGTTCGTGTCGATCGTCTCGGGATCGAGGTCGACCATCGGCAGCTCCGCGAGGCCGCGCGCCAGCAGCTTCGCGTTGGCGTGGTCGTCGGCCAGGCGGTCCACCATGTGCTCGAGCGCGTAGACGCCGGCCGCCGCGATGACGCCCGCCTGGCGCATGCCGCCGCCGACCATCTTCCGCATCTTCCGCGCGCGGGCGATGAAGTCGCCGGAGCCGCACAGCACGGAGCCAACCGGCGCGCCCAGTCCCTTCGACAGGCAGAAGCCGATGGAATCGGCGGGCTCGACCAGCGCGCGCACGCTCAGGCCGAGCGCGAGCGCCGCGTTGAAGATGCGTGCGCCATCGACGTGCACGCGCACGCCGTGGCGGCGCGCGACGCCGGCCAGCGCTTCCATATCGTCGAGCGGGATGGCGGCGCCGCTGCCACGGTTGTGCGTGTTCTCGATGCACAGCAGCGCGGTGGTGGGGTGATGCACGTTCTCGCCGCGGACCGTCGCCTCGACGCTGGCGGGGTCGATGCGGCCGCGCGCGTCGTTGGGCACCGTGCGCAGTTGCACGCCGGCGACGCCGGCCGCGCCCGCGACCTCGTACTGCAGGATGTGCGACTCGCTGCCAACGATCGCCTCGTCGCCGCGGCTACAGTGCGCCATGACGGCGACCAGGTTGCTCATGGTGCCGCTGGCGACAAACAGGCCGGCTTCCTTGCCCGTGCGCTCGGCGGCCATCTCCTCCAGCCGCCGTACGGTCGGGTCCTCGCCGAACACGTCGTCGCCGACGGGCGCTTCGGCGATCGCGCGCCGCATCTCATCGGACGGCAGCGTCACGGTGTCGGAGCGCAGGTCGATGACGTGCTGCTCACTCATCGGATTGCCCGTCCTTCGACCACTTGGTGTGAAAGCCCTCGCCGCCGCGGATCGCGGCGATTTCGACGAGCCGTTCTTCGTTGAGCAGCTCGCGATACGCCTCGTCGCACTGCGCGGCCGTATCCGACCAGCCCATGCCGACGAGACGGCGCGCCAGGTGGTCCCACACCCCCGCTTCGGCGAGCGCGCGCGCGTGCCGCGGCCAATGGAACGTCAGGATGCGCTCCGGCACGCGGAAGCGCGGCCGCAGCATCTTCAGGCTGCGGAAGCGCTCCTCGGCCGACCCCGCCTTCGGCACGACGCGGATCATCGGGCCGTACTCCTCGTTCGTGCGGGCATCGACCAGCAGCCGGCGGTCCGTGATCGAGAAGCGCACGACGAGCACCTCCGCCGCGTCGATGACGCGGCGCACTTCGTCGAGGTCGATGCCGAAATCAGCCTTCATCATGCGAGTACGCTCATTTTAGGTTCGATCAGATGCCCGAACAAGCGAAGAGGGCCGCCGCGGCGACCCTCTCGGTATCCGGATAGGTTCTTGGTTCTGGGTTCTTGGTTCTGCGCGTAGCGCCCTAGAGCGCGCTCTTGTAGATCGCCGCTAGGTCCTCCGCCGTCGCCGGCCGCGGCGCCGCGATGAAGATGCCCTGCGACTTCTGCGCGTCCTCGACGAACTGCGCGACGTCCGACTCCTTCATGCCAACGTCGCTGAGCTTCGACGGCACGTTGATCTCGCTGCGCAGCGAGCGGATCGCCGACGACCACGTCGCGGCCCACCTGGTCGGCCGGCATGCCGAAGGCGTTGATGCCCAGGAGCGGCGCGATCTCCGTCAGTTGCTCGGACAGGAACTCCTTGTGATAATCGACGACCTGCGACAGCAGGATCGCGTTCGCGACGCCGTGCGGCGTGCCCAGGCGGCCGCTGACGACGTGCGACAGCCCGTGCACCTGCCCGAGACCTGCCGACATCGACTGGCCGGCGATGTCGGCCGCGTAGAGCATATGCTTCAGCGCCTCCGGCCGGTTCGGGCCGTTGACGGCGGTGCGCAGGTGCCGGCTGACCTGCTGGATCGCGCGCGTCGCGAACATGCGCGTGAAAGGCGTGTTGCCCGGGTTCACGTACGCCTCGATGGCGTGCGTGAGCGCATCCATCCCCGTGGCGGCCGTGATCGGCGCGGGCATCTTGGCGACCAGGTTAGGGTCGAGGATCGCCACGTTGGGCGTGCAGTTCAGCATCAGGTGCTTGTAATGCGTCTCCGAGTCGGTGATCACGGCCGCGACCGAGATTTCGGAGCCGGTGCCGCACGTCGTGGGGACGGCGAACAGCGGCAGCACCTTGTTCGGAAACGGCGTGCTGCCGGGGCCGAAGAGATAGTCCTTCGACGTCGCGCCGCCCATCGCCGTCGTCACGGCGATGCCCTTCGCCGCATCGATGGCGCTGCCGCCGCCGACCCCGATCACAAAGTCGCCCTTTACGTCCTTCATCACCGCCACGCCGCCGTCGACCTCCTGGATCGTCGGGTTCGGCGTGACGTTCTCATACACGGTGTAGGCGACCTCCGCCTCGTCGAGCGACGCGAGTACGGAGTCGAGAATGCCGGCGGCGCGGATGCCCGGGTCGGTGACGACCAGGCCGTGCTTGTAGCCGGCGGCCTTCGCGCGCTGGCCGAGCTCGGCGATGCTGCCCTCGCCGAAGACGGTCTGGACGGTCAGAGCGAATGTTGGCATGTGTTCCCTCCTGGTGCGGTCCGCGGACGCCGGCCCCGCGCCCGCGTCACAGCAGTAGCCCGCACCACCCGGCGCGAGCCCCAACACTATGGATCGCGCCGCCGCTTCGGGCAATTGGCTAGGCGCACATGAGATGACCGGGAGCCGCTACTTGAGCTGACGCGCGTGCAGGAGGGAAACCCAGAGATGCGCGCCGTCGCGCCGCTCGTCGATGATCGCGCGGGAGCCGTTCGCCATCGGGTGCGCCAGCCTGTACCGCCCGACGTCGCCGTCCGGATAGAGGAACGCGGGCTCCCTGTCGAAGCCCTCGACCGCCAGCACGCCGTCGCTCACGTGCGCGATGCGCGGTCTGACTATCCGATCCGCAACGAACGTCACCACGCCGGGAGGCATCATGTTGACGAGCCGGTACCGCCCGACGACGCGACCCGTGAACGCGCGCCACTGCGATGCGAGGGCGTCCGGGATGCCGGCGGGGGACCCCGGCACGGCTTCGGGCGCCACGCCCAGCATCGTCTCGAGCACGCGCTGCGCTGCGCGGTGGACGTACGAGGCATCGCCGCCGTTCGTCAGCACGACGACGCCGATGCCGTCGTCAGGCAACACCTGGACGCACGTCGCGACGCCCGCGAGGCCTCCATCGTGGCCGGTGGCCCGCCGCCCGCGAAGTGAGTGCGGCTGGAACCCGAGCCCCCAGCCGGTGTCGAGGTCGGGATGATTGCGCGCGTGCACGTCGAATGCCGGCGTCAGCAGCGCACCCGGGAACACGCGCCGCCCGTCCAGTTCGCCGCCGAGCAGCAGCATTCGGCCGAATCGTGCGAGCTCCGGCACCGTGGTCAGCAGCGCCCCGGCCGGCCCCGCCAGGATCTTCACGAACGGCGCCGGCTTCCGCCCGGAACCACCGATGATCGCGCCTCCGTAGGGCGTCGCCAGCCGCGGCATGCGCGGCTCCACGACGAACCCGGAATCGTGCATGCCGAGCGGCTCCAGCACGCGCTCCTTCACTAGCTCCTCGAACGGCCGTCCGTTCAGCCGCTGTACGAGATACCCGAGCAGCGAGAAGCCGCCGTTCGCGTAGACAATGCGCTCGCCGGGCGCGCGGATCGTGCGCATACCGGCGACGACGTCCTCCAGCGTCTCGGGCAGGCGCAGCCCGCCGGCCGCGTGCGAGAGCAATGGGTTCCCGTACTCAAGCCCCTTCCACGACACCGGCAGCCCGGATGTGTGCGTCAGCAGGTGCCGCACCGTCACGTTGTTCGCCGGCACGCCGCGCGCATCGAGCACGCGCGTCCGCGCGTCCAGGTGCTGGTTGACCGGATCGTCGAGCCCGACGCGGCCCGCATCGATCTCCTGCATGAGCAGCGTCGTCGTGAAGAGCTTCGAGATCGAAGCGGCGCGGAACAACGTGGCGGCGTTCACGCGCTCGCCACGCTCGATGTTCGCGTGCCCGAAGTAGCCCTCGAATCGCACGCCCTCCCGGCCGAACGCCACGACCGCGGCGCCCGCGACGTCCGCGCGCCGCCGCTCCGATTCGACGAACGCCGCCAGTTCGACCGGCATCGTTGACGTGCCGCTGGTAGATGTTGACACCACCATGATGACCTCCTGCACGCGCGGATCGGCTGCGCGCCATATCGCCTACGGTGATTATGTGCAACTCAGTCAGCGTTCATCAGCGACGACGCCCTGCGGTTTTCGCAGCCGCTGCCGCGCCCAGGACCGCGCTCCGGCGTTCCGTCGATGCGGCGGCGTCCGATACTATGGGGACGCGCTGCCGGATCGTTCAATGGTAGGACAACGGCCTTTGAAGCCGTGAATCTAGGTTCGAATCCTAGTCCGGCAGCCACATCTCGATGCGCGCCGCACCGGCGCCGCACCTCCGCAGGCTGAACTCGTGGACATCATCGAACTGCAATGCGGCCGCACGCGCGCGTTCATCGCCCCGCAGGCGGGCGGCCGCCTGCTGCAACTCGCGATCCGCGACGGGCGCCGATGGCTTCCCCTGCTGCACGCGCCCGCTGACCCCGACGAAACGCTGCGCGATCCACTCTCCTTCTCGTCGTACGCGATGGCGCCGTGGCCGAACCGGATCGACGGCGGGCGCTTCACGTGGCGCGGCCGGCTGTACGACGTCGATCGCGAACGGCGCCGCCCACGCGCTGCACGGCATCGGCGTCCGCCGCCCGTGGACGGTCGAGGCCGTCACATCGCACTCGTGCCGCGTCTCGCTGTCGTTCGACGCGGCGTGGCCGTTTGGCGGCCGCGCCGTGCAGGAGTTCGACGTGCTCGACGACGGCATCGCGCAGCGCATCGAGCTATACGCGACGCGTGGCGCGTTCCCCGCGGGCGTCGGCTGGCACCCGTGGTTCCGGCGCGACGTCCGGCCCGGCCACGACGTGCGCGTGCTCGTCGATGCGGATCAGCACTACGAGACGGTCGACATGATCCCCACGGGATGGCTGAAGCCGGCCGTAGGCGAGCACGACCTGCGCCGCGGCGAGCCGCTCGCGCGCCGCCGGCTCGACGCGTGCTACCGTCACCCGCGCGGGTCGCTGCGCATCCGCTGGGGCGGCATCGAACTGCGCATGGAGCAGTCGCCGAACGTCGCGCACGCGGTCGTCTACACGCCCGCGCACGCGGTCTGCGTCGAGCCGCAGACCTGCGCCATCGATGCGTTCAACCTGGCCGCGCAGGGCATCGATGGCACGGGCGTGGCCCTCGTCGAGCCCGGGTCGCCGCTCGTCGCCGGGACGACCTGGCGGTGGTGCGTCGATGCGGCCGCCGCCGGTCGCACGCGGACGCCGCGGGCGGTACCCTGATACGTCCTTGCACCACACGGCGACCGAGGAGTGAACGATGGAGCTCTACCTCGTCCGGCACGGCGAGTCCGACATTCCGCCAGACACGTTCCAGAATGACTTTCCGCTCTCTGACCTCGGCCAGCAGCAGGCGGCCGAGATGGCGAAGCGCTTCCGAGACGCGCGCATCGACCACCTGATGACCACGCCGTACCTGCGGACCGCGCAGACGGCCGAAGCGATCGCGCGCGTCGCCGGCATGACAGCCATCGAGGAGCCCGGCCTCGGTTCGTTCCGTGCCGGCGGATTCCACGACGTACCGGTGTCGAAGGCGCGCGACGCCTACCCGGAGTGGTTCGAAAAGACGTATCCGCTCCAGAGCTACGAGCTTGCGGGCGGCGAGAGCGCGGCCGCCTTTTTCGAGCGCGTGACCGAGGCGTTCGTGGAGAAGGTGTGGGAACGCTACAGCGAGACGCGCGACCTCAACGTCATCGTCGTCTGCCACGAGGAGACGATCAACGCGCTCCTGCACCACTTCCTGGGGCTCGTGTTCACCGGCTTCCAGACGTTCAAGCTCGACCACACGTCGATCACGCGCGTCAACAGCCGCCAGCGCCGGCCGCGCATCACGTCGGTGAACGACATCGCCCACCTGATCCTCGCGGGACTGCCCGTCGGCGCATCCGGCACCGGCCGCGCGGCCGCGGGCTGAGGCGGCAGCCGGGCACCAGGTCGGCGCCCGGCGCCGATGATCGAAGCACCGAGCGCTGGAGCCCGCCGAGCATAGACGACCTCCACGGCGGGTGGGGGAGCAAATGACCTCGCAAAACGCGAGGTCGTTTTCTTTCTCCGAGCGTCGGCTCCGTTTCGTCGTTCGCGAGGCAACAGATCGCGCCTGCGCGTCCGATGATGTCGGTAGAAGCCGCCGGGCGGGCTTCGACCGAACTGAATAGGACACCTCCGAAAAAGGCAAACCCGTCCGAAAGGCGGGGACGCAAAGCCACGGGTCTACCCTCTCGCCGCGGCGAGAGCACGATAGCCGGGCTGCCGGGTTTTTCATTGTCCGAGACTCGCGCCAGGCGGTGGCGCGGGAGCAAGACCGGGGAGCTTATCCCCAGCGGAGGTGACATGCCGGCTTCATGGCGCACCAGGATCCTCGTCCTCGCGGGTCTCACGTTCATCGCGGCCCTGGCCTCTGCCGGGGTTGCTTCGCGTGCGGCGCCGGTTAACACCCACACCGCCGTCTGGGAGTATCGCGGCGCGCACCCGGGCCAGCCGGTGCCGGTCATCGTCCAGACCGACGTTTCTGCCGATCCGGGCGCGCTCGTCGCGTCGCTCGGCGGCGACGTGCGCACCGAACTGGGGCTGATCCACGGCGTCGCGGCCAACGTCCCGGCCGAGCGCCTCGCCGCGCTCTCGAACGAGCAGCACGTGACCTGGATCAGTCTCGACGGCCCCGTCTCATCCACGGACGCAGACGAAGACGACGCCACACCGGTCGATGAGACCGGACCCGACAGCGTGTACCCGCAGGAGATCAACGCGGACAGCGCATGGGATGACGGCAACCAGGGCCAGGGGCTGGCCGTCGCCGTCGTGGACACCGGAATCGTAAGGAGCCGTGACTTTGGCGAACACCGCATCGTCGCCAGCGTATCGAAGGACCGGTCGCCCGGCGACGGCTACGGTCACGGCAGCCACGTCGCCGGCCTCATCGCAGGCAACGGCGCGCGCTCCGACGGCCGGTACACCGGCGTCGCTCCGCAGACCAACCTCGTCAACGTCAAGGTGGGCGACGCCGGCGGCGCGGCCACCATCAGCGACGTCATCAACGGTCTCCAGTTCGTCCTGGAGAACAAGGACCGCTACAACATCCGCGTCGTCAACCTGTCGCTCACCACGGACATCGCGCAGAGCTACACCACGGACCCGCTCGACGCCGCGGTGGAGTTGCTGACGTTCCGCGGCCTCCTCGTCGTCGCGGCAGCCGGCAACACGGGCAGCGGCGCGAATGCCGTCTCCTACGCGCCGGCCAACGACCCGTTCGTCCTGACCGTCGGCGCCGTCGACGACGCCGGTACGCCGGATTACGCCGACGACAGTGTGCCCTCGTGGTCGGGCCGCGGCGCCACCCAGGACGGCTTCGCCAAGCCGGACGTGTACGCGCCCGGCCGGCACCTGATATCGGTGCTGAGCCCGCGCAGCGTACTCGCAGGGCAGATGCCTGACAACATCGTCGGCCGGCACTACTTGCAACTCAGCGGCACGTCGATGGCCGCCGGCGTCGCGAGCGGCGCCGCGGCGCTCGTCATTCACGACCACCCTGAGTGGACGCCGGGCCAGGTGAAGCAGGCGCTCATCGAAGGCGCGGCCGAGCTGCCGTCGGACTCCTCCGCCAGCATCGTCCAGGTCGATACTTCCGCGGGCTTCGGCGCGGTTTCCGACCCGACGCCCGCGACGAAGCCGAACCTGCTCCTGCTCCGCGCGGCCGGATTCGCGAACCCGGAGAGCATCAAGTGGGGCTCCATCAAATGGGGCAGCATCAAGTGGGGCAGTATCAAGTGGGGCAGCATCAAATGGGGCTCCATCAAGTGGGGCAGCATCAAGTGGGGCTTCGTACCAGAGTGAGTGATTCCTCCCGCACGGCACGAGACGGAGGAAAGGGACAGTAAGGTGAGCGACTCCCGAACGAATTTGGCTTTGCTCAGTGTGTTCGTGGTCGCGACGGGCCTGGCCGGCGTCGCCCTGACCGGCTGGGGCCTGATGGACGCAACGTCGCACAACGCGATCATGCTCGCCGCGCTCGTCGTCGCGGCGGCCGGCGCGGAGCTGTTCGCGGTCGAGCTGTTCGTGGACAGCCACGTGTCGGTCAGCGGCGCGGCGCTCATGGCGGCCGGCGCGATCTTCGGCATGTGGGGCGTGGCGCTCGTCGTGCTGCCGATCATCGTCGCGGGCCACATCCGATGCCACTCGCAGATCTCGAAGAGCGCGTTCAACTTCGGCGCGCTGACGATCGCGGGCGCGGCGTACGTCGCGACGTTCCGCCAGGCTCGACGGCAACGTCGGCACTACCAGCCTGTCCGATGTCGCTATGCCGGCCGTCGTCGCCGGGCTCGCGAACATGGCCGTGAACTCGCTCTTCGTCGCGTGCGCGATCTCGCTCGACCAGCACCGATCGCTCGCGAACGTCTGGCGCGGCAACTACCTGTGGCTTGTGCCGCAGTACGCGGTACTCGGCGCCGTGGCCGTCGGCGTCGCGCTCGCGCTCACCCACTTCGGCACGTGGTCGCTCGCGCTCTTCGCCCTGCCGCTCGTCTCCCTGAGCGAAGCGCTCCACACGCGCACCGACGCGATGAAGATGCGCAACCGCGCGCTCGAGACCATCAACTCAGTACACGTGCATCGCCGCGCCGCGTAGCCGAGGAACTGCGCGCCGGCGAATGTGCCGGGGGAGCAAGCGACCCGCTGCGGAGCGGGTCGCTTTCATTTCTCGCTTAACAGGATGCTGAAGGAGTCCGTTCACCCCCCGTGGCGCGGGCTTTTCAGCCCGCGCGGAGCAGGTTTGCAATGGGCAGTCCACCTCAAGGCACTCCGGCCGCTTCGGGCCTTCTTCAGCACGCCTGTTAGAACGCGCCCTGCTTCTGCAGCCATTTCCAGAACTCGACGGGCGCGGACATCGTGCTCAGCCGGCCCTGGCGCACGAGCAGCCAGTCGTCGAACTCGTGCGATTCCTTGATCTCGCGCAGCGTCACCTGTTTCTTCGCGTGGCGGACGTACTTGATATCGGCGACCCAGCTCTTCGCGTCCTTCGCGTCGGGACGCGGCGCCGACGCCACCTCCGCCACCCCGACGACCGCCGCCTGCCCCTGCGAGTGGTAGATGATGACGCGGTCACCCGGTTTCATGCTCTTGATCGCGTTCACCGCGGCCGGGTTACGCACGCCGTCCCACTCCGTCGTCCCGTCACGCTTCAGGTCGTCGATGGAGTAGGTCTCGGGGTCGGTCTTCGCGAGAAAGTACGCCATGTCTCGTTCCTCCTCACTGCCAGCTACGAACTACAAACTACCAACTTCCGCAAATCGCCGTATCGCGTCGATGTGGCCTTGCGGAGTGCCGAGGCCGGCGTTCATGGTGTTGAACGTCACGTGCGTCGCCCCCATGTCGCGCCAGCCCTGGAGCGCCGTGCCCCACTCCCCCTCCGGCGTGTTGAACATGCTGATCCGCCCTTCGATGCCGAGGTCCTCGGAACGGCGGCCGGCGTCGCGCACGTAGCCGCGCAGCCGCTCGATCGTCTCCGCCCCTTGCGGGCCCGGCCGGAACTGCGGGAACCAGCCGTCGGCGATGCGCGCCGCGCGCTTCAGCACCGGCTCAACGACGCCGCCCATCCACACCGGGATCGGCCGCTGCACCGGCAGCGGGTTGATGCCGGCCTGCCGCACCTGGTGGTACTTGCCGTCGAAGTCGACCAACTCCTTCGTCCACAGCTCGCGCATCAACGCGATCTGCTCCTCGATGCGGCGGCCGCGGTTGCGGAAGTTTTCGCCCAGCGCCTCGTACTCGACGAAGTTCCAGCCGATGCCGACGCCGAGCCTCAGCCGCCCCTTCGACAGCACGTCGACCGCCGCCGCCTGCTTGGCGACGAGCGCCGTCTGCCGCTGCGGCAAGATCAAGATGCCGGTCACAAGCTCCATCGTGGTCGTCACCGCTGCCAGGTAGCCGAACAGCACGAACGGCTCGTGGAACGGCGTCTGGTGGTTGTACGGCGGCCGGAAGCGCCCCTCGAAGCGGTCCGGGTGCGCGCCCAACACGTGGTCGAAGACGAGCAGGTGGTCGTAGCCGAGCTGCTCCGCCGCCTGCGCGTAGTCGCGGATCGCGGCCGGGTCAATGCCGATCTCCGTCTGTGGAAAGACGACGCCTCTTTTCACGATTGCCTCCTTGCGCTCATGTCAACGCCGCGGCCAGCGCCGCGCCCAACGCACCGGCGTACCCCGGCCACGGCGTCAGCTCAACCGCCATGCCGAACAGCCCGGCCATCCCCGTGACCGACGTGACCAACCGCGGGTTGTTGTGCGCGAAGCCGCCCACGAGCACGATCCGCTGCATCTTCACCGCCTGCGCGCGCCCCGCCGCGATCTGCGCGATGTTCTCGCCGTGCAGGTTCAGCAGCCCGGCGAGGAAGTCGTCGAGCGAGCCGGCGTCCGCGTGGACGAGATGCGCCGCCGTCTGGTCCGGCCGCACACGGCCGATCCCCTCCGGGTATGCGTCGGAGATCATCGCGTCGACGCGCGTCCTGTCCCCGCGCTCCGCCCCCGCGACCATCTGCTCGTACGCCAGCGACGGCTCCACCCGGCGCGCGATGCCTGAAAACGAGCCTCCGCCGAGCGGCGTGCCGCCCAGGTACTGCACGGCCGCGCCTCGCACCGCGGCAAACGCCGTGCCCGTGCCGAGCAGCGCCAGCAGGAACTCCCCGCTGCCGAGCCGCCCGTCTGAATCCAGCAACGCCGACGCGCCGCGCGCGCCCGCCTCGATCTCCTGCACGTGCGTCGCGCCGCCCGCCTCCTGCAACAGCCCGGCGCGCGCACCCGTCACGCCCGCGGTAGCGCCCTCCGCACGAGCGAGCATGCGGCCACCGTCGCGTTCCATCGCCTGCCGAGTCTCGCGCGCCTCCAGCACGATGCTGCCGCCGGTTGCCCGCACCACCTTCGTCAGCGTCATGCCGGCATCGATGCCAACCGCGCCGTCGGGCAGCAGCCGCGCGTTCTCCATCACGCCGTCGGTGAGCGTGTGCCGATGAACGTCGCCGGTCACGCCCCGGCCCCTATCTCGATCAGCGCGCGCGCCACGCCGGCTGTACGCAGGAACGCATCGGGTACGGCGCCCTCGTAGGTCAGGATCAGTCCGTCGACGCCGGCGGCGGCGTACTCGCGCACCATCGCCTTCGCGGCAGCGATGCTGTCGGGCGGCGCGGCCTGCGCGTAGAAGGGGAACCTGCCGGTACGACCGTAGCCGGCGCGCAGGTCATCGAGCCGCGCGCGCAGCTTCGCCAGTTCGGCCGGCGGCTGCGCAACGGCGATGAAGCCGTCGGCCAGCCGCGCCGCCCGTCGTAGCCCCGGCTCCAGGAAGCCGCCGGCGTAGATCGGCGGCCCGCCCGGCGTGGCGGGCTTCACGATGCCAACCTGCGGGATGTCGTAGTACTTGCCGTGCCATGCGCTCTTCTCCGGCTCCGCCCACAGGTGCCGGAGCACGCGGATGCACTCGTTGAGCCGGCCGCCTCGGTCGGCGAACGGCACGCCCGCCGAGATGAACTCCTCGACCACCCAGCCCGCCCCGGCGCCGACGATGACGCGCCCCTCGGAGAGGCGGTCCAGCGTCGCCAGCTCGCGCGCCATCAGCACCGGCGGCCGCAGCGCAATCTGGCTCACGCTCGTGCCCAGCTTCACGCGCTCCGTCGCTGCGGCGATGAACGCCAGCCCGATCCACGGGTCCACCGTGGGTTCGTACGGGTGCGGCCGGTCGAGCGGCGCGACCACGCGCTCGCTCAGCCAGACGGAGTCGAACCCGAGCCGCTCCGCCTCCTCCGCCGCGCGCTTCACGCCGCGGTCCGCCGCCGGCCCGAGCTTGACGCCGATCTTCATCCGAATCTCCTCATTTCTTCGCTTGCGGTGGCCCACATTGTGCACTGGCGGCTCTTTCCGGTCGAATCTGCGGCCGCCGGGCCGTCGGAAGGACGAACGCTATGGCTTCGATACACGCTGGGCGCCCCCCGCATTGACAGGCCGCCACCCCGCAAGGGAAGCTAGATGCAGCGTTCAGCGCCTCAACAACCATCGCAGCAGGAGCAAAGCCCATGCCCCGTGCAATCTGGAAAGGCGCCGTCAGCTTCGGGATGGTCTCCATCCCGATCAAGCTCTACACGGCTACCGATGAGAAGGACGTCTCGTTCAACCTGCTCCACAAGAAGGACGGCGCGCGCATCAAGCAGCAGCGCTACTGCCCGGAAGACGACGCCGTCGTCGAGTGGAACGACGTCGTCCGCGGCTACGAGATCGCGCCCGACCAGTACGTGATCATGGAGCCGGAAGATTTCGACAAGGTGCCGGTCAACACGACGCACGCCATCGAGATCACCGATTTCGTTCCGGCGGCGCAGATCGACCCGATCTACTACCAGAAGACGTACTACCTTGAGCCGGAGAAGGTCGGCGGCAAACCCTTCGCGCTACTCCGCGAGGTGCTGAAGGACTCGGAGCTGGTCGCGCTGGCAAAGGTGACCCTGCGCCAGAAGGAGCAGCTCTGCACGCTCCGCGTCTACCAGAACACCATTGCCATGGAGACGATGCTCTACGCCGACGAGATCCGCGGCGCCGAAGACCTCGACGTGCCCGAAGAGGTGGCCATCGGCGAGAAGGAGCTGACGATGGCGAAGTCGCTGGTCGATATGCTGACCGGCGACTTCGAGCCCGAGAAGTACCACGACAACTACCGCGAAGCGTTGCTCGAGCTGATCGAACGCAAGGCCGAGGGCCAGGAGATCAAGCGGCCCGCGCCCGTCGCCGGCAAGGTCACTGACCTCATGGAGGCGCTGCGTGCTAGTATCGATGCGGCGAAGCGCGAGAAGGCGAGCGGCGGCCGCGTCCAGGCGGAAGAGGCCGAGGCCGAGCCGGCGTCGAAACCCGCGCGCCGCCGTCGAGCCGGATGACATCATCGCCCACTGATGACGTGACCACCCCCGTCGGCTCGCGCGTCGTGCCGCTTTCGGGCGGCGGCGACCGCATGCCCGGCACGATCCGGCCGATGCTCGCCACGGAGGCCGGCGAGCCGTTCGACTCCCCGGATTATGTCTTTGAGCTGATGTGGGGCGGCCTGCGCGCGATGGCGCACGTGCGCGACGGCGAGGTGCACCTGCGCGCCCGCAACGGCCGCGACCTGACGCCGTACTTCCCGGAGCTGCTCTGTATCCCCGACGGTCTGCGCGGCCGCGAGGCGATCCTCGACGGCGAGATCGTCGGCATCGATGCCCAGGGCCACCCGTCGTTCGACATGCTGCGGCCGCGGCTGCAACTGATGGCCGAAGCCATCGCGCCCGGCCGCGAGCACGTGCCGGACCTGCCGGTACAGCTCAAGCTCAAGCGCGTCGCCGGCCAGCTCACGTTCCAGGCGTTCGACCTGCTCTGGCTCGACGGCCGTTCGCTCATCGACCGGCCGCTATGGCAACGAAAAAATCGCCTGCACGAGATCATCACCGCCGGCGCCGAGTTCGCGGCCGTCAACTTCGTCGATGACGAAGGTGTCGCCTTCTACGACGCCGTGCTCCAGCGCCGGTTGGAGGGCATCGTCGCGAAGCTGAAGGCGAGCCCGTACACGCCCGGCCGGCGCTCGAAGAGCTGGCTCGAGATCCGCGCGCTCCAGAGCGGCGACTTCGTGGCCGGCGGATACACCATCGGCGGCGCCCGCCGGAAGGGCGAGCCGTTCAGCCAGTTGCTGCTCGGCGGCTACGCCGACGGCCGTTTCGAGTTCGTCGGCGCCGTCAGCGGCGGCCTCAGCGACGCCGAGGCAAAGGCGCTCATCGCCCGCATGGAGCCGCTGCTGGTCGAGGAGTCGCCGTTCTTCGACACGCCGCGGATCCCGCGCCTGATCTACTGGACGCGACCCGAGATCGTCTGCCACGTGCGCTTCAGCGAGTGGACCCGCGAGGGCCAACTCCGCTTCCCCATCTTCAGCGCGCTGCGGCCGGACATGGACGCGCGAGACTGCGCCGTCGACTAATCGTCGTCGCCGACGGAAAACGCCTTCGGCTCTGCCATCGGCACGATGCCGGAGTCGAGCATCTTGCGATGCTCCTTCGCCTTCATCTGCTCCCGGTCATCGATCGCCGCGATCTCGCCCTTCGACTTCTTGCGCTTCGGCTTCGGCTTGTTGAGCTCCGGATGCTCGTTCATGCGCGTTGCGCCCGTGATCGGGCTCTTCACTTCCTTTTCGAGGTGCCAGTACGTGCCCCGGTCCGGGATGCGGCGAGGGTAGCCGTCGCGCATGGTGAACGCGTTGAACAACGTCGGCGGAATGCGCTGTCCCTTCTTCGCGCAGACCGGGCACGGCGCCGGGTCCGACGCCTGGCTGATCGGCCGCATCGTCTCGAAGACGCCGTCGCAGTGCTTGCAGAGGTACTCGTATAGCGGCATCAGAACACACCTTCAGTGAGCGACTAGAAAGACGCGGCAGTGTATCGGCTCAGGGCCCAACGGTCGCGCTAGATCGTGGCGCGGGCTTTCCTGCCGGCGCGGCGTTCTCGTGACGCGGGCTCTCCTGCCGGCGCGGCGTTCTCGTAGCGCGGGCTTTTCAGCCCGCGCGGGGGTGGCTTGCCCGAGCGTCCATAGGCGCAGAGAGCCCTTCAGGGCCGTCCGCCCGTGGGCTTCGCGGCGCAAGTGCAGGCGGACAGGTCTGAAGACCTGTCCCTACAATGTTCCTACAATGTTTCTGTCCCTACGGTGTTTCGCCGCGGCCGCCGCGCGACAGCGCTCCGGCACCCGTGCCTCCGCCGCACCATCCGCCCTACGCCGTCTCGCCGCCCTCGACGCCCGGCGCTACGGCACGCCGCGCCGGCCGGCGCTTCCGCACGGTGTCGATGAACGCCGCCAACCGCACGTCGCGCTCCAGCACCCAGCGCACGTATTCGAGCATCGCCCGCTCCAGCTCGGCCGCCAGCCCCGGCTCGACGCTGACCCGCGCGACGTCGCTGAAGCGGCCGTGGAGCAGCAGCCGGAGGAGCTTCACCGCGTTCGCCGACAAGGGCCGGACCGCCGTCTCCTCCGTCCGGCACGCCGGACAGACGACGCCCCCGGCCGCGGCCGACCAGTAGTTCGTCACCGCCTCCAGGCGCCGCCGGCAGGTCACGCACTCCTCCAGTTCCGGTCGATACCCCAGCGTGTCGAGCAACGCCATCTCGTAGAACCGCAACGGCACGTCGAGGTCGGGGCGCGTCTCGAGCCGCCGCAGCGTGTCGAGCAGCAACCGGTACAGGTCGAAGTGCTCCTCGCGCGGCTCGGTGAACTTGTCGAGCAGCTCGCAGGCGTAGACCGCCCGGCTCAGCCGCTCCAGGTCGTCGCGCAGCCCCTGGAACGACTCGATCGTCTCCACCTGCGTCACCACGTCGAGGCTCTTGCCCTTCGCGAGCAGGAACGTCGCCTGCGTGAGCGGCTCGACGTGCCCCGCCATGCGGCTGCGCGTCTTGCGGACGCCTTTCACCACCGCATCGACCTTGCCGAGGCGCGCGGTGTACAGCGTCAGGATCTTGTCCGCGTCGCCCAGCTTCCGCTGACGCAGGACGATGGCCGGGGTCGAATAGACGCGCGGCGGCTGTGCCATGCCTCGATCGTAGCACGCGCGTCCGGCTGGACACTGACCGCCGGAGCCGCGATGATCGAACCATCTCCGGACCACTGCTCATCGAATCGAGGCCGCACGCTCATGCCCGTACTCATGGAATCCCCGCTGCCGAACCGCACCTACCGCGGCAAAGTGCGCGATACGTACGACCTCGGCGACCGGCTGCTGATCGTCGCCACGGACCGCATCTCGGCCTTCGACGTCATCCTGCCGACGGGGATCCCGGACAAGGGCAAGGTGCTGAACCAGATGTCCGCGTGGTGGTTCGAGCGCACGGCGCAGGTCGTCCCGAACCACTTCCTCCGCTTGGCCGACGGCACGCCGGCCGACGAACTGCCGTTCGCGCTGCCGCCGGAGCTGGTCGGCCGCTCGACGATCGCACGCAAGGCGCGCCGCGTCGACGTCGAGTGCATCGTCCGGGGCTACCTGTCCGGCTCGGCGTGGGCGGAGTACGCGAAATACGGCACGGTGAACGGCGTACGCATGCCGAAGGGGCATGCAGGAGAGCGAGCAGTTCCCCGAGCCGATGTTCACCCCGACGACCAAGGCCGAGGAAGGCCACGACGAGCCGATGACGTTCTCCGACCTCGTGCAGGAGGTCGGGCCGGAAGCGGCGCAGGTGCTGCGTCTGCGGAGCATCGCGCTGTACAACTTCGCGGCGGAGTACGCCCGCGAGCGCGGCATCATCATCGCCGACACCAAGTTCGAGTTCGGCTGGCTGGACGACGAGCTGATCGTCATCGACGAGATACTCACGCCGGACTCGAGCCGGTTCTGGGCCGTCGCCGACTACAAGACCGGCCGGCCGCAGCCGAGCTTCGACAAGCAGTACGTGCGCGACTGGCTCACGCAGTCCGGCTGGAACAAAGAGCCGCCGGCGCCGGAGCTGCCGGACGACGTCGTGCGCGGCACCGCCGAGCGTTACCGCGAAGCGTATCGCCTGCTCACCGGGCTCGAGGTGAAATAGCCTCGGGCCGCCCGCGACGAGTTACTTCTCCAGCTTCTCGAGCCTGGCGTAGATGCCGTACTCCACCATCATGTGGTTGAGCACCAGCGTCGCGAAGATGCCGACCGCCAGCACGATGCCGCCAGCGATGGCCAGCCAGCCGGTGTCCGCCGCCGCGCCGATGCCGAGCAGGATCGCTCCCACCGCGCCAATGAGCGCGCCCGGTACCGGTCCCGCGTGCCCTTCTTCGCCCTTCCGGATCATGTCAACTGCGTACTGTCGCGTCATCAAAGGCTCTCCCCTCTCAGCAGGACTACCTCAACGAGTGGCAATCCTATCACGCTACGCTCGCGCCGTTTGGTCAGATGTAAATCCCCGCGCTCTCCGCCTCGGTGTACGACGTTACGTCAATTCCGCCAACAACACTGCGCGCACGTCCGCTTGACCCCCGCCCGAGGCCCGCTATGCTGCGCTCGATGTTCCTCGCGCGCGTCTACGTCACGCTCAAGCCCACCGTCAACGACCCGCCCGGCCTCACGATCAGGGGCGGCCTCCACTCACTCGGCTTCACGGCCGTCGATTCCGTCCGCTCCGGCAAGTACATGGAGATCCGCCTCGACGCCGCGAGCCGCGCCGACGCCGAGTCGCAGGTCAACGAGATGTGCCGCAAGTTGCTCGCCAACCCTGTCATCGAGGATTATCGCTTCGAGATCGACGACGCCACGGCTTCTTAGAACTCATCGCCCGCCGTAAGTCAAACAACAGCGAGACACCCCATGCCACGAGAGGATCGCGCCCTCTTCGATACGGTCGCCGAACTCTACGACCGCGCCCGCCCCGCGTACCCGCCCGAGATGTTCGACGACCTCGTCGAGCTGTCGGGCATCGCGGCCGGCGGCCGGGTCCTGGAGATCGGCTGCGGCACCGGCCAGGCGACGCTGCCGATGGCCCAGCGCGGCTATCGCATCACCGCCGTCGAGCTCGGCGCGAACCTCGCCACCGTCGCACGCCGCAATCTCGCGCCGTACCCGGGCGTGGTGGTCGAAGCCGCCGCGTTCGAGGACTGGCCGCTGCCCGCGGAGCGATTCAACCTGGTCATGGCCGCGACCTCGTTTCACTGGCTCGACCACGCGTTCGCGCTCCCGAAGATCGCGC
The DNA here is from genome assembly GCA_963701135.1 of uncultured Chloroflexia bacterium. Classification (GTDB taxonomy): domain Bacteria; phylum Chloroflexota; class Dehalococcoidia; order DSTF01; family JACRBR01; genus CAYJMJ01. The sequence continues at coordinate 1,677,216 of OY969567.1, forward strand.
GCGCCCTGCGCCCCGGCGGCTCCATCGCGATCATCAGCGGCGGCCACGTCGAGGGCGGCACAAGCGAGTTCTTCATCGACGTCCAGGACTGCTACCTGCGCTACATGCCCGGCACGCCTCCTGATCTGCGTCTGTCGAAGGCCGAGGATCTCCCAATGACATCGCCTGAGATCGACGCGTCAAGCCTCTTCGAGCCCGCGCAAGTCCGGCGGTACGTCTGGTTGCGCGCTTTCACCACGCAGACCTACCTCGCCGAGCTCAACACCTACTCCGGCCACCTCGCGCTCGACGACGCGAACCGCACCGCCCTGCTCTCCTGCATCCGCACGATGATCGACGAGCGCTACGCCGGCCACATCACGAAGGCCTACGTCACCGACCTCGACGTCGCCCGCAAGCTCCAACCTCCAACCTCCAACCTCTAACCTCCCCAACATCACAAAGAAGAGCCCCGGTCCGGGACCGGGGCTCCTAAACGAGACTCAGCCGCGACCCTAAGCCTTCGGCGGCTCCAGCATCGCCTGGATCTGGATCGGCAGGCGGTAGCGCCGCTCGCCCATGCCCGCGACTTCCAGCCGGTGCATGTACTCGTTGAGCTGGCGCCGGAACGCGGCCAGCGCCAGCTTGCCGCCCTCTTCCTGGCTCCCCAGCGTATGCCCGAACAAGATCCCGAGCGACGACCCGAAGATCGGCGAGCCTCCCGCCACCGGCGCCGTGCCCGCGCCCGCGCCGATGATCGGCTCGGCCTTCTCCAGGTAGCTGTGGATCTCCTCGCGGCGCTCCGGCTCCGTCTCCAGGATGTACTTCAGGTGCATGACGCCGAACGCCACGTGCCGCGACTCGTCCTGCGCCGACAGCCGGAAGATGCGCTTCTCCGCCTCGTTCGTGGCGATGTACTCGCCCATGCGGAAGATCGACTGCACCAGGCCTTCGCCCTGCACGTGCATGATCGCCGACATCTCGGTGAAGTCCTTGGCCTCGATGATCACGCGCAGGCCGGCGTTGCCGCTCGATGACATCAGGCCGCCGCCGTTCGCGAGCGCGCGCTTGCGGAACACGTCCAGGTGACGCGCTTCGTCCATGATCTGCGAAGCGAGGAACATCTTGACTTCGTAGTGCTCGTTGCTGATCCGCGGCAGCCACTGGCTCGGCGTGTCGCCGGCGATGAACTCCACTTCGGTCAGGAAGGTGCAGAACTGGCTGTACGCGCGCTCGACGTCGTCCGGCAGCGGCCGCAGCTCCTCCCACGGGATGTCTGTGGCCGACCTCCACTGGCGCTGCACCGCCTCCTCGTACAGCATCGCCGCGTTGTCGGACCAGATGTCCGACTTCTTCTGTATGTGGTAACCGATACGCGGCACGCCGGCGCGGTGCGCCGAGCCGCGCTGCGCCATCGTCATGTCGTTCGCGTTCTCGGGCGCGACCCCGTACGACCCCTTGTTGATCTCTTCGAGCGTCAACCCGCGGCGACCCGGCTTCGCCCAGAAGCCGCGCTCGCCGGAATGCTCCATCCAACTCAAGTCGACGCTCGACGGGTCGTCCGAGGGCGTCTGGAGCATATCCATCGTCTTCTGGTCAACAGCCATAGCGCTCTTCCTTTCGGGCCGAAAGTAATTTAGTGCGTGCTAAATAGTAGAGAGTCGCCCGCGCGCCTGTCAATCGTTTTGGCATGCGCTTTTCGAAGCTGATCGCCGCGATCCGCATATCTTAGGCCGGACGCAAGGAGTGGATCACAGCCGCCCCCGGCTGTACCTCCGGCGAAGCCGGACCCATGGAGCCCCGGCGACGCCCTTGGTTCTCGGTTCCAGGTTCTTGGTTCTGGCGCAGCCGGCCCAGCCGGCTAGCCGATGCTGCCCTTCGTGCTCGGCACCTGGCCCTCCAGGCGCGGCTCGATGCGTGTCGCCGCTGCCAGCGCCCGCCCGAGCGCCTTGCACATCGCCTCGGCTCGGTGGTGGTCGTTTTCGCCCGCGAGCACGCGCGCGTGCAACGTCAGCTTCGCCTCCGACGCAATGGAGCACAGCAGGTGCTCGACCAGCGACGCCGGCAGCTCGCCGATGCGGGCCAGCGTCCACGTTACGTCAACCGCGCAGAACGGACGTCCGCTGACGTCCACCGCCACCGATGCCAACGCCTCGTCGAGCGGCACCGTAGCATCGGCCATGCGCACGATGCCCCGCCGCTCGCCCAGCGCGCGGTCCAGCGCCTGCCCGATGGCGATGCCGACGTCCTCGACGGTGTGGTGCTCGTCGACGTGCAGGTCGCCAGTCGCCGTGACGCGCAGGTCGAACAGCCCGTGCTTGCCGATCTGCTCGACCAGGTGGTCGAGCATGCCGATGCCCGTCTGCGCCGACGACTGACCGCTGCCGTCGAGGTCGAGTGTGACCTCGACGCGCGTCTCCTTCGTCTCGCGCACTACTGTCGCGGTGCGGCGCCCCGGTGCTCCGTCGTTAGCGGCCAAGCTCTGCTCCAATCTCGCGCAGCGCGCGCACAAGCGGCTCGATGTGCTCCTCCAGCCCGGCGCTGACGCGCAGGTGGTGGCGCAGCATCGCCGTGTCGAAATATCGCACGAAGATGCCTCGGCTGGCGAGCCGGTTCTTGACTTCGAGCGCGTCCACGCCCTCGAGCCGGCACAGCACGAAGTTCGCCTCCGACGGATACGGCGTGATCCACGGCACGTCCGCCAGCGCCGCCGCCATGCGGTCGCGCACGCCCGCGATGATGCACGCGCGCTCGTCGAGCAGCGCCGCGTCGTCCAGCGACGCGATCATCGCCACGCCGGCGGCGACGTTGAGGTTGTACGGCTGCTTGATCGTCATCAGCACCGACGACAGCACCTTCGACATCACGCCGTAGCCCGCGCGCAGACCGGCGAGCCCCGCCCACTTGCTGAACGTCCGCAGCACGACCAGGTTCTCGTGCTCCGCGACCAGCGGCAGGGACGAGAGATCCCGCCCCGCGAAGTCGATGTACGCCTCGTCCACGACGACGATCAGGTCCGTCCCGAGCAGCCGATCGAGATCCGCCCGCGACATGCGGTTGCCCGTGGGGTTGTTCGGCGATGCGATGAAGATCAGCTTTGCGCCCGGCGTGACCTTTTCGATACCGGCGACGTCCAGCGCGAAGCTCTCTTGCCGCGGCACGTCGATCACGCGCCCGCCTACGATCTCCGTCGAGAACGGGTACATGCCGAACGTCGGCGGACAGTTGATCACGCCGTCACCCGGCGAGATCACCGCGCGCATCACCAGGTCGATCAGGTCGTCGCTGCCGAGCCCGCAGACGATGCGCTCCGCCTCGACATCGAGGAAGCGCGCCAGCGCCTCGCGTACGCGGTGCTGGTCCGGATCCGGATAGATGTGGTACGCGCGCTCGGCGACGATCGCCGCAAGCGCCTTCGGCGACGGGCCGAACGGGTTCTCGTTGCCGTCGAGCTTGATCACGTCTTCCGGCCGGATGCCGAGCCGCTCCGCCAGCACGTCGGTGGGCGTAATCGGCACGTAGCCGGGCAGCTCCAGCAGGTCCGGCCGGATCATCGAACGCATGTCGAACGGCTTGCGGTTCACTTCGATGCGCCGCCCGGCTCACCGCCGTCGAGCCGCAGCTCGATCGAGCGCGCGTGCGCGGTGAAGCCCTCCGCGCGGGCGATCTTCGCGGCCGCAGGTCCGGCCTCGCGGAGGCGAGCCGCATCGACCGCGACGACGCTCGTCACTTTCAGGAAGTCGTGCACGCCGAGCGGCGATGCGTAGCGCGCGGCCCCCGCCGTCGGCATGACGTGGCTCGGCCCCGCCGTGTAGTCGCCGAGCGACTCCGGCGCGTCATCGCCGACGAAGATGCCGCCGGCGTTGCGCACGGTCTTCGCCACCGCCGCCGCATCGCGCACGAGCAGGCACATGTGCTCCGGCGCGTACTCGCTCCCCAGCTCCACCGCTTCCTCGATGCTGCTCGACGATCACGGCGCCGCCGCGCGCATCGAACGAGGCACGGGCGATCTGCTCGCGGTCCAGCAGCTTGAGCTGGCGCTCCACCTCGCGGCCGACCGCCTCCGCCATCGCCTCCGACGTCGTAAGCAGGATCGGCGTCGCCAGCTCGTCGTGCTCCGCCTGCGCCAGCAGGTCCGCGGCGGCGAACATCGGGTCCGCCGAGTCGTCGGCGATCACGATCGTCTCGCTCGGCCCGTACAGCGCGTCGATGCCGACGCTGCCGAACACCTCGCGCTTGGCCACGGTGACGAAGATGTTGCCCGGCCCGACGATCTTGTCGACGCGCGGCACCGTCTCCGTGCCGTACGCCATCGCGGCGATGCCCTCGGCGCCGCCCGCGGCGAACACGCGGTCGACGCCGGCGATGTCGGCCGCGACGAGCTTGAGCGGCGACACGGCGCCGTCGCGCCCCGCCGGGCTCATCATGATCAGATCCGTCACGCCCGCGACTTTCGCCGGTATCGCCGTCATCAGCACCGACGACGGGTACACCGCACCGGGGCTCGTCGGCACGTACATGCCCACGCGCTCGATCGCCCGCACCTGCATCCCGACGCCACGCTCGCTGAACGATCGCGATGAATGCTCGCGCTGCAGCTTGTGATACGTCCGCGATGTGCTCCGCGGCCTCGCGCAGCGCGTCGGCGAGCGACGGCTCCACGTGCGCGTACGAGGCCTCGATCTCGGCCCGGTCGACTTCGAACGACCTGCGCTCGACGCCCGTGAACGCCTTGCTGTAGCGCGACACCGCCGCGTCGCCGTCACGCCGCACGTCGTCGATGATCCGCCGCACTTGCTGTTCGACCGGCAGGTCGGCGCCGAAGATCGCGGCGTTCTTCTCGCGGATCGCCGCCGGCAGCTCCGTCTCGCCGATCGGCTGGCGGCGCAGCAGCGTACGGCGGCCTTCTTCGGCTCCGCGCACGATCCTCACGACAGGTACTCCTTCATCTTGCGGCGCGCTTCGGCCTTCGCGCTCTCCAGGTACTCGCGCACGCGCTCGTCGCCGACGCGCTCGATTGTCGTCTGCAGCAGCACCGGCACTTCGGCCATGAACTTCGCCAGGCGCTCCTCGCCCTGGATGCCCGCCGCGGCCAGGTGCCGCCCGGCCATGCGGCCGAAGCGCTCCCACGTCGGCGGGTGGCTCATGACATCGACCGAGATCTGCCGCCACTCGAGCAACATCTCGTGCGCGATGAACCCTACCGTCACCTCCACCGCTGACTCGGCGAGCGCGCGCTGGATCTCGGCGACCTTGTCGGGGTCCTCCCGGTCCCGCCGGTCCATCTCGTACTGCAGGACGCGGTCCATCAGGTTCGCCATGATGTCGCCGCCGAGCTGCGACCGGTCGCCGAACACCGGCCGGTAGATTTGGCAGATGTACGACTCGTCCATCACCAGGTGCGAGATGTAGCCCGCCATGAACGCCGCTGTCGCCGGGTTCAGCGCGCCCGCGTCGCGCAGCGCCGGCTCCTGCTCGAAGAGCCGGTGCACGCCGCTCTGCTCGTCGAACTCGTTGAGGTCGAAGAAGTGCGTGCGCTCGCGCTCCCAGCGCGTCAGCACGCGGATGTCCGGCGTCGTTGCGCCCAGGTAGTACGCGCCGCGCTCGGCATCGATCGGCCGGCGCCCGCAGGTCGCACGCCAGTTGCCACGCGATGGTCATGTGCAGCCCCAGCGGCGGCATGGCTCACGCTCCCCCGCCCGCGGCGACCGGCTCGGCCGCGCCGCTGCGCAGCTTCTCGACGAGCGCGTCGAAGACGGAGCGCAGCGTCCCGTCCGGGCGGCGCTTGTTGGCGATGACGCAGTTCGTCGACTCGAAGAACCGCTCCAGCACCGTCAGCTTGTTCGCGCGCACGCTCGACCCCGTGTCGATGCCCTCGATCAGGATCTCGGCGTCGTCGGGCACGAAGCCCTCCGACGCGCCGGCGATCGGGATCACACTGTAACGTCCGAAGTGCCGCTCCCGCGCGAAGTGGTCAGCGATGTTAGGGTACTCGCTCGCCACCCGGATCGGCGCATCGGACCGCGCGCGCCACTCCTTGAGGGCGGCGCCCACCGTCGTCGCCCCCACGTCCTTCACGATCGCCGCGAGCCCGTACTTCGAGCGCCCCAAATCGACGACTTCCTCCACCGGGCTCGACGGGAACTGCACCAGGTGGTCGAACAGCCAGTCGCGGCCGGTGACCGCCAGGTCGAACTGGCCGATGGCCACCTGCTGCGGCATATCCTGCGGCCGGATTACCTTCACGTCCACGCTTTCGACGTCGATCTGCGGCCGGCGCACCATCGCGCCCTCATCGTAGCCGGGCACGCGGACGCCCGCGGCCTGCAGCGCGGCGATCGTGTGGGACTGCGCGTGGCCGTCGGGAAGCGCCAGCCGCAGCCGCCGGCGCGGCGCCGGCGCCGGCGCGACGCGCATGCCGAGCGACCGCGGCACGCGCAGCGCGCTCGTCGCCGGTGCCGCGGCGCTTGCGGCGAGCAGCGGCGACAGCAGCGCCGACAGGTCGCGCGAGCCGAGGCTCTGCCGGTTCACGATCAGCCACGCCGACGTCTCGAGCACGCACGCGAGCGGACGCAGGCCGAACGCCTCGACGGCCGCGGCATCGCCCGCGGCCACGAGCGCCACGTCGGCGTCCTCGGGCGGGTACGCCTCGGCCGCGCCCCGCACCGGGAACACGCGGTAACGCGGTAGCCGCAGGCGCCGGGCGACCGTCTCGGCGATCTGTCCGTACTCACTCACGATCCGCACGGAGAACTCCGACTCATCGCCGGCAGCGGCGAGCCACAGCCCGTGCCGGCCGTAGCCCAGGTCGCGCACCCGCGTCACCTCGTGCCCGGGAAAGCGCTGCGCCAGCTCCTCGATCCAGCTCAGGCTGCAGATGCCGGCATCGTAGTTGCCGAGGGCCACCTGCACCGGGATGTCCTTCTCGCGGAAGACGCGCGCGACGCCGGCGCCGTCGAGCATCGGAAAGCGCAGCGCGCGGGAGCCGCCGGCGTAGCCGGCGACGCCGAGGCCGGCGGCATCGAGCAGCGCCGCCGTCTCCGTGCGCAGGTCGCCGGTGGGGAGCGCAAGCCGGATCACCGTTCCGGCTCCAGGACGCGCGCGACGTCGTCGAGCCGCTCGAAGTGCTCGCTGCCGTCGGGCCAGATCAGCGTGTATTTCGGCGAGCTTGCGCGGCAGATCAGCCGGTGCGTCGCCGCCGAGTGCATCCCCTCGACCGCTTCGACGTGCAGCCCCGCGGCGCGCAGCCGTTCGGCCGTTTCGTACACCGACGCCAGCAGCGCGGGACCGTCGCCCTCCGGCTGCAGGACGATGCGCCGCTGCGCGGCATTGCGCGCCAGCGGCGGCAGCAGCTCGATCGCGGGAGTCACGTACAGGGCAAAGCCCGACGCCGGCACGTGTTTGCCGCCGACGAGACCGATGAGCTCGTCATATCGGCCGCCGGTGATGATGCGGCGGCCGCCTGCCATGATCTTCATCACGCACCCGGAGTAGTACTCGAACCGGCGCGCGAGCACCGATTCGACGCTGACGGCGACCCCGCGCGCTTCCAGCGTCTCGACGACGAACTGCAACTCGTCGAGCGCGGGGCCCAGCGCCGGCACGGACGACGTGAGCGGGCCGCGCAGGTTGGCGATGTAGCCGCTGCCCGCCCCTTCCACCTCGAACAGCAGGCGCAACAGCGCGTTGAGTTGCGGGAGCCGCGCCTCGACTTCATCCACGACCGTCATGTCGCCGTCGAGCAGGCGGTCGTACGCCGCAGACTGCTCGTCCGCGCTCAGGCCGGCGGCCGCGAGCACGCCCCGGACGATGGCGGCGTGCGAGACGCGCACCGTTATGTCAGGCAGCTTCAGCGGCGCGAGCGCCTCCAGCGCCAGCAGCACCAGTTCGACGTCGCCCGCCGAGCCGGTGTCGCCGATCAGCTCCACGCCGCACTGCCACTCCTCTCGCGAAGAGCCGTCGTCGGTGAAGTGGAAGATGTTCTGCGTGTAGAACAGCTTGGCGATGCGCCCCCCGTCGAGCCGCTCGGCGTACAGGCGCGCGGCCGGGATCGTGGAGTCGGGGCGGAGCACCACGCGCTCGCCGCTCCAGCCGTCCCAGTCGAGGAACGAGTACACGCGGTCCAGCGTCTGCGGCGACAGCGTGCCCGCCGACGTGAACAGGTGCAGCGGTTCGATGACCGGCGTCCGGATCTGCCGGTACCCCCAGGCGCGACACGCCCCCCGGAAGGCTTCCTCGACCGCGCGGACGCGGTCCATCTCGTCCGGCAGCAAGTCTCGCATGCCGCGTGAGCGCTGATTGGTCGTTGCCTCGGTCATGAAGCTCCCCATGATGGACAAATCCCTGCCCGAATCGGGCAGGGACGGACGCCGCATTCTATCGAACAGCCCGATTCCCGGCCAACCGGCGAGCGGCGGCTGACCGCCGCGTCAACATGGCGTCCGTCCACAATCAAGCTGGCGTGACGAAATCATCGAGCACGAAACCATCGCCGTTACAATTGCATCATGCCCGAACCGACGCCCACGCCGGCCTCCGCGAAGAGCGCCCGCCTGCCGTTGAGGCGTGCCGCCCGGCTGCGCCTCGACCGGGTTGTGCGCGCCCCGTTCGGCGACGTGCCCGGGCCGCTTCCGCCCGGCCGGCGAGCGGACACCGGACTCGATGAGCAGCCGTCGTCAGCTCAGGAACGTGGGATGCGAGCGTTCTGGTGGGACGGCTTCTGGGCCAGTTCGTCCGAGACCATCATCCTCAACTACCTGGGCCTGTACCTGCTCGCGTTCGGCGCGAGCAACTCGCAGGTCGGACTGCTCTCGTCGCTGAGCAGCCTGTGCGCGGCGGTCGCCTTCTTCCCGGGCGCGCGGCTCGTCGAGACCGTCGGTCACCGGAAGCCCATCGTGCTGCTCACCGGCGGCGGCATCGCTCGGATCTCGCTGCTGGGGCTGGCCGCCGTCCCCTTGTTCGTTGACGGTGGCAGCGCCATCTGGATCGTCATGGCCCTCGCCTCGTTCCGCGGCTTCTGGGGGTACTTCGCGGTCCCCGCGTGGACGTCGCTCACCGCCGACATCGTGCCGCTCGGCATTCGCGGCCGCTTCCTCGCGTCGCGCAACTTCGGCATGGGCCTGGCGACGCTCGCGACGGCGCCGCTCGCCGGATACCTGATCGACCGCTTCACCGGGCTGCACGGCTGGCAGCTCGTCTGGCTCATCGCCTTCGCCACCGGCGCGATCTCGACGTGGTGTTACGCGCGGATCCCCGAACCGGAGGAGCATACGCAGATCGCGCCGGCCGCGCGCGCGGGCGGGCAGCCGAACATCGTCCGTGACATCGCGTCGGACCGGAACTTCATGCTGTATCTCATGAGCATCGCCATCTGGAATGTCGCGCTCACGGCCGCCGGTCCGTTCTTCAACGTTTATCTCGTCAAGAACCTCCACGCCTCCACGGCGATGGTCGGCTTCCTCTCCGCGCTCCCGGCGCTCACGGGGCTGGCCGGCGTCGTCTACTTCGGCCGGATGATGGACCAGCGCGGGACGAAGTGGGTGATGGCCGTGAACGCCGTCCTCATCCCGCTGCTCCCCACCGCGTGGATGATCATCACGGCCGCGTGGCAGGTGATCTTCATCAACTCGTTCGGTGGTCTCATCTGGGCGGGCTACAACCTGGCCCTGCTGAACATGGTGATGGTCATGGCGCCGCCCGAAAAGCGCGCCCGCTACTCCGCGGCGTTCCAGACCGTGACCTTCGCCTCATCGTTCGCCGGGCCCATGCTCGGCGGCTTCGTCATCGATGCCATGGGGTTCAAGGCGGTGTTCCTGCTCTCCGCGATCGGTCGCCTGGCGTCGAGCGCGATCCTCCTGCGCTTCGTCGAGTATGCGCACGACGAGCAGGCCGGCCGGTAGCGCCGTCTCCGGCGTTGCGCCCCCGGCCTGCGGCGGTACGATGAGGTCACTGGAGTTGCCAGCATGACCGCGGCGCTTGCATCAGTGCGACTGCATGTTCCCTCCCGGCGCTTCCGGCTCGCCGTCACGGCCATCCTGTTGCTTGCTGGACTCGCGGCCGCCTGCGCACCCTCGATCAGCGAGCGCGGCGCCGTCCACATCCTCACCGCCGATTCCGAGGTCAATCCCGTCATGCAGCGGTACATCGACCGCGGCATCGACGAGGCCGAGCGCACCGGCGCGCAAGCCGTCGTCATCAAGCTCGACACGCCGGGCGGCCTCACGACCTCCATGGAGAAGATCATCCAGCGCATCCAGGCGTCGAAGGTGCCGGTCGTCGTCTACGTCTCGCCGAGCGGCGCCAAGGCGGCCTCAGCCGGCACCTTCATCACGATGTCGGCGCACGTCGCTGCGATGGCGCCGGGCACGAGCATCGGCGCCGCCCACCCGGTGGATGCGAGCGGCGGCGACATCGGCGGCACGCTCGGCACGAAGGTCGAAAACAACGCCGCCGCCTACGCACGCAGCATCGCCGAGGAGCACGGCCGCAACGCCGACTGGGCGGAGAGCGCCGTCCGTGACAGCGTGTCTGCTCCGACGAGCGAAGCCGTGCAGAACAACATCGTCGACTACGCGGCGGCCGACGTGGACGACCTGCTCCGCCAGGCCGACGGCCGCACCGTGAAGGTCGATGGCCAGCAGGTCACGCTGCGCGGACTGGCCGCCGCCACCCGCGTGACCAACGATATGACGCTGATCGAACGCTTCCTGCTGATCCTGAGCGACCCGAACATCGCGTTCCTGCTGCTGAGCCTTGGCGGCCTCGGCCTCCTGCTGGAGTTCCTGCATCCGGGCGTCGTCGCGCCGGGCGTCTTCGGCGTGATCGCGCTGATCCTCGCGTTCTTCGCACTCGGCACGCTGCCGGTGAACTGGGCCGGCGTGGCGCTCATCATGCTCGCGTTCGTGTTCTTCGCGGCCGAGTTGTACGTCACGGGGTTTGGCGCGCTCGGCATCGGCGGCGTCATCGCGCTGGTTGCCGGCGGCCTGCTGCTGACGTCGACGAGCAACTCCGATTTTCAGGTGTCGCGCTGGTTGATCGTCGCCACGGGCGCGGTCTGCCTGGTCTTCTTCTTCACCGTCGTCACCGCGATCATCCGCATGCGGCGCATGCCGGCCTACATGGGTACGCAGTCGATGGTCGGGTCCAACGCGATCGCCCGCTCCGACCTGCGGCCCGCGGGCTTCGTCTTCCTCCACGGCGAGCGTTGGAAGGCGATCGCCGAAGACGGGCCGATCAGCGAGGGCGAGCCGGTGAAGATTACGAGCGTGAAGGGCCTGACACTGACGGTCCGGCGGCGGACGTAGACCGCCACCGCTCCCCGAGCGCCGCCACGCGGTCGTACACCGCCTGCAGCCCGGGCGCGCACCCCGCCGACGTGATGCCGCAGGTCGCCGCGCACGAAGCCAACGTCCAGCGCGCGCCCGACGAACCGCCCCAGCGGCGCCACCGCGGACGCCGGAGCCGCCTGCAGCGCACCGTACTCGATGCTGACCGCATCGAGCCCGTATTCCGAGATGACCTCGAGCAGACGCTCGTACTGCGCCCGCCACTGGTGCTCGACAGCCCGCGTCGGTTCGTCGCCCTCGAGTGCGTAATAACGCAGCGTCGATGCCACGACCTCCGCCGGGCTGCGCAGGCAGACGATGACCCGCGGCCGCTCCGGCAGCACCTCCATCCACGCCTCCAGCGTCCAGGAGAAACGCGGGTCTTTCCACGCCGCTGTGGCGGCCGCCGCCAGCTCGCGCATGGCCGCCGAGCGGGCGCGCGCAGCGTCGAGGATCGCTTCGCGGCTCGCGCTGCTGAACCAGCGGTGCAGGCCGACGTCGTTCAGCAGCGCGTCGTTCATCGCCACGACGCCGCGCTCCTCGAAGTAGCCCTCCGAGTTGAACTCGTCGGGCTCGATCAGGTCACGGCCGAGGGAGATGCCCGCCTCGTGCACCAGGCGCGCCACGGCGCTTGTGCCCGACCTCCCGCTTCCCGCAATCAAGAACATTTCTGCATGCTCCAACGAATGGCTATTTACAGACAAGCGCCAAAAGGCGTAGACTCGCACACACTGTAGTTCGCATCATACTGAGGGGGACACATCATGCGCCCGCTGTTGAGCCGCCGGTTGCTTGCCGTTGGATTGTTGGTCGTGCTCGGCGTTGCCGCCAGTGCCGCCAAGTGCATCGAAAACGACCAGATGTACGTTGACAGCGAGGGCTACACGCACGTCGTCGGCAACATGACGAACGAGACCGACGTTTCGGCGAGCACCGTCACGCTCAGTGCGAGGCTGTTCGACGCCACGGACAACGTCATCGCCGAGACCACCGGCATCCTCTGCCCGGAGACGGTGCAGCCCCACAGCCAGAACGCGTTCGACCTCAAGTTCCCGAATCCGGACATCGCGAACGCCGTGCGATATGAAGTCCGGCCGATCTCGGGTACGACGATCCGCAATCCATTGCCGGAGTCTCACATCTTCCTCATCCGCTTCTACGCTGAACGGGTCGGACCTCAGGTGGCCGTCGTCGGGCAGGTGCGCAACGACAGCGGCCAGCCGTACGCGGACATGATCGGCTGCACCGCCGTCTTCGACAACAAGGGAAAAGTCATCCGGGTCCAGTCGAGCCCGATCAGCGGTGTCTTGACCCCGGGGCACGCGCTCATCTACACGGAGATCATGACCGACGTGCCGGACGAGGCGGTGCAGTTCCGCCTCTGGTTCTCGGCGGCCGGCGTGCAATGGGCGTCGTCGGACAAGGTGACGATCCAGTAACCGTCACGACCAGCGGTTTCGCCGCACGTATTCGTCGAACGGGAGCCGCGCCGCCTCGGGCGCGTGCTTCGGTTCGCGCGCCCGATAGCCGAAGCCGATGACCGTGCTCACGTGGAACTCCTCGGGCAGCCCCAGCGCCTCGCGCGCGCACTCCACGTGATGCATCGTCGTCGGGCATGAGGCGATGCCGTCCGCCCACGCCGCCAGCATCATGTTCTGCGCGGCGCGCCCGGCGTCGAACTCCGCGCGCGTGCTCTTGTTCGACACGGCGACCGCGACGAGCAGCGGCGTCGCCGGCACCCACGTGGCGAAGTCGCCGCACTTCGCCACCGCGTCCTTGACCTGCTGATCATCGACCACGATGAACCGGCACGGCTGCACGTTCTTCGAGCTGCCGGCCATGCGCCCCGCCTGCACGATGCGCCGCATGGCGTCCTCCGGCACCGCCTGCTCCAGGAACACGCGCGTGTCGCGTTTCGAGACGATGGTCTTGTACGTATCCAAACGCCGCCTCCTAGTTCCAACCGAATCGACCGAAGAAGTGTCCTTGCTGTTTGCTGTTTGCTGTTTGCTGTCCGCTCTCCGCTCTCCGCTCTCCGCTCTCCGCAGAGTATCCCCTGCCGCCGCGCCTGAGGCCACGACTGGCCGGCCGCCACCTGCTTTCGTCCTAATCTGCGAAATCTGCGGTTCCCCGTGTCCCCTGACCGCCGCTGGATCACAACCCGCTCCTCCGCGATGATGCCCGCATGGCGAGATTCGGCTTCACCTTCCCCTTCGACGGCCTGCCGCTCCACGCGCATAAGGACGCGCTGCAGGAAGCTGAGCGGCTCGGCTACACCGACGCCTGGTCCTACGAGATCGACGGCGTCAACTGCTTCACGCCGCTCGCGCTCGCCGCCGCCTGGACCGGCAAGATGTTCCTCGGCACCGCCATCGCCAACGTGTACACGCGTGCCCCGCTGACGCTCGCCATGTCCGCCAACGCCATCGCCGAGGCGGCGCCCGGGCGCTTCGGCATCGGCATCGGCGCCGGCTCCTCCGTGATCGTGGAACAGTGGAACGGCATCCCGTTCGACTATCCGTACCGCAAGGTGCGCGACGTCGCCGCCGTGCTGCGGCAGGCGCTCGCCGGAGAGAAGGTGACGGCGGACCTCGACGCGGTGCACGTGAAGAACCTGCGGCTTTCGCGGCAGCTCGCCGCGCCGCCGCCGATCTACATCGCCGCGCTGCGCGAGCGCATGCTCCGGCTCGCCGGCGCCGAGGCCGACGGCGCGATCATCAACTGGCTCGGCGCCGCCGACGTGCCGAAGTGCGTCGCCGCCGCACGCGCGGGCGCCCGCGAGGCGGGCCGCGATCCGCAGTCGGTCGAGATCGTCTGCCGCATCTTCGTCTGCGTCACGGAAGAGGAGGCGATCATCGACTTCATGGGCCGCCGCGCCATCGCCGCGTACCTGAACGTGCCCGTCTACGCCAAGTTCCACGAGTGGCTCGGCCGCGGCGACGCCCTGCGGCCGATGTGGGATGCATGGGACGCCGGCGACCGCAAGGCCGCGACCGCGGCGATCCCGCGCCAGGCGATCGATGATCTGCTCGTCTTCGGCGACGCCGCAACCTGCCGCCGCAAGATCCAGGCGTACGTCGATGCCGGCGTCACCGTGCCGGTGCTGAACTTCATGCCGGCGGCGGCGGAGCCGCACGCCCGCGCCGAGCAGTCGCTGGCGATGCTGCGCGCCCTCGCGCCGTAGGGCCGACCCAACCACCGTGCGCGGTTCCCACTCCAACCGCAGCGCGGGCTTTCCACTCCAACCGTAGCGCGGGCTTTCCACTCCAACCGTAGCGCGGGCTTTCCACTCCAACCGTAGCGCGGGCTTTCCACTCCAACCGTAGCGCGGGCTTTCCACTCCAACCGTAGCGCGGGCTTTTCAGCCCGCGCGGGTCTCAGCTCAACCGTAGCGGTCTCCTGGTCCCAGGTTCTTGGTTCTCGGTTCTGCGTCGCTCAGACGCCGGCCGTCGCGCGGTCGAGCTCGAACCGCACGTTGAGCGACTTCGGGCCGGCCGGCCGCAACAGCTCGCCCGCGGTCGCGTCCAGCACCTCGACCCGCTTGATGCGCGGCAGCAGCTCGCGCATGGCGATCGCGCCCTCGAGCCGCGCGAGCGGCGCGCCCAGGCAGTAGTGGATGCCCATGCCGAACGCCACGTGGCGGTTGGGATCGCGGTCCACGATGAGCTCGTCCGCGCGCTCGAACTGCGTTTCGTCGCGGTTCGCCGATGCGAGCATCGGCAGCACCTGCGCGTCCCTGGGGATCGTCACGCCCGCGACTTCGACATCGCGCGTCGCGCGCCTGAACGTCGCAGGGAACGGTGAGTAGAAGCGCAGCACCTCTTCGATCGCCGCCGGCACCAGGTCCAGGTCTTGCTTCACGCGGAGCATCGCGTCCGGGTAGTCCGAAAACGCGCGGATCGAGTTCACGATCAGCCCGGTCGTGGTCTCGTTGCCTGCGACGAGCAGCACCCGGCAGATGACGAGCAGGTCCGCCTCGCTGAGCTTTCCCTCTTCGCCCTCCGCGTGGACAAGCGCGCTCAGCAGGTTGTCCTCGGGCTCGCGGCGCAGTTTGTCGAGCCGCTCCCGGAAATACGCATCGAATTCGGCGTTGATGTCGGTAACGCCGGAGTCGTCGCCCATCAGCAGCGTCGCGCCGATGTTCTCGATGATGGCGTCCGACCAGCGCTTGAACGTCGCCAGGTCGCCGTCCTGCACGCCGAGCATGGTCGCGATCACCATCACCGGCAGCGGATACGCCAGCTCGGCCACGAAGTCGGCCGTCTCCTTCGCGCACATCTTCTCGACGAGGCGGCGGCAGTTCTCCTCGATCGCCGGCCGCTGCAGTTCGATGGTGCGCGGTGTAAACGCGCGAGAGACCAGGCCGCGCATGCGGGTGTGCACCGGCGGGTCATCGAACAGGATCGTCGGCGAGCGCTCCTCGCCCGCGAGCCGCCGCGCGCCGACCTCCGACGAGAACGTCTCGTGGTCGCGCAGGATGCGCGTGACGTCGTCGTAGCGAGACACAATCCACAGCCCCAGCGCGCCGAACTGCGCCACCGGGTTGTTCTTCCGCAACTCCGCGAAGAACGCGTACGGGTTCGCCGCGAGCAGCGGGTTGTCGAAGAAGCCGACCTGCCGCTGTTCCTGCTGCTGCGTCATGACACGCTCCGTTCGTCGGGTGAGAATATTTCGCCTTAAACAAAGTATCTGCACCGGCGACGGGCTGTCAACCCCCGCCCCGAGATCCGGGACACGAAAACTGGGAGCACTGGATTCGCAACGCGATTAGGTTCTCGGTTCTCGGTTCTCCTACAGGCGTCAGTACCTGAGCACCGCCGCAAGCCCGCGTCCTTCCAGCAACGCGCTCGACCCCGGCCCCAGGAAGTGCACCTGCGCGTCCGTCAACATCGCCACCCGGACGGCGTTCTCGGCGATGTCGTCGCTCCGCCACAGTTCCTCGCCGCATAGCGGGCAGAACCGCACGGTGCTCGTCGACAGGAAGTGCCCCTCCGGGCACTGTACGCCCGGCCGCGTGACGTGCTCCCGCAACACCAGCATGTGCACGCGTCCCTCGCCCAGGGCTTGCAGCGTGTCGTCCCAGCCAAGCGTCGCCCGGCCGCCCTTCTCCGTCTCGGTGATGATCCCGGCCACAATCTCGCCGTCCTCGCGCTCGCGCGCCGAAGCTTCGACGGACGACACCAGCTTCACGATGTCCGGCGTCACCGCGAACATTTCGATGTGCATCGTGGCGACCACGGAGCGGGCGAGCGCGCTCGGCAGCATGCGTTGCAGCACCTCCAACGCCTCGTCCGGCCCGCTCAGGATCAGCGAGTGCATCGGCCGCGACCGGTCGATCGCCCACAGGTGCTCGACGGTGCGCCGCGCGTGCTCGTGCAGGTGATGCTCGCGGTGGCGGGCGTAGTTCGCCTGGCCCCAGCCTCCCGCCGCGCTCCGGCCAATCACGTCGCCATGCAGCATCACCTCCTCCTCGACCGCGCCGAGGAACACCGTGATGATCCGCGCGTGCTCCTTGTCGAACACGACGACGCAGTAGCGGCGATGCTCATCGAGCGCCGCGATCAGCGGGCTCAGCACAGGCCGCGGCTCAAACCGCGCGACCGGCAGGATCGGGAACTGCAGCGGCAACACCGTGCGCATCCCGCCGGGGCCGCTGAAGAACATGGCGACGGACCGCCCCGGCGGCTGGCGCCATGCCCGGACGATGTCGGTCACGCCGGCGACCTCGTACTCGAGCCGGCCGTGCGTCCACTCGTCGAACGGCCGCGCGAAGAGCGGCTTCCACAAGTCCATGAGCGCGGCCTCGTACCCCTCACGCTGGATCGTGGCGGGGTCGATGTTGAGGTAGACGCTGAGCACGCCGTCCTCGTTCTGGTATCCGGTGAGATGGTGAATGACGCTCTCAAAACGGGCGTCTTCGAGCAGCGTTCCGCGTGATTCAGTCGGCATGGCGACCCCCTCTTTGGTTCCGACTGAGGATGTCACGGCCGCCGGCGGATGCGTGAGAGCCGAAGGCATCCAGAGGCGAGGACAACCGGCACATACCGCCCTCACTCGCCACCCCGCCGCCGAGCGGCCCTCGGGCGGCTCGGCTACAATCGATTCGACACCCCTCGCGAGGAGCACCGATGGCCGAAGAACACGCGACACCCGCGCTGGACATGATGAACTACGGCATGTACGTCATTGGCTCGCGCGGGCCGCTGGGGTTGAACGTGATGGCCGCCCACTGGCTCATGCAGGTCTCCTTCAACCCGCGCATGGTCGCGCTTTCGCTCGAAAACGACGCCCGGACGCTGGCGAACGTCCGCGAGGCCCGCGTCTTTAGCGTGAACATCATGGGCGACGACAGCATGGAACTCATCGCCTCGTTCCTTCAGCCGGCCGACCCGGCGAAGGTGCTCGGCCGTAACGTCATCGGCAACGGCCCGGTCGACAAGCTCGCCGGCGTCGCCCACAAGACGATGGCGACAGGCTGCCCGATCCTGAAGGACGCCCTCGCATGGTTCGAGTGCGAGGTCGAGGGCGGCGTGCCCGCCGGCGACCACACGCTCGTCGTCGCGCGCATCACCGACGGCGGCCAGATCAACGCCGGCAACCCGCTTCGCGACGACGACCTGGGCTGGACCTACTCCGGCTGACGGTCCTCCCCGCTCGAACGTGGAGCGCCCGGGCGCGGGGCATCCGGGCGCTCTCCGAGGGAAGGAGCGTAATCAGCCGGTCTGCACTTCCACCTTCTTGCCGGCCGCCGCCGGCTCCTTTTTCGGGATGACGACCTCGAGCACGCCGTCCTTCGCCCTGGCCGAGATCCGCTCCGCATCGCAGTCCTGCGGCAGCGTCAGCGCGCGGTAGACGCGCCCGTACGTCCGCTCGGAGCGGTAGTACTGCTCGTCCTTGATCTCCTTCTCTTCCTCCCGCTCGCCGCTGATCCGGAGCTCGTTTCCGACGATCGTGACATCGATCCTGGCCGGATCGATGCCCGGCATCTCCGCCTTCACGACGACGTTGCCCTCGCGTTCGAACATGTCGATGGCCGCCATCTCCCGCTCCGCGCGCAGCAGGCGCGATGGGAACATGAACGGCCACCGCGTATCGAAGCGGAACAGGTCGCGCAGGTCTTCGAAATCCGGAAGGATGGGGCGCCTGACGGTGAGCTGCTTGTCTCCGTTCGTGGGCATGGCTATCGCCTCCTGCGGTGTGATCTACAGCTTGAGGCTACACCCGCCGTCGCGCCCGCACGACTGCCGAACGGGTGAATTCTCATCACCCGTTGGGCATGTGCATTGGACATGGCCGAAGTGCCGTGCGCCGGGCGCCCGTCGTTACACAGAGGCCGCCGTCTCCGGGACGGCGAACGGGCGCGGATTCGCCACGTGCCGGTCAAGGAACAGCGCCATGATCGACGCGCACTGCCGCCCGAAGTCCGGCACCGCATCGAACGCGTGCGGCGCGCCGGCGTACACGTGCAGCTCGACGGGCGCCCCGGCCTTCGCCAGCGCCTGGTACATGCGGAAGCTCGCCTCATCGGGCACGAGCTCGTCGCGGTTGCCGGTGATCAGCAGCGTCGGCGGGAAGTCCGGGCGGGCGTAGCTCGATCGGGCTGGCGGCGCGCGCGGTCGTCTTCGTCATAGCCGCGCCCGAACAGGAACGAGAGCGTTCTCGCTCAGCGGCTGGTCCGGCATGTAGAGCTGCGTCGGCGCATAGAAGCCGATGGCGGCGGCCACCTGCGTCCCGGCGCCCGCGTTGCCGCCGTCGCCCTCGAACTCCGGCACGTTCGCCGTCCCGGCCGACCATCAGCGAGAGGTGCGCGCCCGCCGAGTTGCCGGAGACGGAGATCTTGTTGGGGTCGATGCCGAGCCGGCCGCTGTTCGCGCGCATCCAGCGGAGCGCCGCCTTCACGTCGTGGATCTGCGCCGGCCACTTGGCCTCGCCCGCCAGCCGGTACTCCGTCGCCACGCAGACGTAGCCGATGCGGCCGAGCAGGATGCCGTAGCCGTGGAGCTGGCTGCGGTCGCCGTTGCACCCAGCCCCCGCCGTGCACCAGCAGCACCGCCGGCCGGTCCGCGCCCTGCCTGCGGCGGCATGTAGACGTTGCACTTCAGGTCGCGGCCGCCGCCCGTCCCGAACACCACGTCCTGCTCGACTGGTCACGCGCCCCGTCTCTGGTGCCGGCCATCGCTCGCCTCCGTACTCTCGCTCCTGCCGTCGAAAAACGATGCGTCGAACGTACGACGGCGCGCCGCAAGGTGCAACCGGCGCGCGGCAAGGCAATGTGCCGAACGTCAACTAGCCATAAAGCGATAGCGCTGCCTAGAATAATCTGCCGTCGTACGAGCGAGAGAGAGGACACCATGGCGAGGAAGAACGGCAGCCGCGGCAGCGACCTGCCCGCGGCCACCTACACCTTCAGCTTTCAGGCCCAGTACCCGAACAAGCCCGGCATGCTCGCCCAGATCGCGGCGGCCGTGGGCGAGTGCGGCGGCAACATCGGCGACATCGACGTCATCCGCTCCTCCGGCACCACGATCGTGCGCGAAATCAGCGTCTCGGCGCGCGACAGCGACCACGCGCGCGAGATCGTCGAGCACGTCAAGGCGACCAAGGGCGTCACGATCAAGAGCGTCGCCGACCGCGTCTTCCTGAGCCACCGCGGCGGCAAGATCGAGATCCGCAACAAGGTGCCGGTCACCAGCCGCCGCGACCTCTCCGTCGTCTACACGCCCGGCGTCGCGCGCGTCTGCCTGGCGATCGACAAGGACCCCGACCTCGCGTACTCGATGACCATCAAGGGCAACACCGTCGCCGTCGTCAGCGACGGCACGGCCATCCTCGGCCTGGGCGACCTCGGCCCGAAGGCGGCCATGCCCGTCATGGAGGGCAAGGCGATGCTCTTCAAGGCGTTCGGCGGCGTCGACGCGTGGCCGATCTGCCTCGACACCAAGGACCCGGACGAGATCGTCGCGATCGTGAAGGCGATCGCGCCCGGGCTTCGGCGGCATCAACCTGGAGGACATCTCCGCGCCCCGCTGCTTCTACATCGAAGAGCGGCTGAAGAAGGAGCTGGACATCCCCGTCTTCCACGACGACCAGCACGGCACGGCCGTCGTCGTGCTCGCCGCGCTGCTCAACGCGCTGCGCATCGTGAAGAAGGAGCCGCACGGACCTGAAGGTCGTCGTGCTCGGCGTCGGCGCGGCCGGCGTCGCCTGCTCGAAGATGCTCATGTCGGCCGGCGTCAAGAACATCATCGGCTGCGACCGCGCCGGCATCATCTACAAGGGCCGCACCGAGGACATGAACTTCATGAAGGAGTGGTTCGCCGACAACACGAACCAGGAGGGCGTCAGCGGCAGCGTCAGCGACGCGATGGAGGGCGCCGACCTGTTCCTCGGCGTCGCCGGCCCGAACATGATCACCGTCGACGACATCAAGAAGATGAACCGCGACCCGATCGTCTTCGCCATGGCGAACCCCGACCCGGAGATCCGGCCGGAGCTCGCCGCGCCCTACGTCGCAGTCATGGCGACGGGCCGCTCCGACTTCCCGAACCAGATCAACAACGTGCTCTGCTTCCCCGGCCTCTTCCGCGGCGTGCTCGACGTGCGCGCGCGAGAGATCAACGAGGAGATGAAGCTGGCCGCCGCCCAGGCCATCGCCGCCGCCGTCAGCAAGACGGAGCTGAGCGCGGAGTACATCATCCCGAGCGTCTTCCACCCGACCGTCTTCAAGAACGTCGCGCGCGACGTCGCCGCCGCCGCCATCCGCACCGGCGTGGCCGAGGGCGAGAGGAAGATGGTCTCGACGTTTATGTGACCTGAGTGGCCCATCTATGTCGCATTATGTCTACTTGCCGAATGGCCAAGGGCTTGACATTTCGGATGGCCCACCCGATAATGTGTTCGATTCCTGCTTCGAGCTTTCGCTTGGTTGCATGGAAGTCAACGGGGATTCGGATTTGGGGTTGCTGACGCGCGCTGCCCATTGTGTGCGTCCAGTTTGCTCCATGTAGATGCCTACCCCGGAATGGGCGAGTGTGTTTCGTATGTCGAAGAAAGAGGCGCTCATATAGGCGCCTCTTTCGCGTGTGAGGAGAACCCGCCATGGCAGCGTTCGATTGGAGCACGTGCGTTCGGGCGACCGTGGAGGATCTGGGCGGCAAGGAGCGGCTCGTTCCAGGCGCGAAGTTGCGCGCTCGGATGACAGAATTATTTGGGGAAGATGTCTCCAAGTTCATTACTACATCGTGGCCAAGAACATTTGCTCAACTTGTCGAGGGCGCGCGAAACGATGTGCCGAACCTGCAAGTGATCCGTCGGCCGGGCACCGATTTCCTCGTCGGTTACGAGGGTGCGTCACCGTCGGCGGCGGCACGCGTGAGTCAAGGAGAACCGTACACCGCGAGCCATGTCATATTACGAGACGACGTATTCGCCGCGTTGACGCGAGTGTCAGAGAGACCGTTCGCCTACGTCCCTGCCGCGGATCAGTTTACCACGGACTACACAGCTAATCAGACAGTCATACCGCTGCCACAACAGACACTGAATGGACTCATGGATCTGCGCCGATCGTTCGCGCAACAGCTAGACGACACGGACAAGCGACAGGAACTGATCGCCTCCATCGACGGGTCATCCAACCCGCTCGGGTACTTCAACAAGAGGGCCATCGAGCTGGGGGTAATGCCTCAATGGCGGAAGTTCAACATAGAGGCAATCGTCAAGGCGCTGGAGGCGTGGGCTAAGGACAACAAGATTGATGTCTCGCCGACCTGGTTCGTTCAGCGCGCGGCGGCAGCGAACAAAGCCGACACGCCTCAAGAGATCTTGGCGCGACTCGCCCAGTACATGACTGACCAAGAGGTCCGCGCCGTTGCCATACCATTCACAGCGGTAGAGAACATGTACATCGACATGATCTCGAAGCGCCGTGCAGGCTGACCCGACGTTGCCGCGTCTAATCCTAGCTGGCATCCCCAAAGGGGACGTTGACAAGACGAGGTCAGAACTGGATTCGATCGACGGGTGGCAACGCCCTATCGTCACCCATCAGTTGTTCACCGGTCAAAAGGATCTGGTCGCTCTCGCCAACGAGGGCTCGCATGCTGGTGCCCACATTCTTGCTTACGACCCGGCAGGGACTCGATCCACCTGGCAAGCTCGACACGATCTAGAACAGAAGATCGCAGCTCGGCATAGACTCATCTGGCTCGACTTCTATCGTAAGCAGTGCGGCACGACGGAATACAATCGCCGTATTGGGAGCTTGGTGAAGTTTGAAGACGATTGGCGCAAGAGGGTGCGACCGGGCGATGAGAAGTCTCCGCTAATCCTGCCCGAGTGCTCGTTCTCCGCCGAAGCCAATGTTCGCAACCTCTGGCGCAAGGCACAGGACGCACAGGTTCCCACCGACATAGCCGAGGTCGAACAGCTCGTGAGGCAATTCATCAGGGCACACCGGCCCAAAGCAAATTGGCGGGACCGACGCCACCTAGAATTTGTCCGCGCTGTAAGGCAGGAATATCACGGGCTCGCTCCGCCCGACAGGCGGTGGAAATACACCTACCCCGTCCAGGACGGGTTTCACTATGAGGTGCGACATCTTCACAACAGAGGAGTGTCGCTGTTTGATGTCGATGGCATCGAGCATCGCAAAGATTCCTACATCAACGTGGATTGCCACGGAAGTGTCCGCGGTGGGAAGTAACGGCGGTCATTGACCACGCCCGTTGTCGTAAAGCCTGATCAGACACACCCCAGCGGCCGGCGCGATGCAACCGCCACGAGTGGCGGCTGCGCGCCGCCGGCAGCCGGACATCCGTGCAATCCACGGAATCCGTGGTTCTCAGGCGCCCGCTACTGCGCTACCAGCAGCGCGTCGTTGTCGTAGACCTTGACCACGCGCACGCCGGCGACGGCGGTACCCCGCCGGGTTTAGCCGCCGGTCGGTTGCAGTGGCAGTCCTTCCGTTTCGAGCGTCTTGAGGTCGAGCAGTCGCGATGCATGCTCTATGTCGATGCCGCCGACGTTGCCCTCGTCGTCAAAGTTGACAACCAGTCCATCGGCGACCTCCACGGCGTCGGAGCCCGGGCGCGAATTGAGGTCGATGTACAGCGAGTCGGTCTCGGCGTAGTAGTGAAGCTTCATCGACACATCGTAGCGATTAGCCGGACATCCATGAAATCCGCGGAATCTGTGGTTCCCCGGTCGCCCGCTACTGCGTCACCAGCAGCGCGTCGTTGTCGTAGAGCTTGACCACGCGCACGCCGGCGACGGCCAGGCACAGCCCGCAGAGGATGCACTCGTCGAGGTTCACGTCCACGATCGCGACCTTCCCATCGCGCTCGGCAAAGATGTCCACCGGACAGACGCCCGCGAGCTGCTTCGCCGCCGAGGCGTCCGACGCCGTCGGGTCGTCGACCTCGACGCGGATGAACATCCCCGACCCGCTCACCTGACCCATCGCCCTATCTCCGTCTGAATCTCAGCGCAGCCCGCGAACTACGAACCACAAACTGCGAACTACAAACTGCTAACTAGCCGCCAACCGCTGCTTCACCAGCCCCGGGATGTCCGCAATCTCCTCGGCCACCGAGATGCCGGCGTCCTTCATCCGCGCGATCTTCTCCGCCGTCGTGTCGGCCTTGCCCTCGACGATCGTGCCGGCGTGCCCGAAGCGCATGCCCGGCATCTCGTCCATGAAGCGGCCGGCCATGAACGCGACGATCGGCAGCCGCGACTTCGTCTCCTTCACGTACCGCGCCAGTTGCGCCTCCATCGGCCCGCCGGGCTCGGAGTAGATGACGATCGCCTTCGTCTCGGGGTCGGCCTCGAACAGCGGCATCAGCTCCGCGTACGTCGAGCCGACGATCGCGTCGCCGCCGATGCTCACCGCCGTGCTCTGGCCGAGGCCCGCCGCCGTCAGCGCGTTCGAGATCTCCGTCGTCATGCCGCCGGAACGCGACATGACGCCGATCGGCCCCGCCGTGTACGCCCGCCGCGCCGCCACCGCCGACCCGCCCATGCCGCCGACGCGCGTCTTGCCCGGCGACATCACGCCCAGGCAGTTCGGGCCGATCAGCCGCGCTCCGTACCGGTTCGCCAGCTCGATGATCTGCGCGACCTCGAGCCGCGGGATGCGCTCCGTCACGATCACCAGCAGCTTGATGCCGTTCTCGATCGCCTCGAACGCCGCATCGCGGATCGCGGCCGGCGGCACTGTCAGCACCGACGCATCGACGCGCTGCTTCGATGTGATCTCGCGCACGGTGTCGAACACCGGCACGCCGTGCACGTCGCGGCCGCCGCGGCCCGGCGTCACGCCGCCGACGACCTTCGCGCCGTAGTCGAGGCACTCGCGCGTCATGCTCACCGCCTCGCGGCCGGTGATCCCCTGGATGATGAACGTCGTGTTCTCGTCGACAAGGATCGACATCTACGCCCCTGCCTCCCTTCGGAGGAGTCCGGCCACCCCGGGATCTGGTGTGTCGTGGAAGCCGGCGCCGCGGAACAGCCGCATCACGGCGTCCAGGCTCGCCGGATCGTCGTCCGGGCGCCATCCACGCGGTGGCCCTTCAATGCCGGTCGCGCCGTTCGCGGCCGCATAATCGACCGCCGCCTGCAGAAGCGGCCATCCCAGCCCCTCGCCGCGGCGCTCGCGTCTTGTAAACAGGCAGCCAATCAGCCACACGTTATCGTCGGCCGCACCCGCGAAGCGAGCGTAATCCGACACGGGACCGATGGAGCACCAGGCGACCGGTTCGGGGCCCGCGTAGGCGATAAGGCCGACGGGCACCCCTTGTTCGACGCGGGTGCGCAGGTCGTCCCGGTTCTGCTCAGCCGTGCGCGCGTGCATCGTCCCCGCGTGCACGCGCGGCCACATGCACCAGCACGCGCGCGTCACTGGCGAGCTCTCGAACAGGGCGCAGAGATCCTTCCAGCGATCGCTGGTGAGCGGGTGTATGTGCGGGCGTGCCGCTTGGCCCATATGTTACCCGGCCTTCGTCTTCTCGACGGCGCGCCGCGCGGCCTCCGACATCGGCACGGTGCGGTCGGCGTAGTCGACGCCGTACTTCTCGAGGATCTTGTAGCCCTCGTCCTCCCACGACCCCGGGATGCGGAAGATCGCGATCTTCTCCGCCGGGTCGTACCCGGACTCGACGACGCCCTTGATCACGCCGCGTGCCACGATATCGACCCGCGTGTTGCTGACGACGTTCATGATCACGCAGATCTTCTCGACGCCCGGCTTGCTGAGGATCAGCTTCGTCAGCTCGCACGCCTTCCTCACGCTCGGGTTGCCGCCGATCTCGCAGTAGTTCGCCGGCCGGCCGCCGTGCTTGCGCAGCGCGTCGAAGATCGTCAGGCTGCCGCCGCCCGCGCCGATTACGCAGCCAAGGTTCCCCTCGAACTCGACGACTCGTCCCGCGACGCCGCGGTGGTCCGACGCGTCGACCTCGGCGCCCCGCGATCTCGAACGGCGTCGGCGGCCGCGCCAGGCGCGTCTCATCGTCGCCGATGCTCAGCTCCGCGAGCAGCGCCTTCTGCTGGTCGCGCGCCTCCTCCTCCATGTCGCAGTGCGAGTCGAGCGCGATGAAGCTGCCATCCTCGAGCTGCGCCAGCGGGTTGATCTCGGCCAGCGTCAGTCCGTACGTCAGGAACGCCTTCGCCATGCGGGCGACGATGCGCGAGAGCTGGTTCAGCTCGTTGCCGGTGATGCCGAGCGACGCCACCAGCTCCTTGAACTTGAACTCCTGCAGCGGCTGAAACGTCGAGAAGTGCGCCCGCGCCACGTGGTCCGGGTGCTGCTCGGCCACCTCCTCGATGTCGATGCCGCCCATGTCGCTGAAGATCGCGACGGGCAGCTTGGCGATCGCGTCGTAGATGATGCCGGCGTAGTATTCCTTCTTCACCGGCGCCTTCGACTCGATGAGCACGTTGCGCGGCATCTGGCCGTTGATCTCGAGCTTGAGGATGTGCTCCGCGGCGGCGCGCGCGGCCTCGACCGACGATGCGAACTTGACGCCGCCCGCCTTCATGCGGCCGCCGGTCAGCACCTGCGACTTGAGCACCACCTCGCCGCCCACCTCGGCCGCGATGCGCGCCGCCTCGTCGGCGGTCGTCGCCGTGCCGCCATTCGATGTCGGCACGCCGGCCTTGCGCATCAGCGCCTTCGCCTCGAACTCGTAGAATCTCATTCGTGTTCCTCTGGGTTGTCGACGGACATGCCGAGTGCCAGTGCCGCCGCGCGAAGTGCGCCGTCCGCCACGATGAATGCGCCGGGCTCTATGTTAATTGGTCGCAGCGCCTCGAACCACAGACGCGCGGTCGCGAGTTGCACGGCATCGAATCCCCGCAGTCGCCCAACGACGAGCGGTTCGTCAAGAAGAAGCCGCGCGGCCTCACCACGGATCTCGTCGGTCACTTCGACGACCACGAAGTCGCGGACGTCTGCCAGGAAACGTCGATAAGCCGCGTCTCGATCAGCTGTTGTCAGGTCGCCGGCGAGGGTTCGTCGACGGAGCGCTGAAGCCAGTTCGACCACGGCTATCGATGAGATCGCGATGTCGTCAACGGCAGCGAGCTCCCGGGCATATTGGGAGCCTCGTTCCGGGACATAGAGCTTCGCGAGGGCGCTGGTGTCCCAAACGTTGTCCGGCACGCGCTAGTACCTGCTCTCATCCCGTTCATCTCGAATCGTCTGCGAAAGCGGCGGATCGAGACGCGGCATCGAGCTCCGGAGCGTGTCCCGGTCCGGCATAGAGGCCGTCGGCCGGAGATGCTCCGGCCAGTTGTTGAAGTCGATAGGCGGCGCCAACATATCGCCGAGCGCCGCTCGAATGCGGCGCCGCTCCAGGTCGCGAGCGCTGACCTTCGACTCGCGCCGCTCTCGCCTGCCCAACGCATGGCGTAGCCCGGCAATGAGCGATGCTGTCGACAGCACGGCTATCGCGATGACGGCTCCGGCGAGCGCGCGGCTTCCTCTCATCTCCCCGGTATCTTACCGAACTGTCCGCCTACATCACCGCCGTCGCCTCGAACTCGTAGAATCTCATGCAGCGCTCCGCAGGTGATAGGTTCCAGGTTCTAGGTTCTAGGTTCTGGTCGCCCCTCAGGCGACCCTCCCCATAACCTCCAGGATGTCGTACCCGGACACTTCCTTGGATTTCGCCGAAAGCTCCGCCAGGTACTCCGCCGAGACCTTGCCCGCCTGCACAGCCTTCGCCAGGTCCATGAGCATGCCCTTCGTCGTCGCCTCGTCGTAGAACTCGCCCGTCTCCGGGTCGGCGATCGATCCGCCGCCGAGGCGGTGGTACACCTCCAGCGAGCGCTTCGTCTTCGCGATCTGCTCGTCGTCCGGCGTGAAGACCTCGTTCGCGATCTCGGCCTGCTGCGGGTGGATCACCCACGTGCCGTCCATGCCCAGGTCGCGCGAGCCGATGTTCTTCTCCCGCAACTGCTGCTTGATGACCTCCGCGTCCTCCGGCGACGTGTCGGGCCGGATCAGCCGCAGGAACGCGTTGTCGATGACGTGCAGCGCGGCGGCCTTCGCCGCCACCGCCGTCGCCTGCTTCGCGTAATGGAAGTTGCGGTTCTGGTTGTCGATCATCTCGCGCACGCCCATCGTCGAGCTGAAGTCGGCGATGCCGAAGATCAGCCCCGCCATGCGCGGCGACGCCGTCGCGATCTTGTACGCGTTGACCACCGCCAGCGGCGTCTCGATGAGCGCCTCGATCTGCACGCGCGTCGTCCAGCCGCCCTGCTCCTCGAGCGCGTCCAGCAGCCGCGACAGGTGCACGATGTCCTCCGGCGTCTCCGTCTTCGGCAGGATGATGCCGTGGAACTTGTCCGGCGCCCCGAGCATGATCGCCTGCACGTCGCCCAGGAAATACTTGGAGCGGATGTTGTTCGGCCGGATCGCGATGACCTTCGTGCCGTAGTCGATCGTGTTCAGCGCCTCGACGAGCGTCTTGCGGCTGGCGTCGCCCTTGAACTCGTACGGACACGCGTCCTCGAAGTCCGGCATCACGTGGTCAACCGGCGCGCCAGCCGCCTTCTCGTTCATCTTCAGCGTGTGGCACGGATACGTCAGCTCCGTCCGCGGAATGACGATCCGGCCCTGCTTCTGCATGATGTACATCGGTTGCTCCCTTCGGTCGCAAAGAACCGAGAACCTGGAACCAAGAACAGACATCGGTCCGAGGCCTTGGTTCTAGGTTCTAGGTTCTCGGTTCTGCGCCGACAGGCGCCGATACCAGCGCCCGCGCGATCACCTTCAGCTCTAGCGTCGCCTTCACGCCCTCGAAGATCGGCAGCACCTGCGCGTCGGCGACGTAGCGCGTGATGCGGTCCTCCTCGGCGTAACCCCAGCCGCCGTGCAGCAACTGCGCCTCCTGCGTCACCCACACCGCCACGTCGGACGCGAACAGCTTGGCCATCGCCGGCCCCAGCGGCGCTCGGGCGCGCGGGTCCGTCGTGCGCGCGACGTCGTACGTGAGCTGGCGCGCGGCGGCGATGCGCGTCGCCATCAGCCCGATCTTGTACTGCGTGAGCTGGTACTCGCCGATGGGCTTGCCGAACTGCGCCCGCTGCGTGACGTATACGCACGCCTTCTCGAGCCCGGCCTGCGCCACGCCGAGCGCGCGACCGCCCGTCTGCAGCCGGCCGATCGCGAAGCCGCCGAGTGTGAGATAGAACCCGCGCCCCTGCCCGCCCTCTTCGCCGACGAGATTCTCGGCCGGCACGAAGAAGTCTTCGAAGTTCAGGATGTACGAGTGCATGCCGCGATAGCCCGGCGTCGGGATCGCCTCGCCCGTCAATACGCCGCCTTCCGGCTGGCGGTACTCGAACTTGTGGCCGTCGAACGCGTCCTTCGGGACGATGAACAGCGACAGCCCGGCGTAGCCCTTGCTCGCGTCCGGGTCCGTGCGCGCCAGCAGCGCCAGCACGTTGGCGCGCCCCGCGAACGTGCACCACGCCTTCGCGCCGTTGATCAACCAGCCCTTCTTGCCGCCAACCTCTCCCGGCGCGGCCTTGCACTGCACCGACGCCACGTCCGACCCCACGTCCGGCTCCGTCACGGAGATGCCGACCAGCACCTCGCCCGACGCGAGCTTCGGCAGCCATGTCTGCTTCTGCGCCTCCGTGCCGCCTTCGAGCAGCGCGCGCGTCAGGATCTCGGACCGCGTCAGCAGGCTGCCGGCGATGAGCGACGCCGCCGACAGCTCCTCGGTCAGCACGATCATCGTCAGGTAGCCCATCTCCGTGCCGCCGTACGCATCGGGCACGGAGCTGCCAAAGAAGCCTAGCTCGGAGAACTGCTTGATCAGCGACTCCGGCACGAGCAGGTCGTCGCGGTGAATGCGGTCGGCCAGCGCGATGCCGTCTTCCTCGCGCATGATCTCCTGCTTCGCGAACTGGCGCGCGAACGCCCGCGTCGACGTCGCGTCGTCGTTGTCGAGGTCCGCCGCGTTGAGCCCGCGCGCCTCGATCACGCGCGCGCCGATGCCGCGCAGCCGCGCATCGTCGAGACCGGCGCGGATCAGCGCACGCACGTCGTCGCCGGTCTCCGGCAGGTCGGCGAAGTCCGACGGGTGCGCCTCGCGCAGCGCCAGTGCCTTGTGCACGACCTCGGCGGCGTAGGCGTACGCCTCGTCGTCGCTCACCGGATCGGCGCGCCCCGCGCCGGCCAGCCGCCCGGCGTAGTCGACGAGCGAGCGCGCCGCGCGCGCCTCCGTCGCCAGCAACGCGAGTCGCTCGCAGAGCACCTGGTGGTCGTCGATCTTCGCCCCTGCGTCGGTCAGCTCGGCCGCGCGCGCGACGGCTGCCGCCGCCAGGGCTTCGGCTTCGCCGACCAGCCGATGCGCCGCCTCGAGCGCGCCGGCGGTGGGGGCTTCAGATGCCATCGATATCCCTCGAACCTGAACTGGGCCGGGCCCGCTGCCCGGCGCCCCATTCTAATGTGGCCGGGGCTTATGTTCACGTCCCGCAGGGTGAGCAGTCGTTCGTGCGGACAGGCGAAACGACACTCCACACATCGAGACCGGGCACCCCGCACGTCATGTTCACGGTCGTGCCATCGTGCAAGCGGTAGACGGTGCGAGCTAGGCGAGACTCTGACCGCCCGATGACTCTCCCGGTGCCGCGCCCTCGGCTTTCGGCTGCGGACCCGTCTCGCCGGATTCGGCAAGAGGCAGGCCACCTGACGCACTCAAAGCATGGGCCGCTCGCCAGCCGTTGATCCAGTCGATAACGCGTTGCTCTGATGACGCACGATAGTCGAGGCTCAGGCGACCCGCGGTCTCTCGCGCGAGCCGGCCGTACAGGTCCATCGCCGCGAAGAGCGCGCGCCAGACGTCGTCCTCGTCGTACCGGGCGAATACCTGCGTGAGACGCGCCACGACACCGGGGGCTGCCCAGCTTCGGATGAAGCGCCCGGCGAACCAGGTGTCGTAATCGCCGCCGTGCTCCGCCTTCGCGTGCCATTCGATCATGCGCAACAGCTCTTCTTGCAGCTGATGGCCAGCGACCCAGTTGGCCGACCATAGTTCGCCCCGGAGCGCGAGCTTGGCGACCCACATGGCCAGCGACCAGAACGCGTTGACGCCCTCGCTGAACTCGTCAGCGCGCAACGCGCTGGGAGCGACATCGGGCAGGCGGATGTCTTGCAATCGAGAAGCCGCATGTCCCTTGTCAACAAGCACGAGCGGGCGCCCTTTGCGCAGCGTATCGAACCACGAGACGATCTGGCTCCGGAGGCCCTGGGGAATCAGACGTAGCGTCTCGGGCGCCCGAGTCACCATGCGCAATACCAGTGCTCCCCACCGCGTCTCCAGACTCGACACGACAGCGAAGTCCACCATCACAGGCCCGTCGAACACGACATGTCGAACATGCCGGTCGCCCACCGGCCGTTCGATGACGTACGTTAGACAGACAGGCGCGAGAGCGGCCAGCCACTCCGATGTCCGAAGGTATCGCTTCGGCCGGGTCGTGATAAGCATGATGTCCAGGTCCGACCATTCGTCCGCCGGCTGCACGCTTCGCGCGCGGGAGCCGACCAGCAGCGCCGCCTTCACATCGTCGCGATCCCTGGCCCAGTCTGCGAACCGCTCGAGGAACAGATCGCTCGGCGTCTGGTGTGTGCTCATCGTTGCTCCTCCCTGGTCGTGTTCGGCCGAATGCCATCGATGAACACGTCAGCAGATCGCATGAGCCGCTCCTCCAGTGGGCTCGCGTCATCCCGCCAGCCGGTGAGCCAGTTGATGAGCGTGAGCGTGTACACACCGGTGAAGATTTCGGCGATCTGCATGGCGTCGACGTCGGTGCGTACGTCGCCGCGCTCCTGTCCTTCTCGGAACAGTCGCCCGAGCAGTTCGTACGTCAGCAACTCCTTATGGAGCATCGCGTCGCGGGCGCCGAAGAAGAGCTTCGACCGTGTGGCAACGACCGCCATGAACTCGCGGTCGTCCGAGAATCCGAGCGCCATCGCGCGGAGGAGATCGCGTAGGCGTTCGGCAAGTGGTCGGCCCGACGCCTGCAAGGCCGCCGTTAGCAGGTGGCCGTATCGATCCACGCGGTCGAGGGCGAACGCTTTGAGCACGGCGTCCTTCGTCGGGAAGTAGTTGAAGAACGTCGCCTCACTGACCTCCGCGCGCTCGATGATGTCCTGCACGCGCGTCTGGTCATACCCGCGCTCGCGAAAGAGGGCGATCGCACATTCCATCAGCTGCCGATGCTGGCGTCGTCTCTTCGTCTCGCGCAGGCCCACTGTTGCTCCTGGTGTATAGAGGTTCCCTAATATTAGGGTGACTCTATGCCAGAGTCAACAAATCCGAGACGATCCTGCGCTCTCCACCCGCGGGCAGGACGGCGCGAATTGCGCCAGATTCGGCGCGTCTCCCCTTCTCTTCAGGGACGGTGTGAGGGCGCGTTACGCCGGGGTGAGGTGCGGCGCATTGATCGCCGTAGCGGCAACGTAACGAAGCGTTCGCAGCACCCGGCTAGATAGCCCGCGTGAGCGACCTGATGCCGGGGCACCCGTACGCCGCCTCGAAGTCCGCGTCGAGCTTCTCTTCGATCACGCGGAACCCGGCCTTTTCGTACGCGAGCTGCGCCCGGTCGTTGCCAATGAGCACGCCGACGTCGGCCACCGTCGCGCCGCGCTGCCGCCCGCGCTCGACGACCTCCGCCAGCAAGCGGTTGACCAGTCCCTGGCGCCGGAACTCCGGCAGCGTCGCCACGTGCTCCACCACCCACGCCGAGGTCTCATGTTCAGGATTCACGTTCGCGATCGATGCGGCGCGCGTCCATCCCGCGGCCATGTCGGCGTCGTTGCGACCCAGCGCCCGGTTCGCCTCCTGCAGCGCCGGCATCAGCGTCGGCGTGCCGTTCTCGGCGTCGAGGTATCCGCACAGCGCCGACGCCGGCCGCCCGTTGACCTCGGCCACGAGAAACAGCGAGTAGTGCGCCCAGTGCGACTCACCCGTCGTCGTCAGCGCCTCCAGGCAGCGCAGCGTCTCCGTCTCGGGTTCGCCCCAGAACAGGTCCCACATCCCGACGGGCAGGTGCGAGCGTGCGGCCGTCAGCATCACCCACGCGATGAACGGCGCGTGCTCCCTGCGAGCTTCCACGATCCTGACATCCGTTCCAGTAGTCATCGGAACCTCCAGCAGTCAACTCTCACGTCACACGACGAGGAAGCCGCAGATTCACAGATTACACGGATTAACGGTGGGGTCGAATGGTGACCAGGGTTTGATCGCGCATCAAGTCGCAGGTTGCTCTAAATCAAATCTGCGCAATCTGCGTAATCTGCGGTTCCACCCCGTCACCTAATCCGTGCAATCCGTGAAATCCTTGTTCCCCGTCCGCCCGTTACCCCGCGACCGCGCGCTTCGGCATCAGCGCGACGTAGTCGAGATCGAGCACGACGTTCGGGTGGTAGCGCTCCTTGCCGTCGTCGCCGGCCACCTTCAGCGACACGTCCTCTCGCGACGGGTCGATGTTCTTGACGGCGACCAGCCGCAGCCGCAGCGCCCCCACGTCGTCGCGGCCAACGTCGATGCGCTCCAGCACGTCGGTCCAGGCGAACAGCGTGTCGCCCGCGAACGTCGGGTTGGTGTGCGAACCGCCGTTCCACGCCGCGATGCCCACGACGTTCTCCAGCCCATCGAACGACAGCGCGTGCGCCACCGAGATGATGTGGCCGCCGTAGACGATGCGCCGCCCGTGCCGCGACGACTGCTGCTGGTACTGGTTGAAGTGCACCCGCGCCGTGTTCTGGTACAGCCGCGTCGCCATCTGGTGCTCCGCCTCTTCGAGCGTCATCCCCTGCGGATGCAACAGCCGCTGCCCCGGCGCGTAGTCCTCCCAGAACGACGAGCCGCCCGTCGCCGACGCGTCGAACTTCGCGATCTTCGGGAAGTCGATGTGGTCCAGCGACGCCGCAGCCGGCATCTCGGGCGCGTCGTCGGCGCCGGTCGGCGTGCCGGGGTCGCGCTTGTTCACCATGACCCAGCGGTAGAACTGCAGCACGCGCTCGTCGCGCTGGTTGTAGCCGACGGTGCGCACCCAGACGACGCCCGTGTCGCCCTTCGAACGTCTCGCGCCAGCCGAGCGTCTCCGTCTCCGCCCGCAGCGTGTCGCCGGTGAACACCGGCCGCAGGAAGCGCAGGTCGGCGTAGCCGAGGTTTCCCGGCGAGTTGAGCGAGATCTCGCCCACCGTGCGGCCGAAGACGATGTGGAACACGAGCAGGTCGTGTACCGGCGAGCGCTCGAACCCCAGGCTGCGTGCGAACTCGTCGGAGCACCGCAGCGGCTCCCGATCGCCGGTCAGCGCGATGTACAGCGCGACGTCGCCATCGGTGATGGTGCGCGGCACGGGGTTAACCAGCCGCTGCCCCGGCCCCAGGTCCTCGAAGAAGTTGCCGCCAAGTTTCATCGGGAGTTCTCAGTTCAGGGTTGACAGTTGACAGTTGGTTGGGACGAAACCCCCGGAGTTATACCGGGCCGCACGGGCCCGCGCATCTTCGGCCACCGGCGTGCGGAGGCCATCTCCAGATGGCCTCAAATGGGCACGAGATGAAGGGGTGTGCTCCTTTGATTCGTCTTGATTTGTTCGATGGAGACGCAACGAGAGTTTACACAAGTCACGAACGACGCCTCTTGATACCCGGCGACGGCGCGCTCGACACTTGCGCCGGCTTCGCGAATATGGCCAGCGGCAGCGGGCGAAATGGTGGCGGTCTTGAGTGTCGCACGCACGGCTCTGCTCCTCTCCTTGTTGCTCGCTGCTCTGTGGCCACGGCCGGCGGCGGCGACGACGTTCACCGTTGAAACCATAGAGACCTGGGTCACGGCGCCCAACGGCAACCAGGTCTACACGCGCATCGTCAGGCCCGCGCCGGGGCAATACCCGGCGCCGCGCTTCCCGGCGCTCATCGCGATCCCCGGCGGTACGGGCGCGGGCGCGCCGCTGGCCGACAATGTGGGCTACAAGAACCTGGCCGCCTCCGGGTTCGTGGTGGTGGCCTTCAACCCCGAGGGCCGGGGCAACAACGGGCCGGGCAACCTCAAGAGCCAGGGCACGGAGAACTGCAACGGCTTCGCCCATCAGGACGACCTGAAAGCGGTCATCGAATACACGGCGGCGCTCGACGACGTCGACCCCTCGAACATCGGCGTCGAGACAGCGTCGTTCGGGATCGCGATCGGCGCGGGCGCGCTGGGCCGCTACCCATCGCTGCCGGTCGCGTATCTCGTCGACCAGGAGGGCCCGCACGACAACCGCGTGATCACGTTCTACGACAAGGGAAGCGAGTTGCCCATCTGCGGCCACCTGAGCACCGTCACCGACCCTTCGACCTCCAATGTCGCGTTCTGGGCGGAGCGTGAGGCCGTGCGCTACATCGGCGCCTTCCCGGGGCGATACCTGCGCATGCAGGCGCAGATCGACCACGCGCAGGGCCCCGGCTACTTCCGCCACACGATCGAAATGATCGACGCCGCCACGCAGCCCGCGCACGGCGGGACCGGGTCGGCGGCGTGGACGCGCGTCAACGGCAGCGACATCGGCAACGCCGTGAACGCCGTGTACACGTACGGCGATCCTTCGACGTACCCGGTGTGGGTGACGGGCAAGCTCGCCGACCACCCGGGCCTGAACATCACCTACGACAGGGAGATGGCCGGCGTCGCGCCGCCCGCGTCCGTTGGCGGCGTCGCCGTAGCGGCGAACCCCGCCTCACTCCCCCCGCGATCCAACCACACCCCGGTCTGGCCCGACCCTCTCGCCGCCGCCCTCGCCCTCGCCGCAACCTTGGCCGCAGCCCACATGAAGCGCCACTGACATCCGCTTGCCGATGGCCAGATTGTTCACTTCGAAGGGGCAATCACGACTCGCATTTGTTCCGCCAGAGCCCACGCCCTCATTTGATCGGTCTCGCCTTCGACCAGGCTGTGAGCCGCGTTTTCGGGTTCATAAGGCGGATTGGGATCGTGACGAACTGTGTAGTCGTGTGCGCGCGGTACCACCGCCTGCAGCGCGGCGATGCCGAAGCCATTGCGGGCCCGTCCCTCAGAGTCTTTGCGAGTAGCTGTCGCCTCGGGAGTTGCCAGGCGCGCCCAATCGAACGACAGACTCTTTGTCCCATCCTCCGTCAGACGGCCTCTTGAATAGCGCAGAATTCACACTCCCGTCCTTGCGGAGGTGTGACCCAACGATACGGCGATACAGATCGTCGTCGTCTTCTATCGCAGCCAATCGCGTGTCTTCAATCGATTAGGAGCCCAGAATGCGCTCGACCTGAGCAAGGATCTCGGCCGGAGAGGCATTGGTCACTTGCTTGTAGCGGGGCCGTCCCGCGGATGGCTCTACGATGAGATACCGGAACTCCGACTCAGGCGTAATTTCGACTTCGATGACACGACCGCCGGCGCGCCACTCTAGCTGCACGCCCCCGGTGGCAACCGGTGCCACATCGAATGGCTTGAGTCTGTCGCCGAGCATCGTGGAGAAGTCATCCTGGAGAGCCATCAGCAGTCGGCGTGCCGTAGCGATCGCATCCGACGCGATGAGCCTCGCCCCGTAGGAGTCCCAATCTGGAGTCAGGTTCTGGAATTCGTCGAGTTCTCGGAATGCCTCCCAAGCGATCGAATCTGTTTCGGAGGTGGAAACCGCGACCGCCGATTCGATCTGCGGCGGTTCCGCATCGAATGAAGAGGTGGAGCCAACCTTCCGCAAGAGCGGTGAACGCTCCGGGCGCCGCCAACTCGTGAGCCGCCATTCGACGACCATCTGGACTCCTTCCCTGTTTGATTCTACTATCGGCATGCCCGAGCGGGCATTCGGCATCTCGTCTGGTCAAACTTCGACTGCGTCGAAGGTCAAGCGCCTCTTGTCGCCCGGCACTTCGACCTCAATCTCGAAAATGCCTGGCCCCGGTATCTCGACCTGCCCAGAGAAGCCAACAACGACTCGCTGTGTCATTCCGGGGCGCGTTCCGGGCTTGCGCCCCACCTCGAACTGCCCTTCGCCTCTACCGAGCACGGGCTGGCCGTCGGCTGACCTTATGATGAAGGTGAGCAGATGCCGTTCGTTGGTCGCATTCCACGGGACTAGAATGCCGATGCCGAGTCCGAACTGGACGGCCGCGGGATATGACTTGGCCCGGTAGATGTCCCAACCGCCGCCCATCATATAGAGCTTGCCACCGACTTCCTGTGCCGAATCACTGATGATCACGAAGTCGATCCGTAGCTTCTCGGTCACGGAGCCGGATGTGGCCGGACGACGGCGCCGCGCGGCAGGCTTCTTACTCCCTGTTGGCATTCTCACCTCACAGGTATCGATTCTAGCACGACGCCATCCTCTTGTAGCTTGTCAACTCGGCATGTTGACGAATCCACAACCACCAGACGCGGGGACCTCAAGTTTCGGAGAGTTTGGCGGAATGAGGGTAGAATCACGGCAAAGGTAGGGCGCGACTTTGGCTGCGTGATGCGCGTCTGGGTCTGCTCTCCGTTCTCACGCTGGGCAGGTCGTCATCGCCTCCCATCGCCCACCCCCGACCAGTGCCACCCCACCCTTCGACTTCGCCCCCCACGCCCCGTACAATCGCCCCCGCCGCCCTGCACCTCGGGCCAAACGCGCGGCAAGCCGGTTTGATTGGACCGGGCACAACCCAATCAAAGGCAATCAAATGCGATCAAACGCCCAGCTTCGCCGGCCGCTCACCGCCGCCAATCCCAGCTTCACCAAAGAGCCCACAGAAAAAACGCGAAAAACAAAACGCAATCAGAGAGCCCCGGCTGCGTCCGGCCCACGATCTGTTGTCTGTTCTCTGTTGTCTGTTCTCGCGCAGCGCTCGCTACAGCGCCGTCGCCTCCCGCTGCTCGCCCCACACCGATCGCAGCGAGCGGCAGATCTCGCCCAGCGTCACGTACTGCTCGACCGCCTCGATCATCAGCGGGATGAGGTTGTCGTCGCCGCGCGCCGCGTCCTCGATCCGGCGCAGCGACGCGTCGACGCGGCCGGCGTCGCGGCCGGCGCGCAGCCGCGCGAGCTGCTGCTTGCGCCGCTCGCCCACCGTCTCGTCGTGCTGGTGCAGGCCCTCGGGCGGCAGATCCTCATCGACGAACTCGTTGACGCCGACGACGATCTTGCGGTGCGCTTCGATGTCGCGCTGGATGCGGAACGCGTTCTCGTGGATCTCCTGCGCCTGGAACCCCCGCTCGACGGCCGCCAGCGCGCCGCCCATGTCGTCGATGCGCTTCACGTAGTCCATCGCGTCGCGCTCCACCTCGCCGGTGAGGTGCTCGATGTACCACGAGCCGGCCATCGGGTCGATCGTGTCGCCGACGCCGGTCTCGTAGGCGATGATCTGCTGCGTACGCAGCGCCAGTTCGACCGCGTGCTGGCTCGGCAGCGACAGCGCCTCGTCGTAGCTGTTGGTGTGCAGCGACTGCGTGCCGCCGAGCACGGCCGAGAGACCCTGCAGCGCCGTGCGCACCAGGTTGTTGATCGGCTGCTGCGCCGTCAGCGTCGCGCCGCCGGTCTGCGTGTGGAAGCGCAGCATCATCGACCGCGGGTCCTTCGCGCCGAAGCGCTCTTTCACCACGCGCGCCCAGATGCGCCGCGCCGCGCGGAACTTCGCGATCTCCTCCAGGAAGTTGCCGTGGCAGGCGAAGAAGAACGCCAGCCGCGGCGCGAAGTCATCGATCTTCAGGCCGCGGTCGAGCGCCATCTGCGTGTACTGGATCGCGTCGGCGATCGTGAACCCGACCTCCTGCGCGGCCGTGCAGCCGGCCTCTCGCATGTGGTAGCCGCTGATGCTGATCGTGTTCCACTGCGGCAGGTTCTCGTTGCACCACGCGAACACGTCGGTGATCAGCCGCAGCGATGGCCGCGGCGGGAAGATGTACGTGCCGCGGGCGATGTACTCCTTGAGGATGTCGTTCTGCGTCGTGCCGCCGACCTTCGACAGGTCCGCCCCCTGCTTCTTCGCGACGGCCACGTACAACGCGAGCAGGACCGGCGCCGTGGCGTTGATCGTCATCGACGTCGTCACCGTCTCGAGCGGGATGTCCGCGAACAGCGTCTCCATGTCGTCGATAGAGCAGATCGACACGCCGACCTTGCCCACTTCGCCGTCGGCCATCGGGTCGTCCGGGTCGAAGCCGATCTGCGTCGGCAGGTCGAACGCGACGGAGAGCCCGGTCTGGCCCTGCGACAGCAGGTACTTGTAGCGGCGGTTCGACTCTTCGGCGTCGGAGAAGCCGGCGTACTGCCGCATCGTCCAGAAGCGGCCGCGATACATCGTCGGCTGTACGCCGCGCGTGTACGGATACTCACCGGGGAAGCCGAGCTGGTCGAGATAGTCGAACCCGTTGAGGTCGTCGTCGGGCGTGTAGAGCGGCTTGACGGCCTTGCCGGACGACGTCTCGAACGGGACGTCGCGCTCCTGCGGTGGCTTCTGTTTGTCGTTCGCGGCCATGCGGGAAGTCTATGAAGCGCTCAAAGCGAGGTCAATCGAGCGGGAGAAACCGCAGATTACGCAGATTTCACAGATGAGGTTGGAAGCATTGCCGCCTCAGGAAGTGGATCGCAGCCGCCCCCGGCTGCAATCCGTGCAATCTGCGTTCCCCGTCCCTCCATCTGCGCAATCTGCGAAATCTGCGGTTTCTCACCCGTCCCTCATCTGTGCAATCCGTGCAATCTGTGGTTCCTCCCGTCCCGTCCATCTGCGTCATCTGCGCAATCTGCGGTTCCCCGGCCGTCCCTTAATCCGTGCAATCCGTGAAATCTGTGGTTCCCCGTCCCGCGCCATGGGCCCCGGCCGCTATCATCGGGACAGGAGGGCGGCATGCACGTCATCCCGTTCGTGCACGAAGGCCTCGGCAACAGCTCGTACCTCGTCGAGCTGGACGATGGCCGAGCGTTGCTCGTCGACCCCGACCGCACGGCGCACCGCTACCTGCAGGTGGCGGAGACGCGTGACCGGCGCATCGTCGCCGTCGTCGAAACGCACCTACACGCCGACTTCGTGTCAGGCGCGCGCGAGATCGCCGCCGCCGCGGGCGCCGTGCTGTTCGTGCCGGCGCAGGCGCACT
Organism: uncultured Chloroflexia bacterium; assembly: GCA_963701135.1. Taxonomy (GTDB): domain Bacteria; phylum Chloroflexota; class Dehalococcoidia; order DSTF01; family JACRBR01; genus CAYJMJ01. Next base: position 1,717,127 of record OY969567.1, read on the forward strand.
CGCGCGTCGCGCACCATCCGATCGTCGCGGGCCAGCGCTTGCCGTACGACGGCATTGAGATCGAGGCCATCGGTTCGCCGGGACACACGCCGGAGCACCTCGCGTACGTCTTCCGTGCCGCCGGAGGCCCGCCGGCGCTGTTCAGCGGCGGCTCGCTCATCGTCGGCGGCGCCGCGCGCACCGACCTCATCGCGCCGGAGCTGACGGAGTCGCTGACGCGCGCGCAGTTCCGCACGCTGCGCTCGGCGTTCGCCTCACTGCCCGATGACACGCTGCTGCTGCCGACGCACGGCAGTGGCTCGTTCTGCTCCACCGGCGGCGGCGAGCGCCGGCAGTCGACGCTGGGCGACGAACGCGCTCACAACCCGCTGCTGCAGTTCGATGACGAAGACGAGTTCGTCCGCTCGTTCCCGGCGACGTTCCCCGGCACGCCCGACTACTACGCCAGGATGCGCGCCGTGAACCAGCGCGGCGCCCGGCTCCGTGGCGACATCGACATGCCCCGGCCGCTCTCGCCGCGCGCGTTCGACGCGCTCCGCCCGCAGGCCGCCGTCATCGACGTCCGGCCGAACAACGTTTACCCCGCGGCGCACGTCCCCCGCTCGATCAGCATCCCTATGCGCGACGCGTTCTGCGTGTGGCTCGGCTGGATGATCCCGGCCGAAGCCGCGCTTCTCTTCGTGACCGACGGCGCGCCCGTCAACCGGGTCGTCAACGAGTCGCTGCTCGTCGGCTACGAGCACTTCGGCGGCTGGCTGGACGGCGGCATCGATGCCTGGCGCGACGCCGGGCTGCCGGTAGCCGCCGCGGGGCTCGTCGATGCCGCCGGCGCTCGGCGCGCGCTGCTCGACGGCGCCGCGGCGCTCGACGTCCGCGAGCTCGAGGAATACGCAGCCGGTCACATCGACGGCGCGCTGCACATCCCGCTCGGCGATCTGGAGCGACGGATGCGGGAGTTGCCCCGTGACCGTCCGGTCCTCGCGTACTGCGGCGCCGGCGAACGCGCATCGACCGCGGTGTCGCTGCTGGAGCGCGCGGGCCAACACGCGGCGATGAACCTCAACGGCGGCATCGACGCCTGGCGCGACGCCCGCCTCCCCCTCGCCCGCTGACGACTCCACCCGGCGAGCCGCACGATATGGCCCCCGGCTGAACCAGGCCGTGGATCACAGCCGCCCCCGGCCCAGCAGTGGATCGCAGCCGCCCCCGGCTGCAATCCGTGCAATCTGCGTTCCCCGTCTCCCGCCCTAGGGTTTCGTTGGACACCTGATTGGGGCACGATGCCCCGTAGCAGGAGGTGTCCATGACGAAGACGACTGACCTGCCCCCCGAAAACTGGTCCAGTCTAAATGAGAGTCCTCCGGGATAATGGCCCTGGCGACAGGGCAAGGAGGACCCATGCGGAAGAGCCGGTTCACGGAGGAACAGATCGTCACGGCGATCAAAGAGCACGAGGCAGGGACGCCGACGCAGGAGCTCTGCCGGCGCCTCGGCATCGGCGCGCAGACGCTGTACCGCTGGAAGGCGAAGTACGGCGGCATGAGCGTGCCCGACGCGCAGCGCCTGAAGACCCTGGAGGATGAGAATCGGCGGCTGAAGAAGCTCGTCGCCAATCAGGCGCTGGACATCGACGCCCTCAAAGAGGTGGCCTCGCGAAACTGGTGAAGCCCGCGGTGCGGAGGGTCGCCGTTCTTTTCCTTGAAGGGGAACGGGGGCTGTCTCAGCGCCGTGCCTGCGGGCTGCTCACCATGCATCGTTCGACGGCCCGCTATCAGGGACACGGGCGCGCAGAGGGACCGATCCGCACGCGGCTACGCGAGCTGGCGGCCCAGAAGCGGCGCTACGGCTACCGGCGGCTGCACGTGCTGCTGCGGCGGGAGGGGGTGTGCGTGAATCACAAGTGCGTGGAGCGGATCTACCGGGAAGAAGGACTCAGCCTACGGCGGAAGAAGCGCAAACGGACGACAAGCGTGGCCCGCACGCCGGCGCCGCGGCCGCAGCGCCCGGACGAGGTGTGGTGCCTGGACTTTGTGCACGATCAACTCTGGTGGGGCCGTCGGATTCGCACGTTGAATGTCCTCGATGTCTGCACCAGGGAAGCGCTCGGCATCGAAGTGGACACGTCGCTTTCCGGCGTGCGCGTCGGCCGCGTGCTGGATCGGATTATCGATGAGCGCGGCCAGGCGCCGCAGACGATCATCATGGACAACGGGCCTGAGCTGACGAGCAAGGCGCTCGACCAGTGGGCCTATGCACGCGGTGTGCGGCTGCACTTCATCGAGCCGGGAAAGCCCGTGCAGAACTGCTTCGCCGAAAGCTTCAACGACAAATTTCGTGACGAGTGTCTCAACGAGCACTGGTTCACGACGATCTGGGATGCACGAGAGAAGATCGAAACCTGGAGGGTGGAGTACAATCGCGAGCGCCCGCACAGCTCGCTGCAGAACAGGACGCCGGAGGAGTTCAGGCGCAGCATCACAGAGCGGAAAGACCCGGTCGGACTCTCATAATGAGTGGACCAAAGATCGGGGGCAGGTCAGGCCGAATCCGAACGCCGACCCATAGTGCGCTCGTGGAGTGCCTATGGGCTGATCGGGGCGAAAGACGCCGCGACCGTCTCAAGCCAACCGAGGCTGAACCAACGCATCGCAGAAGCGCGATTGTGCGACGACGGATTGCTGCTAATCGGATCGCGGCGCGTCACGCGTTCGTTAGCTTGTCGAGCGCGTTCCAGGTCGCGGCGTCGGTCGGTATCCAATCGTTGAAGTTCGTCGAGTCAGCGTGACTGGCATCGGCTCGCGGTGCGCGATGAGGAGGCGGCGCGTCGCTTCTTCCGCGATGCGCTCGCGCTCGAAGCGGCGGGCGCGGACGCCTGCCGCTGCGGCGATTCGCTGCTGATGTTCGCGGCCGATCCGTCGGCCGTAGCCGTGGGGCCGATGCAGGCGCAGGGCTTCCGCTACCTCACGGTGCAGGTGCGAGATGTCGATGCCGAGCACGCCGCCATCCTCGCACGCGGTGGCGCGGAAGGCCGCCCGCCCGTGACGCTCGCCACGACCGCGCGCATCTCGTTCGTGCGCGACCCCGACGGCAACTGGATCGAGATCTCGCAGCGCGCGTCGCTCACGGGGCCGCTGCCTCACTAAGAAGGGGGCTGCCATGGGAGACCTGGTACTGGTCGATGGACCGTCGGACGGCATCGCGACGCTGACGCTGAACCGCCCGGACAAGAAGAACGCACTCTCGATCGCCCTGCGCGACGAGATGGCCGACGCGCTCGCGGCGCTCGCCGCCGACGAACGCCTGAAGGTCGTCGTCGTCACCGGCGCCGGCGACGTGTTCTCCGCGGGCTTCGACCTCAAGGAGTTCGAGCGCGTGCGCGAGCCCGGTTTTGGCGATCTGCTCTGGGCCTCCAGCGACCGATACCACCGCGCCTGTCTCGACTTCCCGTTGCCGATGATCGCCGCCGTCAACGGCGCGGCGCTCGCCGGCGGCTTCGACCTCGCCGTCATGTGCGACATCCGCATCGCGTCCGACACGGCGCGCTTCGGCCACCCGGAGATCACGTTCGGCGACGTCGTGTACGGCCCGCTCCACGACCTGGTCGGCGGCGCCGTCGCGCGCGATCTCTGCTTCACCGGCCGCATGATCGACGCCGCGGAAGCGCACGCGCTCCACATCGTGTCCCGCGTCGTCCCCGCCGATGCGCTCATGCGCGAGGCGATGAACGCCGCGGTGCAGGCGGCCCGCGCGCCGCGTGACGTGCTGCTCCGCACGAAGGCCAAAATCAAGCGCCGGTCCGGCGTCGTCCAGGAACGCACGCTCGACCTCTGATCCCGGCGCCGCGGGCCGCGACGAGCCGTGGTTTCCGCGCATCATGGCGGCTGGCGTTTCGCGCCGGTGAGCGCGCGCACGCTCTCCTCGGTCACCGAGTCGGGCAGGCGGTAGCCGCGAAACAGCACGAATCCGAGCAGCGAGATCACGCCGGCGACCGGGCCCATGAGCCGGATGCCGAGCGGGTTGTCGACCGTCTCACCGAACAGCAGCAACACCGCGAAGAGCGGAAACACCAGCGAGCCCGTCCACTTCTCGACGACGTTCTGCGCACCGTAGTACAGGGCTTCGCGGCGCAGCCCCGTCCGCACGGAGTCGTAATCGATGATGTCGGCGAGGATGGCGTTCGGGAACGTGAAGACGCCGACCATCGGCAGCCCGGCCAGGACGACGAAGAACAGGCTCTGCAGGAGCGGGTCGACGCCGGGGACGAACCCCATGAAGAAGAGCAGCGGGAACGACAGCGCGCCTGCCAGCATCGCCGCCGAGTACACCCACGCCTTCCCGCGCCAGAGCGCCAGCCGGTAGATGAGCGGCAGCGAGACGAGCACGGCGACGATCGTCGTGCCGAAGAGGATCGACGTGATGCCGCCCTCTTCCAGCGAGAAGCCGCGCCCGAACAGGTTGAGATCGAGCGCGTCCTTATCGCCCAGGATCACGACGTCGGCGTAGAACGGGAGCGCCGCGGTCAGCAGCATGATCGCCGTGTTGAAGAACACGAACGTCGGCAGGAAGCAGAGGAACTGGTCGTTGCGGAACGTCTGCATGAACGACTCCACAACGCCGATGCGCACCGGCGCGGCCTCCCCGCGGACGTACCGCCAGACGCCGAACAGCCCGACGTAGCGCGATGCCAGCGCGATCACGGCGACGATCGCGCCCATCACGACGAAGCCGTACGCGTCCTTGATCACGCCCGTCGCCACCAGGCCGACAACGGCGCCGAGCGACCCGAAGACGAACTGCCACGCGACGTTGCTCATGCGCGCCGCCGAGGTCCGTGCCACCTCCGGCAGCAACGCCTCCATCGGCCCGCCGGAGAGCGTGCCGGCGATGCGCTGGACGAAGACGATGATCGTGAAGTAGAGCGCGGGGAGCAGGTAGCCGTCGCTGCGCAGAGGCGTCCAGAACAGGAAGAAGAAGAGGGCGTAGAATGGCGTAGCGAACAGTACGAACGGGATCCGGCGGCCCCACCGGGAGCGCGTGCGGTCGCTCCAGTAGCCGATGAGCGGATCATCAATCGCGTCGAGGATGCCAAGCACGAGCAGGATCGACGCCAGGGCGACGCGCGGAACGATGGTCGGTTCGCCGTTTTCGGCCGGCGGCGCATAGAAGAAGATCAACCATGCCTGCGTCGCACGCGACAACACGCTCGATCCGAAGCTGTGCGACGCGTACAGAAGCCGATTGAGAGGCGGAATGTCGTCCATGGTGGCTCTCAAGACGGAGCTCGATTTCCGGCCGGCGGCAACGCAGCAAGAAGCACATCGACGATGACCGCAGCGAGTCCACAGCTTCCGCCCACGAAGCCGATGTACCGGATCCCACTGACGCACCTGATCGCATTCGGCACGCACTTGCTCCTTGGGCGGCGCCGCTCGTTCACACGCGATGCTGAAACGATCATGAGGGCGAACCGCGGACACCCGCGCCGGGTCGAAGGGCTGGGCAACGTCGTCACGGATCGTACATGCATCGTCGCCATGAATCACTACAGCCGGGCGGGCCTGCGGCCGTACCACTGTGCGATGGCCGTCTCGGCTGCGATGGCGAGCGTACGCGTGGGAAAGCCCGAAGTGCGCTGGGTCTTCACCAGCGAGTATCGCGGCCTTCACATCGGCCCCGTGCCGATACCGCTCTGGCTCATCCGCTGGGCGTTCCGCCGGGTCGCGGTCGTCTACGACTTCATCGTCCTGGCGCGGCGCGAGGAGCTGGTGATGGGGAGGGCCGCGGCATTGCGGCGGATCGCGAAGCTCCTCGCGACGGCGCCGATCGGGCTCACGCCGGAGGGGTTGCTGGCATCGGGCGTGCTGGTCCGCCCGCCCCCGGGGAGCGGCGCCTTCCTCGCGTCGATCGCCGGGCGCGCGGTGCCGCTGCAACCCGTCGGCGTCTGGGAGGAGAACGACGGCACGCTCGTGATCCGCTTCGGCGAGCCGTTCTTGCTCGACGTGCCTGCCGGACTGCCGCGCGCCGAGCGCGACCGCGTGGCCAGCGACTGGGTGATGGTGGCGATCGGCCGGCTGTTGCCGCCGGCATACTGGGGCGCGTACGCCGGTGCGATCGCCGCCGCGCACACTGCCTGAGCTCAGCGGCCGCCCATGCGCGCCCGCGGCGCGGGCGCCATGGCGCCCCGGGCGCGTACGAGCATCGCCTGGACGCGCGGCGCGAGCATCAGGCTGGCGACAGCGAGGATGCCGCCGGCGATCGCATCGATCACGTAATGGTTGCCGGTGACGACGACCGCGAACAGCACGATTGCGGGCGAGATGACGCCAGGGGTCTTCAGCCACCAACTCCTCGTCTCGCGGACGAGCGCGATGCCGACGAGCAGGTTCCAGCCGAAGTGCAGGCTGGGGACGGCGGCGAACCGGTTGACGAACCGGGGCGACTCCAACGCCACGTACTCCTTCGAGTGCTCGGCGAGCGTATCGACGAAGCCCAGGCCCGCGAGCCGCGGCGGCGCTACCGGAAACACCATGAAGAGCAGCAGGGCGACGGCGCCCGACAGCACGAAGGCGATGCGATAGCGGCTGTAGGCCTCGCGCCGGTCCAGGAATAGCCAGACCGCCAGCACGAGGATCGGCGGCCAGTGCCACCAGATGTAGGCCCAGTTGGCCGCCACGGCGACCGCGTCGTAACGGACCAGCGCGTCTTGCGCCGACGGGCTGAAGTAGATGCGCAGCGCCTGCTCGAAGTCGACGAGGTCGCGCGCATTGTCGATCGCCGCGGCCTCGCTGCCCTCCGTGGAGCCGCGCACCGCGTAATACGCGGCGTAGGCGACGACCACCAGCACGACTTCGCGGATGAGGTCAGCCACGCTGAGGTTGGCGCGCCCGCGGTAGACAAGGACGGCGACCGCCAGGCCGACAAGCAGCCACGGGGCCCATACGTACGCCGTGCCCACGGCTCCCCGCCTCTCTCGCGGTACGCCCCGAACGACCGTCCGGGATCGAAGCTGATCGAGTATAGCCGGGGCCGCCCGGCTGGCCGCGGCCCGATCGGGTCATGCGCCCGCGGCGCCTTGCGTTCGCGTGCGTTGTCCCTTCCAACGTCCGAATGGCCCTACTGCGGCGGAGCGTGCGCCCCTACCATGCGCCGAGGCGCGCGAGGCGGCGCGCGTGATTGAGGCCGCGAATGACACGAGAACACTGGGACGCCATCGTCATCGGGTCCGGGTTGGGCGGGCTCACCGCTGCGGCGTACCTCGCGGCGAACGGCAAGCGGACCGTCGTGCTCGAACAACACTACGTCGCCGGCGGCAACGCCCACGTCTTCCGCCGCAAGCGCATGTTCGAGTTCGACGTCGGCGTCCACTACGTCGGCGACTGCGGCCCCGGCGGCGGCATCCCGACGGTCCTCCGCGGCGTCGGTCTCGAAGGCAAGATCGAATTTCTCGAGATGGACCCGGACGGCTTCGATACGCTGATGTTCCCCGGCATCACCTTCCGCGTCCCAAAGGGCTGGGACCGCTACCGCGAGCGCCTCGTCGCCACGTTCCCGGACGATGAGACCGCCCTCCACCGCTGCCTCGACGTGCTCCAGGGTGCGACGGAGGAGTTCTCCCGCGTGCGTCTGCCCGTCACGCCCGAAGACCTGCCGCGCCTCGCGCAGGAAGCGCCGAACTTCCTCAAGTGGGGCCTGCGCCCGCTCGGCGACCTGTTCGATGAGTGCGGCCTCGGACCGAAGGCGCGCGCCGTGCTCGCGGCCGAGGGCGGCGACTACGCGGTGCCGCCGTCGCGGACGCCCGTGCTGCTCCACGCGGGGCTGATGGCCCACTACCTCAAGGGCGCGTACTACCCCAAGGGCGGCGGCCAGGTCCTCCCCGCGCATCTCGTCGACGTCGTGCGCGCGAACGGCGGCGAAGTGCGCACGCGCGTCCGCGTCGAGCGCATCATCATCGAGGACGGCCGCGCCGCGGGCGTGCTGCTCCAAAACGGCGATGAGCTTCGCGCGCCGATCGTGGTATCGAACGCCGACCTCAAGCGCACGTTCCTGGACCTCATCGGAGAAGAGCACGTGTCCGCCGAGACGGCGAAGAAGGTGCGCGAGTACCGCATGGCGTTGCCGCTCTTCTGCGTCTATCTCGGCCTCGATATGGACCTGCGCGACACGCATGCCGAACACGAACTACTGGTACTACAGCACGTTTGACATCGAGGGCATGTACCGGGAAGCGGGCGAGGGGCGCGTGCCGCGCGACCTCATGATGTTCATCACCGCCGGTTCCGTGAAAGACCCGGAGACGCAGGAGATCGCGCCGAAGGGATACTCGAGCCTGGAGATCATGACGATCGTGCCGCCGGACTACCGGTTGTGGGCCGTCGAAGAAGGGCCGGCCGCCGGCGAGAAGTACCACCGCAACCCGGAGTACCGCTCGTTCAAGGACCAGATCACCGACGCGCTGATCGAAGGCGCCGAGCGCGTCATCCCCGGGCTGCGCGAGCACATCGTCTGGAAGGAAGCGGCGAGCCCTATCACGCAGGAGAAGTACACGCTCTCGACCGGCGGCACGTCGTACGGGATCGAGATCGCCGTCGACCAGTTCGGCCCCAACCGCCCCGCGCCTACGACCGAGATCCCCGGCCTGTACCTGGCGGGCGCCAGCACCATGAGCGGCCACGGCATCGGCGGCGTCATGGCGGGCGGCCTCGCGTGCGCGAGCGCCGTCCTCGGCCGTGACCTCGGCAGGGAGATTGCGGCCGGCGCCGTCTTCGGCGACCCGGCCAAACTCGCGGCCGGCGGCCCCGGCTGGGACCCGTGGGAGCACAGCCGGTAGCGGCCACCCGATAAGCCACGCTCACCCCGTAGCGCCGGTGTTCCGGCCCGCGCGGTGCAGTTTCGCGGCGCCACCATCCCCGGCCAGCCCGTGGATCACAGCCATCCCCGGCCAGCCCGTGGATCACAGCCGCCCTCGCTGTAGCCGTGGATCACAGCCGCCCTGGCTGTAGCCGTGGATCACTGCCGCCCCCGGCTGTAGCCGTGGATCACAGCCGCCCCCGGCTGTAGCCGTGGATCACTGCCGCCCCCGGCTGTAGCCGTGGATCACTGCCGCCCCCGGCTGTAGCCGTGGATCACTGCCGCCCCCGGCTGTAGCCGTGGATCACAGCCGCCCCCGGCTGTAGCCGTGGATCACTGCCGCCCCCGGCTGTAGCCGTGGATCACTGCCGCCCCCGGCTGTAGCCGTGGATCACAGCCGCCCCCGGCTGTAGCCGTGGATCACTGCCGCCCCCGGCTGTAGCCGTGGATCACAGCCGCCCCCGGCCGTAGCCGTGGATCACAGCCGCCCCCGGCTGTAGCCGTGGATCACAGCCGCCCCCGGCCGTAGCCGTGGATCACAGCCGCCCCCGGCTGTAGCCGTGGATCACAGCCGCCCCCGGCCGTAGCCGTGGATCACAGCCGCCCCCGGCTGTAGCCGTGGATCACAGCCGCCCCCGGCCGTAGCCGTGGATCACAGCCGCCCCCGGCTGTAGCCGTGGATCACAGCCGCCCCCGGCTGTCCGGCCGGCGGTCGCAGAGTCGCCGCAGGAGACAGCCGCACCCACGCCCCGCCGACGCTCGGCCTGCGCACTCGCACGCGTGCGCCACGCCGCCGATCTCCGAAACGCAATGCCGCACCCGCTGATGGTAATCTGGCGAAACAGCGTGCGGAGCGAACACGGAGGACGGATGCCCGACAACGACGACGCGTTCATCCCGGGCGGCTACTGGACGCCGGGACGGAGCCGCGCCGCCATCGAGGCGCTCGATGCGCGCTGGAACTCCGCCGCGCTCCAGGCGCAGATCGACGTTATCGAGCCCGACTTCAACGAGCTGCTGCCGTATCGAGCTCCCGCCCCCGGGGCTCGCCGCAGCGCCCGACCGCGAGCGCGTGCGCATCCGCCGCGGGCGCGCCGCCGATGCGCCCCGCCTGGCCACGCTGATCCTCTCCGGCAACCTGCCCCCGCTGTTTATCGACGAGTTCGTCGAAGGGTTCGCCGTGGCGGAGCACGCCGGCGAGATCGTCGCTTGCGGCGGCGCGGAGATGTACGGCGACTGCGCCGTCATCCGCAGCGTCGTCGTCGACGAGGCGGCGCGCGGCCTCGGCCTCGGGCGCGCGATCGCGGAACTGCTGTGCGAAGACGCGCGGATGTCCGGCGCCCGCTCCCTCTACCTGTTCACGCAGGACGCCTGGGAGTTCTGGAAGAACCTCGGCTTCACCGACGTTCCGCTCGACGAGTGGCACGCAGCGCCGCGCGCCTGCTGGCAGTACCGCTTCATCTCGCTGCATCCGGAGATGATGACCGAGATGGGCGTCCACCCGATGCGCAAGCCAGCCTGATTCTCCGGTGCCGCCGCCGCACGCGCCACGGCGGCGTCCGTTTCCTCTGTCACGCCTCCTCCTCCAGCCCTCCAGTGTGCCGCGCGCGGAGCTTACGGTCAGCCGCTGCGCGGCCCTGTCAACGCCCCGGCGGCACACCCGGGCCGAATCTCCCGGCGAAACGGCTCCACGACCCACGGCATATGGCAGGGTCGCTGTCCACCCTGGGGTATGCCCCGATATGTGCGCCATGATGCATGCGGCGCGACCGTCCCGGAGCGACCATGAAGCCGACGAAGGGACCAAACCATGAACAGTCGTAGCCGGCGGCATGGTAAGGCGAAGTCCCAATCCGAGGCCTCTGAGGCGCCGCTAAGTTCAAGCATCCGCGGCGCCGTGCCGGTCCTCCTGGGCGCAATCGCCATCGTAGTGATAGGCCTCTGGTTCGCGGGCCTGCTCCCGCCCGGCGGCGGCCAGCACGACAGCGCCGCACCCGCCTCATCCGCCCAATCATCGGCTTCGCAGCACCCGGCGCAGACGCTGCCGCAGTTCGTGGTCGCCGCGGCGCCCCGCGTCCGCGCCGCCTACGACTTCGCATCCGGCCACGGCGACGAGCTCGCGTACATCCCCTGCTACTGCGGCTGCGGCGAACACTCCGGCCACCGCAACGTCCGCGACTGCTTCATCAAGCAACAGACGATGAGCAACACCACCTACGACGACCACGGCGCGGGATGCGACATCTGCGTCTCCATCGTCCTCGACGTCAAGACGAAGCTCGGCGAAGGGCAGCCCATGGCCGCCGTTCGCTCGTACATCGACGGCAAGTACGCGAAGTACGGCCCCGGCACCGACACGCCGCTCCCGCCGGGAATGGAGGAGTAATGCTCACGCAGCATCGGCCCTCGGGCGTCCCCGATGGTTTGCCTCCCGATGAGCTCGAGCGCTGGTCGAACGATCTGGTGGCATTCCTGACATCCGACAACATCCCCGCGAAGTTCCGCGGCTGGGCGCGCGGCGAGGCCGACCAGCTCGACGCCTACATGGCGTCCGCGGACGACCTCGACGCCGGCGTTCGACGGCGGCGAAGAAGTAGCCGCGCCCCCGCGGAGGGCCGCGAAGCCCGCGCCGCAGCGGCCGGCGAAGGCCCGTCGCCCGGTCCCGGCCGCCCCGCGACGACCGCATGATGGTCGTGCAGGTGCCGGCGCAGGTCGGCCGGCTGATCGTCGGCGTAGCGCTCGGCGCGGTCGCGCTCCTCGCCATCTTCGGCGTGCACGCGCTGACCAGCGGCGGCGATAACGCATCGCTCCCGACGTCCGCCGACGCCCCGAGCTTCGACCAGCCCCGCGCCGACCAGTTGAACGCGCTGCTCCAGCAGGACCCCAACAACCAGGACGCGCTCTTCGAGATCGGCGAGATGAACTTCCAGGCCGCCCGCAACGAAGAGGCGATCTCCTGGTTCACCAGGCTCGTCGCGCTCGACCCCAAGAACACGCATGCCATGACGGACCTCGGCACCGCGAACTTCAACCTCGAGCCGCCCGGATCTGGCCAAGGAGTGGTGGCAGAAGGTGCTGGCCGTCGACCCCGAACGACGTCCAGGCGCACTACAACATGGGCTTCGTCTACGCGAACGCGGAGCCGCGCGATCTCGCCGGCGCCGTGAACGAGTGGGAGACCGTGCTACGGCTCGACCCCGAGTCCCAGCTCGCACAGACGGCGCGGGTGCACGTCGAAGGCCTCAAGGCGGAGCTCAAGTCGGCCCCCGCCGCGGCCCCGACGGCCGCGGTCCCGGCGCAGTAGGTAGAGGAGCGGAGACGTGGACGGCGAGAACGTCACCATCCTGGTCGCCTTCGCAGCGGGAATCCTCTCGTTCGTCTCTCCCTGCGTCCTGCCGCTCGTGCCCGTCTACGTCGCCCACATGGCCGATGTCGCCGTCGTAGGCCCCGGAGGCGCGCACCGGCGACTCGTCCCCGCGATGCACGCGTCCGTGTTCGTCCTGGGCTTCACCCTCGTCTTCGTGGCGTTCTGGGTGTCGATCGGCCTCGTCGGATACGCCCTGCGCGATAACGCCGCAATACATGCGCCAGATCGGCGGCGCCATCCTCGTCTTCATGGGATTCCACCTGGCCGGCGTGATCAACCTCGGCTTCCTCAACCAGGAGCACGTGTTCAGGGGCAGGCTCGGGCAGCGGTCAGGCTTCCTCCGCTCGTTCTCGCTCGGATTGATCTTCGCCGCCGGCTGGACGCCGTGCATCGGCCCCGTGCTCGGCGCGATCATCGGCCTCGCTTCGTTCGACGGCGAATCCGCCCGCGGCACGATGCTGCTCGTCGCGTACTCCCTCGGGCTCGGCGTGCCGTTCATCGCCGCCGCGATGGCCGTCGACACCGTGACGCGGCCGTTGAAGCAGGCCCGCATGCTCCGCATCGGCGTGCCGATCGTCAGCGGCGTGCTCGTCGCAGGCATCGGGGTGCTGATGCTGACGAACACACTCGTACAGATGCCGCAGTACTTCGACTGGGGCGGAGGTTCACGTGGCTAGGAGCCGTGAGATGAAGGCGCTGCCGGCAGTCCAAGGCACCACACGCACCGTGCCGTCGTCGCCGTGGCTGACGAACCCCACCGGGCAGCTCTGGCACACGCTCACCTCCGTACGCCTCGCGCTGATCCTGATCCTGCTCATCGCCGCTCGCCACGCTCGCCGGCACGCTGCTCGACCAGGTGCCCGGCGCCGTCGCCGCCGACCCGGCCGCCTACAACCGCTGGCTCGACAGCGCGCGCGACCGCTACGGCGTCTTCACCGACGCCATGGCCCCGCTGCAGCTCTTCCACGTCTTCAGCTCCATCTGGTTCCGCGCGCTCATCGCGCTGCTGGTCGCGAACATCGTCGTCTGCACGATCAACCGCTGGAAGCAGCATTCGAGGCCCAGGTGTTCACCCCGCGCGTCCGCATGAACCCCGCGTACTTCGACCGCGCCCGCATCGGCGCGTCGTTCAGCCGTCAGCATGGACGCCACCGCCGCGGCCGCCGCGGTCCGCAAGGGCCTGCGCAGCGCCGGCTATCGCTCGCTGACCGATGACGGTCGCGTCCGTGGCGATGTACGCCGACCGCTTCCGCCTCTCCCGCCTCGGCACGTTCCTCACCCACCTCAGCCTGGTGCTCATGCTCATCGGCGCGATGATGGGCCGCCTCTGGGGCTGGAAGGACGACCAGTTCATCGTCGCGGAAGGCGCCACGCGCGAGGTGCCGCTGGCGAAGAACATCTCCGTGAAGCTCGAACAGTTCCAGGAGGAGTGGTACGTCGAAGGGCCGCCCAAGGACTTCTCGAGCGAGATCGTCATCTACGACAACGGCCAGGAAGTGAAGCGCGGCACGACGCGCGTGAACTCGCCGCTGTCGTACAAGGGCATCACCTTCAACCAGGCCTTCTTCGGCCAGGTCGCCGTGGTCGAGGTGCAGCGACGCGGCCGGCAACGTCCTCTTCAACGAAGGCGTGCCGCTGGCCTGGACGTCCGACCCAGGGCAACCGCCCGGTCGGCTTCCTGGAGATCCCCGGCCAGAACTTCAAGGGTTACATCGTCGGGCCCGAGCCCGGCGCGTACGACACCGCGGTGCCGCTCGGGACCGTGCGCCTCGAACTGTACGACAAGGCGACGAACCGCACCGTCACGATCCAGAACCTGCCCCGCAACCAGAACGTGCAGGCGGAGGGGCTGACGTTCCGCTTCCTGCGCGAGAGCCAGTTCACCGGCCTGAAGGTCGTCAAGGACCCCGGCGTCAACGTCGTCTGGGTCGCCAGCGGCCTCATGGTGCTGGGCCTGGTGATGGTGTTCTGGTTCCCGCACCGGCGCCTCTGGGCGCTCATGCAGCCCGCGCCCCGACGGCGGCGCCGACGTTCGCCTGGCCGCCGCGTCGCAGCGCGACCTGGGGCTGGAGAAGGACTTCGAGCAGGTGACGGCGAAGGTGCGCCGCGCACTCACCCGCCGCCAGCAGGACGAGAAGATAGGAGCCAACCATGTATGACCTCTCGCAGTACTCCTACGTCGCATCGTTCGTCGCCCTGGCACTGGCGGCCGTGCTCTACGCCTCGTACGGCGTCACCCGCCGCCGCGCCGTCGATCGCCGGCTTCGATGCCGACGCCATCGAGCGCATCAGCCGCCATCCGGCTCCCGGCCATGTCGGCCTCGCTCGGGCGCTGGGGCACGATCTTCATCATCAACGCGTTCGCCTTCCTCACCGGCGCGCTGGCGTTCCGATGGGTCGCCGCCGGCCACGGTCCCTTCTCCAACATGTACGAGTTCTCGCTCGCGTTCGTCTGGGGCACGCTCGCGGCGCACCTGTACTTCGAGTTCCGCTACGGCCTGCGCTCGCTCGCCATCCTCGTGCTGCCCGTGTGCCTGGCGATGCTCGCGTACGCGTCCACCGTGCCGTCGGAGATCGACCCGCTCGTACCGGCGCTGCAGAACAGCCTGCTGCTGTCGATCCACGTCGCCGTGGCCATCGCCGCGTACGGCGCGTTCGTGCTGTCGTTCGCCGCCGCCGTGCTCTTCATCGCCAACCAGCGAGGACCGCTTCCGCTGGCTTCCCCGCCGGGCGATGCTCGACGAGGTCGGCTACAAGGCCGTGATGTTCGCCTTCCCGCTGCTCGCGCTCGTCGTCATCCTGGGCGCCGTCTGGGCGAAGGTGGCCTGGGGGCAGTACTGGAGCTGGGACCCCAAGGAGACCGCCTCGCTCGTGACGTGGCTCATCTACGGCGGCTACCTGCACGCACGCGTCGTCCGTGGCTGGAAGGGACAGCGCAGCGCCTACCTGCTGATCGCGGGATTCGCCGCGGTGATCTTCACCTACTTCGGCAACTACTTCTTCGGAGGGCTTGCACAGCTATGGGTAGCCACATCGAACCGCTGGACCTGGCTGCATCCGACCTGCGTGACGGCGAAGACGACCTCGACGACGTTCGATGGCGGCCCTCGCCCGGCGCACTGCGCAACATCGTCGCGACGGTGCTGGTCGGCGTCGCCATCGCGGCGGTGGTGTGGTTCTTCGACCGCCCGGGCACGGCGTCCAGCCAGTCCGTCACCGTCACCGCCGCCGCCAACAGCGCCGCGCCCGAGGTGGGCAAGCCCGCGTCCGACTTCACGCTCAAGATGATCGATGGCACGACGGCACGGCTCAGCGACTTCAAAGGCAAGCCCGTGTGGATCAACTTCTGGGCGTCGTGGTGCCCGCCCTGCCGCGAGGAGAACCCTGACATCGAGGAGCTGTACAACGCGCACAAGGACGCCGACGGACTGGTGCTGCTCGCGCCCGCCATCGGCGAGAGCGCGGACAGCGTCGCCGGCTACATGCAGCGCGCGGACCTGCACTACCCCGTCGGCACCGACAGCGACACGCAGATCGCCGCCAACTACCGCGTCATCGGCATCCCGACGCACATCTTCGTCGACCGCGACGGCATCATCCGCGAGATCCGCGTCGGCGCGATGAGCAAGAAGACGATGGAGAAGAAGCTCGCGCTGATCATCGGCTCCACGGAGCCGTAGCGCGTCGTCCCGTTGCCGGCTCGATTGGCGCCCGCGCAGCACCCGCTGCGACGGGCGTCAATTGTTGTGGAGGGTGCGCCTGTGTACAGGCCGCTGACTTCCTGTACCAATCATCGCCGGAACTACCACAGTCGGCGGCGACCGTCAACCTGGCCCTCAAGCGCCCAAAACTGCTGAGCCGCACTATCTGGTAATCCTATAGTGCCTGTGAACTCGAATTGAAGTTCCGCATAGATACGCCTAGGCTATTGACCTATAGCTGCCTGCGCACTTATAAGTAGAACAACAATTCTAACCAACGAAAACGAAGGAGCACATCCGATGATGAAACGCAGTGGAAAGCCATCAGAGGTCATCGGGCGGATGGGGATGTCCGGCTCTTTGGTCACACGATCTAACTCTCGCTCGGCCCGGGTCATCTTCGGAGAAGTTCGTAGCCCGGCAAACTCACTGAAGACGAAAGGCGTTTCTTCTACCACCACGAGAACGGCGCAGAAGCCAACGAAAGCCGACTAACGCCGCCTTGTTACTCGCGCCTTCTCGACGCTGTCCTCCGCATCTTGCCGAGCGCGAGCGAAAATTCGGTCAAAGGCTGACGAGCGAACCCCTTCGAACCTCTCGACCGCAATGTTTGCAACCTCGAAGCGTCCGGCTGCACGGATGTCCGGGTATGGCTCCATGAACACGACTTTCTTTATGCCAGCGTGCGCAATCTTCTCTGCGCAAAGAAAGCACGGGAAGGTCGATGTGTATACGGTGGCTCCGCGAAGGTTCTGCCCACGCGCATTCAGGATTGCTCGCTCCTCAGCGTGAAGCGCCGTACACCAGAGCATCGCCCGACCCGGGAAGAATCGGTCAGCGAGCTTCTCGCCGCATGCGCATTTCCATGGTGGCCCAACGGAAGCTGCGATGGGCTTTGAGCAGTTGGTGCACTTTGAGCCATTCGCTGCCAGCTGTTCCAGATACTCGTTCCTGACGATGTCACGATAACACTCGCCGTACTGGTCGATGCACGGCAGTGTCCCGGATGGGTTCTCATTGAACCCTAATCCCACAACGTCTCCATCCTCCGAGGTGATGACCGCGCCGACTTGGCGCTTCAAACATTTCGTCGAGTGCGACGCCGCGTAAGCCATATTCATGACTGTCTCGTCAGCGTTCGGATAACGTGTCTTCGTGCCCGCCAGAAGCGAGACGTAATCCACGAGCTTGCCACCTAGCTTCTTGTTCAGTTGTACCTTCGAATAAGTCTCATCGTTGACGATGATGACATCGGTGTACCGCGCCGGAATTGCTGGACACTTCGTTGATGGTAATCATGCCGCGACCTCGGCGGTAGCGGCCCAGGCGGCGCGGACCTGGGCGGGCGAGCGATACGCGTGCCGCTCGATCAGCCAGGCGCGGTTGTAGCGTTCCTTGAAGGAGAGGAGCGCCAGGCGCAGCTCCTCGACCGTGGCGAAGGTCTCCACCCACAAGAGCTGCTCCTTGAGGGTGCGGATGAAGCGCTCGGCGCAGCCGTTTCCCTGCGGCTCCCGGACGAAGGACGGGCTCGACGTGATGCCGAGGAAGCGCAGCTCGTCCTGGAAGTGGTCGCTCATGTATTGGCTGCCGTGATCGTGACGGACGGTGAGCCCTGGCGCCACGGCTGCGTGGTAGTCACCGAAGTGCGCGCGCAGCCCCTGGCGTAGCGGATCGAGCGCCTCGAAGCGCGTCCCTGGCCGCGCGGCGTGGATGCCCACGCATTCAGCCGTGAAGTGGTCGACGGCGATGAAGACCGTCGCCGTGCCCTCGCGTGTGGTGAAGCAGGCCGTGGCGTCCGTCCCCCACATCACGTCCGGGCGGTCCGGCACGATCGTCCGGTCGTGCGCCTTGGGCCCGTGCGCGCGCCCGATGCGGCCCGGCGCGAGGAGCCCGGCCTCCCGCATGCAGCGCAGCACGCGCGCCTTCGACGTGCGCACGCCGGCCAGGCGCAGGCGCGCCCACACCTTGCGATGACCCTCGCCGAGGAAGGGCGAGCGGGCGAGGACCAGGCGGATCTCCTCGGTGAGCGCGGCGTCCGTCCACGCCGTCTTCGGACCACGCTTGTGCGGTGCGTGCGGCAACAGGTGCCGGCGCGCATAGACGGTGGAGCGTGCGCGCTCCCAAACACGGCAGACGCGAGCCAGGCCGTAGGGGCGATCGGCGGAAGGCGAGGCGGCCTGACTCATGACCTCGACCTCCGTGGGGCCAAAGGGCGTCCGCCCTCCAGCGCGTGACAGCGCTCGCGGATCAGCTCGTTCTCCATCGTGATGGCGCCGATCTTCGCCTGCAGGCGCCGCACGTCCTCGTCGCGCGCATCCGCGAGGCGGCTCTTCAGCGCGTCCTGCCCGGCGAGCAGGAAGCGCTCCCGCCACTGGGCCAGTGCGGCGCCCGTGACACCGAGCTCGCGGGAGAGGACATCGAGCTCCTCGCCGCGCAGCAGGCGCAGCACCGCCTCCGTCTTCCGCCGCGACGAGAAGCGGCCGCGCTCCTCCTCACCACGTCGTGCACCGTTCGTCGTCTTCGTCATGGACACCTCCTGCTACGGGGCATCGTGCCCCAATCAGGTGTCCAACGAAACCCTAGGGCGGGAGATCGGCCTGATCCACACAGAGCTGCACCTGTTGACCGTGTGGGGTCTCTTCGCCCAAGTCCCGTGTGTCATCACCGTGAAAGTCCGCTTCCGTTAGGCCGTTCTTGTGATACACGGCTTGGCTCCGGAGCCAGCGCAGCTCGGTCGGTGCGTCAACTGCGATGAGATAAAAATGGTCAGCGAACTGCCGTCTCAGCCAGTGAATCTCACCTGTGTTGCGAATTCCATCTACGAACACAAAATCGAACACCGACCTAAGCGTTTGCGTCCGCGTGATGGCTCGTCGTGCGAGCTCGCCGTAGCCGTAGCGCTGCCTGATGCAGTCGCCGGTGGCCTGGAGCGCAGCACGCGTCGGTGGCTGCTTCGGGTGTGCGGCGCGCCACTCATCGCGTACCTCGTCAGAAAGGCGCACGCGCCGGACTCGCGTCGTGCCCAGCAGCTTGAGGTTTCTGTCGGAAAGAACTTCGGCCGCCGTTGTGCAACCGCTTCCAAACGAGCCGGTGAAGCCAATCACATAGCAGCTGGGCGGGACGACCATGCACACTCCTCATCGATGGGCACTCTCAGGTCTCGTCGAAGAAACCCAAGGTTTCACTTACCAGATTCTACCCGAGCCTTCGTTAGCGATACGAGTGAGGCACCATATTCATAATGCCGGTCGCAGCGCTGGACTTCCTGCGACACGACGCCAATATCGTATCGCCCGGACGTTTGAGCGACTTCACAGCGTCCGCGTGAGAGGCCCGCATAGTGACACTTGTTAGGAGCAGACGCCGCACCGATCGAGAACGTCCTCAGACTGCTGGGCCATGACTCGGTGGGTCAGCGCACAGAGCTGCGTTGCGCCGCGGCCGCCTGCACAACCGCGGCCGAGTCCGGCCACGCCTTGGCCTCGTCCGGCACGACGCGAACATCGTGACGCCGGCAATAGGCTGGACGGGCATTGGCCCACACACTTGCTCGACCGGCGATCCGGTCAGACCGCCACCTCAACGCCGGGATTGCGCTCCGCGATGATGCCCTCCATCCGCGCCCGCACCTGCTCCTTGAACTCCGGGTGCGGCAGCACATAGAACTGCTCGTCCCGGATCGCGTCCACCACTCGTCCGGCGATCCCGCTCGGGTCCGTCCCGTTCGCCACCAGCTGCCGGATCCCCTGCTCCATCCCCACGGCCTGCGGCGCCGCCTGCGCGTGGCCCGCCGGGTTCCGCAGCGATGCCGGCCGGTTGCGCGCTCCGTCCATCAGCTGCGTCTTCACCCACGCCGGGCACAGCACCGAAACCTTCACCCGCGCGCCAACCGCCGCCAGCTCGGCGTGCAGCGACTCCGACAGCGTCACCACACCGTGCTTGGCTACGTCGTACGTCGCCCCGTACGGCATCGACAGCAGCCCCGCCATCGACGCCGTGTTGACCACGTGGCAATCGCTGTCCTGCCGCAGCATGATCGGCACGAACGTCCGCACGCCGTGGATCACGCCCCAGAGGTTGACGCCCAGCACCCACTGCCAGTCGGCCTCCGTCAGCTCCCACGTCGCACCCACGACCGGGGAAACGCCGGCGTTGTTGCAGAGGACGTGGACGGCGCCGAAGGCGTCGAGCGTCTTCCTCGCCAGCGCCTCCACGTCGGCGGACTTCGAGACGTCGGTGCGGACCGCCAGCACCGTCGCGCCGCCGGCTTTCATCTCGGACTCCGCCTTCACAAGCGCGCCCTCCTCGATGTCGGCGAGGACGACCTTCATCCCCTCCGCCGCGAACCGCTCCGCCATCGCTCGTCCGATGCCACTGGCCGCTCCCGTCACGACCGCGACCTTGCCCTTGAACTCCTTCATGCCGTCTCCCTTCTGGAATCGCTCACTCGCCCTCCAGCATCCGCCGCGCCCAACCGTCAACACCGGAAGGTAACGCGCCGCGACGCCGGCGGGAATCACATGCCTTGCGCTTTTATTTCCGCGCGCACAAAACGATTATGGCGGCGCCGCCGGGAGGACTGCGTCACCATGACTGCTCGGCTATGACTGATGGGTTGGTGCGTCGGCGCTTACGGTGCGGGCGCCTGCGCGACCGGCGCCGCGGCCGGCGACGCCGCAGGCAACTGGTACACCAGCAGCCCGCGCCCGCGGTCGATGACGTACAGCTTGTCGCCCTGCACCGCCAGCGCCGAAGGGTGCTTCATGTCGCCCGGCGTGCTGAACGAGTTCGGGTCGCCGCGCCCCAGCACCCCCAGCGACGTGCCGTCCGCCGCATACACCTGGATACCCTGCAACAGGTCGTCGGAGATATAGATGCGGCCGGCGCCGTCGACGGCGATGTCGGTCGGCGTGAAGACGCCGGATTTCGTGTCGGTGGGCCGCGCGAACATACCGCCGATCGTGCCGTCACGCTCCAGGCGGATCACGCCGGGGCCGAGGACGTCGAGCGCGAGCACCGTTCCATCGGCCGTGACGCCGACGCTGCCGGGCCGCCCGGTGCTCGCCACGTTGCTGATCGCGGCGGCGGCCGCCATCCGCGGGTCCTGCTTCACGCTGTCCGGCACGACCAGGTCCCACGACCCCTTCGGCCGGTTGATCACCTGCGCCAGCAGGCCGTCGGGCGTAAGCACCAGCAGCCGGTGGTTCTGCCCGTCCGACACCACCAGGTTGCCGAACGTGTTGAACGTCATGCCGGTCGGCACCGCCGGTAGCTGCTCGATGTCGCTCGGCGGCAGCACGATCGAGCGCTTCAGCAGCCCGGCCCGCGGGTCAAGCTGGTAGACGCGCGGCGGGAACGTGTTGCCGATGAAGATGTCGGTGCCGTCGTTGGCCATCGTGTGTGGGTGCCGGAGGTCCAGCCCCGGCACGGACTGCGCATCGAACGACCGCACGAACGTACCCTGCTTGTCCATCTCGATGAGCTTCTGGCCCGCATGGTCCAGCACGAAGATGCTGTCGCCCATCACCGTCACGTCGAGCGGCTCGACCCACGATGCACCCGCGGGTTCGGTGAACACGGCCACCTGCTGCGCCGGGAACACGCTCCGGAGTTGCGGGACGAACACCTGCGCCGGCCGCGAGCCGCCGAACTCCAGCACCCCGGGGTCGCCGGGCAGCGCGAACATCCCGAACAGCAGCGTGGCCATCAGCGTCGCCAGGCCGCCGAGCGCGAACTTCAGGCCGATGTAGCGCTTCGGCTTCGGCTCCTGCATCAGCGTCACGTAGCTGGCGCCGCCGCCCGCGGCCACCGCCGCGAATGTCAGCGCGGGGGCCGGCTGCCATGACGGCGCCGCTGGAACGGCAGGCGCAGCCTCGGCCGCGGCTCCGTCCGCCGGCTCGGCTTCGAGCCACGGCGGCAGCAGCCGCACCAGCACGATGAACAGCACGAGCGGAATGCAAAGGATCAGCGCCGCCATGAAGATGCCCTCGCGCCCGCCGAAGATCCATTCGTACTCGATGTACCCGCGCAGGCTCTTCGAGATCATCTGGCCGCCGACCACTATGTTCCAGCGCATGGCGAAGACGCCGATGACGACCATGACCCCCACGGCCGTCGTGATCGCGGTCGCCACGCGCCGCTCCACGCTCGCCAGCGACAGGTAGCCCAGTATCAGCAACGGCGCCACCGCCCCGAACAGGATCTGCACGCCCAGGAAGCTGAACGTCATCCGGCCGATCAGGCCGCTGACGATCGTCCAACTCTCCTCCTGCTCGTAGGCCATGCTCAGCAGCTCCAGCCCTTCGAGCGTCAGGTCGACGAACAGGAAGCCCGCGAGCAGCGAGCCCATCGCCCGCACGCACTCGTGGTCGACTTCCCGCTCCAGCAGCTTCATCGACACGACGTACATGACCATCAGCAGCGCGATGCCGGAGACGATCGCGGAGAGAAGGAAGATGACGGGCATGAGCGGCGTCGACCACCACGGGTTCGCCTTAATCGCGCCGAAGATGAACCCCACGTACCCGTGGAGCAGCGCCGCCGCCGGAATGCCGATGGCGGCCAAAATCTTGATCAGCTTATGGTCGACCTTCAGCCCTTCCTCGGAGACGTCGTACACGCCGAGCGCCATCGACTGGTACACCGTCTTGAGCGGCCACGAGCTGCTCTTCGCCAGGGCGACGATGTCCGGCCTGAACACGAGCCACGTCTCGACGACGACCAGGATCAGGTAGAACATCCAGATGTACCCGAAGCCCGCCATCGCCGATGTGAAGTTCGGCATCAGGAAGATCAGGAACGCGCGCTCCGGACGGCCCAGGTGCGCCTGCAACGGCAGCGGCGCGATCAGCAGAAACGCCAGCGCCGCGATCAGCGCCAGCCGCGCCACCGGGCGCAGCGCCTTCATCCCGAACACGTGGTACAGCGACGACACCACGAACGCGCCCGCGACCAGCCCCGTGATGAACGGGTAGAGCACGATGAGGATGCTCCACTGGAACTCGGATTCGTTCGGGTAGACGTAGCCCAGCATCACCGGACGCCCTCATCGAGCTGCGTGTAACGCGTCTTTGGCCTCGTGCCCAGGTCTTCCTTCAGCACGTACAGCCGGAGCTCCGCGACGATCTTCGAGACCTCGCTCTCCGGGTCGCGCAGGTCGCCGAACTTGCGCGCGCCCACCGGACACACCTCGACGCACGCCGGCATCAGCCCGCGCGAGATCCGGTGGTAGCACCACGTGCACTTGTCGGCGACGTGTTCGTCCGGGTCGAGGTAACGCGCGCCGTACGGGCACGCCTGGATGCAGTAGCGGCAGCCGATGCACTTGTCGCGGTTCACCAGGACGACCTTGTCCTCGGTCTGGTAGGTCGCCGCGACCGGGCAGACCTGTACGCACGGCGGCTTCTCGCACTGGTTGCACAGCTTCGGGACGAAGAACGCCTTCGTGATCTCCTCGCCGGCGTACTTGCGGCTCGTCTCCCACGCCGTGAAGCCGTTGATGCCCGCGTCCGGCGAGTCGACGTGCATCTCCCCGTCCGCCGTCTGCACGTACCGCTCGATCCACGTGCGGTTGTAGCGCGGGTCCATCGGCACGCGGTTCTCTTCCTTGCAGGCACGCACGCAGCGCCCGCAGCCGATGCAGCGCGTGGTGTCGACGATGAACACCCAGTCATGCGTCTTGGGGTGGTAGCCGGCCGGGCTCGTGTCGGCGCCCGCCGCCGGCGGCCCCCCGAGCTTCGAGAGCACCAGCGGCCGGCGACCCGTAGATCACGAGCGACCCCACGACCACGCGTCCGGCGAGCTTCATGAACGCACGGCGGCGCACAGGTTCGCTCATTGCCTGACCCCGTCCTTCGGCTTGTGGCAGCCCAGGCACAGCTCCACCGGCCGGCTGTTGTGGTTCGGCGGCAACTCGGCGATGCCCGTGACGCCGTGACACGCGCGGCAGTCCTCCCGGCCCTGGACGTTGTGCGGGATCTTGGGGAAGGCAGCGGCTGGCGAGTGCGGATCGTGGCACGTCGTGCACGCCTGGAGCGGGAAGTGGTCGAGACGGGAGATCGTCGGGAAGTAGCCAGGGCGGCCGGCGACCTGTTCGTGGCAGGTGTTACACAGCTCCTGCCATCGGCCCCATGATGGCGCCGAACTCCATGTGCCGGTCGGCCGGGCCGTGACAGGACTCGCAAGTCTGCCCCGCGTGCGCCGACCTGCGACCATTGCATGTCGACGTCGGCGTGGCACTTCGCGCACGCTGTCGCCGGCGCCTACGCGCGGTTGAAGCGATGCCCACTGCACCGCGTTGTTCTCTCTCACGAGGCCGATCACGGACACCGACGCCTGGCTCGACGCGAACCGCACGAACACGAACCCCGCCGCGACGAGAAGCAGCAGCATCCCGGCCCGCGTGAGATGCGTCACCGGTCCGCCTCCCCCGGCGCCGGCGCCGGGCTCCTGGCGGACGCCGTGCGCCGTTCGACGGCGGGCCGTGGACTGGACATGATCCGCGCGATGATCTCGGCGGCCGTCGCCTGGATGACCTCGTGCCGCTCGTACACCTCGGCGGTGTTCGCCTCGGGTCCGACGACGACCGTGAGCGCCGGCGCGACGTCAAGGAGCAACGCCTTGACGTCGCCGTGCACCGGCTCTTCTTCGAGCACGATCGCGTCAGGGTGGATGGCCTTGAGCGCCTGCGGTGATACCGCATGGACCGGCAGGGTGCTGACCTGCAACTGGTCGTTGTCGCTCAGGATCCGCGCGATCGCCTCGCCGAACAGGCAGTTCTGAAACAGTACGAGCACGTGACGTCGACGCATCGCACATCTCCGGGGCATGCACGCCGGCTCCGCCGTCCATGTCCAACGCTATTCTCTGCGTCGCGCGTCCGCTTCACACTAACGGGCTGATAGATACCCCCGGGCGGCCTTCGATGGAAAGGAATAGGCCCGGCTGCCCCGGCGGGTAGAGGTGGATGTATCTCAGGGCACATATGCGCCATGTGCGCCGCCCTCCGGCCGGGAAGATCAGCCGGGGGCGACGGCGCGACGGATCAGTTCACTCGTGCGGCGGAAGCGACACCATCCCCGCACGAATGCCGTAGGCGGCAGCCTGCACCCGGTTGTGCAGGTGCAGCTTTTCCAGGAGGTTGTGCAGGTGGTTCTTCACGGTGCCCTCGACCACGCAGAGCCGCAGCCCGATCTCCGCGTTGCTGAGACCTTCGGCGACGAGCTGCAGCACCTCGCGCTCGCGCGCCGTGAGCTCCGGGCCGCTCGCCTGGCCGTGGTCCTGCCGCGGCTGCCGGCGGAACTCCCCGAGCAGCTTCGACGCGATCGCGGGGGACACCGGCGCCTCGTTCGCCATGACGCTCCGCAGCATTTGCGTCAGCTCTTCGGGGCGCAAGTTCTTCAGCAGGTAGCCCTCCGCGCCCGCCTTGATCGCCTCGAACAGGTCGTCGTCCTCGTCCGAAATCGTGAGGATGACGATCTTTACCTCCGGGTGGTCCGCCTTGATCAGCCGCGTCCCCTGGATGCCATCGCACCCGGGCATGTGCACGTCCATCAACACCACGTCCGGCCGGTACGCCTTCACCTTGTCGAGCGCCTCCTGCCCGTTCGAGGCCTCGCTGACGATCTCTATGTCGTCCTCGGCCTCCAGCAGCGCCCGCAGCCCCTTGCGGAACAGCAGTTGGTCATCCACCAGCAGGATCTTCATATGCGACACGACGCCCTCCTCCCTTGTCCAGCGGCAACAGCACCGCGATCCGCGTGCCGTTGCCTGGTGACGATTCTACACTGAAGCGCCCGCCCGCTCGCTCGACGCGCTCCTTCATCGAGCGCAGCCCGAAGCTCCGCCCTTCGTCGCGGTCCACTCGCGACGAGTCGAAGCCCTGCCCGTCGTCCTCGATCGCGATCCGCAGGCAGCTATCCTGGTTATCGAGCCGCACGACCGCGCTCGTGGCGGACGCGTGCTTCCGGACGTTCGTCAGCGCCTCCTGGACCACCCGCAGGAGCTGGATCTCCGCATCGGGCGAGAGCGTCGTGGCCACCGACAGCGGCACCTGGAGGCGCGCATCGATGCCGGACTGCCGGCCGAACTTCTGCAGGTACTGGCGCAGGCTGCCGACAATGCCGCCGGCGGGCGCGACGGTCTCGCGCAGCCCGAGGATCGCCTCTCGCACGTCCACGTACGCCTCGTTCGCAAGGTCCTGCATCTCCTGCAGCTCTTCTTCCGCCCGCTCGGTCTCCCCCGCCTGCAGCCGCTTGCGCGTCGATGCCGCCTTCAGGTGCAGATACCCCAGCACCTGCGCCAGCGTGTCATGCATCTCCCGCGCCAGGTGGTCGCGCTCCTCCAGCACCGCCACCTGCCGCTCGCGGTCCACGAGCCGCGAGTTGTGAATGGCGATCGCCGCCATGTCCGCAAGCCCGCCGAGCAGCGCCCGCTCGTCGGACGCGAACCCGCGCTGCTGTTCCGGCACGACGCACAACTCGCCGACCACCGTGCTCCCTACGATGAGCGGCGACCGTATGGTGTCGCCGTGGTGCGGCTCGCCGAGCACCGAGCACGTCAGGCCCGGGCCATCACCCAACCGCGGACGCATGCCCGCGCTCATGATCGCGTGGCCCTCACCGTCGCCCTCGATCATCTGCGCGGCGTCGCCGGCCGTATGCACCAGGTTCAGGCGGCCGTTCGATTCATTGACCAGGCACAGCGCGGCGGCCTTGCCATGCACCAGCGTGCAGGCATACGTCGTGATCTGCCGCAGCACGCGCGACAGGTCCTGCGACGACACAATCTCCAGCCCCACCTCGTAGAGCGCGCGCGTGTGGCGTTCGCGCCGCTGCACATCTTCGAACAAACGGCTGCGCTCGAGCGCAGCCGCCGCATGGTTGGCAAGCGCATACATCAATGAACTGACGTTGCTGAGCGAGTCCGGCGACTCCGCGTCCAGCAGCGCGTGCAGCACGCCGTGGCTCTCCGCGCCACCCATCGGCGCGCTCACCAGAAGCGCCGCACGCCCGCTCTCCGTGACGACGTGCGCGGATCCCTGCTGCCACGTCTCGCCCGGGGCGACGTCCGCGGCGGCGCGTTCGAGGTCGTCCTTCGCCTCACCCATCGCCCGCCAGGCCGGCGCCCCGCCCAGCTCGTCGCGCAGCGAGATCGCGACGGCGCGCGCGTTCAGCACGCTGGCTGCGGTCTCCAGCACGACGCTCGCGATGGCGCCGCGGTCGAGCGTGCCCGTGAGCTTTCTGCCGAGTTCATTCAGGGCCTGGAGTTCGCGAGCCCGGGCCTCGATCGCCTTCTGGCTGCGGTCCAGCCAGCTGAAGACGATGGTCGCGAAGAAGAA
The DNA here is from genome assembly GCA_963701135.1 of uncultured Chloroflexia bacterium. Taxonomy (GTDB): domain Bacteria; phylum Chloroflexota; class Dehalococcoidia; order DSTF01; family JACRBR01; genus CAYJMJ01. The sequence goes on from OY969567.1 coordinate 1,744,380, forward strand.
CACCCCGAGCGCAAGCGCCGCGAAGAATACGAGCGATGCCGGCCACGGGTCGAGGAACGGCGCGAGCACCCCCTCCGTCGTCAGACGGAGGAAGACGACAAAAGCGAGCGGCATCGCAATGGCCACCCACTTCAGCCGGTTCAGGTTCATCGACATCGCCCTCACCTCTCTGCGCCCGCTCCGCTGCGGGGGATCAGGCGGCGCGTCTAGCAGGGTGCTGAACAACGATTCTTGTTCTCGTGGCGCGGGCGTTCAGCCCGCGTTCGTAGATGCAACTCGCCGCTCCGTATCGACGTTTAGACGCCGTCCGGCCACTTTTTCAGCAGCCTGCCAGGTACATAACACACGGTTCGGCGCCCGAACCCAACGGACACTGCTCCTGAATACGGGAGCCATATGTACCGTTCTTCACAAGCCTGGCTGTGTGCCTGGCGGGCCGCGGACACCGCCGCCTGTGCCCAAGATGTCACGCCGGATACTGCCCGATGGGCCACGTGCCCGCGATGATGAGTCTGGATCAGTTCCGGAGGGAAGGCCATGAATATGAACACACATGGTATGGCTCCGACCGGGCCAAGGATGGCGTGGCTGGGCCCCGCGGCCGTAGGCATCGCCCTCGCCCTCGTGGTCGGCGCGTTCTTCGCCGCCTCCTACATCGCCGGCCCCTCGGCGAAGCCGGACCCGATGCGCGGCGTCATCAACAAACTTGAGGACCAGATTCGCGCCGACCCGAACAAGGTGGAGATCCGCGTCGCCGTCGCCGATGCCTACATGAAGGACAACCGGGCGGCGGAAGCGCTCGCGCAGTACCAGGAAGCGCTCCGGATCGACCCAACCCGCCAGGACGCGCTCTTTGGCATGGGCCTGGCGTATCGTGAGCAAGGCGCCCTCACCGAGGCCGGCGCCGCGTTCGAAATGGTCGTTGAGCAGAATCAGAGCAACCCCCTCGGAGCGCTCAACCGGCGGCTCCAGGGGGCGCACTTCTACCTCGGCCTCATCCTCCGCGACCAGGGCCGCTACGACGACGCGATCAACGAGCTGCGGACCGCCCTCGGCCTGAACCGTGCCGACGCTGACACGCTGTTCGAACTGGGCAAGACCTTCGCCTTGAACGGCAACAACGATGACGCCGCCGCGGCGTTTGAGATCGCCCTCGCGTTCGTCCCGGACTTCAGGGACGCGTACGTCGAAGTGGAGAAGCTGGCGATAGCGACAGGTGACCAGGGCGAGGCGCAGTACGCCCGCGCGATGCTCGACGTGCTGGACGGCAAGGCCAAGAGCGCCGTACCGGCGCTCCAGGTCATCGCCGAGCAGGGACAGAACGCCCACTACTGGTGGGCGTTGGGATACGCCCTCGAGAAGTCCGACGACAAGGCGGGCGCCATTGCCGCCTACCAGAAGTCGGTCGAGATCAACCCGGGCGAACTGCTGGCCGCGGAGTCGCTGCGGCAGCTGCAAGGAGGTGGTGAGCCATGACCTACATGCAGCAACCCATGGAACAGGAAGGCGGCCGCGACCGCAAGCGCCTCGGAGTGATCCTGCTCCTGCTGCTCGCCCTGTTCCTCGCCGCGCTCGGCGTGTTCACCTTGCTCATCAGCCGCGGCGGCGCGCCCCGCGCCAGCCTTCCGGACGTGTTCGGCGCATCCGCAAGGGGCAAGCCGAAGTTCGACCGGACCGTCGCATCGGCCAGCCGGCCGATCGATGTCGCGGTGAGCCCCGACGGCTCGAAGTTCTACGCCGTGGAGAGTTCCGGCTCGTTCGCCGTCAAGGTCTTCGACGCCAAGGGCAATCCAATCGGCGATGGGACGCCGCCACACACGACCGAATTCACGCGCCAGCCCATGAGCATCGCCGTGGCGCCCGACGGCGCCGTGTACGTGACGGACCGGAACCTGCGCCAGGTGCTCATCTTCAACGCCGACGGCGCCTTCCGGGACGTGTTCCGGCCCGTCGGCTTCGGAGACTGGGCGCCCCTGGGGATCGCGGTCGATAGCGCCGGCCTCCTGTATGTCTCTGACACGTACGACATCCCAGGCACGCCCGAAACCCCCGCCGTCGAGCGCCACCGCATCTACATCTTCAACCCGGACGGCACGCTGGTCCGCTGGTTCGGCCAGAAGGGCGACGGCGCGAACGAGCCTGATGTTCCCCGGACACCTCGCCATCGACGGCAAGGGCCGCATCTGGGTCGCGGACATCACGGGCGTGAAGGTGTTCGGGGCCGATGGCAACTCCTTGTTCCGCCTCGGCGCCGAAGGTGATGCCGGCACGTCGCTCCCCGGCGGGCTCGCCTACGCCAACGACAAGATGTACGTCACCGACGTCACGAACCACCGGGGCCTGGTCTTCGACGTCTCGGGGGACACCCCGGTATTCAAGGCGCAGTTCGGTGAGCTCGGCTTCGGCGATGGGCAGTTCAGGTACCCGGCAGGCATAGGCGCTTCGGCCAGCCGAATCTATATCGCGAATCGCGAAAACGGCCGCATCGACACATGGACGCCTTAGCAGCCATGCCGGTTAATCAAGGGAAGAGGGGAACGGAACAATCAAAACCCCTGACAGAGACTGAACCTGGGAGGAGGTGAGCAAGAATGAAACGGTTCAAATTGCTAGCAATGGTAATCCTTGGAATTGTCGTAACCGCGGTCGGCGTGACGGCGTGGGCCACCCCCGCGTCCGCGATCGGCGGGCCGCACGGTGGTTACACCTTGGATACGAGTGCCTGCGCCGGCTGCCACCGCGCACACACGGCCATAGGCCCGTACCAATTGACGGAGACCAGCATCTACGACCTGTGCACGACGTGCCATGCCGGAAGTGGTAGTTCGGCGGACGTCATGAACGGCAGGCACACCGGCACGGGCGCCATCCTCAACGGCGGTGGCTTTGAAAAGCTGGGCGGCGCGAACGTCACATCGTCGCACACCGTTGAAGGTCTCGGCGGATCGGATGGAGCCGGCACCGCATGGGGCAGCCAGGACGGCACAGGGGACGCGGGCGTGGGTGTGTCCGGCACGCTGGAATGCACCAGCTGCCACAACCCGCACGGGAGCACCAACTACCGCATCCTGAACGACCTCGGCACCGCATCGACCGACGCCCAAAAGGCCGCCGCTCGGTGGGTCCCGAATGACCCCGATCTGCTGAACTGGGTGAACTACCAGGTAATCGCCACCATTGACGACGCACCGAACTACGGGTTCACGACGGACCTGTCGAACTGCCCGGCCATCCCTGTAACGGGATCAACGCCGACACCGACCCCGGGCCCCGGCACGAAGTGCAAGGCCCGGTACACGTCCGGCGTCTTCAACGGTTCCGGCCTCACGGCGGTTCCCGACGTGACAAGGGGCATGAACGCCTTCTGCGCCACATGCCACAAGGGCTACCTGACGACCTCCGGCGCGTACGCCTGGAACTCGATGAACGTGCCGGTACTGGCGACCCCCCCGTCCGGTTCGACTCCCACATGGGTGGCTGGCCGTCCGAACGTCTACCCGGGCAAGCAGGACGCGCAAGATGGGCACGGTCTCGTGGAGCGGTTCCGCCACTCCGTCGACCGGACCAAGGGTAGCGCCCCGAAGCAGCCGCTCCGGTTCGCCGCTCTCGGTAACGACCCGAACCCGGTCACTGGCCTGACCTACAACGCCATGGGGTGCCTGACGTGCCACTTCGCGCACGGCAGCAGCGCCGCGGCGACCGGTGAGGCAGCCGGTGTCAACCCCACGAACGACAGCGCGCTGTTGTTCTACGACAACCGTGGAGTCTGTATCTCCTGCCACCAGACGGTGGGTGCGCCAGCTGCGCTGACGCCGACCCCCAGCGTCACGCCGGTGCCGCCAACATCGACGCCAACAGCGACAGCGACACCGCCGTAAGGCCACGAGCGAGAGGGACTGGGACGCAGTAGCCGGCTGCTCCCAGCCACTCTCGGGTCTCGCGGCAACGCTCCGGGCCAGCACCCGCCAGGGTGCTGTTCTGGCATCTACGGAACACCGGTATTCCCCGCGAGGCACCCGCCCGCCGCTACGCCCACCGGGCGCCCTCCGCGGCACCCATACCCCGGCCTCCCCAGCATGCGTTTCCGCTGGGCCACAAGACACATCCCAAAACTGATCGAACGGCCGTCCATCCACCCGTCCATTTGACGGATCATGTAAGGGAGGACGTGGTCGCATTGAAGAGAGATGCTGCCGGCTGGATGCGAGACGTCGCCATCACCGCGATCGTGGTGACGCTGGGGTTCGTGGTGCTCGCCGCGGTGACCGGGCGGGCGTACGCCAGCCTCCCCGGGACCGGCGCACCGGCGCGCCCCGCGGCGAGCGGCAGCCCGGAAGCCACGAGCCCCCACGGACCCGAGCCCGCATGCGCCGCCTGTCATCGCGCACACACGGCCATCGAAGGCTCGTTGCTGACCGCCGCCGAGGCCGACAGCAGCATCTGCAGCCGCTGCCACAACACCGGCGGCGCCACCGAAGTGTCCGCCCACTCCAACATGGACTTCATCGGTGCGGCCCAGGCGTCGTTCTACGTCTCCTGCGCCGCCTGCCACGACCCGCACGGCGATCCCAACGCCTCCGGCGGCAACAGGGCCATGGTCCGGACGAGCATCGCCGGCCTCGCGGTCAACCTGCACGCGCTGTCCGGCCCCGATTCATTCGATGACGGCATGGACGACGGTCAGCACGACAGCATCTGCGTCGTCTGCCACACCACGACCTCGCACAACGCCGTCACCAGCCCCGAGCTGGCGGACCAGGGCCACAGCCCCGTCGGCACCGACTGCACCTCGTGCCACAAGCACGGCGGCAGCGCCGCGTCGCGCTCCGGCTTCATGCCCGACGCTCCCACCCCGACGCCGTCGCCTTCGCCCTCACCGGCGGCGCCGCCGCCGACCGACACGCCTACCATCGCACCCACGCCGACGGATACCGCCCAACCCGCCACCGTCACGCCCACGCCTGTCCCCACGGACACGCCTACGCCCACCCCGACGAACACCCCGGACCCTGGCGTTACGGACACACCGACGGCCACGCCGCAGGTCTCCAACGGCGCCCGGGCCGCACCCGGCAGCCTGGCCGCAGCCGGCTACGGGCGTCACGGCGCAACGCCGCGCGGGACGCCCGCCGCCTGGCCTGAGCAAGGAAGCGCGGAGCTGCTATGAGCACGCTCCGACCGGCTCACATCGACCTTCGCACCCGGCCACAGCCCCACGTCATCCTCAATCCCATCACCCTCTTCGGCGCCGTGCTTGCATGCGTCGGCGTCGGTGGAGCCGGCTTCGCGCTCGTCGCCGGCTTCCTCGATGAGGACCCGAGCGCCATCAAGGGCATCCTGGGCTATGTGGTGATGCCGAACCTCGCCCTCGGCGGAGTCGTGCTGATGATCGGCGGGGTCCTGCTCGGCGCCTGGCGCCAGGCGCGCGCCGCGGCTGCCGCGGGCGAGCGCGCCGGCGTGCACGTCGACACCGGGAGCTGGCAGCAGATGCTGGGCATCGCCGTGTTCGCCGCGATCGCCATCAGCTCACTCACGGTGCTCGGCGGCACGACGTACCGCGCCATCGAGTTCATGGAGTCGACCACCTTCTGCGGCACCTGCCACACGGTGATGCAGCCACAGTACGAGGCGCACCTCACCTCACCGCATGCCGAGGTCGAATGCACCCAGTGCCACATCGCGTACCGCTCCGGCCCCCTCGGGCCGAACGCCTCCGCCTACGTCGATGCGAAGATCGGCGGTATGCGTCAGACGCTGGCGGTGATGACCGGTAACTACGACGCCCCGGTCCGGGCGCCCACCGACAAGATTCCGCACACAAACACCACCTGCGAGGGCTGCCACGCGCCCGACAAGAACTACGGCGTCGTGATCAGGCAATACGGCTCTTACTCGCCCGACGAGAAGAACAGCCGTCACACGCGCCTCCTTGCCTTCCAGGTCGGTGGCGGCAAGGAAGACGCATCGGCCGGCATCCACTGGCACGCCACGCAGCAGGTCTGGTACCGAGCGGCCGACGAGCTCCGCACCGTCATCTCATGGGCCGGCGTTGAGACCGAAAACGGCCTGGAAGAATGGACCAACCCGGACGTATCGCTCGGTGAGCCCGGCGAAAAGCGCCTCATGAGCTGCATCGATTGCCACAACCGCGTCGGCCACCGGATCCCCAGCCCCGACGAACTGGTGGACGAGGCGCTCGACGGCGGCCGGCTCGACCGCAGCTTGCCGTACATCAAGCGCGAAGCAGTCAAGCTGCTCGGCGGCGACGGCGAGGGCAAGAGCCCGGACCTCCTCGCCGCGGAGTTCGCCCAGCCGACGTGGTTCGATCAGCTCGCCGGCTTCTACCACGACAACTACCCCGAGCTCGCAACGTCCAAGCACGACGCGATCCGAAACGCCATCGATGAGCTCAAGAAGATCTCCAGAGAGATCCTCTACCCGGACATGAGCACCGGTTGGCTGACGTACCCGGACAACCTCAGCCACCGCCTCCCGGAAGGCCTCGCCGCCACCGGCTCGCAGGACAACCCGGGCTGCTTCCGCTGCCACGGCACGCTCGTACGGTCGGTGACCGGCGAGCGCCTGGAAGGCACCATGGGCGGCGACAGTTGCCTCGCCTGCCACGGCTTCGGCGAAGGGTCGAACCTCCAGGTCAGCGGCCGCGACCCGATCCAGGCCCAGGCCTGCGCCCTCTGCCACGTCAACGTCGACACCACGCAGATCGCGGGGGCGGGCGCGGGAGGCGCATCGCCCGTCCTGCCGATGGATCCGGTGCACCAGCCCCGCTAACAGGGTGCTGAAAAACGATTCTTGTTCTCGTGGCGCGGGCTTTCAGCCCGCGTTCGTAGATTCAGCTCGCCGCTTCCTATCGACGTTTTAGACGCCGTCCGGCGACTTTTTCACCAGCTCCGCTAACGCCGTCATCTCCCTTCAAAGCAACAGGCCCGGCGCATGCCGGGCTTGTTGCTGCTGTGGCGCCAGCGGGAAGCGTCGTCTACCGGTCGAGTGCGAAGAGCTGCCGGACGGCACGGTCCGTCCCGTGTCCGTTGCCGGCAGCCGCTTCCGCACGTAGGAGGGCGATGGATTGGTGCAGGAGCTTCTTCTGGAGCGCCAGCGTCAGCGCCTCGATGCGGCGCCGGTCCGCCTCTGGCAGCCGCGCCAGCACCGCCGACGTGCGCGCAAGCTCGACACGCCGGATCTCCTCGGCACGCCGCTTGAGGGCGACGATCGTGCCGACGGCCCGCCTCGCCGACAGCCATTGCTGGAACGCCGCGACCTCCTGCCCGACGATCGCCTTCCCCTTGTGGGCCTCGGCGCTCCGCTCGTTCAGGTTCGCGGCGACGGTCGCGTCCAGGTCGTCGACGTTGCACAGGTGGACGCCCGGTAGCTCCGCCACGCTCGGCTCGATGTCTCGTGGCACCGCGATGTCGATGAGGAACAGCGGCCGGCCTGCGCGGCCGCGCATCGCGCGCTCCACCAGGTCCCTGGAGATGACGTGGTGCGGGGCATTGGTGCAACTGATGACGATATCGCACGACGGGAGCGCTTCTTCCAGCTCGGCCATGGCCACCGCGCCGGCGCACTCCAGCGCGAGCTGCTGCGCCCGCTCAGGCGAGCGCCCCACGACCGCCAGCCCGGCCACGCCCTTGCTGACCAGGTTCTTGGCCGCCAGTTCGCCCATCTTACCGGCGCCGATGAGCAGCACGCGCGACGACCGCAGGTCGCCGAACGTCTGCCGCGCCAGCTCCACCGCCGCGTAGCTGATCGATGCCGCGTTGCGCCCGACGCCCGTCTCGGTGCGGACGCGCTTGCCGGTGGTCACTGCTTGCCGGAACAGGCCGCCCAGCACCGCGCCCGCTGTGTGCTGCTCGAGGCCGCGCGCGAGTGCATCGCGCACCTGCCCGAGGATCTGCGGCTCGCCTACGATCACCGAGTCGAGGCCGCTGGCGACGCAGAACAGGTGGCTGATAGCCGCCTCGTCCTCCAGGTAATAGCAGTGTCCGTCAATCTCCTTCAGCGAGACGCCGCGCTGGTCGCGCCAGAAGCGCCGCAGCGCCGCCCTCATGCCGGCCAGGCTTGGCGCGGCGGCGTATATCTCCACCCGCCCGCAGGTCGACAGGATCACCCCTTCCGGCACTGCCGCCGCGAGCGCCGCGAGCGCCGGGGCCAGGTCGGACGGAGGAAACGCCAGGCGCTCGCGCAGGGCAATGTGCGAGGTCTTGTTGCTCGTGCCCAGCAGCGCGATCCGCATCGGATTGCGCGAGACGATGCCACGGCCGCCCCTCGACGTCACGGCCGCACCAGCGTTCGCTACGGCCTCGTCTCCTTGCCTCCGAGACGCGGAATGCGGCTCGAAGCCGCACGAAGGTGAGCGCGACGCGCGGGACGCGTCCGCGGGTGCGGCGGCGCAACTCCGCTCGGATGATGCCGTTGCCGCGTTCCCGTGCTCCATGGCATGCCGCTCCAAGGCTTACCAAGATAGTAAGCGCGCGCGTGGCCCTCTCACATCAAACGGTCGGTAGACGCGGGAAACAGGAATAGACGCTGGAGGGCATGCGTTCCTGCCGGACTGGCACAGTCCCGGCGTGTACCGGCAGCTATACGCAAAGCTATCGCTCTCTCGGCCTAATGGAGCCTGTGCCGTGACGATCGGCTCTGGCAGCGCCCCGAGGCCAACTGTCACAGTAGGAGCAAGAACGCAATCGCGGCCCGCGGCCGGCGCGAGAGCGCGCCGCCAGGGGCGCAAACGGCGAGGAGGTTCCAATGCTCAGCCTATCGCGCCTGCTCTGCGGGACGGTCACCTCGGGCGACGCCCTGCGCTACAAACGGCGCTCCGCCGACCTGCCGCCCCACTTGCTGCACTTCTCCGAGGACAAGCGCCCCGTCGTCGTCTGGAACGTCACCCGCCGCTGCAACCTTCACTGCGTGCACTGCTACGCCGCCGCCACCGACCGCGCGTACGAGGGCGAACTGACGACCGAGGAAGGCCTGACCGTCATCGACGACCTCGCGGACTTCGGCGTTCCCGTCGTGCTGTTCTCGGGCGGCGAGCCGCTGTTGCGGCCGGACCTGTTCACCCTCTCCCGCCACGCCCGCGATCGCGGCCTCCGCGCCGTGCTCTCGACGAACGGCACGCTGATCACGCCCGAGATCGCACGCGAGGTGCAGGCGCAGGGCTTCTCGTACGTCGGCGTCAGCCTCGATGGCCTGGCCGAGATCCACGACAAGTTCCGCGGCAAGCGCGGCGCCTTCGAGTCGTCGCTGGCCGGCATCCGCGCCTGCCGCGAGGCCGGCGTGCGCGTCGGCGTGCGCTTCACGATCACGCGCCGCAACCAGCACGACCTGCCCGAGATCCTGCGCTTGCTCGAAGAAGAGGACGTCCCCCGCTTCTGCATGTACCACCTCGCGTACAGCGGCCGCGGCCGCAAAATCGCGGCCGACGCCCTGGACTCGGCTGAGACGCGCGCGGCCATCGACCTGCTCAGCGACCAGGTGCTCGACTGGCACCGCCGCGGCATCGAGAAGGAAGTGCTGACCGTCGACAACCACGCCGACGCCGCCTACCTCTACCTCCGCATCCAGCGCGAGCAGCCCGAGCGGGCGGAAGAAGTGCTGCGGCTCCTGCGCTGGAACGGCGGCAACAGCTCCGGCCTCGGCGTCGGCTGCATCGACTACCTCGGCGAGGTGCACCCGGACCAGTTCTCGTGGCACATGTCGCTCGGCAACGTGCGCGAGCGGCCCTTCAGCACCATCTGGCAGGACACCTCGAACCCGCTGCTCGGCGGCCTGCGCCAGCGACGCGAGCTGATCAACGGGCGATGCGCGAGCTGCGGCTTCTTCGACATCTGCAACGGCAACCTGCGGGTCCGCGCCGAGGCCGCCACCGGCGACCTCTGGGGCTCCGACCCCGCCTGCTATCTGACCGACGACGAGATCCGCGCGCCCGAAGCGCTGGGGGTGTGATGATGGAACCCGCACCGGCCGCATCGACTTCACCCGGCCGGCCGCCGTATCTCAACGTCGACTTCGACCGCACGCCGTTTACGCTCGCGTGGGAGATCACCCGCGCCTGCGCGCTCTCCTGCATCCACTGCCGCGCCGAGGCCATCCCCCAGCGCGACCCACGCGAACTGAACACCGAAGAAGCCTTCAACGTGCTCGACCAGATCGTCGATCTCGGCAAACCCATTCTCGTCGTGACCGGCGGCGACCCCATGATGCGCCGCGACGTCTTCGAACTCCTGGGCGGCGCCGTCGAGCGCGGGCTCAAGGTCGGCTTCTCGCCGAGCGCCACCAGGCTGGTCACGCGCGCCGCGATCGAGCGCCTCCGCGACACCGGCGTCGATATGGTGCACGTCAGCCTCGACGGCTCGTGCCCCGAGGTGCATGACAGCTTCCGGCGCGTGAACGGCGCCTACCAGCGCACGCGCGAGATCGCCGCCGACGTGCGCGACGTCGGCCTGCCGTTGCAGATCGGCACGACGGTGTCCCGCCACAACATCGCCGACCTGCCCGCGATCGCCGAAGTCGTGCGGCAGATCAACGCCACCGTCTGGAACGTGTTCTTCCTCGTCCCGACGGGCCGCGCGCAGCTGGACGCCATGCTGACCCCCGCCGAGCACGAGCAGGTGCTGCAATGGCTCGCCGACCTCGCCGAGCGCGTCCCCTTCCGCGTCCGCACGACGGCCGCCCAGCACTACCGCCGCGTGCTCATCCAGCGCAGGCGCGCGAAGGCGGCATCAGGCGAGCAGCCGAAGGAGTTCGAGCTCACCGGCGCGGGCTACGCGTTCCGCGAAGGCAAGGCGCCGGCCGAGAAGGGCGTGAACGACGGCAAGGGCTTCTGCTTCATCTCTCACGTCGGCGACGTGTACCCGAGCGGCTTCCTGCAGATGTGCGCGGGCAATGTGCGCAGCGCGTCGCTGTCATCGATTTACCGCGACTCGCCGCTGTTCCGCTCGCTGCGCGACCCGGCGCAGCTTCAAGGGAAGTGCGGACGCTGCGAGTTCAAGGACGTCTGCGGCGGCTCACGCGCGCGCGCCTGGGCCATGACCGGCAACCACCTGGCCGAAGAGGCCTGCTGCGTCTACCAGCCCACGGCATCCTGATCGTCGGCCGCCCAAGCTGGCCGCGGAGGTCCAATCGTCGCTGCAGGCGGTGGATCGCAGCCGCCCCCGGCTGCACGTCCGGCAAAGCCGGACCACGCACCACCGCACCTCGCCTGACGATGCCGGACGCGTGCGCGATCGACGAGACCGCGAAGCGTGGAGCGTGGCCGCCCCCGGCTGCGCGTCCGGCGAAGCCGGACCACGCAGCACGGTGCCTCGCCTGACGACGCCGGACGCGTGCGCCATCGACGAGACCGCGAAGCGTGGAGCGCAGCCGCCCCCGGCTGCACGTCCGGCAAAGCCGGACCACGCACCACCGCACCTCGCCTGACGATGCCGGACGCGTGCGCGATCGACGAGACCGCGAAGCGTGGAGCGTGGCCGCCCCCGGCTGCACGTCCGGCGAAGCCGGACCACGCAGCGCGGGCCCTCGCCCGAGCACGGCGGCCGCGTGCGCCACCGTCCCCACACCGGAACCATTTCTACTCGGCCCCGCGCACCTCGTAGCGCGGGCTTTCCAGCCCGCGCGGTGCACGCAGGCATCGTCATTGTCCTCGTTGTTCGGTCAGCTATGGCGTGAGGCCGCCGGCACGTGAAGCCGCTCCCACTCATCCACTTCCGGGCTGAAGTACGACGGGCCGCACCTTCTTGTACTCGGTCGTGCTGTACAGCACCGCGTAGTCGCGCAGCCCGTGCGCGCGCGCCAACTCCTCGACGAAGACCTCGCACTCGGTCACGCTCGGCGCGTGGATCATCGTGAACAGCGAGTACGGCCAGTCGTCGTACTGCGGCCGCTGGTAACAGTGGCTGATCGCCGTGTACGTCGCCATCGACTCGCCGACGCGGACCACGTCGGCCTCGGCGACGTTCCACGCCACCATGCCGTTCGCGGTGAACCCCGCCTTGCGATGCCGCAGGATGCCCGCCATGCGTCGCAGGCAGCCGCGGCGCTCCAGGTCGCGGAGCGCGTCCACCACCGCCTCCTCGGTCATGCCCAGCTTTGCGGCGGCGGCGGCGAACGGGTCGCGCCGCAGCGGCAGGTCGCCCTGCACCGCGCGGATCACGTCGATGTCGCGCTGCGTCACCGGCGCCGGCGCCTCTCCCTGCTCGCGGCGCCCGCCCGTGTGCCGCGGCGACGACCGCTCCTGCATGTCGCGCTCGCCCGTGACGTCCAGCGACACGCCGATCTTGAACCGGCGGAGCGCCGGCAGCGGTCGCGCCGGCTCCGCGCCCGCCAGCGCCCGCAGCGCATCGACGTGCGCCCGCAGGTCCGAGCCCGGCGGCACCGCGATCGTGAACCACATGTTGAAGGCGTGCGTGCGGCGGTAGTTGTGGCTGACGCCCGGATGCGCGTTGACGGCCTTGGCCGCCTCTGGCAGGCGCTCCTCCGGCACGCGCATCGCCACGAGGCACGTCGAGTAGCCCAGCGCCTCCGCATCGAAGATCGGCGTGACGTGCCGCAGGATGCCGCCGTCCCGTAGCGCGATAACGCGTGCGATCACCTCGCCCTCGTCCGCGCCGAGGCGCTCCGCCAGCTCGCGGAACGGTGCGACCGAGAGGGGGAATCGGTCCTGCATCTCGGTCAGCAGCCGCCGGTCGAGCTCTGACAGTTCGATCGGCGGTGCGCCGCCGCGGCGAGGCTTTGCCGGCCCAGGCTCCGTCATTCGACCCTCCTGCGTTCTGTCAAATGGTAGGCAGTCCGCAGGCGGCGCCGCATGGGGCGGTCGGCCTCTCCTCGCCCGCCATTCGGCTCGCGCCGCAGGGCGCCCCGGCCGATGCGTCAATCCGGGCGGCGCGCCACCACCACGTCGAGCGTCATCGACGCTCCGTTGATCACACGCAGGACGATGCGCAGGTACGTGCGGAACGCGCGCCAGTACTCCGCTCCCACGAGCTCCTCCAGCCGGGCGCGGCTCTGCTGCATGTTCCCGAGCCAGCTCTCCAGCGTCATTCGGTAGTGCATCATCGGGATCTGCTCGACCCGCTCGAGGACGAACCCCGCGCCGTCGAGCAGCGCCAGCTCCTCGTGCAGCGGGCGATAGTTCCCCGTCTCGCCGTAGATCTTGTTGACGAAGATCATCGCGCGCGTCGGCTGCATGAACTTGCTGTTCGTGAAGTGCAGCTCCTTGTTCAGCATGCGGCCGCCCGGCCGCAGCAACCCGCGCACGGTGTCGAAATACGCGCCCAGCTCGTTGAAGTGGACGATCACCTCGTCCGTGTACACCGCGTCGAAGCCGGCATCGTCGGCGAAGTCGCGCCAGTGACACTCGCGCACCTCGACGTCGACGCCGTGCTCGCGCGCCCGCGCTTCCGCGTACGCGAGCTGCGACGCCGACAGCGTCAGCCCGACGCCGCGCACGCCGTAGCGCTTCGCCAGGTACACCAGCGGCCCGCCCCAACCGCAGCCGACATCGAGCACGCGCTGGCCCGGACGCAGGTCCATCAGCCTGGCGAGCAGGTCGAGCTTGCGCTCCTGGCTCTCGGTCTCCGTCGCCCCGTCGTCCCAGAGGTTGCACGAGTAGACGTTCCAGTCGCCGCCGGTGATCGTGTTGAAGAACTCCACCGGCTGCTCGTAGTGCACGTTCGTCCGCGCCTTCTCCTCCTCCGTCGAGTAGCCGCGAAACGTGTTTGCCGCATTGTCTTCGACGCTGTACGCCTGCCGCCGCTCCTCCGCGCGCGCCATGGACGCCTCCCTCCTACTCCGTGCTCAGCGCGGCCGCGGCCTGCGCCGCCGGCCCGATCAGCCGCCGCAGCGCGGCGCGATACGCGTGCAACCGCCGCAGCCCCCGGCGCGCGGCATCGGAACGCGGCGCCAACGCGTTAACCTGCCAGTAGGCCCACAACGACGCCACGACGCCCTCGTAGAACTGCTCCGGCCCGAAGATTCCCGACGTTGCGAGGAGTACGCTGCGCTCGTCGAAGTCGGGGATGACGTACCCCGGCATCTGGAAGCGGATCAGCACCTCGGCCAACATCTCGACGTAGTCCGGATCCGCGTCCAGGTGCGCCTTGACCACGTCGCGATAGAAGGCGTAGTGCAGCGCCTCGTCCTGGGCGATGCGGCGGAGCGCCCGTGCCAGCGCCGGGTCTTCGGCCTGGCATGCGCGCGCCGTATCCAGGTAGAAGGCGCGCGTCGCCAGCTCCTGCACAGTCGTATAGACCATGCCGTCGAACGGTCCCCGCAGGCCGTGCTCCCAGCCCGCGCCCACGACGCCCTTACGGATGCGGTTGCGTTGCGCATGATCGCCGTTCCCGGTGAGCAGCAGATACGTCTCCAGCAGCGTCGAGTGCTGGTCTTCCTCGGCCGTCCAGACGCGCACGAACTCCTGGAGCGGCGCGGGGGTGTCGCGCAGCCCCGCGTACAGCGTCGCCGTGTACCACGGGAGGTTCGCCTCGGTAAGCAGCGCCGTTTCGACGGCGACGTACGCCGGCCGCGACAGCGCCTGCGTGTTTCTGGGCGCCTGAAACGCGCCGAGCGGCAGGAACTCGTGGTACGACCAGTCGATGCTCGCGGCCGCCGCTCGATGCCGCGCGAGCAGCTCGGCGATCCGCGGCTCCGTCGAATGCAACAGCGCCTGTCCCGGCATGTCAGTCAGCTCCCCGGTGCGTCGCCAACGGCGCCCGCGACGACGGGCGCCGGCGGCGCGGCCGGCAGCCAGTCCACCGAAAGCTCCCGCGTCAGCGACTCCGCGGCAGCTCGCGCCTCCGATGCTCCTGCTTCGTCGCCGGTGAGCCGCAGAAACGCCGCCAGGTCGAACAGCGTCCGCGCTTCCAGCACGCGCCCGCGCGTCTTCCGATGCACCTCCAGCGCCGTCCGCAGCGCCTGCTCGGCCTCAGCGGGCTCCCCCGGCCGCGCATAATGCCGCGCCCAGCCCAGCACCCGCCACGCCTCGCCGCCCGAGCCCTCCTGCCGCGTCTCTTGCGCCACCGCGACCGCACGCTCCGCCAGCGCCATGGCGTCCTCCGGACGGCCGAGCATGATGTCCACCCCCGCGCGATACGACTGGAGCAGCGGCAGGAATAACACCGAGTCCAGTTCGGCGGCGATGCTCAGCGCCTGGTCCAGCGCCTCTCGCGCGCGTTCGACTTGCCCGGTCTGGGCGTACCAGTACCCCAGGTGCCCGAGCGACACGTAGAGGACCGCCATGTCGCCGACTTCTTCGCTCAGGCTCACCGCGCGCCGCAGGTGGTCTTCCATGCCCTCCAGCCGCCCGACCGCCGTCGCCGACCCCGCGTACAGGTGCGCGCTGGCGATCCGGCGCAGGTCGCGCTCCTCCTCCGCCATGCGCAGCCCGGTCGCCAGCGCCGCGTCCGCCCGCGCCGTCTCGCCCAACTGCTGGTAGGCCAGGCCGAGAAAGCCCGTGCTCGATCGGTCCTGCAGCTCCATCCCGTACGTCTCCGCCAGCTCGTTCGACTTCTCGATCATCTCCGCGCACTTCGCGTAGTCGCCCATCAGGAACATCGCGCGGCCGAGGATCACGTAGGGAACGACCAGCAGCTCGTCGAGCCCGGCCTCCGTCGCACCGGCCACGCACTGGATCGCCAGTTCGACCGCCGGGCGCCCGCGTCCCGCCATGTACAGCCACGACGCCATCGCCGTGATCGCGCGCAGCCGCCGTTCACGGTCGTCGAGCTGCTCGGCGAGCGCCTTCGCCGCCTCCAGCGCCTGCCAGACGTCGTCCGTCGGCGTGTAGAACGCCACGCGCGCCAGCTTCAGCGCCACGTCGATGCGCCGCCGCACGGTCGCCGGGTCGCCCGCAAGATGCTCGAGCGCCGTCAGCGCGTTCGCGTACGACAGCCGCGCCTCGCGGTGCGCGTAGAGCCCGGCCGCCCGATCCCCCGCCAGCTCCGCGTACTCGCTCGCCCGCGTCCACTCCTCGCCCTGCAGGTAGTGGTGGGCGAGCAGCGTCCCGTACTCGTGCCGCCGGTCGCCGATGCGCTCCTCCAGCCACGCCGCCGCGGCGAGGTGCCCCGCGCGGCGCGTCTCGCGCAGCAGGCCGCTGTACGCCACCTCCTGCACCAGCACGTGCCGGAACATCCACTCCCAGTCGTCGGCAAAGGCCGCCGGTCCGATCCGGTTGACGAAATCACGCTGGTTGAGCGCCTGTAGCTCGCCCGCCGTCGGCAGGCGCGTCGAGCTCGCGCACGAGTCCTTCCCAGAACAGACGCCCGACGATCGCCGACGTTTGGACGACGCGCTTCTCGTCCGGCGGCAGCCGGTCGATGCGCTCCGCCAGTACGCCCCAGACCGTGTCCGGCACGCTGACGTCGCCGATGTCCTTCGCGACCGTCACGCCGTGATCGCCGCGCACCAGCACGCCCTGGTCCGTGAGCGTGCCGACGATGGACTCGATGAAGAACGGATTGCCCTGCCCCTTGCGGACGATCGTGCGCACCGCGTGCGGCGACCGCTCCAGGCCCGGCGCCAGCCCCGCCACGAACTCCGCGCTCGTCCGCTCGTCCAGCTCGGCCAGCACGACGCGCCGGTGCGCCTCGTGCGGCAGCCGCGCCTCCACCTGCCGCGCCTTCGACGCGACGTCGGCGATCGGCCGCGTCAGCGTGAGGAACAGGATCGGCACGTCCGTCAGGGTGGCGAAGAGATGGTCCAGCAGCTCGATCGACAGGTCGTCGGACCAGTGGAGGTCCTCGAAGCTCAGCAGGATCGGGTTCCGGTCGGCGAGGCCTCGCAGCACCCGCTCCGCCGCCGCGAAGATCCGCGCCTTGCCCTCCTGCGGCGTTATCCCCCGCATGTCGGATTCGTCCGGCTCGACCGCCATCAGCGTGGCCAGCGCCCATCCTGTCTCGGCGTCCTCGATGCCGGCGCTCGCGAGCGATGCGGCGAGCCGTCCACGAATCTCGACGCCGGATTCGGCCGCGTGCACGCCGAGCAGGTTCCTGATGATCTCCGCGCTGACGAAGTACGGCGTCGCCGTCATGTGCGGGAGCGCCGCGCCGTGCAGCATCACCGTCCCCGGATGGTCCGCCTCGATCAGCAGGCGGAACTCCGCGAGCAGGCGCGACTTGCCGATGCCGGCCGGCCCGATCACGCTCACGGATCGCGGCCGGCGGCCCGCCACCACATCGCCGAACAGGTCACGCATCGTCCGCAACTCGGAGGCGCGCCCGAACATCGGCGTCTGCGCCACGGCGCTGCGCGCCAACCGCGCGTCGATCGATGCGGCGACCAGCCGGAACACCTCCACCGGCTGCTCGCGCCCGTCGAGCGCCACCGCCCCCAAACCTTCGAAATCGAAGCCGGGACCGACCAGCCGGCGGGCGTCCGCCCCCACCAGGATCTCGCCCGCGCCCGCGCGACGAGACGTGCCGCAACGTTGACCGCGTCGCCCATCACCGTGTAAGCGCGCCGTGATTCGCTGCCGATCTCGCCGGCGATCACCTCGCCGCTGTTGACGCCGAAGTGCATGCTCAGCTCGTGCGCCCGCAGCGGCGCGTGCTCAAGCCTGAACGCCGCCAGCGCATCGCGCATCTCCAGCGCCGCGTGCAGCGCGCGCGACGCGTGGTCCTCCATCGCCCTCGGCGCCCCGAACAGCACCATCAGCTCATCGCCGATGAACTTGTCGATGTACCCGCCGAAATGCGTGACGACGTCGCCGACGCAGTCGAAGCAGGCGTTGACGAGGTTGCGCACGTCCTCCGCGTCGGCGTTCTCGCTGAGCTTGGTGAAGCCCGAAAGGTCGGCGAACATCACCGTGATCTGCTTGCGCTCGCCGGCGTCGGCGGGCCGCTCCGGCTCTTCGAGCGCGGCGACGCGCGCCAGCAGCGGCGCCAGTGCCGCCGCCAGTCCGGCCTCGCCCAGCACGTCGCGCTGCGCTTCGAGCGCCGCGATCGCCGTCTTGAGATGCGCCAGTTCGGCCGACATGCAGACTGCCTCACCAGTGACCTATTCGAGATGATCTAGTTTAGTACGCGCTAAAATATTGTCAACGATCCGTTCGTGGAAAGTTGTGGTACCGCGCCGGGCCCGCCGCCGTGCGTGGAGCATCGCCGCGGGAAGGGAGACGACGATGAGATTGTTGGACGCCGCCATTCGTGCCGCGATGCAGCAGCATCGCGGCGACACCGCGCCCACCCCGGCGCCCGCGATCCGCACGAGTGGACCGTTCCTGCTCGCGCTTCTCGTCGCCGCATCGCTCCTGGCCGCGTGCAACGGCGGCGACAAGCCTCCGCCGTCAACCGTCCGGAACGTGACGAGCGAACAGACCGCGGTGCAGTCCGGCTCGCTCACCGCTGCCGCGAGCACGGCCGTACCGGCTGCCGGCCGCATCGACCCCACGCCCGCCGCTGCGCAGCCGACGAGCGGCGCTTCGGCACGCGCGCTGTACGTCGTCGCGCTCGAAGACTTCCCGGGGTCGCTGCTCGACCGCCTGCAGACCTACTTCCGCGACAAGTACGGCATCGACCTGAGCGTGCTGCCCGCCATTCCCCTCGCCTCCGACGTGGCCGATAAGAGCCGGCAACAGGTGGTCGGCGAACGCCTGATCGAGGCGATGTCCGCCGCCGCGCCTTCCGATGCCGCATCGAGCGTCGTCATCGGCCTCACACGCTTCGACATGATGCTGGAAAGCAAGCCGGAGTGGAGCTTTGCGTTCTCGCTGCGCGACGATTCGCGCCGCATGGCCGTGATCTCGACGGCGCGCATGGATCCCCGGAACTTCGGCCAGCCGCCGGACGACGATGTGCTGTTTCACCGCATGGCGAAGATGGTCGCCAAGAACGTCGGGATTCTCTACCTCCGCCTGGCGCTCTCCACGGACCCGACCAGCGTCATGTACGGCAACATCCTCTCGGTCAATGACCTGGACCGGATGGGCGAAGACTTCCCGGCGCAATAGCGACTCGCGCGACGCGAAGCGCGGGGTCTGCGCGGCAGGCGAAAATGTGCGTCGTTGTGGGCTGTGACGGAACGCCACACGAGATTTTCACCATTCGACGCTACTCAGCGGGCGCATACCCTTCCTTCCCTTCCAATAGCCGAAAGCCGTGCGCCTCCAGCACGCGCGCGATCGTGTTGCGTGCATCCCGATATCGCGCGAGCGTCCAGCCGTCCTCCCGGAACTTCCCGATGGCTTCCGGCGGGCTCCCGGCCGCAAACCGGACGTTCGCGTGTTTCAGGTACTGCGTGACGTACTCCGACGCGCGCACGCGCGCGATCCGTTCGCCGAACGCGCTCGCGTCGGTGATCGGCAGCATCGGGCTCAGAGATATGCCGACGGGCACGTCCTCCGCGTCGGCGCTCTCGCTGAGCTTGGTAAAGCCCGAAAGGTCGGCGAACATCACGGTGATCTGCTTGCGCTCGCCGGCGTCGGCGGGCCGCTCCGGCTCTTCGAGCGCGGCGACGCGCGCCAGCAACGGCGCCAGTGCCGCCGCCAGTCCGGCCTCGCCCAGCACGTCGCGCTGCGCTTCGAGCGCCGCGATCGCCGTCTTGAGATGCGCCAGTTCGGCGGACATACAGACTGCCTCACCAGTGACCTATTGGAGATGATCTAGTTTAGTACGCGCTAAAATATTGTCAACGCTCCGTGAGATTATCGTATGCGTCGCTGCGCCCCCGGCACCCGGCCGTCCGGGGGCACTACCGCATGAGGGGAGACGACGATGAGGCCATGTCAGTCCGGCGTTGGCGTGGCATGGCGACGCCGTCGAGGCCCCGGCGCAGCGGCCATGCTGCGTGCGACCTGTGAACGCGACGGTCAGGTCGTCGCAACGCGTCGGCGAGCGGCAGATGTTGGAGGGTGGGCAAGGGCGCTCGCGCCTAGCCACTCCGGAAGCCGGCGGCAGATTTCACGCTCCCCACTGACCTTGAGCCCGAGTGACCTGACGGCCGCGCGAAAGCTGATATCGCGCATCCAGACGGCCGTCATAACGTGGAGCGGCGCCTGAATCTCGGCGTTAACGTCGAAGCCGGGATCCTCCAGGCACAGATCGACACCGTTGTGCTGGGAAACGAGCCACCACGAGCGTTTCGCAGAGGGTGCATCCTGGAACTGAAAGTGCACAACGACCCTTTGGTCCTGCGGGAAACGCGAAGGGTCAACCGTCCGGCGAATGTCCCACATGAGGAGGCCGGCGTCGAGGTCATCGTGACTCACCCGGCGACGAACCCACTTTGAGCCCCAGTTGGCCATCAACTCGACAACTTCCTGCAGTTCCGCGCCTGCCGGCGTCAGGTCGTAGCCGATCCCGCGTTCACCCTGAGTGCGGGTGACGACGCCAGCGGCCTCCAACTGCTTCAATCGGCTCGAGAGCAGCGAGGGCGACATCAGGGGCACGCCACGCCGTAGGTCATTGAAGTGGCGGCTGCCGGCGATGAGCTCGCGGATGACCAGGAGACTCCACCGCTCACAGAGGATCTCGGCCGCTTTGGCCATAGGGCAGAACTGACCGTAGCTGGACATAGGCGCAGCATATCTCCCTCGGGCTCTGCGGCGTAGTACAGATCCCGTACTTGAGGATCGAGTCGCCTCGTGGGATGTTGGTTCCGCACGGGAAGGGGCGAGGGATGCAGGTCGCGACGTTTCGCGGTCTGGGCTGAGCCGCGCGTGCATAACAGGAGCTCGTCAAATGGACGGGCTGATCAAGATGGAGAGGCGGCATGGCGAATCAACAGGTTGGATCTCTGGACGCGCCGAATCAGGTGCTGAACATGGAACATGGCAGGATCGATATCGTCCACATCGCCGGCGCGGGCGTCGGCCGCGCCACGTTCCAGCCTGGTTGGAAGTGGTCGGATCATGAGAAGCCAGTCGTCGGTGGTGGGGAGTACTGCGAAGCACCGCACTTCGTCTACCTCGCTGCTGGACAGCTCCACGTAGTGATGGCGGACGGGAGCGAGTTCGACTTGAAAGAAGGCGACATCGCGACCATCCCCGCCGGTCATGATGGATGGGTCGTCGGCGACAAGCCCGTCACGATGATTGATTTTGGCGGGATCGCGAAACCCTTCTAGTCGGACCTCGGCAATGGTCGGTCCCGCTGCGCTGCTGGAGGGGCGCCGCCGCTTAGGCGCCAAGACATGGACCACAGCGCGTCGCCAGATTCGAAACCACGCGTTATGTGGTTTGAATAACGACCATTTGGTAGCGCCAGCGGGATTCGAACCCGCGATCTCCGCCTTGAAAGGGCGGCGTCCTGGGCCTCTAGACGATGGCGCCACGCGCGCCGAAGTATATCGACCACCCGATCGAGCCACCAACGCGCGGCACATCGCGCGCTTGCCCTAGCGCGGCCGGCGGTGTTTGCTTCCCTACGCCACGGACGCACAAGCACAGGCCAGGAGTTCGATTCGATGGATGACAGGCTGCCGATCATCGTCGGCGTCGGCCAGGTGACGCAGCGGCCCGACACCGAGCCGCCCGCGCGAGCCGCTCGCGCTCATGGCCGAGGCGGCCCGCCTGGCGGAAGCCGACGCCGGGGCCGGCGACCTGCTGCACGAGCTCGACTCCGTGCGCGTCGTCAACATCATCTCCTGGCCGTCGAAGGCGCCCGCGCACGACCTCGCCAACGCGCTCGCCGTCGCCCCGCGCGAGGCGCTCTACACGCACATCGGCGGCAACACGCCCCAGTGGCTGGTGAACGAGGCCGCGCAGGCGATCCACGCCGGCGACCTCAAGTTCGTCCTCATCGCCGGCGCCGAGGCCATGTACTCCGCACGCCGCGCCCGCGCAAAGGGCATCGACCTCGGATGGTCTCCGCGCGGCAACCCGGCGCCCGACATCGGCGACCCGCGCCCCGGCGTCAGCGAGGCCGAGGTCGAAGCACGGCGCCGCCATGCCCGTGCACGTCTATCCGCTCTTCGAAAACGCCCTCCGCGCCCATTACGGCCGCTCGCTCGCCGAGCACCAGCAGGCGCTCGGCGAGCTGATGGCGCCGTTCTACGACCGTCGCCGCGGCGAACCCGCACGCCTGGTTCCGCGACGCGCAGCACCGCGCACCAGATCGCCACGCCGGGCGCCGACAACCGCTACATCGGCTTCCCATACCCCAAGTACATGAACGCCATCATCGATGTCGACCAGGGCGCCGCCCTGCTGCTGACGAGCGTCGGCGAGGCGCGGCGCCTCGGCATCCCGGAGGAGCGCTGGGTGTACCTCTGGGGCTGCGGCGACGCCACCGACCACTGGTTCGTCACCGAGCGCGTCAACTACCACAGCTCGCCCGCCATCCGCGCCGCCGGCGCGCGCGCCATGTCCATGGCCGGCGTCACGATCGACGAAATCGCGCACTTCGACCTCTATAGCTGCTTCCCGTCGGCGGTGCAGATCACCCGCGACATGCTCGGCATCGCAGCCGGACGACCCGCGGCCGCTGACGGTGACCGGCGGGCTGCCGTACTTCGGCGGCCCCGGCAACAACTACGTCACCCACAGCATCGCCGCGATGGCCGAGAAGCTGCGCACCGGCCGCGGCAGCATCGGCCTCGTCACGGCCAACGGCTGGTACGTGACGAAGCACTCCACCGGCATCTACTCGACGCAGCCGCCGCGACGCGAGTGGAGCCGCACGAGCCCAAAGGTGGACCAGGCCACGGTCGACGCCGGCCCGCACCCGCACCTTCGCCGCCGCCCCTGACGGCGACGCCACGGTCGAGACCTACACCGTGCTGTTCGACCGCGAGGGCGCGCCCGAGCGTGGCATCGTCATCGGCCGGCTGGCGTCCGGCGAGCGCTTCATCGCCAACACCCCCGTCGACCGCGCGCACGCTGGAATCGATGACGAAGCGCGAGATGGTGGGTGCGAAGGGCCGCGTCTCCTCCGGCGGCGACGGGAGCAACACGTTCGTCCCGGCCTGACGTGTGCGCCGTCCCGGCGCGAGCGACACAGGAAGCCGGTTGCGCATCCTGCGCTGCCGGCCCCTGGTTGTGAGAATCGCGCGAAACGGGGGAGCAATGTCGCGCGCGATCCACGAGCCCAACTGTACGGAGGCAGGCGTTAAACGTTCGTCAACAGCGGGTCAAGACTTGTCCGCGGCTGATACAATGGCGGCGCATCCGGGAGACGCCCATGCGAGCACCCGACCGCCACATCAGCCGGCCCTTCAGCACGAGCGTTTCACGTTCGATGGCGTCGCCGCTTGCGACGCTGGCGTTCGCCATGCTCGCCGCCGCCGGCGTGCTGCTGCCGTGGGCCGAATGGTTCCACTGGGCGAAGTCAGGTTGGTCGTACAACCAGGGGTTGGTCGCGCTCGTCGCGGCGGCCGAGTCGGCGATCGTGTGCGCCCTTCGAGCGTCGGAGAATATCGACAGGCGCCGGTACGTGCTGTTCGGCCTGCTGTGCGCGCTTGTCGGTTTGGGCGCGACGGTGTGGTTCTACCTCGACATCGTCGGGAGCACCGATCCCGCCGCGAGCAACCTGCCGATTCTGTCGTATCGCATGCCCAGGATCGCGGGCGGGGTGGGGCTGTACGTGTCGATGGCGGGATTCGTTGGCCAGGTCGTCGCGCTGCTGTGGCACCTCGACCACGGCGTCAGGCGGTTCGTCCGTTCGGTCATGGGCTCCCCATTGACCACGGCGGCCTTCATCGTCCTCGCGGGCGTGGGTGTGCTGCTGCCGTGGGAGGAGCACCCCCTGTCGTCTAAGCCCGGGTGGTCATTCAACCAGGGGCTGGTCGCGCTCGTCGCGGCGGCGGAGGCGGGCATCGTCTGCGGCTTGCGCGTCTCCGGAAACATTCGCGCGGCGCCGTACGCGCTGCTCGGGCTGCTGTGCGCGTTCGCCGGTCTCGGCGCTATCGTGTGGTTCCACGACAACGTCATCGGCGATGTCGATCCATCCGGCTACCGAATGCTGCTCTTTTGGCTAAACGGCCCTCGCTTGGGATTCGGGTCCATGGTCTACGTATCGGCGGCCGGATTCATCGGGCAGATCGCCGTTTTGCTGTGGCAGACATGGCAGGCGGGCCGGGACGGCAGCCTGTCGCTGCGTTTGCCGCGTCCACGCATGCGGCCAGCACCGGCCGAGTGACTCGGGTGTGAGGCGGCGGCCACCTAACGGGCGGACAGGTCTGAAGACCTGTCCCTACGAGGTTTCCGCCCTCCGACCTCCCGCTTCTCGTCTCCCGCGTCCCGCTTCTCGCTTCCCGCCTCCCCCCTCAGTGGATCGTGACGCGCGTGCCGAACGTCGCGAAGTCCCAGAAGAACCGCGCGTCGGCCATCCGCATCCCCACGCAGCCGTGGCTCGAGCGGGTGCGGCCGAAGTAGTAGTCGTCGCGCCAGTAGTTCAGGTGCAGCGCGTGCCCCTGCGACGTGAAGTACTGCGTGTACAGCACGTGCTCCAGCACGTAGTAGTCGTCCGCGCCGATCGATGCCGACGTCATCGTCTCGTCCGGCACGCGGAACAGTATCTTGAACGTGCCGCGCGGCGTCTCCCAGCCGTCCTTCCCCGTCGTCACCAGCGCCGTGTAGAGCGGCCGATCGCCGATCATCGCCGTCGCCGTCTGCCGGTCGATGTCGACGTCAACCCAGCGCTCGCCGAGGACCTCCGGCCCCGGGATCGGGGGCGGGTCCGGAGGAGCGATCGTCGGTACGGGCGTGGCCGTCGGTTCGGGGGTCGGCGTGGCGGTGGCGGTCGGCGTAAACGTCGGCGTCGGTGTGGGTGTGAAGGTGGCAGTTGGCGTCGCCGTTGGGGTGGCCGTCGGCGCCGCGAACACGTTCCACGAAGCCGAGGGCCCGAGCGTGCGGAGCGAGAACGCGGTCCCTGCGAGCGCCACGGCGGCCAGCGCGGCTCCGGCGCCCCAACGCAGCATTCTGCTTCGCGTCATGCAACTCCCCGGACGATGCTGAGCGGCGTCCAATCATGACAACGCGTACGAGGCGCGGAGGTTAACGCGGCCGGCGCGACACGAGAGAAGGGGCGACTCGGTGGTCGCCCCTTCTCTCTTCTGCTCGGTGGAGGTCGGCTACTTCGCCTTGCCGATCTTGAACATCGTCGTGCCGCAGACGGGGCACTTTCCCTTGGTGGCCGGCTTGCCGTTCTTCATCGTCGTCGCTTCCGCGTTCGACATCTCCCGCTGCGTTCGGCACTTCAGGCAGTATGCTTCCACGTTGTCGCTCCTGTCACTACACGCTGCGAATCTGCGTCCATTCGGGCCGCCCCATACTTATCGCATAGGCTGATAAGCAGTTGTTCCCGTTTGAACGGAGTCGTACGAATAATAGTCCGCCTCGGAGCGTTGTCAAGCGAATCTGGCTCGAATCTGGGCCGAATCCGAAAAAAGAGCCGTTTTGGACCGGATCTAGCTGCCCGGTACCACCTTTTCGGGGTGCCAGGCACGTTCGGCCACCCTCGTCAGCACGCCCAGGAAGTCGCCCGACTCGGTGTATGCGCGGCAGATCGAGGCATCGGCCGGCGACTCGAAGCTGACGTCGCGGCCGCTCACGATGTCGCGGCTGTGCGGCTCGCCGAAGATGGCCGCCGGCCGCCGTTCGACCGCCCGATCGGCCGCCAGCAGCACGTCCTCCAGCCGATCGTCCGCGGCCTCCGCCGTCAATTGCTCCGGCGTCCACGCGTCGCCCATGCCAAACCCGCCGCTCCTCGTACGCACGAGCGACGCCAGGTGCGCGCCGCAGCCGAGCGCGCGGCCGAGATCGTGCGCGAGCGAGCGGATGTACGTCCCCTTGCCGCATCGCACCTCGATCTCAGCCACGGCGTCGGCGTACGAGCGCAGCCCGATGCTTTCGACGTGCACGACGCGCGCCGCGACCGCGACGTCCGCCCCCTCGCGCGCGTAGCGATACAGCGGCTTGCCGGCGACCTTCAGCGCGCTGTAGACCGGCGGCGTCTGCTCGATGTCGCCGATGAACGCCGGCAGCGCCGCCTCGATCCGCTCCCGCGTCACTGCCGACGCGTCGGCAGTGGCCGTCACTTCGCCCGCGGCGTCGTACGTGTCGGTCTCGATGCCGAACCGGACCCCCGCCGCGTATGTCTTCCACTCGTCGTCCAGGTATTCGATGAGCCGCGTCGCGTGGCCGACGGCCACCGGCAGCACCCCCGACGCGAGCGGGTCGAGTGTGCCGGCGTGCCCCACACGGCGCACGCCCGTCAGCCGCCGCACCAGCGCGACCATCGAGAACGACGTCGCGCCCACCGGTTTGTTGACGATGATGAAGCCGCTCGCCTGGCTCATGCGCGCACGATAACCGCTCGCCGTGACGCCCGGTAGCAGTGGCCAGCTACCGTAGCGCGGGCTTTCCAGCCCGCGCGGGTCGTCAAGCGGCACGCACCGCAGCCACCCGGTCTAGGGACGCGTCGTCTGACCTGTCAGCCCTTGTCGCCTGGGGCCCAACAACGGAGGCTCATCACGTGGGGTAGTCGTAGGGACAGTATGAAGCGCATTGCGAACGCGAAACGTCAACGTCCAGTGATGATCAGGTGTTCTGACCAGCGCGACGACTCTGTCCTCGCGTTGACCTGCCTCCTTCCTGTGGCTGACGTTTCTTTCAGCCGTAGGCTACAGGAACACTAGGTGCCTTTCTGTTCACTCTCCTCACCTGTATCCACACTCAAGAGCGTAGAGCCCTTCGGGCGCGATCATAGACCTCTACCTGCATTCGGCATAGGATCGGCCTCAGAGGAGGCTACTATGGCTGAAAACGTCGAGATGACTGTCCCTGACCCTGAACAAGTTATCTACGCTCCGGGCGTGGCCGACATGTATGCCGATACGTTTCAGATGTCCGCTTCTCCCTACACCATCACTTTGGGCTTTGGGTTACAAGTCGCGCCAAACGCGCTGAAGCCCCAAGCCACGATTCGGATGAGTACGCAACACGCGAAGGTAATGGCCATCCTGTTCAAGCGCCTGCTGAAGCAATACGAACAACAGGCGGGCGAGATTGTGATTCCGCCCGGCCTTCTAAGCGAGAAAGAAATCGACCTAGAACGGGACTGGTAGCCCGTCGATGATGATTGGCCGCCTGCTGTCGATATGTGCTGCGATCGAGGGCGACGTGGCGCTCGTTTCGTCGAAGCACTTCTTGGAATATGACCCGGACGTAGAAGATAAGCCTACTCTTGATGAAGTGGCTTTTACCTGCTGCGATGAGGGGTCGGAAATCATAGAGAATGTGCCCGGTGATGCCCCGTACGATCCTTCTTGCGTGGTCCGGGTGAGGTCCCGAAGAATAGCCATCGTCGGATCAGCCATGTAGTATGTACGTACCCACCGAGCGAGTTTGTGGTCATCACCGCGTATTGGTGCGACACACGACCGGGTAAGTGGGACGCTGATTGCCGGAGGCGACTCAGGCCATGAACTGCCCAAATGGGCACGGCCAGATGGTTGAGAAGCGAGTCTCACTCTGCTTCTGTGATCGACCTGTGCCCGCGAAGATCGCCAACATACCAGCCTTCGTGTGTCCGGTGTGCGATGAGCGGTTCCATAAATTCTCCGTGGCCCGCGTCGTCGAGAGACTGAAGCAACGGCTGGACGTTCCCGACAGCCCGCAGACGATGAATGTCATCTACTATCGGGAAGAATCTGTGTTTGATCAGCAGACCGGCACATACACCACACTGCGCCCTTTTGAGGAATCGACGAAGACTCGATTGGTTCCAGTTGCCTAGTGCTCCTCCAACTTGATAGTGCGGTAAGAGGCGAACCGCAGAGTTAGCAGCTCCTGCGATGCGAACTCCGCGACGCCGTGATGGACGCGGACCGGGGAGAACCGAACCTCATCAAGTTGGATAGGCACTAGTCAACGTCGGAAGCACTACGAGAAGCCCGTAGACCTCGCGGGGCGGGACTTCAACGAAGTCCTACAACAAGCTGATACACGCCGGCCCGATGCCGAAGCCTAAGAAGGCTCCGGCTCGGAAACGTTCTTTGACGTGACTTGGCGACGTGAAGCGACAGCTCACGTGGGGTAGCCGCCCCGGCTGCCCATCCGGCGAAGCCGGATCACTCGCGCCGGATCTATGACGCGCTGGCGGCCTTGCGCGCCGCTACGTGGCCGTCACCGCCCCCGCCGACAACTCCTGGTCCCGCGCCTCGAACTCGCGGCGGAGCACGCCCATGATCAGGTCGTCGCGGAAGCAGCCGTCGTCGAAGTGGTGCTCGCGCCGCAGGCCCTCCCGCACGAAGCCCAGCTTCTCGTACACGCGCACCGCCGGCCCGTTCTCCGGCTCCACGCTCAACTCGACGCGGTGCATGTTCAGGTGCCGGAACGCCCAGCGCAGCATCGCCCGCAGCGCGTCCGTACCGTAACCGCGGCCACGGTCGTCCTCGCACCAGATGCCCAGCCCGACGACCGCGTTCCGGTTGCGCGGCTCGATGTGGAACAGGTCGATGTCGCCGATCGCGCGGCCCTCGGCTTCGATGATCATCCGCACCACGGCCGGGTCCGGCTCCGTCTGGTTAGCTTCGAACTCCTGCTCGCGCTGAAACAGCGACTTCGGCGGCTCAAGCCAGTCGCGCAGCCTGTCGCCGGTCGTGTCCGCCGTCTGCGCCGCTTCCCACTGGGCGCGCACGTCGTCGCGCTCCCACGCCCGAAGAATCACCCGATCGCCGGCGATCCATGCCATCAGAGTGTGTCTCCTCGTTCCTGCGCTGTCTTGCGCATCAGGTCGGTCATCTCCTGCGCGCGCTCGATCGAGGTGTCGCTCACGAACGTGACATCGGGCGTGTACCGGAGACTCAGGCGGCGCGACAGTTCCCGGCGAAGAAATGGCCGCGCGTGGTCTAGCGCCTTCATCGTGGACGCGCGCTCCTCCTCCGTCCCCAGCACGCTCACGAATGCCGTCGCGCGCCGCAGGTCCGGCGAGACGTCGACCTGCGTGACCGTCACGAGCCCGCCGATGCGCGGGTCGCGCAGATCCGACCGCAGGAGATCGCTGATCTCCTCGCGCAACAGGTCGTTCACGCGCTCGGTTCGTCGGGACATTGCCGGATGGAGCGCGGCCGGTCGAAGTGACCGCCGGCCGTCGAAGCCCCGTTCCTTGTTCGCTCTTGTCTAGCCGCAGAGCGACGCCGAAGCACCGCTCTCATTTGCGTCGTCGGCAGGCACGACCCCGTCATCCGAGGTTCCGAGGCCGCGCCGCTCCATCAATCCCCGCGCGCTTAGCCCTTCTCCCCCTTCCCTTTCAGGGAAGGGGCCGGGGGTTAGGTCTCGCGCTCGATGCGGTGGAACTCGAGCGACGTCGCCCTCTTCGAAGCTGTCGAAGCCTTCGACCTGGATGCCGCACTCGAAGTTCGTCTGCACTTCCCGGACGTCCTCCTGGAAGCGCTTGAGCGTCGCGATCTTCCCTTCGGCGATCACCGCCGCGTTCCGTGTGACGCGCGCCGTGTCCGTGCGCGTGATCGTTCCGTCGCGCACGTAGCAGCCGGCGATCGAGTTCTTGCGCGCGACGCGGAACACCTGCCGCACCTCGGCATGCGCCGTCACGACCTCCCTGAAGGTCGGCTCGAGCATGCCCTTCAGCGCCTTATCCACGTCCTCCACGATGTTGTAGATGACGTTGTAGTGCCGGATGTCGATGCTTCTCGACCGACGCGATGCGCTCCGCACCGCCCTCCGTGCCCGTGTTGAACGCGATGATGATCCCCTTCGAGGCGATCGCCAGCATCACGTCGGACTCCGTGACCGATCCCGAGCCGGTGTGGATGATCTTCACCTTCACCTGCTCGTTCGACAGCCGCTCGAGCGACGTGCGGATCGGCTCGATCGAGCCCTGCACGTCGGTCTTGAGGATGATGTTGAGTTCCTTGAGCTTGCCGGCGCTGATCTCGCCGAACAGCGTGTCGAGCGTCACGCGCTCCTGCTGATGCATCGCCGCGGCCTCGCGCTCGCGGATCCGCTCCATCACCGTCGTGCGCGCCGTCTTGTCGTCCGGCACCACCTGCGCCGTCTCGCCCGCCTTCGGCACCGATTGCAGGCCGAGGATCTCCGCCGGCTCCGAAGGTCCCGCCGACTTGATGCGCTTGCCGTGCTCGTTGAGCATCGCCTTGATGCGGCCCATCGTCTCGCCTACGACGACGTAATCGCCGACGTGCAGCGTGCCCGTCTTGACGAGCACCGTCGCCAGCGGCCCGCGCGTCTTGCTCAACTCGGCTTCGATGACGATGCCGATCGCCTCGCGGTCGGGGTTCGCCTTCAGCTCCAGCACTTCCGCCACGACGAGGATGTTGTCGAGCAGCCCGTCGATGCCCTCCTTCGTCTTCGCGGACACCGGCGCCAGCGGCGTATCGCCGCCCCACTCCTCGACGACCACGCCGTTGTCGGACAGCTCCTTCTTGACGCGGTCCGGGTTCGCGCTCGGCAAGTCGATCTTGTTCAGCGCGACGACGATCGGCACGCCGGCCGCCCGTGCGTGGTCGATCGCTTCCTTCGTCTGCGGCATGACGCCGTCATCGGCCGCGACGACCAGCACCGCGACGTCGGTCACCTGCGCGCCGCGCGCGCGCATCGCCGTGAACGCCTCGTGGCCCGGCGTATCCAGGAACGTGATCTGGTGGCCGTTGACCTCCACCTGGTACGCGCCGATGTGCTGCGTGATGCCGCCGTGCTCGCTCGCCGTCACCTTCGACTCGCGGATCGCGTCGAGCAGGCTCGTCTTGCCGTGGTCGACGTGGCCCATGATCGTGACGACCGGCGGCCGGTCCTGCAGCTTCGACGCGTCCTCTTCGATCGTCGGGCGGCCCGTGGCGCGGTCGACGGCGACCTCGGCCTGTTCGGCCGCGTGCGCCTCGACCGCCTCGAAGCCCATGTCCGTGGCCACGATCGCGGCCGTGTCGAAGTCGATGACCTGGTTGATCGAGGCCATGACGCCGTTCTTCATGAGTTCCTTGATGACCTCGACCGGCGAGACCGCCATGAGGTCGCCCAACTCCTTCACGGAGAGGACTCGCGGAATCTCGAGCGTCTTGGTCTCCGGCTTCAGCGTTCGTCGTCATCAATGCTCGTTTCGTCTCAATCCGGCGCCGTGGCGAGGGTCTCGGCGTGCGCCTTCAGTTGTTCCAGGTCGTCCGGCGGCACGCTCACCTTGAGCGCGTGCCCCAGCTTGTCCTTCTTGAGCGCGGCGTCCCAGCACTCGCGCGATTCGTGCACGTACGCGCCGCGCCCGTTCTTCTTGCCCGTCCGGTCCAGTTCGACGCGCCCCTCCGGCGTCCGCACGATGCGCACCAGGCCGCGCTTGGCTTCCGTGCCGCGGCAGGCGATGCACGTGCGCTGCGGCACGTGCTTCGGCCGGAGTCCGCTCTTTGACGTTGACATGTTACCGGATCAGGTCCGAGTACTCGTCCTCTTCGTCCTCTTCGTCCGGCAGGATGATCCGGCGAGCGCCGCCCTTCTTCTTCTTGGCGAGTGCGATGCGCGCGGCCTCGTCCTCTTCCCTGCGCCGGCCGGTGGGCACCGCGCCCTTCTTCTTCGCCGCCGGCTTCAACTCCTCGATCGGCGGCCGCACCAGCTCCTCCGCGAAGCGGATGCCCGGCTTCGACGGTACACGCCGGCGCCACCGGCTCCGCAGCGACCGCTGCGGCCGCCGGCATCGCCTCTTCGACGGGCTCGCCCGCGGCCTCGCGGTCGGCGTACTCCAGCGCGATCTCTTCCTCCGGCGTCAACTGCCGCGTCGCCGCGGCGACGCGCGCCTCGTCGGCGATGGCCGCGGCCGCGGCGCGCGACCGGCGCAGCGCCTCCTCGCGGACCGCCGCGGCGGCCTCCTCCGGCGTGATGCCCTTTTCGGCCAGCTCCGCCTCGTACGCGCTCTGGCTCTTGATGTCGATGCGCCAGCCCGTCAGCTTCGCCGCAAGCCGCGCGTTCTGGCCTTCCTTGCCGATCGCCAGCGAAAGCTGCCGGTCCGGCACGACGACCTCCGCCGTGTTCTCCGCGTCGTGGTTCATCACGCTCACGACCTGCGCCGGGCTCAGCGCGTTCGCCACGAAGCGCGACGCCTCCGGGTCCCACACCACCACGTCGATGCGCTCGCCGTTCAGCTCGTTCACGATGTTCTGGATGCGGATGCCGCGCATGCCGACGCACGCCCCCACCGGGTCGACGCCCTCCTGCCGCGAATACACCGCCACCTTCGAGCGATAGCCCGCCTCGCGCGCGATCGACTTGATCTCGACGATCCCCTTGAATATCTCCGGCACTTCCAGCTCGAACAGGCGCTTCAGCAGGTCCTTGTGCGTGCGCGAGACGACGACCTGCGGCCCCTTCGCCGCCTTGAACACTTCGAGCAGCAGCACCTTCAGCCGCTGCGTCGGCCGGTAATGCTCCGTGCGCACCTGCTCCGGCGGCGGCAGCACCGCCTCCGTCTTGCCGAGGTCGATGATGACGTTGCGGCCCTCCATGCGCTGGACGACGCCCGAGACGATGTCGCCCTCCTTGCCGGAGTACTCCTCGTACACGACCTCGCGCTCGGCCTCCCGCAGCCGCTGCAGCACGACCTGCTTCGCCGTCTGCGCCGCGATGCGGCCGGCGCTCGCCGGCGTCGCCTCGAACTCCAGCACGTCGCCGATCTTCGCGTCCACGCGCACCCGCCGCGCTTCCTCGAGCGACATCTCGATCTTGTCGTCGACGACGTCCTCGACCACGGCCCGCGTCGTGAACACGCGCATCGACCCGTCTTCCGTGTTGATCTTGACCACGACGTTGGACTGGGCGAGGTTGTCCTTCTTGTACGCCGACGCCAGCGCCACCTCCACCGCCTCGAAGACCACGTCTTTCGGCAGGTTCTTCTCAGCCGCGAGCTGCGAGATGGCCGTGATGAATTCGTTCTTCATAATCCGCACATACCCCAGATGAACAAAAAAGTGGGCGCAAGCCCACTCCTGAAAGAAAATCTCCAGAGTTCACCCGCAGTATACGGAATCTGAGCCACGCCTGACAAGCGGACGAGGGGAACCGCAGATTGCGCCGATTACGCAGATAAGGGCGCCGGGGAACCACAGATTCCACGGATTGCGCGGATGCGGGAGGGGGCAGTTCACGCCAGACTCAACGCGCCTGAGCGACGCGACGAGGCGAGTTCGGGGTGACAGCCCCATTCTCACACGCCGTTGGCGTGGCTCTGAGACGCACTCACTAGCTGCGTGCAAGCAGAGAAGCCAGCAGACTCTGCAGGTCGTCGAAGACCTCGCTCGAAGGCGGAAGATCGCTACGCGCACGCACGAGGCTCCATGCCTCTTCAGTCGTCTTGGAATTGGTCGCCAGATCAACTCGACCACGCACGACAAGCGCGACTCGCGGGTGCGTAAGGGCGATGAGCTTACCTCTGACTTTAGGTTCGAGGAGGTGGGCGCCAGTCGTGTCGAGTGCCCAACAAACGTCTCCCACCCACCAGAGGAAGTCCGGGAAAAACCGCGAGGAATCATCGACCTTTGCCGGAAGCGGAATGCTGAAAGCGTTAGCTGCGGGCGTATTCCGCGCCCAAACACCCGTTCCTACCGCATCAAGCGCGTGGGCGAACTCACGCTCATCGCGGTTGAAGTCGACCAAAGCATATTGACCATGAGCTGCTCGTCGAAAGTTGATCATGTCCTTTCCACGGGGCAAGTATTCGCGAAGCACCCAGGTCTTTCGCTCCGGATCCGGATCGTCCTGGTACTCGACAGCGCTCTCGTAGTGGTCTACCACCCGAGCGGCTACGCCCTGTAGTTCAACCTGTGCGAATGACCCATGGCAAGACTTCTGGGCGTACCCAGGGCCGCTGAAAGCGTCGGGGTGGATTGCATTAAGACAAGCCCGGTTGCGGCTCTGGATCGCGCGACGAAGGAAGATACCGTTCTGCGTGCGAGCGCTGCGGAGCACGGCGAGATACTCGTCGCGCTCCTGCTCCTCCCTCTCCAGAGAGACAACTATCCGGCGACCCATTCCGGGCGCCTCGAGCACGTTCAACCGGCCACTCCTGGTCTCGAGCGCGAATAATCTTGATCGCTCGCGTCATGCTGGGGGCTTTGAGCGTGCGGTTTGGCAGCTTGAGATTTTCTCCCCAGGCATCGGCCACCGGTATCCCTGACAGAGGCTCTCGTCTCGTCTTAATCTTGATCACCGGGGTGTCGGGCTCATCCTCCGGGGCATACAACCGCATTTCAGCGCGCAACTCGGAGACCACAACGTCGTAGGATGACGCTGGCACGTTAAGGATGATCGTGGCCGTATTGAGTTTGTCGCTCTCGAAGTGCTGCGCGCTCGGCTGCCGAAGTACGCGTCCCACGATCTGCTTGATTCTGGTGAACGACTTTGTGACTCCGTCGAAGTAACACACGTACGCCTCGGGATCGTCCCAACCCTCCTGAAGCGTTTGATTGAAGATGATGTGCCGGTACCTGTCGTGCAGGCCGTTGAGCGTCAACACGCGCTCCGCGCCCTCTGGCAGTTCGCGAGTGTCTGTGTATATCGCGATCTCTTCGGCTGGCACTCCC
The DNA here is from genome assembly GCA_963701135.1 of uncultured Chloroflexia bacterium. GTDB lineage: Bacteria > Chloroflexota > Dehalococcoidia > DSTF01 > JACRBR01 > CAYJMJ01. The sequence goes on from OY969567.1 coordinate 1,778,859, forward strand.
TTTGCCCGAAGGTAATGCCAGATCAACACGGGGGGTGCGGGTTCAGAGGAGTTCCGTGGCGGGTTGCTTTTCTCCACGACGTAAATGGCACGAGGACGGACGCTCGCCGCTTCGTTCTTGACCGCTTCGTCTAGGTCTGCAAGCGATTGGAGCGCTCCGTCGAGGCTTTCCTCAGTCCCGCTGTTGAAGTCGATCAGCTCAATCGTGGCCTTGAGCAACTCGGCGTCAACAACGTCGCGGGTGCGAACCCGAACAATACCCTCGTCCGCCAGGTCCCTCCACGGTGGCTCGCCGGTCGCGAGCGCCTCATTCCATTTCAAGAAACGTTCGTTCGCGATTGGTGTTGCCGACGCCATGAGAAAGCCCTTTGGCTTTAGGTCCGCTAACTGATCAAGCTGGGTGCTGCTCTGGTTGTGGCTCTCGTCGGAAACGATCCACAGGGGTCGCCGAAGCCGTGTTCGCAGCTGATCCCAAGGTGAGGTATCGCCTGCCCAGTCAGGATGTACGCGGTGCAGGTTGAGGCGCGCTTCTGGGGAGCCTGGGCGCCTAGCACTCTCCGCTTCATTCCACGAGGCCACCGTCAGCAACCAGATCGTCAGGCCGTTCGGTGATTCGATGAGACTACGCCAATCAGCCTGCGCGGGGATGTCCCGGAGGACTCGAACATCCGGCGGCAGCAAAGGCGCATATTTACCCCTGAGATTGTTGAACGTCTGCTCAACGACAGCGCTGGATCGGCTCGTCCACAGGACTGCGCCCGACCCAAGACCGGCGACGACCTGTGCGAGTATCGGTGTCTTTCCGGCACCGGTCACCGCCCGGAGTTGTCCGAGGAACGGGATCGCTGTCGTCACATATTTCGGCGGGCCGAACGAAGCCGCAGCTGCTATCCACTTTAGGGCGGCCGTTCTCAACGCCTCGGCCGCTTCTTCTTGGAACGGGAGCAGCTTGAAGTTAGTGGCGGGCACGAGGAGACATCATTCCTTGGCTCGCGGTTTCGAGTGTCTCGATGGTGCTCATCGTCGTCTCAGCATCGGGTCCTTCCGCTTCATCACTCAGGCTCAACGCGGCCACAATCTCATCTGGGATCTGACAGAACCGGAACGAGTCGGTCTCGGCGACGACGCAGGTCGTGCCATAAACCCTCAGCGGCTTGTTGAGCCGTAAGCGCTTCGCTTCGGTGAACATCCTTTGGAGCACGTCGCTGTCTATTGTGCTGTCAGATCGCCCGTTCCACCGCAAACAGATGGCTTCGCGGCGCGAGTTGCTACCTATCACCTGCTCGCCCTCGATCCGAGTGATGCCTCGGCCCGCACCCGTGACGTCGGTCTGGATGATCAAATTGATGATCGCTTTGCGTTCGAGATCAAGAATCGCTTCTCGGTCGAGTCTGCGACCGGTCTCAAGAAACGTAAAGCCCCCGTCGAGGCTTTCTTGCTCAATTGCTCTTCGTATCCGCGGCGCTGTAAGCGTTCGGCAATAGCGATCGTCAGGTGAGCCTTCCTCGATGAGAATAAAGCGACGAGCGCCGCCATCAGCCTTGTTGAGGCGGAGCACGGCGTGCCCAGTGGTACCCGAACCCGCCCAAGCATCGAGCACGAGCGCGTCCGAGTCGCCAGCGAAGCCTAGAAGGAGTTCCAACAGTCGGGCCGGTTTCGGATTCGCAAACCGTTCGCCCTCATCAGGGAACAACCGCTTGAGATCAAATACCCCACCCCGTGACCCTATCTCGATGATTCCTCGGAGCGGCGGGCGCAACTCTTCGAGGTACTTCTTCAGTTGCACGAGTTGCTTCGGGTCTTTCGGGTAGATAATGCGGTCAGCGTCTTGGAGACGTTCGCATGGTCTCCGCCGGGAACCTATAACCGCGACCTGGGCGACGGTGAACTTTCCCGGTGGTCGGGTTGGTGACGTCATAGAAGTAGCCATTGCTCACCGGCTTCTCGGTTGTCCGGTTCGCGGCATAAGGTCCGCGCCCGTCGATGAGCGAGTAACGCTCCAGATCGCCGAGGTCTACGAGATCGGTCGCTTCTCCTGCATCAATCGCTGCCTTGTGGGCTTTCGCATGCTCCCGAATTTCCCTCTGGAAAGCGTCCTGCAGCGCCTTCATATCGGCGCCATACTGGCCCTTGAGGCGTTTGTAAGTCCCCAGCAGCCAGTCTTTTGCCGGGCTCTCCCCAAACCAAACCTTCGGTACAGCCTCCTCGCGTTTCGCATAGCAGAGGATGTACTCGTGCCCGACGGCGATACGAGTCGGATTGTTGTCGGCGGCCTGTTTCCAGACGATGATCCCGAGCCTATTACGCTCTCCAAATATCTCGTCCATCAGGAGGCCGAGGCGAAACAGCTCGGCATCGTTAATCGAAACGAGACACATGCCATGATCAGCGAGGAGCTCCCAGGTCAGCCAGAGCCGGGGTCCCATGAAGTTCAGCCATTTCGTGTGGCGGCCTCCATCCTCGTTCGTTACATAGATGGCGTCTTCCGAGTCCGCGTTGGGGTCGCGAAACCGGCGATCAGAGTAGCGAAAATCGCTCTTGCCTGTGTTGTAAGGTGGATCGAGGTAAGCAACATCGATCGTACCTCTGTACTGCGAGCGGAGCGACACCATCGCTTGGAGATTGTCGCCTTCGATGATCAGATTGCCCCGCGCCTCACCATAGGAGAGATCGGCGGCGGGCTCCAAAACGCGCGGCGCCGGCATGTGCGTGCGGTATGTCCTGCGTCCGTCCCAATGCAGGTACATCCCGGCACCATCCGGGCGCACCGCCGCGCCGGTGACTGGATCAACGTCGGTGCCATCGGAACCTCGTCCGTTCTTCTCAGCGCTTGTCATGCGAGCACCCTCTCGGAACGACGACAGCATAGCTCGGATCGCTTCGGCGGTGGAGAGTGTTATGTTGTGCAAGAACCAGTCGTGCCTTGCGCATTTGTCGCTGCAGCATTGGCGTTTCCTCCGCCCTCCCGGTTCTCATCCGTGCAATCCGCGAAATCTGTGGTTCCCGTCCCCCTCCGAAAGTGCCACGCAGCGCTCGGCGTTCGCCCCCGCCGCGCCCTACCATCGACGCATGCACGCGCACCGCACCCACCGCCACACCGCCCGCAATGCATTCCAGGCTCTCGGTCCCTGGTTCTCGGTTCTTCGCCCCTCCGCCCCGTTTGATTGCATTCCCCCGGTCCAATCAAACCCAATCAAACGCAATCGATCGCCGCGCCCCCGCCAGCTTCACACCCGCGCCGGTGCCCTCCGCCCGCAGCTTCGCGCCCCCGCTATGCGAAAAACACAAGACCACAATCAAACCCCTGCATCCCCCCATCCGCGCAATCTGCGTAATCCGCGGTTCCGGCCCCCGTCGCCCCCCTGCCGGTCGCCAACCACCAGCGACAAACCACCCGGATTGCTACCCTGAAGCCAGATGGAACCAGCGCGCATTCGCAACTTCTGCATCATCGCCCACATCGACCACGGCAAATCGACGCTCGCCGACCGCTTCCTGGAGATGACCGGCACCATCTCCAAGCGCGACATGTCCGCGCAGGTGCTCGACGCCATGGACCTCGAGCGCGAGAAGGGCGTCACGATCAAGGCCAAGGCCGTGCGCATGGCCTTCACGCGCCGCGGACGGCGTCGAGTACGAGCTGAACCTGATCGACACGCCCGGCCACGTCGACTTCGCCTACGAGGTCTCGCGCGCGCTCGCGGCCTGCGAGGGCGCGCTGCTCGATCGTCGACGCGGCGCAGGGCATCCAGGCGCAGACGCTGGCCAACGTCTACCTCGCGCTGGAAGCCGACCTGACGCTCATCCCGGTCGATCAACAAGATCGACCTGCCCAGCGCCGAGCCGGAGCGCGTCGCGCAGGAGCTGGTGCGACACGCTCGGCTTCAGCGCGCGACGAGATCATGTTCGCCTCGGCGAAGGAGGGCACCGGCACGCACGAGATCCTGCGAGGCGATCGTCGAGCGCGTCGCCGCCGCCGCGCGGCGACGCGCGACGCGCCGCTGCGGGCGCTGATCTTCGACACCAAGTACGACGCCTACAAGGGCGTCATCGCCTACGTGCGCGTGGTCGACGGCGCGCGTCGACGGCCGGCGCAAGCTGCGGCTGATGGCGACCGAGCCTCGCGGTCGAGCCGCTCGAGGTCGGCGTCTTCCGCCCGGCGCTCGACCCGGTCGACAGCGCTCGGCGTGCGGCGAGGTCGGCTACGTCGCGACGGGGCTGAAGAACGTGAAGGAGTGCCGCGTCGGCGACACGCTTCACCGACGACGGCAAGCCGGCGACCGAGGCGCTGCCCGGCTACCGCCCGGCGAAGCCGATGGTGTTCGCCGGCCTCTACCCGGCGCAGGCCAACGAGTACACGCTGCTGCGCGACGCGCTCGAGAAGCTGCAGCTCAACGACGCCTCGCTGGTCTACGAGCCGGAGTCGAGCGTCGCGCTGGGCTTCGGCTTCCGCTGCGGCTTCCTCGGCCTGCTGCACATGGAGATCGTGCAGGAGCGCCTGGAGCGCGAGTACGACCTCGACGCTGCTCGCCACGGCGCCGAGCGTCGAGTACCAGGTGACGAAGACGAACGGCGCAGGAGATCGTCATCGACAACCCGGCCGAGCTGCCGCCGCCGCAGCGAGATCGACGCAGATCCGCGAGCCGTGGATGGACATCTCGGTCGTCTGCCCGGACCGCTACATCGGCGCGGTGATGGAGCTGGTGACGAGCAACCGCGGCGAGTTCAAGCGCATGGAGTACCTGCAGCACAGCATCGTGCAGGACGACGGGACGAAGAAGGGCGAGGGGCGCGTCGTGCTCGACTACCACATCCCGCTGTCGGAGATCCTCGTCGACTTCTACGACCAGCTGAAGTCGCGCACGCAGGGCTACGCCAGCCTCGACTACACGCTTCAGCGAGTACCGAGCCGGCGCCGCTGGTGAAGCTCGACATCCTCGTCAACGGCGAGCCGGTCGACGCGCTGTCGCTGATCACGCACCGCGAGAACGCGGCAGTCGCAGGGCCGCGCAGCTCGTCGAGAAGCTGCGCACGCTGATCCCGCGCCAGATGTTCGACGTGCCGATCCAGGCGGCGATCGGCGGCCGCATCATCGCGCGCGAGACGATCCGCGCGATGCGCAAGAACGTGCTGGCGAAGTGCTACGGCGGCGACGTCACGCGCAAGCGCAAGCTGCTGGAGAAGCAGGCCGAGGGCAAGAAGCGCATGAAGCGCGTCGGCAACGTCGAGATCCCGCAGGAAGCGTTCATGGCCGTGCTGCGGCTGGACAAGTGAGTACGGAGTTCACAGTTCACAGTTCACAGTTCACAGTTCACAGTTCACAGTTCACAGTTCACAGTTCACAGTTCACAGATGACGGGCGTGTAGGGTAGCCGCCCTCGGCTGCCCACCCCGGGCCGCGCCATGGTCCGGTTAGAAAACCTGATTCGTCGGCGTGAGAACAGAGAAATCGATGAGTCGATCGAAGCTCGGGAGCAGCGCGGTTCACCTTCGGTTGATCGGCCTCATCGTGACGTTAGTTGGCGCCACGTTCGCCTGCGGTGGCAAGAGCGGGTCGGCGCATCCGCTCGTCTGGACGGACTGCGGCAGTGGTTTCGGCTGCGCGACGTTGGACGTGCCGATCGACTACGACCACCCCGGTGGCAAGAGCATCACGCTAGCGCTAACGCGTCTCCCCGCCTCCAACCCTGCACAACGAATCGGCGTGTTGCTCGTGAACCCCGGCGGTCCCGGTAAGTCTGGAATCAACTTGGCGCACTCTGCCGCAACTGACTTTCCCGCCAGCGTCAGGTCGCGGTTCGACGTGATAGGCTGGGACCCTCGCGGCGTTGGCCAGAGTTCGCCGGTCCGGTGCGACGACGCAACTGAGTCATCTGCGCATCCAATCACGGTTACACCAGCCCCGCGTTCGCCGAGCGACCCGGCGTTCCAAGCGGCTGTCGCTTTCGGCGAGGCATGCCTGCGTGCCACCGGTGAGGAACTCGGCTTCGTCGATACGACGAGCAGCGCGAGAGACATGGAGCAAATTCGCCTCTCCTTACACGAGGACGTGATCTCGTACATCGGGTACTCGTACGGCACCTTCCTCGGCGCGCAGTACGCCGATCTCTATCCATCAAGGGTGCGCGCGTTCGTGCTCGACGCGGCCCTCGACCCCAGCCTAAACCGAGAGGCGCAGATCGAAGGGCAGGCGGCCGCGATCGAGCGGGCCCTGCACGCGTTCTTGTCTGACTGCGGAGCACGTCCGTCCTGTCCGTTCTACAACGACGGCGACCCCGCTCTGCACCTCCGGCAACTCCGCCTGGCCCTCAACGCGAGCCCGATCAAGGCGACGACCACCTCTGGGAAGACCGTGGCGCTCGACGGCGACCAGATGCTCGGTCGGGCAGTCTACAATGGCCTGGTCTCCGGCAACTGGGTCCGACTCGCTCAGGCACTGGCCGATATCGAGCACCGCCACAGCGGGACAGAGATCGTGAAACTGTTGGGCGGCGGTGGTGGACCGAGCCAGCAGAACACGGGCGATGCGAATATGGCGATCACGTGCTTGGACACAACGCGGATTGAAGGCGACGCCTGGAATCAACTGCTCAACCGGTTACAGGCGGCGATGCCCGAATTCCCTATGACAACAACACCGTCGAGTCAGGAGTGCACTGGCTGGCCGTTCGAACCGAGGTGGCGGCCGCATGAGCTGCACGCGACGGGTTCGGCGCCGATTCTGGTCGTCGGGACGACAAACGATCCCGTCACGCCGTACGAGTGGTCGCAAGCGCTCGCGCGACAACTGAGCGCTGGCCGATTGCTGACTTGGCAAGGACATAGCCACACGGTGTCTTTCTCCAAGCCGAGCCTCAGCCCCTGTGTCAACTCGGCGGTCACGGCGTATCTGATCGATCTCGTGCTTCCGAACGACGGTGCGGTGTGCCAGTGATCGCGTGGCGTCCTGGGGTGATCTCCAGCGTCTCGGCGACGGTGCGGCCCTGCGCTACCAGCCCGGGAAGGTCGTCGCTCATCGCGGCGAGCGGCTCGACGTGTACGTTGGCGAGAATCTCCGCCATTCCATCCTCCGGTGCTTCCCGGCTAGCTACAGCATCGGCGTCATGATAGCCCGGTGAAGAGAGCCATGGTCAGGTGACATCCGGCCGTTCGACATACGCCGCGCCGATGCTACCCTCGTCGCGGGGCTCGCCGTGCGGCAGCCTCGCCGCGGGCCAGGTGTCGTAGCGGACGCCAGAACACCGAAAAGTGCCGACCAATTTCGGTCAATCACCCCGGATGCACCGGGGCCGCGGCTCCGTAGTCCGTACCCCCGCGCGGCGTTACGCTATCGTCGGTGCTGACGCGCTGAAAGACTGACCCACTGACAGACTGATCGACTGAAAGACTCCCGATGTTCGACCTCACCCGCTTCCACTCCCTGCTCACGACCGAGCGCTTCGGCCGCAACTTCATCTTCGAAGCGAGCGTCGGTTCCACCATGGACGTCGCGCGCGACGCCGCGCTGCACGGCGCGGTCGAGGGCACGGTGGCCGCGGCCGACGAGCAGACCGCCGGACGCGGCCGTCTCGGCCGGTCGTGGGTGACGCCGCCCGCCGTCAACCTCGCGTCGACGCTGGTGCTGCGACCGCCGCAGTCGGTGCTGCGCGACATCGCGATGATCACGCCGCTCGCGGTGTGCCACGCGATCCAGGACATCGCCCGCCTGCGGCCGGACATCAAGTGGCCCAACGACGTGCAGCTCAGCGGCAAGAAGGTCGCCGGCATCCTCATCGAGTCCGACCTGAGCGACGAGCACAAACCCTTCGTGCTCGTCGGCGCCGGCATCAACGTGAACTTCGACCCCCGCCAGTACGACGAGATCCGCGACATCGCCACGAGCGTGAAGGTGGAGTGCGGCCACAACGTCAACCGCGAGGCGCTGCTCGCGGCGTACCTGGCGCACTTCGAGCGGCTGTACGACGAAGCGCGCGCCGGCGAATCGATGCGCGACCGCTGGCGCGAGCGCCTGGTCACGCTTGGCCGGCGCGTGCACGCATCATGGCCGGGCGGCGAGGCGGACGGCGTGGCCGAGGACGTCGATGACGTCGGCGCGCTGATCGTCCGGACGGATGACGGTACATCCGTCACGGTGGAGGCGGGCAACGTCACGTTGCGGGCGTGACAATCACGGCGCGAACATTACAGTTTCATCTATGCGCGAATATTCGCCCCATCGCGTTGCGATCGATCGCGTGGTCTGGTACGGTCGTAACATAAGCCCTCACCGCAGTCTCCTGCCGCCCCACACTCAGGCGATCTCGACGACTCACGGACATGAGGCCAGCCGCGTTTACGTGGCTTCATCAACACGTGTAGAACGTCGTGGCCGCCGGCATTCGGATGCCGGACTCGCGAAGAACCCCACGGCGACAGGAGGTAAGCAGCACATGGCAACTGGACAGATCAAGCGCTTGGTCCGCGACCGCGGCTTCGGCTTCATACGGCCGGAGGGCGCGTCGGAAGACATCTTCTTCCACAGCTCGTCGCTCCAGGGCGGCGTGTTCGACCAGCTCAACGAGGGTCAGAACGTGGAGTTCGACAAGGAAGCCGACCCCCGCGACCCGAAGCGCAGCCGCGCCGTGAACGTCCGCATCGCGGGCTAACGCAGCAAGAGTCAACGCGAGAGGCCCGGCGCATGCGCCGGGCCTCTTGTGATCCTCACCGGTCAGGCCCACGCGCGTCCGTCCGGGCGCCGGTCCTCCGTCCGCAGGAACTCATCGATGAACCAGGCGTACTTCTCGTGCGTCTGCACGAGCGTAGACAGCAGGTCGTTCGTGCCGCAATCCTCCTCGTCTTCCGCGCGCTTCGCCCCCTGCCGCATCTCCTGGATGATCTGCCGCTCGTTCTGCAGCGCCTGCCGCAGCATTTCGTCGGGCGTCTGCTTGCCGTCGGCGATCTGCACTGTCGCCCACGACTCGATCTCGCGCGGCGTCGAGAGCGCCTCGCCGCCGAGCATGCGCACTCGTTCGCCGAGCGGGTCAACCTCGGCGAAGGCGGAGTTCGCCATTTCGTCGAAGAAGAGATGCAGGTCGCGGAATCTCGGGCCGTACGTGTACCAGTGATAGCGCTTGGCGTTCAGGTACATCGTGATGGCGTTTGTCTGCGCATGCTTGAGCGTCACGAGGACGCCAGTCTCGGTTGTGGCGACCATGCTTGATACCTCCGTCAATCCTTGCCGGTTGTGCCGATTGCGTTCTGATTCACTCTACCGGCGCTGCGGACGAACGGGCGGCACTGGAGCGCGGCGAAGCGGATTCGCAATGCAGATGCCATGCACATGCGGCGAAAGATGCGGGTTGGATCGACGGCCGGCCGATCGACCAGCCGGCGACCGCAGCCTAGATCTGCCGCAGGCGCTGGCTCGTGAGGCCGATCACGAGCACGATCGCGGTGGCGAGACCCGTGAACGCGGCGACCGTCGCCTGCGCGCCGAACACGTCGATCAGCGCGCCCATCAGCAGCGCGCTGAACGGCGTGATCCCACTCACCATCACGTAGAGCGACAGCACCCGGCCGCGGTAGTCGTCGTCGACGATGAGTTGCACCATCACCTGGTTGAACATGAGGTAGACGGAGTTGGCGATGCCCGCGATGACCAGGAAGCTGAACGAGAGCGCGTACACGTTCGACAGCGCGAACGCGGTCACGAACGCCATGTAGATGAACGTCGTCCAGACGAGGATCTGGCCTCGCTTCTTGATCCGCGTCAAGTTCGCCGCGAGCAGCGCGCCGATGATCGAGCCATAGCCCACGGCCGACGCCAGGAAGCCGAACCCTACAGAGCCCACATGCAGGACATCGGACGCGAACACGGGGATGTACTGGACGTACGGGTAGACGAGCAGGCTCGGCAGGCCGGCCATCACCACGAGCAGCAGCACGTCGCGATGCCGGCGCGCGTACGAGAGCCCCTCGGCCATGCTTTCGAAGACCGACGCGGACGACCGTTTCGTTGGCGTCCCCTTCGTCCTGATGCGCGACGTCGCGTAGACCGAAGCGCCGTACGCCGCCGCCTGCAGCACGAACGCCGACTGAATGCCGAATGCGCCGATGAGGCCGCCCGCGAGCGACGGACCCACGATGCGCATGGTGTTCGAGCCGAGCGAGTTGACCGCCACGGCGTTCGGCAGATCCTCCGGCCCGACGACGTCGTAGATCATCACCTGGCGTGCCGGCTGGTTGACGGCGTCGCCGAACCCCTCAAGGCCGGCGAGCGGGTACAGCATCCAGACGTGGATGACGTCGGTGAAGATGAGCAGCGCGAGCAGCGTGGCCACCATAGCGCTCACGGTGGTCATCGTCATCAGCACGGAGCGCCGGCTGAAGCGGTCGGTGATGGCGCCGGCGAACGGTGACACGACCACCGTCGAGATGCCGCGCACGAAGCCGACCGCGCCGACCTGGAACGGCGATCCCGTCAGGTGAAAGACCAGGTAGCCCTGCGCGGCGAACTGCACCCACTGGCCGAGCATGGTGCCGACGTTACCGAGCCAGAGGACGCGGAAGTCGGGGATGCGGAGCGAGTAGAACGTGCGAGCGCCGTACCCTCGAAGGCCCGTCGTCGAGGGTGTGGGCTGGAGCGACGTTGACACGCGATTCCTGACGCTGGACCGGGTGGGGACGCGTCATGGTAGCGGACGTTGACGTGAGGGTGAAGGCGCGCCCTGCGGGCGAGAACAGACAACAGAGAGCAGAGAGCAGAACGTGTTTGTTGTCTGTTGTCTGTCGTCGCTGCTACTTCTTGCCCTCGCCGTAGTCGCCGAACGGCGCGTCGCGGCGGCGGACGGCTTCGCGGAAGCCTTCCTTCATCGCCATGTCGCGCCAGGCGACGCCCTCCGGCGTGTGGCGCGCCGTCCCGTCGAACAGCGTGCCGATGAGCTGGCTCGTGCGAAGGCCCATGTTCTCGTACGCCTGGTTGACGAGCAGCTTGCTCATGACGAGCTGGTTCAGCGGGATCGTCGCCAGCTGGCGGGCCATCGCTTCCGCCTCGCCGGCGAGGTGCTCGGCGGGCACAGCCTTCGAGGCCAGCCCGAGGCGCTCGGCTTCGGTGCCGGTGAGCGACGCGCCGGTCAGCATCAGCCGCTTCGCGTGCTCCAGTCCCAGGCGGTACACCCACATCACGGTCGTCGGCTCGCCCCAGACGCGGGCGGGCGGATAGCCGATCTGGGCGTCCTCGGCCATGAAGATGAGGTCGCTGCAGAGCGCCAGGTCTGTGCCGCCGCCGACGCACCATCCGTGCACCTGCGCGATCACGGGTTTGGGGCTCTCCCACAGCGACATGTAGACACGTACGTTGCGGGACATGCCCAGGTAGTCGCGCACAGGGTCCCACTGCCCGGACATCGCGCGCTGGGACGCGTCTTCGGCCCTCGTGCCCCAGTCCAGGTCGTAGCCGGCGCAGAACGCCCGGCCCGCCCCGCTCAACAACAGCACCTTCACAGTGGCGTCATCGTTGGCCGCGACGACGGCGCTTCGAAGATCGCCGACGAGCTGTCCGTTGATGGCGTTGAGCCGCTCCGGCCGGTTCAGCGTGATGTGCGCGATACCGTCACGCGCGTCGTAGTCGATGGCTTCCAGCTTCATCTCGTGCTCCTTATGACAACCGTGGCAGTCGTCGGCGAATCCTTACCGCCGTGGTGGTGCGAATGCCGCGCTCTCTGCTCCGGGTCCCCTATTTGCTACCGGGCCTCTCAAACCCGTACACTCTCCACATAAGAGAGAAGCATCTTCAGTAAGCGTCCGCTGCGATTGTCCCCCTCCACAGAAGTCTCCCCTTTCGCACTGGTCGTCGAGAAGAGCCTCAATGTAGAGACCAGTATTCTGGCGAAAGGTACCCGTTTGTCATCCTTCAGTGAATATACGCTTCGACCTTCAAGCCTGAAGGCCCTCGAAGCCATGCAGATCGTGACGCCGACCGAAATCCAGGCGGCGTCGATTCCCCACTTGCTCGCCGGCAAGGACGTCATCGGCCAGGCCTACACGGGCTCGGGCAAGACGCTGGCCTTCGGCCTCCCGCTCATCGAGCACATCGACACAAAGAACAAGTGGCTCCAGGCGCTTGTGCTGGTGCCGACGCGCGAGCTGGCGCAGCAGGTCGGCGACGTGCTGGCGAAGCTGGCACGCCCGGCGGGCATCCGCTCGACGCTGATCTACGGCGGCCACGCGTTCGGGCCGCAGCAGGACGCCATCTACGCCGGCGCGCAGGTCGTCGTGGGCACGCCGGGGCGTGTGCTGGACCACCTGAACCGCGGCACGATGCGCCTTGACGGCGTCACGTACCTGGTGCTGGACGAGGCGGATGAAATGCTCGACCGCGGCTTCGCGCCGGACGTCGAGCGCATCCTCTCGCAGACGAAGTCCGACCGCCAGACCGCCATGTTCTCAGCAACGACGCCGGAGTGGGTGCACAAGGTATCGACGAAGTACCTCAAGGATCCGGTCGTCATCGAGACATCGCCCGGTGAGGAACAAGCCGGGCCGGACATCGACCACGTGGTGTACGAGGTGTGGCGCGAGGACAAGCTCAACGTGCTGCTGCGGCTGCTGGACGAGCCTTCGGAGGGCGCGACGCTCGTCTTCGGACGCACGAAGCATGGCGTGCGCAACCTCGGCGTGAAGCTCGAGCGGATGGGCTACAACGTCGACGTGCTGCAGGGAAACCTCAGCCAGGGCGCGCGCGACAGGGTCATCGAGAACTTTCGCGCGGGCAAGACGCCGATCCTGCTCGCGACGAACGTCGCCGCCCGCGGGCTCGACGTGCTGCACGTGACGCGCGTCATCAACTTCGAGCTGCCGGAAACGCACGAGCTGTTCACGCACCGCGTCGGCCGCACCGGCCGCATGGGCCGCTCCGGCCGCGCGATCACGATCCTCGGCCCCGGCGATCTGCCGAAGTGGCGAGAGATCGAGCGCGGTCTCGGCAAGGTGCTTCCGCGCATGACGCCCGAGGGCGAGGCCATCAAGCCAACGGCGCCGAGTTCGGCCGCCGGGCCGCGCAGGGCGGCTGCGGGCTTCGGAGCGCGCCGGCGCCGGCCCGCGTTCAGCGCCCGGCGGTAGCGCCTGCATATAGACGAAAACCTGCGACGAAGGCCGGGAATCTAACCCGGCCTTCGTACTGTCTGCCAGCCCGCTGGGTCAGTAGCCGGGACGCACGAACGTCTTGTACGGCGCCACGGTACTGAACCCCATGCGCTCGTAAATAGGCTGGCCGATCTCCGAGGCCTGCAGGTTCGCTATGTCGCAGCCGATCTCGGCGCCACGACGCACGGCGTGCCACGTCATCGCTTCGCCGATGCCCCGGCGCCGGTGCGACGGCAGGCAACCGACGTTCCACACGCCCGCCGTGCCATCGGTGGCGATGAGCGCCGACGAGGCGACCGGCTCACCGTCAACGTAGCCCACGTAGAACTCCGCCCCGGGCGCTGACAGTGTGTGAAGGGTCAGGAGGCGGCGGGCCAGATCCATCGGCATGCCGAATGATGCCACGAGCACCTGGAGGTGGTCATCGAGCGTAGCGGCATCGTGTACCGCGTTGATCTCGAGTCTCCTTCGGCGAATCCGGAATCACGCCGATGCGCGGCAGCACCATGCCAGGCACGGTGTCGCGATACGGCAGGCCCTGCGATTCGGCGGCACGCTCCGCGGCAACGTCGACGCCCTGGCGCAGACGCACGATGAACGGGAGCTTCAGCGCGTCGAAGTACGCGATCGCGTCGGCGATGGCTGCGGCGGGGTCGGCCAGGGGCCGGGTGATGAATGCGGCGTTGAACCTCGAGATCGGCACGCCGGTCTTGATGAACAGGGTGCCATCGCGATCGAATGCCTCGCCCCCGTCGGCGTTCAGCGCCAGCGCGCGGAATGCCTCGAAGTAATTGTGGTCGGAGCGAGCGATCAGTTCGTCGTCGTCAGTCACGAACGGCACTCCAATCCCGCGAGCGCGATGAATCCTGACCACAGGAGAGAAGTATTGGAGCGGGGGACGGGTCTCGAACCCGCAACATCCAGCTTGGAAGGCTAGCGCTCTACCAATTGAGCTACCCCCGCTCGGGGCGGCGCCGCGGCGACGTGCGTCCGATTATAGCGAACGACCCGCATCGACGCGGTCACTGCGCGGGCGTAGCTCCCGGCGTCGGCGGCGTGAGCGCGGCGGCGATGGCGTCGGGCAGGCGCAGCCACATGCCGGCGGCCCAGCCGTTGAAGCCGTCGCCGGCGATGCGCCACCACGTGAACGTCTCGGCGTCCGCCGGCCCCTCCTGCACGATCGCCTTCGTGCCGTCCGGCACACAGTTGAGCTGCTTTCCCTGCTGCGTCGGCTGTTCGCGGATGCGCAGACAGTCGGTTTCGCCGAGGCCGATGACGATGACCTGGTCGCCCACCTGCAGCGGCCAGGCAATGCCCGGAACCGACGGCGCGCTTGGGTCCCTGTTCGTCACCGACAACACGGTCCAGCCTTCCGGCTTCTGTTCGACCATGGCGAGCGCCGTCGGCTCCGAGAACGTCGGGCCGAGCGCGTAGGCGCGGCGCGTGCCGCGGCTCCCGATCTCGTTGACGCAAAGCTTGCCCACGTCAACTCCGGGCTTAGCGTTGCCGCAGAGCCCGATGAAGTTGACGTTACGGTTCGTCCGCACCCAATCGCCGATGGCGTCTTCCGGGCCCGGCACGTTGGGCGTGGGCGTGGCAGCGGGACCTTTGCTGTTGCCGGAGGAGCAAGCAGTAAGGGCGGCGGCGGCAAGAAATACGGAGAGCGAGACGGCGGCGAGACGGACGCGCGTACTCATGGGATGCTGCGCTCCCTGGTTACTCCCCGCCCTGCGCTACAGCATACCGGGCCATGAAGTCGGCATGCACCCGTCGCCCGCCCGCCGCGAAGGTGCTGCTCATGATCGTCATCGGCGCACCATCGCGCCCGGTCGCGACGCCGCCCGCCTCGCGCACCAGCAGGATGCCCGCCGCGACATCCCACGGCGACACGTTCATGTGGGTATACAGGTCGATGCGGCCGCACGCCGCGTACGCCAATCCCAGCGCGGCGCTTCCCGTGATGCGGATGCCCTGCACGCGCGGGAAGATCCGCTGCATCAGGTCGAGCTGCCGCGATCCCATCGCGTCGTCGTACCCGAGGTCGATGCTGATCACCGACGAAAACACGTCGGGCTTGTCGGAAGCGGCGATCGGGTCAGAGTTGCGGAACGCACCGCCGCCGGCGATGGCCCAGAACCCCTCACTGTGCACCGCGTCGTACGTCAGGCCGACCACCGGCTCGCCATCGAGGCACAGCGCCACGTTCGTGCACCAGAACGGCAGGCCGATCGCGTAGTTCTTCGTTCCGTCGATCGGGTCGATGACCCACGTCCAGCCGCTGCTCGCGTCGGTGTCGTACGCCGTCTCCTCGGACAGGATCTTGTGCGCGGGGAACTCAGCCGCCAGGATCTCCTTGATCCGCAACTCCGCCTCGACGTCCGTCTTCGTGACGATGTTGCGGTGCCCTTTGACGTCGATCTCATGCGGTCCGCCGAACCGGGCCAGCGCCAGGTCGCCGGCGGCCCGTGCGCACATCCATGCGACGTCGATCGCGCTTGCGCCCGATGCGGATGATGGCGGGGCCGGTGGGGTGGTCACGAGGGGAGTTTACAGTCTGTAGTTCGTAGTCAGTAGCTCAGTTCGAGCTGACCGCCGGGCGGCCGCCGGCGATCTCCGGCAGCCACGCGGCGAGCAATTCATCGAGGTCTGCCGCCGACTGGCCGAGCATGTGGTCGGCCTCGGCGTACAGCACGAGGCGCTTCGGCTCCGCGGCACGCGCGTTGATGTCCTCGCTGGCGGCGTAGTCCAGGATTCCGTCGCGCATGCCGTGGACGAGCAGCAACGGCTTCGCGAGGCGGTCGACCGTATGCGTGCCGTAGAGTTGCGACGCCAGGGCCGCGACGCCCGCGACGGCATCGGAAAGCTCACCGGCCTTGATCACGACGGCGCCGCCGAACGAGTGCCCGACGAGGGCGATGCCGCCGTTCGCGCCGACGCCCCGCAGGAACGAGACGCCGGCCAGCACGTCGAGCACACACTCCTGGAACTCGCCCGGGTGGCGGTAGTGAAGGCGGAGGCCGCTCAACCGCGGGCGCAGCCGGTTGGCGAGCCGGCCGTAGAGGCCGTCCGCCGGCCCCTCGAACCCGCCCATGGCGCCGCCGACGTAGATCGCGGCGCCGGGCGCGGTTGCGCACGGATGCAGGACCGCGCGGATCTCGCCCCGCGTCGTGGCGATCATCACGCGCAAGTTGCCATCGGGCTCCGGATGGGCGGCGACGTTCTGAATCGAGAGCTCGAGGTACTGGTCGTCGCCGTGCGGCTCGTCGTGCGGCTCGGCGTGCATGCGCACAGCGTACTGCCGCAGGCACCGTCAAGGTACGGCGGCCGCTCCGCTGGGCGCCCTGTTGTAGGTCAGGGAAAATGTCCGGTTGAGTGGTCAGCGAAAATGTCCGCTGGCGTGATGCTGGTGGCATAGTACGCTGTTCCTTGGAAGAAGGAGGCGGGCCGCCGGTGCGTCATGCGCTGCGGCTCGTTTTCTTGGGGCGGAGGGCCGGTGCCTTGCGCCAGGGATGGACGGACGATCGCGGGAGGAAGAGGTCGGGGGGCAGATAGACCTCCTCTTCATCCGTGGGGTCTGCACGCGCGGGCTTTGGGTCGCGGAGGAGTTCGCGGCCCCGCTGTCGCTTGCGCGGCCGCACACGGTGACCGGCGGGTGCTGGCTGCTCGGCCAGCAGCGTGCCCTGATACGACACGACGAGGCGGCCGTCGAGCCGCTCCTGCAGGTCGACCTTGCAGCGCGCGTAGCTGCGACCGCGCGGCCCCGGCGGCAGGTGCACCGTCCGTTCCTCCAGGCGTACGACGTTGTCGTTGGCGACGGTGCGGACGTAGTGAAAGCTGCACACCGCGTCGAGGTCGAGCGCCCGCGGCAGGGGGCGATAGGCCAGTGCGGGATCGGCGGGCGGCCGCCCGAAGCGCGCGCCGTAGCGTGGCACGAAGACGTCCAGCACCGCGTTCGCCTCGTCCCGCGTGGAAGCGCCGGCGCGCCGCAGGTCCTTGACGAGCCGGTCCTGCAGGGTCTCCCAGCAGCGCTCGATGCGCCCCTTGGCCTGCGGTGAGCCGGCGGCGATGAGCGTGATGCCGAGCGTTGCGAGCGCGCGCCCTACCTGCGTGGGCTCGCGGCGCCCGGCGAGTCTGCTCGGCGATGGTCCAGGGCTCCTTGTCGTTGCGCTGGAACGCGCCGTGCCTGTCGGTGTACCAGGCGAGCGGGGCCCCGTCGCGCCGCACCGTCTCGCGGAGCATCAGCAGGTAGCCGGCAGCGTCCTCGCGCTCCCGAAAGCGCGCCCAGACAATCCGGCCCGTCGCGTCGTTGACGCCGCCCACGAGCACCTGCCGCGGGCCGCGGCCCTCCAGCCAGTCGTGATCGCTCGCGTCGATCTGGATCAGCATGCCGGCCTGCGCCGATTGGGGGCGGCGCCTGCGGTGCTGACGCGGTTTGCGTCGGCGCGGGCTCCTGATCGCGGCGTCGCGTAAGAGGCGGGCGAGCGTCGGCCGGCTGCAGGTGAGGCCGTGCTCTTCCGCCAACAGCTCGTGCAGATGGCTGTGGTTGTAGTCGACGTACAGCGTGCGCACGAGCTCCAGGACCTCCGCCTGCACGTCCTCCGCGAGCGCGTTGCTCGGCCGCCGCCCCCGGTTACCGTGTACGAGCGCGGCCGGCCCATCCCGCCGGTACGCCTGCTTCATGCGCCTCGCCTGCCGCTCACCCACGCCCAGCAGCGGCGCTGCCCGCGCCACCGTGCAGCGCCCCTCCAGCACCAAGTTCAGCACCCGGGCCCGCCCCTGTTCCTTCTGTGTCAACGCGATTGTCTCCTTCATAGGCGGACACAATCGCTGACCAATCAGACCCGGACAAAATCGCTAACCAACAACAGCTCCGCTGGGCGCCCTACCCGGCGCACATGGCGCTCGGCTACACTATGCTCCGATGCGGTTACGAAGCTTCCGCTACAGGTTCCTCGTGCTGCTCGTCGCGATGCTCGGCTTCGCGACGCTCGCGTCCGCCTGCGAGAAAAACAACGACATCGTTGCGCAGGAGCAGATCCAGCAGAGCCAGAACGCCTGCCCGAAGGGCTGCGAGGCACCGCCGCCCGGGTGCACGATCAAGGGCAACATCTCCGCCACGGGCGTGAAGTATTACCACCTGCCGGGCACGAAGGACTACGACGGCATCCGTATCCAGGTCGAAAAAGGCGAGCGCTGGTTCTGCAACATCGGCGAGGCCGTAGCCAACGGCTGGAAGGCCAAGCCCGGCCTGTAAACGGCGCGGCCGGCTGCTACTGCACCACTCCGCGCTCCTTGAGCGACGCGACGGCCGCGGCATCGAAGCCGATCGACGCCAGCACGTCGTCCGTGTGCTGGCCGGCGACGGGCGCCGTGCTGCGCACCTTCCCCGGCGTGTCGGACAGCTTCGTGCCGATGCCGACCTGCTTCACCTTGCCGAGCGTCGGGTGGTCGACTTCGATCACCATCTCGCGCGCGATGTTGTGCGGATCGCGCAGTGCCTCTTCGAGTGAGTACACCGGCCCGACGCAGATGTCGGTCTGCTTGAGGATCTCGAACCATTCGTCGCGCGTCTTCGTCGCGAACCGCGCCTTGAAGTGCGCCGCGATCTCCTCGCGCTTCGACGCGTCCCACTGGTGCGGGATGAAGTCCTCGCGCCCCATGGCCTTGCAGAGGTTGACGAAGAAGTGCGGCTCCAGGCTGCCCACGCTGATCCATCCACCATCGCTGCACTGGTAGACATTGTAAAACGGCACCGAGCCATTCAGCGCTGTCCCGCCGCGCGTCGGCGACGCTCCGCCCATCAGCACGTTGCCCACCATGCTCGCGAGCAGGTACAGCACGCCGTCGGACATCGCGATATCGACGTACTGACCGCGGCCGGTGCGCTCGCGCGCCATCAGCGCCGCCAGGATGCCGTACGCGGCGTGCATGCCGCCGGCCGCGAAGTCGGCGATGATGTTCATCGGGATCGCGGGCGGCGTGCCGGGCCAGCCGATCATGCCGAGCGCGCCGCCGACCGAGATGTAGTTGATGTCGTGGCCCACGAGCTGGCTGTAGGGCCCCGTCTGTCCAAAACCCGACAGCGAGCAGTAGACGAGCCGGGAGTTGCGCTCCTTCAGCGTGTCGTAGTCGACGCCGAGGCGCTTGACGACGCCCGGGCGAAACCCTTCGAGCACCACGTCGGCGGTGTCGGCCAGCTTGTAGAAGATCTCTCGCGCTTCCTGCTCGCGCAGGTTGAGCACGATGCTCCGCTTGTTGCGGCTCATCATGTTGTACGCCGCAAGCTGCTGCTGATCGACGCTTCGCCCTCCTCCGATTGGCGACGCGAGCTTGCCGTCCGAGGGCGCCTCCACGAGCAGCACGTCGGCGCCGAGGTCGCCGAGCATCATCGAACAGAACGGGCCCGGCGCGAGGCGTGACAGGTCGAGAATCTTGATCCCTTCGAGCGGCAGCATGTCGGTCCTTTCAAGCGGCGCCGGCGGCCACGCCGACGCGATGAAGGGTGTCCCCTGCTGGCCTTTGGATCAAGGCGGCGCGCCGGGAACTAGGCAGCCAGCACCCGGCTTACGGCTGGCTGTGGCGAGATGCGTCCGCGGCGCGGTTGAGGTCTCCGAGCGCGGCTTCGAGACGCGCGAGCTGGTCGTCGTCCAGACGCTTCAGGATATTGATCATGTAGTTGCCGGCGATGCGGCGCAGCGCGCTCACGGTCGCGGCGCCTCGTTCCGTCAGGTAGTTGCGCACAATGCGCCGGTCTATCGGGTCTTCCTCGCGCCGGACGAGCCCTTGCCGCACCAGCCGGTCGACGTGACCGGTGATCGTCGACGGATTGACGCCGAGATGTTCGGCGAGTGCGCCGACGGGCAGCCCGTCTTCATCGCGCAGGGCCCACAGTAGGCGCATCTGCGGGATCGTGAGCCCCTCCTCGGACCAGCCCTGGATCCGCAGCGCGTCGATGATGCCCACGGCATCGCCGTAGAGGATCGCGACGTGCCGCAGGCGCTCGATCCTCGCTTCGTCGCCCTGTTCCTGGGCCGTGCCGATCACGTCGTGTTGCACCATCTTGTTAATTGCCCGGCCTAAAACATTTGCCCTTTACAAAAGCAATCCCGCAGAAGTATAGTCGATGCACCGTCCGCGATTCAACAGCGGCGGTCCGAGATTCCGTGCAGGAGGATCGTGACATGAGAAAGTTCGCTGACAAGGTCCGCGAGACGCCGTCATGCCGCGAGCCGGCCTACCGCCCGGCCATGTATCTGTCGGAAGAAGAGAAGGCCGACCTGGCGTCGAAGATCGGCAACGCAGACCTCTACATGGACCTGACCACCATGCGCGAGATGGTGCAGCAGCAGCCCGACAACATCGAGCTGCGCAAGGCGCTCGTGAGCGGCATCGCCAGCGCCGAGTTCGCCGGCATCGATGCGTTCAGCCGCAAAGTCGTCGAGTGGCAGGAGTGGCCCGTACCGAACACGCTGATCATGGCGATCGCGCGTCAGACCTGGGACGAAGTGCGTCACGCTGCTCTCGCGAAGGGCCTCATCGAGTCGTACGGCGGCAAGATCGGCGACTACCCGGATACGCTGGCCGGCGGCGCGCCGCCGCCCGGCGTCACGCAATCGGGCCCGCTCACGCAAGGGGTTCGACGCTGCCGCCGCCGAGCAACTGATGCGCGACCCGGTGGTCAGCCTGTCGATGACAAACGTCTCGCTCGAAGGCGGCGGCGCTCACGCTGTTCCAGGAGACCTCGGCCGTCGGCCGCGAAGATCGGCGACGGCTTGATGGCGCATTGCTACGACTACAACTGGGCCGACGAGGTGACACACACGGCGATCGGCGACTACTTCGTCAAGTTGCTGACCGAGGACAGGCCGGAGGAGGAGGCAAAGGCGCTGCGTGTCCACGCAATGGCCGAGGCATTCCGCTCGCGGCTGAACGGCGAGCAGAGCGACGAGCTCAAGGAGTTCTTTGCCGACGAGATGTCGCGCAGCGACGGCGGCGCTCGGATAGCGGAGCAGGCGCCACCGGCGCTCGGGGTGAGGTTTATGGCTGTCGTTGCGATCGACCTGACGGCGTGCATCAACTGTGGTTGGTGCCGGCGCGTCTGCCCGACCGAGACCATCAAGTACTTCTCTACCGGGCACCGCACACACGTCGTCGAGCCGGACGGCTGCATCGACTGCGGCATCTGCGTGCCGGTCTGCCCGGTGAACTGCATCCATCCTGTTCCGGAGTACGCAGTTCCGGCCGACAAGCTCGAGAGCGGCGAAAGCGACGGCGCGCATCTTCGCGGCGAAGCAGCGCAAGATGAAGCAGGAGCGCGAGGCCGTCGCGCGCCGCGCGCTCGAAGCATTGGCCGCGAGGAGCGCGACGCATGCCTGAACTGGCGCTCGATGTCACGACCGTGGGCGGCGCCTTCAGCGTCGACGAGAACGCGCGCCGGCTCATCCACTACAAGTTCGCCGAGAACGTCTGCATGACGACGGCCGGCGGCTGGGCGTCATCGACGCCCCTCGATCAAAGTGAAGTTCGCGCTCGGCCAGCACTGCTACGAGGACTCGATCCACGCGCTGTGGATCGGCCAGCGGCTGCCGGAGCTGCGCGTCACCGACGAGATCGAGCACGACGCTGCCGCCGACGCTCCGCTGGTCGAACAAGGCGGAGCCGCCGAACGAGCAGTTCCTGAAGTTCGTCGAGGCGATGCAGCTCCAGGACGACCAGCTCCTGCGCCTCGTCGGGCCTGTACCGCGTGCTCAAGACGCATCTCTGCGTGTACTACCGCCACCACGTCGCGGTCACCGACCTCGTGTGCGACGCGCCGACGGTACGCATCCTCGAGCACATCCTCCTCGAAGAGGAGCGCCATGTGCAGTGGGGCCAGGCGATCTACGAAGAGCTGGCGGACACGCCCGAGAAGCGCCGCGCGGCACTCGAATGGCAGATGCAACTCGAGGACCTGCTGGTGCGCTCCGGCGGCGTCACCGGCGGAAGATGACCAGCGCGATCCGCGTGAAGGCGGCCGCCGCGTGCGGCGGTGAGTATCAGCGAGGCATGGTATGAAGTTCGGAATCTTCTACGAGCACCAACTCCCGCGGCCGTGGGACGATGAGCCGTGAGCTCAAGCTGTTCCAGGACGCACTCGACCAGGTCGAGCTTGCCGACAAGCTCGGCATCGACAACGCCTGGGAGGTCGAGCACCACTTCCTGGAGGAGTACTCGCACTCGTCCGCGCCGGAGGTCTTCCTGGCGGCGGCGTCGCAGCGCACGAAGAACATCCGCCTCGGCCACGGCATCGTGCTGATGCCGCCCGGATACAACCACCCCGCGCGCGATCGCCGAGCGCATCGCGACGCTCGATCTCGTCTCCAACGGCCGCGTCGAGTTCGGGACGGGCGAATCGGCGAGCCGGTCGGAACTCGAGGGGTTCGGCATCAATCCGGCGGAGCGGCGCGCGATGTGGCGCGAAACCGTCGAGCAGGTCGCCAACATGATGGCGATGAGCCCGTACCCCGGGTTCCAGGGGAAATACTTTTCGATGCCGGTGCGGAACGTCGTGCCGAAGCCGGTACAAAAGCCGCACCCGCCGATGTGGGTAGCCTGCTCCAACCGCGACACGATCCACCTGGCCGCGCAACTCGGTCTGGGTGCGCTGACGTTCGCGTTCGTCGACCCCGCCGAGGCGCGCCACTGGGTGTCGGACTATTACGAGACGTTCAAACGCGAGTGCGTACCGATCGGGCACGTCGTGAATCCGAACATCGCCATGGTGTCGAGCTTCTCCTGCCATCCGGACGAGCAGGAGGCGCTGCGCCGCGGCACCGACGGGTTTCGCTTCTTCCAGTTCGCGCTCGGCCATTTCTACGGATTCGGGAAGCACAAGCCCGGCCGCACGAACATCTGGGAGCGCTACACCGCCGTCCGCGACGAGATCGGGCTGGAGGCGCTGGGCGGAGGCGCGGGCGGCATCGGCACGCCGAAGCAGCTGCGCGAGCATCTCCGGCAGTTCGCGGACGCCGGCGTTGATCAGGCGGTCTTCATCCAGCAGGGCGGGAACAACCGCCACGAGAACATCTGCGAGGACCTGTCGCTTTTCGCCAAGGATGTGATGCCGGAGTTCAAGGCGGAAGAGGAGGCGCGCCTCCGCAAGAAGAACGAAGAGCTGGCGCCGTACATCGAAGCCGCGATGAAGCGGAAGGAGCGGATGGCGGAGCTCAAGGAAGACGAGATCCCCGCGTTCGAGGCGTACGGATACAGCATTGCCGAGGGCGACGTGGCGAGCCTGCCCGAGGCGCAGCGGCGCCGCGTGGAGCAGATGCGGAAGATGCGCGACGTCGTCCACCGCTTCGATGAGCGCGAGGCCGCGAAAGCTCACAAGTAGCTCCGGGCAACCTGACTGGACAACGGACGGCCCATGGCACCAAGCCGGGGCCGTCCGTACAATTTCGGCGCATCGCCGGCATCGGCAGAGCACAAGCTGAACGGAGCATACGATATGGAGATCAAGGGGAAGGTTGCGATCATCACCGGCGCGGGGTCGGGGATCGGCCGGGCGACCGCGGTGCGGTTGGCAAAGGAAGGCGCAAAGGTCGTCGTCGCTGACCTCAACGACGCCGGGGCCGCGGAAACCGTCTCGATGATCTCATCTGCCGGCGGCACGGCCGCCGCGGTGCACTGCGACGTCACGAAGCCGGCTGACATCGACGGGATGTTCGCGTTCGCCGAGCGCACCTACGGGGGCTTCGACATTCTCCACAACAACGCCGGCATTACCACCGGCCAGCCGCGCTGGCCCGACTGCCCGGAGGAACAGTGGCTGCGGACGATCCAGATCGACCTTATCGCCGTCATCGAATCGACGCGCAAGGCGATCCCGCTGCTCAAGAAGCGCGGCGGCGGCGTCATCATCAGCACGGCGTCGCTCGCGGGGCTGTTCGGCTTCGCCGCCGACCCCGTGTATTCGGCGGCGAAGCACGGCGTCGTCGGACTGACGCGCGCGCTCGCGGGACTGAAGGATGAGGCGAACATCCGCGTGAATTGCGTCTGCCCCGGCGTCGTCAACACGCCGCTCGTGACGTCGTCGCTCCAGAACCTCAACGGCCTGGCGCTCGAAGAAGCGCGCAAGGCGTTCGCGGCGATGCCGATGATCCCGCCCGAGGACATCGCGCAGGGCGTCGTCGAGCTGATCGAGGATGAGGACGCGGTGGGCTATGCGATGGGCATCACGCTCGACCAGCCGCACCGCATCGTCCCCGCGCCGATCAATCTGCCGATCAGCAGCGGCGACGCATCGGCACTGCGCGCGCGATAGTGGCAAGGCCAGCGCGGCAGCGGAAGAATGAAAGAGGCCGAGCGAGTCGCTCGGCCTCTTGCCTGTGAACTGTGAACTGACGGCTGTGAACTAATCCCTCGGCAGCCCCAGGCCGCGCTGCGCCATGATGTTGCGCTGGATCTCGCTCGTCCCGCCGGCGATCGTCGATGCCACGGCGCCCAGATAGCCGACGCCGTAACGGCCGGCCGGAGCGTACTTGGGGTGGCCGCCGATGACCATGCCGTACAGGCCGCTCATCTTCATGCCGAGCGCCGCGATGCGCTGCGCCATCTCCGACGTGAACAGCTTGCACATCGACGCCTCGTGGTTCGGGATGAGGCCGGCGTTCTGCATCGAGACGACGCGGTACGACATCATCTTCGCGACCAGCGCCTCGATCCAGCGGTCGGCGAGCGCGACCTGCGTCGCCTGCTTGTCCTTGCCGGTGTTCAGCTCCGGGCGCTCCTTGGCGAAGCGGATGATCGACTCGAGCTGCTTGCGGATGCCGACGGCCGAGCCGATCGACGAGCGCTCGAAGTCAAGCGTCGTCGTGCCGATGTACCAGCCGCGGTTCTCTTCACCGAGCCGGTTGCGCGCGGGCACGCGCACGTTCTCGAAGAACACTTCGTTGAACGTGGCGCTGCCGGTCATGGTGATGAGCGGCCGGACGGTGACGCCCGGCGCGCGCATGTCGAGCATGAAGTAGCTGATGCCGCGGTGCTTCGGCGCGTCCGGGTCGGTGCGCGCGAGCATATACATCATGTCGGCGTACTGGGCGCCGGTCGTCCAGATCTTCTGGCCGTTGATGACGTAGTCGTCACCGTCGCGGACGGCGCGCGTCTGCACCGACGCGACGTCGGATCCGGCGTTGGGCTCGGACCAGCCCTGGCACCACTGCACGGAGCCGTCCAGGATGCCCGTCAGGTGCTCCTTCTTCTGCTCCTCCGTGCCGTGCACGATGAGCGTCGGGCCGAACATCATGACGCCGAATCCGCCGACGTTCATCGCGCCGAACTCGGCGAACTCTTCGTTCATGATGAACTGGCGCTTGGTGTCGAGCCCGGCGCCGCCGTACTCCTTCGGCCACGCGGGCGCCACCCAGCCGCGCTCGGCCAGCGTCGAGCGCCATCGCTGCATCGGCGGCGCCTGGTTGGCGCCGCGGCTGCGGAATATGCCTTCACCCTCGCCGCCGCCCCCCCCCGCCCGCAACTCGGAGGGGTACTCCTTTTCGAGGAAACCGCGGACTTCCTTCCGCCAGTGGGCCTCTTCGGGGGTGTCGTTGAAATCCATGCTGCCTCCCTCGGTCGGGTAATTTCGGCTGAGCCAAAATGAAGGATAAACCGCACCGGGGGCTGAACCAAGAGGGGGAACCGCATCTACTTGTGGCCGGCGAGCGCCTCGATGAAGAGACCCGTCCGGGCGTCTACGAGGATGACGAGAAAATCGTACTCTTCCGGCTTGCTGTCGTTGCCAACGGGTCCACCCGAAGGGGCGAAGTTACCGTCTTTGGGCTTGACAGCGAAGATCCAGCAAAGGCACTGCACCGGCGGCGTCGTATGGTAATCATCAGCGCGCGCCAGCACCCGCTCGGTAACCTCGCCCGGGAATTCATTCAGGGCCGCCTTTTCGGCGGTTTGGACATTGATCGCGGGCTCGTCTACCCCTTCAACCGGCGCGGCGAGTACGACACCGAAGCTCTCGAGGGTGCTACGCGAAGCAGCATCGATGTCTATCGCGGGAGGCGCCTGGGTTGCATCGCCGCCCTGGACCACCCAAAACGTCACAAGCCCCACGACGAGCACTGCTCCAAGCGCGCTGATCAGCGCCGTTGGCCGACTTAGAATGGACATGCCCAATCCCATGTGTTTCTTTGCAGGCCTCCGCTGCCACCGATGCCGTGATACGTCGTATTCGTAACGAAGTTGCTGCCACTGAAATTGGACCACGAACCCAAATAGATGTGGGAGTCGCCAAACACCTCGCCGCTATACACGCCGCCAGGCATCTGACTCGCTAACGTCTTTGTCTCCCCGGAAATCTGAGCAGAATCCGGCGAGAAAGTCGCGGTCTCCGTGGTGATAGTCGAGTTGTTCACCTGAAAAGTGAATTTGCCCGGGGTATTGTTGTACAGAACCGTATAGTAGGTTGACTGACCTGTGGGTTGTGGGTTGAAGTACTTCGTCTGAGTAACACCGGGCGACGTGGTCCACTGCACGAAGGTCTTTCTCGTTCCCCCGGCATACTCAAGCCAGCCGGCTTGTGCCCACTGAGTCGTGCCACGGTTGAGCATGGACCAGCCAACGACAACGCTGTTCGGTTGAACCCAGGGAGAGTAGTTCAGAATATTCGAGTACACGCCGCCGGGCGCCCCGGCGTTGTTTCTCGTCCAACCGGCGAAATACGTCGCGCCATTATTCGAGCGACCGGGCTGGCATTTTCCCGATGCGGCAGCTGGCCATAGGAAGAAAGCTGGCACGCTTGACGCGACCATCGCGAGAGCAAATAGGCTTGCCCGAATCTTCATCGCAGCCGTCCTTGTAATCGCAATGGTATGGCGCTAGCGCTCTCGTGTCAAGGTCAATTCTCACTCGAATGCCGCGAAGAGCTCTTCGAAGGCCTTCATCTGGCCGCCCGATGCGCTCGAAGGCACGATAATCGGCGTGCGAATGCCTGCCGCGTACCACGCCTCGATGCCGTCCCTGACCTCCGCGGCGGTGCCGTACAGGGTGACGTCCTTGAGCCAGCGCTCCGACATCAGCCCGGGGATCTTCGCCACGTCGCCGGCGTTCTGCGCCTGCTCGATGGCGCGCATCTCCTCCTCGTACCCCGCCTCGATCCAGTAGTTGCGGTAGTTCGGGAGCATGACGTAGCCCGTGAGCGTACGCCGCATGACGGCGGCCGCCGCCTCTCGGTCGTCCGCGATGCACGCCGGGACCATGTCGCCGATGAAGAACTTCTCGCTGCCGCGCTTTTCTGCCGCCAAATGCGCGAGCGACGACTCCATGTGCGAGCGCGCGCCGTTCGCGAACACGCAGCCTTCAGCGATCTCCGACGCAAGCTCGATCATCTTGTAACGCATGGCCGCGAGCACGATCGGCGGCAGCTCGCCGGCGCCCTGTTCGCTCGCCTTGCGTGCGCGCTCGACGAATGTGCGGATGTCGGACAGCGGCTTGCCCGGCTTGACGCCGAGGCGCTGCTGAACCGGACCGTGCGTCACGCCGATACCGAAGCGAAAGCGGCCTCCGCTCAGTTCGTGGATGAAGGCGGCCTGCGCGGCGAAGTCGGCCGGCTGACGCAGGTAGATCGGCTGCACCGTCGTGCCGAACTGGATCGTCTGCGTCGTAAGCGCGAGCGCGACGCCAAGTCCCATCGCGTCGCCGAAGCTCGGCATGTAGATCCCGGAATAGCCGCGGCGTTCGATCTCCTGTGCGAGTTCGATCGTCGCGCGGCGCCGCCCCGCCACAGCGGCAAGGGAAAGAGCAGGCTTCATGTGGTGGTCTCCCGGTGACTGGTGACTGGTGACTGGTGGAAGGATCGATCATCGGGGAGTCAGGAACCAGAGCCGCATCAGGGTGCCGCGCCAGGCGCGGGCGCGCGCCCGCCCACTTCCAACTTCCGGCCTCTGAAGTTCCAGATCAGGCGGGGGTGCGGTCGAGGACGATGCAGATGCGCTCGATGGCCTGGCTGACGTCGCGCCGGGCGCGCCAGCGGCGGTAGAGGTTCGACCGCTTGTACCAGAGCACGCTCCACTGGTGCAGGCCGCCGAGCGTCAACCTCGCTGCCGTGCGTGGCGTGAATGCGAACGTGAGCTTCGGCACGTCGTCGTACAGGGGTCGCGGCGCGGCGCCCAGGCGGCCGTCGACGAGCGCGCCTGCGAGGCCATCGACCATGGCGTCCTCTTCGCGCTCTTCGCGCGACCACGTCGCGTGGCTTGTCGAGTATTCCATCTTGGCGTCGATGGGCGCGTGGATCTCGCCGACCAGCAGCCGTGCGACGATGCGCGCGTACACGCGGTGCCGCTCGTCGTCCGTGAGCCGCGCCGCGATGACGGCCTCGGTACCCCGCGCCGATGCAAGCAGCACAGCGTCGACGTCTTGCAGTTGCGCGGTCTCGTCGCAGTGCACGCCCATCTCTTCCAGCATCACGCGCAGCCGGTTCGCACGCAGCGCGGCGCTACCGTCGCCCGGGAGCGTACGCACGCGGTCGCGCAGTTGCCGCCTCGTCTCGTCGAGCACAGCCGCCTCGATCATGACGTGGCTCCCTTCAGCGCGCGCGGATGCAGGCCGAGCAGGTGCCACAGCATGCGCCGGCGCAAGACCATCTGGTCCGGCCGGGAGAGGGAGCGGTAGCGTTGCAGGAGCTTGTCGAATTGCGACATGTCGCCGCGCGTCCACGGCAGCGTATAGCCGGCGATCTCCAGGATCTCACCCAGGTGCTCAGAGCTCAGTGCGTCGCAACAGAGTGCCCAGCCGACCATACGCTCGAGCGTGAGCGGCACCTCGCCCTGCCCCTGCTCGTAGCGGCTGACCATGCTCTGGCTGATGTGGAAGCCGAGCTCGTCGAGTTCCCACGCGAGTCTGCGCCTGCGAACGCCCGCGCCCGCGCATGCCGCGCAGGCCATCGCCGATGCGGTCGCGGATGGCGTCCCATCGTGCGATCTGGACTTCGTCGCGTTCTGGCATCTCGGCTACATGGTAACACCGGCCGGAGCGCGATCAATGCCGGCGGTGCATGGCCGGCTGCGCCTGCGGAACAGAGAGGAGAGGGCGGAGAGCAGGGCAGCGGCGACCTCAACGGCTGCGAATGGCGGCCGCCGCCAGCGACCAGTAACCAGCGACCACACCACCAGATCACGGGTATCCGTAACGGGACACGAACCACTGGTAGGCGAGCGACGAGATCCGCTGGCCCAGCGGGATGTCGTCGTACTTGCCGGGCACATTCTCGGTGAAGAAGGAGATCGCGTAGCCGTACCGCTGACCTCCGCGCTCGTACCAGACGATGCCGATGTCGTTGTCCGCCCAGCCCTCCGAATAGAGGAAGCCGTTCTTGTGCGACACGATCGCTCCGGCGCTCGTACCGATGGGGATCAGGTAGTTCAGTCCCGGCTTCACGAGCGTCATCTTGTACAGCAGATAGTCTCGCCACGCCGGATCGAGCACCCGGCCGCTCCACAACCCCTGCAATCCGCGGTTGACGTCTCGCGCGGTGATGCGGTTATCGATGCCCCCGAACAGCGACTCTTCCGGGAATGCCGGCGGGTGGTCCATGAGCGTCGATGTCATGCCGAGCGACTGCATGAAGTCGTTGACGCGCGTCATACCGCGCGCAAGGTCGCCGCCGCCGAGCCAGTCGCGCATGAGCCGGCGGGCGGTGATCGGGTCGGAACGATTGATCGTCTGGCCGATGAGGTCCCCAGGCTCGGGCTCGGGCTCGGGATAGCGTCCGGCCTGCAGGTCGGACACCACCTCCATCAACGCGAAGAGGTTGATCGTGCACCCCGGCAACCGCACGTCGTAGCCGTTGACATCGATCGTCTCGCCGGTGCGCAGGTCTGTGATCGCGACGGCTGTGTCAATCGTCGTGCGGTCAATCGCCGCCGCGATGTCGTCGCGCAGATACAGCATGTCCTGCGCGGGCGCCGGTTCAGCGCGCCCGCTGCAGACGGGGGTGTAGAACGCGAGTGTGTCGCCGGGCTTCCAGCCGGCCGAAGTCAGCGTGTTGACGCGCGCGAAGTGGGTCGTGCCCTCCAGGATGCCCGTCCAGACGAACCCCCACGCCTGGGGGCCGAGCCCGCCCGTCGTGACGAAGCTGCCGGGCGCGAAGCCGTTGTTGAAGACGCTGAGGTCGAGCCACTGCGTTCCGGAGCGTGACGGCGTCCACAAGAAGAAGACGCGCACGGCGTTCGACGCTACTTCGGCACACTCGGCCACCATGATGCCCGGTCCCTGGGCTGGTGCGGGCGCAGGGGGCGGCGCGGGTGTCGGCGCCGGCGTCGGCGTGGAACGCGTGACCGTGCGTGTCGGCGTGGGTGTCGCCTTGGCGGAGAAAGCGGTGGCCGGCCGCGAGCCCGGCAGGAACACGATGAGTAACGCCACGCTCACGACCGCGAGCGCGGCACCGGCAACCATCCTCAAAGGTTCGCGACCTCCCTCGTCACGTACCCTGCCGTCATGATTGTCCGGCACGCGGGCACAATGATCAACTTCATCGGCGCGATGACCTAAGCCGCAGCCGCTGCTACGCTGTCGCTCATGGAGACAGTCGAGCTGCGCGTGCTGAAGCTGCGGCCCGAAGCGCGGCTACCCGTGCGCGCCACGCCATCGGCGACCGGTTTCGACCTCCACGCCTGCGTCAACGCACCGCTCACGCTGGGCCGTGCGCCCATCATGGTGCCGACGGGGCTCGCCATCGAGTTTCCTATGGGTTACGACGTGCAGGTGCGGCCGCGCTCCGGCCTGTCCGCGAAAGGCGTCGGCGTCGCCTTCGGTACGATCGACTCTGACTACCGCGGCGAATTGCTGGTGACGATGTGGACGTTCGGCAAGCTCGAATCGTACGAGATCCGCCACGGAGACCGGATAGCGCAGCTCGTGGTGGCGCGGCTCGGCGACGTAGAGCTCGTCGAGGTGCCGGACTTGACCGCGACCTCGCGCGGTGACGGCGGACACGGCTCGACGGGCCGTTAGCCGGGTGCTGAAAAACGGTTCTTGTTCTCGTGGCGCGGGCTTTCAGCCCGCGGCTTCTTGTTCTCGTGGCGCGGGCTTTCAGCCTGCGTTCTCTTGTTCTCGTGGCGCGGGCTTTCAGCCTGCGTTCTCTTGTTCTCGTGGCGCGGGCTTTCAGCCCGC
The DNA here is from genome assembly GCA_963701135.1 of uncultured Chloroflexia bacterium. GTDB lineage: Bacteria > Chloroflexota > Dehalococcoidia > DSTF01 > JACRBR01 > CAYJMJ01. Next base: position 1,810,130 of record OY969567.1, read on the forward strand.
GTTCTCTTGTTCTCGTGGCGCGGGCTTTCAGCCCGCGTTCTCTTGTTCTCGTGGCGCGGGCTTTCAGCCCGCGTTCTCTTGTTCTCGTGGCGCGGGCTTTCAGCCCGCGTTCGTAGATTCAATTCGCCGCTCCGTATCGACGTTTTAGACGCCGTCCGGCGACTTTTTCAGCAGCCTGTGAGAGGCTTCCTTGACCGCCTGATCCGGCGGTTGCTAGACTTTGCGTGGATTGCGGACGGCTTGTCGAAGCTCTGCGACGGTTCGCGCAGGGCATTTTTGTCGCCGCAGGGACATCATCGTGGTGGGCGTGGCCTAGCGGTTAAGGCGCCAGGTTGTGGCCCTGGAGATCGAGGGTTCAAATCCCTCCGTCCACCCCATACCTCCCTCTCCACTACACCCCAAAGGAGTCCGGCGTGCCCGACGAGACGCCCAGCGAGGGGTCACCCGATAATCAGCCCGCGTCGCAGCAGCCGCCCCATGAGTCTTCCGTAACGCCGGGCGGCTACTCCTACACCGTCGTCAACGACGACGATGAGAGCGCGCCTGCGCCTGCGGCGCCGGCGAGCCGGCCGGACGGGGGCAGCGTGCGCGTGCACCCGTTGGTGCTGATTGCGGCGGTGGTCGTCCCGGCCGTGATCGTCGGCGTCGTCGTCTGGCTCCTTGCGGCGTCGGGTGGCGGCGAAAAAAGCCGCGTCAGCGCCGATGTCACCAACGTGGTCAACGCGTTCAGCCAGGGGCAGAGCGGGACCGTGTCCAAGCGCTACGAAGGCGCGTTGCCGCCCGGCTACCCGGACAACGTCCCCGGCTACCCCGGCGCGACGATCGTGTCGTCGGTGCTGCAGCTCACCGGCGAGGATGCCGGCTACCTCGTCGTCTACGACACGAAGGATTCGCGTCAGAAGGTCGCCGAGCAGTTCAAGCAAGAGCTCAGCGCCGACCCGTGGCAGATCGAGGCGGAGCAGGACGGCCGCGACTCGTCGGTATTCCAGTTCAGCAAGATCGATGACGCGAACATCCGCGGCCTCGTGCTGGCGGCCGAGTCAAAGGAAGACGAATTCACGACCATCGTCGTGAGCGTGCAGGTCACGTCCGGCGCGAAGGACCAGAAGCAAGAGGCGTTCACGCCCGGCGACAGTAAGCCGCTGCCCGAAGGCTTCCCGGACAAGGTCCCGCAGTACCCCGGTTCGACGGTGATCGAGTCGGCGTACGAGAAGCAGTCGGGCGGCAGCTCGTACGTCATCTCGCTCGTGACCAAGGACGAAGTCTCGAAAGTCACGGACTACTACCGGCAGCAGCTCGAGAGCGGCGGGCTCACGGTGCAGGACGGCGACGCGACGCAATCGTCGCTGAAGAACGCCGCGGTCGTCGAATTCACCGACAGCGGCCAGACGGTCGGCGGCCAGGTGACGGCCGGCACGTTCGCGGAAGACGAAAGCTACACACGCGTCAACCTGCAAGTGCAGGTGCGGACGTAACGCCGCGGGACCCCGAAAGCGCTGTGTTAGACTGCCGCAGCGGCGACGCGCGCCCGTAGCTCAGCGGATAGAGCATCGGTCTTCGGAACCGAGGGTCGGGGGTTCGAATCCCTCCGGGCGTGCCACTTCTCAGATTCACTTTCGGCTTGTTGACGAACCGTGCCCCGCGCCCGTCGGGGCATTTTGCTCACATTTGCTCACACAGCGCCGAACACCGCGCGGGCGGCACGCGGGACACAAGGCCTATGTCACCCCCCGACGCCGGAGCCATGCGCAGCATGCGCAGCGTCTACAGTCGCCAGCGCGAGGCGGCGCTAACAAGGGCGACGCTGAAGCCACGCGGGCGCCGGAACGCCTAGATAGCTGACTTGCCGCCGGAGCGGGTGTGGAAGACCTTCTCGAAGTTGTCCGGAAGCTCCGCATTCGCTGTGTCGCTGCTCATTAGGCATCCCACATACTTCGCAAAGTGTCGACGAATAACATCCACGAGGTGGTGGGGGTTGATCACCAAAAGCGTGCCATCCCATTGAAAGAGGGCGTCTGGATCGCTGCTCAGCATAATCTTCTCACTTGTGATCGAGCTGTGGTACATGCCGCCCCGGACATCTTCGTAGAGCGCATCGAGGAGTTCCGATGGGATGTCCAGTTGCGCGGCGGTAGCAAGAGGACCGATGACGGATTGGATGCCTTCTTTGAATCGGACTTTTGACCGACGGGCCGGGTCTCCCGCCTCAAACTTCGCAATCGTCTCGAAGTAGCTCAGCACAATCGCCAAGATGGCGAACCCGGCATGTGGGTGCGTCTTGAGATCCTCTGCAACGTCGAGTTGCCAGCCGAACACCTGGTCGGCGAACACGATCACCTTCGCCTCAAGAGACCAAGGCTTCGGGAAGTCAGTGTCTTGATATCGAGGGCTCACCCACATGGCGAGGCGATCATAGCAAACAGTCCTGTGAGGCAGGGCGACCCGGGACGTCCGATAGCGGCTACAGATCGCCAGCGCACGTCGGCGCGGACTAGGCGGCGCTTGTTGCGACGGACGCGAATCGAGCCGGCGAGCCCTCACGGAGCGGTTTCCACACGCTCCGTAAAGCCGACTCAAGTAAGCCGAGTGGCTTAGTCCCTGACCGGCTCGATTTCCCGTTCAGTTATGGCCACCATGTCGCGCGTAAGACCGTGAGCCGTGCTCAATACCCTCTCAAGATCGTCGATGCCCAGCTTCCGCTGGGACAACATCGGCGCTACGGCATCGCCGGCGCCCATGTGAACCTGGTCGGAGAACAAGAACGCGTATACCTGAGCGTATACCAATTCGGCGAGAGGTGATACATCCGCAGCTTGCTGTTCCAACGGCTTGAGTTTGGAGTCCAGGCCATGGCTACCCCGCATCAATACCAAGTCGTTCTCTGCGCGAATGAGTTCGCGCTCTAATTCATCGAGGTCGTCCAGTCCAACGATGTTGAGGACGCGTGCACGTTCTTCTGCCGATCGACGCGCTAACCGACGAAACCGCCGATAAAACGTCACTTGGCTGCGAGAGTACTTGACCTGCCCCCCGAAAACTGGTCCAGTCTAAATGAGAGTCCTCCGGGATAATGGCCCTGGCGACAGGGCAAGGAGGACCCATGCGGAAGAGCCGGTTCACGGAGGAACAGATCGTCACGGCGATCAAAGAGCACGAGGCAGGGACGCCGACGCAGGAGCTCTGCCGGCGCCTCGGCATCGGCGCGCAGACGCTGTACCGCTGGAAGGCGAAGTACGGCGGCATGAGCGTGCCCGACGCGCAGCGCCTGAAGACCCTGGAGGATGAGAATCGGCGGCTGAAGAAGCTCGTCGCCAATCAGGCGCTGGACATCGACGCCCTCAAAGAGGTGGCCTCGCGAAACTGGTGAAGCCCGCGGTGCGGAGGGTCGCCGTTCTTTTCCTTGAAGGGGAACGGGGGCTGTCTCAGCGCCGTGCCTGCGGGCTGCTCACCATGCATCGTTCGACGGCCCGCTATCAGGGACACGGGCGCGCAGAGGGACCGATCCGCACGCGGCTACGCGAGCTGGCGGCCCAGAAGCGGCGCTACGGCTACCGGCGGCTGCACGTGCTGCTGCGGCGGGAGGGGGTGTGCGTGAATCACAAGTGCGTGGAGCGGATCTACCGGGAAGAAGGACTCAGCCTACGGCGGAAGAAGCGCAAACGGACGACAAGCGTGGCCCGCACGCCGGCGCCGCGGCCGCAGCGCCCGGACGAGGTGTGGTGCCTGGACTTTGTGCACGATCAACTCTGGTGGGGCCGTCGGATTCGCACGTTGAATGTCCTCGATGTCTGCACCAGGGAAGCGCTCGGCATCGAAGTGGACACGTCGCTTTCCGGCGTGCGCGTCGGCCGCGTGCTGGATCGGATTATCGATGAGCGCGGCCAGGCGCCGCAGACGATCATCATGGACAACGGGCCTGAGCTGACGAGCAAGGCGCTCGACCAGTGGGCCTATGCACGCGGTGTGCGGCTGCACTTCATCGAGCCGGGAAAGCCCGTGCAGAACTGCTTCGCCGAAAGCTTCAACGACAAATTTCGTGACGAGTGTCTCAACGAGCACTGGTTCACGACGATCTGGGATGCACGAGAGAAGATCGAAACCTGGAGGGTGGAGTACAATCGCGAGCGCCCGCACAGCTCGCTGCAGAACAGGACGCCGGAGGAGTTCAGGCGCAGCATCACAGAGCGGAAAGACCCGGTCGGACTCTCATAATGAGTGGACCAAAGATCGGGGGCAGGTCATACTCGAGCAGGTATTGACGAGCCCGCCTGTCTGTGTCGTCGAGCAGCACGTATTGGCTGGTGATCCACGCCTCGACCAAGGTGCGCAGGATGATTCGAGCGGAGCGTGCGTGCGTTGGCGAGTAGCTAAGCGCTATGAGAGCGTCGATATGATCACGCCAATTGAGCACCACGCCAGCGAGCACCACCTTTCGGTGCGCCGCCGGTGACGATGCTAGCCGGTCAAGGGACTCTCCCAGCGCGACATTTGCCTTCCGTATCGCAGTTCTGAGCCGACGAAGGGTCATGAAAAGCTGCCCAGCACCGGGTGTTTCGGGGCGCAAGTCTTTGCTCACGCAATTGCTCACGGAACATCGAACACAGTCTGTCACAGATCGGCATGATGCAGCGATGGGCCACCGGCGCCAGATCGAAACGGGCCATGCCGAGAGTGTTCGGCATGGCCCATCACGTTGGCACCACGCCTTCGGAACCGAGGGTCGGGGGTTCGAATCCCTCCGGGCGTGCCACTCATTGGAAGCTAGAGGGGCTCAGTGCGGGGCTCCTTCACCCAAGTCGCCGCGACCGGGCTGTGGCACCGGCTCTCAAGCCGCAAAGAATCGATCGCGACAGCCGCGATGAACGGCGACGCGGTGCTAATCGGCCAGCGTCCACCGCCCGAAGGGTTTCTGCACCGGGCCTCCAACCTCAAAGATGGCGTCGTCCACCTCGTCGTTGGCCGGCAACTGATTGCCGAACTCCAACTGATGGCAAGCCGGGCTGGCGAGACCTGTCTTCTTACCGGCCGACCAGAACAACTCCGAACAACTCTTCACCACAAGCAGGCTCTTGGCGATGTCCGATGACGCTGAAGACGGACCGTGGCGGAGGCGATAGATAAGGATCAGCGACTGGCTGGAGATCGGTTCGTACTCCGCGCCGTCTACACCGGACGCCTTCAGTTGCTCCGGCTTTGCGTTGTCGTCTCTGGCCTTGCCCGATTGCTCGATCTGCCAGGCCTCGTGCCTGCGCCACATCCACCAGGCGTTTCGCGCCGACCGCGCCTTGTCCGTCATCGAGTCGAAGATCGTTTCCGCGGTGCGGCCGACGAAGGCTCCGTTCATGGGGATGGCCCAGCCAAAGAAAGCCCTGGCTTTGAACGCGTCTTTCAGCGACGTGCCGGCTCCCGATGAGCAGGTGTTGAGGAAGACCATGGTCTTGTCGAAGGAAACGGACTTCTGATCTCTCAGCATCTGGAAGAACGCCGGAGTCACCCAGACGACCGCGCTCCCCTGGAACTCGGCGCCGACGACGAAGGGCGCATCGCCCGATCCGTCCCACGTGAGGCCGGTCATCGTAACGAGCGCCTTCACGATGTCGGCGTTGACGTCGGGGCTGAGCTTGCGGCCGTTCACCGCCTTCTTCAGCTCGGGCCTGTCGAGGTCCAGCAACCCCATGTACATCCACGATTGGCTGTGCAGCGTGTACCAATGGTCGATGTTCGTGCCGTGCGACATCACGTAGAAGACGCCGTATGTGTTCGTGGTAAGGAACTTCGCCAGCTCCTCTACCGCCTGGTCGCCGGTGTGCACGGGCTTCCCGCCCTCCGTCGTCCCCAGGATCGTGTCGACGGTGTACCCGGCGCCTGTCAGATCTTCTTGCATGCACTCGATGCTCGGCCCCACCGCGGACTTGAAGCTTTCGTAGAGCTCCACCTTCCCTCCATGACCGCGAAGAGGGTGCGAGAGCTCGTACGCGGGTGCGACGAGCAGGGCGCGCTTGGGAGGCGAGTCCGCGCTGTTGATGGGCTTGGGCTGCGACTGCGCGCTATACAGACTGACGCCGTAGCCGCCCGCCGGGTTGAGACCCTCACGTCCGGGTTCTGGAGGTCTGGACGTTGCGGGTGAGCCCGGGAGGGCGCCGCACCCGCCCGCGGTGGTGAGAGGGGCGACCGGCTCCGGCCGGCCGGCGGCGACGGGTCGCGCCGACACCAGCAACTCGGGCGACGGTGAGCCGATGGCCGCGGATTCCGCGGGGGCGAGTTCCATGCGCTCCGTCACGACGTAGTCGCCGGTACCGTCCTTGTAGCGGATGGTGATATTCAGGCCGTTGGGTGAGACCGTGGCGTCGGCGACGTTTGGCAGGCTGCGGGCGAAGGCGGCCGTCTCTTCGACAGCCTGTGTCCACGTCTTGCCTTTCTCGTTCACCGCATCCACGAAGCTCTTCGTTGCCGCCGCCCCGGCGTCCTTCTTGAGATCCCAGCGGCCCCAATCGCTCTTCAGCGTCGCCGGTGCCCCGGGGGTGGCTTTGTTCGTCGCCTGTCCATCGGTTCGCTTCCAGATCGAGGAGCCAGCGCCCTCGCCGAACATCCTCACCGGGATCTCCAGCGTCTCGCCGTCAAACTTGTACGGCTGATCCGTGGCCGATATCTCTTGCTCGATAAACTCGATAGTCATGCGCCCATCGTGAATGCTGTATGTGCCGGTGTCCGTGAGCTCCTCGCCGGCGCTCACTGCCCTCACGGACAGCGTCCCGTTGTCCAGGACGAGCGTGACGGTCGCGCCGGGCTTAGGGCGCGTCCCGTCGGAATCCTGGACGACGACATAGGTCCCGCTGATGTCGGTCTCGGAGGCGGGCTTGCCGGCACCGGACGGACCAGCCTTGCCGTCTCCGCACGCACTCAAGACGAGGGCGAGCAGGACGATGGCGAAGGGGACAAGACGAGAACGGCATCGGGCGGAAGATGACATGGATCAGAGCCTCTCTGGGGGACCTCGCCACCCGGAGCCGAGCCGGGTTATCGGGTCCTTCGTGTCTCGCGATGGCGCGCCGCGGCTACGCAGGTGGCCCAGCCTAACTCCAACCTGAGCATCCGGGACAGAGCAGAATGACGGGGTTGCTGATCCGGGAGTGCATCGATGCCACCGAGAAAGAGCACACCGCCGCCGGTCCAAGAGCCGAAACTCCGGGTGTCTCGGGCGGAGGCTGAGCAACGCCTCACGAAGCAAATAGCGGACGGAGTGGCACGAACGACCCAACTACCAGATACGAAACGGGCCGCCCCGTGACTGGTTGGGACGGCCCGTTGGCGAGACAAGATCTGGTGGTAGCGGGCCGGCTCCTGGATCTTACGTAGCCTGATTCGAGGGCTGATCGCAGGCAGGCTGCCATCGGCGCTCGTACACGGCGCTATCGTGCATTGCCGACGATCTTGCGAGTGCGGCCCGGCCTTCAGCGGCCCAGGCAGCGCTCGATTCCGTCGAGATCTGTGTGAATGATGCCGTCCGAGTCGGGCGTTGGGCAGTCCGCTGGCGGCGCCGGAGGCACCGGCGTGTTGGCTGGCCGCGCCGGAGGCACCGGAGGCTCCGGGTTGTCGTCAGGCGGCGCCGGAGGCTCCGCTGCGATCGTAGGCGTCGCACTCGGCAGATGATCAAGGATGTAGGCACACGCCGCCAGCGCCTGATCGCGGCCGAGGTTGGCGGCCACGCCGGCCAGCAGGCACACGCGCAGGTCGTCGGTTACGACCGCGACCTCGATGCCCCTCTGACCGTCTCTCAGCAGACGTTGCGCGATCGCATTGACCAGGAGGTCGACCCATTCCGGAGCACTCGGTGTGCTGTTAGCCTCGGCCTGGGCCGCCGGCGGGAGCCCGGGCGTCGCGCCGCCCGTTGCCGCGTTTGCCACGGGCGACGGCAGGACGAGGCCGGCCGCGAGCGTCGCGGCCATGCGCCGGGAAAGCTGGCCCGCGAGGCTGTCGATCACCGCTGGCGACGCATTCGGCATCATTTTCTGCAGGTCGGCCTTGATCCGGTCCTTCGCGAGCTTCTGGTACGGGCCCTTCAGGATGCCGGCCGCGCCGGCGTTTGGGTCGTTGTAGAGCTTACGGACGTAGCCCTCCCATTCCAGCGCCTTCTTCGTGACGTTCAACAGCCTTGCCGATGTGCGGGACCTTGCCGTACGCCTTGATCATGAGATCGGCGCCTGATTCGAGGAGCGGGCCGCTCTCTTCAGCCACAGCCTTGCCCAGTGTCTGGCCCGCCTTCTGAGTCGCACCGATGGCCTCTGCGTACAGGTGGCCGTGGATGGCGCCTAGCTGCTGGTCGAGCTCGCCGCGCCGCACCGCCTGTTGCCATTCATCGAAATTGCCTGCATCGCCCCGGAGGTTCGCAGGCAGACTGTCGAAGGCCTCTTGTTTCTCGTCGGCGTCCATCTGGGCGATGATTTGCTGCACGCGTCCGCGCTCGCGCTCCGGCAGCTTGCGCATGCGGTTGAAGAAGTCAGGGAGCGTCTTATCCAGGAGCGTGTCGAACAGCCCCGCCGGCGGCGCCCCGTCGGCGCGAACGTATCGGACAGGCTCACGGACGGCCATCTCTTTGGCGAGCATCGTCAATGCCGCGGTCAGGTTCGCCTCCTCGTCGCCGAGCGCGAGGTAGCTTGCGTAGAACCGCGCGAAGTCGTCGCCGCTGACATCGGCCGTGAACAGCGGCTGCGTGAAGCCGCCGGAGGCGGAGGACAGCACGTCGAGCCGCGCTGACTCGACATCGTTGACGAAATTGGCGACGGTCCGCAGGGCAGCCGCATCGTCGTGATCGCTGTCGCTGGTTGGGCCTGAGAACTTGGCAAAGTGCATGCCGTGGCCATCGCTGAACGGCACCTTGCCCAGGTTCATGATCGCGTCTGCGCCGTTGACAAGCTGGACGTAGTAGTCTCCGGCGGGGAGTTCGAGATCCATATCGTAGGGGTGGCCGTAGGCGACGGCGACGGCGGGTGAGCCGCCATCTGCGCGAAAAGCGACGGCGATGACCTGCGACTCAGCGCCATCTCCATCTCGAGAGAACACGCCGTACAGCACCACGGAGGAGAGCACCCAGATGGCGCCCAGCGCGCCGATGGCGATCAGTACCTTGCGTGGCACTCGCACCCGAATCCCGCGGCCCGCGTTACTCTTCATTACTGGGGTATCGGCGACGCCGCTGGTCGTGTCCAGTCCCCGTGTCGATATGCGGGTGTGCCCACCCAAACTTCCCGGTGCAATGCGCCCGAACCCCTGCAATCACCCCGGCGGCGATGCGCCCGCGGCGACATGTCGCACCCCACCTCCCTCTCGCCCCACTCCTGCGGGCGGTATCATCCCGCCGCCCGAGCGCGCGCGCCCTCCTGCCAGTTCGATCGGCATCGCCTCCAGCGCGTACGATCGCGGCCCATAGTGCGCGCGATCGACGCGCCCGGCGCGCGTTCCCGACAGATGCGGTGAAGCATGCCGCAGGAGTCCGCACAGATACAGGACGTGACGTAACGGAGCGCGGTGGGGTGGGTTGGGACGACCTGGCGCGTCCTTCGGAACCGAGGGTCGGGCGCTTGAATCCCTCCGGGCGTGCCAGATTCAATCCAGGTTCAAAGGGGCGGGCCTCGCGGCTCGCCTTCTTGACGCCCCAAACAATCAATTCACGTTCAGGAGGGGTCTCCGGTCCACCTAATCGCGTCCAACGTAGGGAGCTTGTTCAGTCACGAGCGTGCGGGCGGTTAGGATCATCTACACGGGGGCACCAATTTTACCGCGCCCTGGATCGCCGGATAGGAGGAGGGATCCGCTCGCACGATACCGACAGCGGCAACCGGAGAGAGAAGGGCAGAGGGGGCACCGATCCTGGAAACTGGACGCCCGCGCGGCTCGGAACGACCGTATCCCGGACGGTCGGTGTTCATAGAGCGAATGTTATCGACCTGTTCCTGCGGGATCACGGCCATAGCGATCGAAGTCCGAGTCGTTCAGCGAGCCCTCGGGCGGCCAAGCCACCAAATCAGGGCTAACGAGTTGCGCCGTGCCGAGCCGCAGAATCGGGTGCGGCCAAATTTCCGCGAACAGGCGCTGATCTCCGCCCACGGCTGTTTGCTGACGGACGCCCAAGACCTGACCAAAGAAATGCCCGATCGCGATACTGAACATCAGCGCGGCTTGTTGTACCGGAAATGGAGCGAGGGAGTTTCGAATAATCGCGGTGCCGTCTGCGCCGGTCATGCGCACAACCCGATCACCGGCATACCGTGAAATCCGCATCGTCCAGCTGTCCGGCGCACGATGATGCGTATGGTAGTGGTCGAGCCATTCCCGCGGTACCGAGAGCGGCGGACTCTGGCCATAACGCTGAACGATCGCCTTCAGGCCCAGCCAGGCGGCGACTTGGTCTTGGTTTTGCCGGTTGAGGGCCACGGGCTCGCCTCTGATCATGGCCGATATAGCGAGTTGCGCGGCGGTTTCGATATCGCTCATCCAGCCTGAGTTACAAGCCTTGCAGACGCAGTTCGCGACGAAGTCGATCGGATTTGCGCTCCTCCAATCCTGCTGCATGCCCGTGCTGCTATGGCGGCTATGCGCGGAGTCCGGAGCGATGCCGCGCGGATCCTCGCTCAGCACGCCGTACGCCCAACGAGGGATTGTGTGTTCGCGTGTCGTGGGACGGTTCCCGCAGAATATGCATCCATTGCGTACCACCCGTCGCTCTCCTCCATTCTCGGCGAACTGGAACGCTTAGGCGCTACGCCTCTTGGGGCGCGGTAGCATGATCTCTACGGCGGGCTCAGACCGGCCAAGCTCGTGAGCGATCTCGGTGACAGATGCGCCGTGGTAGTTGAGTCCTCTAAGTCGCTGGATCTCTTCATCAGACCACGTTTTCCACGCGTTCCGATCGATCGCCTGGCAGTTCTGGACGAATCCTTTGAGGTCACTGAATTCCTCTTCCGTGAGACCTGCGTGGGTTGTGCGTAGATCCTCCCAGCGCTTCCCGTCGGCGATCTCTGTGAGCAATGTGTGAATCGCTTCGACATCGAAATCTGGCATGATGGCCCTCCTCATTCGAGGAGTTATCGGAAGGGCGTGAGCGACGCTTTAGCTGATTACGTGCGAACCTGCGAGATGCTCGCGCGGCGAAACGGACAACCGGCGAAACAATCACTCGATCCGCCAGCTTCCCCCACACGCTACCTAGACCGGGCGATCGCCAGATTCAAAATGACCAATCGCACCTGACATAACACGGTCAAACCCGGTGGATCGCGTCCTTCGGAACCGAGGGTCGGGGGTTCGAATCCCTCCGGGCGTGCCAGCTTCACCACAGATTCAACGGGCCGCGGTCCGGCAGGCTGCAAGGCCATCGCTGCTTGTCGATTCTCCGTCGATCCGGTACCCTCTCAGGGAAATCCTCCTCTCGCAGTCTCCTGTTCGCCACGGTTCTTCCGCCGCACAAGACGACTTCAACGGACGAGGTCGCCTGACATGCTGTTCGGCGGAACGATTTGTGTATACGCCGTGTTCGCCGGTACATCTGCCGGAATGACGAAACACCACACGGCGACAGGAGGTAGTTCCCATGGCAACCGGAGAGATCAAGCGCCTCGAGCGCACCCGCGGATTCGGCTTCATCCGACCCGAGGGAGCGTCCGAGGACGTGTTCTTCCACAGCTCGGCACTTCAGGGTGGTCTGATCTTCGACCAGCTGAACGAGGGCCAGACCGTCGAGTTCGAGAAGCAGGCGGACGACCGCGACCCGCGCCGCAGCCGCGCCGTCAACGTCCGGCTGGCGAGCTAGCGAGCACCGCAACCCTGCCGCTGGCGGCCGCGCGGGGCCGATTGGGCCTCGCGCAGCCGCCGGCGCAGGATCGCCACAACAGCCGCCGCGGCGGACGCCCGCAGCAGTACTCCAGGGAGGCCGGCGTGCAACTTCGGAACACCGCTACGTCTGATTCCGAGCGCCGGCTCCTCGGTGACATCAACACGCTTGCGGATCGCCTTCGCGACCTGCGACAAGCCGACGCCGTCCGCAACGAGGCCGAAATCAAGACGATGGCCGCGCGCCTCAGGTCAAAATGGGACGAGCTGCGGGCGATGCGAGCGCCACCTTCGGCGGACAACCTTCCCCTGCGCGGACGCGGCGGCCTCTACGGCTAAACGGTAACCGCTCGACCGCATCCCGTACTAGCGATACCCCTCCACCACCGGCCGTTTCGGCAAGCTCCACCACGCGGCGTCGCAGGCTTCGCGCAGCTCGTCATCGAGTTGCAGATCGGCGGCCGCGAGCGTGTCTTCGAGCTGCTCCGGCTTGCTCGCGCCGATGATCGCCGACGTGATGCCCGGCTGCGCCAGCACCCACGCGATGGCGACCGGCGCGAGCGTCTTCTCGCGCGCATCGACCGCGTCGCGGAGCGCGGCGACGGCGTCGAACTGCGCGTCGTCCCAGTAACGCTGCTGATACCTGATCGCCGCGCTGCCGAGCGTGAAGCGCGTACCCTCTTGAGGCTCCTGGCCCTTCGCGTACTTGCCGGAGAGGAAGCCACCCGCGAGCGGGTTGTAGACGATGACCCCCATGCCCTTGCTCTGGCACAGCGGCAGCAGCTCCGTCTCGATGTCCCGGTACAGCAGGTTGTAGCGCGGCTGCACCGTCTCGTAGCGGCTGATGCCGAGCCGTTCGCTCGTCGCCAGCGCGTCGCCCAGCCGCCACGCCGGGTAGTTCGAGCAGCCGATGTAGCGCACCTTGCCCGCGCGCACGAGATCGTCGAGCGCGCGCAGCGTCTCATCGATCGGCGTGAACGGGTCGAACGCGTGCACCTGGTACAGGTCGATGACGTCGGTGCCGAGACGCCGCAGGCTGTCCTCGACCGCGCGTTGGATGTGGTAACGAGAGAGGCCCACGTCGTTCGCGCCGGCGCCCGTGCGGCCCGCGCATTTCGTCGCCAGCACGATGCGGCCGCGGTTCCCGCGATCGCGCATCCAGCGGCCGATGATCTCCTCCGTCCGGCCGACCGTCGAGAGGTCGCCGCCGAGCGGGTACACGTCGGCGGTGTCGATGAAGCCGATGCCGCCTTCGGATGCGCGGTCGAGGATCGCGAACGACGTCGCCTCGTCGCATTGCAGGCCGAACGTCATCGTGCCGAGGCAGAGCGGAGGGACGCGTATGCCGGTGCGTCCGAGCGGACGGAGTTGCATGTTTCCTCCAGTGTTGCGGGTGCCGAATAGCGCTGGCAGCGACGAAATGTTGCTGTACCATCAGGTTGCCAGAGCGTGCCGCAACGAGAAAGCAGGAGACGCAATGAAGCTGGGACTGTTCGACGGGCTACTGGAGCAGCGGCCCGCCCGCGGGCATCGAAGACGCGATCGCGGAGGCCGAGCGCCTGGGGTTCGACTCCATCTGGGCGGCCGAGGCGTACGGCTCGGACGCGCTGACACCGCTGGCCTGGTGGGGGTCGAAGACGTCGCGGCTCAAGTTGGGCACGTCGATCGCACAGATCTCAGCGCGTACGCCGGCGGCAATGGCGATGGCGGCGATGACGCTCGATCACCTTTCGGGCGGGCGCTTCATCCTGGGATTGGGTGTGTCAGGGCCGCAGGTGGTTGAAGGCTGGTACGGGCAACCCTATCCCAAGCCGCTACAACGCACGCGTGAGTACATCGAGATCGTCCGGCGCATCTTCGCGCGCGACCAAGCCCGTCGAGTTCCAGGGCGAGCACTACCAGTTGCCGTACCCCGGCGGCATGCGCCTCGGCAAGCCGCTGAAGTCGACGGTGCACCCGCTCCGCGCCGACATCCCGATCTACCTCGCGGCCGAGGGCCCGAAGAACGTCGCGCTCGCGGCCGAGATCGCCGATGGCTGGCTGCCGCTCTTCTTTTCGCCGAAGAGCGACAAGTTCTACCGCCAGGCGCTGGCCGAGGGCTTCGCGCGGCCCGGCGCACGGCGCAGCGCCGCCGGCTTCGAGGTTGCGGCGATGGTGTCCGTGATCATCACCAACGATATCGAGGCCGCGGCCAACATGGTGCGGCCGATGCTGGCGCTCTACGTCGGCGGCATGGGCGCGAAGGGCGCGAACTTCCACTTCGACGTGCTGGCGCGCCTGGGGTACGAAGAAGAGTGCAACCACATCCAGAAGCTCTACCTCGAAGGCAACAAGCGTGAGGCGATCGCCGCGGTACCGACGTCGATGGTGGAGGACACCACGCTGATCGGCCCGCCGGAGAAGATCCGCGAAGAGCTGGCGGAGTGGAAGAAGACCTGCCTGACGACGATGCTCGTCAGCGGCCCCGCGCAGATGCTGCGCCCGATCGCGGAGATCGTGCTCGGCTAGCCGTCGCTACGGCGCGCCGATGCGCTCTTCGATCCACGGCACGATGATGTCGATGAGCCGCTCGCGCGCGTCGGCCATGCGTTTGCCCTCGTCGCCAACGGGGTGCAGGTAGTGGTCGGCCCACGGCAGCTCCGTCAGCGTCTTGTCGGCCGCGCCGCTGTTCTCCAACAACTCACGTTGCTCGGAAGGAAAGATGTCGCAATCGCCGTCGGCGTAGACGATCAGCGTGCCGCAGTCAGCGAGTGTATTGTGCGGCGGATAAAACTCGAAGTCGGTGTCTTGGATCAGCGCTACCTGGCAACTGTGGGCCGGGGTTTCACCGCCGGTGGCCTGGCGTTCACCGGACCGTCCAGTGGGGATTTCGGTGGCGAGGTGGACGGCGGAGGGGCGAATTTTAGCTACGACGCTACCCTGTTGCCCGGCAGCGGCAGCGTGGGGCTGCGGATCATTCTCTTCACACAGCGGGCGTGGGATAAGGTGAAGGCTGTCCAAGGCGACATGCCGGCTCAAGGCACCATCGTCACCGAGGTGATGGTAGCGGGCAGCACGGGGCGCGTCCTGGAGTTGCGCAACCGCCTCGGAACGCTGGAACAGATACGGCTCATCATCACACTCGGCGACACGACGGTGCTCGGAATCGCAACCAGGGGAACGCCACTCACGCCCGGCCCAGATCTGAACCCGCTGACGGACAAGCAAACGTTCATCTCCGCGCTGCAGAACCTTCGGCCGTACCCGCAGTGAGATTCTGTTCGATGCTTTGCTCCAATAGCCACGAGCGCGGTGCGGCCGTTCTCGCCGGCGGCGCCGTCGGTGATGTTGCTATGCGGCCCGCGGGTCACGGCCACCAGAGGGCGTGGGCCTGGGCACCCGACGGCCCGTCGCCCGGCAGCGCTTCGCCGCGCGACACCGTTGGCGATCTTGGTGGCTTGACGGCACGCGGAGTGCGCGTACCATAACTTTGCTCCCCGCCAGGGGAGCTTAGGCGGGGTGGGCTGGCCGACGGAGGCGGGGCCTGAGGCTAGTCTATCCCTCATCCTCACCGGACCATCCGATTGTCAGCAGGGACTACGCGGTGACCGCCGACCCTTCGAAGGGGCGGCGGGGAGCGTCCCTGCTCAGGACGCCACGCCCTCCGAAGGGTCATTGGCAGGATAGACCCGTTGCGATGAGCTGTGCGCCTTTATTATGTGCTGCCGTGGCCGCGCGGCCGGCAGGCTCACCGAACAAGCTCCGGCGAACACGATATTCGCGTTGTGTTCGGCGAAGTCAACGACTACCCCGATGCACGCAGATGCCGCCAGCCGGGCAGCGAATGCTCACGGGCTGCTGAAAAAGTCGCCGGATGGCGTCTAAACGTCGATACGGAGTGGCGAGTTGAATCTACGAACGCGGGCTGAAAGCCCGCGCCACGATTCTTGTTCCCGCGCCACGAGAACAAGAATCGTTTTTCAGCACCCTGCTCACCGCCTCCGGCCGGGTCGTGACCGCGCAACGTTGACACCGCAACCGGCAGCTCCCATGATCTCGAAGCCGCGACCCCGTTTGGCATTGGAGAAGTATGGCCGCGCTCGAAGAGCTCGTCGCCGGCGCCGTTGTCGAAGGTCTGTCGCCGGCCGGACCCGTAACCGTCATGAGCATGCGGATGAACGGAAGTAGCGCCGCGACCGTCGTATTCCGCGACGAGGCCACCGGCGCCGTAGATCAGAAGCTGATCGTCCGATCGGGCGAGCACAAACTCCGCATAGTCGAGCGCGGCCGGCATTGGGCGTTCGACGGCGACGGCGGGTTCGCCGTCGCTGCCGCGGGGCTCGCCTGTGTCATGCTCGCGTTCCTGGTGTACCGGCCCCACCTGACTGACTTCTTCGCTCTGGATGACTTCATTTGGCTCAACGCGGCGCAGAGCCCCAACGCCCTTCGCTTCTTCAAGCGGGCGTTCTCGTTTCCTACCGGGTCGCAGTTCGATCCCGCGACGCCCTTCTGGCGTCCGCTCGTCAACAGCTACTTTTACGCAGCCTGGCGGATGTTCGGGACTGACCCTTTCCCATATCACGTGCTGAATCTGCTCATTCATAGTGCCAACGCCGTCCTGGTCGGCATTGTGGTGCGATCGATCGCCAGGTCCGCGCCTGCGGCGTTGTGCGCGGCCGTCCTCTTCGTGGTTCTTCCGACCTACGATTACGCGGTCACGTGGATCTCCTCCGTAACGGAGTTGCTCGGGACGTTCTTCTTTCTCTTGACGCTCGTACTGTACGCTCACCACCTCCAACAAGGCGGTTCCAAACGCCTGTCGTATGTCGGAGCTATTGCGTCCCTGCTCCTGGCGCTCCTGTCCAAGGAATCCTCGGTGACCATCCCCATCGTCCTTGCGGCCCTGGCCCTTTCCGCAAAGCGTCCGAAAACGCGCGCCGAATTGACGGAGTCGCTCGGAACGTCGCGCCGTTCGCGGCGCTTACGCTTGTGTACTTCGTGTACATCTACGTCGAGGAGTATCGGTCCGGCGAAGACACGCTCTACGGCTTCGGCTGGCATGCCCGGGGAAATCTATGGGATTACCTGAAGTGGATGACGCTGCCGGTGGCTGACGACTGGGCGCCCTGGGTTGGGCCGGCACGTCCCTATGCGGCCAGCGCCTTCTTGATCCTGGGGAGTCTGTCTGTAGCTCTCCGAGCGCCGGTTCTCGGTTTCTGCTTCCTCTGGACCCTCGCGGCACTGCTCCCGTATTCGTTCTTCCCGGCAGGCATCGAATACAGGTACACGTACCTGGCATCCATACCCTTGACCGTCTTCGTTGTTCATCTCGTCGCCGATGCGACACGGCGCTTCCGCGCGCGGCTAGCCCCGGTCGCGGCTCTGGCCTTCTTCCTACCCCTGATCGTGTTGTTCCTGAGCGCCCAGGCGCGGGAGAGACAGGCAAGGATCGGCGGCCAGGCGCAAGCCTTCGATCAGATGGTCCATGCGGTGCCGCAACTCTGCGGGCAGTTGGCCGCGGAGAGTCATGTGTTTCTGCTGAACAGCCCGATAGCCGACTACTATGGCGTGTCTACGCGCGCGGCCCTGAATCTCTACTACGATCGCATCTACACCTGGAGAGCCGTGGTACCAGACCTGGCCGCGGCTATCAAGAACAAGTGCGTGCTCCAGTACGACCCGGTTGCACGCAGGTACGTGCGCCTGGAGTAGCGTCCAGTACTGGCTGACGCCGGTGAAGCTCCACCTCGCGATCTTGAGCGCGGGCACGCGGCTCACTCGCGCGATCGCCTGGCAGAGGATGGATGCTTGGAGGGTCACGGCCACCAGAGGGCGTGGGCCTGGGCGCGGAGGTCGTCGCGGTGGTCGGGGTGGGCGACGGCGATCAGTTCTTCGGCGCGCTGGCGGTGGTTCTTGCCCCAGAGGCGCGCGACGCCGAACTCCGTGATCACGGTGTCGGCGTAGAAGCGCGGGATCGTGACGTATGACCCCGTCTCCATCTGCGCGACGATCCGCGACACGGCGCCGCCCATCGCCGTTGACGGCAGCAGCGTGATCGCGCGGCCCCGCGGCGAGAAGGCGCCCGCGAGGTGCATCTCCGGCTGGCCGCCGGTGCCGTTGATGATGCGGCCGCCGAACACCGTCTCGGCGTTGATCTGGCCGAGCAGGTTGACGGTGATCGCGTTGTTGACGGCGATGAATCGGTCGAACTTCGTCAGCGTGCGCGGGTGGAGGACGTAGTCCGGGTCGTACAGCTCGAAGTGCGGGTTGCCTTCGATGATGTCGAGGTCGTTGGGGTCGCAGCCGGTCCACGCCGTGGCGACCGACTTGTTGGTGTGGATCTCCTTGCGGCTGCCGTTGACGATGCCGTCGCGCCACATGCGCGCGAGGCCCGGCCAGCCGAGCTCGGTGTGGATGCCGAGATGCTTGCGTCCCTCGAACGCGCCGAGGCGCACCATGCCGCGCGACGGCTCGCCGACGCCGATCTGGATCGTGTCGCCGTCCTGCACAAGGTCGCGCAGGTAGCGCGCCATCGGCTCCGCTTCCTCCGGCGGGTCGGCGAGCCCGAGCAGGCGGCGCACATCGTCCGGCGCGAGCGCGGGGATCAGCGCGGCGACGGAGGCGAGGATCTGGAGATTGGGCAGCTCATCGCCGAGGTGCTTCCAGCCTTCGAGCCGCGCGGGGTCGGTGATCATGCCGAGCGACTTCTCGAACTCCTCGCGGCCGAAGAGCGGCGGCGTGTGCTCGACGAACATGTCGAACTCGGAGACGTGCATGAAGACGTTGCCGTAGACGGGCGATACGCGGTCGTTGACCTCGGCGATGACCGTCGGGCAGCGCTTGGCGTAGGCGCGCTGCAGCCAGTGGTGGGGGCCGAAATGGACGTAGCCGGCGCGGTTCGGGCGCGACACCGTGCAAAACGCAACGTCGGGGATGCGCACGTCGGGCCGGCCCTGGTCGTAGGCCTTCATGCCGAGCGAGAAGAGGTTGGGGAGATACGTGCCGCGGCGCTCATCGGTGACGAAGCGCGCGTAGTCGCCGATGTACAGCTCGAACTCGACGCGGAACGATGATTCATCGGGCAGGCGGAGCCAGCCGGGGTCGCCGGCCGGGGCGAGGAGGCGGATCGTGACGTCGCTCAACTCGTCGCGGCGGGCGGCGAGCGCGGGGGGGAGCGTGGCGGGCGGAAAGATCGGGACCATGACGGTATCGCCGGACTTCACGGCCTTCGCGGCCTCCTGCGGCGTCGTCAGCTTCTGCCGGTAGATCTCCTGCCAGTCCATTCAACCTCCATCATGCGTCGCTCCGCCCTCGTCAGGCGATTATGGGGAAGGAAGCCGCAAGGCGGAAGAGGGGCGGGGGTGATCCGGCTGCTGCGGGTACAGCCGGGGGCGGCTGTGATCCATCGTGTGCGGGCGCGCGGCGGTCCGGCTGCGCCGGGTACAGCGCCTGCGGTCCCGCGCACCGGAAAGGAGCCCCGCCCTGCCTAGCGGCGAGCGACGAGCGACGACTGGCCGGCGGGAGTCAGAACGTTAACACGCGATCCGCCGCGAGCGTCCATTCGGTCAGCTCGTCCATGCTGCTGCGATGCGCGCCTTCAACGAGCTCCTGATCGACCATGCCTCGTGCTTCCATGCAGCTTCCGCAAACGCCGATCTGGCCGCCTCGGCGGGCGATGGCGCTGAGCATGCGCTCCAGGTTGTAGTAGCCGTTCGGCGTCTGCTGTCCGCGTTTCGCGCATGCGGCCGCGTCGCCGATGAGGAAGACGCGCACCTGTTCGCCTTCACGCTGGGTTAAGGAATGCGCGAGGCGCAGGGCATTGTATGCTCGCTCGGTCCCGTACGGCGGGTCGTTGATGATAAAGAGCGCGTGCACATCTTCTCCGATCAGCGGGCTTTTGGCGTGATCCGCGCCTCAGCAACCGGGTCACGTTCGATGGAAAGCGGTTCAGGGGTTACGACTCCTTCGGAGATGCGAAACGCCCCGGCTTCAGGTGTATCGTGGTTGAGCAGCGAGACGATAACGTATAAGGCGTCCGGATACAGCGCGTGTTCGATGTCGCGTTCGGACGGATAGGCAGTCTGAGCGCGGGTGCGAGTGATAGATGGCGAGGAGTTGCCACCCCATGTCATCGATGCGCTCGAACGCGCGCAGTTGTTCGCGCGAGTCGGCTCTCCAGCCGCAGCCGCCCGGATTGTGGTCCACGTTCGTCAGCGGGATCATCTCGCGAACGATGCCTGGCTCGCCGGCAAGCAGCCCGCATACCTCGCGGGGGAGCGCATCCCGGGCCAGGTCAATCAGCGCGCCGTACTGACGTTGCGAGAACTCCATCTCAATACCACCTGTAGAGCCACCAGCGTTCGAACAGCTTCTTCGCGAGCCGCCGCAAGCGAGTGGGGTCCTGCATCTTCACCTGGCGGGGCGACGCGTAGAAATCGCCGTTGGCGGAAGCGGCGCGGCCTCCACCCACCTCCAGGAAGCAATAGCCATGACCATCGAAGCTGCGCCGCTCATCGCGGCCGCGTATCTCGGCAGCGATGTTGTGCGCCACGACATCGGCTTCGGCATGCGCGAAGACGCCCGCCTTGGGCAGCATCATGCCATCGACCAGCGGGATCGCCGTGACATCGCCGATCGCGTACACGTGCGGACTCGCGGTCGCCAGCGTGTGCGCATCGACCGGCGCCCAGCCAGACGGCCCCGCGAGCGGCGATTCGCGGACGACGGCCGGAGGCCGATGGGGCGGCACGGCGATCAGCAGGTCGTAGCCTTCACGCGTGCCGTCCTCGAAGACGATCTCGTGTGTCGCGGCGTCGATCGCGGCCGTCTTGCGTTGCGGGTGGTAGGCGATCTCCTTCTGTCCGAGCATGGCGACGACGGCCGATCCGAGCACGGGCCCCGCCACTGGCAGCGGCTGCGGTTCCGGCGTTGAGAACGAAATCTCGACGCGGCTTCGGATGCCCCGCTTGCGGAAGAGCGAGTCGAGAAGCATTGCGCCTTCGTACGGCGCTGCCGGGCACTTGTAGGGGAGCGACGGGATCAAGACAGCGACACGGCCGCCGTTGAATTGCTCCAACTCGCGATGCAGCCGCTCGGCATCGTTTGCCCGGTAATAGGAGAACGCCTCGCCGGACAGTCCCGGGATCGCATCGGGAGCGAGCTCGGCGCCGAGTGCGACGATGAGGTGGTGGTAACTCATCTCGGCGCCGGCGGCGACGATCGTGCGCGCCTCAACGTCGATCGCCTCCACGGCGCCCTCCACGACCTCGATGCCTTTGCGGCGAAGCTTCCGGAGGTCACGGGTGATAGAAGCCGGCCGGCGCTCGCCTGTCATTACCCACGTGTACGAAGGCGGGAACGACTGGAGCGCCTGTCGATCGACGAGGATCACCCGGCTGTCGCGCGGCACGAGTGAGCGGATGCGCCGGGCGGCGACGATGCCGCCGATACCGCCTCCGAGGATGACGACGCATTGGGGTTCGGCCATCTTAGCTTCTCCGGCGCTTGATTGTTGCCAGCGCGAGGCGGACGCGATACGATATTCCAAAGATATCTGGATAATGGGAGATATGCAAGACTTGGGACCCCGGGAAGTAAAGGACGCCCTCTACGAGCAGTTTGCCCGGCTCGGCAAAGCGGCCGGCAGCCCCAAGCGGCTTGAAATCCTCGACCTGCTGCGCCAGGGCGAGCGAAGCGTTGACGGCATCGCGGCGGCAACGGATCTCGGCCTGACGACGGCGTCCGCGCATCTGCAACTGCTGCGGCAGGCGCGCCTCGTCGCGACGCGCAAAGAGGGGACGCGGGTGTTCTACCGGATCACCGACGAGACGGTCTCTCACTTCATGAACGCGCTGCAGGAGCTCGCGCGCGCGCGGCTGACGGAAGTCGAACAAACCGTACGGACGTACTTCACCGCTCGAGACGCCCTCGATCCCATAGCACGCGACGAACTGCTCCGCCGCATGGACAGCGGCGACGTCATGGTGCTGGATGTCCGTCCGGTGGAAGAGTTTGCAGCGGGCCACATCCGGGGCGCGGTCTCGATTCCTCTCGAGGAACTCTCCGCCCGGCTCGATGAGTTGCCGGTGGATCTTGAAATCGTCGCGTACTGCCGTGGTCCATATTGTGTGCTGGCGCCCCAATCGATCGAGCTGCTCCAAGCGAGCGGCCGGCGTGCGCGCCGTCTTTACGACGGGTTTCCGGAGTGGCAGCTCGCGGGCCTTCCGGTTGAGCAGGGCATCTGATGCGAGTGTAGGAGTTGGTGGGGCGCATGCCCCCGCGTCTTGGCGCGTTCCGCATGGTGACAGTTGCCGTTTGACACGGATACCTGTCGGGGTTTCCGGTGTGGTGGTGAGTCTCGGTGCACCGCCTCGGCCATGATGCCGGCGATGATCGCGGCCGTCGGCCTCACCTCGCGCACGATCGCCGGCAACTCGCGCGCATCGCGGACCTTACCGCAGGCTCTTTCGCCGTCCGCCACCTCGTGATGAACGAGGAGGCGTTCGCGGCGACGCTCGAAGCGCACCCGCAAGGGCATCACCCCGTTCGCCCTCACCGTTGACAAGGAAGGCCACGACTACCTCGGCCAGATGTGCGAAGACATGGGCGACGAAGTCGTCGCCGACGTTGAGCATCTCCCCCAGCGCCTCCCCACGTTGTACCGCCGCCTCACGGATTAGCACGGCCCAGACATGGATTGCAGCCGCCCCGGCTGCCCGTCCCGCACGTAGCGCGGGCTTTCCACCCTGCGCGGCCCGCCAGCAACTGACGGAGTGAAGGCCGCCATGAGCGGTTCCTCGTCCTCGTGGGCGCCGTTCGGGCGCCCTTCCGTCGTCACAAGCGCTCCGGAGTTTGGCCCTGGCTGCGTTGCAATCGATGACGCGTGCAGCGTTCCTCAACTCTTGCCAAGGCGGTTGTCGTCTGCTATCGTTTGCTGTCATCTGATAGAAGGAGGTTCTTGTGGAACCAGACGCTAGGTGGCTCTCCTTAGATGAGACGGCGGCGTACCTCGGCGTTGGCAAGACCGCTCTCTACACCCTCGCTCGCGATGGTCGGATACCCGCAAAGAAGATCGCGACGAAGTGGGTCTTTGAAAAAGCCGGCGTTGACGCTTGGGTCAGGGCGAACCAGCCTGTTGAATCGTTCTTCCTCAACCTCGAGTTCAGTATTGAATCGAACAACCTCCTCCGTGACCCGCAGCGCGATGGATACCTCAGCACCTATGAGTTCTTCCGCGCGGGCAAGAACAAAGCGATCCTGCAAATACCTGTCGGATGCGGAAAGACCGGACTGGCGACCCTGCTTCCACTAGGCCTCGCCGAAGGGCGCGTGATCGTCATAGCGCCCAATCTGACCATCAAAGATGGCCTGTACGATGCCATGGACATTACAAACCGCCAGAAGTGCTTTTGGCGCAGGATGGGAGTCCTCAGCCCGGATCAGATGATCGCGGGGCCGCTTGCGTGCACGCTCGACAGCGGCAACTTGTCGATTGCCACCAAGTCGCACATTGTCATCACGAATATCCAGCAACTTGCCACGAACGCCGACAAATGGCTGACCCAGTTCCCCGACAACTTCTTCGACATGATCATCGTGGATGAAGCGCACCACAGTACCGCCATGAGCTGGCAGAAGGTCATCGAACGATTTCCCTCTGCCAAAGTCGTTCTGCTCACAGCCACGCCATTTCGGAGCGATCGCCAGGAAATCGATGGCGAACTAGTATTTCGTTACTCGTTCAGGAGTGCCACGTTAAAGGGATACATCAAGCGTCTCAAGGCCAGCTACGTCGCTCCTGCTCAGATCGAGATGACCTTCGCGGACCAGAGCGGCCAAACCTACAGCCTCGACGAGGTTCTGAAGCTTAAGGACGAGGATTGGTTTAGCAGAGGCGTCGCTCTGTCTCGCCCATGCAACCAGCACATCGTTGACAGCAGCCTAGAAAAACTAGAGGAACTGCGTCAAAGCGGTACCCACCATCAACTCATCGCCGTCGCTTGCTCAATCAATCACGCACGGGAGATCAGATCGCTCTATCAGGAGCGTGGTTACAACGCCGACGTCATTCATAGCAATCAGACCGCCGACGAGCAGGAAGAGATTCTGAATGCCCTCCGCAACGGTACGCTCGATTGCATCATCCAGGTCCAGATGCTCGCTGAAGGGTTCGACCACCAGAAACTGAGCGTCGCAGCTATATTCCGGCCGTTCAGGAGCCTCGCGCCGTACATCCAGTTCGTCGGGCGAATCATGCGCGTTATCGTCGGTAACGACCCCACTCACCCGGACAATATGGGCCACATCGTCACCCACCTGGGAATGAATCTCGACGAGCGTCTAAGAGAGTTCGAGGAATTCGAGAGCGATGATCAGGCCTTCTGGAACAAGGTCATCGGTGGTGCCGATCCAGAGGTGCCGAAGCCGACCCGGGAAGGGTCCACGAGGCTGACCGCGGAGGAAAGGGTGGTGGTGCGCGGTGAGATCGTAGATTCCCTTTGGGAGGAGGATTTCACACGCCTGGACGATCAAGAAATTCTCGAGGACTTGCGCGAGCATATGAAGCTGCTCGGCCTCGATCCCAGCAAAGCCGAAGAGGCGATCAGGGCAGGACAGAAGCCGCCCGTGCAAGTGCGGAAACCTTCGGAGCCGTTCCTCGTGCAGCCCCAGCGTGAGTGGGAAGAATCGAAGAAGCGACTCAATGAACAAGCCAAGCGACTAGCTAAGCTTTTGCTCAACCATGTCGGTCTAGAGATGAATGGCATCGAGTTGTCCCGCAAGTACACCTCATTACGGCTTACCGGAAGGAACAATTTCGTATCTGCTGTTATGATGGTCAACGCTGAACTACGAAAGAGACTCGGTAAGGATCGCGAGGAGGCGAGTACTGAGGAATTCAAGGATGTTCTCGCCAATCTTGACGATCTCCTACAAACGCTCGTTCGGCGCGTAAAGAAGGCGATCTCCGAGTATGACAAAGCGCAGACCTAGAGGTCCGGTCCCTTCGTTAATCGGAAGCACCAACGGCCGCCCGAAACGTGTGCCTGTCGGAAGGAAATCGGAGTGCTCGCGGTGTGGTGCGGTGTTCGCGGCAGGGCAGACCTGCGTTGCGATCCCGAAACTAGGAGGCGCGTACTCGTCATCCAAGCGCGTGTGTGACGACTGTTTTCAAGAGATCATGCAGAAGACCCGCGAAGACCTCGATGTAGTTGGGGCAATCTAGCAGCCAAGGGCGAGGAACCCGCCTCCCACATCTGCGCAATCTGCGTAATCTGCGGTTCCCCCAACGCACAACTCGCCCGAGTGACCCCAACCGCTCGGACTTCGCCCCACACTCCCCCTACACTCGCCCCACGCGCAGACCCTCGCACGTCGCCTTCGCGTCACACGCAACGAGAACGGAGCCCACCATGCCACGAGGCGGCAAACGACCCGGTGCCGGCGCACCCAAAGGCAACTTCAACGGCGTCCGCAACGGCAACCACAGCGGCCGCATGCTCGCGGTCTACATGGGCATCGTCAACCATCCGGACCACAAGGCGCTCGCGTACGAGCTCTACGAGCAGGGCTTCTTCCCGCCGCCCCACAAGCGATTCAACAACGACGTGCGCGGCGTCGTCCGGTACCTCTACCACCGCTGGTTTGATAGCCCCGCACCGGCCCAATCAAACCCAATCAAACGCAATCAACCGGCCGCGCCCGATCCCGCGCCCGCAGATTCAGATCAGCCCACCACCACCGCCAGCCAGCGCTAGCAAAACGGAAAATCGAGAAAAGCAAAGTGCAATCAAACCACGCAGATTCTACGTTCAAGGTTCTGACCCAGGTTCTAGGTTCTTGGTTCTTGGTTCTAGCCGGCGCGCCCCGGCTTGATCTGCAGCTTCTTCGCCAGCGGGCTCGCGGGCATGACGGCACTCCCGGCTCTTGCGGACTACGCCTTCGGCACGGGCTGCGGCTTGTCGCTGGAGCGCGACGCCGCCGCCACGTCTTCCTCCGGCCCGACGACCATCAGCCGGTCGCCCATCTCCAGCCGCACGTCTTCGCGCGGCCCGACGATCAGCTCGCCGCCCGCGCGCTGCAGCCCCAGGATCGTCACGCGCGAAGACTCCCGCACGTGGCGAATGTACAGCCCGAACAGCCCCGACCCCTCCGTCACTTCGATCTCGGCGAGCATCTGCTCGGCGTTCCGCCCGACGGCGAGCGTATCCATGAAGTTGACGATGTTCGGCTGGATCGCCGAGAGCGCCATGCGCCTCCCGCTGATCGCGTACGGCGAAATGACGCGGTCGGCGCCCGCGCGCATCGCCCGCGCCTCGCTGTCGCGCTTGCCCGCGCGCGCCACCACGAAGATGCCGGGATTCAGCGCCTTCGCCGTGAGTGTGATGTACGTGTTCCCCGAGTCGGAGTCCGAAGCGGCGAGCAGCGTGCGCGCGCGCATCACGCCCGCCTCCAGCAGCACCTCGTCCGATGCCGCGTCGCCCTCGATCACCAGGTAGCCCGCATCGATCGCGTGCCGCAGCACCGTCGCGTTCTGGTCCACGACCACGAACGGCATGTTGCGCTCGACGAACTCGCGCGCGATCTCCTCGCCGACGCGCCCGTACCCGCAGAGGATGTGGTGGTCGCGGAGCTGCTCGATGCGTCCCTTCATCCGTGTCATCCCGAGCGCGGCGCGCAGGTCGCCCTCGATCACGAGGGCGACGAACGTCGTCAGCAGGTAAAACGCCGTGCCTACGCCGAAGAGTACCAGAAAGATCGTGAACACCCGCCCCTTGGTGTCGAGCGGTTGCACCTCGCGATACCCCACCGTCGTGATCGTCGTCACGGTCATGAACAGCGAGTCGATGAACGACCATCGTTCGATGATCATGTAGCCGGCGGTGCCAGCGGCCAGCAGTGCGCAGAAGACGCTGAGCCCGGTGGCGACGCGTGCGCGCATGTCGGGGACCGGCGGACGGCGAATCATGCCACGATTGTACACGCGCCGGCGCCAGCGGACTCCCGCCGAGTCGCTTCTGTAGCGCGGGCTTTTCAGCCCGCGCGGCGCTCGGGGCGGTGTCGTCCACACGCCTGCACCGCGGGCTTTCAGCCCCGCGGTGCAGGCGTGTGAGCATACCGTTGTGATCACCGGCTACAGCAGCACCAGCCAGATGCCGGCGATGGTGACGGCGGTGCCGAGCAGCACGCGCGGCGTCAGCTTCTCCGACAGGAACATCACACCCATCGGCAGCGCGAACACCGGCGCCGACGTCGTCAGGAACGCCGTCTTCGCCGCGCCGAGCTCGGCGACCGCGTAGATGAACAAGACGCTCCCGAGTCCCGTGCCGAGCAGCCCGGCGAGCGACACGATCGCGACGCTCCGCGCCGTGAGCTGCCGCAGCGGCTGCTCGCCCGTCCGCGTCATCGCGATCGTCAGCCACACCGCCATCGACGCCGCGGGGATGCGCAGGCTGGCCGCGCCGATCGCGTCGAGGTTCCCCTGTTGCCCGCGCAGCCACACCGTCGCCGTCGCCCATGCCAGCGCGGCACAGACGGCGAACGCCAGCCCGCGCACCAGCTCGACTTTCACGGCGTCTTCGGCGTCGGCGCGGCGCTGCTCCAACACGATCCACGTGATGCCGCCGACGATCAGCGCGCCGCCGATCGGCAGCGTCCACGCGACGTCTTCGCCGAGCAGCAGTACGGCGAGCAGGAACGTCAGAAACGGATACGCGCTGTTCGTGATCGGGAACGTGCGGCTCACGCCCAGGAAGCCGAGCGCGTTGATGTAGAGCGTGTCGCCGACGGCCTGGCCGATGATCCCCGACCCGGCCATGGAGATGCCGGTGATGAACGTCATCTCCCGGAGTTGCACGAGCCCGCTCGTCGCGATGAGCAGCCCGATCAGGATCAGGCTCGCCGTCAGGCTGCGGATCGCCGACATCAGCAGCGGCCGCAGCCGCCCCGCCTGCGACGCGAGCAGCACGCTCGTGAACGCCCACATAGCCGATGAACAGAGGGCCGCCGCTGCGCCCACGCGGTGCTCCTCCTCGACGATAGAAGCGGGTTGCGGTGCATGCTATCGGCGCTGGAGGCTAGGGACTAGAGCAGTGCGTCCGTGCGGGCGGGGTGCGCGGGCGGGGTGACGGGTTACGCACCGGACGCAGGCCGGTGGATCGAACTCTGCGCAGAGTGTAGATTACGAAACACGCGCGCGATGTAGGAGGTGAATGATGCCCACACCGAAAGCGGCGAAAACGACAGGCTCGCCGGCGTTCCTGGATCCTTCGCTGGCGCCCTGGGTGATGGTAAGCGAGATCTACTGGATGTCGTACAAGCTCTTGGAGCGCCGCTTTTATGACCTGGGCGTCTCGGCGTCACAGGCGCGCATACTCGCGGTGCTCCGTCACGCCGGCCGCCCCATGCATCCGAGCACCGTCGCGATCGTGCTGCTCCAGGAGACGCAGAGCGTTACTGGGATCATCCGCCGGCTCGAAGCCCGCGGCTGGGTGGAACGCCGGCTCGACGAGGACGACCGCCGCGCGATCAGGCTTGAGCTTACCGCCACAGGTCGGGCCATCGCGGATCAGGCCGATGAGATCTCGCGTGAGCTCCACCAGGACCTGTTCGCCGCCGCGCTCACGGCGGCAGAACAACGCACGGTTGCAGACTTACTGGGTAAGGTGCGAGCGAACGGATTCACACTGCCCGAGGCCGACTTCAGGCTCCGGCGGGCGCGCCAGTACCCTATCTGGTCCGACTAAACGGGCGATCTCCGGAAACGGCGTGCGCGAACTGCTGACGCCATGAGCCCCGATGGCATTGCTCGGGGCGCCGGACGTTGCCATGCGGACCGGGACAGGGGCTGGCCAACGAGTTCGGGGACCAGCTACGTCCAGGCCGGGTACGAACCGAAGACCTTGAAGAAGTCCGCCTGCTCGCGCACCGCCGCCAGCGCCTGCGCGACCAGCGGGTCGTCGCGGTGGCCATCGATGTCGATGAGGAACACGTACACGCCCAGGTCTTCGCCCGAGGGCCGCGACTCGATCTTCGTCATGTTGATCGAACGGTCGGAGAACTCGTGCAGCACGCTCACCAGCGTGCCCGGCCGGTCGTGTGCGACGGCGAACGCCAGCGAGGTCTTGTCGTGGCCCGTCGGCGGTGCGCTCTCGCGCCCGAGCGCCACGAACCGCGTCTTGTTCACGCGCGAGTCCTCGATGCCGCGCTCCAGGATCTCGGCGCCGTAGATCTCGGCCGCGCGCGCCGGACCGATGGCCGCGGACCCCGGCGTCCGCATCATGACCTCCACAGCAGCGGAGTTCGACAGCGACGCCTCCGTCGCGGCGTCCGGGAAGTTCTTCTCCAGGTATCGCCGGCACTGCCCCAGCGACTGCGGGTGCGAGTAGACGACGCGAATCCCGGAGCGCCCCGCGCCCGGCTGCACCATCAGGCAATGCTCGATCGACAGCACCACCTCGCGGTAGATGGCGATGCCGTCGTCCTGGATCAACAGGTTGACGGTGTCCGTGATCGTCCCTTGCAGGCTGTTCTCGATCGGGACGACCGCGAACTCCGCATCGCCGGCTTCGACGGCGCGCGTGGCAGCGGTGATCGTCGGGAAGGGCAGGTGCTCGGCCGACGGGAAGCCGCGCATGGCGGCGACCTCCGAGTTGGTGCCGGGCGGGCCCAGGTAGGCGACGCGGACCGTGGCTGTCACTAGAAGCTGCGCGGCGGCGGCGGCGCCATGAGCGCCTCCCGAAGCGCCTCCTCGGTCTCGTGCATCGTCACGGCGACCACCTCGTCGCCCGCGTGGATGATCGTCTCGCCCGACGGCACCTTCGGCTGGCCATCCTCGCCGACGAGCAACGAGATCATCGACTGGTACGGCAGCATCACGTTCTTCACCGGCTGCCCGACCACGCGCGAATCGTCCGGGATGCGCACTTCGACGATCTCCAGGCCGCTGCCCTTGAGCTTCATCAGCGGGATCAGGTGGTGCGTCGGCAACTCCTGCTCGATGTGCGCCATGATCGCCGACGTCGCGCTGACGGTGATGTCGACGTGCAGCTTGCGGAAGATCTCCTCGTTTTTCGGGTTGTTGATGCGCGCGACCGTGCGCGCGACGTTGAAGCGCTCCTTCGCGACCTGGCACGCCACCAGGTTGTCTTCATCGTCGCCAGTCACGGCGAGCAGCATGTCGGCGCGCTGCGTGCCGGCCTTCTCGAGCACCGTGGCCTCGCAGCCGTCGCCTTCCATGACGATATCGCCGAGCTCATCGACGATCTCCGCGGCCTTCTGCGCGTCCTGCTCGATGACGAGCACTTCGTGGTTCGCCTCGGCGAGCTCCTTCGCGAGCTGGAAGCCCACCTTCCCGCCGCCAACGACGATGATGTACATGCGCTAGAACTCCTCCTGCTGCATGAACACGCGGATCATCTCGTTGGCTTCTTCGTCCGATTTGGCTTCAATGATGCGCTTGAGGCGCTTGGCCTGCACGCGCGTGGGGTTGATCGTGCGCAGGCCCATGTTGCGGTACATCTCCTCCCGCAGCGGGTCGAAGACGCGGCTGGCCACGATCGGTACGCCGAAGATGTGCTTCGCGATCTGCGCCGCCATCACGTTGCGGTTGTCGCCGCGCGTCGCGCTCACGAACACGTCCATGTCCTCGATCCCGATTTTGCGCAGCACGTCGAGGTCGATGCCGTTGCCGACGACCTTGGTGCCGTTGAAGTCATCGGGCAGGAAGCGGAACGCGGCCGGGTCGCTGTCCAGGATCAGGACCTGGTCGCCGTGGCGGCTCAAATCGGCTGCGAGGGCCGCGCCGACACGGCCGCAACCCATGATGACGACTTTCTTCATATGCTCCCACCCTGCATGGTCATTCTCTCACGGGGTGGCGCCAGAGCCATACATTGCACGGCGCCGCCCGCAGCACGTACTGCGTCAGACGCCCCATCTGGTACTCGCCGAGCGGGGCCTTGTGCTCGGCGCCCATGAGGATGAGGTCGACGCCGCGCTCCATCGCCTCATCGACGATCGCGTGGCCCGCCTCGCGCGCCTGGAGCAACTCACCTTCGATGCGGAAGTCGGCCTCGGCCGCCACGCGCTCCGCCCGCGACAGCACATCTTCGCCCGTCGCCGCTTCCTCCGAGAGTTCGGCATCGAGCGGCAGCGACCGCTTGACCTCGATTACGTGGACGGCGAAGACCTTGCCTTTGTTCCTCCTGGCGATGGAGCAGGCGAGTACGACCGCGTCCATGCTGGCAGGGGAGCCATCGACCGGCACGAGGATCGAGCGGACGCCGGCCATGGGGTCAGGTGCAGCCAAGTTTACGTCATACTCCGCGCGTGGGCTCTGGGCCCGCCTCGTTTCAGGCGTCTCGCCATTATAGGAACGGCCAGTTCTACTGGCAAACGAACCTGCGGACGCCGCCTATACCAGCAAGACGGGCCGTGCAGACCATCCAGTCTCCACATCGGCGGGTCGATATTTCACCGATGATCTGAGGAGTACAGGGGATTGGCAGGTCTCAAAGTTCACGACCGTGTTTATATGCAGGCGCGCATACGCGAGGAGATCGCGCGCGCAAAGCGCCACAACCACCCCTTCGCGCTGCTGGTGTTCGAGCTGCTGCCCTCGTCGGACGGCATCCTCGCCCGCAAGAAGATGGAAGCCGGGCTCCAGGCGCTCAACGCATCGATACGGGATTACGACGTCGTCGGCCGCGCCTTCGATGACACCATCGCCGTGCTGCTGATCGAGACGGACGCGCGTGGCGCACACGATGCGCTCCTGCGCATCCGCAACCGCCTGGCCCGTGCCGCCGGCAATTGGCAGGTGACGACCTACACCTTCCCTGCGCACGAGGCGCTGATCGAACAACTGCCGCTGCTCACCGCCGCCTAACGCCGATTACCACCACGCGCACTACGGCGTCAGCCGCTGCACGTCGCGCGGAAACAGCGAGACCTCGCGCACGTTGGGCACGCCCGCGATCTGCGCCACCCAGCGCTCCAGCCCGAACGCGAATCCTCCGTGCGGCGGCATGCCGTACCGGAACGCCTCGAGGTAACCCTCGAGCGCGCCCGGATCCTGCCCTCGGGCGGCGAGTGCGGCCAGGTAGTCCTCGTAACGATGCAGCCGCTGCCCGCCCGTCACGACTTCCAGCCCCCTGAACAACAGGTCGAAGCTGTTCGAAAACTCCGGCCGGACGGGGTCCGGGTGCGTGTAGAACGGCCGCTTCACCATCGGGTAGCCGGCGACGAACAGGAAGTCCGACCCGTGCTCCCGTCGCGCCCACTCGCCCAGCCACCGCTCGTGCGCCGGCGACAGGTCCGGCTCGGCGCTGAGGTCCTCTCCGGTGTCGTCGCCGATCATCCGCAGCGCGTCGGCGAAGTGCACGGCGGGCACCTCGCCTGTCACGGCCGGCAGCGCAACGTCGAGGAGCGCCAGCGCCTCGCCTGACTCGTCGCGCATCGCGTCGACCATCGCGCGAAGCGTCGAAGTGAGGACATCCATCACATCGCGGTGGTCCTCGATGAAGCCCATCTCCGCGTCGAGCGAGACGTACTCGTTGAGATGCCTCGTCGTGTCGTGCGGCTCGGCGCGGAACACCGGGCCGGCCTCGAACACGCGCTCGAACACACCTACCATGATCTGCTTGTACAACTGCGGGCTCTGCGCCAGGTATGCCGGCTTCCCCATGTAGTCGACGCTGAAGACGCTAGCGCCGCCCTCGGTTGCCGCGCCGACGATCTTCGGCGTGTGGATCTCGACGAAGTCCATCGCGCGCAGCCCCGCGCGAAAACCGGACAGCGACGCCGCGGCGAGCTGCCAGAGCGCGCGCCGGCGCGGGTGCCGGAGCGTCAGCGCCGCGTGGTCGAGCAGCGTCGGCAGCTGGCTGTTCATCGCCGGCCGGAAGAGGTCGATCGGCGGCGGCGCCGATGCGGGGGAGATCACCTCGATCTCGGGCCGTTGGACCTCGACGCCCATCGGCGCCTGCGTGTTCGCTACAGCGAGTCCTTCGACCGCGATCACCGACTCGGCGTGGAGGCCCTCGATCTGGTCTGCGACCTGCGGGTCGTCGAGCACGACCTGCACCAGCCCGCGCGCGTCGCGCAGGATCAGGAAGCTCACGCGGCTCAGGCGGCGGACGCGGTGTATCCAGCCGGCGAGCCGCACCCGGCGTCCGGCGTGACCCGGCAATTCGACGCTGTAGATCCGCTCCACGGCAGCACCTCCGTTCGGGCCGCCGATGCGAGCCGGCAGGCCGAGAAAGCAAGACGCCCCACTCGCGCGGACGAGGGGCGTCTCGTGGTGCCACCGCATGTTCGCCGCCGATCGCAAATCGATCGACGGCCTTGGAGCCGGATAACGGGGGCGGGCCGTCGGGGCCTACTGTGCGAACGCGGTTCTTCCCCGCGCTCAGGAGGGTCTTCGCAGGGACCGGAGGCCGCCGTCACAGCGGAAGGGCGGCTCTCTTAGCTCCGGGGCGCCTGCTACTCATCTCCGTCGGCGCTTTGGGCTACATCCTACCCGGTTCGGTGTGAGCGATGCCAACGCCAATGGTCGTTCAGCTATCCACGGCGACACGTTCGTGCCAAACGTGCCCGCGGCGGCGTTGCCGGACCGCTTGCTCCGCTACTCGGGCTTCCACGTCGTACCGTTGGGGCCGTCTTCCAGCGCGATGTGCAGCCCCGCCAGACCGTCGCGCACGCGGTCCGCGAGCTGCCACTGCTTGGCCGCGCGCAGCTCGCTCCGCACCTGCACCAGCAGGTCGATGAACGGCGCAGCCTCGATCGCCTGCTCCGGCTGCTCCAGCCGCAGCCCCAGCACGTCGGCGAGCTCCAGCAGCAATCCCTGCGCCGCGCCCATGCCGCGGCCGTCGTCGCGCGCGCGGTTGACGTCCTTCGCCAGGTCGAACAGCACGGCGAGCGCCTGCGGCGTGTTCAGGTCGTCGTCCATCGCCGTGCCGAAACGCTCGCGATACGCGCCGAGGTCGATGCCGCCATCGCCATCGCCGCCCGGCGTGCGCGCCGCGGTGCGCAGGCGGTCCGCGCCGGCCTTCGCCGCGTCGAGCGTCCCCTCGCTGAATGTCAGCGGCTTGCGGTAGTGCGAGGTGAGCACCCACAGCCGCAGCCCGTCGCCACCCACCTTCGTCAACCCGTCGCGGATGGTGATGAAGTTGCCGAGCGACTTGCTCATCTTCTCGTCGCCCATCTTCACAAACGCGTTGTGCAGCCAGTAGCGGACGAACGGCACCGCATCGGTGAACGCTTCCGTCTGGGCGATCTCGTTTTCGTGGTGCGGGAAGATCAGGTCCTCGCCGCCGCCGTGGATGTCGATGCGCTCGCCGAGGTACTTCAGCGACATCGCCGAGCACTCGATGTGCCACCCCGGCCGGCCCTTCCCCCACGGGCTGTCCCACGATGGCTCGCCCGACTTCGCCCCCTTCCACAGCGCGAAGTCGGCGGGATTCTCCTTCTGCTCGCCCGTCTCGACGCGCGCGCCCGCAAGCAGCGAGTCCTGCGTGCGGTGCGACAGCTTGCCGTAGTCCTTCTTCGCCGACACGCGGTAGTACACGTCGGACCACTCGCTCTGCTGCGAGGGGGCGCCTCGTACGCGTACCCCTTCTCGATCAGCCGCTTGATGATCGCGATCATCTCCGGCACTTCGCGCGTCGCGTGCGGGTACTCGTCGGCCGGCAGCACGTTCAGGTCGCGCATGTCGTCCATGTACAGGCCGATGAACTTCTGGACGAGATCGTCGGTGCTGACCTTCAACCGGTTCGCGCGCTCGATGATGCGGTCATCGATGTCGGTGAAGTTCTGCACGTGCTTCACGCGGTATCCGCGCCACTGCAGGTAGCGCTTCACCACGTCGAAGACGATGTAGCTCATGGCGTGGCCGATGTGCGACTCGTCGTACGGCGTGATGCCGCAGACGTACATCGTCACGGCGTCGCCCTGCGGTTCGAACTCTTCGAGCTGGCGTGTGAGCGTGTTCGTGAACCGGATCAACCGCCGATCGCCTCCCTGCTCGGAGGTGAGTCCGCATCGTGCTCGCCGTCGCCGGCCTCACGCACCCGATGCAGGTGGACCGGCTCGTTGCCATCCGGCCCCGGCTCGCCGGCCGGCGCTCCCAGCGCCTCGATCCGCTCCTGGAGCGTCCGGATGCGGCGCTCCATGCGCTCGATGTGCTGCTCCAGCGCGTCGATGCGGTCCCACTCCGGGTCCGGCAGCTTTACCGTCGTCTCGCTGCCCGGATCGTGGAACGAGACGACGTGCCCCGGCACGCCGACGACCGTCGCGTTCTCGGGCACGTTCGTCACGACGACCGAGCCGGCGCCGATGCGCGCGTTGTCGCCGATCTCGACCGCGCCGATCAGCTTCGCGCCGGCGCCGACCGTGACGCGGTTGCCGAGCGTCGGGTGCCGCTTCTTGCGGTGCATGCTCGTGCCGCCGAGCGTCACTCCCTGCAGGATGTGGCAGTCGTCGCCGATCTCCGCCGTCTCGCCGATCACGACGCCCATGCCATGGTCGATGAACAGCCCCTCGCCGATGCGCGCCCCCGGATGGATCTCGATCCCCGTGACGAAGCGGCTCAGGTTCGAGATGGCGCGCGGGATCACGGGCACGCCGTGCGTGTGCAGCGTGTGCGCCAGGCGGTGCAGCTCGCGCGCGTGAAAGCCCGGGTAGGCGAGCACGATCTCGAGCGCGCCGCGGGCTGCGGGGTCCCGCTCCCGGATCGCGTCGATGTCGCGCTTGATGGATTTCAGAACAAACATGAGGACGAGGTCCTCCTCCTACTCCCTGATGTGCCGCCGGCCACGTGTGGGGCGTCCGCTAGGCGCGGCGCCCCGCGGGACAACAGCACAGCGCCCCTTGCGAGAAGGCGGCGCCGGTAGCGAATCCGGGAAAGGAAGACTTCGCCACGGTGAGACTCCCAGGGCCGCTCCGGCGGCCGTCGGTCGTTATGGTCTACTCTAACAGCACCGCCGCGAAGGCGGCAATGCCGTCGCCACGGCCCGTAAAGCCCAGCCCGTCGGTCGTCGTCGCCTTCACGCTGATCACGGTTATGTCAACACCGAGCGCGTCCGCAATCACCTCGCGCATCTTCGGGACGTACGGCGCCAGCTTCGGCGCCTCGGCTGCCACCGTCGTATCGACGTTCACGAGCCGGAATCCGGCCCCCCGCACGCGCTCGTACGCCATTTCCAGCAGACGGCGACTGTTCGCTCCGCGCCACTGCTCGTCGCTGGACGGAAACATGCCGCCGATGTCGCCCAGGCCGGCCGCGCCGAGCAGCGCATCGATGATCGCGTGCAGCAGCACGTCGCCGTCCGAATGGCCGGCGAGCGTCCGGTCGAACTGCACGGCGACGCCGCCGAGGACGAAACCGCCCCTCTCGCCGCCGAACGCGTGCACGTCGATCCCCTGCCCGATGCGCATAGTCGGATGATACAGGCGGCCGCCGCGGCGCGCTGCCTAGCGGTAGTGCCGGCCCAGCTCGGAGGCATAATGGCCGCCGATGCGCCCCGCGTTCGCCCGTAGCCAGTCACTGAGCTTCGTGTCGCCCGCCGGCGGGCCGCCGGTCGCCAGCAGGTCAGCCAGCAGGCCTCGCACCTCGTCCGGGGTGAGCACGACGTCGCGCACGGCAAGCCCGACGACGCGCGAGAGCATGAGCGCGAGCGCCGGCGGCACGTGGAGCACGCGGGCGCGCTGCCCGATCGTTTCGCAGAGCAGGCGCAGCAGATCGTTGAACCTGTACATCTCCGGTCCGACGGCGTCGATGGTCACGTCGTCGTCGCGGCGCGCGGCGGCCACAGCGAGCGCCGCCATGTCGCCGACGAAGATGGGCTGCAGGCGATACCCGCCGTCGCCCGGGACGGCGAACACGGGGAACCGCCGCAGCAGCCACGCGATGTTGTTGATCAGCACGTCCTCTTCGCCGAAGATCACGGTCGGCCGGAGGATGGCGTGCGAGAGGCGCGACCGCTTGACCGCGTCCTCGAGCTCGGCTTTGCCGCGATAGTATGGGAGCCGCGGCGCTGCCGTGGCGTTGGCGATGCTGACATGCACGATGCGCCGCACGCCCGCCTCTTCCGCCGCGACCAGCAGCGTCTTCGTATTCGAGATCGCGCGCTCGAACGTGTCGGCGCCGCGCGAGAAGCGCACCCAGTACGTGTTGTACAGCACGCTGGCGCCACGCAGGTGCTCGACAAGCATGGGCGGATCTTCGAACGAGAATGGACGCGCTTCGACGCGGCCGCCAAATTCGTTGGGCCGCCCCGGGTGCCCCGTGATCGTGCGCACGCGGATGCCATCCGCGAGCAGGCGGCGGGCGATGTATTTGCCGGTGTAGCTGAACGCGCCGGTGACCACGTGCAACTCGGGCTCGCCCATGTATCGCTCCGGGAAACGATCTCTACGAATGCTGCTGGCAGGCTAGCCGATGCAACGGTGTTGTGGAACATACGCGATATGCAGCCAGCGCATGCCGGCGACGCGCACTTGCAGGCCCGAAAGGAACTCAGGTTCGCGACGCTTCGTGCGCTATGATGCCCGCAGTCATGGAAGACTTCGAAGCCTACGGCCAGCTCCGCGACCGGCCGCGCGCGATGCCCGCGCCGGGAGCGCCGCCCCGGGTCCTCGCTCCACCGCGCCGCAGGCGTTCGCACTGGCTCCGCAACCTGGTCCTGGTCGCGATGGCGTACCCGGTGCTCGCCGTCGGCACCACCGTGCAGCCGCTGCCCGTGCCGTTCACGTCGGTCCACGCATCGGCGCCGTTTCCAGGCGGCGCGCCGATGCTGTTCGGCCTGCCCGACCGCCCGTTCACGGTGCTCGTCGTCGGCCTCGACCGGCGCCCGACGGAGACCGGAGCGAGCCGCACCGACACGCTGTTGCTCCTGCGCATCGACCCGAAGTCGCACAAGGCGGCGTTCCTCAGCATCCCGCGCGACTCGCTCATGCAGATCCCGGCGGCGGACGGAGGCTACAGCCAGGACCGCATCAATGCCGCTTACGTGTACAACTGGTCGTCGAAGGACAGCAGTGCCGCGCCGAAAGCGGTGATGCGCACCGTCGAGCACAACCTGGGCATCAAGGTCGACCACTACGTCATCTTCGACCAGCGCAGCGCCGAGGGCTTGATCGACTCCCTGGGCGGTGTGACCATCGACAACCCCCGCGACTTCGGCCAGGCCGACTACTCCGACGATGACGTGCATGTCGTGCCGCAGCACTTCGCGCTCGGCAAGATCTCGCTCGATGGCTACCAGGCCGTCGCCTACGGCCGCATCCGCGAAGGCTCGACCGACTTCGACCGCATCGAGCGGCAGCAGCGCGTCGGCTCGGCGCTCATCCACCGGGCGTCATCGCCGCTGTCGGTGCTGCGGCTGCCCAGGGTGTTCGGCGAGTACAGGAAGACGATCACGACCGACATGAGCATGCGCCAGTCGGCCGGCGTGCTGTCGATGTTGAAGCGCGTCAACGACGGCGACCTCAAGACGAAGTCGCTCGGCGACGCCGCCGTCTCGTGCGGTACGTGCACCGCCTCCATCCAGCTCCTGGACCCCGCGAAGGTGCGGCAGATCATCGCCGAGGCGTTCGGCGATCCGGCCGCCGGGCAGCGGGCCTCCGAGCTGCTCGTCGCCGCCGGCGTGACGCCGTAGAGCACGGGTCAGCTCGCGTTCGTCTTGTCTATATCGGGACGGACGAACGTGGGGTCTGCCTCTCTCAATTGCCGGACGCCTGGTTGCACGGTCTCGGCGGCCGTCGGGCGCGCGACGTTCACCCGCAGATGAATGAGGCGATTCGACGACACTTCCGGCCCCCCGAGAGCCGCGTACGACGCCAACGCCTCCTTCAGCAGATCGGAAAGTGCGACGCCCTCGGCAGCCGCTATCTTCCGCAGCGCCTGTAATTGAATGAGGGGCACCCGGACGGACAGCACCGCCGACGGCGAACTTCCTCTCCGCACACGCTTCGGGTGCGCGTAGTCCCACGCTGCGTCATCGTCGCGGAGCCGTTCGGCTTCCGCTGCGAGAATCGGACTCCTCTTCCGGAGTCAGCTTTCGCCGCGCCATGTTCTGGCCTCCCTTCGCGTGCTCGGCCATCCGGTAATCGGCCGCCAACTCAAAGTCCTCGATGGAAATGGCGTCGGCCGGTTCGGTCACGCGTTTGACAGCATCCTCTCTGTCCCCGTACACTGCGTACACGGTGTATACATTGTAAACACCACACACGGCCACCCGCAAGGAGCACCCATGACCGAGGCCATCTCCGCCGACTTCCTCATCCTGGCCGATGCCGCGCAGG
Source organism: uncultured Chloroflexia bacterium (assembly GCA_963701135.1). Classification (GTDB taxonomy): domain Bacteria; phylum Chloroflexota; class Dehalococcoidia; order DSTF01; family JACRBR01; genus CAYJMJ01. Next base: position 1,849,232 of record OY969567.1, read on the forward strand.
TGCAGGGCGAAAAACTCTACATGCTCGGAGGCGGCTGGTCGCAGATCTGGGCCAAGGAGTTCCCCGCACAGCACCAGATGGCCGTCGCCGCCGGCATCCTGGTGCCGTGGATGGAGACGAACGCGCGCCACCAGTTCCGCATCCTCGTACACGCCGAGGACGGCACGTCGTTTGGCGATGTCAGCGGCGAGTTCGAGCAGGGCCGCCCGCCGGGGCTCGCTCCCGGCTCGACGCAGCGCGTGATGCTCACCGTGAACATGGGGATCAGGATCGAACGCCCGGCCGAGGCCTCGGCCGAGCTCTGGCTCGACGGCGAGCTCGCGCGTTCGGTGCCGTTCCGCATCGCCGCGTCGCCGCCGCGCTAACGCAGCGTATGCCCGGCGTCGATCTCCGAAGCACGAAGCGTGGATCGCGGCCGCCCTCGGCTGCACGTCCGGCGAATCCCGGACTGGGGCCAGCTTACGCGCGCGTCTTCTGCGCCTCGCGCACGAGCGCCGCGAACAGCCGCCGCATGAGCGGCGCGAACGCCGGCTCGTGCTCTTCGAGCCGCTCCGGGTGCCACTGCACGCTCACGACCCAGCCGTGCTGCTCGCTCTCCGCACCTTCCACCAACTCCAGGCCGTGGTCGTCCGCGAACGCCACGGCGCGCAGTCCGGGCGCGAGGTCCGCGTGCCGCACCGCCTGGTGGTGCCGCGAGTTGATCGCGAACTTCGTCTCGCCGAACGCCGCCGCCAGCCGCGTGCCGCCCTCGAGACGCACGCGATGCCAGCGCGACGGGTAGCCCGGCGTGCTGAAGTCGGCGCGGTGCTCGCCGCTGTCGATGTGCTGGAGCAGGGTGCCCCCGAATCCCACGTTCATGAGCTGATGTCCGCGGCAGATCGCCAGCACCGGCAGGTCCCGGCGCAGCGCCTGCTCCAGGTACGCCAGTTCCATCGCGTCGCGCTCGGGCGACGCCTCCTTCACCTTCACATGGCGCTCGGCGGCGTAGCGCGCCGGGTCGACGTCGATGCCCCCGGTGAGCACCAGCGCGTCGAGCGACGGCGCGAGCTCCGCCACGCGCCCCGCCGCGCCTTCATCGAGGTCGATGACGGCGCCGCCGGCCTCCTGTACGCGCGACCAGTAGCGGTCGACGGCCTCGCCCGGCACGTCCTCCCATCGCGTCACACCGACGCGCAGCACGTCATCGCTCATCTCGCCGTCCTGTTCGATACGCCGGCTGTCCCGCCGGCTCGACTTCATCGGTCAGAGGCTACCACGCCGGCCAGCGTGCAGTCCGCCGAAACGAAACAGGGCAGCCGTTCTGGCTGCCCTGTTTGGTTTCGCAGTGGCTGGGCCGGGGCTACTCTTCGAACTCGACGTCGTCCGCGTCTTCATCGCGTGCCGCGTCGAACAGGTTGACCTCGCGCGGCTCGGCCTCGGCTTCGACCTCGGTGTCTTCCCATTCCTCGGTGTCTTCGGCGAAGTCGTCATCTTCGTCGAGGTCCGCGCGCACCAAGCTCTCCTTCGTGTACGGGCGCACGACCTCTCCGGCCTTGCCCGCCGGGAACGAGAGCCGCCCAACCTGCGTCGGGTGCTGGAACGTCTCCTTGATGATGACGCGCACGCTGTCGCCGTTCAGCCCGGCGACGGCCGCGGCGTACTTGTTGCCGCCGTTCATCAGCTTGGTCAGCCGCAGCGCCAGCTTGGGCTCGACGTCGCTCAGGTACTCGCCGGCCATCGTCTCGAGCGTCAGCCGCGACCCGACGTTCTTCAACGCGACCTCGTCGCCGGCCGAAAGCGTCGCGAGCATCTTGATGTTCGCCGGCTTCAGCACTGTGACGCCGGTCTTGCCCATCTCCTCGATGAACAGGCTGGTGTCGACCTGCTGCGCCTTGTCCGGCTCCGCCTTCGCGCGGGCGCTCGCCAGCCGGGCGAGGTTCTTGCGGGCGATCATGTTGGTCGGCTCGAGCTCGAGCGCGCGCTGGTACGCCTCGCGCGCTTCCTTGATCTTGCCCGTCTCGCTCAGCGCCTTGCCGAGCCGGTTATACGCCTCCGGCTCCTTCGGAAACGAGGCGATGATCGCCCGGTTCGCGGTGATCGCGTCGTCCCAGCGGCTCTGCATCGCATATTGGATCGCCTGCTCGGTGCGCAGCCGTTTTACACGGGTCTTGTCTTCTGCCTTGTTCATAGATCCTCTGGAAATCTTCGCGATGCACTGGAATGTCGGGAGATTGTAGAGCCTTGACTACAACAACACAAGTCAGTCTAACCCTCTGTAGTATCGGCAGATCACCCCACCCGTTGCGTTGTAACGATCGCGCAACTAATACGCAGTGCCGCTCCCACCGGATCTCGCGCCGGACGCCCGCAATTCGTATAGTCCGTCCATGAGCGACGCCGATCCTTCTGTCAACGAAATCATCGTCCACGGCATCGTCGTGGGCGCGTTCCAGGAGAACTGCTGGGTGATCGGCAACCGCCGCACCGGCGAGGCTGTCTGCGTCGACCCCGGCGACGAGCCGGACGAGATCATGGCTATGGCGAAGGACATGGGCGTCCGCATCAAGTACATCGCCAACACCCACGCGCACATCGACCACATCCTCGGCGTCGGCCCGATCCGCGAGGCCGCCGGCGCGAAGTTCCTGCTGCACCCCGGCGACCTCGACATCGCCCGCGGTACCGCCCAGTCCGCCCGAGCCTGGATGGGCGTCGACATCCCTAACCCGCCGGACCCCGACGCCCTCCTGGCCGACAGCGACGAGATCGACGTCGAAGGGCTCAAGCTCACGGTGTTGCACACCCCCGGCCACACGCCCGGCAGCGTCTGCTTCTTCGCCAACGGCGTGCTCTTCGCCGGCGACACGCTTTTCCAGGGATCCGTCGGCCGCACCGACCTGCCCGGCGGCGACCAGGACCAGGAGCTGTCGAGCATCGTCGACCGCCTGCTCCTGCTCCCCGACGAGACGATCGTGCTCCCCGGCCACATGGGCCAGACGACGATCGGCGAGGAGCGGCAGCGCAACCCCTTCGTCCGCATGGAGCTTGCCCGCCGTTCGGGCGGATAAGCACGTCCGAACGTCTCTACCGGCCACACGCGACAGCCCGCTATGCTCACGCATCGCCACGCGTACCGTGCAGGCGGAGCATCGATGAAGCCACACCTTGTCGCGATCGTCGCCTTCGGTTTGCTCGCCGCGGCCGCCTGCGGCGGGTCGTCGAAGTCCGCGGCCACCGGCACCGCCGCGCCAGGCCAGGTGCCGGCCGGTAAGATCACCGTGTTCGCCGCGGCGTCGCTGACCGGCGTGTTCCAGAAGGCTGCGACGGCGTTCAAGGCCGCGCATCCCGGCACGGACATCGCCTTCAACTTCGCGGGCAGCCCGACGCTGCGTACGCAGCTCGAACAGGGCGCGCGCGCCGACCTGCTCGCCACCGCCGACCAGGCGAACATGCAATCGGCCACAGACAAAGGCCTCGTGCGCGGCTCGGCGACGGTGTTCGCGAAAAACAAGCTCATCGTGATCGTGCCGAAGTCGAACCCCGCCGGTATCGCCGGGCCTGCGGACCTGGCGAAGCCCGGCTTGAAGCTCGTGCTCGCGCAGAAGGACGTGCCCGCCGGCAAGTACGCCCGCGAATCGCTCCAGAAGCTGCAATCCGGCCCGGCGGCCGGCGCCGGCTTCAGCGACAAGGTGCTCGCCAACCTCGTGTCGGAGGAGGCCAACGTCAAGGCCGTCGTCGCGAAGGTGCAGCTCGGCGAGGCCGACGCCGGCATCGTCTACGCCAGCGACTTCAGCCCCGCCATCGTCAAGGACGTCACCGCGATCGCGATCCCCGATGCGTACAATGTGATCGCCGAATATCCGGTCGCCGTCACCGCCGAGGCGTCGGAGGCGGACATCGCCCACGCGTTCATCGACTTCCTGCTCTCCGACCAGGGGCAGGCAATCCTGACCGAGGCCGGGTTCATCGGGGTGAAATGAGCATCGCAGCGCCAACGGCCGAGCGAAGCGCAGCCGGCGTCCGGCTCGGGCTCGGGTGGCTGTTCGGCCCGCCCGCGCTGCTCTTCGCGGCGTTCTTGGGCGTGCCGCTCGCCGCGCTCACGTGGCGCGCGCTCTCCAGCGGCGAGCTCGGCGACAACATCACGTCGTCGCTGGTGCTCGACTCGTTGCGGCTCAGCGCCATCACCAGCACGATCACCCTCGCTGTCGCGGTGATGGTCGGCACGCCGCTGGCGTACCTCCTCGCTCGCCGCCAGTTCCCCGGCAAGATGCTCGTCGACCTGCTGCTCGACCTGCCGATCGTGCTGCCGCCGACCGTCGCCGGCGTCGCGCTGCTCGTCACGCTCGGCCGCCGCGGCGTCATCGGCGAGCGGCTCGATGCCGCCGGCCTCGACGTCGCCTTCACCACGACGGCCGTCATCCTCGCCCAGCTCTTCGTCTCGGCGCCGTTCTACATCCGCACCGCCAAAGCGGGCTTCGAGAGCATCGAGCCGGTCTACGAAGGCGTTGCCTCGACACTCGGCGCGTCGCCGCTGCGGACGTTCCTGCGCGTGACGCTGCCCCTGGCATGGCCCTCGCTCGTCGCCGGCGCGATCCTCTGCTGGGCGCGCGCGCTCAGCGAGCTCGGTGCGACGCTGATCTTCGCCGGCAACCTGCAGGGCAAGACGCAGACCATGCCCCTCGCAATCATCAGCTCATTCGAGTCCGGCCAGTCCATCGACGTGCCGATCGCCCTCTCCGTGATCCTCGTAGCGGCGGCCGCCGTGCTCCTCCTGCTGCTCCGCGTGCTCGCGCGCGGCGCGTCGGCGCGGGTGTAACGTGTTCAGCATCGATATCCGCAAGCGCGTCGGCGACTTCGATCTGCAACCGGGGTTCGAAGCCAACAACAAGCTCGTCGTCCTGTTCGGGCCGTCCGGCTGCGGCAAGTCGCTGACCCTGCAGGCCGTCGCCGGCCTGCTGACGCCGGATGCCGGGCGCATCGAGCTTCCCGGCGGCGTGGTGGCGTTCGATGCCGCGGCCGGCATCAACCTGCCGCCGCAGGCTCGCAACACCGGCTACGTCGTGCAGGAGCTGGCGCTCTTCCCGCACATGACGGCGCGCCAGAACATCGCGTTCGGCATCGGCCACTGGCCCGCGCCGCGACGCCGCGAGCGCGTCGCGCACCTCGTCGCTCTACTCGGGCTCGAAGGGCTGGAGGAGCGCCGCCCGCGCCAGATGTCGGGCGGCCAGCAGCAGCGCGTCGCCCTGGCACGCGCGCTCGCCGCCGAGCCGTCGCTCCTGCTGCTCGATGAGCCCTTTTCGGCGCTCGAAACGCCGCTCCGGTCGATGCTGCGGCGCGAGGTCGCCGCGCTCCGGCGCCGGCTCGACCTGACCGCCCTCTTCGTCACCCACGACCTTGGCGAGGCGTTCGCGCTCGGCGACCACATCGTCATCTACGACGCCGGCCGCGTCCTCCAGCACGGACCCCAGCACGAGGTCTTCCGCCACCCCGCGTCGCGCCGGGTCGCGGAGCTGATCGAAGTGCGCAACATCATCCCCGGCACGGTCGAGGCGTACGTCGAGGGCGTGGCCGTCGTCCGCACGCCGTGGTTCACCGCCCGCGTCCGCGACCCGCAGGCCCCCGTCCGGGGCAACGTCTACGTCTGCATCCGTCCCGAGCACATCATCGTCGAGCGCGAGGATCGCCCATCGCGGAACGACGACAATGCGCAGATCGACACCGAGATCATCGAAGAGGTCGGCATGGGCAACACGCACCGGCTGTTCATGCGCGCCCGGCCGTTGGACAGCGAGGCCGGCGAACCCTGCGTGTTCGAGGTCGACATGCCCGCGCACCCGTACGAGGTGCTCGGCATCGCCACGAAGCGGGAGTGGCGCATCGCCCTCACGGCGGAAAACGTCGCGCTCGTGCCCCGCGACTGAGGATCAGCCGCCGCCCCGCGAATCAGGGGTCGCGGGTCTCGCGCAGGAAGCGGCCGTAGCTTTCGAGCGCCGCCATCGCGCGGACGGCGCGCTCCGGGTAGTGGTACGCCGGCACGCGCGCCGCGTCGAGCATCAGCCGGCCGCGTGCGACGGCGTCGCCGCCCATGTACACGCCGATGACCGGCTTATCGCTCGTGCGCGCCAGGTGCGTGAGCACCCGCGCCGTCCGTTCCGGCTCCGTCGGCGCCTGCGGCGTCAAGAGCACCACCACGCCATCGACGTTGGCGTCCGCCAGCGCGATCTCGGTCGCGAACTGGTAGCGGTCAGCGGCCGCGTCGCCCAGCACGTCGATCGGGTTGGCCGAAGACGCCGCCGCCGGCAACCCCTCGGCGAGGCGGTCGCTCGACACGGGCGAGAGGCGCGCAAGCTCGAGCCCGTAACGCTCGATCGCGTCCGTCGCCATCACGCCGGGACCGCCGGCGTTCGTCACGACGGCGACGTGCCGGCCGCGCGGCAACGGCAGGTACGAGAACGCCAGCGTGTAATCAAACAGCTCCTCCATCGTGTACGCGCGCACGATGCCGACCTGCCGGAACGCCGCATCGACCACCGCATCGGACGCCGCCATCGCGCCCGTATGCGATGACGCCGCACGGGCGCCGGCGGCGCTCCGGCCGACTTTCATGATGACCAGCGGCTTGTGCGCAGTGATGCGCTTTGCCGCGTCGAGAAAGCGGCGCCCGTCGGTGAAGCCCTCCAGGTATCCCACGATCGCCTTCGTCTCCGCGTCGTCGCACAGGTAGTCCAGGACATCCGTCTCGTCAACGTCCGCCATGTTCCCGAGAGACACGAACTTCGAAAAGCCGACGTCGATCGCGCGCGCCCAGTCGAGGATCGCCGTCGCCATCGCGCCCGACTGGCTCACCACGGCGATCTCGTAGCGATACGGCGCCGACTCGGCGAACGTCGCGTTCAGGTTCTCGAACGTGTTGATGATGCCGAGCGAGTTCGGGCCGATGAGCCGCACATTGCCCGCCGCCGCGTGCTCGCGCAGCTCGCGCTCGCGCGCCGCACCCTCGGCGCCGACCTCGCGGAAGCCCGCCGTGATGACGACGGCCGCCTTTACGCCCTTGCGCCCACACTCGTCGATGACGCCAACGACGGCTGCCGTCGGCACCGTCAGCACCGCCAGGTCCACCAGACCGGGGATCTCGTCAACGTGCGCGTAGGCGTGGAGGCCGAGCACGGACTCGGCGTTGGGGTTGACGGGGTACAGCGGGCCGGGGAAGCGCGCGCGCATCAGGTTGTCGAGCAGCACGTACCCCAGCTTCTGTGGGTTGCGCGACGCTCCGGCGACGGCGATGCTCCGCGGCATGAAGAAGGCGTCGAGGTCAGCCGTCATCCCGACATTCTACGCGCCGCGAGCCCGTTCCGATGCACCGCCTCGTTTCAACGTCAAGTCTCGCTCGCCGAGTGCGCGCCCTCGACCGCTTCCTTCAAGTTCGCGAGCCCTTGCACGAGGACGACGGCGAAGTTCTGGTCGCGCATCCCGAGCGTGATGATGCGAAACAACGCGTACTTGATGCCGAACGGCGTCAGGACCGCCGCGACCTCGGTGTAGCCCTCCTTCTGATCGAGCCGGTACGTGAGCCAGCACGGGATGTTACCGATGGTCACGCGCAGGTCCAGCAGCCGGCCCGGCTCGCGCCGCAACACCTCGAACGTCTCGCCCGCGTGTGCCGACGCGCCGGAGATCTCGCGTTCGAGCGCGGCGTAAATCTCTTCGGGACTCGCACGGATCGCAAACGCCTTCTCGATCGGCACCGAAGCCTCCGTTTCGCCCGCGTTGGCGGACTGGCGCATCTGCCGACATAATACGCGCGGCGTCCGCCCGCGTCCGCGGCGGCACCCGGGAGACGCATGATCAGGTACATCGCACTGCTGGCGGCCGTATGCGGCGCTCTGCTCGTCGCCTGCGGCGGCTCGAGCCCGAAGGGGCCGACGCCGACCGCCGTCGCCACACCGGCTCCGACGATCATCATCGAGCGCGGCCAGCCGTTGACTATCGGCCTGTCGGCGGCGCTGACCGGCGACCAGGGGAATCCCGGCAATGACATCGCCGACGCGGCCGAGCTGGCGCTCATCGATCGCGGCGGCACGCTCAAGGGCCACCCACTCAAGCTCGAGCGCATGGACGACGGCTGCGCCGACGCCGAGAAGGCCGTCGCCGTCGCGCGCTCGCTGATCGAAAAGCCCGCCCTCGTTGGCGTCGTGGGTCCCATGTGCACCACCGGCGCCCAGGCGGCGAACAAGATCTATGAGGCCGCGCACGTCGTGCACATCTCGCCCGCCGCCACCCGCATCGACCTGTCCCAGCAGGGTGAGCAGTTCTTCTTCCGCACGTCCTGGCGCGATGACGCCCAGGCCTCGTCGCAGGCCTGGTACATCCTCGGCACGCTGCATGCCCGAACGGTCACATTGATCGATGACGGCGAGCCGTACGGCAAGGCCCTCGCCGATGCGTTCATGCGGTTCTACGAGCAGTTCGGCGGCAAAGTGCTTTCGCGCGAGCGCATCGACCGCGGCACGATAGATTTCGCGTCGCTGGCGCGACAGGTGAAGAGCGCCAACTCCGCCGCCGTCGTGTTCGAGGGGCTGAACCCGGAAGGCGTCCTGATCGCCAAGGCGTTGCGCGATGCGGACTTCGCCGGGGCGTTCATCGCACCGGACGGGGTGCTGAACGCCCGCGACTTCTTGATGCCGGGCGGCCCGGCGACCGAAGGTGCGATCCTGACCGGAGGCGCAACGCCCGATGAGGCGTTCGTCAACCGTTTCCGCGACCGCTTCCAGCGCGTCCCGAGCACGCCGTTCGTGCTGCAGTCCCACGACGCCGTCAGCAGCCTGCTCGCCGCCATCGAGTCGATCGCCGTCGAAGGCAGCGATGGCGCGCTCGTTGTCGACCGCGTGCGGCTGGCCGAGGCGCTGCGCGCGCAGAGGTTCCCGGGCCTCACGGGGCCGATCACGTTCGACCAGAACGGCGACCGTTTCGGCGACGTGCCGGAAAGCCTGGGTGTGTCGATCTACCGCGTCGTCAGCGGCCGCTTCGAGGCGGTCCGCTGATCAGGCCGCCTCGTTGAGCGCGTTCAGCTCGTCCAGCGCGCGCGACAGCGCCTCGTTCAGGAGACGGATCGTCTCGTCACGCTCGTCGATCTGCGTTTCCAGCTCGATGATGCGCGGCGCCTTGCGGCCGTCCTGCTTCTTTTCGGCGTCGGACTTCGCTTCTCTCTGCATGCGCCGATTCTGCCGCCTCGCCGGGACTGCTTCCATAAGCGTTCTCCCGACATTCGTGACAGCACGATGACAGCGCCGGCCATCGTCACTGTCACCATCGCCGGCAGCGCGACCGTTCTCGAAACGGCAGAAATGCCGGCATCGCTCAGCGCGCACGTCTCCCGCAGCGAACGCCTCGTGCGCGTCGCGCTCACCGGCCACGGCGACGCCGACGTGCGCTTCGCCGGTGCCGCCGTCGCCGACGTTGACGTCCGTGGCGGTTACGTCTTCGCCATCCCCGGCGAGCCGTACGCCGTCCGCGCGCACGTCGATGGCCGGCTCTCAATCACGGCGCGCCTCCGCCGTCGCTGACAAGCCCCGAACCTGCATTACCGAACGTTTACCGAGAGTTTCCCGCCCGGCGACGGCGCGATAACAACGCATCCCGCATTCTCGGCGATAGTAGCAGCGAAGACGGCGCCACACCGATGCGGCCGCCGCACAGCACAGACGGAGAGGATGTCATGTTGAAGAGACTTTCGATCGCGGCAGCAGTCCTGGGGGCCGTGGCCGTCGCGTTCGCCGCGTTCGCGCCCGCCGCCTCGGCCGAAACGCCGCCGCCCGCACCCGCGGCGGTCATCGCCGGCCGCGGCCTGCTGACGGCGCACGGCGCCGGCGTCGCCGCGGTGAAGGGGCGCATGGACTACCACGCCACCGCCGCCGAGGGCGTCCTGCTCGTCAAGGACATCGCCGGCGACGCGCAGGTGGACGTCGATGGCCACGGCGGCACCGCCGAATGGCGCGGCTTCAAGGTGTACTTCGGCTTCCACGGCAGCGCGCACATCACCGGCAGCGACGTCGCCGTGATCGTGATCGGCCGCGACATCGACCTGCGGGTGCTCGGCCGCGGCTGGGCGTACCTCAAGGGCCACGGTGCCTACCGCGTCAACGGCGGCCCGCCGCACGACTGGACCGACGACGGCGCCTTCGCCGGCATCGCGCCCGATCCTCCGTCCCCGTAACGCCGCTCACGATGGTTGGATGAGGAGAGGCCGCCCTCGGGCGGCCTCTCCTCCACGATATTCCGCGCCCTATGTTCATCCTTCGGACGCTCGCACGGTCACGCACGACAAGCCGCTCGGCGAGCAGCTTGTTCATGTAGCTGGTATGGATGTCTAGGTATGCTTCGTACGGGAACCAGTCGTGGCGCCACGGGTTGCCCGAAGCTTTCGGAGGGTCCGGAAATTCATCAGCCAATCGTTGACGTCCGCGGTCTCTCGCGCACTCCCGGATTTGAGGGCCTTGATGATCTCGTTAGACGAACACTCGTAGCGCCTCTCGTAGCGGGCAACGAGACGCTCCAGCCGCTTGATAGTCTGGTCGAGAGACTCTCGTATGATCCGCGGGCCCTTGTCAACCGTGACCACGTTCCGTCCTCCTCCTGTGCGCCCGCCTGGAACCGGGCCACACCACCCTATCATAGCGCCAGGGAGTGCATGCCCGCCCGGACGCGATGGCGCGCCGGCCGCCTGCCATCTTGCGGAGCATCGCTCGCTCCGCAAGATATTGCCGGGTTTTTCCGTGCGTTTTACACAATTCTTACGACCTTCCGCCCCGATCCCTGCGACGATACTTACAGGTACTCGCGTAGGGCCGTCAAAGGAGCGCATTATGCCCGCCGCCGCGAAGGTCGTCATCGTCGACGACGACGAACACATCCGCGAGCTGGCCGCCCTCTACCTGAGAAAGGAAGGGTTCGAGGTCACCTGCGCCGTCAACGGCGCCACCGCCGTCCAGCAGATCCAGCGCTCCAACCCCAGCCTCGTCGTCCTCGACCTCATGCTCCCCGGCATGAGCGGCTACGACGTCTGCAAGCAGGTCCGGCTTGAAAGCAACGTCCCCATCATCATGCTCACGGCGCGCGATGAGGACGTCGACAAGATCGTCGGGCTCGAGCTGGGCGCCGACGACTACCTCACCAAGCCGTTCAACCCCCGCGAGCTCGTCGCCCGCGTCAAGGCGGTCCTCCGGCGCGCCGATGGCGCGGGCCACGCGCGCGCCCCCGGCGCCGCCGCCGTCATCACCGCCGGCGAGCTCACTATCGACAAGCCGCGTCGCGAGGCGACGCTCGGCGGCCGCGGCCTCACGCTCCGCACCAAGGAGTTCGACCTGCTGGCCACCCTCGCCGAGAACGAGGGCATCGTGCTCACGCGTGAGCAGCTCCTGGACCGCGTGTGGGGGTACAATTTCTACGGCGAGACGCGCACCGTCGATGTGCACGTGCAGCACGTCCGCGCGAAGCTCGCCGGCTCCGCGCTGAGCATCGTCACCGTACGCGGCGTCGGCTACAAGCTCGTCGACGAAGCCGGCCGCTGAGGCGATCTCCGTGTTCAACAGCGTCCGCTCCCGCCTCATCGCCTCGTTCGCCCTCATCGTCATCATCACCCTGGCGACGGCCGGCATCGCGTTGTTCGCGCGGCTCGGCGGCTACCGCGAGCAGATCGCCGCGAGCACGCTGCGTTCCGTCGCCGCGCCCGTCTACTACAACCTCACGCTGTTCCCCGGCAACACCGTGGCCGAGCCCAACGGCGGCCGCCGCCTGCGCTCCGAGCTCGACGTCGTACCTGAAGCTGCAGGCGCAGGATGCCGGCGTCATCGTCCTGCTGATCGATGCCGACGGCAACGTCATCCAGGAGAGCGCAACCGACGACCGCCTGTTCAACGAGCATTTCGACGTGCCGCCCGCGCCCCAGCGCGGCCCCGACTTCCAGGCGCTCCCGGAGGGAAAGCACGCGCTCGAGGGCGGCGGCACGCTGCTCTACGTCACGGTGCCGACGCCGCGCTCCGTGCGCCTCCAGCCCGCGGGCGTCGCCGCTATCGTCGTCGCGCTGCCGGAGACGAACGCCCGCGACGTCTTCCGCGACCTGACGCCGCGGCTGCTGTTCGCGGGCGCCATCGCGCTGGTCGCCGCGTTCATCGTCGCGATCGTGCTCTGGGCGTGGATGTACCGGCCGCTGGGCAAGGTCACCGGCGGCATCCGCGCTGTCGCCCGCGGCGACTACCGCCAGCGCGTCCCAGTCTCCGGCCCCGCCGAGGTGCGCGAGCTGGCCGAAGACGTCAACGCTATGGCCGACTCCGTGCGGACGACGCAGCGCGCCATGCGCGACTTCCTCGCGAACGTGTCCCACGAGCTGAAGACGCCGCTCACCTCCATCCGCGGCTTCTCGCAGGCGATGCTCGATGGCACGCTCGATACGCCGGAGGAGCGCGCACGCGCCGCCCGCGTCATCGACATCGAATCGCGGCGGCTGCTGCACCTCGTCGGCGAGCTGCTCGACCTCTCGCGCATCGAGTCCGGGCAGCAGGCCATGCGCCTCGCCGACGTGCAGGTCTCCGAGCTGCTTGCCCACGTGCGCGACGTCTTCTCGATCCGCGCCGAAGAGGCCGGCGTCGCGCTCGACGTCGCCCAGCCCGAGGACGCGACCGTCGTCGCCGACTTCGACCGCATCGAGCAGGTGCTCGGCAACCTGCTCGACAACGCGTTCCGCCACACGCCCGCCGGCGGCCGTATCGAGGCCGGCGTGCGGCGCGCCGCAGCCGGCTTCATCGAGTTCTACGTGAGCGACAGCGGCAGCGGCATCGCCCCGGAGGAGCTGCCACACGTCTTCGACCGCTTCTACCGCAGCAGCGGCGAGCCGTCGGGCACCGGCGCGGGCCTCGGCCTCGGCCTTACGATCTCGCGCGAGATCGTGCGCGCGCACGGCGGCGAGGTTCACGCCGAGGTGAACGCCGGCGGCGGAACGACCTTCGCCTTCACCCTCCCGCTCAGCAGCGGCGGCAAGCCTTCAGCCGTCATCGGCGAGCGCGAGCCGCGTGGCCCGCGCTTCTCACCGCCCGGCGAAATGCGCCGCGCCGACAGCTAGCAACTCACGCGTGGATCGCAGCCGCCCCCGGCTGCACCGAGGGGCGTGGTAGGGGCGGAGCCATGCCTCCGCCCTCCCGCTCGAACCCAAACACGCACGAAGTGGATCGCAGCCGCCCCCGGCTGCCCATCCGGCGCAGCCGGATCACCTCGCACCGGCCTACGCCTGAAGCACCGCCTGGTGACGCACGTAGGCCACGGTAGGGGCGCAGCCCGCTGCGCCCGCGTGCGGCGTTGCGCCGATCGGAGTAAGGGCGTGGTAGGGGCGGAGCCATGCCTCCGCCCTCCCGCTCGAACCCAAACACGCACGAAGTGGATCGCAGCCGCCCCCGGCTGCCCATCCGGCGCAGCCGGATCACCTCGCACCGGCCTACGCCTGAAGCACCGCCTGGTGACGCACGTAGGCCACGGTAGGGGCGCAGCCCGCTGCGCCCGCGTGCGGCGTGGCGCTGATCGGCGTAGGGGCGTGGAAGGGGGGGAGCCATGCCTCCGCCCTCCCGCTCGAACCCAAACACGCACGAAGTGGATCGCAGCCGCCCCCGGCTGCCCATCCGGCGCAGCCGGATCACCTCGCGCCGCCCTACGCCTGAAGCACCTCCTTCGGCACCTCCTGGTGACGCACGTAGGCCACGGTAGGGGCGCAGCCCGCTGCGCCCCCGTGCGGCGTTGCGCTGATCGTCGTAGGGGCGTGGTAGGGGCGGAGCCATGCCTCCGCCCTCCCGCTCGAACCCAAACACGCACGAAGTGGATCGCAGCCGCCCCCGGCTGCCCGTCCGTCGCTACGGCGCCGGCGCCCCGCCCCCCTCGCGCGGCAAGAAATAGCCCGCGTAGATCATCTCATCGCCCCGCCGCCCCTCGGTCACCGTGCCGCCCCCATAGCGCTCCGTCACCTCTCCTACGCTCGAGACGTAATCGCCAAGGAACAGAAACGCCACATCCCTGCCTCGGTCGGCCGTGAAGTCGAGCGCGCCCGTGACGTTCGAGTCGCCCACGCCCAGCCGGTACTCCCGCGAGCGGTCTTCGCCCGGCGCGTCCGGCGCCAGGAATCGCCGCGTCTCGTAGCTGTACCTCCATCGGTCGCTGTACATGTAGACGTACGTCCCCGCCGGCAGAGTGTTGATGTACCGTGACGCGGCATCGAGCTGGAACGGGTAGACGTAGCGCATCGCGACCGTGTCCTGCACCGGCCCGAAGTAGTCCGCCGTGGCGCGCACGCCGACGAACGCCACCACGGCCACCACCGAGCCGGCGTACACGTAGCGCTGCACGCGGTCCCGCACGGCCCAGCATCGCTCCCAGAGCCAGGCGAGCGGCACCGCCGCCAGCAGCGCGACGAACGGCGCGAGGCCCAGCGTGCGCCGAAACAGCCCGTCGCTCACGGTGAACAACGCCCCCCACGGCAGCAGCACGAGCGACGCCAACACCACGGCGTACTGCGGCTTGCGCCAGTTCCAGATCGCCGCTCCCAGCCCGGCAAGCGCCAGCAGCGATACGATCGGGTCGATCACCGGGTGATGCGCTGTCGCCAGCCCGTCGCCGAAGTCGTCGCGGTTGCCGCGCACCAGCCCTTCCTCCCACTCCTTCGCGCGCTCCCAGATGAGGTTGGCCTTCCCGAGCATGCCTGCGTCGCTCCACTCGGGCTGGTAGTTGAGGTTCACGATGCGCTCGTGTTCGCGGTACTCCGCGCGGTGGGTATCGATGTAGTTGATCAGCGGCAGCGCCGTCGCCATCGCGCACGCCGTGAAAAGAGCGGCGTCCACCAGCACGAAGCGCGCGCGCTGTCGCCAGCCACGCTCGTAGAACATCGCCCACGCCAGCGCGACGAACGGCACCGGCACGAAGAGCAGGTACGCGTTGTAGCTGTAGACGCCGAGCCCGTGCAGCGCACCTGCCAGCGCAAACAGGAACACGCTCCGGCGCCGCAGCGCCGCCCACAGCGCCCAGAGGACGAGCATCTCCATGAACGGCCATGTGATCACCATGAACGCCGTGCGGCTCAGGTGCAGGTGCCACGTCATCACCGCCAGCAGCAGCGCCGCGAACGCCGCGACCGTGCGGTTGAACATCGAGGCGAACGCCAGGTACGCGACAGGGATCGTCGCCACGCCGAACAGCGCCATCGAAAAGCGCGCCGTGGACGTCGTGTCCGGCATGAACTTGAACAGCAGCGCGGCGAAGTAGAGCGGTCCCGTCGGCTGCCCCAGCGCGCTGATGACGTACGGCCCGATCCACCCCTCGCGCACGATGCGCTGCGCGTCGAGCGCCGTCCACGCCTCGTCGCCGTGGATGCCGAGCGGTATCGTGTCCAGGCGCCAGAGCCGCAGCGCCGCCGCCAGCAGCGTGATCGCGGCCACGATTGCGATGTCGCTGCGCGACGCGGCAATCGCGTCCGAAAGCCGGTGCAGGCGCGCGCGGACGGCGTTCACCGGCGTCGCGGCGGCCTCGGTCGTTGCCTGTGGTGCCGCCGCCGTCGGTTCAGAGCTCACTGACACTCCCCTGTAGCACGCGTCGGAGGCATACTAGACGCTCGCCCGCCGGCCACGCCACCGTGCGCATTCTCGCCCGCGTGAATCGCGCGGTACGATGACCGGAGCCGCAAGGAGAGTTCATGGCCGCCAACGCCCACCGACCCCAGCGCCTGTCCGCAAAACAGCTTCGGCGCGTCTGCGATCCGCGCACGCTCAAGTTCAAGACCACCGCGGACCTCCCGCCTGTCGAGGGTACGGTCGGCCAGGACCGCGCCGTGCGCGCGCTGGACTTCGGGTTCGAGCATCGAGGCCGAGGGCTTCAACGTGTTCATCGCCGGCCAGCCCGGCACCGGCCGCTCGACCGAGCTGAAGGCGCAGCTCGCGCGCATCGCGGCCCGCCGCACGGCGCCGCGTGACTGGTGCTACGTGTTCAATTTCCGCGAGCCGTCGCATCCGCGCGCGCTCAGCCTGCCCCCCGACCGCGGCCACCAGCTCAGCCACGACGTCGACGGAGCTCGTCGGATCCGTCCGCCGCGACGTCCCCCGCTCGTTCGAGAGCGACGAGTACGCGCAGCGCCGCGACCAGGTGAACCGCGACCTGCAGGCGCAGCGCGAGCGCTTCTTCGAGGCTGCTCGAAAAGGAGGCGCACCAGCGCGAGCTCACCGTCAACGTCACGCCCATGGGCATGACCACCGTGCCGCTGACGGACGGCAAGCCGCTGACGAAGGAGCAGTACGACCTCCTCACCGACGAGCGCAAGCACCAGGTCCAGGAACACACGGCCGAGCTCGATTCGATCATCGCGCAGATGGCGCCGCAGCTGCGCCGCCTCGACCGCGGCGCGGCGCAGCTCCTCGGCGAGCTCGACCGCCAGCTCGATGCAGGCGATCGTCAAGCCGCGGCTCGAAGAGCTGAAGCGCGACTACCATGACGAACAGGAGGTCCTGGAGTTCATCGACGATCTCGGCGCCGACATGGTCGAGCAGATCGCCGACTTCCGCGCCCCGGAGGACGGCCAGCAGCCCGTCATCCCCGGCCTGCCCGCCATGCCGCGCGATGGGATTTTCGAACGCTACAAGGTGAACGTCATCGTCACGCACGCGCAGGACGCCACCGCACCCGTCATCGTCGAAGAGAATCCGTCGTACTACCACATGTTCGGCCGCATCGACTACCGCTCGAGCTTCGGGTCGGTGGTCACCGACCACACGATGATCAAGCCTGGCGCGCTGCACCGCGCGAACGGCGGCTTCCTCGTCGTGCAGGCGCTCGACGTGCTCTCCGCTCCGTTCGTCTGGGAGACGCTGAAGCGCGCGCTCCGCACGCGCCAGCTCCGCCTCGAGAACATGGGCGAGCAACTCAGCATCATCCCTACCGCGTCCCTCGCGCCCGAGCCGATCCCGCTCAACGTCAAGGTCGCGATGATCGGCACCAGCCGCGTCTTCCAGATCCTCCAGACCGTCGACGAAGACTTCCAGAAGCTCTTCAAGGCGAAGGCCGACTTCACCATCGACGTCGACCGCGGCGACGAGCAGGTGCGGACGTACGCGCGCTTCATCGCCAAGCAGGTGGCCGATCTCGGCATGCGCCCGTTCGACCGCTCGGCGCGTGGCGCGCATCGTCGAGCAAAGCTCGCGCATGGTCGGCGACCAGGAGAAGCTCTCGCTCCGGATGATGGACATCGTCGACCTGCTCGTCGAGGCGGACTACTGGGCGTGCGACGAACACGCCGCCGCCGTGGCGGCGCGGCACGTCGACAAGGCCGATCGATCAGAAGGTGTACCGCTCGAACCTGCTCGAAGACCGCGTCCAGGAGTTCATCACCAACGGCACCATCAAGGTCGATGTGCAGGGCGCCGTCGTCGGCCAGGTCAACGGGCTCTCCGTCTACGACATGGGCGACTACGCGTTCGGCCGGCCGTCGCGGATCACCGCGCGCGTCAGCATGGGCCGCGGCCAGGTGATCAACCTCGAGCGCGAGACCCAGAAGAGCGGCCCCTCGCACAGCAAGGGCTTCCTCATCCTCCAGGGGTACCTCAACGGCAAGTTCGCGCACCGCCAGCCGCTCTCGTTCGCCGCAAGCCTCACCTTCGAGCAGGTGTACGACGAGGTCGACGGCGACAGCGCATCGTCCACCGAGCTCTACGCGCTGCTCTCGGCGATCACCGATGTGCCGCTCAAGCAGGGGATCGCCGTGACCGGCTCCGTCAACCAGCTGGGCGAGGTCCAGGCGATCGGCGGCGTCAACGAGAAGATCGAGGGCTTCTACGCCGTCTGCAAGGCGCGCGGCCTCAGCGGCGAGCAGGGCGTGATGATCCCGCGCGACAACGTGCGCAACCTCATGCTCAAGGCGGAGGTCGTCGAGGCGGTGAAGGACGGCCGCTTCCACGTCTGGGCCGTCGCCGACGATCGAAGAGGGCGTCGAACTGCTCACCGGCATGCCCGCCGGCCGGCTCCACAAAGATGGCACGTATGCCACCGGCACGCTGTTCCGCAAAGTGACCGATGCCCTCGAAGCGATGACGAAGCGCGCGATGGAGGTGAACCGCGGCTCCCGCGACGGCGTCGCGCCCACCTCCGTCGCCGCCAACGGCAACCGCCGCGCGAAGCGGCAGAGCCCCGGCGCGCGTACGTAGCGTGGAGACGCGGCAGGAGGTCTCGGCCGGCGGCGTCGCCTTCCGCCCGCGCGAGGACGGCGGCTTCGACGTCGCGCTGATCCGCACGCACGAGGGCCGCTGGCAGTTGCCGAAGGGCTGGGTCGAGGACGGCGAGCCCCTGGAGCGCACCGCCGTCCGCGAAGTGCGCGAGGAGGCAGGCGTCGACGCCGAGGTCATCGGCCCGCTCGACAAGATCGAGTACTGGTATACGACGACGTACGACCCCGAGCCGGCGCGCGTGCACAAGTTCGTGCACTTCTTCCTGCTCCGCTACACCGGCGGCTCAACCGAGAACCACGACCACGAAGTGACCGAGGCGCGCTGGGTGGACATCGAAACGGCGGACCGCATGCTCGCCTTCAAGGACGAGCGCCGCATGGTGGCGATGGCGCGCGACGCCCTGCGCCGGGCGACGAGCGAACCGTAACGCGATTCGACACGTACGTTGACAGGGCGCGATCGACGAAGGAGCACGACGATGCCCAACGCGAATGACATGAAGCCGGCGCGCGGCCCCGTGCTCGGCACGCACGGCATGGTGGCCTCCGAGCATCCGCTCGTCTCGCAGACCGGCGTCGCGGTGCTGCGCGACGGCGGCAACGCCTTCGACGCAGCCATCGCCATGTCGGCGCTGCTGCCCGTCGTCAAGCCGCACCGCAACCATCTCGGCGGCGACGCGTACATCCTCGCCTATCCGGCGCGCGAGGGCCGCGTGACGGCGATCTGCTCCGGCGGCAAGGCGCCCGCCGCCGCCACGCTCGACCGCTACGCCGGCGGCATCCCCGCGCACGGCGGCGCAGCCTGCGCCGTCCCGGGCCTCGTCGACGCCTGGCAGGAGTTCCACGCGCGCTGGTGCACCATGCCGATGCCCGACCTGTTGCGGCCCGCCGTCACCGCCGCGCGCGACGGCTTCCCCGTCTCGCGCGAGCTCGCGCTCACGCTGCACTACGCCCGCGGCCTCTTCTCGAAGTACGCCACGATGACGGCCGCGCTCTACCGCGACGGCGAGCCGCCGGCGTTCGGCAGCATCTTCCGCCAGCCGCAGCTCGCGGACGTCATCGAGGCGATCGGCGCGCACGGCCGCAGCGCGTTGTACGAGGGCGAGATCGCCGAACGCATCGCGGCCGGTGTGCAGCGCGCCGGCGGCTGCATGACGGCCGAAGACCTCGCGTCGCACAGCGCCGACGTGCTCGATCCGCTGTCGGTCGATTATCGCGGCCACACCGTGTACGAGACGCCGCCGAACTCGCAGGGACTGATCCTGCTCGAAGAGCTGAACATCGTCGAGGGCTACGACCTCGCCGCCTGGGGCCACCTCTCGCCCGACGCCGTGCACCACCAGGTCGAGGCGAAGAAGCTCGCGTTCGAGGACCGCCAGCGCACCGCCGGCGACGCAGCGTTCGTGAAGTTCGACCCGGCGGCGCTGCTGACGAAGGAGTGGGCGGCGGCACGGCGCGCCGAGATCGACCCCCAGCGCGCGCGGCCCGCGCCGGCCCCCGTCGCCTCGTCCGATACGACGTCGTTCGTCGTGGCCGACGCTGCCGGCAACGTGTGCTCGTTCATCCAGAGCATCTTCGCCCACTTCGGCGCAGCCGTCGCGATCGATGGCGCCGGCATCATCATGAACAACCGCATGACCGGCTTCTCGCTCGACCCGTCGCACCCCAACGTGCTCGCGCCCGGCAAGCGCACGATGCACACGCTCAACACGTATCTCGTGTTCCGCGACGGCCGGCCGTACATCGTCGGCAACACGCCGGGCGGCGACTACCAGGTGCAGACGAACCTCCAGGTGATCAACGGCATCATCGACTTCGGCCTCGACCCGCAGGCCGCGATCGATGCCGCTCGCTGGGGCGACTCCTCCAACGGCCTGCTCGTCGAGGACGACATGCCCGAAGCCACACAGCGCGAGCTGGCGCGCCGCGGCCACGACGTGAAGCCCGTGCCGCGCGCCACCGCCCCGATGGGCCGCGCCCAGGCCATCGTCATCGACCCCGCGTCCGGCGCTATGATCGCCGGCAGCGACGCCCGCGGCGAAGGCGCCGCCGCCGGCTGGTGATCGGCCTGTGCGATCCTGCACCGTAGGGGCGCAGCCCGCTACGCCCGCCTCCCGGACCCCCGATCACGTAGGGACGAAGCTTCAGCAGGAATCGTGCGGTTTACACACAACGGGTACGCTGCTGCCCGTATGGTGGGGGTGATCTATGATCAGGCCCTACGTACGGTGGGATTCCAATCTGTTGGAGGTGCGAGTGTCCGACGAAGATGTTCCCGACATTTACTGTGACCAAATGACGATGGTGCAGAGCATCTACGGGATGACCTTCACCTTTGGCGTGAGCCCACACTCCCCCTCGATGGCTGCTGGCGGAACGTCGATGGCGCCTCGCGTTGTTCTGAGGATGAGCTTGGAGCACGCTAAGACGTTATCGATGCTCATCCACAAGAACCTGAAACAGTATGAGCTGGAGCATTTGGGCGACCCTATCCGTATCCCGCGTAAGCAGATGGACACGATGGGCTTGACCGACGAAACATGGTAGCGGTTCCGGTCGATCCCGATGATCGGCCCGCCCTCACCAAACGATTCCAGGATGAGTATCCAACCGCAATCTGGGATGAGGCGACCCAACACTATCCCAAGCGGCAGGCCCAGCGGCACATCACCGCCAAGATGGTGGACGAGGCGGTAGCCTCCGCAAATGCTGAGGTATTTGAGCGGTATGAAGGGACAGAAACCTTCAATCTGCTGGGGGTTAGTGACTCCGGTGTGTCAATTCACGTCAGAATGTCCCTTGGCAACCCTGCCATACTGCGTACACTGTATGATCCAAGTGTCGATGATAAGGGAAGGTGGGAGGCCGACCTGAAAACCCGCCGTCGGTACTCAAGGGAACAAGACAATGACCTGTAGTGTCTGTCACGAAGGTGAGTTGCAGCCGCAGAGGATTGATCACCTCGTGGAGCGTGGGGGGCGTATTGCGCTTGTCCACAATCTCTCTGCGCTCGTGTGTGACGAGTGCAGCCATCGCTTCTTCACACGGGATGCAATTGACCAGATCGAGGCTGTTGCGGACGACTCCAATGACCTCATACCGAATGACTTCGCGTTTGTTCACGTCTTCGATGTGGACGACCTGCAACACGCGCCTCAAACGTCGGTGCCATCATTCGACGCCATCGTTCCGGATGTCCAGCCAACCGAGGTCGAGATTCGGGCTACGCCCGTCGGCACCCCAGACGGCACATCGGCATGAGCAAGGGACGCGAGCACAAAGATACCCGCATATCACTCGCGCCCCTGACGTTTGAGGAAGCCGTGAGCGCCCTTGCGCGTGTCCCTATGCATAAGGATTCTCCGGCTGCGGTGTCTCGCAGAACCACGTCAGGCGGGAGCCGCGCGTCTGCGAAACCAACGCCGCGAACCGCTCCGCGTCGGAAATCTCCCGGCGGTTGAACCGGAACTCAAACTCGTTCAGGTAGCAGCCCCGATATCCGGCGTCCACATGATGGAACGTGCCATAGAGGCCGCGCTTGAGGATCGCCCAGCAGGACTCGATCTCCTTCGTATGCGCCGGCCCGCGCACGTACTCTGACTTGTGGCGGATGATGCTGTGGGGCAGGCGCTTCCTCCGCTAAGCTTCGTCACCTACGTCTCCCGACCACCGCCGTTCGCCCGGCCCGCAGACACCGCAACCCACGGCTGGTGTTACGATGGATCGCGCTCGCGAACACGCCGCACGGAGTCCCGTATGCCCGATCCCCACGCCTTCCACTTCTCACCGCGCCCCAACCGCGCCGCCGAGATCGCCTGGAACGAATGGGGCGCCCCCGCCTTCGAGCGCGCCCGCAACGAGCAGAAGCCCGTGCTCCTCGGCATCTCCGCCGTCTGGTGCCACTGGTGCCACGTCATGGACGAGACGTCGTACTCCGACTCCGACGTCATCCGCCTGGTCAACGAGCGCTTCGTCCCCGTCCGCGTCGACAACGACCAGCGCCCCGACATCAACGCCCGCTACAACATGGGCGGCTGGCCGACCACCGCGTTCCTGACGCCCGACGGCGAGGTCATGGCCGGCATGACGTACATCCCGCCCGACCAGATGCGCAACGTCCTCGAACAGGTCAGCACCTACTACCGCGACAACAAGGCGTCGATCGAGGAGAAGATCGCCGGGATCATCGCCAACCGCGAGCGCGCGCAGCAAGCCGCGGCCGAAGACCGCGACGAGCTGTCGGACCAGATCCTGCGCGACGTGCTGCACGCCGCAAACGATGCCTACGACCCGGTGTTCGGCGGCTTCGGCAACGAGCCGAAGTTCCCGCACACCGACGCCATCGACCTGCTGCTGCACGCGTACCTCCGCGACGGCGACCGCGACGCGCTGCACATGGCGCGCAAGACCCTCGACTACATGTGCCGCGGCGGCACGTACGACCAGGAGTGGGGTGGCTTCTACCGCTACTCCACCAAGCGCGACTGGAGCGTGCCGCACTACGAGAAGATGCTCGAAGACAACGTGCTCCTCCTGCGCGACCTGCTCAAGCTCTACCGCATCACCGAAGACCCCGAGCACCGCCGCTACATCGACTTCACGGTCGAGTACCTGGACACGTGGCTCTCCGACCCCGAGACCGGCGCGTTCTACGGCTCGCAGGACGCCGACGAGGACTTCTACCCGCTGCCCGCGGAGGAGCGGAAGCAGCACCCCGCGCCGTACGTCGACACGACCGTCTACACGAGCTGGAACGCGATGGCGATCAGCGCGTACCTCGAAGCGTCATGGACGCGCGGACGGCCCGACCTCAAGGATCGCGCGCTCCGGGCGCTCGACTTCCTCTGGGAGCAGCTCCACAGCGAATCCGACGGCATGCACCGCTACCTCGCGCCCGATGGCCCGCGCATCGCCGGCCTGCTCGGCGACCAGGCGTGGACCGCCGCCGCCTTCCTCGATGCGTACGAGGTCGCCGGCCGGCCCCAGGACTTCGAACGCGCGCAATCGCTCGCCCGCTTCATGCTCGACCGCCTCGCGGCCGACGGTGGCGGCTTCCACGACACGCCGCCCGGCCACGACGCGTTCGGCCGGCTGTCATCGCGCCAGCAGCCGCTCAACGAGAACAGCGTCGCCGCCACGGTGTTCGTGCGCCTCTCCCGCATGCTCCACGATCCGCGGCTCGAAGACGTCGCTCGCCGCACGCTCGGGCAATACACGCACGTCGCCGAATCGCAGGGCTACTTCGCCGCCGGCTACGCGAAGGCCGTCGATACGCTTCTGAACCCCGGTGCCGATATCAAGATCGTCGAGGCCGCCAGGCGCCGCCACGACTGCGCTGCACGCGGCCGCGCTCGCCGTGCCCGTCGCCGGCCGCACCGTGCGCGTCATCGACGCGTCGGACGGCGCCGCGCTCGCTCGCGAGAGCCTGCCGCCGCATCCGTCGCCCGCGGCGTACGTGTGCTATGGCACGCTCTGCTCCGCCCCCGTCACGACGCCCGGCGACCTGTTCGAAATCGTCGACCGGACGCGGCAGGCGTATGAATCGACGCGGCACGCGGAGCCGCTGGCAGGACCGCGCGGAGGCGGCATGGCGGGCGACTGAGCCCGCGACGAGGAGTACGAAGATGACGTTGCGACGTGGACATGACCGTGTGGAGTACGTCGAGGAGCCGCCGCAGGGATCGCGCGTCAAGCTTGCGCTCGGCGTGACGGCGCTCGCGCTGCTGCTGCTGTTCATGGCGCAGAACCTCCAGCGCGTGGAGATTCACTTCCTCTGGCTCGACTGGCACACGCGCCTGCTCTGGGCGCTCCTCGTCTCGACCGCGTTCGGCGCCGTCGCCGCCGCCGCCTTCTCGACGTTCCGCCGCCGCCGCGACCGTTAGCAGGGTGATGAAAAAGTCGCCGGACGGTGTCTGAACGTCGATACGGAGCGGCGAGTTGAATCTACGAACGCGGGCTGAAAGCCCGCGCCACGAGAACAAGAATCGTTTTTCAGCACCCTGCTAGTGCCGCGCATCGTGGATGCCGGGGGATAGCCGCCCCCGGCTGTCCGTCCGGCGAAGCCGGATCCCGCGACGAGATCCGGTGTGGTGAAAAACCCGTCGCGTGCGATCGCACGGTTCCCACCGTCATTGCGCGCGCCTCCGGCCAGTGATATCGTCGCGCCCGGACCACACCGACGTGAACCCAAGCGAGGAGGGCTGCCTATGACACTGCTGGAATTCATCAACGCCGAGCTCACGCGGCTCCACGCCATGCTCGACCGCGGCGTCGCCGACCTCACGCCCGAACAGTGGCACGCCATCCCCGCGGACAACGCGCGCGCCAACACGATCGCCTTCGAGATGTGGCACTACGCCCGCACCGAGGACAACATCGTGCGCTTCATCATCCAGGGCCGCCGCCCTACCGTCTGGATGGAGGGCGGCTGGGCCGAGCGCCTTGGCCTGCCCGCCGTGGCGCAGGGCACCGGCATGTCCACCGAAGAAGCGCAGTCGATGCGCATCGTGGACCTCGATGCGTTCAAGCAGTACGTGCAGGCGGTGTGGGCGAGCACCGACGACTACCTCTCCAATCCCGACACGTCCATCTTCGACCAGCCGGTGATGGTCAAGCCGCTCGGCGAGATGCCCGCGATCCGCGCGCTCGGCCAGGTCTGCATGACGCACGGCTTCACGCACCTCGGCGAGTTGGAGATCGGCCGCACGCTCCTCGGCCTCAAGCCCGCGATCGGCGTGTAACGCGACCGCCTTCATCGCCCGTTAACGGCCATGCGCTATGGTGTGAGCATCTTCCGGCCGAGGAGCCAGCCCATGCCCGAACTTCCCGAGCACGAGACCAACGAGCGAGCCGAGCGCGAGTCCGACGAGCGTTCCGCGCGTCAGCGCATCCCCGGCTCGTTCGACCTCGCGTTCCTCTCGAACACGCAAGACGTCACCGCAGCTCATCCTCGTGCGGCACGGACAGCAGGAGTACGACGTCAACGGCCCCGTCTCGGAGATGATGGACCCGCCCCTGAGCGCGCTCGGCCGCGAACAGGCGCGCCTCGTCGGTGCCGCGCTTTCCACCGAGCGCATCGACGCCGTCTACGCCAGCCCGCTCCAGCGCGCGCTCAACACCGGCCGCGAGATCGCCCGTCACCACCGCATGGAGCCGATCGTCGTCGATGACCTGCGCGAAGTCGGCGTCTTCCGCGACATCCCGCCCGACCGCACGCCGCTCGACTACATCGGCCGCCAGGTGCTGGCCGGCGTGCGCGAGCGCATGGTCATCGAGAAGAGTTGGGACGTGTATCCATTCTCGGAATCGAGCGCGGGGTTCAACAAGCGCGTGATCAACGCGATCGAAGGCATCATGGTCAGCCACCCGGGCCAGCGCGTCGTCATCGCCTGCCACGGCGGCGTCATCAACGCCTACGCCGGCCACGTCATCGGATCGCGCTACGACATGTTCTTCCGGCCGGCGCACACGTCGATCAACATCGTCGCCGGCGGCGAGGGCCGCCGGGCGCTGTATCGCCTCAACGACGTGCATCACCTGATGACGGCGGAGGGCGGCTTTCACAGCGTCTAGCTGGACCGATCAGCGGCAATACCCCCACAGCCGCCACGTGATCGACATGTCCGTCGAGTTCACGTTCCCGTCTTTGTTCATGTCCATGTTCGGCACGTACTTCGGCGACAGCGACGACGCGTACGACACCGCCACCTGCCACAGGTCCGTCGAGTTCATGCTCCTCGCATCAGCGGCAAGGCCCCCACAGCCGCCACGCGATCGACATGTCCGTCGAGTCCACGATCCCATCCTTGTTACCAAGGATGAATTAGCGTGGGCAGGGATGGCCCTAGCTGACCATGAAGACCACCCTCAGGACAGCCCTTGCTACGGCGATGCTCCTTGGAGCCACTATCTTCTCCGGCTGTCTCCCCCTTGTTCTCCCGGTGCCGGTAGAGGGCCGCTATGCGGCCGTGGGCGACTCTATCACGAACCAGGGGGTCAACCGGCCCGATGGGTGGGTCAACCAGTACCTCGGTACGGAGAACGTCTACAACGGGAGCCGTAGCGGTTGGACTTCCTATGAGGGTCTTGAGGCTATCCAGACAGAAGCCGCCTTCAAGGACGCCCTCGTTGGTGCTGACCGGGTAACGCTAGACATCGGCATCAATGACTTCTTTCGCGCGCGAGGCCAGTATCTAGCGGGCACGTGTGGTGGCTCGGACAACCAAGGGTGCCTGCGGGCGATGGTTGGCCGCTTTGACACGAGCTTTGATGGCGTCGTCCGTGAGATTCGCACCTATAGCCCCTGTGTGCTTCTCTCTGTCGGTGAGACCTGTACTCAGTAGGCTACCTAGACAGCCTAGATAACGTTCTTCCGCGATACGAAGCTGCGATGAACGCTCACGTTCACGCCTCGGGGGAAGCGGTCGCTGAAATCAACGCGGCCTTTGGGGATAGCCGAGGGCTGATTCTGGCGGATGCCGTTCACCCGAACGCCGAAGGGCACAACATCATCGTTAAGGCATTTGACAACACAAGGCCGATTGGCTGCTAAGTAGAAGGACAAATACCGCACACGACCCCGCCGGCCGCGAAGGGCTCGCGACCCTCGCGGCCGAGATGATCGCCCGCGCCGGCAGCAAGCAGACGCGCATCGACGAGATCAAGATCATCGGCGCCCGGAAGCTGCATCTGCGGCCCGACGCCGTGCGTATCACCCCCGTGGAGGAGGTCTTCGCCCGCTGAGGGCGTCCCCTCGACACCGGACTGTCACTTGACGGACACTGGCGGCAATCTCGACACGCACTCGGAGGCGGCCATGACCATGCTCAGCGACCTCAGCGGCAAGACTTGCCTCGTCACCGGCGCCAGCAACGGCATCGGCAAGGTCACCGCCGGCGCGCTCGCCGACGTGGGCGCCCGCGTCGTCATGGTCTGCCGCGATCCGCAACGCGGCGAGGCCGCCCGCACCGAGATCGCGCAGCGCTCCGGCAGCGAGAGCATCGACCTGCTGATCGCCGACCTCTCGTCGCAGCGGCAGGTGCGCCGCCTCGCCTCGGACGTTGCATCGCGCTACGACAGGCTCGACGTGCTGGTCAACAACGCCGGCGCCATGAACACCAGCCGCACCGTCACCGAGGACGGCATCGAGACGACCTGGGCTGTCAACCACCTGGCGTACTTCCTGCTCACCAACCAGTTGCTCGACATGCTGAAGGCCAACGGCGCCGGGCGTATCGTCAGCGTCAGCTCGCGCGCGCACGTCGGCTCGCGCATCGACTTCGACGACGTGCAGGGCGAGAGCCGTTTCTCCGGCTACCGGATCTACGGCCAGTCGAAGCTCGCCAACGTCCTCTTCACCTACGAGCTGGCGCGCCGGCTCGACGGCAGCGGCGTCACCGCGAACTGCCTGCACCCCGGCGTCGTCGCCACCGGCTTCGGCCACAACAACCGCGACGACTTCTTCGGCCGCACCTTCAGCGTCGTGCTCAAGGCGCTCCGGCCATTCATCCTCAGCCCCGAGCGCGGCGCCGAGACGTCGATCTACCTCGCCGCCTCGCCGGAAATCGAAGGCGTGTCCGGCAAATACTTCGCGAGCAAGAAGGCGATCCCGTCATCGCCCGCGACGTACGACGAAGAAACGGCGCTCCGTCTCTGGCAGCTCAGCGAACAGATGACGCCGCCGAGCGCCGCGCCGCAGGGAGCGGCATCGTGACCTACTCCATCGTCGCCCGCGACGCCGCGACCGGCGCACTCGGCGTCGCCGTGCAGTCCCACTACTTCTCCGTCGGCCCCACCGTGCCCTGGGCCGAGGCCGGCGTCGGCGCCGTCGCCACGCAGGCGATGGGCCTGCCATCGTACGGACCGCTCGGCCTGGAGCTCGATGCGCGCCGGCAAGACCGCGCCCGAGGCGCTCCGCGCGCTCATCGCCGCCGACGCCGGGGAGGCGACGCGCCAGGTCGCGATGATCGATGCCACCAACAACGTCGCCGCGCACACCGGCGCCCGCTGCATCGCCGAAGCGGGACATCGCACCGGCGACGGCGTATCGGTGCAGGCGAACATGATGGAGCGCGACACCGTGCCCGACGCGATGTTCGAAGGCGTACCTCGCGGCCGCCGGCCACCTCGCCGAGCGCATGCTCGCCGCGCTCGACGCCGCCGAGGCCGAGGGCGGCGACATCCGCGGCCGTCAGTCCGCGGCGATCCTCGTCGTCGAGGGCGAGCGAGGCGCCCGGCCATGGTGGGACACGCGCAAAGTCGACCTGCGCGTCGAAGACCACCCCGAGCCGCTCGTCGAGTTGCGCCGCCTCGTCACGCTGCGCCGCGCCTACGACGCCTCCGATCGCGGCTTCGAGATGTTCCGCGCCGGCGACCGCGACGCCGGCATCGCCGAGATGGAACGCGCCCGCGAACTCGCGCCCGGCAGCGCCGAGATCGCGTTCTGGCAGGCACTCGCGCTCGCCCGCCGCGACGCCGCCGCGGCCCGCGCCCTGCTGGCGCAGTGCCGCGCCGCAGACCCCCGCTGGCCCGAGCTCCTGCGCCGCCTCCCCGCCGCCGGCCTCTTCCCCGACGACGCCAAACTCATCGATGAGCTACTGGCGTAGCTCAAGAACCAAGAACCTAGGACCAAGGACCTGTGCGTGGCCGGCGGCGTGGAGCATAGCCGCCCCCGGCTGTGCATCCGGCGAAGCCGGATCCACGCAGCACCGCACCTCATCTGAACGCCGACCGTCGCGTGCGATGACGCTGGCCGACTCATGATCCGAACGAAGCGCTGGAAGCACTACGAGTCTTCGCGCTTCCCGCTTCTCGCTTCCCGCTTCCCGCTTCTTACATTCCAGTGAACCGGGCGTCCCGCTTCTCCCGGAACGCCCGCACGCCCTCGCGCGCGTCCTCCGTCGAGCCGGCGAGGCGGCGCATCGCCTCGCCCATGCGCAGCGCGTCGGCGAACGACAGCGCCTGCGAGCGCACCGCCACTTCCTTCGTCGCCGCCATCGCCTGCGGCGCGTTCCGTGCGAGCCTGTCGGCCCAGCGCATCGCCTCCGCCATCAGCTCGTCGTGCGGCACCACCTTGTTTACCAGCCCCATGTCGTACGCCCGCGCCGCATCGACACGGTCGCCCATCAGCAGCAGCTCCAGCGCCGCGCCCAGGCCCACGACGCGCGGCGCCCGGATCGCGCCCGCGATCGTCGGCACGCCGATCTGCACCTCCGGGTACTGGAACGTCGCCCGTTCGGATGCGATGCGCATGTCGCACGCGAGCGCCAGCGTCAGCCCCTCGCCGATGCAGTAGCCGTTGACGGCGGCGATCGTCGGCTTCCACACCTCCAGCCCGCCCTGCAGGTCCCAGTCGAACCGCGTCTCCCACAGGTGCCGCTCCGGCCCCTGCGGGTGCGCCCGCTCCGACTCCTGCGGCTGCCCCCACGTCCGCACATCGGCGCCCGCCGAGAACGCGCGCTCCCCCGCGCCCGTCACGATGGCAACGGACAGCCCCGGGTCGTCGCGAAACGCGCTCCACGCATCGTGCAGCTCGACGTGCATCGCGCGGTCGAACGTGTTGAGGGCCTCCGGGCGGTCCAGCGTGATGAGCGCGACGCGCCCCTGCGGCTCGTAGCGTACGGCCATGACGTTCCCTCCTGTTCGATGAGAGATCTCGCAGACAGCCACGATAGCACGGCACGGCGCGCCGCATCGGCTACAATCGGCGCTGATGTACGCCTTCGATGTCAGCGTGGAGATCGATGCCGCGCCGGCGCGCGTCTGGCGCGCGCTCTGCGACCCCGCCGAGGTCGTGCGGTGGGACACCGGCGTCGCCGAAGCGCTCGATGCGCCGCCGGACTACCCGCGTCCCGGCCAGCACGTCCGCTGGCGATATACCGACGGCCCCTTCCGCACGCTGCACGACCGCCCGCAGGAGGTGGTCGAGAACGCGCGCCTGCGCGCGCTCCTCGCCGTCGGCCCGGTGCGCTTCGACGAGACGTACACGCTCGACCCGCTGCCCGGCGGCTGCCGCCTCACCGCCGCCATGCGCGTGCGCGTGCCGCTCCCCCTCCTCGGCCTGCTCGTCGAGCGATGGTACGCCGGCCCGGCGGCGAAGTCCGCCGTCACGGCATCGCTCCGCGCGATCAAGTCTCATTGCGAACGCTAACGGGCGCGTCCCAAGCACCACGAACGAAGCGTGGATCGCGGCCGCCCCGGCTGCATGTCCGGCACGCCCGCAACAATGCGCTCACACCCTCGTGTCAGGCTCACGGCCGCGAACGCTTCCTGCTTGTCGCCACCCAACGCGCCGCCGTCCGGGAGATCGTTAGCACCGAACGGAAAACCGCAGAAGAGATCGCCGGATCGATGACGCCGCGCCCACAACCGTTGCAGCATATCCGGCGCGCTAAGCCCTCTCTCCCCTTCCCGCACCGGGAAGGGGCCGGGGGTTAGGTAGCCGCTGCACCATTCACCCACCGCAGCAATACCTCCGGCGCGCTTAACGCTTCTTCTCCCCTTCCCGCATCGGGAAGGGGCCGGGGGTTAGGTAGCCGCTGCACCATTCACCCACCGCAGCAACATCCCCGGCGCGCTAACCCTCTCTCCCCTTCCCGCACCGGGAAGGGGCCGGGGGTTAGGTAGCCGCAGCAACATCCCCGGCGCGCTTAGCCCTCTCTCCCCTTCCCGCACCGGGAAGGGGCCGGGGGTTAGGTAGCTGCGCCGATCCCCGCACGAATGTCCGGCCCATGCTCCGCGAGATGCGACGACACCCACCCGTACAGCCCGGCCACCGTCACCTGATCGCCGAAGACCTTCACGCTCGTGCTCAACTGCGCGTTGGTCGTCGCATCGAACATCGCCAGCCAGCGCTCCGTCCCCGCATCGAAGCCGGCCAGCAGCGAGTCGCGCGTCTGCTTGCGGGCGGCCCGCCGCGTCATGAACACGTTGACGATGTTCACGACGAACATCGGCGGGCTGAAGTTCTTGCCCTTCCGCGCTCCCTCGACGATCCGGATCAGCCCGTCGTTGAGCGACAGGTGCGACGCGAGCTGCCCGCACGTCCAGGCCGAGTTGCCGCTCTTCCGTCGCCACGCACCCTCCGGGATCGACTCGACGAGTTGCCGCGTCGCCGCCCGCGCCGTCTCGATCCCCGAACGGATCGCCGCCCGGTCGGGCGCCGCCGCACTCACCACTTCGTCGGTCATCACGTCTGCCATCTCGTCGCCTCCAGACTCGCGCGGATCGCAACCGCACATCCGCACTCGTGGCGGCGATGCTACGCCCTGCGCACAACGAAGTCAATCTGCTCTCTGCTCTCTGCTCTCTGCTCTCTGCTCTCTGCTCTCCGCCGCCCCTACAACCTACAACCTACCCCCTACCACCTACCTGGTACCCGCGCGCCGACACCGGCCACACACCCACCACCTCGCCACGCTCCACCGCGTACAACACGTCGTGCAGGTTGATCGTCGGGTCGATGTGCGACGGCCACAGCTCGATGCGGTCGCCGGGGCCGAGCGCGCACTCCGCCGGCAGCGCGATCGTCGCGTGCTCGTCGCTCAGGAACAGCACCTGCGCCCCATCGACGCCCTTCACCGACGGGTTGCCGTGGTCCACCGCGCACGCCTTCAGCCCGCTGTCCGTCGCGCACTGCTCCGGCCGCGGCCGGCTCAGCACCGTGCCCAGCACGCTGAGCGCCTGCTCGAACGGGATGTCGAGCTGCGCGTACGCCGTATCCGTCAACACGTACGACCCCGCCTGCACCTCCGTGATCCCCTCCATCGAGCCGGTGATGTCGTACGTCCCCGTGCCGCCGCCGCTGACGATGTCGCACCGCAGCCCCGCCTCGCGCACCATGCGCGCCGTCGTCAGCAGCCGCTCCATCGCCTTCGCCGTCTTCGCCTCGCGCTCGGCGCGGTCAGCGATGCCGACGACGTGCCCCTCGTACCCCATCAGCCCGCGCAGCACGACGCCCTCCATCGCGGCGACCTGTTTCGCCAGCTCGACCGCGGGCTCCCCCGGCGCGATGCCGCAGCGCGGCAGCCCGACGTTCACGTTGACGAGCACGCCCACCTCCACGCCGCACATGCGCGCCGCCAGCGCGATGTCGTTGAGCCCGTACATCGAGTCCACCGCGACGATCATGCTCGCCTGCGACGCCAACCGCGCGACGCGCTCCGCCTTCCCCGGGCCGATGATCTCGTTCGCGATCAGCACCTCATCGGTCAGCCGCTCGCGCACCACCACCTCCGCCTCGCCGACGGTCGCGCACGTGAGCCCGGTGCACGATCCGGCCGCCAGTTGCCGGCGCGCGATCTCCGGCGTCTTGTGCGCCTTGAAATGCGGCCGCAGCTTGCACGCGCGCCCCGCGTAGTACGCCGCCATCCGCGCGATGTTGCGCTCCATCGCCGCCACATCCACCACCAGCGCCGGCGTCGGAATCTCCTGCACCTTCATCTCACCTGCTCCTCGTGCTCGCCGTTAGAGTATCTTGGGACGAACCCGTCGCAGCGATTCTCATCCAACCGCGCGCCTGGCACAAAGACCCCTCGCCCGAGCAGACACATGAGGGACGTCGCGCAAATTCGGCGTAGATGTTCGAGCTAAAGTGCTATATGATAGCGGTCGGCAGGACGGCTCCGAGGTCACGGATTTGGACGAGGGCGAGCCGAACTATGAACAGCTTAGCAGGGTGTTGAAGAAGGCGGTCCGAGGGCGCGGTTGAGGCGATAGGGCGCCCCTGCTCGCTCCCGCTGGTCCTGTCCTCTGGCCGTTCCGTCCGGATTGTTGGGTTACGCTTCGTCCCTTATGCCGGTGCGAGTGCCCGTTCGAGACGCACCATGCGCACGAGGTTGAAGGCGGCGGCGGTGATGTGCGCCCAGAGCTGGTTCTTGGCGATGCCGATGTAGCGGAGCTTCCGGCCACCGCCGACCGTCTTCACCCAGCCGAAGATCTCTTCGACGCGTTTGCGGATGCGCTGGCTCACCGCATAGCCGGGATGCCGCGTGACGCGGTCATCGATCCTGCTGCGCCGGTTGGTGGTGTGCTGGGCGACGTGCGGCGTCACGTCCCGCGCCCGGCAGTCCGCGATGAAGTCGGCCGTGTCGTAGCCCTTGTCCGCCCCCAGCGTGATCCGTCCCGCTCGGCGCTGCCGGTCGAGCATCGCGAGCGCGGCCTCCCGCTCGGCCCGCCCCGTCGCTTCGGTGATCAGGATATCCTCGACCAGACCGGTGCGGTTCTCCATCAAGACGTGCCCCGCATAGGCCAGCCTGGTCGTCTGTCCGTCCCCCTTCCTGGCCAGTCGCGCAGCCGGATCGGTCGTTGAGGCGTGGGTCTCGTTCGTGCGCCGCTGCCCGTGGAAGTCCACGCTGGGGTTCTTGCCCCCGCCCGCGGGCGGCTCGCCGCCGTCCCGCGGCTGGACGCTCTTCATCGACGCCCAGGCGTCCAGCAGCGTGCCATCGACCGTGAAGTGGTCGGAGGAGAGGAGCCGGCGACGCCGCGCTTCCTCCCGCACCGCCGCGAAGAATTGCGCCGCCACCTCGTGCTGCAGCAGCCGGTCGCGGTTCTTGGAGAAGGTGGAATGGTCGAACACCCCGTCCATGATGTTGAGGCCGAGGAACCACTTGAACAGCAGGTCGTACTGCAGCCGCTCGCAGAGCTGGCGCTCGCTGCGAATCGAATAGAACGACTGCAACAGCATGGCCTTCAGCAGGTGCTCGGGTGGGATAGAGGGCCGGCCGATGCGGTCGTACATCGCAGCAAACGTGGGAGACAGCGTCTGCAACGCGCGATCCACCATCACCCGGATCGTCCGGATGGGATGATCGACCGGCACCAAGGTGTCCGGTGTCACCGCGGTCAACATCGTCAACTGCTCGGTCGCGTCTCCCCGCATCGTTCGCCTCCTGCATCTCGTCCGCCGTAGCCATCCTACGACGAACCGATCGAGGCGTCGATCCTCTCAGGAGGACTTTTTCAACACCCTGCCTTGAAAATAGCTTCAAAGTCCGACTGGAGCTCCCCTCTCCACGGCGTGGAGAGGGGCCGGGGGTGAGGTGTTCGGTCCGCCGCGCCAGTTCATTTTCATTCGCGGGGGTGGCGCCGCCGCGCCATGAGGAACTGCTAGGGGCACGAGGACTGGCGATGGCGGGGCCCATCGGCCCTCTCCTCGTCTTCCGCTTCCGGTACGCTCACCGGGATGAGTACACAACGACCGCGCATCAACCTGGGACCCGCGCTTGCTGCACTCGTCACTGCGCTCCTGCTGGTCGCATGTGGTGGCGGCAACGGGAAGCCGCCGCCCGCGACCACCAGCAGCGCAGTGGCGACTGAAAGCCACCACCGCCTCGTCTGGTGCGCCAGCAGCGTCTGCGACGGCGGTAGCCGTCCCACAGGAGTACGCGGCGATGTAC
This sequence comes from uncultured Chloroflexia bacterium, assembly GCA_963701135.1. Lineage (GTDB taxonomy): Bacteria > Chloroflexota > Dehalococcoidia > DSTF01 > JACRBR01 > CAYJMJ01. The sequence continues at coordinate 1,883,843 of OY969567.1, forward strand.
CAGTCGCTCTCGGGGCAGCTCGACGGCTGGCAGCGCACGCTCGAAAGCCAGACCGCCGCGCCCGGAGCGGCGGCACCCACATTCGGGGCGCACGTGCTCGCCGCCAATGGCAACCGCGGCACTGCGCTGCTCGACGCGACGACGCTCCCCGTCGTCGACCGCACGCTCGACCGGCTGAAGGAGTTGGGCGTCGGTGGTGTCACGCTTTCGATCGGCTTCCCGCTCCTCAACACCGACTACCCCCGCTCGGCCGACTACCTGAGGTTCTACGAGACCGTCGCGCAACACGTACGCGACCGCGGCCTCAAGCTCACCGTCGAGCAGCACATCGTCTTCCACGGCACGGCGTTCTCCTCCGTGCAGTTCGACTTCCGCACGCTCCCCTTCGACCAGTTCGAGGCGGAGTTCCACACGATGGCGCAGCTCATCATCGACCACCTACATCCCGATTATCTGACGCTGCTCTCTGAACCGGACACCTTCGTGCGGCTCACCGGCTACCAGCAAGCTGTCGGCCCGGCAAACGCCGCCAGGATGATCGACACCGTGGTTTCGGGGTTGCAGCGCGGCACGACGAAGGTCGGTGCCGGTGCCGGGAGCTGGCTGCCCAACGCCGCGGACTACGCCCGCGCATTCGCGGCGTCATCGCTCGACTACGTGAGCCTGCATGTGTACCCGGTCGGGGGAAACGCGCTGACGAACGCACAGGCCGTCGTCGACGCGGCGCGCGCCGCCGGCAAATCGGTCGTGCTGGATGAGGCGTGGCTGTACAAGGTCAGCCCCGGCGAAGGTTCGGCGATGTCGTTCGACGAGAACGAGCAGATCTTCCGCCGCGACGTATACAGCTTCTGGGCCCCGCTCGATGCACGCTTCCTCATGCTGCTCGCGCAGTTCGTACGCGTCAACGGCATCGCCTACGTCGCGCCCTTCTGGACGACGTTCTACTGGGCCTACGCCGATTACGGCCCGGCGACGAAGGACCTGGGCTACACTCAGATCACCCAGCAGGTCAACCGCGCCGTGCTCCAGGCGCTGCAGGGCGACACCTTCTCGCCCACCGGCTACGCATGGGCCGACGCGATCCGACGCTAACGCTGGTTCTAGATTCCAGACACGATGACCAGGGGCTGTTGCCGAACTGATCGCGTTTTGATCTCATCAGTGATATGATCGACATGGGCCGCTTGACCTCCCAGTGATGAGGAGGCCGCCCATGATGGGCCGACGCGACTTCGAGACCAAGCTCTACTACCAGCTCTCACTCGACCGGCTCGTACCCCAAGACCATTTGCTGCGGCGCATCGCCGAAGCCGTTGACTTCTCCTTCGTCCGGCCGCTCTGCCGCCCCTACTACAGCCACACGGGTCAGCCGTCCGTTGACCCGGTCGTGATCTTCAAGATGCTGCTGCTGGGCTACCTCTACGGCATCACGTCCGAACGGCGCTTGGCCGAGGAGGTGCGGCTGCACTTGGGCTACCGCTGGTTCCTGGGGTACGACTTCGACGTATCGACGCCCGACCACAGCGTCCTATCCAAAGCACGGGCGCGCTTCGGCAACGACGTGTTCGAAGAATTCTTCCGTCAGTCGATTCGAGCTCTGCCGGCAGGCGGGCCTCATGGAAGAAGGACCGGTCTACGTCGACAGCACCCTCATGCGGGCCCATGCGTCGGTGGATTCCCTGGTCCCTCGAGCGGAAGTGGCCCGACCGCCCTTGTCCGTGGCGGAGTACCTGCGTCGCCTCGACCAGGACGACGTCGCCGCGGAAGCGACGCCGCCCGATGCGGAACCACCGACAAGCAGTCCACCGTCTGCGAGAGGCCCGCTGCTCCGGCCGAATCAGGAACTGAAGAGTCGCACCGATCCCGAGGCGACGCTGGTCAACCGACCCGACTTCGGCCGCCATCTCGCCTACAAGGCGCATATGGCCGTCGCCGGGCGGCGTGGTCAGGTGATCACCGCCGCTGTCGCCACCACGGGCACGGAAGCGGATGAGCATCTCCTCGCGGAGGTGCTCTGGCACCATCGCCGGCTCAGCAAGCAGACCATTCCCGCCGCCGTCGCGGACGCCAAGTACGGGACCACGCTCAACTACCTCTACCTGGAGCACGCCGACATCCCCGCGTTCATTCCCACCACCCGCTTCGGCAATCAGCACACGGGCATCTGGGGGCGCGAGCACTTCCAGTGGTTGCCTGACGAGGATGCCTTCCTCTGTCCCGCCGGCGAACGTCTGCGGCGGTACTCCAACATGAAAGGGACGCAGCGTGTGCGCTATCAAGCCTCCAAGGGCAGCTGCCTCGCTTGTCCGTTCCGCGCGCAGTGCGCTCCTTCAGGGATCGCGCGCTCGCTGCACCGCTCGTGGGCCCTCGACTTGGTGGAGGCTGCTCAGGAACGGGTCGCGAGCCCGTTAGGCAAACGGCGGCTCGTCGAGCGGAAGACCTATATAGAAGGTACCTTCGGCCTGGCCAAGGAACTGCATGGGCTGCGACGCACGCGTTTCCGGGGAAGACGCCGCGTCCAGATCCAGCTGTGGCTGACGGCAGCGGCGATGAACATCAAGAGGGCCGTCCGAAGCAGAGCCCGGAAGCCCGGTCTCGCCGCGGCGACTCGCCTTTTCGCTTGCCTGCAAACTTCGTGGCGTACAGCGACCTTGCTCGCACCAAGAACCGCCGCGACGTAGGACCCCTTCAGCAACAACCCCCGCTCATCGTGTGACAACCACCTCACCGAGGAGTATGATCGATGCTGAGCCGTAGCCTTGGACGGGAGGTTCCCGTGCTTTTCAATCAGCGGACGACGATGAGGTGGATCTCCGGGCTCCATGACTTCTGGTACCGGCTGACGAACGGCCTTGTCGGCGGCAACATCCTGGGCTCGCCGATCTTGCTGCTGACGACCACCGGCCGTAAGAGCGGAAAGCGCTACACCACGCCGTTGCTCTACCTCCGCGACGGCGAAGATCTGGTCATCGTCGCGTCGAACAACGGATCGGATCGCGATCCCGACTGGTGGCGCAACCTCGTCGCCAGTCCCCGCGCCAACGCCCAAATAATGGGCAAGCACGAGGACGTGATCGCCCACGAAGCAACAGGAGAAGAGCGGAGCCGGCTTTGGGCTGAGATCACCCGTCGCTTCCCCATCTACCGGGTGTACGAAAGGCGCACGCGTCGCGAGATACCTGTTGTCGTGCTTCGGACGGGTGGCGCCGCGGGGACAATGACGAAATGCAGAGACGAGACTCGATTCGTACCTGCGCCAGAACCAGGTGGCGTTTCAGGTCCAACACCACGCCGTCGCATACACCGCCCAGGAAGTCGCGGCCGGCGAGCATATCTCTGGGCGGACGTTCGCGAAAGTGGTGATGGCCTTCGCCGATGAGAGGCTGGTGATGCTCGTCCTCTCGGCGAACCGCCGGGTGGATCTCGTGAGGGCCGCCGACGCCCTCGGCGCCCGAGAAGTGCGCTTGGCCCGCGAGCAAGAATTCGCGAACGCCTTCCCCGGCAGCGACTTGGGAGCGATGCCCCCGTTCGGGAACCTGTTCCATCTACCGGTCTACGTCAACCGCGCCCTCGCCGAGGACGAGACGATCGTGTGTCGGGCGGGCACGCACACGGACACCATCTCGCTACGGTACGTGGACTTCCTGCGGCTGGTCCAACCCGTCGTGGCTGACTTGGCGCGGCAGCCGAACTGAATCTGATTCGCTCATTGCGTTTTGGTCGCGTCGCACGATGTCCTGGGGTTGTTGCTGAAGGGGTCCTACGTCGCGGCGGTTCTTGGTGCGAGCAAGGTCGCTGTACGCCACGAAGTTTGCAGGCAAGCGAAAAGGCGAGTCGCCGCGGCGAGACCGGGCTTCCGGGCTCTGCTTCGGACGGCCCTCTTGATGTTCATCGCCGCTGCCGTCAGCCACAGCTGGATCTGGACGCGGCGTCTTCCCCGGAAACGCGTGCGTCGCAGCCCATGCAGTTCCTTGGCCAGGCCGAAGGTACCTTCTATATAGGTCTTCCGCTCGACGAGCCGCCGTTTGCCTAACGGGCTCGCGACCCGTTCCTGAGCAGCCTCCACCAAGTCGAGGGCCCACGAGCGGTGCAGCGAGCGCGCGATCCCTGAAGGAGCGCACTGCGCGCGGAACGGACAAGCGAGGCAGCTGCCCTTGGAGGCTTGATAGCGCACACGCTGCGTCCCTTTCATGTTGGAGTACCGCCGCAGACGTTCGCCGGCGGGACAGAGGAAGGCATCCTCGTCAGGCAACCACTGGAAGTGCTCGCGCCCCCAGATGCCCGTGTGCTGATTGCCGAAGCGGGTGGTGGGAATGAACGCGGGGATGTCGGCGTGCTCCAGGTAGAGGTAGTTGAGCGTGGTCCCGTACTTGGCGTCCGCGACGGCGGCGGGAATGGTCTGCTTGCTGAGCCGGCGATGGTGCCAGAGCACCTCCGCGAGGAGATGCTCATCCGCTTCCGTGCCCGTGGTGGCGACAGCGGCGGTGATCACCTGACCACGCCGCCCGGCGACGGCCATATGCGCCTTGTAGGCGAGATGGCGGCCGAAGTCGGGTCGGTTGACCAGCGTCGCCTCGGGATCGGTGCGACTCTTCAGTTCCTGATTGGGCCGGAGCAGCGGGCCTCCCGCAGACGGGGGACTGCCTGCCGGCGGTTCCGCATCGGGCGGCGTCGCTTCCGCGGCGACGTCGTCCTGGTCGAGGCGACGCAGGTACTCCGCCACGGACAAGGGCGGTCGGGCCACTTCCGCTCGAGGACCAGGGAATCCACCGACGCATGGGCCCGCATGAGGGTGCTGTCGACGTAGACCGGTCCTTCTTCCATGAGGCCCGCCTGCCGGCAGAGCTCGATCGACTGACGGAAGAATTCTTCGAACACGTCGTTGCCGAAGCGCGCCCGTGCTTTGGACAGGACGCTGTGGTCGGGCGTCGATACGTCGAAGTCGTACCCCAGGAACCAGCGGTAGCCCAAGTGCAGCCGCACCTCCTCGGCCAAGCGCCGTTCGGACGTGATGCCGTAGAGGTAGCCCAGCAGCAGCATCTTGAAGATCACGACCGGGTCGACGGACGGCTGACCCGTGTGGCTGTAGTAGGGGCGGCAGAGCGGCCGGACGAAGGAGAAGTCGACGGCTTCGGCGATGCGCCGCAGCAAATGGTCTTGGGGTACGAGCCGGTCGAGTGAGAGCTGGTAGTAGAGCTTGGTCTCGAAGTCGCGTCGGCCCATCATGGGCGGCCTCCTCATCACTGGGAGGTCAAGCGGCCCATGTCGATCATATCACTGATGAGATCAAAACGCGATCAGTTCGGCAACAGCCCCTCCTCATAGTGTGCGTGCATCGATGCGGGGCCGGACACCACGGCGACGCGGCTGGCGACGCAGTACAGAGAAGGAACATGATTGACATCAACATGGACTGGACTGCCGTCGGGGTGATGGCAACGGGGCACTGGGCTGATTAGTCCTTCTTACGGTGCCGCTCGTCATCTGGCAGATCGAGAACTTCGTCTCGCTACTGATGGCACAGGGACGTCACCCAGCGGTAACAGCCGCGAGAGCATTGCTCGATCGCCGTGCAGCATCATCATCGCCGTTAGCGCGCGCAAACGCGTACGCCGCTCGATATGCCCTCGCCGCGGCGCTGCGATCCTCTAGCTGCTCGTAGCACCGTCCAACGGTTCGGGAGATCAGAGAACACAGCCAAAGATTCCCCACCGATCTGGCGCGCGACAACGCGTCGTCGAGGAGTTCTACCGCCTCGCCGGCTCGGTTCATTCGACGGAGAACGTCTGCTTCATTGCCCAGGACATAGGCGATGTTTTCCTGGTTGCCAAGCATCTCGAATATGACACGCGCCTTCCTGACGTGACGGAGAGCTGTCGGCAGGCGACCGACACGCTTGTAAGTCGCGGAGATGCTGTTCTGAGTCTCCGCCAACCCTTCTAGATCTCCCATCTTCGACCGCAAGGTCGCGGCGATCCTCCACAGCGCGAGCGCGCGGGTCTCTCGTCCCCTGCCCCTGTACGCCATCGCGAGATTGTGGCACATGTCCGCTACGTCTCGTGTCGAGTTCTTCCCCCGAAAGAAACGGAGAGCTCCTCTGTAAGCGGCGATCGCCTCACCCCACTCGCGTCGTCTCATGAGAACTACGGCGCCGTTTGCTAACGACCTGGCCGCCCGGTCATGTTCGTCGTTTTCCCGGAATAGCCGCTCCGCAGACGCGAAACATTCCAGGGCAAGGCTCCACTTGCTCAGACGTGTGTTCACTGTGCCGAGGTTGTCGAGACTGATGGCCAATCGTCTCCCATCGCCCGACTCCTCGAGCGAATCGGCCGCCTTTCGGTATAGCGAACGTGCGCGTGGGAGTGCGCCTACGTGCGTACAAACACCTGCAAGAAGCAGACACTGATCGCCGGCATCGAGCGACAGAATCCAGTTCAGCAGTTCCGAACGCCATGACCCTTGATTCGTTGGAACGTCGCGTTGTCGGTACGCGGTGCGTTTCACTTTAAGGGTCTTACAGAATCGGAGGAGGAAAGCATAAGTCGATCCGCGGCTCATCCAACCTCCGTGAGTGTCAAGCAACCGTTCTACATCTGACGACGTGAATGTGCTCGAGAATTGCTTGGACTTGCGGTCGCGGCGAGCAGGCGAAAACCGGCGCAGTCGTGGAGTACCTCGTCCGTGTTCAACCCAAATAAATGGATGAGCTCCTCGAACGAGGATCGGTGTCAAATCCACGTCGGCGTCGCTCCAGCCCAAGAAAATGAACGGGTACTGGTCGAGCAGCACTTTCATCGAGCGCGCGAACCGGGGCGCTAAGCCGCGCCCAACCTGACGTAGCGTGGCGATGAGTGAGCTGGCGGCGCTCGTCGTGCCGTGCACCTTCAAGATCCGCAGACCTCTCCGCCCGTAGCCGCTCGATTCGTCAGCGATGAAGTGGCAAGCGATGCTCCGGTCATGCAGTGCTCTTTCCAAATGTTCGTCGAAGTTCGTCGTGACGACCGCAGCGACCCGTCCAGATGATATGAGGTCCGACAGCAGATGGTGCGTGCGGTTCGGTTGACCGGTGCTAAGGATTTTGGCCAACGCACCTACGACGGAGTCTCCAACATCGTCGTACATTCGCTGGTAGAGCGCCTCGGGCGCGCAATGTTGTACGTTTTCGATGACAGACAAGAGCCAAGCAGGAGCCTTGGATAAACGCGGATACACGGCAGCGGCGAGTCCTTCTACTAACGTCGCGGTGAGCTCTCGGGCCAAAGGCAGACTTGCGGGCGCGTCGCGAGACACGCCTGCCCCCAGGAACAACACAAGCCTCTGAGAGCGCACGGACCTCTCTAAGGAGGGCCAGCGGTCGATGTAGGCCTTCGTATTGCGCATCAATCACAGCTCCGGTGTTCTGCGACCTGACCTGCCCCCGATCTTTGGTCCACTCATTATGAGAGTCCGACCGGGTCTTTCCGCTCTGTGATGCTGCGCCTGAACTCCTCCGGCGTCCTGTTCTGCAGCGAGCTGTGCGGGCGCTCGCGATTGTACTCCACCCTCCAGGTTTCGATCTTCTCTCGTGCATCCCAGATCGTCGTGAACCAGTGCTCGTTGAGACACTCGTCACGAAATTTGTCGTTGAAGCTTTCGGCGAAGCAGTTCTGCACGGGCTTTCCCGGCTCGATGAAGTGCAGCCGCACACCGCGTGCATAGGCCCACTGGTCGAGCGCCTTGCTCGTCAGCTCAGGCCCGTTGTCCATGATGATCGTCTGCGGCGCCTGGCCGCGCTCATCGATAATCCGATCCAGCACGCGGCCGACGCGCACGCCGGAAAGCGACGTGTCCACTTCGATGCCGAGCGCTTCCCTGGTGCAGACATCGAGGACATTCAACGTGCGAATCCGACGGCCCCACCAGAGTTGATCGTGCACAAAGTCCAGGCACCACACCTCGTCCGGGCGCTGCGGCCGCGGCGCCGGCGTGCGGGCCACGCTTGTCGTCCGTTTGCGCTTCTTCCGCCGTAGGCTGAGTCCTTCTTCCCGGTAGATCCGCTCCACGCACTTGTGATTCACGCACACCCCCTCCCGCCGCAGCAGCACGTGCAGCCGCCGGTAGCCGTAGCGCCGCTTCTGGGCCGCCAACTCGCGTAGCCGCGTGCGGATCGGTCCCTCTGCGCGCCCGTGTCCCTGATAGCGGGCCGTCGAACGATGCATGGTGAGCAGCCCGCAGGCACGGCGCTGAGACAGCCCCCGTTCCCCTTCAAGGAAAAGAACGGCGACCCTCCGCACCGCGGGCTTCACCAGTTTCGCGAGGCCACCTCTTTGAGGGCGTCGATGTCCAGCGCCTGATTGGCGACGAGCTTCTTCAGCCGCCGATTCTCATCCTCCAGGGTCTTCAGGCGCTGCGCGTCGGGCACGCTCATGCCGCCGTACTTCGCCTTCCAGCGGTACAGCGTCTGCGCGCCGATGCCGAGGCGCCGGCAGAGCTCCTGCGTCGGCGTCCCTGCCTCGTGCTCTTTGATCGCCGTGACGATCTGTTCCTCCGTGAACCGGCTCTTCCGCATGGGTCCTCCTTGCCCTGTCGCCAGGGCCATTATCCCGGAGGACTCTCATTTAGACTGGACCAGTTTTCGGGGGGCAGGTCAAGAGAGCTAGTCCAAACAGCGCGAAGTGTCATCGATTGGGTCCGCGAAGTGCACGTCGAACCGGCACGAGTCCAAGTGACGATCACCATAGAGCCACCGCCGTCGCCTGTCCTGCATGCTGCGGACGCCGTCCTCCATGTCGCCGCTGACGAAGACAAGGCCCCAGAATGACGGCTGGACCGTATTTCCAAACACACACGAGAGCGGAATGGTGGTGGCGTAGACCGATGACAACGAGGAGCCGGATCGCGAACGCTAGCTGCGTCGGCGCTGAAACACGCGAAAGGAGATGTCGCGTACGCCGGCGTTGCCGCAGTCAAGTCGCAGCGATGCGGGTTGGTCCTAGTGCCGATCCAAGTAGATGGGATCACGATCATGGTATGATCCTGGGCGGCGGGGAGAAAGGTGGGCGAGATGGCCCGTGTTCTCCTTCGTCGGCTGCGGGCGGCGGAACAGCGGGTGCTGGCAGCGAAGCTGAAGGACAAGACGCTGTCGGCACGCCGGTACCAACGCTACCGGATCGTCGGCGAACTGGCGGGTGGCCGGTCGGTCGTCGCCGTCGCTGACCGCGTTGGCTGCAACGTGATGTCGGTCTATCGTTGGCGTGATTACTTCAACGAGAGCGGCTTCGCGCGGTTCGAGGCGCCATCGAATCCACGGGGGCCGATCCCGATCGTCTCCGGCGAGCAGGTGCGGGCGTTGATCAAGGTGGCGCTCAACCATCCCGAGGATCTCGGGCTGCCGTTCACCCACTGGTCGGTGGCCAAACTCCACGCCTACTGCTCCGAACACCACCTCCTGCCGCCGATCACGGACGAGTGGGTGCGCCGGCTCCTCCGCCGCGAAGGCGTCTCGTATCAGCACAGCAAGACCTGGAAAGAGTCCCCCGACCCCGAGTTCGAGGCAAAAAAAACCGCGTCCTCGACCTCTACGCCGCGCCGCCGCCGGACGGGGCGGTGATCTGTTTCGACGAGTGCGGCCCGTTGGAACTGCGTCCGCTGCACGGGCGCTCGTGGGCGCCGGCCGGACATCCGGTGCGTCTCCGGGCGACCTATCGGCGGCTCCAGGGCACGGAACAACTGCTCGCGTTTTACGACGTGCATGCCAACTGCTTCGTCGGCCAGGTGCGCAAACGCAAGACGCACCGGGACCTGCTGGCGGTCTTCCGCCCGCTCCGCGCCTGCTACCCGGACGATATACGGCTCTACCTCGTGATGGACAACCTGAACAGCCACCGCCACCCCGCGGTGCGCCAGTACCTGGAGGCGCACAACATGGAAGCAGCGTTCACCCCCACCTACGCTAGCTGGCTGAACGCCATCGAAGCGCACTTCGCGTCTCTGAAGAAATTCACCCTGCACGTCACCGATGACCGCGACCATCAGCGCCGCCGCCGCCGGATCGGGCGCTACCTGACCTGGCGCAACCGCCACGCAGGCGTCCGGAACTGTCCCCTCTCCCGCTTTCCCAGTATCAAGTTGGAAGGGCACTAGTCGTCCGGTGGCTCGAAAGGCGAGCTCACAAATGAAAAGTCCAGAACCGTAGGCAAGCGCGGTTCGAGGACGAATGGCAGTCTTAGGTCAGGCCGCTCGCGAGAGAATGCCTCAAGGACATTCGGCGAAGGCGGGAGCTTATAAACCGTCGAGCGAAACTCGAGCTCTGCTGAACGCAGCGTTTCGCGGTTTACGGACAGATTCTCAATCATCGCCTGCAGGCCGATGGTGCAGCTTTGCCCGGGCTGCCGTGTTATCGGCCAGCAATGAACGATCTCAACTTCAACCCTGGGTTCCTCACGCTCCCGAAGGCGATCCTGCTCATCTCTGAGACGTTCTTGCTCGGCTCGCAGAATCGCGGTCTGTTCTTCGTTTGTGCTTGCCAAGCGCTTTGTGGCTTCAGCGATCGCTTTGGCTGCATCTGCCGCGTGCTGTGCCGCGTTCGCCTGAATTCGAGCATCTCTTGAATTGGATCGCGCCCGAACAGAAACACCGACACTGATCATTGCGAGCACGAGGCCGGCGACTCCGATCGCCGTTGCTGCATCAACCTGCTCGATGAATCCCCACATGATTGCGATACTACCACGAAGGCTGCCGCCGGCACCGTTCCGCACCATTGTGCCATCGTGTGGGCGCCACACGATGGCACAATGGTGCGGACCGCGGCGACTCCTCCAGAACTGATACCTCGCACCGCAGAGCCTGGCCTCGTCTCGGGTTCACCCGCCACCCACGTTGACGAGGAGCGTAACGCGTGACTGGTTCAAATCTGGTGGGTTGAGGGGATCGACGAAGGCGCCTGCCTTCTGGTACGTGTTGTCTGTCTAGGACACACAAGAAGGAGGCGCCGACACGATGAGGCTACGACTCCTGATCCCGCAGGTCAACACCGCCCCGCTGACGCGTCCGCGCGGCTGCCGCTGGTGCGGGAGCGTGCTGCTGCAGCGCCATCAGACGGTCCGGAAAACGGTGATCGACACGCAGGTGCGTGACACCCAGGCCGTGCGGTATCGCTGCACGGATTGCCGGCGGACGTTCCGACAGTATGCCGAGGGCGTCAGCCGCGCGCGGCAGAGCCAGCGGGTCGTAGGCCTGGCGGTGTTGCTCTGGACGCTGGGGCTGTCGGAGTGGGCGACCAGTATCGTGCTCAAGGGGTTGGAGGCGGGCATCCACCGCAGCACGGTGCACCGGGACCGGCTACGGGCGGGCCTCTTGCTGCAACAGCGGCACGCGCTGCCGGCGGCGGCCCGTGTGCTGGGGGCTGACGAGACGGTGGTGCGCGTACGGGGGCAGGGGCAGCTGATCGGCTTTGTGGTCAACAGTACGAGCGGGAAGACGGTGGGCGTTGAACGTGCTGGTGGAGCAGGACAGTGCGGCCTTCCGCCGCTGGCTCGGGCCGTACGCGGAGGCGCTGGGCGTGGAGGTGCTGGTGACCGACGACCTGGCGACCTACAAGCCGGTCAGCCGTGCGCTCGGCCTGCGGCAGCAGGTGTGCCTGACGCACGTGCGGAAGTGGGTAGGGCAAGCGCCTCCGGCAGGTCGAAGGCTGGGAGGAGGAACGCGCGTTGATCCGGGAGATCGTCCGATCGTTGCCGCACGACGGAGGCGCGCGCCTGATGGCGCTGGAGAAACGGGTGCGCGGCTCGCCCGCGCTGCGCAAGCTCGTGGTGGACCTCCTTGGGCGCTGGCCGACGCTCGTCTTCCATCAGGGGCGGCCCTGGGTGCCGGCGACCAACAACCGCACAGAGCAGGGGATCGGCAAGAGCAAGGTGCGGTTCAAGACGGTGCGGGGCTTCAAGAGCATCAGCGGAGCGCTGGCCGGCATCGCCCTGACGCAATGGGTCTACAGCGGCGACGCTGTCCATGACCTCAGAGAACTGGCGGCGTAGGCCCAGCGAGCGACAGGGAAGCCGCCCGCAACGAACATCTACAACTCACCCACCAACTACGATCCAGTCACCGTGAAGGGGGTCCGTTGACAATCCCTCTTCCTGAGAGTAACGTTGTGCCTTACGAAACAGGTGCGGATGCTACCGCTTGAGCCGCCGAACTTCATAACGTGCGTGCAGGCCGCGACCGGGCAACTCGCGGCGGATAATCGATCACTTCCCTGGAAGCCTCGCGGATAACCGTGAGCCTCGGCAGGTGCCGCTTCCGATAGCAGTCCGCCTTGGACGCGCGTCCGGAAGGAGAGCGAAGATGAATACACGATTCGTCATTGACGGCGTTGTACGGGAAGCCGAGAGTGGGATCGGCATTCCGAATCTGTTCGTCAAGGCCTACGACAAAGACCTGCTGTTCGACGACCTGCTTGGGTCCGCGATCACCCGGGCCGGAGGCTCGTTCGAGATCGTGAGCGAGTCGAACGATTTCCGCGAGTTCTTTGAGCGGCGGCCAGATCTGTACCTGCGCGTCTTCGCAGCGGATCGCGTCACCGAGATTTGGTCATCGAAGGAGTCCGTTCGTTGGAACGCGGGCCGCTATGAGACATTCGAACGTCCGCATCCCGCGGGACGCGCTCGGAGATCTCGCGGCGCACGTTTCTGTGACCCTCGTCGGCGACCAAGGAGAGGCGACGAACACCCACCAGCCAGGGGAGGCTCTGCGACTCCGGTCGGTCGGTCTCCGGCCAGCAACGTCTTACACAGTCGCGATCAGCGACGATGCCGGAGAAGTCGTAAGCCAGACGGTGCTCAGCGATGCGGACGGCGAGATCCGCGACGTCGTCATCTGGCCGCAGATCGGCATCGACGATCCCCGCGAACAGGAACGCCGGCCAGTCGAGGACGAGCGCCAACGCTGGTTCGGCCGGGCAATCACGATCGTGCTCCGCGACGGCGAGCGGGTGGTCGGTGAGTCGCGAATCGTTGTCGCGGATACCAGGCGGCCAATGGCGGTCGCGACAGACGCCGATGGGGTGCTACTCAATGGCTTCGAGATCGGCGAAGACGACGCCCGCTTGACCCTGCTCGACTTCGCCGACGCGGAGGACCTGCGGATCTGGATGGTGCCGCGGCAGCACGAGTGGCACGAAGGCGATCGCATTGCTCCGGTGGTTCTCGCTTCCGGGCGGACGGCGCAGGTTGATGTCCGGCCCGTTGGCGACGTCCATCGCGTCGTGGTGGCGAAGAGCGACGAGCTTACGCCGGGTGCCTACGACTTTGTCATCCGCCACGTCCGATACGGGTACGAGGATGACGACGATCTCACCTTGCGAGCCGGCAACGTCGTGACCGGCCGTCGCTCGACCGGCCTGGTCGTGCGCGAGAGATTCATGGCGAGCAAGATCATTCGCGGTGGATGCACGAATCTGCAGCAGATCGCCGCGCGCCGCACGCTGGGCAACATCTGGCCGTATGTGCAGTTCACCGACACATTCCAGGTCGGCGAAGACATCTGGGGGACGCTCGACCCTCTCGCGCTCGACCCGGCACACATCGGCAAGATGGTGGCGATGTACGTCGTGCCGCACAAGACCGCGGCCCAGTGGTCGGCGGACAACAGCCTGAGCCACCTCGCCGTTCTCGGAGGGAACCGGGCTGTTCAGCGATGGCTCACGCAGTCGTACTGCGTCAACGCGAACCTGAGGTTACTCTGGCCGCACGCCATGCAGCCGGGTGATTACGACATCATCGCGGACTTCGGGAACAACACTCCGAATTCGACCGCCTTCGTGCCCGACGATCACTACGACATGCCGCTCGACATCATCGATGGTTATGTCGTCCCTGGCTTTCGCGTGGTTCCCGATCCGGCGGTTGACGCTTCATTCGCCAATGCCGGGACGCTGTCATACGACGAGACGACGCAGGGCTATGTCGACGTGATTGACGATGCCGGACTGAACTGGCATGTCCCACTCAGGGCGAGCGTGCACTTCCCTGCCGACATGCCTGGCGCGACGACACCCGCACAGATCAGTGCTGGGCGACCGACCTATCCTCTCGTGGTCGTCGTGCACGGAGCCGGGCCGGCCGGTAGCTATCTGGGCTACGAGTATCTCCTCGACCATCTGGCAAGGAACGGCTTCATCGCCGCGAGCATCCATCTCGAACCTGGCGGAGGCCCCACGGGCCAGAAGGGCACGGACCGTGCGCGTGTCCTGCACCGCCACCTGCAGATCCTCCTGCCGATGTTCGGCACGCACGCCGAGAACAACATCGGCATCATGGGGCACAGCCGCGGCGGCGAAGCGGTCGTGATCGCCGCGCGCCTCAACTACCAGGAGGCGTGGGGATTCAACATCAACGCGGTGATCTCCCTCGCGCCGACCAATCAGTACACGTTCGAGCATTTCGCCGGTGCTTGGGCGAAGCCGTACCTCGTCATCTATGGCTCACTCGATGGCGATCTCTCGGGGATCGCCGACACGGGCTTCGAGCTCTACGACAACGCCAGTGGCATGAAGAAGAGCATGATGTTTGTCTACCGTGCCTGCCATGACCGATTCAACACGGTGTGGGGTGACGGCGACCTGTACTTCGGCGCGCTGACCTCGGGGGATCGATTACGCGTGCTTTCGGTCGATGCCCACCACAAGATCGCCCTGGGGTACATGAGCGCGTTCTTCCGCCAATACCTGCGCGGGGAGACGCAGTGGGAGGGGCTGTTCCGGGGCGAGTGGGTGCCCGCGTCGGTGCAGGCGGCCGACACCAACATGAAGATCTACCCTCAGTATGAGGACACGACCGTGCGCACGGTCAACGATTTCGAAGGACCGCACTCCGCTTCGAGCTGGCAGACGAGCACGTTGGGCGGTGGCGTGGCGCAGACCGGCTTGCCCGCCAATCCGCAAGAGAACAACCTCCGGACGATGGACCCACAGTCGCCCCATCAGACCGCGGGGCTGCTGCTGCGGTGGGACGACCTCGCCGACTCGCTTCGGTTTGACGTCCCCGCGGGACAGCGGGATGTCCGAACCTACGCTTCGCTGAGCTTCCGGATCTCCCAACGCGTTAACAGCGCGTCGAACCCGGCGAGTCAGGTCCAGGACCTGCGGCTGACGCTCACCGACGGCGCGGGGAAGTCGCGCGCCATTCGCATCAGCAAGCTGACCGATGTCCCCTATCCGGATGTCCGCGGATACAACTTCTATACTAAATCGGCATTGCGCACGGTGCGCGTCCCGCTCTCGGTCTATGCCATCAAATGCCTGGGCATCGATGCCGTCAACCTGACCAACATCGTCGGCCTCACGTTCGAGTTCGACGAGAAGCCGACGGGCGAGATCGAGATCGACAGCGTACAGTTCGCGAATTAGGAGTTACGCGATGGAAGCAAGAGACCTCATCCGTTTGCCCGATCCGCGCGAGAGTGTTCGTGCCGAGGTGCGCGAAGTTGTACGAGACATCTTCGATCGGCCCCACGTCTTCATCAGGGTCAGATTGACCGGTTGGAACTTCCCGCATCGAGCGCCGGAACCGTTTCTCGTGATCGGCGAGGTGTTATCGCGCTTCGTGACCATTCACGTAGATGGCTCCGTGGCCGATGCCTATTTCGACAAACCCTTCCCCCGTGCCAACCGCGTCAGCTTCGGTTACGGAAACGTGATCAGTTGGGACTTTGACGTCTCGGTAGATCCGGAGAAACTGCTGCGCCTCGATCGGGCTCGGCTGTCGCAGAGAATAACCGACCCGTTCAGCGAGCGGCTATCTACCGACGACCTCCTCCGAGCGGGCGACGCGGAAGGCGAACCCATCGGATAAGACACGCCTCGCACGCACGATGTCCTCATCTGGTGCCGGGAAGACATGGCGTGCGGGAAGTTGTCGGCGGCGCACACGATCAATCGTGCACCTGCTCAGCGTACGACGCTTGACTCGCTGACGCGGCGGAGCATAACATCGCCGTCACTCTCTGTGGGAAGCCGCATAGACGGCTGAGCTGCCAGAGCCAAGGATGCAGCGGGCATGGAACCACGCGACTACGCGGAGCAGATGGAACGGGCGCCGGAGTTGCCGCCCGGCAGCGATGAGCGGTTCCAAGGCTACGGCGTGATGGGCGAGCCGTTCGCTTCGGGCCACGTGTTGGCCATGCGAAGGTTTCCGGCATCCTCGGTCGGGTCGGGTTACACGTCCGTCTGGCACCGCGATCCGACGGGCGACTGGACGTTCTACGCAGACACAGACCCGCTGCACGCCTGCACACGTTACTTCGGCAGCGACGTGCAGCGCGCGGTTGAATGCCCGATCGAAGTGTCGTGGCCGAAGCCGCGGGTCCTCCACATCAGCATCGAATCCGCGGCGCTTACGTGGGAGGCGGAGCTCGCGCCGACCTTCGCGACGCGCACGCTCAACACGATGGCCCGGCTCATGCCGGACCGCCTGTGGAAGAACCGGCGCGTCCTCTCTTTGATGGCGGCCATCGCCGGCCCCGCGCTCGGAGCCGGGTGCCTCGGCGTCCACGGCCGCGCGCCGAATGGGCAGCAGTTCGTGACGAACCCGATGGTGCTCTGGACGATCGCGCGCGGCACGGCGCGCGTCGGCGAAACAGACCTGGGGCCGCCGGGACCGCTCCCACGCCAGGCGCGGCTCGGCGACTTTTGGATTCCCCAACGCGGACTTTTCGCGGTCGGGCGCGCCTTCTTCGAACCCTTCGACCCCGCCCGCCACCTGGCTGTAGCGTCGGGTGAGGCGAGTCCTGCGCGGCACGTCTCCTAGATGCCGGACGAACAAGATCGGTTCATCGTGCGCGTTCTGTGCGCCGCCCACTTGGGCGTGCCCACGTCCGAGCCTGTGCGGATTCCAGGCGGCACTAGCAGTTCCTCATGGCGCGTTGGCGCCACCCCCGCGAATGAAAATGAACTGGCGCGGCGGACCGAACACCTCACCCCCGGCCCCTCTCCACGCCGTGGAGAGGGGAGCTCCAGTCGGACTTTGAAGCTATTTTCAAGGCAGGGTGTTGAAGAAGGCGGTCCGAGGGCGCGGTTGAGGCGATAGGGCGCCCCTGCTCGCTCCCGCTGGTCCTGTCCTCTGGCCGTTCCGTCCGGATTGTTGGGTTACGCTTCGTCCCTTATGCCGGTGCGAGTGCCCGTTCGAGACGCACCATGCGCACGAGGTTGAAGGCGGCGGCGGTGATGTGCGCCCAGAGCTGGTTCTTGGCGATGCCGATGTAGCGGAGCTTCCGGCCACCGCCGACCGTCTTCACCCAGCCGAAGATCTCTTCGACGCGTTTGCGGATGCGCTGGCTCACCGCATAGCCGGGATGCCGCGTGACGCGGTCATCGATCCTGCTGCGCCGGTTGGTGGTGTGCTGGGCGACGTGCGGCGTCACGTCCCGCGCCCGGCAGTCCGCGATGAAGTCGGCCGTGTCGTAGCCCTTGTCCGCCCCCAGCGTGATCCGTCCCGCTCGGCGCTGCCGGTCGAGCATCGCGAGCGCGGCTTCCCGCTCGGCCCGCCCCGTCGCTTCGGTGATCAGGATATCCTCGACCAGACCGGTGCGGTTCTCCATCAAGACGTGTCCCGCATAGGCCAGCCTGGTCGTCTGTCCGTCCCCCTTCCTGGCCAGTCGCGCAGCAGGATCGGTCGTTGAGGCGTGGGTCTCGTTCGTGCGCCGCTGCCCGTGGAAGTCCACGCTGGGGTTCTTGCCCCCGCCCGCGGGCGGCTCGCCGCCGTCCCGCGGCTGGACGCTCTTCATCGACGCCCAGGCGTCCAGCAGCGTGCCATCGACTGTGAAGTGGTCGGAGGAGAGGAGCCGGCGACGCCGCGCTTCCTCCCGCACCGCCGCGAAGAACTGCGCCGCCACCTCGTGCTGCAGCAGCCGGTCGCGGTTCTTGGAGAAGGTGGAATGGTCGAACACCCCGTCCACGATGTTGAGGCCGAGGAACCACTTGAACAGCAGGTCGTACTGCAGCCGCTCGCAGAGCTGGCGCTCGCTGCGAATCGAATAGAACGACTGCAACAGCATGGCCTTCAGCAGGTGCTCGGGTGGGATAGAGGGCCGGCCGATGCGGTCGTACATCGCAGCAAACGTGGGAGACAGCGTCTGCAACGCGCGGTCCACCATCACCCGGATCGCCCGGATGGGATGATCGACCGGCACCAACGTGTCCGGTGTCACCGCGGTCAACATCGTCAACTGCTCGGTCGCGTCTCCCCGCATCGTTCGCCTCCTGCATCTCGTCCGCCGTAGCCATCCTACGACGAACCGATCGAGGCGTCGATCCTCTCAGGAGGACTTTTTCAACACCCTGCCTTGAAAATAGATTTAATCATGCGGCGCTCTCGATGCTGACGGTGTAGCCGAGGGATTCAAGGCGTCGCACGAGGCGCCGGGTTGTCCGTTGGCTGCGGCGCTCGTCGAAGTAGTTGACGCCAAGATCTTCAAACACCCGCTCTCGCCCAAGAATGTGATAGACGGCGATGAGGATGGTGTGGGCGGTGGCCACCGCCGCCCGTTTCTTGCCGCGTCGCGCGGCGATGCGATGGTAGCGTTGCCCGAGGTGTGTCTTCGAGCGGCCGGCAGCCTGCGCCGCCTCGACCAGTGCACCGCGCAGCCACGGACTGCCCTTTCGGGTACGACCCGATGTCCGTTTGCCCGCGCTCTCATGGTGACCGGGACAGAGCCCGGCCCAGGACGCCAGATGGCCGGCACTCGGAAACCGGCTCATGTCCGCGCCTACCTCAGCAAGGATCGTCTGCGCCGTCCGTGGTCCCACGCCGGGGGATCGTCATCAGACGCGCTGTCGCTTCGGCGAAAGGGCGCAGTCGCAGATCGATCTCCTCCCCCACCTGTGCGATGGTGGTGTCGAGATCATGCAGGTGATGGAGTTGGACGTTGAGCAGAAAGCGCTGGTGCTGATGCATCCGGCCCTCCAGCGCCGCTTCGAGGAGGTCGCGCTTCTCCCGCAGCCTGCCGCGTGCGGGGTCAGCGAGGACTGCCGGCTGATCAACGCCGGCGATCATCGCGGTCAGCATCGCGTACCCGGAAACGCCGACGATGTTGGTGGCAACCGACGCCAGTTTGATGTTGGCGCCCTCCAGCACCTTCTGGATCCGGTTGACCTCCGCCGTGCGCTCGCGGACGAGGCTCATCCGGTACCGGGTCAGTTCACGCAGGTCACGGCCCTCGCGGTCCGGGATGAAGCTCGGGCGCAGCAGGCCGTGCTGCAACAGGTCGGCGATCCACTCGGCGTCCTTCACGTCGGTCTTGCGGCCCGGGACGGCCTTCATGTGCTGCGCGTTCACGACCAGGACCGTGCAGGTCGCCTCCAGGATGTTGTACACCGGCTTCCAGTAGCTTCCCGTGCTCTCCATCGCGACGTGTGTACAGCCCGCCGCGGCCAGCCAGTCGGCGAGCTGGAGGAGATCCCTCGTCATCGTACCGAAGGTCCGCACTTCCTTGGTTCGCCGCGCGCTGCCTCCCGGCGTGCACAGACATGCGACGACGATCTTCTTGTGCACATCGAGCCCACAGCACCGCTCGTGTACAACGTCCATGGACATCCTCCGTTCGACTGGGCGCATCGGGAGGACGCCTTCTCGACAGAGACTGCCTTACGTGCTCACGCCCAAGGACGTGGCAACAGACGGAGATACCTACAGGCGTCCGGGTCAAACTGCTAGACGGGCTCGCAGCACCAGGGTGCTCCGACCTCATGGCTACCGATGCGTCGCCAAACAGCATACGCCGGCCAGCCCGCTATTTTCATTCGCGGGGGTGGCGCCGCCGCGCCATGAGGAACTGCTAGGCCCTACAAGGGCCACACTGGAAGCTGCCTCGATGAACCGGCGAAGACGATAAAGGCCGGCGACCATGGCGTTCCGGGCGGCGAGAATACGTTGACTGACCCTGATGGAGCATTCCGATACCTGACTGTTCGAGAGGCGGCACGTGTGCAAACCTTTCCCGATGATTGGGTGTTCACGTCTAGTGCCGATCCAAGTAGATGGGATCACGATCATGGTATGATCCTGAGCGGCGGGGAGAAAGGTGGGCGAGATGGCCCGTATTCTCCTTCGTCCGCTGCGGGCGGCGGAACAGCGGGTGCTGGCAGCCAAGCTGAAGGACAAGACGCTGTCGGCACGCCGGTACCAACGCTACCGGATCGTCCGCGAGCTGGCGGGCGGCCGGTCGGTCGTCGCGGGCGCCGACCGCGTTGGCTGCAATGTGATGTCGGTCTATCGCTGGCGTGATTACTTCAACGAGAGCGGCTTCGCGCGGTTCGAGGCGCCATCGAATCCACGGGGGCCGATCCCCATCGTGTCCGGCGAGCAGGTGCGGGCGTTGATCAAGGTGGCGCTCAGCCATCCCGAGGACCTCGGGCTGCCGTTCACCCACTGGTCGGTGTCGAAGCTCCACGCGTACTGCTCCGCCCACCACCTCCTGCCGCCGATCACGGATGAGTGGGTGCGTCGCCTGCTGCGCCGCGAAGGCGTCTCCTTTCAGCACAGCAAGACCTGGAAAGAGTCCTCCGACCCCGAGTTCGAGGGGGGAAAAACCGCGTCCTCGACCTCTACGCCGCGCCGCCGCCAGGTGGGGCGGTGATCTGTTTCGACGAGTGCGGCCCGCTGGAGCTGCGTCCGCTCCACGGGCGCTCGTGGGCGCCGGCCGGACATCCGGTCCGTCTCCGGGCGACCTATCGGCGACTCCAGGGGACGGAACAACTGCTCGCCTTCTACGACGTGCACGCGAACTGCCTCGTCGGGCAGGTGCGCAAACGCAAGACGCATCGGGGCCTGCTGGCGGTCTTCCGCCGGCTGCGGGCCTGCTACCCGGAGGACGTGCGGTTGTACATCGTCATGGACAACCTGAGCAGCCACCGCCACCCCGCGCTGCGGCAGTACATGGAGGCACACAACATGGAAGCAGCGTTCACCCCCACCTACGCTAGCTGGCTGAACGCCATCGAAGCGCACTTCGCGTCTCTGAAGAAATTCACCCTGCACGTCACCGATGACCGCGACCATCAGCGCCGCCGCCGCCGGATCGGGCGCTACCTGACCTGGCGCAACCGCCACGCAGGCGTTCGGAACTGTCCCCTCTCCCGCTTTCCCAGTATCAAGTTGGAAGGGCACTAGAACCTAGAACCTGGGACGTCGGTCCGGTCCTCTGCTCTCTGCTCTCTGCTCTCTGCTCTCTGCTCTCCCCACCGCCGTTGCGCTAACCGCCGCAACCTGATGCACTACGCCAAAGCATCGGGCAGGCGTAGAACGGGGCACCAGTGACCAGCGACAAGCGACCAGCGGCCGGCTACCTGTGGTGGAAGCACGGCGTCATCTACCAGATCTATCCGCGCAGCTTCCAGGACTCGAACGGCGACGGCATCGGCGACCTGCAGGGCGTGATCGACCGCCTCGACTACCTCAACGACGGCGCCGACAGGTCGCTCGGCATCGACGCCATCTGGTTCTCGCCGACGTTCCCCTCGCCGATGGTCGACTTCGGCTACGACGTGTCCGATTACAACGGCGTCCACCCCGACTTCGGCGACATGGCGACGATGGACCGCCTGATCGCGGAGGCGCACAAGCGCGGCATCCGCATCATCCTCGACTTCGTGCCGAACCACTCGTCGAACGAGCACCCGTGGTTCCTGGAGTCGCGCTCGTCGCCCGATTCGCCGAAGCGCGACTGGTACATCTGGCGCGACGCGAAGCCCGAGGGCAGCCCGCCCAACAACTGGATCGCCGTCTTCGGCGGCCCGGCGTGGGAGTGGGACCGGAAAACGCAGCAGTACTACCTGCACTCGTTCCTCGTCGAGCAGCCCGACCTGAACTGGCGCAACCCCGAGGTGGAGCAGGCGATGCACGACGTGCTGCGCTTCTGGATGAAGCGCGGCGTCGACGGCTTCCGCATCGACGTCATCGACCGCATCCTCAAGGACCCGGAGCTGCGCGACAACCCGCCGGAGCCCAACCGGCGCTACGCGCAGCTCTTCGGACAGACGGCGCTCCAACGCCACGTCTACGACCACAACTGGCCGGAGATCATCGACGCCGTCCGCCGCATCCGCAGGGTGGTCGATGAGTTTCCGGAGCGCATGACCGTCGGCGAAGTCGGCGGCCCGCCGGAGCAGATCGTCAGCTACTACGGCGGCGACACACTCGATGGCCTGCACCTGGCGTTCAACTTCCCGTTCGTCCGCATCTGGGACCAGCGCTGGACGGCGCAGCACGTACGGATGCGCGTCGACGCGTTCGAGGCGGCGGCGCGGGCGCCGGGCGCGTGGCCGAACCACGTCTTCGGCAACCACGACGTCGACCGCATGATCAGCCGCGTCAACGGCGACGGGCGGGGGCAGGAGCGCGCGCGCGTGGCGGCGCTGCTGCTGCTGACGCTGCGCGGCACGCCCTTCATCTACTACGGCGAAGAGATCGGCATGGAGAACGTCGCCGTCCCGGAGCGACATGCTCCAGGACCCGGCGCGGCACTACGCCCGCGGCCGCGACCCGGAGCGCACGCCGATGCAGTGGACGCCGCGACGGCGGCTTCACGACGCGGCGACGCCGTGGCTCCCGTACGGCGACCTCTCACGCAACGTCGCAGGACGAGGCGGCCGACGCGAAGTCGCTGCTGTCGCTGTACCGCCGCCTCATCTGGCTGCGCCGCGGCTCCGATGCGCTGCGCTTCGGCGACTACGCCGCCGTCGATGGCCTGCCCGAGAGCGTGTACGCGTACACGCGTACATGCGGCGACGATCGGACGCTGACCGTGCTGAACTTCAGCAACGACGGCGTGTCGTTCGACCTGCCGGCGGAGCTGAAGGCGACCGAGACGCTGATCGGCACGCACGGCGAGCCGCCGCCGTCGCGGCACATCACGCTCGCCGGCAACGAGGGCCGCCTGCTCCGCCTGGCGTAGCGGCGCGCGCCGGAGAACGTGGTAGGGGCGCCGCTTGCCGCGCCCGCCCCGGCCGGCGACGGTGCCATGGATCGCAGCCGCCCCCGGCTGCCTATCCGGCGCAGCCGGATCATGCGCGCATCGACCGTAGCGTTGCGACGACCACGTCCGTTGCAGGGGCGCCGCTTGCCGCGCCCGTCGCCGGTCGGCGACGGTGCCATGGATCGCAGCCGCCCCCCCCCCGGCTGCCTATCCGGCGCAGCCGGATCATTGCGCACATCGCCCGTAGCCTGTGGCGCAGCCTGCTGCGCCCGCCGATTACGCCAGCGCGTTGATCGCCAGGAACCGCTCGATCATCGCGTTCACCTGGTCCGGCACCTCGAGCTGGTGGAAATGGCCCGCGCCCGCGGTCTGCGCCAGGATCGCGTTCGGCATCGCCTCACGCAGGCGCGCCATGTCGGCGACGGGTGAATGCGATCCGACGTAGAGCGCCGGGACGCGGCAGAGCGCGGCGTCGGCGAGCGCGTCGTTCTTCCAGAGCGCGTCCCACTCGCTCGAAAGGACGTGCTGCGGCGTCGACGTCATCTGCTCGATGATCCGCGCGCGGCGCGCGGCGTCATCGCTCGCCATGAACATCTGGCTCACGATCCCCGTCAGCGCATCGACGTAACCCCCCGAGCGGAAGGCCGCACCGAGTTGCTCCGTCAGCGCCATGAGCGCCGGGGGCGGCAACACCGCGCCGTCGAGCATCACGATCGCCGCAGGCACGCCGGGATGGCGCGCCGCCAGCGACAGCGCGATCGCGCCGCCCATGCTGTGGCCGACGATCACCGGCCGCTTGAGCGCCAGATCCTGGCACAACCACGCGACGTCGTCCGCGAAGCCGGCAATGCTGTACTCATGCTCCGGCTTGTCGCTCTCGCCGTGGCCGCGCAGGTCGATCGAGACGCAACGATGGTTCGAAGAGAAGTGCGCGGCCTGCGGCGCATGGTACGTGCGGTCGCAGCACCATCCGTGGACGAAGACCATCGGCGGATCGCCGGCGCCCTGCTCTTCGTAGTACAGGCGTACGCCATCGCGGGTGAGATGTGGCATTTGTGAGCCTCCGTCGCGGGCGCAGCAGGCTGCGCCCCTACACGGTTTCGGGCGCGGCACGCGGCGCCTCTACGCGGTTTCGGGCGCGGCACGCGGCGCCTCTACGCGGTTTTCGGGCGCGGCAGGCTGCGCCCCTACATGTTCGGGCGACCGGCGCGCCCCCATTTCCGGTTCAGACCTGCTCGAAGTAGCGGCGGCGCTCCCACGCGGTCACGGCGCGGCGGTGCTTCTCCACTTCCCACCGCCGCATCGCCACGTAGTGGTCCGACGAAGGCGGCGCCCAGGAAGTCGCGCGCGATCTCGCTCCGATCGAGCAGGTCCACCGCCTGGTCGAGTGTGCGCGGCAGCGGCGGCAGGCCCTCGGCCGCGTACACGTTGCCCTGCATCGGCGGCGGCGGTTGCAGGCCGCGCTCGATGCCGGCCAGCCCGCCCGCGAGGCACGCAGCGAACCCCAGGTACGGATTGACGTCGGCGCCCGGCACGCGGTGCTCGACGCGGATCGCCCGCTCGCCCGCCGTGATCGCGCGCACGGCCGCCGTCCGGTTCTCGATGCCCCATGTCGCGGCGGTCGGCGCCCAGCTCCCGCTGACGTAACGCTTGTACGAGTTCACGTTCGGCGCGTACAGCGCGAACAGCTCCGGCAGCGCCGCGAGCGCGCCGGCGACGTACGACCGCATCGTCGCCGACATGCCGTGCTCGGCCGATGCGTCCCAGAACGCGCTCGCGCCATCGCGCCAGAGACTCTGGTGGATGTGACCGCTGCAGCCGTCCATCTGGTCGGAGTACTTCGCCATGAACGTCGGCACCGCGCCCGCCTGAGCGAGGACCTCCTTCGCGCCGCTCTTGAAGAGCATGCCGCGGTCCGCCGCCTCGAGCGCGGGCGCGTAGCGAAGGTTCATCTCGTACATGCCCTCGCCGTGCTCGCGGCCGTAGCCTTCGACCTCGATGCCGTACGCGTCCATGTACCGGCGCAGCGCGCCGACGACGTCCTCATCGGCGCTGGCGTGGCTGATCGAGTAGCAGTTGTAGCCGGGATTGAGCGGACGCAGGTCCGTGAAGTTCTTGGCGCGCAGGCTCTCCTGGTCCTCGCGGAAGATGCGCATCTCCAGCTCGACGGCCATCATCGCCGTGAAGCCGAGCTTCGCCGCCCGGTCGATGACGCGCCGCAGCACCGTGCGCGGCGACTGCGGCAGCGGCGCGCCGTGCTCGTCGTACACATCGCACACGACGGCCGCGCACGCCGGCTCCCACGGGACGATGCGAAACGTCGAGAGGTCCGGGCGCAGCAGCACGTCGGCGAAGCCGGTGTCGGCGCTGCCGACCGCGAGCTTCGGCCCGTCGATCACCTCCTCCGCGATGTCCCAGCCGAAGATGACGTCGCACTGGGCGAAGCCCGGACCCTCGCAGCCATCGAGGAACTGTTTCGCGGAAAGACGCTTGCCGCGATACACTCCATCCATGTCCGGGGTGCCGATCTTGATGGTCTCGACGCCGTGGTCCGCGATCCGCCGCTCAACTTCGCTTCTGTCCATGGGTGACGATGATACCCGAACCCCGTGCGCAGGCGGAACACCATCCGGCCGGGCGTGGGCGATACGTCCGTTCGGCCCTACCGCCTGCCGCGGCGGCTGGCGAAGCTGAGGCGAGGAGCAGGAACCGTGGCGAAGAAGCAGGCCAGGAAGCAGCAACAACAGAAGAAGCAGCCACGCCGGAGCCAATGGGTACTCATCGGCGTCGGGGTCGTGCTCGTGGGGGTTGCCGTCGCGGCGTTCTTCGCGTTTTCGGGCGGCGGCGACAGCGCGCCCAAGAGCCGGCCCGTACGCGTGAGGCCGACCGTGACGAGCGAAATGCAGGTGGCCGTCGAGGTCATCGACAACGACTTCACGCCCCCTTCGCTCCAGATCAAAAAGGGCGCGACGATCACGTGGACCTTTAAGGGCAAGATTCCCCACAACGTGACCGAGGATCCCGGCGGCAGCACGACCCCGTTCGTCAGCGACACGCTGACCAAGGGCGAGTTCGCACATACGTTCGACACCGTTGGCAGTTTTACGTACCACTGCGTGATCCACCACATCATGGAAGGCACGATCACGGTCACCGAGTAGCGCCCACACCACCCCCCGTCTCTGTTGCCAGCCCGAACTGCCGACACTTACTCTGGAGCCGGCGCTTCCCCGCCGGTGCCGCCTTTCGCGTTGGGATCAGGCTGACAGGCGTATCCTTTTGTTCTTTCGATCAGATAAGCAAATCGAGCGGGGCCGCGCCGCAACCGCGGGCGGCACACCGGCAACGGCCGTGGGCCAGATGCCCGAAGAACGGCTCGTTGAGGAAGCCCGCTCGCTGAATACGGCCGCCTGGGACGAGATCTACCAGCGCCACGCGCAGCAGGTGTACGCCTACATCTATTACCGGCTCGGAGACCGGCACACGACGGACGACCTGACCGCGGATGTGTTCGTGAAGGCGCTCGCGGGGATCAAGGGGTATTCGTATCGAGGGACGCCCCTCCTGGCATGGCTGTACCGCATCGCGCACAACGTGACGGCGGACTATCGGAAATCCGCCGCACGGCGGTCGCAGCACCAGATGCCGGAGATGCCGGAGGAGATCGAGGAGCGCCATGACGCGCTCGGCGAACTGAATGAGAGACGGGACATGCTCGGGGCGATCCGGGCGCTCACGGAGGACCAGCAGCAGGTCGTCATCCTGCGGTTTTATCACGGAATGAGTAACGCGGAAGTGTCAACAGTGATGGGCAAGCCGGAAGGGGCCGTGAAGGCGTTGCAGACGCGCGCCCTCCGGTCGCTCCGGCGCGTCCTCGCCGAGGGCGCGGACAGGCGGCAGTCGGCATGACCGGACGCGAATCGTTCGACGACGCGCTGGATGCGGCGATCGACGCCGTGCGGCAGGGTGAGCACATCGACGCCGTGCTGGCGCGCTTCCCGCGCCACGCGGCCGCCCTTGCACCGCTCCTGCGGTCGGCGCCGTTCGGTACGCCGGGCGCCGGGCTCGCCGCCGCGCCGATGTCCGAGCGCCTCGCCGGCAACTTCACGATCGTGCGGGCAGCGGTCGAGCGGGCGCAGATGGCTCGGGACGCGGCTCAGAACGCGCCACGCCGCGCCGCGGAACCGCGCGCGCCATGGTGGCAGCGCCGGCTCGCGTTCGCGTCGCTATCGCTGCCGGCCGGCGTGATCGCGCTGGCCGCGCTCGCCGGCATCTCCGGCGCAGCCGCGGCGTCCGTCGCCGTCACCGGCAACGGCTTACAGGATATTCCGGCACAGGTCGCCGGCTTCGTCGCACATCCTCTGTCGATCGGCGGCTCCGGCGATGACCGCGGCACCGCGGCGAACACCCCCGAGCAGCGCGCTCCGGCCGCCGACAACGCGCCGTCGCCGGCCGCGCCGGCATCGGAGAACGTGCCGGAGCTCGATGACGCTCGACGGCACGATCAGCGATGTCCACGGCAATACCTTCACGCTCGCGACAGCCGACGGTGAATACAACGTCAACATCGACAGCAAGACCGCCGTGACAGGCACGATCGCCGACGGCGCAACGGCAACGGTTGCCGGCGTCGTCACATCGCAGAAGAACATGCACGCCGACAGCGTCGATGTCTCCGCCGCGCCGGAGGCGCCGGACGCCGCACCGGGCCGAAGCGACGGCCCCGGCCAGGACACGCCCGCGGGCGATGCGACGCCCGAGCCATCGAACGACAAGACGCCCGGCCCGCCGCCTGAGCACACGCCGGGCCCTCCCGCCAGCCACACGGCTGGACCGCCGGGCGATCATACGCCGCCCGCACAGGGCAGCAACGACGGGAACGGAAATGGCAACGGCAACAATAACGGTGGGGGTAACGACAAGATCTCCCGCCCTAGGGTTTCGTTGGACACCTGATTGGGGCACGATGCCCCGTAGCAGGAGGTGTCCATGACGAAGACGACGAACGGTGCACGACGTGGTGAGGAGGAGCGCGGCCGCTTCTCGTCGCGGCGGAAGACGGAGGCGGTGCTGCGCCTGCTGCGCGGCGAGGAGCTCGATGTCCTCTCCCGCGAGCTCGGTGTCACGGGCGCCGCACTGGCCCAGTGGCGGGAGCGCTTCCTGCTCGCCGGGCAGGACGCGCTGAAGAGCCGCCTCGCGGATGCGCGCGACGAGGACGTGCGGCGCCTGCAGGCGAAGATCGGCGCCATCACGATGGAGAACGAGCTGATCCGCGAGCGCTGTCACGCGCTGGAGGGCGGACGCCCTTTGGCCCCACGGAGGTCGAGGTCATGAGTCAGGCCGCCTCGCCTTCCGCCGATCGCCCCTACGGCCTGGCTCGCGTCTGCCGTGTTTGGGAGCGCGCACGCTCCACCGTCTATGCGCGCCGGCACCTGTTGCCGCACGCACCACACAAGCGTGGTCCGAAGACGGCGTGGACGGACGCCGCGCTCACCGAGGAGATCCGCCTGGTCCTCGCCCGCTCGCCCTTCCTCGGCGAGGGTCATCGCAAGGTGTGGGCGCGCCTGCGCCTGGCCGGCGTGCGCACGTCGAAGGCGCGCGTGCTGCGCTGCATGCGGGAGGCCGGGCTCCTCGCGCCGGGCCGCATCGGGCGCGCGCACGGGCCCAAGGCGCACGACCGGACGATCGTGCCGGACCGCCCGGACGTGATGTGGGGGACGGACGCCACGGCCTGCTTCACCACACGCGAGGGCACGGCGACGGTCTTCATCGCCGTCGACCACTTCACGGCTGAATGCGTGGGCATCCACGCCGCGCGGCCAGGGACGCGCTTCGAGGCGCTCGATCCGCTACGCCAGGGGCTGCGCGCGCACTTCGGTGACTACCACGCAGCCGTGGCGCCAGGGCTCACCGTCCGTCACGATCACGGCAGCCAATACATGAGCGACCACTTCCAGGACGAGCTGCGCTTCCTCGGCATCACGTCGAGCCCGTCCTTCGTCCGGGAGCCGCAGGGAAACGGCTGCGCCGAGCGCTTCATCCGCACCCTCAAGGAGCAGCTCTTGTGGGTGGAGACCTTCGCCACGGTCGAGGAGCTGCGCCTGGCGCTCCTCTCCTTCAAGGAACGCTACAACCGCGCCTGGCTGATCGAGCGGCACGCGTATCGCTCGCCCGCCCAGGTCCGCGCCGCCTGGGCCGCTACCGCCGAGGTCGCGGCATGATTACCATCAACGAAGTGTCCAGCAATTCCGGCGCGGTACAAAGAAGCCCTGATCGGCTTCTATTTTTCTGCCCGCGGCAGGCGTCGCCCGCGCACGCAGTACGCCGTCTTCCCGCTATTTCGCCTTGAAGTCGTCCAGGTGCGCGCCGATTTCGATGTAGAGGTCGGCCGCCGACTTCAGCTCCGACGACGCTGTTTCACCGAACGCCACGACCTCCACCCTCACGCCGCGGCTCGAGATCATCTCGACCAGCCTGCGGAAGTCGCCATCGCCCGACATCAGCACCACCACGTCGAGCCGGTCGGACATCGTCAGGATGTCGATCGCCAGCTCGATGTCGAAGTTCGCTTTCATGGAGCCGTCGGCGAAGCGCTTGAGCGGCTTGGTGATGATCCGGTACGGGTGCCCGACGAAGTGGTGCACGAAGCGCTGGCTTTCGAGCTTGGCCTGCGGGTCGTCGCTGATCGGCGCGTAGGCGCTGGCGCGGACGAGCTGCCTGCCGCGCGTGAAGTAGTCCAGCACGCGGCCGAAGTCGATGTTGATGTTGCGGCGCTCGGCGGCGTAAATGACGTTTGGCACGTCGACGAAGATACCGACGCGCTGCTGCGAGGAGCCCGCGCTCTCGGCGATCTTCGCCTGCAGGTCCGATACCGTCGCCTGCAGGCCGCGCAGCGTGGCGGTCACATCCTGCGCGAACGTTTCGAGGACTTCCGCCTGTCGCGCGACGACCTGCTCGATCGTCGCCGGCGTCTCCGGCTTCTTGAGCGGTGCCTTGCGCAGCGGGACCGGCGCTATCGGGGCTGCCTCCGCGGCGGCGGCCTGCCCCGGTTTCTTGCGACCGCGGCCGCCGCGCGTGCCACGCCGCCGCTTCGGCGCACCGCCATGCGCCTCCGCGTCCTCCGCCGGCGAGGCCGCGAGCGAGGCCGGCGCGGGCGCCGGCGCCTCGACCGGCGTCGCCGCCGCCTCGGCCGCCCAGTCGCGGCGCGGCGGCCGCGACGGGGCGCGCCGCCGCGTGGCCGGCTTCTTCTCTGCTTCCGCGGTAGATGGTGCTGGTGCGGACGGTTTGGAGGGCGTCACTGGCGACGCGCCTGCGTCCTTGCTCGTCCGTCGCGGCTGTTTGCCAAAGAATCTAACCAATCTATGCTCCCGCTGTCGCGTACTCTAGCACACTGCACCTTGCAGCGACCTGCTTCGCCACGTCCATAAACGCCGCCGTCTGGGCACTCTGCGGCGCCGCCGATACGATCGGCTCGCCGTCGTCCGCAGCCTTCCGCGTAGCCGGATCGAGCGGCAACTCGCCCAGGAACTCGAGCCCCAGGTCCTCGGCGGCGTCCCTCGCGCCACCGTGGCCGAAGATATCGGTGCGCTCGCCGCAGTGCGGACACACGAAGAAGCTCATGTTTTCGATGATGCCGAAAACCGGCACGTTCATCTTGTCGAACATCGACACCGCCTTCGCGGCGTCCTCGAGCGCGACGTCCTGCGGCGTGCTGACGACGACCACGCCCGAAATCGGCGCTTCCTGCGCCATGCTCATCGCCGCGTCGCTCGTGCCCGGCGGCAGGTCGATGAGCAGGTAATCCAGCTCGCCCCAGTTGATGTCGTGCAGCAACTGGCGCACCGCCGTGCCGATCATCGGCCCGCGCCAGACGACGGGCGTGCCGCGCGGCAGCACGAAGCCGATGGAGCAGACCTTCACGCCGTAACGCTCGATAACGCGGAGACCGCCCGGGCCTTCGGCCTGCGCACCCTGCGTGACGCCCATCATCGTCGGGATGTTCGGGCCGGTGATGTCGGCGTCCAGCAGGCCCACCTTCGCGCCGAGCGCCGCCAGCGCCACCGCGAGATTGGCCGCGACGGTCGACTTGCCGACACCGCCCTTGTTGCTTGCGACCGCGATGATGTTGCGGACGCCCTCGATCGGCTTGCCGCCGGCGGGACGGTGCTGCGCGACGTTCGCCTCCATCGTGACGTTCGCCTGGCTCACGCCGGGGAGCGCCTGGATGAGGTCGCGCGCCGATGCTTCGATCGTCTCGCGCACCGGGCACGCCGGCGTTGTGAGCACGATGCGCACGTTCACGACGCCGTTCTCGCTGATCTCCGGCTTCTGCACGAACCCCAGCGACACGATGTCGCGGTGGAGGTCCGGGTCTTCGATGGTGGCGAGGACGCGCAGAACGTCCTCTTCCGTAACGCTCATCTCATCTCCCTCGGTTCGACGCGCCCGCCAGGACGGCGGCGGGCACGATGTAGCGGCAACAGTCAGCGCAGGACGCCGGCTCGACCGACGCCCGCACGTCCACACCCAGGATCGCCACGAGAAACGTCTCGTGCCAGGCGCACGGCAAGTGGTCGCCGACGCTCGATCGGAACGCGCAACCAAAATCACGCAGCTCGTATTCGCCCCCCAGGTCGTGCCAGTCCGCGAAGCCGCCGTGCGACCGCAGGATGGCGGCGATGCGGTCCATGCGCGCGGTGCCGGACATCGCGGCGACTTCGGCGCGGTGTCGCTCCGCGAGCGCGGTCGCCGCCATACGGAACAGGCAGGCGCGGCGCTCCTCGGCGGTGGCCTGTGCGATGTCCGCGGCCTCCAGACGGCCCGCCTGGTCGACGAGCAGAGCCAGCATCCGGTCGTACCCGTCGCACAGGCGCCGGTGCCCGTCCGGCGTCAGCCGGTAGAGGTAGTGAGGGCGGCCCGTCGGCCGGCGCACCTCTTCGGCGCGCACCAGATCGTCCCGGTCGAGCGCGGTCAGGTGCTGGCGGACGGTCATCGGGGCAAGCCGGAGCGAGGACGCCAGCTCATCGACGGTGGAGCCGTCGCTGCGCTTCATCAGGGCGAGGATATCGGTCTTGGTCGAGTGCATACGCGTCCGAACCGGACGGTTCAGTATAGCTCCCGAATCTGTATAAGACAGGATAACCCGATATAAGCAGTGGTTTTAGTCTTAACCTTGACACGGTACAAAATCCTGTGCCAAAATAGTACACCAAGGCCCGTCCCCGTTCGTATTGGCGCCGAAGGGGCGGAGGGAGGAAGCAAATGTCCGACGTGGCAGTGCAGGAAGCGCAAGAGCAAGAGGTCGCCGAGAAGCCGGCGTGCGCCCACCACTGGGTCATCGCGAGCCCCGACGGGGCGATGAGTCCGGGCAAGTGCAAGCGGTGCGGCCTCGAGAAGGAGTTCCCCAACTCGGCCGAGGACGGCCTCTGGGA
This sequence comes from uncultured Chloroflexia bacterium, assembly GCA_963701135.1. GTDB lineage: Bacteria > Chloroflexota > Dehalococcoidia > DSTF01 > JACRBR01 > CAYJMJ01. Next base: position 1,916,221 of record OY969567.1, read on the forward strand.
GCGCGAGGTCCCGCAGTCGCGCTGGACCGGCCGCACAGAGATGAAGAGCTTCAAAGACGGCTTTTGAGCCACGACCGACAATCACGACCCCGCACGAGAGGGCCCGCACGTACGCGGGCCCTTTTCGTTGGAAGTGGGAGGTTGCGGGTCAGACGGGGCGCTCGAACGGCCGCGCCCGGCGACGCTACTTGCCGTTGACCCGGTGGCGGTCGACGAAGCGCCGCATGCGGTCGAGCGCTTCCTCCAGCAGCTCGTAGCGCTGGGCGTAGCAGATGCGCACGTGGCCCGCGCCGGCCTCGCCGAACGCCGAGCCGGGGATGACGGCCACGCGCTCCTCCATCAGCAGCCGCTCGGCGAACGTCTCGTCGTTCATGCCGCTGCTGCCGATGTTCGGGAACGCGTAGAACGCGCCGTGCGGCTCCACGCAGCGCAGCCCCATCTCGTTCAGCGCGCTGACGACGAGCTTCCGGCGGCGGTCGTACTCGGCGACCATGCCGCGCACGTCCTCCTCGCCGCTGTTCAGCGCTTCGAGCGCGGCGAACTGCGCCGGCGTCGGCGCCGACATCATCACGTACTGGTGCACCTTCATCATCGCTTCGGTCAGCTCGCTGCGCGCGCACGTGTACGCCAGCCGCCAGCCGGTCATCGCGTACGCCTTCGAGAAGCCGCCAAGCAGGATCGTCCGGTCCTTCATCTTCGGCAGCGTCGCGAAGCAGACGTGCTCGGTGCCGTACACCAGCCGGTCGTAGATCTCGTCCGAGATCACGAACAGGTTGTGCTTCTCGACGATCTCGGCGACGGCCATCATCGTCTCGCGGCTCATCACCGCGCCCGTCGGGTTCGCCGGATAGCCGATGAGCAGCGCCTTCGTCCGCGGCGTGATGCGCTGCTCGAGCTCGTCGGGCCGCAGCGCGAAGCCGTCGTCGGCGCGCGTCGGCACCTGGATGTACGTCCCTCCGGCCAGCAGCACGCACGGCAGGTAGGCCACGTAGCCGGGGTCGGGGCTCAGCACCTCGTCGCCCGGATCGAGGATCGCTTCCAGCGCGATGTTCAGCGCCTCGCTGACGCCGGCCGTGACGATGATCTCGGTGCCGGCGTCGTAGTGGACGCCGTAGAGCCGCTTCAGGTGGCGCGAGATCGCCGTGCGCAGCTCGACCAGCCCGTAGTTGGAGGTGTAGTACGTCTCGCCGTCTTCGATGCTCTTGATGGCGGCCTGGCGGATCTGGTTCGGCGTCACGAAGTCCGGCTGGCCGACGCCGAGCGAGATCACGCCCTCCATGCTGGCCAGGAGGTCGAAGAAGCGGCGGATGCCGGAGGAAGGGATGGACTGTACGTGCTGCGAGATGTTGCCGCGGTGCGTAACGCCGTCTGTCATCGTCTGCCGGTGGGCTCAGTGCCTCCTGCTGTTCGACGCTCCCGCAGGCCGCGCGCGCGTGCCCGCCCGGAACTCGATTGAGCACATAGTACAACACGCGCCCGCCGGCACTGTGGAAGCCGGCCGGCGGCGTGCTACGGCTGCCTCACATCTGCGCGACGCCCGACCAGAGGTCCAACTCCGGCACATAGTACAGCAGCATGCGGCGCCCGTCGTCGAGCCGGACGCGAAAGCCCACGCGCTCCTCCTCGCGCCACTGCGCGACGACCTCGGCGACGTCGCTCCGCGCGCCATCGCGCTCGACCCACAACGGGCGCTCGGGGTACGACGCGCCGGCGTAGCGTCCGACGCTCACGCGCGAACGCGCGCAGCCCCGCCTCTTCGTCCTTATCCATTACGGACGGCGAAGACGGCGTCCTGCGGCTCAATTTCGACGAATCGAGCCCTCGGCGAAATCGAGCAGGTGGCGGAAGTGCCCCGCTTCGAGGTGGTAGTGCTGGTGCGGCGGCGGCACGCACTCGCAGTCCTCGGCGACGATGCGGGTCGCAAAGCGCCGGCCCGCGACGTCGACGGCGAACTCCTGCATCGGCGGCGGGAACGTGCGCCAACGGTCCTTGGTGATGAGGACGTGCCGGTGTCGGCGTCCTCGCGCGAGAGCTTGCGGCGATACGGCTTCATCGACCGCAGCATATCGCGCGGCGCGCGAGGAGGCGGACGCGCCGCCGCGCCCGCCTCCGTCGCACGCCGTCGTCTTATGGCCTGGCACGCGCGAACCAGATTCCGCCGACGCCGTCGCCCTTCGTGTCGCCGGGCGCCTTGTCGTTGATGAAGTGGTAGAGCGGCATGCCGTTATACGTCACCTGCATCGTGCCGTCGTCGCGCGTGATGACGGCCAGATCGCCGGTCAGCGCCGGCCGGCTTCGCCGGTGCGCTGCCGGCGACGATCAGCGGCGGCCAGGCGGTGGCACAGCCGCCTCAGCACGCGCTCTTGCCGCTGCCGGCCACGTCGTTCTTGAACACGTACAGCGTCATCCCCTTGTCGTCGGTCAGCACCTTGCCGAGCGCGGTGTCGCCGATCGCGACCGCCGCCGCCGCGCCGCCGGCCGTGGCCTGCTGCCGTAGCCTGCGCGCTCGCGGCTGGCCGCCGCGGTCGCCGCCTTCGTCGCCGCGCTGGTCGCCGCGGCCGCCGGCGTGCTGCCCCCGCCCTTCGCCGATGCGGTCGCCGTCTTGTCCGCGCTGCTCGTGCCGCCGCACGCAGCGGCCACGAGCGCCGCTGCGGCGAGCGCGCCCGCCGCCAGCAGCGCCGCGCGGCTCCATCCCCATCGAGCTGTGCTGTCATCCGTTTTCTCCTTGCTCGCTCTGCGTCATCCTACAACGCATGTAGGCCGTCCGGGCCTGGCTCACAGCGCATACAGTTTCTAAGGGGCCGATTCGCATCTGACTGGACGTGTGGCGTGAAGCTGCCCCGCGCGGGCTGAAAAGCCCGCGCTACGGGGTGAGCGTGACGTTCTCAGCACCTGCTGGCGACGCCAACGGGAGTTTTCTACCGCGCTGCGGCGCGCGGCGGCGCTCCACGTCCGCCGTCTGCTCGTACGCGTGCGCGACGCGCAGCACGGTCGCTTCGTCGAACGGCTTGCCGATGACCTGCAGGCCGACCGGCAGGCCATCGACGAAGCCCGCCGGCACGGAGATGCCGGGCAGCCCGGCGATGTTCACCGGCAGCGTGAAGACGTCGTTCAGGTACATCTCGAACGGGTCGGCCGTCTTCTCGCCGATCTTGAACGCCGGCGTCGGCGTCACCGGCGCGACGAGCACGTCGTACTTCTCGAACGCCGCGTCGAACTCGCGGCGGATCACCGTGCGCACCTTCTGCGCCTTCAGGTAGTACGCGTCGTAGTAGCCGGACGAGAGCGCGTAGGTGCCGATCATGATCCGGCGCTTCACCTCCGGCGCCGAAGCCGAGGCCGCGCGTCTTCTCCATGTTGTCCCACATGCTCGCGCCCTGCTGGTACGAGAAGCCGTACTTCACGCCGTCGTAGCGCGCCAGGTTCGCCGACGCCTCGCTCGGCGCGATGATGTAGTACACGGCGAGCGCCGCCTCCGTGCTCGGCAGCGCGACGTCGCGGTCGACTCTCCGCGCCCTGCGCCTCGAGCGCCGCCAGCGCCTCGTCGACGCGCGCGCGCACGCCGGCGTCGAGCGTCGTCCGGCATGTACTCCTTCGGCACGCCGATGCGCATGCCGCGCACGCCGCGGTCGAGCGCTGCGGTGAAGTCGGGCACATCGCATCGGCGCCGAGGTCGAGTCGCAGCGCGTCGTGGCCGCAGATCGCGTTGAGCACGGTCGCCGTGTCGCGCACGTCGCGCGTGAACGGGCCGACCTGGTCGAGCGAGCTGGCGAACGCGACGAGGCCGAAGCGGCTGACGCGCCCGTACGTCGGCTTCATGCCGACGACGCCGCACAGCGCCGCCGGCTGGCGGATGCTGCCGCCGGTGTCGGAGCCGAGCGCGTAGGTCGCCTCGCCCGCGGCCACCGCCGCCGCCGACCCGCCCGACGAGCCGCCCGGCACGCGGTCGAGGTCCCACGGGTTGTGCGTCGGGTGATACGCCGAGTTCTCGGTCGATGAGCCCATCGCGAACTCGTCCATGTTCGTCTTGCCGACCATCACCGCGCCGGCGTCGAACAGGCGACGCACGACCGTCGCGTCGTACGGCGGCACGAAGTTCTCGAGCATCTTCGAGCCGCAGGTCGTCGGCACGCCCTGCGTCGAGAGCACGTCCTTGATCGCGACCGGCACGCCCAGCAGCGGCGCCGCGTCTCGCCCGCCGCGAGCCGCTCGTCGGCGGCATCGGCCTGCGCGAGCGCCCGCTCGGCCGTGACGCGTCAGGAACGCCCGCACCCTGCCGTCGACGGCGGCGATGCGGTCGAGCGCCGCCTGCGTCAGCTCGCGCGACGAGATCTCGCGCTTGCGCAGGCAGGCCGGCGGCCTCGTGCGATGGTCAGGTAGTGCAGCTCGGGCATCGCTACTCCAGCACCGCCCGGACGCGCAGGTAGCCGTCCTCGGTGTTCGGCGCCAGCGCCAGCACGCTCGTCCTGCGGCAGCGACGGCCGCGACGCGTCGTCGGCGATCACGTTGCGGAGCGGCAGCGTGTGCGCCGTCGGCTCCACGCCCTCGGTGTCGATGCGCGTTCAGCACGTCGAAGTGCGTGATGATCTCCGAGAGCTGCTCGCTGAACGTCTCGATCTCGTCGTCGGTGAGTTCGACGCGCGCCAGCTTGGCGATGTGGAGGACGGCTTCGCGTTCCAGCTTCATGCGACAAGCATACGGATTCGCCCGCGGTGGCGAAACATGCGACGAGCCGGCGGCGCAATCCATGTTCGCAACTATTCACCTTCAAGGCATTCCTCATGCAGGGCTTCCGCCGATCTGGTACGATCTTCGCGGCAGGGGCTATTGGAAAGACACATGGTCAACGCGCCCGACAGGGCCGAGGTCGCCCTCGGGAATCCAAGCTTCGTGTGGCGGTTCGGCCAGGACCGCCGGCTCAACCTCATCCGCACGTACGCGCCGCTCGAAGGCGCGCGCATCCTCGACATCGGCTGCGGGCTCGGCGTCTACGTGCGCAAGTTCCGCGAGTTCAGCGACCGCGTCTACGGCATCGACATCGACCCAAGCGCCTGCGCGAAGGCGCGCGCACGACGCCCGGCCTCGATGCTCGCGGCCAGCGAGACGCTGCCGTTCCGCGACGGCGCGTTCGACGTGGTCGTGCTGAACGAGGTGATCGAGCACGTGCGCGACGACCGCGGCGACGCTGGCGGAGGCGCTGCGCGTGATTCGGCCGGGCGGCCACATCGTGATCTACGCGCCGAACCGGCTGTACCCGTTCGAGACGCACGGCATCTACCTGGGCAAGCGGTTCGTCTTCGGCAACATCCCGCTCGTCAACTGGCTGCCGGACCCGCTGCGCAACCGGCTGGTGCCGCACGCGCGCGCGTACACGAAGCGCGGCATCCGGCGCACGTACGCGGGACCTGGACGCGCGCGTGCGTACCGAGACGTACGTCTATCCCGGGTTCGACAACATCATCGCGCGGCGCAAGCGGCTTGGGCGCCGTGCTGCGCGCGGTGCTGTATCGCGCGGAGCACACGCCGCTGCGGATGTTCGGGCTGTCGCACTTCGTCGTGCTGCAGAAGCCGGCGGCAGCGGCGACAGGGGCAGGCAGGAGGAAGAGTTGGCACGACACAGCGCGACGCGGCGCATGCTCGCGCAACCGCCTGCGCGGCGGCACCGGACGACGGCCACGGCGCCGCGCCGCGCTGGCTGCAGGTCATCGTCGCGCTCGCCGGGCTCGGCGTCATCGCCGTCGCCGATCGCCGGCGCCACCGGCTACGGCGTCTACCGCTCGTACGCCAACGGCCTCGAGCCGCCCGACGAGGTGATCGCGCAGCAGCCGTCGGGCGGCGCGCAGATCTTCGACCGCAACGGCAAGCTGCTCTACGAGTACGTCGACGACCGCTCCGGCCTGCGCTCGCCGGTGAAGCTCGAAGACATCTCGCCGTGGATGATCGCCGCGACGATCTCGACCGAGGACGCCAGCTTCTGGAACAACCCGGGCGTCAACACCACGGGACTCGTCCGCGCCGGCCTCGAGGCGCTGCACCTGCGCAGCGCCGACGCGGCGAGCACGACGGGCGGCAGCTCGATCACGCAGCAGCTCGTGAAGAACGTCTACATCTCGCGAGAACGACCGCTACAAGCGCTCGTACAAGCGCAAGCTCAAGGAGACCGTCTACGCGCTCGAGCTGACCAACCGCTACTCCAAGAACCAGATCCTGGAGTGGTACCTGAACCAGATCTCGTACGGCGGCCTCTACAACGGCGTCGAGGCGGCGTCGCAGGGCTACTTCGGCAAGCACGCGAAGGACCTGACGCTGCCCGAGGCGGCGCTGCTCGCCGGCATCCCCGCGAGTCCTTCGCGCTACGACCCGATCAACAACCCCGACGCCGCGGTCGCCCGCCGCAACGAGGTGCTGCGCCTCATGCAGCACGCGCAACCGCGTCGAGGTCGACGGTCGAGACGGCGACGAAGCTGCCGCATCGCGCTTCCAGGTGAACGAGGACGGCACGACGGTCGACGCCACCGACACGGCGTTCTACCTCTCGACGCGTCGCGCCGCTGAACATCGTGCCGCAGCGCTTCCCCGTGAAGGCGCCGCACTTCGTGTTCGACGACATCCAGCCGCAGCTCGAGCACGACTACGGCGAGGAGGCGCTGCACCGCGGCGGCCTGCGCGTGACGACGACGCTCGACCTCGACCTGCGAGCAGAAGGCACAGGACGTCCTCGAGCACTGGATCAGCGAGTTCGAGGACTCGTCCGACGCGCACAACGGCGCCCTCGTCGCCATCGACCCGCGCACGTCGGAGATCCTGACGTACGTCGGCTCGCGCGACTACTTCCGCGACGACATCCAGGGCCAGAACGACAACGCCGACTCGCTGAACTCGCCCGGATCGACGCTCAAGCCGTTCACCTACACCGCCGCGTTCGAGGAACTGGGCTGGGGGCCCGGCACCGAGATCCTCGACACGCCGATCAGCTACCAGGACGGGACGACAAGATCTTCACGCCGCGCAACCCGAGCGGCGACTTCCACGGGCCGATCACCGTGCACGACGCGCTCGGCAACTCGCTCAACATCCCGGCGTTCAAGACCGTCGCTCTACGTCGGCGTGCCGAACGTCGTCGCCGAGTACAAGAAGTTCGGCATGACGACGCTCGACGGCCGCAGCTACGGCCCTTCGGTGACCATCGGCGGCGTCGACATCAAGCTGGCCGACGTGACGTACGCCTACAGCGTGCTGGCGTCGAACGGCGTCATGCGCGGCGTGCCGACGCGGCTCACGCTCGACGAAGGCAACCGCAAGCTCGACCCGGTCTCGATCCTGCAGGTCACGCGCGCAGGACGGCGACGTGCTGTACCCGAAGACCGAGGACCACCGCGTCAAGGTGCAGGAGGAGCGCGTCGTCGAGCCGCAGCACGCGTACATGATCACCAGCATCCTCTCCGACCCGCAGCGCCTTCTGCATCACCTACGGCTGCGGCGCGCTGACGATCGGCCGGCACGTGGGGCGTGAAGACGGGCACGAGCGAGCCGTTCGAGGACAGCCGCGCGATCGGCGAGACGTGGACGTACGGCTACACGCCGGACCTCGTCGCCGGCGTCTGGGCCGGCAACTCCGACAACTCGCCGGTGCACAACATCACTTCGACCTCGATCTCGTACCGCGCGGTGCGCGACTTCATGATCGCGGCGCTCGTCGACACGCCTGCCGAGCGAGTTCGAGCGCCCGCCCGGCCTGTGCGACGGTCGACACGTGCACGCCGTCCGGCCTGAAGGCCAACGACGCGTGCGGGCGCAAGGTGAAGAACCTGCTGCCCGACGCCACCGCGCCCAAGAAGGACGACGACTGGTGGAAGAAGGTCAAGATCGACATCCGCGATGGCCTGCTGGCGACGGAGCTGACGCCGTCGCAGTTCGTGCAGGAGCGCATCGGGCCTGTCCATCCCGGACAGCGTGCAGGGGTTCGCGCGCGACGCAGGCGCAGGAGTGGGCGAAGTTCCTCAACGCCGGCGTCGCGCCGACGGAGCGCAGCACCGGCCAGGCGCCGGTGCGACTCGACTCGCCGAAGATGGGCGAGCGCGTGAAGAACGTCGTCACCATCACCGGCAAGGCGGACTCGGCGGACTTCGTCGCCTACCGGCTGGAGTTCGGCGCCGGCAACCCGCCGCTCGAATGGAAGCTGATCCTGCGGTCCACGGAGAAGCACGCCAGGCGGCGGCCTGGGCTTGTGGAACACCGACGGCCTGCCCGACGGCGATCTACACGCTGCGCCTCGTGCTCGAAGACAAGAACCGCGGCGAGCTGTCGACGTACGTCGTCGTGAGCATCGGCGAAGGCGGCAACATCCGCGTCAGCCCGACGTTCACGCCGACGCCGCCGCCGCTGATCAACATCGGCGGCGACGACTGATCGCTCGGTGGGCGCGCGGCCGCACCAGGAAGACCTACAGAGGGGAGGGCTTTCGCCCTCCCCTCTTTTCGGGGCCCGTCATGGCTTCCCTGGCAGAGGACCCGTGACTGTGCCCCCGTGAACAGGCGACTGACCATTCACCTACTCACGGGTCTTTAGTATCTCACCTACGAGCGCCGCTGCGAAGTGGCATGTGACTTGACACCATGGGAAAATTTGTTTTTGCGGGAAGCACTGCCTAAACTCCGCGACCTTCGCCCCATCACTCGTTATGTCGTGCGGCAGCGATACGTCCCCCAGGTTCGTCACCGATACGCCGACCGGCCGGCTCACCGGCAGCGCCTCCGCTTCGAGCACCAGCACGCAGACCCGCGGCCGATGTCGTGCACTCCGTCATCTGCGTCGCCTCGTGCACCGGGGCCCCCGGCAGCGGCGCTCCGCTCCACGACCCCACGACCACCACGCCCGCCGCCGCCGCGCCATCGGCGTCCGCGACGCGCACCAGCAGCGGCAGGGGACGACGCTCCGTCGTAGCTCATCGACCTGTCGCCGAGCGATGCCTCAACGACTCCTCCAACGACTGCGGCGGCCGTGCGGACGGGGCCGCGTCATCGTACGACGCCGCCGGCGGGCCGCGGTTGCGCGCTCCTTGCGAGGGGTGGGCGAGTTACTATAATGCTAGGGCGCTGCGCAGGAGCGCCCGCGAGCCGAGGTGGTGGAATAGGCAGACACGCCGTCTTGAGGGGGCGGTGCTCGCAAGGGCGTAGGAGTTCAAATCTCCTCCTCGGCACCACCATCGTAGTAACGACCGCCTCCGCCCGATCTTGCCGGGCGGATATTGTTGGAAGCGCCAGCGCGGTCCTTCGGCGACGTAGCCAAGTGGTAAGGCAGGGGTCTGCAAAACCCCCACCACCGGTTCGAATCCGGTCGTCGCCTCCAGCGATTTAGGTTCGGAACCGGGCTCTAGGTGGCTCGGTTCCGCTATTTCCGGCGCCAGATTGCTACCCAATTGCTACCGGTCGATCGCCGAACCCTGAGAACAGCGGGGTTACAGCAACGGGGTGCGGCGTCATGCCGCACCCACCATGAGGCCGCGCACGAACGCGAGCATGAGGGCGCGCGTGCGCGGGTCGGCGAGGGCTGCGGCCAAGTTAACGTCGGGCTCCGAGGCTGCGCTTCCGTTCGCTTCGATGCTTGCATGTGGGCCATGGCCGTTGGTGCCGGGCGTCGCCGTGGCCGGGTGGAGGATCGTGCCGGTGAGGTCGGCCGCATGGGCGGCGCTGACGGCGACGGACTGCTGCACCGAGCGCGTGTAATGCTTCAGCATGTCCGTACTCGACCATCCGCCTAGCTGTTGGACCGTCATGGAGTCCATGCCGCTCTTGAGGGCGAGTGATGCCCAGGAGTGGCGGAACAGGTGCGCGTGGACCCCTTCAACGCCGGCCTTCGCGGCGCTGCGCACGATACGGAGCCGCGCACCGTGGTAGCCGATAGGGACGATGCGGCCGTCCGCGCGGCGCGCGTCGAGGAGCGCGTACAGATCAGGGAGCAGCGGGATCACACGCGCGCGCCCGGTCTTGGTCTTGGGAATGCGCAGCTCTCGCGCCGGCCAGTCCACGTGCGCCCACTCCGCGGCCAGCACTTCGCCGATCCTGAGCCCCTGCATGAGCATGGTGACGAGCACCGTGCCGGATGCGGCGCGAGGGTGCGCGGCGTCGATGGCGACCGCCGCTTCATAGATCGCGCGCAGTTCAGCGGCGGCGAGATAGCGATGCTCGGCGACGGTGATCTTGAGCCGGGGAAGGTGCTCCGTGAAGCTCTGCGCCGTCCATCCGTGGGCGCGGCAATAGGCATCGAACAACTTGACGGCGTTCAGCGTGCCGTTGGCGGTCGCCATGCCGCGCGCGCTGCGGGTTCTGCACGTGTCGAGCATGCTCCGCACGTGGTCAACGGTCAGATCGGCGGGGGTCGCGGCCAGCGGCACGAGCCCCGCCAGGCGGCTGCGATAGCTGCGGATGGTGTTGGGGGTGCGCCCGGACAGGCGCACGTCGGCGATGAACTGCTCGATGGCCCATGCCATGCCGCCTGCTGTCGGTGGCGGTGGTTCGTTCCGCCACGTGTCCGGCAACGGCTCGCCGGGGAGCCAGTAGACGCCTGGCTTGACCCGGACGAGCACGCCTTTTGCGCACAGGTGTTTGCTTGTGCGTAGCGTGGCGGGCGTCCCGCTGCGCCGCATGGCCCCGGTCAGTTCGCTGCGGCCCATAGGTCGGCCCGCTGCGCGGATCGCTGCGATCGCTGCGGCGTCGCGCGGAGCCTTGGGGGGGAACGTGGTAGGCGGCCGCATCAGGCACCACCCTTCGCCGCGCGGCTCGTCGTCGTGTAGACGGTTCGGACGTGAATGCCGAGCTGCTCCGCGATGGTCCATGCCGGCGTCGGCGTAGGCGTGGTATTCGGGTAGGTCGGGCCGTGGCGGCTTGCTACGATGAGTGCGCATCGAGGGAGGTTCCTTCCCTTGCTTGCCATGCCGGGCGGACGATGACACGTCGCGCCCGGCACTTCTTCATTTCAGGCTCAATTATCCGCGCTGGCGCGGACGTTTAGCAAGGGGTTTCGGGCCGGGTTTGCGCTCTTTCTTGAGGTAGGCGTCGAGGCTGCGATCATCGACGGCCCAGGAGTTGCCGAACTTCCGACCCTTAAGCACGCCGCGGACCATGAGATCACGGATGTGCGCTGGCGAGAGCCCCGCCCGCGTCGCCGCCTCAGCCGTGGAGATCAGCGCCATCGCGCCGAGTGTACGACGCGCGCCCCTAGCGGTCACGTGGCCGGATGTGCGGCTCATGCCCCATTCGCCGAATCTCGCCTTTGAAAATGGCGGGACGCACGCATTTCGGAGGCCCGCCCGGCGTGCATCTCCCGCGCCTGGCGCTGTTCGTCGGTCTGGTGCGCGGCGATGAACTCCCGCTCGATCAGCGGCGCGTGCGCACCAGACCAGCCGCGGGCCTGCCACATGCCCGTGACGAAGGCGAACCGCGCCGCGTCGCCACCGTACCGGCGCACGTCCGCCCACTTCGCCGCGCCTGTCGGGCAGGGGTTGTGTCGCGGACAGCGGACGCGCCCCGCCGAGACGGTGAGCCCGATATCCCCCGGCCGGTCTGACGGCGTGTTCGGTGTGCCGTCGATCACGCTGAGTGTGCTGTTCGTCACGGTGGAACTCCCTTCACCCCGCGCCCTCTCGCTCCCAGCACCGCGTCGAGCGCGCCGGCGTACCAGTCGCTCGGCCTGATGACGCCGGAGAACTTGACGCCCGGCACCCCGGCCAGCGCGTCGATCCATGCCTGCTGATACTCCGAAACCTTGCCCTTCTCGGCCTTGAGTTCGATGGCCACGGCCTCATCGCCGCGTACGCAGAACAGGTCCGGCCAGCCCTTCGGCGAGTGGAGCGAGTTCCACGTCACGGCCACCTTCCAGCCGAGCCCCTCGGCGAAGGCGCGTACTTGCTTCTGAAGATCGCGCTCTCGAAGGTCCAGCACCGGGTTCGCAGTCATGCTCATGGCTCCCGCCTCCGCACGTTCGCACGCACCACGAGCACCGACAACGCCGCGAACATGATCAGCGCACCCACCGCGGCGCCGGCCAGCGCGTCGAAGCCGATGCAGATCACGGCGCCTCCGTCGCGGCCGCGCGCGCGATGCGGTTGCGTGCCGCCGCCGCCGCGGCGTCCGTCGCCGGGTCCGCCCATTGCATCCACGGATAGGTGAAGCGCAAGATCGCATTGGCCGCGCCGGCCGGGTCCTCGGCGATGATGCGCTCGCACGCGCACGCCCGCGGGTACAGCGCCGCCGGCCGGAGCTGTTCGTCGCGGATCGTCACCAGCGCGCCGCCCGCGTCGATCGTCAGGCGCTCGATCAGGTCGAGCCCGAGCAATCCGCCCGCGCTCGGGTCGCCCTCAAGGTTGACCGAGGCCGCGATCGTCAGCGCCAGCACGCCGCCTTCGCCGTCCATGAAGATCAGGTGCGTGCGCGCGGTGCCGCACGGCACGTCTCGCCCATCGGCGAGCGTCGAGCGGTGCGTCCGCTCAAGCCGCGCGCCCAGGTAGTAGCCGCGCGCCGTCGTGGTCACTGCGCATCCGGTGTCGATCGCGAAGGTCGGATACCGGGTGTCGCGGACGTCGGGGAAGTCCTCATGGCACGGCATCATGGTCGCGTGCACTTCGTAGAGCCCGCCCGGGTGCGGCCTGTCGGCGCGCAGCGTCAGCGTCATCGCCGGCGCCTCTGCCCGGCCATCTCTACGTCGCGGGTCGGCTCCTCATGCGGGCGCGCCGTGCGATACCGGCCGCAAATCAGACAGCGCGGATCGCCGTCCGGGTCCGGCAGCATGAGCCCGCGGCAACGCTCACAGCGCATCGCTCACCTCCTCGCGCGCGCATGCCGCGCGGCTATCACCGACGAATAGGCGGCCGGGTCGAGCGTGTACAGCTCGTCCGCCGCGTACCACTCGATCGAACCGGGCGCGAACGGCCGCGGCTCGTTGATCACCCGCTCTACGAGCGCCTCGATGCGCCGGCGGTCCCTTCTCTCCGCAGGCGCCGCGATCAGCCCGCCGGCGTGCTCGCCTCCGCGCCAGGAGCGCACGAACGCCGCCACGTCGAGCGCTGCGCCGCCCCGCATCACGACCGCACCAACGTCCGCGGGGATCGTGACGAACGACCATTCGAGCAACTCTTGCTCGCGGAAGATCAGCACGTCGCGCTCGCGGCCGTCCGCATCGGCCAGGCGCTTGACCTCCGTTTTCTTCGGCAGCCAGCGCACCGAGGCCGTATTGACGAAGCCGCGTTGCACTTTGCCGAACAGCCGTACGGCCTCGGGGTCTTCGCGGTCGAACTCGGCCGTGGCGATCAACCCGTCCATGCCGGCGTGCCGCTCGACCGTGCGCGCGATCGGCAGCACCGTGTCGTTGTGGCCCCACAACACGACGGGGTTCTTGTCGTAGTTCGTGAAGTCCCAGCCGGCCGGGTCGATGATCGCACCGTCGCGGGCAACGTCGCCGGTCGAGATCACCGATGTGACGCGCATCGCCGCTTCGTCGACCTTGCGGACCAGGCCGCGCGACTCCAACCGCTCCGATGTCGTCTTCATCGCTACCCGCCCCTTTCGAGCCGGTGCATGTTCTCAAGCCGCCGATCGAACTCTTCCAGCGCGAGCCCGTAGATCCGCGCATGACGCTCGAAGCCATGCAGCACCGCATCCGACACGTAGGTCAGGCTGCCGGGCAAGAGCTGATCGCGCGGCGTCCGCGCCTCAGCCTCGCCGAGCTGGCGGGCGATGCTGTTGCGGTCGCCGGCGATCGTCCGCGCGCCGTCGCGCCACGCATGGAAGTCGCGCGCCGCCTCAAGCCACGCCCGGAACGCATCGTGCCCCGCGCCCCGGAGCGCGTCCTGGCGCGCCATCTCCTCGACGTACCGCGCCTGGACCGTGACGAACTCGGCCGCCAGGAGCGGGCGCTCAAGCCCGTCGAGCACGCGGCGATCTTCGGCCAGCGTCTCGGCCTCTTCGGCGAGCTTGCGGTCCATGTCGCCGATCTTCTGGCGCAACTGCGCGATGTCCTCGCTCCGGTCGCCGTCCTGCAGCCGCTCGCCGATGCGGTGCTCGTCCAAAAGCGCCTGCGCAGCCTCGCGCTCGCTCCGCAAGCCAGCGATCGCGGCCTGTCGCGCTCCGATCTCGGTGCGCACTTCGGCCATCTTCCCGCCCACGTCATCCTTTGTCATAACCTCACCCCTTCGCTTCAACAATCCGAACACCATCGTTCTCTCCTGTCCTACAACCGCCCCAGGCGGTCGAGATCGTTCAACCGTTCCAATGTGTCGAGCGCGCCCATCATCCATTCGAGGCTATCTGCCGGCGCGGGCTCCACTCGCGCCGCTGCCGGGTGCGTGCGCCCCACCGCGACAACGAGCCCGGCCGATGTGTGTTCGACGAGCGCCAGCGCCGGATATGTGACCGCTGCCGCCGAGATCGAGCCGGCAAGCAGGATGTGCGTCTCAACCAGATCGTCGAGCGGGAGCGCGAGCAGGTCGATCGATTTCGCGGCGATGCTGATCCGGCGCGGGCGACGCCCCTTCGTGGTGGGCGCGACGGCAACGCAGATTTCGAAGCCGCTGTCGAAGCCGGAAGAGAAGGCGCAGCCGCTCACGTCGTCTTCCTCGCCCCCCCCGGGTGCGTCACAGCGGCCACGGACGTTGACCCGGCGGCCGGCACGCCGCGCACGCGCTCGATGATGCCGGGCGATGAACGCGCGATGTACGCCGCCTGTTCGTCCGTCAGCTCGCGCACGTCGCCGGCGTCCGCATGAAACTGCCGCCCGTGGTGAATGCGCTCGGTCTCGACGTGCACGCCCGAGCCAGCGCGCGCACCGTGCGGCTCCCCCGTCTCGCGCCGCCGGTACGTCTCGCCCGGCTTCGGCTCGCCCGTCGAGCTCGACGCTCGCGCTCTCGTACCGCCCGCTGAATCTGTATGTCGCCATCGCTTCGCCTCCCCGTTCAGGGAACCGTGCTCAGGGCCGCGCCGTCAGCCTTGACCACCTGCCATTCCCAGCCGTCCGTCTCGTTATGCTTGCCCGTCAGCTCGATGAAGTCGCCGGCGTTCGTCAGCGTGATCGTGTTGTCGCCCGTCTGGTTCACCGGACTGTCGGCCGTGATCACGCACGCACCAACGGCCACGACCAGCACGATCGTCAACTCCTGACCCTTGAACTGCGGGTCCGCGAGCGTCCGCGTCTCCGCTCCCCCCGTGCTGATCTCGACGATCACCGCGCCCCACGGCACGATCGCGCCGCCGTTCCCCGGATCGTCGTGCACGAGCGGCTCGACGCCCCGGACGTTGATTTCCTCTACCTGCAATCCCATGCTCTACGCTCCTCTCGCCGCGCTTGGCGGCACTACCAGTTTGTAGCCGACGCCCGGCACGCTCTCGATCCGCTCACCCTTCCCGAGCCGCTTGCGCAGCTCGCCGACTTCAACGTCAACGGCTCTGCTTTCCGAGCCGATCGTGCCGTCCCAAACATAGGTCACAATCCAATCGCGCGTGAGCGTCACGCCCTCGTAGTCACGGAACGCGCGCCCGAGCCGAGCACGGCGCGTCCGCATCTCCGACGCCTGGCGTAGCACGCCGGCCGCCGCGTCGGTCGCTTCACCGCCGACCCGTTCACCCATCGTCGCCCTCATCTTCGGGTTCGGCGTCATCCTCCGGCGGCAACGCCGCGAGCCTGCCGAGGTACTCGCGCCGATAGCGCGCCGTGAGCCGCTTCAACTCGCCGTGACGACTCGCGACACTCGCCAACGCCTGCTCTCTCGCCGTCCGATCGAGATGGCTTGCGATGTCCTCGCGAAGCGCCCGCGCCTGCTGCCGTGCCGCGGCTTCGCCGATCGGCCGGTGCTCGTGTTCGTGATCGCGCTGATATGCGCGCAGCCGGCCGGCCAACGCCTCGCCGAGACACTCGATCAGCGCGGCTTCGGCCTCGGTCGGTGGGGGCAGCACTGGCGGGTTCTCGCCCAACGCATCCCAGATGTGCCAGTCCGTGCACGCCGGGTCGGGCGACAGCCAGCGATGCCAGCGACGGAGAACCCGCTCGAAGGCGAACGCGCGACGGTCGCCCTCAAGGTCGCGTAGCAACGGACATACAACCGGCGCCGCAGAGATGGACCGAGACGGGTGGCAGCGCAGCCAGGACGCCCATGTGCTCGTGCCCCATACGTGCTCGGCGACCATGAGCCGGTACGGCGAGGCGAGCCGTCCCGCGGCGATGATCCGGAGCGCGGCCTCATGCAGCGCCGTCAGTTCTGCGCTTCTAGCGAACGCCGCGCCGTACCTGGCGTTCCATGTGGCCTGCTGTTGATCGAGGTCGCTGTCGCCCCATCGGCGCTCGGGCTCGTGTAAGTTCATGTGCGCTTCCCCGCTGCGATGGCGAGATCCTCGATTACGCGCTGCTCTAGCTTGGCGATGCGCGCCTCGTCAGACATCAGCCGGCGTACGTGCTCGAAGAAGCTCTCCGAGCCGCTCTGATACAGGTAGTGCGCGTAGATGATGCCCGCTTGCGTGCCACGCTTGAGCAGACAGAGCAGCGCGAGGCGTTGACGGGCGATCGGCCCGAGCGACGTGAGGCCGTTGAAACCGAGCCCTTCCTGTTGTGCAAGGTCGCGGGCCATGCGGATTTCGGCCATGCCAACGGCGCGCGGATTCACGTCGAACAGCCGCGCCCAGGCCGAGCGCGACAACGGCATCACCGGCATCGCGCCGTCATTGTCGGCCGCTACCAGCACGCGCGCCTGTTGAAGCGCGCGGCTATGCGTGCCGACCTTCATGGCGTTGAGGTTGCCCTTTGGCGCACCGCCGCGGCGTCGCTCAGCCATCGGCTTCGCCTCCGGTGTAGGGGTTTGGGGATTGCCTACCAGGCCGGGGGCAGGTTCGCATTTCGGGCGCTGCTACCCGTCTGCTACCCGGATGGCCGCGGCCGAGCGCGCCGGCGAATGCCAAAGTGGCGAGAGCGCCGTAGTTCTGCCGACCCAAATCGGCCAGCACCGGCGAGGGGCTCAGCACGCGCGATCGGTTCCGACGTTCCGACGTTCCGACACGAATATAGAACCAGCTTTTTGCACAGGGAGCCCCCATGTCTAGACGACCTATGTATGTGTCGGATATGTCGGAACTGTCGTAACTACTACTCAACACAGGTTCACTCACCCCCCTCTTCCGGTTCCGACATGCCGCTCTCACTGTCGTAACCTGTCGTAACCTTGAGCGCGTATACCCGCTGTCCGACGCCCGATCGCTTCACCATCTTCGCGAGGTTGCGGCCATCGCCTGAGATCAGCTGGCCGCTGTCACGGAGTCCGCGTAGGGCGGGCGTGGCGTCCTCCAACCCCATCGCGCGGGCGAGCCGTTGGACCGTGGCGGGCAGCGCATAGACGACGTGATCCGTCGCGCGCCAGCCTGCCGTCTCGCGCGGGTCGGAGCCGTCCCAGCGGCTCTGATGCACGGCCATGTCTTCGATGATGGCCCTGAGCAGCCGCTCGCCTGTCGTGGTGCCGCCATCGCGCATGGCGTCGAGCGATTCCCGCAGCACAGCGGCCGCGCCGTCGATCAGGTCAGCCGTCAGCACATCGACCACGTTCGCGACGGTTGCGAGCATCACGAAGCCTGTCACATACACCGCGGCGTTACGGCTCAGCGTACGGTCGATGCTGTCGCCGCCGAGCGTGTCATCGAGCATCGCCTGAACGCGAGCGTAGACGGTCCGCGCCACATCGAGCCGGGGATGCTGTACGAGCCATCGCGCGGGTGCGCCAGGGTGCGACGTGGCGAGGTCAACGAGCGCATCGATCGACCCGCGGCCGGGCGTCATCGGCGCGTGTACTTCGAGTACACGCGGCCGGGCGCCGGTGAGCGCGGACGCCGCGACTAGGCCGCGCTCGCCGGTCGAGATGTTGACGTTCGCCCACGAGCCGACGGCGCGTATCGAGCCGTCGCGGTTCGCGCGCTGGCGTCCCTTGCCGCCGGCGGCGCGGAACACCCACGCGGCGAGCTGTTCGTCGCGCATGTTCGCGGCGCCGGTTTCATCGAGAAACACCGGCAGGATCGCGGCAGTTTCGAGCCGTGAGCCGAGCGCGATCGGCGTCGTGTCCCAGGTCATGATCAGATCGTCCGTCCCAAAGATCGCCACTGCGGCGCGCATCGTCTGCGTCTTGCCCTTCCGGCTGTCGCCCACGAGATGAACGTTCGACGCGCCGGCGCCGAGCGCCGACGCATAGAGCGAGCCCACAGCCGCCCCGAGCGCGAGCGCGACTTTCGGATACTGCGCGGACATGCGGATCACGTCCGCCCACGTCGCGCGCGCGGCGTCATCGTCCGTCGCGTCGGGCGAGTAGTAACCGCGCAGCCATCGGTCATCGGGAACCAGGCGCCGCACGCCGGGCAGGATCGGCGCATCGCCGTCCCAACCGGCACGGCGCATCGCCTGTTCGACGGGCAGCGAGTGGTCGAGCTGCAGCACGTCGCCGAGGAAGCGTTGAAGGGCGCGCGAGTGATCGGGTGTCATCGTGACGCCACAGGACGCGAACAGACTCATCGGCCGGCGTCTTGCTGCGAATCATCGACTCGCGCACCATCACGCGCCGCGCGCTGCCGTCGCTGTAGGTGATGTCGAGCTCGACGCCCACGAACTCGGCGCCGATGTGGACGCGCGCCAACGGCACCGGCGCGCACGGCAGCGTTCGGACGCTGCCCCCGTTCTTGCCCGGGTGAAACAGGCCGTGGGCCTCGGAGCCGGGGTCGATGACGGCACGCCAGGAGCCAACCATGTACACCGATTCCTCGACGCCGAACATCGCGCGCAGCGTGTCCGCAGAGGCCGGCGAGGGGGTCGTTTCTGGCGCGTCGATGGTCACGCGGCCGCCTTAATCAGCTTTCGCCACGTGATCACACCGCCGCCCTTGCAACAGGGATCGCAGTACCACGTGCGTTTCTCGGGATTCACCCGGAGCGACGGGTGCCTGTCATTGTGGAATGGGCACCGGAACAGCACTTCGCGGCCGGCGCGCCGGCCCTCGCCGGCGACTGCGGCGACTTCGGCCAGGAGATCGGCGTCCTGCCAGGTGGACGGCCCGTACTTCGCTATGTAGCGTTCACGGCGCCTCGCGCGCTCGATCCGTGCGCGCGCCTCGTCCTGCGAGAACGCCAGCATCGCCTTGATCCCGTCGATGAACTCGACGCCGAGCGGCAGCAGCACGGCGTTGCGGATGTCGATGATCCAGCGTGCCAGTGTGGCATCCAACATGCTCGTAATCCTGTGCGGCGAGACGCCCGGCCCGCGGACGGGCCGTACTCCGCGATCCGCGCGTCCGCCTCGAAGAGCTGCCTCGGGTCGCCGAAGTCGATGTCATCGAGGCCGGCGATGAAGTTGATAGCGCACTCCGGGCACGCTACGTTGCCCTCGTTGGCGAGAGCCGTGTTGACCATCACTCCCTCTCCCCTTCACACGGCGCCGCGGGGTTCAGCCGCGGCGCTTACATTTCCCGGTCCCTACGCCCTCCTCGGGCTGAACGCCGATGCTGGCAGCCGCGGCCCTGCCAATGTCTCCATCTGCAGCTCTTCGCGCAGCCGCCGCATCAGCAGCCGCACGAGCCCTTCGTTGTCCTGGTTGCCGTAGGCGTTCACCGTCACATAGGCGATGTTCCCGCCGAGAGATTCCTTGCCGGCGGGCCGGAACTCCTCACCTGCATGGACAAGCGCGAGCCCAGTGCGCGTGACCCGCCCGCCTGTGTCGAAGCCGGGGAACGGCTCAGACTCGCCCTTGCCGCGCGCCACGCCATTGATCCAATGCTTCTCGGCGGCATTGAACGGATCACTTGATCCCCCAACCGCCACCGCCGCGTTATTCAGCGCCGCGATGTAGTTGGCCTGGGCGATTCCTTGCAGCGACACGAGAGCACTGACGCTATCCAATTGAGCCGAACCATCTCGGAGCGCGATGGTATAGAGGGTGGCTGCGAAATTACGCTCACCCTCCGTCAATAATGTCTGGTCCGCTACTTCGAGCTGCGCCTTGAGCACAGCCTCGTGTTTTTCGAGAACATCCTTGCGCCGCCTGAGAGCAGCGATGCTGCCTTCGAGCCCCTTGGTCTCGTCGTCGGTGGCGCCAGCAGCCCTTTTCTTGGCTAATTCTTCTTCTTTGAGCGCGATCCGCAGATCGAGTGCTGCGCCCTCTTTCGTCGGCCGGCTAAACAAGCCGTTGAAGGCGTTACGGATGTTGTCCACCATGCCGCGCAGCGCCGCCTCGATCGCCCTGGGCAGCGAGCCGCCCAACTCGATCGCCTTCTCCGCGATGGCGACGAGCCCCGCGCGGGAGCTGGAACGAACCGTCGAGCGCCTCCATCTGCGCCGCCTGCAGGCCGATGCTCGCCTGCATCGCGCGGTTGTCGAGAGCTATTTTGTCCTGCTCGACCTGAATCAGCGCGAGGAATGTACTGAGCGCACCGCCTGTCTGTGCGTGCCATGCGTCGAACGCGGCAGCGAGATCGGCGAGGCCGGTGTCAACGTCAGCGAGCGCGCCCGCGAGGCCGCCACCACCGCCGCTCCCTAGTCCTTTGGTGAGGTCGTCAACTTCCTTGCCTACGCCCGCCAAACCGCGCTGGAACTGACCGTCCGCGAAGTGGCCGAGCCCTTGTTCGCCGGCGGCATTGCGTCCGCGCGTGGCGAGCTGAAAGTCGCCGACGTGGGGTATCGCGCCGATGCTGAATCCCAACCCGATCTTTCCGCCGATGGCGCCCAGCTTGTTGAGGCCGCTGGTCAACGTGTTGATCATGTCGATCAGCTTGTTGATGGCGGTCGAGACGATGCCGGCGACGGCGTTCATGGCGCTCTGGACCGGACCGGGCATCGCGTCGAAGACGCTCTTCCAATGCTTCGCGAGCAGGATCACCCATCCGATCGGCCCGGCCCCCGCGAGCAGCGCGTCCATCCAGTTGTTCTGGAGCCAGTTGGCCAGCGCCATCGGCGCGGCCTTCATGTGCCCCCATACCGTGTCCCAGTTGCGGACGAGTAGCATGACGCCGAGGATCAGCGCGGGGATCGCGACCGCGAGGCCGAGCGATACGGCCGTCCAAAACGACATCGCGGCGATCGTGCCCGCGGCGAACGCAGCCACGAGGCCGACGCCGATCGCAGCGGCGAACAAGCCAACGTCGCCCGGCTCCAACGTCGAGAGCACAGGAATGATCACGTCGCCGAATTTCTCAGCCGCCGTGGCCGCCTTATCGAGCCCGGCCGCGAGCTTCTCCGCGAACTCCTTGACGCCGTTCTGAAACTTCGGCGAGTTCGTAACGTCGGCGAGGCGCTGCATCTGCCCCGTGAGCTTCTCGAAGATCGGCCCCATGATCGTGCCGGAGACCTGCGTGAAGGTGTCCTTGAGCGTCGAGAGCAGGCCGCCGAAGGTGTGCGACTGCTTCTCCATCATGCCGCCGAACTTCTTGTTCATGCCCTCCGTGAGCGCGCCGATCGCCACGTCGGCGCTGATGGCACCCTTCTCGGCGAGCTTCATAGCTTCGGGGATCGACTTGCCGATCTTCTCGGCGATCATCGCCCAGCCGGGGATGCCCGCTTCGGCGAGCTGGTTCATCTCCTCGGCGCTCACCTTGCCCTTGGCCTTCATCTGGCCGAGAGCCGTCGTGACGCGGCCGATCATCTCCGCACCGCCGCCCAGGCCCGCCACGGCGTCGCCTACGGCGGTCAGCGTGGGGCGCACGTCTTTCGCGGCGAACCCCATCGCCATGAGGCGCTGCGAGCCCTTAATGAGGTCGGGAAACTCGAAGGGTGTTTTCTGTGCGAAGTCCTGCAAGTCGTCGAGAAACGCCTTCGCCTTCGCGCCGCTGCCCAGCATCGTGGTAAAGGCGATCTGCGCCTGCTGCTTCATGTTGTCGAAGCCGATGCCCACGGCACCGACGCCGGCCACCAGCCCGCCCAGCCCGAGCAAGCCGACCTTCGCGATGCCGCCGAGGGACGTGCTGATCTTGCCTGCGGCCTTATCCATCGTGGCCGATGCCTGATCGTGCGCCTTCACGGTGATGATGACTTCGTTAGCCAACTTCGTCCTTCATTCCAGCCGCGACGATCGCCACGAGCGCAAGCACGTCGGCGGGCTCGTCAAGCAGTTGACTCGGCAAACACCCCCATCGCTGGCAAAGGTTGTCGATCAGCTCGGCCTCTGCCAGCTCCCGCGGTTTCGTTACTCGGGTTCCGTCGGAACGGACGCCGCCGCCAACGTGCTTCCATTCGCGGATGTCTCGTTGGAGTCTTTTGGGACCCCTGTGACGGCCTCGATCCATTGCGCCGTGACGGCATTCAAGAACGCGAGCGGCTGTTCCATGAAGTGGTCCGTAGAGCAGGGGATCGGCTGGCCCTCATCGTCTTCGAGATTCCAATCGATCAACATCTGCTTACCGAACAGCTCGTAGCCGCGCTCGACCTGATCCACTTCGCCGCCGGCCATGCGCTTGAACGTGAGGAGCGTCCGCATCGGCACGTCGAGCGAGCAGCGCACCTCAGCGCCGGCATACTCGCCGTCCTCAAACTGGATCAACGCTGTACGTTTCGGCAGGCGGAACCTACCCTTTTTCGTAGCCATTCAGTTCCTCCCAAACCATGCGCCGGTTCCCGGCGGCTCTTCGATTGGCCCGCGCCGCGCGCGCTCGAACTGCTCGGCCATCGGACTCAACGCCGCGCGCATCATCTGGCGGACGGGTTCGAGGATTCGCTCCTGGATGATGGTTGGATCGGCGCCGAAGGCGCGGCGGACCTGTTCAACCTGCGCCGACGCGACCGCGGCGAGCGCATGGCGCAGGTGCTCGCCCAGCAGATCGAATGAAGCGGCGAGCGGCGCCAGCACGGCACCCCGCAGCGCCTCGGGGTCGGCGGGCGCGTCATCGGGCCGGACGATCACGACGATTTCGCCTGCCATCACTCGCCCGCCAGGAAGCGATCGACGGCCGACTTCGGCACGATCCAGCGCCGGCCCAAACGTCGGGCACCGGGGATTTCCCCCTTTGCGACCATGGCGTATGCGTGCCGTTCGCTGATGCCGAACACGACGCCGAGCTCGGCCATGCTGTAGACCAGCGGCCTTAGTTCATTCACCGCTTCGATCCCTTCTACTTGCGTCTGCATTCTTCACCTCCCACCGCACCAATTACACGGGGGTTGCGTTACAGTAGCACCGTCCGCTAGAATCACCAATGACGGTAACTGTGCGCCAATTAGCAATATTTCATCGGGGGTCGGAATGGAGCAGAAACGCCGAGGCAGGAAGGCAACGCCCGACGTTTGGGGGGAACGAGTCGCGAGGGTTTATGCCAGCGATGAGACGCTCGGCGCCGTGCGAATTGAAAAGGCCCTTAGAGCCGGGCCTGACGGTAATGCACAAGACTTCCCGAGCCTGCGCGTAATCGGGCGGCTCCTGCAAGAAGCCAAGAAGCTCACCGCTGCGGAGCGCGCTCAATGGCGAGATTTCGCCTGGCCGGAGACGATGGACGCCGGCTTGATCCCCTGGGAAGCGTCCGACGCGCTACTCGGCCTCTTGCGCTACCTCCGAGACTTGCAAGGCGAGGGTGAACGATGGACCGTCGATCGTCCGATCGTCCGCAACGCCGCGATCTTCTGGCGTGTCACGCTCGCGGCGCCTGATCTCACGCTGGCGGGGCGTTGGAAGGTCGCCTGTATCCTTGCCGCTGCAGAACTTGCGGGCGACAAGGGCGCGGACGATCGCCGGTGCATGGAGGCATTTCTATCGTTCGCCCCGTGGCGCTCCGCAGGGACGCTCATCGCGTACGGTCGCTTCGCTGATTCATCGAGTCCCGAGCGGACGCCGATCCCGCTGATGGACGATTGGCGCCCGCCGGTATTCGAAGATGAACACGCAACCCCTGACAGCTTGGTCAAGGCTCTCAATGCGGTGATTGGCCAGCGCCTTACGCCGGAACAAGAAGAGCGCGTGGGCCGCGTGTACAGGAATCTGAAAGGAGAGCAGCAGCGATGACAACGGGTAGCGGGTTCGTCAAGCAACGCGGTTCGAAGTGGAACGTGGTCATCAGGGAGCCCGGCGGCCAGCGCCGATGGTACTCCGGCTTCCGCACGAAGAAGGAAGCGCGCGCCAGGCTCACGGAGTCGCTCGGCGACATGCAGGGCAACGCCTACGTCGAGCCCTCGCGCAAGACCCTCGCGGTATTCCTCGATGAATGGCTCGCGGCGCGCGCGTCTCAGGTCCGGCCATCGACGTTGCACGGGTACGCGAAGAACATCCGCGCCCACATCACGCCGTGCGTCGGGTCGCTGCCGCTGCAGGGCATCACGCCTCAGCGCCTCAACGCCTTCTATGCGGCGCTGCTCATGGCCGGGCGGCGCGACGGCAAGGGCGCGCTCGCGCCGCGCACGGTGAAGCATATTCACACGGTACTTCGGCGCGCGCTCGCCGATGCGGTGCGCTGGCGCATGATCCCGACGAACCCCGCGGACCTCGCGGACCCGCCGAAGGCCGGCGCGAAGGAAATGCACATCTGGCAGCCCGCCGAGTCTCCGGGCCTTCCTCGCCTCCGTCCATGACGACCGGCTCGCGGCGCTATGGACGCTCGCCGCCACGACGGGCGCCAGGCGCGGCGAAGTGTTGGGGCTCCGCTGGCAGGATCTCGATCTCGACGCCGGCCGGATGACGATCGCGCACACGTTGCTCGAACGTCGGACACAAGTTGACCTGGGGCGAGCCGAAGACGGCGCGCGGGGTGCGCTCGCTCTCGCTCGACGCGCACACGCTCGACGCGCTGCGCAGCCACAAGGCGCGCCAGAACGGCGAGATCATGGCGTTCGGCCGGGCCGACTGGCCCGATCACGGGCTCGTATTCACGAACGAAATCGGCGGGCCGATTCACCCCGCATGGCTCTCGCGGGCGTTCTCGCAACGAGTCCGCGCCGCCGCGCTGCCGATGATCCGCTTTCACGACCTCCGACACACTGCGGCCTCGCTCTCGTTAGCCGCCGGCATCCCGCCGAAGGTCGTCAGCGAGAGGCTCGGGCACGCCACCGTCGCCTTTACGATGGACGTGTACACGAAGGTCCTGCCGCAGCTCGACCAGGACGCCGCGGAGCGGCTCAGCGCGATCGTGTTCGGGGCGTAAGACTGCTACCCGTTTTGCTACCGCGCCCCTATCAAGCAGGCGCGGCGGTTGCCGGATAGGTGAGCAATTAACCAGAGTCGCTAGATTCGAAACAGGGCAACGGACGCGCGGTGTATGCGGCCGTTGCCACGTCTACCACGGAACTGCAAAACCCCCACCACCGGTTCGAATCCGGTCGTCGCCTCCAATTTCTGAACCTGAAAACGGCTGGTTCCCGCTCTCGGGACCGGCCGTTTTCTTCGTTTGACAGCAACCGTGACAGCAACGTGGGCGGACGTGTGCGGACGATCTCAGGCGCGTCCCGAGAGGACGGCATCCATCTGCGCGGCGGCCTGGCGCTGGACCTCCGGCAGCACGTGGCCGTAGAGATTCATCGTGATGCCGATCTGCGAGTGCCCCAGCGTCTCCATCACCACCCGCGGATGCACGCCCTGGGCGATGAGAAGAGAGGCGCAGGCATGACGCATGTCGTGGAACCGCAGCCGGCGAAGGCCCGCGTGTTCGAGCATCCGCTGGAACTCGCGCGTCACGCTCGAGCCGTGCAGCGGCATGCCGTTCGCGCGGGTGAACACCAGCCCGTGCTCTTCCCACATCGGGCCGGCGGCGAGCCGCTCTGCGAGCTGCGCCGTTCGGTGCGCGCGCAGCGCAGCGGCAGCGATCGCAGGCAACGCGAGCGTGCGCCGGCTACGCGCGGTCTTGGGTTCGACGAACTGGAACGCCTTGTCGATGCGCTGGAGCGACTGGCTGACGCGGAGCGTCCCTGGGGCGAAGTCGATGTCTTCCCACCGCAGGCCGAGCGCTTCGCCCTGCCGGAGGCCCATGGCCAAAGCGACCGAATAGAGAGCCTCCAGGCGGTTGCCCTTCACGGCCTCCAGCAGCGCCTGCGCCTCGGCCGGCGCCAGAGGACGGACCTCTTCGTGAGGCACGCGGGGCGGATCGACGAGGTCTGCCGCGTTGCGCATCACTGATCCCCATTTCACGGCATCGGCGAGAGCGGCGCGAAGGACCGCCCGGAGGTGGTGGACCGTTTGCGGCGCGAGACCACTAACGAGTTTCTCGCTGAAGAACGACTGCAGTCGTTGAGGGGTGAGTTTGGCCAGGGTGATCGTCCCGAGCGCCGGCAAGATGTGGACGCGGATCTTCGACTCGTAACCTCGTACCGTTCCTGGCCGCGCCGATGTCTTCTTGTCCGTGACCCAGGCTTTGAGGAACTGCCCGACCGTCTGCCGCTCGTTAACCACGGGTAGGCCGTCGTCGCGCGCCTTCAGGGCGGCGTTCAGCTTGCGGCTGACTTCGAGGCGCGTCCTGCCCAAGAAGTGCTTCCGCTTACCGCGCCCGGCGCTCAGCGACGCCGCCCAGCGGCCGTCCTTGCGCTGATAGACAGAGCCTTCACCGTTCGCCCGTTTTCCCGGCATGCGATCCTCCTTTGTACCCGATGTACCAGTGTCGTTTGCGGCACTTCACTTCGCAGAATTCCTGTCTCGCGTGAGTTGGGACAAAGAAGCTCCCGCAGCCGCGGCAGATGATCGGTGGTCGGCTCCATCCAGCCAGCCTCCATCGCGAACTGCACGTAGAGCGCGGTGAGGAGGGAGTCGGGCTGCAGGAAGATGCGGCCCTTCTCGAAGGGGTCCACGACAGGGTTCGTGTGGCCTTTGAGCCGCTCATTGACCTCTCGAAACACGTAGTACCGAGCCGGTTCCAGTACGTCGTTCCATCGCCAGCGATCCCGGTGCGGCGAGACCCCGATGCCATCTAAGAAAGCGAGGATGGTGCCGCTCTCGCGCTCTTCGTCGGACTGCTCTGCCTTCTTGATTTCCTCATCCGTGAAGCCCGGATAGGTCCTGTCAGCGGGGAAGCGATAACGCTCTCCCCTCCAGACAACCACGCGAAGCGGATCCTTGCGCCACGCGATGTGCTTTTGAAGGCCGGCCACGTCCTCCTTGTTCGCGAGATCCCAGACATCGAGGAGGTCGTGCATGGCGACGACCGACGGTTTGCGCGCATCAAGCTGACCCCGAAGGCGATCCTTAGGTTCGCGAACGCACGCGGCTTGCTCGTCGGAGATCGGGTCGCGGCGTGGAGCACGCCGCCGCCGCGCGGCCTACGTCCCTGTGAGCCAAGTACAGGTACGTCGCATCTCGGTTCGGAAATGGGAAACGTTTCCCAAATGTGCCATGGGGTCACCACATGGTGGTCGCCGCGTCGCCCGACGCGGAGAAGCTCATCGCCGAAGCGGGGCGCGAAGGTTGGACCGTCAAGCAGCTTCGCGCCGAAGTCTTTCGGCTGGCGGATTCCCAGGCAGAGTTGCGCACCCGCGAGCGCGCCGTGGACGCCGCAATGGCTCCTCCGCGCTCTCGGCGCGGCGATCTCTGGCTTCTGGGGGACCATCGGCTTCTTGTTGGCGACTCGACGATTGCGGAGGACATGGCGCGGCTGATGGACGGGGCGCCGGCCGCGATGATGTGGACCGACCCTCCGTACGGCGTCAGCTACGTCGGAAAGACGAAGGACGCCATGGAGATCGCCAATGACGACGCCGAAGGCCTGCCCGCCCTGCTTCGCGGCGCGTGGACTGCCGTGTCGCCCGCATTGGCCGCGGGCGCGCCGTTCTACATCGCACATTCAGCCGGTCCGCTCTCGGTCGCGTTCGCTAACAGCGTCGTCGCCGCCGGCTGGCGCATCCACGAAACGTTGGTCTGGGTGAAGGACTCGATGGTGGTGGGACACTCGGATTACCACTACCGACACGAGGCGATTCTGTACGGCTGGCTGCCCGGGCCCGGGCGTAGTGGTCGCGGCAACCACGAGGGGAGAAGGTGGTACGGCGGCAATGCCGAGACGAGCGTGTTCGAAATACCGCGCCCGAAGGCATCACCCGATCATCCGACGATGAAGCCGGTCGAACTCGTGGAGCGCCAGGTCTCCAACAGCAGCCAAGCCAGCGACATCGTGCTCGATCCCTTCCTCGGTTCCGGCACGACGCTGATCGCCTGCGAGCGCCTGGGGCGCCGCTGCTACGGGATAGAGATCGAGCCGCGCTTCTGCGACACGATCATCGCGCGCTGGGAGGAGCACACCGGGCTCAAAGCTAGACGCAAGTCCGTGATCGAGGGGCCGAGGCTGGCCAACTACTTCGCCGCTAGCGACGGTTGGTGTGGCGATCATCGTGGCGGCTTTGGGCAGGATATTTCCTCGTCGGGTTGATGGCGATGCGTCGGTCGCCGGACGCCGACCGTCAGTACTTCATGCTGGCGTCCAAGATCAAAGGGAGTGGATAGATGAGAGACGACGATCTGGATGACCTGTACGAGATGTACGGGGCGGGTACGGAGGGGGCCGACGCCGGACCAGAGTCAGGGGCTGACGGCTCAGGCGTGACCGACGCGCCTCTGGATGCCGCCATGCGCGCCGCGTCGGCCACCATGCGGGGAGGAGTGTCGTTCGGTGAGGGCAACCATTACGAGTGGGATCCGCCCTCGGGACGGCTGTACTATCTCGCGATCAAGAAGGATCGCAAGGGGATCGAGATCGAGGTCGCGACGGAGGTCATGACGTTTCACCCCGAGCTTCACACGATCGTGGAGTACGGTGACGACTCACCCCCGATCTGGCTCGTGCGGCTCACCTCGCGAACGGGAGAGGTGGTTGAACGCGACGATGCGCGAGAAGGATCGGCAGACACGCTACGCGGCCGAGTCTTGGCTCGCGAACGTGGCCGACCCGGGCCTATTCGAGATCGTCGTCGGGCAGGAGATCCACTTCCTCAAGGCGATCAAGGCCTCGGGGGTGGGGGCCACGCGCATCGTCGTGCCGTCGCACGCCGGGTGGCAGGAGAACACGAGCTACCCGATGTTCATCGCCCCTGGGATGACTGCGGCCATCTCGAAGAACGGGCTGGACACCGCGATCAGGTGGCTCCCGGACGACCTCAAGAGGAAGAAGCTCGCAATTCTGTCCGCGTCGTTCGCGCCGTACGGGCAGGGCGTGCGCCCCCCCGCTACCGATGCGGAGCGCGTCGCGGCGTGGGTGGCGCTTGAGCATCTGCGGGCGTGCGCCAACATCGAGGTGATGTTCCCTTTGCTGATGGCGGTGCTTGGCGGGCCGCTCCGGGCCCACGCGCTCAAGGAGAACGCACCCTGGGTTCATCTGTACGGCACTACCGGCCACTTCAAGTCGTCGGTCACCGAGGCGGCGCTCAGCATCTTCGGGAAGTTCGCCCGGGTGGGCACGGTTGGACGATCCCCCGAGTCCTTCTCATCGACATACGCGGCGCTCGCGACGGCACTCAATGTGCTGGCGGACCTGCCAGTACTCATCGATGACTTCAAGGCCGGCACGTCGAAGATGCGGGCAGATGAGCTGGATTCGACTCCTGCAGGCGTACGGAGACAACAGCAGCGGCGGCCGCGGCACCAGGGAGGGCGGCCTGCGCGAGGCGAAGGAGCCGCGCGCGCTGATCATCTCGACGGGCGAGCAGGTGATCGCAGTGCAGTCGTCCACGCTCGCGCGGATCATCAACATCGAGATCGCGGCGCACGTCGACCCGGAGAGGCTCCGTATCGCCACGGAGCGATCCGATGACGGGACGCTCCAGTTGTTCGGCGGCGCGTACCTCCAGTGGTTGGCCGGGCGGGATGACATCCTCGCGGGCGGCTTCTTCAAGGAGCAGTGGCAACGGGTCGTCGCCCGGCTCACGAAGGCCCTACCGAACGTTCACGCCCGGCTGGCCCCGACGGCGGCCGGGCTCATCACGGTAGGGTTCGTTTTGCTGGCGTTCGTAAAGAACGTCTACCCGGAGCGCGAGCCGGAGATCAAGAAATGGCTGGCCGACGGCTACACGGCGATGGTCGCGTCCCTCTCCCAGCAGGCGACCGAGCTGCAGGCCATTACCCCGATGGCGACGTTCCTCAGCACGGTGGTCGGGCAGATGCGTGTCGGGGCGTTTCACCTCGCCCACGCGCGGGGGGCAAGCGCCAGCGGCCCGGGGATCTTCAACACCATCCCTTCGGACGCGTTGGCGGCAGAGAACACGAGGCACTCCACGAAGCAGGTCGGATGGTACCGAGACGCGGACGAGTGGCGGGCATCCGGCAACCCGCCACATGAGCTTCCGGCGGATCTTCATGGAACGGTCTATCTCTTCTCCAGGGACTCGTTCGCCACCTTCAAGCGGCTGTACCGGGACACGAACCACAAGGAGCCTCCGTTCGATTGGGGAGGGCTCAAGCGGTCGTTCGCTGAGGCGGGCGTCGGGTTCCCGGTACGGACGTGGACCAGGCGCGCGCTCGACCCCTCAGAGCAGATGCGGGGCCATGCGGTTGCTGAGGAAGACGCGAAACGGATTGCCAATGAAATCTGAAATCGGCCCCAAGCATACCGGCATGATGGCATACCCGTTGTCGATCATTTCTCGACAACCGCGCTGGCACACCGTCACGGTGGCATACCGGATCGGGACTGTGCCCGGGGCTCGGGGAGCTGTGCCACCTGACCGAAATCCTACTCAGATGATGGTTTTCAGGTACGAAAAATTGGCATCTGCAGCTATGCCAGGCATCCGCGATCGCACAGGGGGTAATGGGACACAGCGTCGCCTGATCGCGATTTTCCGGTTAGACCTGACGTGCGATGGGGATTTGGTTCTCAGTACACGAGAGAACACCAATGGCATACAGGCACAGTGGCATACCTCTTGTTTTCAGGTACGAATTATGGAGTTCTTGGTATGCCGGGGGTGTGCCGCCGTGCCAGCCGGCGTCGAGTGGTCAGAGGTGCGAGTAGAAGGGTCACCACTCATGTCTACGGCACCGGTTCCGTCCCTTTCCCTGTGGGCCCTGGGCGACCATCGCCTCTTGATCGGCGAGCGTGGGTTATTCCTGCGTACGCGGCCACCGGACGCCCCCGTGCCCGAACAGTCGGCCTGTCGCCGGCGTTGTGGGGCAGCGCGGGCGGTTCAACAGCACCAGCCATTCATGACGCACGATCGCCGTCTCTCTACGACCGAAGCGACCTACGTGCTGGCGCCGAAACGACGTGGACGTGATGCACTAGCCACGATGCGGCGGGGGTTATTGTCGCCCCGCCTCCTCGGCGAGCTCGAACAACGATCTGTCCGGATCGGATGCCAAGCACCAATACAAGTTCCCGTTGAGCTGGCTTCCTGACAGCGGAACGCCGTAGTCATCTCGAAGAATCGCGGTGAGGGGGCTCAGCGCGTACGGTTGGTCATCTTCGTCCCAGATCACATTCTTCGTCGCGTCTAAATCGCCGAAGCGCGCGTGAAATTGTTTGGCGTTCAGATCGAGAGTGCCATCCGGTAGTTCTCGGCGGTTGAAGATCAGTGCGTCGCCTGAATGGACGCGCCCTGTACGAACAAGGGTGCCGCACACAAGCAGAACGGCGATCGCTGTAGCTCCGCGCCGATGCTCGATGGCGACTTCTGCTTCTGGCACTCGCCCGAACACGCTGAGGAGGCAGCGAAGGCGCGCAGCCTGGGCGGCCAGCGCCGGCGGCGCGAATCGACGCTGGCCGGCGCCTACGAGATCGGGCCGCTGGACACCGTGGGCGGCATCCGCCGCGTGCTGGAGATCGTTACCTTCGACGGCCTCGGCATGGAGACCAATTCGGTGGCCCGAGGTCGTCTCTTGATCGCGGCCACGCAGGCGCTGACCAAGCTCCTCGAAGTCGGCGAGCTGGAGGAGCGCGTGGAGCGCATCGAGGCGGTCCTCGGCCCGAAGCTGGAGAAGGGGCACGGACGGAAATGACGCTCTCCGACAAGCGACTCGATCGCCTGCTGCCGGCGCTGAGCGCGAAGGAGCGCGTGCTCCTCATGCTCCGCGACTTCAAGGCGGAGAAGCCTCAGGACCGCCAACTCCTCAACGCCGCGCCCGACCGCCAGGCCACCGAGCTCAACCGCCTGATCGGCCTGATGAACGCCGCCAACGGCGACCTGGCGCACGTGATCGTCATCATCCGGGAGCGCGCGCGGCAGGAGGACCTGCGCTTCGGCTGGCTCGAGTGGGCGCGCATCTGCGCACTGGAGATGTGGGCCGTCCGGGCGCGCTTCAACGTCAGCGCCCGCGAGCCGATCACCGAGAGCGAGTACCGCAAGCGCGAGGAGGAAGCCCGCGAGGAGCTGATCCCGATCGACGACTGCGCGATGATCCTCACGCGAGGAGCAAGAGGACTGGGACGACGCGGACTGCGAGATCGACGAGGACGGCGAACGTGTGGCGACGGACGAGGCCTGGTACCGCGTGCGCGACCAGAAGGTCGCGGAGCTGCGCGGGCTGGTGGCGGCCGGCACGCTCACGGGCAAGGGGAAGGGCAGCCGGCTGCAGATCGCCTGCGGGTCGTTCTACGACTGGCTGGGGCAAGCCGGTGCCCGTCGTGCCCGAGCTGGGGTTCGAGTTCGACGTGCGGCCGGATCAGCGCGAGCGCGAGGTGGCGCGAGAGCGCCGCGACCACGAGTTCATCCGAGGCCTGCTCGACCGCGGCGCCTGCAAGCTTGAGCTGCCGCTCGACATGGAGTCGCCGCTGGCGACAGAGCCACCAGCGAAGGGCTTCCGGCTGGAGATGGCCCGCATCCTCGCGGTGGCGGTCCGGGCGGGCGTGCAGGAGAACTGGCGGGAGCTGCGGGCGATCGAGGAGCAGGTCGATGCGATCACGGAGGA
Source organism: uncultured Chloroflexia bacterium (assembly GCA_963701135.1). Taxonomy (GTDB): domain Bacteria; phylum Chloroflexota; class Dehalococcoidia; order DSTF01; family JACRBR01; genus CAYJMJ01. The sequence goes on from OY969567.1 coordinate 1,949,014, forward strand.
GTTCGACGGCGAGGACGTGCTGCACCCGCGCGTCCGCGCGTCCTTCGACGAGGCGAAGGCGACGCTCGTCGAGTTGCATGGGCAGGTACAGAAGTACACCGGGCCGTTCGAGCTGCCGGAGCCCGACGACGAACTCCGGGCGATGGTGCAGCGGATCGTCGACAACGAGGTCGCGCACGTGCCCGTACGGTAGACAGCGGATCAGACGCGTCAAACCCGATCGGCGCTTGCGGCGGTCGAGTGCGCCGCCGCGATGAGCGGCTCGCCGGACAGCTACCGCGAGGACTTCGGCGGGGCGCTCGCCGCCGCAAGTCGCTCCTGAATCAGGGCCTTCAGGAAGTCGCGGACACGCCGATCGCTCATGCTGTCCACTTCGAGCAGTTCCTTCGCAAGTCGATCGACATCGCGCCAGCGCGAGGCGATCAGGTCCTTCGCCCGGACCAAGAGCCACGCGGCGTACGCTCGGCGCTCCCGGACACGTGCGAGAGCAGATCGTTCACCTGGCGCAGATCGCGGCTCGCCCACCTGGAGCGCCTGCCAGCGCGGCGCTGCTCCGCGACGGCGCCGGCGCACATCAGGATCGCCACGCGCTCGATGCGCTCGCGATCCCGCGATCTCACCGCAATCTCGATCTCGTCGCTGGCCGGCGCGCTGCCGCAGTACCCGCGGCCCGAGGTATCCCCGTCACGCGTGATCGAGATGCTGTTGACGCGGCCGCCGAGCGCGAACGCCGCGACGGCATGCCCGGCTTCGTGGTAAGCCGATCGTTCGATCGTCCGCTGGCGAGACTTCACGAACCGACCTCCCGCTCGAAGAACAGGTACCTGAACACCCCGCCCCGGTTGCGGCCGTGCTGGCCAGGCGGCCGGGCTCCTTGCGATCACGCGCGCTGCTTACGCCAAGCCGCCGCGCCGGCCGCTGCCACGATGAACGCGACGGCGCCACCGACGATGTAGAACTTGTAGGTACGGCCTGACGCCGCGGACCGCAGGGCGGTCACGTGAGGTTGCTCGGCGATGCCGCCTACAGATGTGGCAGCGCCGTACACCTCAGTGCTGGCCAATAGAACGGACAACGGCTCCCCAAGGCCGCCAACGACCATCGCGCGGCCATCGGTGAGGACGACCATCGGCGAACTCCGTGGCGCAGCCATGCTGCCGGTCAAGGACCAAGAGTTCGACACCGGATCATACAGCTCGGCCGAATTGAGACGGGCCGCATTCGCGACCCCCCCGGCGACCAAGGCTTTACCACTCTGGAGCACTACGCCAGCGGGCCAAACGCGCGGTGTGCTCATGGTGCCCGCTGGCGACCACGTGTTGTTAACGGGATTGTATAACTCCGCGCTCGCGAGCTGCGTTGAACGGCGACAGGATCTGGTCTCCTCCGGCGACGAGCACCTTGCCGTTTGATAGGAGGGTGACGGATGCATCGCTCCGGGCGGTCGCCATGCTCGTCACCGAGGACCAGCTGTTCGATGTGGGATCGTAGATCTCCGCAGCGGCGAGGTCTGCGGTGGCGCTGAACCCTCCCGCGACGAGCACTCTTCCATCATTGAGGGTCACAGCATGCGTGAACGCACGGAAGCTCGCCATCGCCGGCCCCGGCGTCCAGGTGTTGGTGCCTGGGTCATAGATGTCAGTGCTGCCCAAGTAGATCGTGAAGGACATGAACCGTGTCTGCCCGCCAATCAGGATGACCTTGCCCGATGGCAACAGCGCGGCGGTATGGTTGAACCGCAATCCGCTGAGGCTGCCCGTCGGCGTCCACGTGTTCAACGAAGGGTTGTACACCTCACCGCTGGTGTCGCCCGCAACCAGTACTCTGCCATCCAGCAAGCGGGTCGCCGTGTGACCCGTGCGCGCGCTATCCATGCTCGCGCGGGTCGACCACGTGTTTGTCGCCGGATGGTACGATTCGACGCTCGCCGTCGCACCCGATGCGGTGCTGCCGCCGGTGACGAGCACGTCTCCGTTTGTCAGAAGCGTGGCGGGAGCGTCGCGCGCCACGGCCATACTCGCCCCCGGTGTCCACGATGTCGCCGCTTCAAGGTGCGACGCGTCTCCCCCGAAGCAGGCCATCAGCGCGAGTAATGCTCCAAGTAGGGGCAGCCGCTTCATAAGTCTGGCCTCTGGCACTCCTCATACGTAGCATCGAGATTATGCGCATGGGGAAGGGACCGCACAAGCGCCATTCGTCTAGCGCGACAAGGACGATCGCACGTACTGCGCCGGCCTGGGATGCGACAGAGAAGCGTAAGAGCGAGTTGGTTTTCGGGCCGCCTCCCTCGACCAGCTCGCTCCAAGTCTGCTCCCGTCAGGAAGCGGCCCTCATCGTCATCCTGCGGGCCGTCGTTGTCAACGCCTCCGCGTCAACATTGCCTCATTCGGAGTCAATTCGAGCCGCAACGTCGCACGAGCCGGAAGCCAACTGCCGCCACCAGTAGCATGCTCAGGACCACACTGGCGCCCGCGAACTGTCCGTTCGAAGCTGATCTGCCATGATCATCCGATGGAACACCGGCCAGCTCGGGTTCTTCCGCGATGCCACCCACTGACTGCGCCCACGGTTGCACGGTGAAAGTGAGCGGCGTGTTCGCGCGCGCATTGAGTGCTTGCGCGGTCGCGACCGTCTGGGACGGTGGCTCGTAATACATGGTGGATGTCGTGTTCAGGTAGCTGGTGCAGCCGAGCCCCGGATCGGTGCACGGCACCGCCTGGTTCACGTAGGTACCGCTCGCACCGTAGGCGGAGCTATCTCCGGTGCATTGGGTCTCGGCCGCGCCGCTGGGCGCGGAGTGATCAAGATAATACGACGTGTAGGCGAAGCCGGAGATGTTCGTAGATATGGCTCCAGACATCACGACGGTCCCTTGCGCGCCGGTGACCATCTGCCACTGGATGGGGCCCGGCGTCGGACTATCAGGCACGCCGTCGATGGTCACGCCAGAAGTGTTCAAGTCGTCGTAGTAAGTCATTCCGGATGCCGCCGAACTGTAGTCGAAGAAGTCCATAATGCTCGGGATCGCGTGGACGCGGAGTTCGGTCCGGATATCCTGGCGCTGCGCGTAGAATATCTCGTCGCGCTCCGTGCGTGGGCCGCTGTTCGCGCCTACGAATGAACGGATGGCGCGCACGGGACCGCTCTTGTTGGCGACAAATGCGCCTTCGATCGGGGTCGTATTGATGTACCCGTCGAAGGTGTCCTCGGTCCGTACGCAATTGCCGGGCGCGAACATCGGCTTGTGGCGGTCGAGAATGTTGACGTTGGTCGCTCCCCCAACGCTGATTCTCATTTGGTCTTCTTGCCAGCGATCGCCGGAGTGGTAGGTGTAGTTCGCGGACGTGATGGTGGAGTTCTCCGGGTTGCCCGCGAGAGCCGGGTGCGTGTCCCCGAGCGTGTAGGTTGTTTTGTAGTTGCCGGAGTTCAGGCTGAACGTGTAACTCACGTAGGACTGGCCGGCGCCGGGATCGAGTGAGCCGTCGGAGCGAAAGACGTACACCCACCCGTGCTGAGAAGGTGCAAGCGGATCGGTGACCGTGATCTGGACGCCGGAGCCGGCGACGCTGTTCGGTGGCAGCGAAGGTAGCGGTACCAGTCCGCCCGCATCCGTCGACATGAACGCGATCTCATCGTTGGCGTCGAACGTCAGATCTGAGTCGGCGCCCGTCCACGTGTTCGCATCGGTGTAGAACAGTTCGGTCACTGAAGAGGCGACCGCGCCGTTGTAGACCGTCGTGAAGGTCTTGACGTCCCGCTCATCGACCTGGGCGGGGATCTGCGTCCAGGCGCCGTCATAGCGGAAGGCGACTAGGTCGTGTGGCGCGATGCCGACCAGCGTCGGAACATCCGCGCCCGTCAGTATCACCGGGTCTTCGGGTCGATTCAGCGAGCTGCCGCCGGCGGCTGCGGCAATGCCGCCCGAGAGGTGCCCCGAACTCAACACCAGCACGAACGTGAGGACCGCAACGCCGAACGCGACGGAGCGCATGAGTGACTCGCAGCACTGGCGGGGACTGGTCGTAAGCTATTGTACCGGTTTCGACGCGCGTCGCGGCGCGAAGAGGTGCCGCTCGCCAACGCGCATGTCCGTCTCAAACCGCGTCGCAGCACCGGGCCTGCGGTGACGCACGACCACAAGGTCGGGCATCCTCGCAACGATAAGGTCTTGGAATTCAGGGTGCGCGGACGAACGTAGGAGGGAGTGGTGTCGGGCCCCTCCTCCCTCGACCGACTCGCTCCAAGTCTGCTCCCCCTTTTCTTGAGCGGAGAGGCATCCAAGCGGAGCACGCAATCGTATCGACAACGTCCCGCCATGGATCCAGCGTACAGGAAGGTACCCACCTGTGATGCGTGCCGGCAGAGCCGAACAAGGAGGAGGAAATGCGGCCCGTTCAGTGGATAAGCAAGGCGACGGCGTCCGCCGTGGTAGTCGCGCTGCTTTTCGCCGCAGCGGCAGGCCTGATGGCGATGACGACGCCGCGGCGCGTCACCGCGGCCACAACTACGGTGCAGGTCGGCCAGCAGAATGGTGGAGCGGGCGCAGCATTCCAATTCAATGCCGCGGCCGTGAACATCCATCCCAACGACACCGTGCATTGGACCCTGTTTAGCGGGATTCATACGGTGGTGGCTTTCGCAGAGACGACGCCGGGCACACCAGATTGGAGCACGCCGGGTACGCTCACAAGCACCTTCGACCACGCGTTTGCGAGTCCCGGCGTCTATACCTACTACTGCTCTATCCACGCACTGCGCTTCGCCGCTGATCCCGCGACGATCGATGCGAAGATCGCCGCGGGCGCGATGGTGGGAAAGGTCACCGTCACCTCGGCATCAGTGGGCGGGATAGCCGAGGTACCACTACTCGAAGGCGGTGAGGCGCCAACGCTGACGATCGGCACGTCGAGGGGCGGTTTCCCATGGTGGCAGATCGGTGCGAGCGCGATCGCCTCGTGCCTTGGCTTGCTCGGAGGCGCGCTCGTGTTGCGGCGTGGTCTGCTGCGGCGGTGACATCCGCCATGCACGGCGGTAAGCGGCTGAGCGTACGCTAACAGTCAGACAGCTGAGCGCGCCGCCTCGCGCGCCCCTCAGGACGCGGCACCATGTGGTCATCGTGATGCCCTTCACGCTAGCGCTCATCGGCAACGTCGTAGCGGGCGATCACGGAGCGGGCGAGCGGGCGGTAGCGTAAGTGATCCCGTCCGTGCGCACGCTGGACCGGGACGCCGCCGGCTCGCTAACGCCAGGGTTCAAGCGCGCGCCGCTGCAAGGTGCTCCTCAATCAACGCTTTGAGGAACTGACGGACACGTCGGTCGCTCATGCTGTCCACCTCGATCAGCTTCTCCGCAGGCGATCGAACGTCGCGCCAGCGCGAGGCGATCAGGTCCTTCGTCCGGACCAAGAGCCATGCGTACTACGCCCGCTGCTGTTCAGCGCTCCCCCCGGCCAGGTGCGAGAGCAGATCGTTCGCCTGCTGCAGATCGCGGCTCGCGCCCGCCCGCCGTCAGCGCCGGCCAGAGAAGCGCTGTTCTGCGACCACGCCGGCGCACATCAAGATCACCACGCGCTCGATGCGGGCGCGATCCCGCGATCTCACCGCGACATCGATCTCGTCGCTGACCGGGGCGCCGACGCAGTGCGCGCAGGCTGGAGGTATCACCGTCGGAGGTGATCGAGATGCTGTTGACGCGGGAGCCGAGCGAGAACGCCGCGACGGCGTGTCCGGCTTCGTGGTAAGCCGTTCTTCGATCGTCCGCTTCCGAGAACTCACGAGCCGACCTCCCGCTCGAAGAACAGGTACACGAACACGTCGAGCGGCCCGGTCGCGGCCGCGGCCGTGTTGACCAGCGATCATCGTACGGCTGCCTTCTTCCCCTGTATGGGTGCGTCCTGGGCCCGTTCGTTTGCACTCATGTAACGACTTCCACGCAGCACCATCATGTCGTCTCGCTATGGTGTCGGTGTTCCTCCTGTAAGTAAAGCAAGAGACCGCGAGCAACTCCCCCGCTCGCGGTCTCTTGCCGTCTGCATGTATAGACAACAAACAACGACACATGCCCGGTGTCAGGGAGCCGTGATCTCTGCAACCCCTTCGCTGTGGACCGGCTAGGTGCGCCTGCGGAGGCGGAGGCCCGCGCTCGCTAGGAGCAACACCACCCCTGCGAAGGCGGCAAGCAGGATCAGCCCGCGGGCGCTGCCGTCAGCCATGCTACCCACCCCGCTCCTCGGCAGCGCCGGCGCCGCCGGCTGCGGTGGCGGCGCTTTCGGTCGCACGATCGGCAGGACGGTGTTGACCGGCGTGATCGCCGTCGTCGGCTGCCGCGTGTTCGTCGATCGCGGCGTCGGCGTCGCTCTGCGCGTGGCCGTGGTCGCGGTGCTCGTCGCCGTGGCGGTTGCTGTATTCGTCGGCGTCGCCGTTTGCGTGGCCGTCGCCGTCGCGGTGTTCGTCGCCGTGCCAGTCGCCGTATCTGTCGGCGTCCCCGTCTGCGTGGCCGTCGCCGTCGCGGTGTTCGTAGCCGTGCCAGTCGCCGTATCTGTCGGCGTCCCCGTCTGCGTGGCCGTCGCCGTCGCCGTGTTCGTAGCCGTGCCAGTCGCCGTATCTGTCGGCGTCCCCGTCTGCGTGGCCGTCGCCGTCGCGGTGTTCGTAGCCGTGCCAGTCGCCGTATCTGTCGGCGTCCCCGTCTGCGTGGCCGTCGCCGTCGCCGTGTTCGTCGGTGTCGCCGTCGCTGTCTCCGTCGCGGTGCTCGTCGGCGTCAACGTCAACTCGGAGCAGAGGAAGCTGTTGCTCTTGCTCGTGTTGAGGCTGTTCTCGATCCGGATCGCGTTGGCGTTCGGCGGCACGTCCGCCGTGCTGAGGATGAATGAGACCGGGCTGACCGCCCCGACCGGGTACGACTGGGACCCACCCGGCACCTCCAGCCAGTCGCCCGATCCCGGCACGTGATAAGTCAGGAAACGTCGAACGATGTCGTTGAAGGAGTGGGCGAGAACGTGAACGTACCCACGATGTCGCCAGCACTGTCACAGTGGTAGGTGTAGTCCGACGATGTCATCGTGGTCGCGCCCGCATCGCGCGAGCCCCTGCTGAACGGCGCCGCGATCAGCGCCACGAGCAGGCCAACCACGATCGCCACGGCCAGCGCGATCGACGCGCGTGTGAGCCCGGATTCAAGCCGCTTTCCTCTTGCCCGCAGGTTCATCACGCCAAGCCCCGGCTATTGAGATGATCTTCAGCATGCGTCGCCACACGAAGGGCGACCCATCGGAGCGTCCGACGGATGCCGATCCCCGGTCTGCTACCTACGATACTTTCGCTCTTTGGTTATGTCACCGGCCGAAGGCCGTTCTTGACAGGGCGTTTTGCCGTAACTTGACAGGCAGGGGCCGTGCCCTGGCGCGCTGACGCCGACCGCCCGGCGGAGCAGGGCCCGCGCTTGCGCACGGAAAAGAAGCCCACACAGCCCTGTACCAACGGCAACGCACACTAAGAACCGGGGCTGTTGCCGAACTGATCGCGTTTTGATCTCATCAGTGATATGATCGACATGGGCCGCTTGACCTCCCAGTGATGAGGAGGCCGCCCATGATGGGCCGACGCGACTTCGAGACCAAGCTCTACTACCAGCTCTCACTCGACCGGCTCGTACCCCAAGACCATTTGCTGCGGCGCATCGCCGAAGCCGTGGACTTCTCCTTCGTCCGGCCGCTCTGCCGCCCCTACTACAGCCACACGGGTCAGCCGTCCGTCGACCCGGTCGTGATCTTCAAGATGCTGCTGCTGGGCTACCTCTACGGCATCACGTCCGAACGGCGCTTGGCCGAGGAGGTGCGGCTGCACTTGGGCTACCGCTGGTTCCTGGGGTACGACTTCGACGTATCGACGCCCGACCACAGCGTCCTATCCAAAGCACGGGCGCGCTTCGGCAACGACGTGTTCGAAGAATTCTTCCGTCAGTCAATCGAGCTCTGCCGGCAAGCGGGCCTCATGGAAGAAGGACCGGTCTACGTTGACAGCACCCTCATGCGGGCCCATGCGTCGGTGGATTCCCTGGTCCTCGAGCGGAAGTGGCCCGACCGCCGTTGTCCGTGACGGAGTACCTGCGTCGCCTCGACCAGGACGACGTCGCCGCGGAAGCGGCGCCGCCCGATGCGGAACCACCGACAAGCAGTCCACCGTCTGCGAGAGGCCCGCTGCTCCGGCCGAATCAGGAACTGAAGAGTCGCACCGATCCCGAGGCGACGCTGGTCAACCGACCCGACTTCGGCCGCCATCTCGCCTACAAGGCGCATATGGCCGTCGCCGGGCGGCGTGGTCAGGTGATCACCGCCGCTGTCGCCACCACGGGCACGGAAGCGGATGAGCATCTCCTCGCGGAGGTGCTCTGGCACCATCGCCGGCTCAGCAAGCAGACCATTCCCGCCGCCGTCGCGGACGCCAAGTACGGGACCACGCTCAACTACCTCTACCTGGAGCACGCCGACATCCCCGCGTTCATTCCCACCACCCGCTTCGGCAATCAGCACACGGGCATCTGGGGGCGCGAGCACTTCCAGTGGTTGCCTGACGAGGATGCCTTCCTCTGTCCCGCCGGCGAACGTCTGCGGCGGTACTCCAACATGAAAGGGACGCAGCGTGTGCGCTATCAAGCCTCCAAGGGCAGCTGCCTCGCTTGTCCGTTCCGCGCGCAGTGCGCTCCTTCAGGGATCGCGCGCTCGCTGCACCGCTCGTGGGCCCTCGACTTGGTGGAGGCTGCTCAGGAACGGGTCGCGAGCCCGTTAGGCAAACGGCGGCTCGTCGAGCGGAAGACCTATATAGAAGGTACCTTCGGCCTGGCCAAGGAACTGCATGGGCTGCGACGCACGCGTTTCCGGGGAAGACGCCGCGTCCAGATCCAGCTGTGGCTGACGGCAGCGGCGATGAACATCAAGAGGGCCGTCCGAAGCAGAGCCCGGAAGCCCGGTCTCGCCGCGGCGACTCGCCTTTTCGCTTGCCTGCAAACTTCGTGGCGTACAGCGACCTTGCTCGCACCAAGAACCGCCGCGACGTAGGACCCCTTCAGCAACAACCCCAACCGATGGTGTGCCGATCGCTCTGGCTAGGCGCGATCCGTGAGGATATGCTAGCAGCGATGACGCGCGTCGCGGCTCGCATTGGGTTCGTCATGCTGCTCGCCTGCCTAACGCTCGCGCGCCCGTACGGTGTGCGCGCGCAGGATACTGGCTGGACGATCGAGCGCTTCGACGCACATATCCAAATCAACGCAGACGCGAGTTTCGACGTGCAGGAAGCGATTGATGTCGATTTCGGCTCATTGCAGAAGCACGGCATCTTTCGCGACATCCCCGTCCGCTACACCTTCGACGCCTCGCATGACCGGCTGTTCGGCTTCGAGAACGTATCCGTCGTCGATGGCAACGGGGCCCCGATCAAGTTCAAGCAGAGTCGCGATGGGGCCAACGTCCGGCTCCAGATCGGCAACGCCGAGCGCACCGTCACCGGCAAGCAGTCGTATCGCATCAGCTACCGAATCCGCGATGGCCTGAACGCGTTCTCCGACCACGACGAGCTCTATTGGAACGTCAACGGGTCGGCTTGGCAGGTGCCTGCGAAAGAAGTCTCTGCCGTGGTCACGATCGGCGGCGGCGGTATCACGCGCGTGCAGTGCTACGAGGGACGCACCGGCGCGACGGCGTCTTGCAACCACCTGGGCGACCAGTCACGTGTGGGCTTCGTCTCGTCGCGCGCTTTCAACCCCGGGGAACAGTTGACAGTCGTCGCGGGATTCGCGAAGGGCGCGGTCAGTGAGCCGCGTCGGCACCTTGTCGATCGCGCGGCGTCTGGCACATCAAGCGCTCATGACTTCATCGAGATCTCGACATGGACCCTGGCTAGCGCCGCGATCATGACGCTCGCTGGGTTAGGATTCGTGGCGCTTCACTGGTGGCGCAACGGCCGCGATCGTATCTACACCTCGATCTACTACCTGAGCAAGAATCCGGCCGAGGAGACACGCCCCATCTTCTATCGCGACGCCGTCGTAGTTGAGTACACACCGCCCGAGAAACTGCTGCCCGCAGAAATGGGTCTCCTTCTCGACGCGCGCGTCGATCAAAAGGACGTGACGGGCACCATCATCGACCTTGCCGTGCGAGGCTACCTGTCGATTGAAGAGGTCGAGCCGCCGGCTTTCCTCCGAGAAGGCGAATGGACCATTACGCGCAAACGTGATCCGGAAGATCTGGCACCACACGAGCGCATCCTGTTCAAGGGCCTCTTGGGCGACCGCAAGGAAGTGAATCTCGCGGATTTGCACAGCGATTACGCTGGCGCGCTATACCGGGCGCAACGGCACCTGTACGAGGACTCTCTAAAGAGGGGCTGGTTTACGGCGAACCCCGAGAGCGCCCGCGCGAGTTGGCGCCGGAGGGGCATAGGCGTCGCCATCGTCGCCGCGATCGCGACGATCATCGCCGGGGCTACGTCCGGTGCAGCGATCGTTGGTCTGCCCGTAGTGGGTACGGGATTGTTGATCGCCGCGACAGCTTCATGGATGCCGAAGCGCACCGCGAGAGGCAGCGAGATGCTTCGGCGCGTGCTGGGGTTCCGGCTGTACATCGAAACGGCCGAGAAAGATCGACAGCAATTCAACGAGCGGGCCGCGATCTTCGCAGCGTATTTGCCGTATGCCATCGTGTTCGGCTGTGCGGAGAAGTGGGCGCGCGTATTCGGCGACCTCGAGACCATCGACGCCGTGTTCAACTTGGTATACGGGAGGCGCTGGGTACGGAGCGCTGGCAATCTCACATCACCTTCAGGGGTTCTCGTCGTGCGTCGCCCACGGCATCAACATGGCCGCCATCAATGTCCCCGCCGGCCATGGCTACAGCGGCTTCGGCGGCGGGGGCTTCTCCGGTGGGTTCGGCGGCGGCTTCGGCGGCGGCGGCTTTGCGGGCGGCGGCGGGGGTGGCGGTGGCGGCGGGAGCTGGTGAGCGGACCGACGAACACGCCGCCGCCGCACACGATTCTGCGGGGTTGTTGCTGAAGGGTCCTACGTCGCGGCGGTTCTTGGTGCGAGCAAGGTCGCTGTACGCCACGAAGTTTGCAGGCAAGCGAAAAGGCGAGTCGCCGCGGCGAGACCGGGCTTCCGGGCTCTGCTTCGGACGGCCCTCTTGATGTTCATCGCCGCTGCTGTGAGCCATAGCTGGATCTGGACGCGGCGTCTTCCTTTGAAACGCGTCCGTCTCAGGCCGTGCAGTTCTGTGGCGAGGCCGAAGACCCCCTCTATACAGGTCTTTCCGCTCGACGAGCCGTCGTTTGCCTAACGGGCTCGCTACCCGCGCCTGCGCAGCCTCCACCAGGTCCAAGGCCCACGAGCGGTGCAGCGAGCGCGCGATCCCCGAAGGAGCGCACTGCGCGCGGAACGGGCAGGGCGCACAGCTGCCCTTGGGCGCTTGATAGCGCACGCGCTGCGTCCCTTTCATATTGGAGTACCGCCGCAGATGCTCGCCGGCGGGACAGAGGAACGCGTCCTCGTCAGGCAACCACTGGAAGTGCTCGCGCCCCCAGATGCCCGTGTGCTGGTTGCCGAAGCGGGTGGTGGGAATGAAGGCCGGGATGCCGGCGTGCTCCAGGTAGAGGTAGTTGAGTGTGGTCCCGTACTTGGCGTCCGCGACGGCAGCGGGAATGGCTTGCTTGCTGAGCCGGCGATGCTGCCAGAGCACGTCCGCGAGGAGATGCTCATCCGCTTCGGCGCCGGTGGTGGCCACAGCGGCGGTGATCACCTGACCACGCCGCCCGGCGACGGCCATATGCGCCTTGTAGGCGAGATGGCGGCCGAAGTCGGGTCGGTTGACCAGCGTCGCCTCGGGATCGGTGCGACTCTTCAGTTCCTGATTCGGCCGGAGCAGCGGGCCTCTCGCAGACGGTGGACTGCTTGTCGGTGGTTCCGCATCGGGCGGCGTCGCTTCCGCGGCGACGTCGTCCTGGTCGAGGCGACGCAGGTACTCCGCCACGGACAAGGGCGGTCGGGCCACTTCCGCTCGAGGGACCAGGGAATCCACCGACGCATGGGCCCGCATGAGGGTGCTGTCGACGTAGACCGGTCCTTCTTCCATGAGGCCCGCCTGCCGGCAGAGCTCGATCGACTGACGGAAGAATTCTTCGAACACGTCGTTGCCGAAGCGCGCCCGTGCTTTGGATAGGACGCTGTGGTCGGGCGTCGATACGTCGAAGTCGTACCCCAGGAACCAGCGGTAGCCCAAGTGCAGCCGCACCTCCTCGGCCAAGCGCCGTTCGGACGTGATGCCGTAGAGGTAGCCCAGCAGCAGCATCTTGAAGATCACGACCGGGTCGACGGACGGCTGACCCGTGTGGCTGTAGTAGGGGCGGCAGAGCGGCCGGACGAAGGAGAAGTCGACGGCTTCGGCGATGCGCCGCAGCAAATGGTCTTGGGGTACGAGCCGGTCGAGTGAGAGCTGGTAGTAGAGCTTGGTCTCGAAGTCGCGTCGGCCCATCATGGGCGGCCTCCTCATCACTGGGAGGTCAAGCGGCCCATGTCGATCATATCACTGATGAGATCAAAACGCGATCAGTTCGGCAACAGCCCCCTGCGATGGTGTGCGTTCTAGGCCAGCGCTTCTAGCACGGCTGTCGGCGACCTAACGAACCGTACCGAGCCGCTATGACGCTGCCACCACCGGGCCACGCGGCTACGATGCCCGGGTAGCGCATACGTAATTCGCGCAGTCTTCCCCGCGCATTGGATACGCATTTCGCACATCCAACTCGGCCTCATCATCCGATGCCGCGCCGGGCCCAGTCCGCGATCCTGTAAGTGGGTTCGCAATCACAGCGCGGACCGGATCATAAGCAGGTCGCCAGGAGGTGGGGAATGAAATCGTTCGTTTGGAAGGCAGCTGGACTTATCGCGCTCCTGGCGGTTGGAATCGGAACCGCCGTCACGGCGAACGCCTCGCAGCTCAGGGTCAACATCGCCGAGCCGACTCCCGCCCTGGTCGGCCAGTTGAGCAAAGTCGAGGCCACGCTGACGTCGCCGGACACCGGCAAACCGATAGCGGGCGTGAACGTCACATTCCTCGCCTACGGGTCGTTCGACGAGGTGGACGGGTTCATGGAGATCGGCCGGGCCGTCACCAACAGCCAGGGCGTCGCCGCCATCTCGTACATTCCGCGCGAGGCCGGTAACCACGATATCAGAGTGGATTACGTCCCCGCCGCCGGCGCCAAGATGGAAGAGGCGACCGGATCGATCAACGTCGATGGCGCCGCGCAGCAGCTCTACGTGCAGACGGCGGGCATTCAGGTGCCCGGGCTGAACTCATGGCTGATCATCGGTCTGCTGACGATCATCTGGGGCACGCTCTTCGGGGTTGCGGTAACCGTAATCCGAATCGCGCGGGCCGGACAGAGCGACGCGCGCGTGGCTCACCGCGAACTGGCTACGGCGCCCACGGGCGCCGCAACATCGCTTTCATAAGAAGACCCGGAGCTGACCCTCGCATCAGTTCTCTCTCCAAGACAGGAGTCGCGCAAGGCACACAGGCGCGACTCCTGTTTTGTCCTGGCGTCAGCGCAGCGCCCGTTACGTCCGCCGGCCAACAGCTAGCCTCACCGTCGCGCCGACGCCACGCTCCGAGCGGGAGGTGGCCGCCATGTTGAGCCGCAAACTGCGAGTGTTCCTGGATGAGCCGCGAGTCGCCCGCCTGGCCACCGTCGGCCGCGACGGCTTCCCGCACGTCGTGACGATCTGGTTCGCGCGCGACCGGGACGATCTGCTCTTCGCCTGTGAGCGCGGCGACCAGAAGGTACGGAACGCGCTGCGAAACCCCAAGGCGGCCGCCGTCATCGGCGGCGACCCGAAGCGGGACGATGCCGGCTACATGATCCAGGGCACGCTGACGGTGGAGGAAGACCCCGACCACACCGTTGGCCGGCGGATCGCCCGTCGCTACCTCTCGCAGCGCCGCGCCGAACAGTTCCTCATCGACTACGGTAGCAACGGCCCGGTGACGCTTCGCCTGCGCCCGACGAAGGCGATCCGCGTCTGGTGGTGAAGTCGTCGAGCTACCGGCACCATTGTGCCATCGTGTCGATGGCGAGCATCGAAGCGATGACAGCCTTCGGGCGCGTAACAGCTGTCCACGACGAAGCTGTCAATGCGGTGTACCATGGAGAGACGTTCCCCCGGCCATCACGCCGAGGCAAGGCCTCTTCTATATGGTCATCGAGGCGTTGAACAAGATGCACTATTCGTGCGATGTCTTTCGCACTCCAACGTCATCCTGCTCCGGCAGCTCCGCCGACGTGAGTGACGAGAGCGTCATCGCGGCAGCGCGCGCACGCTGGGAGCGCGTGACCGAGTATCTCGTCGCGCTCGCGGGGTCCGTCAACCCGTCGCGGTGGGACGAGCCGAGCGCGAACGTCGGCTGGACGAACAAGGAATTGCTCGCTCATCTCGCGACAGGCTACATGACGCGCTTCGCCCGCTACCGCGCTGTCATCGATGGCATCGATCCGGTCAAACCCGACGAGTTGACGGCTAACAACGAGAACATCGGCAAGTGGCGCTACGCCGCGCCGGAGGGGATCGTCGCCGAGATGCGCCGGATACGTCGCGAGTTCGCGGCGTTGATGGCGCGCTTGGAGCCGGGGCACCTGTCCCTGATGACGCCGCTCACGGAGACGCCACGGCTCGTCCGCGACGATCTGCAGCAGATCGACCGCCACGACGTCGATCACGCCGGCGACCTTCTGCCGGCGAGCGTGGAGCCGCCCTCGAAACCGGACTGAGGTTGACCACGGCGATCCGACACGATTCCGCCATCGTGTCGCCTCCGTTCTCGCACGCGCTTACCGGCTGCCGGCGGCACGCATGGCAAGGACACGTTGGTAGACCTTGGCGTAATCGTCGACCATCCGGGCAGCGGAGAAACCCTCCTCGACAAAGCGTCGGCAATGCTCGCGCCGGATCTCCGGCAGTCGCTTCACTGCGGCCACCGCCTCGTCAATGTCCTGCACGAGGAAGCCGTTCTCACCGTCTCGCACAAGCTCCGGCATGCTCCCCCGCGGAAAAGCGATTACGGGGGTGCCGCAGGCCATCGCCTCGATCACTGACAGGCCGAAGGGCTCCTCGAACAGGATCGGATGCAAGAGGGCGGCCGCTTGCCCCAGCAAGACGTCACGATCAGCCGGCCCCACGCTCCCCATGTATTCAACAGTCCTGCCGTCGATGTGCGGCTCGACATATTTCTTGAAGTAGGCCTCGTCCTGGATGATTCCAGCGAGGAGAAGCCGCCTGCCGGCGCGCCGGGCGATCTCGATCGCTTCCCGCGTACCTTTGTCGGGATGAATCCGGCCAAAGAATACGAGCTCATCGCCACCCTTGGGACGGAACGTGAAGTTCTCGATGTCGATGCCGTGGTACACGGTGGCGACGTACTTGAGGCTCGGCTGGCGATCGGCGTTGCTGATCGAAACATAGAAGGTGTGCTGGTTGTAGCGTCGGTACACGGGAAGAATGCGCGGCGAGGAGAAGCCGTGGATCGTGGTTACGACCGGTGTGTCGATCAGGTCGGTGTAGGTCAGCGGCAGAAAGTCGAAATGGTTGTGAATGAGGTCGAAGTCCTGCGCCCGTTCGAATGCGGCAGCGATATGGAGGCCTTCCCAGACCTTTGGATCGAGGCTGCGGTCTTCCTCGTACCCACGTGGGCAGACCGCATGCAGCTTCGCCCTTGTTTGGGAGTCCGCTGTTGCGAACAGCGTGACATCAAAACCGCGCTCCACCAGCCCTTCCGTCAGCAAAGACACCACGCGCTCCCACGGGCCGTAGTGTCTCGGTGGCGTGCGCCAGGCAATGGGCGAGAGGATGCCGATTCGCATGCAGATTCATTCTAGTCGGGTGGCGTGGCGTTTCAGCCACCAGACATGCGCAACCAGTCGAGCAGTTCCGTGATGTCCGCCGTGGCAAGCCCGATGCGCGTGTCGGCGGCGCCGTAGTACAGGCGCAACTGTTCGCTGTGCGCATCAGCAACCATACCGCAGGAAAAGACGACATTCGACACGTCGCCCGCGAATTCATACGGTTCGTTCGGGCCGAATACCCAGTCCGTGGCGCGGCGGATGACTCGCCGCGGGTCGTCGCGATCGAGCAGCGCAAGTCCCATGCGATAAATCGCGCCCGCAGGCTGTATTGCGCACGCCATGGTAAACAATCAGCCAGCCCTCTTCCGTCTCAAGTGGCGGCGGAGAGAGCCCGATCTTTCCAGCGTCCCAGGCCGACCCGTCCCGCGATTCCATCAGCACCATATGATCACCCCAGTGCTTGAGGTCAGGCGAGAACGAAAGCCACATGTTCGCTTTCGATCCTGGACTGGTCGGGACAGGGCGGTGGACGAGGCACCAGCGGCCATCGAACCGGCGCGGAAACAGCGCAGCGTCTTTATCCTCTGGCGCTGTGATCGCGCCGCGCCGATCGAATGTCTTAAAGTCGGACGTCATCGCAAGCGCTACCAGCGGGCCGTTACGCGAATAGGCCGTGTAGGTAATCGCATACCGTTCCAAGTCCCGCAACCATACGATGCGGGGGTCCTCGATACCCCAGACCTCTTCGGGATACTCTTCGGAGAACGGCGTCATCGTAGGTGTGGAGTCGATTCTCCAATTCGTGGCGCCGTCCGCGCTGCGGGCAACCGTAAGGTGCGACGTGCCCTGACGGTCTTCGACGCGCACCAGAAGAAGCGTCTCGCCATTCGGGAGCTGTACGGCGCCCGGATTGAAGACACTGTTCGCGGGATACGGCCAATGATCGGCAGTAAGGATCGGGTTATCTGGATGGCGTACGAAGAGATCGTGGAGGCCGTTGCTGCGCTTGATGGTGGCCTCCGTCAGCTCCGTCGTGCTCGCTTCTTCGGAAGAGGGCGACGCGTACCTGCGCCGAGTCCACCGCACTTTAGTCCGGACACGCCCGGCGCGGTAATCGAGGAATCCCCTA
Organism: uncultured Chloroflexia bacterium; assembly: GCA_963701135.1. GTDB lineage: Bacteria > Chloroflexota > Dehalococcoidia > DSTF01 > JACRBR01 > CAYJMJ01. The sequence continues at coordinate 1,966,027 of OY969567.1, forward strand.
TCTGATCGCTAGCCCCGCATGGCCGCTTCTGGCCGAAAGAGCCATAAGCGTAGTCGTCTCACATAGTGCTATCCTGTCAACATCCCGGTTCTCTCTGCATAACGAGTTGCTCGTCGCGGCCTGCGAGGTCGAGAAGGATGCTTACGTGACGGACTACGCTCCCTCGAATCACCGCAGTGAAACCGGGGTCAACCCGCTTCACGTAGCGATGGTTTCGACGAGCCCTCCTCGCCAGTGCGGCATCGCTACCTTCACGTCCGACCTCGCGTGGGCCATGCAGACAGCCGACCCGAAGGCGCGCCTCTGGTGGGCCGCCATCAATGAGGAACATTCCATACACCCCTACGGCCCGCAGGTGCGCTGGCGCATCCGACAGCGTCATCCTGATAGCTACGAGCGTGCGGCATCGGAGATCAACGCGTCGAATGTCGATGTAGTCTGCGTCCAGCATGAGTTCGGACTATACGGCATCTGGGGGGAGACGTTCGAGGACCACCTCGCTCCGTTCCTCGAGACGCTGACACGGCCACTCGTCACGACCCTCCACACCACGCTTCCGAACCCCTCACCATCGGTCAAGGAGGCGGTCCAACGAATCGGCAGTCACAGCAAGGCGCTCATCGTCATGGCACACCGCGGGCGCACCATCCTCGCGCAGGAGTACGGCATCGATCCGGCCAAGGTCCACGTGATTCCGCACGGTGTGCCGCCGACCGAGCCGCACGGGCGTCGGCGAATGAAGCAACGGCTCGGGCTGCTGGATCGCAGCATCATCTCGACGTTCGGCCTCGTCAGTCCGCGAAAGGGACTCGAATACATGGTGCGCGCCATGACCGACGTTATCGGCACGCACCCGGACGCGCTCTATCTGATCGTTGGCAAGACACACCCTGAACTGGTCCGACACGAGGGCGAAGCGTACCGCACCCAACTAACCGCCCTCGTGCACGCGTGTGGGTCGGACGGGCACGTTGCATTCGTTGATGAGTATCTAAGCCAGCGAGACATCGTCAACTACCTGCTCGCCAGTGACATCTACGTGACGCCCTACCTCGACCCGAACCAGATCACGAGCGGGACCCTCGCGTATGCGCTCGGTGCGGGCAAGGCCATTGTCTCCACGCCGTACCTGTACGCCGACGAGGTTCTGGCAGATGGCCGCGGCCTTCTCGTCGATTTTCGTAGCGAACGTGGGCTCGCCAACGGTGTGCTACGCATCCTGGACGACCACGAGTTGAAGCATCAATTGGAGCGCGACGCGTACGAGTACGGACGGCGAATGGCCTGGCCGTGCATCGGCGAGCAGGTCATGAAGCTCTTTCGCGAGGTCGCCTTCGAGGAAAGAGATGCGGCGTGGCAAGGCCTCGCGAGTTTACCGGCCCGGGAGCTGCATGTTGCCCTGGGCGCTACGCCGAGCGTTCCTGCCGCCGCTATCGCGCTCGCTGGCAAGTCGGATCGTTGATACGACAACTTCGGCGGCTGATGCAGCCAGTCCCCGCACTCGGGCCTGGCGTGCTTGCCCTCGCTGTGTACGCGCGCGAGCGCGACGGTCAGTTCCTCACGCAGTCAGCTGCCGAACAGGGCTATGAGGGTGTCGCCTGCCTCGATGACGCCGCGCGCGGGGCCATGCTGTACAGCGAGATCTGGCGTCGACACCGTTTCGATTGGGCGCGAACGGAAGCGGAAGGGTTACTGCGATTCACGTGCGCCATGCAGATGAGCAACGGCGCGTTCGTGAACTTCATCGGGGACTGGGAGGGGCGCCGCCAACTCGACACGCCTACGTCTCGCCCCAACGGCGGTCCTTGGCATGCGCGCGCCATGCACGCGCTCGCGTGCGCTCACTCCACCTTCGGCGACGACCAGTATGCCACGGCATTCGAAGCTGGCTTGGAGCTGCTCGATCGACCGACTCCCTACCTTGACGTCCGCGCCATCGCCGTCCTCGCGGCGCTCGAGTTCTGGCGGACGACCGGCGCACCAGATCTGGCTGCGCGGGCGCTCGGCTGGGCCGAAGAGATCGCGGCCGCGCGAATCGGCGACGTGCTGCCGGATCGCGCTGGCGACCCTGCGGTCCACTTGTGGGGTCACCTACAGGAGGCCGCCCTCGCGCGCGCCGGCACCGAGTTCGGGCGAGATGACCTCGTCCAGGCGGCCGCCCGCAGCGCGGATGCCGTGCTCGCGCCGGCCGCCCAACGCGCATTCGCTGGGCCGCGGGCGTTGCCGTTTGACGTCAGCAGCACGGCGTGTGGCCTCGACGCGGTCGCAGCCGCGACCGGCGATCCGCGTTTCGCGGAGCTTGCGGCTCTGGCCCGCGCGTGGTTTGACGGCCGCAACGCAGCCGGCGAACCGGTCTACGATCGCGTGCGTGGTTGTGTCTTCGACGGGATTGACGGCAACAGTGTAAATCGGAACTCAGGCGCCGAATCGAACATCGAGGGTGGCCTCGCGCTCATGGACTCGCTCCCCTGGGATACCTATGCGCCGGAACCGTTTACGCCTGCCGGCGCGTCGAGTCTCGAACTGGGGCGGTAACGCCATGCACCGCATCGTCGATCTCGGCGCCACCGGCGTCCTCGAATAGCGTCGGTCGAACGCACGCTATGAGGACATGGTGGCGACGCCACGCCCCTAAGCCTCCAGCACGAACCGTGTGACTGGGCCGCACCTATCCTGAGGCTCGACGCTATAATCCGCTTGTCGTCGGACATCCATCGTGGGGCGCATGCACGAAGCCATTCCGTCCAACAGCCGAGACTCACTCTCACGTCGAATCGGAGCGATAGCGCCCCTTGTGCTCGCCTCGACCGCGTTGTCCGCCGGACTCTCGTACTACATGGGCTGGCGCTACGAGCGCGCTTATCTTCACGAGTGGGGAATACCCTTCGAGCCCGGACGCTACAGCCCGTACGAACTGATGGTCGTGAGTGCGACCACCTTGGTCTTGGCAGTGAGCGCCTCCGTATCGTTTGGTCTGGGTTGGTGGACCGGGCCAGATAGTCCTTTTCAGGTCTTCCGATCCGGCGAGCGCCCGACGGCGGGCGAAGCGCGAGCGTACCGAGTCTTGTTCGGGGCCGTTGTCGCCGCGGCCATCGCCGCGGCGATTCTCTCTTACGTGCGAGGCGAATACCGATTCTACCTGACCATCGTCTGGCTGTTCATCCTTGTATGGGCATTCATCACGCTTCGGCAACGATCCGCCGTGGACTCGGACGAAAGGCGAGCGCGGGCGGACGCGTATCTGGTGGTCGTCGGCGTGATCGCGTTGGGGTTCTTGGTCATTTACGCGCCACCGCTGCTGGGAAGCGCAGACGCTCGGGACGCAAAGAATCACTTGTCAGACCTACCGAAGGCCGAGTTCTTCCTGTCGGAGAGGACCGGAACGAACCGCGATCGTGGGGAGTGTGGTGGCATCCGATCAGGCCCATGGCGCGTCGTGCGCGTGAACGGAAATCGTTATTGGGTGACTCCGGACGGCGAACGTGGACGCGTCGTTGTCGAGATCGGTGCGTCGAAGGTGATTAGCATCGTATACGGAGACACGGACACCGCCGCGGTGGCTTGCCTGACGCCAAGTGCGCCTTGAGCGCACGCACAACGGCCGAACCCAAACGCTAACCGCAATCCTCCCCGCCTGGCGCGCGTCGGCGAAGAACGGTTGGGATCGCGAAAGTCGCCCTGGAGCATGACTGCTATGGTGGAACCAGTGCCCAGTTTCACAATCTTCTGCGACGAGGCGGGGAACAGCGGCGGGAATTTGCTCGATGAAGCCCAGCCAGTCTACGTGCTTGGCGGATGGGTCATCGAAGACGCAAAGATTGGCTTACTAGAAGCGGTGATCACAAAGGAAGCGGCGCAAGTATCTGGCGGTTCGGAACTGCACGCCGTTTCGTTCCTAAAGACGCGGAGGGGGTAGAATGTCTTGCGATTCCTCGACCACTCGTCACTGCAGGTCACGTCGATCTACCTCCGGCGGCTGGAGGGCGAGGCGGACGCGAGTTGGGGGAAGGTCGCCGCGGCGATCGGAGTGTGAAGACGGCGCGCCGCAGCGCAGCCGGGCGGCGATGGGCGGGTCGTGGCTCGGCTACGCGGCCGCGACCGTGATCGCCCTCTGCGCCGCCGAACGCGGGAGGTTGGTCTGGCTACCGGCGGCGCTGGCAGTCACAGGCAGGCGCGCGGCGTCACTCTACATTGCAGGCGCTGGCGCGCGGGCCAGCGATCCCCTGCGTCCAAAACACGCGGCCCGGGAAGGGCGGCGGCCCGTACGGCCCCCACGACCACTCCCAGCTGACGGAGACGCCGGAGGCGTCGCCGGCCACGCCGACGTGCTGCCTCGGTGAGGGCGCGCGGCCGCTGCAGAAGATGCCGATGTCCGTCCAACCGCCGGAGCCGGGCGCGAGGCGCGCGTAGACGAGTGGCCGCTGTGCCGGCCCAGGATCGGTGTAGTAGATCGGGCCCGCGAAGACCGCGTGCACGCCGCCGTCATCGCCCGCGCCCACGGCGGCGCTGCCCGGCGCGCAGACGGCGCTACCAAGGCCGCTCGTCACCGCCGCGATGGGGCCGAGGAGCGGCCGCACGATCGCCGACGCTTTGACCTCCGTCCCGGCGCACCAGATCACCACTTCGCCCGTCGCCCCGGGCGCCGGACCCGGCGCTCCGACGGCGATGCCGGCCGCGGTCGATGGGCCATTGTGCAGCGTCAACTCGTGCCACGTGCCGCCGGTGTCGCGGCGCGCGTAGGTCACCGTCCCGGGGTCCTCGCAAGCGACGACCACGGCGGGTTGCCCGGCGACATCGGCGATGTGGAGATCGTCGCAGGCGCCGCCGGTCACGGGCGCAAGCGTGATCGCGATCTCCTGCGCCTGCCACGCGCCCTGCCGCCAGCGCCGGTACGTGATCGCGGCCGGCGACGCCGCTGACTGCCACGCAACGTGCAGTCCGTCCGGCGCGGTCGCTGCCGCCAGAAGCTGCGGCGTGTCGCCGGGCGCGTCGGCGGTGCGCGTCCAGCCGCCCGCGGGCGCACGCTGCGCGTGGCAGAGGCCCGCGGCGCATCCCCACACGACATCGACCGAGCCGTCCTGCGCGACGGATATCGCCGGACGCGTCATGTCGGCGGCCGCGCTGGCGGTGGCGATCGTCTCCCGCGACTCACCCACGGCGTCCGTACGCACGTAGATCAGGCGCACGTCGCTGGGATCGCGTTCTTCGCGGAAGACCAGGTGCGAGACGCCACCCTGCCGTGCGATGCCCGCGCTCTGCTGGTCGCCCGAGTTGACCGGCTGGCCAACCGTCGGCAGCCAGCAAGTGGGCACCAGCGCCAGCACGGCCATCGCACCGAACCAGTTAGCCGACTTCATCGCGGACCTCGCTTTCGGTCAACGGGCGGGACGCTCAAACGGCGCCTCCGCGCAACCACTCCTGCGCCTCGCCGATCATCACTGATGCGGCCTCGATACCTTAACAGTCGCATGCCTAATGGAGGGGGTGAAGCGGAGTCAACCTGGAGGAAGGTGGCCTCGACGATCGGCGTCTGATCCGCCGCACCAGCCGCCGCCGCGGGGCAAGGCGATGAGCGAGGTCAGCGCCCGACCGTCACGCGTGGGCTTGACCACGGTGGTACGATAGCCACCTTCCATGACCCGCGGGCGCGGACTTCAAGCATCGGAGGCATGCGATGTCGGTGGCACGAGTAACGGAGATCACGTCTCAGTCCCCGCGGAGCTTTGAAGAGGCGATCCGGCAGGGGATACGGCGCGCGAACGAGACGTTGCGCAACGTCAGCGGCGCTTGGGTGAAGGAGCAGCAGGTCGAGGTCGCGGAGGGCAAAATCACGGGATACCGCGTGAACATGCTCGTCACCTTCATCCTGGAAGACGCGCCCCGCGGGCGAGCCGCAGCAGCGAAAGCTCCGGCGACGGTGCCCGCGAAGAAGGCTCCGCCCAAGAAGGCGGCACCCAAGGGGCGCGGTCGGCGTTAGCGCGCGGCGCGGGGCTAACGGGTCTGCACACCTCCGACTCGCGAGTTGGCTCCGGCCGACTGCGCCTGACAGCAACCGTGACAGCAACCCGGGCGGACGCGCGCGGACGTGTGCGAATAGATGCGGAAACGAGTCGGCGATTTCAATCGTACGCGGACTGCGACGGACGCCTAGGGACGTCGAGCTTAGACCTGCAAAACCCCCACCACCGGTTCGAATCCGGTCGTCGCCTCCATCGCACCCGATACGGAAGCCGCTCGACCCGGGCGGCTTCCGCGATCCCCGCGCGCGTGCGAGGCGGTCGGCCGATTCGGCGCCAGCCGCCAACATGGTCCGCCCCACGAGGTCTTGACGCCGCCCCGCCTCTGCCATCGCGGGCCTCCTCGTGTCGGAATCGGCGTTGTCCCATGGGACATAGGTACACCATGATAGCTGGAGCGTAGAACGCGTACAGCTCGGCGTCCGCATGGAGAAGCACATGGTCAAGGTCCTGAAGGGCCTGGCGGAGTTCAACGGCGTCACCCTGGGCCAACTCCTCGAAAACATCGTGCTGCACTCGTTCGAGGCGGTGCCGGGCCAGGAAGGGGAGATGGCCGCCAGCCCTCATGGCAAGCGCGCGCTCGCCGCGATCGCCGACCTCAAGCGGATCTACGGCATGGACTACGACATGCATGCGGCGCGGAAATTCGCGGAGCAGGGCGCCGGCTCGGATGCCGAATAAGCAACCGGCGAGCCCGCTACATCTGCGTATGCTCGACCGTCCGCTCTGGCCCCGGGAGACGCGAACACCGCCCGTGGATGTCCGCCTTGCACCTGCGCAAGGGCAAAGGAGAACCCGATGAACGACGATGGATTGGGCGATTGGAGACATTGGGCAGCGACTCGCCTAGTCGGCGACATGCCGGCCACGGCAGGCGGAGCGCCAGCTCACAAGGCCGGCAGCGCGATACACGTCAGCACGATGACGCGCGACAACTTCGGACGCATCATCGGGTTCGTCATGCCCTCGCCTGTGGCGCTTGCATTGAGCATTTCGACGCAAGCGGCGGCCCAAGCAGACGCGCTCCGTGGCGCGCTAACGTACGTGGATCAAGTGAGTTTTCTCGGTCCATCAAAGGGGATATCAGAGGAGCAATGCGGCAGTCTTTATGACTTCTTCGAGCAGTGCATGATCACCGTCACCTTCTCGATCAATGCACTCGAGATCCACTGCAATCAGGTCATCGCGGACGCTCTGAAGGACCGTACGTACAGACGCAAGACCGGGAAGAAGGAGATCGAGCTCGACGCTGATCAACTTCAGAGACTGGCTCCAATCGAGGAGAAGCTCACCGTGATCCTGCCGACACTGCTGTCGATCGAGACGCCTGGCAAGAATCCGGTGTGGTCGCACTTCTCAGTGCTGAAGGCGGCGCGCAATTCAACCATCCACATGAAGGCCGCTGACGCCTACGTGATATCGGAATCCGCCGCCCACAACCTTGACAAGGAGTCTCTTTTCCACCAGTTCTTCAACAGGAAGACGATGAAGACCTTCCCTATGTTTGCGATCGAGGTCATTGCCCATCTCCGCCGTCCTGATGAGACCCCTCCGCGTTGGCTTAGTGCCCTTCAAGCTGGGGTCGCGCCTTGACTCTAGTACCGGTGCGCAGCCGATCGTCGGCTCCAACGTTGAAACAAGAAACCCGCTCCTGCGTGAGCGGGTTTCATGCTGTCTCGAAAAAGAGGCCGGAGTCGGCTACGGGGCCGTCCTGTGTGTGTATCCCGTTTCCGGGTCCGGACGCCCCTCTTGCTCAAAACCGACTGACGTCGGCTCCGGCCTCGTGCTCCCATGATCGCGACGGCGACCTCAAAGTAACAGTGCCGAAAGTAATAGCCGGCGAAATTGATTGACGCCGATCCGCACCGTCGGAATGCGGCCATGTCGCTCTATTGCCCCGCCCGCGTGCTCGGCTACATTGCGCCTGCATCGAGCGACGGGAGGTTGAGCGACCGGCATGGAGTGGACATCGATCGGGGCGCTGCTCGCGCTGGCGTTCGCCGCCAACCTGCCGCTCGGATGGTGGCGCGCCCGCCAGCGCAGGTTCTCGCTGTGGTGGTTTGTGGGAATCCACGCGAGCATCCCGTTCCTCATCGCCACGCGATTCGCGCTCGGCGTGCCGTTCTGGGTCGTGCCGCTCGAGTTCGCCCTCGTGGTCGCCGGTCAGGTCGCCGGATCGCGCCTGCTGGCGTAGGCGTGATGCGGTCCGCTCCCGCTACCCTCGCGGCGGGCCCGCCATCAGCGCCTGGTAGCCGGTGACGTAGGGGTTGTCGAGCCAGCGCTTGATCTCGGGGTCGTCCGCCAGCTCCGGCAGCGCCTTGATCATGTCGGCCACATGGATCGGGTCGTGCTGCGCCCAGCCCATGAGGAAGTGCTTGAGCGGCAGGTCGCCCGGCCCGCGCTTCGCGTCGCCCGCGAAGTGCATCGGCTGGTCGATCTGCTCGTCGGTCAGCGGCAGCATCGACTCGATGAGGAGCGCGCGGTTCGCCTCCGCCTCGGCGAAGATGCGCTCGAGCGGCCAGGCGCGCCGCTCCGCCACCTGCGCGTCGTTGAACGCGTCGACGTCGAACGGTGCGCCGGTGCCATCGACGCCCGCATCGACCGAGCCGCCGGCGGTGACGCCGCGGAACCAGCGCAGGAGCGCCGTGTCGAGCGTGTCGAGATGCGCCGCGAAGTCGCGCACCACCCACGTCGAGCCGGGCACCGGGCGCATCAGTTGCTCCTCGGTCAGGGAGTAGCAGAACGCCTCGAAGCGGCGGCGGTTCTCGCGGATCGCCTCGATCACGCGTTCGATCGTCTGACTCGCTGCCATGGGCGCCCTCCCTCGGCCGGGCTACGCCGGCCGCGATCCGATTGTCCGCCGGTTCGACCGAAGGAACAAGCGCCGCGGCTTGCGGCTAGGATGTGCGCGTGGGAGAGTACGCCCGCAGACCCCGGAGGAGGCATCACCATGGGCAAGCTCGATGGAAAAGTCGTCGTCGTGACCGGCACGAGCCGCGGCATCGGCGCGGCGATCGCGAGGCTGTTCGCGGCGGAAGGCGGCAAGGTCGTGTGCGCCGCGCGGACGCTGCACGAGGGCGAGCACATGCTCGAGGGCTCGCTCGACAAGACCGTCGGCGACATCCGGGCCGCCGGCGGCGAGGCCACGCCGGTCGCCGTCGACATCTCGCAGCCGGAGGAATGCGAGAAGCTGATCGCGGCCGCGCGCACCGCCTACGGTCCGGTCGACGTGCTGGTGAACAACGCCGCGCTCACGTACTTCATCCCGGTCAAGGACTACCCGGTCAACAGGTGGATGCGGTCGTGGGCGGTGAACTTCCACGCGCCGTTCATCCTCAGCAAGCTCGCGCTCGAAGACATGATCGCGAAGAAGAGCGGCAGCATCGTCAACGTGTCGTCGGGCGCTGCGATCGGCCCCGGCCGCGGACCCTATCGCGCGAGCACGCTCGCCGGCGGCACGTGCTACGGCTCCGAAAAGGCCGCGCTCGAGCGGTTCACGCAGGGGCTCGCCGCCGAAGTGCAGGAGTACGGCGTCTCCGTCACCTGCTTCTCGCCGTCGCAGGTCGTGCCGACGCCCGGCACGGTGCACCATCACCTGGTGCGCGGGCTCGACGACCCGCGCGGCGAGCCGCCGGAGATCATGGCGAAGGCGGCGCTGCTCCTCGCCACCGAACCGTTCGAAAAGGTGACCGGCCGTGTCACGTACAGCCAGCAGATCCTGCTGGAGTTCGGCTGGATCCAGGACGGCAAGGGGATCGGCGTCGATCCGCGGATGAAGGGCAGTGGCTACAGTCAAATCTGATCACCGGCAGCTCTCGCTCACGGACGCGGCGGCGCCCCGCTCGCTGTTCCTGATCCTCGACGGCAACAACCTCGCGTGGGCCGGCTACTACGCGCTCGAACGCGCCATGAAGCCCGAGGACGACGAGCGGCGCCAGCGCGTCGCCACGCTCGGGCTCGCTTCGATGGTGCTCGGCGTGATCGCGCGCTCCGGCGAGCCGCCCGGCGCCGCCGCGCAGTCGCACCCGGCGCGCGTCGCCGTCTGTTTCGACGAAGGCCGTCCGCTCCGCCGCCGTGCGACCTATCCCGCGTACCAGGCCGTGCGGTTCGAAGACCCAAAGTTCACCGGAAACGAGCCGTTCATCCTGCACGCCATCGCGGCGTTCCGCGAAGCGGCGACGATGCTGCCGGTCGAGGTGCTGCGCGCGCCCAACACCGAGGCCGACGACCTGGCGGCCGGCCTCGTGCACGCGGCCGCGGGCGCGTCCGTGCGCATCGTCTCGACGGACCGCGACTTCCTGCAGCTCATCGGGCCGGCGACGTCGATCTACGCGCCGGTGAAGAAGGTGGTGATCGACGAGTCGAACTTCTTCGAGCTGGCCGCGCCCCGGACGTCGGCCGGCGACGCGGTGATCTTCCCCCGCGAACACTTCCTGGACTACCGCGTGCTCACCGGCGATCCGTCCGACAACCTGCCGGGCGTGCCGGGCATCGGCGCGCTGTCCGCCGCGCGCCTGCTCGCGCAGAAGCCGCTCGATGCGCTGCTCGCCGACCCCTCGTGCATCCGCGAGGCGCTCGGCCGGCGCAGCGACGCCGTCGAGCGCGCGTTCGCCGACGGCACGGCGGCGCAGGTCGTCGCGCGCAACCGCGAGCTCGATGGACCTCCGGCGGCCCGCACCGTGCTGGGCGGAGCTCGATGCGATCACCGTGCGCGGCACGTGGGACCGCGACGCCTTCGCCGCCTGGTTCGAGGAAGAGCGCATTTCGGCGGTCGACCGCACGCTGCTCTTCCAGCGCCTCGAAGGCCTGGCGGAGGCCGGCGCGTAATCAAGCGGCGCACCGCGTCATAAGAGTGGGAGGGGGCGCCCCCAGGCCTGCGCTCCCTCCCATCGCGAACCCGCCGGCGTCGCCTGTTCGTCAGGCGTGCGCCATCGCGGGGGTCGATGCCGCCGCGGCCGCGAACGGCATCACCTGGCTCAGGTCGAGCAGGAACTGGTCCTCGCTGATCGTGTAGCCCAGCCCCATCACCTTGCCGACCGCCGCCTGCGCCTCCGATGACTTGAGGATCGTGTCGGCGACGCTGTAGTTCTCCGGCTCTCCGACCGTGACGATCACCTGGTTTCCGACGTACCAGCGCAACCGGCCGACGCCGGGGATCCGTTCGAGCGTATTGCGGGTGAAGTCGGCGCTGGACCTGCGGGGGTGTTGAAACCGGGGAAGTTGGGGTTGGGGGGAGTGATGGAGTGCGGCGGTGTATCGGTGTGTAGTTGTCAGTCGCTTCCGCCGATTTGCGCGTGGTAAGAGGCGGCAATCGGTGCTACGCTCTGGCCGGCTTCAGTAGCGATGCACGCCCGAAGACGGCGTACGACCACATAAGAGATCGCCGCACACACAGGCGGAGCATCCGAGGGTTCAACTCCAGGTGTCGCCGTCACCTACTCGCCGTCGCTTGCTTTGCCGTAGTCCTCCAGTGGGACGACGCGGCCGTCTTCCCGTATGAGACCAACAACGCGGAGACGATAGTCCGAGAGGATCACGCTCAGCTCCCGTGGCTGGAGTTCGTGCTGCAAGCGGCTCCAGTACGCGGGCTGTTGGCCCGGTGTCGTAGTCCAGACCAGGCTGAAAAACTGCCCGTCAAAGGTGGCTGGCTTCGCAGTTGACTCACCGAACTTGGTATTGAGCGCGCCAATGACATCCCGAAATCCGGTGATCTCGTTCAACCTGTCAAGTGGCACGTTGAGTCCCATAACGGCAGATCCGTTCTCGAACACGAACGCGAGGTCCGTTGCCGCCATGTTTGTGGTCGCCTCCTGGTCAACGACGACTACGGCTGGGCCTTGTGCGATGCGCCGCTTGAGTTCATCCAACGAAGATACTCTCTCGCTCCCGGTGAATTCAGCGATGGTGGGTAGTTCTGCGGATCGCGTGAACAGGATCACCGGCGCCTCGGCTCCGTTTGCCGTGGGCGAATCACCGCGCGTGAGTGTAGTTGCGACTAGAGCGCTCACTCCTGCTATGACGAGCGCCGCGACGCCGACGAACGTCCTGCGAAATGGACCCTTCATTGTGCACGACCTTCAGCAATACGATCCGCTCACAAGCAGGCCATTGAGTTCCAGCAATACGCAAGATCCGTCCCGGTTCGTGTCCCGGTGAACAGCGCGAACTCGGTAGAGGACGGCTTGTACCAGGACCAGGTTGTCGCGAACCAATAATTCACGTTGTCGGGCCCAGTTCCGCAACCTCCCATGCCAATGGGATCAGTGCTGCACAGAAGGGAATATGCTGTGTAGCAGTTCGTGCCGTTGTTGACTTGGCACGCGTGCTCCTCGAAGATTTCCCCGACGTGGTTGTGATTGGTGCCACGCGTCCAAGCGAAGAACTCAGCTATGGAGATGGATGTTCTCGATCGGCCGCGCGCCCAATATGCATCTGACTGCAGCAGCGTGTACGTGTTGCTGTAGCAGGTGCGGCCATCGCAGGAAGTTAACTTCGAGTTGTATGCCGCCTCAGCCTGCCCACCTCCCACGAGAAGGGCGCCCGCTATTCCCAGAAGGATCGCGAGCAAGATCGCAGTCATGTGAGTCGAGTGACGCCTCGTGTTGACCCTCATCATCTAACGGTCCCCTCCGCTACATCTGTACAGACCTCGTTAGCGCGATACTAAGCATCGTTACGGTACTTTGTCAAGAGCTGAATTCACAAGAACAGCACCCCCCATCGCGCGCCGGACGCCCCCTGGCGCTACAATCGGTTTCCCAGCCTAATCCGATGGTTCGAGTCGTGCGACGCGTGCCGGGCTTCGGTCAGCTCAGCGGCACGCTGTACGTGCTGGAGCGCGTCGGAGCGTGAAGGGAGCGGCCGATGCGCCTCCATCTGTGACGGCGGGAGGAAGCGCCCCCAGTCGTGCGCTTCCTCCTACCGCTGGAGCCGCCTGTGCGTCAGGCGTGCGCCATCGCGGGGGTCGATGCCGCCGCGGCCGCGAACGGCATCACCTGGCTCAGGTCGAGCAGGAACTGGTCCTCGCTGATCGTGTAGCCCAGCCCCATCACCTTGCCGACCGCCGCCTGCGCCTCCGAGGACTTGAGGATGGTGTCGGCGACGCTGTAGTTCTCCGGCTCTCCGACCGTGACGATCGCCTGGTTTCCGACGTACCAGCGCAACCGGCCGACGCCCGGGATCTTTTCGAGCGTGTTGCACATGTCCTGAACTGCCTGGAACGCGGCCTGGGGCGTCGTGCCCTGCGGCGGCGTCCCGCTCATTCGCCACGTGGTGATGCGTAACATCGTGTGCGCTCCTTCCGGCGAGTGCGGCTGGGGGACGCGCGACCGCGCGCCGGCGACTCGCCACTGCCACGGAACACCCGCGAGGCGCGCGCGTCAATAACGGCATCGGGTGAGGAGGTACGGCGGCTATCGGTCGTCCGGCCGCGAGAAGAGCATCACGAAGCTGTTGCCGCGCAGGTCCGTCTCCTTCGTCTGCCGAAGCTCCGGGAAAAGACGCCCGACGTCGGCCAGCACGTTCTCGTCTTCGGGCACGCGATTGGTCGGCTGCACGATCACGCAGTTGACGCCCGTGACGCCGTCGGGCAGCCCGGCGGGCAAACGCGCAGCGGCATCGGCGTGCGTCATGATGTACGGCGGCGGGCCCGCGCGATACGAGCCGAACGCGTTCTTGAACAGCCGCGACTGTTCTTCCGCGCGCGTAATGACGAACGCCTGCCCGCCGTCGCACTGCGGCTCCTGGTACGCCTTGAACACCACCGGCTCCCACGAGGGCGGGCCGTATCGCAGCGGCAACTGCGCCCAGAACCGGTGCAGGTTGAGGTACAGCACCACCGGGAACAACACCGCGATCGCCGCCGAGCCGGCCGCGATCCCCCACGCCCGATCATCGAGCAATCGCCGGTACGGCGACGCCGACGCGATCGGCCGGATGATCGCGTTAACGGCCAGCGCCGCCAGCGTGGCCACGGGCGGGACGACGGCGTGCATGCGCGAGATCGGCGGCTGCGGGTACGGGTTCGTGAACCCGTTGAACGCCACTTCGACGATCCACCAGATAAACAGCAGCCGGTAGGCCGGACGGTTCACCCGCATCACGACGACGCCGAGCCCCAGCACGAACAGCATCGCCGTCAGCGGGTCGGCCATCGAGCCCCACACGTAGTGGCGGCCCTCAGCCATGTAGTTGAACGAGACGAAGCTGAACTGCAGGTTGACGAGCAGCCGCTCGTACCGGTCGCCGGTCACGGTCGATGAGTAGCTGATCGCCGACTGGCCGAACATCTGGTCGAACACGTGGCGCGGGCCGTCGGTCGCGAACAGCGGCAGCGTGAGCAGGATGAAGCCGCCCGCGAGCGGCACGAACACAGCCGGACGGAACGCGCGCACACCGAACGTCAGCATGAACAGCGCGGCGACAACGACGGCAGCGCGGCCCGACTCGAACGTGTAGAAGCCGAGCCCCAGCGCGAGCCCGCTGCCGAACAGCGCCAGCGATGAGTCGCGGCGCAGCCCGATCACCAGCAGCCACAGCCCGAGGAACGTCGGGAACATGCCGTCGAGATAGAGGAAGTGGTGCGCGTAACCGAAGATGTAGTGCGAGCACGCGAACAGGATCGTCGCCAGCGCCGCGACGCGCGCGCGGAACAGCTCGCGCACCAACAGGTAGAACGGCACGAACGAGATCGCCGCGACGAACACGGAGTAGAACTTCCACGCGAAGTTGTCTTCGTTGCCGATCTTCAGGAACAGCGCCTGGCCCGCCGCGCCGAACAGCGAGAACAGGTCGTCGGCGCCGCGATGGCTCCACGGGTTGAAGAACGCGCCCTTCGCGATGCCGAGCGCGGTGTAGAAATTGTTGTACTCGTCGCCGACGGCTGAGTACTTCCAACTGCCGAGGTCGCGCGCGTTGAGATAGATGAAGCTGCCCATCGTCGCGGCGATGAACGCGACGTGCAGCGGCAGCCATCTGCCGAACCGCAGCGTCGGACGCCAGCGCACGAAGTCGCGCCGCGCGAGCGGCGCCGCCGCCAGGACGAGCGCCAGCAGCATGAGGATGTTCAGCCAGTGATTGTAGCCGCCGTCGTACAGCACGAAGAGGAACAGCGCCCAGAGCGCGAACCCCACCGCCACGCCCACGAGCACGATCGCGTTGACGGCGGTGGCGAAATGGAACGGGCGCGTCGACGCGAGCATGCGCTCCTCGCCGGCCGCTTCTTCGTGCCGGAACGACGCGATCCCGAGCATCACCGCGCCCGAAACGAGGAGGATGAACGCCGCCGAGATCTCGCGGTCGTTCTTGATGACGCCCTTCTTGTAGATCCAGAACGCCGGCGCCATGAAGTCGAGCGGCGAGAGGACGTCCGGGAGCGAGCGAGTCGTCATCGCCTGGCCTGCCCACGCGAGCCCGACCGCGCCCGCCGTCAGCGCGATGACGAGCACGCGCATCCACGCGGCGCGCGCGGGCGCGCCGGACGCCGCGGCCGCCTCCGCCGCCGGCTGTCGTTCGCCGCGCAGACGGCCGCTTATGTCCACCAGGACGCTCGATCTCGATTCATTGGCCGATGATACGACGCCCGGCGGAAGCCGGGCAATCAGGGCGACGGCGGATGCCCCGTTCGAGCGCCCGCTGGAAACGCCGTCAGAGCGTGCGCACCTGGCGGTTGCCCGCGCCCGCGAAGAACGCCGCCACCGCCGCGACCGCGCAGAACGCGCCGATCGCCGCGGGCGTGCCCGTCCGCTCGGCCAGCGCGCCCATGAACAGGCTGCCGAACGGATTGAGGCCCTGCACCATCGTGAACAGCGCCAGCACGCGGCCGCGGTACTCGTCGTCGAGATGCAGTTGCAGCAGGCTCTGGTTGAACGTCGTGAACACGACGAGGTTCATCCCGCCGAGCACGAGCAGCCCGAAGGACAGGATGTAGATGCGCGAGAACGAGAACGCGAAGATCATCGCGATGTAGCCGATCAGCGCCACGCTCATGATCGGGCCCTTGTGCCGCACGTTGGCGAAGCTCGCGACGACCAGCGTCATCAGGATCGAGCCGACGCCGACGCCGGTCTGCAACAACCCGAACCCCTGCGCGCCGACGTGCAGGTGATCCGCCGCCATCGACGGCATGAGTTGCAGGTACGGATAGACGAGCAGCGTCGGCACCGCCTGCAACAGCACGATGCGACGCAGCACCGCGTTACCCGAGAGGAACGCGATGCCGAGGCGTACGCTGCGGAATACCGGCTCCCGGGTGCGCACGCCTATGTCCCGCAGCCGCAACTGGAGCAGCGTCACGCACGCCGCGCCGAAGAACATCGCCTCGGCGAAAAATGACGATTCGATGCCGGCGAAGCCGATGAGCGCGCCGCTGACGTTCGGCGCCACGACGCGCGACATGTTCATCGCGCCGGCGTTCAGCGCAATGGCGTTGGTCAGCGACTCCGGCCCGACGGCGCTGTACACCAGGTACTGCCGCACCGGGTTGTAGACGCTGCTCGCCGACCCGCCCACGAACGCCGTGACGTACAGGTGCCACATCTCGACGCGCCCCGTCAACACCAGCACGCCGATGGCGAGCGCGTTGACGGCGTTCACCGCCGTGGCGACGCCGGCGAGCCATCGCCGGTCGACGCGCTCGGCGATCGCGCCCGCGAACGGCGAGATGAAGAGGATGCTGACGCCGCGGAGGAACTGCACCAGCCCGAGCTGGAACGGCGAGCCCGTCAGCTCGTGCACCAGCCACCCCTGGCCGATCGCCTCCATCCAGTTGGCGAAGCCGCTCGCCAGCGTGCCGGTGATCAGCAGCCGGAAGTTGCCGATGCGCAGCGTGTCGAACGTGCCGGGTACCGCGGGCGCGGCTGCGCCGCCCACGTCGCCGGGGCTGTCCTCTGGTTTGGATTCGACGGTCGCCATGGACGCGGCATCCTACCGCGCGCGTGCCTGTGGGGCTACGGAGTCAGGGGGTCAATACGGTCCAAGGAACCGCTCGCCGTTGAAGTGGATGAGGTGAGACGGATCTTCGGCGACCCACACCTCGGTTTCCCATGCGATCTCGCTGAGATAGCCAAGCATCGCCTGCCTCGACAGAAACGCCGTGACAAAGACAAGCCCCTCAGTCGAATCGGCGAACAGCGTCTTCAACTCCTGGTGCCTCTTCGGGTCCACTGGCCCGTGACTCGTGACCGCTTCGATGATCACGAGCCAGCCTCTCTCCACATGATGCACGAGGACATCGGGCATCTTGCCGTGCTCATCTATGGTCACACCGAGGCTCTTGAGGCGGTCGCTGTCAAAGTGCGCGAACTTGTCTCCTGTGTCGCCGATGTAGATCGGGATCCCGCCAGGCGTGAAGCGTGAACAGAAGTCCTCAACGATCTTCTCGATGAGGATGTTCTGTCCGCCAGGCGTGAGATGAAGCACGTGTCCATCGGGAAGCTTGACGGCGATCCTCTGCGTGTGGCGCTCCTGGGCGTAACGGGTGCGCAGCGTTTCGACGGATCCGAGATAGGTGCTGAGGTGCTGTTCCCACTTCTTCTTCGCACCGAATGTCCGCGCGAGCTCGAGAGCGCTCGCCTCGATCTGGTAAACGAAATCCGGGCTATTCACCGCCCGGCCGGGGTCATCCGGATTGGCGACAACGATACCGGCGTCGAGGAATTGATGCATGGTCTGCCGCCGAAACGTTTCACGCGTGTTGGGTGCGTAATTTCTCCCGTAATGGACACGGGCGAATTCCATGATCGGCGTGATGCCTCGAAGTGGACTCTTTGCTCGCGACCACGGCGTGGCGGGCTTCAAATCGAGCATTGCAAGAAGCGTCAGTGCCGACCGCTCATTCAGTTGTCCGCGCGGCATGCCGATAGAGCGCAAGACTTCCAGGGCCTCGTCGATGCGGTGCTTGGCGCGGATCGGGTCACGCGCACCCTGGTTCTCAGGCATGGCCACGAGTTCTTCTCTGACATGCTCATCCAGGTCCCGCTGCTCGGGGAAGACATCGCCGATCCGATTGCCGAGCCGTTCTAGTTGAACCCGTGTCGGATAGAGCAGCCGGCGAAGATCGGCGGCGTTCACTTGCGTGTGCCCGCTGAAATGCCGGAAGTGCTCATCGACAAGGCTTGAATTCAGATATGCCGCAAGTCCTTTGGCCAGAGCAAGCGAGAAACCTCTACCGGCGTCATGGTAATAGTTCAAGTGGTTCTCGAATCCCACCTCATCGCCAACCGACACGCGGCTGCTGTCATACACGGCCGCGACGATTCGCCTGCGTTCTTCCTTTGCCGAGAAGCGCTTGACGAGGACGTAGATGCCGGGCGGAACGGTGAGCTCATGCAGTCGGGCTGATCGCGCGAGGGCATTGGGCTTTCGGCTGTCAGGCTTCGGCCAGCGGATGTACCCGGCTTCGAAGTGGGTTGGGTAGATGAGCGGCACCGTTTCGGGCGTCGGCATCTGGCGGAGCAACTCCCTCGCCCGGAAGTCCACGACGCGCCCGGTTCGACACACCTATCCCTAGCTCCTTTAGCGTCGTGCGGAACGAACTCATCTGCTGAGTGATCTCAGTTCCCCATTCGTCAGGGACGATGTGGATAAAGCTGTCGCGATCATCGGGCCGGACGACTGCTTGGTAGTCGAGCACATGCGTCGTTGAGGCGTGATCTTCGTTGCCTTCGCTTGTGGAGATCACGATCGCGGCTGGCTTCTGATGGGTCTTGACGGTGTGGAAGATCACGTTCTCCTGAAGGACCTCATCAGAGCGGAAAGCGGCCGACCGCGAGTTGAACACATGGATCCGCCGGGGCGACATCTCGCGCAAGAACCAGCGCCGGAACGAGCGAAAGTACGGGCCATTGCAGAAACTCCGAGGGGTGATGGCTACAAGCTCGCCATCCGGCTCAAGCAGTTCCACGGCGACGGCCAGAAATGCTGCGTACAGGTTTCCCGTTTCCACGCCGATGGCGCGCAGCAGGCGGCGCATTTGTGAGTCTCCGGCGATCTTTGCGTAAGGAGGGTTGAGGATCGCGTGCGTGAACTTCGCGGGCGATTCAGCGAACAACCCACCGCGCAACGCCCGCACGCCCGACCGGATGAAGTCATCGTGCACCACGTCCGCGTGAAAGATCACCCCTGCCTCAGCGGCGGCCGTTTGACAGAGCGACATCGTACGCTGGAGTGAATCGAGGAGCGCGTCGTCGATCTCATATGCTGTTACCGCGATCTCTCGAGGCGGCCGCTGTCGGTTCACAAGTTCCAGCACCGCAGCCGCCGCCAAAGAGCCCGACCCCGCTCCTGCGTCGAGAAGCGCGACGCGCTCAGCTACGGCATCGAACATCGACGCCATCAAACGCGCTACGGGCGACGGCGTGAGAAACTGACCCAGGCTGGCGCGTTTGCCGGGATCGAGTTTCCGAGTCGCCTGCGCCCTCAGCACGTTGACCGCTTCGAGGAACCGCAAGCCACCGTCCGGAGCTGGTGCACCTTCGAGTCGTATGCTCATGTTCGTGGCATTGTAGTTGGTACGGGAGTGGAACTCGAACCCGCGGGAGCTTCCACCACGCGCTTACACGCCGCTGCCGCCGTCGATGCGCAGGATCGCGCCGGTGGTGTACGACGAGGCGTCGCTGGCGAAGTAGAGCGCCGCACCGACGATCTCGTCCGGGTCGCCGCCGCGGCGGAGCGCGAAGCGCCTGCGCCTGCCGCTCGAACGCCGGCATGTCCCACGCGCGCGAGATGTCGGTGAGGAACGGCCCCGGCATGATGCAGTTGACGCGCACCTTCGGGCCGTAGGCGTACGCGAACGCCTCGGTCATGGCGTTGAGCCCCGCCTTCGCCGCCGCGTACGGGATCACGTGCGGCCCGGGGCGGATCGCTGCCGTGCTGCTGATGTTGATGATCGAGCCGCCGGCGCCTTCCGCTCATGCGCGTGCCGATGAGCGCCGTCAGCCGGAACGGCCCCTTGAGGTTCACCGCGAGCACCTTGTCGTACAGCTCCTCGCTGACGTCGACCGGGCGCGGGTACACCGGCGACATGCCCGCGTTGTTCACGAGCACGTCGACGCGGCCGAAGCGCGCGTATGCCGCATCGACCAGGCCGTCGAGCTCCTCCCAGCGGCCGACGTGGCACGCGTAGGCGAGCGCGCGCCGCCCGGTCGTCGCCTCGACCTCCGCCGCGAGCGCCTCGCACGCATCGAGCTTGCGGCTGGCGATGACGACGTCGGCGCCGGCGCGCGCGAAGCCGCGCACCATCGCACGGCCGAGCCCGCGGCTGCCGCCGGTGACGAGCGCGACCTTCCCGGCGAGCGAGAAGTCTTCGGGGACTTCGCCCAAGATGCACGTCCTCTTACCCGTGCCGCGTCAGCGTCACAGGGCCAGGCAGTGCGACGTGGCCGCCGCTACTTCTTCGGTGAAGCCTTCGGCGCCGAGACCTTCGCGCCCTTCTGCTTCTTCGTCTTGGCCGTGTTCTTCGGGCTCTTGTCACCCATCGCGCTGACTCCTCTCGTTCCGCCCGGAGTTTTCGATGATGCGTGATGATCGCTCAGAAGCACCGCAAGGTTCAAGGGGGTCGAGGGTTATGTGGTACCGGGGGTGGGGGTCGAACCCACAAGAGCTTGCGCCCGACGGATTTTAAGTCCGCTGCGTATGCCAATTCCGCCACCCCGGCAAACACGGGATCGCCCCGGCATCCGGGCTACCCCAGGTGTTATCGGCAGACCCGGGCGCTGAACGGCGCGTCCGATTCGATGATGCCGCCTTTCGGGTCGTTCGGCAACCATCTTGTACGCCGGCCACAAGCAGGCCATCACGGCGGGCCCACCAGGCACTCACCTCGTCACCTGTTTCGCCGCCCGGCGCGCGAGGGTGACAAGCTTGCCCTGGCGCAGAAGGCGTAAGCCGGTGCGGTACTTCGGCTCATTGAACGGATCGGGTGGGCTTCGTTTCACCACGTACGGCTGTTCATCCCATTCCTTCCATGGGCGATAAGCGAGTCGCTTCTGGAAGATCGCCGTCAGTTTTCCCCGGGGCTCAATAAGCTCCCATTCCGGTTCTACGAGCAGGAACTCCTTCAGGACGCGCCCCGTCCAGAGATGAACGTCATCGATGATGAGCATCCCACCGACCTTCAACTTGGAACAGAGGTAATACCAGTCCAGAAACGGCGCCGGAAACCCGTGACAACCGTCAATCAACACCACGTCCAGATCGTCGACCTCGATCGCGGGGAGCACGCTGTCGGACCGTTCAACGCGGAAATCGACCTTGTCCAGAGAGATCCCGCGAGGTTTGCAGTAATCCTTGATGCGATTGATTTCCTCCTCCGCCGGACAAATGCAGATGTGGGACGAGCCCTTGATCGCGAAGAGGACCGTGCTCAATCCCGCGCCCGTTTCGATCGTGGTCGAACGCTCATCGACATGCTGGTCGATAAAGTCGAGCACGGGCCGCGGCAAGGCGTAGGAAAAGAGTCTTCCGCGGTGCTCGTGCACGCCGGGTTCGTCAATGAGCAATGACTGCAAGTCCACGGGTCTACTCCTGCGCTCCTCTACAGCCAGGTCGTACCTGGCTCGCACAGGAAGCGTGTAGCAACGTACACTTTATGAGAATCTCCTACAAGAAACACGACGTCCCGCGGCTGTGCGCTCTCTACACGTAGGAATGTAGCGCGCCGGCCGCACGCGGCGATCCGCTGCGGTACCATCAGGGCGTGAGCCGAACCATCGCCATCGCCGTCTCGGAGCTGATCTTCCAGTCGCGCATCCGCGCCGCCGCACAGGCGCTCGGCCTCGGCGTGGCCATCGCCGACACGCCCGTCGCGGCCGATGCGGCGCTCGCCGCCGGGCCCGCGCTCGTCGTCGTCGACCTGCAGGAGCGCAACATCGACCCGCTGGCCGTGATCGAGGCGGCGAAGCGCGCCGGGGCGGCCGTGCTCGCCTTCGGCCGCCACACCGACGTCGCGAGCCTGCGCGCCGCCCGCGCGGCCGGTGCCGACACCGTCGTCCCCCGCTCCCAACTGGCCGCGGAGCTCCCGGCGCTGCTGGCGTCGCTTCTCACCGCCGCGGACCGCGCCCAACCACACCGCGCGGGCTGAAAAGCCCGCGCTACGGCGAGGTCCTACGGTCCAAGCGCTACGGTCTCGGCGCGACGGATAGGTTCTCGGTTCTTGGTTCTCCGCCCCAGGTTCTCGGTTCTAAGTTCTTGGTTCTCGTCCGTCTGCTATAGTTCAGCGGGCACCCAGATTCTGCTTATGACTTCGATCCCCGCCACGCGCTACGAAACCGTGATTGGCCTGGAGGTGCACGTGCAACTCCAGACCGAGCGTAAGATGTTCTGCGGCTGCAGCGCGGCCTACGCCGACGCCGCCCCCAACACCCACGTCTGCCCCGTCTGCATGGCGCTGCCGGGCGTGCTGCCCGTGATCAACCGCCGCGCCGTCGAGTTCGTCATCATGTCCGGGCTCGCGCTCAACTGCGAGATACCGGCATTCAGCAAGTTCGACCGCAAGAACTACCCCTACCCCGACCTGCTCAAGGGCTACCAGATCTCGCAGTACGACCTGCCGCTCACGAAGGACGGCTGGATGGAGATCGAGGTCGATGGCCAGGGGCCGCGCCGCGCCGGCATCACGCGCTGCCACCTCGAAGAGGACACCGCTCGCCTGACGCACCGCGCCGATCAGACGGGCGAGGGCTACTCGCTGATCGACATGAACCGCAGCGGCGTGCCGCTGATGGAGATCGTCGGCGAGCCCGACCTGCGTTCGCCCGAGGAGGCGCGCGCCTATCTGGTGAAGCTGCAGCGGATCATGCGGTACATCGGCGTCAGCAAGGCGAACATTGAAGAGGGCAACTTCCGCTGCGATGCCAACGTCTCGCTCCGGCCCGCCGGCGCCACCGGCCTCGGCTCCAAGGTGGAAGTGAAGAACATGAACAGCTTCCACGCCGTCTACAGCGCGCTCCATTTCGAGATTGAGCGCCAGGCGAAGGAGCTCGACGCCGGCAACCGCATCCCGCAAGAGACGCGCGGCTGGGTCGAGACGGAGGGCCGCACCGTCAGCCAGCGCTCGAAGGAAGAGGCGCACGACTACCGCTACTTCCCCGAGCCGGACCTGCCGCCCGTCACGCTCGATGCGGCGTACGTCGAGCGGATCCGCGCGATGCTGCCGGAGCTGCCCGACGCCAAGCTGCACCGATTCGAGAAGGAGTACGGCCTCTCGTGGTACGAGGCGAACCTGCTCACACAGTCGCGCGCCCGCGCCGATTACTACGAGCGTGCCGTCGCCGGCGCGCGCGGCAAAGACGATGCGCAGCGCGTCAACTACGCGAAGAAAACCGCCAACTGGATGCTCGGCGACTTCGCAAGACTGTTGAACGCGGCCAATCTTGACGTGACCGCGGCGCGAGTCTCGCCCGAAGACCTGTATGCTATGATCGCGCTCGTCGAAGACGGCACGATCACCGGTACCATCGCGAAATCGGTGTTCGAGGAGATGTTCCGGTCCGGCAAGCCGCCGGCCGCCGTGATCAAGGAGCTCGGCCTCGAACAGATCAGCGGCTCCGGCGAGATCAGCGCGATCGTGGACAGGGTGCTGGAAGCGAACCCCAAGCCCGTCGAGGACTTCCGGGCCGGCAAGCAGGAGGCGATCAAGTTCCTGGTGGGGCAGGCCATGCGCGAGACACGCGGCCGCGCGAACCCCGTCTCGCTCACCGAGATCTTGAAGGCGAAGCTGGAAGCGAAGGCGTAGGAATTGTTCAACAGACTATTCGCGTCTCTTGATGCCGTGCTAGACTGGCGGTCAGCATGCGCTCCTTGATCAAAGACCCCAGCTTCATCAAATGGTTCTACTTCGGCATGCACATCAAGCGGTGGCTGCTGCTGCTGCTCGCCGGCGTCGCGATCATGGGCCTCGGCTTCGGCTACTTCCTGCGCGAGGTGTACGTCAGCTACACCTTCCCCGCGTTCGTCTACTACATGACCCTGCAGTTCTTCCCGCGATACCTCCGTGGCGCGTTGTTCGTCGGCGCCAGCCTGGGCATCATCGGCTTCGCCGTGTGGAAGCTGAACTCGTCGCTGCTGTCCGCGTTCCTCAAGCCGGAGCGCAACGAGAGCATCGTCGACATCATCTACAACCACCGCTACCTGCGCCGCGGGCCGAAGATCGTCGCGATCGGCGGCGGCACCGGCCTCTCGACACTGCTGCGCGGGCTCAAGGAGTACACCGGCAACATCACCGCCATCGTCTCCATCGCCGATGACGGCGGCAGCTCGGGCCGGCTCCAGCGCGAGCTTGGCGTGCTGCCGCCCGGCGACATCCGCAAGAACATCGCCGCGCTCGCCGACGCCGAGCCGCTGATGTCGCGCCTGTTCGAGTATCGCTTCTCCGAGGGCGAGGGGCTCGAAGGCCACAGCTTCGGCAACCTGTTTATCGTGGCCATGACCGAGGTCGCCGGCAACTTCGAGGAAGCGGTGCGCGAGACGAGCCGCGTGCTCGCTGTGCGCGGCCAGATCCTGCCCGCCACGCTCTCCGCCCTCACCATCTGCGCGAAGACCGAAAATGGCGAGGTCGTGCGCGGCGAGTCCGCCATCACCGAGCACGGCCACGTCAAGGAGATCTTCCTCGACCCGCCGACCATCCAGGCGAACCCGGACGCGATCCGCGCCATCCTGCAGGCCGACATCATTGTCTGCGGACCCGGCAGCCTGCTCACGAGCGTGATGCCGAACATGCTCGTCGACGGCATCCGCCGCGCGATCGACGTGTCGCCGGCGCTCAAGGTGTACGTCTGCAACGTCGCCACGCAGCACGGCGAAACCGACGCGTTCAACGTCAGCGACCACTACCGCACGCTCACCGAGCACCTGAAGGGCAGCCCCTTCGACTTCGTCCTCGCCAACAGCAACACGGACGCCGTCCTGCCCGAGGAGTGGCACTCGGAGCCCGTCAAGATCGACACGGTCTCGCTCGACGGCGCGCGCGTCATGAAGGCGGACGTCGTGTCCGAGGAGAACCGCTACCGCCACGACTCCAAGAAGCTGGCCGATGCGCTCATCCGCCTGTACTACGAACGCAACCAAATGGCCGAGACCGAGCCCGCCGCCCGCGCGGTCGAGCCGGAGGCGCAGAAGGCCGGCGTCGGCTAACGAAAGGACACGGGCGAACCAACGACGAGGCCGCGTAGTGCGGTCTCTATTGTTTCACCACCAGTCACCACCAACCAGCGGCCAGCCGGCCAGATCAGGCCGGCACGCGCTCGCGCACGGCGCCGCTGCCGGAGCGCATCGCCAGCGACCGCAGCCCCTGCACCGCCACATCGACGAGCTGCGGCGGCAACGGCCAGTCGCCGGGCGACCAGCGCTTGAACGCATGCAGCGCCTCGAAGTCGATCTCGTAGCTGTTCCGGCGCCCCTGCTTCTGGCGGAGGATGATCTTGTCGTCCTCGAGCTGGTTCAGGATCGCGACGACCGCGCGCTCGGTGACGCCGACGCCCTGCGCCATCTCGCGCACCGTGCTCGTGTTGTCCATCGAGATCGAGAGCAGCAGCAGCGCGTGGTTCGTGAAGAACCCCCACGTACCGACCTTCGGCGAGAGCGCGCCGGAGTCGAGCGCCTCGGGGTCGGCCGTCTCGCGGCCAGCCGGACCGTGGTAGTTCGAGATCGCGAGCAGCGTCTTGATCAGGCCATCGACGAACTCGCGCGGCGTCAGCGAGACCGTGCCCTCGCGCCGGTACGCGGCCATCTGCTCGAAGTTCACGGAGTACGTCGTGCGGCGGCCTTCGCGGCGCCGCTCCACGATGCCCTCGTCGCTCAACTGGCGCAGGATGGCGAGCGTGGCGCGCTCGGTGACGCCGACGCCGGCCGAGATCTCACGCACGGTGGCGCCGCTGTGGCGTACGACGTAGACAAGTACGAGCGCGTGATTGGTGAGGAATCCCCACGTCTGCGCCATCTGACTCCCTCCTTGGAAGCTTGCACGCGGCCGAAGAAAAAGTGCGAAATTCGCCGCCCAAAGTACTTGACAGGCGTATTTCAGGAACTAGAATGCATGTATGTTCAATCAGGCGACCTAAATCACGTTATCTAGTTCATGTGCCATATTTCACGAAGTTACTCACGTGTTATGGCAATCAGTTCTTACACATCATGCAATAGCGTTCACAGGTTTGCAAGAGGTCAGCACGCCATAACGCTACGAATTTCGAAAGTTCATGGGCCGCTGCCGGCGTCGCGACGAGGAAACCGCCAGGGCGGGGACCGCAGCGGTGGATCCGAAAGGAGAGGGTCCCGGGAAGTGAGCCGATTCCATCGCCTCCAGATGCTTTGGTGGCAACAAGGCGGGGGATCTGAGGCAGGATGAGGCTCCGGGGGCGGTTTGGCCGGCCGCCCTTCCCTGTGGAACACCAGTAGGGTCGGTCCATGGGAAGAACGCGAGGGAGCCGGTCGAGGAGGGACCGGCTTCTCCGTGTCTGCGCCCCGGCGCCTCACACCGCGTTGTTAGCCACATGACACAGCTCGCCCGGCCCGCGTGACCGGGCTGTTGCCCCCGATCCGGCCATCATGAGGCAGCACACCCTGCGGGAGGCCCAACCATGCACCGAGTCGAGCGAGGCATCGTCATCCAGGCGCCGGCCACCGACGTCTACCAGGTCTGGCACAACTTGGAGAATCTCCCCATCTTCATGGGCAACGTCCGGGAGGTGCACGTCACCGGCCCACGCCACTCCCACTGGAAGACCCGGGGACCGCTGTGGACGAACGCTGAGTGGGACGCCGAGATCACGGAGGACCAGCCCGGGCACGTCATCGCCTGGCGCTCGATCGAAGGCAGCGGCAACGTGCGCGCGGAGGGACGCGTTGACTTCACGGAGACGGACGGCTCCACGATGCTGCACGTCGCGCTGGAGTACGAATCGCCGGGCGGCGCGATCGGCGACTTCGTCTCGAAGCTCCTCGCCAATCCGGAGCACCAGGTCGAGCAGGACCTCATCCGGTTCAAGGAAGGCGTCGAGCGCGGCCAGCAGTTCGAGGCCAACATGCCCGACCTGTCGCGCGGCCCGAAGCCGAACCGCGGCCACGGCACCCCCGGCGGATCGCTCGGCTCGCTGAACGAGGACGAGAACCTCGCGCAGGACCGGACGTTGGAGAAGTCGGACGACCGGCCGCTCTAGCAGGCTGCTGAAAAAGTCGCCGGACAGTGTCTGAACGTCGATACGGAGCGGCGAGTTGCATCTACGAACGCGGGCTGAAAGCCCGCGCCACGCACAAGAATCGCTTTTCAGCACGCTGCTAGCAGGCTGCTGAAAAAGTCGCCGGACAGTGTCTGAACGTCGATACGGAGCGGCGAGTTGCATCTACGAACGCGGGCTGAAAGCCCGCGCCACGCACAAGAATCGCTTTTCAGCACGCTGCTAGCAGGCTGCTGAAAAAGTCGCCGGACGGCGTCTAAACGTCGATACGGAGCGGCGAGTTGCATCTACGAACGCGGGCTGAAAGCCCGCGCCACGCACAAGAATCGCTTTTCAGCACGCTGCTAGCAGGCTGCTGAAAAAGTCGCCGGACAGTGTCTGAACGTCGATACGGAGCGGCGAGTTGCATCTACGAACGCGGGCTAAAAGCCCGCGCCACGCACAAGAATCGCTTTTCAGCACGCTGCTAGCAGTTCCTCATGGCGCGTTGGCGCCACCCCCGCGAATGAAAATGAACTGGCGCGGCGGACCGAACACCTCACCCCCGGCCCCTCTCCACGCCGTGGAGAGGGGAGCTCCAGTCGGACTTTGAAGCTATTTTCAAGGCAGGCTGCTGAAAAAGTCGCCGGACAGTGTCTGAACGTCGATACGGAGCGGCGAGTTGAATCTACGAACGCGGGCTGAAAGCCCGCGCCACGAGAACAAGAATCGTTTTTCAGCACCCTGCTAGCCCGGCCCGCCCTTCGCGGCCAGCACCGTGTTGTAGAGCAGCATCGCTACCGTCATCGGACCGACGCCGCCCGGCACCGGCGTGATCGCGCCCGCCTTCTTCGCCACCGCGTCGAAATCAACGTCGCCGACGAGGCGGCTGCCGCTCTTCTTCGTCGCGTCCGGCACGCGGTTGATGCCGACGTCGATCACTACCGCGCCCTCGCTCACCATGTCAGCCGTAATCGCCTTCGGGCGGCCCATCACCGCCACGACGATGTCGGCCTCGCGCGTGAACCGCCCGATGTCGGGCGTGCCCGTGTGGCAGATCGTCACCGTGGCGTTGGCGCCGGGCGCCTTCTGCATCAGCAGGCCCGCCAGCGGCTTGCCGACGAGGTTCGAGCGCCCGCAGATCACCACGTGCTTACCGCCCGGGTCGAAGCCGCTGCGCATCAGCATCTGCTTGACGCCGTGCGGCGTGCACGGGAAAAACGCCGGCTCGCCGCGAAACAGGCGGCCCGCGTTGACCGGGTGCAGGCCGTCGACGTCCTTCTCGACCGCCACAGCCCCGGCAGCCGCGGCCTCGCTGATATGCGGCGGCAGCGGCATCTGCACCAGGATGCCGTGCCAGCGGCGGTCGGCGTTGAGATCGCCCACCAGGCCCAGCAGGTCGTCCTGCGAGATCGTGTCGGAGAGCCGGATGGTCTCCGAGCGGATGCCCAGCTCCTCGGCGGCGCGCGTCTTGCCGCGCACGTACGAGACGGAGCCGGCGTTCTCGCCAACGAGCACCACGGCGAGCCCCGGGTCGGTGCCGGCCGCCCGCAGCCGCTCGACGTCGGCACGGACTTCGTCCTTGATCTGCTGCGAGATAACGAGGCCGTCGATGATCGTCGCCGTCATGTACGCTCCATCACTGTGTCGCTCGGGCGGCGACATTCTACCGCAGCGATCGTGCCGATTCCGCCCCGCCGCCGCCGGGCGTACAATCGCGGCATGGAGATGGCCGTCGGCATCGACATCATCGAGATCCCGCGCGTGCGTAAGGTGCTCGAAAAGCACCCCGAGCGCTTCCTGCGCCGCGTCTACACGGCCGAGGAGGCGGCGTTCTGCCGCGGCCGCGTCTCCGAGCTGGCGGCGCGCTTCGCCGCGAAGGAAGCGGTGATGAAGGCGCTCGGCACCGGCGCGCGCGGCCTCGCCTGGCGCGAGATCGAGATCCTGCCGAACCGCCGCGGCAAGCCGCTGGTCTACCTCCACGGCGACGCGAAGAAGCGCGGCGAGGCGATCGGCCTGCGCGGCATCGACGTCAGCCTGACGCACGACGCCGACCTCGCGATCGCCGTCGTCGTCGGCATGGCCGATGAGCCGCCGATGAACCGCGAGGAGCACCGCAAGCGGCTCGTCGAGTGGTTGAAGGAGCAGGGACGGCTGTGAA
Organism: uncultured Chloroflexia bacterium; assembly: GCA_963701135.1. Classification (GTDB taxonomy): domain Bacteria; phylum Chloroflexota; class Dehalococcoidia; order DSTF01; family JACRBR01; genus CAYJMJ01. The sequence goes on from OY969567.1 coordinate 1,995,354, forward strand.
GCTCGTGACCTCGGAACAGATGCGCGCGCTCGAACAGGCGGCGGCCGACGCCGGCACGTCGCTCGACGCGCTCATGGAAGAGGCGGGGCTCGCCGTCGCGCAGGAGGTTTGGCTAAGCCTCGGCGTCGTCGCCGGCCGCCGCATCCTGGTGCTCGTGGGGCCCGGCAACAATGGCGGCGACGGCCTCGTCGCGGCGCGCCACCTCGCCGACTGGGAGGGCGACATCGCCGTGTACCTGCTCGCGCCGCGCGCCGCCGATGACCCGAAGCTCGCGCTCGTGCGCGAACGCGGCGTGCCGGTGTTCGTCGCCGCCGACGATGCCGGCTTCGCCTCGCTGCAACAGGCGCTCGACGGCGCGGAAGTCGTGATCGATGCCCTGCTCGGCACCGGCCGCAGCCGCCCCGTCGAGGGCGCGCTCGCGGAGATCCTGCGCCGGCTCCAGGCCACGGCCGGCCGCGCGCATCCGCCGAAGATCGTCGCCGTCGACCTGCCGACCGGCGTCGATGCCGATTCGGGCCGCGCGGACGTGCTCGCCGTGCGAGCGGACATGACGATCACGTTCGGGCTGGCGAAGGTCGGGCTCTACACCCTCCCCGGCTCCGAGTACGCGGGCAAGGTGCAGGTCGTCGACATCGGCCTGCCGAAAGACGCCGAGCGCGACGTACCGCTCGACCTGCTCGGGACCGCGTGGGTGCGTGACCACCTGCCGAAGCGGCCGAAGTCGGCGAACAAGGGCACCTTCGGCCGCGTGCTGATCGTCGCCGGCTCTGCCGAGTACGTCGGCGCGGCGCGGCTCGCGGCCGAGGCCTGTTACCGCGCCGGCGGCGGTCTCGTCACCATCGCCTGCACGCGCGACGTGCAGCGCATGCTCGCCGCCTCGATCGCGGAGGCGACGTGGCTGCCGCTCGATGAAGCGGACGGCGCGATCGCCGCGTCGAACTCCGGCGTCATCCGCGAGCGGCTCGCGGCCTACGACGTGCTGCTCATCGGCCCCGGCCTGGGGCAGGCGGACGGCGTGGGCGCGCTCGTCGAATCCGTGCTCGGCGGCGTTCCGGACAACGTGCGCGCGTGTGTTGTCGATGCGGACGCGCTCAACGCGCTCGCGCAGCGGCCGGGCTGGCACGAGCGCATGCGCGCACCCTGCGTGCTCACGCCGCATCCGGGCGAGATGGCGCGCCTGCTCGGCTCGACCGTCGCGGCCGTGCAGGACGACCGGCTGAACGCGGCGGTCAAGGCGGCCGCGGACTGGCGACAGACCGTCGTGCTCAAGGGCGCGCACACGGTCATCGCCGCGCCCGACGGCCGCGCCGCGATCGGTCCGCACGCCAACCCCCTGCTCGCCTCGGCCGGCACCGGCGACGTGCTGGCGGGCGCCATCGCCGGCCTGCTCGCGCAGGGCCTCGCGCCGTTCGAAGCGGCGGCCTGCGGCGTCTACCTGCACGGGCTCGCCGCCGAGGAGGCCGGCGAAGATCTCGGCGACCGCGGCCTGCTCGCCAGCGACCTGTTGCCCGCGCTCCCGCGCGCGGCCCGCACCGTGCTGCACGGCCGCGCGTCGCGGGCGGCACCCCCGCTCGGCGACTTGGGCGACTTCGGCGCGCACGCCAGCCGCCTGGGCCTCGCCGGCGCACCCGGCGACCCGCCAGCCGGATGACCGTTATGTCGCGTCGCCGGCTCGGGGCAACGTCCAGCTTGGAAGGCTAGGTGTTGCGATCGAACCTGCGTCCGCTGCCGGCGGGCCTTCGCCCGACCTCAGCGCGCGACTCCCTTGCTCCGGCTTCGCCGCGCTCGCCGGCCGACACTCTGTTGCCTGTTCTCTGTTGTCTGTTCTTAGCGCGCAGCGCTCGCGCTTTACTTCTTCCACCGCATCGATCTACGCTCAATTCACCTATGGGACGCTTCATCTACCTCGACAACGCCGCGACGACGCCGCTGCACACGCGCGCGCTCGACGCCATGATGCCCTACCTCACAAGCGACTACGGCAACCCCTCGGCCACCTACGCGCTCGCGAAAACCGCCGGCGACGCCGTCCAGCGCGCCCGCCGCACCGTGGCCTCGATCCTCGCCTGCAAGCCGACGGAGGTGATCTTCACCAGCGGCGGCACCGAGTCGATCAACACGGCCATCAAGGGCGTCGCCTTCCAGCAGAAGAAGGCGCGCGCGGGCAACCACATCGTCACGTCCGTCATCGAGCACCACGCGGTACTGCACGCCTGCCAGTACCTGGAGCGCTTCGGCTTCGAGGTCACGTACGTGCCCGTCGACCGCCACGGCCTCGTCGACCCGGCCGGCGTTGCGTCAGCGGTGACGGAGCGCACAGCGCTGGTCAGCATCATGACGGCGAACAACGAGGTCGGCACGATACAGCCGGTCATCGAGATCGCGGCGGCGGTGCGCGAACGCGCCCAGGCGCTGAAGAAGCGCATCCCGTTCCACACCGACGCCGTGCAGGCGCCGAACTCGCTGCGCCTCAACTTCGCCGACCACGGCATCGACCTGCTCAGCCTCGCCGCGCACAAGTTCCGCGGGCCGAAGGGCATGGGCGTACTCTTCGTCCGACGTGGCGTGCCGTTCCTGGCGCAGCAGAACGGCGGCGGCCAGGAGCGCCAGCGGCGCGCGGGCACCGAGAACGTCGCCGGCATCGTCGCCACGGCGGAGGCGCTGCGCATCACGCAGGAGGGGCTCGAAGCCGACAGCGCCCGCATCCGCTCGCTCGCGGCACGCCTCCGCGACGGCATCCTGTCGTCGATCCCCGATGCGCGGATCAACGGGCACCCGGAGCGCCGCCTCGCCAACAACGTCAGCGTGAGCTTCGACGGCGCCGACGCCCGCGACCTGCTCGCCGGCCTCGACGCCGCAGGCGTCGCGTGCAGCGCCGGCGCGGCGTGCGGCGCGACGACGCTCGAGCCGTCGCACGTCCTCATCGCCATGGGCGTCCCAATCGAGCGCGCGATCTCCACGCTGCGCTTCAGCCTCGGCCACGAGACGGCGGCCGCGGACATCGACTACGTGCTGGAGCATCTGCCGGAGATCGTCGAGCAGTCGCGCGGCACGCGCCTGGCCGCCGCGAGGCTCGACGCGGACGCCCGCCCCTCACCCTGCTATGATCCCCGCATGAGCGAACGGTACTGGGAGTTCGTCGTGCACGACGCGCGCGGACGCAGGCGCCGCGGCACGGTGACGTGGTGCGATGCGCTGCCGTCGCCGCTCGCGCCGCCGTCGCCGCCGGCGGAGTTCGCGATCGTCGTGCTGACGTCGAAATCGCACATCGCGTCGGCGCCGGACGCGACGGCGATCTGCATCCCCGGCGTGCCGAAGATCCGCCCGATCACCGACCCGGCGCCGCAACATCTCCCCGCCAGGGTCGAGTCACTGACGCTGCCGCCGCATCGCATGGCCCGGTACGCCGCCGGACGCATCGTCATGCCCGTTAGCGGGCTCATCGAGCCGGCCGACGTGTTTCCGCCGCACAACGACCACCCCCGGCTCGACCGGCTGGCGCTGGCGCTGCTGGAGGTCGCCGACGCCGACGCGCTTGCGCCCTACACCGCGCTCATCCGGCACGAGTTCGGCCTCTCGCGCGGCGCCGACCCGCTCGAAGCGCTCGGCACCCGGCTCGTGCCCGCCGACCCGGAGTCGAGGCCGCCGGCGCGGGCGCCCGGCGTGCTGCGGCTCGCCAAGGCGCTCCGCCGCATGCGCGAAGGCAACGCGCCCGAGACCGCGTTCGAGCAGTTCACGGAGGACGTCCGCTTCCTCAAGCTCTTCGACGACGGCGACCAGGCGTGGCCGCGCGACGCGCTCGGCCGCCTGCTCGACGACGTGCTCGACCCGCCGAGACCAACGCCGCGCCACGGCGCGGACGCCGCCGGCGGGACGCCGATGCGGCCGCCGCGCCATCGAACATCGTGCCCATCCGCCGCGGGCCGCGCGATGTACCGCCGCCGGAGGATGCGTGAGCGCCATCATCAAGCGGCTGTTCGGGGCCGCCGACAGCGAGCGCGAGTACGGCATCCGCCTCGTCTTCGCGCTCGGCAATCCAGGCGCGGAGTACGCCGGCAACCGCCGCAACGTCGGCATGTGGGCGGCAAACAGGCTGGCGAAGAAGCACGGCATGGAGTTCAGCCAGAAGACCGGCACCTACGCACTCGCCGAGGGCGAGATCGCCGGCCGCCGCATCGCCATCGCCAGGACCCGCACGTACAACAACGACAGCGGCACCGCCGTGCTCGCGCTCATCCGCAAGCTGCGGCTCGATGACGCGCGCGAGATGCTGGCCGTCTGCGACCACCTCGACCTGCCGGCCGGCAAGGTGCGGCATCCGCCGCAACGGCGGCGGCGGCGGCCAGAAGGGCATGACCGACATCATCCACAAGACGAAGACCGACGAGTTCCCGCGCGTCCGCATCGGCATCGGCCGGCCGGTGGTGCACGGGGAGCCCTCGCGCGAGCCGGAGCACGTCGCCGCGTGGGTGCTCAGCGACCCGACGCCCGCGGAGCGCGCCGTGCTCGACGCCGCCGTCGACCGCGCGATCGAGGCGATCGAATGCGCGATCGCCGAAGGCGTCGAGGTGGCGATGAACAGGTACAACCGGGATTAGGCGACGATGATCCGCAGAGCCACTGGAACGCTCGCCGTTTGTGGAACGATCCTTGGCATCGGACTCATTGTCCTGGCGTTACTTGCGACGTCTGAGGCGGGCGTGCTGGTCTTCGTCGCTGGCATCTGGATCTTGATCAGCGGACTTCTTTTCGCGGGCGGGTATGCCCTGATGGGATACTTCGACGGCCGGTAGTGACGGTGCCCAAGAACCCCGTCAGGTGCGTGCAGGTCGTCGCAGCAAGGAGCCATTAGGATGCAACTCCGCCGAACTATCCACGCGGTTATCCGGCCCGGCCAAGAGTCCGGTTACGTCGCCGAGTGCGGCGACCTCCACGTCGTGACGCAGGGTGCAACGCTGGATGAAGTGGCACGCAACTTGCGTGAGGCGATTGCGCTCGCGCTGGAGGATGAAGACCTGTCGGAGCTCGGGCTGACGCGCTCGCCTATCATTGTTGCGACGATGGAGCTGGGTCTCGCGTGCTGACCCACCTCCGCCGCACACTCGCAATGATCGCCGTGGTCGCGGCGCTGCTCGCCGTCGCCGCGCTGTTCAAGCAGGCACGGTGCGGCTGCGCCGAGAACGGCCTGCCGTACGGCACAATCGCCGTGACCTCGATCGTCGTCGGCGTGCTGGCGATCGCCGGGTACGCGGCTGCGGGCTACTTCGGCTCGCGCGCGAGCCCCTCCCTCTAGCCCGCCCTGCTACAATACCCACGCCGAAGGGGCTGATCGCGCGATCAGCCCCCGGTCGTGTTGTGCGCGAGGATCTGACGCCCGGAGGCGCATGGACCTTTCGGCGCTGTTGCCCGTCATCGACGAGACGGTCGAGCTCGATCGCCTCCGCCGCCGCATGTCCGAAACGGGCGCGCTGATGCTCGGTGTCAGCGACGGCGCGAAGGCGGCCGTGCTCGCCGCGCTCGCGCGCGACGCCTCCGGCCCGATGCTCATCGTCGTGCCGAAGCCGCAGCACGCCGAGGCGCTCGTCGAGGAGCTGCAGGCGTGGCTCGGCGAGCCGGCGGCCCAGCGCGTGCTGCTCTTCCCCGAGCGCGACGCCCTCCCGTACGAGCGCCTCGCGCCCGACCCCGACGACGTCACCCGCCGCCTCCAGGCGCTCGACGCGCTCTCGTCCGGCGGGCGAGCGCCGCTCCGATCGTCGTCGCCTGCGCGGCCGCGGTCGCGCAGCGGACGCTGACGCCCGGCGAGCTCGCCGCGAACGTCGGTCGAGGTCGCGCGCGGCGGCAGCGCGCACCAGCACGAACTGCTGCGCGCGCTCGATGCCGGCGGCTACCGCATCGAACCGCAGGTGACGGCGCCGGGCGAGGCGAGCCGCCGCGGCGGCATCATCGACGTCTGGCCGCCCGTCCGAAGAACTGCCGCTGCGCATCGAGCTGTTCGGCGACGAAGTCGAGAGCATCCGCACGTTCGACCCGGCGACGCAGCGCTCGCACGGCATGCGCGAGTCGCTGCGCATCGGCCCGGCGCGCGAGCTGCTCGCCGACCCGGCGCGGCTGCGGCAGCTCGGCGAGCACATGCAGCTCGCGAGCCTGCACGGCGAGCAGCGCGAGCGCTTCGAGCGCGACGTCGAGGCGCTGCGAAATGGCGAGCCGTTCGACGGCATCGAGCTCGTACACGCCGTTCCTCGCCACCGGCACGCTGCTCGACCACCTGCCGCCCGGCGCGCTGCTCGTCATCGACGAGCCGGCGGACATCGCCGCGCTCCAGCAGGAGCACGACGAGTCGGCGGCCGAGGCGCGGCGCGACCTGGAGCGTCGCGGCGAGCTGCCGCACGGCATGCCGGAACCGCATCTGCCGTGGGCGGCGCTGCACGCGGCGATCGAGGCGCACCCGCGCCGGCTGAGCCTCTCGCGCTGGGCGACGGGCGAGGCCGAGGCACCGGACGCGTACGCCGCGGTGCGCCTGCCGTTCGGCCCGGCGGCCGCGTACGGCGGCCGCCTGCGCGCGCTCGCCGGACGAGCTGACGCAGACGCTGCGTCGCGGCCAGCAGGTCGTGGTCGTCTCCACGCAGTCGAAGCGGCTGGCGCGAGCTGCTCGAAGAGCACGACGTGTTCGCGCGCGTCGTCGACACGCTGGCGGCGCCGCGAGCTCGGCCGCGGCGCGCTCACGATCATCCACGGCTCGCTGCCCCACGGCTGGTCCGTCGGCGAGGAGGGCGCCGGGCTGACGCTGCTCACCGACGCCGAGGTCTTCGGCTTCAGCAAGCAGCGCCGTGCGCCGCCGCGCCGCGGCACCGCCCGCGAGGCGTTCCTCGCCGACCTCGTCGCCGGGCGAGTACGTCGTCCACATCGAGCACGGCATCGCGAAGTTCGCCGGCCTCGCGCGCAAGGGCATCGCCGGCGAAGAGCGCGAGTACCTCGAACTGCAGTACGCCGACGGCGACCGCCTGTTCGTGCCGACGGAGCAGGTCGACCGCGTCAGCCGCTACGTCGGCCCGAGCGAGCACCGGCCGTCGCTGACGCGCCTCGGCTCGCAGGAGTGGCCGCGCGCGAAGGCGCGCGTGCGCCGCGCCGTGCAGGAGCTGGCGAAGGAGCTGCTCGCAGCTCTACGCCGCGCGCGAGGTCGCGGAGGGCCGCGCCTTCCCGTCCGACACCGCCTGGCAGACCGGAGCTGGAGGCGTCGTTCCCGTACGTCGAGACGCCCGACCAGGCGAGCGCCATCCGCGACGTCAAGCGCGACATGGAGGACGTGCGGCCGATGGACCGCCTCGTCTGCGGCGACGTCGGCTACGGCAAGACCGAGGTCGCGGTGCGCGCCGCGTTCAAGGCGGTGATGGACGGCACGCAGGTCGCCGTGCTCGTCCCGACGACGGTGCTCGCGCAGCAGCACTTCAACACGTTCCGGCAGCGGCTCGCCGGCTTCCCGGTGAGGGTCGAGATGCTGTCGCGCTTCCGCAGCGACCGCGACCAGCGCCGCATCGTCAGCGACGCGGCAGCCGGCAGCGTCGACATCGTCATCGGCACGCACCGGCTGCTGCAGAAGGACGTCGCGTTCAAGGACCTCGGCCTGGTGGTCATCGACGAGGAGCAGCGCTTCGGCGTCGACGCACAAGGAGCGCCTCAAGCAGATGCGCAGCCAGGTCGACGTGCTGACGCTGACCGCGACGCCGATCCCGCGCACGCTCAACATGGCCCTCACCGGCATCCGCGACATGTCGACGATCGAGACGCCGCCCGAGGAGCGGCTGCCGATCAAGACCTACGTCACCGAGTCCGACGACCACCTGGTGCGCGAGGCGATCATGCGCGAGCTGGAGCGCGGCGGGCAGGTGTACTTCGTCCACAACCGCGTGCACAACATCGAGCTGATCGCGCGCCACCTGCGCGAGACCGTGCCCGAAGCGGATATCCTCATCGGCCACGGCCAGATGCCGGAGGACCAGCTCGAGCGCGTGATGCTCGACTTCACCGACGGCAAGGCCGACGTGCTCGTCTGCACGACGATCATCGAGTCGGGGCTCGACATCCCGAACGTCAACACGATCATCATCAACAACGCCGACAAGTTCGGACTGGCGCAGCTCTACCAGCTCCGCGGGCGCGTCGGCCGCGGCGCCGCGCGCGCGCTACGCGTACCTGCTGTACGAGAAGCACCGCGCCCTGAGCGAGGTCGCGCAGAAGCGGCTGCAGACGATCTTCGAGGCGACGGAGCTGGGCGCGGGCTTCCAGATCGCCCTGCGCGACCTGGAGATCCGCGGCGCCGGCAACCTGCTCGGCGCGGAGCAGAGCGGCCAGATCGGCGCCGTCGGCTTCGACCTCTACGTGAAGCTGCTCGCCGATGCCGTCGAGGGGCTGAAGGCGCTCGCGAAGGGCGAGCCGCCTCCGCCATCGGCGATCCAGCCGCCGGTCGATCATCGATGTGCCGTTGCAGGCGTTCATCCCCGAGAGCTACGTCGGCGACCTCAACCTGCGGCTGTCGCTCTACCAGCGCATGGCCTCGGCCGAGGCTCCCGGCGCGGCGGCCGAGCTCGAGCGCGATCTGAACGACCGCTTCGGCAAGCCGCCGGCACCCGTGCGCAACCTGCTGTACATCGTGCAACTGCGCGTGCTGGCGAAGCGGGCTCACGTGGCCTCGGTCGCCGCGCGAGGAGGGCCCGGCCGGGCAGACCGTGCTGTTGCTGCGCACGGTCGATGGCTACGACTTCCGCGAGCAGCTTTCGCACGCCGCCCGCCGCGACCTGGAGCGCACCGACGGCGTCAGCATCGGCCACGCGCAGCTTCGCATCGACCTCGACGCCGCCGGCGCTCGCTGGCGCGAGACGCTCTTGCACGCGCTGGAAGCCGCCGCCGCCGCCGAGGTGGTGGCGTGAGCGCTACCTGGGTGCTGAGAGAAGAGCCTTCGTCCCGTGGCGCGGGCTTTCAGCCCGCGTGATGCAGCATCACGGCCAGCAGTCTACCCTGACGCGAAATGCTGCTCCGCGCGCGTCCCGTGGCGCGGGCTTTCAGCCCGCGTGATTAGCCTTCGTCCCGTGGCGCGGGCTTTCAGCCCGCGTGATGCAGCATCACGGCCGCCAATGTGACGTTGGGGCACCGTGCTACTCGCCGTCTACCCTCTCGACCCGCAGCGCACCGTCCGCGAGCGCGATGAGGTAGCCCTCGGCCGTCACTCCCTCGAAGCGCCGCGCGAGCGCGGGGCCCGCCGCCTGGAGGTGCGCTATGTGCACGTCACGCTCGCCGTCGCCGAAGACGAGGTCGTCGTAGGCGCGACAGCTCAGGTGGTGCACCATCAGGACGCGCGTGAAGCCATGCGCCTTCCAGAGCATCAGGATCTCATCTTCCATGCTCTCGCGCGCCGCCGCGTTCCGCGGGAACGCGAGCGAGCGGACCGCCCCCGGCCGCGCGATCAGGTCATAGTCGTCTACCAGCCCGGCCGCTTCGGCGAACGCCCGCTCGACGCTCTTGAAACGGAAATCCGAGCATGTGATGACGAGGATCGAGCACGTGCCGCGCGCGTAGAGAGGGTCGTTGTCCAAAGGTTCACTCCTGGTATCCGTTCGCGGGGGTCACCAATTCTGCCCACGCAACCGCCGTCCGGCAAATAGTACATATGGCGACGCGACCCGGTACATCCACACCTCGCCCCCGAACCCGCCCGGGCTGATACTGCAACCATGGACGAGCAGGAGTACCGCGAGCGGCTGGCCCACGATGTCGCTGGATGGGCGCATGGTGGGCTGATCACGCCCGAGCAGGAGCGCGCGATCCTGGCGCGCATCGGCGCCGGAGAGCCGCGCGCCGTCGGCGTGCTGCGGCTCGGCTGGTTCGTTACGGCGATCTCGATCATCGGCGCGCTGGTGCTGGCCGGCGGCGTCGTGCTGCTCTTCGCCTCCCAGTGGGAACAACTGCCGACGTGGTTCCGCACCGCCAGCATCTTCGCCGGCATGCTCGCCTCCTACGGGGCCGGCTACGCGTTGATCTACCGCTACGACATGCAGCGCATCGGCAGCGCGCTGCTGCTGCTCGGCGTGCTGCTCTACGAGGCGGGGCTGTTCCTGCTGGCGCAGATCTACAACATGCCCGCCGACACGCCGTTGCCGCTGCTGCTCGGCGCGATCGGAGCGCTGCCGCTCGCCTATCTCTTCGAATCGCGCATCGTGCTGCTGCTCGCCATCGCCAACGCGACCGCATGGCTGGTCACGGAGCTGCTGTCGCGGTACGGCGACTCGACGAAGTCGGAGTCAGTGCTGATCGCGGTCGCCATGTTCGGCGTGATGCTGTACGCGGCAGGTCAGTTGCACGCGCGGCGCAAGTCACTCGCCATCTTCAGCGACACGTACGAGATCGCGGGGCTGCTCGTGCTGCTCGGGCTCGTCTACGCGTTCACGTTCGACGAGGTATGGCGCGAGGTCATCGAGTCCGGCGTGAAGTCCTACGCCACGCCGGCGATCGTCTACGCCACCATCGCACTCGCCGCCGCGCTCGCGGCCGTGCAGTGGCTGCTGCGCCCCCGCGACATCGACACGCGCGCCGACATGGCCGTGCAGGCCGCCGTCGTCGCTATCGCGGCGATCGTGGCGACGTGGCCCGCATGGACCGGCTACGCGCTCGTGTTCAACGCCGTCTACTTCGCCATCGCCGCCGGGCTCGTCACGCGCGGCTTCCTGCGCGGCGACGAGCGCTACATCAACTTCGGCCTCGCGGTCGTCGGCATCGGGCTGCTGACGCGCTATGTCGACGTCTTCTGGTCGCTGCTCGCCGGGTCGGCGTTCTTCATCATCGGCGGCCTGCTGCTGCTGGGCGTCGCGTTCGCCATCGAGCGCATGCGCCGCGGCCTGATCCGCGGCATGTCCGCGCCGCCGCGCGATGATGCGAGCGGCGCGACGGGGGTGCCGGCATGAGCCCCGCGAAGAAGCTCGCGATCGTCATCGCCATCCAGTCTGCTGGTGCTGTTCTCTGTGCTCGGCTTCAAGCAGTACACGGTCTGGACCGGCGAGACGGTACTGCTGAAGGTGCAGCCGATCGATCCCCACGACCTCCTGCGCGGCGACTTCGCGACGGTCGAATACGAAATCTCGCGCCTCGACCCCGCCAGCATCGCCTGGGACGAGAGCGCCGGGAGATGCTGCGGCATGCCGCTGTACGTCGAGCTGCAGCAGCAGGACGACGGATACTGGAAAGCGATCGCGGCGCACGACGGACGCACGCACACGCGTGACGGGACGGTGCTGATCAGGGGCAAGGCACAGGGCGACTACTACAACTATCCGGAGCGGACGGGCACCGGCCCGGCCGGAGCCTTCGACCAACCGACGCAATTGCCTTCGGTGGTGTTCATCCGCTACGGCATCGAGGACATCTTCGTCCCCGAAGGCAGCGCGAGCCAGCTTCCCACCGGCCGCGACCACACGATCGCCGTCGAGGCGAAGGTGGACCGCTTCGGCAACGCCACCCCCCGCCACTTCGTCGTCGATGGCGCTCGGCTCGACCTGCGCCGGCGCTGAACCCTTCGACAACATCGCCGTAACACCCCCCGCTCCGCGATTACGGGGCCATCACAATTGTCGCCGCACCGCCGCTGTCAGGGACGGCCTACCCCCTTGTGAGAGGGTGGCCGCGTTAGGCTCAATTCAAGAGAGATTACGTATCGCGGAGGTGCATCGTTGAACAGAACCGAAAGCCAGGGCGGGACGCGCACGCCCGAGCGCATGCGCGTGGCGAAAGACGCGGAAACGATGCTCGGCAACGGCATCGCGGGGCTGATGGCGATCGGCGCCATCGTGCTGCTCGTGATCGGATTGCTCGTCGGGTTCGGGATTGTCGACACAGACGATCCGTTCAACAACGGAATACTCTGGCTGGTTGCTGGTCTGATCGTGGCGATCAACGCGAATGCGTTCCGCCGCGAGCACCACATCATCGATCCCGACGAGGTCCGTCGCCGCGAAATGCGGTAGAGGACGCGCGAAGCCGCCGCCACGCAGGAGGGCGCCCTCGATGGGGGCGCCCTCCTGTGATAGCTGCTGACAGCCGCCGTCCGCCCCAAGACAGCTTGATCCCAATCTCCCCACTTCGTGGTCGATGGCGCGCGCCTGGACCTCAAACGCCGCTAACCCAGGGCTAGAAAACGTGTTCTACTTGTGGTAGAGTCGTCTACGAGGTTCTCGTATGCCCGTGCGCGCCAAGAGCATCTACGAGGAGTCGTCGCCGGCGGACGGCATTCGGATCCTCACGACGAACTACTGGCCGCGGGGCGTCTCGAAGGAGCGCGCCGGCACGTATCTGCGGGCGCTCGGCCCGTCGCGGGACCTGCTCCGCGCGTTCAAGCAGAACGAGATCACGTGGCCCGAGTACGAAGCCCGCTACTTGGAAGAGATGCGGGGCGAGCGCCAGCGCGAAGAGATCGCCCGGATCGCCGGGCTCGCGCGCGACGAGACGGTGACGGTCATGTGCATGTGCAAGGACGACGCCGAATGCCACCGCCGCCTGCTGCGTGACCTGATCGAGGAGCAGATGGAGCATCTGGCATGATCCTGTACACGGCCGGTCACAGCACGTCGGAGCTTGCGGATTTCGTCACCCTCATGACGTCGCACGCGATCGAAGTCGTCGTCAACGTGCGGAGCAAGCCGCGCAGCAGGCTCGCGCACTTCGACCAGGCGCCGCTGGAAGCGGCGCTCGAGGCCGCGGGCGTGCGCTACAGGTTCCTCGGCGACCGGTTGGGCGGCATGCCGCAGGACTGGGCGATGCGGGACCGCTGGAAGCAGGGGCGCCTCGATCCGATCATCGTCGCCCATCTCCGCGCGACCGATGAATGGCAGGACGGCATCGCCGAGTTGTCGCGGCTCATCACGCGCGGCGGCGGCACGAGCGCCTGCATCATCTGCAGCGAATACAACCCCGACGAATGCCACCGCAAGGCCGTCGCGCTCGACGCGTCGCAGGCGGTGCCCGAGGTCGAGATCGTGCATCTGGCAGTCAGCAAGCAGGTTCCCAGGGAGGTGGGCGTTCAGGAAGTCATGATGTGAAGAAGCTTCGCATCGTGCTGCTGGACGTGACCGAGATGAGCGGCGATTCCGTCTGCGTCGCCGGCATCGATCTGGCGACAGGCGACACGGTGCGGCTGTCCGACCGCACGCCCACCAGACGGCTGCTCCGCGCGTACGGCGGCCTGCGCCCGGCCGACATCATCACCGTCCAATTCGAACCACAACGGCGCCCCATACTTCCACACGCCGAGGACGGCCGCTGGGACCACCTGACCTTGCGCAAGGACGGCGTACTCAATCATGAGGAGCTGCACCGGCTGCTGGCCCCTCGCGCATTCGCGTCAGTCGAAGAGGCGTTCGGCAAGCCGGCGTTCCGTGGCCGGAACGGCAACAGTGCATGGCTGCCGGGAGAGGGTGCGCGTTCGCTCGCGACGGTGCACGTCGCCGCCAACCGCATGTACCTGGCCGGAGACTCGCTGCGCGTCGAGTTCACGGACGGCGCGGGCGTAACCTGGAAGGGGGTTCCGTTCCAGGATCTCTCCGTGAAGACGCACCCCGGCGTGTGTGAGGCTTGCGAAGGCAGCTTCCTCCGAAACGTGGCTGCGGAGTTCGACGCCGACGACACGCTCATTCGAGTCGGTCTCACGCGCTCGTTCTCGCCCGGCGATACCGCGCCGGGGTGCTGGCTCCAGGTCACGAACATCCTCGCCCGGCCCCGGCGCCACTTCTGACGCAGCCGGACTCATACTCCCCGACCTCTTCCATCCCGCCGCCCGCCTTCCCCCTCCAAACTCACCCTCTCCACCCCCGATCCCACGCGCTACCATATGAATGCACACACTTCAGCACCGATGATCTAGCTGGAGGGACCCCGCTATGACGCAGCAGTACCAGAACTACATCGGCGGCGCGCTGGGCCGAAGCCCGCGGCGGCCGCCGCTTCGAGCGCGAGAACCCGGCCACCGGCGAGCCCACCGGCGCCTACCCCCGCTCCGGACCCGAGGACGTGCGCGACGCCGTCTGCGCCGCGCAGGAGGCGCAGGCGAAGCTGGCGCCGCATGCCCGCCCCCAAGCGCGGCGAGATCCTCTTCCGCGCCGGCGAGATCCTGCTCCGAGAGCAAGGAGCGCTTCGCCCGCGAGCTGACCGAGGAGATGGGCAAGGTCCTCAAGGAGGCGCGCGGCGACGTCCAGGAAGCCATCGACATGACGTACTACATGGCCGGCGAGGGCCGCCGCACGTTCGGCCAGACGACGCCGTCGGAGCTGCCGCGACAAGTTCGCCATGTCGGTGCGCGCGCCGGTCGGCGTCGTCGGCTGCATCACGCCGTGGAACTTCCCGATGGCGATCCCGTCGTGGAAGATCATGCCCGCGCTCGTCACCGGCAACACCGTCGTCTTCAAGCCGTCGCAGTTCTCGCCGAAGAGCGCGTACAACCTCGTCGAAGGCGCTCGAGGAGGCGGGCCTGCCGCCCGGCGTCGTCAACCTCGTCTTCGGCGAAGGCGCCGAGGTCGGCTCCGGCGATCATCGAGCACCCGGACGTGCAGCCTGATCTCGTTCACCGGCTCGAACGCCGTCGGCAAGCAGATCGCCGATGCAGTGCGCGGAGCTCGGCAAGCCGGTGTCGCTCGAGATGGGCGGCAAGAACGCGATCACCGTGCTCGACGACGCCGACCTCGACCTCGCGCTCGACGGCGTGATCTGGAGCGCGTTCGGCACGACCGGGCAGCGCTGCACGGCCGCCAGCCGCGTCATCGTGCAGTCAAGGCGTGTACGACGAGTTCGCCGAAAAGCTCGTCGCAGCGCGCCGAGCGGCTGCGCCTCGGCAACGGGCTCGACGACGCCACCGACGTCGGCCCGGTCGTGAACACACGACCAGCTCCACAAGATCGACTCCTACATGGCCGTCGGCGCGGCGGACGGCGCGAAGCTGGCGTGCGGCGGCGGCACGGCGAACGTCGGCGCGCTCGAAAAGCGGCTACTTCTTCCAGCCCACCGTCTTCACCGACGCGAAGCCCGGCGATGCGCATCGCGCAGGAGGAGATCTTCGGCCCCGTGACGGCGCTGATCCGCGTCGAGAGCCTGGACGAGGCGATCGAGGTCAACAACGGGGTCTCGTACGGCCTCAGCTCGTCGATATATACACGGGACGTGAACAAGGCGTTCCGGGCGATCGAGGCGCATCGACACCGGCCTCGTCTACGTGAACGCCGGCACGATCGGCGCCGAGGTGCACCTGCCGTTCGGCGGCACGCGCGGCACCGGCAACGGCCACCGCGAAGCCGGCACCGCCGCGCTGGAGACGTTCACCGAGTGGAAGTCGGTCTACATCGACTACAGCGGCAGGCTGCAGAAGGCGCAGATCGATGTAGGGGCTGAGGTGTTAGGTGTTAGCGTGTCTAGCGTTCTAGGTTCTCAGGTTCGTCATGACCACTCCGTCATCCGAAGGCCATCGACAGCCGGCGAGTCCCGCAGCACGGCGAAGGGCGTCATGCGCCACGGGTTCGCGTCGTTCTTTCGGCGCGCCGGTCGTCGAGGACATGGAGACGTGGCGCGCCGACGTCGGCTTCGTCGGCGTGCCGTTCGATGGCGGCACGAACGACCGCCCCGGCGCGCGCTTCGGCCCCGCCGCCATCCGCGACGCCTCGACGCGCTACGAGCCCGAGCGAAGAGTGGCGCGGCTGGATCGACGCCGAGACGCGGCGTCGCGCATCCTCGCCGGCGTCTCGATGGCCGACGTCGGCGACGTCGACGTGCGCACCGTCGACCTGCTCGAGAACTTCGACATCATCACCGAGGCGGCGCGCCTGGTGCGGCGCAACTGCCGCGTGCCGGTGTTCGTCGGCGGCGACCACGCGATCACGTTCCCGATCGTGCGCGCGTTCGACGACGCGCCGCTGACGCTGATCCAGTTCGACGCGCACCAGGACTACACCGACGAGAAGTACGGCGTCCGCTACTCGCACGACAACCACATGCGCCGCTCGAGCGAGCTGCCGCACGTGCGCCAGATCGTGAACATCGGACTGCGCGGCGTGCTCGAGCGCTTCGAGCCGTGGGAGGCGGCGCAGCGCGACGGCGTGATCATCGTGCCGGCCGAGCGCATCGTGCGCGAGGGCGTGCCGGCGGCGCTGGCGTCGCTGCCGCGCCGGGCGAAGCGCGCGACGCAGGCGTACGTCACGATCGACATCGACGTGCTCGACCCGGCGGGCGCGCCCGGCACGGGCTACCCGGAGCCCGGCGGCATCAACTACTACCAGCTCAAGGAAGCGCTGCTGCTCGTCGCGAAGCAGTACGACATCGTCGGCTTCGACCTCACCGAGGTCGACCCGATCTACGACGCCGCCGGCGTCACCCCGCGCATCGCCGCGAAGCTGATGCTGGATCTGCTGGGCGGCGTGTTCGCGCGGGCGTGAGACGCGCTATACAGAACCTGACCCCGCGCCAGATCGACGATGACGCGCGCCCACACGCTCGCGCGCGCGATCCTTTGTTCGCCGTAGGGACAGGTCTTCAGACCTGTCCGCCCATTCGCTCAACGAACGAGCGATGTCTTAGGCGCGAAACACGTTGTTCGTCCTAAGCTCCCCCTCGCCGCCGGGCGGAGAGGGGGTTGGGGGGTGAGGTTCGCCGCCACGGCGCGCGACCCCAGAGGCGGAGCAATCATCTGGTAAAGGAAACGGAGAGGTCTGAAGACCTGTCCCTACGCAATCACGAAGAGCGTAACCCTTCCCGCCTCCCGCTTCCTAAGTCCCGTCACCCCGCCAGCCACTCCGGGTCCGACACTTCCAGCTTCGCGTGCACGGTGTCGCGCACGTGCGCGAGCACGAGGTCGCGGAAGCGCCCGGCGTCGGCGTCGCCTTCGCGGATGCGCTCCGACAGCTCGCGGTTGCGTTCGAGCAGCTGCCTGCTGCGTCGCGTAGAGCGTCGCCGGGCGCTCCGCCGGGCCGAGCACGATGTCGAGCCCGCGCCACTCCGCGTCGAGCTGGCGCTCCTCGTGCTGCAGCTCCCGCCGGACGATGCGGATGACGTTCGCGGCGACGCGCGCGTTGTACTTGCGCGCAGCCGTCGAGCGTCGGCACGAGCTGCTCGTCGAGCAGCAGCTCGACGGCGCGCAGCAGTTCGTCTACGGTCGGACGGTCGTGCATGTCGCTTCGCTCCAGTTCACAGTTCACAGTAGACAGTTCACAGTAGGGTCGCGATCCCGACTGTCAACTGTGAACTGTCAACTGTCTACTAGCCCCAACAACTCCCACTCCGTCTCCGCGGTGCGGCGGCCGATGCTCGCCAGCTCGACGCTCTTCGAGATGGCCGTCGAGGTACGTGCGCGCCTGGCTGAGGCAGATGACGCCCCAGCGCAGGTTGCCGAACACCTCCCAGAAGCGCACGCGCTCCGGGTCGACCTTCGCGCCGCCCGCGGCCTCGTACGCCGCGAAGAACTCCTCGCGCTCGCCGATGCCGCCGACCGGCTTCGGCCCGCCGAAGCGCCACGAGCGCACGCAGATGAACCCCATGTCCTCCATCGGGTCGCCGATGTGCGCCAGCTCCCAGTCGAGCATCACGCGCAGCCCCTCCGGCCCGAACAGCACGTTGCCGATGCGGAAGTCGCCGTGCACGAGCGTGCGCGCGTCGTCGGCGTTCGTCGCGCGGCGATCGACGGGATGCTGCGCGCAGCCAGCGGAACGCCAGCTCGAACGCCGGGTGCGGCTCCGGCGCGATCGCGCGGAAGATCTGCTCGTAGCGCTCGACCTCGTACGCCGCGGGCGCGACGCCGGCCGGCGGCGCGGGCAGCGCGTCGAGGCCGTGCTTCGCGACGGTCGATCGCGTGGATCTGCGCGAGCAGCGCGCGCCGAGCTGCGCCGGCAGCGCCGCGCGCGCCTCGCGCGTACACGTCTTCGCGCAGCAGGCGGCGCGGCAGCGTCTCGCCGTCGACGCGGCGCACGAAGAACGAACTCGCCGCGCCGAGCGACTCGTCGCCGACCCACAGCGGCTCCGGCGCGGGCACGCCCTCGTCGAACGCGGCCTTCATGAGCTGGAACTCGATCGGGCGCGACAGCTCCTTCGGCGCGCCGCGCACGTCGCGCTGCAGGATCAGCGGCAGCCGTCGTCGTGGTCGCCGCAGCTCGAGCGTCGCATCGAGCGACCACGTCTCGCGCGACGCGCCGCCCGTGAGCCGCCGCAGGTCGCGCGACTTCGACGCGCCGGTCGTCGCCCGGATCGCAGCGGCTCGGATGAAGTGCCGCGACCGTTCGCGCCGCAATTCCTCGTCGGCGCATCTACTCGACCTGGTCGAGGTACTCCGACAGCCCGTAGCCGACGGCGTCGCCGCAGCGGAACTCCGTCATGCCCTTCGCCGACGTGCGTCGTCATGCCCTCGCGGCGGTTGCGCAGCGGGATGAAGCCCATCACCTTGCCGCGTGACGTCGAGCTGCTCGCCGGTGTTGAGCTTGAGGTGCGCGACGAGGCTCTTGTGGAACAGGCCGTTGTCCTCGAAGTCGCGTGTCGATGTCGACGCCGACGATCTGGTCCATCTTGTCGCCGCGGTACACGACGCCGCCCTGCGTGCGGTGCTCCGGGTCGCGCCAGACCGTCGAGACCATCATGCCGAAGTCCGGCGCGAAGTTGATCGTGAGCCAGCGGTAGCGAGTGGATCGCCTGCCAGTAGCGCGGCCCCCACGAGTGGTCGCGCAGCCCGAGGCCGTCGATCTGCATCACCTCGCCGTCGACCTCGACGGTGCCGTGCACCTTCATGTGCTGCTCGTAGTGCGCCTTCGCGAACTCCTTCTCCGGGTCGACGACCTTGTGGTTCGCGCCGGTGCTGCCGTACGCCGGGCCCGCCGCCTCGTGGATCAGGTCGAGCTTCACCTTCTTGCACGGGTTGTTCTTGAACGCGACGCGCGGGTCCGCCATCTGCGCCGGCTCCGTGAGGTAGACGGCGCGAGCCGTCGTACGTCGTGCGCAGCTTCTCGAGGCCGCTCGATCACCTCGAAGCGCATGCCGCCGGCGTCCATCGCGTCGTTGTTCGTGATCTCCGGGCGCTTGTACTGGAACAGCACGCTGCCGTCGGGCATGGTACAGCGTCAGCGTCATCTCGGCGTAGCCCTCGTTCGCGCGATTGCCGAGGCGCACGAAGCCGCCGCTGTTCTTGCGCGCGGTCGAAGAAGTTGAAGTACATGCTCTCGTTGAAGTTCGACTCCGGCCCCAGCGGGTGCGTGTAGTCGTCCTGCGCCGTGATGTCTCCGTAGATCGCGACCATGCGTCACCTCGATTCTCTCATCGGCACCGGAAACGGTGCCGCGACGTTGTCGAGTGTACGGGAACCGGGCGCCATGCGGAACAACTCCCGCCGCCCGCACCGGCCGGTTCCGCGCCGGCCGCGGCGGTGGTACGGTAACGCCCGGACGGCACGCGGACAGCCAGGGAGGCGGCCATGCGGGAAGGCAACTTTCGCGGGTTCGAGGTCAGGCTCCACGAGCCCGGCATCGCGCTGATCACCATGAACCAGCCGGAGCGGCTCAACGGCACCACGCAGCCCATGAAGCGCGACCTCATCGAGACCATCACCCAGGCGCAGATGGACGACCGCGTGCGCGTGCTCGTCATCACCGGCAGCGGCCGCGCGTTCTGCGCCGGCGACGACATGAGCGGCCGGCCGCGCCCCAGCGAGGGCGTCGAAGCGCTGACGCAGGACATCCCCGGCGGCCACGAGAACCCGATCGGCACGTACGAAGGGCTGCGCTGGCTGTCGCAGCCGCTGAACGTCGCGATGCGCTCGCTCGACAAGCTGACGATCGCCGCGATCAACGGCATAGCAATTCAGACCGGCTTTTCGCTCGCGCTGTCCTGCGACTTCCGCATCGCGTCGAGCGACGCGCGCATGGGCAGCGCGACGCTGCGCTTCGGCCTGCTGCCGGACGAGGGTGGCCAGTTCCTCATCACGCAGATCCTCGGCGTGGCGAAGGCGATCGACTTCTTCATGCGCAACCGCATCGTCACCGCCGCCGAGGCGCTGGAGCTGGGCCTGGTGCACGAAGTGGTGCCGCCGGAGGAGTTGCCCGAGCGCGCGATGGCGCTGGCCGTCGAGCTTGCCAACGGCCCGCAGGTGTCGATGCGGCTGCTCAAGCGCTCCATCTACAACGCCGCCGAGCAGACGTTCGGGCAGGCGCTCGACGACATCGCCGCCAAGACGGCGATCAGCGACCATCACGCCGACGCGCTCGAAGGCGTCATCGCCTTCCGCGAGAAGCGCGCGGCCAAGTTCAACGCCTGGCTGGAGAAGTCGTAGGGGCGCAGCCTGCTGCGCCCGCCTCCCGCCGGCCGTAGCGAAGGAGCTTCAGCTCCGCCCATGCAGCGGACGGGGCGGAGCTGAAGCTCCTTCGCTACGATCTTCTCCCCCGAATCGTCCCTGCGAAACGTGCGGCGGCCGCGACCTACCCCGCCTGCTTCGTCCACGTCGCAAGGTCGAAGTAGTCGCGCCACGCGGCGATCTTGCCGTCGCGCACCTCGAAGGCGCCCATCACCGGCAACGTCACGGTCTTGCCGCCCATCACGAACGCGTCGAGGCGCTCCGTCAGCACGACGTTGCCGTTTGCGGCGATCTGCTTGATCTCGAACTTCACGTCGCTCGCGGGCGCCAGGATCATGCCGAGCAGCGCCTTGATGGCGTCCTTGCCGGTCGCCGGCGCCATCGGCATGTTGTGGTAGACCCCGTCGTCCGTGAACGCATCGAGTATCCGCTGCTGGTCGCGCGCTTCCCACGCCGCGCAGAAGTCCCGCACCACCTGTGTCGCGTCTGCCATGCCGTCCTCCTTCGTGTTTGCCAGATGATACGCCCCGCCCGCGCTAACGTCACAGGCTGCCGCTCACGCTCCGGTCCTTGCCGCTGCTCGTGGCGACAGCGTCCCGAGCGCGCCGCCGATCGTTAAGTACACGACGTTCATCCGCTACGAATGGACTCCAACAATCCGGCAGTTACTCGATGCTGCGCAACCAGACTTGAGTGTAGGGGAAAAGCGCCCATGGCGCGCCGCCGCGCCGGCCGAGACCCGGCGTACGATCTGGCTATGCAAGAGATCACCGCAAGGCCATACAATGGACGGCTGCTGATGCACACGAGGCTCCGCAGCCCCTTGTTCTTTTCCTTCGGCTGGCCGTCCCGCGCCTGGCGCCCCAGCAGGGCGGGAGACGCGGCCGCCGCCAGTCCAGCTTGCCGGAGGTTTCCCATGCAGTCGCCGTTTCACGAACTGGGCTTGAAGGCTGAGATCGTGAAGGCCATCGATGCGCTCGGCTTCGAGGAGCCTTCACCGATCCAGAAGCAGACGATCCCCGTGCTGATGCGCGGCGCTGATGTCATTGCGCAGGCACCGACGGGCACCGGCAAGACCGCCGCGTTCGCGATCCCGATCATGGAGCGTATCGACCCCGCTCGACGCGCTGTGCAGGCGCTCGTGCTCGCCCCCACGCGGGAGTTGGCCGTGCAGGTTGCCGAGGCCTCGTACGCCATCGGCCGCTACTGTGGTGTACGCGTGCTGCCCATCTACGGCGGGCAGGCCTACGAGCATCAACTGCGCGGGCTGCGCGCCGGAGCTCATCTCGTTGTCGGCACGCCGGGGCGCGTCATGGATCACATCCGCCGGGACACCCTGCGTCTGGATGAGGTGCGCCTGGTTGTCCTCGATGAGGCTGACGAGATGCTCGACATGGGATTCATCGAGGACATCGAGTTCATCCTGGATCGGACGCCCGCGGAACGGCAGACGGCTCTGTTCTCCGCCACCATGCCGGCCAGGATCCAGGCCCTGGCGCGCCGCTACATGCGCGATGCCCAGGTCATCGCCATGGCGCACGAAGCCCGGACCGTGCCTCAAACACACCAGGTCTACTACGAGACGTCACCGCGCGCCAAACCCGACGCCCTCACGCGCATCCTCGACCTGCAGGCGCCTCAGTCCGCAATCATCTTCTGCCGCACCCGGCGTGAGGCCGGCGAGCTCGCCTCCACGCTGCAAGCGCGCGGCTACACCGCCGACGCCATCCACGGGGACATGAGCCAGGCGCAACGCGAGCGCGTCCTGCGCGCGTTTCGCGAGAGCCGCGTGGCACTGCTCGTGGCCACCGATGTCGCCGCCCGGGGCCTTGATATCCCGGATGTCACGCACGTCATCAACTACGACATACCCGACGACGCGGACGCCTATGTGCATCGTGTCGGCAGGACGGGCCGCATGGGCCGCAAAGGCGAGGCCATCACGCTGGTTACGCCGCGGGAGACGCGGCTGCTTCGCATCATCGAGAAGGACATCCGGAAGAAGCTCAAGCCCCTGCGCTTGCCGACGCTGGAAGACGTTGCCGCACGCCGCCGGGAAGCGTTCCTGGAGTCCCTCCGCGAGACCCTCCGCGACGGCGCCGGCGAACCGTACGGCCTGGTTGCCGAGGAGCTGGCCGAGGAGTACAGCCCGCTGGAAATCGCGGCCGGCGCCATCCAGCTCGCCTTCGAGGCGAGGACTGGAGCTGCGCGGCCGGCGGTCGTCGCCGCCGACGGCCACGCGGCGGAGGACGGCATGGTCCGGCTCGTTCTCGATGCGGGGCGGCGCCGCGGCGTGCGGCCCGGCGACATCGTCAAGAGCCTCACCGCCGATGCCGGCATCCCCGGCTCGGCCATCGGCAACATCGACGTTCAGGACGAACTCGCGTTCATCGAGATAACGTCCGCCGCCGCGAGCAAAGCCCTGGGACGCGACGGGCGCCTCAGGCTCCGCAGTGGTGCGGCGAAACTCACGCTCGCCCGCCCGAAAAAGGGCGCGCGCTAGACGCCGACTCCGCGGCCCCCCGCGGGACGGGGCGGCTGATCGACCCGCTCTCCGTCAGCCGTGGTGCTCCGTCGGCTGGGCGGCCGGCTCCGCCTCGCTGCGTGGTATGAAGATGTAGGACTGCACGACGGCCGCGATCGAGGCGCCGGCGATTGGCCCCACCCAGTAGATCCACGCGTCCTTCCACGTGCCGTCGACGAGCGCCACGCCGAAGTGCCGCGACGGGTTTACAGCCGCGCCCGTCAGCGGGCCGGCCATCAGGATGTCCATCGTGATCGTCAGGCCGATGGCGAGCGCCGCGATCGCGTGCGCACCGCGCGCGTCGATGGCGACGCCGTAGATCACGTACATCAGGAAGAACGTCCCGATGGCCTCGATGATCAGCGCGTTCTGCCGGCCTACGATGATGAAGTCCGTATCCTGGAGGCCGCCGTAGTTCACCGACGGGACCGCGTTCGCGAGCGTGGCGTTGGACTCGTCGAAGAGCTGCTTGAGGATCAGCGCAGCGACCACCGCGCCGAGCAATTGCACCACCACGTACGCGACGGCCTTGATCGTGCCTATCTTGCCGCCTAACCACAGTCCAATCGTGACCGCCGGGTTGTAGTGCCCCCCGGAGATGTGGCCCGCCGCGGCGATCATCAGTCCGATGGCGAGGCCGTGGGCGAGCGCGACCATCACCAGCGTGCCGCCGTTGCTGTACCCCTGTGTCACCGCGAGCATGATCGAGCCCGCGCCCATGAACGTCAGCGCGAACGGGCCGATGAACTCGGCGACCAGCGGCCGTATCCAGTCGAGCAGTTCGGCCGGCAGGAAGTTCTCGGCGTTGAACTCCCGTGCCGGGACCATCATGTCGTTGTCAGCGGCCATCCTGCGCCTCCGTAAATGCTAAAGAGCATACTTGATTGTGTTGTATATCGTATTGTCCGCGCCCCGGTGGTGTCAAGACAAGGAAACCGAGCGCCCCGGCCCAGGACCAGGTTCTAGGTTCTAGGTTCTAGGTTCGTCCGGCACGAGCAGGTCCAGGCCCGGGACGCGCGCGAAGTGCCGCAGGTTG
Organism: uncultured Chloroflexia bacterium; assembly: GCA_963701135.1. Lineage (GTDB taxonomy): Bacteria > Chloroflexota > Dehalococcoidia > DSTF01 > JACRBR01 > CAYJMJ01. The sequence goes on from OY969567.1 coordinate 2,019,258, forward strand.
CGGCTCACGAGCGTCATGCCGAAGCGGATCGCCGTCGCGGCGATAATCAGGTCGTTGTCGGCGATCGTGTTGCCGCGAGCGCGCAGCGCACCGCGCACCTCCGCCCACACTTCGGCGACGGCAAGCGTCACGTCGAGCACATCGAATCCGGCGACGAAGGCCCGCCACTTCTGGATGTTGGCGAGCCGCTCGCGCGAATAGAGCACGCCCTCCAGCACTTCCCCGTACGAGATGACGCTCATCGCGAGGCCGTCAGGGCGTATAGTCCGGAGCATCCGGCTCAGCGACTCGTTGCCCCTCCGCACGGCGTGTATGCAGACGTCGCTGTCGATAAGGTATCTCGCGCTCATCGCCCTCCGCCTCCGCGGGCTCGTCGAACGAGTAGTGGCGCGGGCTCGCGCCCTCCTCGCGCCAGCGATACACATTTGCCGCCAGCTCCTCGGCCTCGATGCCGGCCCAGCCGCTCGCCATGACGGCCTCCATGCGCTCCCAGCCGCCAGCCTCGGCACGCTTCGAGAGCGCCCGCTCGTACTCGCCCGCCGGCGCCGGCTCCGCTGGTTCGGTCGCGGCCCGGTACTTGATCAGCAGCGCCACCGGCACCCCGCCCTTCTCGATCACCAGGTCCTCGGCCTCGAGCGCGCGCAGCGCCTCGCCCAGGTGGACGCGCAATTCGGTGGCAGGCAGTGTCCGGCGTGGCTTCTTCATAACCCATCGATATTAATCGATTGCCATCGATTCCACAAGAGCGCCAGGCACAAGAAAAAGGCGCCTCAATCAATCGGCGCCCTTTGCTCATTCTGCACCGGAGAGGATCATGCGGTCCTCTAACCTCTAACCTCTAACCTCTAACCGGTCAGAGCAGCGGGCGCGCCGTCGGCTCGATCGGCGCTGGGAGCTGCGTCTCGCCCGCCAGGTGCCGGTCGACGCCGGCGGCGCACGAGCGCCCCTCGGCGATCGCCCACACGATGAGGCTCTGGCCGCGCCCCATGTCGCCGCAGGCGAACACGCCCGGCACGCTGGTCATGAACGAGCCGTCGCGCGCGACGTTGCCGCGCGCGTCGAAGGCCGACGCCGAGGCTCTCGAGCAATCCATCCCGTTCAGGGCCGACGAAGCCCATCGCCAGCAGGACGAGCTCGCAGGGCAGCTCGAAGTCGGTGCCCTCGATCTTCTCGAAGCGGCCATCCACCATCTCGACCTCGTGCGCGACCAGCGCACGCACGGTCCCGTCTTCGTCGCCGACGAAGCGTTCCGTGTTCACGCTGTAGACGCGCTCGCCGCCTTCCTCGTGGGCCGACGACACGCGGAAGACGTTCGACCACGTCGGCCACGGGTTCGTGGGCGCGCGGTGCTCGGGCGGCCGCGGCAGGATCTCGAACTGGTGCACCGACAGCGGCGCCCTGGCGGTGCGCCGTGCCGAGACAGTCGGCGCCGGTGTCGCCGCCGCCGATGATCACGACGCGCTTGCCGGCCGCGGTGATCGTGGGCTCGGGGAGGTCTCCTTGCTGCACGCGGTTCCCGATCGGCAGGTACTCCATCGCCTGGTGGATCCCGCGCAGCTCGCGTCCGGGGATCGGGAGGTCGCGCGCGGCGGTCGCGCCGCCGGCGAGGACCGTGGCGTCGAACGCCGCGGAGCTCGGACACCGCGACGTCGACGCCGACGTTGGCGTTCACGCGGAACTCGGTGCCCTCGGCGCGCATCTGCTCGAGCCGGCGGTCGAGGTGCCGCTTCTCCATCTTGAACTCGGGGATGCCGTACCGGAGCAGCCCGCCGATGCGGTCGGCGCGCTCGAACACCACGACGTCGTGTCCGGCGCGCGTGAGCTGCTGGGCCGCGGCCAGGCCGGCCGGGCCCGATCCGACGACGGCCACGCGCTTGCCGGTTCGAACCGACGGCACGACCGGCTGGATCCAGCCTTCGGCCCACGCACGATCGACGATCTCGACCTCCACCTGCTTGATCGTGACCGGGTCCTGGTTGATCCCGAGCACGCACGACGCCTCGCACGGCGCGGGGCACAGCCGCCCGGTGAACTCGGGGAAGTTGTTCGTCGCGTGCAGCCGCTCGATCGCCTCGCGCCAGTGATCGCGGTAGACGAGGTCGTTCCAGTCGGGGATCAGGTTGCCGAGCGGGCAACCGTTGTTGCAGAACGGGATCCCGCAATCCATGCAGCGGCCGGCCTGCTGCTTGAGCGTGTCGCGCTCGAACGGCTCGTACACCTCGTGCCAATCGTGGAGCCGCACCGAGACGGGGCGCCGTGTGGGTGTGATCCGTCCCCACTTGAGGAAGCCGGTCGTCTCACCCATGTGCCGCCGCCATCACGCGCTTGAGCGTCTCTTCCTCGGACAGGCCCGACGCGGCCGCCTCGTCCATGACGGCGAGCACGCGCTTGAAGTCCTGGGGCATCACCTTGCGGAACGACTCGACCTCGCTCTCCCACTGTGTGAGCAGGCGGTCGGCGACGTCGGAGCCCGTGAGCTCGCGATGACGCTCGACCGTCGCGCGCAGCCACTCGCGGTCGTCGGCGGTGAGCGGCTCGAGCTCCACCATCTGGTAGTTGACCAGCGCGGGAAAGCGGTCGTCAGGGTCATAGACGTAGGCGATCCCGCCCGACATCCCGGCGGCGAAGTTCCGCCCGGTCGGGCCCAGCACGACCACCCGTCCGCCGGTCATGTACTCGCAGCCATGGTCGCCGATGCCTTCGGTGACCGCCGTCGCGCCGGAGTTGCGCACACAGAACCGCTCGCCCACCGTGCCGCGCAGGTACGCCTCACCCGACGTCGCGCCGTAGAGCACGACGTTGCCGGCAACGACGTTGTCCTCGGCCGCGAAGAGCGCGTCCCGGTCGGGGTGCACGATCACAATGCCGCCTGACAGGCCCTTGCCGGTGTAGTCGTTGGCGTCGCCTTCGAGGCGCAGCGTGATGCCGCGAGGCACGAACGCGCCGAAGCTCTGCCCCGCCGACCCGCGCAGGTGGATGCGGATCGTGTTGTCGGGAAGTCCCGCGCCACCCCACCGCTTCGTCACCTCTGAGCCGAGCATCGTGCCCACGGAGCGGTTCGTATTGCGCACGGGAGCCTCGATCTCGACGAGGCTTCCATCAGCGAGCGCGGCGGCGGCCTGCTCGATGAGCTGGCGATCGAGGGCCCGCTCGAGCCCATGGTCCTGACCGCGGCTGCAGAAGCGGGTCTGCCCTCATACGGGTTCTCGGCTTCCGCGAGGATCGGCGAGAGATCGAGGCCGTGCGCCTTCCAGTGGTCGATGGCCGCTCTCACGTCGAGCACCTCGGTGTGCCCGATCGCTTCGGCGATCGAGCGGAACCCCAGCGCCGCGAGGTACTCGCGCACCTCTTCGGCGATGAACTCGAAGAAGTTGACGACGAACTCCGGCTTCCCGGAGAAGCGCTTGCGCAGCTCGGGATTCTGGGTCGCGATCCCGACCGGGCACGTGTCGAGGTGGCACACGCGCATCATCACGCAGCCGCTCACGACGAGCGGCGCGGTGCCGAAACCGAACTCCTCGCCGCCGAGCAGCGCGGCGATCAACACGTCGCGCCCCGTCTTCAGCTGTCCATCGACCTGCACGACGATCCGGTCGCGCAGCCCGTTGCGCATGAGCGTCTGCTGCGTCTCGGCGAGCCCGAGCTCCCACGGCGCGCCCGCATGCTTGATCGACGTGAGCGGCGACGCGCCGGTGCCGCCGTCATGGCCCGAGATGAGCACGACATCGCTGTGCGCCTTCGCCACGCCGGCGGCAACCGTGCCAACGCCGACCTGCGCGACGAGCTTCACGTGCACGCGCGCGGCCGGGTTGGCGTTCTTCAGGTCGTGGATGAGCTGCTTGATGTCCTCGATCGAATAGATGTCGTGATGCGGCGGCGGGCTGATCAGGCCGACGCCCGGCGTGCAGTACCGGGTCTTGGCGATCCACGGGTACACCTTGTGGCCGGGGAGCTGGCCGCCTTCGCCGGGCTTCGCGCCCTGCGCCATCTTGATCTGGAGATCGTCGGCGTTGACGAGGTACTCCGACGTCACGCCGAACCGGCCCGACGCAACCTGGTGCACGGCCGAACGACGGAGATCGCCGTTCGCGTCGCGCACGTAGCGGTCGGCATCTTCGCCGCCCTCGCCGGTGTTGGACTTGCCGCCGATGCGGTTCATCGCGATGGCGAGGGTCTCGTGCACTTCCTTCGAGATCGAACCGTACGACATCGCGCCGGTCGCGAAGCGCTTGACGATCTCGCTCACGGGCTCCACTTCGTCGATCGGGACGGGCTGGCGCACGCCCTCGCGGAGCGTGAACAGGCCGCGCAGCGTCGCGAGGCGCTTCGACTGGTCGTCGACGAGGCGCGTGTACTCCTTGTAGACGTCGTATCGCTTGGCTCGCGTCGCGTGCTGGAGCTTGAACACCGTCTCGGGGTTGAACAGGTGGTACTCGCCCTCGCGGCGCCACTGGTACTCGCCGCCCAGATCGAGATCGCGATGGGCGAGCTCGGTGGGGCGGGGGGCGTAGGCGCGCCGGTGGCGACGCGCGACCTCCTCCGCGATCTCGTCGAGGCCGATGCCACCGAGTCGCGACACCGTGCCGGTGAAGTACTCGTCGACAAGCTCGTGGCCCAGGCCGATGGCCTCGAAGACCTGCGCCGCCCGGTACGAAGCGACCGTGGAGATGCCCATCTTCGACATCACCTTCAGCACGCCCTTGCCGGCCGCCTTGACGTAGTTCTTGATGGCCTGGTGCGGATCCATCTCGCCGAGCCCGTAGAGCCCTTGCGCGACGAGGTCTTCGATCGACTCGAAGGCGAGGTACGGGTTGATCGCGCCCGCGCCGTACCCGATGAGCAGCGCCATGTGGTGCACCTCGCGCGCGTCGCCCGTCTCCAGCACCAGGCCCACCTGGGTGCGCTTGACGCTCGCGGATGAGGTGGTGGTGCACGGCGGACACGAGCAGCAACGAAGGAATCGGGGCGAGGTCCGGCCCGGAGTCGCGATCCGAGAGCACGATGATCCGCACGCCCTCGGCGATCGCCGCCGACGCTTCGGCCCGCACGCGGTCGAGCGCCTCGCGCAACGCCGCCCCGCCGCCCGCGACCCTGTAGAAGCCCGAGATCACGCGCGCCGCGAACTCCGGCCGGTCGCCGTCGTCGTTGATGTGGATGAGCTTGGCCAGCTCGTCGTTGTCGAGGATCGGGAAGGGCAGGGCGATCTGGTGACACGCGTCGGGTTGGGCATCGAGCAGGTTGCCCTCGGCGCCGATCGTCGACGCGAGCGACGTGACGAGCTCCTCGCGGATCGCGTCGAGCGGCGGATTCGTGACCTGCGCGAAGAGCTGCTGGAAGTAGTCGAACAGCAGCCGGGAACGCTCCGACAGCACCGCCACCGGGGTGTCGGTGCCCATCGAGCCGACCGCCTCGCTCCCGAGCCTTGGCCATCGGCGCCACGAGCAGCTTCAGCTCCTCGTGCGTGTACCCGAACGTCATCTGGCGCCGCACCACGGACTGGTGCGAATAGACGATGTGCTCCCGGTCGGGCAGATCGCTCAGATGCACGAGACCCTGCTCGCACCATTGCTCGTACGGATGCTCGGCGGCGAGCGTCGGCCTTGATCTCTTCGTCCTCGACGATGCGGCCGAGGGAGGTGTCGACGAGGAACATCTTCCCCGGCTGCAGCCGGCCCTTCTTGACGACGCGCGCCGGGTCGATGTCGACCACGCCGGTCTCGCTCGCCATGATCACGCGGTTGTCGTCGGTGACCCAGTAGCGGCTCGGCCGCAGGCCGTTGCGGTCGAGCACCGCGCCGATCACGGTGCCGTCGGTGAACGCGATCGATGCGGGCCCGTCCCACGGCTCCATGAGCGACGCGTGGTAGCGATAGAACGCGCGCTTGGCCGCCGACATCGTGGCGTGGTTCTCCCACGCCTCCGGGATCATCATCAGCACGCGCGTGCGCGAGCGAGCGGCCGCCGAGATGCAGGAGCTCGAGGCACTCGTCGAAGCTCATCGTGTCGGACGACCCGTCCGTGATGATCGGGAAGGCGCGCTCGAGGTCGGGAATCAACGGCGTGGAGATCTGCGCGGCGCGCGCGCGCATCCAGTTGCGGTTGCCCTGCACGCGTGTTGATCTCGCCGTTGTGGGCGATGAAGCGGTACGGGTGCGCGAGCGGCCACGACGGGAACGTGTTGGTCGAGAACCTGCTGTGCACCAGCGCGAGCGCCGACTCGATGCGCGGGTCGCGCAGATCGAGGAAGAACTCACCGAGCTGCGGCGTCGTCAGCATGCCCTTGTAGACCAGGGTGCGGCTCGACAGCGACGGGAAGTAGATCGGCAGGTCGTCGCGGATCTCGTGCTCGGTCCGCTTGCGCAGCACGAACAGCTTGCGGTCAAGGTCGATGCCCGCCGACCCGGCCGGGTCGGTGACGAAGCAGTGCCAGAAGCTGGGCATCACCGCGCGCGCCGTCGGCCCGATCATCGAGTCGTCGATCGGGACGCTGTCGCCAGCCGATGACCCGCAGACCCTGTTCCTCGGCGAGGTCCTCCACCGACGCCGCGCGCCTTATCGGCCGCGACCGCCTCCGACGGGAGGAACGCGAGCCCGACGCCGTAGGCGCCGGCGGGCGGGAGCGAGAACCGGGTGACGCCGCGGAGGAACGCGTCCGGCACCTGGATGAGGATGCCGGCGCCGTCGCCGGTGTTGACCTCGGCGCCCGATGCGCCGCGGTGGTCGAGGTTGCAGAGCGCGCCGAGAGCCGTGTCGACGATGTCGTGGCTCTTGGCCCCCGTGACGTCGACGACGAAGCCGACGCCGCAGGCGTCGTGCTCGAAGCGGGGGTCATAGAGACCGCTCGCTGCGGGCAACGCGCTGAACGGCAGGGGTCGCCTGGTCAGCTTCTCGGGAGTCGGCACGTTTCCTCGCTTCCGGTGATCAGGGGCCCGGTGCCCGTCTTCGCGTCGGCGTCCAGCGCTCCGCGGTGCGTCAGATTCGTGACAGCCGTCAGCGCCATCTCGAGGATGCGGTGCGACGGCCGCCCGGCGATGTCAGAGACGAAGCCGGTGCCGCAGGCGTCCCGTTCCTGTTCGGGCCTGTAGGGCGGAAAATTCACGATCTGACCCTGTACGCGCTGGAAGTCGCCAATTGTAACACACTTCACAATGTCTGCCGCAAACCCCGCCGTTCGCGCGCCCGGGAAACGCATTGAGGTCGCCGTAGCGACCCCAGAATCCAAAACGGCCCGAAGGCCGTCCCGAAACGCTCTCCAGCAGAGATGATGGATGTTACCGGAGCACCCCGCCTTTGACAAGCTTCCGCAGAGCAAACCTTGCGCCCCCGGCGAGCGCCGGTTGCGAGGGCGGCTAGTGTAAATCAGGCGCCGTTCGTATAGCCTTGGCGGCACATGAACAAGCGTGGCCGGCCGCCTCACCCGGACATTCTCACCCCGCGCGAGTGGGAAGTCCTCGCGCTGATGCGCGACGGGCTGTTCGAACGATGAGATCGCGGCTCGCCTCGGCGTCAGCGTGGCCGGCGCCAAGTTCCACGTCTCGGAGATCATCGGCAAGCTCGGCGTCCGCGACCGCCACGAAGCCGCGCGCTGGCAGCCGGCCGAGACATCGAAGACACCGCGGTCTCGCCTGGGTGCGCTCGGGCCGTTGGCAGCGCTGCGCCGGCTGCGCGTGTCATCGGCCGCGACGCCTCTCGGCGCGGCGACGCTCGCGATCGCGTTGCTCGCCATCGGTGCGCTGACCTGGGGCGTGATCGCCACGCGCGATGGCACATCAACTGATGGCCGCTGGGCGTATGCCGACGCACAATCGGGAAGTCCCAGCGTCATACTGTTCGATCTCTCGAAGCACCAGGCGCGAAGGATCCGAGTGCCGGACAACGTCCGCTCCGCGCGCTGGGTGAAGCCCGGAGAAACGTTCATCGCTCAGGGTGACGCGGCCCCTGACGACTATTCGATCTTCGGCCTCGATGGCCAGCGCGTACCGACGCCGTTGTTGCAGGACCAACTGACTCGAGAACGTTGTCCCTGCTCCGGACGGCTCGGCATTGCTCGTCGGGCGCACCGACAACCAGTACCTTGTGTCGGAGTTCCCAGACGGCGGCGGCTCGACATTCCTCACCGGTACGCGCAACCTCGCATTCTCGGCTGATGGCAAGCGCATCGCCTACACGACGGTCGGCGGCTCAGACAAGGACGGTCAGAATCACGACTGGCGTTCGATCATCGTCGGAGAGAAAAGCGAGTTAACCGGCTACAACGGTAGCGGCCTCGCCATCCAGTCACAGCGCGAAGCCGACGGATTGATGGAACTGCCGCCAGACCCGTGGTCGCCCGATGGCAACTACCTGCTGGTCGAGCGGTTCGGGCCGTGCGACGTGGTGACTCCCGATCCAGGCCACTGTTACGGGATGCCGACGTTCGAGGTCTACGGGGCGCAAGTCACAGGCAAGATCTTCTGGAACGCTTACGCGGGCCGCCTCCGGGCCGCCCAGTGGGCCGGGCCGGGCAGGCTCTTCCTGACGTTCTTCCCAGAAGCCGAGTATGATCCGGACTTTCCGGATGCGCAATCGCTCATTGTGGATCTTGGCCTGCAGAAGCAGCCTGCTCCCACGGTGTTCCAGGGATCCTGCTGCGTCTCGTTCTCTCCCGATGGCCATTACGCTATCGTCCCTCACGGCACCGGCCACGCCGCGAGTCAGCGCTGCAGTCTCGTCAACGCGTCCACCGGCGCCGAGATCGCCGGTTTCGACGCGGCCGCGGCGGATGCCTATGGGTGGTTCTGCGGGAGCGCAAGCTGGACTGCCGATAGCACAATGGCGCTCGTCTCGCCCTCAGGCGGCAACTAGCATGAAGGTACGCCTCAGCGCCCCTCCCGTCTCTGTTGTCTGTTCTCTGCCGTCTGTTCTGGTCGCCGAAGGCGACCTCTACCAGATGCCGAGCTGCATCTTCACGTCGTCGCTGGCCATGGTGCGCGGGTCCCACGGCGGCGAGAACGTCAGCTTGGTCCGCACTTCCTTCACGCCCGGCAGGTCGACGAGCACGTCCTGGATCTGGCCGTCGATCACGGCGCCCAGCGGGCAGCCGGGGCTCGTCAGCGTGTACGTCACCTCGACCACGCCGTCGTCCCCGACCGTCGACGTCGTACACCAGCCCCAGCTCCACGATGCTCATGTGGATCTCCGGGTCGAAGACCTCCTTCAGCCGCTCCATGACCAGCTCTTCCGACAGCAACCCTTTGACCGACATGATGTGCTCCTTAGGTTCTAGGTTCTAGGTTCTAGGTTCTAGGTTCGAAGAACCTACGTCTCCTCGCGCCGCACGGCGCCGTCGCCCTTCTCGTGCTGCTCGATGCCGTCGGCCAGCGTGTGCCAGGCCAGCGTCGCGCACTTCACGCGCACCGCGAACTTCGCGACGCCCTGCAGCGCCTCGAGGTCGCCGAGCTCCTCCGGCACGGCGCCGTCCGGCGTCCGTCATCATCTGCTTGAACTCGTCCGATCAGGCGCCGGATCTCGCCGATGTCCTTGCCCATGCACCAGCGTCCGACATCATCGAGCCCGACGCCTGGCTGATCGAGCAGCCGCGCCCGATGATGCCGATGTCCGTCAGCGTGCTCGCCGTCGAAGTCGAGCTGCATCTCGACCTCGTCGCCGCAGACCGGGTTGTAGCCCTCGGCGACGACGTCGGCGCTGCGCCAGCGGCTCGTGGTGCCGCGGGTTCTTGTAGTGGTCGAGGATCAGCTCGCGGTAGAGCTCGTCGAGCTCAAGCTCTGGCTGCGGTTGGGGCACGCCGAATATCCTGTCCGCTGCGCCCGAGCCCGTCGACCAGCGCGTCGACTTCGTCCTTCCGTGTTGTAGAGGTAGAAGCTGGCCCGCGCCGTCGCGACGCACGCCCAGGCGCCGCATCAGCGGCTGCGCGCAGTGGTGGCCGGCGCGGATCGCGATGCCGTGCTGGTCGAGCACCTGGCTCAGGTCGTGCGGGTGCAGGTCGCCGTAGTTGAACGTGACGGCGCCGCCCTTGCTCGTCCGCGTCCTTCGGCCCGTAGACCGTCACGCCCTCGACCGCGCTCAGCGCGTCGATGCGCGTACTGCGTGATCGCGATCTCGTGCTCGCGCACGGCGTCCATGCCGAGCGCCTTCGAGGTAGTCGATCGCCGCGCCGAACGCGATGACGTCGGCGATGTTCGGCGTGCCGGCCTCGAACTTGTTCGGCAGCGTCGGCGTAGGTGCTCGACTCGTACGTCACGCGCGTGATCATCTCGCCGCCGCCGAGGAACGGGTCCATCGCGTCCAGCAGCGTCGCGCTTGCCGTAGAGCACGCCGACGCCCGTCGGGCCCGAGCATCTTGTGCGCCGAGAACGCCAGGAAGTCGCAGTCGAGGTCGCGCACGTCGACCGGCATGTGCGGCACGCTCTGCGCGCCATCGACGAGCACGAGCGCGCCGTAGCGGTGCGCGAGCGCGGCGATCTCCTTGCACCGGGTTGATCGTGCCGAGCACGTTCGACATCTGCGTGATCGCGACGATCTTCGTCTTCGCGCCGATCTTCGCCGAGCACGTCGTCCCAGACGCAGCTTGCCCGTCGTCGTCGATGTCGATGAAGCGCAGCATCGCGCCGGTCGCCTGCGCGATGAGCTGCCAGGGCACGAGGTTGCTGTGGTGCTCCATCGCCGTGAAGACGATCTCGTCGCCCGGCTTGAGGAACTTGCGCCCCCAGGCGTTCGCGACGAGGTTGATCGACTCGGTCGTGTTGCGCGTGAAGATGATCTCCTCGCGCCGGATGCTCGGCGTTGATGAAGCGGCCCGACCTTCTGCGCGCGCCTCCTCGTACGCCGCCGTCGCCTCTTCGGCGAGCGTGTGCAGGCCGCGGTGGATGTTCGCGTTGTAGTGCTCGTAGTAGTGCACGAGCGCGTCGATCACCTGCCGCGGCTTCTGCGTCGTCGCGGCGTTGTCGAGGTACACGAGCGGCTTGCCGTGCACCTGCCGGTCGAGGATCGGGAAGTCTTTGCGGATCTGCGTCGATGTCGTACGTCATCTGAACTGCAACTCAACTGCGAGCTAGCGCGCTCAGCCGACGTCCACCTTCACGTCGTCGCCGTCGACCTCGACGGGGTACGTCTTCACCGGCCGCACGGCCGGCAGCACCACCGCGCGGCCGGTCGTCACGTCGAACTTCGCGCCGTGGCGCGGGCACTCGACGAGGTTGCCTTCGCAGCTCGCCCTGGTCGAGCGGGCCGCCGTCGTGCGTGCAGACGTCATCGATCGCGTAGAAGCGGCCGTTGACGTTGCACAGCGCGATGCGCACGCCGCTCGACCTCGTGCACGCTGATCGTGCCGGGCGGCGTATCGCTAACCTTCGCGATGGTCTCGAATCGCCACTGATGCTATCACCCTTCGCTCTGCCGCACTCGCGGGCCGACTGCCTACTACGCGCTCAGCACTTCATCGAACGTCAGCGTCCCGGCGCTGCCGCCGGCCTTCGCGAGCACCGCGTCCATCACGCGCTCGCGCAGCCGCGCGTTCGGGATGCGGTCGATGACGCTCGGCGAAGAAGCCTTCGACCAGCATCTGCTCCGCCACGTCGCGCGGGATGCCGCGCGACTCCAGGTAGAACAGCTCGTCCTCGTCGACCGGGCCCGCCGTGGCGCCGTGGCTGCACTTCGACACGTCGTACGCCTCGATCTCGAGGATCGGGATCGGCGCCGCCTTCGCGTGCTCGCTGAGCAGCAGGTTGCGCGACGTCTGGTTCGCCTCGCTGCCGCCGGCCGTCGTCGTTGATGCGCGTGATGCCGTACCAGACCAGCGACGCGCTGTCCGTCAGCGCCGACTTGAACTGCAGGTCGCTGATCGTGTGCGTGCCGACGTGGTTCTGCAGCGTGTTGTAGTCGAAGTGCTGGTCGCCGTCGCCGAACGTCACGCCGAGCAGCTTCGACGCGCGCGCCCGCGCTTCGGCATCTCCGTCGTCGATGCGCATCTTCGTCAGCTTGCTGCCGATGCCCGCGGCCATGCCGAGGAACTCGCGCGTCGCGCCCGAGGATCGCGCGCACCGTGTTGAAGTTGTAGACGCTGCTCGCCCCAGCGGTTGATCGAGTAGTACGTCGACCTGCGCGCCGTCGCCGGCGAAGATCTCGACGGCGCCGCTGACGAAGCCCGCGGCGTCGCTCGTCGGGCGACGATCGTCTCGTCGATGAACGTCACGCTTGCTGCTGCGCGCTCCGCGACGATCACCGTGTGCGGGAACAGCGCGAGCCCGGCCGTCGAGACGCCCGTCGAGAGCTGCACCGGCAGCTCGATCTCGACGCCCTTCGGCACGTAGAGGAAGCAGCCGCCGCTCCAGAGCGCGGCGTTCAGCGCGACGAACTTCCACTCGCCCGGCTTCACGGCGTCGGACAGGTACTTCTTCAGCAGATCCTCGTGCTCGCGCGCCGCCGTGTGCAGGTCGCATGAGGATCACGCCCGTCGCGCCGCAGCTCGTCGTCGAGCTGCACTGACACGACGTCGGCATCGTGCTGGACGATCTGCCCCGCGAGCGCATCGCGTCGCAGCGCGCGCACGCATCGGCAGCTGCCGGCGGCCGGCGCCGTCGCGAGCCGCAGCGCCGTCGAAGCGCATCGCGCGCACGTCGGTGCGGCGCCACTCCTCGTCGCCGGGATCCGGCAGATCCATCGCCTCGTACGTGCGCCACGCCGTCGCGGCGGCGCTCGCGCAGCCACGCCGGCTCGTCGCTGCGCGCGATCAGCGCCTCAACGTCGGCTTCAGTCGACGGCCGGTAGTCCGTCGTCATTCTGTGTCATGTGTCTGCGTCGTGCTGCATCGTGCACGTCGCATCGCGCTGCATCCTGACGTTCGCCTGCACGCGCCTCCGACCCTCTCGCGCTGTCCGGTCGAGCGATGGTCAGCGGCAGCTGCTACCCGACGGCGCCTTCCATCTGGAGCTCGATCAGGCGGTTCAGCTCGACCGCGTACTCCATCGGCAGCTCCTTGACGATCGGCTCGACGAAGCCGTTGACGATCATCTTCGTCGCCTCGACCTCGTCGATGCCGCGGCTCTGCAGGTAGAAGAGCTGCTCCTCGCCGACCTTGCGACCGAGGCCTCGTGGCCGATGTTCACCTGCTCCTCGTCGATCTCCATCAGCGGGTAGGTGTCGGAGCGCGACTCCTCGTCGAGCAGCAGCGCGTCGCAGCGCACCGTGGACTTCGAGCGCTCGGCGCCCGGGTAGACCTTCAGCAGCGCCGCGGTAGCTGGTGCGGCCGCCGCCCTTGCGACATCGACTTCGAGATGATCGTCGAGGTCGTGTCCGGCGCGACGTGGACCATCTTGCCGCCGGCGTCCTGGTGCTGGCCGTCGCCGGCGAACGCCAGCGAGAGGATCTCGCCGTGCGCGCCGCGGCTCCATCAGGTAGACGCTCGGGTACTTCATCGTCAGCTCGCGAGCCGAGGTTGCCGTCGACCCACTCCATGACGGCGTCCTCGTACGCCGCCGCGCGCTTGGTCACCAGGTTGTAGACGTTGGTCGACCAGTTCTGGATCGTCGTGTAGCGGACGCGCGCGCCCTTCTTGACGATGATCTCGACGACGGCGCTGTGCAGCGAGTCGGTCGAGTAGGTCGGCGCCGTGCAGCCCTCGACGTAGTGAACGTAGCTGCCCTCCTCGGCGATGATCAGCGTCCGCTCGAACTGGCCCATGTTCTCCGTGTTGATGCGGAAGTAGGCCTGGAGCGGGATGTCGACCTTCACGCCCGCCGGCACGTAGACGAAGCTGCCGCCCGACCAGACGGCGCTGTTCAGCGCCGCGAACTTGTTGTCGGCCGGCGGCACGATCGTGCCGAAGTACTGCCTGCACGATGTCCGGGTGCTCGCGCAGGCGCGCTGTCCGTGTCGAGGAAGATGCACGCCGAGCTTCTCGAGGTCCTCGCGGATGCTGTGGTAGACGACCTCGGAGTCGTACTGCGCGCCGACGCCGGCGAGGAACTTCGCTCCGCCTCCGGGATGCCCAGCTTGTCGAAGGTGTCCTTGATGTACTCCGGCACGTCGTCCCAGTCCTGCCTCTGGCCGGTCCGATGCGCTTGCACGTAGTAGTAGATGTCGTTGAAGTCGAGGTCGTAGTTCTGGATGCTGCCGCCCCAGAAGCCCGTCGGCATCGGCTTCTCGAGGAAGTGGTCGAGTACGACTTCAGGCGGAAGTCGCGCATCCACTGCGGCTCGTTCTTCACGCGCGAGATCTCGCGCACGACGTCCTCGCTCAGGCCCTTCTCGGTCCGGTACGTTGTACGTCGGCTTGAACTCGTGGTCGTTGAAGCCGAACTTGTAGCCGTCCGTGCTTCGCGATGTCGGGCGTGACTTTCGCAACCATGGCTATGCCTTCTCTCCGGCCGCCGCCAGCGCGGGGCCGTACTTCGCGATGACCGGGTCGTAGCCCTGCTCTTCGAGCTGCAGCGCCAGCTCGGCGCCGCCGGACTGGATGATCCGTGCCCTGGTAGAGGACGTGGACGAACTGCGGCTTGATGTAGTTCAGCAGCCGCTGGTAGTGCGTGATCAGCAGCACGCCCAGCTTCGGCGTCGTCAGCGCGTTGATGCCTTCGGCGACCGTGCGCAGCGCGTCGATGTCGAGGCCGGAGTCGGTCTCGTCCATGACCGCCAGGTCCGGGTCGAGGATGCCCATCTGCAGGATCTCGGCGCGCTTCTTCTCGCCGCCGGAGAAGCCTTCGTTGACGTAGCGGCGGGCGAACTGCTCGTCCATCTTCAGCAGCTTCATCGTCGTCCAGCAGCTTCTCGCGGAACTCGCGCACCGGCACGTCCTCGCCGCGCACGGCCTTCATCGCCTGCGCGCAGGAAGTTGACCATCGTCACGCCGGGGATGCTCGTCGGGTACTGGAACGCCAGGAACATGCCGCGTCGCGCGCGCTCGTCCGGCGACAGGCCGAGGATGTCCTCGCCCTTGAAGCAGGACCGTGCCGCCGGTGACCTCGTAGCGCGGGTGGCCCATCAGCGCGTTCGCCAGCGTGCTCTTGCCGGAGCCGTTCGGCCCCATGATCGCGTGCACTTCGCCGCGGTTCACCGTCAGGTCGACGCCGTTCAGGATCTGCTTGCCGTCGACGGCGACCTTCAGGCCGCTGATCTTCAACAGTTCGTCCGCCATCCGTCCTCTTCTCCTCGCCGGCGCCGGCGTGCGCTGATCGCTCGCCGAGGCGCCCGTCGCGGCCGCGATGCTCCTTCGACTCGACGCCGCCCGCTGCGACTCGCGCACGACGTATTCGCACATGTGGTGGCCGTCGACCATGCGGCTCACCTGCTCGACCGGCACGCCGATCAGCGACTCGACCACCTTGTGGTCGGCGTGGCACGGCGCGTCCGACGCCTCGGCCGCCTTGCGGTACGGGCAGGTCGTGTTCATCAGGTGGAAGCCGTCGTCGTCCTTGCGCCAGTGGTCGACGATGCCCTCGTCCTTCAGCGCGACGCTCGTCTCGGCCACGCGCTCGCCGAGCGTCGCGCCCGTCACCTGCGGCCGGTGCGCCACCGGCGACGTCCTCGGCGACGCCGTCGAACACCTGCACCAGCAGTCGGCGCCGCGCGTCGCCGGCTGCGCCGCGAGGCGCTTCGACCATCCGGTTCACCAGGCGCGGATAGTGCGCGCTCATCTCCTCCGCGCGCTCGGTCAGCCGGTACACGTACGACGGCCGGCCGATCTCGTGCCGCCGGATGCGTTACGTCCACCAGGCCCTCCGCCCGCATCACCTCCAGGTGGCGGCGGATGTTCGCCTGGTTCAGCGCCGAGCGTCGCTGCGCGATCTCGGCCACCGTAGCTTCGCCACGGGCCGCCAGCAGGTCGCGCATCAGGTCTCGGGTGGATTTCATGGCCCTTCGATCGTAGATCGAGCCGGCCGCCCGATATCAAGCGAAAACCGACTTAAAATGCATTTTTGTACAAAAATAGGGCAGTGCCAGAGGGACGAAGAGGCGCGGGCCGATCGGCCCGCGCTCGCCGGGTGCCTGACGGATCTGGCCATTTTTCGCGCGCCCAATCTCGCACATCTGTTCTAAGACAGGGAGCGTTTGGCGATGGTCACGTCTCCCATTTTGATGTCAGACTCGTCCCAATGGACGCACCCCTCAACCGGATCGACAATCCTGTGCGTCGTGCATGCGTGACCGCCGCTGGCATTGCGATGCTTGAGTAGGTGGCTGGTGGCGTTCGGCCAGCTCTTTGAAGGGGCAGCGGTGCCGATAATCTCGACAGTATCAAGCCGTCCGTCATGGATCTTGGCCCAAAGCTCCAGGGCGTCAAATAGCTGCCTGAGCTCCTCGCGGTCAACAAGTGCTGTGGTAGGCTTCACCATGGAGATAGGGGTTCCGTCATGAGCGCAATCGTCTCTCCGACCGCACAGCGGATGCTCGAAGAGTTCCTCGCGGAGGCATGCAGTCCGGCGGCCTTTGAGGAGTGGCTCGTTGCAGCCGCGGACGACGATGGGACGTTCGAGAGCGAGCGGCTCGCATTGCTGGGGCTTCGCCTCGCCATGCTGGAGTGCGGAGAAGGTCTGCGGACCATCGAAGATCTGCGGGGTGCGGTGGCTAGTCTGCTCATCGAAGCGGCCAACGCGCCGGCGGCCGTATGGAGCGGCAGTTCACCGCGTTCACAGGCGACTTTCGCCCTCGATCCATTGATCTCGTTCAAGCCGACTGGGTCCCCGGTATGACCACTCGCGTGTACTGGATCACGAACGGCATGCGGGTCAGGATCGTTTGCTCGTCCAAGGCGAATTCAAACCAGTAAACGCCTTCCTGATCAAACATCATCTGAAGCTGGATCGCCACGACCGCTGTTCGCTCCGGACCCTCAAAATGAACGCTGCCCTGCCCGAGGGTGCGTTTGCCGATGCCACTAGGCGGCTCAACGGCAATCGAGAAGTCGTGCCGGCCGAGCGCATCTCCCGGATTGAGCATGACCACACAGGTCAGGGGGTAGGTGACCGGCGGCAGGGCATTGGGGGCCTCTGGGCCTCGCGCTGTCTGCATCAGCTTGTCGATGACTCGGACCAGCGTCAACACGCCGTCCTTCTCCTCTAGCACTCTCTCGCAGAAAAGCGCTGACTTGACGTACGGACCCCGTGGCGGTGCGTCCATGGTGCCTCCTAAGCAAGCAGTCCCCACGTTATACACCTTTGCAATGGGTCCGACGTTACCAGAACCCCACCGGAGGCAATGGGAAGTAGCGCACGGATTTGGAACGACATGATCCGCGCCGCCACGCGTCCACACGGGCACTGCGAGTTTCGAAGGATTACAGCTTCACTAGCTGATCCAGCGCCGATGCCAGCTCCTCGTCGCTGAAGATAGCCTCGAAGTGCCCCACGACCTTGCCGTCCTTGCCCATGAAGAACGTGTAGGGCTCCGTCGCCAGGTTCCACTCGCGCATCGCCGGCCGGTACTTCTGAAGCTGGAAGTCCTGCCACACCTCGATGTGGACGAACTCAACCCGGTCCTGGTACTGGGGCACCTGCGCCAGCAGCACCTCCAGCACCGGTCCGCAGAAGCGTGTCTGGCAGAACGCCGGCGTGCTGAACTGGACGACGAGCGGCCGCCCCTTGCCGAGCACGTCGCCGATCACCTTGTCGTGCAGCGGGCACGCGGGCACGCGCGAGCACAGGCTTGCCGGATCGGGGTTCGTGGCGATGGTGTCGTTCTGGCTCGCCGGCGGCACCGTGCCGATGCCCGGCGTCTGCGATTTTTCCTTCACATCGAACTGCTCCCGGATCTCCACCGGCTGCGAGCCGTCCGCGGGCGTCACGGCGATCTCGACACCCCACTTGCCGGCGGCGTCGAACGGCGTGTTGGCGACGTAGAACGCCACGCTCTCGTCGGCGATGTCGCCCTGCGGGCTGGTGTCGTGCGCGTGCGCGCCCTCCACGTTCAGCTCGAAGAATTCGGCGTCGCCCTCGCCGCGCAGCGTCCCCGTCGAGCCGTCCGCGCCGATGGTGAAGAAGCGCATGTGGACGGCGGCGTCCTTCACGAGTTTGCGCTGCGCGTTGAGCAGCCCGACGGCGAACCGGTTGTCCTGGTTCACGACGAAGTCCGACGTCAGCAGCACCGGCGTGATCCCGCTCGGGTTCGCGCTCGCTCCCGGCGTCACGCCGCCCGCCGGCGTCGCCGCGGCCGGCGTCTTGCCGCCGCCCGACGAGCCGCAGCCGAGCGCGTAGATCCCGGCCGCGCCGGCCGATGCGGCCAGCGCGCCCCGCAGGAAGCCGCGCCGCGACAGCCGCAGCCGTTCAAGGGACAGCCTGTCGGATGTGGGATCCATCTCTTTCACCCTAGAGTACGCCGCATCGCTGGGCAAACGATCTGCCGCGCCGGCGGCCGCCTCACGCCGGCAGCAGGTCGAGCGCGTCGAGGTCCATGATCGCCGCGCTCAGCCGCTCGAAGATGGCGTTCGTCAGCGCGACGGCGCGGTCGTTGGTGATTTCGAGCAAGGCGCCGCTCACCATGAAGACGCCCAGGTAGACGAGCAGCGAGCGCCGGTAGTCCTCCCACAACTGCTCCCGCGAGTAGCCGCGCACGCCCGCTTCCGTGAGCGCATCGTGATACGCCGCCAGCACGTCGCGCTCGCAGGCGCGCCGGCGCTCGGCCGGCATGTTGCCGCTCAGGAAGTACGCCAGGTCGTACGCGCCCCAGCCCCGGTTGGGGCTCTGCCAGTCGATCACCGCGAGCTGGTACGGCGCGCCGTCCTCGCCGAAGAACATGTTGTCGAGCCGATAGTCGCCGTGCACCATCGTCATGCGGCGCCTCGCCGCGCGATCTCGTCGAGCAGGCGCAGCAGCGCGAGGCGCGAGCCCGTCCGCGAGCGCCCTGATCCGCTCGTCGAGGTGCTCTCCGAACACCTGCAACGTCTTGGGACACGCGTCCGCGTACGCGAACGTCATCCCCGCACGGACGAGATCGACGCCGGCGTGCATCCAGCCGAACGACGTCCAGTCGCGGGCTTTGCCACCAGGCGGCGTGCATGCGTGCCGCCTCACGCACCGCCAGCACGGCTTCATCGTGCGTGCAGCCCGCCACCTGGTCGCCCATCCGGCCCGATGCCGCCAGGTCTTCGAGCAGCAGCAGGTAGCGGTCGGCCGCGGCGTCGCTCGCGGCGTAGTAGCAGTGCGCGGTGCCGATGCCGACGTCGCGCCCGACTTCGGCGTAGAAGCGCACTTCGCGCTCGAACAGGCCGTAGAGGTTCGCCATGGCGCGCGCCCCTTCATCGGCAGAAGGGAACTTCGCGATCACCGAGCGCGGCGCGTCCGGAACATCGTGGTCGTACCGCAACCGCAGCCGCCCGATCTGGCCGACGAACCCGATGCCCTCGCCGATGCGCTCGATTTCGCTTGCTGCGACGCGCGCGTCCTCCGGGATGACGCCCGCCGCGCGGAACGTCTCCGTCAGCCATTGCGGCGTGACGCCGTCGAAACCTTCCGGGATGCTCATGGATGCCCCTGCTCTAGTTCACACAGACGATCGAGCAGCCGCTTCCATGCGTGCGCTCCGCTTCGGCGATCGCGTCCTCCACCGTCGCCGCGTGCTCGAATCCGACGTGGCGCGGCACGGCCGGGTCCTCGGCACCCGCCACGATCACGCGCGCCGCGTGCATCATCCGGCGCAGCGGATGCGTCGCAAGCACCGCGTGCACCGGATGGAACGCCACGCCGTTCCGGTATCGCTCGATGTAGCCCGCGTGCGTCGCGAACTCCGTCTCGAACCGCCGCATGATCTCGTACGGGTCACGCGTCTGCGGCAGCACGCGGTCCCACGCGTCCTTGTACGACGGGTGGTGCTCCATGTCCCACGTCTCCGGGCACGGCGTCGCCAGCACGACGTCGCACCCCGGCTTGCCGAGCGCCTCGATGTAGCCGCCGAGGTAGCCCAGTCCGGAAGAGATCAGCGTCAGGATGGGGTTCATCTGCCCGAAGATCGCGTACGGGCTCCACGCCGGCAGGCCGTACACGACGACGTTGGCCGGCTCCGCCTGCGAGCGCCGCGGCGGGTTGCGCGATGCCATCACCTCGATCGCGGCCGCGCGCGTCTCCGCGACGCCGCCCGCCCACACGTGCGCGATCTTCGTCGGGCTCGCGAGCACGCACTCGATCTTGTAGATGCGCTTTCCGAGCGACGCCTCCAGATGCGCGCCCATCTCGTTCAGCACGTCGTGCATGCGGTTGTGCAGCACCGACATCGACATGCCGTCCGGGTGGTGCGTGTGACGGATCGAGCGCCACGTTGAGAGGCCGACGGCGACCGACTTCCAGCCGCCGCTGAACCCCAGGTGCAGGCCGGCGTTGACGTACACGCACAGGTCCGCCTCGGCCGCGTGCCGGCTCAGCTCGACGTCGTACCCGTGCTCGCGCGTCGTGCCGAGGTTGACGAGGTTGGCCGCGTCCTCCGCGTCGTGGCAGAACAGCCGCTCGCCGAAGCGGTCCACCAGTCCCTGGCCGATGATCGTCGCGAGCTCGCCGCGCGTGAACTTGCGGTGCAGCGCGTTCGCGCAGATCAGCGTGACGTTCGATTCCGGCACGCCGGCATCCGAGAGCTGCGCCAGCACGCCTTCGATCGCGACGCGCCGGACCGGACCGAACGACGTCACCGTGGGATCATCGAAGGCGATGACGACGCGCGCGTCCGGCTTCACCATCTCGCGGATCGGCGGCAGGCCCAGCGGGTGGTCGAGGGCGTCGCGCACCGCCGCATCCAGGTCGTCGATGGGCTGCAAGCCGCCGCCGGAGCCCGGCGCGCCTCCGCGCGAGATCACGCGCGTGCGCTCCGGCAGCTCCGCCGTGACGGTCGACTCTCCGAACGGCAACGTCTGGGTACCCATGCCGTGCGTAATACCATCGCCCGCCGTTGCCCCACAAGGGGCCGTTCGTCCCCGGCCGGCGCCCGTGCCGCCGCGGCACGCTACTATTTACCACGGCTCAAAGCATTCGACAGGAGGCATGGCATGGCAGGCGGATTGCTTGCGATCTTCGCGCACCCGGACGACGAGACGTTCGGCGTCGGCGGCACCATGGCGCTGTACCGCGACCGGGGCATCCCGGTGACGATGATCTCCGCCACCCGCGGCGAAGTCGGCGAGATCACGCCTGGCACCGGCGCCACGCCGGAGACCCTCGGCCAGTTCCGCGAGCAGGAGCTGCGCGACGCCTGCGCCATCCTCGGCGTGACCGACGTCCGATTCCTCGACTTCCGCGACTCCGGCATGGCCGGCACACCCGAGAACGACGACCCGCGCTGCCTGCATCGGGCCGAGCCGGAGCGCGTCATCGAGCCGCTGGTGCGCGCGATCCGCGAGCTGCGGCCGGACGTCGTCGCGACGTGGGACGCGAGCGGCGGCTACGGCCACCCCGACCACATCGCCGTCCACCATCACGCCACGGCCGCGTATCACGCCGCGGCCGATGCCTCGCGCTACGGCGACGCCGGAGCTGCGTGGCGGCCGGGCGCGCTCTACTACAACGTGATCCCGGTTGACGAGTTCTACAAGTTGGCCGAGGAGCTCGAGGAAGCGCGGCGTCGACATGGGCGAGGCGCCCGGCGGCGACGAGAACATGGCCACGCTGCCGCGCATCAAGCCCAACTGCGTCATCGACGTCAGCGCGCAGTACGAGCGCAAGCGCCGCGCGCTGCTCGCGCATCGCACGCAGATCTCCGACACCGAGGTCTTCGCCAACCTGCCCGCCGACCTGGCGATTGGCTTCTTCGGCCGCGAGTGGTTCCACCGCGCGGACCCGCCGATGCGCGACGGCGAGATGCTGGACGACATGCTTTCGTCGCTGCCCTGACGCCGCGAGGCGAACCCGCGCTATGCCGGCGCGGGTTCGCCCGTCTGCGCGAGACGCCGCCGCCGGCGCTCGCCGCGGCTGCGAGTCGCCGGCGCGGTGGCGGCCGGCCGGCGCTCGTACGCGGCCACGCGCTGGTAGCCGCGGCCGCGGGCGCGCACGGGCGGCTGCTCAGGTTCAGCCGCCGTGGCCCCCGTGGTCAGCGCCACCATGCGCTCGACTGCCTTCTGCTTATCGAGGATCAGCATTGAGGGAGTTGAGTTCCTGGCGCACGATCTGGCTCACGCGCTGCCGCGTGACGCCGAAGTGCTCCGCCAGCCGCGACTGCAGGCCCCAGCGTCCGCCGTTGCCTGCCACACCGCGCTTGATCAACACCCTGGCCGCGATGCGAAGCTTCTCCGTCCGGGTAAGCTCACCCTCCTCGTAGTGCTGCAACTCCATGGCCATCCTTGCCCTCCGATCGAACGCCCGTCCCGTCCCCGGGCCGCGCCATTAACATGCCCGCCGCGCTTGACGAGCAACGTCGAATGTACGGATCGCCTCTCACTGCGCGCGTACCCGCCTCTCACCGCTCATTTCAGATTCGAGAGCATGGCTAACCGAAACACGAAACACACATAATGGGCGCGCGCCGCCGGGCACCCTTAAGGGAGTCCAGCGCCGGAAACGCCCGATCATTGGCAAAGCCGCGGGCCGCCACGCGTGTTTCGCAAGACGCAGTCCGTAGCGCGCACTCCGTAGCGCGGACTCCGTAGCGCGGGCTTTTCAGCCCGCGCGGGGGCCCGCCACGAACGCGCGGCTGCCATACGGCGCCCGGTCGCCCGCCGCCCACACCGCGCGAACCCACCATCGCGAAGACACCGCGCGGGCTGCAAAGCCCGCGCTACGGCGGATGTGGTCCACGCGTAACCCACGCCGTACAGCACCGGTCGCCGGCCGCGCACACCACGCAAACGCCGCACCAACGCCAGAACACCGCGCGGGCTGAAAAGCCCGCGCTACGGCGGATGTGGTCCACGCGTAACCCACGCCGTACAGCACCGGTCGCCGGCCGCGCACACCACGCAAACGCCGCACCAACGCCAGAACACCGCGCGGGCTGAAAAGCCCGCGCTACGGTGGATGTGGTCCGCACGTAACCCGCAGCGTCCAGCACCGTTCATCGACCGCGGACACCACGCAAAACGCCGCACCAACGCCAAGAACACCGCGCGGGCTGCAAAGCCCGCGCTACGGTGGATGTGGTCCACGCGCCCCGCATACGGCTGCGTTGACCGCGCTACTCACTACGCACCACTAACTACAAACCACTCACCAGCACCCAGCGTGCTACTATCGCCGCATGATGCGCGGGGTGGTGCTGGGGTTGTCGGGCGTAGCGCTCTTGCCGCTCGCGGCGGCCTGCTCCACCGGCGGCGCATCATCGACGTCCACGCCCGCGCCGGCGAGCACGGCGACGCTCGCTCCGCCGACGAAGACGCCGTTCCCCACCTTCACGCCGACGCCCGCCCTCGGCGCCGGCAACGCGATCGTCGTCGGCGGCGACCTGCGCGTGCGCAACGCGCCATCGACGCAGGGGCCCGTCGCCAAGACGCTGAAGGACCTCGAGCACGTGACGCTCGATGGCGCGGTCGAGGGCGAGAATGTCCTCGTCGGCGCGCAGACGTGGTTAAGCACGATCCCGTCGTGGACGCGCACCTGGTATCGCCTGACCGATGGTACATTCCTGTACTCTGCGTTCGTCTTCATCCTCCAGCCGGGCGAGGAGTCGCCGCTCGCCGACGCCCGCGGCGAGGAGAAGTGGATCGACGTCAACGTCACGACGCAGACCGCGAGCGCGATGATCGGCGGCCGCGCCGTCTACACGGCGCTCGTCTCGACGGGCTCGCCGCAGTTCCCCAGCCCGCTCGGCAGCCACAAGATCGAAAACGACGGGCGCCTCGCAGTCGAGCGCATGACGGCCACGCAGGCCGGCTACACCCCCGGCCAGGCCACGTACGACGTCGAGCGCGTGCTGTTCACGCAGTACTACGACCGCAACGGCGATGCGCTGCACCTCAACTACTGGCGCCCGGCCGAGGTCTTCGGCCACACGGCGACGAGCCACGGCTGCGTCGGCATGCAACTGCACGACGCGCAGTACTTCTGGCTATTCGGCGCCCCCGGCATGCGGGTGGAGATCCACACATGACACCGGCCTCTGCCGGGCCTTTCCCGTAACGCTTCGAACCCCGATCCTTACCGTGCCTCCAACCATTTCGGAGGCGCAGCAGGAGCGGATGGATGTACCTCGACCTCAACAAGGAACTCACCGACGAGCAGAAGGCGATCAAGCAGCGCGCCCACGAGTTCTCCGCGCAGGTGCTGCGCCCCGCGAGCGTCGAGCTCGACAAGCTCACGCCGGAACAGGTGATCGCCAAAGGCTCGAAGCTCTGGGACGTCTTCCGCACCGCCTACAGCGAGGGGTGGCACATCCGCGGCTTCCCGGAGGCGCTCGGCGGCGCGCACATCGACCCCCTCAGCTCGCACATCGTCAACGAGGAGTGGGGCTGGGGCAGCGCCGACTTCGCCATCGCCCTCAGCGTCACGTCGTTCCCGTTTGCGTTCGCAGCCGGCCGCCGCGACCCGAAGCTCATCGAAGAAGTCGTCATGCCGTTCGTCGAGGACCGCGCGGGCAAGTACGTCGGCTGCTGGGCGATCACCGAGCCCGGCCACGGCTCCGACACGCTGATGCCCGGCACCGACATGTGGAGCAAGCCTGAGATCCATTACGGCCTCACGGCGAAGCTCGACGGCGATGACTACGTGCTGAACGGCCAGAAATCGGCGTGGGTGTCGAACGGCACCATCGCGACGCACGCGCTCGCGTTCCTCGGCGTCGACAGGCAGCGCGGCATGGCGGGCGGCGGCGTCGCGCTCGTGCCGCTCAACCTGCCCGGCGTCACGAAGGGCCCGCCGCTCAACAAGATCGGCCAGCGCGCGCTCAACCAGGGCGAGATCTTCTTCGACAACGTGCGCGTTCCCCGGAGCTACATGTTCGTCGAGCCCGACGCCTACACGTTCGCGATCGATGCGGTGCTCGCCGGCGCCAACGCCTTCATGGGGTCGGCGTTCACCGGCCTCGCGCGTGCCGCGTTCGAGGAGGCGCTGACGTACACGCAGGGGCGCGTGCAGGGCGGCGTGCCGATCAGCCAGCACCAGTTGGTGCAGAAGAAGCTGTTCGATATGTTCGTGAAGGTCGAGACCGCGCGCCAGATGTCCCGCGCGGCGCTGCTCTACAACCACGGCGCGTTCCCGCCCGGCACGCAGTATTCCATCACGTCGAAGGTCTACTGCACGCAGTCCGCATTCGAAGTCGCGAGCGAGGCGATCCAGCTCCACGGCGGCTACGGTCTGACGAAGGAGATGCTCGTCGAAAAGCTGTTCCGCGACGCCCGCGCATCGATGATCGAGGACGGCTCGAACGACATCCTGTCGCTCACGGCGGCCCGCAAGATCATCGAGCAGTACGTACCGTAGCGCGATACGGTGCCGCGACATGAGTGATCAGCGAACGTCAGAGGCGATCGACGAAGCACGCGTCGGCGCGTGGCTCACCGGGCACGTCGCCGGCACGACGACGCCCTTCCGCTACGACCTGATCACCGGCGGGCGATCCAACCTCACGTACGCCGTGACCGATGGCGCCGGCCACAAGTTCGTGCTGCGCCGGCCGCCGCTGGGCACGCTGCTCGCCACCGCGCACGACGTCGCGCGCGAGTACCGCCTGGTCGCCGCGCTCGCCGGCACGCCCGTGCCCGTCCCGCCGGCGCTCGCCGTCTGCACCGATGTCTCCGTCAACGGCACGCCGTTCGCGGTCACGCGGTTCGTCGATGGCATCGTGCTCGACTCAACGGAGAAGGCCGCGGCGCTCGACGACGCCACGCGCCGCGATACGGCGTTCCATCTCATCGACGTCCTCGCCGATCTCCATGCCGTCGACCTCGAAGAGGTCGGCCTGGCCGATCTCTCGCGGCAGGACAGCTACGTCGAGCGGCAGGTGCGGCGATGGTCCCGGCAGTGGGCCGACTCTCGCACCCGCGAGCTGCCGGTGATCGACGACGTCGAGCAGCGCCTGCGTGCGCGCGTGCCCGAGCAGCGAGGCGCTGCGCTCGTGCACGGCGACTACCGCTTCGGCAACTGCATCGTCGATCCGGCGAAGCGGCGCGTCGCGGCGGTGCTCGACTGGGAGCTGTGCACCCTCGGCGATGCCATGGCCGACCTCGGCCACCTCGGCATCTACTGGCACGACCCCGCGCTGCCGCTGCCGATCACCAACGATCCGACATCCGCCGGCGGCTTCCCACCGTTCCGCGACCTGCTGCATCGCTACGCGGCGCGCACCGGCCGCGACGTCTCGCAGATCGAGTACTACCGCGCGTTCGCCGCGTGGCGCCTGGCGATCATCGCCGAAGGCGTCGCATCCCGCCACCTGCGGTTCCACCCGGACGACGCCGCCGCGCTCGCCGCGTCGCATGCAGCCGTCGAGCACCTCGCGCTGTTCGCCCGCGATGCGCTCGATCGCCTGGAGACAGGCGCGGCGGGTTAACGGTGGCGCAACACTCCGTAGCGCGGGCTTTTCAGCCCGCGTGGTGCACTGTCGCGGCGTGAACCCCCAAGCACGACAATCACGCACATTCGTGGCGCGGGCTTTCCAGCGCGCGCGGTCGTCCGTCACCGAAGCGCGGAGCGTGGAGCATAGCCGCCCTCGGCTGTGCGTCCGGCAACGCCGGACCGACGCAATACGGCATCTCGCCTTCGCACAGCGCGTCGCGTGCGAAAACACCGCGCGAACCATCACGTCTATGATGCGTTAGACGCCGCCCGCACTTCCGCCGGTGCCGGCTCGACGAACAACGCCGGCGCCAGCACGAGCGCCGCGCCCGCCGCGAGCAGGTACAGCGCGAACGCATCGACGTGCAGGTGCTCGTTCGGGTACACGCCGAACGCCAGCAGCAGCCAGCCCAGCAACATCACGGCAGCGAGCGGGCGGCGGCGCGCGCCGGTCGCGGCGAGCAACGCCGCGGCCGCGGGGACGACGAGCACCGTGTCCTGCAGGTACAGGTGCGGGTCTACCAGCACCGTCGCCAGCGTGAGCAGCGCCCACTGCAACACGAAGTTGTCCGAGCGCGTATCGAGCGCACCGCGCGACGCGCGCACGACGCCGGCGAGCGTGATCGCCGTCAGCGCGAGCAGCACCGCGAGCCCGGGCATCGAGTCGCTCGGCCGCTCCCACACCATCGCCGCGATGCCGTTCAGGTCGAACATCACGTTCGAGGCGACGCCGTTTCCGTGCCACGTCGTGCTGTCGAGCACGTACAACGGATACGACAGCGCCGCCGGCACGCCGACGACCGCCACCGACACGGCCACGCCGGCCGCCGTCAGCGGCAGCAGCGTCGAGAACACGCGCCAGCGCCGCTTCCACGCAAGGTAGGCCGCCACCGGCAGCAGCAGCTCCGGCTTGATCAGCAGCGGCGCCAGCGCCACGCCGGCCCATCGCTCGTGGCCGCGGCGCAGCAGCACGTACGCCGCCGCCCACGACGTCACGAGGATCAGCGAGAACTGCCCGATCTGCAGGCCGTAGCACAACGGGTACATCGTGACGAACGCGAGCACGAGCGCGAGCCGCACGCGCCGCCGCAGCCCGCGCGCGATGTGCCAGAGCAGCGCCACGTCCACGACGAGCAGGACGAGGCTGAAGAGCGTCCAGACCTTGGTACGCGCGGTCCAGTTCGAGGCGCGACAGCGGCGAGAGCAGGAGCGCGAAGAATGGCGGGTTGAAGTACGCCAGCACGCCGCTGCCGCCGACCGGATGCCCGGCCGCGGCAAGCTCGGCGCTCGCGAGTGCGGCCGTGTCGTACAGCAGGCCGCCCGACCCGTCCGTGACCATCCGTCCCGCGGCGTAGAGCGCCGGGAAGTCCTGGTGGTACCACATCAGGCTGTCGTTGCCGAAAAACGCCAGCGCCGTCTGCAGCCACCACGCCGCGCCGGCGGCGACGAGCCCCGCGCACATCCACGCGGACAGCGACCGCGCCCGCACACGCAGCACCGCCCCGGCGACCGGCGCGCGATCCGCGCGCCGGACTGCGCACCAGCGGTCATCGCGCCGCGCCGTCCGATCGTGATCTGCGTCCGTCGTTCATGCGGCCGATGCTACGCGCGCGCCGCCCGCCTGCACAGGTACATTCGTACCATGTGCCTCGCGCCGCGCGCCGCCGCCATATCGGCGTACTCGGCGATCACGCCATGTCCGTCGTTCGCATCAATCCTTATGTGACATCGCATCTTAGCGAAGCGCCAAAGGCAGCCCGCCGCTTCCGTCTTCGCCCCCGCGCCTGTAGGCTTTGAGCCGTGAGCAACGAGTACCTTGTCACGCCGATCAAGCGCTTCGAGCCGCGCCCGGACGCGAGCCTGCGCTCCTTCATCGATGCGCTCGGCCGCACCGGCGGCCAGCCGCGCCGCCTCGGGGCCGCCATCGATCTCTGGAACGCGATGATCGAGCGCGACCGCGTCATCTTCTGCTCGATCGCCGGCGCGCCCGTGCCCATGGGCTTCGGCCCCGCGATCGCGTCGCTCATCGAGCAGCGCCGCATCGACGTGCTCGACATCACCGGCGCGCAGCTCACGCACGACATGCTCGAGATCATCGGCAGCATGCATTACCAGGGGCGCGTGAACGCCGACGACGTCGCGCTGGCGCGCGTCGACGTGAACCGCTTCTGGGACACCTTCGGCAGACGAAGAGGACTACCGCCGCGTCGAGCCGATGATCTTCGAGTTCGCCGAGGGTCTGCCCGACCGGCCGCTGACCACGCGCGAATACACGTACCGCATGGGCCTGTTCTTCAAGCGCATCGCGTCGCAGCCGGGGATCCTGACGGCCGCGGCGGACGCCGGCACGCCGATCTACTGCCCCGCCATCGGCGACTCCGTCCTCGGCATGGACCTCGGCTTGTTCCGCGCCGAAAAGGGAAAGCGCATCGTCTTCGACGTCGTGCAGGACGTGCTGGAGATGGCCGCCATCGTGCTGCTGGCCGAGGAGCTCGGCCTGCGCACCGCCACGTCGATCTTCGGCGGCGGCGCGCCGCGCAACCACATCCAGCAGTCGCAGATCGGCACGTACATGTTCATGGCGAAGGGCAAGGGCCACGCCGAGGCCGTGCGCTTCAGCATCGAGCCCGCCGAGACCGGCGGCCTCTCCGGCTCGACGATCTCCGAGGGCATTAGCTGGAAGAAGTTCGACCCCCACGTCGAGGCCGCCGAGGTGTTCCTCGACTCCAACCTCTCGATCGCCATCTGCGCCTCGCTGCTCGGCGCGCGCAGCGCCGCCTCGTGCTTCCAATTCCGCCACGAAGACGACGGCACCCTCACCGCGATCTACGACGGCAAGGAATACAACCTCTCGGAGAAATACCACTTCCGCTGATCTGGTCGCCTGGTTGGTGGTCGCTCGTCACGCGACCACCGTAGCGCGGGCTTTTCAGCCCGCGCGGATCCTGCCCTACCGCCGGTGACCCGCGCCAACGCGCGGCGTTGCGACGTGGGCCGTCGTGCATCCGCGTCTCCCCGCGCGGGCTGGAAAGCCCGCGCTACGATCTGCACGACCGCAGCCCAACGACCAGCGACCAACCATCGTAGGGGCGCGGTGCGCCGCGCCCTCATCGCGCGACGGCTGCGCGTTCATGTAGGGGCCCAGCCTGCTGCGCCCGCGCGCGACGTGACGGCGTGGCCGTCGTGTATCCGCGTATCTCCCCGCGCGGGCTGAAAAGCCCGCGCTACGATCTGCACGACCGCAGCCCAACGACCACCAATCACCAACCACGAACCACGAACCACGAACCACCCCGTATCATGTCCCCATGACCGACACCGCGCCGAAATCGCGCGCCGCACGCGCTCCCGCCGCGATCGTGGCCACGCTGCCCCGCATCGCGCAACCGCTGCAGGAGTTCCTCAGCACCGAGGCCGCGGGCGGCATCCTGCTGCTCGCCGCGACGGCCGCCGCGCTCATCTGGGTCAACGCGCCGTTCGGCGACACGTACACTGACCTCTGGAACGCGCACGTCGCCCTCGACCTCAACGTCCTCGAACTCGACGAGTCCCTTCGCGCCTGGGTCAACGACGCGCTCATGGCGGTGTTCTTCTTCGTCGTCGGCCTCGAGATCAAGCGCGAAATCCTGCGCGGCGAACTGGCCGGCCGGCGCAAGGCCGCGCTCCCCGTGGCGGCGGCCCTTGGCGGCATGGTGCTTCCCGCCCTCATCTTCCTCGCCTTCAACGCCGGCCGTGACGGGCAGGATGGATGGGGCATCCCCATGGCGACCGACATCGCGTTCGCCGTCGGCGTCATGGCGCTGCTCGGCGACCGCGTGCCGCTGTCGCTCAAGGTGTTCCTGCTCGCACTCGCGATCGTCGATGACATCGGCGCGATCGTCGTGATCGCCGTGTTCTACAGCGACGGCATCGCCTTCGGCTGGCTGGCGGCCGCTCTCGGCCTCGTCGTCCTGATCGCCGCCATGGACCGCGCCCGCGTGCGGCACCTGGGCCTGTACGTCGTTGCCGGCGTCGCGGTGTGGCTCGCCGTCCACGAGTCGGGCATCCACGCCACGATCGCCGGCGTCGTGCTGGGCCTCATGACGCCGTCGCTGCCGCACCACGATCAGGACCGGCTCGAAGAGACCGCGCTGGGACACATCGCCGAGTTCCAGGAAGCGCGCACCAACGCCACGCGCGAGGGCGATGAGCGGACGCGCTCGGCGTTGCGCGAGCTCGAGGACCTGTCGCGCCACAACCGCTCGCCGCTCGACCGCCTGGAGCATGGCCTCCACCCATGGACGAGCTACGCGATCGTCCCGATCTTCGCGCTCGCGAACGCCGGCGTCGCGCTCGACGCCAGCGCGATCTCGGCCGCCGCGCGGTCGCCCGTCACGGCGGGCGTCGCCTTCGGGCTGATCGCCGGCAAGCCGCTCGGCATCCTGTTGTTCTCGTGGCTCGCCGTCCGCCTCGGCGCGGCCGCGCTGCCCGCCGGCGCGATGTGGCGGCACGTCGGCGGCGCCGCCGTCGTCGCCGGCATCGGTTTCACCGTGTCGCTGTTCATCAGCGGCCTGGCGTTCACCGATCCCGGCCTCATCGACGACGCGAAGATCGGCATCCTCGCCGGCTCGGCGATTATGGGCGTCGCCGGATACCTCCTCCTGAGAAGCGCGCCAGCCTCGCGGCGCGGCGAGCGCGAAGCCGCGGCAGAGATTGCCGCATCCGCGCCGTCAAGCTCAATCGCGGATGCTTGACGGATTCGCAAGCGAAGACTCGCGCACAAGACGCCGCGCTGGATGTAGACTTTCTCGCGAAGGGAGCCGCCGCGGATGTACGCAGGCCACGGGCACGATGTCTTCGCCATCAGCAGCAGGCGCTGCGCGCGTTGTGGGTCACCACTTGGAGCAGGCGCCTCGGAGCACCAGTTCTGCACCTCGTGCCTCCGCGCCGCCGATGCGGACATCGCCATGAAGCGATCGATCCTCCTCCCGTCCGAACACGACGCCGACTTTCTGTCCGCCGCCTTCTAGCCGGTCACATCTACCCCCGTAGCGCGGGCTTTTCAGCCCGCGCGGTGCAGCGTTACAACCCAAACCCCTGCAAGACACAATGGTGGCCGCGTGGAGCGCTCTCGGCACTCTGCCAGGCTGTGGCGCCATGCGACCGCGGACAAAGAGACAGGGCCTCCGAAGGCCCTGTTCTGCGCTATGCGATTGTGTGCGCGCCCGTTCAGCTCGCGCGCTCGGAGCCTTCCTCGGCCGTCGCCGCGCCGCGGACCTTCGTGTAGCACGCGCTGCAGTACACCGGGCGGTCGCCACGCGGCTGGAACGGCACTTCGGTCATCATGCCGCACTCGGCGCAGGTCGCTGGGTGCATCTGGCGCGGCGTCCGCCCGCCAAAGCTGGCGAAGACGCCGTACCGCACGTACCCTTCTTCCGGCTCGCTGGTGCGCGTCGACTTCCGCGCCGAGCGGCACGACGGGCAGCGCACCGGTTCGTTCTGCAAGCCCTTGTTGGCGTAGAACTCCTGCTCACCGGCGGTGAACGTGAAGTTCTGCTTGCAGTCGCGGCAGATCAGGGTCTTGTCTACGAAACTCAATGAAAACCTCTCCCCAGCGGGACATGAATGTGCGGCCCTGTAGGCCGCACCGTCTTCATGCAAAGCCCCGAGACCACCGGTGAAAGTATATCGGCCAGCCCGAAGCACTCACAAGCCGGGGAAAACCCTAAGCGCCGAGCGCCTCGCGCAGCCGCCGCGGGAGCGGCAGCCGCTGCACCAGCGTCTCGGCTTCCTCGCTGTGCAGCAGGCGGCTGGCATAGAAGTATGTGACGGCGCCGACCGCCATGCCGCCGAGCATCGCGAACCCGGCCTGCGGCTTGCGGTCGAGCTCCAGCAGCCCGGCCAGCTTGAGCAGCGCCAGCCACAACGCGATGGCCTCGGCCATCAGCACCGTTGCCACCACCGTCCGCGTCACCGAGAGCACCAGCTCCCGCGTGTCCAGCCCGTGCAGCCGCCGGTCAAGCGTCTGCATCAGCAGCACGAACTCCACGATGGTGGCCACCGACAGCGCCGCCGCCAGCCCCTTGATGCCGAACGGCCATACCAGCACCAGCGACAGCACGAGGTTGATCGCCATCGACGTCACCGCGATACGCGACCGGCGTCCTGGTATCGCTCATCGCGTAATACCCCCGGCTCAAGATCTCGATGCCCGCGTGCGCGAACAGGCCGATCGAATAGAACACGAGCGCCGACACCACGAGGTCCGTCGATGACGCGCTGAAGGCGCCGCTCTGCAGCAGGAAGGCCGTGATCGGCTTCGCCAGGATCATCAGCCCGATGCCCGCCGGCACCGTCAGGAACAGGATCAGCCGCAACGAGCGCGAGAGCGTGCTCTGCAACTCCTCCTCGCTCCGGGCGGCCTGCTCCGCCATGCGCGGGAACACCGCCGTCGATATCGCCATGCCGAACAGGCCGAGCGGCGTCATCACGACGAGCCAGGCGTAGTTCACGGCCGAGATCGCGCCCTCGCGCACGGTCGATGCGAAGAACGTCGCGATGACGAAGTTGAGCTGGAACGCCGCCAGCCCGATGACGCGCGGTCCCATCAGCCGGCCGACCTCGCGCACCGCCTTGTCGCGCCAGTCCCAGATCGGCTCCCAGCGCATGCCGACCAGCCGCAGCGCCGGCACCTGCACCAGCAGGTGCAGCAGCGCGCCGATGACGACGCAGAACGCCAGCACTTTCACGTCGTCCGACACGAGCGCGCCGACGATGATCGCGGCGTTGTAGAACATCGGCGCGAACGCCGGCGCCAGGAAGTGGTGGCGCGCGTTCAGGATGCCCATGAACATCCCGCTCACCGCGAACAGCACCGGCGAGATCATCATGATCCGCGTCAGGTCGACCGCGAGCGACGTCAGCTGCGCGTGCTGGCCGGTGTCATCGCCCAGCCCCGGCGCCGTCACCGGCACGATGAGCGGCGCCAGCAGCAGGCCGATGATCGCGAACACGATCGTCGCGCCCAGCACCAGGTTGAGCACGCCCGATGCCAGCCGCCACGCCGCACGCTCGCCGCCGTCGCCCATCACTGCGGGCGAACGTCGGGATGAAGGCGCTGCCCAGCGTCGCGCCGGCGAGAAGCTGGAAGATCAGGTCCGGCAGGCGGAACGCCACGAAGTACGCATCGAGGTTCGGGCTGGTGCCGAACTGGTGGGCGATGGCGACCGTGCGCACCAGCCCGAGCAGCCGGCTGCCCAGGAACCCCAGCGCCACGATCGAGGCGGCGGCGGCGAGGCTGGGCGGCTGCGCCGCCGTGCGCGCGGCGGCGGCCTCATCTTCTTCGTCCGTGAAGAAACGGGCCCTGAGTGTTCGCATCATGGCGATTCTCGTTACGGGGGTGCCCGGCGCGCCTGTCCGGCGCGTTGGGGCATCATACTACGGGGTGTGTCGCACCTACAATCGCGGATGCGCCGCTTCGGACAGCTTCGCTGGACACAGCAGGGCCGCATCGGTAGCATGTCCCGGATTCAGATCGAGGCGCGGCGGCAGGCCGCGCGGGAGGTTCTCCGTTGGCACATTCGAAATCAGCGCTGAAGCGGTGGCGCCAGAACGAGGCGCATCGCGAGCGCAACAAGGGAGTCCGCACGGGCGCCCGCGGCGCCGTGAAGAAGGCGCGCACCGTCATCGACAGCGGCGCGAGCGATGAAGCGCAGGCGGCCATCCGCGAAGCTACGGCGGTGCTCGACCGCGCCGCCAAGCGCCGCGTCATCCACCCGAACGCGGCATCGCGCCACAAGTCACGGATGATGCGCCACCTCAACAAGGCATCGGGCGCCGCCACCGTCGCCGAAGCGCCGAAGAAGACGCGCAAGCCGGCGGCGAAGACCACCACCAAGGCGAAGGCGCCGGCCAAGGCGAAGGCGCCGGCCAAGGCGAAGGCACCGGCCAAGGCGAAGGCGCCGGCCAAGCCGCGCGCGACGCGCACAAAGCCGGCCGCCAAGAGCTGACCTCACAAGCCGGACACAACGCGCGGCGTCCGCCCCTGGCGGGCGCTTTCGCTTCCCCGGTTTCGCCACTGTAGCGACAGGAGCAAGCGACGATGGACGACCGCACCACCGCCGCCGAGGCGTGGGCCGCGTCCGCGCGCGCATACATCGCGTTCCAGGACGCCGGCGACCGCAACCGCACCCTGCTCCTCGATCCGGTCATGCTCGACCTCTGCGGCGACGTGCGCGGCCTCGCTGTGCTGGACCTCGGCTGCGGCGAGGGCCGCTTCTGCCGCATGCTGGCGGCACGCGGCGCGCGCACAGCCGGCATCGATGCCACGCCGGAGATGACGCGCACGGCGACGCGGCGCGGCGGCGGCGGCCAGGCGTATCTCACCGGCAGCGCCGAATCGCTCCCGTTCGCCGATGCGGCGTTCGATCTCGTCGTGAGCTACGTCACGCTCGTCGACATCGCTGATTACGCGGCGGCGATCCGTGAGAGCGCGCGCGTCCTCCGTCCCGGCGGCCATCTCGTTGCCGCGAACCTCGGCTTCGTCACCGCATCGAGCGGCTGGCAGCGCGACGCCGCCGGCAAGCGCCTGTACCGCCCCATCGACCGCTACGCCGATGAGTTCACGCAGACCTACGAGTGGCTCGGGATGCGCATCATCAACTGGCACCGGCCGCTGAGCGCCTACATGAGCGCGTACCTCGGCGCGGGCCTCGTGCTGCGCGACTTTCTCGAACCGGTGCCGCGCGACGAATCGCTCCGCGATCTCGAATGGTCCGAGGACTGGTTCCGCGTCCCGGAGTTCACGATCATGCGCTGGCAGAAGCCGCCGGCGACGCGTCATTCCTGAGACATACCTCGGCCCGATGACGGAGGGAGCGTCGGACCTGCGCCCGATCTTTGCCGACGGACCAATCGAACCGCTCGAAATTGGTCGGCACTTTTCGGCTTCCTCATGGCGCCGGATACAGGCGGGCGTCCGAAGCGTGGCGCCGGCGCAGCCGCGTGTGGCGAGCGTATGCGCCCGGCGGCGGAACGCCAAGCGCGGATTGTCACCGCTGGCGGATCGTCGCCCTCTTCTTGCAGTGGCGGCAGGCACGAAACAGGGGCACCGCGCACGGTGCCCCTACCACTCGATGTTCCTTGCTCCATCGCTGAATCGGCCACCCGACCAGGCGACCAGATCAGCGCTTGGTGTACTGCGGCGCCTTGCGCGCGCGCTTCAGGCCGACCTTCTTGCGCTCCTTCATCCGCGAGTCGCGCGTCAGCAGGCTCTGGCGGCGCAGCGCCGGCCTCAGCGACTCGTCCGACGTCGCGAGCGCGCGCGCGATGCCGTGCGAGACCGCGCCGGCCCAGCCGGTGATGCCGCCGCCGGCGACCTTCGCCTGCACGTTGAAGCGGCCCTCCGCCATCGTGGCCTTGAGCGGCGCCAGCACGGCCGCCTGGTGCGAGCCGCGCGTGAACACGTCCAGGTAACCCTTGCCGTTGATCAGGATCTCGCCCGTGCCGGGGTAGAGCCGCACGCGCGCCACTGCCGTCTTGCGGCGGCCCGTGCCGTAGAAGTATCGCTCGCTTGCTGCTGCTGGCATTCTGATCCTCCGTTACGCCTTGACCTGCTGGTCCTTGCCCTTGCCGGCGTTCACCTGCGACTGGTGCGGGTGGTCCGGTCCGGCGTAGACCTTCAGGTGCCGCAGCAGCTTCGCTCCGTGCGCGTTGTGCGGGAGCATGCCCTTGATCGCGTACTCGACCACGCGCTCCGGGCGCGTCGCCATCAGCTTCTCCTGCGAGATCGACTTCAGACCGCCCGGGTACTGCGAGTGGCGGTAGTACTTCTTCTCGACCATGTCGCCCGTGATCTTCACCTGCGCGGCGTTGACGACGATGACGAAGTCGCCGTTACCCATCGACGGCGAGAACGTCGGCCGGTTCTTCCCGCGCAGCGTCGCCGCCACCTCCGACGCGAGCCGCCCCAGCGGCCGGCCCGCGGCGTCGACGACGTGCCACTTCTCTTCGATGTCCTTCGGCTTCAGCGTGTAGGTCCGCATCAATCCCGTCCGTTTCCCCGACCGGGCTCCAGTGCGAGCCCGTCATACGCTATTCGCACCAGGTAGAGCCCGCAAGCGGGCGCCGCCGGCCCCGCGCTCGATGGCCGCGCCTGCTCCAGCAGCGCCGCCAGCGCGTCTTCCGTCATGCGGCCGAGTCCCACCTCGACCAGCGGCCCCACCGTCCGCCGCACCTGGTGCGGCAGGAACGCCTGCGCCTCCATCTCGACCACCACGCGCCCGCAGTGGCGGCGCACCTCGCACCGCCGCAGCGTCCGCGCCGTCGGCCCGTCGTAGGGGCCGGCGAACGCCGCGAAGTCGTGCGCGCCTTCCAGGCGCAACGCCGCACGCTGCATCGCCGCCACATCCAGCGGCCGCGGCACGTGCCACGCCCGGTCGCGCTCCAGCGGCGAGCGCACCGGCCGGTTATCGATCCGGTAGCGGTACACGCGACTCGTCGCGTGCCGCCGCGGGTCGAACTCCGCCGCCACCTCCCTCGCATCGCGCACCGCGATGTCCTGCGGCAGGAAGTGGTTGAGCCCGCTCACGAACTCCGCCGGCGCCAGCTTCGACTGCGTGTCGAAGGCCGCCACCTGGCCGAGCGCGTGCACCCCGGCGTCCGTACGCCCCGCGAACGCGGCGCGCGCCGGCTCGCCGGTGAGCTTCTCGATCGCCGACTCCAGCTCCGCCTGGATGCTGGGGCCGTTCTCCTGGTACTGCGAGCCGCGATACGCGGTCCCGTCGTACTCCAACACCACGGCGATGCGCCGCCCGCCGGGGCGAGCAACTGCCTCGCCGGACATCGCCTTAGCCGCCGCGCTCCACCAGCTCGAGCTGCGCCATCGACGCGCCGTCGCCGTTGCGCGGACCCAGCTTGATGATGCGCGTGTAGCCGCCCGGGCGCGCCGCGAACCGCGGCGCGATCTCGTCGAACAGCTTCTTCACGACGTCCTTGTCGTTGATGTACGCCAGCGCCTGCCGGCGCGCGTGCACGGTGCCGTCCTTGCCGAGCGTGATCATCTTCTCGGCGATCGGGCGCACTTCCTTCGCCTTCGCCTCGGTCGTCTTCAGCCGCTCGTGGCGCATCAGGTCGCTTGACCAGGTTCCGGAAGAGCGCCTGGCGCTCATCGCTCGGGCGGTCGAACTTGCGGCCGGTCACCTTGTGGCGCATCGCTACTCGTCCCTCTCCTTGCGCTTGATCAGCTCCGACGGGTCCTCGCCGGCCTCGCGCAGCGCCTCGATCAGCGCGGCGCCGAGCGGGCTCAGGTCCTCGGCCTCCTCGCCGTCGCCGGCGGGCGGCGCGGGAGCGCGGCCGAGCGGCAGGCCGCCCATGCCTTCTTCGCCGTCCTCGGACGGCTGTCAGCAGGCCCGAGCTCGATCAGCTTGTCGCGCAGCTCGTCGTACGACTTGCGGCCGAAGTTGCGCAGCGAGAGCAGCTCGTCCTCGCTCTTCTCCAGCACCGATCCGACTGTCATCAGCCCGCTGCGCTTGAGGCAGTTGTACGCGCGCACCGAGAGGTTCAGGTCCTCGATCGGCATGTTGTACTTGTCCGGCGGCAGCGACGTGCCGACGCCCAGGCCGCGGTCCACTGTCGGCGGCAGCGGCTTGCCGAGCTGCGCGAACATCCGCAGCTCATCGACGAGGATGTCCGCGCTCTTGCTGATCGCGTCGACGCCCGACATCGTGCCGTCCGTCCACACTTCGAGCGTCAGCTTGTCGTAGTTCGTCATCTGCCCGACGCGCGTGTGCGTCACGTGGAAGTTGACGCGCCGCACCGGCGAGAAGATCGCGTCGACCGGGATGACGCCGATCGGCAGGCCGTCGCTCTGGCCCGCCGGCGCGTACCCCTGCCCCGGCTCCACGTTCAGCTCGACGGTGA
The DNA here is from genome assembly GCA_963701135.1 of uncultured Chloroflexia bacterium. GTDB lineage: Bacteria > Chloroflexota > Dehalococcoidia > DSTF01 > JACRBR01 > CAYJMJ01. The sequence continues at coordinate 2,057,545 of OY969567.1, forward strand.
GCCGCGCGCTCGGCCGAGTCGAGCGTCGCCAGGTGCAGGTCCGGGTTCACGATCTCGTAGTCCGCGGTCGTCTGGATGCGCTCCGCCGTCACCGGGCCTTCGCCCGAAGCCTCCAGGTAGAGCTTCGCCGGCCGCTCGGCGAGCGCGCGCAGCCGCAGCTCCTTGATGTTCAGGAGGAACTCCGTCGTGTCCTCCTTCATGTGCGGGATGGTCGAGAACTCGTGCTCGACCTCCTCGATCCGGACCGAAGTGACAGCGGCGCCGGGCAGCGAGCTGAGCAGCACGCGGCGCAGGGCGTTGCCCAGCGTCGTGCCGAAGCCGGCGTTCAGCGGCTCCGCGACGAGGCGCACGTACGTCTCGGTTTCTTCCTCTACCTCGATGTGCGCGGGCTCCAACTCGTTCAATGCATTCCTCCCTGGGCGAAAAGCGGGCGCATCGGCCGCGTGCGGCCGTTGCGCCTCGCCGGCCCGTATGGCCGCTACCGTGAGTAGTACTCGACGATGACTGCCGGGTCGAACTTCGACGGCGTCTCCGCCATCACCGGCGGCGAGACGATGCGGCCCGTCATCTGCTCCGCATCCACGTTCAGCCACGACGGCGACTGCTTGCTGGACATGTTCTCCTTCGCGAACTTGAAGTACTCCGACTTCTTGCTGTTCGCCATCCAGCCGATCACGTCGCCCGCCTTGGTCGCGGCGGACGGGATGTCCGTCTTGCGGCCGTTGAGCATGATGTGCCCGTGGCGCACGACCTGCCGCGCCGCCTTCAGCGAGTCGGCGAAGCCCATCTTGTACGCCGACGTTGTCGAGCCGCATCTCCAGCAGGCGCACCAGGTTGTCGCCCGTGACGCCCGGCAGGCGCACCGCCTCCTTGTAGTAGTCCACGAACTGCTTCTCGAGCACGCCGTACGAGTAGCGCGCCTTCTGCTTCTCGCGGAGCTGCAGCGCGCGGTCCGAGAGCTTGCGCCGCCGCGTCTGCGGCGCGCCCGGAGGCGACGGCCGCTTGTCGAACGTGCACTTGGTCACGCACTTGTCGCCCTTCAGCATCAGCTTGTCGCCGTAACGGCGGCAGATGCGGCATACCGGTCCTGTGTAACGTGCCATGTCAGTCTCCTCCAGCCGCCTAGACGCGACGCCGCTTCGGCGGCCGGCAGCCGTTGTGCGGCACCGGCGTCGAATCCTTGATGCTGAGAACGATGAGGCCGCTGGCCTGCAGCGCGCGGACCGCCGCCTCGCGGCCGCTGCCCGGGCCCTTCACGAATACCTCGACCTGGCGCAGGCCGTGCTCCATCGCGCGCCGCGCCGCGCCCTCGGCCGCGATCTGCGCGGCGTACGGCGTGCTCTTGCGCGAGCCCTTGAAGCCCGACTGGCCGGCGCTCGCCCACGAGAGCACGTTGCCGTTCGGGTCGGTCAGCGTGATCAGCGTGTTGTTGAACGTCGACTGCACGTAGGCGCGGCCGCGCGGCACGGACTTCCGTTCGCGCTTGCGCCCCTTGCTCTTCGTTGTCGCCTTTCGCTCGGCCATGCGTCTCCTCTGCGCGCGCGGTGCGCTGCGCGCTCTCGCGCTCGAACCCCGCGCGGACCTTACTTCTTCGCTGCCGCCTTGCGCTTGCCCGCGACCGTGCGGCGCGCGCCACGCTTGGTGCGCGCGTTCGTGCGCGTGCGCTGCCCGTGCACCGGCAGGCCGCGGCGGTGGCGCACGCCCCGGTAGCAGTTGATCTCGATCAGCCGCTGGATGTTCTGGCGCACCTCGCGCCGCAGGTCGCCCTCGACGACGTATCTCCTTGTCGATCACCTCGCGGATGCGGTTGACCTCTTCGTCGGTCAGGTCGCGCACCTTCGTCGCCGGGTTGACCTGCGTCTGCGCGACGATGCGCGACGCGATCGTCGGCCCGATGCCGTAGATGTAGCGCAGCGAGATATCGACTCGCTTGTCGCGCGGAATGTCGACGCCGGCGATACGTGCCATCTTCTCTCTACCCCTGCCGCTGCTTGTGCTTCGGGATCTCGCAGATCACCCGCAGCACGCCATGCCGCTTGATGATCTTGCACTTCTCACAGCGCTTCTTGATCGAAGCCCGGACTCTCATGTCGTGTTCCTGTCTGTTCCTACCTGAATCGATACGTGATGCGCCCGCGCGACAGGTCGTATGGCGAAAGCTCCACCAGCACCCGGTCGCCGGGCAGCACCTTGATGAAGTTCAGCCGGATCTTCCCGGAGATGTGCGCCAGCACCTGGTGGCCGTTCGGCAGCTCCACCTTGAACATCGCGTTCGGCAGGGGCTCCTTCACGACGCCCTCTACCTCGATCGCGTCCTTTTTTGGCATGCGCTCCTTCCCCGAGACCCGGCGTCTCAAGCGGATTGTTATACCAAATCCGTCCCCATAAGCGCTAACGGAAAGTTTTATATCGCGCTCACGGGACCGTCAGCACCTCCGCTTCGCCATCGGTCACGGCGATCGTGTGCTCGAAATGGGCCGCCAGGCTGCCGTCAGCCGTCACGACGGTCCAGTGGTCCTCCAGCTGCCGCGTCCGCCAGTCGCCGACGGTCACCATCGGCTCCAGCGCCAGCACCATGCCCTTCTTCAGCACCGGGCCGCGGTCCGCCGGGCCGAAGTTCGGCACCTGCGGCTCCTCGTGCATCTCCCGGCCCGACGCCGTGCCCGACGTACTCCCGCACCACGCCGAAGCCGTGCGATTCGATGTACGTCTGGATCGCGTGCGAGATCTCCCCCAGCCGGTTGCCCGCACGCGCGTGCTTGATCCCGGCTTGCAGCGACTCTCTCGTTACGTCAACCAGCTCCTGCGTCCCCGGCTTCGCCTTGCCGACGATCACCGTCAGCGCCGAGTCCGCGACGAACCCCTTGTACGTGCACCCCAGGTCCAGGCTCACCACGTCGCCGTCCTGGATCACCCGCTTGCCCGGGATGCCGTGCACGATCTCTTCGTTCACCGAGACGCACACCGTCGCCGGGTAGCCGTGATAGCCCAGGAACGTCGGCACCACCTTGTGCTTCTCGAACTCGCGGCGGACGACCTTGTCCAGGTCCTTCACCACCAGCCCCGGCCGCAACTCCTCGACCAGCCGCCGCAGCGTCTGCGCCACCACGCTGCCCCGCCTGGCGCATGATCGCGATCTCGTCGTCCGACTTGATGATGATGGGCATCGGCAGCCTATTTCGCCGCCGTGCGCATCGACGCCGAGCGCCCTCATGATCGCCTCCGTCACGAACGGGATCTCCGGCAGCCCATCGACGTCCTTCAGCTTGCCGGCCTTCCGGTAGTGCTCCAGCAGCTCCGCCGGCGGCTTCTGCTTCTCCAGCCGCACGCGGATCGCCTCCGGCGTGTCGTCGGCGCGGCCCGACTCCGTCGCCCGCCCCAGCATCCGGTCCATCAGCACGTCGTCCGGCGCCGTGATGTTCAGCGCCAGGTCGATCGACTTCCCCTGCCGCGCCAGCGCCTCGTCGAGCGCCTACCGCCTGCGGCAGCGTGCGCGGAAAGCCATCGAGCACGAACCCCTGGCCGGCGCGCAGCTCGCGCCAGCCGCTCCATGAACATGTCGATCACGAGGTCGTCCGGCGTCAGCAGCCCCTGGTCCATGAAGACCTTGCGCCTTCTGCGCCCAGCGGCGTGCCGTCCTTCACGTGCTGCGCGCAGCATGTCGCCGGTCGAGATGTGCGCCCAGCCGGTGCGCTCGGCGACGATCACCGCCTGCGTCCCTTTGCCGACACCCGGAGGGCCGAAGAAGATGACGTACACCTAGCGGATGAACCCTTCGTAGTTGCGCATCAGGAGCTGCGCTTCGAGCTGCTTCATCGTGTCGATCACCACGCCGACCACGATCAGTAAGCCGGTGCTGCTGATCGTCAGCGAACCGCACGTCGAACCAGCCCGTCGCCAGGTACGGGATCACCGCGACGACGCCGAGGAAGATCGCGCCCGCCCACGTGATGCGCACCAGCACCCGCATGATGTACTCGTCCGTCGGCCGCCCGGGCCGGATGCCCGGCACGAAGCCGCCCTGCTTCTGCAGGTTCTCCGCCAGGTTCTGCTGCTGGTACGTCACGAGCGTGTAGAAGAAGCTGAACACCACCACGAGCACGAACACCGCGATGTAGAACCCGGCGCTCCCGCTCGAGCCGCTGCCGCCCGTGCCCGGCGAGAACGTGTTGATGAAGAACCGCGCGACGCTGCGGATCCATGGCGTGTCCGATGAGTCGAGGACGTACTGCGAACGCCGTCGCCGGCAGGATCACGATCGAGAACGCGAAGATCAGCGGGATCATGCCCGCCGAGTTCACCCGCAGCGGGATATGGCTCTGCCCGGACTGCCGGTACATCTTCCCGGCGCGGAACACGCTCTTGGCGTACTGCACCGGGATCTTCCGCACCGCCTCCTGCATGAAGACGATCGCCGCCACCAGCAGCACCGCCAGCACCGCCAGCCCGGCGACGCCGAACAGCCCGACCGACGAGTTGAACACGTTGTTCACCAGCCCCGGCATGCCCGCGACGATGCCGCCGAAGATGATGACCGAGATGCCGTTGCCGATGCCGTTCTCGGTGATCAGCTCGCCCAGCCAGACCAGGAACATCGTCCCCGCGGTCAGCGCGAACAGCGCCGTGATCGTCGGCAGCGCCGTCTGCCCCGTGAACGACGGCGCGAACATGGCGCCCGGCGACGACTGGCGTCACCTGCTGATGCAGGATGACGAGCTGCGCGTAGCCCTGCACGAAGCAGAGCGGCACGGTCATCCAGTGCTGGTACAGCTCCAGCCGGTGCCGCCCCTGCTCGCCTTCCTTCTGCAGGTTCTGCAGCGAAGGGAAGATCGGCGTCAGCAGCTGCATGATGATCGTCGCCGTGATGTACGGATAGACGCCGAGCGCGGCGATGCTCAAGCGCCGCAACGCGCCGCCGCTGAACAGGTTGAACAGGCCGCAGCAGCTGGCTCTGGCCGACCGCCTTCTCGAACGCGCCGCGGGTCGACGCCCGGGATCGGGATGTGCGCGATGAAGCGGAACACGACGAGGATCGCCGCCGTGAACAGCAGCTTCTTCCGGATGTCCGGCTGCTGTATCGCGTCGAACACCGCCTGGAGCAGGCGCGGACGGCTCGCCGTCTGCTGCCTGCTAGCTGCCAGCGCCATCGTTCGCCTCTTCCTGGGCTCCCCGCCGGGACTCCTGCTTCTCGGCGCCTCTCGGCCTTCGCGGCCTTCTCGGCCTTCTCGGCCTTCTCGGCCTCCGGCCTTGCCGGCTTCTCGGCCTTGCGCTGCAGCCTTCCGGCCGCGCCTTCTCGGCCCGCTTCGGCTTCGGCGCCTCCGCCGGCGCTTCTTCCTCCGCCGGCGGCTCGCCGTTCAGCCAGCGTACGCTGCCGCCCGCCGCTTCGATCTTCGCGCGCGCCGACTTCGAGAAGCTCGCCGCCTCGACCGTCAGCGCCACGGCCAGGTCGCCGTCGCCCAGCACCTTCACCGGCTTGCCGGTCCGCGACAGCCGCGCCGCCTGCAGCGTCTCCGCCGTCACCTCGCGTGCCGGCGGCGAAGCGCGCCGAGCGCGCCGACGTTCACTTCTTCGTAGTCGACGCGGAACGGGTTGCGGAAGCCGCGCTTGTACGCCATGCGGCGCACCAGCGGAAGCTGGCCGCCCTCGAAGCCCGGGCGGACGCCGCCGCCGGAGCGCGCCTTCTGGCCCTTGAGCCCCTTCGTCGAGTAGGTGCCGTGGCCGCTGGCGTTGCCGCGGCCGACGCGCTTGCGCTTGTGCGTCGCGCCCTTCGGCTGGCGCAGTTCGTGCTGCTGCATCTACGCATCCTCCCGCACGGTCGACCAGGTGCCGCACCTTCAGGATCATGCCCCGGATCGTGCGGTTGTCGTCGTGCTCGACGGTCTGGCCCAGCTTGCGCAGGCCCAGCGCGCGGATCGTGCGCTTCTGGTCTTCCTTCTGGTTGATGCCGCTGCGCTCCCACGTGACCTTGATCTTCGCCATGCCTACGCCTCGGCCTTTCGCGCGGCCGCACGCCGCGCCGCGCGATCTCCGCGCTGCGGGTCGCGCAGCTCCGCCAGCCCCGCGATCGTCGCCTTCACGACGTTGATCGCGTTCGACGAGCCCAGCGACTTCGTCAGCACGTCCTTGATGCCGGCCGACTCCATCACGGCGCGCACGCCGCCGCCGGCGATCACGCCCGGTACCGGGCGACGCCGGCTTCATCATCACCTTCGCGGCGCCGAAGCGCGCCACGATCGGGTGCGCGATCGTCGTCTTGTTCATCGGCACGCGGATCAGGTTCTTGCGCGCGACCGCCGAGCCCTTGCGGATCGCCTCCGGCACCTCGTTCGCCTTGCCCATGCCCGCGCCGACGTGGCCCTGGCCGTCGCCGACGACGACGACGGCGCTGAAGCTGAAGCGGCGGCCGCCCTTGACCACCTTGGAGACGCGGTTGATGTACACCACCTTCTCCTGCAGCTCCAGCTCGCGCGGCTCGATCCTGCGTCGTCTCGCTGTCACCATGTGCTCTGTCCTCGCGCGGCCCGCCGGCCTCGCAGCCTAGAACTGCAGCCCGCCTTCGCGCGCCGCTTCCGCGAGCGCCTTCACGCGGCCGTGGTACCGGTTGCCGCCGCGGTCGAACACCACCTGCGTGACGCCCGCCTCCGTCGCCTTCTCCGCGATCGCCGCTGCCGACGGCCTTCGCGCGCTCGCTCTTGTTGCCCTTCGCGTCCTTCAGCGCCTTCTCCACGTCCGAAGCCGCCGCCAGCGTCGCGCCCCGCTCGTCGTCGATCACCTGCGCGTAGATGTGCGTCAGGCTGCGGTACACGGCCAGCCGCGGCCGCGCCGGCGTGCCCGCGACCGTCTTGCGCACGCGCTCGTGGCGCCGCTGCCGCGCGGCCCGCGCCGTCTTGTGTCCCTTCATCTACTTGCCTGCCTTGCCGGCCTTGCCGGCCTTCCTGCGCACGTGCTCGCCCAGGTAGCGGATGCCCTTGCCCTTGTACGGCTCCGGCTTCCGCACCTTGCGGATGTTCGCCGCCACCTGCCCCACCAGCTCCTTGTCGATGCCGCGCACGTGGAGCTTGGTCGTGCCCTCCACCTCGAGCTGGATGCCGGCCGGCGGCACGACCTCGACCGGGTGCGAGAAGCCGACCGCCAGCGTCACCTTCTCGCCCGCCTGCGTCGCGCGGTAGCCGACGCCCTGCAGCTCCAGCGTCTTCGTGTAGCCATCGGACACGCCGGTGATCATGTTCGCGAGCAGCGAGCGCGACAGCCCGTGCAGGGCGCGCGACTGCTTCTCGTCGTCCGGCCGCGCCACGACGACCTTGCCGTCGTCGATCGAGAACGAGATGCCGGCCGGGAACTCGCGCGACGAGCTCGCCCTTCGGCCCCTTGACCTTCACGGTCGCGCCGTCGATGTCCACCTGGACGTTCTTTGCTAGCGGGATCGGCAACTTGCCTATTCGTGACATCGCCCTACCACACGTAACAGATGACTTCGCCGCCGATGCTGCGCCGCCATGCGTCCTGCCCGGTCATGATCCCCTGCGGCGTCGAGAGAATCGCGATGCCGAGGCCGCCGTACACCCGCGGGATCTCCCGCTTCTGCACGTACACCCGCAGGCCCGGCTTGCTCACGCGCTGCAGGCCCGTCAGCACCGGCTCTTTCTTGCCGGTGTAGTTCAGGTGCACGCGCATCAGCTTCCGGTTCGCCTCGTCCGTGACCTCGTAGCCGCGGATGAACCCCTCGTTGCGGAGCACGTCCGCGATCGCGAGCTTCATCTTGGACGCCGGGATGTTGACGTACTCGTGCTTCGCCGTCACGGCGTTGCGAATGCGCGTCAGCATGTCCGCGATAGGGTCCGTCATGTTCAAGGCTGTCGCCTCCTCATTCTCCCGCGCTTTCGGCCGCTTCGTGCGGCCGAGCTACGGAAAGGGCCGCCACGCGGCGACCCGTGATTACCAGCTTGACTTCTTCACGCCGGGCAGCTGCCCCTTCAGGGCGTGCTGCCGGAAGCAGATGCGGCACAGCGCGAAGTTGCGCATGAACGCCCGCGGCCGGCCGCACAGCTTGCAGCGGTTCTTCTTGCGCGTCGAGTACTTCGGCTCCCGGTTCGCCCTGACGATCATCGAAATCTTCGCCATGGCTACGCTCGCTCCTTCGAGAACGGCATGCCCATCATCTCCAGCAGCCGGCGGCCTTCTTCGTCCGTCTTCGCCGTCGTGATGATGTTGATCTGCATGCCGCGGATCTGGTCGACCTTGTCGTAGTCGATCTCCGGGAAGATCAACTGCTCGCGCACGCCCAGGCTGAAGTTGCCGCGCCCGTCGAACGCCTTCGCCGGCACGCCGTGGAAGTCACGGATGCGCGGCAGCGCCGCGTTCAGCAGCCGGTCCAGGAACTCGTACATGCGGTCGCCGCGCAGCGTCACCGCCACGCCGACCGGCATGTTCTCGCGGATCTTGAAGTTCGCGATCGCCTTCTTCGCCTTCGTCACGACCGGCTTCTGGCCGGTGATCGTCGCGATGTCCGCCGTCGCCGTCTCGACCGCGCGCGCGTTCTCCTTCGCCTCGCCCAGGCCGATGTTCACCGTGATCTTCTCGACGCGCGGCACCTGCATGACGTTGCCGTAGCTTGAACTCGCGCATCAGCTCCGGCGCGATCTCGCGCCTTGTAGCGTTCCTTCAGTCTCGGTTCTGCCATCAGTCGATGTCCTGGCCGCAGTTGCGGCATACGCGGTGCTTGCCGTCGCCGCGGATCTGGAAGCCGACGCGCGCCGGCTTGTTGCAGCTCTTGCAGATCAGCATCACCTTCGCCAGCGGCATCGGCATCTCCTTCTCGATGATGCCGGCCTGCGGCGACGCCCTGCTGCTGCTTCTTGTGCCGCTTCACCATGTTGAGCCGGTGACGAAGACCATGTCTTCCTTGATCTTGGGCCGGTGGCCCTTCACCTTCACCAGGTCGCCGCCGCCGATCGACCTGCCGCACGACGCCCGGTCTTGCCGCGGTCCTTGCCGCCGAGCACCAGCACGGTGTCGTCGCGCTTGATCTTCCGCATCGCTACACCACCTCCGGCGCCAGCGAGACGATCTTCATGAAGTTCCGGTCGCGCAGCTCGCGCGCCACGGGACCGAAGATGCGCGTGCCCTTCGGGTTCTGCTTGTCGGACAGCACCACCGCCGCGTTCTCGTCGAAGCGGATGTACGAGCCGTCCGGCCGGCCGTACGCCTTCGCGACGCGCACGACGACCGCCTTCACGACGTCGCCCTTCTTCACGCCGCCGCCCGGCTGCGCCGCCTTCACCGAGCAGACGATCGTGTCGCCGACGTGCGCGTAGCGGCGGCCGCGAGCCGCCGAGCACCGTGATGCACATCAGCGAGCGCGCGCCGGAGTTGTCCGCGACCTTGAGCCGCGTGTACTGCTGGATCACGAGCCAGCCTCCTCCGGCGTCTCGGCGTCGCCGCCCTCTGCGGCCTCCGGCTCTTCGCTCGCCGTGGCCGCGGCCTCTTCCACGGCCGGCGCCGCCTCTTCGGCGGCCGGCGCCTCAGCGGCCTTCGCTGCCGCCTCCGCCTCCGCCCGCGCCGCGGCCTCGGCCTTCGCCGTTGCTTCCGCTTCCGCCCGCGCCGCGGCCTCGGCTTTCGCCGCGGCTTCCGCTTCCGCCCGCGCCGCGGCCTCGGCCTCGGCGGCGGCACGCGTCTCTTCGATGATGTGCGCGCCGATCTCGCGCGGCGCGACTTCCGCCACGTCGCCCTTGACCACGACCTCGACCACGCGCCAGCGCTTCTCGCGCGACAGCGGCCGCGTCTCGGCGATCTGCACGACGTCGCCCAGGCGGCACTCGTTCTTCTCGTCGTGCGCCTTGTAGCGCCGCGTCACGCGCATCGTCTTGCCGTACAGGCGGTGCCGCTTGTGGCGGTCGATCCGCACGACGACGGTCTTGTCCATCTTGTTGCTGACGACCGTGCCGGTCTGCAGCTTCTCTTGCGAAGCCATCTGGTCTCGCTACCTTCCCGCTGTGTGCGCCGCGTACGCGGCCGCCAGCTCGCGCTCGCGCTGGATCGTCCGGATGCGGGCGATCTGGCGCGGCACCTTCGCCTTCTCCGTCGTGTTCGTCTGCTGCCGCGTCGTCAGCTGCAGGCGGAGCGTGAACAGGCGGCGGTACGCCTCGTTCAGCTCCTTCGCCAGGTCCTCGTCCGACATGCCGCGCAGCTCGTCCGCGCGTTCCTTCTTCTTGCGTCCGGCCATCAGATCCCCTCGTGCTCCTTGACCACCATCCGCGTCTCGAGCGGCAGCTTGTGCGCGGCCAGCCGCAGCGCCTCGCGCGCCAGGTCTTCCTTCACGCCCGCCACCTCGAACAGCATCCGGCCCGGCTTCACGACGGCGACCCAGTGGTCGGGCGCGCCCTTGCCGCTGCCCATGCGCGTCTCCGCCGGCTTCGACGTCACCGGCTTGTCCGGGAAGATGCGGATCCACACCTTGCCGCCGCGCTTCAGCTCGTGCGTGATCGCGCGGCGGGCGGCCTCGATCTGGCGGCTGTCGATCCACGCGTGGCCCACGGCCTGCAGCCCGAACTCGCCGAAGCTGATCTCGTTGCCCGCTGTTCGCCTTGCCGCGGCGGCGGCCGCGGTGCTGCTTTCGGAACTTGACGCGCTTTGGTTGCAGCATCTCTCGTTACTCGCTCGCCGTCTCGGCAGCCGCGCGCCGGCGCCGCCGGGGCCGTCCGCCCCTGCGCCGCCGTCGCGCTGCTCCTGCGTCATGCCCGAGAAGTCGTTCTCGGCCCGCGGCCGCTTCGGCTCCGGCATGATGTCGCCCTTGTAGATCCACACCTTCACGCCGATGCGCCCGAACGTCGTGTGCGCCTCGGCGATGCCGAAGTCGATGTCCGCGCGCAGCGTGTGCAGCGGGATGCGCCCCTGCTTCTCCGACTCGCGCCGCGACATCTCCGCGCCGCCCAGCCGGCCGGCCGACCGCGACCTTGATGCCCTTGGCGCCGCGCTGCCATCGTCCGCTGCCACCGTCTGCTTGATCGCGCGGCGGAACGCCACGCGCCGCTGCAGCTGCTCGGCGATGCTGCGCGCCACCAGGTACGCATCGAGCTCCGGCTGCCGGATCTCGTTGATGTTGATGCGCACGCGCCGCCCGGTCGTCTTCTCCAGCTCCGTTGCGCAGCTGGTCGACGTTCGCGCCGCTGCGGCCGATGACGATGCCCGGCTTCGCCGTGTGGATCGTCACCGTCATCTGGTTCGCGTTGCGCTCGATCTCGACCTGCGAGATGCCCGCATCGACGCTGCCGCCCATGATCCGCTTGCGGATCGCGATGTCCTCGTGCAGCTGGTCCTTGTAGTTCTTGCCGGCGTACCACTTGCTCTGCCAGTCGTAGATGACGCCGACGCGGAACCCGGTCGGATGTACTTTGTGACCCAAGCTAGACCTCCTCCACAACCACCGTCACGTGGCTCGTGCGGTGGAGGATCGGCCCGACGCGGCCGCGCGCCTTCGGCCGGAATCGCTTCAGCGTGCGCGACTCGTCCGCGAACGCGCGCTTGATGCGCAGCTCGTCGGCGTCGAGCGCGTAGTTGTTCTCCGCGTTCGCCGCCGCGGACTTCACGACCTTCTCGACGAGCCGCGCGTGCGGCGTCGGCAGGAAGCGCAGCATCGTCATCGCCTCATCGACGCGCTTGCCCGGCAACTGGTCGAGCACGAGCCGCATCTTGCGCGCCGACACCGGCAGGTACTTCGGGCCGTTGCGCGTCACTTCCATCGCTTATCCCTTGCCCCGCCGGCCCGCTGCTGCGTCGCCTTCTCGGACTTCTCGTGTGGCCGCGGAAGTGCCGCGTCAGCGCGAACTCGCCGAGCTTGTGCCCCACCATGTTCTCGGACACGAAGATCGGCACGTGCCGCCGGCCGTCGTGCACGCCGATCGTCAGCCCCACCATCTCCGGCATGATCGTCGAAGCGCGCGACCACGTCCGGATCACCGTGCGCGCGTTCGTGCGCTTCACGGCCTCGACCTTCTTCATCAGCTTGGGGTCGATGAACGGCCCCTTCTTGATCGAACGAGACATGGCTTACGCCTTCCTCCGCCGCACGATGAACTTGTCCGATGGCTTGCGGCCGCGCGTGCGCTTGCCGAGCGTCGGCTTGCCCCACGGCGACTTCGGGCTCGGCATGCCGATCGGCGCCTTGCCCTCGCCGCCGCCGTGCGGGTGGTCGACCGGGTTCATCACCACGCCGCGCACCTGCGGCCGCCGCCGGCGGTGCCGGATGCGGCCGGCCTTGCCGAGCTTGATCAGGCTGTTCTCGACGTTGCCGACCTGCCCGACCGTCGCCTGGCACTTCGATAGCACGCGCCGCATCTCGCCCGAGGGCAGCCGCAGCAGCGTGTAGTCGCCTTCCTTCGCCATCAACTGCGCCGATGCGCCGGCGCTGCGCACGATCTGGCCGCCGCGGCCCGGCGTCAGCTCGATGTTGTGGATCACGGTGCCGTTCGGCATGTTCTGCAGCGGCAGCGTGTTGCCCGGCTTCACCTCGGCCTCCGGACCCGACTGGATCATGTCGCCGACCTTCAGGCCCACCGGCGCGATGATGTAGCGCTTCTCGCCGTCGCGGTAGACGATCAGCGCGATGCGCGCCGAGCGCCCGGGGTCGTACTCGATCGCCGCGACCCGCCCCGGCACGCCGATCTTGTCGCGCTTGAAGTCGACGATGCGGATGCGGCGCTTGTTGCCGCCGCCGCGGTGCCGCACCGTGATGCGGCCCTGCGCGTTGCGGCCCGGCCATCTTCTTGCGCGTCGCCAGCAGCGACTTCTCCGGCTTCTTCTTCGTGATCTCATCGAAGGTGAAGCCGGACATGCCGCGGCGGCCGGGAGATGTCGGTTTGAATTGCTTGACTGCCATCTCTACACGCCCTCGAAGAGTTCGATCTTCTCGCCGGGCGCAAGCGTGACGATCGCCTTCTTCCAGTCAGGCTGCTTCGTCGCCGCGCGCCCGTAGCGCCGGACCTTGCCCTTCATCATGCAGGTGTTGACCGCGGTCACGTTCACGCTGAACGCCACCTCGACCGCTTCCTTGATCTGCATCTTGTTCGCGCGCTTGTCCACCTCGAACGCGTACTTGCTCAGCGCCCGTCAGGATCTGCGCCTTCTCCGTGATCAGCGGCCGCACGGATGATGCCGTACGCGTGCAGTTGCTTGGGCATGCGTTACGCCTCCGCCTTCACGGCGCGCTTCTTCTTCGCGCGCTCGCCGCCCCACAGCGCCTCGGCGCCGCGCACCGCCTCCACCGTCATCAGCAGCCCCTGGCTCGCCAGCATGTCGCCGACGTTCAGGTACGCCGCCGGCAGCGTGTTCACCTTCGGCAGGTTGCGCGCGCTCGCTTTCACGTTGTCGTCGGCGCGCGCCGGTCACGACCAGCACCGAGCGCTCGAACCCCAGCGCCTTCAGCACGCCGGCCATCGCCTTCGTGCTCGGCCTGTCCACCGCCAGGCTCGCTCACGACCCGCAGCGAGCCGTCGGCCGCCTTCGCCGAAAGCACCGAGCGGATCGCCAGCCGCCGCATCTTCTTCGGCAGGTCCTTGTCGTACTCGCGCGACCGCGGCCCGAAGACGATGCCGCCATGCCGGTGCTGCGGCGCACCGATCGAGCCCTGGCGCGAGCGGCCGGTGCCCTTCTGGCGCGCGGATCTTCCTCGTCGAGTACGTGCACTTCGCCGCGCGTCTTCGTCGTCGCCGTGCCCGCGCGCTTGTTCGCCATGCGTGGCGACGAGCGCCTGGTGCACGACCGGCCCGTTCGGCTCGATGCCGAACACCGCGTCGTCGACGTCGATCGTCTCGACTTCCTTGCCTGCCGCGTCGTGGACGGTCAGCTTCATCGTTACTTCTTGCCCTGCTTCTTCGCGCGCCGCACCCGGACGGCGCCGTTCGTCGCGCCCGGGACCGCGCCTTCGATCAGCAGCAGCCCCTTCGCCTCGTCCTTCGCGATCGACGCGCAGGTTCTTCGACGTCACCTGCACCGCGCCCATGTGGCCCGCCATCTTCTGGCCCTTGTACACGCGCCCCGGCGTCGTGCCGGAGCCGATCGAGCCCGGCGCGCGGTGCCGGTCCGACTGTCCGTGCGTCTTCGGCCCGCCGTGGAAGTTGTGCCGCCGCACGCCGCCCGCGAAGCCGCGCCCGCGCGACACGCCTGTCACGTCGACGAGGTCGCCCTCGTTGAACAGCTCGATGCCGACCTTGTCGCCGACGGCGTACTCGCCGTCGCCTGCGATCTTGAACTCGCGCAGCAGGCGGAAGTCGCCCAGCTTCTTCAGGTGGCCGCGCATCGGCTTGTTACTGCGCTTCTTGTCGCCGAAGCCGACCTGCACCGCCGTGTAGCCGTCCTTCGTCTCGGTCTTCACCTGCGTCACGACGACCGGCCCGGCCTCGACCACCGTCACGGCGTGGATCTGGCCGTTCTGGTCGAAGACCTGGGTCATCCCCAGTTTCGTCCGAGCAGTCCTTCGAGTGGCATCGCCCGTCCTCTACAGCTTGATCTCGATGTCGACGCCAGACGGAAGCTGGAGCCGCATCAGCGTGTCCACCGTCTTCGACGTCGGCTCCAGGATGTCGATCAGGCGCTTGTGCGTGCGCATCTCGAACTGCTCCTGCGAGTCCTTGTCGATGAACGGCGAGCGGATCACACAGTACTTCTTGATCTCGGTCGGCAGCGGGATCGGACCGGCCACCGCGGCGCCTGTCCGCTCGGCGGCCTCCACGATCTGCTCGGCCGACTGGTCGAGGATGCGGTGGTCGTACGCCTTGAGCCTGATCCGGATCTTCTGCCTGGCCATCTCTCTGCCTTCTTTCGCGCCGCGCTAGACGCCCGCGCGCACGGCTCGCTTCGCCCGCGTACCGAGAATCTTCTCGGCGACGCCGCGAGGCACTTCTTCGTAGCGGTCGAACTCCATGCTGTAGCTCGCGCGTCCCTGCGTCAGCGAGCGCAGGTCGGTAGCATACCCGAACGTTTCCGCAAGCGGCACCAGCGCGCGGATCACCTTCAGGTTGCCGCGCTGGTCGTACTCCGTGATCTGCCCGCGCCGCGCGCTGATGTCGCCCAGCACGTCGCCGTAGAACTCCTCCGGCGTGCTGATCTCCAGCGCATCACCGGCTCCAGCAGCACCGGGGTCGCCTTCTCCATCGCCGCCTGGAACGCCATCGATCCGGCCGTCTTGAACGCCATCTCCGACGAGTCGACGTCGTGGTAGTCGCCGCCGACGAGCGTGCACGCGGACGTCGATCACCGGGTAGCCCGCGAGCACGCCGCTCTCCAGCGCGCTGCGCACACCCTGCTCGATCGGGCCGATGAATTCGCGCGGCACTTCGCCGCCGACGACCTT
The DNA here is from genome assembly GCA_963701135.1 of uncultured Chloroflexia bacterium. GTDB lineage: Bacteria > Chloroflexota > Dehalococcoidia > DSTF01 > JACRBR01 > CAYJMJ01. Next base: position 2,072,891 of record OY969567.1, read on the forward strand.
GTCGACGAACTCGAAGCCCGCGCCCTGCTCCAGCGGCTCGACCTCGACGCGCGCCACGCCGAACTGGCCGCGGCCGCCCGTCTGCCGCACGAAGCGGCCCTCCGCCTTCGCCGGCGACTTGATCGTCTCCTTGTACGCGACCTCCGGCCGGCCGACGTTCGACTCGACGCGGAACTCGCGCTTCATGCGGTCGACGATCACGTCCAGGTGCAGCTCGCCCATGCCGGAGATGATGGTCTGGCCGGTCTCCTGGTCGTACTTCATGCGGAAGCTCGGGTCTTCTTCCGCCAGCTTCGCCAGCGCCTCGCCCATGCGGTCCTGGTCGTCCTTCGTCTTCGGCTCGACGGCGATGTGGATGACCGGCTCGGGGAAGGTGATGGATTCGAGCATGACGGGGTGCGCGGCGTCGCAGAGCGTGTCGCCCGTGGTGGTGAGCTTGAGCCCCATCGCGGCGATGCCGCCGGCCGCCGACTTCGGCTACGTCCTCGCGATGGTTCGCGTGCATCTGCATGATGCGGCTCACGCGCTCCGTCTTCTCGCGCGTCGAGTTGTAGACGCTCGACCCGGACGTCGAGCTTGCCGGAGTAGACCCGGAAGTACGCCAGCCGCCCCATGTGCGGGTCGGTGACGATCTTGAACGCCAGCGCCGCGAACGGCTCGTCGTCCTTCGGCTTGCGCAGCTGATCTCTTCCTTGGTCTTGGGGTCGATGCCCGTGACCGGCGGCACGTCGTCCGGCGATGGCAGGAATTCGACGACCGCGTCCAGCAGCAACTGCACGCCCTTGTTCTTGAGCGCGCTGCCGCAGAGCACCGGCGTCGTCGTCGGATGCGCGGGGTTGACCGGCGTGTCGAGCGTGACGCGGCGGAGCGCCGCCTGGATCTCGTGCACCGTCAGCTTGTGCCCCTCGACGAAGCTGATCATCGTCTGCTCGTCGACCTCGCCGATGGCCTCGATCATCTTGTCGTGCCACTCGGCGGCCAGCGCGGCGTACTTCTCCGGGATCGGCGCCTCGATCGGCGCGTCGTCGCGGCTGCCCGTGAATGTCCACGCCTTCATCTCGATGAGGTCGATGACGCCCTCGAAGTCCGCCTCGGCGCCCATCGGGATCTGCACCGGGATCGGCTTCGCGCCCAGGCGCTCGCTGATCATGTCGACGGTGCGCCAGAAGTTCGCGCCCATCCGGTCCATCTTGTTGACGAAGCAGATGCGCGGCACTTTGTACTTGTCCGCCTGCCGCCACACCGTCTCCGACTGCGGCTCCACGCCGGCCACCGCGTCGAACACGACGACGCCGCCGTCGAGCACGCGCAGGCTGCGCTCTACTTCGACGGTGAAGTCGACGTGACCGGGCGTGTCGATGATGTTGATCTGGTGCGATCTTCCACTCGGCCGTCGTCGCCGCCGCCGTAATCGTGATGCCGCGCTCGCGCTCCTGCTCCATCCAGTCCATGACCGCCGTGCCCTCGTGGACCTCGCCGATCTTGTACGTGCGACCGGTGTAGTACAGGATGCGCTCCGTCACCGTCGTCTTGCCCGCATCGATGTGAGCGATGATGCCGATGTTCCGGATTCGCTCAATCGGAATTGTTCTGGCCATTCCCGGGATTGCCCTGTCTGTCCTTCCCTGCCGCGGCCCTCTGCCGCTGGCAAAATTCACCGCCGGAGACTCTGTCGCCGGCGGCGTATCCGCACGAAGGCGGACGGTCGTCGTTACTACCACCGATAGTGGACGAAGGCCCGGTTGGCCTCGGCCATGCGGTGCGTGTCTTCCTTGCGCTTGATCGTCGCGCCCTGTCCCGATGCGGCGTCCATCAGCTCCGCCGCCAGGCGCTCCGCCATCGAGCGGCCGCCGCGGGCGCGCGCCGAGCGCAACAGCCAGCGGATCGCCAGCGCCATGCGCCGCTCCGCGCGGATGTCGACCGGCACCTGGTACGTCGCGCCGCCGACGCGCCGCGGCTTCACCTCGATCGTCGGCGTGGCGTTGCGAAGCGCCATGTCGAACGTATCGAGCGGGCTCTTGCGCGTCTGCGTCTCGACGCGGTCGAGCGCGTCGTACATGATGCGCTCGGCCGTGCTCTTCTTGCCCCGCTGCATCAGCTTGTTGACGAACATCGTCACCGTCCGGCTGCCGTAGCGGCCGTCGGGCAGGATCTCGCGCTTCACGATCTTGGCTCGTCTCGGCATCGTCTTCTCCGCTTACGTCTTGCGCGTGCCGTACTTGCTGCGGCCGCGCTTGCGGTTCGCCACACCCTGCGCGTCGAGCGCGCCTCGAATAATGTGGTATCGCACGCCCGGCAGGTCCTTCACGCGGCCACCGCGGATCAGCACCACCGAGTGCTCCTGCAGCGAGTGACCCTCGCCCGGGATGTACGCCGTCACCTCGATGCCGTTCGTCAGCCGCACGCGCGCGATCTTGCGCAGCGCCGAGTTCGGCTTCTTCGGCGTCATCGTGCGCACCTGCGTGCAGACGCCGCGCTTCTGCGGCGACCCCTTGCCGCGCACCGTGCGGTTCTTGAGCGAGTTGTACGTGAAACGAAGAGCCGGCGCCTTCGTCTTCTTGGACGCCTTCTTGCGGCCCTTGCGCACGAGTTGGCTGATCGTCGGCACTACGCACCCTGCGTTTCTACTAATCGCCCGCTCTTCCGCCAGCCTGGGGACGCCCAAGTTCAGGGCACACGAAAGGCCGGCAGCCTTATTGCTGAGCCAGTCCGGCGTGTCCACCGCTCCCGTAGTGGGCCGATAGCCACATATGCCGGCCGTTGTCACTTTGGGGTCTTCCGACCTGTATGTGAGTCTGGCGTCATAATGCATCCGGCGGCGCGCCAGACACAGCGACGCATACTATCAACGCGCGAAGCTGGGTGTCAAGGATTCTGGACGTGACAGCCGGCCGGTTGGAAGCTGGAGGAGGCAGTTTGGAAACGACGCGACCGACCCTGCCGATGAGCATGCGCGCGCGACGCCGCGCGAGGCCGTGGCGAGCCTTCGCGATCACCCTCGCGGCGCTGCTGCTCGCCGCTGCGTGCGGTGGCGGCAACAAGACCTCGTACGACGTTTCGGTCGCCTTCAACGACCGCTACACCGACGCCGCCGGCCAGGCCGTCGAAGATGCGGTCCACGCCTACGACGCCAAGGCCGACGTCCTGCTCCAGGAGACCTTCCCGCCCATCGCCCGCGCCACCGTCCACACCAACGACGCCGCCTTCTGCGACGACCTCCGCCAGCGCCTCCAACCCCGCGACGACATCGCCGCCATCACGTGCCGCGAGTCCTGACCATCTTCCCTTGTTACGGAGGGCTTTCGCTTTCGGTAGAATCTGATTCATGAATGACCGCCGACAGCGCCTCGCCAACCAAGTAGCCGCCTTCATGCGTGGCTACCGGCGGAAGACCAAGAACGCGAACGATCCAAACGATCGCCACTATGACCGCAAGATCGAACAGGCTGTGAAGCGGATGGATCCCGGCGAACTAGACTCACTCTTACGTGAGGACGGCGCTGACGACACCGAGGCTTAGGAGTTTCGATAGACGCTACTCAAGCCGGCTGCCTCGCCGTTCCCGCCTCCGCGTCCGGCTTCCCGGCCCCTGCCTCCCACGTCTCACTTCTCATCGCCCGCGCTTGACAACCCCCGCCCGCTCCCGTACCATCGCCACTAGAACAGGCGTTTGAAACAAACGATTGCCGGATTATGATCACCGGCGCAGAAGGAGGACATGCACATGAAGGGACTGTCTGCCAAGCAGCAGGCCATCCTCACGTTCATGCGGCAGTTCATCGACGAACACGACTATCCGCCGAGCATCCGCGACATCCAGATCGGCTGCGACATCAGCTCGACCTCCGTCGTCGACTACAACCTCAAGGCGCTCGAACGCCTCGGCCACATCCGCCGCGACCGCGAGGTCTCGCGCGCCATCGAGCTGCTCGACCGCGGTGGCGCGCGCCGCTCGCGCACCGTGCCTGTGCCGCTCATCGGCACCATCGCCGCCGGCCAGCCCATCCCGGTGCCCTCGCCCGACAACATCGACTACGACCAGGTGTTCGAGGCCACGGAGGACATGACGCGCGGCCGCGAAAACGTCTTCGCCCTCAAGGTCCGCGGCACGTCCATGATCGATGCCCTCGTCAACGACGGCGACATCGTCATCCTTGAACAGGCAAGCTCGTGCGACGACGGCGACATGGTCGCGGCCTGGCTCAAGAAGGAGAACGAGGCCACGCTCAAGAAGTTCTACCGCGAAGGCGACCGCGTGCGCTTGCAACCGGCGAACACGACCATGAAGCCCATCTTCACCAGCCCCGACAACGTCGAGATCCAGGGCAAGGTACTCGCCACAATCGGCCGCCGCGACTAGCCTCACCAACGCATCGCGAGGGCAGCGGCGGTCGTTTCGACGACCGCCGCTCTTCTTGCCCGCGCGACGCTCACACTCCGTCGGCGATGATCATCCGCGTGTGCCCGGCGCGCTGCCGCAGCGCCTTCGCATCGCGATACTCTTCCGACTCCCACCAGGCCCGCGCCCGCCCGGCGCTCTCGAACTCCAGCACAACCACGCGTCCCGGCTGCCAGCCGCCCTCCAGCGCCTGCACCGCGCCGCCGCGGACGATGTAGCGCCCGCCGTACGCCGCCACCGTCGGCGCGGCTGCCTCGCGATACGCCTGCATCGCCTCCGGGTCGGTCGTTTCGATCTCAACGATGACGTACGCGGCCAACGTTCCTCCTCCTTCATCGCATCACAGCCGCCGGCCATCGGCCCGCGCGCGTGGCCGCCTGCGTAACTGGACCGGATGAGCGTCCGGCCCGCACCCCGCCGCTATACTTTCAGCCACGATCGGCAGCCCCGCCACCGGAGCCGGCATGGACGAGATCCTCCGCGTCGAAGGCCTCCGCGTCTACTACCACGAGCGCGACCGCACCGTGAAGGCCGTCGACGGCATCGACCTGTCGCTCAAGCTGGGCCAGACGCTGGCGCTCGTCGGCGAGAGCGGCTGCGGCAAGACGACGACCGCGCTCGCCATCCTCGACCTCGTGGCCGCACCCGGCAAGATCGAGGACGGCCGCGTGCTGTTCGGCGAGCGCGACCTTCTCGCCATCACCGGCAACGAGCTGCGCGAGGTGCGCGGGCGCGAGATCTCGATGATCTTCCAGGACCCCGTCACGGGCCTGAACCCGGTCATGCCGATCGGCGACCAGGTCGCCGAGATCGTGCAGGCGCACCTCCACGTGTCCAAACGGGAGTCGAAGCGCATCACGGTCGAAGCGCTCGCCCGGCAGGGCCTCGCGCAGCCGGAGCGCGTCGCGGCGGCCTATCCGTTTCAGCTCTCCGGCGGCATGTGTCAACGCGTCATGATCGCCATCGCCACGGTGCTCCAACCGCGCGTCATCATCGCCGACGAGCCGACGTCCGCCCTCAACGTCACAGTGCAGGCGGCGATCCTGCGCGAGCTCGACGACCTCAAGGCGGACATCGGCGCGTCGATCCTGCTGATCACGCACGACCTGGGCGTCGTCGCGCAGATGGCCGATGAGGTGGCCGTGATGTACGCCGGCCGCATCATCGAGCAGGCGCCCGCGCGTGACATCTACGCCCGTCCGCGCCATCCGTACACGGCCGCGCTCATGGCCGCGCGCCCGCGGCTCGACGACCCCGGACGGCGCCTGCAGGCGATCCGCGGCACGCCCCCGGACCTCGCGGAGCTGTCTGACGAGTGCGCGTTCCTGCCGCGATGCACGAAGGCCGTCAGCGTCTGCCGCACCGACCCCTGGCCCGCGCTGGCCGAGGTCGATCCCGGCCACAGGGCCGCGTGCTTCAACCCCGTGTTTCAGCCGGCCGACTGAGCGTGCACGGCCGCGCCAATCGGCGGACCGTCACGCGAGCTTGACCACACCTCGCCAGTCGCATGTCGGGACAGGTTCTCACAAGCGAAAAGTGATTTTGGCACACCCTCTGGCGACCCCGTGATGCTAACCTGTGGTTCGCAAGCGCGACAGGGGGCAGCATGGATTGGTTCCGAAGCCAAGACTGGCGCGAGATCATCGTGGTGGGCGTCGTTCAAGGTGTGATCGGCATCCTGCTTCTTGCGGCTGTCAATGAGCTCGTGGCGAATTCGCTTGTCCGCGATATAGGCGTCGTTGTCATCGTGTTGAGTGTCATCATCGTGGGCGGCTACACGATGGTTAAATCGTGCAGCACGAACCGACTCGCAAGACGACGAAGAGCGATGATGCTTCCAGGACCGCGAGCGCACCCTTAGCGAGTGACAAACAGGGCGAGTCGTCCTCAATTGCATCTACTTGGCTCGACGGGAAGATCATTCAGTGGGTCGATGCATGGCTGGACCCAGCATGGGAAAAAGCGATCCCGCGTCTCCTAGAGTTCCGAGACGACAGGCGAACCAAAGAGAACGACTACGTGGTGCAACTCCTGCAAGAAGCCGTCATTGAGCCATCGGCTGGTGCTAGGGGCGACGTACACAAGTGGATGCGCCACGACAACGATGCACCGGCCGAAACGCTCGGTGCGCTAGCGGCGAAGATGTACAAGCAATGCGAACGGATCGTGGAACACACTTGGAGAGATGGGCAGACGTTCGGGCATACCTGGGTGACTAAGCCCCGCGAACTGAGTGAGTGGCAGGAGATCGATAAAGGCACCTGTGATCGGCTACGCGAGCTTACCGCCGCGCCGGAATTCGCGAACTCGAAACTGCGTGCTGCGTGTCGTGAGGTGATCGAAGGGGGAGCCGCAAAGATCTACCGCGACCGCATACTGGGCTATGTCACTTGAACGGGAACACCGTGCCGAGCCGTTCCACCGGCCTCGACCCAACCGCCCCGACCGCGCCCCTACAACCTACCCCCTACCACCTACAACCTGCCGGCCCGCGCCCGGCGCGAGCGCGCACAGCTCGTGCACGACGAGCTGCAGCGATGATTCGTCGTCCTGCAGGCCGCGCTTCACGTTGAGGTCGGCTTCGAGCAGCCCCTGGTACGCACGGCGGAGCGCCGGCCACGAGTAGCGTCCGGCCAGCGAGCTGATGTCGTTGAGCTTCCACGGCGGTACGCCCGCGACGCGCTGCATCTCTTCCCGCGACGCGCGCCGGTCGCGCGCGTCCTTGACGAGCACGAGCTGGCGGTACGAGCGCGCGATCATGACGAGCAGCACCTGCGGCGGTTGGCCGTCGGCGAGTAGCCGCTGCATGGCGGTGATCGCCCTGCGCTGGTTCCCGGCGACGACGGCGTCCGTGAGGTCCCACATCTTCGTCTCGTGTGCGGCGCTCACCAGTTCGATCAGCGCGCGCTCGTCGACCGTCTCGTCGCCCGCATATGCCGCGAGCTTCTCCAGCTCGTTGTCCAGCACCCACAGGTCCGCACCGGCGAGCTCGGCCAGCCGCTCCGGCACGCTGGCCGCCAGCTTGAGGTGCTTCTCCTTCGCGACGCCCTTGATCCAGCCGGCGACGTTCTCCTTCCGCAACGGCGCGCACTCCACCGTCCGCGCGATCGGCGCAAAGATAGTGAACGCGGCGTTCGTCTTCGAAAGGTCGCCCTCGACGAAGACGAGCGTCGTCGTCTCCGGCATCGTCGCCGGGCTCGAAAGCTGGGCCGCGGCCTGGCGCCACGGCTCGAGCGGGTCGTCCGCGTCCGCTTTCTTCTTCCGCCGGCCTGCCTTCACCTCGCCCAGTGCCCGCAGCAGCCCTTCGACGATCACGAGCCGGTGCGCCGCCAGGAACGGCACCGCCGTCGCGTGCGCCAGCAACTCCGCCGCCGTCAGCCCCTGGCCGTCGAGCACCGTCGTGTTACTCGAAAGCATGTCGTCCTCCGCCGCCAGCGCGGCGCGGATCGAGGCGACGGCCTTGTGCACCTGGTAGTCGTCTTTGCCGTGGATGAGGTGGATCACGCCCCCATTGTACGGGAGGTGCGCGGTACGGGGACGCGTGTGCGTGGCGAAGTGGAGAAGGTTATCCGAGCGGTTCGAGCCCGGCCAGATCGCAGACGCGCTCCGACGCCGCGATGAAGCTCGTGCCGGTGATGCGCGCGCGCGCCGAACGGCCGTCTTCGAGGCGCAGCAGCACCTCGCGCACGCCGCCCGCGAAGTACATGCCGGCGACGTGGCCCGGGCGGTCGAGCTGCGCGATCGTCGCGCGCCACTTTGGCCCGGCGCCGGTGATGAGCGCGAGGCCGCCGGTCATGAACCGTCCATCGGCCGTCGAGATCGTGGCGTACTGCGGCTCATCCGGTCGATGCACGCGCGCCGGCCCGGGCGCCGGCCCCAATTGGTCGGCACTTTCCACGATCGTCAGGTCAAGGGCGGGAATCATGCGGAACGGGGTCTCCGGTCTCCGGGATGCCCTCCCGGTCATGCCGTCTCTGTGCACTCTAATGGAATATCGGTTGCGCGAAGGTGAACCGGAGTTAATTCCGGGTTAAGTGCACATTAATGCGGGCAGTCGCCCGCCTTACGTGGGCGGTTCGCTTACAACCGGCGTTCTCGCAGCCGATGCTACATGGCGAGTTGAAGCTGGCCGGCCGTCGGCCGCACGGCCGCCGGCGGCGCCAGTCCGTACCGGCACCGCAGCCGTTCGAGCACCCGATGCACGTCCTGCGTGTACGTCCGCGGCGCGTAGGCGCCCCGGTAGTACTTCGCGTAGCGCTCCGACAGGTGCGGGTACGCCTCCCGCAGGAACGGCATGAACCACTCCTTCGTACCGGGCTTCAGGTACAGCACGTTGTCGTGCACGAACGACGCCCCGTGCTCCCGCGCCGCTTCGACAACGCGCTCCAGCGACTGCGGGTCATCGGTCAGCCCCGGCAGGATCGGCGCCAGCATCACGCCGCAGCGGATGCCGCGCTCGGCCAGCGCTTCCATCGCCTGGAGCCGCTTCGACGGCTTCGCCGTGCCCGGCTCGATCCGCTTCCAGACGTCCTCGTCGAGCGTCGAGATGCTGAAGTTCACGGTCAGCGTCCGCGACGCTCGACAGCGTCTTCGAGCACGTCGGCGTCGCGGACGATGTGCGGCGACTTGGTGACGATGCTCGCCGGGTTCGCGAAGTCGCGCAGCACCCGCAGACACCCGATGCGTCAGCGAGTACTTCAGCTCCGCCGCCTGGTACGGGTCGCACGCCGTGCCGATGGCGATCAGCTCCCGCCCCCACCCCGGCCGCGCGAGGTCGCGCCGCAGCATCTCCGGCGCGTTCACCTTCACGACGATGCGCGTCTCGAAGTCGCGCCCGGCGTCGTAGCCAAGGAACTCGTGGCTCGCGCGGGCGAAGCAGTACGTGCAGGCGTGCTGGCAGCCTCGGTACGGGTTCAGCGTCCAGCGGAACGGCATGTTGCCGGCGTGGACGCGGTTGATGGCGCTCTTGCACTCGATCTCTTCGAAGATGACGTCGGGCATGACGCCCTCCTTCAGTACGTTTGTTCTATAGGCTGCCCTCCACTCTACGGTTAGAACATATGTTTGTCAAGCCACCCGGGCTCTATCCCGCACGTTGCGGATGGCCTACCATCGCCCTGCTCCAAGGAGGACGACCATGGACTTCGAGACGATCCTGTACGAGAAAGACGGCGGCAAGGCCCGCATCACCCTCAACCGCCCCGAGAAGCTGAACGCGCTCTCGATGAAGCTCCAGCGCGAGCTCAACACCGCGCTCTGGGAGGCCGACAACGACGCCGCCATCCACGTCATCATCCTGTCCGGCAACGGACGCGCCTTCTCCGCCGGCTACGACCTGACGCCCATGCAGTCGCCGCCGAAGCGCGAGCCCGCGGACGAGAAGTACACCAACGTCTACCGCGGCATGGCGTCGATGGACGACGACATCTGGCAGCTCGAGCGCCAGCAGCGCGAGCGCATGGCGATCTGGGACATCCACAAGCCGGTCATCGCGCAGGTCCACGGCTACTGCCTGGCGGGCGGCACCGACCTCGCGCTGTTGTCCGACATCGTCGTCGCCGCCGACGACGCCGTCATCGGCTTCCCGCCCGTACGGGCCATGGGCTCGCCCGTCGCCCACATGTGGACGTACCTCGTCGGCCCGCAATGGGCGAAGTACTTCCTGCTGACCGGCGACAGCATCACCGGCCGCGAAGCCGCCGAGATCGGCCTCGTCTGGAAGTCCGTCCCCTCCGACGCGCTCGCCGACGAGGTCGACGCGCTCGCGTCGAAGATGGAGAAGATCGACGTCGAGCTGCTCGACGCCGAACAAGCGCATCGTCAACGTCGCGCTGGAGCTGATGGGCGCGCGCACCATCCAGCGCATGGCCGCCGAAAACGACGGCCGCGCGCACCAGGCGCCCGCCGTCCGCGAGTTCGGCCGCATCGCCATGACGCAGGGCCTGAAGGCGGCGCTGGAGTGGCGCGACGGCAAGTTCGGCGACAGCCGCGGCAGCGACGACTACCAGCGCCGCCGCGCCGAGCAGGAAGCGCGGCTCCGCCGGGACTGACGAAGGTTGTAGGTTTGTAGGGCGTAGGTTGTAGGGCCCTCCGGCCTCCAACCTCGAACCTCTAACCTCCAGGCGACCACTCCTCCCGCAGCACAGCCATGACGACGAAATCGTGGTACGCGCCCTGGCGATACAGCGCCTGCCGCCTGCGCCCCTCTTCCACGAAGCCGCATTTCCGATAGGCGGCGCGGGCCCGTTCGTTGAAGGCGTACACGAACAGTTCGACCCGGTTGAGGTTCATCTCCTGGAAGCCGAATCGGAGCAGCGTCTTCAGCGCGTCTGAGCCGAAGCCCTTCGACCAGTCGACTTGTCGCCGATCATGATCCCGAGCTCCGCAACGCGATCCTCCCGCTTCACGTTGAACAGGTTGATGTTGCCGATGTGCACGCCGTCCTTCGTTTCGATGGCGAAGAACGGGCGCTCATACGACATCGGCTTGCCGGTCAGCTCGCGCATCCACGCCTCCTCGGCCGCCAGCGACATTTGGTAGCGCAGCGACAGGTACTGCGTCACCTCGCGGTCGTTGATCCAGCGCGCGTTGCGCTCCAGGTCGCTCATCTCGGGCGCCCGCAGGTCCACGATGTTGCCTTCGATCATCGCTGTGCCTCCCACTCCTCGCGCAGGATGCCCATCCAGAGCGTGTCGTGGTACGCGCCCTGGGCGTAGCGGTGCTGCCGCAGCCGCACCTCCTCCACGAAGCCGCACTTGCGGTAGCACGCCAGCGCCCGCTCGTTGCCGGCGTGCACGGTCAGCTCGATCCGGTGCAGGTTCATCTCCTCGAACCCGAAGCGCAGCAGCGTGCGCATGGCGTCCGTGCCGTAGCCCTTCGACCAGTACTCCTTCTCGCCGATCATGATGCCGAGCGACGCGCGGCGGTCCTCCGGCAGCGTCTGATGGAAGTTGACGGTGCCGATGTGGACGCCGTCCTTCGTCTCAATGGCGAAGCGCACGTTGCCGTACGACCCGCGGCGCAGACACGTCGTTGTTGACCCACGCCTCCTCGGCGGCAAGCGAGATCGGGTAGCGCATTCCCAAGAAGCGCGTGACCTCGCGGTCGTTGATCCATCGGTACATCCGATCGAGATCGCTGGCCTCGCGGGCGCGCAGGTTGACCAGCATTCCTTCGATCATCGGCTCCTCCCTTCATTCGTCTGGGAAACGAGAAGACCCACCATGTGGTGGGCCTGCCATCGCGTCAACTGTTGGTCTTGCTACGTGTGGTCGACGATGGCGGGCACTGGTACGCAGGCGGCGACGCACGATCCGATGCGGCCGAAGGTGGCCGTATCGTTCATCATCGGGTTCGCCTGGCGCAACGCCGGCAGCATCGTCTGCTCTCCGTCCGTCTCGAAGTTGGCGCAGTATACACGAGGCGCGCCCGCCCGCCGCAAGCGCGCGTGGTTCCGCGGGCCGTTCGCGCTGGCTCGCGGCAGCGCTGGCCCGTGTCCACGAGGCCATCCCGGCTTGACGCCTGTAGTGGTGGCCGAGCCGTTCAGGCAGCGCTCGACCGGAGTGATCCCTTGCGCTGTTGCGGACCGTGAACGTGCCGGCCTGGAATGTCCCAGGCCGGCACGTTCAGACAGTCGGCGTCGCCTTACCCGTACAGAAGGCCGGGAGCGTCGATGATCTTGTACCCCACAAGGTACGGGAACTCGTACAGAACCAGCACGATCACCGCCATCAACAGCATGTGCGGAGCGGCGAGGCGGATCGCACTCGGTGTGTCGGCTACGAGGCTACGGGCAATCCTGTAGGCGGCGTAGGCGCTGACCGGCAAACCGAGCAGGATGGGCACGGTGACCAACGCAGCGTACACATTATACGTCGTGCCGCCGAAGATCGGCTCAGAGAAGCTCGTGAAGAGTTCTGGTTCGAGGTACAGATGTACCCCGATCTGGTTCAGCCCCACTGTCACCCACTGACCACCGCTCCGGAGGACATCCTGCGCGAGATACCCGAGCGCCCGGAAGACCACGAGAGGCAAGTAGGAGAAGGCGAACAGCGGGAACACGGAGCGGAAGCGAGCGTGAAGCGTTCTGCTCGAAAGGAAGGCAACCGCCGCGTAGAGACCGATCATCGCGGCGAGGCCAATCACCTCGACCGACACGTAAACCGCGTCTTCGGCGGAGAGGAAGGTGAGCACGCTCGGAGCGGCATCCTTCACGAACGTGGGCGTCCGGGTGGCGTGCCCCCAGGCCATATGGAAGAGGAACACAGCCATCAGGACCAGGATGGAAAAGGCCTCACCCGGTCGCGGTTGCGACACCTTCCACAACCGGGTGAACGGCCAGGTGACCGTGGCCCCGATGGTACCGGGACTGGGGCAATTCTTGACGCATTTGAGGCAAAGAGTACAGTAGCGATTCATGGTTCCCATGACCGCCGGGAAGAGCCCCCATGGGCAGCCTTCCCGTTCGGCAGTTCCGCGACTGCACGGGTGGCCGGCGCAATCGCGGCAGGTCGCGGCGGCCCGAGCCCTCGCGACGTCCAACGATCGCCCGGACCGCAGTTGGCCCGTGCCGGACGCTTCCAGACTGATCGGCGCCACCACGGCTATCACGCCCAAATGCGCGCTGATCGGGCAGATGTGCCTGCAAAAAACCCGCCCGGTAAACAGCAGGCCGGTAGCCGCGGCAGTCGCCGCCACGGCGAGGAAGAACCAGGCGGTCTCGCTGGGAACGGTGTCGAAGCCGGTGACAGGCCGCACCATCCAGAGCACGAGCACGAAGGCGATGAGGGAGAGGCTCAGGTTGCTCAACAGCCGCGGCCACCTGAGTCCGATCGTGAACCGGTTCGCGACCGCGCCGATCGTGCCGATGGGGCAGACGGCGCACCACGCCCTGCCCATCAGAACCAGCGTGGTGAGGATGACGGGCCAGAAGAAGATGGTCCATGCGCCCCAGGTGATGAGGTTTTCGCTGCTCACATCGCTGCCGAAGAAGCCATCGTAGAGCGCTGCCGCGAAGAGCAGCAGGACCGCAACTTGCAGGGCAAGGGGGAAAAAGCGGCTGCGGGCCATGATGTCCAGGGGGCGCCAGGCCAGCAGGTCCGCGGGCCGCCTCGCAGCGCTGACACAGGTGTCATCAATGGTAGTGATCTGGCTCATAGCCGCACCTTGACCTTCCGCGCGATCGCAGGCAGTGAGGCGGTAATCGCCGCGATGAGCATGAGCGGCAAGAGCAGGGCTGCTACGATGCGGCGGCCGTTGAACTCCGGGCTTTCCAGCGCTGAACTCACCGAGTCCAGCGCACCGCGCAGTGCGGTCGCCTGGGCGGACGCGGTTTCTCCGTCTCCTGTTTCCAGCGCCGTTGCGACCGACTCCAACGACGACTCGAAGCTCGTAATCGCATCGGAGTCACCGCGCCGCTCGAGCTCGCTGCGCACCGCGGGCCAGTTGCGATCGATGTTTTTGAGGTGGCGTTGAGCGGCGTCGAAGTCTTCCTTCGCCACTGCGCCTGGCAGACCCGTGACGCCGCCCTTCAGTGCTCCCATCTCAGAGATGAGCAGCCGGTCCGTGCCCGGACCTTCTGCTCGCGTTGGGGTCAGTTGAGCCGCCGCAAGGGTCAGCGCCAGCACGGCGGCCAGCACGCAGCGGGCAACGCGTGAGTGTGAAGAACTCCTGTACATTCGGTAAGCACCTCCAATTGCCGGACGACCGGCTTTGTGGCGAGGCGCTCTCACGACGGCGAACGCGATCGATACCAGCGCGCCCGCCGGCGCGGCGCGCAGTGCATGAAACCCACGGATCATCTCGGTGACACCTCTCCTCCCACGCATGAACTTCCGCTTGACTCTGCGTCGTCCGCGGGTGACGCGAATGGATTCAGACTAGCCCGGGTGACTGACCGGCGATCCAGGAGGGCGGAACGCTCCCGGAACTCGTCTGCGCCCATCCGCGTCAACCGCGGACAACGTCGTGCCGGTCCGTTACCCCTCGGCCGTCATCATCCCCGCGTCGCCGAACAGCTCGTCGCGCGCGATCCAGGCACACGCCGACAGCACGGCGAACAGCGCCGTCGCCACGCTCGCCGAGGCCACGCAGTACACGCAGATCGCGTCGAGCACCTCCAGCTCGATGTACGTCAGGTACATCGCGAACCCGAACGACGCCAGCGCGATGCCCCACGCCGCGGCAAGCAGCATCGCGTCGCGGCGCAGCCACGCGCCGGCGGCGAGCACGAGCATCATCGCGTACGACGCCACCCCCATGACCGCGACCGGCACGCCGCCGAGCTTCGCGTAGCGGCTGCTGTTCACCAGCTCGCAGTCGCCGATGCCGCTGCACGCGATCGGCTGGTGCGCGTAGTGCACCACCGTCAGGTAGGCCGCGATGCCGATGCCGGCGGCGGCGAGGACCGCCGCCACCGGTAACAGCACCCTCACCGGCAGGGCGCTCATTGCACCTTCTCCAGCGCCGCCGCGATCGCCGACTTGAATTCGCTGTACGCCTGCGCCCCGACGATCTTCTTGTCGCCCACGAAGAACGTCGGCGTCGAGCTGATGCCCCCCTCGCGCGCCGCGTCAGCCTCCTTCTGGATCGCGGCCAGGTGCGTGTTGCTGCTCAACGCCTCCTCGAACTTGGCAACGTCGAGTCCGACCTGCTGCGCGAGCTTCACGAGCTTGTCGTACGTGTAGTTGCCGCCGTTCTCGTTGCCCTGCGCGTTGAAGAGCGCGTCGTGGTACTCCCAGAACTTGCCCTGGTCGCCGGCGGCGTCAGCCGCCTGCGCCGCGTTGAACGACTCCTGCCCGATGAACGCGTAGTTGCGGAACTCGATCTTCACCTTGCCCGTCTGCACGTAGTCCTTCTCGATCTGCGAGACGATCAACGTCTCGGCGCGCTTGCAGACCGGGCACTGGAAGTCGGCGTACTCGACGACGGTCACCGGCGCGTTCGGGTCGCCCAGGATGCGGCCCTGACCGGTGGCGACGCGCTCCGGCACCTTGTCGCTGGAGCCGCTCGCCGCCTGCAGCGCCACCAGCGCGCCGACGAGCGCGACGGCCGCCACGGCGATCGCGGCGAACATGAAGCGGGATCGGCCCGAAGGCCCTCCGGCTGGCCGCGCGCGGCGGCCCGAAACACGGACTGAAGAAGACATGATCATCCTCCGGAAACTACACCTTCGCTGTCGGGCGCGCGCGGCGATCGGCCGCGTGCGCGGTCAGGCGATGGACGTAGCTGCCGGAGGACGTTCGAGGGTTGGCGGTGAAGACTCGTGCGGCGCGATGAGCCGCGCCGGCTCGACCACGACCAGCCGGCCGAAGACCGGCGCAGGCGGCGCATCGAAGTGAGGCAGGCCGCCGATCGGCGGCGGAATGAGCGGCTGCTCGGTGCATCCCGGCCCGCCGCCCTGGCAGCGCGCCGCGAGCGGCAGGTCGCCGCCCTTCGACGGGTCCGCCGGTTGCAGCCTGGCGATCACCAGCAGGTTCACCAGCAGGACCGCGACGAGCGTTCCCGTGACCAGGCTGCGATGGCGCAGCATCAGCCGGAATCCGCGCAATATCATCTCCCTGATTACATCGGATCGGATGCCGCCCATGCAACAGGCCGAATGTCACGAATCTGTTGCCGTCCGCTAGACTTGCGTCAACGAACGAGTACGGAGGCACCCCTGACCGTCGATATTGCCGCGATCAACGAGCGCGTGCGGGCGCAGAGCAGCTTCATCGAGGCCGTCAAGGCCGAGGTGGCGAAGGTCATCGTCGGCCAGGACCAGCTCATCGAGCGGCTCCTCATCGCCCTGCTCTGCCGCGGCCACATCCTCATCGAGGGCGTGCCCGGCCTCGCGAAGACGCTCACCGTCAGCACGCTGGCGAAAGCCATCGACGCCTCGTTCGTCCGCATCCAGTTCACGCCCGACCTGCTGCCGGCCGACGTCATCGGCACGACGATCTACAGCCCGCAGGACGGCGAGTTTCACGTCCGCAAGGGCCCCGTCTTCGCCAACATCGTCCTCGCCGACGAGATCAACCGCGCGCCCGCCAAGGTGCAGTCCGCCCTGCTCGAAGCGATGCAGGAGCGGCAGGTGAGCATCGGCGGCGCGACGTTCCCGCTCGACGACCCGTTCATGGTGCTGGCGACGCAGAACCCCATCGAGCACGAGGGCACCTACCCGCTGCCCGAAGCGCAGCTCGACCGCTTCATGCTCAAGGTGCACGTCACCTACCCCTCGCGCGACGAGGAGAAGCGCATCCTCGACCGCTTCGTCGTGCCCGCCGAGGCGCGCGTGGCGCGGGTCGTCGAGCCCGATGCCATCGTCGTGGCGTCGAGCGCCCTCGCCGGCGTGCACATGGACGAGCGGCTGCGCGACTACATCGTCCACCTCGTCTACGCCACGCGCGAGCCCGAGGCCTACCGCATGAAGGAGCTGGCGCCGCTCATCGAGTACGGCGCGTCGCCGCGCGCGAGCGTCTTCCTCGCACAGGCGGCGCGCGCGCACGCGTTCCTGCGCGGCCGCGGCTTCGTCGAGCCCGACGACGTGAAGGCGCGTGGCGCTGGACGTGCTGCGCCACCGCATCGTCGTCACCTACGAGGCGGAGGCGGAGGACGTGACGGCGGAGGACATCGTCACGCGCGTGCTGGCAGGGATCGAGGTGCCGTGAGCGACACCACGTTCCATCTCGTCGCGGCGGAGTATTATCGCGATTCCGACCGCGGCGCGCCCTACGTGCCGGCGGACTTCGAAGCCGACGGCTTCATCCACTGCACCGACGGCGCCGCCAACGTCGCCGACGTCGGCAACCGCTACTATCGCGACGACCGCCGCATGTACGTCGTGCTCGTCATCGACAAGGCGAAAGTCCAGGCGAAGATGGTGTACGAGGACGACGCCGGCATCTACCCGCACATCTACGGCCCGCTCAACCGAGACGCCATCGTCGATATCCTGCCGGTGCTGCGCGCCGCCGGCGGCACGTTCCTGCCGCCGCAGCCCCGGCCGTAACTCACCGCCGCGACCTTCCCATACTTGACGGCGCCCATGCCCAGCTACCACTTTCGGTATACATTCTCATATCACCAGCGGGATGCATCTTTGTATCCGGCTAAAGTTGTATGGCCTCCCCGTCCCTGTGACAGTTACAACAGGCGCACACGCCAGCGCCTGAAGGACGTGCGATCTTGCCGTTCATCGCGTCCGTCTTCGCCGTTTCGTTCACGCTCGTCGCCGCGCTCATGCCGGCGCTCGATATTCCGGGCGTCGGCGGCGGCCCGCCCGCCAGGCCGCCGTATCCCGCGCCCGCAGGCTACCTGCTGCCGTGGGCCGGCGGCGAGATCCACGCCGTCACACAAGGCGAGGAGACGAGCCTCACCCACAACGGCGCCGCGGCGTACGCGTTCGACTTCGACCTGAGCTATGACACGGTCGTGGCATCGCGCGCCGGCAAGGTCACGTTCGTGCGCGAAGACTCCAACGTCGGCGGCTGTAGCGCCGCCTTCTCCGGCTCCGCCAACTACGTCGTCGTCGACCACGGCGACGGCACCTCGGCGCTGTACCTGCACGTCGCGCAGGACAGCGTGCGCGTCAAGCCCGGCGACCTCGTCGCGCAGGGCGAGCCGATCGCGGTCTCCGGCGAGACAGGCCTGACCTGCGGCGGCAACAGCCTCGGTCCCGGGCCGCACCTGCACTTCCAGGTCGAACGCACGGAGCCAAACCGCTACTTCACTCAGTCGCTGCCGGTCGCCTTCGACGAGATCTCGAAGGACGACGGCGTGCCGCACGAAGGCCAGTCGTACGTCTCCGGCAACTACGGCCGCGGCCGCGAGCAGAAGATCAAGCTGACGCCGCACCGCGTGCCGCGCCCCTTCGCGCCGGTCGCCAAGCCCGCCGACCCGACGCTGATCGAGGCCGAGCACATCGACGTGCCGCCGGTCGTCGGCGAAGACGCGCCGCCATCGGAGTCCGCCCCAAGCGATGCGGCGCCGGCGCCCGAAGCGGCGACCCCCGAGCCGTCGGGGACGACGCGCCCGACGCGCACGCCGAGCATCACGGCCACGCCGACGCCCACGCCCGCACCGGCGGACACGTGCACGCCGGCGCCCACGGACACGCCATCGCCGCCGCCATCCGACACGCCCACGCCATCCGACACGCCCACGCCGGAAGAAACGCCAACGCCGACCGCGTCGATGGGTGCATTGGCCGCTCAGAGTTCGACGTCCACGTCCTCGGCCACATCGACTGCCGCGCTGCCTCCGTTCAGCGCCGCAAACGCGCCTCCGGCGCCACCGTGTTAAGCTGCTTCTAACCCCGGTCGCGCACGCGAGGTCCCGTTGGTAACCGACACGGAAGCACTGCCCTCGGTACGCGTCACCACGCTCGATGTCAGCGGCAATCGCATCTCGCGCACCATCCTCAAGCTCGCCTGGCCCATGGTCATCGAGCGGCTCTCGATCTCGATCCTCAGCGCCGTCGATGCGGCGCTCGTCGGCCACTACGTCGGCGCCGATGGGCTCGCCGCCGTCGGCCTCGGCGCGCTGATGTTCTGGATCCCCCTGTCCGGCGCGCTGGCGATCGACGTCGGTTCGACGGCCGTCGTCGCGCGCGACGTCGGCGCCGGCGACCGCTCGCGCGTCCAGCTCGGGCTCCACACGGCGATCGTCGCCGCGCTCGCCTGGGGGCTGGTGTGTACCGCCGTCGTCTTCACGCTCGCGCCGTGGCTCATGCGGGCGATGGGCGCCCGGCCCGACATCGTCCCGCTCGGCACGGAGTACCTGCGCGCCGGCAGCCTCGGCTTCCCGATGCTGATGGCGCTCTACGCGGTCAGCGGCTCGCTGCGCGGCATGGGCAACACGTGGATGCCGATGGTGATCCTCGTCATCGTCAACGTCGTCAACGCAATCGTCACGTTGGTGCTGATCAACGGCTCCGTCGCGGACATGGGCGTGCGCGCATCAGGCATCGGTTACGCGGCCGCGGGGACGACCGGCGGCGTGCTCGCGCTCGGCCTGGCGGCGAGCGGCTACGCCCCGGTGCGCATGAACGCGGCGCGGCTCTTCGCGGTGTCGCGCGATTCGTTCGGACGCCTCTTCCACATCGGCCTGCCCGTGGGGCTCGAGGAGGCGCAGTTCATGCTCGCCTTCCTCGTCTACACGCGCATCATCGCGCACCTGGGCACCGAACAGCTCGCGGCGCACGCGCTCGCGCTGCGCTCCCTCGAGATCGCGATCCTGCCGGGCTTCGCGCTCGGCACCGCCGCCACAGCGATCGTCGGCCAGTACCTGGGCGCGGGACGGCCGCGACATCGCCGAGGACGTCGCGAAACGTGTGCGCTTCTTCGCGATCTGCGCGCTCTCGACGATGGCCGTCCTCCAGTTCATCCTCGCGCCGTACATCGTGCGCGCGTTCGTGAACAACCCGGAGGTCGTCGATACCGGCACGAAGCTGCTGCGCGTGTTCGCGTTCGCGTTGCCCGGCATGGGCATCCACGCGTCGCTCTCCGGCGCGCTGCGCGGCGCCGGCGACGTGCGCTACGTGCTCGGCACGTTCACGTTCACCGCATGGGGCGTGCGCGTGCCTATCGCCGCGACGATGGTGCTCCTCCTCGGCCTCAGCGTGCCGTTCGCGTGGCTGGCCGCCGTCGCCGAGAACTGGATGCGCGCCGCCCTCATCCTCCGCCGCTTCCAGCAAGGCAAGTGGAAGACCATCCGCGTCTGAGGACGCGGAGAACCGAGAACCGAGAACCAAGAACCTACTCCCGGCCGCCGCCTTGGTTCTAGGTTCCAGGTTCTTGGTTCTACTACCCTAGTACCTATGCGGCTCGGCATCGTCTCCGACGTCCACTGCAACCACGAGGCGCTGCGCATCGCGCTCGAACGCATGGGCGCGGTCGATGAGCTGCTGTGCGCCGGCGACGCCGTCTACCAGTTCCGCTTCTCCAACGAGGTGATGCAGCTGCTGCGCGAGCGCGGCGCCCGCTACATCCTCGGCAACCACGAGGAGGTGCTGCTCGGCAAGTGGGGCGAGCGCGCGCGCTCGGCGGACTGGGTGCGCGCCGACGAACTGGCGTACATGGCCGAGCCAGCCGCGGCGCATCGAGACGGCGCTCAACGGCAAGTCGCTGGTGATGGTGCACGGCAGCCCGTTCGAGCCGCACAACGAGTACATCTACCCCAACAGCCCGAGCCTGTCGCGCCTGGCCACGATCGATGCCGACTACGTGATCCTCGGCCACACGCACTACCAGATGGCGGAGCGCGTCGGCCGCACGCTCGTCATCAACCCCGGCTCGGCCGGCGAAGCGCGCGACGCCCGCAACGCGTTCCAGCTCTCGTACGCCGTCCTCGACACCGAGACCGATGAGGTGCGTCTTCGACGACTTCCAGGACCCGACGCGCGCCGCCGTCGACCCGTCGATCATCCCCGGCGGCACCGCCCCCGCCCGCCACCCCGGCACCGAGCCCGCACCCCCCAACACCAACTTCTGGACGCCGGGGTGATACTGGCACACTGCCGTAGGGACGGCCCCGCGTGGCCGCCCGCGCATCTCGGCGGGCATCTGATTCTGCCATTCCGCTAGAATGATGCCGAGGATAGACGTATGGCGACCGAGACTCAGACGACGCGCACGGAGCACCCGCACATCGTGATGACACCCGGGTATTGCGGCGGGCGGCCGCGGATCGATGGCACGCGCCTGAGCGTCGAGTTCATCGTCAAACAGATTGCGACGGGCGACACTCCAATCGACATCGCCGAGTCGTACCCTGAGGGCTACGTGTCCGCCGCTGCCGTCTACGACGCGCTCAGCTACTACTACGACCACAAGGCCGAGATGGACGCCGAGTTCGAAGAGCACTCGCTTGAGAAGGCCATCGAACGCGGCGAGATCGAGATAGCCGAAGGCGGGCGCATCATCTTCAAGAATCCGCCGGCTTCGGGTTGACCCCTCGCCTCTACCTCGACGAGGATACGATCCCCGGCCTGGCGCGGCTGCTGCGCGAGAGCGGATACGACGTGGTCAGCGCGCACGATATCGGGGCGCTTCGGATCACGGACAAGGAGCAGTTGGCAATTGCCACGTCCCAACAACGAGCGATCATTTCGTCGAACCACCACGACTTTCGTCGCATCGCGATCGAGTGCGAAGCGAACGGCATCGAGCACTGGGGGATCGTCCTCGTGTACGGCCAGTACAGGCGCGACGCGCTCGGCGCCGCCTTCCGAGCGGTAGCGCGGTTCCTCGATAGCGCCGATGCCGAGGCGCTGCGCAACACGACGCACGTCATCGACGATCGCGACATCGATGTCGCCGGGTGAGTCGATTTCTCCGACCCGCGCCGCCGTCAACCCGTCGGATCATCCCCGGCGGCGTGAGCGGCGAGCGCCGCCCCGGCGGCGAGCGCCCGCCGCACAACGCCAACTTCTGGACGCCGGGTCGTGATGCACCACCAAACGAGGAGGCAGCCATGATCGTGAACATCGCGCTGCTGCAGATGAACGCTTGCGGCACCGACCAGCCGGCGAACCTCGCCAAGGGCGACGCGTACTGCCGCCGCGCCGCGGACATGGGCGCGGACGTCGCGCTGTTCCCCGAGATGTGGAACGTCGGCTACGACCGCTGCCCGTCCGATGAGCAGGGCCGCGCGTCGTGGCAGGCGCAGGCGGTGTCGTCCGACGGCGAGTACGTCGGGCACTTCCGCCGCCTCGCGCGCGATCTCGATATGGCGATCGCCGTCACGTACCTGGAGCGCTGGCCGGAGGCGCCGCGCAACACCGTCACGCTCATCGACCGCCACGGCGAGGTCGCGCTCACGTACGCGAAAGTGCACACGTGCGACTTCTCGATGGAGGCGGCACTGACGCCGGGCGACGGCTTCCGCGTCGCGTCGCTCGACACGCGCCACGGCCCGGTGCAGGCCGGCGCGATGATCTGCTACGACCGCGAGTTCCCGGAGAGCGCGCGCATCTTGATGCTGGAGGGCGCGGAGCTGATCCTCGTCCCCAACGCCTGCACCATGGAGCGCCACCGCATGGCGCAGCTTCTCGACGCGCGCGTACGAGAACATGGCCGGCGTCGCGCTCGCGAACTACGCGGCGCCGCAGGCCAACGGCCACTCGGCCGCCTTCGACGGCATCGCCTACGCGAAGGAAGACGATCCGGCCGGCTCGCGCGACATGCTGATCGTCGAAGCAGGCGAAGCCGAAGGCGTGTACCTCGCGCCGTTCGACATGGACCGCCTGCGCGACTACCGCCGCCGCGAGGCCTGGGGCAACGCCTACCGCCGCCCGGGCCTGTACGCCCCGCTCACCTCGCCCGAAGTCCGCGACCCCTTCGTGCGCAAAGACGCCCGGCGGTAGTGTGTAATGCTTTCGAATTGGCGTTCGTTAACGCGACGCGAAGCGTGGAGCATAGCCGCCCTCGGCTGCGCGTCCGCCGACGGCGGACCGACGCGGTACAGCGCCTCGTCGGATGGACTTCCGCCGCGTGCGAGGCCTCCTGGCGCACCGTCACGCTAAAGCAGCGTTAGAAGCACTAGGCTGCCGGTCCGCAGACCGCAGTTCGTGCCAGACGGAGCGTCCGGGCATTCGAGTACAATTTCGGCGGAAGGTGCGCATATGGCGACGCAGGTCATCAAGACGGAACACCCGCACATCGTGAGGGTGCCCGGCGTATGTGGCGGCGACCCCGTCGTCGAAGGCACGCGCATCAGCGTCGTGTTCATCGTCCGGCAACTGCAAGCGGGCGACGACGCGATGGACATCGCCGCGTCGCTGCCGCAACTCACGCCCGCCGCGATCTACGACGCGATCAGCTACTACCACGACCACAAAGCCGAGATCGACGCGATCATCGCGGACAACACACCGGAGAAGCTCGCCGAGCGCTACGGCTACGAGATCGCCCCTGACGGCAGGATCATCTTCAAATCGCCTTGAGGGCGCGCCTCTATCTCGACGAAGATGTTCCCGATCCGCATTGATCGGTCGCTAGGCTGGTAGACATGACTCTTATGCTACGGGCGTCCGCCCACCAGATGGTCTGGTTTGTAATAATCGGCATCACTCTCCTAGGTGGCACGATGTCATGCGGTTCGCAATCAGAATCAGCCCAGTCGAAATTCGAACAGATGATTCAGCGGGGGGCGAGCCAGGCATTCCGCGCGAGCTACACCTTCCGAGCCGACCTGGGATCGTCAGAGTTCTCGGGCAAGTTGGTCTGGTATCACAGCACGGACGGGGCCAGCCGAGTAGACCTCGTTCCATCCGCGTTGAACAGCGATGCGTTGTCGCTGTTCTTCGTTGAACGCAGTTGAATCTCTCTGCATCCAAGGCGCCTGCCATCGGTACAACGGGGCCGACTCGCGCAGTTCATTCACCGGCATCGGTTCTGACCGACCCAATGTGACGGTAGCCGTCTCAGACGCAGAAAACGTGGCGGGGATCTCAGGGACGTGCTTTCGGTTCGACGCACCGAGCAAGACTCAATCCACCATCTGGAACGAGTGTTACTCGTCACAAGGAGTAATGCTGTCCGCCGACGGATTCGGCGGTGGTGTGTTCATGCTGACAGTGTTGACGGAAATGAACAAGTTTTCGGGACAGAACTTTGACACGCGTATCACGAGCGCCTCCATAGAGGCGACGAGCGTTGACCCGTCGATATCGGAAGGTGATCTAACACTGCCGGTGTTCCCCTGATCTTCAGCGCTCGAGAGAGCGCGGATGTTGGTTCGATCATCGCGGTGACCGCGTGCGGATGTCGAGAACTGCAAGCCTCGTATCGTATCGCCAGTTCGGGCGACGCCAGCTCGCGGAGGCGGTTGAACTTGTCGCAGCATTCCTCGATTCCGTGACCGCCGCGGACCTCGACAACACCGTGCGCATCCTCGATGCAAAGGCCGGCACTCGCGCATGACCACCGACTGCGTCTTCTGCCAGATCGTCGCCGGCGAGGCACCCGCGAGCATCGCCTACGAAGACGAGCGCACGCTCGCGTTCCTCGACCTGCGGCAGATGCGCGGCGGCCACACGCTCGTCGTGCCGAAGCAGCACATCACCGACATCTTCGACCTCGACGATGCGACCGGCGCGGCCGTCATGGCAACCGTCGCGCGCGTCGCACGCGGCGTGCGCGCGGCCTTCGCGCCCGACGGCGTCAACATCTGGCAGTCCAACGGCGAAGCCGCCGGGCAGGAGGTCTTCCACCTGCACTTCCACGTCGTGCCACGTCACGCAGGCGACGGCCTCCTCCGGTTCTACCCACAACGCCCCGGCTACCCCGAACGCCCCGAGCTCGACGCCCAGGCCGCCGCCATCCGCGACGCGATCGGACACTTGCCCAACGTCTAACGTGCACTCGCCGGCGCTGTCCGCCGAGTACCGGCTCGCCGTCGCCGAGCTCAGCCCGCGCTCTCGGAAAGCGACTTCCGCCTCTGGGCCGAGGAGGGCGCAGAGCTCGCCGCTCACTCCCTCCGCTCGTGGGAGGCCGCCGTTGACTGACCCGATCGGCTAGAATGCCCGCATGGTCACCGAGACGAAGACCGAGCATCCGCACATCGTCCGCGTCGTGCGTCCGGCCGGCGAAGAAGCTGTCATCGCAGGTACCCGGATCGGCGTCTGGTTCATCGTGCGGCAACTCCGGACCGGCGATACGCCAGAAGACATCGCCGCATCTCTGCCGCACCTCACCTTGGCAGGCATCTACGACGCGATCAGCTACTATCACGACCACCGCGCCGAGATCGACCCGATTATCGAATACGGTGACCGTATGGCGGCGCTACACGACGCCCAGCCCGCCGATTCTTGACGCTCCGCGTTTATCTCGACGAGGACATCAGCCCGGCTCTGGCCGCGATGCTTCGCGACGCCGGCTACGACGCCGTCAGCGCGCACGAAGTTGGCGCCCTGCGGGACACGGACCCGGAGCAGCTGGCCAGGGCAGCGTCCGACGGTCGCGCGATCTTGACGTACAACTGCCGCCACTTCCAGGCTCTCGCAACAGAGGCGGCGACGACCGGCCGAGAATACGCCGGCATCATCATCTCATTCCATCAATACGACGCGGACCAGATTGGCAGTCTCTTCCGGACCGTGCGTCGATTCATCGACGAACATTCGGCCGAGCAGCTTCGCAACACCCTCTTCGTACTCCCGCTGCCGCGCGACGGCTGAGCGAATCGCCGCACGCCACCCTCCCTCGCTATACTCCCAGCAGGATGGCCATCGACCAGCAGTTCCTCGATGAAATCGAGCGCAAGCTCGACGTGCACTCGCCGACGCTGTCCGCCGAGTACCGGCTGGCCGTCGCCGAGCTTCAGCCCGCGCTCTCCGAAAGCGACTTCCGCCTCTGGGCCGAGGAGGGCGCCGAGCTCGCCGCCCACTCCCTCCGCTCGTGGGAGGCCGCCGTCGACTACTTCCGCGCCTCGCCCGAGGTCTGGCGCCGGCTCCCCTCCGCCGCCTTCCGCCGATGGGCCCACGCCGGCCGCGACCTCGCGGAGTATTCGTCCGTCGTCGCCGCGTCGTACTTCCGCGCCAGCCCCATGAGCATCCGCTACCTCAACGCCGAGACGGTCGTCGAGTGGGCCGCGCTCGGCAAGCGGCTCTACAAGGGCCACTGGAAGTCCATCTCGCTCTCGACGGTCTACTTCAGCGCCAGCCCCGGCATCCTGCCGTCGCTCACGCTCGGCGAGATGGCGCGCCTCGTGTCGCTCATCGAGTCCGTCGCCGAGCGCTCGTACGAGCTGGCGTCGGCCTGCCTCGATGCCTCGCCCCATCTGTTCGCGTCGCTGTCGAAGTCCGACCGCGCGCCGTTCCTCACGCTCGCCTCCGCCGTAGGCGAAGCGTCGTGGGCCGACGTGCGCATCTGCTTCGAGCGCTCGCCCAACCTCCTGTCGCCGATCGAGACGACGGCGCGCAGCCGCTTCCTCTCGCTCGCGTCGCAGGTGGCGAGACGCAGCGGCCGCCACGCCTACGGCCTCTTCTCCGAGGGCGCGATGGCGCTCGCCAACGTCCCCCGCGACAGCCACCACGACCTGCTGTCGATGGCGGAGGAGCTGGCCGCCGCATCGCCCTCCGCGGCGATGGAGTTCCTCAAGAGCTCGCCGGAAGTGCTGAAGCGCATCCGCATCTCCGAGCTGGCCGGCTGGCACGCCGCCGGCCACAAGATCCTCGCCCAGAGCGTCGAGGGCGGCGAGGCGTACTTCCGCCTCGAATCCGGCAAGGGCGAGCAAGTCCTGCAGCAGCTCTCGTCTCGCGTCGAGCTCGACGCGCGTCGGCGAGGTGCTGCGCCTCTACTGCAAGGCGCTCACCGGCACCAACGTCTCCATCCACCCGGTGTCGTACCTCGCCGAAAAAGGCATCGGCTGGGTGAGCGAGAACCGCCCCAGCACCGAGGGCACGACGGTCTACCTGCCCGAGTTCGTCGAGGAGTTCGTCGAGCGCGCCCAGAACTTCTCGGTCTACAAGGTGTTCGCGACGCACCAGGCGGCGCACCTGGAGTTCGGCAGCTTCTTCTTCCGCTTCCTGCGCGAAGGCGGCATGTTGCCCGCCCGCGCGCCAGGAGCTGGAGCGCGAGCGCCTCGCGTCCGGCCGCCAGCAGGCGCGCGAGCACGGCCACCTGACCGACATGGAGCGCTTCTTCGACCTCTTCGCCCAGCGCCAGATCGCCTCCGACCTCTTCGCCATCGCCGAGGACACGCGCATCGACACCGCCGTCCGGCGCGAGTACGACGGCATCCGCCGCGCCTGGCGCCGCACGCAGGAGAACGAGCTGGAGTCGCGCCGCCTGCCCAACGACATGCCGCTGCGCGAGGCGCTCGTCGAGAACCTGATCCGCGCCAGCCTCGACGGCGCCCACACGATGATCTGGCCGAAGCCGTTGCAGGGCGTGCTCGCCGAGGCGATCCGCGTTCTCTTCCAGGTCAAGGAGAAGAACGCCACGGTCGAGGACGCCGCCGAAGCGACGCTCTCGCTCTACGACATCGTCGATCAAGGTGCCGAACATCCCGCCGTCCGAGCTCGACGAGATGGACTGGGAGACCGTCAACGAAGACTCCATGCAGCTCATGATGTCGCAGCCCGGCGAGGGCGACGGCGCCGACGGCCAGCCGATGCCCATGGGCGACGAGGTCGACTACGAGAGCCCCGACCAGGTCGACTTCCGCGGCGACTTCAAGCCCGAGCTGGTCCAACTCCTCATGCGCCTCCGCCTCAAAGAGGGCGAGGTCAGTCAGGACGGCTCGCTCTCGCCGCTCACGCAGGAGCAGCTCAAGGAGATGCTCGAAAAGAGCGTCGAGATCACCGTCGGCGCGATGGCCGAGGGCGACCTGGCGTCGACCATCGGCCTCTTCCTCTCGAACCTGGAGAAGGAGGCCGGCACGCCCATCGGCGACCAGCAGGCGCCCGAGAAGAAGGACGGCCAGCCCGGCGTCGAGGAAGGCGAGGACGACGAAGAGCTGCCCGTCGAGGTCAAGTCGTTCTACTACGACGAGTGGGACTTCCGCGCCGCCGACTACAAGCCGCGCTGGTGCCGCGTCCACGGAGCGCCCCCTCGAAGAGGGCGGCGACGCCTTCTTCGACGACACGCTCCGCGAGCACGCGCGCTGGTCAACGAGACGCGCAAGCAGTTCGAGCTGCTCAAGCCGGAGATGTTCCGCAAGATCAAGCGCCTGCTCGACGGCGAGGAGTTCGACCTCGACGCCGTCATCGACTACGCGATCGAGCACCAGGCCGGCCACAGCTACACCGACAAGGTCTACTGGCGCCGCAACAAGGTCGAGCGCGACGTCGCCGTCGCGTTCCTGCTCGACATGAGCGCCTCGACCGACGAGGAGATTGAGAAGCGCAAGCAGAAGTACGCCGAGGACGACGGACTTCGACGACGACCCGCGCAAGTACTTCCAGTGGCTCGCCCAGCGCCGCGCGCCGCATGCCATGGCGCCGCCGAAGCGCATCATCGACCTCGAGAAGGAGAGCACCGTGCTCTTCATCAAGGCGCTGGAGACGATCGGCGACAGCTACGGCATCTACGGCTTCAGCGGCTACGGCCGCGACAACGTCGAGTTCTACGTCATCAAGGACCTGATGGAGGCGTTCAGCGACAAGGTGAAGAAGCGCATCGACAAGATCGCGCCGATCCGCTCGACGCGCATGGGCCCGGCCATCCGCCACGCCACGGCCAAGCTCGACGCCTACGACGCCAAGGTGAAGATCCTCATGCTCGTCTCAGACGGCCGGCCGCAGGACCACGGCTACGGCCGCGACCGCACCGAGAAGGAATACGCGATCCACGACACCAAGCAGGCGCTGCTCGAAGCGCGCCGCAAGGGCATCACCCCGTTCGCCCTCACCGTCGACAAAGAAGGCCACGACTACCTGGGCCAGATGTGCGAGGACATGGGCTACGAAGTCGTCGCCGACATCGAGCACCTCCCCCAGCGCCTCCCGACGCTGTACCGCCGCCTCACGGAGTAGGCCGGGATGGGGTTTGAAGAATGGATTCCTTTCGATACCCCTTGACACGTACGTACAAGCTCCAGTGGACGACCGAAACCAGCGGAATCGACAGGAATCACTGGCCTTCCTGCCTGCGGGCGGGCGATAAGACAGCCCAGTCGCCCTAGAGACAGACGCCGCCGTGTCCGCCCACGAACCCCCGACTTGCGTACGAGTAATCTGGCGACCAGGAGGGATCTCCAGCAGAACGTGAAGGGCTGCTTTTGGATTGTCGCGGCAGGACTGCAACGTACGTGAGATCCTTCGGGTCTAGTAATGCAACTGGCCCAAACGCGCCAATGCTGATGAGGCCGTTTCGAGTGAGTGAACCCCAGAAGGACTGATCCAGTTCGTACAGTTTGCCGATTTGGCGATCGAAGATACGCGTCCGCCCGGGGGTCTCCTCGCAGTAATCCGGCGTCCATACCACGAAGCGGTCATCAGCGTCGATAGGCCAGCTTCGTTGAGAGTAATGAACAGTCGAAATGAAGTGAACGACGCCTGACGGCAACTCGATGATGTAGATGCGGCTGGATCCGTTCTCAGGTGGTGTAACTACCAACAAATCGCTGAGACCTGCTAGCTTCGTCAACGCAGCCGTCAATCGGAGGACGTCGCGCGCGGCTTGGACGTTGCGAACTACGAACTCGCGAACGTCGAGCGTCGCGGGAGTCATCGGCGCGACCTCAGTGACCTCGTACCGCGGCAGCATCTCAGCCGCGGCTGTTGGGCGCTGACTGGGAGATCGATCCGTGACCTGCTTTCCCGTCTCGATGTCGAGTGCCACCCGATGCCCGCCGTCTTGCACGACCGATACTGTGGTGTCATCAAGGAAGGAGACGTATCGCCCCGGTGCCAGGGGGTGCCGGCGCTGTGATGGCAAGTCAATGACCCAGACGTTCTGCGCGGAAGGGTCGTTCGGTGGACCCGACACCCAGGCCATGTGTTTGCTGTCCGGGCTAAACGATCCTCCACTCCCCTCACCGAGATTCAGCGATGTGAGCGTGCGCATGTCGTAAACCATCGTCGAGACCCCGTCCCAGTCGGGGAACGGCGACGGTGCCTGTGCATCGAGCGCACGCGTCTCGCGCAGCGGTTCGGCCTCGCTTCGGCTGCCGAGATCCAGAGTGACCGGAGTGCCGGTTCCGACAGGTGTGTCCTGCTTCGTGGGTTCGTAACGCCCTGGTTCCGATTCGCCACAGCTGATCAAGAGGACGGCCAAACACACAGAGATCAGCGAAAGCCGCGTCATTGCGCACCTCCGAATACCACCGACGGACGGCCAAACCATCTCTATGATAGCATGGTATCTTGCGCAATTATCCGCTTGACGATGTTCGGAGAGAAGAGTATGCTCGGCACACCAACTAACGAGCTTTCCCCGATTGTGGCGAGGATGGGAATGCTAGCGATACTGGCCCGAGTCGGTGTGGGCGCGCTGTTCCTCTTCTCGGGTGTCGAGAAGTTCATTTCGTTCGACACGCACCAGCGGTCTGTGACTTCTCGGCGCAACATCCCCAAACCATTGAGGCTTGCCGGAGTCTACCTCGCTCCGCCTGTCGAGACGCTGCTTGGACTCGTGATGGTTATCGGGTTCGAGCCGTCGCTCATGAGCTCAATCGGTGCCCTCTTTCTACTCGTGTTGACTGTCGTATTGCTGGTGGCTCCATCTGAGTATGGTTGCGGATGCGGAGCGTTAGTTGACACGATTCCGCTTCAAGCACACCTTGCGATGGGGTTGTTGCTGAAGGGTCCTACGTCGCGGCGGTTCTTGGTGCGAGCAAGGTCGCTGTACGCCACGAAGTTTGCAGGCAAGCGAAAAGGCGAGTCGCCGCGGCGAGACCGGGCTTCCGGGCTCTGCTTCGGACGGCCCTCTTGATGTTCATCGCCGCTGCCGTCAGCCACAGCTGGATCTGGACGCGGCGTCTTCCCCGGAAACGCGTGCGTCGCAGCCCATGCAGTTCCTTGGCCAGGCCGAAGGTACCTTCTATATAGGTCTTCCGCTCGACGAGCCGCCGTTTGCCTAACGGGCTCGCGACCCGTTCCTGAGCAGCCTCCACCAAGTCGAGGGCCCACGAGCGGTGCAGCGAGCGCGCGATCCCTGAAGGAGCGCACTGCGCGCGGAACGGGCAGGGTGCGCAGCTGCCCTTGGGGGCTTGATAGCGCACGCGCTGCGTCCCTGGCATGTTGCGAGACCGCCGCAGACGCTCGCCGGCGGGACAGAGGAAGGCGTCCTCGTCTGGTAACCACTGGAAGTGCTCGCGTCCCCAGATGCCCGTGTGCTGGTTGCCGAAGCGCGTCGTCGGAATGAAGGCGGGGATACCGGCGTGTTCCAGGTAGAGGTAGTTGAGCGTGGTCCCGTACTTGGCGTCCGCGACGGCGGCGGGAGTGGTGTACTTGCTGAGTCGACGATGGTGCCAGAGCACCTCCGCGAGGAGATGCTCATCCGCTTCAGCGCCGGTGGTGGCCACGGCGGCGGTGATCACCTGGCCGCGTCGCCCGGCGACGGCGACGTGCGCCTTGTAGGCGAGATGGCGGCCGAAGTCGGGTCGGTTGACCAGCGTCGCCTCGGGATCGGTTCGACTCTGCAGTTCCTGATTGGGCCGGACCAGCGGGCCTCCTGCAGACGGCGGATTGCCTGACGGTGGCTCCGCATCAGGCGGTGGTGCTTCCGCGGATAGCACGTCGTCCTGATCGAGGCGATGCAGGTACTCCGTCACGGACAACGGCGGTCGTGCCACTTCCGCTCGCGGGGCCAGGGAGTCCACCGAAGCATTTGCCCGCATGAGTGTGCTGTCCACGTAGACCGGACCCTCCTCCATGAGGCCCGCTTGCCGGCAGAGGAGGCCCGCTTGCCGGCAGAGCTCGATCGACTGACGGAAGAATTCTTCGAACACGTCGTTGCCGAAGCGCGCCCGTGCTTTGGACAGGACGCTGTGGTCGGGTGTCGATACGTCGAAGTCGTACCCCAGGAACCAGCGGTAGCCCAGGTGCAGCCGCACCTCCTCGGCCAAGCGCCGTTCGGACGTGATGCCGTAGAGGTAACCCAGCAGCAGCATCTTGAAGATCACGACCGGATCGACGGACGGCTGACCCGTGTGGCTGTAGTAGGGGCGGCAGAGTGGCCGGACGAAGGAGAAGTTAACGGCTTCGGCGATGCGCCGCAGCAAATGGTCTTGGGGTACGAGCCGGTCGAGTGAGAGCTGGTAGTAGAGCTTGGTCTCGAAGTCGCGTCGGCCCATCATGGGCGGCCTCCTCATCACTGGGAGGTCAAGCGGCCCATGTCGATCATATCACTGATGAGATCAAAACGCGATCAGTTCGGCAACAGCCCCCGATGAATGTGGCACTGATTGCGGCGTCTGCATTTGCCACGAGGTCGGCGGCTTTCTTGGTCCTGGATGGGTCTCATCTGTCATTCGGAGATGCAGCTACCCAAGGCGTGCGCACTTGGATATCCGTCCTCGTGCCTGTGATAACCGTCGGCCTGCTGAGTGCGCTCATGGTTACAAGCGGGCGTTTGCGCCGTGGCGTGACAGCTGCCCTGCGGCGCCATGGGGCTGGGCGAAGAGATCATCGACAAGGTCTCAGATCGCTCCCGCGAAGATGTGCAGCTAAGGCGACACTGTACTGAGCCACTCGCAGCCTAGGGCCGTGGGAAGGCATGTTGGAAAGAAGGAGCAGCCTTTTACGCAGTACACATGTCCGGTTCCATCGTTCACGAACACGATTACTCCCTGAGGATCCTCAACACCCGGGTTAATCCGCACGACACACGAGACCATCCACATGTCAGTCTGGGGATAAAACAATCCAAGATTACAGAAGGTTGGCGCCGTATCTTCGTAAGTGCCGCTGACGTACAAGCTCAACGGAGTCAAGATGACAGACCGCACGCGCTCAGCGGTGAAGCGCAGTGCGGCTGGTGGCTGCGCAGGCGGCGGTACTGCCGTTGGAGCCGGTGCGGGGGGTGAAGGCGGCGGCTGTGCGGGGGGTGGTATCGGCGGCGACGCGGGCGGTCGCGACATGCTGGGCTGCGCGGTCGGTACCGGGGCCGCTGGCGCGGGAGCAGTCGGTGAGGGTGCCGCAGGAGGAACCGGCGCGGCCGCCTGGGTTGCTATGGCACTGATGTACCTCTCCGCCTGCTGGGTCGCGACGGACTCAACGTATCGGGTCTGCGCAGGCGAGAGATAGGTCGATGAAGACTTGGCGCGCGCTGAGTCGAGCACGATGTAACCGACGACGCCCGCGACGAAGAGCGTCGCCCCTGCCCAGAGGGCTAATTCGAGGTGCGCTAGGCCGCGTTCATGTCGCATCGGGCAGCCCTCCCGATGATTATCGGAATTGGGGCGGATAGCCTGAATGTCCCGCGCGACCTGCGACGGGGTTAATCGGCCAATTACGGCGGGCGAGTGTGGCTCTTGGGTGGGATGCCGAAGGCTGGGAGCACAGCGCTGATGGGGTGCGGATGATTGAACAGACAGGTGCTATTCGAAACTCGCGCGAACCGCAGATACTCGGTGCTCTTAGCTTCGGAGCGCAGATACGCGAGCACAGCGTTAGCGCAGAGTTAGCCTCCACTCAGGTGCGCTTCCGGGTGCGCGCCGCGCCCCAACCCACATCTGCGCAATCTGCGTAATCTGCGGTTCCCCCCAACCCACAATTCGCCCCGAGTGACCCCCACCGCTCGGACTTCACCCCCACACCTCCTACACTCGCCCCACGCGCAGAGCCTCGCACGTTGCCTCTGCGCCCTCGCGGTCCAACCCACCAGAAAGGAGCCCCGCCATGCCACGAGGCGGCAAGCGCCCCGGTGCCGGGCTCGTGTCGTAGGTATTGGCAAACGGGAGTGCGGCACGCCGTGCGCCGGTCAGTCATGCCGCCGCATCACCGGCCCAGCGCGCCGGGTACCCGGCGTCCTCGTGCTCACGTCGCACCGCATTGTGAGACGGGCTCTTTCCAGCCAGCGCGGCCCCCGACCGAACCAATGCGCAATCGTGTGCGGGCGCGCGTCAGGGAGCGCGGACGCCGAGCTCGGCGAACTGTTGCTCGAGGTCATGGCCTTCGTAGACCAGATGGTGGATGCCGAGCATGCCGGCGGAGCGCGCGGCCTCGACGTTCGACTCCATGTCGTCGACGAAGACGCACTCGCCGGGGTCGAGGCCGAGGCGCGACGCGGCGAGCGCGTACACGCGCGGGTCGGGCTTGGCCATGCCGACATCGGCCGAGCAGACGACGTCGTCGAAGAGGTCGAAGATGCCGTGCGTCTCGCGCAGGCGGTAGACGAGTGTGTTGTCGGCATTGCTGAGCACGCCGGTCTTGTACGCCGCGCGGAGCCGCCGGATGAGGTCGATGTTCGGGGCGATGAGGTGCTGCCGCTCGCGCCAGTGCCGGTGCAGCGGCGGCAGCTCGCGCCCGGCGACGCTCTCGAGCTCGCGGTGCGCGCCATCGAGCCACAGCTCGCGGTCGCCGATGCCGACCTCGAGCTTGCGCCAGATCTCCGAGCCGTAGAGCGTCTCCGTGATGGCGCGCTCGCGGAGCCCGTGCTCCTGCTCCAGCGTGCGCGTGATGTCCCAGCGCATGTCCCAGAGCACGCCGCCGTAATCGAAGATCAATCCGCGGATCGCCACCGTCTGCTCCTTTGCCGTGCGGGATGAGTGCTGGTGCATTGTGACATGCGGAAAAGCTAGCAGTTCCTCATGGCGCGTTGGCGCCACCCCCGCGAATGAAAATAGGTGGGACCGGGCGTCATCGCGTCAACCTCGACGCGGTGGCATGACTTGAATCTATTTTCAAGGCAGGCTGCTGAAAAAGTCGCCGGACGGCGTCTAAACGTCGATACGGAGCGGCGAGTTGAATCTACGAACGCGGGCTGAAAGCCCGCCACACGAAAACAAGAATCGTTTTTCAGCACCCTGCTAGTGCCTGTCCAACTTGATGAGGTTCGGTTCGCCCGTGTCCGCGGCGATCAAGGCGTCGCGGCGTTCGTATCTCCGGAGCCGCCAACTCTCCAGTCCGCCTCTTACCGCACTATCAAGTTGGATCGGCACTAGCCGCTTCGACGCGTCAGCTGGGACGGTAGCGGTTGGCGATGGGCAGGCGGCGGTCGCGGCCGAAGGCGCGCGGCGTGATCTTGATGCCGGGCGGCGCCTGCCGGCGCTTGTACTCGTTGCGGTCCACCATGCGCACGACGCGCTGCACGAGCGCCTCGTCGAAGCCGGCCGCGACGATCTCGTCGATGCTGCGGTCGTCCTCGACGTACGCCTGCAGGATCGGGTCGAGGACGTCGTACGGCGGCAGCGAGTCGGTGTCGAGCTGGTCCGGGCGCAGCTCGGCGCTCGGCGGCTTCGTCGATCACCGCCTGCGGGATGACGCTCGCGCGCCGGCGATGCTTGTTGCGATAGCGCGCGAGGTCGTACACCAGCGTCTTCGGCACGTCCTTGATGACGGCGAAGCCGCCGGCCATGTCGCCGTAGAGCGTCGAGTAGCCGGTCGCCATCTCGCTCTTGTTGCCGGTGGTGAGGACGAGCCAGCCGAACTTGTTGGAGAGCGACATCAGGATGTTGCCGCGGATGCGCGCCTGCAGGTTCTCCTCGGCGACGCCGAACTCGGTGTCGGCGAACGGCGTCTGTCAGCATCGTCGAGCGACGCCGCGAACGCCGCCTCGATCGGGACCGTCATGCAGCGGATGCCGAGGCGTTCGGCCAGCGCGTGCGCGTCGGTCTTGCTGCCTTCGGACGAGAAGCGCGACGGCATCGACACGCCGATGACGTGCTCGGCGCCGAGCGCATCGACGGCGATCGCGGCGACGAGCGACGAGTCGACGCCGCCCGACAGGCCGATGAGCACCGTCTCGAAGCCGGTCTTGCCGATGTAGTCGCGCACGCCGAGCACGAGCGCCTCCCACACCTCGGCGACGGGGTCGAGCAGCAGGCGCAAGCGTGCGGCGTGATCGCCGGCTTCTCGGCGGCGAACGGCGCGCTCGGAGACGGCGATCTTCTTGCGCGTGCCGGCCTGGTGCATCGCCAAGCGCTCTTTGCGATGGCGCGGGTCGTGCAGGCGCGTCTGCATCACGCCTTCGACGTCGATGTCGTAGCACGAGGAGCGTCCTCGCGGAACTGCGGCGCGCGCGCGACGAGCCGGCCGCGTCTCGTCGAAGATGACGCTGTGGCCGTCGAACACCAGCTCGTCCTGGCCGCCGACGGCGTTGACGTAGCAGACGACGACGGCGTTGTCGTTGGCGCGCGTCGAGATCATGCCCTCGCGGAAGGCGCCCTTGCGCGCGGTGGTACGGCGACGCGTTGATGTTGATGATGACATCGGCGCCGGCGTGCGCCTGGTCGCGCGTCGGGCCCTCGGGGTACCAGATGTCCTCGCAGATGTTGACGCCGACATCGACGCCGGCGATGACGAAGACCGGCGACTCGTAGCCGCGCTGGAAGTAGCGGTCCTCGTCGAAGACGCCGTAGTTCGGCAGGAACTGCTTGTGGTAGCGATGCACGAGGCGGCCATCGGAGATGACGGCGGCGGCGTTGTAGATGTCGTCGTTGGCATCGACGAAGCCGACGACGGCGGTGATGCCCTTCGTCGCGCGCGACGACTTCGTCGAGCGCGGCCAGGTTGTCGTCGATGAAGGAGCGGCGCAGGACGAGGTCTTCGGGCGGGTAGCCGGTGACGGCCAGCTCCGGGAACGCGACGATGTCGGCGCCGAGATCGCGGGCGCGGCCGATCCAGTCGATGATCTTCGCGGTGTTGCCGGCCAGATCGCCGACGGTGGTGTCGATCTGCGCCAGGGCGACGCGCAGCGTGCGCATGCAGCCGCCTTTCGTACTTAGTGTTAAGTCTACACTAACCCGTCAGGGGCACCCGATCAAACTCGCCGCCGGCGGTTATACCGGGCACGTCAAGCCGTTGTGTGATACGTGGGGTGGCCCGCACTTGGGGTATGATAGGCGCTGGTTGACGCATGACCGGCGCCCGAGGAGGACACTCCGTGACCACGCTAACGGCTACGCAACAGGCGTATCTTTCCGAGCCGATGACGGTGGCCAGCCTCGGCCTCGACCGTGGGGTGCTGCTGGACCTGACGCTGAAGACGCTGTTCTACCGCGGGCGCATGACGCGGAGCGAGCTGTCGGAGGAGTTGAAGCTCTCCGGCGCGGTGATGCAGGAGGTCTTGCAGGCGGTGACGCAGGACGGCCTCGCGAGCGTGCTGGGATCGGAGGGCACGGGGCCGGCCGGCTACATGTACGCATTGACGCAGAAGGGCCTGGACCGCAGCCGACTCCGCGTTCGCGCGGAGCGGCTACGTGGGCCCGGCGCCGGTGCCGCTGCAGGAGTACATCGCGAGCATCAAGGAACAGACGGCGGCCGAGGCGGTGGTGACCCGCGAGCAGGTACAGCAGGCGCTGCGGGGGCTCGTGCTTTCCGGCGACACCGTCGGCCGGATCGGGCGCGCGGCTTCTTCGCGCAAGTCGACGCTGATCCACGGGCCGTCGGGCAACGGCAAGACGACCGTGGTACGGGCGCTCGGCGCGGCGGTCGAGGGCTCGATCTACATCCCGTACGCGATCGAGATGGTCGGGCAGATCGTGCATCTCTTCGACCCGAGCAAGCACGAGGCGCTGGCGGCGGATGCGCCGGTATCGAGCAGCCTGCTGAAGGTGCGCGCCGGACCGGCGCTGGGTGTGCGTGCGCCGTCCGACGATCTGGGCCGGCGGCGAGCTGACGCGCCACAGCCTGGAGCTCGTGTACGACGACAATACGAAGGTGTACGAGGCGCCGCTGCAACTGAAGGCCAATGGCGGCACGCTGATCATCGATGACTTCGGACGCCAGCAGATGCCGGCGGTGCAGTTGCTGAACCGCTGGATCGTCGCGCTTGAAGGGGGCGTCGACCACCTGACGCTGCACACGGGCCAGACGATCGAAGTGCCGTTCGACGTCCTGGTGCTCTTCTCGACGAACCTGCCGCCGGACCGGCTTGCCGATGAGGCGTTCCTGCGCCGCATCCGCTACAAGGTCGAGCTGCCGAACCCCACGCGCGATGAGTACCGTCAGATCTTCCGGCAGGAGTGCGCGTCGCGCGGCGTGGCGTACAACGACGAAGCGGTGACGCACCTGTTCGAGCAGCTGGTACGACGGCCATAACCGGGAGCTGCGCGGCTGCCACCCGCGCGACCTCGTCGAGGCGATCGTCGATGCGGCGCAGTATGAACACGTGGCGCCGGAGCTGAACGTCGCGGCGCTCGATGAGGCGTGCGCGACGTACTTCCTGCGGCCGCTCAACGCGCCCTCCTGAGCCACCGGGGGAGTCAGAGCAGGGCGGACCGTCGTTGCGGGTGAGTCTGCGCGTTTCGCCGCGCGGGTCCGCTTGTTATGCTGATCGAGGCGATTCAGCCCGCTCGATTTGGATGTATCAACAACCCCCGTAGCCACTTCGGGCGCCCC
This sequence comes from uncultured Chloroflexia bacterium, assembly GCA_963701135.1. Lineage (GTDB taxonomy): Bacteria > Chloroflexota > Dehalococcoidia > DSTF01 > JACRBR01 > CAYJMJ01. The sequence continues at coordinate 2,111,224 of OY969567.1, forward strand.
TGACGCGAGCGCCGCGGCCGCCATACGCATCCGCGACCTGTGCTACAGCTACGGCGACCGGCTGGCGCTCGACGGGCTTTCGCTCGCCGTGCCAGCGGGGTCGATCTTCGGGCTGCTCGGACCGAACGGGTCCGGCAAGAGCACGCTGCTGAGTCTGCTCATCGGCCGGCGAGACGCGGCATCGGGCGCGATCAGCGTGCTGGGCGAGCCGCTCTCGGCGAGGCTGCGCGCGCGCATCGCCATCGTGTTCCAGGAGCCGTCGCTCGACCCGAACATGACCGTGCGGGAGACGATGCAACTCCAGGGGCGGATGTTCGGCCATGCCGCGCGCGGAGCTTGCGCGCCGGACGGCGGACGCTGCTCGAACGCGTGGGGCTCGCTGACCGCGCCGGGCGCGCTGACGTCGACGCTGTCCGGCGGCATGAAGCGCCGCCTCGAACTGGCGCGGGCGCTGCTGACGGGGCCGGAGCTGATCCTGCTCGACGAGCCGACGCTGGCGCTCGACCCCGACTCCCGGCTGCGGCTCTGGGAGCATCTGCTCGAAGCGAACCGGCGGGCTGCACGCTGCTGCTCGCCACGAACGACGTGCGCGAGGCGGAGCGCTACTGCCAGCGCGTCGCGCTCCTCGATGAGGGACGGCTGGTCGGCGGAGGGAGAGCCGGCGGCGCTGAAGCGCGACCTGCGCCGCGACGCGGTGCGCATCGAATGGAAGCAGGAGCCTGCCGCGAACGCGTCCGAGATGCGGGCGTGGCCGGGCGTCGGCCAGGTGCGCGCGACGGGCCGCACGACGCATGTGACGGTGGATGAGGCGAGCCCGTTCCTGGCGCGGCTCTTCCAGAACGCCGGCGACCGCATCCACAGCGTCCAGATCGAGGAGTCGACGCTGGAAGACGTGTACTTCCAGCTCGTCGGCAGGGGCATCGGTCCGCGCGAGAGCGGCGGCGAGGACGATAGCGCATGAGGCAAATCGAGGCGGTGGCGGCGCTGGTGGCGCGCGACCTGCGGGCGTTCGCGCGTTCGCGGTCGCAGTTGTACTCGTCGGTGCTGTTCCCACTGATGTTGCTGGCGATCCTCGGCACCGGTGTGTCGGAAGGGCTGGACCCGCGCAACATCCACGACTACGTGACGTTCCTGACGCCGGGCATGATCGTGATGACCGCGCTGTTTTCATCGACGTTCTCCAGCGCGTCGTACTACCAGGACCGTGACTCGGGCATTCTGAAGGTGCTGCTCGCTTCGCCGCACTCGCCGCGGGTGGTGCTGCTCGGCAAGACGCTGAGCGCGGTGATCATCGGCGCCGCGCAGGCGTTGCTCGTGCTGGCCGCGGCGGCGCTGATCCCGGCGATCAACTTCAGCTGGCAGTACGGCGTGCTGCCGAGCCTTGGACTGGCCGTGTTCGCCGTGCTGGCGCTCAACCTGTTCCTCTCCGGCCTCGGCCAGTTGCTCGCGTCGAAGATCCACTCGATGCAGGGGTTTCACCTGGTGATGAACCTGGTGCTGTTCCCGTTCCTGTTCTTCTCCGGCGCTTTCTTTCCGCTGACGGACTTGCCGGAGTGGCTGAAGCTCCTCGGCCGCGTGAACCCGCTGTCGTACGGCGTCGACATGATGCACCTGGCGCTCTACGCCGACGGGCCGGGCGGCTACTTCGGCCTGCCGCTCGACTTCGCCGTGCTGACGCTCCTCGCCGTTGCGGTGTTCTACTTCGGGACGAGCCGCGCCGGCGGCCCCGACCGATGATCCGGACCGGCCCGCGCTTCGCCGCGCTTATGCTCGCCGCGACGTTCGCGCTGCTGCTGGCGGCGTCCTGCGGTGGATCGTCGAACAGCGATGCGGAGTTCCCGAGCGTGATCACGCTCGGTAAAGGCGAGCTGTTCCCATTGATCACCAACCAGGTGCTGGCCGCCGGCGACAATCGCCTGACGATGAGCCTGATGGACCGCGACGACAACAAGGTGCTCGACGCCACCGTGCACCTGCGCTTCTACGACCTCAACGGCGCGAAGCCACACGCGACGACGGAGGCGGACGCTCGCTTCATCCCGGTCGAGTTGTCGTACGTCGACGAGCAGTCGAACAATGAGAAGAGCATCACCGGCAACGACGGTGCGTACGTCGCGTACGTGAACTTCGACGTGCCGGGGAACTGGGGCGTAAAGATCACCGTCACGCGCGACGGCCGCACGATGGACCCGCTGCCGTTCCGGTTCAACGTGTTGCCGAAGCCACTCGAACCGGGCATCGGCGACGCCGCGCCGCCGAGCCGGCAGGCGACGCTCGCGAACGTGAGCAGCATCGAAGACATCGACACGTCGTACCCCCCGCGCCCGCGGATGCACGACGTCAGCATCGCCGACGCGTTGAAAACGGGGAGGCCGATCGTCGTCGCGTTCGCGACGCCCGCGTTCTGCAAGAGCCGCACGTGCGCGCCGGTGATGGACACGGTGATGGATCCGCTGTACGCGAAGTACAAGGACGGGGCGATCTTCATCCACATCGAGCCGTACGAGCTGCCGCAGCTCCGAGAGGCGAACCGCGAGGAGCCGGTGCCGGCGACGCGCGAGTGGGGTCTGCAGACGGAGCCGTGGGTCTTCGTGGTGGACCGCGGCGGGCGGATCGCCGGCAAGTTCGAGGGCGTCATGGCGGCGGACGAGGTGGAACAAGCGCTGGTCGAGGCGCTGGCGCCGGGCGGCGCCCCATAACCCGTGCTCCGCTTACGGGCTAGTGCTTAAGGGCAGGGCCGGATAGCATATCCTCGCATGGTGCCCCGGCAACGCCCGGGGCACGGTCAAGCGCGAACCGGCACGTTCAAGTTCAGGTCAGGTGAACATGCAGTACGTACAGACGGTCCTGGCTCGGATCGCCGCGAACAGGTTCGATGCGGCTTCTCAACCGGGTGGGTTGCTCGCCGAGCTCGATGCCCACCGGGCATTCGCATCGGCCCAGGCGGGGTTCCGCGGCATGAACATCACCCGCTCCGCCAACCCGGAAGGCGACGCCCTGGTGGTCGTCGAGACGCGTTGGGCCAACAACAACGCGCTCGCCGATTATGCGACCGGCCAGCAGCACGCGGAGAGCATCTTCAACGCTCACAGCGGCGACCTGGTGACTGACAGCCTGCAAGTGCACCGGATGCAGTCGGACGCCGCGCCCCAGCAAGAAGGCCCGGCGCGGGCGTATGACCGGCTGGCGCTGGCGCTCTTCGTGCCGCTCGGGGTGCTCTCGTTCGCGCTGCTCGTGATCTACGCCCTGTCCCGCATCTACCTGACACTTCCGGGCGAGTGGGCGACGCCGCTCGCCGCCGGCATTGCGCTCGGCGTGCTCGGCGTGTCGTGGTACTTCGCGAGCCACCCGTTCGTGCCGCGGTGGCAGATCGCAGGCGTGGCCGTCGTCGTCCTCGGCACGCTGGCGATCGCCGGCACGGCAGCGGCGGTCTACGACGAGCAGAACAAGGAAGTGAAGACAGCCGAATCGCCGACGGCCGCGCCCTCGGCCGGCACGACCCCATCGACGCCGGGCGCCCCGGAGATCGACATGGGCGACAACTTCTTCCAGAACGCGGCGGGCCAGAAGGAGCCGACGATCCCGGTCACAGCGGGCCAGGAAGTCACGATCAACGTGAACAACAAGGGTCTGGCGCTCCACAACGTGCACGTGGCGAACGCTTCGGGACAGTTCACGCAGGCGATCTGCAAGGCGGGCGGACCGGAGTTCTGCTCGAATCCGGCGCAGGTCCCGGCCGGCAGCAGCGCCAAGCTCGTCGTGAAGTTCGACCAGCCGGGCACGTACGACTTCCGCTGCGACTTCCACATCGACCTGATGAAGGGGAAGATCGAGGTCAAGTAGACGGGGGAGAAGCGAGAACCTGGAACCAAGAACCTAGAGGACTTGACGAGCGGGCCGCCCTTCGGGCGGCCCGCGTGTTTGGCTCGTGATTATCGGATGCGGCGGCGGTTATTTCTTGCGGGTGAGGCCCATCGCCTCGAGCTCCTTCGTTCACCTCGGACCAGCGGGGCTCCCGGCTTGCGGCCTCTTCCCGGGCGTACCACTTGAAGAAGACCCAGGCGATCAGGCTCCAGATGATGACGCTGCCCATGAGCTTCATCACCCCGCCGCCGACTGCTGGTCTGCCTCCGGCGACAACCCCCACGTACGCGGCGCCTGCTCGTAGAACGAGTACACGGCGCCGTCCGCGAACGTGATGAACGACGACAGCACCATGGGCAGCAGCGACTGCATGAACAGGTACGCCATCTGCAGCGGCGCCGCGAGGTGCGGCAGCTCGGGGACCTCGCTCAGCACGGGCCACCACATCAGCATCGCGCTCGACAGGAGCGCCGCGTGCACCCAGAAGTGGAACCAGTGGTTACGGAGCGCCAGGTCGACGATGGGCGGCAGGTGCGTGAGCAGGAGGAGCGCGTTGAAGATCGAGAACGCGACGATGGGGTGCGTGAGGACGCGCGCGACCGCGAGTACGCCTTTGACCCGGAGGAGTGCCTGCCACATCCACACGGGGACACCGGCAAGCAGCAGCGGTGCGGCGACCAGCACGAAGATCGTGTGCTGGAACATGTGGAAGCTGAGCAGGTACTGCTCGCTCAGGTCGTGTACGGGCGTGCCCGCCACCGCATAGACCGCGACGACGCCGGCCGTGAACAGCGCCACCTGGCTCCGGCGCACGCGCCCGGCGTCGGAAAACAGGTCGCGGAGCTGCGTCACGGCGTACAGGTAGCCGAGCTCCATCGCGATGCAGAGCAGGACCACGTCCGCGTGCGGGTTCCAGTGGAAGTCATACGGGCCGGAGGCGGCGTGGAGGAGCGGCAGCATGTTTAGTTCCCTACCGTGGGCGGGCGTGCCCCAGGGAGGCCCCGAAGACCCTGAGTATAGATCGATTCAGACCAGGTTCCCCCCGAGCGTCGCCAGGACCACCACGAACAACGCCGACGCCAGCGCGAAACCCGTGAGGAACGCCGTCGAGAACAGGCGGCTATCGAACTTCAGGTGCATAAAGAACATGACGACGAGCGAGAACTTCACCGCTGACAGCCCCAGCAGAATGCTGACGAAGACGGCCTGCTGGATGTCGAAGTAGTACACGATGACCTCGACCGCGGTCACCGCCGCAAGCAGCAGGCCGATGCGGACGTACTCCTCCGGGCCGGGGTGCGCGACGCCGTGACGCCGGGCGGGCGCGCCGGCCGGGGCGGGTGCGGCCGCCGAACTGAGGAACGTCAGCGCGACGATGGCGAGGCCGATGAGACCGAGAACCAGCAGCGGCGCTCCCAGCAACAGAGAAGGACTCTCAAAGAAGTTTTTCATCGCGCTCCCCTGGACGGCTTGAGCAAGCCGCTGAACAATGCTCCAACCGCGACCAGCGCCCCGCACAGGCCTATGACCAGCAGCGGCGCCCCAATCAGCAGCGCGGGGTTCTCAAGAAACTCTTTCATCCTTCTCCCTTTACCTTGCGACCACGAGCGAGGCACACGCAGCCTCCGGTCAGCAGATTGCCGGAGGCTTTCCACGCCCGATGGAACCCAACTGTCCCTTACTGCACAAGGTAGACGAGCGTGAAGATGACGATCCAGACGATGTCGACGAAGTGCCAGTACAGGCCGGCCAGCTCGACGTTCAGGGCATTCTCGCTCGGTCAGCTTGCCCTCGCAGCGAGCATCACGCAGAGCGACAGCAGGATCAGCACGCCGACGGTGACGTGCGCGCCGTGGAAGCCCGTCAGCACGAAGAACGTCGTGCCGAACAGGTTCGTGTCGCAGCGCAGGCCTTCGTGGTAGAACTCGGTGAACTCGAACGCCTGGCCGGCCAGGAAGACGATGCCCAGCAGCGACGTCGCACAGCAGCCAGATGCGCATGCCGCGCAGGTCGCTGCGCTGGATGGCGGCGAGCGCCAGCACCATCGTCACGCTGCTCATCAGCAGGACGAACGAGCTGACCGACGTGAACGGGATGTCGTACAGGTCTGTTCGCGGTACGGGCCCGATCGATGCTGCGGTCGCGGTAGAGCAGGTACGTGGCGATGAAGGCCGCCGAAGAACAGGCACTCCGACGCCAGGAAGAGCCACATGAGCAGCTTCCGGTTGTCGAGGCCGGTGCTTGTCTCGAGGTGCGCTACCGCCGCCTGTTGCACGTGCCAGTCCTTCCGCCCTGCTTATTCCGTCGCCGGCTCCAGCGCCCAACCGTAGATGCCGACAAGCAGCACGACCGCGCCGACCGCACGAGCGCGTAGTCGTAGATCAGACCGAAGCCGATGATCGGCAGGCCCGAGCGCCGCGATCAGCGGCAAGTACGACGGCGACGGCAGGTGGATGCCGTGGCCGTCGCTCGTGTCCGTCGCCGCGTGCTCGCGTCGCCAGCGACGCGCCGGCCGGCACCGGCACCGGCTTGCCGCTGCGCGTCCTCGGCGTACTTCCTGTGCCAGAAGTCGTCGAGCGCGTGCACCTGCGGGATCTCGGCGAAGTTGTACGGCGGCGGCGGCGACGGGATCGTCCACTCGAGCGTGCGGCCGTCCCACGGGTCGGCGCCCGCGTTCCTCGCCCTTGCGCAGGCTGCAGATGACGTTGACGATGAACACGAGGATCGAGGCCGCGATCGTGAACGCGCCGACGGTCGCCATCATGTTCCAGAAGCCCCAGCCGTAGTCCGTCGGGGTAGGTCTGGATGCGCCGCGGCATGCCCAGCAGGCCGAGGATCATCATCGGCTGGAACGTCAGGTTGAAGCCGATGAACATCGAGCCAGAAGTGCAGCTGGCCGATCGTCTCGTTCAGCATGCTTGCCGGTGAACTTCGGGAACCAGTAGTAGATGCCGGCGAACAGGCCGAACATCGCGCCGCCGAACAGCACCTGGTGGAAGTGCGCGACGATGTAGTACGTGTCCTGCTGCTGGTAGTCCGACGGCACGATCGAGTGCGTCACGCCGGTCAGCCCGCCGATCGTGAACATCGCGATGAAGCCGACGGCGAAGTATCAGCGGCGTCTTGAAGCTGATCGAGCCGCCCCACAGCGTCGCCAGCCAGTTGAAGATCTTCACGCCCGTCGGCATCGGCGATCAGGATCGTCGAGACGCCGAACGCCGAGTTCGCGACCGAGCCGAGGCCGGTCGTGTACATGTGGTGCGCCCACACGCCCCAGCTCATGAACCCGATCGCGATGCCGGAGAAGACGACGAACGGATAGCCGAACAGCGGCTTCCGCGAGAACGTCGGCAGCACCTCCGACACGATGCCCATCGCGGGCAGGATGAGGATGTACACCTCCGGATGGCCGAAGAGCCAGAACATGTGCTGCCAGAGCAGCGGCGTGCCGCCCGCCGCCGCGTTGAAGAAGTTCGCGCCGAACAGGCGGTCGAACGTCAGCTGGAACAGCGCCACGGCGATCACCGGCATCGCGAAGATGATGAGGAACGACGTGACCAGCGTCATCCAGACGAACACCGGCATGCGGAACAGCGTCATGCCCGGCGCGCGCATGTTGAGGATCGTGACGATGAAGTTGAAGCCACCGGCCAGCGACGAAACGCCGAGGATCTGCAGTGCCGAGCGCCCAGTAGTCGATGCCGTTGCCGGGCGAGAACCGCGTTGAGCGTCAGCGGCGCGTAGCCGAACCAGCCGGCGTCCGGCGCGCCGAGCTCGCCCTCGAAGATGTTGCCGCCGGTGAAGAAGCTGGCGTTCATGAAGAGGCCGCCGAGCAGGAACACCCAGTAGCTGAAGGCGTTCAGCCGCGGGAACGCGACGTCGCGCGCGCCGATCATCAGCGGGACCAGCAGGTTGAAGAACGCCGCGCTCAGCGGCATGACGACGAGGAAGACCATCGTCGTGCCGTGCATCGTGAAGATGCGGTTGTACTGGTCCGGGTTGAGGAGCGTCGCCGTTCGGCGTCGCGAGCTGCAGGCGGATGAGCAGCGCCTCGATGCCGCCGATGAGGAAGAACGAGGAACGCGCGTGACGCCGTACAGCACGCCGATGCGCTTGTGGTCGACGGTCGCGATCCAGCTCCAGATGCCCTTGTACGTGCCGGCGCCCTCGCGCATCTGCCGGAGGGCGCCGGCCATGGTCACGCGTTTCGGTGCGTAGGTAGCGCCTGCCATCAGTTACTCCCTGTCGAGGCCAGCGCGGGCTGTCCGGCCGTACCGTCACGCGTGGCGGCCTGCTGCTGCTTCAGCCAGCGTCTGGAAGTCCTGCTCGGACTCGACGATCACGGTGAAGCGCATCTTGGCGTGGCCGATGCCGCAGAACTCGGCGCACTGCGCGCTGTAGGTGCCGAGCTCCGTCGCCGTTGATCCACATGTGGTTCTCGCGGCCGGGGATGATGTCGGTCTTGCCGGCGAGCTTGGGCATCCAGAAGCTGTGGATCACGTCGGCAGAGCGGAGCCGGAACAGCACATCGCGGCCGATGGGGATGTGCAGCTCGTTCAGCGTCTGGGCGGGGGCGCCGCCATCGGCGGCGGGGTAGTTGAACTGCCACGCCCACTGGATGCCGTTCACATCGACCTCAAGGGCGCCCTTCGGTTGTCTCGCGAGGTCGATGATGCCGCCGATGGTCGGGGGCACGAAGAACGCGAGCAGGATCACGGGCGCGATCGTCCAGAGAATCTCGAGCCTGTTGTTGCCGTGCACCTGTTCCGGAAGGCCCGTGTCGCCCTTCTTGCGGCGGAAGCGGAAGAGGATGTACAGCAGTAGCCCCTCGACCAGGATGAGGATGGCCAGGGCGGGCCACATGGTCAGGAAGAAGATGTTTTTCTGATCGCGCGCGACATCGCCTGCCGGTGCGAAGGTGTTTTGCGGGCTGTCGAAGAGGCTGCAGCCGGAGAGCAGGAACGCGACGGCCACGAACGAGGCGAGGGCGGCGAGCCGCGGCAGATGCCTGCTACGCACGGGCGCGAACCTCCTGGTGGAACCGCGAGAAGCGGCTGTGCATGCGGAAACCAGACGGAGTCGCCGCGTCATCGACGAGGCCTCGCGTGGCAGGGCCGCCTGGACGTGCCATTGCATATCTCCTCGCTCGATTCGCTGACCGCGGAATTATTCCGCCGAAGGCAGCTTCGGTCAAGGGGTCGCGACGTTAGCCGCAAGGGCCGCACGGCAGGGCCAATGGCCCTTTGTATATTTCGCAAATAAAACAGCCAATGACTGGTCAATACCGGCACGCGACGACCTGCGAAGGCCCGGCAATGCAGGCGCGCCCCGCGCGCATGGCGCGCCTAAACAGCGTGCTGAAAGCGCTCAACGCGACCGGAGTCTCTTGAGTTGGGCTGCCGCACCGCGCGGGCTGGAAAGCCCGCGCCACGGGGTGAACTGGCTTTGCGGGCTGAAAAGCCCGCGCCACGGGGTGAGCTGACGTTCCGGCACCCTGCTAACGGAGGATCAGTTGGTCGAGGGCGACAGCGAAGAAGATGAACGAAAGGTAGTAGATCGACACGCGGAACAGGCCCATGGCGGCAACGGGCGCGTCGTTCGAGCGCAAGCGCCACGCCTCCCGCACGAACATGACGCCGAGGGCGAGCGCGGACGCGGTGTAGATCCAGCCGACGGCGCCGGTCAGCACGAGTGCCAGCGAGACCGGCACGAGCACCAGCGTGTACGCGAGGATCTGATTCTTCGTCGAGGCCATCGTCGCGACGACGGGCAGCATCGGCACGTGCGCCCGCGCGTAGTCGTCCTTGTACTTGATCGAGAGCGCCCAGAAGTGCGGCGGCGTCCAGAAGAAGATGATCGCGAAGAGAATGACCGCCGGCACACCTATGTCGCCCGTGACGGCCGCCCAGCCGACGAGCGGCGGGACCGCGCCCGCCGCACCGCCGATGACGATGTTCTGCGGCGTCGTGCGCTTCAGCCACAGCGTGTAGACGAACACGTAGAACAGCGTCGCCGCGGCGGCCAGGCAGGCCGCCAGCAGGTTCGACGAGAGCGCCAGCAGCGCGAACGCGACGGCTTCGAGCGCCACGCGCGAACGACCAGCGCGCTGATCGGCTCAATCTTGCCGAGCGGCAGCGGGCCGCCCCTGCGTCCGGTGCATGATCTCGTCGATGTCGCGGTCGAGGTAGCAGTTGATGGCGTTGGCGCCGCCGGCCGCGAGCGATGCCGCCGACGACGGTCGCGAGCATGAGCCAGAGCGAGGGCACGCCCTTGCTCGCGAGGATCATCGTCGGGATCGTCGTGATCAGCAGCAGCGAGATGATGCGCGGCTTCGTCAGCGAGAGGTAGGCGCTCGCGGTCTCGCGCCAGGTCAACGCCGGGTGCCGCAGCGTGCTCTCTAACGCGCCCATTGTGCCGCCTCCCCGCCACGCCTGCGGCGCTCTTCCGCCTCTTCCTCCACGTCATCACCCGGCAGGTAGTAGGCCAGCGCGCTGATCAGCACCATGGTGCACCAGAGCAGCGCAGCGAGCGACAGGTGCGTGACCACGACGCCCGCCGCGAGGCCGGTCCAGATGTTGGCGGCGCCGATGAGCGCCTGGGCCACGTACGCGGCGCCGGCGAACAGCGCCAGCGCGAGCAGCAACGGCTGGCGGCGGCGCTCCTCGAACGCCAGGTAGATCAGCGCCAGCAGCATGATGCCGAGCGCACCGGCGAGCAGCCGGTGCAGGAAGTGCAGCCCCACGGCGCTGCCGCCGGCAGGGATGACGCTGCCGTTACACAGCGGCCAGCCGCTGCACGCGAGCGATGCGTCGGTGTTGCTGATGTAGGAGCCCAGGACGAGCGTCGCGAACGCCATCGCCGCCGCCAGCGATGGCCATGCGCGTGAACGCGGTGTCGGTAGACGATGCGAACGCGCGGAAGCCGCGCGAGCGCATCAGCGAGACGGTCGCGGTCACGATCAGGACGCCGATGAAGGTCATGGCGGTGCCGAGATGCGTTGCGACGATGCTCGGATGGCAGCTCCTTCTTCACCGTGATGCCGCCGAGGACGATCTGCACGGCCAGCAGGACGCCCGCCGTGAACGCGAGCCAGAACACGAGCGGGTTCTTGCCGCTCACCCTTGAACGTGAAGAAGGTGACGCCCAGGAACAGCATGCCGACGAAGAAGGCGGCCGTGCGGTGCGAGAACTCGATCAGCGTGTGCTTGTCGGACTCCGGGACGAACTTGCCGTGGCACGTCGGCCAGTCCGGGCAGCCCAGGCCGGAGCCTGTGGCGCGGACGGTGCCGCCAATCATCACCAGCGCGAACGTGGCGACGATCGTGATGAGCAGCAGGCGCTGGAACCAGGTCATATCGAGCCACGCGCCGGGAAGGCGCGCGAAATCCACTCCTGACGGCCGGGTGCACGCGGCCTGGGGCGACCGCTGGTGACCTCTATCACGAGTAGCACGGGGCGGCTCGCAGGGCAAGCGAACGCGGGCGCGGCGGCGCGCACATTGGAGGACTCGTTGACGCCGAATCACGGCGAGCTAAGATGCAGGACTGTCCACCTGTACCAATCGCGAACCGCACGAGTGAAAGGCAATCGGAAGCTATGAGCGCCACAGGCAAAGCCGCCGTCTTGCTCGGCCCCGGCAAGGGTTACGAGATCCGCGAATTCGAAGTACCGGTGCCGGAACCGGACGGCGTCGTCGTCAAGGTGAGCATGGGCGGCATCTGCGGGTCGGACCTGCACATCTGGCGCGGGGACTCACCGCTGTTCGCGGCGATGGCCGGGAGCGTGGCCGGGCACGAGATGACGGGCCGCGTGCACTCGCTGGGCTCGAACATCAAGACCGACTCGCTCGGCCGGCCGCTGAAGGAAGGCGACCGCGTGGCGTACGCGTACTTCTACCCGTGCGGACGCTGCTACCAGTGCAACAGGGCCGAGTTCGCCACCTGCCCGAACAAGCTGGCGCGCATGGGCCCGACGATCAGCCCGTTCAGCGGCGCCTACGGCGAGTACTACTACCTGAAGCCCGGCGGCTGGATCTTCAAAGTGCCCGACGAGATCAGCGACGAGGTGGCGACGCCGGTGAACTGCGCGCTGTCGCAGGTCACGTACGGCCTGCAGAAGGCGGGGCTGCGGTATGGCGACACGGTTGTCGTGCAAGGCGCGGGCGGCCTGGGACTAAACGCGATCGCCGTGGCGAAGGAGATGGGCGCCGACGCCGTGATCGCCATTGACGGCGTGCCGAGCCGGCTGGCGCTGGCGAAGAAGTTCGGCGCCGATGAGGTCATCGACATCAACGAGAACCCCGGGCCGATGGACCGCATCGCGAAGGTGAAGGGGATGACGGGCGGCCGGGGCGGCGACGTCGTCGTCGAGGTCGTGGGCGTGCCGGCGGTCGTGCCGGAAGGGCTGCAGATGCTGCGGGAGGGCGGCACCTACCTGGAGATCGGCAACATCTCGTTCGGCCGCACGACGGAGATCGACCCGTCGCAACTCGTGTGGGGCTCGAAGCGCATCCAGGGCGTGATCATGTACGACCCGTGGGTGATCCCGGAGGCGCTCGACTTCCTGGTGCGGACGAAGAACAAGTACCCGCACGGCGACGTCGTGTCGCACAAGTTCAAGCTCGCCGACATCAACGAGGCATTCAGCAGCAGCGAGTGGCAGCGCGAGGGCGAGGCGACGAAGGTGAACCGCGCCGTCATCACGATGTAGGTTGCGGAGACGGATACCGGGAAATCAACGAGGGCCGGCGATCGCCGGCCTTCTCTTCGTCCGTCATTCCGCGGGGGTCTCCGTCGCGTCCGGTGGTACAGCCGGCTCCGGCGTGCCAGTCGCCGACGGCGTGCCCGCAGGGGCGACGAGGAACGACCGCACGCGGTCGCCCGCGACGAGCTCGAGCGCCTGCTCGCACTCGCGCTCGAACCAGGCCACGCGTCCGTCTTTGACGTGCAAGGCGAGGGCTGCCGGGGCGCCGTCCGGCCGCGCGCCCACCAGGAGCACGATGACATGCTGGGCGCCGAAACCGCTGCCGAACGTCTCATCGGTGTCGTCCGGCTCATACACAGCGAACAGCTTGACGTCGCCCGCCGACAGCGCGGCCCGGTACGCATCGGGCACTTGTTCCGGCCGCACCCACGTCCGGTCGCACGCGGACGACGCGAGCACTTCCACCTCGTCTCCGGACGATTCGTTGTCACGGCAGCGCGGAACATCGGTCCCATCTTCGGCATCAAGATCGCAGGCGACGTGCTGGTAGCCGGTGAGCGCGGCAAGCTCGATCACGTCCTTCGCCTCCGCCGCGGCGATGAGGTGGTCGACCTCGGCGATGCCGGTGAGGGTGCGTGCAGTGAGCGTGACCTGCGGCACAGGCACGGTGCGGACCGTCGTCGTCGTGCCGCCACCGCCGCCGCACGCGGCGACGGCCGCGCCCGCGACGGCGACGGCGGCGAGGGCGGCGGTCTTCATGTTCATGTGACTCCTTGGGTGCGGAGCGGACGAAGATTCGAGACAGTATGGGCATGCGGATGGCGAGCGAAAAGCCCCTCGGCGTCGAGGGGCTTTACATGTCGCAACCTGAGAGGCCGTTCAGCCGGCCGAGGCCTCGGCGAGCTCTTTCACTTCCTCGCCCTCCTCTTCGGGCCACGCGCGCTTCTTGAGCATCTCGCGCGGGGGGTCGATATAGACGGCGCCCCAGCCGCACGCGTCCTCGCACAGACGGCAGCCGGTGCACTTCTTCTCGTTCAGCACGGCGATGCCGAAGAAGTCGCCGACGGTGCGCTCCGGCTCGCCGAGGCTGAGCGCGTCGAACGGGCAGATCTGGATGCACAGCTCGCAACCGCTGCCGATGCAGTTGTCCTCGACCACGATCGCCTTCGGCCACTCCTTGCGGGGGAACGTCTTGCAGACGTCGCCGAGCTCGTCGAGGATGGCCTCGGGCGGACAGACGACGCCGCAGGCGCCGCATTCGATGCAGAGGTTGGGGTCGATGACGTGCACGACATTGCGCGAGCCGGTGATCGCGTCCGTCGGGCAGCGCTTCGTACACGCCGTGCAGCCGATGCAGGTATCGATGATCGTGTAGGACACGCGGTACTCCTCGAGGCGCGAGCGCGGGGCCCGCGCGGGATGTTCGATCTCGGCCTCGGAGCGGCAGTTTCGCAAGTGATTGCTTGTGAAACTCCGCACCTGAGTATAGGGGTGCCGGACTCGCACCGGCAAGCCAACGGCCGGCTGTCGCCGACGACCTGCTGCGCTGACCGGCTAGACCTGCGCCCTACCGGCCGGGCTTGCGAAACCACACTCTTCGCCTAGCGCCGAGTGACTTCGCGGGTTTACATTGACGCAAGAAATGGAGGATGCAACGAAAGCTGCATTAGAGGTACGAGCTCGGGATCGGCGCAGAGTCATGCCCGTCGTCCGGTATCCCGGCGGCAAGCAACGGCTCATAGCCTTCCTCAGTGGCTTTCTTCCGAAGCCTAGCCAAGTCACAGGGCGGTATATGGAACCGTTCGTGGGCAGCGCGGCCGTATTCCTACACGTTCGTCCACGTAAGGCAACGCTGTCGGACACAAATCCCGAACTCATCGATCTGTATCTTGGCATCAAGAAGAGCCCGACCGGCGTTTGGCGGGCGTATTCGGGGTTCAAGAACACAAAGCGTGAGTATCTTCGGGTTCGAAAACTGGATCCGGTCCGACTCGACCTGGTCGATCGCGCAGCACGGCTTCTCTACCTGAACCGCACGTGTTTCAAGGGGAACTGGCGACACAACCGAAAAGGTGAATTCAACGTCGGGTACGGAGGTCAGTCCCGGCGCTGGGTCCTTAGCGAGGACTATCTCACCGGTGTATCGCGCGCCCTGCGTAGGGCTGTGATTGAGTGCGGCGACTTCGAGGAGATGATCGACCGGGCCGAGCCTGGGGACTACCTCTTCCTCGATCCCCCTTACCGGCCAGGAGAACGCGAGCTATTGCACATTCACTATCACGCAAAGCGGTTCGCTTTTGATGACCACCGGAGACTAGCCGCCGCATTGAGACGCGCGGACCGCCGGGAGGTGGAGTGGTGCCTGACAACTTCGGGGCACGCGGATATTCGACGATTGTTCCGCGGATACCAGATTGAGGAAATACCGAATCGCGGCAAGCAAGGCGCGAGCTCAGGAGAGGTCTTGGTCTTATCGAAACGGGGACGTAGATGATGAAGAACTTCTTCCAAGATGCCGAGATGCAGGATCACCCGCTTCGAGCCCTCCGGGAGTTTATGGAGGCAGAGGCTTCGTATGAACTAGCCAAACAATGGGAGAAGATGCGGTTTGTGGGATACGTTCTCGAAATTGGCTACGACACGGCTACGATCATTACGTCTGACCCGTACAAGGTCAGCGTGGGGGGCGTTCCACACAACTCGCTGTTGATCATGGTCCCGGCTATCACGGCGGACAACATGACGCCCCATTTTACCGTGCTTCGTGTTGCGGCCGCCGCGCCGACGCCGCTTAGCCGCGACGTACAGCAGACGTACTTCGAGCTACAGAAGAAATCCATGCCCGAACTCGATGTGTTCACTCAAAGTGAGCTTCAGTGGGGCGCTTTGAGCACGAACGTGCTCGGCATGTTCTACCCAAACCCCTCCGTGAACAACCAAGTGGAGTTCTCGGGCAACGTCAACAACTTTGTGAGCGCTCACAAGTACAAGGTGTACGCTCCGGACGACAAGCTCCTGGACCTAATCACGAACGCCCTGGTGCCAACCGAGAATCGCTTCTGTCTCGGAAAGCTCCGCATGACCGAATGCAGGCTCCCGCTGCCCCAGACCGTACCGCCCGATGTGGACGTGACCGTTTCTACTCGCGATTTCATGGGCGCTCGGACTGCGTTGTTCGGCAAAACGAGGTTGGGGAAGAGCAACGTGGTGAAGTTGATCGCGGAGAGCCTCATCGAGACGACGAAAGAGGGACGGAACGTCGGCCAAGTCATCTTTGATATCAACGGCGAATACGCGAACAACAACCCGTGGGACAACAGTTCATCGCTGCGAAGCGCCTATCCCGATCGGTGCACCGTGTATGCGTTGACGCCAAAACCGTTGACGCCGTCTAAGCCACTGAAGTTGAACTTCTACGAGCATCCAGAGCGAGCGCATCGTATTCTCGGTGACCTTCTCGCGGGTGCGGGGCGCACGAGCATTTATATCAAGGCGTTTGCGACCGCCGCGATCCCGTCTATCGCAGAACTGGGCAACTTGGCGGTCGGCGAGAAGCTGCGAGCCACCAGAAGAATTCTGATGTACTGGGCGATCCTAAAGAAGGCGGGGTATGTCGAACCCGCGAGCTTGTCGTTGCCGATCGACCCGGGATACAAGGCGGCGCTTAGGCAAGCCATATATGGCGGTGCGACGCCACCGGTCATCACGACGTTAAACGAGCTCCGCGTCGAGTTTGAGAAGATCCAAGACTTTATGAGGTCGAACGCGAATTCGCCACTACTTCAATCGACAGGCAGCGGCGGCGCACTATTCGACAGCGACGAGAAAGTCCTGCTCGAGTTCCTTAAGCCGACAACCGGCGCGGGGCCCACGGTCATTCAACCTTTTAGAAAGTATCACGACGTGAACGCCGGGAACTTTATACATGAGATCATCGAGCTAATCGATGTTGGAAGAACAGTAATTCTTGATCTAGGTAATGCGAATGAAGAAGTAATGAAGTATTTCTCAGAAGAACTTTCCGCCGAGATCTTCAATCACCAGGTGGAACGATTCACGGCCAACGACCTCGGCGACCACTACGTACAGCTCTATTTCGAGGAGGCCCACAATCTCTTCCCGTCTGAAGAGCGTGACACGATTGACATCTACCGCCGGTTGGCGAAGGAGGGTGCCAAGTACCACATCGGGATGGTCTACGCGACGCAGTCTGTAACGAGCATTAACCGCGACCTCCTCGGACAAACGGAGAACTACTTTGTCGCTCACCTGTCCTCGCAGGACCAAGTGAACGCGTTAGGACGTGTTAACGTCGCGTTCGAGAGCGTTAAAGAAGATATTCTGCGGGCGCAGACGCCCGGCTATGTCAGAGCGCTAACGAAGTCTCATCGCTTTGTCATTTCGATGCAGGCGAATCGTTTCATGCCGACCATAGCTCCGGCAACGCCGTGAAGTGAAACAGCAGTGAGGCGTTAAGGAGATGAGACATGCCGTATGAAGCTGGCTCACGGTTGCCGGGATGACCTGCCCCCCGAAAACTGGTCCAGTCTAAATGAGAGTCCTCCGGGATAATGGCCCTGGCGACAGGGCAAGGAGGACCCATGCGGAAGAGCCGGTTCACGGAGGAACAGATCGTCACTGACCTGCCCCCGATCTTTGGTCCACTCATTATGAGAGTCCGACCGGGTCTTTCCGCTCTGTGATGCTGCGCCTGAACTCCTCCGGCGTCCTGTTCTGCAGCGAGCTGTGCGGGCGCTCGCGATTGTACTCCACCCTCCAGGTTTCGATCTTCTCTCGTGCATCCCAGATCGTCGTGAACCAGTGCTCGTTGAGACACTCGTCACGAAATTTGTCGTTGAAGCTTTCGGCGAAGCAGTTCTGCACGGGCTTTCCCGGCTCGATGAAGTGCAGCCGCACACCGCGTGCATAGGCCCACTGGTCGAGCGCCTTGCTCGTCAGCTCAGGCCCGTTGTCCATGATGATCGTCTGCGGCGCCTGGCCGCGCTCATCGATAATCCGATCCAGCACGCGGCCGACGCGCACGCCGGAAAGCGACGTGTCCACTTCGATGCCGAGCGCTTCCCTGGTGCAGACATCGAGGACATTCAACGTGCGAATCCGACGGCCCCACCAGAGTTGATCGTGCACAAAGTCCAGGCACCACACCTCGTCCGGGCGCTGCGGCCGCGGCGCCGGCGTGCGGGCCACGCTTGTCGTCCGTTTGCGCTTCTTCCGCCGTAGGCTGAGTCCTTCTTCCCGGTAGATCCGCTCCACGCACTTGTGATTCACGCACACCCCCTCCCGCCGCAGCAGCACGTGCAGCCGCCGGTAGCCGTAGCGCCGCTTCTGGGCCGCCAGCTCGCGTAGCCGCGTGCGGATCGGTCCCTCTGCGCGCCCGTGTCCCTGATAGCGGGCCGTCGAACGATGCATGGTGAGCAGCCCGCAGGCACGGCGCTGAGACAGCCCCCGTTCCCCTTCAAGGAAAAGAACGGCGACCCTCCGCACCGCGGGCTTCACCAGTTTCGCGAGGCCACCTCTTTGAGGGCGTCGATGTCCAGCGCCTGATTGGCGACGAGCTTCTTCAGCCGCCGATTCTCATCCTCCAGGGTCTTCAGGCGCTGCGCGTCGGGCACGCTCATGCCGCCGTACTTCGCCTTCCAGCGGTACAGCGTCTGCGCGCCGATGCCGAGGCGCCGGCAGAGCTCCTGCGTCGGCGTCCCTGCCTCGTGCTCTTTGATCGCCGTGACGATCTGTTCCTCCGTGAACCGGCTCTTCCGCATGGGTCCTCCTTGCCCTGTCGCCAGGGCCATTATCCCGGAGGACTCTCATTTAGACTGGACCAGTTTTCGGGGGGCAGGTCAGGGAGAACACGCCAGTCGATTGGGCCACCTTGACGTTCCTGAAAAGTCCCCTAGTGAGAAAACTGTGCGAGAGCTTCGAAGACACCGCCGCGCATGGCAGGATTCCACCGGCGTCCTGGGAGTTGCCGCCGATGGGTACGCCGCTCCCTCTGGTATTCGCGGTAGACGGGTCGCTGCAGATCATAGAAAACGAGCTACCACCGCATAAGACGTTGGCGTTCGTGAAGACAGCGCTGTTGCGAGTGGACCGAGTGGCCCTCGCGGCAATCGATCCCCTGATGCCTCACCCGCTGGCAATGCGTGAGCTGCTGGCCGATTCGGCGATGTACCACGCCACGGCGTTCCCGATGCGGCACGTAGCAGTAGCAGGAATGACGGTTTATGACGCCGTTCGTCAGGTGATATTCGAGTCCGTGAAGGACCCGACTCTTCAGGGCGAGGTCATGGAAACTCTCAAGTGGCTGGCCTACGAGAAATGGGACGGGCAATCGAAGAGTTTGCCTCCGTTCCAGTGCCCGCACTGCGATGACAGTACGTCCATGTCATTCGATAACGAATTAGGTCCTTGCGATAGCTGTGGTAAGGATGTCTTTCTGACTGACATGCTTGGCTTCCATCTCGAGATGGCTGACGACGCCGCGCCGAACAGCATCGCTGGTTCGTACATGCTTGTGCACGAAACTCTAATGCTGTTCACCGGCGTGCGGTACTTCTGGGAACAGAACAGATCTCTGCTTTCGGATTGTCTGTTCTTGAAGGACGGTCCGCTGGCTATTCGAGCTCAGTATTCCAAGCTCGTCGCGCCAATTCGTCGCTTCTTCGAAGCCGCCAGGTTCCGCAGGCGTCGAGGTGTGCATGGTGGGGCAAGAGAAAACCGGAGCCTTCGTGGAGCACTTGAACCTTATCGGACCTCACGGGCCTGATCACGGTATCTTTCTTCCGGGCCACGACTATATCCGCTCGGAAGTGCAACATCGACCAATCGCCGGCGACCCATACGGTCTATACACCAACTATGGTGCGAAGGTATTCACGCGGTTCTCCGAAAGACATCAAGCTGTCCTGACGATCCCGACGGGCAAACACCTTCGCGACCCCGCTTCGAGCGATCTCATCGGCGCGGCTCGGATCTTCGCGACGCTACCGGCTCTATTGAGTAGCCGGTTCGAAGGAGGACTGTTCCCGATTGAGCTGGCCAACAACGTAGCGTCTCTGTCTACCTACCCGTCGGCGAAGGTTCTAGCCCTTTTTGCTCAGGCCGCTGCTACGCATTGAAGTCTGGCCCGCAAGGGGGTGCAGTTTCAGGAGTCTCGATCTACTAACCCGGCAAGCCGACGGCCGCCGAGATCGAGCGGCCGCACCGGCCAGTTCCCCTATTCGGCGGCGGTGCACTCCCTCGGACCGCAGATTCGGCCGATACAAGAGCGGGAGGACGCTGCCATGCCACAGCCGCACCAAGAGACACCGACGCCCATCGCCCGCAGGCCGCAACTTGCGCCCGTGCGCTCCTCGTGGGAGGACGCACGCGGGTTCATGGAGCGCGCCGCCGGGCACCTCGGCATCGACGATGAGATCGTGATGCTGCTGCGGTCGCCGTTCCGCGAGATGCACGTCGAAGTGCCGGTGCGGATGGACGACGGGCGGCTGCGAGGTGTTCCCGGGCTACCGCGTCCAGCACAACGGCGCGCGCGGGCCGTACAAGGGCGGCGTCCGCTTCCACCCGGACGTCGACCTGGACGAGGTGCGCGCGCTGGCGGCGCTGATGACGTGGAAGTGCGCGCTCGTCGACATCCCGTTCGGCGGCGCGAAGGGCGGCGTGCAGTGCGATCCCGCGGCGATGAGCGAGGGCGAGCTGAACCGGCTGACGCGCCGCTACATGCAGAACATCTCGCACATCCTCGGCGTGACGCGCGACATCCCGGCGCCGGACATGGGCACGAACGCGCGCACGATGGCGTGGATGATGGACGCGTACGGCGCAGTCGCACGGCTACACGCCCGGCATCGTCACCGGCAAGCCGGTCGAGCTCGGCGGGTCCTACGGCCGCGAGGCGGCGACCGGGCGCGGCGTCGTGCTGGTCCTGCGCGAGCTGTGCCGCGACGCCGGCATCGAGCCGCGCGACGTGTCGGTGGTCGTGCAGGGGTTCGGGAACGTCGGCTCGTGGGCGGCGCGGCTGGCGCACGAGGCGGGGTTCCGCGTCGTCGGCGCGGGCGACCTGCGCGGCGCGGTGTACGACGCGCGCGGCATCGACGTGCCGGCGTTCGCGGCGTGGCTCGCGCGATGGCAGGCCGGTGACTGAATTCGCGGGCGCGCAGGCGGTCGACGTCGAAGAACTGCTCACGCTGCCGTGCGACGTGCTGATCCCGGCGGCCACGGGCGAAGTGATCAACACGCAGAACGTCGAGCGGCGTGCAGGCGCGCATCGATCATCGAGGCGGCGAACCACCCGGTGACGGCGGACGCGGACGCGGTGCTCGCCGATGCGGGCGTGACGGTCGTGCCGGACATCCTGGCGAACGCCGGGCGGCGTGATCGTGTCGTACTTCGAGTGGACGCAGAACATCCAGCAGTTCCGCTGGCCGGAGTCGCGCGTGAACGCCGAGCTGGAGGAGCGCATCGTGCCGGCGTATCGCGACGTGCGGGATGCGGCGGCCGCGCGCGGCGTCTCGCTGCGGGACGCGGCGTTCGTGATCGCGGTGGCGCGCGTGGCGCAGGCGATCAAGCTGCGGGGGTTTGTGTGAGCGGGAGTCTGTCGGTCGGTCAGTCTTTCAGTAGGTCAGGTCACGGCTTGCGCCGCCACTCACCCACATCCACCCCGACCTCACCCCGGCCTTCGGCCACCCCTCTCCACGGGTGTGGAGAGGGGCGCGTAGTGGTCATTGGTTTCTGACCGACTGACACCCTGACCGACTGACAGACCCCTCAATACACATCCCTGATTTCGAACCGCGGCCCGTCTTTGCAGACGAGCTTCATGGCGCGGCCGCCGCGGACGCGCACCTCGACGGCGCAGCCGTAGCAGATGCCGGTGCCGCAGCCCATGCGCTCTTCGAGCAGCGCCTGGACGGAGCGGCGCGCCTTCGCCTTGCGGGCGGTCTCGGCGAGCGCACGAAACATGGGCGTGGGCCCGCAGGTGAACGCCTGGTCGCACCACTCCAGCAACTCGGCGAAGGGTTCGGTGACAAAGCCCTTGCGGCCGGCCGAGCCGTCGTCGGTCGTGACGACGACCTCCACTTCTGGCGGCAGGAGTTTCGCCGGGTAGAGGAGGCCGGCCGAACGAGCGCCGATGATCATCGTCACGTTGAGGTGCTTCGCGACGGCCTGGTCGGCGAGCCAGACGAGCGGGGCCACGCCGATGCCGCCCGCGACGAGCAGCAGGTTGCGCGAGGTGCGGCCGACCTTGTAGCCGGTGCCCAGCGGGCCCCAGCAATACACGCGGTCGCCGGGTTGACGTCGCGCGAGCCAGCCGGTACCGCGGCCGACGACGACGTACAGGATGGCCCATTCGGGGCCGTGGGCGCCGTCGCGCACGCGGTAGTAGCTCATCGGGCGGGGGAGCAGCGGGTCGTCGGCGTGGCCGGCGCCGCCGTCCGCGTACGCGGCGTCGTCGGAGCAACGGAGCATCACGAACTGGCCGGGGTATGCGCCGTGCGCCAGCTCGGGCGCGCGAAACCACGTGACGTACGTGCTGCCGTACAGCCGCTCGTTCTCGACGACCTCCGCGTAGCCGGTCTTCATGTTCGCGCGCTCATCCTTCGACTCAAGCCAGGTATCCGATAGCGATGCCGCTAACAGCGGCGAACGCGAGCGCCGGCAGCGGGCCGTAGCGCCACGCCAGCGCGAAGGCGGCGACCGCGATCGCGGCGGTCCAGCCGCCGGTGATGGCGTCGCGCCCCAACTGGGCGGAGACGGCGGCGATGGTGCCGACGACGGCCGGGGCGACGCCCTTCAGGAACGCCGTCGCCATGTTCCACGAACGGACGCGCTCGAGGAAGGTGCCGGCGCCTATTGCGAAGACGAACGCCGGCGCAAAGACGGCGACCGTCGCGACGATTGCGCCGGCGAGGCCGCCGGCGGCATAACCGACGAACGTCGCGGTGATGATGATCGGACCCGGCGTGGCCTGGCCGAGCGCCACGCCATCGAGGAACTGCTGCTGGGTGAGCCAACCGTGCTGCTTCGTCACGCTGTCCTGGATCAGCGGGATGAGGACGTAGCCGCCGCCGAAGAGCAACCCGCCGGCGCGGAGGAAGACGAGCGTGAGGCTTCCGAGGGCGCCGGGCTGCCACGTGAAGAACGCGGCCGCGAGCGGCAGCGCCAAGAGCGGCCACGGGGCGACCACGCGCAGCGGCAGCCGCGGGTAGTCGCCGGGGCCGGCATAGAGGGCCACACCGGCGAGCCCGGCCGCGATCAGGATCAGCGGCTCCCAGCCGGTGAAGGCATACGCGAGCGCTCCGGCCGCGGCCATCAGCGCCAGTTGGGGCACGTCGCGTACGGACGCCTTGAACAGCCGCCAGAGCGTGACGGCGAGGATCGCGATCACCGCCGGCTTGATGCCGTCGAAGACGTCGCTGATGGCCGCGACGCCCGTCCAGCGGAAGTACGCCCAGCTCAGCACGACCATCATCAGGAACGCCGGCGCGATGAACGTCGCGCCCGCGACGACGGCGCCGGGTACGCCGGCGCGACGGTAGCCGACGTGGACCGCCATCTCGGTGGAGTTGGGTCCGGGGATGATGTTCGTCGCCGCAAGCGCATCGACGAACTGCTGGCGCGGCATCCAGCCGCGCTTCCTGACGACTTCGTCCTCGAGCAGCGCGATGTGCGCGGTGGGGCCGCCGAAACCGACGACGCCCAGCTTGCCAAACAGCCGCAGCAACTCGCCGATGCTGCCTTGCGCCGGCGCCTCGGCGTGAGACGGTGTGGTCACGGCCTCGCGCCGTCCCGGTACTCTGAGAACGGCCGCACCTGGTACGCCTGCTCGCCGGCATGTCGGAGGCTGGCGGTTAGCGCCTCGACGGCGGCGCGCGCGGTGTCGATGCTCGTGAAGCACGGGATGCGCTTCTCGGTCGCGGCGCGGCGGATGTAAAAGCCGTCGCGCAGCGTGCCCGTGTAGCGGCCTTCGGGCGTGTTGATCACGCACGAGACCGAGCCGTCGTTGATCACGTCGAGCACGTTGGGGTGGCCCTCGTTCAGCCGCTTCGTCACCTGCTCGACGGGCAGACCGAGCGCCGCGATCATCGTCGCCGTGCCCTCCGTGGCGTACAGGCGGAAGCCGGCGTCGTGGAGCTGGTGGATGACGGGGAGCATCTGCGTCTTGTGACGGTCGGCGATGCTCATCAACACGCCGCCGCCGGGCGGCAGCGCGAGGTCGGCGGACATCAGCGCTTTCGCGAGCGCGGCGGGGAAGGTGGCGTCGATCCCCATCACTTCGCCGGTCGACTTCATCTCGGGACCCAGGTAGGTGTCGACGCCGATCAGCTTCGACATGGAGAACACGGGCGCTTTGACGGCGACGAGGTTCTGGCGCGGCCAGAGCCCCGGCTCGTAGCCCTGCTCGCGCAGCGACTTGCCGAGCATGATGTTGACCGCGAGCCTGCACCATCGGCACACCGGTGACTTTCGAGAGGAACGGCACCGTGCGCGAGCCGCGAGGGTTCACCTCGAGCACGTAGACGTCGGATTCGTTCGGCCGCGCCGCGTCGTCGGACGGCATGATCACGCACTGCACGTTGATCAAGCCGCGCGCGTCGAGCCCGATGCCGATGCGCGTGGTGTACTCGACGATCGTGTCGACCTCGGCCGCGGTCAGGTGGATGCCGGGGTACACCGCCATCGAGTCGCCCGAGTGGACGCCGGCGCGCTCGATGTGCTCCATGATGCCGGGGATGAGCACCTGACTCGCCGTCGCAGATGGCGTCGACTTCGACCTCCTTGCCTTCGAGGTACTTGTCGATGAGGATCGGCTTCCCTTCGCTCGCCTCCGCGGCCTGCTGCACGAAGCGCGCGAGTTCGCTGGGGTTCTGCACGATCTCCATCGCGCGGCCGCCGAGCACGTAGCTGGGTCGCACCAGCACGGGGTAGCCGAGCGCGTCGGCGGTGTGGATCGCGTCTTCGACGCGCAGCACGGCGGCACCGGGCGGCTGCGGGATGCCGAGGTCGTTGAGGAATCCCTCGAAACGGCGGCGGTCCTCGGCCAGGTCGATCGTCTCGAACGACGAGCCGATGATCGGCGAGCGCGGCGTTGTGCAGCGGGCCGGCGAGGTTGATCGCGGTCTGGCCGCCGAACTGCACGATGACAGGCGGCACCTCGCCACCACCCTCGGCGCCGTCGCCGGCCTCGTTTTCGAGGATGTCGCGCACCGACTCCTCGTCGAGCGGCTCGAAGTAGAGGCGGTCGCTGGTGTCGAAGTCGGTCGAGACCGTCTCCGGGTTGGAGTTCGCCATGATCGACTTGTAACCGGCGCGTTCGAGCGCCCACGACGCATGCACCGAGCAGTAGTCGAACTCGATGCCCTGGCCGATGCGGATCGGGCCGCTGCCGATGACGAGCGCCTTCTTGCCGGGCTCGGCGATGGCCTCGTTCTCCTGCTCGTACGTGCTGTAGAAGTACGGCGTCGCCGCGTCGAACTCGGCGGCGCACGTGTCGACCATCTTGTACACAGGGCGGATATCCCACTGGTCGCGCAGCGCGCGCACCTGGTCGGGCAGCCGGTCGCTGAGCGTGCCGATCTGCTTGTCGGAGAACGACATGCGCTTGGCGGCGCGCAGCAGGTCCGGCGTCAGGTCCTCGGACAGCAGCCGCTTCTCCATCGTCGATGATGTTGATGAGCTTGTGCAGGAACCACTGGTCGATGCCGGTCTCGCTGGGACATCGCGAGCGGGTCGGCGCCGCGGCGGAGCGCCGACATGATCGACCAGAGGCGCTCGTCGGTGGCGTGGAGCGGCCGCTCCACGTAGTTGCCCTTCCACGTCGGGTCTTCCCAGAGCAGCGAGCGGCCGCCGATCTCCAGCGAGCGCACCGCCTTCTGGAGCGCACCCTCGAACGTGCGGTCGATCGCCATCACCTCGCCGGTCGCCTTCATCTGCGTGCCGAGGGTGCGGTCGCCGAAGGGGAACTTGTCGAACGGCCAGCGCGGGATCTTCACGACGACGTAGTCGAGCGCGGGCTCGAACGCCGCCGTCGTCTTCCGCGTCACGGCGTTCGGGATCTGGTCGAGCGTCTTGCCGATGGCGATCTTCGAAGCGACGCGCGCGATCGGGTAGCCCGTCGCCTTGCTGGCGAGCGCGGAGCTGCGCGACACGCGCGGGTTGACCTCGATCACGTAGTACGGCGGCAACGCGTCGCCGCGCGGCACTGCCCACGGCGTCGTCGCGGGGTTCGGCGCGAGCGCTAGCTGCACGTTGCAGCCGCCTTCGATGCCGAGTGCGGAGATGATCTTGAGCGACGCCGTGCGGAGCATCTGGTACTCCTTGTCGGACAGCGTCTGGCTGGGCGCGACGACGATGCTGTCGCCGGTGTGCACGCCCATGGGGTCGAAGTTCTCCATGTTGCACACGGTGATGACGTTGCCGGCGCCGTCGCGCATCACCTCGTACTCGATTTCCTTCCAGCCGAGGAGGCACTGCTCGACGAGCACCTGGTGGATCGGGCTGGCCGCGAGGCCGCCGGTGACGATGCGCTCGTACTCCTCGCGCGTGTGGGCGATGCCGCCGCCGGTGCCGCCGAGGGTGTAGGCCGGGCGCACGACCGCCGGCAGGCCGATCTCGTCGAGCGCGGCGCGCATCTCGCCGGCTGTCGTCACGATCATCGAGTGCGGCGTCGGCTCGCCGATGGCGTCGAGCATCTGGCGGAAGAGCTCGCGGTCCTCGGCCTTCTTCACGGCTTCGAGCGGCGTGCCGAGCAGGCGCACGCCGTACTTGTCGAGCACGCCCGCCTCGTGCAGCGCGACGGCCATGTTCAGGCCGGTCTGGCCGCCGAGCGTCGGCAGGAGGCCATCGGGCCGCTCGCGCTCGATGATGCGAGTGATGACGTCGAGCGTGATCGGCTCGATGTAGACGACGTCGGCGACGCCCTCGTCGGTCATGATCGTCGCCGGGTTGGAGTTGACGAGCACCGAGACGACGCCCTCCTCGCGCATGGCCTTGCAGGCCTGCGTTCCGGCGTAGTCGAATTCGGCGGCTTGCCCGATCACAATGGGGCCGGAGCCGATGATGAGGACTTTCGAGGGTTTCTTCACGCGCTACGGGAATCCAGGACTGCGATCTTGCCGTTGGGCATCAGCGCCGCCTCGCGGCAGCGCGCTGACGCTGTTCTCGTTGTTCGGGCAGCACACGCATACCGCCGAGATGGCCCGCGACGAGGCAGCCGGCGACGAACGCGGCCGCCATCATCGCGGCGAATGATGCGTACACGGGCACGGGCGTCGACGTGAGCATGTACGCCAGCACGGCGTTCGCGGCGCCGGCGATGCCGAATCCGACGGCATAGCCCGGCCACTCCGTGATCCAGTCGCCCGACCAGCGCCAGGCGAAGACGCCGAGCGCGACGCCGGCAGCGCCGACGGCGATCGCCAGCACCCAGCCACCGAGCCAGTAGAACAGCGCCGCCGAGCGGTCGTCGCCCCAGAGGGCGAACGGGAGCACGCACGCCGTGACGAAGAGGACCGGCCCGGCGATCATCGCCATGGCGGCGACGCACTGGCCGCCGAAGGCCAGCCGACCGTACACGTCGATGCTCTTCATCACCGAATCGAGACGCAGCTCGTTCATCCGCCCCCCGCGCTAACAGCGCAGCGCGTCGCAACCTAGACCAGCGGAAGCTCGAAGCGGGCTTCCGGATTGTAGATGGGCACGAGCGCGCCGATGCTGCTCAGGAACGTCAGCGCGACCTCGTTGTCCTGCGGCAGGCGGCCGCGGATGCGCTTGTAGCCCTTGTCGCGCGCGAACCCGAGCGCGTACTCCGCGAGCGCGGTACCGATGCCGCGGCGGCGCACCTCGGGCAGCATCCAGACGCCGAGCACGACCGTGTCGGGCTCGATCGTGTTGTAGTCGAGCGCGCCGAAACCGACGACGCGGCCGTCGATGATCGCAAGGAAGACGCCGCCTTCGCCGCCGAGGCGGCTGAGCCAGGTGCGCACCTCGTCGGGCGTCAGCGCGTGGTCGAAGCCGACGGGGTTGGGCTCCTCGCGCACCGTCCGGATGACGTTCGAAATAGCTTCGGCGTCGTTAACGTTCGCCTGCCGGTAGGTCGGTTCTGTCTGTACGTTCGTGTCGCTCATGACGGCCTCCCGCCTGTTGATGAGATGCCCGCCGCGTGGCGGGAGTCGCGCTTACGCGGTCGCCTTCGTGCTGTTCACCATGTCCAGGAAGCGCTCGAACAGGTACAGGTTGTCGAGCGGCCCCGGCGACGCCTCGGAGTGGTACTGGATGGTCATGATAGGCTCGCGCTCGTGGCGCAAACCCTCGACCGTGCCGTCGTTGACGTTGCGGTGGCTCACCGCGACGTCCGCGGCGAGCCCCGCGTCACCGATGGCGTACCCGTGGTTCTGCGCCGTGATGTAGACGCGGCCGGTGGCTTCGTCGCGCACGGGGTGGTTAGCGCCGCGGTGGCCGAACTTCAGCTTGAACGAGCGGGCGCCGAACACGGCGCCGAGCACCTGGTGGCCGAGACAAATCCCCATCATCGGCACCTTCCCGACGAGCCCGCCGGCGGTCTTCACCGCGTAGTCCAGCAGCGCCGGATCGCCGGGCCCGGGCGACAGGAGCACGCCATCGGGCCGCATCGCCAGGATGTCTTCGGCCGTCGTGTGGCACGGGACGGCGGTCGGGGCGCAGCCGAGGCGGTGGAGGACGCGCAGGATATTGTACTTGACGCCGAGGTCGAGGACGACGATATGCGGGCCCGTCCGCGGCTCATCGCCGCCGGGATAATCGTACGGTTGGCGCGTGCTGACCCACGGCACGAGGTCGGTGCTGCCGTAGCGCGGCATCTCGGCGAGGCGGGCGAGGGCCTGCTCGGGGGTCTCGTCGTGCGTCACCATGCCCATCATGACGCCGCCGGTGCGCAGCTTGCGCGTCAGCGCGCGCGTGTCGACGCCGGCGATGCCGGGGACGCCGTTCTCCAGGAGGTAGTCGTGGAGCGTGCGCTTCGAGCGCCAGTGGCTCGGCACGGCGCAGTCCTCGCGCACGACGAACGCGCGCACCTGGATGCGGCGCGACTCGACGTCGTACTCATTGATGCCGTAGTTGCCCTGCAGCGGATACGTCATCACGAGCACCTGCTCGGCGAACGACGGATCGGTGAGCGCTTCCTGGTAGCCGGTCATCGCCGTGCAGAAGACGACCTCGCCGTGGGCGCTGACCGGCGCGCCGATCGGGGTCGCCGGTGAACACGGCGCCGTCTTCGAGCACGAGGAGGGCTTTAGGCACGGGCGCCTCCGGCGGCGGGCGCAGCAGGCTGCGCCCCTAGAGCGTCATGCACCACGCGTCCGCCGGCGATCGTCGCCACAACCGCACCCTTGAGGGTGACACCGCCGAGCGGCGTATTCTTCCCCTTCGACGCGAAGCGCTCCGGTTCGACGACCCACTCCGCGGCGGGGTCGAGGAGCACGACGTCGGCGGGCGCGCCGGCGGCGAGCGTGCCGATGCGGGGGACGTGACGGTCGAGGGCGAGCGCGCGCGCCGGGCCCGCGGTGAGCCGCTCGATGAGCACGGGCAGCGTGAGTTTGCCATCGTGCACGAGGCGCATGCAGAGCCCGAACGCCGTCTCAAGACCGCTGATGCCGAACGCGGCGTCATCGAACTCGCACAGCTTCTCGATGACGGCGTGCGGCGCGTGGTCGGTGGCGATGCAGTCAATCGTGCCGTCGGCAAGCGCCTCGACACAGGCATCGACGTCCTCTTGCGAGCGCAGCGGCGGGTTGACCTTGGCGTTGGCGTCATAGAGCAGCGCGTCGCCGCCAAGCGCGCCGAAGGCGACGATCTCGTCGGTGAGCGTGAGGTGATGCGGCGTCACCTCGGCGGTGACGTGCACGCCGCGCGCCTTCGCGCGCCGGATGGCATCGACCGCGCCGCGCGTGCTCACGTGCGCGATGTGGACGTGCGCGCCGGTCGCCTCGGCGAGCGCGATGTCGCGCGTGACGGCCGACTCCTCGGCCGCGGCAGGCGCCGCGCGCAGGCCGAGGCGCGTCGACACCCAGCCCTCGTGCATGACGGCGTCCTGCGCCAACGACTTCTCCTCGCAGTGGTCAATGATCGGCAGTGCGAAGGCGCTCGCGTACTCGAGCGCGCGCCGCATGAGCGTGGCGTCGTGCACCGGCGCACCGTCGTCGCTGAAGCCGACGCAGCCTGCCGCGGCGAGATCGCCGAGTTCGGCGAGCTCCTTGCCGGCGCGGCCCTTGCTCACGGCGCCGATGGGCAGCACCCGCACGTGGCCGCGCTCCGCCGCCTGCCGCAGCACGTATTCGACGACCGAGCGGTTGTCCATCGCCGGTTCGGTGTTGGGCATTGCGCAGACCGTCGTGAAGCCGCCGCGCGCCGCCGCCCTCGTCCCCGACTCGATGTCTTCCTTGTATTCGAGGCCCGGGTCGCGCAGATGCGCGTGCAGGTCGATGAAGCCGGGCGCAACGACGAGGCCCGTGGCGTCGATCTCGCGCGCACCCGTTGCGGCGATGTCGCCCCCGACTTGCGCGATGCGGCCGTCCTCGATCAGCACGTCAGTCGTTATGTCGAGCTGATTGGCCGGATCGAGCACGCGGCCGCCCCGGATGACGATACGCTCGCTCACAGCGACCCCCTAGCGGATGCGCGCGAGGCCCGCGCGCTCGCCGTCCTCGTGATGAGCCAGAGCACCGCCATACGGACGGCGACGCCGTTCGTCACCTGCTCCTCGACGTGCGACTGGAGGCCGTGCGCCACGTCGTGGCTGATCTCGACGCCCTCGTTCATCGGGCCCGGGTGCATGACGAGCGCACCCGGCTTCGCGCGCGCCAGCCGCTCGGCGTTCACCTGGTACAGCCGGGAGTATTCGCGGGCGCCGGGCACGAAGCCGCCGTGCATGCGTTCGAGCTGCATCCGCAGCGCCATCACCACGTCGGCGCCCTCGATCGCGCGGTCGAGGTCCGTCTCGACGCGCACCGGCGGCAGGCGGCCCTCGGTGTCGCGGCCCAGCCCGGCGGGGATGAGCGTGGGAGGCGCGCAGAGCGTGACGTCGGCGCCGAGCGCGGTCAGCGACCACAGGTTGGAGCGGGCGACGCGGCTGTGCAGCACGTCGCCGACGATGACGACGCGCTTGCCCCGCACGTCGCCGAGCGATGTGCGCATGGTGTAGAGGTCGAGCAGCGCCTGCGTGGGGTGCGCGTGCAGGCCGTCGCCGGCGTTGACGACGCTGCAACGCGCGTGGCGGGCTGCCAGGTACGGAGCGCCGGAGCGGTTGTGGCGCATCACCAGCACGTCGGCGCCGACCGCCTGCAGCGTCTTGACGGTATCGACGAGCGACTCGCCCTTGGTAACGCTGCTGCCGGATGCGGAGACGTTGATCACGTCGGCGCCGAGCACCTTTCCCGCGAGCTCGAAGGACGCGCGCGTGCGCGTGCTGTTCTCGTAGAAGAGCGTGACGATCGTCGTGCCGCGGAGCGCGGGCACGCGCGGGACCTCGCGCGACAGCACTTCCTTCATCGCGTCGGTCGTGTTCATCACGAGGTCGAGCTCATCGACGGTGAAATCGTCGAGGTCGAGCAGGTGGCGGCGGCGCCACGCGGCCTCCTCGGCGCCGGGGGCGGCGAGCGGCGCGGCGACGTCGGCGCGGGGCTCGGGCGGCCTGATCGTGGTCATCGGAATGCCTCTCTCCCCGGCGAGCCTTCGGCCGCTTCTTCGGCCGCGGCGACGCGCACGTACTCTTCGCCGTCGATCTCGCCGAGCCGGACCTGCACGTCGTCCGCGCGCGACGTCGGAATGTTCTTGCCGACGAAGTCGGCGCGTATCGGCAGCTCGCGGTGGCCGCGGTCGACGAGCACGGCGAGCTGGATGCGCCGCGGCCGGCCGTAGTCGATGAGCGCGTCGAGCGCGGCGCGCACCGTGCGGCCGGTGTACAGCACGTCGTCGATGAGCACGACGCGCTTGCCGGCGATGTCCGGCATCTCGCTCGGCTGGATGTTGACGGCCGGGCCGCGCTCCGTCAGGTCGTCGCGGTAGAGCCCGATATCGAGCGTGCCGACGGGGACCTGCTCACCCTCGAACTCGGCGATGGCGCGGGCGATGCGATGCGCGAGCGGCACGCCGCGCGTGAGCATGCCGACGAACACCAGGTCCTGGGTGCCGCGGTTGTGCTCGACGATCTCGTGGGCGATGCGGGTGACCGCACGCCGGATGTCGGCCGCGGACATGACGGTGGCGTCTCGCATCAAAAAACCTCCTGCCCGGCGATCCGGGTGGAGGTCGTGTACGGATGTGCATGCGCGCGCTGCGCCGGTTGCGGGCTATGTCATAATCGTGCCTTCCCGGCCTCACGGGACCGGATTAAAGGGTCAGGACGTTACTGAATGATAGATCGCCGGACCGGCCTTCGGACAAGCGCCGCTCACACCCGCGCTCGCCGCTGCCAGACGGCCGCGCCGAGGGCCAGCACCACGACCAGCGAGATGAGGCGGTGGGCCACGACGGTGACCTCCGCGCCATCGAGCATGAGGTCGGCGGGGACGCGCGCGAGGAGCAGCGCATCGATGCCCCAGCGCACGGGGAGCGTGAGCTGCGGGAACTGCCATGCCGCGAACGCGGTCACGAAGACGCCGGCCGCCGCCGCGCCCCGCAGGATCGCCGCCGGGACGAAGCGCAGCCATTGCATCTTCTTCGGCAACACGAGCGACGGGATGCCGTCGGGCGCGAACGCCGTGATGACGCCGAAGGCCGTGCATCATGAGGCCGCCCTGGAAGACGAGGAAACTGTCCTCCCAGAACGTCGGGCGCGAACTTCTTCTTGTAGTGGTTGAGCGAGCGGAAGCTGTAGATGAAGTTGGCTTTCATGCACAGCGCCCTGAACAGCAGCGTGAGCACGCGGAAGCGTCCGTACGGCTGCGCGGTCGCGCCCTGGAGCGGCGAGGTGCCGAGGCTCAGCAGGGCCAGACCGCCGGCCTTCGCGCCGCAGGCGCGCCTCCTCGATCAGCAGCTCGCGTCGTGCCGTACGGCGCGTCGTGGCGGCGAAGCTGCTCCTCGACGAACAGCATGCCGCGCGCGGCGGCCGGCGCGCACGTCATCGCGCCGACAACGCGCCCCTCGTGCCAGGCGATGAAGGTGCGCTTGCGGTCGCGCTGCGCGAAGGGGCGCGAACGCAGCAGGAAGCCCATCGGGCGGCGCCTGGCGATGCTCGAGCCAGTCTTCGGCGATCTCGCGGATCTCCGAGTCGATGGCCGGCGAAGGCTCGCGGTACTCCTCGACGGTGATGCCGGTGCGGCGCGCGAGGTTGATCGCCGAGCGGGCCTTCTTCGCGCCCTTGCCGCTCATGCTGTAGCGCTTCAGGTCGAAGAACGGCTCTTCGCCGATCTTGACGGCCTTGAAGCCCGAGGCCGGCGGCCACCTTTCCAACGCGCGCGCTGGCGCCGACGAACGTGAACCGCCACTTGCGTCCGGCGCAGTACTCGGCGAAACGGGTCAGCAGCGCCGGCAGGTCCGCTTCGGCGCAGACCGGGTCGCCGCAGGCTACGGCGGTGCCGCGATGCAGCTCGAAGGCGATGAAGCCATCGATGCCGGACGGCTCGAAGTAGCGCCAGCCATCGTAGAGCGTGAGCAGCGCCATCCCGTTGTACCCGTGGGTGTCGACCAGGCGCAGGCGGCGCTCCGATGCGCTCTCGTTCCGGCTCATTTCGGCAGCATCTCCGCGATATGTCGCCTCGATGTGAGTCTACGCGATCGGCAGGGCGCGGGCAGCGGCGCTCGCCTGGAGATCGGGTGGCGGCCGATCTAGCGGGCCCCGCGAGTTGTCATAGAATTATCCTCGTACCGCGGCCCGCTGTGTAAGCTGGCCTCAGGGTCTTGCAGTGCAAGGAGCCGCGCGTGACGCGGGCCGCTCTCATCCTGGCCTCGTTCGTCCGCCGACGGCCGGCCGCGCTCGTGGCAGGCGCGATGCTCGCCGCCCTCGCGCTTGTCGTTCGGCATCCCACGCCTGGAGTTCCGCACCGGCCAGGACACGCTGCTCGACCCCGGCTCCAAGATCGCCCGCGACAACGAGCGCTTCCAGCGCCAGTTCGGCGGCGACCCCATGCTCGATCCTGTTCGAGGCGCCGGCCGACGGCGCGCGACATCCGCGCAGCTCTTCACGCCGGAGAACCGCGACGACGCTGGCGCGCATGCAGCGCGACCTGGAGGCGACGGGCGACTTCCAGAGCGATCCTCACGCCGCTGACCGTCCTCGAGTTCGCGCAGACGCAGATCGCGCCAGCGCATGATCTCGCGAGCCGGCGAAGCTCGCCGCGGACCAGGCGCAAGCCGCGGACGACGCGCGCGCGGCGGCGTCGGCGGCGCGCGGCGAGACGCCGGCGCAGCAGGAAGCGGCCGCGCAGGCGGCGCAGCCAGAAGGTGGCCGACGAGTTCAACGCCGAGTTCGGCGCGGACGCGCAGGCGCTTCCTCGGCGTCGGCGACCAGACGCTCGACAACCCGAAGTTCGTCGAGTTCGTGATGTTCGGCGCCGACGGCAAGCTGCGCCCGGACTTCGCCGGCATCTTCCCGGACGACCGCCACGCGCTGATGGTCGCGCGCCTGAAGGGCAACCTCTCGATCGACGACGAGTCGCGCGTTGCGGCCGACGATGACGGACAGCGTGGCGGCGTACCAGTTCGACGGCGTCACGCTGCTGGCGTCCGGCTCGCCGCTGCTGATCAAGGAGATCAACGACAAGATGAAGAGCGCTCGTGCTGGTCATGGCGGTGCTCGCCGTCGTGATCATGGTCGTCGTGCTGTTCTCGATCTTCCGCGCGCGGTGGCGGCTGCTGTCGCTGCCGGCGGTGCTCATCGGCTGCGTCTCGGCGTTCGGGCTGATGGGCTTCCTGGCATCTGCCGCTGACGATGGTGACGATCTCCGGCCTGCCGATCCTCATCGGCCTCGGCGTCGACTTCGCGATCCAGGTGCACAGCCGGATCGAGGAAGAGACGACTGGCGGCGCGACTCGGCGGAGCGTCGGCCTCGACCGTACGTTCGCCCGGCTCGGGCCGGCGCTGGCGATGGCCGCGGGCCGCCGCCTGCATCGGCTTCATCGTGCTGCACCTGTCGCGCGTGCCGATGATCCGCGACTTCGGCTCGATGCTGGCGGTGGGCGCGGTCATCGTCTTCGTCACGAGCATCGTGCTGGTGAGCGGCGTGCTGTACCTGCGCGAGCGCCAGCGCCTCGGTCCGACGGAAGCGCCGCGGGCCCGGTTCGAGGTCGAGCGGCTGGTCGGCGGGCTGACGGCGCGCACCGTCGGCAGGCTGCTGCCGATCGCGCTGATCGGCCGCGGTGGTCGCGACCGTCGGGCTGTACGTGAGCCGGCAAGATCCCGACGCAGACGGACCCGGAGAAGTTCGTGCCGTCCGACAGCTCGGTGCTCGTCGACCTGCACAGCGTCCGCGACGTGGCCGGCTCGACGAGCGAGCTCGACCTGATCGTCGAGGTACCGGACGGGAAGCACGTCACGGACCAGGACGTGCTCGACTGGATGATCGGCGTTCGAGGAGCGGCAGAAGCAGCGAGCACCGCGAGCTGATGCAGTCGAACAGCCTCGCGTCGTTCACGAAGCTGGTGACGCGGCGACGCGCCGACGACGGCGCCGGCGGAGCAGGCGCTCGTCGGTGGCGCCGCAACCGCTGGTGGACGCCGTCGTCAGCGGCGACCGCACCATGGCCGCGATCACGTTCTCGCATCAGCGACGACGGCATCGCTCGAGCGAGCGCAAGGCGATCACCGACGACGATCATCGCCGAAGCGCGCAGCCGCCGGACGGCGTCGCCGTCGCGCCGGCGGGGATCGCCGTGGTGGGCACGGAGACGGTGCGACGCGGTCAGCAGCAACCGCGACCTGATGTCGTTCGTCGCGGTCGCGGCGATCCTGGCGCTGCTGCTGGCGGTCTACCGGAATCCGCTGAAGGCGATCGCGCCGCTGCTGCCCGTCGTGCTCGCGCTGGGCGCGTCGGCGATGCTGCTGTACTTCACTGGGCATCGAGTACAGCCCGCTGACGTCGATCTCCGGGCCGCTGATCATCGCGATGGGCACCGAGTTCAACATCCTGCTGATGTCGCGTTACTTCGAGGAGCGCGAGGCGGGGCTCGACCCGCGCGCACGCGATGAGCAAGGCGTCGCTGCGCATCGGCCGCGCGATCACGGCGTCGGGACTGACGGTGATGGGCGGGTTCGCGGTGCTGGCGTTCAGCGACTTCCCGCTGCTGGACAACTTCGGCAAGGTGACGGCGCTGAACATCGGCCTGAGCCTGCTGAGCACGCTGATCCTGCTGCCGCCGCTGCTCGTGTGGGCCGACGAGGAGCACCGCGTTCGCCGCGATGCCCGGGCGAGGCGGTCGACGGAGTAGCGCGCCGGCAGTTCGGTCAGGACGGTCCGCCGATCCAGCGGAAGTACTGGCCGAGGTCCGGCAACGCCGAGCCGTGCTCGCGTCAAGAAGAAGATGCCGACGAACAGGCTGAACACCGCGGCCACGAGCCCGGCCGCGACGTAGATGCTCTGCCGCCGCTGCGTCGAGACGAACCCGGCGGTGCTCATGACCGTGACGATCGAGTTCGAGATCAGCAGCCCGACGACGAACGCGCCGAGCGCCGCCGCGCCCATCGCCCGGCTGCCGGCGCCGACCGCGGTCGCGATGACCAGCACCTGCGTGCCGGTCTCGGCGCCGATGCCGTGGATCAGGCCGACGCGCGTACGCGGTCTTCACGCCGTACTGCTGCGCCTCGTGCACGTGCTCGTGCGGGCGGCCGAAGACCTTCGAGCGCACGAGGCCGAAGCCGTTGCGGACGCCGGCGAAGACGAGCATCCAGCGGCTGCGCAGGCGGAACTCCGCGCCGCCGCGGAAGAACTGGAAGATCGAGTAGAACAGGTACGCCGCCAGGAAGATCAGCGTCACGCCGACGATGCGCTCCATGATCGGGTCGATCCAGTCGGGCAGGAACTGGCGCGCGAGCAGCGCGAGCAGGCCGAGCGACGACGACGATGCTGCCGTGGCCGAGCGCGTACATCGTGCCGAGCAGCAGCGCCGGCCTCTGCCGGCGCACGAAGCTCGCCGATCGCTGGCAGGTGCCATTCGGCGGCCGTTGTGCGCGATGCCCCAGCTCGCCGAGCGAGTGCACGTGCGACTCGGCTGTCATCGCGGCCATCGCTGCGGCCGATGCCGGCGCCGACTGCGCGGCGCGCGAGCGCAGGCGTGGTGCGACTCGTCGGTGAGCATGACGCCGGGCTCGCGCACGAGCCACGCGTCTTCGGTCGTCATCCGCGCTGGCCGCGGTGCTGGTGATGTCGGTGATCGCGGCGATGTGGTCCCAGTCGATGCCGTGGCGGATGCCGAGCGCGAGCGCGGCGCCGAGGACGCCGACCGCGCCGCCGATGCCGAGCGGCAGACAGTATCGTGAGGTCCACCGACAGTTCCTCTGCTGACTGATGTCCGCTACGTTAGTCGCCGGCAGATCTCGCGCTGGCAGGCGGCGCAGAGACCGAAGATGGCGAAGTGGTCGATGTCGGCGCCGAAAGCCGAGGTCCGTCGCGATCTGCGCGCCGAGCCTCTCGAGGTAGTGATGGTCGAGCAGCGTCACGCCGTTGCACTTCCGGCAGATCAGGTGGTGGTGGCGCTCGACGCCGACCCACTCGAACGCGGCGTCGCCGCCGCCCATGTGCGTCTCGGAGATCAGGCGCAGGTCCTTGAGCACGGTGAGCGTGCGGTAGACCGTCGAGATGTCGACGTACGGATAGCGGCCTTCACGCGCTCGAAGATGTCGGCGGCGGTCAGGTGGCCCGGGCGCGTGCCGCAGCGAAGTGAGGATCATCATGCGCTGGGGCGTCATCTTGTGCCCCGGACTCGCGCAGGACGTCGATCGTCTCGGACTCGCAGCTCATGCCAGAAGCCTTTGTTGCAATGATTTGCGTTTACTGTACGACAGAACTGTCGGCGGCTGCAATACCCGGTCGGGCGAGCACTAGAACCTGGAACCTACGCAGACTAGCTGGAACCCAGAGCCAAGCGGGCCGCGGCCCAGGCTGGTTCTTGGCTCCAGGTCTTGGTTCGCGCCGGCTAGCCGGGCAGGGAGAGGGTGAACGTCACGCCGCCGGACGGCGCGTTGGCGGCCTCGATCGTGCCGCCGTTGAGCTCGACGAGCTCGCGCGTGATGGCGAGGCCGAGCCCGCTGCCGGCGGATGTCCGGCGCGCGCGGTCGCCGCGGAAGAAGCGGTCGAAGACGCCGGGGCAGGTCCTCGGCCGGGATGCTGCGCGCCGGTGTTGCGTGACGGCGCACTTGACACGGCGCGGCCCGGCGCCGTTCTCGCGCCAGCCGCGCACGTCGATCGCGCCGCCGGCCGGCGTGAACTTCGCGGCGTTGTCGAGCACGTTGGTGAGCGCCCGCTCCAGCTTGTCCGGGTCGACCTGCCGAAGCACCGCGTCCGGCTCCAGCTCCGTGTATGATCGCGACGTCCTTCGCGCGCGCCTGCGGCTCGACGCGGCGCAGGCAGCGGGCGACGAGGGCGTCGAGCGGGACGTCTTCGCGGCGCGTCACGACCTGCCCGGCGTCGATCTCGCCGAGGTAGAGGAGGTCGGCGAGCAGGCGGTTCACGTGCTCCGCCTCCTCGCTTGATCACCTGCCCGATGTGCTCCGTGTCCTCGGGCCCGGCGGTGCCGTCGGTCAGCGCCTGGGCGTAGCCGGTGATCGAGGTCATGGGCGTCTTGAGGTCGTGCGAGACGTTCGCCAGCAGCGCGCGCATCTGCGCATCGCGCTCGCCGACGTGCTCCGCCATGGCGCTGAACGAGCGCGCGAGACGGCCGACCTCGTCGTCCCGGCCGACCTCCACGCGCTGGTCGAAATCGCCGCGCGCCATCGCCTCGGAGGCGGCCGTGAGCTTGCGAACGGGCTGCGCGACCTGGCGCGCGAGCCCAGTGCCGCGAGCGCGGCGAGCGGCAACGCGACGAGCGCCGCGAGCCCGAGCCCGGGCAGCACGCCGACCCAGGCGCTGGCGATCGTGTCGGTCTTCACCGCGAGCACGATGCGGAACGGGAGCTGGCGGCCGCCGGTGGTGATGATCCCGGACGACGCGGCCACGAACGTCAGGTTGTGCTCCGGGTACTCCTCGCGACGGCTGCCATGCGAGGAACCCGCGCTGGAGATCGGTGTTCGTCGAGTCGGGGATCGACGATGCCGAGGCCTTTGAGCTGGTCGCCGGTGTCGTGCAGGATCGCGCCGTCGTTGGAGACGAGCAGGATGCGCACGTCCTGCTGGTGCGCAAGGTCATCGAGCGTTTCCGTGAACGGATGCTCGTCCTCTTCGCTGCGGCAGGAGCGCGAAGAGCGCCTGTTGGTAGATCGCGGGCGAGGCGGCGGCCACGCGGTCGAGCGCCTGCTGCGCCGTTCGTTGCGGGTGCGGACGACGAACACCGTCGCCCGCAAGGAAGAGCGCCAGCAAGATGACGGCGGTCAACGCAAGGACGAGCTTGGTCTGGAAGCTGAATACGAAGCGCGCGCAGATGCGCGATCACGCCGGCACCGCCTCCACCAGTCGATAGCCGCTGCCCCATACCGTCTCGATCTTCAGGCCGGACCCTTCGAGCTTGCTGCGCAGCCGGACGATGTGGACGTCGACGGTGCGCATGCCGTAGAACGACGTGCCCCAGACGAGGTCAAGCAGCTTCTCGCGGTCCAGCGTGACGTTCGCGAAACGCGCGAACGTCGCGAGCAGGTCGAACTCCTTCGGCGTCAGCGTCAGCGGCTCGCCCTTGATCGTCGCGGCGCGGTTGCGGACGTCCATCCGCAGCTCGCCGATGGCGATGTGCTCGCCGCTGGGCTCGGCGGCTGCGCGGCTGCGGCGCAGCACGGACTGCACGCGGGCGACGAGCTCCGCCGGGTTGAACGGCTTGGTGACGTAGTCGTCGGCGCCGAACTGCAGTCCGGCGACCTTATCGATGTCGGACGAACGCGCCGAGAGGAAGATGACGGGCATCTCGCTGCGCTTGCGGAGATGGCGGATGATCTGCAGCCCGTCGGGGCCGGGCATCATGATGTCGAGCACGGCGAGGTCGAACTGCCGCTCGCGCAGCAGGCGCTGGGTCTCATCGCCGTCGCGCGCGACGGTGACGTCGTAGCCGGCCTTGGTGAGGTACATGCGCACGAGGTCGGCGATGTTGCCGTCGTCGTCGGCGACGAGGATGCGAGACGGCGTCGTCGTTCATAATTGTTACAGCCTTACTATAGAAGAAACGGCGCAGGCGCACGCCCGCGCCTCGCCGTCCCCTCTATCGATCGTCAGGAGCGGAAGAGGCCGCTCTCCACACCTGAGCCAGGCGTCGCGCCGCCGTCGTCCTGCTCGTGCTGCTCGTCCTGGTCGCCGTGCCGGTGCATCCTGGGCCCGCCGAAGCCGTGGCCTTCGAACCGCGCAGTTCCCATCGATGATCTTGTCCAGGTGTCGCATCGAGCTGCGGCAAGCGCTTCATCCTCGCGTTTCTGGGTCAGATCGCCGTTCGTCACGGCCTCGTCCAGCTTTGCTTTTGCGCCGTCGCTGATGAACGTCTTGAGCTCATCGCGGCTCTTGCCGTGCGCCTCAGCGACGCTCGCGAGCGTTGCGTTGTCGGCGCGAAGCTCGGTCTTGAGCTGGTCCGCGGAGATGCCCAGGAAGCCGGCCAGTTTGTCGGCGGCGTCGCCCAGGCCGAACCCGATGCCCGGACCGCCAAACGCGCCGGGAAGCCGCCGTGCCCTTCGGGCCGGCGAACGGTCCGAGGACCGTCATCCGGCATCTGGTCGAGCCGCTGCTTCAGCGCGTCGGCCTGCTTCTGGGTCAGGTCGCCGTTCTGGACCGCCTCATCGATCTGGTCCGTCCGTGCGCTCTTGACGGCGTCCTTGAGCTTGGGTGCATCGATGCCGAGCTTCTGGGCGACGCGGTCCCAGAAGCTCGTGCCGGTGCTCGTGCCCGGCGTCTGCGCCACGACCGCGCCGGCACCGATGATGGCGATGGCCGCCACTCCCGCAAAGGCTACTATCCACTTCTTCATCCACACCTCCTC
The DNA here is from genome assembly GCA_963701135.1 of uncultured Chloroflexia bacterium. GTDB lineage: Bacteria > Chloroflexota > Dehalococcoidia > DSTF01 > JACRBR01 > CAYJMJ01. The sequence goes on from OY969567.1 coordinate 2,151,878, forward strand.
TAGTCTCCTGCACGCAGGCTACCCATCGGCAGGGCTCAGATGTGTTTCGAACCCGTTAGCGTTGGAACGGGCCCATGAAGGCCGGTGCCGGCGGGCGCGGCCACACCCGAAATAAAGTTCCGGAATTATCCGTCGCGGCCCAACAGGTTTGGCACGTGAGGCCGATTCCTTTGGTGGACAATCGAAGATCGCTCCGACAAAGGCAAACCCGCCGAAAGGCGGCGACGCAAAGCCACGGGCCTACGTCCCACCGGGATACGGCAGCCGGGCCGCCGAAGGCACCTGAGTGGGTCGGAGTCTGCAGCCCTCATCCTGCTGCGGATTGAGGGCTTTCCCATGCCTCTCCGGCTCCATCGCGGAGAGATCGGCGTGGGCCGTATCGCACATGGCACGTGCGCAGGACAGGGCGTGACCGTCCGGCTGTTTGGCTGCGGCGATCCGTCCGGTTTCATCCCCGGGACTCTTCGCGGTTCAGTGAGCGCTTCCACCGGCGAAGTCGGCCGGAGTCACGTTACCCCAACCCCTGACCCTGACCCCCGTGACTCCGGCCCACGCAACTGCGTGCGCACTACGTCCGAGCGAAGTGGCGCCGTACGCCTACGCCGGGCTGACCGGCGGTACGGCGCCGCCGGGTCGAGCTGAGGGCCTGCACTCCCCGCGCCGTCGACCCACCAGTCGAACGGCGCAAGTCCGCAACTGCGGACGTCCCCTCGGCTCGACCCGGCCACACCTCTACAGCATCGACCACAGCCTCCATGTCTTGAACCTGCGCCGGCGGGCAGCATCGCATTTCGATGCTATGCTGGCATCGCATGGCTGCCTACTACACATCGCAGGCGTACGACGCTCCGGCGTCGCTGATCTGGTCGATCCTCACCGACTTCCCGTCGTGGCCGCGGTGGTTTCCCCGCGTGTCCGCGGTGAACGTGGAAGACGGAGCGCCGCCCGAGCGCGGCGCGCGTCTCGTCGCCCAGGGCGACGACCCGGACATGTGGACGCGCTGGCAGATCGTCGACTGGCAGGCGCCGGCGCGTCTGGTCTGCGAGCATCTGGACTCGAATGCGCCGATGACGTCGCAGGTGCAGGCAGCGTACCTTCAGTTCGAGCTGTTCGAGGAGCCGGAGGGCTGCACGCTGGAGGTGGAGATTGGCGCGGAGGGTTACGGCGTGGTCGGCGACTTCTTCGTCGGGATGACGCTGGGGCCGGGGGTCCGGCGCATGCTGCCCGAGCTGGTCGATGCCTTCAGCGACCACGTCGTCGAGCGCGTCGCGAACGGCCGATGACGCTCCGGCCCGGAAAGCTGCCCGCGGCGATGCTGGCCGAACTGCTCGGCACGATCACCCATCGCGACCCGCGCGTGGTCTTCGGCCCGGGCATCGGGCGCGATGCGGCGGTGATCGACATCGGCGGCGACCGGCTGCTGGTGGCAAAGACCGACCCGGTGACGTTCGCGTCTGACCTCATCGGGTGGTACGCGGTGAACGTCAACGCCAACGACATCGCCTGCATGGGCGCGCGGCCGGCGTGGTTGCTGGCGACGGCGTTGCTCCCGCCCGGAGCGCCCGACGGCCTGCCGGCGCAAATCTTCGGACAGACTCACGGACGCGTGCGCGGGCCTGGGCATCGAGCTGGTCGGGGGGCACACGGAGGTCACGATCGGGATCGACCGCCCGATCGTGGTGGGCGCGATGCTGGGCGAGGCGTCGCGGGACGAAATCGTGCTCGGAGAGAGCGCTCAGCCCGGCGACCGCGTACTCCTGACGAAGGGCATCGCGATCGAGGGCACGGCGCTGCTCGCGCGGGAGTGCGCGCCGCAACTCCGGAAACGAGGCGTTTCGCCCGATACGATCGCGCGGGCGGCACGAATGTTGTTCGAGCCGGGCATCAGCGTGGTGGCGGATGCGCGCGAGGTGTGCGCCGCGACGCGTCCCCGCGCGATGCACGATCCGACCGAAGGCGGGCTGGCGACGGCGCTGCAGGAGCTGGCGCAGGCCATCGGAGCGGCGCTGCGGGTCGATCTCCAGAGGCTGCGCGTGTTCGACGAGACGCGGTCGATTTGCGGCGCGCTCGGCCTCGATCCGCTGGGCCTGCTGGCGTCCGGGGCACTGCTGGCCGTCGTCAGTTCCGAGGATTGCGACCGGGTGGCCGCCCGTCTCACGAATATGAAGATCGAGTGCCAGGTGATCGGCGCCATCGAAGCGGGGCCAGCGAGGGTTATACTGGGGGCTGAGGACGCCGCCACTCCTGTACCACAGTTCGCACGTGACGAACTCGCGCGCTTCTTCGACGAGGTGCAGGGACGAGGGCGAACGGATTGAGACACCACGCGGAAGGATCGTGATGCGCATGACGGAAGCAAGACCACGGACGCTCGGTGAGCTGAAGAAGTCCGGGTATAAGGTGGCCTCCGTGAAGGAGGAGATGCGCCGGAACCTGATCCAGCGCATCCGCAGCGGCAGACCGCTGTTCGACGGCATCTACGGTTACGAAGAGTCGGTGGTGCCTCAGCTCGAGAACGCGATCCTGTCGGGCCAGGACATCATCTTCCTGGGCGAGCGCGGCCAGGCGAAGTCCCGCATGATCCGTGCGCTCACGGGGCTGCTCGATGAGGCGATCCCGATCATCGCCGGCAGCGAACTGCACGAGAACCCGTTCGAGCCCGTCACGCACGCGAGCCGGCTACGCATCGAGCAGGAAGGCGACGACCTGGCGGTCGACTGGATCGGCCCGGACCAGCGGTATGGCGAGAAGCTGGCCACACCGGACATCACGATCGCCGACCTCATCGGCGAGGTGGACCCGATCAAGGTGGCGGAGGGCCGCTACCTGTCCGACGAGCTGACGATCCACTACGGGCTGATCCCGCGCACGAACCGCGGCATCTTCTGTATCAACGAGCTTCCGGACCTGGCGGAGCGCATCCAGGTCGGGCTGCTGAACATCATGGAAGAGCGCGACGTGCAGATCCGCGGCTACCGCATCCGCATGCCGCTCGACGTGCTGGTAGTGGCCTCGGCCAACCCGGAGGACTACACGAACCGCGGCCGCATCATCACGCCGCTCAAGGACCGGTACGGCGCGCAGATCCGCACGCACTACCCGCGCAGCGTCGAGCACGAGATCGACATTATGGAGCAGGAGAGCTCCAGCTTCGACGACAACGATTACACGGTGAGCGTACCGGCGTACATGAAGGAGATCGTCGCGGAGATCACGCGGCTCGCACGGCGCAGCCCGGACGTCAACCAGCGCTCCGGCGTGTCGGTGCGCGCCTCGATCGCGGACTACGAGAGCCTGCTCGCGAATGCGATGCGCCGCGCCATCCGGCTGGGCGAGGGCGACGTCGTGCCGCGCATCAGCGACCTGCCGTACGTCATCCCGACGATCAGCGGCAAGGTGGAGTTCGAGACGGTCGAGGACGGCAAGGAAGAGCAGATCATCGAGAAGCTGATCCAGAACGCGGTCGTGGCCGTGTTCAACCGCTACTTCAACGTCGTGGACCTGGAAGAGGTGGTTACGCGCTTCAAGGCGGGGCTTTCGACGGACGTCGGTGACCAGATGCCGTCGGATAGCTACGTGAAGATGATGAAGTCGATCGACGGGCTGAGCAAGGCCGTGGCCAAGCTGGAGCCGGGCGAAAACCCGGCGGTGGTGGCGAGTGCGACGGAGTTCATTTTGGAGGGGCTGCACCTGAACAAGCGGCTCAACAAGGATCGCGTCGGCGGCCGAGCGCAGTATCGGGGGTGATCATGGCGCAGGTCTACACTTACTACGATGCGGACGGTACGCCGGAGATTATTCGGAACCGCGTACCCGCGGCAGGCAGCGGGAAGGTCTGGGCACGCGGCCGGTACTCGAGTGAAGTCCGTCCGAGTCCACTGGACGTCAGAGTCGGGCGCGGCATCAAGATTTGGGAGCTGATCAGGGATCTTCGTTCACTCAACGACGACTTCGACGCGCTGCTGAGACTCCACGCACCGCACCTCGACCGAAGGGATGTGGACGCCGCGCTCGACTATTACGGGCGCTACCGTGCGGAGATCGAACGGAAGCTATCTGAAGAATTGGCCGCGGCTTGAGTTCGCGGACCTATGCGGATGAGGACGTGTCACGACAAGTCGTCGATGAACTCCGGCGTGCACATGACGTTGAATGTCCCTCCGAAAGCGGCGGAACCGGACATTCTGACGTCTGGCATCTTCAGCGCGCCCTCGCGGGCGAGCGCATTCTGATCACCGTCAATCACAGCGACTTTCGCTTCCTGCACCGCGTGCTCACGTCCGCACACGTATTCCGGGGTGTACCTTCAACACACGCAGGCATCCTTTCCGTGGCTCAGCGACCGCAACCCGTCGAGTGGGTAACTGCTCTCAATCGGCTGCTTTCGAGCGATGAAGAACTGGACGGTCGCCTCCTTGTATGGCATACCGATCGCGACGAATGGCTGGAGGACGCCTGGCGTCCACGAGACTGAGATAGGCATCATGGTTGCTTTCCGTTACAGCGAATGGGACGGCACGCAGGAGATCCCGCCACTCGACGCCGATGAGGTGCTCGAGGCATTGACGGACGACCTGATGAACTTCGGCGACTTGCAGCACGCCATGCGCAACCTGCTCCAGCGCGGCATGCGGAATAACACGGGGGACCGCCTGCAGGGGCTGCGCGACCTGCTCCAGCAGCTCCGTCAGCAGCGCCGCAACACGCTCGACCGCTACAACCTGTCGTCGGCTATGGACGACATCAAGAACCGCCTCGACGAGATCTTGCAGATGGAGCGCGGCACGATAGACCGCCGGCTCGATGAGGCGCTCGGCGGTCAGCAGGACGCGCAGGGCTCGCCGCCACCCGACGGCGGAGAGCCGCAGGCGGGCGAACAGCAAGGCCGGCCGCAATCCGGACAGCCGCAGGGCTCGCCGCAGTCCGGTCAGCAGCAGGCCGGCGCGCGGCCGGGCGCCGCGCAATCAGGCGGGCGGCAGCAGTCCGGCGATGCGGGCGCGCAGGGCGGCGCACAGGGGCCGGGGCAGCAGGGCGCGGGCGACCGCGACCAGTTCTCCGAGATGCTGAAGAACATCGCCAACCGCAAGAAGAACTTCCTCGACAACCTGCCGGACGACGTCGCAGGCTCGGTGAAGGAGCTGCAGAACTACGAGTTCATGAACCCGGAGGCGCAGCACAAGTTCACCGAGCTGATGGACATGCTGAAGAAGGCGATGACGGAGACCTTCTTCAAGGACATGTACGACCAGATCGCCAACATGTCGCCCGAAGACATGGCGCGCATGAAGCAGATGGTGAAGGACCTGAACCAGATGCTGAGCGACCGGCTGGCGGGCGGCGAGCCGGACTTCGAGAAGTTCATGCAGCAGTACGGCGACCTCTTCGGCCCGAACCCGCCGCAGTCGCTCGATGAGCTGGTCGAACGCATGCAGGGCCAGATCGCTCAGATGCAGAACCTGCTCGACAGCCTGCCGGGCGACATGCGGCAGCAGCTCCAGGACCTGCTGGCGGACAAGGTCGGCGACCCCGACCTGCAAGCCGAGCTATCGGAACTTCAGGCGAACCTGGAGTTCCTCTCGCCGATGCGCGACATGCGCAACCAGTACCCCTTCCGCGGCGACGAGGAGATCGACCTCAACGAGGCGATGGGTCTGATGGACCGCATGCAGTCGATGGACGAACTGGAGCGCCAGCTCGAGCGCACGCAGTACGGCGGCGACATCGACGATGTCGACGAGGAGAAGCTGCGAGAGCTGCTCGGCGACGAGGCGGCGGATACACTCGACCAGCTCAAGAAGTTCCTCGAGGTGCTGGAGGAGCAGGGGTACATCCGGCGCAAGGGCAACAACTACGAGCTGACGCCGCGCGGGACGCGCAAGATCGGCCAGAAGGCGCTCGGCGAGATCTACTCGCAGCTCAAGAACGACTCGTTTGGCAAGCACGCGCTGCGCGACAACGGCCAGGCCGGCGAGCGAGCCGACGACACGAAGAAGTACGAGTTCGGCGACCCGTTCCACCTGGCGCTCGACAAGACGATCATGAACTCGCTGCAGCGCGAGGGGGCGTCGCTGCCGGTGCGGCTCGACAAGGATGACTTCGAGGTGTATCGCTCGGAGCAGCTCACGCAGACCGCCACGGTGATGATGGTCGACCTGTCGTGGTCGATGGCGCTTCGCGGCTCATTCCAGGCGGCGAAGAAGGTGGCGCTCGCGCTCAACAACCTGATCCGCAGCCAGTTCAGCCGCGACAGCCTCTACATCATCGGCTTCTCGGCGTACGCGCGCGAGCTACAGGCGGAGCAGCTGCCGTACGTGCGGTGGGACGAGTCCGTCCTCGGCACGAACATGCACCACGCGCTGATGCTCGCACAGAACCTGCTGGCGAAGCACAAGAGCGGCACGCGGCAGATCATCATGATCTCCGATGGCGAGCCGACGGCGCACCTGGAGCGCGGGCGGTCGTACTTCGCCTATCCGCCGAGCCCGATCACGATCCGCGAGACGTTGAAGGAAGTGAAGCGGGCGACGCGGAAGGGCATCATCATCAACACGTTCATGCTGGACCGCAACTACTACCTCAAGGAGTTCGTCAACCAGGTCGCAAAGATCAACAAGGGCCGCGTTTTCTACACGACGCCAGACAAGCTGGGCCAGTACATTCTCGTCGACTACGTGCAGAACAAGCGCAAGACCGTCAAAGGCCAGTAAGGACAGCAACTGACTACCTGCCCGCGTCCTCCACACACCACACCGAACCCCATCGGTCGCCTCGCCGGAACTCCGGCGTCATTCGCGTAGCGCGCCCGCAAGCCGCGCTACGCATGGAGTCAACCTTTGTCGAAGCTCAACAAGGCGTCGAGTTTTCCGTTCACAGGAGGACAAGCGGCGCTCCCGCCGTCCGGCCATCGCACGATCCCGAGCCGCGACGACATCGTCGCGTTCTACCGCACGCATGAGCGCGTAAGCTGGAGCCTGACGGAGTTTCTCGCGATCCCGTGGCAGGACATCCAGCTCGACCAGCTCACGCCGGCCGACGTGCACGTCGTCGAGACGACGATGCTGGTCGAAAGCAACAGTCCCGACTACGTGGCGAATCTCATCGAATACTTCAAGGCCGACCAGGACGTCTGCGACTTCATCATGATGTGGGGGATGGAGGAGTGGAAGCACTACTACGCGTTGCGCGATTACCTTACGAAGGTACGCGTGGCGATCGCGGCGGCGAAGTCGAACGCGTATGGAGCCGACGAGCAGGCACGGCTGGACCAGATGGAGTCGTCGATCCGGGATGCGCTTACCGATGATGTGGGCGCTGTCCGGGAGGCGAGCAACGAGAACTGGGGCATCCCGGCGCACTTCGTGCCCGCGCAGCTCGTCGCAAACACCACGGTGCAGGAGTTCATCACGGCGGACTTCTATCGGAACCACGCCAGCCACACCAAGGAGCCGACGCTCGCGCGGCTTGAGATACTCCTCGCGAAAGACGAGGTGCGTCACGAGATGTTCTACGAGAAGCGCCTGGGCGATTGCCTGGACGCGGACCCATCGCTCATGCCGCTGGTGATCGCCGCGCTCAAGGAGTTCGGGATGCCCGGCGCTTACCTCCTCGACGACTACGGCGACCGGCGCGCGGCGATGGAGAACGCGGCGTTCCCAACGCTCGCCGACAAGAAGGGCGCCTTCACGCGGCTATTCGCGAAGATGACGCGCCTCGTCGGCCACGACAACGCCATGCGCGTGTTCACCGAGGGCAACTACTTGTCCGACGGCGTGGACGACCCGTCGAAGAAGAAGATGAAGCCGGAGATGATCACGCGGCTGCTGACGCGCCGCCTGGGGTGATGATCGAACGGCGTACAGCCGCCGTTAATGTGCGGACCGAAGGGGCCTTTCGCGGGATCGATGAGCACGCCGACGGCCCACTCGTAGCCGTCCGGGTCACGCACGCACACTTCACGCCAGCCGTGGCCCTTGTCAACGACCGGCACCGAGACCGTCGCGCCGGCGGCCAGCGCGCGCCGCTGCGTCTCGTCGGGGTCGATGCCGAGGATACGGAACTGCGCGCCGATGCCGCGCGCGGCCCCCGACGTCAGTGCGGCGTACCAGCTATACCGCTGAGAGATTGAGATTGCGGACGGGTACGACCGTCATAGCCCATCGCCGTATTCGCGGGTCGCGGAATTCCGGCGGCAGAGCGCGAGAGCGCATTGCCCTCTAGCCGGTCACCGCATAGGCGTCGGCAGCGAGGGATTCGTCGACCGGCGCGCCACACTTGGCCAATGCCACCGCGATCTGCGCAAGAGCTTGAACAGGCCAGCCGCCATCGCGATACATGATGTTGATGCCCAGATGGATCTGGACGCGTGTGGATTCAACGACGAGGTACGGGCGCTCGCGACCGAACCACGACACCTCATCCTGTCGATAGACACCTGTGATGTCTTGAATTGCGATGTACTGGCGTGTGAGGCCCGCCCAGTTCACGCGCAAAATGCCACGACAGTCGACGTGGACGTAGTTTCCCCACGTCTCAGTCATGCCCGTAATGAGTGTCGTCGCAAGCAGCGGCACCGCAGCCACCAGGGGTAAGCGGTCCTCTGGGTCGAACAGCAGCGTGAAGAGCATCGCTCCGAATGCGAAGAGGAAGATCACGCCAAGCATGCGTGCCGGACGGAGCGTGATGCCGCGACCGTGATGATGATGGCTCAAGATAGGCAGGATCATGCCACGGCGAGGGCAGCGGCATCGCCCGCTTCGACCCGCGCACCGCAGAGACACACTACCAGCGGCATGTGCGGGCTAACTCCCGCCGCCGGCGGACGCGAGCGCTGCCTCGGCCGCGGCGGGCGCCTCGGCGCGGTGCGGCGGCATGCCGGCGAGGGCGCGCATGGCGTTCTCCAGCAGCGTCGTGCCTTCGGACACCGACGTCACGCCTTCGAGCGAGACGGGCGGGCCGATGCGGGCGCTGACCGCCGCGGGCCGCGGTTCGCGCTGCCCCTTGGGCATGACGTTGCGCAGGCCCTCGATGTAGATCGGGATCACCGGCGCCTTCGACTGCATCGCCATGATCGTCGGGCCGGCCTTGAACTTCTGCACCTGCGCCCTTCGACCGGCCGCCTTCCGGGTAGATCAGGATCGACCAGCCGCGCCGTAGCAGCGACATCGGGATAGTCGAGATGCTTCGTGCCGCCGCCGCGGTGCACAGGGAAGGTGTTGAGGAACAGCGAGTACCACCAGGTGCGCTTCCGCCGGTGCGCGTAGAACTTGTCGGCCGCCGCGGCGATCGCGATCTTGCCCCGGATGCGCTCCGGCAGCGCCGACAGCACGACGGGCGTATCGAAGTGCGAGCTGTGGTTGGCGATGACGATCGCGCCGCCGCGGAACGCGCGCAGGTTCTCGGCGCCCTCGACCGTGAACGGCCGGCAGTACCGTTTGACGTAACGGTCGATCACCCACGGGCGGCCGGCGCGGCGCACGGCGCGCGCCCAGATGCCCGTCTGCCAGCGATGCGGCTCGGTGCGATACGGCTGCGATCTTCAGCAGCTTCTGGAAGCGCTCGATCTCGACGGCCGGGAACGTCTGCATGGTAAGCGTGCCCAGGCTGGCGATCTCGGCCCCGATGCGGGCAATCGCGACGTTGTCCGCCGCCTCGATGAACGTCACGAAGTCGTACTCGCCGAGCACGGCGTACTGGTCGACGATCTTGCCGCCGAGGCTCTTCACCTGCGCGTTGATCTCGGCCAGCCGGTCAGGGTTCTGGTCGATGATCTTGCGCGCGGCCGGGCGCAGCTTCGTGAAGACGACGTACGTCGACATGAGCGTCAACTACCCTCGCGGCCCTTGAGCATCTTCGTGAACTCATCGACCGGGATGGCAGCCATGCGTCGTGAGTTGAACCGTACCGCGGGAGCCCAATTCGACGGAGATGCGGGCGACGGTCTCGTTGTCCGGCGCCTCCATGATGTTCACGAAGTCGTAGCCACCGAGGACGGCGTACTGATGCGTGACGCGCGCGCCCATGGCCTCGATCTCGCGGTTGACCTCTTGAAGCCGCTCGGGCCGTTCCTTCAGCGTCTTGCGGCCCTCATCGGTCAGGGTGCTGAGCATGATGTAGGTTGCCACGGTGCGGCCTCCTTTGCGTCCGGCTGGAAGACGATTGTACTCCAGCGTGTCAAGGAAGCGCAGTACCGCCTTCGAGCGTGATCGTCGGCGATTGGAGGTCGAGGCGCGAGGGCGGCATCACGCGGGCTAGAAAGCCCGCGCCACGGGAATCGAGTCTTAGATCAGCGTGCAGAACAGGCGCGTGAGCTCCGGGTCGAGCTGCGTGCCGGCTGCGCCGAGCAGGATCTGGCGAGCGTCTTTCCTCGCCACGGCGTTCCGGTGCGGACGGTCCACCGTCAGCGCCGCGAACACGTCGGCGACGGAGAGGATGCGCGACTCCAGCGGGATGTCGTCGCCGCTGAGCATCTCCGGGTAGCCCTTGCCGTCCGGCCGCTCGTGGTGGCGCGCGATCCAGATGGCGATCTCCTCGAAGCCGTTCAGCTCCTGCAGCACCATCTCCGAGCTGCCCGGGTGCTGCCGCATGAGCTGCATCTCGGTCACCGAGAGGATGTCCGGCTTGGTCATGACGCGCGCGGGCACGCCGAGCACGCCGATGTCCTGGAGCAACGCGGCGATGCGGATCATCTCGACGTGGCCGGCATCGAGGCCGACGGCGACGGCGAGCTGTTCGGCGAAGTCGGCTGTGCGGCGCGAGTGGCCGCCGTTGTGGCCGCCCTTCGCGTCGCCGAGGTCAGCGAGCACTTCGGCGAAGCGCATGACCCGCTTGCGGCTCCGGCGCGTGTCGATGGGTCCGCGCATGGCGTTGAGCGTCTCGGCCAGGTCCTCCGAATACAGCCCGAGCCAGAACTCGTCGGACTTCGCCACCTCGAGGAGGCGCGCGACGATCTGCGGGTCGAGCTGCCTGCCGGCGTACTGGCCGATGGACGAGACGAAGTGGCGCCGCGCGGACAGCGAGCTCGGCTGCTCCGCGATCAGCACCTCGGCGACGTCGGCCGCGGCGAGGATGCGCGCCTCGAGCGGGATATCGCCTGAGCGCAGGCCGTCCGGGTAGCCGCCGCCGTCCCAGTCTTCGTGGTGGCGCGCGACCGCCGTCGCGGCCTCATCCGGAAGCTCGAGCAGGCGGACGGCTTCGGCGCCGAGGGGACAGTGCTGGTAGATGGCATCGAGCACGGCGCCGCGGTCGGCGAATCCGAACTCGGGGCGCTGCGGGTCGATCGGCCGCGCGGGAAGCGGGGCGAAGATCGCGTCTTCATCGACGCCGGCGACGCGGCAGAGGTCGGAAGCCGACAGCGTGACGCCGATATCGTGCATCAGCGCGCCGAAGAAGACGCCGGCGCGCGCGGGCGCCTCGAGTTCGAGCGCGTCGGCAAGCATGGTGGCGATGTAGCAGACGCGCTTGGCGTGCCCGATCGGCTTGCCTTCGGCAAGGTCGAGCGCCTGGCTGAACGCGATGCCCAGGTCGGAGGCGGTGAGCGCGTGCAGTCGCTCGGGCCGTCGCGACATGGGCTTGGCGAGGTCTTCGAGCGTCAGGATAGGGCGGCGCGGCGGGAGATTCTCAGTGACCACAGACGCTCCGAATCGAGTTAGTTGCCCGTTGAGGCTGTCTGTGGGGATTATCGGCAGGGATAACCCTAGCTTTTCAGGTGCAACCCCCCATGGGGGGCCGCGTCAAGCTGGGGCTGCCCAGTCAGAGCGATACTCGAAATCGGTGAGGCGGCGGGACGGAAGACAAAACGAAGCGAGGGCGCCGAATGGGCGCCCTCGCTCAATGTTCCGGCGGTCCGGCGGTTACGCGCGGCGGCGCGCGCCGATCAGAACGGAGCCACTGCCAAGGGTGAGGAGCAGAAGCCCGGCGACCAGGAATGACAGCTCGATGCCGCTGCCGCCGGCCATGGCGCCCGTGCCCGTGTTCGGCGGGATGACTTCCTGTCCTCCGGCGCCGCCGCCGGGACTCGTGGCCGTGGCGGCCGGCTGCGTGGCGGCGGGCGTGACCGGCACCTGGGTCGAGGTCGCGGCCTCCGTCGGCGTCGTGGTGGGCGTGTGCGTCTTGAGCTTCACCGCCGTGCACGTCGGGATGGGCGTATCGGTAGCGATCACCGTGCCGTTGCCGAAGCTATCGATGCCGACTGGCGTGGAGCCACACGGAACCTGGTTGACGGCGGCGGCGCGTGGTGCGCCGCTGAAGGCCATCCCGAGCATCAACGTGCCTATCACGAGTGCCGCCACGCCGGGCAGCATGAGTCTGCTGGTTTTCACGGGATCTCCTCCTGAGTGTGGGTTGCTCCTGCTTCTCTGCGAGAGTAGTGGATAGCGATCACTCATTTCAACAATAATGGGTCAACCAGAATTGCCGAATTAGCTTCTCCGATTACGCGACGAGGAGCGGGCAGCCGCTGCTGCCTGCTCCTCGATCGTATGTCGAGTGTTCGAAGCGCCTAGCGCGCCCGGCGTGCGGCCGCCGACGCAACCGTCCCGCCACCGGCGATCGCGAGCGTCAGTCCCGCCACCAGCAGCCACACATCGACGCCGCTGCGTGTGGCCGTAGCCGCACCGGTACCCGTGCTCGGCGGGCGTACGCCCCCGCCCTCGGAGCCGCCGGCCGGGTTCGTCGCCGTCGGGGGGGCCGGTTGCGTCGGCGCGGGCGTCACCGGCACCGCCGTCTGAGTCGCTGCCTCGGTCGGCGTGGTTGTGGGCGTGTGGGTCTTCAGCCGCACGGGCGTGCACGTCGGCACCGGCGTCTCCGACGGCGCCGGCTGAAGGTTCCCGATCACGCCGATTTGGTCCGGCGTGGCCGTGGCCGTCGCGTCGCACGGCACCTGCTGATTGCCCGCCGCGGCTCTCCCGGGCAAGGAAAGTGCGAGCCCTAGCATCGCCAATCCAGCGATCAGCGCGGTCGTGCCTGAAAGCATCGTCTTGCGTGACATTGCGATTCTCCTCCTGAGCATTTCTTCCGAGTCGGCCGGAGGATACCTGTATCGATCACCGGAATCAACAATAATTGGTCAACCCGAGCGGTCATTAAGGCATCTCGTGTTTTCCCAGAGGAATCTCTTCTGGAGGCAGCGCTTGCGCCGTTCCTGAGGTGCGAGCAGCAGCGACCGGAGAAAAGCGGAAGGAGAGGACCGTTCGGTCCTCTCCTGTGCGTGACCAGCGTGACACCCGCGGCTAACGGCCGCGGCGGCCCATTCCGGCGGCGAGCGTCAGGCTGCCGGCGACACCGGCGAACAACGCCAGGAGCGCCAGCAGATCGCGTGCGGCCGCGTGTTCGCTCCCGGCGCCCGCGTTGGGCAAGCCGGGCGCCGTGTCGGCGGCGGCCCGCGACATCAGCGCGTAGAGCGTGAAGTGCGGCACGCTGATCGAAACGGTGTGGTGCACCGGGTCCACCGTCCCGCCGAGCAGTTGCCAGGCGCCGTTCATGTATACCCAAACCGCCAGTGACGATGCTTCGGCGTCCGTGAACTGGAGCGCGTCGTACGGGAACGTGATCACCGCCGGCGGGTCGAAGGTCACGCCTTGCGGCCCGAGGTCGATGGCGCGGCCCACGACGGCGCCGCCGGACGGCGGCGCCGGCACGTCGAGGCTGCTGTACACCTTGAGCGTGACGACGGTGTCCGCCGGGAACGTGCCTGGCGCGAACGTCACCGTCTCGCCACTCTCGACCGAGACGCTGCCACCCTCCGGACCGACGGTCGCGATCGCCGTGGCGATGGCGCTCGACTCCGGCGGATAGCCAGGGGTGAGCGCCGGCGTGGCGCTGTCCGTCGCGGCCGGTGTGGCCGTGTCCGGCGAGACGGCGTCCGTCGCCGCCGGCGCCGGCGTGTGCGTCGAGACCGGGGCGTTCGTGGCCGTCGCGGTCGCGCTGGCGGCGGACATCGTGTTCGTCGCGGTCGGGACCGACGTGCCGGTGGCGGCAGGCGTCGGCGTGCTCGTGCCGGTGGAGACCGCGGTCGCGGTAGCCGTGCCGGTCGGCGTCGGCGTGTTGGCGGCGGCCGCGGTGTTCGTCGCCGTCGGCACAGCCGTATCCGTGGCGGTGGCCGTCGGCGTGGCGGTGTTCGTGGACGTGCTGCCGGGCACCGGCGTGTCTGTCGCCGTGGGCACCGGCGTATCCGTCGGCGTGCTCGTCGGCACCGGCGTGTCGGTGGCGGTGGGCACCGGCGTGTCGGTCGGCGTGCTCGTCGGCACCGGCGTATCGGTGGCGGTCGCCGTTGCGGTCGGCGTGTCCGTGGCCGTCGGCACCGGCGTGTCGGTCGGCGTGCTCGTCGGCACCGGCGTGTCGGTCGCGGTCGCCGTTGCGGTCGCCGTGTCCGTCGCCGTCGGACCGGCGTGTCCGTCGGCGTGCTCGTCGGCACCGGCGTGTCGGTGGCGGTCGCCGTCGCGGTCGCCGTGTCCGTCGCCGTCGGAACGGCGTGTCGGTCGGCGTGCTCGTCGGCACCGGCGTGTCGGTCGCGGTCGCCGTTGCGGTCGCCGTGTCCGTCGCCGTCGGAACCGGCGTGTCGGTCGGCGTGCTCGTCGGCACCGGCGTGTCGGTGGCCGTTGCCGTTGCGGTCGGCGTGTCCGTGGCCGTGGGCACCGGCGTGTCGGTCGGCGTGCTCGTCGGCACCGGCGTATCGGTGGCGGTCGCCGTTGCGGTCGCCGTGTCCGTCGCCGTCGGCACCGGCGTGTCGGTCGGCGTGCTCGTCGGCACCGGCGTGTCGGTCGCGGTCGCCGTTGCGGTCGCCGTGTCCGTGGCCGTCGGCACCGGCGTGTCCGTCGGCGTGGCCGTCGGACCGGCGTGTCGGTCGGCGTGCTCGTCGGCAGCGGTGTGTCCGTCGGGGTCGCCGTGGCCGTGTCGGTCGGCGTCGCCGTCGCCGTGTCAGTTGGCGTAGCCGTCGGCAGCGGTGTGTCCGTCGGGGTGGCGGTCGCCGTATCGGTCGGGGTCGCCGTCGCGGTGTCCGTCGGCGTGCTCGTCGGCAGCGGTGTGTCCGTCGGGGTGGCGGTCGCCGTGTCGGTCGGGGTCGGCGTTGCCGTGTCAGTTGGCGTAGCCGTCGGCAGCGGTGTGTCCGTCGGTGTCGCTGTGGCCGTGTCGGTCGGCGTCGCCGTCGCCGTGTCAGTTGGCGTAGCCGTCGGTAGCGGTGTGTCCGTCGGGGTGGCGGTCGCCGTGTCGGTCGGCGTCGCCGTCGCGGTGTCAGTCGGCGTGCTGGTCGGCAGCGGTGTGTCCGTCGGGGTCGCCGTGGCCGTGTCGGTCGGCGTCGCCGTCGCCGTGTCAGTTGGCGTAGCCGTCGGCAGCGGTGTGTCCGTCGGGGTGGCGGTCGCCGTATCGGTCGGGGTCGCCGTCGCGGTGTCAGTTGGCGTGCTCGTCGGCACCGGCGTATCGGTCGGTGTCGCCGTGGCGGTATCGGTCGGCGTCGCCGTCGCCGTGTCAGTTGGCGTGCTCGTCGGCAGCGGTGTGTCCGTCGGGGTGGCGGTCGCCGTGGCGGTATCGGTCGGCGTCGCCGTCGCCGTGTCAGTTGGCGTGCTGGTCGGCAGCGGCGTGTCGGTCGGGGTGGCTGTCGCCGTGTCGGTCGGGGTCGCCGTCGCCGTGTCAGTTGGCGTGCTCGTCGGCAGCGGTGTGTCCGTCGGGGTCGCGGTCGCCGTGTCGGTCGGCGTCGGCGTCGCGGTGTCCGTCGGCGTGCTCGTGGGCAGCGGTGTGTCCGTCGGGGTGGCGGTCGCCGTGTCGGTCGGGGTCGGCGTCGCGGTGTCAGTTGGCGTAGCCGTCGGTAGCGGTGTGTCCGTCGGGGTGGCGGTCGCCGTGTCGGTCGGGGTCGCCGTCGCGGTGTCAGTTGGCGTGCTCGTCGGCAGCGGCGTGTCGGTCGGTGTCGCCGTCGCCGTGTCGGTCGGCGTCGCCGTCGCGGTGTCCGTCGGCGTGCTCGTCGGCAACGGCGTATCGGTTGGCGTCGCCGTCGCGGTGTCGGTCGGGGTCGATGTGTTCGTGGGCGTGTTCGTCGCGGTGGCGGTGTTGGTCGCGGTGTCCGTCGCCGTGCTCGTGGGCGTCGGCGTGTCGAGCGCGCCGTTGGACAACGCGACGTTGTCGAAGTACGCCAGGTCGCCTGCGGCAGCGCTCATGAGCACGAGCTCAACTCGCGCATTCGTATCGCTTGCACCGACGGCGATACTTCCCGTGAGTGCCTGCCAGCCGTCGACCTCGCTCACGACGTTGCTGTCCTGTACGCCCGTCTCCGTTGTGCAGGTGTCGCTGAAGGTCCGGACGGTGAGCTTGGCTTGCGTCGTTCCGGCGTTCGCCGTTGGGAGCTTGACCTTGCCCTCGAATGGATACGTGTTCACACCGGTGAGCGTGACGCAGCTTGAGCGCACCGTCGCGGCGCCTGCGCTGTTGAGCCGCGTGACCTGAGCGGCACCCGACGCTGGATTGAGTCCGTCGGCGTCCTGCGTATTGACATGCACGACGTCGCTGTTGGCGTCGGCTGCGGACCAGCCGGTGACGTTGGCGTCAAACGTGCTGTTGGTCACGAGATTCGGAGCCGCGGACGCGTCGCCGCCGAGCAGCACAGCCGCCATGGCGAGCAGCACGACCGTGATCGTCGCCACGACCAGCGCGTGCCATCGCCCAGCGTTCATGCCCGACTCCTTGCACCAGCCTTTGCGCACCGACTCGCGCAAGCGGCGGAGATCCCCCGGTGGAGCTTTGCCCCTACCGGTGAGTGTCGTGTCGCGAGATGCATCCTGACACGGGGGAGAGCACCTACATTTGGCCCCGCCACACCCTTACGGATGGCGCTTGACCGCTTCACGGACGTTGCTATGATGCCCTCGCTTTTCCGCGTGATCTCCCGTCACGCCGCCGTTCACCCAGGAGAGGGCGCCGTCCATGCAAGTACTCGCCGAAGGCACCGCGGAGTTCCTCAACGTCGACCCGGACGCGTTTCGCGCGTGGGTGCGCGACCACAAGCAGCGCGCGCTCACGCCGAAACTGATGAGCGCGAGCGAGGCCGTGTCGCGCTTCGTCGCCGATGGCGATTACTTCGTGTTCGACTGCAACTACTTCCAGCGCGGGCCATCGACGCTGATCCGCGAGGTCATCCGCCAGCAGAAGAAGGACCTGTGGCTGTGCGGCAAGTTCAGCTACGTCGACGTCGGGCTGCTCGTCGGCGCGGGGTGCGCGTCGAAGATCGACTGCGGCTTCTTCTGGCCGGGCGCGACGATCGATAAGGCGGTGGCCGACGGGCGCGTGCAGGTGTACGAGTACAGCAACATCGTGATGACGCTGCGCTTGCAGGCCGGCGCGATGGGCCTGCCGTTCCTGCCGGTGCGGTCGTTCGGCGGCACCGACGGCTTCGAGCACTCAGGCGCCAAGCTCGTGACGGACCCGTTCACCGGCAAGCCGATCACGCTCGTACCGGCGCTCAACGCGGACGTCGCGATCATCCACGCGCAGCAGGCCGACCAGTACGGCAACACGCGCGTGTTCGGCACGGGCATCGCGCACCAGGAATCGGCGATGGGGTCGAAGAAGGTGATCATCTCGGCGGAGGAGATCGTCGACACCGACGAGATCCGCCGCGACCCGGGGCGCACGTCGATCCCGTACTACGCCGTCGATGCGGTGGTGCACGCGCCGTTCGGGGCGTGGCCGGGGAACTGCGGCGGCTACTACGGCTCCGACACGCCGGCCGTGATCGAGACGTTCGGCGCGATCGCCAGCGACAACGTGGGGCCGTACGTCGCGAAGTACGTGACGCCGTTCGCCGACGACCGCGAGATGTTCGACAAGCTCATCGGCAAGGAGCGGCTGGACAAGCTCGTGGCGGCGGAGACGATCAGCGAGGGGTACCGGGCGTAGGACGAGGCGATGGGAGGTCGGAGGTGAGAGGTGGGGTATGCCGGGCGCTTTCGGAGTGAGTGATGGCTGACATCCACGACCGGTTCTTCGATGGACTGACGAACTTCTTAGAGGTCAGTTCGCTTGTACCGCACAGGGGAACCGACCAGGGCCGGGATCTGATTGTTGCAAGGGGTGGTCGCGTGAAGGTTACGGCCAACTTCGCGCCCTCCGAGCCCCGTGTTTCGGTGAAATTAACCGTTAGGAGAGAGGTGCCCAGGGGGCCGACACCGCTGTTCGATCAATTGCGCGCCGCGCGTGAAGGCGAATCTAACCTGCTCGAAGGCAAAGTGGAGTGGTGTCGCGACTCCACCATCAATCAGTCCGAATCGAGGGTGCAGGTGTGTCGCACGCTCCACGACGAAAGCGAAGATTGGCGCGAGCACTACGAGTGGATCGAGCGTCAAGCAACAATCCTTCGCAGATGGGCTGTGTCTTTATAGTGAACAGCGACGGCAGGCGCAGTGGCTGGAGGCAGGGCGATGAGCATTGATCTGGGACTGAAGGCCGCGGTGGGGACGACCGCATCGTCGTTCAACGAGCGCGAGATGCAGATCTGCACCGTCGCGCGGCTGGTGGAGGACGGCAAGACGTACTGGGTCGCCGGCGGCGGCGGTCCGATGTACGCCGTGCTGCTCGCCATCAAGCTCTACGCCCCGGCCGCGCAATACATCACCGAGGACGGCGTGATCGCGCCGGAGCCGATGCTGCCGTTCGAGCCGGTGATGACGATGGTGTCATCGCGCGCGGGCTATCGCGCGCTGGCGTGGGGCACGATGAACACGGCGGGCAACCACGCGCAGCTCGGCATGATGGACTACGGGCTGCTCAACACGCTGCAGGTTGACCAGCACGGCAACATCAACTCGACGGCGATCGGCACGTACGGCGAGCGCTCGCGGCGCTTCGGCGGGCCCGGCGGCGCCGACTCCATCGCCGCGCTCTGCTGGCGCACGATCCTGATGACGGACCAGGAGAAGCGGAAGTTCGTCGAGCGCGTCGACTTCATCTCGTCGCCGGGGTTTCTCGACGGCAGCGACGGTGCGCGCGAGCGTGCGGGGCTGCCGCCGGACACGGGGCCGTTCCGAGTCGTCACGCCGTGGGCGCTCTACGACTACACGCCGGGCCGCAAGCTGCGGCTGATCGCGCGGTCGCCGTGGGTCACCGTCGACCAGATCCTGGAGCAGTGCGAGTACCCGCCGGTGATCGCGGACGACGTGGCGCTGCTCGACGGTCCGACGGAGGAAGAGCTGCACATTTTGCGGACGGAGCTTGACCCTCGTGGCCAGAACACGGCCGAGCGCAGCGCGTGGGTGGTCTACGACGGGGAGTCGTACACGCGCACTGCGTAGCGAGCGCTACGCAGTGGCGCGCCTCCGACTTGATCGGTCTCGTGCCGCCGCCACGCGCCCCGCAGCGGGAACACGAACACAGCCCCGCCTCTGTTCTGGCCGTCCCCTCTTCACGCCTACGGTGTCGGTGACACCGAAGTCGGCGTGCAGCGATATTAGTTAGGCAGCGTTGCGCCGCACGAACAAAGCCTCCAGCCGCAATGAGGGCGAGCGCCCCGACGCCAACAATCACGAACTCCAGCGTGTGATGATGGCCCGTCGCCTCGGCTGTGCCCGCCGGCAAGGACGAGACATCTGACGATTCGGCGATGCCACCCACGGAAGGCGGAGGGGTTCGCGTGGGCGTATTGGTCGGGCAGACACCGCTGGGGCAGGGCGTTGCGGTCGGGCGTCGCTGTCGGCCATGCGCCGGATGTTGCGCTCCATTGCCCGTCCGGGCCACAGCTCCCTAACAAACGAACCCCATCTCCGTCAGCATTGCCGCTACGTCTGTCGTGGTGCCGATGCCGCCGTCCGGCGGGCCTGGCCAGTTGTGGCCGTTTTTCATGACGAGCGAGCGGTCGTACTGTCTGCCGTCGGCTACGCCGTTTCCGTCCATGTCCTGGTCGTACGCCTGGCTGCCCGGCGCCGTGCCGACGTACTGCAACAGCGCCACAAGGTCGGTGGTGATGCCGATGGCATTATCGCGGCTGCTCGGCTGGCCCAGCAGCAATGCCGGAACCGGGACGCTGTAGAAGTCCCAGGGGTCCAGCGGGTCAAGATCGCCCCAACCAACTTCCTTCCCGTCGCCGCACCCGTCACCGTCCGTGTCCGCGAGCAACGGGTTCGTGTGGTACGTGTTGAGCTCGGCGTCGTCTGGCAGCCCATCGCCGTCCGTGTTGACGGGCGTTGGCGTGGCGGTCGGTGTGGCCGTGTTGGTCGCTGTGGCGGTCGGCGTGGGCGTCCGTGTCGGCGTAAAGGTAGGCACGCGCGTGGGCGTCCGCGTGGGCGTGGCGGTGGGCGGCGGCGGCAGGGGGTCGTCGCAGTTGGGCCCGAATCTTTGGTCGGCCAAGTCGTGCAGTTGGACGCCATTCGACGCGTAGGGTGGCAGCCAGTACATCATGCCATTTTGGAATTTCTGCCGGACGATGCCGAACGCATCGGCGTACTCTTCGGTCGTCGGATAGCCGAGGAGGTGGATGTACTGCACCGGATCGCCACCCGCCCATGGCACGCACTTGCCGATGTAGTCCTGCCAGAACCGGCCGTACATCCACATGGCGTCGTAGTTTGCGCGCCCGTCAGCGGGATCGTGCGTCACTGTGTCGCCGTGCAGGATCGCGCCCTGCCCGTATGAGGAATTGGGGCTGTCGAAGTCCTGGATCCACCCGGACCCCGCGTAACTTTCCCACCGGTGGACATACCAGCCTGCGCCGTACGGATTCGCCGGTTTACCAACGACGTTCACGCTGTAGGAGCCGCGGAAGCTCCCTTCATCGACATACCGCGCGCGGATCACTGCATCGCTGTCGATCGCAACGCCCTCTGTAACAGGCTTGTCCGCGACGCCTGCGTTGTTCGACGGGTGGCTGACATCTTTCCACGAAGGCCCATCGTAGCTGGGGTCGTAGCTGAACGCGTACTGCTCCCCGCGCGCTCCGCAGTTGATCGAGATTGCCCGATAGGACCAGTCGGCGCACTGGTCCGACAGCGGTTCCGGTATGCAGACACCGCTGGCGCAGCTATCGCTCAGTATCCGGTAATGCAGGTGCGCTCCGTCCGCACAGTTACCGCTGGTTGACTCCACGTGTCCCGTGTGCCCGGCCCTTCCTATCACCCAACCCGCCAGGACGTGGGCATTTTGATCCCAGGCCCGCGATTGAAGGTGCGCGTAGCGGTGGGTGAATCCGCCCACGTCGGTCACATCGACAAAGGTTCCGTAACCGAGGAGGCTACCGCACTCGGTTTCGTCGCCGGTGAGAGTCACGAAGCCCTCCTGGCTTGCCACGACGTAGTTGCCCTCAGGAACGCTGAAGTCAAGCGCATACCTGTCAGCCGGAATCGCGTCGCTGTGACCTCCTTCTCCGTAGCCGAAGCCGCTGACGAAGTGCTGCGAGCCGGCTTTCCACGGCAGGCGCCAGAAATCTCCCGGAGCCTGGTTGGACGACGCGGGAGAGGGGAGAGACGCGAGCACGACGACTCCGAACGTCAGGAGCCCCGCAAGCAACGACAGGCAGACGTGTCGCGCCACAGTGGTTGCCCCTCTTCCTCAGTAAGGAGTAACCGTCGCCAAGAGCGCCGTCACGGTCTTGAGGTCGGCCTCGATTGCAGCGACGTCAGCGTCGTCAGCGATGTTGATCGTGATGACGTACACCACGGCTTCCTTTCGGAAGGCCGCGTAAATCATGTGGGAGAGGCCCTCCCCGGGGCCTTCGTCCCAGATCGCGCCGGGAAATCCACCGAAGGTAGCGTTTGGCGCTTGCAGGTGCTTGTCGATCACCGGGACGACAAAGGCGGTGTCGTCGAGCGGCACGTACGCACGGGCTGTGAAGTGAGCGACCAGCCCACCCGGCAGATCCGCCCCCTTCGCCTGCTCTGCCGCCCCCGCGGCGTCGTAGAGGTGAAACTCGCCACCCTCGGGCCGCATGTCGGAGTACCAGCCGTCCGGCACCTGGACAGTGAACCGGAACAGCGGGTTATCGATGACGTGCGTGCCCTTCTCCGGCGTCGGAGTAGGCGGGCGTTTCGCGGCGTCTGCGGTGGGGATCGTGCCTGGCGGCGGTTCTGCGCCCGAGTTCCGGCACGAGAGCGGGGGAAGGTTGGGGTCGGGGCGCTCGTTGGTGGGCAGCGTGCACCCGGGCGGGTTTGTGGTATTTGGCAGCACTACGGTGGCCGGGTAGCCCTTGAAGGGAAGCGGCGTGATCTTCGTGAAGTTAACCGCGGACCCGCCACCTCCGCCTTGCGAGGTTACGAATCCGGTGGTCCACATGGCGACCGCGATCGCCGCCGCGGTTGCCAGAACCGCGGCCGCGCCCACGATGGCGATGGTCCGGCGGTGCCGCGTGTGCGAATGCGTGTCCATAGCCCCTCCAGGCTGCGTTCCGGGCCGTTGGTCTGCGCTATACTCATGCGGATCGGCGTGTTTGTCAATGGGGCTGATGGACCTATTGTTTCACGCTTGGCGAACCTCTCGATCGCAGGCGGTCACTGTGGGGCAAGCGACGGTCGTTGTAGCCGTACCCGGTCTCGGTCCGAGCCTCCGTTCTTGACTCTCGACGACCTCCGCCGCGCGTATCCTCGGCGGCTGATTCCCGGCATAGCCGCGATGACCCATCTGCTATTCTGTGCGCACGGCGCGAACTCGCCGCGCCCGCTCGAACAGACTCGGAGGAAGCACACTTTATGTCGACAAGAGCGAAGGTCGCCGTCCTGCGGACGAAGCCCGAGACGGCGATCGAGGACTATGAGCGGCTCATGCACCTGGCCGGCGTCAGGGAGTACCTCGACCCGTCGGCGACCACGATCATCAAGGACAACATCTCCTGGCACTTCCCGTTCCCCGCGGCGAACACGACGCCGTGGCAGCTCGAGGGGTCCGTCGTCGGGCTGCGGAAGGCGGGGTACGAGGACCTGGTCTGCGTGCAGAACAAGACCGTCGTCACCGACGCCTTCAAGGGCGAGGACGAGAACAAGTACCTGCCCGTCTTCAAGCAGCACGCCGTCCCGGTGAAGTTCAACTTCCGCGAGACGGACATGAAGTGGGAGATCTACCAGCCGAAACGCAAGATGCTCGTGCTCGACAAGATCTTCCCGGGCGGCATCAAGATCCCCGACTACTTCCACGGCAAGAACATCGTCCACCTGCCGACGATGAAGTGCCACATCTACACGACGACGACCGGCTCGATGAAGAACGCGTTCGGCGGCCTGCTCAGCACGAACCGGCACTACACGCACAGCCACATCCACGAGACGCTCGTCGACCTGCTGGCGATCCAGAAGGAGATTCACACGGGCATCTTCGCGATGATGGACGGCTCGACGGCCGGCAACGGCCCGGGGCCGCGCATCATGTACCCGACGACGAAGAACGTGATCCTCGCCTCCGGCGACCAGACGGCGATCGACTCGGTCGCGACGAAGATGATGGGCTTCGACCCGATGACGGTCGGCTACATCCGCATCGCGCACGAGCAGGGGCTCGGCGTGGGCGACCCGAACGAGATCGAGATCGTGGGCGACACGGAGCTGGCGCAGGAGTCGTGGGGGTTCAAGGTCGGCGGCCACATCCACAGTTTCATGGGCTGGCTCGCGTGGTACGGGCCGACGCGCATCCTGCAGAAGCCGGTGCTGCACACGCCGCTGGTGAACGTCGCCAACCTGTTCAGCGAGGCGTTCCACGACTACTACCACTGGCCGCTCAAGGAGAAGAAGATCTACGAGCGCTGGCGCGCCGAGTCGCCGTGGGGCCACCTGTTCGCGAAGTACGATGCGGAGGGCGCGCAGGCGCCATCGACGGCGCCGGTGGCGACGACGTAGCGGCGCTCCCATGGTTTGACGAGAGAGGCGGCCGCATTCCGGCCGCCTCTTCTTTATGTCGACTCAGCCGTGGCGGTGGCCGTCGCCTGCGTGCGCGCCTTCCGTCTCCTCGGCGACGGCGAACTGGCGGACGAAGCGGAAGAAGCCGCGGCCGACGCGGCGGTTGTGGCCGATGACGTCGCGGAACGGCACCGGGACGATCTCGAGGCCCTGGGCGGCGGTCATGACGCCGTGTTGATTCTCGTGCACCCAGTCGACGGCCGTGGCGCCCATGCGCGTGGCGAGCACGCGGTCGAACATCGACGGCGAGCCGCCGCGCTGCACGTGGCCGAGCACGGTGACGCGCGCCTCAACGCCCAGGCGCTCTTCGATCGCCTCGGCAAGCCGCATGCCGATGCCGCGCGTCGAGAGCCGCACGTGGCCGAACTGGTCGACCTCCGTGGTCGTCCCCGACTCGATGCCCTCCACCGTCGCGCCTTCCGACACGACCACGATGCTGAAGCGGCGCAGGTCCATACGATGCTGCACGTGGTGGATGACGCGGCTCAACGAGTACGGGTCCTCCGGGATGATGATCAGGTCGGCGCCGCCGGCGATGCCGCCCGCCGTGGCGAGCCAGCCGGCGTCGCGGCCCATCACCTCGACGACCATGACGCGGCGGTGCGATTCGGCGGTCGTGTGCAGGCGGTCCAGCGCCTCGCCGACGACCTCGACGGCCGAGTCGAAGCCGATGCAGTAGTCGGTGTGCGGCACGTCGTTGTCGATGGTCTTCGGCACGCCGACGACGGTGAAGCCGCGGTCGGAGAGCGCGGACGACACGCTGAGCGTGTCGTCGCCGCCGATCGTGATCAGCGCATCGATGTTGCGGCGGCGCAGGTTGAGCTCGACCTGCGCCATCTCGTCTTCGCTGCGCGCCGGGTTGGTGCGCGAAGAGCCGAGGATGGTGCCGCCGAGATGGAGGATGCCGGCGATCTCGTCGGACGTCAGCACCAGGGAGTTGCCCTCGCCCAAGAGGCCGGCCCAGCCTTCGCGGAAGCCGATTACCTCGTCACCGAGCATCCATGCCCGGTGGGCGATCGCCCGTATGGCCGCGTTCAGTCCGGGGCAGTCGCCGCCGCCCGTGAGCACTCCAATCCGCATGGTTGCACCTCGCGTGATGTTCGGCTGCGAACGTCTACGGGAAGCATAGGTGATTCGGAGCGGGTTGTGGTCATCCAACCAGTTCGTTCGTAGTTTGTAGTGGGTAGTTTGTGGTTTACGGGCTCAGCCCACCGCGCCGGCGTAGGCGAGACGGATGCCGAGTGCGAGCAGGGCGACCGCGAGCAGCCGGACGATCGCAGGGCCCTTGAACTTCCGCGCGAGTTTGGCACCGACCTGGGCGCCGGGGATGACGCCGATCGCGAGCAGCAGGACGCGCACGAGGTTGTGGCCGGCCAGGTCGCCGTTGGCGAGGTGCACGGCGCTGCCCGACGCGGAGATGATCGCCAGCACGAAATGCGACGTCGCGACGGCGACGTGCACCGGGAAGCGCAACAGCGTGATCATGATGGGGACGTGCATGACGCCGCCGCCGATCCCCAGCAGGCTGGAGATGAAGCCGACCGCCGCGCTGTAGACGATGCCCTGCCAGACGTTGTAGGAGTAACGGAACGTCTCGCCCTCCTCCTCTCCCGGCATGACGCGCGTCACGACGCCCCATCCGCGCAGCGGCTGGCGGATCGATGCCGTCCGGCCGGCCGCCCACAGCGTGTACGCGGCGAGCGCGAGCAGCACGGCCCCGAACATCGCGTCGAACGCCTGCCGGGGCACCGCGCCGACGAGGAACGCGCCGGCGATCGAACCGGGCATCGCGGCGGCGGCGAAGATGAGCCCGGTCCGATAGTCGATGCGGCGCAGGCGCGCGTAGGCCGCGGAGCCGGAGGCGGCGTTGAAGAAGACGACGGCGAGCGAGATGGCCGTGAGGCTGGGCGGCGTCCTCGTCCGGGTAGAGCAGCAGCAGCACGGGCACGAGCACGAAGCCGCCGCCGGCGCCGACAAGCGTGCCGTACGCGCCGACGGCGAACCCGAGCGGGATCAGCAGCAGTTCAAGCCAGGACAATCGCTCCCCCTCTGCGCGCGATCGTACGGCGCGGCGATTGTTGGCGTAAGTCTAATTATGGCGGTGGGGGTTGGGGGGAGTTCACAGTTGGCAGTTCACAGTTCACAGTTGTCCGTACACAGTCGTCAACTCTGGGCGGGCGGAACACGCGGTCGGCGTGAGGTGGTGAGAGGCGCGCTCAAGAACACGCAGTGGCCGTTGGCTGTGAACTGTGAACTGTGAACTGCCTACTTGTTCGCCCAGGCGATGCGCTCATCGACGCGGCGGCGCATGCCATGCTCGACGGGCCGGAAGCCGCTGCTCTGCCAGAACTTGGCGCCGGGCAGGTTCGCCGAGGCGAAGTGGAGCGCGACGTGCTCGTACCCCTGCTCGCGCGCCCACTCGACGCCCTTCGCCAGGATGGCCGTGCCGACGCCGCCCGCGCGCGCCTCTTGCGTGACGATGCCCTGGAAGAGGTAGATCGTCTTCTCGGGCACGGTGAGGGGCGAGAGGAAGAACGGCTGCATGAACGTGTTCATGCCGACCGGGCGGCCGTCCTCGTACGCGACCCAGTGCGCGTTCGCCGCCGGATCGTTGAGCAGGTTCCGCTGGAAGTCGTGGCTGCTCGCGTCGGACTCGCGGATGTACGGGTTGAAGATGGGCGAGCGCGCGTGGTGCAGGGTCAGTTCTTCGTTCAGGTTGAAGATGACCTCCGCGTCCTCGGCCGACGCCTGGTGCAGCTCGATGCCGGACGCCGACGCGCGGGCGGTCGGGCCGACGTCGCGGATGGCGCAGGTCAGCGTCCGGCCGAAGCCGAGTGACGCGAACGCCTCGCGCGCCTCAAGGTCGGCGGCAGGGATCTGGAGCCCGAATTCGAAGATGCCGAGGCCCACGAAGTGGCCGGCGAGATCGGAGAACATCGCGCGGTAGACGTCGTACTCCATCCCCTCCTTCGTGGCGTGGGCGGCGTAGCCGAGCGAGGCGCCGCGCGGCGGGAAGAAGCTGGCTAGGAAGTGAGTCGCGGGGATGTGCTGCGGCGTCATGATGGCGAACCCGGCGGCCTGGCCGTCCGCCTCGGCGACGACGCCGTACGAGCCCGCCGTCTCGAGCGCGTGCGCGATCTGGTCGCGGCACGCCTGGGCGTCGTCGAACGCCGCGGGCAGCAGCGGCTCGCGCCGGCGGTCACGGCGATGCCGCTCGGCGAGGAGCGCGGCGGCGGTGTCCAGGTGGCGGTCTCGGTCGAAGGGTGTCGTGGCGATGCTCATGGTGGGGCGATCATAGCATCGGGTGGCATTTGACACACACACTCCGCCGATGGATGTTTCACACACGACGCGACCGCCATAACAGCAGAGGGGACCATGCACGACGAACTTGCCTACATGCCGGCGACCGAGATGGCGGCGGCCATTCGCGCGAAGAAGTTGTCGCCCGTCGAGCTGACGCGAGCGATGCTCGAGCGCATCGACGCCATCAACCCTGCGCTGAACGCGTATGTGCTGGTGACGCGCGAGATGGCGATGGCGGCCGCGCAGGAGGCCGAGGCGGCGGTCATGCGCGGCGACGCGCTCGGCGCGCTGCATGGCGTGCCGATCTCGATCAAGGACCTGTTCGACGTGAAGGGACTGCCGACGACCAAGGGGTCGCTGCTGTACAAGGACCACATCGCGGAGGGCTACGAGATTCGTCGTGAAGCGCATGCTCGATGCGGGCGGCGTGCACCTCGGCAAGACGAACACGCCGGAGTTCGGCTTCATCCCGACAACCGAGAACAAGCTGTTCGGTGCGACGCACAACCCGTGGGACACGACGCGCACCCCAGGCGGGTCGAGCGGCGGCGCGGCCGCGGCGGTGGCGGCGGGACTGGGGCCTATCGCGCTGAGCAGCGACGGCGGCGGCTCGATCCGCATCCCGGCGTCGCTCTGCGGCGTCTTCGGCATCAAGGCGACGTACGGCCGCGTGCCGCGCAGCCCCGGCGGCTGGGCGACGATGACGCACCGCGGCCCGACCACGCGCACCGTCGCCGATGCGGCGCTGGCGCTGGACGTGATGTCGGGCCACGAGCCGTCGGACCCGTTCTCCGTGATCGACTATCCCGGCTCGTTCGCCGCCGAGGTCGATCTTGGCATCAAGGGGCTGCGCGTCGCGTGGTCGCCGGACCTCGGCTTCGCGCGCGTCGACCCGGAGGTGCGGCGCGTGTGCGAGGCGGCGGCGAAGCGCTTCGCCGACCTCGGCTGCACGGTGGAAGAAGCGTCGCCCGGATTCGCAAGCCCGGCATCGGACTTCACGTTCTTCACGATCGCCGCGACGTCGGACGCCGAGTGGCTGAGCAGGCTGAGCGACGACGAGATGGCGCTGCTCGACGATCCGGCGCGCCAGTTCCTGGAGTTCGGCAGCCGCACGACGGGCGTCGACGTCGCGCGGGCGAACGACCGGCGGATGGCGATCTGGCACGCGACGCAGCGCTTCCACGAGACGTACGACCTGCTGCTGACGCCGGTGGTGTCGGTGACGGCATTCCCGATCGGCGAGCCGCCGCGCGTCATCGACGGCCAGAGCGTGCCGCAGTTCGGCTGGATGCCGTACACGCAGCCGTTCAACCTCACGGGCCAGCCGGCGGCATCGGTGCCGTGCGGGTTCGACTCGAAGGGGCTGCCGGTGGGGCTGCACGTCATCGGCCGCGCGTACGAGGACTCGCTCGTGCTGCGCGCGTGCCATGCGTTCGAGCAGCTCCAGCCGTGGGCGGACAAGCGGCCCGCGGTGGGGTAGCGGGGCATGTCAAGCTGAAAACAGCCAGCTCCGCGTCAGTCGCGTATCATACGCGCCATGACGAAGGAGAGTCTCGGCATACTCGTGGAGCAGGCGCGCTCGTTTCTCGACCGCCAGTGGGACGCGTTCGAGAGCCAGGACCGCAAGATCGCCGGCCTCTTCGCACTGTCGACGGGGCTGATCACGATCGTGCCCACGATCATCTCGACGTTCGCCGCAGATGGGACCGGATGGAACGTGATTCCATTCGCGCTCGCAGCCGCGTCGTACCTCGCAGGTCTGGTCCTGCTCTGGAATGCCTACCGCCCGAGTGACGTGCGCCTCATCGGCGATGCCGCCGCGTACTACGACGAGTGGCTCAAGTTCGATGAGGAAGAAGTGTGGCGGTGGACGTTGCTGGATCTGTCGCAAGCGCAGGCTGAGAACCAGGAGTCGTTGGACGTCAAGCGGCGGCAGATGACGGACGCCGCCATCGCCGTAGCGATCGAGGCCGCGTTTCTCTTTCTCGGCGCGATCCTGATCCTGCTGTGATCAGCCCTTCTTGACGGTACCGACGCCCGATCGTGGGGCACCGGCCGGTCTCGAGCGAGGCGGAGTCGGGGTGCGTGGGGGCTTCTGTGCCATGGTGCGCGCTCCTTGCTGACGAAATCCTACCACAGCGCTAGAGACCAGATATTCGATGTGAACCGAAGTTCGCATTAAGGGGACGCGATGCGGAAGCATTCTGGTAGTGGTCACTGCGACGTTTCAACGCGGTGGTCTGGTATGCCGCCGAGGCCCGGGGACAGGGCTGGTACGGTTAATGCGGGGCAGCTCCCTCCGCCCAAGCGAACTTGCGAGTCCAATTGGCAATGTCGTTGTTTTGGAACCAGCCACATGAGCCGCTGCACGACGCGCCCGTCGGGTAGAGTCCAGTGTTCCTCGTGATCGTGACGAGATTCGTAAGGTAGTCGGTGTGATACTCGTGTACGTGGCTACCGATCCAAGTGCAGCCTGTGTCGTTGATAGTCGTCCCGATCTGCCGACTGTGGTAGATGGTTATCGGGCCACCTGACCAACTAAAGCTGCTGCTGTTCGTGATGTTGACGTGCATGAAAGTCGGAATCGCCATGAGCGCACCGCTGTGAATCTCGACAACCCAAACCGTCTGGATGTCACAAACGGTAGAACCTGATTGATTGGTGATTGGATACATGGTGAAGGCCGTGCGGTTCGTGTTGCTGACGTAGCAGAAACAGCGGAAATACCACGGGTTGCCCGTCTGCGTGTTGTTGTCGTCCCAATCTAGCCCGATGCCGGAAGTAGGTGGACTGCCGCATCCGGTATGCCAACCGCAAGTGAGCAGCGGCGACGAACCGTCGCTCAGTGTGGTGGCTGAACCACCACAGCCAACTGAGAGCCAGTCACGTTGCCCGAAGCCTCGCGAGGAAGAGCGATCCCCAAGAATAGCCCGAGAGCTGCTGCTGCCAATCCAAGCCAGCGTATCATCGGGATGCTCCCGCCACTGCTTCCGCAACCTTGAGTGCCGCGTCTTGATCAAGGTTGAAGGTCTGGATCGCCGTCATGCCAAAGGACTCGGGGAAGTAGATCAGGTATCGCTGCGCCAACCCGGACGATGATGCCGGGCTTACGACAATCGCCTCTCGCCCACCGATCGTTTGGGTGGACACTTGCGACTTGGCGACGGACTGGGTGTCGTATCTGGTGGTCAGCCGCACCACGGATGCCTTAGCAGGTATTCCTTGGACGCCCGCCGTTGTGTAGTCCCACCCTCGACTTCTTACGGTGCCACCGCACGCCAAGGCCCAGGGATTAGTTCCGGTGTCAGCGGAGTCCTCGGCGGCGAGGATATAGCCATCCGGCATTTGCAGAGCGCGTGCAACGTCGAGCGAGTCAGCCTCTTGCACACTCACGGGCGCACAGCCCGCAGATGCGAGCCGACCGTCTTCCTCCCAGACTTCCTTAGGAATCTGATCGACCGATGGTGCGAGATAGATGCCGAGCAGTTGGCCGACGAACCGGGCTTCGGAGTCCTTGATTGCCTGTTGAGTCTCGATCTGTTCGAGTTGGTTTGCGACTGAAGGCTGCTTGGCTTCCGAGCCGCCGCCTCCAACGAAGTACCTTCCGACGACAAACCCTGCCGTCCCCAAGAGGACGATGACTGCCACTGAAATTGCAAGCTTCTTAGGAGTCATAGCGAGGTCTACGTGCCCCAGTCGGTATGGAAAAAGATGCTTTTTAGCGATACTATGTCCCCTTTCATATACTTGTCAACTCCTTCATGCGCGGATGAGTTGTTTTTGGCGCGCCCCCGCCCTGCTCAATCACCGAGCTGGTAGGCGTCGTAGAGCAACGTGCCACCAGCTCTGTGACCTTTGGCGCAAGAAGAAAAAGACCCGGCGGTGCGCGGGCCTACCGCCGGTTATGCATCGATCCGGCAGTGTGTAGATTCCGGATCAGTCAGGGGAGTGACGCTTCGTAGACCGAGGACGGGCGCTGGGGCTGGGTGACGTGCGCCGGAAGCTAGACGCAACCTCGCGCCACGCCCTCAGCCGACGCAGCGCCTCGCCCGACTCCAGGGCGGCGCGGGCCACGTCGAGCGCCGATGGCAGATCGGCCGCGCGCCCGGCAAGCTTGATGCGCAGAGCGGCGTTGAGCAGCACAAGGTCGCGAAGCGACGGCGGCGCGCTTCCTTCGAGCACGGAGAGCGTGAAGCGCGAGGAGCGGCCGGCGTCGCCGGGAGCGAGGTCGTCGGCGGTCGCGGGCGCCATGCCGAGCGCTGGCGGGTCGACGCGCCACTCGCGCTGACCTTCGGCATCGACCTCGACGACGCGGGCGCCGCGGGAGGTGGTGACGTCTTCGTGGCCTTCGATGCCCTGGACGACCATCGTGTTCCGGTACGCGAGTTGTGAGAGCACGGGCGCGAGCTGCTTGAGGTACGGCATGTGTGCGACGCCCATGATGTGGTACGGCGCGCCGCCCGGGCCGTAGATCTTCTCCACCATGTGCAGCGGCGAACGCAGCCCGAGCTCCTCGCGCAACGGCTTGAGCGCGTGCAGGTCCGGCACCAGCCGCGCCTGCCGCACGTACCCCAGCCCGCACGCCTCGATGCCGCGTGCCACGGCATCCGGCTCGGCGTCCGTGTTCACACCGAGCGCGGCGATGACGTCGCCGACGGCGAGGCCGCGCTTTGGCCCCATGTCCCGCTCGCCGTGCATCACGACGGGCACGCCCGCCGCGGCGGCGACGATGCTCGCCGCAGGGCTGACCACGACGTGCTTGGTGCGCCCATCGTACGGGCTGCCGACGTCGAGCAGGCCCTCGACGTGCGGCGCGAAGGGCCGCATGCGGGCGCGCACGGCATCGACGTAGCCGAGCAGCTCTTCGGGCGCCTCGCCGCGGT
The DNA here is from genome assembly GCA_963701135.1 of uncultured Chloroflexia bacterium. GTDB lineage: Bacteria > Chloroflexota > Dehalococcoidia > DSTF01 > JACRBR01 > CAYJMJ01. The sequence continues at coordinate 2,183,913 of OY969567.1, forward strand.
AGCGCTGGAGGAGCAGGAGGGCGCCGGCCTGGGCGCGCGTCGCCACGCCGTCCATGATGGCTTCGAGCGCGAAACGGGCCTCTTCGCGCGTCAGGTATCGGCCGTTGGTCGGCCCCTGCCCGACGGCGGCGACCAGGTGGCGGATGCCGGCGTGGTGTTCGCTCTCTGTCATCCGGCGCAGTGTATCGAGCGCCGGCGCCAGCGCCCCGCGACGTGAGGTTCGCGCAGATTCGCGCATCGAGCGCACAATGCGGCACGCCGTACGTATGCCGGAGCAAGCGCTGTACCGCGAACCCCCTGCCTCTGCTACGATCCTGCCGATGTCAAACGAAGAACGCCTCAAGAAACTCCTCGAGATGAAAGACCAGGCGCGCCTCGGGGGCGGCCTGAAACGCATCGAAGCGCAGCACGAGCGCGGCAAGCTGACCGCGCGCGAACGCATCGATATCCTGCTCGACCCCGGCACGTTCGAGGAGCTTGACCAGCTCATGGTGCACCGCGCCACGGAGTTCGGGCTCGACAAGCAGCACTACCTGGGCGACGCGGTCGTCACCGGCTACGGCAAGATCGATGGCCGCGGGGTCTTCGTCTTCTCGCAGGACTTCACCGTGTTCGGTGGCTCGCTGTCCGAGGCGATGGGCGAGAAGATGTCGAAGGTCATGGACCTGGCGCTGAAGACCGGCGCGCCGGTCATCGGCATCAACGACTCCGGCGGGGCGCGCATCCAGGAAGGCGTGGCGAGCCTGGGCGGGTACGGCGATGTCTTCCTGCGCAACGTGCTGGCGTCGGGTGTGATCCCGCAGATCTCCGTGATCATGGGGCCGTGCGCCGGCGGCGCGGTGTACTCGCCGGCGCTCACCGACTTCATCTTCATGACCCAGAACACGTCCCAGATGTTCATCACCGGGCCAGACGTGATCAAGTCGGTCACGGGCGAAGAGGTGACGCAGGAAGAACTTGGCGGGGCGCTCGCTCACGCTACGCGCAGCGGCGTCGCGCATTTCGCCATCGAGAACGAGGAGGACACGCTGCTCGAAGTGCGGCGGCTCATGTCCTTCCTGCCGTTGAACAACATCGACGACGGGCCCGTCCTCGACACCGGCGACGACCGGGCCCGGCGCTCCGATGACATGATCGGCATCGTGCCGGACGACGCCTCGAAGAGCTACGACGTGCGCGAGGTGATCCACCAGGTAGTGGACGCCGGCGACTTCATGGAGGTGCACGCGCAGTTCGCGCAGAATATCGTCGTCGGCTTCGCGCGCATGGCGGGCCGCAGCGTGGGCATCGTGGCCAACCAGCCGATGTATCTTGCCGGCGTGCTCGACATCGATTCGTCGCGCAAGGCGGCGCGCTTCGTGCGATTCTGCGACGCGTTCAACATCCCGATCTTGACGCTGGTCGACGTGCCGGGCTTCCTGCCGGGCGTCGCGCAGGAGTACGGCGGCATCATCGTCCACGGCGCGAAGCTCGTGTACGCGTACGCCGAGGCGACGGTGCCGAAGGTCACAGTGATCTTGCGCAAGGCGTTCGGCGGCGCGTACGACGCCATGGGGTCCAAGCACCTGCGCGCGGACATGAACTTCTCGTGGCCGCAGGGCGCGATCGCGGTCGTCGGTCCGGAGCCCGCGGTAAACATCCTGTACCGCTCGCGGCTGCAGGAGGCGCAGGACCCCGTCGCGGAGCGCGCGAAGCTCACGGCGGACTACGCCGAGCGCTTCGCGAACCCCTACGTCGCCGCGGCGCGCGGGTACGTCGACGACGTCATCGACCCGCGCGACACGCGCTCGAAGGTGATCCACGCGTTCGAGATGTTGCGCGCGAAGACGGACAGCACGCCAGCGAAGAAGCACAGCAACCTTCCGCTCTGACGAGCGGAGAACCAAGAACCTGGAACCTGGAACCTACGCCAGCGGGCGGAGGAACTCTGCGTACGAGCTTAGGTTCTAGGTTCGAGGTTCTTGGTTCTCCGGCGCGCTACACGCGGCGCCAGGGTGCCCAGATCGCGGTGCACAGCAGGCCGATGGCGATGAAGGTCGCCGCGACCGACGCTCCGGCGCCGAGCGCGAGCACCATCAACACGACTCCCGCACCACCGATGAGCGCGACCTCCGGGTTGCGATGCGGCCATCGCGCGCGCGTCCGCAGTGCCTCGGCGGACACCCAGTCGGCGAACGCGTCGAGCCAGGCGAGGCCCTCGCGCGGGCCGGCGGCCTGGACCGGCCGCGCCTCGATGCGGCGCGCCTCCGGCGCGAGTGTGACGTACGCCTCGTTGAGCTGATCGATCTCGGCCCACGCTTCGCGGTCCTGCGCGGCGCGCTGCTGCGCCTGGCGGACGAGGTTCCAGTACGCGCTCTCGACCGTGCGGCCGTCGGCGGCGCTATCCAGGCGCAGCGCCTGCAATGCTTCGGTGCGGTTCATGCGTCCCCCTGACCATGGCCTCCTCGTAAGGATCATCGACGCGATACGCACGTTATGTAGTTTCTACGGCTTTGGGGCGTACGCTATGATGCGGCGTCATGGCCAAAGAAGAGGCGGCGCTCACGGCCCCGCAAGCAGCTTCCGCCGAACGGGCGGGCACGGAGATTCGCCGCGCGGGCGCGGTCTCCCAGCTTCGCTACCTGATCCGCTCCATGCGGCCCCGCCAGTGGACGAAAAACGGCATCGTCCTACTGGCGTTCATCTTCTCCGTCGGCCAGCAGTACCACATCGGCGAGCCATCGACGTGGGTCCCGAAGCTGCTGGAGTCGATGGTCGCGTTCGCCTGCTTCACGCTCGTGTCCAGCGCGGATTACCTCGTCAACGACATTCGCGACGTCGAGAGCGACCGCGCGCACCCGCGCAAGCGCAAGCGCCCGATCGCGGCCGGTCTGCTGCCGGTGCGCACGGCGTGGTATGCCGCCGTGGTGCTGGCGGTCGCCGGCAACGCGGGAGCGTTCGCGCTCGACTGGAAGATGGGGCTGGTGGTGCTGGCGTACACCGTGCTGATGGTGGCGTACTCGTACCGGCTCAAGCACATCGTGCTCATTGACCTGATGGTGATCGCCGCCGGCTTCGTGCTGCGCGCGATGGCGGGGGCGCTCGCGATCGACGTGCCGATCTCGCCGTGGCTCTACGTCGTGACGGCGCTGGGGGCGCTATTCCTCGGCATCAACAAGCGGCGGGCTGAGCTGGAACTCTTGCAGGACGGCGCGGGCAGCCATCGCAAGATCCTCGACGAGTACTCGACGGACCTGCTCGACCAGATGGCATCGACCGTCACGGCGGCCGTGCTGATGGCGTACGGCCTCTACACGTTCACGGCCGAGGGCCTGCCGAAGAACCACTCGATGATGCTGACGATCCCGTTCGTGTTGTACGGCATCTTCCGCTACCTGTACCTGGTGCACACGAAGAAGGAAGGCGGCAGCCCGGAGGAGGTGCTGCTGCGCGACGTGCCGATCATGCTGACGCTCATCGGCTGGGTGATGACGGCGGGCATCGTCCTGCTCGTCGCACGCGAGTAGCGGCGTGGGCGCCGAGGCCGCGTGCGGCGTGACGTTCGGCCGGAAGAGATCGGCCGGCAAGGCGCTGCTGGAAACGAACGAGATCATCTTCCGCGGCGACTTCCGCCTCGTCATACCCCTCGCGCAGATCACCGCGATCGACGCCACCGATGGCAAGCTGACCGTGACGTACCCCGACGGCACCGCCGTCTTCGACCTCGGTCCGCAGGCAGAGAAGTGGGCGGCGAAGATCCGCAACCCCAAATCAGTCATGGACAAGCTCGACGTCAAGCCGGGACAGCGCGTTGTGGTGCTGCGCGTGCCGGACGATGGCTTTGTGGCGAGGCTGCGCGAGCGCGGCGCCGCCGTCTCGACGCGCACCGCCAGGGACGCCGACGTGATCTTCGTCGGCGCGGAGACGCTCGGCGAGCTGTCGGGGCTGCGTCAGCTTGTGGCGCAGATCAAGCGCGACGGCGCGATCTGGACGATCACGCCGAAGGGCAAGGGCGGCATCAAGGACACGGACGTCATGGGCGTGGCGAAGGCGGCGGGCCTCGTCGCGCTGAAGGTGGTGTCGTTTTCGGACACGCACTCGGCCAACAAGTTCGTGATCCCGAAGACGAGCCGGTAGCGAAAAATCTCGCGCGACTTGACCCTTTATTCGTAGACGCGCCGTGCTCTTATCATTATGATGATGATCTAGAACAAATCTTCTGTTAAGAGAGGGCCTGTGTTCGAACGCCGTCCGGAACCCAGAGTATCTCGCGTCTATTACACGCCTTCTGGGCTCACCGAGATCCATGAGGCCGATTGCATGTTGTGGCTGTCTTCTCAACCGCATAACGCCTTCGAGGCCGTTGTTACGGATCCGCCTTACGGCATGCTTGAGTACACGCCAAGCCAGGTCGAGAAGCTGCGTAAAGGCAGAGGCGGCGTCTGGCGCATTCCACCAGCCATCGGCGGCCACAAGCGATCGCCCGTTCCACGCTTCACGGTTCTTCGAGATCAAGATAAAGCAGATCTCTACCAGTTCTTCTTTGAGTGGGGCTCACTTCTTCGGCGCACGCTCGTTCCCGGCGCCCACGTTGTCATAGCCACAAGCCCGCTCTTCTCGCACGTTGTCGCTCAGGCGATGGTTGACGCGAAATACGAGAAACGCGGTGAGATTGTCCGCCTGACGCAGACGTTGCGTGGCGGAGACCGGCCAAAGAACGCGGAAACAGAGTTTCCGGACGTGAGCGTCATGCCGCGATCGGCCTGGGAACCATGGATCATCATGAGGAAGCCGCTGGCAGGGACGGTGGCGGAGAACCTCCGCGCATGGAAGACCGGCGGATTCCGCCGTCTTGAGACTGGCCCATTCCTCGACGTGATTGCCAGCCGGCCGACGCGCCCGGACGAGCGGAAGCTTGCGCCACATCCTAGCCTGAAGCCGCAAGCGTTTCTCCGGCAGCTCGTGAGGGCGGTCCTACCTCTTGGTGAAGGGACTGTGCTCGATACGTTCGCCGGGAGCGGCTCAACTCTGGCTGCGTGTGAGGCCGTCGGATATCGATCTGTCGGCGTCGAACTCGATCCCGATTATGTGACGATGGCCGTGCGGGCTATTCCTCTGCTGTCTCAGTTACCACTACCTGCACCGCGCGCTTCCTCGGTTTCGGGCGGGGCACATAGGTTGGGTCCAGATAGACAGCGTTCGCCGCGAGCTTCGCGACCCCGGACGCCTTAATCGACGCCGTCGGCGTGCGCCGACTGCCTTCGCCCCGTCCCGAGAAGCTCCAGTCGGACTCGCGAAGCTGCGCACACAACATCCGGTCGATACGCGTCGGCTCGCGCTCCTCTATGTTCGGCGTATTGAGATCGACGAAGTACTGACAGATCATGATCCAGCCTTCTTCGACATTGTGACCTTGCCACCCGTTGGACCAACGCGACGCCTTAACCTCGATGCCATCAGCTCCGCGCGGGCATCCGTCATCCGAGTACACGCCTCGTGGCAGGAGATCGGGACGGCCATTGTGATGCTGGTTCTTGATCACGGTTGCACTACGCTTCGACACACCTTCAACCACGAGCTCGCTCACTACTCCGCTGAACGTGGCAGCCGAAAGAGTCTCCTCAAGGCGATCCCAGCCGCGCTCAACCAGAAAGCGGTTGACGTTGTACAGAAAGTCGTAGATGTCATCGAGCGCCGCTTTGATCTCGGCAACCCTCAGGCCGTAGGGTAACGCCGCGCCCTCGTTGAAGCCGCGCGGATGAAGCGTCGCTCGATCGACATACTTCGGCATCGGGCGATCGTTGCACAGAAGTACTCCTCGATCAAGGAGCCTACACCACCGCGCTCGCCGTACCGATCGTCGCCTTCGTGCCGTCTTCTTTTTCGCACCAGATGTCGAGGTGGGCGCGCTGGCGCTCGCCTTCGGGTGCGATCTCGCGCACGTAACCGCGGCAAGTGAGACGGTCGCTCTGCCAGACGATGTTGACCAGGTTGACGCTCATCTTGCCGCTGGCGAGCCAGCCGGCGCCGAAGCGGCTGGTCATCATCTCCGAGAGAAAGCAGATGGACATCATTCCCTGCACGACGATGTCCGGGAAGCCCCACCTGATCGCCGCTTCCTTGTCGTTGTGGTAGTTCTTGTTCGGCCCGCTGAACTTCCAGCACATGTCGAGCGACACCTGCTTCCGCAGCGACGGGAATCTCCTCGAGCGCCGACGAGACGTCGACCTCGAACTTACGGCCCGGCGTCTTCTCGCGCGTCTTGTCGATGACGATGCCGTCGTCCTTCTTCTCGCTCAGGAAGCTCTGGTGCGTGCGGCCGCGCGCGATGACGGCGTCGGCGGCGTCGAAGTACAGCACCTCGTTCACCACGTAATCACGGCCGCGCTTCACGTAGCGGTCGGCGATGAACGAACGCGTGTGGATGGCGTCACCGGCCATGACCGGAGCGAAAAACTCGAACTCCTGGCGGGCGTGCAGGTTGCCGACGAGCGCGGGCAGGTACCAGTCCGGCGCGGGCGAGCGGACGCCGCGGTACTGGTACACCTCCGAGTGACGGACGAGCGCGGGCGCGACGGGGCCGCCGAACGGCGACGGGCCGGCGTAGATCGGGTTATGGTCATCGACGGCGTCGCAGTACTTCGCGACCTCCGCGGCGTCGATCACGATGTCGTGCCGCCCGTAGTCCCGCCCAACGTAGATGTCGTTCTCGCTCATTGGCCGTGTCCTTCTCGCTTCCTGCCGTACCGCGGTGCATTGTCGCGCCAATCGGGGCTTCCGTGAAGGGCCTTCTCGCCCCGTCCGCTAGACTGGAGCTATGCCATCGCTGTACGACGTCTCGCTGAAGGAACTGGAAGCGCAGGTTGAGGCGCTGGGCCAGCCGGCCTACCGCGCCCGCCAGGTGTGGGAGTGGGCGTACAAGCGCTTCGCCGCATCGTACGACGAGATGGCGAACGTGCCGGCGGCGCTGCGGGCGCGGCTGGCCGACGACCTGCCGTTTCCGAAGCTCACGGTGCTCGCGGAGCTGACCTCGGACGACGGGCTGACCCGCAAGCGGCTGATCCGCCTGCACGACGGCAAGCTCATCGAGTCGGTGCTGATGCTGTACGACCCGCGCGGGGACAGCCGCGGCCGGGCGACGGTGTGCGTGTCAAGCCAGGCCGGCTGCGCGATGGGCTGCGTGTTCTGCGCGACCGGCCAGGCCGGCTTCGAGCGCAACCTGGCGGCGGGCGAGATCATCGCGCAGATCGTGGGGTTCGCACGCGAGCAGGCGGAGCGGGGCGGACGGCCGCTCAGCAACGTCGTGTTCATGGGGATGGGCGAGCCGCTGGCGAACTATCGCGCGGTCTGGCGCGCCGTCGAAACGCTCAACGATCCGGCCGGCATGGGCGTGGCCGCGCGCCACATCACCATTTCGACCGTCGGGCTGATCCCCGGGATCAAGCGGCTGGCCGACGAGCCGCTGCAGGTGGGACTGGCGGTGTCGCTGCACGCGCCCGACGAGGCGTTGCGCGAGCGGCTCATCCCGACGGCGCACCGCTACCCGCTGCGGGGGATCATCGACGCCTGCCGCGAGTACGTCGCGAAGACAGGACGGCGCGTGACGTTCGAGTACTGCCTGATGTCCGGCGTCAACGACACGCCGGCGCAGGCGCGCGAGCTGGCGGCACTGCTCGATGGCATGCTCTGCCACGTCAACCTCATCCCGGTGAATCCCACGCCGAACGACGGCATCCACAGGCCGACGCGCACGCGCTCGATCACGTTCCAGCGTGCGCTGGCGGAGAAGGGCATCGCGTGCACGGTGCGCGTCGAGAAGGGCGTCGAGATCAGCGCGGCGTGCGGCCAGCTCCGCGGCGAGGCGGCCGCGATCGAGCTGGTGAACCGCGCGCCGGCGAGGCCGCGCCCGCGCCCGCGCGCGCACGCCCACCGCTAGCGACAGCCCGATGAGACGCGCACTCCGTGGCGCCGCGCGATGTCTGCCCGCCGCCGCGGCGGTCTTCATTGCGGCGCTCGCGGCGTGCAACGTCAGCGGGCTGTCGCAGGCGCCGCGCGCGACGTTCAGCCAGCTCGCGTGCCTCGACGTGAACGGCGACCATCGACTGAACGGCGACGACGCCGCCGATGCGTCGAAGGCGCCGGACTTCAACGCCGACCACGACCACGATGACCAGGACGCCGCGTTCTTGCGCGGGATCGACATCGCGTTGGATCCAGCGAAGCAGCAGGAAGCGTGCAGCCAGGGCTCGAACCGCGCGCCCGAATACCTGGTGGCGCACGGCTACTTCAAGCCGTCCGACGTGAGCTGTGGCGCGGGCAAGCGCGCCGTGCTGCTCGTCGGCGTCGGCGGTGGCGTCGTGAACCTGAAGGAGCGCGAAGACGCGGCCGGCGTGCGCAGTATGATCGACGGTCTGCAGCAGGCGTACGACAAACGCGGCGACCAGACGATCGGCGTGCTTGCCGGCCCGGCGATCGTCGGCGCGCAAAACGTGCACGGGTCGATGGAGGAGTGGCTGACGCACGCGGTGGCGGTGTACCTCGACCGATACCCGTGCCTGCGCGTGCTGCTGCTCGGCCACAGCCACGGCGCGGTGACGGTCGACGTCGTCGCTTCGCGGCTCGAAGGCCGTTACGCGAGCCGCATCATCGAAGTGGTCGAGGTCGACCGGGTTACGGCGCTGTACACCGGCGACACGCAGGCGCGGCCGCGGCAGGTGCGCGCGTTCAACATCTACGAACACAACGGCGGCGTGCTGCAGGGTGCGGCGTACGACTCGCCGAACGCCGAGAACTGGGACGCCAGCGGGGAGCAGGCGCCGAAGGACGGCGACAAGGGCGGACCGCTCCAGCCGGTGAACCACACCACCATCGACAACTCGAAGTCCGTCAAGCAGCGCATCATCGAGGACGCGATGGCGCTCCCGAATTAGCCCGGATCCACCGAAGAGCTGGACCTGAGAGGCGCAGCAACGAACTATCAGGTGCTCCCCTGAACTGGGAGAATGGTGGTGATGAACGTCACCAGCGCCCAGCAGAGGAGCACCCGATTGATGCCGTCATCGCACACGCTCGACCGGGTTGGTGTGGCCTTTGACGACCACCGGCTGATCGACCACGCGGGGCTGCTGCTGCCGGCGACCCTGGCCGCGCACCTCGGGCTGCGCGAGCTGGTCGACCGCCACGTCGATCTCGGCGCGGCACCGGGCCGGGCGCACGCGGGCGACAAGCTGCTCACCCTCGTCGCCTCGGCCCTCGCCGGGGGCGACTGCATCGATGACGCGGACGCCCTTCGCGCGGGCGTCCCCATCACCGCTCCCGCGGCTCCGGCGCTCCATCCTCACCGGTTACGCCGCAGCCACGGCCTCTCGGTCGTCCCGTCGGTCCGCTTCGGTGGATTCTGGCTAAGTCTTCACATTGCTCGATGGACTTCGCATGCTCTCGTAGACGTGAGGACAAAACTGGGCCTGGATCTAGGCCGAGCCCCCACCCACCTTTCCGTCCCCCCTTTGGGGATCGCCTTGCCCACATAGATCGGCTGACTCAGATCGGCGAGGTTCGCCTCCGAGATCGCTCCATAAGGCTCGAAATCGCCGACGTAATAGATCGCGTAAATGCCTGCTCCTTGGAACGGCTTAACGTCTCCCAGCCGCACGCTATCTTGGGCCAGCAAAGCTCGACCGACGCTCTCAGCTAGGCGCAGCTTGTCGAGTGGGTCGTATGCCTCTTCGGTGGGCGCGCGGCGATTTCTGGCGCGAGAAGATCACGCGCAACGTCGAGCGCGATCGGGCGGTCAACGCGGAACTCCGTCGAAAAGGCTGGCTCGTACTCCGGTTCTGGGAGAGTGAGCTTGCTTCGGGTTCGTCCAGAGCTACCCAGCGGGTGGCCCAGGCAGTTGCTCGCCGACGGAGGCGGAATCGCGGCAGCACCGCCGTAGATGGGTCGAGCGTTCCCGCACAATGCCTGCAACACCCCACGGACCGGCGCTCGCGCACTCGGCGCGCCGCATTCTCGAGCAGCGCCTGGTGACACCGGGCGATCGGACTTCCGCCGACAAGCCGCGTATGCTCTACGCACCTGTACCTCCAGCACACTGCGCCCGAACCTGTTGCAGCGCTTCTCTTCTTGTCCGGAGTTGGGAACAACGAAGGGCGAAGGCGGACACCCCTGCACGGGGCACAGCCGCCCCGGCCGCCCGCCCGGCGCAGCAGTATCGCGTGCCCGACAGCGCTGGCTGCTCGCCGAGAGTGCCTACCGGTCCATGAGCACCGGCCCTCGCATGATCTTCTGCACCGCGGCCTCGATCTCCCGCCCGTCATTGTGCTCGATGGCCCATGCGAGCCCGCCGAACTCACGCGCCTCGTGGAAGCGCGTCGCCCGGTACTGAACGGCGGCGTCGAAGTGTCCGCCGCCGGCGCGGTAGGCGACGACCAGCTCCGCCATGAATCCGTCGCCGAAATGACGTGGCGCCGCGAAGTCGTGTGCCGGGTCGCTGACTTCGACGTGCGCCATGTCGAGGACGCCTGACAGCCGCCCTGACTCCGAGCGCAGCAAGTTGTCGTGCCACAGGTCGTGGTGACAGACAGCAAGGCGGTCCGTGTGCATCCGGTTGTCGGCAGCCAGGGATGCCCACCACGTCTCGACGCGCGCGAGCGCTCCGCGCTCCAGCCGGCCGGCCAGCACCGGCATGACGACGTCCCTCGCGCCCAAAACGCGACGGTACGCGTCCACCTCCGCCACACCCGCGGCACGAGCCTCTTCGACGGAGAGCTGGTGCAACCGCGCCATGAATGCCCCGAGGTCGCGCGCGAACATCGCTCCCGCATCGACACCCCATGCCGGCGTGACGCCGGGAAGCTTCCGGTAGCCGAGCGCTCCGTGCGGGAACTCGGCGCACGGCTCCGCGTACCAGCGCGGCATCGGCACGAGGCCGCCCAGTTGCACCGCAAGAAAGCGCCCGATGCGCCACTCCTTCGCGTAGTCATCAGCGGCGTCGGGCGATCGCCCCACCAGAAACACGACGCCGGAGGAGGTCTCGACCGCCACGCTTCGGAAGCCACTCCCGATGACACGGAGCGGTCCCACCGGACCGACTTCGGGGAACTGCCGCTCAAGCCCGATTGCGAGCCGGTCGAGGTCGTGCGCGGGGGCTTCGTCCTCCATGGCCGCATTCTACGGCGCGCGAAACTCCCTCCGGTGCATTCCAGCGCGGTTAAACACGCGAAGTGACGCCGCGCGCTCGGACTTCCGCCGCCGTGCCGCGTACGCTCTCCGTACCTGTAACTACGGCACCGCGAGGGCGCGCGACATGAACACCCGGCCGAAAAACAATCTCCCAACACGTACCCCTCGCAGATTCGGAACAATCGACTTCGCGGCGAATTCGCAAAATGCAAGGGTCTCAATCAAGCCCGCTCCGGCCGGCCCCGCGGCCCTGTCGCACCGCCGCGCAACGCTGGCAGTCGCGGGCGGCGCTCGTTACCCTGCTCCCGTGAGCGAGCAGTCAGGACGCAGACAGCGGCGCAGGCGCGGCGGACGCGGCGGCCAGAACCGGCCGCAGGGCGAAGGTCAGCCCCGCACCGGGCAGCAGCCGCCCGGCCCGCAGCAGCCGCAGCCGCAACCGCCGCAGCCCGATGCGCGCACGCCGCGCCAGGACACCCGCCGCGGACGAGGCCCCGAACGGCCGCGCACGCCGCCCGGACCGCCGGGCCCGGCGAGCGGCGGCCGCATCCAGCGCGCACCATCGTCCGGCGACCGACCGGCACGCGTCGATCGCGCTCCGTCGGAAGGCCGCCCGCGCGGCGGCAGCCGTGATCGCGGACCCCAACGCGAGCGCGACCGCGGCCCGCGCGTCCTGGAGCCGCCCGTGCCGCAGGACGAGCGTTCCGTCGAGCTCGGCGCCATGTTCCGCGAGGCGCAGACCGCCCGCCGCGACGCGCGCAAGGCGCTCGACAAGCGCAAGGCGGAGTTCAGCGACGAGCCGGAGTGGATGCTCGAAGCCCTCCACGCCGCCGAGAAGCGGTTCGAAGAAGTCGCCACGGAGTGGTCGGATCACCTCGCGAAGACCGGCCGCAAAGTCGTCCGCCGCTAACGTAGCGCTCGGGCTGATGGATCGCAGCCGCCCCCGGCTGCACTCACCCGCGCGAGGCGGAGTGGATCGCAGCCGCCCCCGGCTGCACTCACCCGCGCGAGCCGGAGTGGACCGCAGCCGCCCCCGGCTGCCTCGCCCGCCAGGCAGAGTGGATCGCAGCCGCCCCCGGCTGCCTCGCCCGCCGGACGGATGGATCGCAGCCGCCCCCGGCTGCACTCACCCGCGCGAGCCGGAGTGGACCGCAGCCGCCCCCGGCTGCCCGACGCGGGCAACGCCGGCAACCGCCAACGCACGCTTCTCGTTCGCGACAGGGCCGTGGTATCGTAGACGCCCCGAGAGATGGAGGTGCACGCGATGGTGTTCACCAGTCCCTGGCCGAGCCTTGAGCCCTATCAGCCGATGAGCGTGCCGGAGCTGATCGAGGCGACCGTACGCCGCCTGCCCGACAAGGTCGCGCTCATGACCGCCGACGGTCATGCCTACACGTACGCCGGCTTCTGGACCGCCGTGAAGGGCGCGGCCCGCGCGCTCCAGCAGCAGGGACTGCGCAAGGGCGACATGATCGGCATCTACGCGCCAAACTCCGTCGAATACGCGGTCGCGCTGCACAGCGCGCTCATGGCCGGCGCCACCGTCACCACCCTCAACCCGCTCTACCGCGAGCGCGAGGTCGAGCATCAGCTCCTCGACGCCGGCGCGAAGCTCGTCTTCACACTTTCCCAACTCGTCCCGATCGTGAAGGAAGCGCAGGCCAACCTGCCGAAGCTCGAGCGCATCCTCGAGCTCGAGAACGTCTGGGACATGGCATCGGGCGCCGGCGGCGACCCGGAGCCGGTGGCAATCGACCCGCTGAAGGACCTGGCGGTGCTGCCGTATTCCAGCGGCACGACCGGCCTGCCGAAAGGCGTGATGCTCACGCACCAGAACCTGACGGCGAACATCCGCCAGACGCTCGCGCTCAACATGACGACCGAGAGCGGCGTCGTGCTCGACTTCCTGCCCTTCTTCCACATCTACGGCATGATGGTGCTGCTGAACTGCGGCCTCGCCATCGGCGCGACGCAGATCATCCTGCCCCGCTTCGAACCGGAAGCCGCGATCGAGTTGCATGCAGCGCCACAAGGTGACGGACCTCTACTGCGTGCCGCCCGTCGTGCTCGCGCTCGCCAACCAGCCGCGCCTCGCCGAATTCGACCTGTCGTCGCTGCGCTTCCTCATGTCCGGCGCGGCGCCGCTGCCCGCCGAGGTCGGACGCCAGGCCGCCGCGAAGTTGCAGTGCACCGTGATGCAGGGCTATGGCATGACGGAATCGAGCCCGATCACGAACGTCAACCCGATCGCGTCGCCGCGCGAGGGCACCGTCGGTCCCGCCGTCTCGGACACGTTGGAGAAGATCGTCAGCCTGGAGACCGGCGAAGAGCTGCCGCCGGGCGAGATCGGCGAGCTGCTGGTGTACGGCCCGCAGGTCATGCAGGGCTACTGGAACAACCCCGACGCCACGCGCGAGACCCTCACGCCCGACGGCTGGCTGCGCACCGGCGACATCGCTTCGGCCGACCCCGACGGCTACATCCGCATCCACGACCGCAAGAAGGAGATGATCAAGTACAAGGGCTACCAGGTCGCGCCGGCCGAACTCGAGGCGGTGCTCATGGAGCACCCCGGCGTGCGCGACGCCGCGGTCATCCCCAAGGCGGACATGGAGGCCGGCGAAGTGCCGAAGGCGTTCGTCGTGCCGCGCGAGCCGGGGCTCGACCTGCAGGCCGTGCTCGCGTTCGTCGCCGAGAAGGTCGCGCCATACAAGAAGATCCGCGACATTGAGATCGTCGAAGCGATCCCGAAGAATCCGTCAGGCAAGATCCTCCGCCGCCAGCTCATCGAGCAAGAGCGCGCGAAGGGGTGAGGTGGGTTCTAGGTTCTAGGTTCTAGGTTCTAGGTTCTAGGTTCTAGGTTCCAGGTTCTAACACCGGAGGTGTTCTGTGTCTGAAGACGTACTGATCGACAAGCGCAGTGACGGCATCGCGCTGATCACGCTCAACCGCCCCGACAGCCTGAACGCGATGGGCGGCGTGCTGATGCCGATGCTGTCCGACTTCCTCGCCGACTGCGCGACCGACCGCGACGTCCGCTGCGTCGTGCTCACGGGCGCCGGGCGCGCGTTCTGCGCCGGCGGCGACGTGAAGGGCATGGCGGCGGGCCGCGACCCGATCCTCCAGCAACAACGGCGAGCAGCTCGCCGGCTTCCGCCTTCGCGCGCGGCGTCGAACGGGCTGCGCGACGCGCAACGGCGCACGAGCTACATGCTGCACACCATGCCCAAGCCGACCGATCGCGATGGTCAACGGCCACGCCGTCGGCGCCGGCCTCAGTCTGGCGCTGGCGTGCGACATCCGCATCGCGTCCGACCGCGCGAAGCTCGGCACCGTGTTCCGCAACGTCGGCTTCAGCGGCGACTTCGGCGGCTCGTACTTCCTGCAAAAGCTCGTCGGCATGGGGAAGGCACGCGAGTTGTACCTCACGGGCGAGATCCTGACCGCCGGCGCCGCGCTCGCGATCGGCATGGTCAACCGCGTCGTGGAACACGATCGTCTCGAAGCCGAGACGATGACGCTCGCAACGCACCTCGCCACCGGCCCGACGCTCGCCTACGCGCGCATGAAGGAGAACCTGAACCGTGCCGAGACCTGCGACCTGCTGACGCTGCTCGACCAGGAGGCGCTCAACATGAGCCTCTCCGGCACGACCAACGACCACCGCGAGGCCGCGCGCGCGTTCGTCGAAAAGCGCCAGCCGTCGTTCAAGGGCGTGTAGGCCAACCCACCGCCGATCACGAAACAGGGCCGCTCGACGTGAGCGGCCCTGTTTGTTCTCGGCTGTACGTGCAGGTCTACGACGACTTGATCGCTTCGATGCGTACGCGGAACGTCCCGGACGGCGCCTCGACTTCAACCTCTTCGCCGGCGCGGCGCTGATACACGGCCTTGCCGACCGGCGACGCGATCGAGATCTTGCCCTGGCCCGAGCGCACCTCGTCCGGAGTTCACGAGCGTGTAGCTCTTCTCCTGACCGGTGCGCAGATCCTTGATCGTCACCATGTCGCCGATCTGCGACATGTCGCCCGGGTGCTCGGCGCCCTGGTCGAGCACCACGGCCCGGCGCAGCGTCGCGTCGATCTCACGGATGCGCGCCTCCAGGTGCGCCTGCTCGTTGCGCGCGGCATCGAGCGGCGCGTTCTCGCGGAAGTCTTTGTCGGCCATCGCGCGCGCCAGGTCGGCCTGGATCAACGGCCGCCGCTGCTTCAGCTCTTCGAACTCGGCGACGAGCGCGTCGTGGCCCTCCTTCGTCAGGTAGATCGGCTGTACTTCGACGGTCTGCGCGTTCGAGCTTGACTTCGAGGCCTTGCGTACCCGCAGGTGCGTCCCCAGGTTCTCCGATGTGAGCCCGCGATCCTTCGCCCACTTCAAGAACGCGCGGACGAAATCCGCGCGCTTGGCTGCATCTGAGACGGTGGGAGGGAAGTTCTCGGCGTACTGCGAGATTTCATGTCCGCGCATGGTGGACAGGTCGCGGTCCGGGCCTACCCATCGGACGAACTTCAGCACCTCCGGCTGCGCCGCCTGGCGGATGGCCGCCTTCAGGGACGCCAGATACGTGTGTGCAACTTCCTGAAGCGTCCATGTTCGGTCGTCGTGTCACCCGCCATAGATGTCCATTCCTCCTGCCCTTCTTCCTGATTGTAGGCTCGCCCTGATAGGGCGTCAAACTGGCTGTTATGCTCCTGCAATGCTCGATGTGCTAATCCGCGAGGCCCAAGCGTACGGCGTCAGGCTTTCCGAAGCGCAGATCGCGCAGTTCGAACGCTATCTCGCACTGCTCACAGAGTGGTCGCACCGCGCGAACCTCGTGGGCGACGTCGACCCTGAAATCGTGCAGCGACGCCACTTCCTGGAATCGATCGCGCTCGGCGCCGCTCTCCGCCAGCGGGAGATCCTCCGCCCGTCCAGCGACGTGCTCGACGTCGGGGCCGGCGCCGGCTTCCCGGGCGTCGTCCTCAAGATCGTCTGGCCTTCGATCCGCCTCACGCTGATCGAAGCGACGGCCAAGAAGACGGCATTTCTCTCGGCAGCTCGTTACAGACCTGCGATTCGGCGATACGTCAGTGCTGACGGGACGAGCCGAGACCCTCGGCCACGATCCGGCGCTGCGCGGGCGATTCGACCTCGTGGTCTCGCGGGCGGTTGCGCCTCTTCCCACGCTGCTGGAGTTGACGCTGCCGTTCGCCCGCCCGGGCGGCCGCGTGGCGACGCCGAAGGGCTCGCGCACCGAATCTGAGCTCGCCGCGTCGAAGCGCGCGCTCGAAGTGCTCGGTGGCCGCGCCTTCGCGGTCCCGCTCCAGGTGCCGGGCTCACCCCAGGCGCTCGTGGTGGTCGTGAAGCAGCGCGAGACGCCCGAGGCGTACCCTCGCCGGCCCGGTGTGCCGGGGAAGTCCCCGATTTGAGACAGGAATCGTCGCGAGGCGGCAGTCCGGGACTAGACAACGTGCGTCAAGTGTTGTATGAGATAGGCGTTTGAACGTTTGGGGCGAGGGGCACAGAAACCGCCTGCCCGCAGGCGGCAAGGAGGAGCAGGCATGATGGCTCAGGCCGGTGGCATGGATGTCAACTCACTCATACAGCGGCTCCGGCGCCTGGCGACGCTTGATGCCAGCGTCTTCGAGGAGGTGAGGGACGACCGCAACGCCATAATCCCCGCCGCCGTCGTCGTCGTGGCGGCGACGTTCCTCACCGGGATTGGCGGCTGGTTGTGGTACCAGATGCAGGACTACAACTACAAGTCCGGGGAGTTCTTCTGGAAATCGGGGATCATCGGCAGCGTGCTCGCCATTGTGCTGTGGGGCGTTTGGGTCGGCGTCACGTACGTGATGCTGGGTCAGATCTTCCGGGCGCGTGCCGATCTCAACCAACTGGTCCGCGTCATGGGGTTCGCGGCCGCGCCGCTCGGCGCTTGGGCTCCTTGTGTTCATCCCGCAGCTTGACTACGGCATCGGTCTGACGTCGCTCGTGCTCCTCTTCGGCCTGACGCAGTTGGCCGTGCAATCTGTAACCGATGCGAGCCCGGGCCGCGTACTCGCTGCCAACGGCGCCGGATTCGCCGTCTGGGCCATCGTGCTCGAGCTGTTCGTCACCGCCGGCAGTCCGTACGCGCCCGGCATCTTTGTCTTTGCTCCTATCTAGCGCGCACGGGCGCAGCGAATTGACAAGAGGGGCCCCGGGTGGGCCTCTCTTCGCCTCTCCCGCGCGATTCGGCTCGTTATACTCGCTGCGATGGACCTGCTGACGCGCATTCGCGAGGAGATGGCGCTCGAAGGGAACATCTGGAAGTCGTACGTGTACCGCTTCCTGATGAATTTCCAGCTGTGGTGGCCGATCTGGGTCATCTACCTGCAGCAGGAGCCGCGGCCTCTCGCTGACGCAGATCACGCTGCTCGATACACCCTTCTTCCTCCTCATCGTGCTCGCCGAAGTACCGACCGGCGCCATCGCCGACCGCTTCGGTCGCCGCGTGTCGTTGATGCTCGGGAGCGCGCTGCTCGCCGTCGCGGTGTTCGTGTTCGGCATCGCCGACAACTACGCGGTCATCCTCATCTCGTACACGGCGTGGGGGCTCGCGCTGACGTTCCAGTCCGGCGCCGACGCTGCGATCCTGTATGACAGCCTGAAGCTGGTCGGGCGCGAGGAGGACTTCCAGAAGATCAACAGCCGGCTTTGGGCGCTCACGTCGCTCGCCGTGCTCATGGCCATCCTCATCGGCGCGCCAATTGCCGCCGCGACGAGCCTGTCGTTCCCGATCGAGCTCAGCGCCGGCATCGCGCTGCTCGCCATTCCGGTCGCCTTCTCCATGCACGAGCCGAAGGTGCCGCACGAGGTGCACGAGTCGTATCCGGCGATGATCCTGCACGGACTGCGCGATGCGTGGCGCCAGTCGGCACTGCGCTACATCATCCTGTTCACGGCGCTGCTGTTCGCGGCGACGTTCACGCCGCTCGTGTTCCTGCAACCGTACCTGCACGCGCACGGCGTCGGCACCGAGAACCTCGGCTTCTGGCAGGCGCCCGTGCGGGCGGTCGGGATCGCGGCGGCGCTCGGCGCGTACCGGGTCGTGTCAGGCCTGGGCCAGCGCGGCGCATTCTTCGCCCTGCCCATCACGCTCGCGATCGCAAACTTCGCGCTCGCGGGATTCGACCACGTCTGGGTGTACGCCGCGTTCCTGCCGATCGGCATGGTGGCCGGCATGCAGAATCCGGTCGTCGCCACATACATCAACCGGCGCATCCCCAGCGAGCGGCGCGCGACGATCCTCTCGGTGCAGAGCGTCGCCGGCAGCATGCTGCTCGCGATCAGCCAGCCGATCGGCGGCATCCTGGCCGACCAGCTGGGCCTGCGGGCCGTGTTCTTGACGTTCGCGGCGCTCACCGTCGTCGCCGGCCCCGCGATCCTCTTCCTCTGGGCGCGTGCGGACGACGCTGAAGGTCTCGCGGCGCTGGAGGACCAGGGCGTGCCCGAGGCAGCCGGGGAGCGACTCGCCGTCTCGTGATCAACATCCCGTCCAGCCGCAGGTGCGCCCGATGATCATCGTACTCTGCGGCGGCATCGGCGGCTCGCGTTTCGTGCGGGCACTTGCGTCCGTGGTGCCGGCCGAGCGCATCACCGCGATCATCAACACCGGCGACGACGAGTGGTTCCACGGACTCTACGTGTCGCCGGACCCGGACATCGTCACGTACACGCTCGCCGGCGAGGTCGACGAAGAGCGCGGGTGGGGGTTGCGCGGCGACACGTTCCGCTGGCTCGAATCGCTCCGGCGCTTCGGCCACGAGACGTGGTTTCAGATCGGCGACCGCGACCTGGCGACCCACCTGCATCGCACGCGGCTCCTGCACGAAGGCTGGCCGACGTCCGCCGTCATGGCCGACATCGCGCGCGCGTTCGGCGTCGGCGCGCGCTTGCTGCCGATGAGCGACGACCGCGTACGCACGGTCGTTGAAACCGATGCGGGCGATCTGCCATTCCAGGAGTTCCTCGTCAAGCGACATGCACAGGACGCCGTGCGCGGCATCCGGTTCGAGGACGCCGACCGCGCGGCGCCTGCACCCGGTGTGCTCGACGCGATCACGGCCGCGGAGGCGATCTTTATCGCGCCGAGCAACCCGATTGGCAGCATCGGCCCGATCCTCGCGGTGCCCGGAATCCGCAGCGCGATGCTCGCGGCACGCGTCCCGCGTATCGCCGTCAGCCCGATCGTCGACGGCCGCTCGCTGCAGCCGCCCGCGGGCGAGATGATGGCCGGTCTTGGCTATCCGGTCAACGTCGCGGGCGTCGCACGCGCGTACGCCGGCATCATCGACACCCTTATCATCGACGAGGCCGACGCCGACCGCGCAGCCGATGTCGAAGCCGAGGGGGTGCGGTGCATCATCGCCCGCACGGTGATGGGCGACGACGACGCACGCCGCGCGCTGGCGGCCGCCGCGCTGGAGGCGGCGAACATCGCCCTCTGACCCGAGCCCTCGCGTGCGACATGCTGCGGTAAGATGATGCCGATGTCGGTCATCGCCGCCGCCCGAAGCCGGTTCTTCCGTCTGGACATCGCCAGCCGCGCGGCGTTCCTCTCGTTCTCCTCCAACGCCCTCCTCATGATGCTCAAGGTCGCGATTGGCCTCGCGTTCGGTTCGATCGCGGTGCTGGGCGACGGCGTCAACAGCGCCGAGGACGTGTTCGCGTCGGGCATCGCGTTCTTCACGGTGCGGCTCGCGCTGCAGCCGGCGGACGAGGAGCACCCCTACGGCCACGGCAAGGCGGAGAGCCTGGCGGCAATGTCGCAGGCGGCGCTGATCGCCGGTGGCGCTGTCTTCGTCACCATCGCCGCGGTCCGGCGCCTGGTCACGCAGGATGTCGAAATCGGCGTGGCGCCGTCGCTGGCGACGATGGGTGCGGCCGTCGCGGTGAACCTCGGCGTCGCGTGGTACTCGTTCCGCGCGGCGCGGCTCAGCGGCTCCGTGGCGATCGCGGCCGATGCGCGCCACCTGCTGACGAACGTCGTCCAGGCGGGCGCCGTGATCGCCGGGCTCGCGCTGGTGGCGGCCACGGGCAACCACGTCTTCGACCCGATCGTTGCGATGATCCTCGCCGCGTACCTGCTCTGGATCGCGCTCGGCATCTTCCGCGACGCGCTGCGGGAGCTGGTCAACACGGCGCTGCCCGCCGAGACGCTCGCCCGGCTCGCCGATTGCCTGGCGCACGAGAGCCACGGCATGCGCGGCTACCACGCGCTGCGGACGCGAAAGTCCGGCCGCGAGACGCACATCGACCTGCACGCGCTCGTCGACCCCGTGATCAGCGTGAGCGAGGCGCACTTGCTGGTCGAGGACCTGGAGCGCGACATCACCGCGATCATCCCCGGCGCGGTCGTCACCGTCCACATCGACCCGGACGAGCCGGGGATCATGGAACGCGAGGGCGGCGCGCGCGCGCCAGCGGAGCAGGGCGTCCATCTCCATCGGCACTGAGGACGAGTTCGTAGTCCGCAGTTCGTAGTTGGTAGAGCCAGACGAAGGAGCAACATCATGGCGGGACTTGAGGGGAAGGTGGCGATCGTCACGGGGGCGGGCCGTATGCGGGGCATCGGCCGCGGGATCGCGCTCGGGCTTGCGGCCGAGGGCGCGGATGTCGTGCCGATCGGCTCGCCGCGATCGCCGGAAAGCTTCCCCGAGCACGAGAAAGCGGCCTCGTGGCGCGGTGTCGCCTCGGTCGCCGACGAGGTCGCGGCGTCCGGCCGCGGCGCGCTCGGCATCGATGCCGACCTGACGAAGCCGGAGGACGCGCAACGCATCGTCGATGAGACGATGGCGAAGTTCGGCCGCATCGACATTCTCGTGAACAACGCCGGTCTTGCGTACTGCGGCGAGCGGAACCTGTGGGAGATCGACGACCGCGAGTGGTACGAGGTGATCGACGTCAACCTCAACGGCGTGTACCTGCTGACGAGCCGCGTACTGCGCGAGATGGTCGAGGCGGGCCGCGGCGGCCGCATCGTCAACATCTCGTCGTCGGCGGGGCGGATGGGGGTGCCGCAGTACGGCGCGTACTGCGCGACGAAGTGGGGCATCATCGGCCTGACGCAGATGCTTGCGGTCGAGGCGGCAGCGCACCAGATCACGGTCAACTCCGTCGCGCCGGGGTCGGTGGACACCGACATGATGGACGGCACATTCACGCATATGGCGAGCCGCTTCAAGTCCGACATGGGGACGATGAAGCAGTTGGTGCTGCGGAGCATCGCGCTCGGCCGGCAGGGGCAGCCGCGGGACATCGCCGCGGCGGTGGCGTTCTTCGCGTCGGACGAGGCGGCGTGGATCACGGGCCAGACGCTCAACGTCAACGGCGGCACGCCGATGAGTTGAAGCTATCAGCTGACAGCTATCAGCTATCAGTGGGTGGCGGTCGGCGGTCTTGATTGTGACCCTTGTATTTTGCGAATTCGCCGAGAAGTTGATTGTTGCGAATGTGGCGAGGGTACGTGCTGGGAGATTGTGTTCAGGTGTGGTGTTCATATCGCGCGCCTCGCGGTGCTGAACTCACAGGTACGCGAGAGCGTACGCCGCCAGGCAGTCGAAGTCCGAGCGGACGGTGTCACCGTGCGAGGAGGGATAAAGGATGGTGATGGGCAGGATGCAAAAGGTTCCCCATGCATTGAGGCCACGCAGCGCCTTGACAAGAGGCTCGTAGCCGCCTTACGCTGCGATTAGTACATATATTCGTCTCATGCCGATGGGGAGTGCCTCACATGGCGAAGAAGACAGTCACGTCTCAGTCGGGGACCAAAGCCAGCGCTTCGAAGCAGGCAGCCACCCCAGCGGTTCAGAAACGAGCATACGTCAAGCAGTCGGAAATACCGCAGCTTGGGCTAACTCAGGCAGTGCGCGTAAGTCAGGCACTCTACGACGGATACGCGGGAAAGAGCGCGGCGCCACATGACGTTGCTATCGCACTTAATCTCTCGCCTACTAGTCATGGATGGGACGCCCTCGCGGGAGCGGCACTCGCGTACGGATTGATTGAGGGAGGATCGCGAGCGTCTCAGATCACGATGACAGACTTGGCCAAGCGCATTATCGCTCCCACGGAAGAGGGTGATGATCTCTTCGCAAAGGCGGAAGCGGTGATGAAACCGAGGATAATTCGGGAGTTCCTCCAACGATACGACAGAGCGAAGTACCCCCCGGAAAGGATCGCGCTGAACGTCCTCGTCAGCATGGGTGTACCGCAAGACAGGGCGAAGCCCGTGTTCGACCTCATCACCGAAAACGGCCAACTTGCTGGCATCATCCGCACAGTGAAGACCGGCCTTTTCGTCGCCGTTGCTAACCCCGTTGCCCCTACTGTGGCTGAAGGCGATGTGACGGAGTTCGAGGAACCTGAGCACGACATCGAGGAACTGGACATCCCTCCCCTGACGAACGGCTTCAAGGTTACGCCCACGGCAAACACGCCCCAAGTTGAGAACAACCGTGTATTCATCACGCACGGTAAGAACAAGGAAATCGTTGCGCAGTTGAAGGACTTGCTGACCTTCGGGAAGTTTGTCCCGGTCGTTGCTGAGGAGCATGAAACTCCATCCAAGCCGGTACCTGATAAAGTGCTGGCGGACATGCGCTCGTGCTTCGCCGGAATCATCCATGTTGCATCGGAAGAGACGCTGCTCGATAAGGCCGGGAATGAACGCCACTTCATCAACGAGAACGTCTTGATAGAGATTGGCGCCGCGATGGCGTTCTACGGCGGGAACTTCATCCTGCTTGTTCAAAAGGGACTGCATCTGCCCTCGAACCTCCAAGGTCTTTACGCCTGCTACTACGAAGGCGACAAGCTCGACTATGACGCCACGATGAAGTTGCTAAAGGCGTTCAACGGATTCAGCGCACCCGGTGGCTTGAAGACCGGCGCATGACCGATGTCCTGAGCCAGAGCAAGCGTCACTACGCACGCGTTGTCCGGCTGCGCCGGATGCACAGCCGGAGGCGGCTGTGCCCCGCGCTTCGCGCCGCCCTCGGCGAGGAGTTGGTGTATCGGGTGGGGCCAAGCGGAACAGGCGGAGTTCCGGCCGTGAGGTCTCCTACCCCAACTCGCCGACGGCGTGGAGGGTGAGGGTGGCGGCGACGAGGCCGGCGGTTTCGGAGCGGAGGACGCGGTCGCCGATGGTGACGACGGTGGCGCCGGCGGCCTGGGCGGCTTCGACTTCGGCGGGCTCGTAGCCGCCCTCCGGGCCGATGAAGATGCTGACCTCGCCGAGGGCGAAGAGCGCGTCGATCTCGGCGGCCAGCGCGGCCTGGATGTTCGGGGCAGCGCCGCCGGCGGCTTCGTACGGCAGCAGCAGGATGCCTCCGGCCACGGGGAGGGCGTCCGCGAGTGGCAGCGGCGCATCGACGAGCGGGACGGCGGAGCGGCCGCACTGCTCCGCCGCCTCGACGACGATGCGGCGCCAGCGGTCCGCGCGGTTGCCCTCGGCAGCGGTCTTGACAACGGCGCGCGCGGCCAGCAGCGGCGTGAAGCGTGAGACGCCGATCTCGGTCCCCTTCTCGAGCAGCCACTCGAAGCGCTCTCCCTTGGTGATCGACTGGTAGAGGTGCACGCGTACGCGTGGTTCAGGCGGGCCCGCGCATCGTTCGACGACCGTACCCTCGACCGCGCGTTCCTGCACGGCGGTCAGGCGCACGCGCGCGTCGTCGCCGCTGCCGTCGAACAGCGCGATCTCGTCGTCGGCGCGGAGCCGCAGCACTTTCGCGAGCCGATGCGCGAGGTCGCCCTCGATCGTCACGGCGTCGCTCGCCAGCAGCGCGGGGTCAACGTAGAAGCGCCGCGTCATCGCGTGGCCTCGATGCAGCGCCAGTCCGCCATGGCGCGCACCGACGCGACCTGAGCGCCGGCGGCCTGGAGGGCGTCCGCCACTTCGCTCTCGCGCTCGCCGATGACGCCGGAGACGATGAGCCGGCCGCCCGGCGCAAGCGCCTCGACCAGCGGCGCCGCGAGCTCGACGATCGCGCGCGCGATGATGTTCGCGACGACAACGTCGAACGCGGCCGCCTGCGCATCGAACGGCCACGCGCCGCCGAGGCTGCCCTGCGCGGCGCGCACGATGCGCTCGACGCCGTTCGCGCGCGCGTTCTCATCGGTGACGCGCACGCAGTCAGGATCGATGTCTACGGCGAGCACCGCGCGCGCGCCGAGCTTCGCGGCGGCGAGCGACAGGATGCCGGAGCCACAGCCGGCGTCGAGCACGCGCATGCCAGGCCGCACGGCGCGCTCCAACGCTTCGAGGCACATGCGCGTCGTCTCGTGCTGGCCGGTGCCGAACGCCATGCCGGGGTCGAGCTTGAGCACCGCGTCGCCCGGGCGCGCATCATACGTGCGCCACGACGGCACAACGACGATGCGCTCGCCGAAGCGCTCGACGTGGAAGTGCTCCTTCCAGGACTCGGCCCAGTCCTCCTCGGCAACGTCGCGCTCGGAGACGTGCGCGATGACACCGGCGGCGCGAAGCGCGGCGATGGCGTCATGGCCGCGGGTGGGGGGATCAATGTCGGCATACGCGCGCACGACGGCCATGCCGCCGCGGTCAACGACCGCATCGGATTCCAGATCGAACTGCGTGAACGGCAGCTCGATCGAGACGTCGCGTCCGGTGAGTGCGCGGAGGACGTCGGCCGCAGGCTCCGCATTGCGTGCGGCGACAATCACGGCGAGTTCGATGTATCGCATCAGGGGCAGTGCGTCGCGCGGGCAGTAGGTCCGCACGCGTGGTGGCCTTGTGGATCGGGGCGCCGACGTGCGTGACCTAACCCCCGGCCCCTTCCCTGAAAGGGAAGGGGAGCGCTGTGGAGGCGGGAAGGGTGTGGTGCACGCGACGGTTTCCGCACTCTGCTCACCCCCCTACTGTGCGCTCGGCGCGGGGTCGCCGGACGGCGCGGCGGCGGCGCCGCCGGAGCGCGCGGGGGCGCGGCCGAGGCGTTCTTCGCGCTCGCGCTCGTAGACGGCCCACTCATCGACCAGCCGCTTGTGCGCGAAGTCGTAGCCGATAGAGTCGCCGATCCAGCCGCCGAGGATGCCGGCGAACACGCGCCCGCCGACGATCAGCACCGCCGTGGCGCCCGCGAGCATCCACAGCGACTGGTCGAAGCGGTACACCGCGACGGCGACCAGCACGATGAACAGGAGCAGGCCGAGGCCGAGGCCGGCGAAGGCGAACGAATTGACGATCAGGCTCTCGCGCTTGCGCATGTGCTTGTAGAGGTCGAAGAAGCCGGCGGGTATCTTCGCGACGGGCTCATAGTCCGACGCGGAGCGGGCGCAGTGGGAACAAGCATCGGCCTTCTTGCGGAGCGGGGTGTAGCAGTAGCCGCAGAAGCGGCCGACGTTCGGCGCTTCGCCCTTGAGCATGGCCGCCATGAGTGTGTCGAGGCGCTCGGAGAAGACGGGAATGGCGGGCTGGGACCGCGGCGCCTCGCTCACGATGCCACCGCCTCGCGCCGGAGAGCGTCGCGCAGTTTGCGGAGCTCCCGAAAGAACTTGAGCTTGTCCGCGCGCTGGTACGCCGCCGTCCGCGCGCTCGTCGAAGGCATGACGAACACGAGCGCGGCGCCGATGCGCTCCTCCTGCACGCCGAACGCGCACGGATGCCCGGCGAAGACCTCGTAGATGCGCTTCCCGTTGAAGCAGACGAGGCGCGGCTGGCATGCGAGCAGCTTGCGCCGCAGCAGCCGCGCACCCGCGCGCATCTCGGCCGGCGTGAGGCCGGAGATGCTCGCCGAGGAGCGAGCGACCATGTTCGTCAGGCCGATGCCCCATTCGAGGACACGGGCGTCCTGCTGGTACGTGAGCGGCTCATCGACCAGGCCGGACTCGTGCAGCAGCGGCCAGAAGTGGTTCCCGGGGCCGGCGTAGTGGTGGCCCGTCGCCGCCGAACGCAGGCCGGGGTTGATGCCGACGAAGACAAGGTCGAGCCCCGGGCCGAGGTAGTCAGGGAGGACGCTCACGGTTGAAAAGGTAGCACATGGCCTGTGCCCAGAAACGGAAGCGCCAACTGTCGAAATCTTCGTGATACCCTGCATTCGTGAGCAGAGGAACCGCCAGCGACCTGCGCCTCAACCGCCTGCAGCTGCTGGCGATCGTGCTGCCGCTCGCCTACATCTCCGTGCTCGTCCTCGCGTTTTCGGCCATCGACCTGCCGTTCTGGACCGAGGTGCTCGTCGCGACGGCGATCTCCCTCCCCTTCGTGATCGCGTTCTCGGCGGTCATCTTCAGCCTGGTCGCGAACATGCGGGACGACATCGTGCGGCGGGAGCGGCGGTTCCGCAGCCTGCTGGAGTCGGCGCCCGACGCCATCGTCATCGTCGGCCACGATGGCCGCATCGTCATGGCCAACGAGCAGGCCGGGCGGGTCTTCGGCTACGAGGAGCGCGAACTCGTCGGCCAGTCCGTCGAGATGCTGCTGCCGGAGAACGTGCGGCCGGCGCACACGGCGCACCGCTCCGGGTACTACGGTCACCCGGCGACGCGACCGATGGGCATCGGCCTTGACCTGACGGCGCGGCGCAAAGACGGCACGATCTTTCCCGCCGAGATCAGCCTCAGCCCGATCGAGGCGGACGAGGGGATGCTCGTCACGAGCGTCATACGGGACATCACGGAGCGGCGGCGCGCCGATGAGGAGCGCGAGCGGCTGAAGGCCGAGGCGGAGGCGGAGCGCGAGCGCCAGCGCATCGGCATGGACCTGCACGACGGCATCATCCAGTCGATCTACGCCGTCGGGCTCAACCTGGAGGCCGCGGCGGACAACGTCGACGAGAACCCGGCCGACGTGCAGGGCCGCATCAACCGGGCGATCGACCAGCTCAACGACACGATCCGCGACATCCGCAGCTACATCTTCGAATTGCGGCCGACACGGTTCAGCGGCGACGTGGCCGAGTCGCTGTCCGGGCTTGCGGAGGAGTTTCGCGTGAATTCGCTCATCGAGACGTCGATCGAGGTCTCATCGAACCTGCCGGCGCTCACGGACGAGGGAGGCAGCGCCATCTTCCATATTGCCCAGGAAGCGCTGAACAACATCCGGAAACACGCGCGGGCGACGTCGGTCGGTGTGGGCCTGTGCGGCCAAAACGGCGTGGTGAGGCTGACAATCGCCGACGACGGAGACGGCTTCGACACGTCGTTCGAGTATCCTGAGGAGCACCGGGGGCTGCGGAACATGGTTTCCCGCGCGCGAGCGGCGGGCGGTACACTCAACGTCGAGAGCGCGCCCCGGAAGGGGACGCGAATCCAGGTTGACATCCCCGTGCACGTAGCGGCAGGAGAGGCAGGATGAGCGAGATTCGCATTCTCATCGTCGATGACCATGAGGTCGTGCGCGAGGGGCTGCGCGCGCTCCTCAACCGCAAAGAGGGGCTTGCGGTCGTCGGCGAGGCCGGCAACGTGGAACAGGCGATCGCCGAAGCCGCGAAGACGGAGCCGGACGTCATCATCATGGACGTGCGCCTGCCGGACGGGAGCGGCATCGAAGCCTGCCGGGAGATCCGCCAGGCGCGGCCGCAGACGAAGGTCATCATGCTCACTTCTTACGCCGACGAGGACGCGGTGTTCGCGTCGATCCTCGCGGGCGCGGCGGGCTACCTGCTGAAGCAGACGCGCGGCAACGCGCTCGCCGAGGCGATCGCGGCGGTGACGCGCGGCGAGTCGCTGCTCGATCCGGCGGTCACGCACAAGGTGCTGGAGCGCGTGCGCATGTCAGGGCAGCGGAGCGAGGACGACCCGCTGTCGGCGCTCACGGAGCAGGAGCACAAGATCCTGCTGCTGATCGCGGAGGGGAAGACGAACAAGGAGATCGCCGACGAAGTCTTCCTGAGCGACAAGACGGTGAAGAACTACGTCAGCAACATCCTGAGCAAGCTGAACCTGCGGCGGCGATCGGAAGCGGCGGCGTTCATCGCGCGGCGCGAGCCCCAGCGCGACAACTGACTCAGCGGTCCTCGACCGGCACGATGACGGTCGCCGGAGCCGACGCCCGGCGCGCGGCCCCGCGGGACTGGCGGTAGATCGTAGCCGCGACCACGGCGACGAACATCGCCGTGAAGAACAGCTCCAGCACGCGCACCATGCCCTTCGTGTCGCCGAACTCCAGCCCGAAGACGCCCAGCAACACGCCCATGCCGGTGTAGCCCAGCACCCAGACGGCGCCGCCAACGTAGTCCAGCGGCGCCCAGCGGCGATAGGGGATGCGGAACAGGCCCGCGGCAGCGGGGCCGACGACGCGCGAGTAGCCCGCCCAGTGATACGCCAGGATGATCCAGCGGTGGTTGGACTCCATCGACCGGCGCGCCTTCTCCATCATGCCGGCGAGCGAGCCTCGCTCCAGGGCGCGCGTCCAGCCGAGACGGCCGATCGTGTAACTCACGGTGTCGCCCATGACGGTTGCGCCGATGCCGAGCGCGAGCACGAACCAGATGTTGATGGCGCCGTTCTCGGCGGCGAGTCCGGCGAGGATCATGATGACGGCGCCGGGCACGAGCAGGCCCAGGAACATGCTGTTCTCCAGCAGCACGCCCAGGAACACGACGAAGTAGCCGTAGTCGCGGAAGAGGCGTTCGAGTTTGCCGAGGCTCCACTCGCTGAACCGCTGGATAAACGACAGGTGGAAGTTGAGGGTCTCGAACGGGGAGACGTGGGGGAACACGAAGAGGAAGAAGGCGATGGACAGCGTGAACCATCCGAAGTTGCGCTTCAGCCACGGCTCGCGATGCGGCGTCTCGACTGCCTCTGCCACCTTTGTGTCCCTGCTCGCTACGCCGCCCGCTCGATCTCGGCCGCCAGCGCGAAATCCTTGGCGGTGATGCCGCCCTCGCTGTGGGTGGACAGCTTCATCTTCACGCGGTTGTACCGGATATCGATGTCCGGGTGGTGATCGGCGGCCTCGGCCGCTTCGGCCACCGTGTTCACGAAGGCCATGGCCTGCCGGAAGTCCGCGAACTTGAACTCCTTGCGGATCTCGTCGCCGTGGCGCTCCCAGCCGGGCAGAGACTTGAGCCGTTCTTCGACCTGCTGCGCGTCCATGTGCGCCATACCGGACCTCGATGCGCGCGCCGTTTGCCCGTCACGTTCATTCTCAGAAAGCGCGGCGGCGATCGCAAGCCCCGGACGGAGGATTGCGGAGGCTTGATCCCCCTATCCCGGCTTACGATGCAAGAATGCCAGACAGTCCGTTCAAACCACACTTCTTCGAGCGCGAGGACCCGGCGCCGGACGGCGAGTTCTACGCCGAGCCGCGACTGGTCGTCCACATCGACGAATACGCCATCGAGGCCGCGCGCAACCTGTACGGGGAGTTGCTGCCGAAGCATAGTGCGCTGCTCGACCTTATGTCGAGTTACCGCTCGCACCTGCCGCCCGAACTCCAGTGGAGCCGCCTCGCCGGCCTCGGCATGAACGAAGGGGAGATGCGCCAAAACGACCAGCTCACCGACTTCGTCGTGCACGACCTGAACGCCGACCCGCGCCTGCCGTACGCCGACCGCGAGTTCGACGGCGCGGTGGTCACGGTCTCGGTCCAGTACCTGACGCGTCCGGTGGAGGTCTTCCGCGACGTGGCGCGGGTACTCAAGCCGGGCGCGCCGTTCGTCGTCACGTACTCCAACCGCATGTTCCCGACGAAGGCCGTGCGCATCTGGCGCGCCCTCAACGACCGGGAGCGCGCGGGGCTCATCGCCGCGTACTTCAAGTACGCGGGGGGTTGGGATGAGGCGACGGCGGAGGACCGCAGCATCGACAGCGGCGGGTACAGCGACCCGCTGTTCGCGGTGTGGGGGCGCACGTCACAAACTTGACCGATGCGTTGTCGCTGCGGCACCCGATCGTTTCTAATACGGCGGGCGGCCGTCTTGCCACCGGCTTCCGGCCGCATGGGAACGCATTTCACTCAGACCTCGGGGAGCGATGATCCAGCAACAGACCTTCGTAACGAAAGACGACCAGGCGCTCAAGCTGTTCACGTGGGCAGCGGGCGCGGCGAGCCTGCGCATGGCCTACTACGGCCTGAAGCTCGGGCTCTTCAAGGCGATCACCGAGAGCGCGAATGGACTGACGCTGGACGAGATGGTGGAGCGCAGCGGCCTCGATGCCCGCTACCTGCGGGCGTGGGCGCGCACGTCGGTCGCCGGCGAGGTGCTGGAATACCGGCCGGACACGGGGCGATTCATCATGGCGCCGTTCATGGAGGCGCTGCTGCTCGATGACCAGGACTTCCAGTACTCGGCGGGCCTCGTGACGAATCACGCCGTCGAGTCGCGGCTCGCCGACCGCGTCGAGGAGTGCTTCCGCACGGGCGAAGGCATACCGTTCGCCGACTACGGCCAGGAGATGGTAGAGACGATCCATGCGTTCAGCAAGGCGGCGTACGAGCTGTTCCTGCCGAGCGTGTTGCTGCCGGAGCTGCCGGAGCTGACGAAACGGCTCGAATCCGGCGGCACGATCCTCGAGCTGGGATGCGGCGCCGGCGCCGGGCTGGTATCGCTCGCGCGCACGTTCCCGGAGTGCACGGTCACGGGCGTCGACCCCGACCCAACGTCGATCGCGCTCGCGCGCGAGCGGATCGAGGCGGCGGGGCTGAGCGAGCACGTCCATGCGGAGGAGATGCGCGGCGAAGACCTCACGAGCGAAGACGCGTTCGACTTCATCTACACGCAGATCTCGCTGCACGAGATGGACGACGCGCGGGTGGTGCTGGCGAACGCGCGGCGCGCGCTCAAGGACGGCGGCACGCTGCTGATCACCGAGATCCGCGGGCCGGAGCGCATCGAGGATTGCGCGGGCACGTACAACGCCGTGCTGTCGCACATCGACCTGTTCTACGAGATTCCGCAGGCTGTCGCGAAGGGCGGCCACGCCGTCGGCTTCTTCACACGCGCGGAGATCGAGGAGATGGCGGCGGCGGCCGGGCTCACTGCCGTGCGCGAGCTGGAGCTGGAGCAGCCGCTGTACGCGGCGTTCGTGGCGGCGAAGTAGGTGGTAGAGGTTAGAGGTTAGAGGTTAGAGGTTAGACCGGCTACCGGCACCGAGCGGGGCGGAGGCATGGCTCCGCCCCTACGGTGGTGTGCGCTGTTGGCGTACGCGGGGCGGGCGCAGCAGGCGGCGCCCCTACCGTCGCACACCCGGCTGGTGCTGCATGCGGGGCGGGTGCAGCAGGCCGGCGCCCCTACTGTCGCACACCCGGCAGCGCTGCATCGGGGTGATCCGGCTGCGCCGGATGGGGCAGCCGGGGGCGGCTACCCCACACGCACCGCGGCACGACGAAGGTCGCTGGGCACGGCAGCGGGCGCAGCAGACGGCGCCCCTACCCGTCGCCATCCGGCCGGGGCGGCATACGGGGCATGATCCGGCGGGGCCGGATGGGCAGCCGGGGGCGGCTGCGATCCACGCGCTGGATCCACGGATTAGCGGGTCTGGCGGCGTGCTGAAACGAGGCTCGATCGGCCAGAGTCGCTTGAGGGGGACTGCCGACGCAAAGCCGCATTACGCGGGCTGAAAGCCCGCGCCACGCGCTGCATTACGCGGGTTGAAAGCCCGCGCCACGGTGCATTACGCGGGCTGAAAGCCCGCGCCACGGAATGAACGGGCTTCTTGCGCACCCTCCTATGGGGCGGTGGGCTTGATGGTTTTGTTGTTGACGAAGCCCAGGGTGTCGAAGGGCCAGTAGGAGACCCAGGCCTGGCCGATGATGTTTTCTTCGGGCACGAAGTCGCACTGCTGTTGCGCGGGGCAGGTGTTGCCCCAGGCGTGCGAGTCGTAGCTGTTGCGCCTGTTATCGCCGAGCACGAAGTACTCGCCCGGGGGCACGGTCCTCGGCCCGTAGGTGTAGTTCGGCGTCGCGAGGATGTAGTCCTCCTTCAGCGGGCTGCCGTTGATGTACACCGTCTCGTCCTTCACCTCCACCGTGTCCCCCGGCACGCCGATGACGCGCTTGATGAAGTCGCGGCTCGGGTCGAGCGGGAAGCGGAACACGACGACGTCGCCACGGCGGGGCGCGCGGAAGAGATGACGCTTCTGGCCGTCATCGCCGGGGACGAACGGCAGGACCTTGTGCACCTTGTCCATGTTGACGCGGAAGTAGAGCGCCTTGTTGACGAGCAGGTACTGCTCGCTCTGCAGCGAGGGCTCCATGCTCGCGCCCTCGACGCGGAAGTTCTGGATGACCGCCTTGACGGCGAAGAAGATGAGCACCGCCAGGATGACGGTCTCGGCCAGCTCGCGGCCGACGCGGCGGAGGCGCGCGCCGGCGTTCCGGCGGCGGCGCTCGACGCCGGCGTAGGGGATCGCGCGGTCGAACGCGTTGGGGCTCAGGCCCAGGTCGGCCGTGGTAAACGCAAGTTCGAGCGCGGCCGGCACGTCGGCGTACGCGTCGTCGGCGTCGTAGTGGTCGTAGCCGGGCGCGGGCGGCGCGGAGTCCTCGGGGGGCGTCTGGACAGGCGCCATGGCGGCCTCGGCGGAGGGCGCGGCGAACGTGGCGCGCGGGTCACGCCAGGCGCTCAGTTCGCGTTCGCGGTTGCCGGATGCAGAGTCCCCGGGCGTGTCGTCCGGGGTGGCGGGATCGTTGGACATAAGCTGCCCCTATTCTAGCATGTGGCCAGCGCCGCCCCGCCGCCCGCTCGCGCTGAAGCTCTGTTAGAATCTGCCGCGTTGATGACGAACCCTACCCCGGAGGCGTCGCCCACCCCGCATGGCGTCGAAGCGGACCTTGTCCTCGACGCCTGCGCCGGCGATCTCGACGCATTCAACGCGCTCGTCGACGCGCACCAGCACGCGGTGTACAACGTCTGCCTCCGTATGCTCGGCAGCCGCGCTCCGGCGGAAGATGCGGCGCAGGACGCATTTCTGTCGGCATTTCGCAACGTGCGGAGCTTCAAAGGCGCCAGCTTTCGCGCGTGGCTGATGCGGATCGCGGCGAACGCCTGCACCGACGAGCTGCGGCGCCGCGCCCGCCGCCCGGCGCTCTCGCTCGACGCGCCGCCGCCGGGCGCCGACGACCCAATCGAAGTCGCCGACACCTCCGCAGGACCGGAGGCGCTCGCGCTGCAGCATGAGGAGCACGCACGAGTGCAGGCGGCGTTGCTCCGGCTTCCGGCCGACCAGCGCCTGGCCGTGATCATGTGCGACCTGCAGGGCTTTGCGTACGAGGAGATCGCGGAGGCCATGGCCACGTCCATCGGCACGGTCAAGTCACGGATCGCGCGCGGGCGCGAAAAGCTGAGGGGCGAGCTGGGGCCCAGCGGGGAACAATCGAGAGCGACGGAGCGTCTGTAGACATGAGGCAGCGTCATCATAGATGCGCGGTCGTGGTGAACGTGTGAACAAGGTGTTAGGGATGCTGGGCAGGTCTCATCGGCCGGACATCGAGCTGCTCTCGGAGTATCTCGACGGCCGGCTCGAAGCGGCCGGCGACGTGCGCCTCGAAGCGCACGTCGAGTCGTGCGCGGCGTGCCGGACGCGGCTGGCGGCGCTGCGCGACGCGCGCGAAGCGCTCCGCGCGCTGCCGGCGGCCGAGGCGCCGCGCTCGTTCCGCCTGCGCGCGGCCCAGGTGGGGGCCGCGCCGCGGCCCCGCCCCGCGCCACCGCTCGTGCGAGCGATGCCGGTGCTGAGCGCCGCCGCCATCGTCGTGTTCGCGGCGGTGCTCGGCGCGGACCTGTATCGGTCGAGCGGCGGGAGCACCGCCGACAGCGCGCGGACGGGCTTGATGACGACGGCCGACAATGAGGGCCAGAATTACTTCAGCGCGGAGCCCGGCAAGAGCATCGAGGGGGGCGCGGAGGCCGGGGCGGCCGATATGCCCGGTCCGGCGAACCTCAGCGCGACCGAGGCGAGCGGCGCGCGCGCATCGGCCGACACGCCGATCCCAACCGCAACGCCCGCCGCGCCGCAGGCGGTGCGCCCGGAGCCGACGCTCGCGTTCAAGGACAGCGCCGACCGGAGCACGAGCGGCACATCGGGCGGCGGAAGCGATTGGGCGTTCCGTGTTGGTGAAGTGCTCGCCGCGGCGGTCGCGATCGCGGCGGCGGCGACGGTCATCGTGTGGAGCAGGAGAAGGAGAGAGGTGTGACCATGAACCCGAAACGAATCGCCATCATCGCGGCGGGGAGCGCCGCCATGTTCCTCGCGGCGGTCGCCGCGACGTGCGGTGACACGACGACGCGCATCGAGAACCCGGGCGGCGGGCAGGCGACCGGCATCACCGTCGCGGGCGAGGGCAAGGCGACGGGCAAGCCCGACATCGCGCTGATCACGCTCGGGGTTTCGAGGCTGGCCGTCACGGTGGACGCAGCCCGCAACGGCGCCGCCGCATCGCTCGACGCGATGGTGACGTCGATGACGGGGAACGGCATCGCGAAGGATGACATCCAGACGCAGCAGTTCAGCATCTCGCCGGAGTACGACTACAGCAACAACAGGCAGACCCTAAGCGGCTTCCGTGTGACGAACATCGTCTCGGTGAAGCTCCGCGACATCGGCAAGACGAGCAAGGTTGTCGACGACGCGATCAGCGCGGGCGGCAACAACGTCCAGGTGCAGAACATCGCGTTCACGATCGACAAGCCGGATGACCTGAAGAAGCAGGCCCGCGAGGCGGCCGTCGCCGACGCGAAGGCGCGTGCGCAGACGCTCGCCAGCGCCAGCGGCGTGAGCGTCGGCGAGCCGATCAGCATCATCGAGACCGGCGTGACGAGTCCGCCGCTGATGTACAAGGGCATCGCGGAGGGGCGGTCGGCGGCGGACCTCCCGGCGACGCCCATCGAGCCGGGCACGCAGGATGTGACCGTGAGCGTGACCATTACGTGGGGCATCGAGTAAGCGCGTGCGGGCGGCGCCGAGTTGAAGTTCGCGGGCTGAAAGCCCGCGCCACGATCGGAGTTCGCGGCGCGAAGCTGCACCGCGCGGGCTGAAAGAGCCCGCACCACGATCGGAGTTCGCGGCGCGAAGCTGCACCGCGCGAGCTGAAAAGCCCGCGCCACGGGCTGTGCGACGTTCGCGGCGCCTCGCCAGCAGCAGCAAAAGCTACAGGGGGAGCCGGCTCGGTACCGGCTCCCCGTTTGTTACCCTGTAGGTGCGGCCCGCTCGCGGCCTGGCTGCGGGTTGGCCCGCATCCCCCGGCGCACGGCAGCCCGCTACAATGGTGCGGCCGAACATCCGCGCGATATCAGGCAAGACCGGCGGTACATGACGACTGAACGCAAGCAAGACTACTACGACGTACTCAGCGTCGCCCGCGGCGCGAGCCCGGACGAGCTGAAGAAGGCGTTTCGGCGCCTGGCGATGCAGTACCACCCCGATCGCAACAAGGAGGCGGAAGCCGAGGCGCGCTTCAAGGAGATCAACGAGGCGTACGAGGTGCTCTCCGACCCGGAGCGGCGGGCGATGTACGACCGCTTCGGTCACGCCGCGGCGCAGGGCGGGCCGGAGGGCTTCGCGCGCGGATTCGACGGCTTCGGGTTCGGCGGCCTGGGCGACATCTTCGATGCCTTCTTCGGCGGCGCGCAGCAGCGCGGCCAGCGCGGCCCGACGCGCGGCGCCGACATCCGGCGCAGCATCACGATCAACTTCGAGGAGGCGGTGTTCGGCATCGAGAAGGCGATCGAGGTGCAGACGGCCGAGATCTGCACCGCCTGCAACGGCCTGCGCGCCGAGCCGGGCACGGAGCCGGAGCGCTGCCCGCAGTGCAACGGCAGCGGCGAGGTGCGGCGCGTCCAGCAGAGCATCTTCGGCCAGTTCGTGAACGTGGCGGTCTGCGACCGTTGCCGCGGCGACGGCCGCATCATCACGCATCCGTGCAAGCACTGCCGCGGCGCGGGGCGCGAGAAGCGCAAGCGCAAGCTGTCGGTGAAGATCCCGGCGGGCGTCAACCACGGCTCGCAGATGCGCCTGACGGGCGAGGGCGAGATAGGCACGCACGGCGGCCCGCGCGGCAACCTTTACCTGCAGATCAACGTGAAGCAGCACGAGGTCTTCCGGCGCGACGAGGACGACATCCTCCTCGAGCTGGACCTCAACTTCGCGCAGGTGGCGCTCGGCGACGACGTGCCCGTGCCGACGATCGACCGTGAGCCGCACGAGCTGCGCATCCCGCCGGGCACGCAGACGGGCGAGATGTTCGTCGTGCGCGGCAAGGGTGTGCCGCATCTGCGCGGCGGCGGACGCGGCGACATGATCGTGCGCGTGAACGTCGTCACGCCGAAGAACCTGTCCAAGGACCAGAGGGACTTGCTCAAGCAGCTTGCCGAGTCGCTCAGCTCGGGCGTGAAGCCGCAGGAGGACCGGGGCTTCATGGGCAAGATCAAGGATGCGCTTGGCTAGGTGTCAGGGGCTAGGGACTAGGGGCCAGGGGCCAGGGGCTAGTGTAGTGCTTTCGAATTGGCGTTAGTTAACGCGACGCGAAGCGTGGAGCATAGCCGCCCTCGGCTGTGAGTCCGGCGAAGCCGGACCGACGCGGCACAGCGCCTCGTCCGACGGATTTCCGCCGCGTGCGAGTGCCTCCCGGCGAACCGCCACGCTAACGAAGCGTTAGAAGCACTACACTAGGGGCCAGGGCGGGATCGAAACCCGTCGGGCAGCAGCAGCAGGAGCAGGGCGGCGAGGGCGGCGGTCGATGCGCCGAAGGCGAACGTCGCGGGCGGGCCGAAGAGGTCCCACAGGCCGCCGCCGATCACACTCGACAACAACAGCATGACGCCGGTACAGGCGTTGTACAGCCCCATCGCGGTGCCGCGCCGCTCCGACGGCACGAGGTCGGACACGTACGCTTTCCCCACGCCCTCGGTGAACGCGATGTAAGCGCCGTAGACGATGAAGAGCGGCCACACGGCCCAGGCGTCCGTCGCCAGCGCGAAGCCCGCGTAGACCGCGGCGAAGATCGCGAAGCCGGCGACCAGCACCGGCTTGCGGCCGATGCGGTCCGAGTGGATGCCGGCGGGCAGCGAGAGCGCGGCGTCCGAGATGTTGTAGAGGACGTAGGCGAGCACGATCGCCGTCGCGCCGAGCCCCAGGTCCGCCGACCGCAGCACGAGGAACGCATCGCTGGAGTTGCCGAACGCGAACAGCAGCGTGACGGCGAGGAAGATCAGGAAGCGGCGGTCGTAGCCGCGCAACGACAGCAGCGGCGGCAGCGTGCCTTCGTGCGGCACGTGGCGGACCTCGCGCACCGCCAGGACGAGCAGCACGGAGATCAGCCCCGGAATGCCGGCGATGAGGAAGATCGGGCGGTAGTTGTGCTGGCCGAACCACGCCAGCAACCCGAGCGCGGCCAGCGGCCCGACGATCGCGCCCGACGTGTCCATCGCGCGGTGCAGGCCGAACGCGCGGCCGCGTGATGCCGCGCCGGTCGAATCGGCGATCAGCGCGTCACGGGGGGCGGTACGGATGCCCTTGCCGCTGCGATCCAGGAAGCGAACGAACAGCACCGCCGGCCAGTGATACGCGAGCGCGAGCGCCGGCTTGGCGACCGCCGCGAGGCCGTACCCCGCGAACGTGAAGGGGACGCGGCGCCTGATCCTGTCCGAGAACCAGCCGAACACGAACTTGAGCGAGCTCGCCGTGCTCTCGGCGATGCCCTCGATGACGCCGACCGCAACGACGGGCGCGCCGAGCGTGCTCGTCAGGAACAACGGCACGATGGGGTACACCATCTCGCTGGAGATGTCGGCGAAGAGGCTGACGGCGCCGAGCACCCAGACGTTGCGTGCAACGCCGGCGCGGGCCGGCCCGGGTTCGAGCGCGTCGGGCTTGGCCTCAGTGGTCAACGTCGCGTTACCTCAATCCTCGTCAGGCGGATCGCCGCCGGGGCTATTCTGACGGTGCGAGGCGCCGGTCGCTATTCAAGGCTTCCCAACCATTCCACGATTGCCGCAACGACTTCGGACCAGAACGTCCTCGCGCGTGCGGCCGGTCAACTTGCGCACGGCGAAGCCGTGATCGGCGGCTTCGAGCAGGTGCAGCTTCGAACCGCGCACCTTCTTCGCCGCCGCGCGCAACTCATCGGGCGAGCCGAAGGCGTCGTTCGTGCCGGAACAGAAGAGCACCGGCACATGCAACTTGCCCAGGTGCTCGTCACGCATGTGCTCGGGCTTGCCGGGCAGATGCAGCGGGTACGCGAACAGCGCGAGCGCATCGACCGCGGCGCCCTGCGCCGCCACCTGCGACGCGATGCGGCCGCCCATCGACCGGCCGCCGGCGACGAGCCGCGTCTTCGGGTCGCGGGCGGCGTCGATGACGGCGCGCCATGTGGCTTCGAGCACGGGCGGTCGGTCGGGAGAGCGGCGGCCGGCCTCCATGTACGGGAACTGGAAGCGCAGCGTCGTGACGCCGTGCTTCGCCAGTTCGCGCGCGGCGTACACGCCGAACGGATCATCGATGTTCGAGCCGGCGCCGGGCGCGTAGACGAAGGTCCAGCGCGCGTTCTTCGCGTCGGTTCGCACGGCGGTGATTGCGCCGGCGCCGGGCACGTCGATCGCGATCGTGCGTTGCGGCATGGCTACTGGCTCGCGGCGATGCGCCGCAGCACCAGGTGAACGTACGGCTTGAGCTCGGTCGTCAACGGGTTCGTCAGCGGCGACATCGCGACGCCGACGACGGCCGAGGTGTTGCCCTTGTGGAAGGCGACGATCACGATCTGCAACTGCACGGTAGTGCCCGCCGCAATGATATCGCCGGTGAGCGCGGCCGCGAACGAGCCGTCGGCCGTCGCCGGATACTCGAGCGGCTGGACCGTCACGGCGTCGGGGTTGACGAACACGGTGCCGAACGCGCGGGCCAACTGGCCGGGTTGCTGGAAGCGCGCCGCGCCCTCGGCCGCGCAGTCCGCGGCGCCGTCCGCCGTCTTGTAGACGGTGATCTGCGAGAACGCCGCGACGAGCGTGCCGGTGAGATACGCCGACGCCGTGTCTTTCGGGCCGCTCGTCACCAGCCGCCCGAGCAGGCGGCCGCAGCGCTCGAACGAGGCCGCTCCCGCCGGGTCGCTCGCCGCGGCGGCGGCGTTGTCCGACGACTGGCCGGCAGTGATGGCCCAGTCCGCGCCGAGATCCGCCGGCGTCAGCGATGCCGTGTCGAGGAGCGCCTTCGCGCGTGTCACGTCGAATGCGGCGCCCGCCGAAGGCATCGGATTGAGCGTCGGCTCGGCGCCGGGCGCGGACTTCGCCGAAGCCGGGGCTGCCGTCGTTGTGCCCGCCTTCGGCGTGGCAGTCGCACTCGGCTTGCTGTCCCCGCCGCAGGCGGCGGCCAGCATCGCGCCCGCCGCGATCGCCGTCAGGATTCCGTAGCGAAGCATAGGGAACCTCCTTCACGCCGGCACCTGTCAGATGCACGTACCTTCCTCAACCTGGCTGCGAGCGTCAAGCAATGCCCGGATCGCCGGGATTAAGCGAATCCCCGCGTTACGAGTGAGGCTGGCGGCGGTTATACTCTGCGCCACAGTGATTCTTGAGATGGGGCGGAGGGCGCGATGAAACATATCCGGCTCACATTTCTTCTTGCGGCAACGTGCGCGCTGGCGCTCGGAGCCTGGTTCACGACCGCGGGCAGCGCCGCCCGTTCGGGCGGCCCCACCATCGCAACTGCCGCCGGGCGTGCATCGGTCGGCGGCCGCGACGTGATCGTCGAGGTGGTCGCACTCGTGCCGCCGGGCGCGGACCCGGCGACATCGGCGCGCGACGCGCTCCGCCGCGCCTACCCCGAGGCTGCGCCGCTCACGCCGGCGGCGGCGACCTCCGGGTACACGACGACCGGGCTCTTCTGGGACAACCCGCCGCCGCCGGTCGCCGTGCATTACAACGGCAGCGGTTCCGCGCTCGGCAGCGCCGAGTCGGAGCTCGCCGCGGCGATATCCACCTGGTCATCCGTGCCCGGCTCGTATTTCTCGTTCGGTTCGCCGGGAAG
Source organism: uncultured Chloroflexia bacterium (assembly GCA_963701135.1). Lineage (GTDB taxonomy): Bacteria > Chloroflexota > Dehalococcoidia > DSTF01 > JACRBR01 > CAYJMJ01. The sequence continues at coordinate 2,223,999 of OY969567.1, forward strand.
CACGAACCGCTGTCCGTCGCTCGTCAAGGAGTGCCGCGGCCCACAGTTTTTCGACGGCAACAATGACATAGGCTGGATCGACATCTCAGAGCCCAGCGTCCTCGGCGTGACCTGGTATTCGACGAGCACGGACGAGTTCGACATGGCGATCGACAACCGCAACTTCACGTGGGCCGGCGGCTGCTCCGCCGCTTACTCGCTCCAGACGGTGTACCTGCACGAGCTGGGTCACGCCGTCGGCCTCGGCCACTCGTCAGATGCGAGCGCCGTCATGTACGCGTACTACAGCGGCGCGCGGTGTGCGCTGCGCCAGGACGACATCAACGGCATCCTGTCGCTCTACCCAACGGGCGGGTCAGCAACGCCGACCGCCACGGCGACGCCATCGGGCGGCGTGCCGACGCCGACGCCGGCTTCCTGTCCGCCGGGCAAGGCAAAGCAGGGCCGCTGTTAGGCGCAACATCACGGCACACAGACAGAGAAGCCGGGCCACGCGCCCGGCTCTCTGCTTCCCCGCCCGCGTCTCGAGCCGGGCGGACGCGTGGGTCCGCCCCTACCGGTGATCGGGCTTCGCCCGATGGGCAGCCGGGGGCGGCTACCCCACGCGCTTCGCGCCGCGGACGCGCACGGGCGGTTTGCCATTCGAGCAGGGCGGACGGCGTGGGTCCGCCCCTACGCCGTCTCTGTCCCCCATCTGCGTTCTGCGGCGCGGGCGTGCGATCGGGCTTCGCCCGATGGGCAGCCGGGGGCGGCTACCCCACGCGCTTCGCGCCGCGGACGCGCACGGGCGGTTTGCCATTCGAGCAGGGCGGACGCGTGGGTCCGCCCCTACCCGTGATAGGGCAGCCGGGGCGGCTGCGATCCATGCGTTGCACCGCGCAGGCGGCGGGAGGCGGTACGCCGGGCGGCTTGCCGGGGTGTGATCGGGCTTCGCCCGATGGGCAGCCGGGGGCGGCTACCCCACGCGCTTCGCGCCGCGCACGCGGCGGGGCCGTTGGCCTGAGGACGAGACGCAGGGCGTTGTCGCTTGGTGTTCGTCCGGAACAGGGCGGACATGTGGGTCCCCTACCGGTGATCGGGCTTCGCCCGATGGGCAGCCGGGGGCGGCTGCGATCCACGTCGCGTGCGGCGTTCTCTGTTCTGACGCGCGGGCGGCCGGTACCCTTTGCGGTACACGGAGGCGCAGCATGACGTTCGATCCGAAGCACAATTCCCGCACGATCACCGATGGCCCGACGCGGGCGCCGGCGCGCTCGTACTACTACAGCATCGGGTTCACGAAGGAGGACCTCGCGAAGCCGATCATCGGCATCGCGAACACGTGGATCGGCACCATGCCGTGCAACTTCAACCTGCGCCTGCTCGCCGAGAAGGTCGCCCAGGGCGTGCGCAAGGCCGGCGGCACGCCGATGGAGTTCAACACGATCGCCATCAGCGACGGCATCACGATGGGCACCGAGGGCATGAAGACGTCGCTGATCTCGCGCGAGGTCATCGCCGACTCGATCGAGCTGACGACGCGCGGTTACATGTTCGACGCGCTGGTGTGCCTCGTCGGCTGCGACAAGACGATCCCGGCCGCGGCGATGGCGCTGGCGCGGCTCAACATCCCGGGCATCATCCTGTACGGCGGCACGATCCTGCCGGGCACGTACAAAGGCAAGGACGTCAACATCCAGGACGTGTTCGAGGGCGTCGGGCAGAACGCGGCGGGGACGCTCTCCGACGAAGAGCTGGACCGGCTGGAGCACGCCGCCTGCCCGGGAGCGGGCGCGTGCGGCGGCCAGTTCACCGCCAACACCATGGCGCTGGCGATGGAGTTCATCGGCCTGTCGCCGATCGGGAGCGCCAGCGTGCCCGCCGTCGACCCGCGCAAGGACGACGTCGGTGTGCGCGCGGGCGAGACGGTGATGGACGTGCTGCGCGCCAACCAGCGCCCGCTCGACATCCTGACGCGCGCCGCGTTCGAGAACGCGATCGCCGGCGTCGCGGCGACGGGCGGCTCGACGAACGCCGTGCTGCACCTGTTGGCGTTGGCGCGCGAGGCCAACGTGCCACTGACGATCGACGACTTCGACGTCGTAAGCGCGCGGACGCCGCTGCTCGCCGACCTGAAGCCGAGCGGCCGGTACCTGGCCGCCGACCTCGACAAAGCGGGCGGCGTGCAGCTCGTGGCGCAGCGGCTCGTGCAGGGCGGCTACCTCGACGCGCGGCAGCAGACGCCGGGCGGCCACACGCTCGGCGATGAAGCGGCACTTGCCGTCGAGACGCCGGGGCAGGACGTCGTGCGCACGCTCAAGGACCCGATCAAGGCCACGGGCGGCCTCGTGATCCTGCACGGCAACCTGGCGCCGGAGGGCTGCGTGGTGAAGGTGGCGGGCCACGAGCGCCTGACGCACCGCGGCCCGGCGCGCGTCTTCGACCGCGAGGAGGACGCGATGGCGGCGGTCACGCAGAAGCGCATCAAGCCCGGCGACGTGGTCGTGATCCGCTACGAGGGGCCGAAGGGCGGACCCGGCATGCGCGAGATGCTCGGCGTGACCTCGGCGATCGTCGGCGAGGGGATGGGCGAGACGGTGGCGCTGCTCACCGACGGCCGCTTCAGCGGCGCGACGCGCGGGCTGATGGCGGGCCACGTCGCGCCCGAGGCGTTCACCGGCGGCCCGATCGCCGCCGTGCGCGAGGGCGACACGATCAGCTTCGACATCCCGAACCGGCGGCTCGACGTCGAGATCAGCGACGAGGAGATGGCGGCGCGCCTGCGCGACTGGCGCGCGCCGGAGCCGCGCTACAAGACCGGCGTGATGGCGAAGTACGCCGCGCTGGTGTCGAGCGCCAGCGAAGGCGCGATCACGCGGGTATAATTGCGCTTAATGGTCGTCCAACGAGCCCCGCGCAACAGAACCATCGCGCTCTCCGACGAAGAGCGCGCGTTATATCGCGACGGCCTTATGAGGCTCTCTGGCCCCGCCGAGTTGGATGAGATCCGAGACCGAACGATCAACCAGGACCTCTTCGCCATACTCGATTGGCTTCCCCAGGGATTCGCAGATCTCCTGATACTCGACCCGCCTTACAATCTGACCAAGAAGTTCAACGAGATCACGTTCAGACGACGCACAACTTCTGCGTACGCTGAGTGGCTTGAATCGTGGCTCCCGCAGTTGCTCCCGGCGTTGAAGCCGTCTGCGTCCGTCTACATCTGCTCAGACTGGCGATCGTCGGCTGCCGTCCACTTCGTCGCCGAGAAGTACCTGCGCGTCAGAAACCGCATCACGTGGGAACGCGAGAAGGGACGTGGAGCACGTGCGAACTGGAAGAACTGCGCCGAGGATATCTGGTTCTGCACTGCTTCCGACGACTACAGCTTCAATGCCGACGCCGTGAAGCTCAAGCGCCGCGTCATTGCGCCGTACACCGACGCGCAGGGATTGCCGAAGGATTGGGAATACTCAGAAGCGGGCAATTTCCGTCTCACTCATGCCTCCAATCTCTGGACCGACTTGACAGTCCCGTTCTGGTCAATGCCGGAGAACACTGACCACCCCGCTCAAAAGCCGGAGAAGCTCATCGCCAAGTTGATCCTAGCCAGCTCCAAGCCGTCGGATGTCGTCTTCGATCCGTTTCTGGGCTCCGGGACCACTGCGGTCGTGGCAGCGAAACTCGGTCGTTCGTACGTCGGTGTGGAGTCCGATGCCGCGTACTGCGAGATCGCAGCGAAACGCCTGGCAATTGCCAGGTGTGAGCGCAGGATCCAGGGCTATGCAGATGAAGTCTTCTGGGAGAGAAACTCTCTGCGTAAGATCCTTCGGCGGAAGGGTCTGCCAGCCGCCGAGGCCGAGTGAGGACGAGCAAGCTCTTCGCCACAGACACGCGCACGCGCATCGAGAGCGCGATCCTAGAGACAATCAACGCTCAGCCAGAGTTCCTCTCAGCACGCGCGGCGATGAGCACGCGAGGAGTTGGCGACGAGCTCCAGGCGATCGTCTCGGAGAACCTCGAAGCCATTCTCAAAGGGAAGATTGGCGATTACGTCGGCCAGTTCGAGCGACGTGCCCTAGCCGACATCGCGTTCACCGACAGCGAGGGCTTCTACTACGCCGTTAACGTGAAGACGCACCGACTCGACACCAAGTTCAACATGCCTAATGTGACCTCCGTACGTCGCATCGCCGAATTCTATTCGGATGACAACAATGTCTTCGTGACGCTCATCATCAGGTATAGCTTGAACGCCACCCGGGTTCTTGCGACGCAGGTCCACTTTGCCCCGATAGAGTTCCTATCGTGGGACTGCCTCCGAATCGGAGCCCTCGGGCTCGGCCAAATCCAGATCAAGAACGCAAACCGAGTTGAGCTTCTACCCGGCAATTCACGTCGAGAGTGGATGCTGCGGTTGTGCGACCGAGTGGTCGCCTATCACGAGTCCGAGCGGACCAAGATCGAGCGGCAGAGGCAGTTCTTCGAGCGCGTCCGCCGGTCCTGGCTTGAGAGGGAAGCCTAACTCGGCGAGGTGTCTCTACCAGGTCGTCGTGATCGTTGATCCGCGAGTGCCACTACCCGCGTATTGGCAACGGCCATGCGCGACTTTATCGCCGCCCTGCCGGACATTTACGACGAGCGCGTCATACAGACGGGGCGGCAGCCGCAGTTTGCGGTGCTGGTCGCGTTCTTCGCGCTTCTTGGGGCGATGAGGTCGAGAATCGACGGAATCTGGTTATGGAGGCGTGATGCGTGTCACCGTTCGCCCACGGTAGTCATGCCGCCTTGGTACAAGAACTCAGGGGCGAGGTCCGCGCCGTTCGGCCAGACGACCGTGCCCAGTTCCGCATCAAGTGTGACCAGCGCGAAGAAGGCGGGATCCCTCAGCGGCTCGAAGACTTCGCCGTAGATCTCCCCCTCGATGTCGATCTGGCGGACAAGGCCGTCCGCGAACGTCACCTCAAGCACGTAGGGTCGCAGAACCCGGACAGCAGTGGCGCGCTGATACGTTCTCATGGCGTCAGTTTAGCGGATCGACACGCCTCAACGGCCGGCGTTCGCGCGCGAGACGCCAATTCTCCAGCAGCTCCTCGCGGTGAAGCGACGCCCATTCCGCGACCAGCCGCAGCGCCCGGTTTGGCAGGTCGCCTCCCAGGATCGCCGCCGACTCGATTCCGATCGATGCTTCGGCTTCGCCGTAGGCGGCGTGAAAGTGCGGCACACCCGTGATCGTTGTAGTACATACCAATGACGATCCCGTAGAACTCCGCGATCCGGGGCATCTCACGCTCCTCGGCAGCTCACGGGGGGAAGGCGGCCTTGAGCAGCGTGTCGCCGTTGAGGACGTAGAGTATGCCGTTGCCTTCATCGACGGCGACGGCACGCAGGTCGGTGAACGAGGGGCTGACGATCTGCCGGAGGAAGGTGCCTTCGGCCGAGGCGACGATGATCCGCTTGTTGCCGCGGTCCGCCATGACCAGCCGGTTCGATCCTGGCAGCACCGACAGCGACGCCGGCGACACGAGCCCGGTATCGATCCCCGCGAGCGTGAACGGCGCCTCGGTCTTGCCGACGAAGCGGCGGATGCCGGCCTTCGTGTCGAGCACGTAGACGTCCTGGCCGACGGCGAGCTCGGTCGCGTCCTTCAGCACGGCGCCATCGAGCAGCGCCGTGCGCTCGCTGTCGAAGCCGCTCTGGCCGGGAAGGTAGCGCCAGACCTGGTTCGACTTCACATCGAGCACGTAGAGGTTGCCGCCGGAGCCGGTGATCGCATCGATCGAGCCGATGCTGTCGGCGGCGCGCACGGTCAGCGGCAGTGACCCGCGGTCGGGGAAGTACGCGAAGGCCTGGCGCTGGTCGTCGAGGATCGTCAGGCTCTCGGTCTGCTCCGACCACGCGATCTGTACGGGCCGCGATGCGGTGACAAAGCCGGCCGGCTCGCCTTCCTGGAGGATCGTGTCGGGCGCCTGGCCGCCGGCGAGCGGCACGCGCAGCACGCGCTTGCCCTTCGCATCGAGGAAGTAGGCGTTGCCGCCGCCGATGATGCTGCGCGTGACGGACAGCGATCCCGTCACCTGCTGCTGCAGGTCGGCGACCGGCGTGAAGTCCTTGATCTCGAACACGGCGTCGAGCACAGCCATGGCCGATGTGACATCGGCCTGGAGCGTCGCGACGTCCTGGCTGTCCTTGTGGATCTTGGCGGCGCCGGCGAGCTTCGAGCTCGCATCGGCGAGCAACTGGCGCTTGACGCCGGCGTCGCCCGTCGCCTGCGCGCGCGCGTTCGATTCGCGCGCGCCGGCGACCAGCGTCGTGAACTTGTCCTCGCGGCTCTCCTGCACGGAGCGGGGCAACTGCCAGTAGGCGATGGCGCCCAGCAGCGCCAGCGCGAGCACGGCGAATACCGCCAGCCTGGGGATCTGGAATTGCGGCAGCGGGCTCGTGCCCGTCGTGCGGCGGTAGCGCGGCGTGGCACTGTCGCCGCGCAGACGCACGTTGGCGGCCGGTGGCGGCGCCGTCGACTCCGTGATCTCGCGCACCTGCTCGTGGATCGGGCGCGGAGGCAGCGGGATGGCGCCGGCGGTCCCCGCCGCGAGCGAGGCCTCGGCCGGCTCGGGGCCGGCGCCGGCCGGCGCGCCGACGAGCACGCCGGGGTCGCCGCGGCGACCGCCGTCATCGAGGGGCGCCGCCGCTGCATCGGTGATGTCGCCGTCGCGCGTGAGGAAGGCGGGCGGCTGCTCCGGCTCGGGCTCGAAGCAGGACAGCAGCACGAGCGCGAGGTTCGGACGATCGCGGCACAGCAGGTACAGCTCGGGAAGCGCATCGTCGGAGCCGCGCGCGAGGATGCGCTCGATGTGGTGCTCCGGGAGCAACTCCGCGAGCTGGGTCGAGGCGACGAGCACGAGGTCTCCGGGATTGAGCTTGATGCGCGTCAGCCGCGGCTCGAACTCCTCGGCGACACCGACGGCATGCTCGAAGTCCGTCGCCTCCGGTGTGATGCGGCGGAACTCGCCATCGGCAGTGCGCACGAACGCGAGGCTTGGCCCCGCCTGAGCGAGATATGCGTCGCCGCCGCGCCGCGCGAGGCAGCTCGTACCGGCGCCGACCTGGTGCTCCTTGAGGCTGCGGCGGTTCCAGTCGCGCAGGTGCTCGTGCGCCGCGCGGAGTGACCGCATCAGCGCGCCGGTCAGCGAGAGTGGGTCGCGGTTGTAGAGCTGGGCGATGACGTTGACGAGTTGCGACGTGAATTCTTCGCTCGCCGGCGAAGCGGGCTCAATGAGGACGTAGAGTTCGTCGGCTTCTTCGTCGGGGCGCTGGCGGATGAGCGAGCCGAGCCACGGCCCCTCTTCTTCAACGCGGCCATCGGCCACGCAGAATCTCCCGACCCACGTCCGAACGGTCATGTCCCTCCCTGGACCCACGCGTGCGTGGCACGCGATGGCAGTTCGCACCTCGACGGACACGGCTCGGCGATCTCGCGGCAGCCTCGCGCACAATGCGCTCCGCGCGCACCGCTCAGGAGCGCAGCGGCAGGATGGGCTGGTGGGAGATGAAGTGCGAGGCTATGCCGGGCAGCCGCGCCGTGGTTGGCGCCATTATACGCGTCGATCTCGCGGCGCGCACCCCGCGCGGCGCGCGAATTCCCGGCACGCGTGAAGCGTCGTGAGCTGCACATAATCCGCACGTACGATCGCTGTCGGAAGCGGCGGTGCATCGAGTGGCGGTGGGTGCGGTTATGTCGCGGCGAGGACGTGGGGGCTACGCATGGCGGCCGTTCGCGCCGGCGCGCACGCGATACGTGCACGCGTCGTCGCCGCGCAGCAGGCTCGTCGTCAGGCGGGCGTCGGCGCCGACGAGGCGGCGGACGAACTCGACGTCGAGCGCGCAGACGGCGCTGTTGCGGGTAGCCACGTTCGGGAAGGGGCAGGTGTGCTGGCTGATGAGGTAGTCGTCGCCGTCGCTGGTCATATCGGCCAGGCAGCCTCGCTCTTGCAGGATGGCCGTGACTTCGATCACGCGCTCGGTCATGGGCCTGCCCTCGAGCCGCGGCAGGTAGGATTCGGCGAAGCGGGCGGCCACGTTCTTCATGAGGTGCTGGAGCGGCTCGGGGCCGAGCAGGTTGCGCGCCTCGTCGATGAGGGCGTTGGCCAGGGCGTCGTACTTCTTGGGGTAGAGGGCGTCGCCGTTCGCCGTGAGGCGGTAGACGAGCGCCGGCCGGCCGACGTGGCCGCGCTCCTCACGCGCCTCGACGAGGCCGTCGCGTTCGAGGACCGTCAGGTGCTGCCGGATGCCGGTGGAGGTGAGGCCCAGGTGCTCGCCAAGCTCTTTGACCGTCGCCTGGCTGTGCCGCCGGAGGTAGTCGAGGATGTCCTGTCGGGTGGCCTGCACGAATCTATCCCTACCCTTTTTACAGTCTCAACTATAGCATAGGAGTGCCGCCGCCCGCGCCGCATTCGGCACCGCGCGACGCCCAAACGGCACGTCCGCCGGTGACAAACACGCGTTGAGGCGCGCGCGATGGGTGCAACGCTTACGAGAAACGACGGCGACATGCGCGAACCCGTCATCGTCAACGTGTTGCGGGCGGAGGGGTTGCGGACGATGCGCTGGTCGAACGCGCCCGGCGACGTGTACGCGGCGCACGAGCATGGCTACCACAAGGTCCTCTACTGCCTGCGCGGGTCGATCGTGTTCCGGATGGCCGAGGGCGATGTGGAGCTGCGGCCGGGGGACCGGCTGGACATCGAGCCCGGCACGTCGCACAGCGCGGTGGTCGGGGCCGTAGGCGTGGAGTGCATCGAGGCGCCGCGCGAGGACGGGAGGTAGCGCATGTGCAGGAGCATCAAGACGCTGCGCGGCCAGGATAAGCCGGCGACGGAGGAGGAAGTGCGAGCGGCGGCGCTGCAATTCGTGCGCAAGGTGAGCGGCTACCGCACGCCATCGCGCCGCAACGCCGAGGCGTTCGACGCGGCGGTGGAGGCGATCAGCGCGGCCTCGCGGTGGTTGCTGGATGCGCTGGAGGGGGCGCCGGTGGCGGCGCAGAACTGAGAACCTGGAACCTAGAACCTGGGGTGTGGCGGCCTGCGAACAGTCTGAGTTTGCATAACCGGAACACTTGTTCTCAGGGACTCGTCCATGCGACAATCCCGCTGATGCCACCACCACCAGCCAAGAGGCCTCGCGAGCGGATGACCGATGGGCCTACCGAGCACCGGATCGTACTCGGGGATTCGAGACGCATGCCGGAGCTGAAGAGCGGCGCGATACATCTGGTCGTGACGAGCCCGCCCTACGCAAACCTGAAGCAGTACGAACCCGGTAATCCCGATCAGCTAGGGCACATTCCCGATTACGATGAGTTCTTGAACGAGCTCGAGAAGACCCTAGCTGAGTGCTACCGGGTTCTCGTGCCCGGAGGCCGGGTGTGTTGCGTCGTCGGCGACGTGAACGTTGCGCGTCGCGATGCAGGGCGGCATTACGTTCTTCCGCTGAGTTCGGACATTCGTGTGCGGGCGCGTCAGTTGGGGTTCGACAACCTCCAGGGGATAACGTGGCTCAAGGTTACGAACATCAAGCTTGAGGCGTCGAATAGCAGTCGATTCCTGGGAAAACCAAACCTGCCGAACGGGGTTATCAAGAACGACACCGAGCACATCCTTTTCCTGCGAAAACCGGGCTACCGCTCGCCAACGGCCGAGATGGAGACCGCGTCTTTCATCGACACGGATGAGTACTCAGCGCTGTTCTCGACAATATGGACCGATGTTCCCGGCGCCAGTTTGAAAGAGCATCCGGCGCCCTATCCTCTAGAGATCGCCACCCGCCTCGTCAGGATGTTCTCATTCGTGGGCGATACTGTCCTCGATCCCTTTGGCGGGACCGGCACCACTGCTTTGGCTGCTCTGCAGTTAGGCCGGTCATCAGTTACCTATGAGGTCGAAGAGAACTATCTGCCGCTCATCATGCGGCGACTAGGTGTGCGCAAGAAGCTGGGCGGCAATGTGGTCTTCGAGCGGCGCGGCTCTCCGAAGAACGTCACGCCGATCGATGACCACGACGACCGTGATTCTCGACGAGTTTCCTGACGCTGATGCCATTCTCCGACAATGAAATCGCGCTCGCCGTACAGGATTTCTGGGGGGCGCGATCTACCGGCACGCAGGGGGCCAAGCATGATAAGGCCTTCCTGAAACTGATAGCTGATGAGCTCGATAGTCTCGGCTGGCCTTCGCACATCGCGCAGTCATTCGGCGACCGTGATGCGGTCGTCGCGGGGCACTTTCGTGTGGCAAAGTCGTGGGACATTGTGTGCCGGGACTCCGATGGCGTGCCGCGCATTTGCATAGAGTTCAAGTCGCAGGTGGACAGCTACGGAAACAACGAGAACAACCGCTACGAGGAGGCGCTGGGCAGCGGCCTCGACGTTCGAGCTAAGCACGGACCGGACACGGTTCTTGGGTTCGTGTTCGTGATATGTGACGAGTCAGCAACACGCTCGATCACACGGCCTCGTCTGCCCGATCTTGATCCGGTCTTCGAAAACAGCTCTCACATCGATCGTCGCAGGGTGTTCAGCGAGCGAATCGTCGAGTACAAGCTAAATGGTGAATCGTTGTACAACGCGGCTGCGTTGCTCCTTGTTAAGCGTGACGGGACATTTGAGCACCCTGACAACCCCGAACTCTGGCTGGTCAACTTCCCAGACAAGCTGGCGCGAGCTGCGGACGAACGTGCAAAACGGCGTGCGAACAATATCTGAGATCGTCCACGGACGCGGCGCTAGAACCGACTGTGCAGATGCGAGTACCCAAACGCCCCGTGTGGTTCCGGTTTACGCTTCCGCGGGTTCGGCGCGGCGGTATTTGTCGGCGAACTTGAAGTCGGGGGACTGGGTCAACGCCACGTAGGAGCCGAAGCGCTCGTCGGAGCCGTCGGCCAGGTCGAGCGGGTCGTGGTGGTCGTCGGCATCGGGGCCGAACTCGCGGACGATGCCGTACAGGGTGTTGCGCTCGGCCGGGATGCGGCCCATCTCGCGGATGATCGCGCGCATCTCGCGCGGGGCCATGCGCTGGCCGTAGATGGCGCCGGCGGCGGTCGAGATGCTCTCGTTGATCAGCGTGCCCATGAAGTCGTTGCAGCCGGCATCGAGCGCCATCTGCGCGAGCTTCGGCCCTTCCTTCACCCACGACGCCTGCAGGTTGGGGATCCAGTTGTTCAGCATGAGCCGCGAGACGGCGTACATCTTGATGACCTCAGCGCCGGTCGCGCCGCCGCGCAGGCCTTCGACGAGCTTCTTGGCGTACATCGGCGCTTCGGAGGCGATGAAGCTCAGCGGCACGAACTCGGTGAAGCCGCCGGTCTCCTTCTGGATGTCGCGCAGCAGGCCGATGTGCGCGGCCTTGTGGCGCGACGTCTCGACGTGGCCGTACATGATCGTCGACGTGGTGCGGAAGCCGACGCGGTGCGCCGTCGTGATCACGTCGACCCACTGGTCGCGCGTGATGCGGCCGGGCGAGATGCGGTCGCGCACCTCCTGGTCGAGGATCTCGGCCGACGTGCCGGGCAGGCTGCCGACGCCCGCGGCCTTGAGCGCGCGCAGGTACTCCTCGATCGAGCAGCGCGCGCGGACGGCGCCGTACAGCACTTCTTCGGGCGAGAAGCCGTGGATGTGCATGTCGGGCAGCTGCGCGCTTGATGGCCTTCGTCAGCTCGATGTAGTAGTCGCCCTCCATCTTCGGCGGCAGGCCGGCCTGCACGCAGATCTCGCGCGCGCCGAGGTCCCACGCCTCCTGCGCGCGGCGCACGACCTCCTCCGTCGGCAGGAAGTAGCCTGCTTCTTCGCGATGGTCGCGGCTGAACGCGCAGAAGCCGCAGTGCTTGATGCAGACGTTCGTGAAGTTGATGTTGCGGTTGATGACGTACGTGACGACATCGCCGACGGTGCGGCGGCGGAGCTCATCGGCCGTCAGGATCAGCGCCGTGAGAGCGGGGCCCTGCACGTCGAACAGCGCCGTCGCTTCCTCGACGGTGATGTCTTCGCCGTCGAGCGCCTTGTCGAGCATGCGCGCGGTGTCGCGCTCGACGGGCAGCGACACGCGGCTCCACGGCTCTTTGCTGTTTGCTGTTTGCTGTTTGCTGTTCCGCGGAGCTACCATCGCTCTTCCTCCCGCCGCACGAGTCCCCCGGCGTCCGCCAGCCGTCCGATGACCGGCCGGACCGCGTCGGGGATGAAGCCGCGGCGTCCTTCGTCTTCGCGCACGTACTCGGGGTAGAGGCCGAAGCGCTCGCGCAGCTCGAAGCCGGCGTCGGCGCACGTCTCCTTCAGCTCGAGCAGGTTCGGCCACGGCCGCTCCGGGTTGATGTGGTCCTTCGTCACGGGCGAGATGCCGCCCCAGTCGTTGATGCCGGCGAGCAGGTAGGTGCCGTGCGCGTCCGGCGTCAGGTTCGGCGGCGCCTGGATGTTCATCTCGGCGCCGAGGATCAGGCGCGCGACGGCGATCGTGCGCAGCATCTCGAAGACGCTCGGCTCGTCCTTGTGGCGCATGGCGATGTCTTCCTTCACGCGGAAGTTCTGCACGATCACTTCCTGGATGTTGCCGTACTGCTCGTGCAGCTCGCGGATGGCGAACAGCGAGTCGACGCGCTCCTCGCGCGTCTCACCGATGCCGATGAGGATGCCCGTCGTCCAGGCGACGCGCTCCTCGCCGGCGATGCGCATGGTGCGCAGGCGCTCCTCGGGGATCTTGCCGGGGCAGTTCCAGTGCGCCATGCCGCGCTCGTGCAGGCGCATCGACACGGTCTCGAGCATCATGCCCATCGACGCGCTGACCTCGCGCAGCGAGACGATCTCGTCGCGGTCCATGATGCCCTGGTTGACGTGCGGCTGAAGGCCGGTCTCCTTCAGCACCAGCTCGCACATCTCGCGCACGTACGACGACATCGTCTTGTGGCCGAAGCGCGCGAGGTCGTCGCGCACGAAGTCGTAGATCTCCTCCGGCCGCTCGCCGAGCGAGAACAGCGCTTCCTTGCAGCCCTGGCGGCGGCCGGCGCGCGCCACGGCGAGCACCTCGTCGGGCGTCATCGTGTGGGCGATGGGGTCGTGGGGGCCGCGGGCGAACGTGCAGTAGCCGCACTTCTGACGGCAGAGGTTGGTGAGCGGGATGAACACCTTGCGCGAGTACGTGACCGTGCTGCCGTGGCCGCGCCGGTTCAACTCCGACGCCGCGGCCATGACGGCGGCGAGCGCCGGGCCTTCGGCGCCGATGAGCGCGTAGCCGTCCTCTGGTGTGATCTGGCCGCCGGCGAGCGCGTGCTCGATGATGCGGTCGATGCCGCTGCCGGTGGTCTGCCGCAGGTCGATCATCTGTACCCCGTGCGGGCGACAAAAAAGCCGCACCGCGAAGTCATCGCTCTATGCGTGACTCCGACGGCCCGGCGACTGGCTGTAACCGCCAGCAGGTATCACCCGCCAGGTCGAGTTCCTGATGTATACCCCGCGATCATAAGTACTGCGCGGGAGCAGGTCAAGGCGTGGCGGCCTGGAGGTTGGAGGTTCGAAGTTGGAGGTTGGAGTGTCGAAGCACCGGGCCGCCGGTGCCCGTGTTAGGATCGGCGCCGTGAGCTTTGTGACACGCGGCGCGCGCTCGGGCGAACTGCCGGCGGTGTACGACCTGCTGGAGCAGGCGTTTCCGGAGGCGTCGCGCGAGCTCTTCGTCAAGCAGACGGAAGCGGATTCGACGTTTCGGCTGCGGCACGGGCGCGTCGCCGTCGTCGATGGGCGCGTGTGCGGCTACGTGCGCATTTTCTCGCGGCGGATGCTCGTGCGCGGCGTCGCCGTGCCGGCGGGCGGTATCGGCTCGGTGGCGACGGCCGCGGACGTGCAGGGCCAGGGCGTGGCGTCGATGCTGATGCGCGATGCGGTGGAGCAGATGCGGCGCGAGGGGATGGCGGCATCGTTTCTGTTCACGGGGATCTCAGGATTCTACGAGCGGCTCGGCTACCGCATCGTCCGCGAGCCCGTCGTCGAGGTTAGCGCGAAGGAGGCGGCCGCGTCGTGCCGGACGTCGCTGTACGACGTGCGGCCGGCGGCCGAGGGCGACGTGCCGCGGCTGCTGGCGCTCTATCGCGCGGCGACGGCGGGCACGACGGGCGCGGTCGCGCGGACGCGGCGCACGTGGCGAGACGCGGAGCGTTGGCTGGCGGAGTGCGACGGCTGCGCGTTCGTCGCGGAGCGCCACGGCCGGCCGGTCGCGTACGTGCGGACGCGGTGCCGCACGTACGGCCACCAGGTGCTGGAGCTGGAGCATCGGCGCGGGCACGACGACGCGGTGGCGGCGCTCGTCGCGGCGGCGGGGAGGGTCGCGCTGGCGCACGGCGAGCCGCTCGTCGCGCTGACGCCGGCGGACCATCAGCTCTCGGTGGTGCTGCGCACGCTGCCGTCGGCGCACGCGACAACCGACGTGCGGTTTCCGATGATGATGCGCGTGCTATCGCTCGAGGCGATGTTGCGGCCGCTGCTGCCGTTCCTGTCGACGCGCGCCGGGGGCCATCCGGGGCCGGCGTTTCGCCTCCGGTTGAGCGCGCCGGATGAGACTGCGGTGCTTGACGTACGGACGCGCTCCGTCGGGCTGCGGGACGGCGGCGGCGCGGACGTGGAGCTGGACGCCGCGGCGACGGTCGATGCGCTGCTCGGGCAGCGGCGCGCCGGCGGGCGCACGCGGCCTCGGGCGGATGCGGCGGTGCGCAGGCGGCTCGACGCGCTGTTTCCGGAGACGCCGCTGCATTTCTGGAGCAGCGATCGGATCTAGGGGTTGGAGGTTGGAGGCGTACGTCGATGCGTGGCCGGTAGGGGTGGCGGCTCGTACACTGGCAGATGCAACGCTCGGAATCCTGGAGAGAACGATGACGACGACCACTTCGGCGGCCCAGCGCACGCAGCGCCTGCTCGAACTTGCCGGCACGCTCGCCGACGACTTCGCGACGCGCGCGGACGAGCACGACCGCGACAACACGTTCCCGTTCGAGAACTTCGAGAAGCTGAAGGAGACCAACTACATCGGCCTGCCGATCGCGGAGGAGCTGGGCGGACTCGGCGGCACGCTGCTCGACTTCTGTCTCTGCCAGGAGCGGCTGGCGCAGGGCTGCGCTTCGACCGCGCTCGCCGTGAACATGCACCTCTTCGCGCTCGGGTCGATGATGGAGACGATGGAGCCAGAACCGACATGCGCGCTGAAGCTGATGGCGAGCATGCCAGGCGCAGCAGAAGCTGATCATCGGCGGCGGGTTCACGGAAGCGGAGATCGGCGGCAACTGGGGCTTCCCGACGACGAAGGCGGTGCGCGAGGAGCGCGACGGGCTCAAGGGGTTCGTGCTGAACGGCCGCAAGACGTTCACGTCGCTCTCGCCGATCATCGACCTGTTCTCGGTCAACACGTCGACCACCGACGAGGACGGCAACGCCGTCATCGGGCTGTTCGTCGTGCCGCGCGGCGACGCCGGGCATCGAGATCGTCGAGACGTGGGACACGATGTCGATGCGGGCGACGGCGAGCCACGACATGGTGATCAAGGACTGCTGGGTGCCGGAGCAGGCGTGCGTCGGCCTGCGGCAGCCGGGCGACACCGACGTCGGCGCGAACGTGCATGCTGGTCGTGGTTCTGCTGCAGCGTCGCGTCGGTGTACCTGGGCGTCGCGGCGGCGGCGCGCAACTTCGCCATCGACTGGGCGAAGACGCGCAAGCCGGTGCTGTTCGAGCGGCCGATCGGCCACTTCCCCGGCGTGCAGTTCCACGTCGCCGACATGGAGGTCGAGCTTGCGGCGTCGCGCGCGCTGGTGCGGCAAACGGCGCGGGAGTGGATGGCGGGCGGCCTGCGCGGGCGCGAGGACCTGGCGCGCATCGTCATGACGAAGTACCACGCGACGAACGCGGCGGTGCGCGTCGTCGACCAGGCGATGACGGTCGTCGGCGCGCCGGGCATCTTCCGGCGGCACCCGATGCAGCGGTACTACCGCGACGTGCGGCCGGGGCCGTTTCACCCGATGACGAACGACGTCGCGCTGGAGCTCATCGGCAAGACGGCGCTGGGCATCCCGATGGAGTTCCAGCCGCGCTGGGCGTGAGCGACAGGACTTTCGTGCGTTCGCGAGCAGCTCGGCACTAGCGCCGCGTGCGAGCGATCATTTATCATTCCCGTCCGAGCGAACTCGCACGTCTCGAATCAGGGGGTCTGACCGATGGCAATGTTTGACAACCGCGGGCTGATCCGGCGGACGGTCGAAGGGGTCTGGGGCGTCCTGCCCGCCATGGCGCTGCTGGCCGTCGCAGGGTCGGTGGTCGCGTTCGCGTGGGTGTGGCTCCTGTTCGGAGATGCCAAACTCGACGGGACGGGAGCGGCGGCGCTCCTGATCTTGGTGGCAGTATGTGTCCTCTTCGCATTCGAGGGACGCCACCTTATCCGCCAGATACGCCGCATCGGCCCTGTGGAGATGCAGGTATGGCAGGACGCGGTGCGGATCGAGGATGTGCCACTTCCGCCAGGGATGGGTCCCCGCATCTCCCCTGAAGGCGATACGCCCTGGAAGAAGGTGGACCTCACGGGACAGCAGAAATGGGCGTACGAGTTGGGCAGCAACCTACTCTTTCATCTTCGCCACCTAGGCGTGAACCCAGGAGAGCTGCCCAGGAGGGAGCAGGCCCGGTACAGGCGTCTGGCGCTCTGGGTTGCGAGAGTCGCCCTGAACGAGGGTCACGAGTACAAGGCGTTGGACGTGCTCCGCATGGTCGAAGACCTGCCCGACCTCGACTACGAGGAACGCTTCTACCTGGCCGCCGCGTACTGGTTCGTGGCGCTTCGTGAACCGACAGAACCCGGCGGGCCGGACAAGCCCGACGGGGGCGCATCACAGCGCACCACGGGGCTCGACCGAGCTAGGCGCATCCTCGAGAGAGCGGTGAAGCAATCGACCGATGACCCTGCCGCGCAATGGGCCCTGGGATACATCTACGACGAACTCGGCATGTACGACCAAGCCATCATTGCGGACGAGCAGGCGATATCAATCGACAGCAGATTCAACAAGTGGTCGAACTGGTGCATCGCCGTTTCGCGGATAAAGAAGCAGGAATTCCAAGGAGCAATCGACGCGCTCGCGAAGATACCAGCGGGGGTGTGGTGGAACCGAATCGAGGCAGATAGCGAACTCGCCGGACTGAGGGGCCACCCCACATTCAGCGCGTCGTTCAACTTCCTCTGCGCGACTAGGCGCGCGCGGGAGGAACCGGCCTGCGGTGCTCCGTTGGCTGCGGCGTCGGCTTGTGGTTGAGCATTAGCATCCTCGCACCCGTAGCTGCGCCTGATCGTACTCTGCACAGCAGCGACGTGTCAAGATTCCCCTCGCAAGCGCTTGATCTGCATCATCGGCGACTAGGCCATCCGCGCAAGGGCCGGGCACGCGATGCTAAACCACGCCTTAACAGGGTGATGAAGAACCGCCCTTGTTCTCGTGGCGCGGGCTTTCAGCCCGCGTTCGCAGATTCAGATCGCCGCTACGTATCAACGTCCAAACGCCGTCCGGTGACTTTTTCAACACCCTGTTAATGGCGCTTAATCGGGCGATAACGGTGCGGGCCTACTCTGCGGGCAGGGACAGCGCACGGAAGCTCGAACGGATCAGCAAGCAGACGTACCGGGTACTCGCGAAGCGGGCGCACGCCGAGCGGCGAGGCGCGATTCGCACCGGCGGCGCCGCGATCCTTGAGCGTGCTGCCGCTCAGCCGGTTTGCGACGGCGATGCAGCGGCGCGGCGACTGTCCGTAAGACACCCTCCCTCGGCAGGCCTGCTTCTGCCGCAGGCCACCTCTCTCTCGGAAGAGTCACGTTTGCCCAGGCGTGGCTCTTCAACTTTGCGACGGCGCGAGCGGTGCGGAGCGGCGCGCCGTAACATGTTTGAAGTACGTCGCGCGCACGCTGTCGCCCATACTGAAGTGAGGCCGCGGCACGGACGGGCGAGGCCGCACAGGGCGCATCGCGCCCAGACGGGGCGAGTGGGAAGGTGGACATGAAACGGTACGGAAGCACAATCGTGATCGTCGTGCTGAGCATGCTGCTCGGCGCGGCGGTCGTCGGCGGCGTCACGTGGGTGCGCGAAGACGGCGACAGCGGCTCGAATGCGACAGTGGCCGCGGACACGTCGAGCGGCGCCGGCAACAACAGCAGCAGCAGCGCCGGCAAGGACCTGACGACGCAGGCCAACTTCACGTCGCTGTACGACGCGGTACGGCCATCCATCGTGCGCATCACGACGAGCGACGCCGGCAACAGCCCGTTCCAGAACCAGCAACAGGGCCTCGGCTCCGGCATCGTCATCGACAAGGACGGCCACATCCTCACGAACTACCACGTCGTCAATGGCGCGACCAGCGTCACGGTGACGTTCCAGGACGAGACGGCGGCGAAGGCCACGGTCGTGGGTAAGGACCCCGGCGACGACATCGCCCTCATTAAGGTCTCTGTGGACGCGAGCGAGCTGCAGCCGGCGAAGCTCGGGGACTCGTCGGTGGTGAAGGTCGGCTCGCTCGTCGCGGCCATCGGCAACCCGTTCGGGCTCGATGGCACGTTCACGACGGGCGTCATTAGCGGCCTTGACCGCACGCTGCAATCGAGCAGCGACGGGCGGCCGATCCGCGGCCTGCTCCAGACGGACGCCGCGGTGAACCCCGGCAACTCCGGCGGCGCGCTGATCAACATCAAGGGCGAGATCATCGGCATCAACACCGCTATCGAGAACCCGGGCGGCAACTCGTTCGCGGGCGTCGCGTACGCGGTGCCGATCAACACGCCGAAGCGGTTCCTCACGCAGCTCACCGCCGGAGAGACGATCACGCACGCGCGCCTGGGCATCTCCGGCCGCACACTGACGGCTAACGACGCGAAGCAGCTCGGCATCGCGTCGGGCGTCGCCGTGATCTCGGTCGAGCGCGGCAGCTCGGCCGACAAGGCCGGCCTCCGCTCGTCGGCCGACGGCACGGGCGACGTGATCACCGAGATCGACGGCCAGCAGATGAAGACGTTCGACGACCTGGCCGACTACATCGACTCGAAGGCGGTCGGCGACAAGGTGACGCTGAAGGTGCACCGCGACGGCAAGGACATCGAGCTGACGGCGACGCTGCAGGGGTGGGACAGCTCGGCCTGACGGCCGAGCAGAACCAAGAACTTAGAACCGAGAACCTAGCCCCGCATGGGCGCTTAGGTTCCAGGTTCTTGGTTCTTCGGCCCGCCTAACGCGCGCTCGGAAGGAATTCGGGGCGCGTTGACTCGAAGACGTCGATCGCGGCGCTCTCTTGCAGCGTCAGGCCGATGTCGTCGAGGCCGTTGAGCAGGCAGTGCTTGACGAACGGGTCGATGTCGAACTGGCGCGACTTGCCGTTGCCGAGCGTGACGGTCTGGGTCTGCAGGTCGACCACCATCTCCCAGCCGGGCGAATCCTCGGCGCGGGCGATGAGGCGGTCGACGCTGTCTTGCGGCAGCACGACGGTGAGCAGGCCGATCTTCGCGCAGTTGTTGCGGAAGATGTCGGCGAACGACGGCGCGATGATCACCTTGAGCCCCATCTGTTGCAGCGCCCACGGCGCGTGCTCGCGCGATGAGCCGCAGCCGAAGTTCGGGCCGGTGACGAGGATCTCGGCGCCGTCGTATCGGTGGTCGTTGAGCACGAAGGACGGGTCCTTGCGCCACGCGTCGAAGGCGAACTCGCCGAAGCCGGTGCGCTCGATGCGCTTGAGGTACTTCGCGGGGATGATCTGGTCGGTGTCGACGTCCGCGCGCGGAAGCGGAAGCGCCTTGCCGTGCACCTTGCGAAACGGCTCCATCAGTCCTGCCTCCATTCGCGGATGTCGACGAAGTGGCCGGCGATCGCGGCGGCGGCCGCCATCTGCGGGCTGACGAGGTGCGTGCGGCCGCCGGGGCCCTGGCGCCCCTCGAAGTTGCGGTTCGAGGTCGAAGCGCAGCGCTCACCGGGCAGCAGGATGTCGGGGTTCATGCCGAGGCACATCGAGCAGCCGGCGTCGCGCCACTCGAAGCCCGCGTCGGTGAAGATCTGGTCGAGGCCCTCCTGCTCGGCCTGCGCCTTGACGAGGCCGGAGCCCGGCACGACCATCGCGCTGACGCTTCGAGCGACGCGCTTGCCGCGGACGACGGCCGCGGCCGCGCGCAGGTCCTCGATGCGGCCGTTGGTGCACGAGCCGAGGAACACGCGGTCGATGCTTGATGTCCTCGATCGCGGTGCCGGGCTTGAGGTCCATGTAGGCGAGGGAACGCTCGGCGAGCTCGCGCGCGCGCGGGTCGGCGAAGCCGTTGGGGTCCGGGACGCGGCCCGTGACCGGCACGCTCTGCGCCGGCGTCGTGCCCCACGTCACGCACGGCTCGATGTCTTCGGCGCGAAGCTCGACCGTCGTATCGAACGACGCGCCGTCATCGGTCGGGAGCGTGCGCCAGTAATCGAGCGCGCGCTCCCAATCGGCGCCCTTCGGCGCATGCGGGCGGCCCTCGACGTACGCGAACGTCGTGTCATCGGGAGCGACGAGGCCGGCGCGCGCGCCCGCCTCGATCGACATGTTGCAGATCGTCATGCGGCCCTCCATCGAGAGCGCGCGGATGACGTCGCCGCGGTACTCGATCACGTGGCCGATGCCGCCCGAGACGCCGATCCTGTTGATGATGCCGAGGATGACGTCCTTGGCCGTGACGCCGGGGTGCAGCTCGCCGTTGACCTCGACCGACATCGTCTTCGGCGTGGCCTGCGCGAGCGTCTGCGTCGCGAGCACGTGCTCGACCTCGGACGTGCCGATGCCGAACGCGAGCGCGCCGAAGGCGCCGTGCGTCGACGTGTGGCTGTCGCCGCAGACGATGGTCATGCCCGGCTGCGTCAGCCCCTGCTCGGGCCCGATGACGTGGACGATGCCCTGGCGCATGTCGCGCACGCCGAACATCGGCATGCCGAACTCCTCGCAGTTCGTGCGCAGCGTGTCGACCTGCTGCATCGAAAGCGGGTCGGGCCACGGCTTGTCGCGGTCGCGCGTCGGCACGTTGTGGTCGACGGTCGCGAGGGTCAGGTCCGGCCGCCGCACGGTGCGCCCGGCGAGCCGCAGCCCCTCGAACGCCTGTGGCGACGTCACTTCATGCACGAGGTGCAGGTCGATGTAGAGGAGGTCGGGCTTGCCCTTCCTCGCGGCGGACGAGGTGGGCGGCCCAGATCTTCTCAGAGAGTGTTTGTGCCATGTCCAGGCTGTCCCTTCGACGGGCGACGCGCGCCGGCGGCGGTCGATGCCGCCGGCGCGCGCCCGTTGTGTTCTGTTCGTGCTACGGGTTCGTGCGGACTTCGGAGTCCTGACGCCGCTCGACCGAGAGCATGCGGTTGAGCGCGTTCATGTACGCCTTCGCGGAGGCGACGATGATGTCCGTGTCCGCGCCGCGTCCGACGTAGCTCCGCCCCTTGCCTTCGACGCGGATCGTCACCTCGCCCTGCGCGTCGATGCCCTCGGTGACGCTCTTGACGGAGAACTCCGTGAGCTCATTCGGGATATCGATGATGCGGTTGATGGCGCGGTACACGGCATCGACCGGGCCGGTGCCGATGGCGGCGTCGGCGCGGATCGAGCCATCGGGCGCGATCACGCGCACGGTCGCGGTCGGCGCGGCGTGGTCGCCGCACGACACCTGCACGAAGTCGAGGCGGTAGATCTCGGCCGTGGTGCGGAGCTTGTCGGCGACGAGCGCCTCCAGGTCGCGGTCATCGATCTCGGCCTTCTTGTCGGCGAGCTCCTTGAACGCCATGAAGGCGCGCGACAGCTCCTCTTCGGTGAGCTCGATAGCCGAGCTCGCTCCAGGCGCGACTTGAAGCCGTGGCGGCCGGAGACCTTGCCGAGCACGATCTCGGCGCCGCCGGACGGCCAGCCGATGTCCTTCGCGTCCATGATCTCGTACGTCTCGCGCATCTTCAGGATGCCGTCCTGGTGGATGCCGGACTGGTGGCGGAAGGAGTTGGCGCCGACGATGGCCTTGTTCGGCTGCACGCTCATGCCGGTCAGGTCGGAGACGAGGCGGCTCGTGCGGTACAGCTCCGGCGTGCGGATGTTCGTCTCGACGCCGAGCAGGTCGCGGCGCGTCTTGATCGCCATCACGACCTCTTCGAGCGCGGCGTTGCCGGCGCGCTCGCCGATGCCGTTGATGCACGTCTCGACCTGGCGCGCGCCGGACTGGACGGCCGCGAGCGAGTTCGCGACGGCGAGCCCCAGGTCGTTGTGGCAGTGCACGGAGATGCGCGCCTTGTGGATGTTCGGCACGTTCTCGATGATGTCCTTGATGAAGCGCGCGAACTCGTCGGGCACGGCGTAGCCCACCGTGTCGGGGATGTTCACCGTCGTCGCGCCGGCGGCGATGCACTGCTCCAGCATGGTGTAGACGTACTCGCGGTCACTGCGCGTCGCGTCCATCGGGCTGAACTCGACGTCGCCGCAGTAGCCGGCGGCGCGCGCCACCATCGTGCGCGCCAACTCCAGCACCGTGTCCTTGTCCTTGAGGAGCTGGTGCATGATGTGGATGTCGGAGCTGGAGAGGAAGACGTGGATGCGCGGCTGCGCGCCGACCTTCACGGCCTCCCAGCACGCATCGACGGCGCCCGCATCGGCGTGGGCAAGGCCGGCGATCTGGCTGTTGCGGATCTCCCGCGCGATCGTCTGCACGGCCTCGAAATCGCCGGGCGACGTCTTCGGGAAGCCGGCCTCGATGATGTCGACGCCGAGCTTCTCGAGCTGGCGGGCGATCTCGAGCTTGTCGGACGCGGTCAGGGCTACGCCGGGCGACTGTTCGCCGTCACGCAGCGTGGTGTCGAAGATGAATACCTTTTCCATTGCGATTCCTCCTGGTGGTCAGCCGATGCGGCTGCTGCTCACTGGTGCTCGCCGTCGCCCTCCGTCCGCGTTTGCGGACGAGGGCGGGCGAAGTGTGAGCAGCGCGAGGTGAGGCGCCGCGTGCGCGCGCGTGATCCGGCTGCGCCGGATGGGCAGCCGGGGGCGGCTGCGATCCACGTCCTGCCGGACGCGATGCACTCGCGGGCTGAAAGCCCGCGCCACGGGGCGTGGGGGCGAGCGCCACAAACCCCCAGCTCGCGGGCTGAAAAGCCCGCGCCACGGTACTGCGCCGCGCGGGCTGAAAAGCCCGCGCTACGACCTGACGACGCGCCCTCGCAGGCGGTTGTCATATCCATCACGCTAGCTGACCCCGTTGCAGTCGCCATCGGGCTTCACCGACTCCACGCTCCACTCGTCCTTCACCAGTTGCGCGACGTAGACGCGCTTGTGCGACTTCGTGGGCTGATTCTTCTCCCGGTACTCATACTCCAAGCAGTACCGCACCTTGATCGACGCCTTCCTCTGCTCCGATGACACGTCGAGCGTCACGATCTTCTGCGACCCCAGCGACACCACCTCCATGCCCTCCGGCAGCTTGCCGCCGTTGGCCTCCTGCACGAAGAATTGCGCCGTCGCCGAGGCGGCATCGCCTTCGTACTTCTTCGCGGCATCGGTGCCGCCGCCGCACGCGCTGGCTACCGCCGCCGCCATCACCACGATCGAACCCGCGGCCAGCAGCCGCACGCGCTTTCGCATTGGCCTATCGGCTCTTCTTGAGCCAGGCCATCATGCCTCGCAGCTCGGCGCCGACCTGCTCGATGGGGTGCTCGGCGTTGATGCGGCGCAGCGCGTTGAAGCTCGGGCGGCCGGCCTGGTTTTCGAGGATCCACTCCTTCGCGAAGGTGCCGTCCTGGATCTGGCCGAGCACGCGCTTCATGTTCTCCTTCACGTGGCCATCGACGACGACCGGGCCGCGCGTGTAGTCGCCGTACTCCGCCGTGTCGCTGATCGAGTAGCGCATGTACTCCATGCCGCCCTCATACATCAGGTCGACGATCAGCTTCAGCTCGTGCATGCACTCGAAGTACGCCAGTTCCGGCTGGTAGCCGGCCTCGCACAGCGTCTCGAACGCCGCCTTCACGAGTGCGGTCGTGCCGCCGCAGAGGACGGACTGTTCGCCGAAGAGGTCGGTCTCCGTCTCCTCCTTGAACGTCGTCTCGAGCACGCCGCTGCGCGTGGCGCCGATGCCCTTGGCGTAGGCGAGCGCGATCTGGCGCGCCTGCTCCGTCGCGTTCTGGTGTACGGCGAAGAGCGCCGGTACGCCGCCGCCCTCCGCGAAGACGCGGCGTACCAGGTGGCCGGGACCCTTGGGCGCCACCATCGTCACGTCGACGTCGTCGGGCGTGTGCACCTGGTCGTAGTGGACGTTAAAGCCGTGCGCCCACATCACCATGTTGCCCGGCTTGAGGCCGGGGGCGATGTGGCCGTAGTAGACGTCCTTCGCGACCTGGTCCGGCGTCAGGATCATGATGATGTCGGCCTGCTCGGCGACCTCGCCGACGGAGCCGACGCGCAGGCCGGCGTCCTCGGCCGCCTTCCAGGACTTCGAGCCGGGGTAGAGGCCGACGATGACGTCGCAGCCGCTGTCCTTGAGGTTCAGCGCGTGCGCGTGCCCCTGGCTCCCGAAGCCCACCACGCCGATCGTCTTGCCCTTGAGCAGGGAAAGGTCGGCGTCTTTGTCGTAGTACATCTGTGGCATACGTTCTTCCTGGTTCTCCGTGCTAGCCCGCGTCCCGCGAGCGTCCTAAATCAGGCTGCCGACCCTCGGCTTGCCCTCGCCCGCCGAGCGGTACCGGTGCGACGCGCCGTCGGCCGACGGCGCGGTCACGGTCGCGGATCCGCCGCGTACCATGGCGACGCGCCCGGTCCGCACGATCTCCTTGAGGCCGTACGGCGTCAGCATGCCGACCAGCGCATCGATCTTGTCTTCCATGCCGGTGGCCTCGACGACGAGCGAGTCGCTGGCGACATCGACGATCTTGGCGCGGAAGACGTCGACGATCTCGATGATGGCGCTGCGGGTGTCCTTCGTCGTCGCGACCTTGATCAGGGCCAACTCGCGGGCGACGACCTGCTCGTCGCTCACGTCGGTGAGCTTGACGACTTCGATCACCTTGTAGAGCTGCTTGGTCACCTGCTCGATGTCGTGCGCCGCGCCGTCGACGGTGAACGTCATGCGCGACAGGCCGGGCACCTCGCTGTGGCCAACGGTCAGGCTCTCGATGTTGAAGCCACGCTGGCGCCACTTGCTGGCGATCTTGTTCAGGACGCCGGGCCGGTTCTCGACCAGGGCGACAATGGTGTGTAGTCGTGCGCTCATCGGGCGTACTCCGGCTGCGGCTGCTTGACATCGGGCTGGTCGATGGTGTCGGAGAGGCTGACGCCCGGGGGCAGCATGGGGTAGCAGTCCTCGGCCTCTTCGACCTGGAAGTCGAGCAGCACGGCGCCCGGGTGGCGCAGCGCGGCCTCGATCGACGATTCGACCATCGATTTTTCGCTTATGCGGATGCCGGTGATGCCCATGGCCTCGGCCAGCTTGACGAAGTCGGGCTGGAACATGCGCACGGACTGCTTGTTGCCGGCGTAGAAGCGGTCCTGCCACTGGCGCACCATGCCCAGGTAGTTGTTGTTGATGATGGCGAACTTCACGGGCAGCTCGTACTCGGTGCAGAGCGCGAGCTCCTGCATGGTCATCTGGAAGCCGCCGTCGCCGCAGAACGCCCAGACGGTGTCCTTCGGCCGCGCGAACTGGACGCCGATGGCGGACGGAATCTCGAAGCCCATGGTGCCGAGGCCGCCGGAGGTCACGAACGAATACGGGTTGTCGCTCCTGAAGAACTGGGCGGCCCACATCTGGTGCTGGCCGACGCCCGTGGCGTAATACGCGTTCGGGCCGGACAGCTCGTAGATCTTCTTGATCACGTACTGCGGCAGGATGCGGTCGGTCTCCGGGATGGCGATCGAAGGGTGCTTCCGCCGCATGTCGGCGAACCAGGCGCGCCATTCGTCGTGCCGGGCCGGCTTGACGTGCGGGATGAGCTGCTGCAGCACCGTGCGCACGTCGCCGACGATCGGCACGGACACCTTGACGTTCTTGCCGATCTCCGCGGGGTCGATATCGATGTGGATGATCTTGGCGTTGGGCGCGAAGTCCTTGAGCGCGCCGGTGACGCGGTCATCGAACCGCATGCCGATGGCGATGAGCAGGTCGGCCTCCTGGATGCCCAGGTTGTTCCAGTACATGCCGTGCATGCCGGGCATGCCCATGGCCAGCTCGTGCGTGGCGGGGAAGCCGCCGAGCCCGAGCAGCGTCGTCACGACGGGGATCTGCGCCTTCTCGGCCAGCTCCGTGAGCTCACCGGCGGCGCGCGCGATGACGACGCCGTGGCCGGCGAGGATCAGCGGCTTCTGCGACTCGGCGATGAGCTGCGCGGCCTTCTTCACCTGCTGGGGGTGGCCGGTGATCGTCGGCTGGTAGCCGGCGAGCTCCACCTTCTCCGGGTAGTCGAACTCGCACAGCGCCTGCTGCACGTCGCGCGGGATATCGACGAGCACCGGGCCGGGCCGCCCGGTCGTCGCGACGTGGAACGCCTCGGCGATGGCGGGGGCGATGTCTTCGACGTCGAGCACGAGCACGTTGTGCTTCGTGATCGGGATGGTGATGCCGGTGATGTCGGCCTCCTGGAAGCCGTCGCGGCCAAGCAGCCACGAGACGACCTGGCCGGTGATGCAGATCAGCGGCACCGAGTCCATCCAGGCGTTGGCGATGCCGGTCACCAGGTTCGTCGCGCCGGGGCCGGAGGTCGCCCAGCAGACGCCGGGCTTGCCGGAGACGCGCGCGTAGGCGTCGGCGGCGTGGGCGGCGGACTGCTCGTGGCGGACGAGCACGTGCTTGATGTCGGGGTACTTCTTGAGCGCGTCGTACATCGGGAGGTTGGCGCCGCCGGGGTAGCCGAAGATGAGTTCGACTCCCTCCTTGCGGAGGCACTCCATGATGATCTCCGCGCCATTGAACTTCGTCATATCGATGCTTCTCCTGCGTATCCCGTCAGGGGGATTGTCGTCTGGCCGGCCGTCCCGTGCTGCTCGCGGTGCGAATGCGGGACGTTAGAGCGGAAGGCCCGGTAGCAGCGGCTCAAGCGCGAGCAAGCGGCGCAATACCGGTACCGGGGGAAGCGCTACGTCGCGGCCGCGGCGAGTCCGCCCGTGGCGGTACGCCGGGACCGGTATGACCTCCGTGGGAGAAGCTGTGATGTGCATGTTCTCCATACGCCTGGCGCGGCGGATCAAAAAAACCCGACCCACAAAGGGACGGGTTTATGGCCCGCGGTGCCACCCTTCTTCGTCCGCCTTTCGGCGGGCGCTCTCGGAGCGATGTAACGGTCGCGACCCGGCCGGGGCTGGGCTTGCGGCTTGACCCCGGCGGCTCCGCGCTGAGTTCGGCCCCTGCCCACCGCCGGTCTCGCACCATCACCGGCTCGCTCTGGTCGCTCGTGGGCCTACTGCCGCGCATCGACGCCTGTTCGAGGCGCAGTGTAGCCGGAACATAAGAAGGCTGTCAAACGAACGGGGAAGCGGGTTGACACACAGATCACTGGCGCCGCGCCCCGGAGGTTTGCCCATATTCGGCCGAGACGCCCACAAGCGTGTAGCGTTCGGCACTTTCTCCTTCGGCCAGCGGCTCGCTACGCTCCGGAACAGGTGCCGGGCATGCCGGCACAGTTGCCGGAGGGATGATGAAACGACGTTCCGTACTGCTGGCCGCGCTCGCGCTGCCGGCGATCCTCGCCGCGGCCGCGTGCGGCAGCGACAGCAAGAGTGACAAGACGGCGACCTCGGCCGCACCCGCGGCCACGTCGACGTCCGCACCGTCGAAGGCCACCACGTACCCGCTCACGATCACCGACATGCTCGGCCGGAGCATCATCATCAGCGCGCAGCCGAAGGCCGTCGCGGCGTTGAGCCCGACGACGGTGGAGTACGTGTACGCCGTGGGAGGCACGAGCAAGACGCGCACGACGTCGGTCAAGTTCCCGGCCGAGGCGACGGCGGCGAAGGACATCGGGCCGTCGTACCAGCCGAACTTCGAGCTGATCGCGGCGGAGAAGCCGGACCTGATCATCGCCGACAGCGTGCTGCAGCCGCAACTCGCGCAGAACCTGGAGGCGCTCGGCACGCCGGTGCTGTACGCCGGTGCGCAGAACTTCGGCGACGTGCTCAAGGGGCTGGACCTCGTCGGCAAGGCGCTGAACCAGCAGGCGAACGCGCAGAAGCAGGTCAGCGCGCTGGAGCAGAAGCTGGCGGACCTCAAGAAGAGCGCGCCGGCGGCGAAGGCGAAGGTGATGGTGCTGAACGGCACGCCGCAAGACTTCTTCGCGGCGAAGCCGGAGTCGTACGTCGGCGACCTGCTGCAGCAGTTGGGCGCGGACAACGTGGCGAAAGGCCAGCCGGATGTGGGACGCTTCCCGGGCTACACGAAGCTGAGCCTCGAGACGATCCTCACGTCGCAGCCGGACGTGATCCTGGCGATCACCGCGGGCCCGCCCGGCGGCACGACGATCACGCAGTCGCTGTCGTCGAGACCCGGCGTGGGCATCGATACCGGCGGTAAAGAACAACCGCGTCAGCGAGATCAGCCTGGAGCTGTACCTGCAGGCGCCGGGCCCGCGCGCGGGCGAGGCGCTGGACCAGCTCGCCAAGCTCATCTACGGGTCCGGATCGAGTCAATGACGATGGCGGCGACGCCACGGCAGGCGGAGACGCGGCCCCCCGTACGGGTGGGCCGCCTCCTCCTCGTCTGGGGCGCGCCGCTGCTGCTCCTCGCCCTCGCCGTGGTGCTCGGCGTGGCGCTGGGGCCGGTGAACTTAGCGCCCGGCCGCATCATCGACGGTCTGCTGAACCGCGGCGACGCGCTGGACCACGTGATCGTGTGGGAGCTGCGGCTGCCGCGCGTGCTGCTCGCTGTGCTCGTCGGCGCCAGCCTGGGGGTGTCGGGCGCGCTGCTGCAGGGGGTGACGCGCAACCCGCTCGCCGACCCGCACGTGCTCGGCCTGACGGCCGGCGGCGGGCTGGCGGCCAGCATCGCGCTGCGCATGTCGCCGGATTTCCCGCACGAGCTGATGGCGCCGGTGGCGTTCGGCGGCTCGCTGCTGGGCGCGGCGATGGTGTACACGATGTCGTGGCGCGGGGGCGTGTCGCCGGTGCGGTTGGCGCTCTCGGGTGTGGCTGTGGCGTCGCTGCTCACGGCCGGCACGACGATGGTGCTCGTGACCTCGAACTTCACGACGCAGGCGGCGCTGGCGTGGCTGGCCGGGGGGCTGTTCGGCCGCGGCTGGGTGGACCTGCGCGTCATGTGGCCGTACGCGGTCGCGGGCCTGGCGGCGGCGCTGCTGCTCACGCGCAGCATGAACATCCTGGCGCTGGGCGATGAGGCGGCGCAGTCGCTCGGGCTCAGCGTCGAGCGCACGCGGCTGTTCGCCGTCGCCGTCGCCGCGCTGCTCGCCGGCGCGGCCGTCAGCGTCGCGGGCATGGTGGCGTTCGTCGGGCTTGTCATACCGCACGTCGCGCGCTTCTTCATCGGCGACGACCACCGCAGCCTCGTGCCGATGTCGGCGATCCTGGGAGCGGCGCTCGTCGCCTACGCCGACCTGTTCGCACGGATGGTGGAGAAGCCCGTCGAGATCCCGCTCGGCATCGTGACGGCCGCGATCGGCGCGCCGTTCCTGCTGTACCTGGTAAGGTCGAAGACATGAGGCTGGAGGCGCGCAAGCTCACCGCGGGGTACGGCGACCAGTTCCGGATCGTCGATGCGGACCTCGTCATCGAAGAGTTCAAGATGACGGGCGTGATCGGGCCGAACGGCTCGGGCAAGTCGACGCTGCTGAAGACGCTGTCGCGCGTGCTCAAGCCGGAGCGCGGCGTCGTGCTGCTCGATGGCGAGGTGCTGCACCAGTTGCCGGGGCGGCAGGTGGCGAAGAAGCTGGCGTTCCTGGGGCAGCCGGTCGATGGCGTGCCGGACCTGACGATCGAGGAGCTGGCGTACCGCGGGCGCTTCCCGCACCAGACGATGATGCGGCGCGACGCGAACGCCGACCGCGAGGCGGTCGAATGGGCGCTGGACGCGATGAACCTGCAGCAGATGCGCCGCCGGCAGCTCAAGCAGCTCTCGCACGGCGAGATGCGGCGGGCATGGACGGCGCTTGCGCTGGCGCAGCAGCCGGACATCCTGCTGCTCGATGAGCCGACGGCATTCCTGGACATGGCGCACCAGTTCGAACTCATGGACCTGCTGGCGCGGCTCACGGAGCACGGCGTGACGATCGTCGTGTCGATGCACGATCTCTGGATGACGGCGATCTACTGCCAGCGCGTGATCGCGATGAGCGACGGGCGCATCGTGGCGAGCGGCCCCACGGACGAAGTGCTTACGGTGGAGCTGATCCGCGACGTGTTCGGCGTGGAGGTGGCGATCCAGCCGCACCCGCACGCCGCCGGCCGGCACATCGCTGTGCCGGTGCGCCGGCGCGACGCCGAGGCCGCGCCGGAGGGCGAGCGCGCGCCGAAGGAGCCGCCGCCGAACCCGGTGCGGCGGCCGTCGCCACATTAGCTGCGCCTGTGCTGCTGTCTCCTGCGGCGACTCTGCGACCGGCGGACGGACAGCCGGGGGCGGCTGTGATCCACGCCTTGCGCCCACTAGGCGCGCCTGTGCTGCTGTCTCCTGCGGCGATTCTGCGACCGGCGGACGGACAGCCGGGGGCGGCTGTGATCCACGCCTTGCGCCCACTAGGCGCGCCTGTGCTGCTGTCTCCTGCGGCGACTCTGCGACCGGCGGACGGACAGCCGGGGGCGGCTGTGATCCACCCCGTACGCCACGGTCGAACGCGTTGGAAGAGGTTGGCGTGGCCCTCGCGTCTTGACTGGAGGGCCGCACTGCGAAACGCCACCGCGCGGGCTGAAAAGCCCGCGCTACGGGGTGCCGTGACTTTCGGCGCACTGCTAGCCGCGTGCGTAGACACGTTCGCCGGCCATGAAGGTGGCGGCGACGTGCGGCGGGTCGCCAGCGAGCAGCACCATGTCGGCGGCCATGCGCGGCGCGAGCGTGCCGCGGTCGACGAGGCCGGCGGCGCGGGCGGATTCGCGCGTCCACATCGCCAGGGCCTGCTCGAAGGTGATGGCCTGCTCATGGCCGATCGCGGCACCGGACGCGGTGCGGCGCTCGACGGCGGCGCGCACGGCGTCAAGCACGTCGATGTCGCCGACGGGGGCGTCGCTGCTGGCGGCAACGCGCACGCCGGCGCGGAGCAGGTCGCCGATCGGGTACAGACGGCCATGCTTGTCTCGCGGGACGTCGCGGAGGTAGCGGTCGCCGTGCTCGCGCACCCAGCCGGGCTGCGTGACCACCGTGATGCCGAGCCGCGCGATGCGCGCGGCGCCATCGGGCGGCAGCAGCGCCGCGTGCTCGATTCGGTGGCGGTGCTCGCGCGGCGCGCCGGCGACGGCCGCTTCGATGGCATCGATTGCGGCCGCCACCGCGCGCTCTTCGACGGCGTGCACCGCGACGTCGCGGCCTTCGGCGTGGAGCGCGGCGACGGCGCGGCGAAGGTCGCCGTCATCGGGCGACGGGCGGCCGCCGATCTCGCTGATCATGATCTTGACGTGGCCGCGCGAGAGCCGCGCGCGCTCCGCGTCCGGCATGTCGCCGGCGTGTGCGAGGCCCTCCATCAGCGATACGCGCAGCGGCAGGCGGCGGCCGTCGTGCAGCCGCGCGAACGTCTGCCATTCGGCTACGCCGTTCGTGTGCGTGGCGTCGCACAGCGCCGTCACGCCCGCCGCAAGGAACCGCTGCGAGACTTCGGCGACGGCGCCGGCAAGCTCATCGTACGGTAGCGGCGGGACGACGCGGTCGACGGCGTCGTTCATCTCGAGCAGCAGCCCCGTCGGTTCGCCGGTGTCGTGGAAACGCTCGACGTAGCCGCCGGGCGGCTCCTCGGTGTCGATCGCGATCCCCGCGAGCCGCATCGCCAGCGTGTTGAGGACGACGGCGTGGCCGCTGCGGTGCAGGAGGCGCACCGGCAGGTGCGGCACGGCGTCGTCAAGGTCGCGGCAGGTCGGGTGGCGGCGCTCTTCGAGCGCGGTCTCGTCGTAACCGGACGCGCGGAGCCACGCGCCGGCGCGCGCTGTGGCGGCCGCGTCGCGCAGCCGCGCCTGGATGTCGCGGATGGAGCGCACGGCGTCCGGCGAGCAATCGATGGACCGAAGCGCGGCGGCGGCGGCGAGCATATGGCAGTGGGCGTCGATGAACGCGGGCAGCAGCGTGGCGCCGCCGAGATCGTGCCGCGCGGCATCTCCGTGCGGCGGCAGGGCGGCCGCGTCGCCGGCGTGGGCGATACGGCCGTCGCGCACGAGCAGCGCGGCGGCGTGCGGGCGCGCGGGGTCCATGGTGAGGATGCGGCCGTTGTGGAAGAGCGTGGCGCTCATGGCGGGGGGCCAAAACGAAACGGCCGCGCAGCGCGGCCGTGTTCGACGTTCATGCTGCGGTCCCCGGCTAGTCGGCCGAGGGAAGCACCTTCGGCTGCTGGAGTTGCATCGGCGTACCGCAGCACTCGACCGAGCCGTCGCCCGGCTTGATGCAGAGGACTTCCGTCGCGCACTTCTCGCAGTGAAATCGCTTGCCCAGTTGGTTCGGCATGTCCGGCTCCTACTTCTGCTGCATCGGCTGGCCGCAGCAACCCAACGCGCCGTCGCCGCCCTTGGTCACGATCATCTCGGTGTTGCACTTCGTGCACTGGTATCGCTTCCCGACCTGGTTCGCCACCGTTCCTCCCGCCTGCGTACTGAATGCCGTGGGACGCGCAGGCGCGTCCCACGGGTGGAGTCTAGATATTGGCGTTTCCGTGCGTCAAGCCGCGCCCGGGCGCTATTGCACGGTCATGATGCCCGCCATCTGCGGGTGGACATCGCACTGGTAGTAGTACTCACCGGCGTCGAGCGGCCCGAGCTTCAGGGTCTGCGTCACGACGCCGGCCTCGAAGTCGGTCTTCCCCACGCTCTCGCCCGTCGCGTCCTTCCCCTTGAAGAACTGGATGTTGTGCAGCATGCCGGCGTCGTTGTTGTCGAAGGTGATTGTGAGTTCCTTGCCGGCCGCGCCGGTCAGCGTCGCGGTATCGAACTGGATCCCCTGGGCGACGATCTTCAGCTCGGTGGCGGGCTGGGCGGCGCCCGGCGTCCCCGAAGGCGCCGCGGCGGCGGGCGGCAGGACCTGGCCGCACGGCAGCGCCGAGTCCTTTCCCGTGATCGCAGGCGGGTCCGGCGGCACGGGCGGCTTCGCCACCGGCCTGCCGTTCTCGTGCGCCGCGGCCTTCGTCGTACCCAGCGCGCGGTCGACGGTGACGTTCTTCGCGTCCTTGTTGACGCCCGTCACGGTCATCAGTTCATTGTCGATCTGGAGGCGGTCGCCCTTTGCGACCAGAGCGACGTTGTCCACATCGACCTTGTTGAGCAAGACGAGAGTCGAGAACGCATCGAGCGGGGAAGCCAGCTCGATGCCGTTGGTGTAGTCGCCAGGGATGTGGGCGTCAGGCACGCCGTGCTCGGCGTACGTCTTCGCCGTCTCCCAGCCTGTGCCTTCGGTGATCATGACGGCGAGATGCTTGAGTTGCTCGTCGTTGAGCGGACCGCCATGCGCCTGCGACCATGTGGGCATGGCCCTGCCTACGCGGCCGCACGCGATGGTGTAGTAGACCCGCTTGTAGGCGTCGGTCTTGGCGTTGCTATTGAGCGCTCCGGTCTTCGCGTCCTTGCCCTGCAGGTCCGTGCGGTCGAGCGGCGGCGCCAGCGGTCATCCGGTTGGCGGCCTGGCCGCCTTCGCCGCGGTCGCCGTGGCAGACCCGGCAGTTCTGGGAGAACAGGAATGCTCCGCGGTTGACGGTCTTGTCGAGCTGGCGCTCCTGCGCATCGACGGCGCGATGCGGATCCCAGATCGTGTATGCGCCGGCGGCGATCACCGCCGCGAAGACGAGCGCCACCATGATATTGATCTGTTTACTGGTATTCATGCCGATCCTGATTGCGTCCAGTGCAACTCGCTAAGCCGGCAGCACGCCGCGTTCCGACTCTTCCGGGCTCCCTGGCGCGCCGCCCGTGATCACCTTGCCGACGTCCACTGAGATCTTGCCATCGCTACCGATCAGGACCGGGAACAGGTCGAGCGAGCGGGGCGCCGGTCCGAAGACCTTCACGCCGGCATCGCTGTACGTGGAGCCGTGACACGGGCAGCGGAACCAGCCGCTGTACGTCTGTCCGGAGCGCGGGTCTTCAAACGAGAACGTGGGAGTGAACGGCACGGTGCAGCCGAGGTGCGGGCACTTGCGCCAGAACGCATAGATCATGCCGGCCTGCGAGCCGGGGTTACGGCTGGCCTGCTCCTCGTTCAGCCGGACGAGGAAGATCTTCGCGTCGAGGGCGGTGAGAGGCGACCTGGGGTCCGGCACCTGGATCACGACTTCCTTCTTGTCGCCCGGGAGAAGCGTGTCGACGGTCCAGCCCGTGGGGTGGACGCCGGTGAGCCGGGCGACGCCGCGCGGATAGAGCGAGTTGAGGGTCGTCGTCACCATGCCGGCGACCATGGCGCCGAGCGCCGTCCAGAATCCGATGAGCAG
This sequence comes from uncultured Chloroflexia bacterium, assembly GCA_963701135.1. Lineage (GTDB taxonomy): Bacteria > Chloroflexota > Dehalococcoidia > DSTF01 > JACRBR01 > CAYJMJ01. The sequence goes on from OY969567.1 coordinate 2,258,605, forward strand.
CACCTTGCGGCGCGAGACCGCGGGCAACGCCGGCCCGCTCGGCGCCGGACGGGCGATGACGACCGCGTGCGACCCCGCGCCCGCGGCGACCATGCCGCCGCCGCCTTTCGCGACGGATTTGGCGGCCGGCGCTGGTGCGGGCTCGCGCTTGGGCGCTCCGGCCGCGACCTGTTCCGCGTTCTGGTCGTCAGGCATGTCCGTCATTGCTTGTTCCCGGGTCTACAAGTCCGTACGCAGCGTGCGGCTGCCGCGGCGCCATCCGTTGGATATGGGGGTCCTCGTCGAGATTCGGCACGTGCCAGAACGGCACGAGGGCCTGGGCGTGGCCACGGAACGCCGCGCCGACGATCGTCAGCGCGAAGTACACGAGGATGAAGCCCGTGAAGAGCGCGATCATCGCGTCGCGCACCGTCGTCGCCCAGCCGAGCTTCACGAGGATCAAGATCATCAGCGCGGGCAAGCCGATCATGGCGATCGACGGCACCACATACTCCGCCATGATCTTGGGAATGCTGAGGTCGGAATCGTACCAGTACACGTGCAGCATCCAGCCGGGCATCCAGCCGGGCCTGTCCCAGAACCAGAGCCAGGTGCCGTTGAGCGGGAGCGGCACTTGCTCGAAGTCGCGCGGCCAGTCGAGGTAGCCGTCGTGTACGCCGGAGCCGGGCTGGAACGGCACCGGCAGGCGCCAGTGCCACTGCTGCGCGTCGGCCATCGACAGGCGGTCCTTGAGGAAGATGAAATCCCAAACGGCCTTGAAGACGCCGCCGCCGGGCCAGCCATCGAACGGGTTCTTGTCGCCGAGCCACTTGAGCTGGTGCTCCTTTCCGCCCTGGCCCCAGAGGACCGGCAGGCGGCGGTACACCTCGACGTGCTTGCTGGCGTCCCAGAGGATGAGCCAGATGATCCAGACCGACGAGTAGACGAAGCTGAAGACTGTGATGCGGATGGCGTTCGGCGTCGCGAACCAGCCGCCCTGCCCGTCGTTGCCGCGGTCGACGTACGGGATCATCATCAGCCCGATGAGCAGCATGGTGGGCACGATGACGCCGGCGAGGCCCTTGTCCATGTGCAGGAGCAGCTCCTGCAGGTTCATGAAGTACCACGGACGCCTTCGAGGGGTCGGGGGTGATGCCGGGGTTCGCCTTGTTCAGCAGAGGCGCATCGAACACTGTCGAGCAGGACGACGAACGTGAGCGTGAACAGGACGGCCGCGATGAATTCGATGAAGACGAGATCCGGCCAGACCAGGAGTTCCTGGTCGCGCTCGCGCTTCTGGCGGACGGTCTCTTTTGCGCCGGCCGTTGGAGTAGCTACCGCCATGGACCTTCTACCTCCAACTACAGCGGGCGGGCCAGGCCGCCGTCACGGCGGATGCGCCAGAAATGGACGGACATGAAGATGGCGGCCAGCAGCGGTAGTGCGATCACGTGCAGCGTGTAGAAGCGGATCAGCGCGGCCGGGCCGATGTCGATGCCGCCGAACAGCAGGAAGCGCGACTGCCCGCCGAGCACCGGCGCGGAGCCCGCGATGCCGTAACCGACGGTGATCGCCCAGAGTGCGAGCTGGTCCCACGGCAGCAGGTAGCCGGTGAACGAGAGCAGCAGCGTCAGCACGAGCAGGATGACGCCGACGACCCAGTTGAACTCCCGCGGCGGCTTGTAGGCGCCCATGTAGAACACGCGCATCATGTGCAGCAGCACCGTGATGCACCATCGCGTGGGCCATCCACCGGTGCAGGTTGCGGATGAGCATGCCGAAGCGGACGTTCGTCTCCAGCGCCTGCACATCGATGTACGCGCGATCGACCGCTGGCACGTAGTAGAACATCAGCATCACGCCGGTCACCGTGAGCCCCAGGAACATGAAGAAGCTCAGCCCGCCGAGGCAGTAGGTGTGCGTGATCTTGACGTGGGTCTTGTGAATGCGCGTCGGGTGCAGGTGAAGGAAGATGTTCGTCGCGATGGCGAGCATCTGGTTGCGGGGCGTGTTCGGGTATCCGGACCGGAAAACCGAGCGCCAGATGTAGTTGTGGAACAGCTTGTCGTAGAGGAAATCGCCGAGCCCTGGGCCCTTTGGCTGCTCGGAAACCGCCATGGACGAACCCCTCCCCTTCGCCTAGCGCGACCACCAGGCGCCGAATGCCACCATGATACCCAGTGATAACAAAACGGTGACCATGACGAGCAATAGCTCGGCCGCGTCCGGAGCGTACGGTGGAATGAACGCGGCGATCGGCATCGGGAGACTCCTGCTCAGGTGGTACGGTGAGCGCGATGCGCGAATTACCGCACCGAATTGTTTGTGAATCCCGTTTCAAGCGGGAATCTAGCACCGGCCCTATCTACTGTCAAGGCGATCAGCCCTTCGCGCATGCCAAATGCGCGCCAGGGCCGCCCGGACCGAAGCCGTTGATTACCGAGAAGTAGTAGCGGCCGCTCTTACGTGCCGCAGGGGCCGAACGGCTCATTCACCAGCCGCTCAGAGGCATGTAGCGGGATCGTCCCGATGATCGCGCCGATCATCGGGATCATCGGCTCGTAGTCGTAGGTGACGGACACCTCCACGTCGTCGCACTGGATGCCGGCGTTATTCGGCGTGGGGGTGGTGGCGTAGCCGCCGCTCTGGAACGCCCAGCTCCGCACGCTCACGGACATGGTCGACACGTTGGCGAGGTTCTTGGCCTGTGTGCGCGTCGTGTAATCGATGCAGGTCAACCGCGACGGCGTGGCCGCGCTGCAGTCGCTGCGGCCCGTCACGGCGTACCTGACGCCTTCGCGGGCGCTGTGCTGCATCGTCACGTAGGATTGCACCATGCGGGAGAAGTCGACGATGCCGAACAACGCGAGGAAGAAGATCGGCGCCACGATGGCGAACTCCGCCAGGCTCTGGCCCCTGCTGCCCTTCAATCGTCGTCTCACCGAGACCCCCTCGTGCATCACGGTCATGCGCCTGCCTACTTGAGCAGGCGGTACGAGATCTGCGTCGCGATCGTCGTGAACGCGGTATTCAGCCCGGTTGCGTCCGTCTCGAAGTAGTGGTCGTTTGTGCCGGCTTTCGAGGAAGCCATGCACTTCGCCAATTCGCGGTCGCCCTGGGTGTCGCCCGCTCCGGTCGTCTGGCGCGCGCTGTAGGTGCCGACGCGGGCCTTCATCGAAGCGTCGCAGGCCGTCCCGGGGTCCGCCCCTCCGTTGACGCCGAGCCCGACCACGAACATCTCGACGCCCGCGGCCTTCAGCGCGTCGGCCTGGGACAGCGTGTGCGTGTCGAGGTAGTTGATCCTCGTGTCGTAGTCGGAGCCGTAGTTGGTGCTGTTCTGGTCGTACGTCGAGCCGGCCGGGTAGCACGAGTCAACCGCCGGGTCCGCGGGAGGCGCCGCGTTGGTCTGTGGGACCGCGTTCGTCGCCGGGTAGGTATTCGGGGCCGGGTTTCCGACCTGACGGTTGCCCGTTGCCGTCGTGACGCTGTTGTTGTGGAACGCGTCATCCGAGTACCGGTTCTCGCCATCGGTCAGGATCACCAGCACTTTCCGCGCGCCCGGCTGGGCGCCTGCACCGAAGAGCGTTTTGTAGCCGCGTGCGAGCCCCAGGCACAGGTTCGTGCCCGGGTAGCCACCGGCGGCTTGCATCGTGTCAACCTTCCCGCTAATCGCGCTGACGTTATTCGACAGAGCGATGGTGTCGCTGAACTTCACGCAACCGCGCAATGTGTTCCAGCTCGGAGGCGCGGGCTCCGATTTCGGGTTGATGTTGGTATCGGCATAGCAGCCGCGGAACGACAGGAAGGCGACCTTCGTCGAAGGGGGCAGCGTGCCCGATTGCGACAGGACGTTGAGGAACGCTTTCGCGGCGTTGCGCGTCAGTCCGATCGGGCAAATCGGGCTCGACTGGTTCGCCGACGGCGTCGTGCGCTGCGTCGACGAGCAACCGCTGCCCATCGTGCCTGTGTCGTCGAGCAGCTCGAGCACGTCGAGCGGCAAGGCGCTGGCCCCGAGGTTGCTCGCACCGGCTTGCGCGTCCGCGCTCACGTGAACCGACTGAATGCCCAGCACCTTCATGAAGATCGTGTTCACGTGTGCGGTCGCCTGGATCGTCACTTTCTGGTTCGGGACGTCGATCACGGGCGGCTCCATCGTGGCCGACGGCATGTTCAGGGTCAGGTACTGCGTGGCCTTGGCCGTGGCGTTCGCGGTGTCGGGCAGCTCGACGGCGCCGGCGAGGGCGGCCGCATCGAGCGAGCGGCTGAGCTGCGCCTTGGTCACGTAGACACGTCCAAGGTCGACGGCCAGGCCGATCATGCCGAGCATCAACACGAGCAGGAGCGCCATGATCGGCAGCACCTGGCCGCTGTCGTTGTGGTTGCGCCGGGGGTCGTTGCGGTGATTCATCGGTGATTCCCTCTGCGGTCCTATGGCAGCATCCGCATCGTGGTGGTGGAGCACAGACGCAGCGTTTCGGGCATGACAAGCGTGATATGCAGCAGCAAGTGGTGGTCGTAGCAGGCGGTGACGGCGATCGCCGTCTCGCCGGGGACGGGCGTCCGCGAGATCGTGACGTCGGCGGTGGGATTGATGCCATTCGGGAGCTTGGCGAGGTCGTTCGCGGCGAGGCTGCGGATCTCGGCGTCGGTCGCCGACCCCTTCGAGCCGATGCGCGCGCCGTCGCGGGAGGCGTTCACCACCGAGACGTGGTGGACGAACATCGTCGTCACTTCGATCACGCCGATGAGCGAGATGAGGATGAACGGCAAGATGACGGCGAACTCGACGAGGCTCTGTCCGCGCTCGCGGCGGCGGATTACCGGGTGTGCGCAGCCGGGATCGCGGTAGGGAGGGCGCGTTGCCCCCATCTGTTCGCTCCTTCAAGCCCCGAAACACGCCCGGTCCCATCCCCGATTGCGTCCAGGACTGTAGCTCTGGAGTGAGCCCACCTATAACGTCGGAGCGGCCGGATCGTTACAGGGTGTGGGCGGTATGCCGCGCGCAGGTCAGCAGACGAGCGAGCGGGGGCGCACTGATACACTCCAATGTGATCATCGGCAGCGGCGACCCTGTCTGACATCATTCAGGTCGCCGTTGACGTATATTTCGCCGGCGAGCCTGTTTGGCGCCGGCTGGGGGGTGAGTCGAAGCTGGAGGCCCGAAGCTGGACGCGGGCTGAGGAGCGAGACCTGGGGCCGGCGCCGAAGGCGTTTCATGTGCGCCGAGTTGAGTTCGGGGCGCGAACCCGCACCGCGCGCGCTGGAAAGCCCGCGCTACGGGGCAACTAACGCAGACAGCGTCTCCAGGATCCGCCCCATCTCGGCCGGGTCGCGGCCGGGCATGCCGATGAGGGGGAGGTCGATGCCGAGGGCGCGCCGCTCGTCGAGCTCTTCCTTGCAGCGCTCCAGGGGGCCGACGATCGCCGTCTGGTCGAGCATGCGGTCGGAGACGCCGGCGGCGGCGGCCTTCGCGTCGCGCGCCGCCCAGCCCTCCTTGATCTTCGCGACCTCCGCCTCGAACCCGTGGCGCTCGAGCATCTCGTAGTAGTACGTGCCCATGCGGCCGACGTAGAACGCGATCGGGCCGCGCGCCGCCATGCGGATTTGCTCCTCGCTGCCGCCCTCGGTGATCTGCATGACGATCGACGGCGCGACGGTGATGTCGGAGCGGCTCTTGCCGGCCTTCTTCGCGCCTTCCATGATCGTGTGGACGCCGGCGCCGATCTTGTCCTTCGGCCAGTAGATGGGAATCCAGCCGTCCGCGATCTCGCCGGTCTGCACCATGCTCTTCGGCGTGATCGAGGCGATGTACGTGGGGATGTGATCGCGGAACGTCGGAAACTGCATGGTGAAGCCGCGGCCGAGCTTGAAGATGGAGCCGTCGTAGTCCAGCTTCTGCCGCCGCATGATCATGTTGATGATCTCGACGTACTCGCGCAGCCGCGTGGCCGGTTTCTCGAACGGCACGCCGTGCCAGTGCTCGATTACGTTCTTGCCGGAGCTGCCTAGACCAATGATCGCGCGGCCGCCCGAGAGCTCATCGAGCGTGCCGAAGGTCATCGCGAGCACGGCGGGCGTGCGGCTAAAGACGTTGACGATGGCCGTGCCGAGCTGGATCTTCTTCGTGGAGAGCGCGAGCTGCGTGAGGATGCTGAACGCATCGCGGCCCCACGCCTCGGCGACCCAGGCCGACTCGACGCCGAGGTCGTCGGCGATCCGCACGCGCTTGACGAGGTCTTCGCGCTCGGTGGGGCTCCCGGCGAAGCCGATCTGGATGCCAATGCGCTTCGTCATGTGCGTGTTCTCCTCTTCGGCGGCAGTGGCGGGTGAGCGGCGCACGCGCGCCGCAAGCGCGGGGATCATGACCGCCGCACGGCCTACGGTCAACGCGGACGCGATGCTAGCATGGGCGATGCGCATCGATGCCGTCCCAGACGAAGAAGCGGTGGCGCGCGAGGCGGCCGCGATCATCGTAGATGCCGTGCGCGCGAAGCCGGGGGCGCTGCTCGGCCTGCCGACAGGCGACACGCCGCTCCGGACCTACGCGGAGCTGGTACGCCGCGAGGCCGCCGGTGAAGCGGACTTCTCGGGCGCGATCGCGTACGCGGTCGATGAGTTCGCCGGGGCGACGCGCGCGACGCCGGGCACGAACAGCGTCTTCTTCCGCGAGCACGTGCGGCTGCGGTTTCGCGCGCTGCACTGTCCAAACCACGCCGCGGCCGACCCGGACGAGCACATCCGCGCGTTCGCTGATGCGATACGCCGCGCCGGCGGGCTCGATCTCTGCGTGCTGGGGATCGGCGTGAACGGACACATCGCGTTCAACGAGCCGGGGTCGGCTCGCGACTCACACGCGCGCACTGTCGGGCTCACGGATGCCTCGCGGCGGGCGCACGCCGATGCATTCGGCGCGCTCGACCGCGTGCCGGCGCGAGGCATGACGCTGGGCGTAGCCGATCTGCTCGAGTCGAGGCTGATCCTCGTCATCGCGCAGGGCGCGCACAAGGCGGCTATCGTGCGAGAGGCGCTCGAAGGGCCCGAGACGGCGGCGGTGCCGGCATCGTGGCTGCGGTCGCACCCGAACGTCACGTGGCTTCTCGATGAGGCGGCGGCGGCGCTGCTACGGCGGTAGCTCAGCCGCCGGGTGCGCCCGCGCCGGCGCCGGCCTTCGAGCCGCGGATGCGTTCCCACGCCCAGCGCACGTAGCCGTTGACTCCCGCGACACCGACCACGATGAGGACGAGGCCGATCACCAGGTTCGGTCCGATCGACTCGTCGAGCACGAGCCAGCCGAGCACCGCCGCGACGATCGGGATGATGTACGTGGTAACGGATATCTGCGTGGCGCTCATCCGCTGCACGAGCGAGAAGAAGATCACGTAGGCCAGGCCCGTGCTCAGCGCGCCGAGCGCCACCCATGCCAGCGCCGCCCTGGCGGAGATATCGAGCGCGGGCGCGCCGTCGAGGCTGAGCGCGAGCGGCACGGCGATGAGCGTCGCGAAGATGATCTGGCCGCTGGCAAGGGACAGCGCCGCGCCGTGCGCCTTCTGGCGCGCCACGACGGTGCTGAGTCCGTAGGAGGCCGCGGCCGCGATCACGGCGAAATCGCCGATCGCGTCGGAGCCGGTGACGTCGCCAACGTCCGGGCCGACGACGACCGCCGCGCCGAGAAAGCCGATCAGCAGGCCGAGTACGCGCTCCGCATCGGGCCGCTCTGTGCCGGCGCCGAACGTGAAGACGAGGACGAACAGCGGCATCGTCGCGACGAGCGCGGCGGCGAGGCTGCTGCTGATGTGCTCCTGCGCGGCGGTGATCAGCGTGAACGGGATGACGTTGTTGAAGACGGCGAGGAACAGCAGCGTCGCCCACGCGGCGCGCGGCGGCAGCACGCCGCCACCGCGGGCGGCGATCGGCGCGACGAGGATTGCGGCCAGCACCAGGCGCCCCGCCACGACCGTGAACGGCGGCACTTCGTCGACGACGACGTGGATGAAGAGGAACGCCGATCCCCAGATCGCGCTCAGCAACAGCAGCAGCACCGTCTCTCTGGGCTTCACGCCGGCTGCTCCTTCTACGCCCGTCCCCGGTATGATCCGTATTGTTACGCATTGCGGAGACGGCAACATTGGCGAAGCTACGCGTCAACGGCCTCTACGTGATCATCGACCCGGCAGCCTGCCGCGGCCGGTCGCCGGTCGATGTCGCGCGCATGGCGCTCGAAGGCGGAGCGCGCGTGGTCCAATGGCGCGACAAGCGGCGCGACAAGGGCGAGCAGCTCGCGGATGCGCGCGCGATCGTCGCGCTGTGCCGAGACACGGTGCGGTGTTTATCGAGAACGACCACGCCGACTTCGCGATCAGCGTGGGCGCGGGGGGCGTGCACCTGGGGCAGAAGGACCTGCCGATCGCGCTCGTGCGCCCGATCGTCGGCGACGCGATGGTCATCGGCGTGTCAACGAACAACGCCGATGAAGCGCGCGAGGCGGAGGCGGAGGGCGCGGACTACGTGGCGGTTGGCGCGATCTTTGCGACGGCGTCGAAGGAAGTGACGCGGCCGGCGAGCCTCGATCGCCTGCGCGAGATCAAGGCGGCGGTGAGTGTCCCGGTCGTCGCGATCGGCGGCATCAACGAGACGAACATCGCGGACGTGGCGGCGGCGGGCGCCGATGCGGCGGCGGTGATCAGCGCCATCTGCGGCGCCGATGATCCGCGCGCGGCGGCGGCGTGTCTGGCGGCGGCGTTCCGGGGGTGACTACTGCCGTGGTTCGTGCGTATGGGGGCTGGTGACGCACGCGTCCGAGATCCTCGCGAGGCGCTGTACTGCTCCGGTCCGGCTGTCTCCCTCGGCGACTCGTCGATCGCCGGACGGACAGCCGGGGGCGGCTGTGATCCACGTCGCCGGACGGACAGCCGGGGGCGGCTGTGATCCACGTCGCGCGAACTCAGGACTGCGCGGAATAAGCGCGAGCGCTATTGCGAGCCGAGGCCCTTGAGGGCCACCATCGCGGCATCGATCAACGGCGGGGGGATCGACCACTCGCCGCGATCCCAGCCACGGAACGTGCGGAACGCCTCGAAATTGATGGTGTAGGTCGTGCGCCGGCCCGCCCGCTTGCGGGTGATGACGCCGTCGGCTTCGAGCTGGTTGACGATGCCGACGACGGCGCGCTCGGTGATGCCGGCGATGGCGGCGAGCTCGCGCACCGTCCGCGACGGGTCGCGCGCGATGCCGAGCAGCACGAGCATGTGGTTCGTGAAGAACCCCCAGCTACCTACACGCGGCTCGAGTTCGTGGTCCTGCATTTTTCGCGGCGAAGTGTTCCTGGCAACGTCGATGCCGTGCTGCTTCGCCAGTTCGAACAGCATGCTGATGATGCCGTTCACGAACAGACGCGGCGTCAACGCCGATGTCGTGCCGCCGCGGCGCACGCCGCCGAGCCGCTCGAAGTTCACCGAGTACGTGTTGCGGCGGCCGTCGCGGTGGCGGTCGATGATGCCCTCATCGTCGAGGTCGCGCAGGATCGCGAGCGTCGCCCGCTCGGTGATGCCGATGCCGTAGGCGATCGCGCGGACCGTCGAGTCGGGGTGCATGACGACGTAGGCGAGCAGGACGGCGTAGTTGGTGAGGAAGCCCCACTTCGGCGAGACCTCGGGCAGCCTCGGGCGTGCATCGGTTCTCGTGGCAGTCATGAAGTGTAATTCACGAATAGACTAACCTGTTATTCGTTTCACCTGTACATCATGCTCCTGCCCGGCGGCGTTTGCAAGGGGTTGGGCAGTGAGAAGTGGGAGGCGGGGGACGGGAAGCGAGAAGCGAGAAGGGGAGGCGGCCGCCGCACCCCACTTCTCACATCCCGCCTCTCATAGCCCCACTCCACCACCGCCTAAGGCGGGCGCGTCTTACAATGAAGTGGTAGCGCCGGAAGGAGCCCGCCATGCCCGCCATCGACAGCTTTGGAAGCCGCGGCTCGCTCCAGGTCGGGTCGCCGCTCGCTCGAGATCTACCGGCTCGATGCGCTCGACCAAGGCCGGCGTCGGGCACGTCGGCCGGCTGCCGTTCTCGCTCAAGATCCTGCTCGAAAACCTGCTCCGGCACGAGGACGGGCGCTCGGTCACGAAGGACGACATCGCGGCGCTCGCGGCGTGGGACCCGGACGGCGCCGCCGACCGCGAGATCGCGTTCCGGCCGGCGCGCGTGCTGCTGCAGGACTTCACCGGCGTGCCCTGCGTCGTCGACCTGGCGGCGATGCGCGACGCGATCAAGGCGCTCGGCGGCGACCCGCGGCGCATCAACCCGCTGCAGCCGTCGGACCTGGTGATCGACCACTCGGTGCAGGTCGACGAGTTCGGCTCGCCGGACGCGTTCGCGTTCAACGCGCGGCTGGAGCTGGAGCGCAACAGGGAGCGCTACGCGCTGCTGCGCTGGGGGCAGGAGGCGTTCGACAACTTCCGCGTCGTGCCGCCGGACACCGGCATCGTCCACCAGGTCAACCTGGAGTACCTGGCGAGCGTGGTGTTCGAGAAGCAGGAGGACGGCGCGACCGTCGCCTACCCCGACACGCGTCGTCGGCACCGACTCGCACACGACGATGATCAACGGGCTCGGCGTGCTCGGCTGGGGCGTCGGCGGCATCGAGGCGGAGGCGGCGATGCTCGGCCAGCCGATGTCGATGCTCATCGCCGGAGGTCGTCGGCTTCAAGCTGCACCGGCCAGCTGCCGCGAGGGCGCGACGGCGACCGACCTGGTGCTCACCGTGACGCAGATGCTGCGCGCGAAGGGCGTCGTCGGCAAGTTCGTCGAGTTCTACGGCAGCGGGCTGTCGAGCCTGCCGCTGCCCGACCGCGCGACGATCGCCAACATGGCGCCGGAGTACGGCGCGACGATGGGCTTCTTCCCGGTCGACGCCGAGACGCTCGCGTACCTGCGGCTGACCGGCCGCGCCGGACGCGCACGTCGCGCTGGTCGAGGCGTACACGAAGGAGCAGGGCCTCTTCCGCACCGACGACACGCCCGAGCCGCTGTTCTCCGACACGCTCGCGCTCGATCTCGGCGACGTGGAGCCGAGCATCGCCGGGCCGAAGCGGCCGCAGGACCGCGTGCCGCTCTCGCCGACGCGAAGGAGTCGTGCCGCGCACGAACCTGGTGAGCGATGCTCGAGCGTCGAGGACGCCGGCATCGACCCGGCGCGCTGAGCGACGTGGCTGGGCGAGGGCGGCAGCGGCCGCGAGCCGGACATCGAGGCCGACGCGGACTGGCGCCGCTCGGCAAGCGCGTGCCGGTGACGACGAACGGCGCAGTCGTTCACGCTGACGCACGGCTCGGTCGTGATCGCGGCGATCACGAGCTGCACGAACACGTCGAACCCGGCGGTGATGCTCGCCGCCGGGCTGCTGGCGCAGAACGCCGTCGAGCGCGGGCTGACGCACGAAGCCGTGGGTGAAGACGCAGCCTCGCGCCCGGCTCGCAAGGTGGTGACCGACTACCTGGACGAGGCGGGCGTGACGCCGTACCTGGAGCAGCTCGGCTTCTACCTCGTCGGCTACGGCTGCACGACGTGCATCGGCAACTCCGGCCCGCTGCCGGAGCCGGTCGTCGGAGGCGGTCGACGACGGCGAACCTCGTCGTCGCGGCGGTGCTGTCGGGCAACCGCAACTTCGAGGGGCGCGTCCAGCCGGAGGTGCGCGCGAACTACCTCGCGTCGCCGCCGCTCGTCGTCGCGTACGCGCTCGCCGGCCGATGGACATCGATCTCGCAGCACGAGCCGCTCGGCACGGCACGCGACGGCAAGCCGGTGTACCTGCGCGACATCTGGCCGACGCAGCAGGAGGTGCGCGACGCGATCGCGCAGCGCGTGAAGTCGGAGATGTTCCGCGCGAAGTACGCGCTACGTGTTCGAGGGCGACGGACGAGTGGCGCAGCGCTCGACGTGCCGACGCGGCGAGCTGTTCGCCTGGGACGCCGGACTCGACGTACGTGAAGCAGCCGCCGTACTTCGACGGCATGACGCTGCGAGCCGCCGCCGCCGCGCGACATCGCGCGGCGCGCGCGTGCTGGCGCTGCTCGGCGACTCGGTGACGACGGACCACATCTCGCCCGCGGGATCGATCGCGAAGGACAGCCCGGCCGGGCAAGTACCTGATCGCAGCACGAGGTCGCGCCGAAGGACTTCAACTCGTACGGCGCGCGGCGCGGCAACCACGAGGTGATGATGCGCGGCACGTTCGCGAACATCCGCCTGCGCAACCAGCTCGCGCCCGGCACCGAGGGCGGCGTGCACGCAGCACCTGCCGGACGGCGAGCAGATGTCGATCTACGAGGCGGCGGAGCGCTACCAGGCGGAGGGCGTGCCGCTGATCGTGCTCGCCGGCAAGGAGTACGGCACCGGCTCGTCGCGCGACTGGGCGGCGAAGGGCACGGTGCTGCTCGGCGTGCGCGCGGTGATCGCGAAGAGCTTCGAGCGCATCCACCGCAGCAACCTGGTCGGCATGGGCGTGCTGCCGCTGCAGTTCGAGCCGGGCGAGGACGCCGCGTCGCTCGGGCTGACCGGCGCGGAGACGTACGACGATCGACGGCATCGCCGAGGGCCTGGCGCCGGGCAAGCGGCTGACCGTGCGCGCGACGGCGGACGGCGGCGCGCGAAGACGTTCACCGTCGATCTGCCGCATCGACACGCCGGTGGAGGTCGACTACTACAGCCACGGCGGCATCCTGCCGTACGTGCTGCGGCAGCTGCTGCGCAGCTGAGAACCGAGAACCAAGAACCTAAGTACCCAGTTCCATAAATACAGTAACTGAGTCTTCGACCCTGATGTAAGGTAGGTGTCTGCCGAGAAGAGGGAGAGCCATCCCCGAGAGAAGCCCGTATGTTGTGAAGCGCACTCGCGAGGAACACCCGATCCTCGAATACGTTGCCGAACTTATGGGCCAGAGCACTAACAGGGTGTTGAAAAAGTCGGTTTTGGACTGGTTATGGCTCGGGGTCGATCAGAAATCGATCCTGACTTGACCGAGCGTTATTCGAGAATTCGCTTTCTTCAACACCCTGCTAAGTCTCGGCCGCGCCCTAGATCGACGCGCAGGGGAATGGCGGAGATGCTCCGGCCCAGAGGTGGATCGCAGCCGCCCCCGGCTGCAAGGTGTGTGGGCAACTGCTGCCTGAACCGTCAGGCCTCGCGTCCCTCGATCCACTCCCGCCAGAGCCATGGATAGTCTGCTTCGCGCTCGGCGAGGCCGGCGCGTACGGGATTGGCGCAGATGTATTCGCCCTTCTCGTAGGCATTCTCGTCGGATCTCATGACGCGGTCGAACGACTCCAGTTCCCACACGGGGCCTCGGCGCCTCAGCATGCGATTCACGGTGTGGGCGGCGGCACCTTTGATGCCGCCCATGATTTCAGCGAGGCCGAACGTTTCCCCCTCCGCGTCTTTGAGCGGTGTGAAGATCATGTGGATGTGATCCGGCATCACGACGACCGCATGCACCCGAATTCGAACGCCGTGATCGTGCAAGCAGTGCCGCAACACGTCCGCCCGGACCTGCGCGGGGAGAACCCAGCGCTTGCGCGTGCTGAAGGTCACGAACAGCGTGTCGCCATCGTTCTGCACGTGCGGAAGGTTGCGGCTGTACGCGCTCTGCGCGGGCTTCGCCCGCGTTGCAGCCGAGGGCGGCTGCGATCCATCGCTCTCGTCCCGCTTATCGGTGATTCTTTCCCGCATATCCCGTGATTCCTCGTTCGTGATGCCGCACTCGCCGAATATGGCACACAGGAGTGCGTCACAGGAAGTGGATCACAGCCGCCCCCGGCTGTCCCGGTCGGTAGGTGTACAGGGTCGCGGCTGGCCGCGCTCTCGTCGCGGGCTTCGCCCGCGTTGCAGCCGAGGGCGGCCGCGATCCATCGCTTCGTCCCGAATATGGCACACAGGAGTGCGTCACAGGAAGTGGATCACAGCCGCCCCCGGCTGTCCCGGTCGGGAGGCGCACAAGGTCGCGGCTGTACGCGCTCTGCGCGGGCTTCGCCCGCGTTGCAGCCGAGGGCGGCCGCGATCCATCGCTTCGTCCCGAATATGGCACACAGGAGTGCGTCACAGGAAGTGGATCACAGCCGCCCCCGGCTGTCCCGTTCGGGAGGCGCACAAGGTCGCGGCTGGCCGCGCTCCGCGCGGGCTTCGCCCGCGTTGCAGCCGAGGGCGGCTGCGATCCATCGCTCTCGTCCCGAATATGGCACACAGGAGTGCGTCACAGGAAGTGGATCACAGCCGCCCCGGCTGTCCCGGTCGGGAGGCGCACAAGGTCGCGGCTGGCCGCGCTCGTCGCGGGCTTCGCCCGCGTTGCAGCCGAGGGCGGCTGCGATCCATCGCTCTCGTCCCGAATATGGCACACAAGAGTGCGTCACAGGAAGTGGATCACAGCCGCCCCCGGCTGTCCCGGTCGGGAGGCGCACAAGGTCGCGGCTGGCCGCGCTCTGCGCGGGCTTCGCCCGCGTCGCAGCCGAGGGCGGCCGCGATCCATCGCTCTCGTCGCGGGCTTCGCCCGCGTTGCAGCCGGGGGCGGCCGCGATCCACTTCCCGATCCGTGCTTCTGCGAGGCCGTCGTGCTTAAATCATCCCATCAGACATCAGACACCAGACATCGGCGACCCAACCGAGCAGAACGGAGCAGCGCCATGAAAACCGCCATCGGCCTGAGCATGACCGGCAACGAGGACTGGGATGAGATGAGCACGTACGTCGTCGAGGCGGAGAAGCTCGGCGTGGACTTCGTCTGGTCGGCGGAGTCGTGGGGGCACGATGCGGTGACGCCGCTCGCGTACCTGGCGGCGAAGACGTCGCGGATCAAGCTCGGCGCCGGCATCATGCAGGCCGTCGCGCGCACGCCGGCGAACACAGCCATGACGGCGATGACGCTGTCGTCGATGTCGCATGGGCGTTTCATCCTGGGCCTGGGCGCGAGCGGGCCGCAGGTGGTCGAGGGCTGGCACGGCGTGCCGTTCCGCAAGCCGATCCAGCGCATCCGCGAAGTGATCGAGATCGTGCGCATCGTCTCGGCGGGCGAGCGGCTGGAGTACCACGGACAGATCTACGACCTGCCGCTGCCCGGCGGCGAGGGCAAGGCGCTGAAGTCGGGCGCGCGGCCGCAGGCGAACATCCCGGTGTACCTGGCGACGCTCAGCCCGAAGAGCCTGGAGCTGACGGGCGAGATGGCCGACGGATGGATCGGCACGTCGTTCATCCCCGAGCAGGCCGAAGAGGTCTTCTTCAAGCACATCCGCGCGGGCGCGGCGAAGGCCGGGCGCTCGATGGGCGACATCGATCTGCAGGCGGGCGGCGCGATTTGTTTCACCGATGACCTGCAACGCGTCGCCGCGCGGCACCGGCCGGGGCTGGCGTTCACGCTGGGCGCGATGGGGTCGAAGGAACACAACTTCTACAACGCGGCGTTCCGTCGCGCGGGGTACGAGGAGGAGGCGCTGGCGGTGCAGCGGCTCTGGCTCGAAGGCAAGCGCAAGGAAGCGGCGGACCTGGTGCCGGAAGAGATGGTGTTCAAGGTGAACCTGCTCGGCACGGAGGAGATGGTGCGCGACCGCATCCGCGCGTACCGCGACGCCGGCGTCACGACGCTGCGTCTCGCGCCCGAAGGCGGCTCGATGCAGGAGCGGCTGGACACGCTGGGGCGGGCGATCGATCTCGTGAAGTCGGTGGCGTAGGGGGCGGCGCACGCGCGTCTGCCCCGGCGCGGCGGCGGGCGCAGCAGGCTGCGCCCCTACAACGCGCCTTGGGCGCGCACGCGACGATCACGGCAACCCATCATCGTTACTGCGTGGATCCGGCTGCGCCGGATGGGCAGCCGGGGGCGGCTGCGATCCATTCCCTGTTCGCTGGTTCGTCAGCGCGAGCGGGCGCAGCAGGCTGCGCCCCTACAACGCGCCCTGGGCGCGCACGCGATGATCACGGCAACCCATCATCGTTGGTGCGTGATCCGGCTGCGCCGGATGGGCAGCCGGGGGCGGCTGCGATCCATTCCCTGTTCGCTGGTTCGTCGGCGCGAGCGGGCGCTGCAGGCTGCGCCCCTACGTGTCCGGTCGTGCATGCGCTGAGGCGGCGGCGGGCATGCGGTCGTTGGTGCGTGATCAGGGTGCGCCGGATGGGCAGCCGGGGGCGGCTGCGATCCATTCCCTGTTCGCTGGTTCGTCGGCGCGAGCGGGCGCTGCAGTCTGCGCCCCTACGTGTCTGGTCGTGCATGCGCTGAGGCGGTGCCGGGCATGCGGTCGTTGGTGCGTGGATCCGGCTGCGCCGGATGGGCAGCCGGGGGCGGCTGCGATCCATGCCCGTTCGCCGGTTGGCCGGCGCGAGCGGGCGCAGCAGGCTGCGCCCCTACCGTGGTCGTTCGCGCGTCTCACGGCGTGGGCGGCAGGCGCGCGTAGGGTCGTTGGGCCGGAGGTCAGGTTTCCGAGACGAGCTGATCGGCGGCGGAGTGGGGGTCGAGCTCGCGGCGGGCGACCTGCGTCGACCAGCGCGTCGAGGCGGCCGTCGTCGCCGTGCTGCGCGACGAGGCGATCGATCAGCCGCTGGCGCGCGAGCGCGATCACCTGGTGCCGCGCCTGCTCGCGCCGGTGGCGGTCCCGCACGTCCGAAGCCTCGATGTACGCGCGATGCTCGTCGATGCGCGTCGACCAGCGCGCCGATGCCTTCTTCGTGCGCGCCGGCGGTCTTCAGGATCGGCGTGCGGCGCGGCGCCGGCGACGCATCGACGATCGAGGCGACCTGGCGTGCGAGCAGGTCGGCGTTCGGCAGGTCGCACTTGTTGACGACGAGGATGTCGGCGATCTCCATGATGCCGGCCTTCATCGCCTGCACGTCGTCGCCGCGCGCCGGGCGTGAGCACGACGACGGTCGTGTCGGCCATCGCCGCCACTTCCACCTCGTCCTGGCCGGCGCCGACGGTCTCGATCGAGCACGACGTCCTTGCCGAACGCGTCGAGCGCCGTGACGACGCCGGCGGTCGACGGGCGCGAGGCCGCCCATGTTGCCGCGCGTCGCCATGCTGCGCAGGAACACCTCGGGGTCGGAGGTCAGGTCCTGCATGCGGATGCGGTCGCCGAGGAGCGCGCCCTGGCTGAACGGGCTCGTCGGGTCGATGGCGACGATGCCGAGCGTGCGGCCGCGGCGGCGCAACTCGCGCGCGATGGCGCCGCTGAGCGTGCTCTTGCCGGAGCCGGCGGAGCCGGTGAGGCCGATGGTGTGCGCGCGGCCGGAGTGCGGGTAGAGGAGCCGCAAGCGCGCGGCGGCCCTCGGGCGCGTCGTTCTCGATGAGCGTGAGCAGGCGGACAGCGCGCGCCGGTTGCCGGCGAGGAGCCGCTCGACGAGTTGCTTCGACGGTACGGCATCGGGCTAGGTGGCGCGGG
Organism: uncultured Chloroflexia bacterium; assembly: GCA_963701135.1. Classification (GTDB taxonomy): domain Bacteria; phylum Chloroflexota; class Dehalococcoidia; order DSTF01; family JACRBR01; genus CAYJMJ01. The sequence goes on from OY969567.1 coordinate 2,275,985, forward strand.
CCGGGCGCGTTCGCGGCCCAGTCGCGCACGAACTTGATGATGTCCTCGGTCGAGGTGCCGGGGCCGAAGATCGCCTGGAAGCCGAGCCTGCTTCAGCGGCTCGATGTCGGCGTCGGGGATGATGCCGCCGGCGAAGAGCAGGACTTCGTCCGGGTCGATGCTCGCGGTCGCGGAGCGCCTGCACGACGCGCGGGAAGAGCTCCATGTGCGCGCCGGAGAGGATGCTGAGGCCGATGACGTCGACGTCTTCCTGGAGCGCGGCCTCGGCGATCATCTCCGGCGTCTGGCGGATGCCGGTGTAGATGACCTCCATGCCGGCGTCGCGGAGGGCGCGCGCGACGACCTTGGCGCCGCGGTCGTGGCCATCGAGGCCGGGCTTGGCGATGAGGACGCGGATCTTGTCTTCGGCCATAGCGTGGGGATTATAGGGAACGGCCCCGGTTATGGAAACACGCGCGCGTGCCGTCGTGTCAAATGGCCCTACTCGCGCGGCGGCCGCGCGCCGTATCGATCTGGATCCGTGCCTCGGCGTCACGACGGGGGTGAACTGTGTGGATGTTCGTGTTACTGGCGCTGGCTGCCGCCGGCGTGCTGGCAGCGGTCTGGTTCTGGCGCCGTTCGTGGTGCCGAAATCGGTGTTTTACCAGCAACGCAGGCCGACGCGCCTGGGCCGGATTGCGAACCGCGGCGCGGGATGGTACGCGGCGCTGGGCGGTCCGCCGTCGTGGCAGGTGAGGATGGAGACGCGTGGGCGACGCAGCGGCCGCGCGTCCAAGACCGTGCTGGTCGTCGCACGGCACGAGGGCGAGGACTACCTGGTGTCGATGCTGGGCGAGCGCTCGGCGTGGGTGCACAACGTGCGTGCGGCGGGCGGCAATGCGGTGATCCGTCACGGCCGCAAGCGCCGCGTGCGGCTCGAGGAGGTGCCCGTGGCGCGCCGCGCACCCATGCTCAAGGCGTACGTGCAACGAGCGACGAGCGGCCGGCGGCACTTCACGCTGACGCCGGAGTCGAGCGTCGCGGAGTTCGCGACGGTCGCGGACCAGTACCCGGTGTTTCGGATCGCGAAGGTGGATTAGGCCGCCCTACGCGCGCTCGATGAGCTGGATCGAGACGCCGTTGGCGGCGGACTTGTTGATGCGGGCGACGCGCGTGGCGGTCCAGATGCCCGGCTCGGGGTCTGACACCTGGCACGCCCTTCGCGCGCAGGTCGGCGACGGCGGCGTCGAGGCTGTCGACTTCGACCGAGATCGAGTACATGCCCTGGCCGCGCTCGGCGATCGTCTTGGCGATGCGGTGGTCGTCCGCCAGCGGCTGGACAGCTCGACGAACGCGTTGCCGGCCGGCAGCTTCGCGACGCGGAACCGGGCGCCGGCGGGCTGGCCGCGACTCCGCCGCGTGCAGGTCCAGCGTCGACGCCCACTTCGCCGCCGTGGCGTCGAGATCAGTGGTCGAGACGACGACGTGGTCGAGCGACCGCGCCGTGAACGCGCGGCGGTCTGCAGCGTGTTGTCGAACGCGGCACCGTGCGGCCACGCGCGACTCCGGCTTGAACGACTCCGGCGTGTGCTCGATCAGCAGCGTGGCGACGCCGTGCGCCTGCGCGCCCTTCACCGTGGCGACGAGCGTGCCCGGCTTGATGCCGCGGCGCGGGCCCGACGTCTCGATGCCGGCTGCGCGGAGGCGCGCGCACGTGGCTTCGAGGTTGCCGACGCCCCACGCCATGCCCCACATGCGGTCGGGCTTGCCGATGCCCTCTTCGGACTGCTGCGCGCCGCCGCTGATCTCAATCGTGATGTCGCGCAGACGGAAGAAGAGGATGCGCGTGTTGCGCTCCGGAAACGTGCGGTCGAGCGCGAGCCGCGCGTCGAGCACGTCGCCCCAGAGCCTGCGAGACGCCTCCATGTCGGCGGACAGCACCACAGCGTGGTCCATGCGCTGCACGTACGCGCCGTCATCGGCGGCGACGGGCGCGACGGGCAGCGCATCGGCCGGCGACCTGTGTTCGATGAAGAAGATGCGCGCCCCGTTCGACGACTTCAGCGGCACCTGCGCGCTGCGCCACTGCCGCCGCGCTCCGGTGTCCACGTCGATGCCGTCGCCGTCCGCGGGATCGATGACCTCGAGTCCGTCGGTCGCGCATCTCGCGCGCGGTCGCGTCGACGTCGTCCGTGCCGAGAGCGAGCGCGTACATGCCTTCGCCGTGCGTGTCGAAGAAGCGCGCGAGCTCGCCGGACCAGCGCGGGTCGCCACCGTGGCCCGAGAGCGACAGCAGCTCGATGTAGGTGTTGTCGATGCGGAAGAGCGTGTTGCGGGTGCCGTACTTCGGGTGCTCGCCGCGCCACGACGGCCGCCGGCCGAGCAGCGCCGTATAGTCCGCGGTCGCGGCATCGAGATCCTGCACGGCGATGACGACGTGGTCGAGCGTCAGGTCCGTCATGGCGCCGCTTCCGTGGCCGCGGGCGCGTGCGCCGCGTCGAGCGGCTCGCACAGCTCGACGAGCGTGCCGTCCATGGCGTTCGGGTGCAGGAAGCAGATGCGGCCGGCCAGGCCGATGCGCGGCTGCTGGTCGATCATCTCGGTCCCGCGCGCCTTGAGCGCGTCGAGGTCACGGTCGATGCTGTCGACCTGGAAGCAGACGTGGTGCAGACCCTCGCCCTTGCGTTCGAGGTAGCGGGCGACGCCGGTGTCGGGCACGATGGGCTGCAACAACTCGATCTCGCTGTCGCCGAGGGTCAGCAGCGCGGCTTTCACACCCTGCTCCTGGATCGTCTCCAGCTTGTGCACGTGCAGGCCGAGCGTGTCGCGGTAGAAGCGCATCGCCTGCTCCAGATCGCGCACGACGACGCCGACGTGGTGGACCTTCTGGATCATGCCGCGAGTGTAGCGCGGCGCCATCGGTGGGGAAACGTGCCGTCGATTCAGGTGTAGGAGCGCAGCCTGCCGCGGCCGCGGCGTGTGTTCGCACGGACGCGACGGCCGCAACACGCGCGTCATCGTGGCTCGCGTGATCCGGCTGCGCCGGATGGGCAGCCGGGGGCGGCTGCGATCCATCGATCTCGCGTGGAGCTCGGGCGGGCTACCAATGCGAGGCAGGGCGGAGGCATGGCTCCGCCCCTACGGTGACTCTGCGACCGCCGGATGGGCAGCCGGGGGCGGCTGCGATCCATCGATCTCGCGTGGAGCTCGGGCGGGCTACCAATGCGAGGCAGGGCGGAGGCATGGCTCCGCCCCTACGGTGACATTCACCGCTGGCCTGCACGGCGCGGGCGCAGCGGGCTGCGGGCGGGGGCGGGCGCAGCAGGCTGCGCCCCTACGGTGGTCTGCGCGGTACGAGGCGGGCGCAGCACAGGCTGCGCCCCTACTTCGTGACCTTGGCGCGGTGCTCCTTGAGGGCCGGCAGGTGTTCGGCGTAGTGGCCGTAGCCGCTGGCTTCGAGCAGGCGGTTCACGGTCTTGCCTTCGCCGAAGCGGTCGTCGGGCAGGGACTTCGCGGCGCGGAGGTAGTTGGCGAACGACTGCTGCAGGTATGCGATGACGGTGGTGGCGTTCTGGGGCTTCATCGCCAGCGTGAACTTGGCGTTCCACGCGTCGGCGTCGCTGTAGTCCACGCCCTCCGGCGTCGGCCGCTCGCCCCGCGCCATGCGCTCCATCGCCTCGGTCATCGTGTGCTGCCAGCCGGCGATGTGCGCCACGATGTCCTTCGCGGTCCACGTGCCGTAGAACACGGTGGTCATCGCGCGCTCATCGAGCCCCTGGACCGAGGCCAGCAGCTCGTCGAAGCCGTCCTGGATTTCCTTGATGGCGGTCTGCTTGTCCATGTTGCACCCTCCCGCGACTGGTGGTGCATGGGAGTGTAGGTGGGGTACCGCGGGAGGTCAACGAGCAGCAGGCTTGGCCGCGGCTCAGGCGGCGAGCGCGTCCATGGCGGAGTCGCCGAGTGCTCGCGGGTGGTCGAGGTTGCGCAGCACGTTTGTGTCGTAGAGGTGCACGAAGGCATCGACGATGTCGGGGTCGAGGTGGGTGCCGCGGAGGCGGGCGATCTCCGCGATCGCCTCCTCGGGCGGCCAGGCGTGCTTGTACGGGCGCTCGCTGATCAGCGCATCGTAAACGTCGGCCACGGCGACGATGCGTGCGGCGAGCGGGATGTCTTCGCCCGTAAGGCCGTCCGGGTAGCCGCCGCCGTCCCAGCGCTCGTGGTGCGAGCGCGCGACCTGGCGTGCGGCAGCGAACTCGTCGCTCTCGGCGAGCAGCGCATCGGCCCAGAGGGTGTGCTTCTCGATCTCGCGCCGCTCGCCGGCGGTCAACGGCCCCGGCTTCTTGAGGATCGCGTCCGGCACCTGCGCCTTGCCGACGTCGTGGATCATGGCGGCGTACGCGACCTCGCGCGCGGCCTTCTCCTCGAGTCCGAGCCGCAGGGCGAGCGCGAGCGAGTACCGCTGGATGTGTTGGAGGTGGAGGCCGGCGTCGGTGTCGCGCGCCTCGACGATCGTGGCGAGCATGGACAGCGTCTGGCGCGTCTTATGCTCCAGATGCTCCCGCTGCTTGCGCAGCTCGGAGGCGAGCGAGAGCGCCACCAGCCCGGTGAGCACGAAGAACACGAGGCGCATCGGCATGTGTTCCATCGTGTAACTGTCGCCGTCATAGAAGAGCGTCGACTCCATGACGAACAGGCTCGTCCACATCGTTGTAAAGATCGCGGAGCCTACGGGGCCGTAGTACAGGCTGTTCGCGACGATGAGGCTGACATACAGCAACCAGAGGTCGGATTCGTACCCCGCCTGTCCCATCTTCAGGAACACGAACACCGACGCGCCGATGACGATGCCGTTGTCGCCCACGAGTGTCAGCACGCGCGCCAGGTAGATGCGGCGCTTCACCAGCAGCCCGGCGAGGACGACGTTCCAGGGCAATCGCCACGGCGCAGGCAACGAGCACTCCCTCACGACCGGGCGTCGTCGAGGCCGGCACGATCACGGCCAGCGCTACGAGCGCGGCGATCGCCGGCCGCACGAACAAAAAGTTTCGCTCCCATGACACGTTCGTGGCCGCGAGGAATCCGTCGCACCGGGCGCGCAGCCGCGAGGTCAGCGTGCGCTCCGGCCCCAGGCGCATGGCGGTGCGCAGCGCAGCATCGAACGCCGGCCTGTTTTGCGGATTCATCAGTTGCATGGTCGGTGCAGGGCCGCTTCGAGTTGAGGTCGGCGCGGCAGAGCCAAGAACCGGGGGCCGGCCGCCCTTTGGTTTCAGGTTCAAGGACCTTGGTTCTCCGTTCGCCTCCCTGATAGGATGAGCGGCGCCACAGGGGCGATTAGCTCAGTTGGCTAGAGCGTCTCGCTTACACCGAGAAGGTCGCAGGTTCGAGTCCTGCATCGCCCACCAACGAAGAACCAAGAACCTGGGACCAAGAACCTAATGGCGGACGGACATCAGGTTCCCGCGCCCAGGTTCCCGGTTCTCAGTCCTCCCCTAGGGCAGTTGTAAAAAAACCCTTAAAAGTCTTAGGCGAAACCCCTACAGTCGGCCCGCGCACTTCCGAAAGTGTAAGTGACAGCGTGATGCGCTCCGTCACATCCAGACCCGCCGAGTGCGGGTCGAGGACGCCGAGCCAGCAGGTGAGGCAACGGAAGCACATTTCACTGGTCGCCCGCAGTCGAGGGCCGGGCACCGTCGCCGCGAGGGCGGGGACGTCGAACGGCAAGCCAGTCTCGGTTGCCCTCACCGAGGAACGTAGCTCCACGTGTAAGGGGGAAAAGGTATGCTCAAGAATCTGGCTCTGCGTGTGCTCGTGGCTCTTCAGAGCATCGAGTCGAAGGTCAAGGATGAGGAAGGTCAGACGCTGGCTGAGTACGGCCTGATCATGGCCGTGATCGCGGTCGCCGTCATTGCCGCCGCTGCGGTCGCGTTCCGCGGCGCCATCATCAATGCCTTCAACGGCGCAACGAAGTGCCTTAGCGGCTCCTGCTAGGCGGGGGTCACTTCGGCCAGGTCTACTCACGAGGGGCGCGGCTGTGCCGCGTCCTTCGTGCTCTAGACAAGGGGTCTCAACAAGGGGGGACACATGCTCGAACAGTTGGCCCTGAGGCTGTACCTCGGTCTCCAAGGCATCTTCGAGCGAGCGCAGGACGAAGAGGGCCAGACGCTGGCCGAGTACGGCATGATCATGGCCGTCATCGCGGTCAGCGTCGTGGTCATCGCGGCCGTGGCGTTCAAGGATGCCATCATCGGGGCTTTCAACGGTGCGACCACCTGCCTCAGCGGATCCTGCTGAAGCAGCACCGGCCATCCGAACACTCGCTGGGGCACTCCGAAGGGAGTGCCCCTACCACGTTCCGCGGCACCTCCGGTCAACTCACTCACTCACGGTGCCGACAAGTCAGAGGGACACCGACACCCACGTCAGGAGCAGCATGAGCATTCCACCGGCGCCTGGCCGCTGGCCCGCCTGGCTCCCGCTGACCATCATCGTGTCCGCCGCCCTGTGCGTGCGGCTGGCGCTCGCGCCCGCGTACGCATACCTGCCGGACGACTACCTCGACGAGCGGTTTTGGACATCGTGGATGTTCGCCATCCACGACCGGGGCGTGCTCAACGTCTTCCGCACCACCGAGGCAAACTACGTCGGCTATCAGTGGGTGCTCTGGCTGCTATCGATCGCCTATGACGGGATAGGCGGCGCCTACGGCCTCGGCGACACGAAGCTGCACCTGCTCGTGAAGGCGCCTTCGATCGTGGCCGACCTGGCGCTGATCGTCGTCGTCTACCACGCGACAGCCGCGCTTGCAGGCGCAACCGGCGGCACGTCGCAGGGGCGCAGCATCGGACGGCGCGAGCGGCTCGCGCTGGCCGCCGCGGCGGTCATCGCGTTCCAGCCGGCAGTGCTCTACGACAGCGCGGTTTGGGCGCAGACCGACGCGGCGATCAGCGTCGCGATGCTCGGCGCGCTGCTGCTGATGGCGCGCGGCAAGCCGACGGCGGCCTGGGCCGTCTGGGCGCTCGGCTTCGCGATCAAACCGCAGCCGGTGATGATCCTGCCGGTGATGGCGTTCTTCACGCTGCACAACTACGGCGTGCGGGCGCTGGCGCGCGGCGGCGGCGCCGCGTTCGCGACGGTGGGCATCGGGGTGCTGCCGTGGCTGCTGCACGGCGACACGCTGCGGATCACGCAGGCGTATGGCAGACTGATGAGCTCCGACTACGGACGGCTGTCCGTCTCGGCGTGGAACACGTGGTGGTTCGGCGACCGCCTCCTCGCAGCGAAGCCGGAGGACGCCGTCTTCGGCGCCCTGCCGTTCGTGACGTACCGGCTGCTCGGGCTGTCGCTGGCGATGCTCGCCGCCGCCCTCGCGGCAGGGTACACGTCGCTGCACCGCGACCTGCGGGGGCTGCTCACGGCGGGCGCGTACATGGCGTTCGCGTTCTTCATGCTGCCGATGTCGATCCACGAGCGGTACCTGTTCCCGGTGCTCGTGCTCCTGCTGCCGGTCGCGGTGACGGACCGCCGCTGGATGTGGATCTACGCGCCGGCCTCGGCGACGCTGTTTCTCAACATGTTCGTGGTCGCGCCGCCCGTGCACGCCTGGTCGGGGCGCTGGGTCGAAGCGCCGATCATTCCCTTCGTCGCGACGGCGAACGTCGTGCTGTTCGGCGCGTTCTCGGCCGTGCTCGCGCGCGACGCCGTGCGCGCAGCGCCGGCCGCGCTCGGCTTCGTCCGCAACAGCTACCCGTTTTCGCGTATCGGCCGTCCGGCGATCGCGGCGGCGGAGCGGCGGCTGGATGAGGCCGCGTAGCCAGCTACAAACGCCGTCTATAGGCCCTCTGTCCTGTCTATATCTTCTTGATCGCGCACACGGCCTCGCCTATCATGACCCCACATTAGTGAGGGCAGGCACAATCGGGCTCTGACCCTCGAAAAGGAGCCGTTTCGTGTCTGTCAACCTCCGTATTCCCGGCCCTACGCCCTGTCCCGACGACGTCCTGCAGGCGATGTCGCGCCAGATGATCAACCACCGCGGACCCGAGTTCGCGGAGATCATCGGGCGGATCACCGACGGCCTGCAGAAGATGTTCGAGACGAAGAACGACGTGCTGACGCTGACCTCGGCCGGCACGGGCGCGATCGAGGCCGCCGTCGTCAACACGCTGTCGCCTGGCGACCGCGCGCTCGGCGTCTCGATCGGCGTCTTCGGCGACCGCTTCGCCGACATCGCCACGACCTACGGCGTGAACGTCGAGAAGCTGTCGTTCGAGCAGGGTACGGCCGCGGACCCGGCGGCGGTCGCCGACGCGCTCAAGAAGGATCGCGTCGTTCAAGGCCGTCTTCGTCACGCACAACGAGACCTCGACCGGCGTCACGAACGACCTCGGCGCGATCGCGAAGGCGATCCGCGGCGTGCGGCCCGACGTCCTGATCCTCGTCGACGCGATCAGCAGCCTGGGTTCGGTGCCGCTGCCGATCGACGCGTGGGACCTCGACGTCGTCTTCACCGGCTCGCAGAAGGGCTGGATGGTGCCGCCGGGCATGGCGATGGTCGGCGGTCAGCCAGCGCGCGTGGGACGCGGTCGAGAAGGCGCGCATCCCGCGCTACTACTTCGACTTCAAGAAGGCGAAGAGCTACCTGGAGAAGGGCCAGACGCCGTGGACGCCGGCCGTCTCGGTCTACTTCGCGATGGACGTCGCGCTGAAGAAGCTCGAGGCGGAGGGGCTCGCGAACATCCACGCGCGCCACGCGAAGCTCGGGCAGTTCACGCGCGACAGCGTCAAGGCGCTCGGGCTCAAGCTGCTCGCCGACGAGGGCGTCGCGTCGAACACGGTGACGGCGGTGCGCGTGCCGGACGGCGTCGATGGCCCGGCGCTGAACAAGATGATGCGGACGGAGTACAACACCGTGCTGGCCGGCGGCCAGGGCGCCGCTGACGGGCAAGATCTTCCGCATCGGCCACCTGGGCTACGTGACGGAGGCGGACCTGCGGGCGTGCTTCGACGCGCTGAAGCTCGCGCTGCCGCGCGTGGGTTTCACGCCGGCGGGCGCCGCGGCGCGCTAACACGGGCGAACTTGCGACGGACGAAGGGGGCGCGGCTGCCGGCCGCGCCCCCTCGTTACCTAACCCCCGGCCCCTTCCCCAAGAGGGAAGGGGAGAGACGAGGCGCCGCGATCCGGCTGTCTCCTGCGGCGACTCTGCGACCGCCGGAGGGCAGCCGGGGGCGGCTGCGATCCACTTCTTGGCGCCACACGGTGGTTTGGTGCACGGCCGTGACACGATGCGCCGCGATCCGGCTGTCTCCTGCGGCGACTCTGTGACCGCCGGATGGGCAGCCGGGGGCGGCTGCGATCCACTTCTCGGTGACGCACCGTGGTTTGGTGCACGGCCGTGACACGATGCGCCGCGATCCGGCTTCGCCGGAGGGGCAGCCGGGGGCGGCTGCGATCCATTTCTCGGTGACGCACGGTGGTTGGGTGCACGGCCGCGACGCGATGCGCCGCGATCCGGCTGTCTCCTGCGGCGACTCTGCGACCGCCGGAGGGGCAGCCGGGGGCGGCTGCGATCCATTTCTCGGCGACGCACCGTGCTTGGGTGCGGCGGTCCGAGCCGGTGGCGCATCCACTTCTCGGTGACGCACGGTGGTTGCGTGTGTACGGCCGGAGCAGGTGGCGCGTTCCCTACCCCGTAGAACCGCGCGCCGATACGCTGTGGCTGTATGAAGAAGATCCTCGTCGCCGACCCCATCGCCCAGGACGGCATCGACATCCTCAAGCGCGAGGCCGAGGTCGACGTGCGCACGGGCATGTCGCCGGATGAGCTGATCGCGGTCGTGCCCGGGTACCACGCGCTCGTCGTGCGCAGCGAGACGCGCGTGACGGCCGAGGTGTTCGCCGCGGGCAAGCAGCTGCAGGCTGTGGGCCGCGCCGGCGTCGGCGTCGACAACATCGACCTCAACGCGGCGACGGAGCGCGGCGTGATCGTCGTCAACGCGCCGCTCGGCAACACGATCTCGGCCGCGGAGCACGCGATCGGGCTGATGCTCGCGCTGGCGCGGCACATCCCGGAGGCGAACGCGTCGCTCAAGAACGGCGAGTGGAAGCGCTCGAAGTTCATCGGCGTGGAGGTGCGCGGCAAGACGCTGGGCGTCGTCGGGCTCGGCCAGGTCGGGTCGGAGGTCGCGCGCCGCGGCAAGGGGCTCGACATGCACGTCGTCGCGCACGACCCGTTCGTGTCGCCCGAGCGCGCGGCAGTGCTGGGCGTCGAGCTGGCGCCGTCGCTCGAGGACGTGCTCGCGCGAGCGGACTTCCTCTCGCTGCACACGGTGCTGACGGCGCAGACGAAGCACCTGATCGGCGCGAAGCGAGCTGGCGCAGGTGAAGCCGTCGCTGCGGCTGATCAACACCGCGCGCGGCGACCTGGTCGACATCGATGCGCTCGTCGCGGCCGTCAACGACGGCAGGATCGCCGGCGCGGCGATCGACGTCTTCCCGCAGGAGCCGCCGGACATGGCGAGCGCGGTGCTGCACGACGACCGGATCATCGTGACGCCGCACCTCGGCGCATCGACGGCGGAGGCGCAGGAGCGCGTGGCGGTCGACGTCGCGGAGCAGATCCTGGCGATCCTGCGCGGCGAGCCGGCGCAGTACGCCGTCAACGCGCCGATGATCGCGGCGGAGACGATGACGGTGATCGCGCCGTACATCCCGGTGGCCGAGAAGGTGGCGTCGCTCGCGACGCAGCTCGCCGCGGGACAGATGGGCAACATCGAGATCGAGTACCTGGGCGAGATCGCGCAGCACGACACGACGCCGCTGAAGGCGGCGGTCGTCAAGGGGCTGGTCGCGCCGATCAGCGAAGAGAACGTGACGATCGTCAACGCCGAGCCTCATCGCCGAGCAACCGCGGCATGAAGATCACCGAGCGCAAGGGACCGGCCGGAGGACGTGTACGCGAACCTCATCCGCGTCCACATCCACACGAGCACGGGCGACACCGACGTCACGGGCACGGTCGCGCACGACGGGCCGCACATCGTCGCGATCAACGACTTCTGGGTCGACATCCCGCCCGGCGACGGCTGGCTGCTGCTGTGCGAGAACCAGGACCGGCCCGGCATGATCGGCGCCGTCGGCACGTTCCTCGGCGAGCACGACATCAACATCAGCTTCATGCGCGTGGGCCGCACGGCGGTGCGCGGCAAGGCGCTGATGGCTGTCGGGGTCGATGATCCGATCACGGAGGAGATTGTCGAAGGGCTCTCGGCCATTCCGAACATCATCTCCGCGCGCGTCACGAAGTTTTCGTAAAGCAGCGGCGACCACGCACGGCAGATCCGGCTGCGCCGGATGGACAGCTCTCCACGGCGAGTCTTCGACCGGGGGCGGCTGTGATCCACCCTTCGCCGAAGGGTGCTGCGCCGGATGGACAGCCGAGGGCGGCTGTGATCCACCCTTCGCAGATCCGGCTCCGCCGGATGGACAGCCGGGGGCGGCTGTGATCCACCTTTCGCAGATCCGGCTCCGCCGGATGGACAGCCGAGGGCGGCTGTGATCCACGCTTCGCCGAAGGGCGCTGCGGCCCGATGGACAGCCGGGAGGCGGTGAGCCACGCTGCGCCGAACTGGCTACAACGGAGGGACAGCTCTCCACGGCGAGTCTTCGACCGGGGGCGGCTGTCCTACACACATGACGCTGGCCGGACGCGCAGGCGGTAGAATCGCGGCATGGACGGGCCAGCGCTTACCTTCGCCGACGCCACATCCGCGCATTTCGACGCCATCGTCCGTCTCGAACGGGAGGGCGGCGGCAGCTCGGTCGTCGCGCTCACGGAGGGAGGCGACGCGCGCGCTTCTCGGGAAGCTCGGCTACGCCATCGATGCGGTGACGATGGAGCGCGCGCTGTGATCCGGCGCGGAGCCAGGTGGCTCGCGCCGTTGATGCTCGTGCTGCTGGCGGCGTGCGCATCGCCCGCCGGCGCGCCGGACAGCGCGCCCAGCGCCGGCGGCCCGCCGTCCGCCACGGCGACGCGGCAGGCCACGGCCGCGATCACGCCCGCAGCACCGTCGGCCACGAGCGCGCCGACGGCCACCGCTACGGCGACGCTGCGGCTGGAGCCTGCGCCGCCGGGCTCATCGATCACCGTCAGCGCCGTCGGCGACATCAGCCTGGCGCGGCAGGTGGTGGACCGCATGGAGGCGAACGGCGCGGGCTACCCGTTCGCGCTGATCGCGCCGCTCGTCCGTGGTGACATCGGCCTGGCGAACCTGGAGGGTGCGCTCACGGAGCGCGGCGAGCCGTGGCCGAAGGGCTACAACTTCCGCACGCCGCCGCGATTCGCCTCCGGCCTCAGCGCCGCGCGCTTCCGCGTGGTGACGCTCGCCAACAACCACACGCTGGACTACGGACAGATAGGCCTGCTCGATACGCTCGCCGCGCTCGACGCCGCGCACGTGCGCCACGTCGGCGCCGGCGTGGACGCCGCGAGCGCGCACGCGCCGGTGATCGTGGAAGTGAACGGGCTGCGCGTGGCGTTCCTGGGGTACGTGGCGACGCCGGACGAGGGGGGCGGCTTCTCGATCGGCGCCTGGGCGGCGGGCCCGGCGACGCCCGGCCTCGCGCTCGGCACGCCGGACGCGATCGCAACGGACGTCGCGGCGGCAAGACAACTTGCGGACTTCGTAATCGTCGCCGTGCACGCAGGGGACGAGTACCGCACGGCGCCGAACGCCACGCAGCGCGCGCTGGCGCAGGCGGCGCTCGACGCCGGCGCCGACGCGTACATCGGCGCGCACGCGCACGTCGTGCAGCCGATCGAGCTGCGCGGCGGCAAGCTGATCGCGTGGGGGCTGGGCAATTTCATCTTCGACCTCGACGAGGTCGACCTGGCGAACATTCCCGCCGCCGCGCGTCTCGTTGATCCTCGAACTGACGCTGACGAAGGGCGCCGGCGTGACGGCGTGGCGGGCGGTGCCGGTGACGCAGGACGCGGCGGAAGACCGCCCGCGCCCGGCGACGGCTGCCGAGGCAGCGGCGCTGCGCGAGATCATCGGGCCGGACCAGCCGTAACGGCGAAGGAGAAAAGCATGGACCTGGGGCTGCGGGACCGCGTGGCGATCGTCGGAGGCGCGAGCCAGGGCATCGGCCGGGCGACGGCGAAGATGCTGGCGGCCGAAGGGTGCCGCGTGGTGATGGCGGCGCGCAGCGAGGCTGCGCTCGAGCGGTGCGCCGAGTCGATGCGTGCGCTGCTCGCCAACAAGCACCCGGGCGCCGGCCAGGTGCTGGGCGTGCCGTGCGACATGTCGGTGCACACCGACATCAAACGCCTCGTGGCGCGGACGGTCGCCGAGTTCGGGGGCATCGACATCATCGTGAACAACGCCGGCGGGCCGCCCCTCGGCACCTTCGAGCAGCACGGCGACGACGCGTGGCGCAAGGCGTTCGACACGAACCTTCATGAGCGTCGTCTGGATGGTGCGCGAGGCGTTGCCGTACTTGAAGGAGTCGCCGCAGGGGCGCGTCATCAACATCACATCGACGGCGGTGCGCGAGCCGATCGAGGGGCTGATCCTGTCGAACTCGATCCGGCTTGGCACGACGGGGCTCGCAAAGACGCTGTCGAAGGAGCTGGGGCCGTACGGCATCACCGTGAACAACGTCGGGCCGGGGCTGACGATCACTGACCGCATGCGGCCGCTGTTCGAAGCGCAGGCGAAGGCGCAGGGCCGCACGTTCGACGAGGTGCGCGAGGAGCGGGCGAAGCGCATCCCGGTGCAGCGGCTCGGCGAGCCGGACGACGTGGCGGCGATGATCGTGTTCCTGGCGTCGGCGCAGGCGCGCCAGGTCAGCGGCCAGACAGTGCTGGTGGACGGCGGGGCATCCGGGAGTGTGTAGTGGGCGAGTTCACAGTTGACAGTTTTCAGTTCACAGTCGAGGGACGCGCGCGAACTGTCAACTGTCAACTGTGAACTGTGAACTCCCCTACGCGAAGCCTTCGGCGGCGGCTTCCCAGCCGGGGACGAACTTCCGCCAGCCTTCCTCGGCGTTCAGGTAGGGGTAGACGACGTAGTAGGTGCTGACGCGCGGCTGATACGGCTCCTTGGCAAGCTGCATCTTCGCTTCCTGCGGCGTGCGGCCCGCCTTGCGGTGGTTGCACGTCTTGCACGCCGTCACCAGGTTCTCCCACGTGTGGCGCCCGCCCCGATGCCGCGGCATGACGTGGTCGAGCGTCAGGTCGCGCTGGCCGTGGCGGCCGCAGTACTGGCAGGTGTGCCGGTCGCGGTTGAACACTTCGCGACGCGAGAGCCGCATCTGCGGGCGCGGGCGCTTGATCAGGTAGATCAGCCGGATGACGGACGGCAGCGGGAAGATCGCGGAAGCGGACGCGCAGGTGGCCGCGCCCGTGCTCCAGCACCTCGGCCTTGCCGCGATGCACGAGGATGAACGCGCGCCGGGCATTGCAGACGTTCAGCGGCTCGTAGTTCTGGTTGAGGACAAGTACGCTGCTTACTAGACATGGTCCCGCTTCCGATGTCGTGGAATCATATCAAAGCACGAAAACGCCCGGCAACGCACGCGGCCGCCACCTGTACCCTGTTCGCGCGGCCGCCTAGAATCGGATCACGGCAGCGGCGGACGCCGCGCCGGCTCAGGAAGGACGCACAATGGCCACGAAACAGGAGCTCATCGCCGGTTTGGAGTTTCTCATCCAGGAGTCGCGGCGGATCGCCGCGAGCCTGAGCGCGGATGACTGGGCGAAGGCCATCGACCAGGACGGCTGGACGGGCACGCAGGTGCTCGCACACGTCGCGGGGGTCGGCACGATCATGCCGCCGTTCGTCAACGCCGTCGCCAACGCACCGGCCGGCGTCGGACGCGATGGGCGGTGCCAACATCGACGCCATGAACGCGGGGCTCGTCGGCGCGCGCGCCGGCAAGACGCCGCAGGAACTGGCCGAGGAGGTCGCCACCGCGTACACGTCGGTGATCGAATTCGTCGGCGGCGTGCCGGACGACTTGCATCGAGAAGCGCGGCACCGCCGGCGGCCACAAGGACGTGCAGCTAGGCGACCTGATGATGCGGATGGTGGTCCTGCACGGCCTCGGACACCTCTACAGCGTGTACAGCTCGGTGTTCTTCGCGTGAACCCCGCGGAGCAGCCGCTGCTGCCGGCCGCGCTCGGCGTCATCGCCTCGACGCCGACGACGTTGCGCGGGCTGATGGGCGGCCTGCCGGAGGACGTAACGTCGGCGCCGGGCGAAGAAGGCTGGTCGCCGAAGGACGTGCTGGCGCACGTGCTGTCGGTGCACGGACCGGCGCTCGTCGAGCGCGTGCGGCTGATCGCGGAGCAGGACAACCCGCCGATCCCGAACGTGGACGAGCAGGCGGTGCTCGAACGCTCGGGCTTGCGCGCGCGACCGGTTGGCGCGCTACTCGACGAATTCGCGCGCGAGCGGGCCGAGGCCGTCGCGTGGATGCGGGCGCTCGCGCCGGAGGCGCTGTCGCGCACGGGGCGGCATTCGATCGCCGGCGACGTCAGCGCGGCCGACATCATCCACCACGTCGCGTGGCACGACCTGCTGCACGTCGAGCAGGTGTGCCGCATGCTCGCGGCGCCGCTGCACGAGCGCCGCGGCGCGATGCGCCAGTTCACGTAGCGACGCGCGGCCGTTCGGGCGTTAGCTCACCGTCGCGACGGGCTCCAGGCGCGTGATCTCGGGCCGCCCCGCGAGCATGCCGCCGATCTTGCCGCCGAAGGCCGCCATATGCGGCGTCTTGCCGTGCTCGGCCATGGCGTCCGCATCGGCGTAGGCTTCGATGAAGAAGAACTCCGTCGCCGTCTTCATGTTCTGTGCGAGCGTGTACTGCAAGGTGCGCCCGGCCTCGTTGGCCTTGACGGCGGCGACCATCTCGGCGCCCGCGGCCTTGAACTCGTCTTCCTTGCCCTCTTGCACGGTGAGCTTCGCGATCACGGCGATCATGCTGTCGTCCTTCTAGCTGCCTGAGCTGGTTCTCGGAGCCATCGTGCGCGATCGCGCGCTTACGGTCACGCCGGGACGAACGGAAGGCCGCCGAGAGTCCGGCGGCCTTCTCACGTACGGCCGGCCCCCATGCTCAGGGGACCGCCCTCAGGAGGAGCTTATGGCTCGCGGCGGCGCGATGCGTACGCGATGCCGAGCAGGCCCAACGTGGCGGCGGCGAAGATGAGCACCGTCAGGATGCGGCCGCCCGTCGTCTCACCGCCGCTGCCGGTGTTCGGCAGCGCCGCAACGACACCCAGCGGCGCGGGGCGCTGCGTCTCGCCGAGCACGCCCGAACGTCTTCGTCGCCGTCGCGGATGGCGACGGGGCCACGGTGCGCGTCGAGGTGGCGGTCGGCACGGGCGTGTGCGTCTTGCGCACGCGCGGCGTCGTCGTCGACTTCGGCGTGTTCGTGGCCGTCGGCACCGGCGTGTTGGTCGACGTCGGCACCGGCGTGTTGGTCGACGTCGGCTCCGGCGTGTTGGTCGACGTCGGCTCCGGCGTGTTGGTCGACGTCGGCTCCGGCGTGTTCGTCTCCGTCGGCTCCGGCGTGTTCGTCTCCGTCGGCTCCGGCGTGTTCGTTTCCGTCGGTTCCGGCGTGTTCGTCGATGTCGGCTCCGGCGTGTTGGTCGACGTCGGCTCCGGTGTGTTCGTCTCCGTCGGCTCCGGCGTGTTCGTTTCCGTCGGTTCCGGCGTGTTCGTCGACGTCGGCTCCGGCGTGTTCGTTGACGTCGGCTCCGGCGTGTTGGTCGACGTTGGCTCCGGCGTGTTCGTTGACGTTGGTTCCGGCGTGTTGGTCGACGTCGGCTCCGGCGTGTTGGTCGGCGTCGGCGTCGGCGCTTCGCACGGCTTGAAGCTCACCGACTTCGCGTTACTCAACGTCTGCTCGACGCGAATGGTGTTGACGCCGTCGCGGACGTTGCTGATGTCGAGCGGACCGAAGACCAGCGTGCTCGAGCCCGCGCTGACCGTGACGCGGCTGCCGGGAATCTCCAGGAAGAAGCCTTCGCCGGGCTTGTGGTCAGTCACGAAGATGTCGAACACCCGCGGGTACGGGCCAGGGATGCCAGTGATCGTGCCGGTGATGCCGCCGCTGTCGTCGCAGCCGGCGTCGATGTCGAGGTTGGCGGTGGGGGTTGACGTGTGCACAGGCGTCGCGGTGTTCGTGGAGGTCGGCACCAGCGTGCTGGTCTTGGTGGGCGTTGACGTCCGGGTGGCGGTTGCCGTCGCCGTGTGCGTCGGCGTCGCGCAGTTCGCGGCGGTGAAATGCAGGTTGGGGTGGTCGGTGTCCTCGAGCTTCGAGTACGATCCGCCCTGCTTCGAGTACATGGTGATCGTGCCGGACGTATCGACGGCGCCGTCGCCACTGCGGGTGTAGAGGTTGTAGGAGGTGCTCGGGTGGCCGAGGTGGCCCGCACCGTTGTTGAAGTAGAACGTCTGCGAGATGTGCTCGCCGTCGATCGTCACGTCGACGACGACCTTGCGGTCCTGGCTGCCGCCGGAGTAGCCGGCCTTCGAGAGCCATCCGTTGCAGTTGGCGCTCTCCGTGATCGTGTTGTGATGCGCGCGCGCCGTACCGACGCTCAGCGCCAGGACGCCGGCGGCGAGGACGACGAGCGTCGCCAGCGTCACGCTGAAGCCGATGAGGCTCCGTCCCGACTGACCATTCCTCAAATGCCGGCTCATGGATCCAATCCCCCTCGTTGCGCCATCTCGCGCTCACGGCGTCCGCTTGACGTTTCTTGACGCTGACGCCGCTCTTTGCATCGCCTTGTCAAGAAATACAACGGGGGCGGGCGGGCGGCATTACGGGCACGCGAGCGGGCGCGTTCGAAAAAGGGCCGCTCGGCCTGTCGAGCGCGCCATTCGCACAGACGTTCTGGTATACTGTCCGTCATGGCGAAGGAAGAACGGCCGAAGCCTCCCGCCTGGTTGAGTACGGCCGGCTCGCGCAACGCCCGCTCCGGGAAGGGGCGCGCGGACCGCAAGGCCGCCGCGCGGACTAGCGTGACGGCGCGCGCGTCGAAGCCGTCGCAGGCCGCAAAACGCGCGGCGACGCGCACCGCGTCCCAGGGGGCGGATCTGTCCGACAACGCCCGCGTCGTGCTCGAGCGGCGTTACCTGGCGAAGGACGCGCGCGGCAAGCTCATCGAGACACCGGAGCAACTGTTCCGGCGCGTCGCCCACAACATCGCGCTCGCCGAAGCGCGATATGTCGCGCCATCGCATGCCGATGCGGCCGTCGCCGGCTTCGAGGCGAAGTTCTACGACCTGATCACGTCGTTGCGCTTCCTGCCGAACTCGCCGACGCTCGGCAACGCCGGCCGGCCGATGCAGCAGCTCTCGGCGTGCTTCGTTCTGCCGGTCGAAGATTCGATGATCGGCATCTTCGACACGCTCAAGAACACGGCGCTGATCCACCAGAGCGGCGGCGGCACCGGCTTCGCCTTCAGCCGTTTGCGGCCCGCCGGCGACATCGTCGCGAGCACGGGCGGCATCGCCAGCGGTCCGGTCTCGTTCATGCGCGTGTACGACGCGGCGACGGAATCGATCAAGCAGGGCGGCACGCGCCGCGGCGCGAACATGGCGATCCTCAACGTCGAGCATCCAGATATCGAGGCGTTCGTCAACGTGAAGGCCGACATGGCGGCGCTGCAGAACTTCAACATCAGCGTCGCCGTAACCGAACGCTTCATGCAGGCCGTCGAGCGCGGCGAGGAGTACGTTCTGGTCAACCCGCGCACGCGCAAGCCAGCCGGAAAGCGTCGCGCACGCGCGGTGTTCCGGCAGGTGGTCGAGAACGCGTGGCGCAACGGCGACCCTGGGCTGGTCTTCCTGGACCGCATCAACCGCGACAATCCGACGCCGCAGCTCGGCCACATCGAGGCCACAAATCCATGCGTGATCGGCTCGACGCGCATGGCCACACATCGCGGCCTGGTGCGGATGGACGAGCTCCACGCGTCGCAGGAGCCGCTGTGCGTCGTTTCGGACAGCCGCGGGGAGTACATGAACGCACGCGGCGTCGCTATGCGCGCTGCGGCCCCCGTGTTCCAGACAGCGGACGAGATCGATGTGTACCGCGTCGCCACGCGCCACGGCTACGAGGTCACGGCGACGGCGTACCACAAGTTCATCACACCGCGCGGCCGCGTCGAATTACGCGATCTGCGCCCCGGCGATACATTGTTCATTCAGTCCGGCGAGGGGGCATGGGGCGAGTTGGGCGACCGCGATCTCGGTCTCGTGCTTGGATCGCTCGCCGGCGACGGCAACTTCCACGACGGCCACGGGGTCGTGCTGTCGTTCTGGGGCGATGACGCGGACTACGCGGATGAAGTTCTTGCCGCGGTCAACCGCATCATCGCACGAGAGCCTGTGTCCGTGAACAATCGTGACTACGGTCTCGTGACCGCGCACGCCATCGCGAGCCGGCGACGCGTGGACATGCATTCGGTGCGGCTGGAGCGGCAACTGGCGACCCTCGGCGTCAACGCATCGACGAAACTCCGTGTGCCGGAGGTCGTCTGGCAGGGCTCGCGCGAGGCCGTCGTCGCGTATCTCCAGGCGCTGTTCGCAGCGGACGGCACGGTGAACCTCTCGATGCCGCGGATGTCGTGCTCGGTGCGGCTGGCGCAGTCGGACGAGCGCTTCCTCAAGGAGATCCAGCTCCTGCTGTCGAATTTCGGCATCGAGTCCAAGGTGCTGCTACGCCGCAAGGCGGGAAGCAGGCCGATGCCGGACGGCCGCGGCGGATCGCGGGAGTTCGCGCACCGGGCGCAATACGAGCTGCTTATCGACGGCAGCAGTCGCAACGTCTTCGCGCGCGAGATCGGCTTCCTGTCGCCGCGCAAGCAAGCGAAGCTCATGTCGTTCATCGCCGCCAAGGCCCGGACATCGAACCGCTCGCGCTACACGACGGAGGTGACATCGATCGAGCACGCGGGCAAGGCACCGGTCTTCGACACGACCGAGCCGGAAACACACACAATCACCGTGGGCGGACTCGTCACCGGGCAGTGCGGGGAGCAGCCGCTTTTGCCGTACGAGTCGTGCAACCTGGGATCGATCAACCTGGCGAAGTTCGCCAGGCGGGGCGCCGCGGCCGCGAAGCCGCGTAACGGCCGCGCGAGCGCTGGCGCGCCGTCGCCTGCGGAGCTCGACTGGGACGCGCTGGCCGCCGCGATCCCGCTCTGCGTACGCTTCCTCGACGACGTGATCGACCAGAACGTTTACCCGATCCCCGAGATCGACGAGATGACGAAGAAGACGCGCAAGATCGGCCTCGGCGTCATGGGTTGGGCCGACGTGCTCTTCGAGCTGGGCCTGCGGTACGACTCCGACGAAGCGACGGCGCTCGGCGGCCGCGTCATGTCGTTCATCCAGGAGCACGCGGACCGCGCGTCGGTCGAACTGGCGCAAGAGCGCGGCGTCTTCCCCGAGTGGGGCCGGTCGATCTACGACCCGGCGGCCGGCGACAAGCGTGGCGGCCCGCGCTATCGCAACTCCACGCGCACGACCGTCGCGCCGACGGGCACGCTCAGCATCATCGCCGACTGCTCCGGCGGCATCGAACCGGCGTTTGCGCTCGCGTTCATGCGCCAGCACTACCTCGACCGCGGCGATCCGTCGAAGGTCACGCGGCTGCCGGAGGTGAACCGCACGTTCCGCACGATCGCCGAGCGCGCGGGCTTCTACAGCGACGAGCTGGCGTCGTACCTCGCGGAGGGCGGCGCGCTCGCCGATCGCGACGACGTGCCCGGCTGGGCGAAGCGCGTGTTCGTAACGGCGCACGACATCGACCCCGAGTGGCATGTGAAGATGCAGGCGGCGTTTCAGCGCCACACCGACAACGCCGTCAGCAAGACGATCAACTTCCGTCACGACGCGACGGTCGAGGACGTCGAGCGCGCGTACATGCTCGCCTACCGCGAGGGCTGCAAGGGCATCACCGTGTACCGCGACGGATCGCGCGAGCGGCAGGTGCTCTCGCACGCGACGGCGCGCGGGCCCGAGCAGGCGGAATCCGCCGCGGCCGAGATCGCGCTCGGCTTCGCGGAGCTGCTGCCCGATGGTGCGCACCCCGAGCCACGCGTCTCGACGGAGCCGCGGCCGGCGGGCCGCCCGTACCGCCGTCACCTGCCTGACGAGCGGCGCTCGATCACGCACAAGTTCCGCGTCGGCGAGCAGGAGGGCTACGTCACCGTCGGGCTGTACGACGAAGGCGCGCCCGGCGAGATCTTCGTCAACATCTCGAAGGAGGGCTCGACGATCCGCGGTCTCATGGACGCCGTGGCGATGCTGACGTCGGTGGCGCTCCAGTACGGCGTGCCGTTGGAGAACCTGGTGGCGAAGTTCCGTGGTGTGCACTTCGAGCCGGCGGGGCTCACCGGCAACCCGAGCGTACCGGTGGCGTCGTCGCTCGTCGATTACATCTTCCGCTGGCTCGAGCTGCGGTTCCTGGCGCCGAAGGCATTGCCGGAGCCGGCGATGCAAGCTGCGAGCGGCCGCAAGCGCGGGAGGAAGAACACCGCCGCTGCCGCGCAGGCAGCGACCTCAGAGCCGGCCGACGCACCACATCAGCGACCGGCGACCGGCGACGCGGAGACGAGCACGGGCCTCGGCTGCCCGGACTGCGGCTCGATCCTCGTGTTCGCCGAAGGCTGCCTCGTCTGCCGGAGCTGCGGCTACAACAAGTGCGGTTAGCTGTTCACAGTAGACAGTTCACAGTTCACAGTAGTTCGCAACCTAAGACTGGCGCTTGCCGCGCGCGGCTGCGCCTCTTAGGCTAGTTCGCAGAGGAGACACACATGCCGGTCTACGAGTACTACTGTCCGAAGTGCGCCGCCAAGTTCGAACAGCTACGGCCGATGAGCGAGAGCGACGACCCCGCCACCTGCCCGAAGGGTCATCGTGGGGGCGCGCGTACGTTATCCGTATTCGCGTCCGTCGCGAAGGGTGCGGACGGCGGCTACGAGCCGATGCCGGCCGGCGGTGGCTGCGCCTGCGGCGGTGGTGGCTGCGGGTGCCGGGGGTAACGGGTGGTTCATGGTGGACAGTTCACCGGGCAGCAAAAGCGGCGGGCCCCTGATGTACTGTGAACTGTCTACTGAGAACTGTGAACTACGTGCTACCTACTCCAGGTAGTCCTTGAGCTTCTTGCTGCGCGACGGGTGGCGCAGCTTGCGCAGCGCCTTCGCCTCGATCTGGCGGATGCGCTCGCGCGTGACGGCGAACTCGCGGCCGACCTCCTCGAGCGTGCGGCTGCGGCCGTCCTCCAGCCCGAAGCGCAGCTCCAGCACTTTGCGCTCGCGCGATGTGAGGCTGTTCAGCACGTCCATCACCTGCTCCTTGAGGAGCTGGTGCGAAGCCGCGTCGGCCGGGGCCAGCGCCGATTCGTCGGGCAGGAAGTCGCCGAGGTGGCTGTCCTCTTCCTCGCCGATCGGCGTTTCGAGCGAGACGGGCTCCTGCGACACCTTGATGATCTCGCGCACCTTCTCGGGCGTGACGGGCGGGCCCTGGCGCGGGTCCGTCATGCCGCGCGCGATCTCGTCGCTCGTCGGCTCGCGGCCGTACTCCTGGACGAGCCGGCGCGAGACGCGCACGAGCTTGTTGATCGTCTCGACCATGTGCACGGGGATGCGGATCGTGCGCGCCTGGTCGGCGATGGCGCGCGTGATCGCCTGGCGGATCCACCACGTCGCGTACGTGCTGAACTTGTAGCCCTTGCGGTAGTCGAACTTCTCGACAGCGCGGATGAGGCCGATGTTGCCTTCCTGGATGAGGTCGAGCAGCGACATGCCGCGGCCGATGTACTTCTTCGCGACGCTGACGACGAGGCGTAGGTTCGCCTCGGTAAGCTGCTTCTCCGCCTTGAACCCTTCGCGCTTGAGCATGTCGAAGTACTCGCGCAGCGTCTCCTCTTCCTTGCAGCGCTTGTTCAGCCGCTCCCACGGCGGCGGCAGCAGGTCCTTCTCGCCGCCGTAGTAGGCGGCGATCCGCCTTGATGTGCTCCGGCTGCAGGATGTGCGTGATGATCGAAAGCCGCACGATCGCCTGCTCCGCTTCGAGCTGCTCGACGCGCATGTGCGTCGCGAGCCGCGCCGGCCAGCTCGAAGTCCATCTCGGCGTCGACGGTGCTGCGCCACGTCTCGTTCGCGATGAGGTCGGAGATCGCGTGCGGCCTTGACGCCGATGTCTTTGCTGATGAACTTCACGCACTTCTGTGCGGTGTGGTACTGCTCGATGAGGGTGAGGAGGACTTCCTGTCCGGTGGGGAGGCGGCTCTTGCTCGGCCAGCCAACGCTTCTCGATGCGCGTCGATGTGCTTGGCTTCTTCCATCTGGCGCGCGAGGCGCTTCTCGTCGGCGCCGGAGAGCAGGTAGACCTTGCCGATCTCCCGCAGGTACATGCGTACCGGGTCGTCGATGCCCTCCTGCTCTTCGAGCGGGACGGCCTCCTTTTCGATCTCTTCGTCTTCGATCTCCGCGCGCTCGGGGCCTTCGGCCCAGCCGTCCGCCGCCAGCGCGCCGTTGCGGTTCTGGCGCGAGCGACGACGACGCTGTCGGTCAGCCGCGTGAAGACGTCGCTTGCGGCGTCCTCGCGTTTCGGCGATCGTGCCGGCGCGATGTTCGGGAGCATCGCCGTTCAGCGTGGAGGAAGTCTGATCCCGGTACTTACCGCTCATTCACCACCTCACCGGGCGGGGCGCTCGGCATTGTGCTGCTTCCAGTAGCCGTTGATGAACCTTCAGTCCGGCTTCCATGTCGCCGACGAAGGCCGTGGCGGGGTCAGCCTCGTCTTCGGCGTTGTGCTCGACGTCGGCGCCGCCCGTCTGCCAGGCGGCGCGCGCGCGTTCCGCGACCGATGCGGCGTCCCCGACGGGCGATATCCGCGAGGACGGCGGCGCTCGCGCGCTTCGCGAGTCGCAGTCGCTGCTGCTCGATGCCCCACACCGCGGAGTGCAGGGCTTTGACTACGGTTTCGTCGTCGTACGCGGGAAGACTGAGGTTGAAGACGCGCTCATACTGTGGACGCAAGTCCGGCGTGAGCGACGTCTCAAACGGCTCCCCAGTATCCGCCCAACCGGCCCATGTCTCGAACAGCGCGCGATTCTCGCTGTGGCCGAAGAGGTCGGGCTCCAGAACGGCCCCCTCAGCGCGTGCCACAGGATAGCGGAAAAGCAAAGCCAGACAAAACTCCTCGCGGCGGTCGCGCGGTGTTTGTTGACGCCGCAGCGGCGCCATCTCCTCCTCGCCCTGCGCGGCTGGCGTGCGCGGACGTGCCCGCTGGCGCAGATCGAGCCGTAGCGTCGCTTCGTCTACCTGCACCAGGCGCGCGAGCCGCTGCAGGTAGTGCGACTGGAGCACGCGGTCGGGAATCGCCGCGAGCATCGGCAGCAGCTCGCGCGGACACGGCCGAGCGCTCGCGTGGCACGGTCAGGTCGTGCTTGCGCGGCGACGGCGTCGAAGCGGAAGTCGAGGAACGGCAACGCGCCTTCGACGAGCCGCACCCACAGCTCCGGGCTCGTGCGGATCACGTCGTCCGGGTCGCGGCCCCCGGGCATCACCAGCACGCGGATGTCCGCGGCGAGCGTCTCCTGCATGCGCACGATGCCGCGCCAGTTCGGCACCGGCACGCTCTCGTGCGGCAGGGCGGTCTCCAGCACCTCGTGGCCGCGCAGCATGCCCTCGCTGCCGGCGGCGTCGGCGTCGAGCGCGAGGATCAGGTTGCGGGTGTAGCGCTTGAGCAGCGACACCTGCCGCTCGGTGAGCGCGGTGCCCATCGATGCGACGACGTTGGCGAAGCCGTGCTCGTGCGCCGCGATGGCGTCCATGTATCCCTCGACGATCACCGCCCGTCCCTCGCTCCGGATGGCGTCCTTGGCGAGGTCGAGCCCGTAGAGGATCGCCCCCTTGTCGAAGATCGGCGACTGGGACGTGTTCACGTACTTCGGCTGGGTGCTCGACCGCGCCGAGCGCCTCGCCCGGCAGCAGCCTGCCGCCGAAACCGGCGACGCGGCCGCGCTCGTCGCGGATCGGGAACATGAGGC
The DNA here is from genome assembly GCA_963701135.1 of uncultured Chloroflexia bacterium. Classification (GTDB taxonomy): domain Bacteria; phylum Chloroflexota; class Dehalococcoidia; order DSTF01; family JACRBR01; genus CAYJMJ01. Next base: position 2,301,037 of record OY969567.1, read on the forward strand.
GGTGGCGGAAGCGGTCGTGCACGCCGCGCTCGCCCGCGATCCGCCAGGCCGGCCGACGCGATCTCCTCGGCGGAGAAGCCGCGGGGGCCGAGGAATTCGGTCAGCGCTTCCCATGTGTTGGGCGCGTAGCCGACCTGGAACATCTCGACCGACTTCTGGGCCAGTTGGCGTTCGGCCAGGTAGTCGCGGGCGACCTGCGCGCGCTCCGCGTGCGCGCCCTCGTTGTCAAGTAGTTGCGCGTGGAAGAAGGCCGCCGCCGCCTCGTTGACCTCGAACAGGCGGGCGCGCCGCGCGTCCTCCTGCGGGTCGCGGCGCGCCTCCAGCGCGACACCGGCGCGATCCGCGAGGATGCGCAGCGCTTCGCGGAACTCGCAGTCTTCCTTCTTCATGATGAACGCGAAGATGTCCCCTCCCGTGCCGCAAGCGCCGAAGCAGTGCCAGCTCTGGCGCGCGGGGCTCACGTGGAACGACGGGGTGCGCTCGGCGTGGAAGGGGCAGGGCGCCATGTAATCCCGGCCCGCCCGCTTCAGGGTGACGTACTGCGAGACCAGGTCGACGATATCGACGCGCTGCTTGATCTCCTCGACGACGCTCATTTCGCCAACCTACCCTATCAACGTCTTGACGGAGGGATGATTACACGGCCGGACGACGGTACTTGTCGTGCCAGGCGGGCGATCTCGGCCGCGTGCTCCAGCTCGTGCGCGGCCATCTTCGCCGCCACGTCCGCCACCGTCATGCGGCCGAGCCGCTCGTGCCGCATGACGCGCGCAAGCGCCGCATCGTCGCAGGCCGCCAGCAACTCATCGAGATCGCGGCGCGCGGCCTGCATGCCGTGAATGATCTGCGGCACGGCGAGGTGTTGCGCGAGCCCGGGGTCGTCGCCGTTCGCCACGCCGGTGCTCGGGATGCGCGGCTCGTCTTCGACCAGCGCACGGTGCGCGCGATCCACGAACACGCGCTCGACGCGCAGCAGGTGCGCGAGATGCGCGGCGATCGACCACGGCTCGCCGCCGGGCACGTGGCGGAACTGCTCCTCGCTCAGCCCCGCGATGAGGCCGAAGAGCCGCTCGCGGCTTCCCTGCAGATCGGATCTCAGTTGTGAGACTGTCATCCTTGCCCGGCGATCCACGCCCGCGGGTGTTATGCGACTGTCACGTGTTGGAGTTGGCCCATTGTAGCCGTATCGCCTGGACATTTCCAAAAGGATGCAATTAGCGGGAAGGCATGCTCTGCGCCTCGGCGCGCGGCGGGAAGCCGGCGTCTCGAACGGGACGGCCGACCTTGTGGCTTCGGGCTCGCCGACGCTGACGGCGACGGTGACGCGGTTGTTCGTGTCGTCGGTCTCCTGGATATCGCCGTTCGGATCGACGATGAGGAGCAGCGTCTCGTTCGACGTTACCTCGTAGCCGGTGCCGATGTCGATGCTGCGGCCCGGTTGCAGCGCGAAGGCGGGCAGCGTCGCCCCAGCGAGCAGCTTCGTGCCATCGACGTTAAACACGGCGACGACGAGGTCTCCCTTCGCCGTCGCCCTGCCCCTGATTGACGACGGTCACGAACAGCTTGCCGCTCGCGAGCGTCGGCGTCGTGCCGATGACCAGGTCCGGCAGCTTGTCATCGACCGTCGGCGTGGGCGTGACCGATGTGTCCGGCGTGGGCGTACGCTGGCCGGCCGCGGCAGTGAGCACAGACGGCGAGTCGGTCGGCAACTCTACGACGACCGGCGGCTCAGCCGTCGCAACGACGAGGGTCGCCGGGTTGCCGATGACGTCGAGGAGCTCGGCGTCGATCCAGCCGTGCAGCTCCGAGTTAGGGGGGAAGATGATCCGGTACCACTTCGTGTCGGTCGTGCGGCCATCGATGACGACGTCGTCGCCCTTGTCGAGCGTGCCGAGCACTGGTGTGCGAGGGCCCGGCGCAGACCGCACGGCGGCGATCCTGTTCGTCGTGCCGGTGACGCCCGCCGCGGTGGCCGTTCTGGCCGTCGGGCCCGGCGTGGTGGTTGTCGCCGTCTCCACGACGACGGTCGGTGTGCCGCCGCTGCCGCTACGCACACTGTCGATGACGACGAGCGTCGCCGCGGTCAGGCCAAGCAGCACGACGACCGCGAGCCCGGCGAGGAAAAACGGGATGCTTCAGGACGGCGGCCCTGGTTTCGGGGCCGGGCAGCCATTTCATGCGGGGACCAAGCCAGGCACGCCTCTCTCCAACTCGCGCGCATTGTAGCGCACGCCGCGCGGCTGGCCGGGGCGCCGCGGCGGCGAATCGCGTCCGAGACACCGCCGTGAGGGCCATGGCAGAGCGGCGGTAAGAACGAAAGGTTTGGGTCTTCGGGGCCGGTCGTTCCGTCCGATTGTGTTGTTGGGGAGAGCCGCCAACCTTATCCCCTCCAACTGACGGAAGCCAGCGTCACCCCGCCACCAGTACTGGCGCTGGCTTTCGTACGCCCCGAGATCGCGCTCCCGCAGACTCGCGGGATGCGTTTCGCGCATTTCTCCGCGAGTTTTCGCTTGACCCTTGCCCCGGCGTTCCGAATCATGCGGCGGGGCGCGCGCATCAGCCGCCCATGTCAGTTCCGGGGAGGATCGATGAGCAGCACAGGCGCACTACGCGCAAACACCCTGTCATCGCGGCTGGCGCCCGATTCATGGATCTCGAACATCGTGCTGGTGGCGGCGGGCAGCGCGCTCATGGCGATCTCGGCGCAGTTCAGCCACCAGTTCTCGTTCAGCACGGTGCCGATTACCGGCCAGACGTTCGCGGTGCTCCTGATCGGCGCGCTGTACGGCAGCCGCCTCGGCGCGGCTACGATGATCGCGTACCTGGCCGAGGGCTCGGCCGGCATGCCGGTGTTCGCGCAGGGGCACGGCGGCATCTGGGCGATCGCGACGCCCTCCGGCGGCTACCTGTTCGGCTTTATCGTCGCCGCGTACGTCGTCGGCTGGTTCGCGGAGCGCGGCTGGGACCGCTCGCGCTGGATCGTGCTGCCGATGCTGCTCGGCAACGCCGTGCTGTACGTGCCCGGCATCATCTGGCTGCACCAGCAGTTCGACGTCGTCGGCAAGCCGATCACGTGGAGTACGGCGCTGGACTACGGGCTGTGGCCGTTCGTCGCCGGCGACCTGGCGAAGCTCGTCGCGGCGTCGCTCGCGGTGCCGGCCGGGTGGTCGATCGTCGAATCGCTGCGCGCCGGCCGCGGGTAGGCTGTACCACGCAGGTGCCGAACGGCACCACGCGCCGGTACTGTTCGTCCGGCGCTCCCGGCCGCATCTGGCGCTACACTCGTGGCAGTGCAAGGAGGACTCATGCGCGACACAGGCCCGATCCTGATCCCGCTCGATGGCTCGCCGCTGGCCGAAGGCGCGCTGGCGTACGGCATCGCCTTCGCGAAGGCGCTCAGCGAGCGCGTGGTGCTCGTCACGGCGTGGGAGGGCACCGAGACGGAGGTCGCGTCCGACTTCCCGAACATGGCGCTCGAAATTGAGCAGAAGGCGAACGAATACTACAGCGCGTACCTCGACGGCATCCGCGCCCGCCTGGGGCAGTCCGTGGCGGTCGAGACGAAGGTAGCCGCCGGTGACGCGGCCGAGCAGATCCTGAAGGCCGCCGACGACACGAAGGCGCGCCTGCTCGTGATCGCGACGCACGGCCGGTCGGGCATCGGCCGATGGGTGTACGGCAGTACCGCCGGCCGCCTGCTGCGCGAGACGCACATCCCGCTGGTCGCCGTCGGACCGCACGCGCTGGAGCGGTCGACGGCCGACGTCTCGTTCAAGCACATCATGGTCCCGCTCGACGGCTCGCCACTGTCGGAGGCGGCGCTGCCCGTCGCGAAGACGCTGGCGGCGGCGCTGGGCGCGCGGCTGACGCTGGTGCGCGCCGTGCGCTGGGCAGTGCAGACGTACCCGTACAGCCTGCCCGATGCCTACATCCCGCAGGTTGACGAAGAGCTGGAGGCCGGCGCGAAGGCGTACCTCCAGAAGCAGGAAGCGGACCTCGCCGGCACGCCGGTCGATGCGTTCGTTGTGCGTGGCGCCGTTGCCGATGGCCTGCTCGACGTCGTCGAGAAGCAGGCGATCGACCTCGTCGTCATGACGACGCACGGGCGCCGCGGCCTGGCGCGCGCCGCACTCGGCAGCACGGCCGACCGCATGTTGCAGGCGAAAGCGCCTGTGCTGCTCGTGCCGCCGGAGGTCGCCGAGAAGGCATGATCTCGCCGTCCTCCGGGCGATCCGCTACGCGTGCAGCAATGCGTTCCATGAGCCTCATGGTTGTCGTCGTGCTCGCGGCGGCCGCGTGGTCGTGCGGCGGCGGCTCCAAGTCCGAGCCGACGGTCGCGGCCACGCGCGCCGCATCGACAACGGCGCTCGCATCGACGTCACCCGCCGCGGCGAAGACGGCCGCCGCAACCGCCGCCACGCAGAACACGCCGCAGGCCGGCGGCGACGAGGTGACGGGCATCGTCGGCAGCGTCAGCGCGAGCACGCGTACGATCGAGATCAACCGGCTGTCGGGCGCGCGCGTCACGAAGATCACGCTCGACAGCACGACGGTGATCCGCAAGGCGGGCGGCGGCACGACGACACTCGCCCAGATCGGGCCATCGGACCGCATCATCGCGCGCGGCAAGCTGAACGACCGCGAGGACGCGCTCGTGGCGACGGAGATCACGGTGCAGGACGTGGTGCCGGGCGCGCAGCCGGGCGGCTAGCGGGCACGCCGCTTCAATTCGCGTTGAGCCGCATTCCCCCGCGCGGGCTGAAAAGCCCGCGCTACGGGCCGGTGGTCCGCGGCGCGCTGTGTTGATCCGGCTGCGCTGGATGGACAGCCGGGGGCGGCTGTCCTACATGAGCCTGATCCGGCCGCGCCGGACGGACAGCCGGGGGCGGCTGTCTAGTGTAGTGCTTTCGAATTGGCGTTAGTTAACGCGACGCGAAGCGTGGAGCATAGCCGCCCTCGGCTGTGAGTCCGGCGAAGCCGGACCGACGCGGTACAGCGCCTCGTCTGATGGACTTCCGCCGCGTGCGAGGCCTTCCGGCGAACCGCCACGCTAAACAAGCGTTAGAAGCACTACACTAGCGCCGGCACAGCCTCCTTCTCACACAGGATCAAGGGCGCCGACTCGCGCAAATCTCACAGCGCCGGAGATCTGTTCCTCGCATACGGTACCGGGGGTGGCTAAGATCGGGGGCACGCACCCGAATCCCCGATCGCACCGGCGACGTATGGGAGATAGAGCACGTGGACTACACGGGCCTCCGGGACGAAGAGCTCGATGGACCGGCTCGCCGGCCGCGACCTCGCCGCGTTCGAGGCGCTCTACGACCGGTACGGGGACCTGGTGTACTCCGTCGCGCTCCGCGTGGTCGGCGATAGCCACGTAGCCGAAGACATCGCGCAGGAAGTGTTCCTGCGTGTCTGGCGCCGGCCGGAGCGCTTCGACCTGGAGCGCGGCAAGTTCGTGACGTGGCTGCTGAGCGTCACGCGCAACCGCTCGATCGATGAGCGGCGCAGCTACGGCAGGCGGCTGCGTCACGAGGCGCTGCCATCGACGGCGGAGGAGGAGGACGTGATCCCGAGCGCCGACGAGCGCGACGACCCGGCCGTCGCCACGGTGCTGTCGGACGAGCGGGGCGCCGTGAGGAGCGCGCTGCAGGTGCTGCCGCCGGAGCAGCGGCTGGCGATCACGCTCGCGTATTTCGGCGGCCTGACGCAGCAAGAGATCGCCAACAGGCTGGGCCAGCCGCTCGGCACGGTGAAGACGCGGATCCGGCTGGGGATGCAGAAGATGCGGGGAGCTCTCGAGGAGCGCAGGACGAGGGACAAACAGGCTTGATCGATCCGGACTGCCAGGCGGCACGCGAAAACATCGACGCGTACGCGATCGGGGCGCTCGACGCGGAAGAGGCGCGTGCGCTTGAAGCCCACGTTGCGAGCTGCGACGCGTGCGCCGCGCTGCTCGACGGCGCGCGCGATGACGCCGCGGCGATCGCGCTCTCGGCACCACGAGCGGCGCCCGCGTCAGCGCTCAAGGCGCGCATCATGGCGTCGGCGGCGGTGCTGGCCGGCACGCCGGCGCGGCGGCGCTCGCCGCGATGGTGGCAGGCGGCCGCGGCCGTGCTCGCGCTCGCCAGCGCCGGCGCACTCACGTGGGGCATCCTGATGCAGCGCCGCGTCGACGACCTGGAGGGCCTCAACGCGGCGGTCAGCGACGGCGCGACGGCCGAGGCGGCGGACCTGGCGAACGTCCGCGCCGACCTGCAGCGGATGACCGACTTCAACACACGGCTCGCCAGCACGGTGAGCATGCAGGACGCGATCGTCGACGTGGTGTCGCAGCCGGATGTCCGCCGCACCGGCATGGCCGGCACGGCCGCGGCGCCTTCGGCAAGCGGCCGCTACCTGTGGAGCCCGTCCGAGGATCTGGGCGCGCTCGTCACCACGAGCCTGCCGGCGTTGCCGCAAGGCAAGGTCTACCGCATGTGGATCGTCTACCCGGGCAGCACGTGGCTCGCCGGCGGCGACTTCACGGTCGACGCGTCGGGCCGCGGGCGCCTCGTCGTGCGGGGGGATGAAGGCGCCGAGCCGGCGGGGACGGAACCTCTCTGGTTCTGCGTGACGGTCGAGCCGGCGGGCGACGCGCCGTCAACGCGCGGCGACATGGTGCTCCGAAGCCAGAGCAACTGATCGATCACAGACCTGTCGAATCGCGCGGCACCGCCGCTTGACGCTGATACCTCGTCTCACATAAATTGAGACTCGATATCAACTGGGAGGCGGCGTATGTTGGACATCGACCTCATCGTCGAGCGGCTGGAGATGCGGGGGCACCGCATCACGGGCAGCCGGCGCCGCGTGCTCGATGCCGTGCTGGCGCAGCCGTCGCACTTCACGATCGATGACGTCGTCCGGAGCACGCGCAACGTAGGGCGCGCGACGGTCTTCCGCACGATGAAGCTGCTGCTCGACCTGAACATCGTCTGCCGGGTGCTGCTCGACGACGGGACGATGCACTACCGGATGAGCGCGCGCGGCCATCATCACCACCTGGTGTGCCGCGACTGCGGCCGTGTCGAGGATTTCACGCGCTGCGACGTCTCGGCGCTCGTGCGCGAGCTGGCGCGCGCGACCGACTACGAGATCGAAGGCCACTGGCTGGAGGTGTACGGCCGCTGCCACGCCTGCCGGCTGCTGAAGAAGGAGCCCGCGGCCGTTGGCTGAGATCGCACCGACCCTGCCAGACAGCGGCACGGAGAGCGCGAGCGCGCTGCACTCATCGTGCCTGGTGCTGCGCGACGTCACGGTCGCCTACGGGCGCCGCGTCGTGCTCGCGCACGTCGACGCCGACATCCCGCGGAGCCAGGTCGTGAGCATCGTGGGGCCGAACGGCTCGGGCAAGAGCACGCTGCTCAAGGCCATCGCCGGCCTCATACCCATCGCCGGCGGCGAGATCCGGCTCTTCGACCAGCCGATCGGCCGCATGCGCCGCCACGTCGCCTACGTGCCGCAGCGCGAGGAGGTTGACTGGGCGTTTCCGGTCTCAGTGCAGGACGTCGTGATGATGGGGCGCTACCCGCGGCGCGGCTGGCTGCGCCGCTCGACGGCGGAGGACGCCGCGATCGTGCAGGCCGCGCTCCAACGGCTCGGCATCGCCGACCTCGCCGGGCGGCAGATCGCGGAGCTTTCCGGCGGGCAGCAGCGGCGCACGTTCATCGCGCGCGCCGTCGCACAGGAGCCGGAGGTGATCCTGCTCGACGAGCCGATGAGCGGCATCGACGCGCAGACGCACGACCGGATCCTGGAGCTGTTCGACGAGTGGCGCGCCGAGGGGAAAGTCGTGTTGCAGGCGACGCACACGCACATCCACGGCGGTTCGATGATCGTGCTGCGGCGGACCGCCGAGCCGATACCGGCCGAGCAGTTCGAGCACCACGCCGCGGAGGGCGGCGAGCACCATGCACACGCTCACTGACCCGCTCCAGGACGCGGCCTTCGTGCGCGCCCTCATCAACGTCGTCGCCGTCGCAATCATCGCGGGAGTCGTCGGCACGTTCATCGTGCTGCGCGGCATCGGCTTCCTGGGCGATGCGCTGGCGCACGCGATCTTCCCCGGCGTCGTCACGGCGTTTCTCATCGGCGGCAACCTGCTGCTCGGCGCGCTGATCGCGGGCCTGATCACGGCGACGATCATGGGGGTGCTCACCGCCAACGAGCGCGTGCGCGACAACACATCGATCGGCGTCATCTTCACCGCCGCGTTCGCGCTGGGCGTCGTCATCCTGACGAATCACTCAGTTGACGCGGAAGAACTCGAAGGCATCCTCTTCGGCGATCCGCTGGGTGCGCACTGGCTGGACGTCGCGCTGACGATCGCCATCGGCGCGGGGGTCGTCGGCACGATCGTGGTGCTGCGGCGGCTGTTCGTGATGGCCTCGTTCGACCCGGCCGGCGCCCGCGCGATGGGCCTGCCGGTCGTCGCGCTCGATGTCCTGCTCCTGGCGCTGACGGCGCTGACGGTCGTCGTGTCGTTCAAGGCCGTCGGCAACATCCTGGTGATCTCGCTGCTGATCACGCCGGCGGCGACGGCGCGCCTGTTCACCGACCGCCTCGTGCCGACCGCGATGCTCGCCGCCCTGCTCGGCGCGGCGGCGTCGGTGGCCGGCATCTACATCGGGTATCACCTCGGGACGTCGGCGGGCGGCGTCATCGTGCTGATTGCGACGGCGACGTTCTTCGCCGCGTGGCTGTTCGCCCCGAGGCACGGCGTCGTGGCGTTGCGGATGGCGCGAGAGGAAGGCGCACTGCTACGATCGGAGCCGGAGGCCGTTGCGGAGGTCATCCTGGCATCGCCGGAGATCCGCGCGCCCCACGAAGCCTGAGTGATGCGGCATCTTCCCCCGTTCCTGTTCATCGCGGCGCTGGCGCTGTTCGTTATGTCGTGCGATTCGTCGTCGAGCGCGCAGGGCGGCGCCGTCACCATCGAGCCGCTCGCGTCCGCGACGCCCGCCGCGTTCACGCTGCTCGGCGGCAAGCCGGCGGCGCCGCCCACGCGGGCGGCGGACGCCGCGGCAACGCCAGGCGGCGATGTCGCAGGCGCATCCAACTCAGGCGAGACGCCGGAAGCGGCCGCCCCGGCGGTCGAGCCAACACCCGTTTCGGCCGCGAGCCTCGCGCCCACCGAAGGCCGCTGGATCGAGGTCGATGCCACGCAGTTCGTCGTGCGGCTGATGGACGGCGCGTCGGTCGTGCGCGAGATCGCTCCGGTCGCGGTCGGGGCGCAGGTCGACACGGGCGAATACGCATCGACGCAGACGGGGCTGTTCCACGTCTACAGCAAGGCGGAGGACCTGGCGTACGACGCACCGTACGACACGTACATCAGCCACTGGGTGGGCTTCGACCCCGACAAGGCCAACGGCTTCCACTCGCTCCTGAAGGACAAGGACGGGAACGTCGTCGACGCATCGACCGGGCGCGTCTCCAACGGCTGCATCCGCACCGGCGCGGGGGACGCAATCTTCGCGTTCGCCGAGATCGGCATGCCCGTGTGGGTGCATCTGTAGTTGACAGTTGACAGTTGACAGTTCACAGTCGAGACGCAATGCGAGAGCTTCTGTGAACTAATACTGTGAACTGATAACTGTGAACTGTGAACTCGCTACAACACCGACTCGGCGGCGTCGAACGGGGGGAAGGGCGGGAAGAGGGATTCCAGCTCGCGGCGGATCGGGTCGTCGGGCGGGAGGAAGCGGCTGAAGTCGCCGTCGGGCTCCGGGCGCTCGCGCTGGCCGGTGACTTTCGAGTCCATGATCTTGTTCTGGAGCATGATGAGGCCCGTCAGCAGCGACTCCGGCCGCGGCGGGCAGCCGGGCACGTACACATCGACGGGGAGGACGAGGTTGACGCCGGGCATGACGCTGTAGCCGTAGGCGAACGGCCCCCCCATGATCGCGCAACCGCCCATCGAAATCGCCCACTTGGGCTCGGGCATCTGCATCCAGATGCGGCGGATCGCGGGCGCCATCTTCCACGTACAGGTGCCCGACACGATCATCAGGTCCGACTGGCGGGGCGAGGCGCGGAAGATCTCGGCGCCGAAGCGAGCGATGTCGTAACGCGGCGTCGCCGTCGCGATCATCTCCATCGCGCAGCAGGCGAGGCCGAACATGGTGGGCCACAGCGAAGAGCTGCGCGCCCAATTCATGATCGTGTCGACGCCGGTGAGCAGGATGTTCTGCTCGACGTCGGCATCGACGCCCTGCTGCTGGCCGATGATCGGGATGGTGTCCTGGGTCATCGTCTCCATTCTGCCCCATCGGCCTGGCTTGGGCAATATTTCACAATGTCGGGCAGCGGATTACGGTTGGGCGGCGGGGTTACGCCGGCTGCGCCTTTTCCTTGAGCGCGCCGGACTGCGGCATGCCGTCGATGAACTCCCGTGGCTCGAGCTTGCGCTCGCACCACTTGTCGAGCGTCTCGCGGTCGGCGACGTAGTCCATGCGCGGCACGGCGTAGCCGCAGGACGTCTGCAGCTTCTCGACTTCGACGAAGAACGCCTGGCGCACGTACGGGTGGAGGTCGTCGCGGAAGGAGTCGCGATAGCGAGCGAGGTCCGGGTGGTCGAGGTCGACGCGGCGGCCACGGCCGTACAGCCGCACGATGCCGGCGGCCGGCTCGAAGCTGCACAGCATGATCGTGACGCGGCCGTTGTCCTCGGTGTGGGTGGCCGTCTGGTTGCCGCTGCCGGGGTAGTCGAGGTAGCCGACGAGGTTGGGACCGAGCACGCGGAGCAGGTTGCGGCCTTTGGGCGACAGGTTCGGGTAGCCGCTCTCCGCATCGCTGGGCGCCGTGGCGATGAAGAACAGGTGCTGGCGCTCGATGAACGCGCGCCGCTCGTCGTCGATGTGGTCGTACCAGTCTGCCATGGTGCACCTCGCTAGCTGGAGGCTTTCAGCTTACAACGGCGGCGCGTGCCGCCGCCGTGCTACGCGGCTGGCGATCGCGCAGATCCGCACAGGTTTCGCCGTGCGGCGACGGATGGGCGACTGGGCGCGGCGCCGGCGCGTCACTACTACAAACGTAGCGCGGGCTTTTCAGCCCGCGCGGGAAATGAGGCCGCCGCGCCGGTCCGGCGTACGTCATTCGTCCGCCAGATGATCGCGCGTCGCACGTCCCGTGGCGGGCCGCGTGCACCACGCGATTCGTGCTGTAGCGACCCGCGCGGGCTAAAGAGCCCGCGCTACGGATGGTGTGGGTGGAGCGCGTGGTTGGCGCCGCGATGACCCGCGCGGGCTGAAAAGCCCGCGCCACGGTCATCCCGCGTGCACCACGCGATTCGTGCTGCATCGACCCGCGCGGGCTGAAAAGCCCGCGCTACGGGGGTTCCGGATGCGGCGCGTGGTTGGCGCCGCGATGACCCGCGCGGGCTGAAAAGCCCGCGCTACGGGGTGCTGGATGCTGCGCGCGATTCGTGCGGCATCGACCCGCGCGGGCTGAACCCGCGCTACGGTGGTGGTGGATGCTGCGCGTGGTTCGTGCTGTAGCGACCCGCGCGGGCTGAAAAGCCCGCGCTACGGATGGTGTGGGTGCAGCGCCGTGCGGCGTACGTCAGTTGATCGGGGCATCCTTGCAGAAGTGCTCGGGGTCGAAGCGGCAGCTATGCGCCTTGATGAAGTCGCGCGCGCGCTCGTCGCTGTAGTCCGCCGCGTCGAACGTATCGACGCGCGTCCAGGCGGCGAGCCCGATCGTATCCTGATCGAGATCGGAGTCGGGCGACATCACGACCTTCGCGCCGAGCGAGATCTCCTGCGACACGAGGTCCTTCAGCCGCTCGACGGCCGCGTCGCACGCATCGCTCGCGCAGTTATGGCCGACGTAGACGCCGGCGTGCTCCTCAATGTGCGGGATCGCCTCGCGCGGGACGGGGAAGTCGAAGATGTCCGGGTCGGGCGGAATCTTCAGCCTGTGGCCGTCGCGCAACGGGATCGTGCCCTGCACCGGCAGGTGGAGGCCGGACGTCGGCGGATTCGACGCGTAGCAGTCCCTGGAGATGGAGCCGTCGTCGCAGAACGGCACCTGGAGCTTGAGCGAATACGGCGGCGTGTGCTCGCGCCCCTGGCTGGGCACGAAGCGACCCGGCAGGCGGTCGCTGTCATCCAACTCCGCGCGCTCCGACGGCGTCAGCGTGGCGTCCGCGGCCGGCGCCGTCGCGGAGCGCCCGGCTTGGCCCGCGTCCGCCGTATCCGCGGCTGCCTTGCGCACGTTGATCGCGTCCTCGCCCATGAGGACGCCGCCGTAGAGCACGCCGTTGATGGCCAGCAGGACGAGCATCGACGCGGCAAGCGCGATTTCAGGCAGGAATCGGAAGAAGCGCATGTGGCGGCAGTATACCCGCGACCCGCGGTTTCACCCCCGGCCGCCGCTGATTAGACTGCCGATCGCATGAGGGACGCACGCCGCCGCATCCGCCGCTTCCTCGTCCGCACGTGGCCGTTGCTGGCGTCGCTCGCGGTGCTGGGCGGCACGCCGCCGCTGCTGAGCCTGAACCGGCAGGGCCGCGTCGCCGTGCGAGCATCGATCTACCTGCCGGACATGGTGCTGCAGGTCCCCTACATCCGGCCCGTCAAGCTCATCTCTTCGGCGCCTCACGTCGAGCGCGTCACCATCGACTACCAGAGCCGCAACGGCCCTCGCTCCATCGAGGCCGACCTGTACACGCCGGCGCACGGGACGAACCACGCGGGCGTCGTGTTCTCGATGGGTGCGCCGCCGCTGCGGCTCGACGACCCGCGCCTCGTCCGCATCGCCGACGACACGGCGCGTTCGGGCGTGGTCATCCTGGTGCCGTTCTCCGACCGGCTCGACGAGATCCGCATCGAGCCGGAGGAGATCGATGCGCTCGTCGCGGAGTTCGACTACGTGGGCGGCCTGCCGGGGGTGAACCCGGATCGCGTCGGCTTCTTCGGCGCCAGCGTCGGCGGCTCGCTGGCGCTCGTCGCGGCGGCCGACCCGCGCATCGCCGATCGGGTCGACCACGTGGTGTCGTTCGGGGGCTACTTCGACGCGCTCGACACGTTCGGGGCGATCGCGACGCACCACATCCAGTACAACGGCATCGACGAGCGGTGGACGCCGCGCGACCACGCGGAGCGCGTGATCGCGCACCAGCTCATCGACCGGGTCGACAACGCGCCCGACCGGGAGTTGCTGACGGAGCTGTTCATCGACGACGAGCCGAAGACGCCGGAGCAGCTCGCGAGCCTGGGGCCGGTGGGGCGCAGCTCGTACGACTTCCTGGCGAACAAGGACCCGTCGCAGGTGACGGCGCTGATCAAGCGGCTGCCGCCCAATGCGGTCGCCGAGCTCGACTATCTCTCGCCGAAGACGAGCATCGACCGCGTGAGGGCGGAGTTGTTCATCATCCACGACCGCGCCGACCCGTTCATCCCGTACACGGAGTCGCGGCGGCTCGAGGACGCGATCGGCGGCCGCACGAACGCGCACTTCGACGAGCTGCGGCTCTTCGAGCACGTGCAGCCGAAGCTCAACCAGCGGCCGGAGATCATCGCGCTGGACAGCACGCGGGTGTTGTTCCGCCTGTACCAGTTGCTGCTGCGGTGGGACTGAGGGACAGCAAGATGCTGGAAGATCTCGCGCGGCACGGTGTCGTGACTCAAGCTGCGACGTGAAGCTGCACCGCGCGGGCTGAAAAGCCCGCGCTACGAGGTGGCCCAGTTGCTGCTGCGGTGGGACTGAGGGCTAGTCTTCGATCAGCCCTTGCGAAGCGAGGAATTGTTTCGCGTCGTCGACGCTGTTGAACACGCGCGATCCGAGCGCGTCGAGCGTGTCGACGACGTCATCGTCGGCGGCGGCGTCGTACGCCGCATCGACGATGCTGGCGCGCTCGACGCGGCCCTGGGCGGCGAAGCCGTTTTCAATGTACGGGGCGATCTTGTTCCACTTGACAGCCATCGCTACTCCTTCGTCCTACTCGCGGAGTCGGGCGGAGTATAGCGGGGCGCTGGTTGGGAGGAAACGGAGGTTGGAGGTTGGAGGTGCCGCCATCTAACCTCTAACCTCTAACCTCTAACCTCTAACCTCCAGTCCCTGCCGTGATGTCGCGGCGGCGGTACACGATGAACGCGACGGTCACGAACACGATGATGTAGATGGAGAGGATGATCGCGGCCTCGTACGGGGAGTGTACCCCGCGATCCTGCAGGTCGCGCGACGACGGGCCGAACGTCGGCAGCCCCTTGGGCAGCTTGTTCTGCAGGATGATCACCTCGCGGTTGGCGTTGATCAGGTAGTTCGGCATCGACCGCCAAGGATCGCCGCCGAGCCGCATGAGCCCGCTCACGAGCGGCTCCAGGAACGCGATGCCGATGCCGGCGCCGACGCCCGCGAGCGTCGAGCGGCCGATGATGGCGGCCGCGAAGGCGATCGCGACGTACGGCGCGACGACGAACAGCGTGCGCGCGTACGCCATCACCTGGTCGTAGATGAAGCTTGGCGTCACGAAGCTGAAGTCGACGCCGCCGTTCGTCGCCGAGATCACGGCGCTGTAGGCCAGGGCGACGGCCGCGGCGAGCAGCGTGCCCATCGCCACCAGCGCGGCGACGACGATCAGCCGCGCGGAGATGAGCCGCAGCCGCCCGCTCGACGCGGTCGCCATGAGGCGCACTGTGCCCCAGGCGTATTCGCTCCCGGCGGCGCCGGCGGCCAGGATGATCGCGAGCAGCGTGCCGAACTGGGTGACGATCTGGAGCGAGAACGGCACGCCGGCCTCCAGGAACAGGCCGCGCCGCAACTCGTCGTAGCGGATGCGCTGACCGTCATCGATGAAGCTCCCCGCACGGCCGCTGATGCTCCAGACGATCGAGTACAGGAGGATGACGAGCGCCACGAGCAGCAACGCCACGACCCACGTCATCATGCGCTTGCGCAGCTTGAAGAACTCGACGGCGATCAGCCGGCTCATGCTCATGCGCCCGCCCCGTCGCCGGTCAGCTCAAGGAATACGCTCTCCAGCTCCACTTCCCACGGCGACAGCTCCGACAGGTAGATGCCCTGCGTCGCCAGCGCCATGTTCAACTCGGCGGCCTTCGCGACAGGCGCCGCCGCGCGCACGAAGCCGTCGATGCGCTCCACGGCAGTCACAAAGGGCACGCTCCCAAGCGCGCGCACGAGGCCCTCGCTGTCGGCGGCGTTGAGCCGCAGGAACTGGCCGCGGCCCAGCAATTCATCGACCGTGCCCTGAGCGACCATGCGGCCCTTCTTGACGATGCCGACGCGGTCGCTGACGGCCTGCACCTCGTGCAGGAGGTGGCTGCAGAGGAATACGGTACGGCCCTGGCGCGCGAGCTCCGGGATCAGCTCGCGCACCTCGCGCGTGCCGGCGGGGTCGAGGCCGTTCGTCGGCTCGTCGAGGATCACGAGATCGGGGTCGCGCAGCAACGTCGAGGCGATGCCGAGCCGCTGCTTCATGCCGAGCGAGTAGGTCTTGTACGGGTCGCGCCCGCGCTCGCGCAGTCCCACCAGCTCGAGCATCTCATCGATCCGCGACCGCGGGATGTCGCCGAGCGACATGGCGAGCACGCGCAGGTTGTCGTAGCCGGAGAGATACGGGTAGAAGGCGGGCGTCTCGATGACGGCGCCGATGCGGCGGAGGGCCGGCCAGGGGTGCGTCGCCATGTCGGCGCCGAAGACGAGCGCGCGGCCGCGCGTAGGCCGCACGAGGCCGAGCACCATGCCGACGGTCGTGCTCTTGCCGGAGCCGTTCGGTCCGAGGAAGCTGTAGACCTCGCCGTCGAACACCTGCAAGTGCATGTCAGCGACGGCCGTGATGCGGCCGTACTGCTTCCACAGTCCTTCTGTGCGGAGAATCTCGCGGCCCTGCGACACACGTCCACCCTTCGCTTTCCATCTTAGCAGTGTGGGACGGCAACAATTGCTAGTGAGGTGTATGCGGCATGCGTCCGGCACATGTGCCCGGGCTGAAGCTGCCAGCTTGAAGGAGGCGGCGGCGATTCGCTACCATGCGGCGCCGGGAGTGATTCCGGACGAGCGCCTTCCCTGGTAGCTCAATGGTAGAGCATTCGGCTGTTAACCGAAGGGTTGTAGGTTCGAGTCCTGCCTAAGGAGCCAAATCATCTCCATTGCGCCTGAAGATACGTCTGCTGCGCCGTAGGCGACGGTCGCCGCTTGCGAGGGCCTGGCGGCGGCGATTCGACGCACCGCTTGAGGTTCTGGAGCGCGTGCTCCCACAGCGGCGCGAACTGACCGAACCAGCGCGATCGCACGCAAGAGGACAGCCCCGGCGACTCATCGCCGGGGCTGTCCTTACGTCTTGTGGGTGGCGGAAGGGCTACAGCGCTTCGATGATCGTCGAGATGCCCATGCCGACGCCGATGCACTGCGTCGCGAGGCCGTAGCGCTTGCCGGAGCGGCGCAACTCGTGCGCGACGGTCGACACGAGCCGCGCGCCCGTGGCGCCCAAAGGGTGGCCGATGGCGATCGAGCCGCCGTTCACGTTCACCCTGTCGAGCGGGATGCCGAGCTCGCGGCACGACGGGATGACCTGCGCGGCGAACGCCTCGTTGAACTCGACGCGGTCGATCTGGTCGGCCGTGATGCCGGCGTGGCGGAGCGCCTTGCGCGTCGCCGGGATCGGGCCCAGGCCCATCACCTGCGGCTTGACGCCGCCGACGCCCATGCCGATGATGCGCGCGAGCGGCGACAGGCCGAGCGCCAGCGCGCGCTCCTCGCTCATCAGCAGTGCGGCGGAGATGCCGTCGTTCGTAGGGCAGGAGTTGCCGGCGGTGATGCGCACTTCCTGTCCGCCCAGGCTGACGATGCCCTTCACCGGGTTGAGCCCGGTCAGGCCTTCCATGTTCGTGCCGCGGCGCAGGCACTCGTCCTGCTCAAAGACGACCTTCTTGCCGTGCTCGTCCGGCAGCCAGTTGCCCTGGTCATCGAACACCGGCGTCTCGATCTCGAGCGGGACCACTTCGTCCTTGTAGATGCCCTTATCGTACGCCTCCGCCGTCTTGCGGTGGCTTTCGACGGAGAACTGGTCCATGTCCTCGCGCGAGAGGCTGTAGATCTCCGCGACGTTCTGCGCCGTCTGCGTCATGGACGTGATCGGCGAGGAGTCGAGGATGTAGTCGGGGAATGGCACGGAGAAGTTCTCGGTGTGGTCCAGCGCCATCTTGCGCTGGACGTCGTTCTGCTGGACGAGCTTCTTGTTGAACTCCGTGACGCGCGTCTTCGGCGCTCCGCTGCCACCGCCGCCGCCGAGCGTGCGGCCCATGCGCTCGATGCCGATCGCCATGGCGCATTCCATCGCGCCGACCATGATCGACTGCGCGACGCGGTGCAGCGTCTCCATGCTGGAACCGCACTGGCGGTTCGTGTCGAAGGAGCAGACCTCGGCCGGAAGGCCGGCCAGGTGCGCCACGTTGTTCGCGCCGATCAGGATCAGCTCGCCGGCGCCCATGACGTTGCCGAGGCCGATGTCCTCGATCATCCACGGGCTGACCTTAGGGTTGCGCTCCATGAGCGTGCGGACGACGTATCCGGCCGCGTCATCGAGCCTCGTGGCGACAAGCTGGCCCCGGCCGCCGCGGCCGAACGCCGAGCGCGCGCCATCGACGAGCACCACGTTCTTGAGTTGCATGCTGTTCCTCCTGGTGTGTTTCTTTCCGGGCGCAACGTGGGACCTGCCAGTTGACGCAATGCGCAGCATAAAACAAACGGCCCTTGTGGACGAATCGCCCGGAAAAGTTGGCGAGAGCGCCAGATTTGCGCGTTTATCGGAGCCGGAGGGTGGTAGCATACGCGCCTCATGAAACCGTACCCGCTCCTCGCCACCGGCGCGCCCGGCGCAACCGCCGGACTGCTCGTCATCCACGGCATCGGCAGCCACGCGCGCACCGCGACGCTGCAGGCCGTCGTTGAACCCGCTGCTCGCGCGCCTCCAAGCGGAAGGGCAGCTCATCAACGCGTCGCGCGTGAACCTTGGGTCCGACGACGCGTTCGGCGGCCAGTACGACGCGATGGTCATCGATTACCGCATCGCCCCCGGCTCGGACCCGCGGCAGATCGTCGCGGCGGAGGGCCGCTGGAACGATGTGTTCGAGAAGTCGGAGCAGCAGCGGATCTCGTCGTGGTTGGGGCGCAACGCCGCGTCGATGATGGCGCGCATCTGGCTGTACCACGCGCGCGGCCGGACGGCGTGGATCTGGTCGCTCGCGACGGCGCTGCTCTTCGTCGCCGCTCTGTATACGATCCGCGGCCACATCTCGTGGCTGCCCGGCGCGCTGGAGCGCGGGGAAGGCCGGTGGCTATCGCCGGCGCTGGGCGCCGCCGCGTTCGCGGCCGCGGCGATCGGCATCGTGCCCGATGCGCTCAAGCTCTCGCGCGCGGCGGGCAAGCCGTCACCGGCGCGGGATTGGCTGGCCGGCGCGCTGAGCTCGGCCGCGGGCATTTCGACGCTGCTCATCTACCAGCTCCAGCGCGGGTTCACGCTGATGGTCGTGGGCGCGGGCATCGTCGTGCTGCCGGTGGCCGTGGTGTTCGTGCGGCTGCTCTCCACGATCCCGTTTCTGGGGTCGGTCTCGAAGAACCTCATCGTCAACTTCGAGACGGCGCTGCTCGGCGGCGGCATCGCGGACATGGAAGCGGTCGCCAACAACCAGGTGAACGCGGCGGCGATCCGTACGCGGCTTCGCGGCGCGCTCATCGCCATCGAAGAGCAGGTGAAGCCGGGCGGCACGATCACGATCGTCGCGCACTCGGGCGGGGCGCCGCCGGCGTGGCGGCTCTTGAGCGAACCGGAGATCGCGCAGCGCCAGGCGAAGCGCGGGCACCGGTTCCGCTACCGCCTGATCACGGTGGCCGCCGCGCTCACCTGGGCAAAGCACGGGTTCGGCGACATGGCGACGCCACTCGACGCCGCGCTGGTAAACGCCGACCTGGCCGAGCCAGGCGGGCGCACCCACTGGGCGAATGTCTACGCGGCGTGGGACTCCGTGCCGCACGGTCCGGTGAACGCGGGCGAATTCGCCGGCTGGACGCCGTGGGCGGACGGCGACGGAGCGCCGAACTACGTGGTGCGCAACGTCGGCGCGCCGGTGCCGCTGGAGCACGGCGAGTACTGGCGCAACCAGCAGGAGTTCGTGCCGCTCGTCGTGCGGGCGATCGACCCGGACGTTGCCTGGGCGACGCAGGCCGCCGGCAACGACCATGTGCTGTGGTCAAACGCGCGCCTGGCGCTCGTCAGCGCGCTGGTGCGCGCGCGCCTGGCGCTCGTCGCGCTGCCCGCGGCCGCGGTCTTCGCCGCCGTGCGTGGAGAGCGCTTCGTGCATTGCAAGAGCGAGGACTATCAGTATCGCTCGACCGTCATCGACGGCGTCGCCCGCGGCACGGACTGGCTGCTGGGCAAGATCCCGGGCGACCTCGCTGTCGGCGAGCGTGTCTGCGACGCGCCTGTGCTGTCGAGCTTCATCGTCGCGGCGGGCCTGGCGCTGGCGGCGTACGCGCTGCTCGATGTCTACACCAACTACCTGTGGCAGAGCCTCGGCCGCCGCGTGCGGCCGCTCACGGTCGAAGGCGCGCCGCCGGGACATCACGGCTCGCCGATCTGGTCGTGGGCATGGAGGTGGTTCTACGCGTGGCGCGGCGCCTTCCAGCGGACGTGCATCACACCGGTCTGGCCCGTGCTGTTGGTGTGGCTGCCGACGATCGTCATCTTGCCCGCGTTGCTGCAGCCGTTCCACATCGGCCAATACCTGTTCTGGATCGCGACGATCAACGCGGCGCTGGCGCTGCTGGAGGTGGTGTGGCTCAACAGTTGCCTCCACGCGCTCCGGGCCACCGGACCGGAGCGGCTGCGAGCGGTCTGCACCACGGGCATCGGCCGCCAGCGAGGGCACGCGGGCGGGGCCGCCGGCGGCCCGGCCGCGGCCCAGGCCGCGGCCGGCGCGATTGCCACGCCGGGTGCGACGTCGTAGCCGGCGCGGCGTCTTGCAATGCAGCCGCAAGCTGATGGCGGGGCCGCGTTCGCTGCTTCACACGCCACGTCCACTACGATGACGTTGACCGGTTGACAGCGGAAGCTCCCCTCTGGCTGTCGGGCCGTGGTGGGGCGCACGGGTAACCGTTGCGCCCCTTTTTCATTGCCTTCGCGAGGAATTGCGCCAGCCTCGGCTTCGGACACGGTGTATCTCACCGGGTCGTCTCGAATGCCGCACCGCGCGGGCTGGAAAGCCCGCGCTACGAAGTATGTCAGCGCGTATCTCACCGGGTCGCGACAAAATCCCGCACCGCGCCGGGCTGGAAAGCCCGCGCTACGAAGTAGGTCAGGGCTCTTTTCGGCGCGGGCTACGCGACGCCGACGTCTTCCGCGGCCTCGGCGCTTTGCGGGTGCTCGGCCTCGCCTGGGGAGACGAGCATGTAGCCCACACCCTGGAACGTCTTGATGATCCGCGGGTTCGAAGGGTCGCTCTCGATCTTGCGACGGATGCGGGACACCCAGACGCGCAGGTACTGCAGGTCGTCGCAGTACTCGGCGCCCCACACCTTGTGGAGCAACTCCGCGTTGAGCAGGATCTTGCCGGGGTTCATCGCCAGGTGTTGCAGCAGCATCCACTCCGTGCGCGAGAGTTGCACGATCTCGCCGCGGCGCTTGACCAGCCGGCGCGTCAGGTCGATCTCGACGTCGCCGTTGCGGAACACGTGCTCGCGCTGGGCGGCGGGTGCGGTGCGCCGCAGCACGGCGCGCAGGCGCGCGCTCAGCTCCTCCGGACTGAATGGCTTGGAGAGGTAGTCGTCGGCGCCTGACTCCAGGCCCCGCACCTTGTCGTACTCGCTGTCCTTCGCGGTCAGCAGGATTACCGGCAACCGGCGTTGCGCGCGCAGCCGTTGCATCAGCTCGATGCCGCTCGCGCCCGGCATCATGATGTCCAACACGGCGATGTCCGGCCAACGCTCAGCCACCGCTTCGATTGCATGGCCGGCGTCTCCCGCGGCGATCACCTTGAAGCCCTGCGCCTCCAACTCGAGCGTGATGAGGCGAAGGATGCCGGGCTCATCATCAACGATCAGGACGGTAGGTTCGGGTGTCATTGCGCCTCCCTGGTGGATGCAACATTCCCCCTCGCAGCCTTGCATGCGCCGGCATGGCCGTAAACGGGGCGGCCTGCGTGCAACGGAAAAGTGGCGGCTGTCAGCGCCACGGCAACGGTAACAGAACGGGCCGTCGGGGCGCGGTTACGGGCAGGGAGTACCGCGTGACAAACACATTCCATCGGCCGAACTTGACGTTTGCTCCTGCCGCGCGCGTGCTTCACCATGCACGCGGGAGATCGCAGGCGATGCGGCCAAACAGCACGAAAGCGAAATGGCGGCAGGGCGACGTCACGTACGGCGCCTGGCTCATGATCCCCGATACCTTTTCCGCCGAAGTCATCGCTCACCAGGGGTTCGACTGGGTCTGCATCGACATGCAGCACGGCGTCATCGACTACCGCGACGCGGTGGCGATGATGCAGGCGATCAGCACGACCGATGCGACCCCGTTCGTCCGCGTACCGTGGAACGACTTCTCGATGATCAACAAGGTGCTCGACGCCGGCGCGATGGGGATCATCGTCCCGATGGTGAACAGCGTTGACGAGGCGCGGGCGGCCGTCGCGGCGTGCCGCTACTTCCCGGCGGGCGCGCGCAGCTACGGCATGACGCGAGCCGCGCTGTACGCGGGCGCCGACTACTTTGACCACGCGAACGACGAAGTCGCGTGCATCCCGATGATCGAGACGAAGCAGGCGCTGGCGTCGCTCGACGACATTCTCGCGGTGCCGGGGATCGATGCGGTGTACGTCGGGCCGGCGGACATGAGCATCACGCTCGGACTACCGCCGCGCATGGACAACGGCGGCGCTTTCGAGGACGCGCGCCTCGCCATCGCGGCGGCGTGCGAGCGCCATGGCGTCACCGCCGGCATCCACGCCAATGCGGCGCTGGCGGCAGGCCACGCCGCGGCGGGCTACCGCATGATCACGATCACGATGGACGTGGCCGCGCTGACGGCAGGTGCGGCCGCGGACCTGCGCGCCGCCCGCGACGGCGGCAAAGCACCCGCCGATAGGCTGGTACCGCCGTCCGCGTGACAACGCCTGGAATAAGTCGCATCCCTTCCCGCTGACCAAGGGGGCATGCCGTGTTCGACACCGTCTTCTCCGCGCGGGCATTGATGGGAATGTCGCTGGCGTTCCACATCTGCTTCACGGCGGTCGGCATCGGGCTGCCGCTGCTGCTCATGCTCTCGGAGGGCATCGCGTTGCGCACGGGCAACGCGCTGTACCTGGAGATGGCGAAGCGCTGGACGCGCGTGGCGGCGGTGTTGTTCGCCGTCGGCGCCGTTTCGGGCACGATCCTCTCGTTCGAGTTCGGCCTGCTCTGGCCGACGTTCATGGACTTCTCGGGCGGCATCATCGGCTTTCCGTTCGCGCTCGAAGGGTTCGCGTTCTTCACCGAGGCGATCTTCCTGGGCATCTACATCTACGGCTGGGACCGGCTGTCGCCGCGGGCGCACTGGCTTTGCACGATCCCGATCACTCTCAGCGCCGCGCTGTCCGCCGTCTTCGTCATCAGCGCGAACGCGTGGATGAACCAGCCACGGGGCTTCGAGATGGTCGACGGCAAGGCGGTGAACGTCGACCCGATCGCGGCCATGTTCAACCCGGCGATGCCGTACGAGGTGGTGCACGGCACGCTGGCGTCGTACGTCGCGACGGGCTTCGCGGTCGCCGGCATCTACGCCATCGCGATGCTGCGCGGCGACCGTTCGGAGTACAACCGGCGCGCGCTCGTGCTGGCGCTCGCCGTGGGCGCCGTGTTCACGCCGCTGCAGATCGCCAGCGGCGACCTGAGCGCCCGCTTCCTGGCGCACAACCAGCCGGAGAAGTTCGCCGCGATGGAGGGGCAGTTCGAGACCGAGCGCGGCATGCCGCTGCGCATCGGCGGCTTCCCCGACACGGGCAAGAAGGAGACGCGCTGGGCGATCGAGATCCCGAAAGCCGGCAGCTTCCTGGGGTACGAGGACTTCAACGCCGAAGTACGCGGGCTCAACGACTTCCCGCAGGACGAGATCCCCGACCCGCGCCTGGTGCACTACCCGTTCCAGGCGATGGTCGCGAGCGGCTTCTTCATGCTCTTCGTCGGCGCCTGGTTCTTCGCCGCCGCCTGGTGGCGCAAGCGCATCGATCCGGACCGATGGCTGCTGCTTGCCGTCGCCGCCACGACGCCGCTTGGCTTCGCGGCGATCGAGGCCGGCTGGTTCGTGACGGAGTTCGGGCGCCAGCCGTGGATCATCTGGCACCTGATGCGCACGAGCGAAGCCGCCACGCCGCGCGAGGGCATCGGCTTCCTGTTGCTGGTGTTCTTCCTGGTGTACCTGGCGCTCACGGCAGGGCTGGCATTGCTGCTGCTGCGGCCGGTACGGCTTCCGTGGGAACGCAAGCAGCAGCGGGAGGCACCCGGTGCCGCTTGAACTGCTCGCCGCGGGCGTCGTGCTCCTCGGCCTCATCGCCTACGCGATGTTCGGCGGCGCCGACTTCGGGGGCGGTGTCTGGACCGCGCTTGCATCGGGCCCGCGCAAGGCGCAACAGCGTGAGGCGATCTTCCGCGCCATGGGTCCCGTCTGGGAGACGAACCACGTCTGGCTCATCCTGATCGTCGTCACGCTTTTCACCGCGTTTCCGGCCGCCTACGCCGACCTTTTCACGGCGCTGCTCGTCCCGCTCTCGATCGCGCTCATCGGCATCGTGTTTCGCGGCGCGGCGTTCGCCTTCCGCCACTTCGGACGCGAAGCAGGCGCCGGCCTGCCCGCCACCGGGCTCGTGTTCTCGATCGCGAGCGTGATCACGCCGCTGACGATGGGGATGGCGATCGGCGCGATCGCCGGCGGCCACATCGCGATCGAAGACGGCAACGTGACGTCGGGCCTGTACGGTCCGTGGCTGCGGCCGTTCGCTGCCGTGTGCGGGCTCATCGGCGTCGCGATCTGCGCGTTCCTGACGGCGTGCTACATGACGGCGCGCTCGACCGGCGACCTGCGCGAGGACTTCCGCAACCGCGGCATCGCCGCCAGCCTCGTGCTCGGCGCGCTGACAACGATCGCGATCCCGGTGGCGTACTGGGACGCGGACGCCTTCGCCGACCGCCTCACGGAGCCTGCGCCGATCACCGTCATGTCCGTCGCCGCCGCGATGGGTGTGGCGTCGCTGATCGTGCTCTGGCGGCGGTGGTACGTGCTTGCGCCGCCCGTCGCCGCGGGCACGGTCGCGCTCGTGATCGGCGCGTGGGGCGCCGTGCAGTACCCGTACCTGATCCTGCCCGACGAGACGATCGCCGACGCCGCCGCCGAGCATGCAACCCTCGTGACGTTCCTGATCGCGCTGCCGATCGGCGCGCTCATCCTGGTCCCCTCGCTGGTGCTGCTGTACTACACCTTCGGCGAGCAGATCGCCGTCCCGCCCGAAACGGCGCCGGAGCAGCCCGCGGCGGATGGATAAACGCGCACGACAGGGCTTGCATCGGGCGAGGCGGCGGAGTAGTGTGCAGCCACAACCGCATATGAGTGACGGGAGCCCGCGCGATCGGGCTGAGAGGGCCAGCAGGCCGACCGTTTGAACCTGTCCGGGTAATGCCGACGAAGGGACACCGCACCTGATCGCGCCGCTGTGTCCCAGCGGCGTTTTTGATCGAGGTGCGCCCATGACGACGACCGCAGCCGCGACCTCCGTCCACCAGGAGATTACGCCCATCCCGCGGGAGCGGCGCACGCTGAGCGCGCCGGCAATCGGCGTGCTGTGGGGCGACCTCGGCGTCGGGCTGCTGGTGCTCGTCGCCGGCGCGCTGCTGGTACCCGCGCTCGGGCTGCGAGACGCGCTCATCGCGTCCGTGATCGGCAGCGTCATCGGCTCGGCGCTGCTGGCGATCGCCGGCCGCGTCGGCAGCGACGTGGGCGTGCCGACGATGGTGGCGCTGCGGCCGGCGCTCGGCATCCGCGGCTCGTACCTGGCGTCGGTGCTCAACATCGCGCAACTGGTCGGCTGGGCCGGGCTCGAGATCATCATCATGTCGCAGGCGGCGAGCGCGATCAGCGACCACTTCTTCGGCTTCGACGGCTACTACGTGTGGCTCAGCGCGTTCGCCGTGATCGGCACCGTGTTCGCGATCGGCGGCCCGACGGTCGTCGTGCAGCAGTTCCTGCAGCGCTTCGGCGTCTGGATCGTCATCCTCGCCACGGCATGGCTGACGTACCGGCTGTTCAACACGTACAGCGTGCAGGACCTGCTCGACGACAAGGGCGTCGGCGGGCTGACGTTCTGGCAGGGCGTCGACATCGCCGTCGCGCTGCCGGTGTCGTGGCTGCCGCTCGTGGCGGACTACAGCCGCTACGCGCGCAACTCCGGCGGCTCCGCGTGGGCGACGTTCGTGAGCTACACCGTCGCCAACGTCTGGTTCTTCGCGCTCGGCGCGGGCTACGTGCTCGTGCTCAGCAGCGAGCAGAACCCGGTCGATGCCGGCAACCTCATCGGCGCGCTCGTCGACACGATGCTGCCGCTCGCGCTCGGCTGGGTCTTCCTGTTCGTGATCCTGGCCGACGAGACGGACAACGCGTTCGCCAACATCTACTCCACCGCGGTGTCGCTCCAGAACCTCGTGCGGCTGAGCCACCGCACGCTGGCGGTCATCGTGGGGGCGGCGGCGCTCGTGCTGGCGATCAGCGTCGACCTGCTCAACTACGAGGACTTCCTGCTGCTGATCGGCGGCATCTTCGTGTCGCTGTTCGGCGTGCTCATCGCCGACTACTTCATCGCCAACGGGCAGCGCTACGAGAGCGACGAGCTGTACCGGGAGGGCGGACGCTACTGGTTCTGGGGCGGCGTCAACCCGGCGGGCATGCTGGCATGGGCGGCGGGATTCGTCGTCTACACCGCGGCCGCGCAACCGCCGAATCTCGTCAAGCACTTCTCGTGGATCGCCGACGTCCCGTCGAGCGTGACGAAGGTCGGTGGCACGCTGCCATCGTTCGTGGTGAGCTTCGCGCTGTACCTTCTGCTACAGCGGCTGCTGGTGCGAACGCAGAACCAAGAACCTAGAACCTAGAACCAAGGTCTCGATCGCGAATCTGGCGGCCGATCGCGCCCCAGGCTCTTGGTTCTTCGTCCCGCGCGTCAGCGGCGCAGGTCGACGAGCTCGCGTGGCGCGAGGATCTCGTTGACCATGCCGTAGGCCTTCGCTTCCTCCGGGTTCATGAAGAAGTCGCGGTCGAAGTCGCGGCGGATGCGCTCCTCGTCCTGGCCTGTGTGCTGCGCGAGGATGCCGCGCAGCAACGCGTTCTCGCGCAGGATCTCGCGCGCCTGGATCTCGATGTCGGCCGCCTGGCCGGTGATGCCGCCGCCGCCGAGCATCGCCTGGTGCATATGGATCGTCGCGTTGGGCATGCAGAAGCGCTTGCCGCGTGCGCCCGCGCACAGCAGCACGGAGCCCATGCTCGCCGTCATCCCCAGGGCGAACGTCGCGATGTCCGGCCGCACGAGTTGCATCGCGTCGTAGACCGCGAGGCCGGCGGAGATCGAGCCGCCGGGCGAGTGGATGTAGAGGTTGATGTCCTTCTCCGGGTCCTCGCGCTCCAGGTAGAGGAGCTGCGCAACCACGAGGTTCGCGACCATATCATCGATCTCGGTGCCGAGGAAGATGATGCGCTCGCGCAACAGCAGCGAGTAGATGTCGAACGCCCGCTCGCCGCGCGCGCTCGTCTCGATGACGGATGGGATGATCATGCCGCGATCCTCCTCGTTAACCTGCAGCGCGGCGACGTACGCCGGATTTTCACAGGGGGCGCCGTGTTGTGGCCGGCGCGACGTCGCCGCCAGGCCAGGCGCGCGCTCGGCGATGCCAGCGTGCGGTCCGCCTCGCGCCGCCAGCGCGCCGCCTCATTGCGGCTGGTGACGCCAAGCTTGCCGAGGATCTCGGACACGTGGAACTTCACGCCGTCCAAGCTGATGTCGAGGCGAGCGGCGATCTGCTCGTTCGTGAGCCCGTCGCGCAGGAGCGCAAGCACCTGCCACTGGCGCGGCGTCAGCACGTCGGGGTGCGGCGGCCGGCCTCGTCTCTTCATGCATTGAGTGTAGAGAAGCGAGCGTGGAATTACACTACCCACCGCGCTAGAACCAAGAACCTGGAACCTAGAACCCAGGGCACCATTGCGGATCTGGCGGGTCGTATGGCGCCATAGGTTCTTGGTTCTGGCGGCGCTACGCGCCGCCGCCCAAGCCGAGCGCGCCGGCGTTCGACTTCAGGGCTTCGATCACTTCGGCGATGTGGGTGTCGAGGTCGACGCCGAGCTGTTCGGCGCCGTTGATGATGTCGTCTCGGTTCACCTGGCGGGCGAACGCCTTGTCCTTCATCTTCTTCCGCACCGACGGCGGCTCAACCTCGAAGATGCTCTTGTTGGGCCGCACCAGCGCGACCGCCGTCACGAAGCCGGTCAGCTCATCGACGGAGAAGAGCACCTTCGCCATCAGCGTCTCGCGCGGGACGCCGCTGTAGTCGGCGTGGCCCATGATCGCTGTGCGGATGCCGTCCGGGTAGCCGCGCTCGGTGAGGATCTTGTTGCCCTCGAAGGGATGCCCCTCGGCCGTCGGCCAGCGCTCGTAGTCGAAGTCGTGGAGGAGGCCGGTGACGCCCCACACGTCCTCGTCCTGGCCGTGCTTGCGGGCGAAGTGGCGCATCACCGTCTCGACGGCGAGTCCGTGCTTGCGCAGGCCGTCGGTCTGCGTGTACTCGCAGAGGAGTTCCCACGCCTCCCGCCGGTCGATCCGGCGCTGCTCCATCTCCGCCTCCGTCATCAATCGAGGACTACGGCCGCACGATGGCGTCACCTATGATACCGGGGCATGGGGTACTACGAGCAGAAGCCGCCGCCGCAGGATGAGCGCCCCGGCTGCATGGATGTCTGGGTCATCACGCGCACCGTCTTCGGCATCCTCTTCTGGCCGCTCGCCGTGCTCTTCGCCGTCGTGATCGACATGGCCGTCATCGCGATGCTGCTTGTGACGAACGCGCCGTTCGCCCTCATCCCCATCGCCATCACGATCGCAGCGATCTGGCTCTTCTCGCGCCGGGAGCGCGAGCGCTTCCGGCCACCGGACGCCTGACCCGATAGCCAGGCTACAGGAAACGCAAAACCGCCGGTACAAGACCGGCGGTTTGGTGCTGCTGTCTTGTGCGGCTTAGCTGACGGGCGCCCGATCGCCTTGCCGCAATGCGCGCAGAACTTCGCGCCGCGCTCATTCCGCCCGCCGCACTCGCCGCAGAAGACGGCGTCCGATGCGGGCGCGACCGGCGCTTCTGGCTGCGCGGACGACTGGGCGACGTTGTCGGCCGGCTTCTCGTCGTCGTCCTTCGTCGACTTGCGGAACTCGCGGATGCCCTTGCCGAGCGCGCCGCCGACCTCCGGCAGCCGTCCGACGCCGAACACGAGGATGACGATGAACGCGATGATCAAGAGTTCCGGGACACCCAGCGGCCCGAGTCCGGCAAGTAATGGCATAGCTCCGCTCCCTCCTGGGAAGGCGTCCTTCAGCCTATCACCGGCCGCTCGGGGCGGGCAAGCAAGCTGAACCTATCCGGAGGCCGCCGGAGACGCCACGGGAGCCCTTGCGGCGTCGCGCAGGAAGCCGCGGATCGCGTCCGCGCACTCTCCCGGGCGCTCGACGAGCAGCATGTGCGCCGCCCGGTCGACGACGACGAGCCGCGCCTGCGGGATGCGCTCCCGCAGCCCCTGGGCGACGTTGAGCGGCACCACGCGGTCGTGCGCGCCGTAGAGGAGCAGCACCGGCATCGTGATGGCGCCCAGGTCGATCGCCGGGTCGCTCCGGCGGTCGCGCATCATCGCCAACAGCCCGGCGAGCGAGCCCTTGATGCGCATCGGCCGCACGGTCTCCTCGCGCATCTCCGGCGTGAACATCGACCTCTCGTACAGCGCCGCATCGAGCAGCCGCGTCGCGACGAGATTCGCCAGCACGGGCAGCAGCGGCCGCACGAAGAACGCCGGCGGCATGCGGCGCCCCTGCCACTCGTCGGCAGCGACGGACGCCATGAGCACGAGCGACTCGACCATCTCCGGATGCGTCACGGCGAACCGCTGCACCACCGCGCCGCCCATCGAGTGGCCGACGAACGCGGCGCGCGTCACGCCGAGCCTGGCGAGCAGTTGCCACAGCATCGCCACCTGGTCGGTGTGCGAGAGCCCGGCGTCCGCATCGCGCTCGCTGTAACCGAAGCCCTTGAGGTCGACCGCGATGACCCGCTGGTCCACGGACAGCAGCGGCGCCAACCGCTCGTAGTTCGCGGTCTGCCCGCCGAGGCCGTGGATGAGCACGATGACCGGGCCTGACCCCTCATCCACGTAGTGCACCCGGTAGCCGTCAATGTCCATGAGACGGCCGGGTTTCTCGACGAGGTCCCAGTCCAGGTCCTCGCGCAATCCCGCGCGGCGCAGCGCGACGGCGCCGGCGACGGCGGCCGCGCCCAGGACGAGCAGCGTTCGCTTCTTCATGGCTCACCTCGCTGAATTGTGGGGACGCTCGTCTCACTCTACGCCGGAGGTCCGCCCGGTTGCAACGGGGCCGACGCGGTTATCCGCTCGGGCGCGATTCGAGGGTGACGTCGATCGTGTTGCGCTCGCCGCCGCGGTAGTACTCGACGCTCACGGTATCGCCGGCCCGGTGCCTGGCGAGGATCGCGAGCAGCGAGCCGTTGTTGGCAACGTCCTGCCCGTCCACCTTCACGATGACGTCGTTCGCGCGCAGGCCCGCCGCCTCGGCCGGCGTCCCGCGCCCGACGGCCGTGACGGCGATGCCGTGGTCGACGGGCAGGCTGAAGTTCCTGGCGATCGCCGGGGTGACATCGACCGCGCCGACGCCCAGGTACGCGCGCTCGATCTTGCCGCTGTCGATGAGCGACCGCACCGTCGGCTCGACGAGCCCGACCGAGATGGAGAAGCCGATGTTCTGGGCGTTCTGGATGATCGCGGTGTTGATGCCGATGACCTCGCCGCGCGCGTTGACGAGCGGACCGCCGGAGTTGCCGGGGTTGATCCCCGCATCGGTCTGGAGCGCGTCGTTGATCGTGTACGGCTGCTCGGTAATCGTGCGGCCCTTCGCCGACAGCACGCCGCGCGTGACCGTCGGCCCGCCCTTGAGGTCGAGCGCGAAGCCGATCGCCACGACGTCCTGCCCGACGATGAGGCTGCCGGAGTCGGCGAACGTCGCCGGCGTGAGGTCGCCGGCGTCGATCTTCACCACGGCCAGGTCGGTGGGCTGATCGCGGCCGACGATCGTCGCGTCGAGCGTGCGCTGGTCGGACAGCGTGACGGTGATGTGGTCCGCGGGCATGTCGCCGTTGCCGGCGGTCACGACGTGGTTGTTCGTGACGATGTAGCCGTTCTTGTCGATGATGACGCCGGTGCCGACGCCGGTGCTCGGTTGCGTCCGGCCGAAGGCGTCGAGCGTCGCCGTCGACGTCTGTACGCGCACGATCGATGGCGCGAGCTTCGCGACGATCTCCGGCGTGGTGAGGCCGTCCTGGCTCTGGATGGCCGGGACCGTCTCCGTTGCCGCACCGTCGCTCGCCGTGGCGATGTCAGCCGGCGTCCCGGGCGTGGGAGTCTTCGTACCGGAGCCACCGGAGCACGCCGATGCCAGGATGGCCGCGGTGAGGCAGAGGGCGAGGGCGAGGAGCGAGCGGGGCGGGGTCACAATCGCATTGACTCGCAGTTGGTTGATAGTGGTGGGCCAGCGGCGCATGAGTGAGTTAGACCTGACGGTCCCAGCCCGCGGCACGCATGGCCCGGATCGATACTAGGACTACACAAGATCGTATCACCACAGGGGATTCCCCAACATGGCCGGGCAGTCCCGCGAAGAATTTACCAATGCGAGGCGGCCTCCGGCTCCGTGCTACAATCGCACTGGGTCGGCGGATCAGCGAAGGAGTGGCCCGTGGCTACGCTCATTATCGTCCTCGTCGTCGTCGGCATCGTCGTCATCCTCCTGCTTGCGGTCATGGCCACGTACAACGGGCTGGTGCGTGGGCGCCTGCGCGTGAGGGAGGCATGGTCCGGCATCGACGTCCAGCTCAAGCGGCGGGCGTCGCTGATCCCAAACCTCGTCGAAACCGTGAAGGGGTACGCCGCCCACGAGCGCGAGACGCTCGAAAACGTGACCGCGCGCGCGCGCCCGCCTGCAGCAGGCGGGGACGCCGGGGCAGGCCGCCGAAGCGAACAACATGCTGACCCAGACGCTGCGCTCGCTGTTCGCCGTGGCGGAGCAGTACCCGGACCTGAAGGCGAACCAGAACTTCCTGGACCTGCAGCGCGAGCTCAGCGATACCGAGGACAAGATCGCCTACGCGCGCCAGTTCTACAACACCAACGTCCTCTCGTACAACGGCAAGACGCAGACGTTCCCCAGCGTCGTCCTGGCCAACACGTTCGGATTCCAGCCGGAGGAGTTCTTCGAGGCCGAGGAGGAGGCGCGGGCGGAAGTGAAGGTGAGCTTCTCGACACCACCCGCGGCGAACGCCTAAGCGCGCATGACCCAGATCGACAGCATGCACGGTGATACCGGCGAGCCAGTCCTCGTCTACGACCGCATAGGCACGAACAAGCGGCAGACGTGGATCATGCTGTTTCTGTTCGTGCTCGTGCTGGGCGGCTTCGCGACCGTCATCAGCTACGTGATCGGCCTGCCGCTCGCGACCGCGCCGGTCATCGTTGCCGTGCTGATCGTCTACGCGCTCATCAGCTATTACGCCAGCTCCAGCGTGGCGCTCGCGGTCAGCGGCGCGCACCAGGTGACGAAGGAAGACGAGCCGGAGCTGTACCGAGTGGTCGAGAACCTGTCAATCGGCTCCGGCCTGCCGATGCCGAAGGTCTACGTCATCGAAGACAGCGCGCCGAACGCGTTCGCCACCGGCCGCGACCCCAAGCACGCGTCGGTGACCGCGACGCGCGGCCTGCTCGACAAGCTCGACAAGCCCGAGTTGGAAGGCGTGATCGCGCACGAGATGTCGCACGTCGGCAACTACGACATCCGCGTCATGACGATCACGGTCGTGCTCGTGGGGCTCATCGCCTTGCTGGCGGACCTGTTCATGCGCTGGACGTGGTTCGGCGCCGGCGGCCGCGCGAGCAACCGCGACCGCGGCGGCGGCGCGTACGCGATCCTGATCATCGTCGCCATCGCGCTCGCGATCCTGGCGCCGATCGCGGCGCAGCTCATCCAGCTCGCGATCTCCCGCCAGCGCGAGTACCTGGCCGACGCGTCGGGCGCGCTGCTATGCCGCAACCCGGACGCGCTCGCCCGCGCGCTGGAGAAGATCTCGGCCGACCCGGACCCGCTCGAGGTGGCGAACAAGGCCACGGCGCACCTGTACTTCAGCAACCCGCTCCGCGACCACGATTCGTTCCTCAACAACCTGTTCAGCACCCACCCCCCCGTCGAGGAGCGCATCCGCCTGCTCCGGGCCATGTAGGACGGGGAGGTTGTACGCCGCATCCGCGCTGGGTCGCCGAAGCCAGGCATGTTCAACGCTCAGACGCTCATTTTGAGAGCGACGCTCCGTCGATCTCTACCTTCTTGGACGCGTCACCGATGACCTGCACTGTCTGGTTTGATACCTTCTGCGGCTCGCTGGCCGGCGGGGCGTAGATGCCCGCGCGCAGCTCGTACGTGCCTTTCTGGAAGACCGTCCGCGGCGTCGATCCGCCGCAAGGATTCTGGCCCGCCGGCATGTCGGTCATCGCCGTCTCGGGGACGGCAAAGTTGTCCGATGTAATCGGCACGCAGGCGCGCGCGATCTGCGGACCGCCGTTTTCCGCGTTGGCGGAGATCAACAGCATCTTGTCATTCTGCCCGACGATAGGACTAACGAAACTGATAGTGATGGCGCCGGGCGTGCCCTGGGCGCCCTGCGCCGGCGACACCGAGGCCTTCGGACTGGGCGCGGCCTTGCCGCCGTCGCCGCCGCAAGCGGCCGCGGCCGCGAGGGCGAGCACAAGGATGGCCGCGAACAGCGGGCCTGACACGAATCTCGCTGGGCTCTTGGGATGGCGGGTCATTTCTACTGCTCCTCCTTCTCCCGGCCGGGCGACGCGTTCGACGCGGCCGGGTGCGCACCCCGGCGACGATAGCCGAGGCCACGCCTCGCGGATTCTAGCAGACAAGACGAGGCGAACGACGCGACGTTGCGCCCCAGCCTCGCGGCGAACCGCCCGTCGACCGCGGTCGGACGACCGGCGCATCGAGTCGGTTGACGGTGGTCGAACATGGCCGCAGGGAGCCGGCGCCATGACACAATGCACAGCGCTTGGCGCAGTGGTGTTGACAATCACGCCGCCACGCCGCGCGGAACCGCACACAGGCGTGACCTTCGGCCCGGGCAGCGCCCTGCCAACGTCGAGGCTACGAGGCCGGAGCCAACGTCAGCCGGTTCTGAGCAAGAAGGGACGTTCCGAACCCTAACAGGGCAACCTATTCGGGGCGATCCCGGAACCGACTCCGGCCTCCAACTTCCAAACCTCATCCCGCTTCTCGCTTCTCGCTTCTCGCTTCTCGCCTCAGCCTCCAGCCTCACCTCCCATCTGTCGCCTCTCATAGCCTCACGATGAGCCGCCTTGGGCTGACCCGCCCGAATGTGCTTAAATGGCTCGACTGCCGAGGAGAGGTGCCGCTTGGACTTCAAGGACTACATCAACATCGCCCAGATTCTGGTGGCCATCGTGCTCACCGTGGTCATCCTGCTGCAGGCCAAGGGGTCCGGCATCGGGACCGCGCTCGGCGGCGGCACGAGCGGCAGCTTCCGCACCCGCCGCGGCGTCGAGAAGACGCTTTTCCAGCTCACGATCGTGCTCGCGGTCGTCTTCCTCATCATCTCCGCGTGGGGTGTGCGCGCTTCCATCGTCTAGGCGCCGCCGTTAAGCCTCCGAGGGCCCTGAGTTGGCGCTGATGCACACCCGCTGGCCCTTGTTCGCCGCTCTCGTGGGCGGCGTCTCCGCGGTTGCGCTCCTCTGGTTCTTTGTGCTCTCCAACCCCCGGGGCGAGGCCGTGCCGGCGAGCGGCGGCCGCTACGTGGAAGGGGTGACGCGCGCCCCGGAGCACATGAATCCGCTCTTCGCCGGCGGCAACGCCGTGGATGCCGACATAGCGTCGCTCGTCTTCAGCGGACTCGTCCGCCTGGGGCCCGACGGCACTCCGGAGGCCGACCTCGCCGAGCGCTGGGAGATCACCGGCAACGGCCAGAGCTACGTCTTCCATCTGCGCTCCGGCGTCGCGTGGCAGGACGGCGAGCCGTTCGACGCGGAAGACGTCGTCTTCACGTTCAAGGCGATCTCCGACCCGGGGTTCAAAGGCGACCCGGCGCTCGCGCAGCTCATGCAGGGCGTCGTGGTGAACGCGCGCGATCCGCTGACCGTCGAGTTCAAGCTCGAGCAGGCGTACGCGCCGTTCCTCGCGTACCTCAACGTCGGCATCCTGCCGAAGCACCTGCTGGAGAAGCTCGACGCCAACCAGCTTTTTAATGCGGAGTTCAACGCGCGGCCGGTCGGCACCGGGCCGTACAAGTTCCGGCGCCACACCGACCACGGCGTCGAGCTCGAAACCAACTCGACGTACTACCTTGGACCGCCGCACATCTCGACCCTGGAGTTTCGCGTCTATCCCGACGCCAGTTCGCTCTCGGAGGCCATCCGCACGCGCGAGGTCGACGGCGCGCTGCTCGGGCCCGAGACCTCCGAGTCCGAGTTAGAGTTCCTGTCGCAGGACGGCCGCTTCGCGCCGCATGATCTCGTCTCCAGCGCATACAACACGGTCTACCTCGACACGCGCTCGGCGCTGTTCTCCGACGACGCCGTCCGCCTGGCGCTCTGGCGCGGGATCAACCCGCAGTCGTTGATCGACGACGCCGCCGGCGGCCGCGGCGAGCCGTCCGACACCGGCATCCCGCGTCGGTCGTGGGCGTACTCGCCTGTCGAGGTACCGTCGTTCGACCCGGGCGCCGCCGCCAGCGCGCTCGAGGCCGCCGGCTGGTCGCGCGGCCGCGACGGCGTCCGGCGCAAGGGCGACACGCGCCTGGCCTTCACGCTCTCGACCACCAACGACCCGCAGCGCGTCGCCGTGGCCGAGAACCTGGCGCGGCAGTGGCGCGCGGTCGGCGCCGAGGTCGAAGTCGAGCCGCTCGCCGCCAGCACGTTTATCGATGAACACCTGCTGCCGCGGAAGTTTCAGGCCGCGCTCGTCGCTGTCGACCCCGGTCCGGACCCGGACCCGTATCCGTTCTGGCATTCGAGCCAGATCGCGCCGCCGGGCCGCAACCTCGCCAACTACTCCGACCCAAGCATGGACGACGTGCTCGAGCGGGCGCGGCAGACCACCGATACAGCACGTCGCATCGAGCTGTACGCCCTGTTCGGGGGGTACCTCGTCGCGGCGGTGCCACAGGTGCCGTTGTACGCGCCAATGTACACGTACGTGCAGAGCACGCGGGTGCGGGGCTTCAGCGACTCACTGCTGTTCACCCCGGCGTCGCGCTTCTCGAACGTCCGCGACTGGTACATGAACACGCGGATCGAGGGCTGAGCGCGGCGCTAGTGTAGTGCTTCTAACGCTTCTTTACCGTGGGCGTGGTGGCGCACGCTTCCGAGATCCTCAGACGAGGCACCGTACCGCGTCGGTCCGGCTTCGCCGAACTGACAGCCGAGGGCGGCTGTGATCCACGCTTCGCGTCGCGCTAACTAAAGCCATTTCGAAAGCACTACACAAGCAGGGTGCTGAAAAACGATTCTTGTTCTCGTGGCGCGGGCTTTCAGCCCGCGTTCGTAGATTCAACTCGCCCGCTCCGTATCGACGTTTCAGACGCCGTCCGGCGACTTTTTCAGCAGCCTGCTAGACGCCGGGCCGTTACGGCTTGCGCCCGATGAACACCGCGTAGCGCCAGTATTCCCGGCCGAGACCTTCGTCGTACACGCGTATCTCGTCTTCGACGGGTTGCGGCGGGTCGCCGGGGTTGCGCGCCCGAAGCGCCGCCACGGATGCGCGCAGCGGCGCGTAGTACGCATCCCACGCGGACGGCGGCAGCGGGTCGGCGCTGATGATCTCGAATCCGGCACGGCGCATCACGGCGGCGTACTCGTCGAGCGTCAGCGGCTCGATCTCGTAACCGCGCGGGATTGCCTCGGGCGGCACCGGCTTCTTCGCCCACACCCAGTCGCTGACGACCGCCGCGCCACCCGGCCGCAGCGCCCGCGCCATCTCAGCGAGACAGCGCTCCGTGCCGACAATGCTCGGCGCACCGATGCAGATCGCCAGGTCGAACACCGCATCGTGCGCTGGCAGCCGCCCGCCATCACCGATGGCGAAGGCCACGCGGTCGCCGACGCCGCGCGCCACCGCCCGCCTCATGACGTGCGCCGCGAATAGATGCGGATCGATGCCGAACACGGCGCAGCCGTGGCGCTCGGCGAGCAGGCACGCTCCGATACCCTTGCCGTACGCCACTTCAAGGATGCGCGTGTGCGTTGCGGGCGCGATCAGCGTGGAGGCGATGTCGATCGTCTCGCGCGCGCCGGGCGTCAGGAACTCCAGGTCTCCGTAGACGTTCCAGAGCCGCGCATCAGCCACAGGCCGGCTCCGGTGGCTGGTTACGTTGCAGCATCGAGCGTCCTGCTTCCAGCGTCGTCTGCATTCGGCGCCGCCGCACGCGCGACGCTACGCCTCCTCCGCGCGCTCGCCGGCTTTCGCCGCGACCTCCGGCTTGACCATGAGGCCGACGGCGTCGAGCGCGGCCTGGTCGACGACGGACGGCGCGCCGGTCATCAAGTCGGTCGCGCTCTTCGTCTTCGGGAAGGCGATGGTCTCGCGGATGTCGGTCTCCTGGGCGAACAGCGCCACCGTGCGGTCCATGCCGGGCGCGACGCCGCCGTGCGGCGGGGCGCCGTACTCGAACGCCTCCAGCATGTGGCCGAACTTGATGCGCTGGTCCTCGGCCCGATTCCGAGAAGCTCGAAGATGCGCACCTGCTCGTCGCGATTGTGGATCCTGATGCTGCCGCTGCCGATCTCCCAGCCGTTGCACGTGAGGTCGTAAGCGTTGCTCCGCACCGAGCCGGGATCGTTATCGAGCAGCGCCAGGTCCTCCGCCTTCACCGACGTGAACAGGTGATGCGTGGCGTCCCAGCGCTCCTCGTCGTCGTTCCACTCGACGAGCGGGAAGTCGACGATGAACGCGAACTTCAGCGTGTCCTTGTCCGCAAGCCCCTGCTTCGCGGCGACGTTGCGGCGCAGCGCGTCGAGCGCCGGCTTCACGCGGCCAGCCGACCCCGGCTCCTTCGACGGCACGCCGCCCTGGCCGGCGACGATCAGCACCAGGTCGTTCGCGTGCGCGCCGGCCAGCTTGCCGATGGTGCGCACCAGCTCGAGGCCGATGTGCTTGAGCACGGGCGAGCGCACCTGCTCCTCGCTCGCGTCCGCCGGCTCCGCGAGATACGCGATCGAGACGAGCCCCTTCGCGCCGAGCTGCTTCACCGCATCGGTAAGCGCGTCGATCTCCTTGCGGGTGAACTCGGCGCCGCCGGTCACGCACAGCCCCTCGACAGCGCCGCCGCTCTCGACGGCGCCCTTGAAGACCATGAACTCCGTGGCGCCGACCGCCTGCGTGAAGTCGACCAGCTCCATGCCAAAGCGCAGGTCCGGCTTGTCGGTGCCGAAGCGGCGCATCGATTCGGCGTACGTGAGCCGCGGGAACGGCGCGGGCACGGTGAGGTCGGGGCGCACCTCGGCGGCGATGCCGAGATAGAGTTGCTCCATGAGGTCCAGGATGTCGTCCTGCTCGACGAAGCTCATCTCCAGGTCGAGCTGCGTGAACTCGGGCTGGCGGTCGGCGCGCAGGTCCTCGTCGCGATAACAGCGCGCGATCTGGAAGTAGCGCTCGAAGCCCGCCACCATGAGCAACTGCTTGAACTGCTGCGGCGACTGCGGCAGCGCGTAGAAGCTGCCCGGGTGCACGCGGCTCGGCACCAGGTAGTCGCGCGCGCCCTCGGGCGTCGGGTTCGCCAGCACGGGCGTCTCGATCTCGATGAAGCGGCGGTCGATCAGGAACTTGCGGATGTAGGCGATGATCCGGTGCCGCATGACGATGTTGTCGTGCATGCGCTCGCGCCGCAGGTCGAGGTAGCGGTATCGCAGGCGCGCGACCTCGCCGGGCTCCGTCTCGTCGTTGACGTAGAACGGCGGCGTTTTCGAGGAGTTCAGCACCTGCGCCGAGTCGGCGCGCACCTCGATCGCGCCCGTCGCCAGCTTCTCGTTCTCGGTCCCCGGGCGGCGATGCCGCACGCGGCCGCGCACCTGCAGCACGTACTCGCCGCGCACGTCGCTGGCGACGGCGTGGGCTGCCGCCTGCTCCGGGTTGAAGACGACCTGCACCAGGCCGCGGCTGTCGCGCAGGTCGATGAAGATGAGGCCGCCGTGGTCGCGGCGGCGGTGCACCCACCCCGCAAGGACGACGTCCTTGCCTTCGTCGCTCGCGCGAAGGTCGCCGCAATAGTCGGTCTTGTGCACGTCTCCTCCTGGCCGGGTGACGCAGGCGGATCGCCGCGTTCGTCGAAGTGTAACGACCGGCCGGTGGCCGGAGTAGCGCGCACATCAGCCAATCGGTCATGCTCACGGCATGATCGCGAGGCATCGGGCGGCTTCTGGCGCGGTGGCAATCGTCCTGGCGCTTGCGCTTGTCGCGTGCGGCGACGGCATCAAGCGGGGAGCGACGCCGGCCGCAAGCGTCAGCAGCTCACCGACGATCATCGTCGCCACGCCGGCCACCATCATCGCCACGCCCGCAACGCCGGCCGCGGAATCGACCCCGACCGCACTCGCTGCGACCGCGACGTCGATGGCTGCCTCGGCCACGGCGACGGCACTGGCGTCTGGGGATACGGGGATCGACGGCACCGTCACGCTCGGACCGACGTGCCCCGTTGAGCGCGCCGACAGCCCCTGCCCGGACCGGCCGTACGAGGCGCGCATCACGATCTGGCGGGGCGAGACGAAGGTCGCGGAGACACGATCGGGCGCTGACGGGCGCTTCCGCGTGAGTCTGCCGCCGGGCGTGTATCTGGTCGCCGGCGAATCCGAAAACACGCTTCCGCGGGGGTCCGAAGAGACCGTCACGGTCGTCGAAGGCCGCTTGACGGAGGTGCGGATCCGCTTCGACAGCGGCATCCGCTGATTGGGCCGAGCAGCCTCTTGCAATCGACCGGGTTAGGTGCGACACTGCGGGCTCTATAGACGCTGCCGATAATCCGGCACATTCCTTTGTCGGTCAGACGGCCCCCGGGCCAGCATGAGTGAGGCATCAGGCGTGGACCTGGGTCAAGTCGAGGCGTTCGTACAGGTCGCGCAGCACCGCAGCTTCAGCAAGGCCGCGGACGCGCTCTTTCTCACCCAACCATCGGTCACCGCGCGCATCCAGTCGCTCGAACGCGACCTCGGCGAGGCGCTGTTCGAGCGCAACGGGCGCGGCGTGCGCCTCACGGAAATGGGCTCGACGTTTCTCCCGTACGCACGCCGCTCGCTGAAGGCGCTGCAGGAAGGCCGCGACGCGCTCGACGGCATGCGCAACCTCGACATCGGCGCGCTGAAGCTGGGGTCGGCGCTCACCGTCAGCACCTATGTACTGCCAAAGATCCTGAAGAAGTACTGCTCGCTCTACCCCGGCGTCGAGGTGAGCGTGCAGACGGGCCGGTCCGAGCAGGTGCTGCAGATGGTGCTGTCCGACGACGTCCACTGCGCGCTCGAACGCACGGTCCACCACCCCGAGATCGTCACGGTGCCGCTGTATGAGGACGACCTGGTGCTCGTCGCCGCGCCGCAGCACCGATTCGCCCGCGAGGGCGTGGCCGCCATTGAGGACGTCGGCCGGGAGCCGCTGATCCTCTTCGACCGCGGCTCGAGCTACAACCAGCTCATCCAGGGGGTCTTCCGCCAGCACGGCATCGTCCCGCACACGCTGATGGAACTGGACACGATCGAGGCGACGAAGAAGATGGTGGAGGAGGGGTTAGGCATCGCCCTGCTGCCCAAGGTCTCGACCGAGCGGGAGTTCGAGCAGGGCATCCTCTGCCCGATCACGGTCACCAACGCATCGATGCCGCGCCGCCAGATCTCGCTGATCTTCCGCAAGAACCGCAAACACACGCGGGCGGTCCACGCGTTCTTCACGCTGCTCTCGGAGCTGTACGAAGTCTCGATCCCCGAAGCCGCGCTCACCGGCGTGGCGTGAGCGAGCTGTGAGCTGTCGAGCTGACAGCAAACAGCAAACAGCAAACAGCAAACAGCAAACAGCAAAGGGATGCTACGGCGCCGGACACAATGTAGGGGCGCCGCTCGCTGCGCCCTCATCGGTTGCGCGCGTTGTTGCGCAGGCGGTGGAATGCGGCGCGGGCTGGAAAGCCCGCGCTACGGGTGGTGGCGCGACGGACAGCGGGCGCAGCAGGCTGCGCTGGGGCGCGGCAAGCAGCGTCGTGCGTCGGGGGCGCGGCAAGCAGCGCCTCTACCTGGCTTGCCTTTTCCGCCCGCCACTGACCGCCGCGCGGATCTCCTTCATCAGGTCGATGTTCGGCTTATCGGGGCCTTTGCCGGCGCCGTCGATCTTGAACCCCGGCACTTCGAGCAGCAGCGGGATGTCGGCGAAGGCGGGGTGCGCGACCAGCGCCTCGAACCCCGCGCGGCCGATGTGGCCCTCGCCGATGTTCTCGTGCAGGTCGCGGCCGGCGCCGAGCGGCGTCTTCGAGTCGTTGCAGTGCAACGCCGCGACGTTGTTCATCCCGATCTCGCGCTCGAGCTCAACCACGGTCGCCGCGATGCCATCGGCGTTGCTCAGGTCGTAGCCGGAGGCGAACGCGTGGCACGTGTCGATGCACACCTTCGCCCGGGGATTGTCGATGCGCTTGAGGATCTGGCTCAGGTCGCTGAACTTCGAGCCGATCGTGCCGCCGCCGCCGGCCGAGTTCTCGAAGATCATCCACGTGTCCTCGGGCGTCTCGTTGAGCACGTTCGTCGCGGCGTCGCAGATCTGGTCGAAGACGGCCTCCAGCCCCAGGCCCTTGTGGCTGCCGGTGTGAAAGATGACGCCGCGCGCGCCGATCCGGCCGGCGATGTTCAGGCTGCTGCGCAGCGTGCTCACCGACGTCTTGAAGATCTTGGCGTCGGCGCTGGCCAGGTTCATCAGGTACTTGCCGTGGATGAAGACCGGATCGATGCCCGACGCCCGCTTCTTGTCAACGAAATCCCGCACCTGCGCGTCATCGAGCCGCGCCGTCCCCCACTGTTGCGGCGCCGATTCGAAGATCTGCACGCACTCTGCGCCGATCGCCGTCGCGCGCTCGAACGCCGTCGCGATGCCGCCCGCGGTCGAGACGTGTGCGCCGATCTTCATCGAACGTTCCTCTCGCTTGACTTCGTGCTGGTAGCCGTCAGTATACGCCGCCTCCCGCGCGGAGCCGTGCGGCGCAGACGGACTCGCACGAGCGCTATACTCCCCGCCATGCGTGCTGAGATTGCCGCGTACCAGGAATCGATCGACGGCCGCCTCGCGCAGGTCTGCGCCGCGCTCGACGGCCTGCCGGCATCACAGCTCAACTACCGCGCGCCGTTCGATGGCGCGAACAGCGCGTGGGTGCTGGCGACGCACACGCTCGGCAACGCCCGTGCGTGGGTGCTCGGCATCGCCTGTGCGCAACCGGCCGGCCGCGACCGTCCCGCCGAGTTCGCTTCCGCCGGTGACGATGCGGCGCAGTTTCGCGCGGACGTGCGCCGGTTTTCCGGCGAGATGGCCGCGGCATTGACGAAGCTGGCGCCGGCCGAGCTGGACCGCCGCCTGGTGCCGGCGAAGGAGCTGTGGGGCGAAGGCCCGCCGCGCGAGATCAGCGTGCGCGATGCGCTGCTGCAGGTCGTCGAGCACGCCTCGCTGCATCTCGGCCACCTGCACGTCACGCGCGACCTCGCACTCGCGCGGGCGTAGCCGATACGCTGTCCGCATGGAAACGATCGAGCACGAAGTCGTCCTCTTCTCTCAGGGATACTGCGAGTTCTCGGAGATGGTGCGGCTGCACCTGGAGTCGCGCGGCCAGAAGTACGCGGAGCGCGACGTCGACACCGACCCGGCCGCGCGCGACGACATGATGAAGCTGGGCGCGCAGAGCACGCCCGTCACCGTCATCGACGGCGAGGTGATCGTCGGCTTCGACGAAGAGGCGATTGACGAACTGCTCGGCTTCACGCCCTACAACGCGCACGAAGAGCTGGGCACCGGCCTCGACGAGCTGTGAGGGCGCGCGCGGCGCGCAGAACTTAGAACCTAGAACCTACGTCGCGAAACGCGCGCCAACACGCTCGCGCCGTCAGGCGCGCAGTTCCGCGCTGAATTCGCGGCGCAGCCGTTCCAGCAGCTTGCGCTGCGCCTTCGCCACTTCTTCGTCGGTCAAGGTGTGGTCGTCGGACTGGTAGACGACGGCGAATGCCACGGACTTCTTGCCGGGCGGCACCTGGTCGCCGGCGTACACGTCGAACACGCGCGCCTCACGCACGAGCGCCCCGCTCTCGATGACGCGCTGGATGTCGCCCGCCAGCGTGTCGCGGTCGACGATCAGCGCGAGATCCTGCTCGACGGCCGGGAAGCGCGAGGCGGGCGTCGCCTTCCGCACGCCGCCCGCGAACGGCAGCACCGCATCGAGCGTCACTTCGAACAGAAACGCATCCTGCTCGATTGCGAACGCCGCGGCAACGTCCGGGTGCACCTGGCCGACGACGCCGATGCGCTCGCCGCGCGCGCGCACTTCCGCCGTGCGGCCTGGCACCATCGCGAACTCGGCGGCCGGCACGTATTCGGCTTCGACGCCGAGGCCGCGCAGCAGATCGTCGACATACGCTTTCGCGTCGAAGAAGTCGACGGGCTCATCGCCCGGGCGGCCCCAGCGGTCGAGCCGCCGGCCGCTGACGGCGCCCGCGACCTGCTCGCTCTCCGCGGGCAGCAGCTCTTCGCCGAACGGCCGCCCCGACTGCGGCAGGCGCTCGTCGGGCCGCTGGTACGTGCGTGCGGTCTCGAAGATCGCGACCTCGCCGTCCTGGTAGCGCAGGTTCGAGGCGAGCGTTTGCAGCAGGCTCGCGCGCAGCGTCGGCCGCAGGTACTCGTGGTCGGAGCTGATGGGGTTGGCGACGCGATACGGCGGGTAGATCGCCAGGTCCTCCTTCGGGATCACGCGCGCCAGCGCCTCCAGCGTCGTCAGGGAGTACGAGATCACCTCGTGCATGCCGGCGGCGGCGAGCACGTCGCGCGCGCGCTCGCGCAGTTCGCGCAGCGGCTGCTCGATCGGCGGCGGGATCGCGCCCTCGAGCAGCCGCGTCGGGATCTCGTCGTAACCGATCGCGCGCGCGACCTCCTCCGCGACGTCGTCGGCGATGCGCACGTCGGGCCGCCAGTACGGCACGCGCACGACGTAGCGGTCCGGCGGCACCCATCGCACCGAGAACCCGAGCGCGGTCAGCACCTCGCGCACTTTCGCCGCCGGCGGGTCGATGCCAAGCAGCCGCGCCATGCGCTCGCGCGTGATCTCGACGCGCTGCTCGCGCTCCTTGCCGGGGTAGGCGTCGACGCAGCCGGCCGCGGCGGCGCCGCCGCACACCTCGACGAGCAGCTTCGTCGCACGCTTCGATGCGATCATCGCCAGTTCGGCCGGCAGCCCTTTCTCGAATCGCGCCGAAGCCTCGCTCCGCGCCCTGAGCGCCGTGCTGGTACGGCGGATGTTCGGCGCGGAGAAGTTCGCCGACTCCAGCAGCACGTTCACGGTGCGGTCCGTGACCTCGCTCTCGAGCCCGCCGATCACACCCGCGAGGGCGACCGGCCCGCGCTCGTCGGCAATGACGAGCATGTCGCGCGTCAGCACGCGCTCCTCGTTGTCGAGCGTCGTGAAGCGCTCATCGTCTTCGCCGCGGCGCACGATGATGTGATGGCCGGCGACGCGGTCGTAGTCGAACGCGTGCAGCGGCTGCCCCAGCTCGAGCATCACGTAGTTCGTGACGTCGACCACGTTGTTGATCGGCCGCTGCCCTAGCGCGAGCAGCCGCTCCTGCATCCACGCCGGCGACGGCCCGAGCTTGATGCCGGTGACGACCGTGGCGACGTAACGGCGGCAGAGGTCCTTCGCGTAGATGTCGACGGCGGCGCGGCCCTTCACCGGCCCGCCGGCGGCGGCGTACTCGAGCGATGGCTCGCGCACCGTCGCGCCGGTCAGCGCCGCCACCTCGCGCGCGACGCCGACCACCGACAGCCAGTCCGGGCGGTTCGGCGTCACCGACATCTCGAAGATCACGTCGCCGATGACGTCGGCCAGCGGCTTGCCGGGCGGCGCATCGGGCGGGAGCACCAGGATGCCCTCGTGCTCGTCAGACAGCCCCAATTCGCGCTCGCTGAGCACCATGCCCGCCGACTCGACGCCGCGGATCACGGCCGGCTTCAGCACCGACTCCTTGCCCGAGTGGCCGTCCCGCACGCGCGCGCCGACCGTCGCGAACGCCACCTTCTGCCCGGCGGCGATGTTCGGCGCGCCGCACACGACGCGGTGCCGCTCGCCGTCGCCGACGTCGACCGTCGCCAGGCGCAGCCGGTCGGCGTTGGGGTGCGGTTCGACGGCCGCCACCGTCGCG
Source organism: uncultured Chloroflexia bacterium (assembly GCA_963701135.1). GTDB lineage: Bacteria > Chloroflexota > Dehalococcoidia > DSTF01 > JACRBR01 > CAYJMJ01. The sequence continues at coordinate 2,345,861 of OY969567.1, forward strand.
ACGCGGATGTCGCTGCCCCAGTCTCCGCCCGTGCGCTCGATCGTGTCGACGGCGAGGCCGGCCATCGTCAGCCGGTGCGCCAGGTCTTCGGGCGTCAGGCGTACGTCAACGTACTCGCTCAGCCACTTGAGTGAGACTCGCATTCCTCGTCCCTAGAACTGCTTCAGCAGGCGCAGGTCGTTCTGATACCAGTTGCGGATGTCGTCAACGCCGTAGAGCTGCATCGCCAGCCGCTCGACGCCCATGCCGGCGGCGAAACCGGTGTAGCGGTCGGAGTCGATGCCCATGTTCTCCAGGATCTCCGGGTGCACCATGCCCGCGCCCATCATCTCGATCCAGCCGGTATGGTGGCACGACGCGCAGCCGGCGCCGTTGCAGACGAAGCAGTCGACCGCCACCTCCGCGCCCGGCTCGACGAACGGGAAGTACGAGCAGTTGAGGCGGATCTTCCGGTCGCCGCCGAACAGGTGCCGCATCATCGACAGCAGCGTGCCCTTGAGGTGCGCCAGCGACAGCCCCTCGTCGATCGCCAGCACCTCGACCTGCGTCATCATCCACTCGTGCGTCGTGTCCGTCGCCTCGAAACGGTACGCGCGGCCCGGCACGGCGACGCGGATCGGCGGCTTGTGCTGCTCCATGACGCGGATCTGGCCGGGGGACGTGTGCGTACGCAGCAGCAGCGGCCGGCGGCCGTCCGACTGCTCATCGACCCACAAGGTGTCCCACATGTCGCGCGCCGGGTGGTCCGCCGGGATGCGCAGCGCTTCGAAGTTGTAGTAGTCCAGCTCGACCTCCGGCCCCTCGTAGACGGAGAAGCCCATCGCCTGGAACGCACCGAGGACGCGGCGCAGCGTGCGCGTCACAGGATGCAGCCCGCCGAGGCGATGTGGCCGCGGCGGCAGCGTGACGTCGATCTTGCCGGTCTCGATCGATGTGGCGAGCGCGGCCCGGCGCAGCACATCGGCGCGCGCCTCGTACGCCGCCTCCAGCTCGTCCTTCAGCGCGTTCGCCGCGGCGCCGACGTGCTTGCGCTCCTCGATGGAAAGCTCGGCGAGGCCGCGCAGCACGCCCGTCAGGCGCCCTTTGCGGCCCAAATACTCGACGCGCCAGGCGTCGAGCGCCTTCTGGCCGCCCGCCTCGGCGAGCGCCCGGAGCGCATCGGTCCGCAGTTGGTCTACCGTTTCGTTCGCCATCTCTTCCGTGTCCGGCTGAATCGCCGCGAGGTCGCGCGGTGCGCCATTATAGGCAAACCCCGCCGCTGAGAGCAGGGCGGCGGGGGGGCGGGACGGGGGGGGCGGAACGCCAGGCGGTGGCGGCCGCTTGCGCCCTACCGCACCACGATGACGCCTGCCATGCCGCCGAAGGCGTGGATGGTGCAGGCGTAGGCGTACGTCCCCGGCTTCGTGAACGTCAGCCGCCACGTCGAGCGCGGCATCGCGATGCCCATCGAGCCGGATGACAGGAACGTCCTGTCGTCGAAGCCGCCGGGCGGCGGCTCGACGGCCGCGGCCGACTGCCGGTCGAGCGCGACGTTGATCCCGCGGCCCTCCGGGTCGACGCGTACGGCGTACGCGGGCGGGTACTCCGCCCGGCCGCCCTTGAAGACGACGTTGTGGAAGTTGCGCTCGTCGTTCTCGAAGATCACGGTGTCGCCGGCCCTGACCGTGAGCGACGGATTGACGAACATCACCACCTGCCCGTACGGCGTCACCACGCCGACGCCGACGCGATGCAGCGTCGTGCCCTCCGGCCCCGGCACATCGCGCCGCTCGGCGGCCGCCCTCTGCACCGCGCGTTTCTCCTCGGCCATGTATTCGGCGAGGTCCGCCTTGCCGCGCACCGCCACCGTTTCGGGCGATTCCACTTTCGCGTCCGGCGCATCGACCGAGACCGTGCCGCGCATCCATAGCGGGTGCACGACGCAGAGGTACTGGTACACGCCGCGCCTCGTGAACGTGAGCTTGTACTTCTGCTCCGCCGGCACGCCGAAGAACCCGGAGTTGACGTACGCGCCGTCGCCGATGAAGGCATCACCGGTCCGCGAGCGGAGTGCGAACTCCGGATTGAACGTCTGCTGGCCCGGGTCCACGGCGTCCGGCACCAGGTACGACGACATGATCCGGCGCAACGTCGCCTCGTCGCTGAACGTGACGGTGTGGCCTTCGACACCGCGCGACGTCCACTCGATCGTGTCGCCCTCCCGCACGTGGATGTCGTACGGCATGAAGCGCTCGATGTCGTAGGCCCCGTCCGACGTCCCGGCGAGCACGCTGAAGGTCGCCGGCCCCGGCGCTGCGTGCGTCACCGCCACGGGGGACGGCGATGCCTCGGCTTGCGGCGTCAGCGGGGCCGATGGCACGGCGGTGGCGGCTTGCTTGCTGCTGCCACCGCTGCAAGCGACGAGCATCGAGAGAGCGGCAGTGGCGGCGGCCAGGCGGATCGGCGAGCGAACATACATCGGGTGTCTCCGTGAACGTGGCGCGACGAGGCGTGCGGTTTCGCCAACGTTACTTCAACGAAACGCATCGCGACAGCGACCGTTATGTCGCCTTCGAGGCACCCGGCCTCCGCGCGGCCAGCGCCTCGGCTGAGCCCCAGCCCGGCCGGCGCTGCTCGTAGTAGCTCTGGACGAACATCAGCCCGAACACGACGACCGCCGCTTCGGCGAGCCCGCCGGCCGCGGCCATCGGCCAGTAGCGGGTCGTCGAGAGCCAGTTCAGCCCTTCGAGGGCCGGCCACACGCGCAGTATGGTCGCGGCGTTCAGCGCCGCCAGCATCGACAGGATGAGCCAGCGCTCATCGGGGTGCTGGAGGCGGCGGCCGGCGAACTCCGGCACCACCATCATGCCGATGCCCATCACCATCATCGTGAGCACGCCGACGGTCAGCGCGTGGCGGACGGCGTCCAGTCTCGAACACGTCCACCGCATCGCCGTGGGCGAGCGCGCGGCCGGCGTACCACGCGATGAAGGCCGCCGCGACGAGCAGCCACGCCATCGCCGCGCGCACGAACTGGAACGGCGTCCGTGACGCCAACGCGACGCGGTTCGCGCGCGGGTGGAACACGCCGGTGAGCCAGACGATCGCCGCGAACGCCGCCGCGCAGATCAGCAAGCCGACGTTCTCGATGCGCGTTGCCACGGCGGAGGCCTCCCGGTACGACCCCCAGAGGCCCGGCACGGCGACCAATGCCACGCCAACGATCAGCGCGACGGCCACGACGCGGCCCGCGCGGTCGGCGCGCGGCCTGCCGGTGAACGTCGGCACGGCGCGCGTCGCCACACCGCCCATGAACATCATGATGAAGCCAAAGTGCTGCACGATAAGCTGCGCCGGCTGGCGCGACGATGGCGCGACCGGGAGGCCGTCGCGCACGACGTCGACGATCTGGAGCAGATTGATCACCGCGCCGCAGACGTACGCCACCGACCCCAGCACGAAGAAGTAGCCGGCGGCCTGCGCGCGGCTCGACGGCCGGGCCAGCATCCGGAGGATCACCGCGCCGAAGGCGAGCGCGCCGGCGAGCAGCAGCGCCGCCGAAAACAGCAGCGCCGCATCGCGCAGCGCGCCGTCGCCGGCCGGTTCGGCGAGCGAGCGGAGGACAAGCTCGGCGGCGATGAGCGGCATCACGGCGCGGGCGAGCCGCGGATACGCCAGGTCGCGCCCGGCGAACCGCGGCGTGAGCCGGAGCGCCATGCCCATGATGAACAGCCCGGCGAAACCGAGCAGTTGCAGCTGACCGTGCGCCTGCACGAGCGCGGGCCAGCGCCGGCCCCAGTCCCATTCCAGCGCCTGCGCGAGCGGCAGCAGCAGCGAGAGCAGGAAGCCACCGCCGATCGCCAGCGCCAGGCTCGCGAACAGGAACGGGCGGTACAGCCCCTCGTCGTGCGCGTGCGCGTGCTGCGCTTGCCGTGCCGGTGTCAGGCGGATCGCCATGCGTTGTTGTTGCACCCAGGGCGGCGCCGCGACCGATGCGGGTGCGCGGCGCTTGCGGGCGCAGCAGGCTGCGCCCCTACGTCATCTTCGCCGGAACTACAGGCCTTTGCCCGCGATGAACGCGCAGAGGTCCGCCGTCCGGCACGAGTAGCCCCACTCGTTGTCGTACCACGAGGCCACCTTCACCAGATCGCCGGCCACGACGTTCGTCGTCAGCGCGTCGACGATCGACGAGTGCGGGTCGCCCTTCAGGTCCATCGACACGAGCGGCTCGTCGGTAACGGCCAGGATGCCCTTCATCGGGCCGGCCGCCGCCTTCCGCATCGCCTCGTTTATGGCCTCGGCCGATCGTCGCCTTCTCGACCAGGCATACCAATTCGACGATCGATACCGTCGGCGTCGGTACGCGGTACGCCGCGCCGTCGAGCTTGCCTTCGATCTCCGGGATCACGAGCTTGAGAGCGCGCGCGGCGCCCGTCGAAGTCGGAACGATGTTGAGCGCGGCGGCGCGGGCCTCGCGCAGGTCCTTCGACTGCATGTCGAGCAGGCGCTGCGAGTTCGTGTAGGCGTGTATCGTCGTCATCTGGCCCTTGATGATGCCGAAGTTGTCGAGCAGCACCTTCACCGTCGGCGCGAGGCCGTTCGTCGTGCACGAGGCGTTCGAGACGACGTTGTGCTTCGCCGGGTCGTACTTGTCGGCGTTGACGCCGAGCACCACCGTGACATCTTCGTTCTTCGCCGGCGCGGAGATGATCACTTTCTTCACGCCGTCGTGGATGTGCGCGCGCGCCTGGTTCGCATCGGTGAAGAAGCCGGTGGACTCGATGACGAGTCTGACGCCGGCCTTGCCCCACGGGATCGTCGCCGGGTTCCTTCTCGGCGAACACGCTGACGGCCTTGCCATCGACGATCAGGCCGCTCTCGCCCGCCTCGACGGTGCCGGGGTAGCGGCCGTAGTTGGAGTCGTACTTCAGCAGGTGCGCGTTCGTCTTGTTGTCGACGAGGTCGTTGATCGCGACGACCTCGAGCTCGCTGCCGTGCCGCTCCTTGATCGCCTTGAACACCTGCCGTCCGATGCGGCCGAAGCCGTTGATGCCGATACGAGTGGCCATGCCGGTCGTCCTTTCAGAAGCTGGATGTGATTCGTCCCATTGTGACGCCGCCCCGGGCGAGGCGGAAGTCGCGGATGCGTGAGCAGAACCGAGAACCTAGAACCTAGAACCTAGGCCCCGGTCGCGATTCCTGATCTCGCCTGCGATCGCGACTCAGGTTCTAGGTTCTAGGTTCTAGGTTCTAGGTTCTTGGTTCTCCCGATACGCGCCCACCCGTTCCTGAACGTCGTCCATCTCCGTCACGCCGTCGCGCAGCAGCGCTTCGAGGAACTGCTCGCGGTGATGCAGCTCGCGCACCAACTCCTCGTCGTCCATGCCGAGGCGGCGGGCCAGCGCGTTGATCTGCGCCGGGTGTCGACAGCACCTCGTACGCGTCGGCGTCAGGCTGCCAGCGGGCGACGGAGTGCCGGTCGTAGCCGGGGCCGAGCGGCTCAAGCACCGCCACTTCGCTGACGCGGCGGATGCGCCGGCCGCCGCTGCGCGCCGACGAAGATCGGCACGACCAGCGCGAGGTGGCCGACGAGCCGCTCCGGCACGTCGCACTCCTCGGTCAACTGCTCGATGACGCCGTCCACGGTGTCGGCGTGCATCGTCGAGGCCAGCGAGTAGCCCTCGCCCATCAGCTCGAAGGCGCGCTGCACGTACGGCCCCCACGAGTACACGGGCAGGTGGTCGCTGATCTCGTTGATGAGGATGTACATCGGCGCGCTGTCGCCGCCGTCGCGCGGCGGCAGCCGGAACGTCTCGCCCCAGCCGCGCGTGAAGTAGACCGATGCCTCCGGCCGGCGTGAACGCGAGCAGCGCCGTCAGGATCGTCGTCTTGCCGGCGCCCGGCGGGTCGGCGGCGAGAATGATCGAGAGGCCGCGCTCCATCGCCAGCCAGAGCATCGCCGCGACGCGCGGCGGCATCGTACCGGCGCGCAAGATTTGCGTGATTGAGAGCGGCTCCGGATGGTTGTAGCCGTGCCACCCCCACCAGCTCTCCGGTTGATTCAGTGCTCTCACTCGCCCATGATATCGGAGCGCCGCGAGCATCGTCCGGTGCCGTTCCCTCTGTTGGAGGCACGCAGCATGAAACAGGCAACGCGTCGCGGGACCGCGCGCCTTCGAGATCGCGGACGTCGAGCAGCCGCGGCCGGCGCCGGGCGAGGTGCTGGTACGCGTGCGCAACGTCGGCGTGTGCGGCAGCGACCTGCACTTCTACCGCGGCAACTTTCCCGTGCCGCCGGGATTCGTGCTGGGCCACGAGTGCGCCGGCGAGGTTGCGGCGCTCGGCGACGGCGTCACGGGCTTCGCGCCGGGCGACCGCGTCGCGCTCGAGCTGTTCACCGTGTGCCTCACCTGCCCGCAGTGCCGGTCCGGCAACTACCACCTCTGCCCGTCCCGAAAGGCCAACGGCATCAACTGCCCCGGCGGCCTGCGCGAGTACATGACGCTGCCGCCGTACGCGCTCTACAAGCTGCCGGATGAAGTCGACTTCGAGCTGGGCGCGCTCTGCGAGCCGCTCGCCGTCGCCGTCCACGGCCTGCGGCTCGTCGACCTGAAGTTCGGCGAGAAGGCCGGCGTGCTCGGCGCGGGCACGATCGGCCTGCTGGCGGTCGCCGCCGCAAAGGCGATGGGCGCGTCGTTTGTCGCCGCGACGGCGCGCCACCCGCACCAGAAGGCGATGGCGCTGGCGGTCGGGGCCGACGCCGTCTTCGACGCCACGAACGAGGGCGTCGCGCAGATGGCGGGCGCGCTCGGCGGCGCCGACGTCGTCGTCGAGACCGTCGGCGGCGAGGCCGACACGCTGGGACACGCGATGAACCTCATCGGCGCGGGCGGCCGCATCAGCGTGCTGGGCGCGTTTACGAAGCCGGTGCAGCTCCACCCGATCATGTTCCTGCTCAAGGAGGCGCGCGTCGTCGGCTCGAACTGCTACGGCCGGCCCGGCCGCCGTTCCGACTACGAGATCGCCATCGAGATCATGCGGCGGAACGCCGAACGCCTGCGCGCGCTGATCACGCACCGCTTCCCGCTCGAAGACGTTGCGCAGGCGTACGCGACGGCGGACGACAAGAGCAGCGGCGCGATCAAGGTGACGGTCGAGGTGGCCAGGGGTTAGGTTCTAGGTTCTAGGTTCTAGGTTTAAGGAACACTCTCTGTGGCACATGCTAACGCACGTCTGACCCCTTGGAGCAGGCTCCGGCTCGTGGAATTGCACGTTGGCGGACCTACGCAAGCGTACATCGCTGAGATGGTCGGTGTCTCACGCCAGACGGTGTATCGAGGCGCGCGGCAGCATGACCAGCGCCCGCGTGTAAAACGACCGCAACATCGGGGATCGGACGGCGGAGGCTCAGAAGCCGGAGAGGGCACCAGGAGCAATCAGGCGACGGCAGCCCTACGTCCGCGCGGCGGCATCGGCCGCGGCACCGTCGTCGTACTGCGACATCTCGAGCCCCGGCAGCCACATCGATTCGACGCTCGGCGGCGGGCCGGCGCTCGACGGCAGGCGCTGGATCACAAGCGGCAAGTGCGTGATGCGCTCGCGGTCGCGCTCGTAGTTGACGCCCGAAAGCTGCTCGGGCGCAAGCACGTCCGGGTCGGGATCGCCGACACCCAGCCGGCGCTCCATGCGCGTCTGGACGGAATCCGCATCGCGCGAGCGGAGGGCGGCACGGAACGCGCCGCCGCGGAGCACCTCGAACGGCGTCGCGCCCGGTTCTTCGTGCCAGGTGTTCGGCTGTCTCTGCGCGAGTTCGCGATACTCAGCGCTTGCGGCGCCGGGTTGCGAGACGAGTTCGTGGGGATGCTGCCGCAGGTACGTCACATCGCACCTCCCCTGTTCAGGCGGGCAGTGTAGGCCCGGCGATGTTGCGGCAGTGTAACAAAACGGTTCTCGGGAGTAGCGCCGAACTGGCGGTTCTCGCGTTACGTCAAGATGTCCGCCGCCCCGTCGCGCACCGCTTCGTCCGGCACGTCGTCGCGCACGACGGGGCGGCCGAAGTCTTCGAGCAGCACCCAGCGCACGCGCTTCGCCGCCACCTTCTTGTCGTGGAGCGTGGCCGCCGCACCAAACGCCGGCTCCAAGCTGCCGAAGCTCATCTACATCGCCAGCTCGCGCGCTCCTCGGTTCCGACACGTCCCTACGTTGCCAGTATCGGGCCACGCGGTACGCCGTGAGGAGCCGGCGTGTAAAACGGGGGTGGATACGCCTCAGTCGATGATCCCGAGCTTCGTGAGGCGGCTCGTGACACCGCCGGGCTGCCGACCAAGCTGCCGAGAGATGTCGGCCACGCCGGCCCCAGCCTCGTGTAACCGCCGAAGACGGGCTTCCTCGTCTGGCGTCCATGGCTCATATGCGTGGGGATACTTCGCACGGATCGTTTCGAGTCGCGGGTGGCTACGCTCACGCTCACTGGAACTGGCAGGCACAGGGCGCGCCTGCGCATCATCGCGATCGAGTGCTTCTTGAGCGGCAATCATGATGTCGTAGTAGGTGATTTGATCGTTCGAGCCGACTATCTGGTCGTGTGAGTGCCCTTGCGCGATGAGACGCAGGATCTCCTTTGAGCGCGCACTTAGCCGTCCATTGGCCGCGCGTTCGAGCGTTGGGAACCGCGCATGGTCGTGCACCGGTGGACTGTCTGATTCAAGGGCGCGCGTTTTCGCGCGCTGCCGCTCGAGCGCTGCGATGAGTCGATCTAGCCCAGCGGGATCTGGTTCTCCCGGCACGCTACTCCCTCGATAAGATCCTGCGCCGCGTTCATCCGCGTGACCGAGCCCAAGCGTCGCGATTGGCGATCTTACAAACCAACGCGGCGGACGACCTCCTTCAGTCGAACAATTCCGACACGGCGTCGCGCACCGCTTCGTCCGGCACGTCGTCGCGCACGACGGGGCGGCCGAAGTCTTCGAGCAGCACCCAGCGCACGCGCTTCGCCGCCACCTTCTTGTCGTGCAGCGTGGCCGCGATCACCGCATCGACGTCGAGACCCGGGTGCCGCAGCGGCAGCCCGTAGCGCCCGAACAGCGCCGCCTGCCGCTCGCCGGCCGCGGCCGGCGTTACGCCGATGCGCGCGCCGATGCCGGCCGCCGCCATCATGCCGGCGCTGATCGCCTCGCCGTGCAGAATGCCACGGTAGCCGCTCACCGCCTCGATCGCGTGGCCGATGGTGTGGCCGTAGTTGAGGATCATGCGGCGGCCGCCCTCACGCTCGTCCTCGGACACGACGGCGGCCTTGAGCGCGGCGTTGCGCGCGACGATCTCCGTCATCAGCCCCGGCTCGACGGCGAGCAGGCGGTCCGCGTCGCGCTCCAGCACGTCGAGCATCGGCGGGTCCATGATCAGCCCGTGCTTGATCACCTCGGCGAAGCCCTCGCGCAGCGAGCGCGGCGGCAACGACGCCAGCACGCTCGTGTCCTGCACGACGAGCGCCGGCGGGTAGAACGCGCCGATGAGGTTCTTGCCGCGCGGGTGGTCGACGCCGACCTTGCCGCCGATCGAGGCATCGGCCATCGCCAGCAGCGACGTCGGCGCCTGCACGAACGGCACGCCGCGCAGGTACGTGGCGGCCACGAAGCCGCCGAGGTCGCCCGCGACGCCGCCACCGAGCGCGACGATGGCCGAAGAGCGCTCGGCCCGCCGCTCCAGCAGCCAGTCGTACGCGCGCTCGACCGTCGCGAGGCTCTTGCTCTGCTCACCCGCGGGGAACGTGAACGCGTCCGTCTCGAAGCCTGCCGCGCGCAGCGAGGCGGCGGCGCGCTCTCCGTACAGCGCGCCCACGCTGTCGTCGGAAACGATGAACGCCGAGCCTCGCAGCCCGGCGTCGCGCATGAGGGCGCCCAGGTCGTCGAGCGCGCCCCAGCGGCAGTGCACCTCGTACGCGCCGCTGCGTGCGGTCACGCGGATCACGTAGTGCCCCCGGCGACGGCGGTGCGCTCGCGGAACGCCAGCAGCACCTGGTGCGTCACCTGGTCCGGCGTCATCTCGTCGGTCTGGATGATGAAGTCGGCCTGCGCGTACAGCGGCTCGCGCGCCGCCTTCAGCTCGATGATCTTTGCCAGCGGATCGGCGCCCTGCAGGAGCGGCCGCTCCGAGACGTGCGCCGGCGAGGACGCCAGGCGCTGGGCGATGGTCTCGGGCCGCGCGTCGAGGCAGACGACGAACCCCTCGCGGCGCATGGCCGCCCGGTTCGACTCGGCGAGCACGCAGCCGCCCCCCGTCGCCACCACCACGTTCGCCATGCCGGCGACGCGTTCGATGACCTGCGACTCGACCGCGCGGAACGCCGCTTCACCGCCGGAGCGGAAGATGCCGGCCACCGTGTCGCCGGCCTGCTGTTCGATCAGTGTGTCGAGGTCGAGCGCCTGCCAGTCGAGCGCAACGGCGAGCGGCCGCGCGATGCGCGACTTGCCCGTGCCCATGAAGCCGATCAGCCAGATCTGTCCGTAGTTCACTTATCCCACCATCTGCGCCATCGATACTTGCGTCCCGTCCGGGTCCAGGAACACCGCAAGCCGGATCGGCTCGCCCGGCCGGTCCTGCGGCTCCATCACGAACCGCACGCCCTTCGCCTTCAATCCCGCGCACTCCCTGTCGAGATCATCGACATCGAACCCGAAGCTCACCACACCCGCCACGCGCTCCCGGGGGCGATCGCCGCCCGGAACGCCGCCGCCGTGCAGCGCCAGCGTCGAGCCGGCGACATCGAACTCGCTCCAGTCCGGCGATTCGGACCGGAGCGCCAGCCCCAGCGTGTCCCGGTAGAACGCCACCGAGCGCGCCATATCAGACACCGTAACCATCGTCGTGAGCGCTGTCATGGGCCACACCTCCCATTGTCCGGTGACGACATGGCGGTACCCGAAGGCCATCCTGCCTCACGGCCGCCTTCGATCTCACCCACGCTTCGAATCAGCTCTCGCGGAGATCGCGCGGCCCGGTCGTCGCCTCGAACGCGCGCCAGTTGCGCAGCGTCTCCTTCATCGAGTCGCCGCCGAACTTTTCGAGCGCCGCCGTCGCCAGCACGATCGCGCACATCGACTCGACGATGACGCCGGCCGCCGGCACGACGCACACGTCGCTGCGTTCGTAGTGCGCCGCGATCTCCTCGCCGGTGCGCAGATCGGCCGAGGGCAGCGACTTCGGCAGCGTCGCGATCGGCTTCAGCGCGACGCGCACGATGATGTCCTGGCCGTCGGTGATGCCGCCCTCCGTGCCGCCGGCGTTGTTCGTCGCGCGCGCCCAGGGGCGCTGCGTCCACTGCTCGCGCGGCAGGATCACGTCGTGCACCCGCGAGCCGGTCTTGCGGGTGGCGCCGAAGCCCGCGCCGATCTCGACGCCCTTCACGCTGTGGATGCTCATCAGCGCCTGCGCGAGCAGGCCATCGATCTTGCGGTCCCACTGCACGTGGCTGCCGAGGCCCATCGGCACGTTGCGCGCGCGCCCCTCGACGACGCCGCCGAGCGTATCACCGGCGTTGCGCGCGTCGTCGATCGCCGCCACCATGCGCTCGCCGCTCGCCGCGCCGGCGCAGCGCACCGGCGACGCCTCGACGGCGTCCCAGTCGATCTCCGCGGGCACGTCCGCATCGACGCCGCCGATCTGGACGGTGTGGCTGTGGAACGTCATGCCGAACTCTTCGAGGAAGCGTTTGCAGACGCCGCCGACGGCGACCCGCGCCGCGGTCTCGCGCGCGCTGGCGCGCTCCAGGACCGGGCGCACGTCGTCGAAGTCGTACTTCACGGCGCCGGCGAGGTCGGCGTGCCCCGGCCGCAGCCGCGTCACCTTCTCGACCTCGCCTTCGACCGGTTCGATGGACATCGCCTCGGTCCAGTTCACCCAGTCGCGGTTCTGGATCATCATGGCGATGGGGCTGCCGAGCGTCAGGCCGTGGCGGACGCCGGCGACGATCTCGGCCCGGTCCTGCTCGATCTTCTGGCGCCGGCCGCGGCCGTAGCCGCGCTGCCGCCGCCGCAGGTCAACGGCGACGTAGTCTTCGGACAGCGACAGTCCGGCGGGCATCCCTTCGATGACCACGACGAGGCCCTTGCCGTGTGATTCGCCAGCGGTGAGAAAGCGCAGCACGGTCAATCCTTGTAGAACACGGCCGGGACGCCGTTTCGTCCCGCCGCATCGGGGTCGATCGGATTGGGGTTGCCGCGGTCGTCGAGCGAGAACTTGCCGCCGAACGCCCGCACGATCTCCTCGCCCTCCATGTCGTCCCAGTCGAGCCCGTCGGCGACCTGGCGCTGGCAGAGCGTCGACAAAATGCACCGCTGCGCCGAGCCGGCCTCGTCGCGGTACGTGCTGTAGATGTCGATCTGGGCGTACGGCAGCTTCACGTTCGGGATATCGTACATCACCATCTCGGCAAGGCGCGCGGTCAGGCGGAGGCCCTGCTTGAGGGCGCTGCTCACCTCGCGCCGCTCGCCGCTCACCAGCGCGTACTCGCCTTCGGCCGATGCGCTGAACCGCACGCCCTCCGGCTTCACTTCGAGCAGCTCCGCGCTCTGCACGCCGTGCCAGACCGACGCGGTCACGTCCTTCGGCATGCGCGCCGTCTTCCAGCGCGTCACTTCCTCGCCCACCAGCGTCTGGATCGCGTTCACGTCGCCCGCATCGACCAGCTTGCGCCAGGCGAGCTGCGCGCGCGTGCCCTGCACGATCACCCAGCCGACCACGATGAACATGAGCATCACGAAGCCGATGGCGACCATGATCCCGTAGTCGGAAGCTGCAAGCAGCGGCAAGCTCATGCCTGAATTATGGCAGATGCCCGCCCGGGCCGTTGTGAATTGGCGAACCCCGTAGCGCGGGCTTTTCAGCCCGCGCGGGGCCACCACAATGCGCCAACGATGTATGTCCAGCGTTCGGGGGGTCAGCGGAAGGTTCAGGGCGAGTATGGGCCTTGCGAGAGTTCGTGCCGTCAAGCCGCATTGCGCGGGCTGAAAAGCCCGCGCTACAGGGTGAAATGTGCGGTCTCCAGCACCCTGCTAAACCCCCAGCGCCTGCTTCGCGGCGGCGAGCATCGCGGCCACGTCGGCGTCCTTGCCGGTCCACAGCTTGAACGCCTCCGCGGCCTGGTACACCAGCATGCCCATGCCGCCGACGGCCTTCGCACCGCGCGCCTTCGCCGCCACGACGAGCGGCGTCTCGGCCGGGTTGTACACGAGGTCGAACACCGTCGCGCCCGGCTGGATGAGATCCGCATCGACCGGCGACTGGCCGGCGATGGGCAGGCCGGCCGTCCCGATGGGCGTGCAGTTGACGATGAGGTCGGATTCGCGCACGGCGCGCAGGTACGAGCCGTCGCCCCAGTAGGCCCAGCTGATCGTCGTGCCGGTCTGCGTCAGTGGCTTCAGGCCGACGACCATTGCATCGATCTTGCGCGGCTGCCGGGCGACGACGTAGATGACGCTGGCGCCGGCATCGATGAGCGCGACCGCGACCGCGCGGGCCGCGCCGCCGCTGCCGAGCAGCACGGTGCGCTTGCCCTTCGCATCGAAGCCGCCGTCGTCCTTCAGCGAGCGGGCGAATCCGCCGACGTCGGTGTTGTGGCCGGCCAGTTTTCCGTCGCTGTGCACGATGGTGTTGACCGCGCCCGCCTTCGAGGCAAGCTCACTGGCGTCATCGAGCAGCGGCACGACGGCCTGCTTGTGCGGGATCGTCACGTTCGCGCCGAGAAAGTCAGCGCCGCGCAGTGAGTTCACGCGCCCTTCGAGCAGCTCAGGCTCCGTGTCCCACGCCTCGTACGTGGCGTCGATGCCGGCGGCGCCGAACGCCGCCTCGAAGATCGCCGGGCTGATGGAGTGCCCGAGCGGATGACCGATCACTCCCGCGCGCTTCGTCACGTTCCCGCTCCTACTGCTGGTACTTCTCGACGTTCCTCAGGTGCTCTTCGAGCGTTTCGGCGAACGCGTGCTTGCCGGTGCCGTCGTTCTTTGCCACGAAGAAGAGGTAGTTCGTCCGCGACGGCCGCACGACGGCGCGGATCGAATCCAGCCCCGGATTCGCGATCGGTCCGGGCGGCAGCCCCGGATGGATGTACGTATTGTACGGCGAGTCGGCCTTGAGGTCGTCGAGCGTCAGCTCCTTCTTCCAGTAGCCGTACCGCGCGACGCTCTCCGGATTCTTCGCCACGGCGTACTGCACGGTCGGGTCCGCCTGGAGCGCGATGCCCAGCCGCATCCGGTTCAGGTACACGCTGGCGATCAACGGGCGCTCCGACGGGTCCTGCGCTTCGCGCTCCACGATCGACGCCAGCGTCACCACCTCATCGAGCGTCAGGTCCTGGCCTTCGAGCTGCAACTGCGACGCCACCTGGTCCTGGAACGCGCGCAGCATCGCATCGACGACGTCCTCCGGACGCGCCGCGCGGAAGAACGCATACCGCGCCGGGAACACGAAGCCCTCCAGGCTGCTCGACGATGTGTCCGCCAGGAACGGCTCGTTGTACTGCGACTTCACGAGCGCGCCCAGGAACTCCTGCTTGCTGACGACGCCCGCCCGCTCGAGGATCTCGCCCACCTCCTCGACCCGCCGCCCCTCCGGCACGACCACGTCGCGCGAGGCCGTCTTGCCTTCCGCGATGCGGTGCACGACCTCGATCGCAGGCAGGCCGGCATCGAACTCGTAATCGCCGGCTTCGAGCTTCTTCTGCACGCCCGTGATTCCGACCAGCACCTCGAACAGCCGCTTGCTGCGGATGACGCCCGCACGCTCCAGCTTGTCGCCGATCGAGCGCGCGCTCTCGCCTTTCTCGACGGTGATCGAGACGGTGCCGCCGTTCGTCGAGATCGGGCGGAATGCGGTGCTCGCTCTCCTCCGTGAACACGGCGCCGGGCGTCTGCCTGACGAACCACGCCAGCCCGACGGTCAGCGCGATCGCGAACGCCGCGACGACGATGCCAGTGACGCGGTACACCACCGTCAAGATGCGTACTCCGTGCTGTCGATGTAGCTCTGCAGGATCACCGCCGCCGCCAGGTCATCGATGCGCGGTTTGGCGCCGCGCTTCGCCGTGCGGCCGCCCGCGCCGGTCACGCGCCCGCCCGCCGCGCCTGTCACCTGCTGCGTCGACAGGCGTTCGTCGTGGTAGATCAGCGGCACGTCGATACGGCGCGCCAGCGCGTCGCCGAAGCGCCGCGTGCGCCGCGCCTGCTCGCGCTCCTCGCCCGACATGGTGATTGGCAGCCCGACGATCACGGCCTGCGCCTCCCGCTCCCGCGCGATCTTCGCGATCCGCTCCAGGTCCGCGTCCCTGCTTTCATGCTCGATGATCGCCAGAGGCACCGCCAGCAGCCCCTCGCTCACCGCCACGCCGATGCGCCGCTCTCCAACGTCCAGCCCCAGCATGCGCCGCGCGATGACACCCGGCTTCTCCTGCATCGAACTTCTGGACTCCAGCGTCCAGCCTCTAGCTTCCAACCTCAGCCCGGAGTTGCTCCCGCGCGACGTTGCGCGCGAGATCCAGCGCGGCATCGACCTTCGACGCGTCCTTGCCGCCGGCCTGCGCCATATCCGGCCGGCCGCCGCCGCCGCCGCCCGCGACCGCCGCCACTTGCTTGATCAGGTTGCCGGCGTGCACGCGGCCGGTGAGGTCCTTCGTCACCATCGCCAGGAAGCTCGGCCGGTCATCGACGACGGCGCCGAGCACGACGACGGCGCTGCCGAGCTTGTCGCGCAGCAGGTCGCCCATCTCGCGCATCGCCTCCACGTTCGCCGCCGGCACGCGCGCGACGACGAGCGACGCGCCGTCGATGCGCTCCGCCGCGTCGACCAGCGACCCCGCTTCGGCGCGGCCCGCCTGCCGCTCGAACTGCTGCAAGCGCCGGCGTTCGGCGTCCAGCTCCGCCTGCAGCGCTTCGATGCGCTGCTCCAGCTCGGCGGGCGGCGCGTTGAGCCGCCTGCTCAGCCTGTTGATGGTCTCCTGCTGCTCCAGCACGTACGCATCGGCGAGCGGCCCCGTTAGCGCCTCGATGCGCCGGAGCCCCGAGCCGACGCTGCTCTCGCTCGCGATCACGAACGTCCCGATCTCGCCGGTGCGGTGGCAGTGCGTGCCGCCGCACAGCTCCTTGCTGAAGCACCGCATATCGTGATGGTGCTCGCCGTCTACCCTTTGCTGTTTGCTGTTTGCTGTTTGCTGTCCGTTTCCGGCCGCCGGTTCGCAGATCCCCACCACGCGCACGTTCGCCTGGTACTTCTCGCCGAAGAGCGCCATGGCGCCGCCTCGCGATCGCCTCGTCGTACGGCTGCTCTTCCCAGTGCACTTCGATGTCCGCGCGTATCTTCTCGTTCACCAGGCGCTGCACCGCCGCCAGCTCCTCCGGCTTCGTCGCCTCGATGTGGGTGAAGTCGAAGCGCAGCCGGTCCGGCGCGACGAGCGACCCGGCCTGCTTGACGTGCGTGCCGAGCACCTCGCGCAGCGCCGCGTGCAGCAGGTGCGTCGCCGTGTGGTTGCGCTGGCTCGCGCGGCGCTTGCCCTCGTCGACGGAGGCGCGCACGGCGTCGTTGACGGCGATGCGTCCTTCGACCACGACGCCGCGATGCACGATCAGCCCCTCGGCCGCGGCCTGCGTGTCGTCGACGCGCACGCGGCCGTGCGGGCCGGCGATCTCGCCGGTGTCGCCGGCCTGGCCGCCGCCTTCGGGGTAGAACGGCGTCTCGATCAGCACCACCTCGACGCTCTCGCCCTCGGCCGCGGCGTCCTGCACGCCCGCCGCGCCGATGATGCCGGCGACCGTCGTGTCGTGCCGCGTCGCGTCGTAGCCGACGAACCGCGTGTGGATGTGGGCGAGCTGCGTGTACGCCTCGATGCGATCGGCGTCGATGTCGAACTTCGCGGCGGCGCGGCCGCGCTCGCGCTGCGCCTGCATCTCGCGCTCGAATCCTCCGAGGTCGACCTCGAACCCCCGGCGCTTAGCGATCTCCTGCGTCAGCTCCAGCGGGAAGCCGAAGGTGTCGTACAGCGCGAACGCCTGAGTGCCCTCGATGCGCTTCCGCTTCGACGCTCCGGCGAGGATCTGGTCGAGATGCGTCCGGCCGCGCTCCAGCGTCTCGCGGAACTTCGATTCCTCGGCTGCCAGCAGCCGCATCACGAAGTCGCCGCGCTCGCGCAGGTCCGGGTGCGCGCGCTCCATCTTCTCGATCACGGCGCCGGCCACCTTGTCGAGCAGCGTCGTCTCCGTCGCGCCCGCGAGCTGCGTCAGGTGGTACACGGCGCGCCGCAAGATGCGGCGCAGCACGTAGCCGCGACCCTCGTTCGACGGCATGACGCCGTCGGTGATGAGGAACACACAGGCGCGCGTGTGCTCCGCGACAACGCGGATCGCCATATCGATCGCGCCGTCCCTCGCGCCGTACTTCTTGCCCGAGACCTCTTCCACGCGCGCGATGATGTCGCGGAAGACGTCGGTCTCGTACACCGTCTCCTTGTTTTGCAGGATGCAGGCCACGCGCTCCAGCCCCGAGCCGGTGTCGATGTTCTTGCGCGGCAGTTCGGTGCGGGCGCCGTCCTCGGCCTGGTAGAGCGTCATGAAGACGAGGTTCCAGATCTCCAGGAAGCGGCCGCAGTCCGGCTCAAGGTTCGGCTTGCAGGTCCCCGCGCGGCAGTCCTCGCACGTGTCGCGCGGGCCGCGGTCGACGAAGATCTCACTGTTCGGCCCGCACGGACCGACGTCGCCGCTGAACCAGTAGTTGTACTCCTCCGGGTAGCGGTGGATGCGCTCTTCGGGCACGCCGATGGCGCGCCAGAGGTCATGCGCCTCGTCATCGGTGAGGAAGATCGAGATCCAGAGCTTGTCCGGCGGCAGCTTGAAGTGCTGGGTCAGCAGCTCCCAGGCGAAGGTGATCGCTCCTTCCTTGAAGTAGTCGCCGATGCTGAAGTTGCCCAGCATCTCGAAGAACGTCAGGTGGCTGTAGTCGCCCACGGACTCGATGTCCGTCGTGCGGAAGCATTTTTGCACCGTGACCATGCGGGTGGAAGGCGGCTCGGCGAGCCCCGTGAAGTACGGCTTGAACGGCACCATGCCGGCGCTTGTGAACAGCAGCGTGGGGTCGCCGTGCGGCACCAGCGACGCGCTCGGCACGAGCAGGTGGCGGTTCTGCACGTAGAAGTTGATAAACGTCTCGCGAATCTGATCCACGTTCATGGCGGCATTGTAGGGGGCGGAGAACCAAGAACCTAGAACCTACAAGAACCTCGAAAGCGAGAACGCCACCCACACGCCGTAGGTGCCACCACCTGCCGCTCGGAGACCGGTAGGTTCTTGGTTCTAGGTTCTAGGTTCTTCGGCCGCCAGGCCGATACTTCTACGATGGCACGACTCGACGCCGTTGCACGCGCGCGCCCCGCGGCCGGCGCGCCGCCCGCGCTCGCCGCCGCCGCGGGCGTGGCGCTGCTCGCGTTCGTGGCGACGCTCGTGCTCGCGGTCGCGGGCATCGTGCGCGCCGCCACCGGCGCCGATGGCGCGGGCGGCGACTTCCTCAGCTTCTACGCCGCCGGCTACATCGTCCGGCACGGCATGACCGACGGGCTGTACGACGCGGGCGTGCAGTCGTTCGTGCAGCACGCGCTCTATCCCGGCGACCTCCCGCACGCGACCGGCTACCCGCTGCCGCTCTTCGCCGCCTGGGCGTTCGCGCCGCTCTCGAAGCTGCCGTTCGCGGCGGCGTACCTGCTGTGGGCCGCGATGAACGCCGCGATGCTCGCCGCGCTCGCCGTCGCGCTCGACCGGCACCTGGCGGCGGTGCCGCGATTCCCGCGGCGGGTGTTCCTGGCCGTCTTCGCGTGCTCGATCCCGGCGGTCACGAACATCGTCTTCGGCCAGGTCGACTTCATCATCTTCGCGGCGATGTTCGCGGCGTACCTGCTGCTCCGCGACGAGCGCGACACGCTCGCCGGCGTCGTGCTTGCCGCCGTGCTGCTGAAGCCGCAGTTCCTCCTGGGCGTCGTGCCGATGCTGCTGCTCTGGCGGCAGTGGCGCACGCTCGGCGCGCTCGGCCTCTCGGGCAGCGTGCTGATCGTGCTGCCGACGCTGCTCACGGACCCGGGCGCGCTCGCCGCGAACGCGCGCTTCATCGCGCACTACCCCGGCGCGGGCGATGGCCTGCAGGTGAACGCGGCGCTGATGTCGAACCTGCGCGGCCTCATCGTCAGCGTCGGCGGCCGCGACGATACGTGGCTCTGGCTGCCGCCGGCGCTCGCGCTCGCCGCCGCGGCGTACGCCGTCGCGCTGCCGCGATGGCGGCTCGCCGAGCACGGCCGCGTCGCGGCCGACCAGGCGTACGCGCTGGCGGTGATGCTGCCGTTGCTCGTCTCGCCGCACCTGCACACGCAGAGCCTGGTGCTGCTGTTCATCCCGCTCGCCATCGCGCTCCGCGGCCACTTCGCGCCGGACGAGGGCGCGGTGTTCGAGTTCGCGCACCAGTCGGCGGTCGTGGCGGTGCTTCTGGCGCTCTTTGCGCTCCTGTTCGCGCTCTGGCTCAGCACCGCCCTCGGCTTCGCGCCGATGGTCCTGCTGGTCGCTGCCGCGTTCGCCGCCTGCGCCTGGCGCTGGCCCCACCCGCAACCATGAACCCGGGCGCCCGGCTGTGAACCATGAACTGTCAACTCCCCACACCTTGACAGCCTTCAATCAGCACCGATACGATCCTCGCGCCGGACATCAGCGAGCCGCCGGACGCGGATCGGGCCGGCGATCATCTTGAAAACAGACTCAGACGAACCTCCCCAGACTGACACGCCGTCGATGAAGCCCCGCTGGGCCGCGGTGATCATGGCCGCCGGCCAGGGCACGCGCATGCGCTCCGCGCTGCCCAAAGTGGCGCATGCCATCGCCGGCAAGCCCATCGTGCGCCACGTGATCGACGCGGCGCGCGAGGCCGGAGTCGATGACTGCATCGTCGTGGTCGGCGCTGACGCCGCGGCCGACGCCGTGCGCGCCGCGGCCGGCGACGGTGTCCGCTTCGCTGTGCAGGCCACGCCGCTCGGCACGGGCGACGCCGTCGCAGCGGCGCGCGATGCCGCGGGCGACGCCGGCTGCGTGCTGATCATGAACGGCGACGTGCCGCTGGTGCTGCCGGCGACGCTGCGGCGCCTGATGGCCTGCGTCGCCGACGCGCGCGATGGCGCGCCGCCCGACGTGGCGCTGCTGACCGCGAGCGTGCCGGTCGAGGCGTACGGCTTCATCGAGATGGACGGCGACCGCGTCACGGCGATCATCGAGACGAAGGAGACCGCCGAGATCGACCGCGCGGAGCTGCGCCACATCAACTCCGGGCAGTACGCCGTGCGCGCTTCGTGGCTCTGGTCGCACCTGCCGCGCATCGCGCCCGCCGCAAGCGGCGAGCAGTACCTGACGCAGCTCGCCGCGATGGCGTACGACGAAGGCAACCCCGCGATCGCCGTCATCGCCGAGGAGCCGGCGGAGGTGCGCGGCATCAACGACCGCGTGCAGCTCGCCGAGGCCGAGGCGACGGTGCGCGGCCGCATCCGCCGCCGCCACATGCTCGCCGGCATCACGATCGTCGACCCGTCATCGACGTTCATCGACGACGCGGTCACCATCGCGCCCGACACCACGATCGCCCCGAACACGCATCTCGAAGGCACGACGTCGATCGGCGCCGGCTGCGTCATCGGGCCGGGCAGCCACGTGCGCGACTCGCGCATCGGCGACCGCTGCGTCGTGCGCTACTCGATGGTCGAGGAGTCGACGCTGGAGTCCGACGTCGACATGGGGCCGTACAGCCACCTGCGCCCGCGCTCGTACATCTGCCAGGGCGTGCACATCGGCAACTTCGCCGAGGTCAAGGCGTCGCGGCTCGGACGCAACAGCAAGATGGGGCACTTCAGCTACATCGGCGATGCCGAGGTCGGCGAAGACGTGAACATCGGCGCCGGCACGATCACCGCCAACTACGACGGCGTGAACAAGCACCGCACGACGATCGGCGACGGCGCGTTCATCGGCAGCGATACCATGCTCGTCGCGCCGGTGAACATCGGCCGGGGCGCCGGCACGAGCGCCGGCTCGGTCGTCAACCGCGACGTGCCGGACGGCATGATGGCGATCGGCGCTCCCGCGCGCATCCGCGCGAAGCAGGCCGGCGGCGAGAAGGAGGAGTCCAGCCCTGGACAGCGATAGTACGCTGGGCATCGTCCTGCTCGCCTTCGCCCTGCTCCTCGTGGCGCTCGTCGCCGCGGCCGAGGCGGGCGTTGCATCGTCGAGCCGCGTGCGCCTCCGTGCGATGGCGAGCCGCGGCAGCCGCCGCGCCGAAGTCCTGCACGATTACATTCAAGAGCGCGCCTCGACGCTCGGCGCGCTCGCGGTCGTGCGCAACCTGGCGGTCGTGCTGGCGACGGCGCTCGGCATCTTCCTGATCACGCGCGGTACCGGCCACACGTGGGCGGTGCTCGTTGCCGTGAGCGCCGGCGCGCTCGCCGCCGTCGTGCTGCTCGATGCGCTGCCGCGGCTGATCGTGGCGCGCAACCCCGAGCCGTGGAGCGTGCGGCTGCTCCCGGTCATCCGCCTCTTCCGCGCGATCTTCAGCCCGTTCGCGTCGGCCATCAACCGCAGCCTCGCCAGCGTCGTGCACCACAACGGCGGCGATGAGCATCGCGAGGACGAGCACCGAGGAGTTGCTGCGTCTCGCCAACATCGAGACGGACGGCGAGCCGATCGAAGAAGAAGAGCGCCAGATGATCCGCGGGATCATCGAGATGGAGGACACGACCGCGCGCGAGATCATGGCGCCGCGCATCGATATAGTCGCGCTCGACGTCCAGCGAGACGATCGATGACGCGCTGAAGCTGATCGTCGAAAAGGGCTTCAGCCGCATCCCGCTGTACGACGAGACGATCGACAACGTCGTCGGCATCATCTACGCCAAGGACCTGCTGCGCTGCCTCACGGAGGGCCGCCGCCCCGACGCTCAAGGAGATCGCCCGCCCGCCGTACTTCATCCCGGAAACCAAGCGCGTCGATGAGCTGCTCGCCGAGTTGCGGCAGAGCAAGGTGCACATCGCGATCGTCGTCGATGAGTACGGCGGCACCGCGGGCCTCGTCACGATCGAGGACCTGCTCGAAGAGATCGTCGGCGAGATCCAGGACGAGTACGACCGCGAGGAAGCGCCGATCGAGCGCGTCACGGCGACCGAGGCGATCCTCGACGCGCGCGTCAGCATCGATGCGCTCACCGAGCTGTTCGGCTTCGTGGTCGACGAGGAAGAGCAGGACTACGACACCGTCGGCGGCTTCGTCTACCATCACCTGGGCAAGGTGCCCGGTCGCCGGCGACGAGGTGCACGTCGACGGCCTGACGCTGCGCGTCCTCAGCGTGCTCGGCCGCCGCATCAAGAAGGTGCGGGCCACCCGCTCGCCCGAGCGCGAAGGCGAGCCGGCTGCGAGCTGACGCGCTAACCAGGAGCAGCCGCTCGGCGACGCGGGGGCCGCAGCCGGACTGAACCCCGCCGAAATACGAATTGGATCGCGGCAGCCCCCGGTTGTCCGGCCGCGAAACCGCCCGTTGTCACGCCTTTGCCACGCGTCTACTCGCTGACCGCCAGTCATGCGCGCGCGCCAGCCGCCCGTGCAGGTGTAAGATCAGCATCATGCGAGCCCCGTCCCTCCCGCGCAACGTCACACTCCCGGCGGCGGCCATCGCCGCCTGCGCCGCGGCGACGCTGCTGCTGGCGTTCGCGCTGCGCTACCCCTCGCTCTACGAGCCGCGCTGGTACGGCGATGAGGGCATCTTCTCCGCGATCGCGCAGAACATCCGCGACGGGCGGACGCTGTACGCCGACGCGTGGGACAACAAGCCGCCGCTGATCTACTTCACGTACGCGGGCATCCAGTGGGCATTCGGCACGAGCGTCTTCGCGCTGCATCTCGCCGCGACCGTCGCGGTGCTCGCAACGCAGGCCGTCGTCATGACGATCGGCGCGGTGCTGTACGGCGCGCGCCGCGCGGTCGTGGCCGGTGCGCTGTTCGCCTTTGCGATGGGCACACCGCTGCTCGAAGGCAACCTGGCGATGACCGAGACGTTCATGATTCTGCCGTCGTCGCTGGCCGTGCTCGTCTTCGTCCTGGCGGAACGTCGACGCGACGCGAGCCTGTGGTGGTACGGCGGCGCCGGCCTGCTCATCGGCGTCGCCGCCGGCTACAAGCAAGTGGCGCTGTTCGACGGTGCGGCCATCGGCGTGATGATCTGGCTGACCCACGGCCGGCCAATGCGCGCCATCGGGGCGTTCGCCGGCGGCGTGGCGGTCCCGGTGGCCGCGTCTGCCGTCCTGTTCCTGGCCGCCGGCGCATTCGGCGCGTACTGGTACGCCGTCGCCGGGTCGCTCGGCCTCTACTCGGAACTCGGCGCGGAGGGGCCGTTCGTGAGGTTCGCCGGCTATCTGCCCGCACTGATGGCCACAGCCTGGCTCGTGCGGCGCCGCACGCTCGGCGAGGAACTCGCGCTGGAGTCGTTCCCGGTCCTGTGGCTCGGGTTCGCTCTTGCCGGCACCACCTCCAGCTCGTTCCCGTTCCCGCACTACCTGCAACAGGCCGTGCCGGCGTGCGCGCTCGCCATCGTCGGCAACCCGCTCCGCCTGGAACGCGATGAGCTCGCGCGGGCGCTGCTCGGCGTCACGGGCCTGCTCGTCGTCGCGGTCGTCTTCGGTCAGTTCGCGCTGGCGTTCCGCGAGCGCCGCCAGCTTGACCCCATCGACTACTACCGCACGTTCGCATCGCACCGCTGGGGCACCATGAGCGACCAGGACTACGACTACTACTTCGATGGCAAGGTGATCGCCGTGAACGACATCGTCGCATACATGAAGCGCGACGGCGCCGGCACGTCGCTGTACACGTGGAGCGAACTCCCGTGGATCTACGCGGCGGGCGGCTTCACCAACCCGGCGCGCTACTACACATCGTTCCTCGGCGAAGTCGTGCCAGATGCGAAGCGCGAGATCCTGCGCGATCTCGACGCCGACCCGCCGGTCTACATCGTCGTCTCGGACGACACGTACGCCCCGTTCGCCGAGCTGGACGGCTTCATCCGCGGGCGCTACGCGCTGCTGCGGGAGCAGGGCGACTGGCGCCTGTACCGGCTCGCCACGGCGAGCGGCAACCTCGAGCCGGAATCATCGCTCGCACGATGGCTCGAGCACCAGGAGCAAGGTCGATTCGACCGACATGTTGCTCGTGGCCAAGAACTTCAGCTTCGTTCCCTGTTAAGGACCCGCGGTCCCGGACGATTGTCAGACTGACACTCGGCGCGTTCCGGAGCGTCGTTGCACGCTGCGGCCTATCGGGTAGGATCGACGCGCGTGCTCTCTGAGCGCCTGAGGTCCACCGTTGCCGGAGGCAGAGCCGGGCTCGGTGGAAAGTTCAGGAGGGCCGGATATCAACATCGGGACCAGGGTGAGGTTGCGGCTCGAGTCCTGCAGCGAGAGCCGGCCGCACCTGCTGCTGCATGCGCGCCAGCGCGACCTCGGCGCCGTCGTCGAAACATCGCGGCAATCGCCCGCGATGGCGAAGCTTTACACCATCGTCCATTTCGAACAGTGCGGTCACGACCACCGTCTGCTCGACGCCGAGCTGGAGTCCGCGGACGATGAGCGCCCGGCCGCCACTTCGCGCGTCCGCACGTAGTTCATGCGCCCCACCTGCCGCACCAGCCCCTTCAGCTCCAGCATCGCCAGCGTGCTCGTGACGGTGGCGATGGGCAGCCCGGACTCGCGGCGTACCTCATCGATATGCATCGGTTGGGCGGTGAGGTAGCGCAGGAGCCTGCTCTCGGTCTCATCGGCCGGCACCAGTTCGGTCATCTCGATCTGGTGCGAGGCCATGCTGAGGTTCAGCTCGGCGAGCACGTCCTCGACGTTGAGGGTGAGCTTCGCCTCGCCATCCTGGATCAGCTTGTTGGTGCCGCGCGAGTTCGGTGAGTAGATGCTGCCCGGCACGGCGAACACCTCGCGGTTCTGCTCCAGCGCCTGGCGCGCGGTGATCAGCGCGCCGCTCTTGGTGTCGCCCTCGACGACGAGCACGCCCAGCGAGATGCCGCTGAGGATGCGGTTGCGGCGCGGGAAGAACTCGCTCCGCGGCTGCGTGCCGATGGCGTAGTCGCTGATCAGCGCGCCGTTCTCGATGATCTGCTCGGCCAGGCGCTTGTGCTCCGGCGGGTACACCAGGTCGAGGCCGCAGGCGAGCACGCCGATCGTCCGGCCGCCGCATTCGAGCGCCGCGCGGTGCCCGATGGCATCGACGCCGCGCGCGAGGCCGCTGACGACGGTGATGCGGTTCGATGCGAGGCCGCGCGCCATCTCATCGGCCACCTGGCGGCCGTAGACGCTCACCCTGCGCGTCCCGACGACGGCGACGGCCCACTCATCGGCCGGTGTGAGCGTGCCGCGGACGTAGAGCACGGGCGGACGGTCGTAGACCTCGCGGAGCTGGCGCGGGTACGCGTCGTCGTGCCAGGTCAGCGCGGTGACGCCGTGCTCGGCGAGCCGTTCGAGTTCGGCGTCCGGGTCGATGGCGCCGCGGGCGGCGGCGCAGGCCGCGATCGTGGCGCCATCGAGTCCCGCGGCCTTGAGCTCGCCGGCCGTGGCGTGCCAGGCGCGCTCCAGGCTGCCGAAGTGCTCTTCGAGCTGAGTCGCCCGCACGCGTCCGACGCGGGGCACCCTGCTGAAGGCAATCCAGTACTTACGTTCTACTTCGTCCACAGGGCTACTATAAGGCGCGAATCCCCCGGCTGGCTAGAGGGCAAGATGTGGAAACGAGGCGCCGCCGCGAGCAGCATCGCGCCAGAGCCTGCCTGGCCGGGGACTTGGCTTCCTTGACAACTCTGCTACCCTCAGATGAAGGCCTCGGAACCTTCACCGCTTCCCGCGGCGCCCCAATCCCACCCGGAGCCGCGCTCCCACTCCCGAAGACGTGTTCAGGTTTGGGCGGTCGCTACCGAGAAAACTGTTGTGTCGCGGGCCGGGTCGTGTATAACAACCGGGGCCCGGCGGCAGGCAGGATTGACAGGAGATCATGGCGAAATCCAAGGAAAAGAGCCTGGTGATCGTTGAGTCACCAGCAAAGGCACGGACGCTGTCAGGCATCCTCGGCAAGGAATACGAGGTCAAGGCATCGGTCGGACACGTCCGCGACCTCCCCAAGTCGCAACTCGGGGTCGATGTCGAGAACGACTTCGCGCCGAGATACATCATCCCCAAGGACAAGAGGGACGTCGTCAAGGGGCTGAAGGAGGCCGCCAAGAAGGCCGGCACCATCTACCTCGCCACCGACCCCGACCGCGAGGGCGAGGCCATCTCCTGGCACCTCCAGCAGGCGATGGATCTTGCCGCGACTGCCGAAGAAGCCAACTTGACGAATCGCAAGCCATACGAGCGCGTCGAGTTCCACGAGATCACCGCGGACGCCATAAAGGCCGCGTTCGAGCATCCTCGCAAGATCGACATGCGCCTGGTCGATGCCCAGCAGGGCCGCCGCGTGCTCGACCGCCTCGTGGGCTACAAGGTCAGCCCGGTCCTCTGGAAAAAGATCCGAGGGGGCCTCAGCGCAGGCCGCGTCCAGTCCGTCGCGCTGCGCATGGTCGTCGACCGCGAGCGCGAGATCGAGGCGTTCGTCCCGCAGGAGTACTGGACCATCGACACGCGTCTCGCCAAGCAGGGCGACGCCGACGAGAGCGCGTTCATCGCACGGCTTGCCGGGCTGCCCGGCACGAAGAAGGCGGAGATCGGCGACACCGCGAAGGCGAACGCCGTCACCGGCGACCTGCGCGCCGCCGCCTACAGCGTCCGCGACGTCAAGAAGAAGCAGCAACTGCGCCGGCCGGCGCCGCCGTTCACCACGAGCACGCTCCAGCAAGAGGCGTCGCGCCGCTTCGGCTTTTCGGCCAAGCGCACGATGGCGGTCGCCCAGCAGCTGTACGAGGGCCTGACGATTCCCGGCGAGGGCCAGGCCGGCCTCATTACCTATATGCGCACTGACTCGCTCAACATCGCGCAGGTCGCGCGCGACGAGGCGCGCCGCTTCATCACGGGCAAGTTCGGCGCGGACTTCGTGCCGCCGCAGCCGCGTTTCTACAAGACGAAGTCGAAGGGCGCGCAGGAAGCGCACGAGGCAATACGCCCGACGTCGGCATTCCGGGAGCCGGCCGCACTCAAGAAGTCGCTGACATCCGACCAGTTCAAGCTCTACAGCCTGGTCTGGCAACGCCTGCTCGCCAGCCAGATGGCCGACGCGGTGTTCGACCAGGTCAGCGCCGAGATCGACGCGAAGGCGCCGGCGCACGACCAGCCGTACCTGCTGCGCGCCTCGGCGAGCCACCTGCGCTTCGCCGGCTTCCGCCAGATCTACATCGAAGGCCGCAACGTCGCCTCCGATGAGGACGAGGAGCGCTCGCTGCCCGACCTGTCGCCGGCCGGCCTCCTGCGGCTGCTCGACGTGAAGCCCGACCAGCACTTCACCGAGCCGCCGCCCCGTTACACCGAGGCCACGCTCGTGAAGGCGCTCGAAGAGAACGGCATCGGCCGCCCGTCGACGTACGCGCCGATTATGTCGACTATCCAGGAGCGCGGCTACGTGAAGAAGGACGGCCGCGCGCTGCGCCCGCAAGAACTCGGCTGCGTCGTCGCCGACCTGCTGGCCGAGCGCTTCCCGGGCGTCGTCGACGTGAGCTTCACGGCCCGCATGGAAGACGAGCTCGACGAAGTGGCCAGCGGCGAACGCGCGTGGCCGCCCGTCGTCCAGGAGTTCTACGCACCGCTCGAAGAGGCGCTCGCCGCCGCCGCCGACGCGCCGCGCGTCGAGCAGGAGACGAACGAGGTCTGCGATAAGTGCGGCAAGCCCATGATTCTGCGCTGGGGCCGCTTCGGGCAGTTCCTCTCTTGCACCGGCTACCCCGAATGCAAGAGCGCGCGCCCGGCCGGCACGGACAAGGCGCCGGAGCCGGAGCCGACCGACGAGAAGTGCCCGGCCTGCGAGGCGCCGATGGTGAGCAAACAGGGCCCGTACGGCCAGTTCCTGGAATGCACCAAGTACCCGGAGTGCAAGACGCGCCGCCCCGTCCTGCGGAAGATAGGCGTGCTTTGCCCGAAGGACGGAGGCGAACTCATCGAACGCAAGACGCGCAAGGGACGCTCACGGACGTTCTACGGCTGCGCGAACTACCCGAACTGTGATTTCACCAGCGGCACGCGCCCGCTGAAGGCGCCCTGCCCTTCGTGCGGGGGCCTGGCCGTCGCCGCCGGACGCGGCAACGCCAGGTGCATCAAGTGCGACTGGAAGGGCGAACAGGACGCGATTCCCGAGCCGGAGTTGGCCGGGGTATAGACTTGAATCTGATCGCGTCGAGTTCAACACACGCAGCGCGGCGGCCGCACGCCGGCCACGTCCGCGTCCCCACACCGCCCGCCGCATGAGGAAGATGTCCCGCCGCCGGTTCCTCGCGTCGTCCGGCGCGACGCTCGCCGCCGCCTCGGCCGCGGCGGTCGCCGGCTGCGCGCGCAAGCAAGACGCGCAGGGCCGCCCGGCGCCGGCCGCGCGGGCGGCGCTCGCGCCCGTCTCGACGCGCGGCGGCATCCTGCGCGCCTACAACTTCGACGCGATGGCGCACGACGCGCTCGACCCGCATCTGACGCTCATGGGGCCGATCGGCAACATGCACTCGGCCGTCTTCAGCCGCATCCTGCGCTACGACGACGAGCGCGCCGGCACGCTCGCGCCGGACCTGGCCGATGGCATGCCCGAGCAACCGGACCAGCTCACGTACGTCATCCGTCTGCGCGAGGGCGTGAAGTTCCACGACGCGCCGAAGTACCGCATAGCGTACCCGAAGACCGCCGGCCGCGAGCTCGACGGCGGACGACGTGAAGTACAGCCTGGAGCGGCAGGTCAATAGGAACAGCCCGCAGGCGCGGCGCTTCTACCGCCAGGGGAACTGGAACGTCATCGACAAGATCGCCGTCGCGGACAAGCGCACGCTGACGATCACGCTCAAGTCGCCGGTGGCGCCGTTCCCGCGCTTCCTCGCCGGCCGCCACGCGTTCATCATCGCGCGCGAGGTCGTCGACAACGCCGACCAGGCGAACGCCGAACTCGCGATGATCGGCACCGGACCGTTCCTGCTCGACTCGCTCGAATCGCGGGTCGCCGTCAGGCTGCGCCGCAACCCGGAGTGGTTCGCGCGCGACGACAACCCCGACGTCGCCGGCGCGGGCCGCCCGTTCCTCGAAGGCTACGACGCCTTCTACGCGCCGCAGGAGGACCTCTTCCAGCGCGTCTCGTTCGAGCGCCGCATCGTCGATGCGACGGGCTTCGTCGATCCGGCGGCGCTCGACCAGGAGCGCAAGACGAATCTCGCCGACATCGTGCTCGATGAGACGGACGCCGGCGGGGTGCTCGCCAGCCGCCTCCTGCTCGACCGCGCGCCGTTCAAGGACGACCGCGTGCGCCGGGCGATCCACCTGGCGGTCGACCGTCCCGCGCTCGCCGCGCTCCTCTACCCGGATATGGACGGCCGCGCTTCGGCGAAGCTCAGCGGTCCCGTCGCGCCGGCGATGGGCTCGTGCGCGCTGGGCCAGGACAACTTGCTGAAGCGCCCCGGCTATCGCGGCGACGCATCCGGCCGCGCCGCCGACGTCGCCGAGGCGAAGCGGCTGCTCGCCGCGGCGCTCGGCGACACGCAGCAGCTCGGGGACGTGCGGGTGCTGTTCTCCGGCGTCCCGCGCATCATCCCCGAGCGCGCGGTCGATGCGCTGCAACGGCAACTGCGCGAGGTGCTCGGTTTGAACGTCGTGCCGGTCACCGACGCGAGCGGCTATGCCGTCATCGCCTCAGCGCTCGGCCGCAATCTCGACGGCGCGACTGAGGGCGTGACGCCGTTCACGTTCGCATTCGAGGACGGCGGCCCGGACATCGACGACTGGCTGTACCCGCACTTCCGCAGCGGCCAGGCGATGAACACCTACCGCCTGCAGGACGCGCAGCTCGACGCCATGCTCGACAAATCGCGCGCGGAGTTCGACAACGACGCGCGCTGCCGCATCGGCCTCGACATCCAGGACTACCTGCTGGCGAAGGTCAACGCGCGCATCGAGTACCTGGCGCCGGTCGAGCGCCGGCTGTCGTGGGGCTACGTCCGCAACTACCCCATGCCGGCCTGGTACGGCAGCGCGCAGGACCTCGCCGACACGTGGATCGATACGGCGCACCCCTCGTGGCGCTCGCGGCCCTGAGGCGGTGGCTGGGAGGGCGGAGGGCGGAGGTACCGGGCCGACCGCTGCGGGTTGTACGCGTCACCTTACGTAAACCTCCTACGCAGAATTGCTATCCTGCTGCCGATCATCAAACCGAGGAGCCCACGTGACCGTTCTCGTCATGGCCATCATCGGTGTCATCGCCGGCTTCGTGCTCGACGCCCTGATCGCGCGTCTGGCGCGAGAACCATACGAGCGCGGCGAGCTCGAAGAGGACGACCTGCGGCTCAAGAAGGACGGCGGCCTCGAGTTCAGCAGCGAGACCGGCGCCCTCGCCATGCCGACGCTGCTCACGACGCGCTCGCTGATCCGCACGATCATCGTCGTCGCCGCGACGGCGGCCGTATTCGCGGCGATCGGACGCCAGTACGAGCACGACGGCGTCTGGGAGCTGCTGATCGTCGCGCTGTACGCGTCGGTGCTGATCATCTGCACCGCCACAGACGTCCTCGCGTACCGGGTGCCGAACGCGGTCACGTACCCGGCGATCGTCGGCGCGCTCGCCATCGGCGTGCTGATGCCGGACGCCAACCGCCTCGACGTGCTCGCCGGCGGCCTGGTCTTCGGCGTACTGCTGTTCATTCCGTCGATGCTCACGGGCGGCGCGATGGGCATGGGCGACGTCAAGCTCGCGTTCTTCGTCGGCTTCGCGCTCGGGCTGACGTTCGTCGTCCCGGCGATGCTCGTGATGGCGATCTCCGGCGGGCTCGCGGCCGCGATCATGCTCATCACGCGGCTGCGGGGGAAGGGCGACCCGATCCCGTACGCGCCGTTCATCGCCGGCGGCATGCTGCTGGTGCTGCTGATCCAGGGCACCGCCTTCCGCGCGGTTTAGTCGCCCACCGGCAACCAGCGACCATAACGATTCGCGGCCGCACGAGCCCCATCCGCTAACATGAGGCTGATCCACCGGAACGCAGCGCCGCTGCCGGAGAGCGCCCCTTGGCCATCGACGTACGCCTGCTCGACCACACGAGCGACCCCATCCGCTCGCTCTACATCGCCTACCGCACGGCGTACTCGGCGCTGACGCCGCAGACGATCGCCGACCGCATCGCCAGCGAGAAGATCACGCGCGAGCAGATGCAGGAGTTCATCGAGAAGCGGCTGGAGACGGGGCACGCGTCGCCGCTCGAGCACGTCTGGTTCGAGTTCGCCATCGCGGGCGTCAGCCGCGCGTTCAGCCACCAGTTCGTCCGCCACCACATCGGCATCAGCTTCGAGCAGCAGAGCCAGCGCTACGTCGCGTTCAAGAAGGGCGAGTTCCCGTACACCGTGCCGGAGACGGTCAAGCGCGCCGGCCTCGCGCCGAAGATGGAGGAGGCGTTCGACCGCCTCGGCGAGCTGTACCAGGAGATGCTCGACGCCGGCGTCCCGGCCGAGGACGCGCGCTTCCTCATCCCGAACGCCGCGAACACCAACTTCAAGGTCGCCGTCAACTTCCTGGAGCTGCTGCACATCTGCGACCTGCGGCTGTGCACGCGCGCGCAGTGGGAGTTCCGCCAGGTCGCGTCGAAGATGCGCGCGGAGATCCACCGCAAGTTCCCCGAGCTGGCGAAGTACATCCAGCCGAAGTGCGGCGACAAGCGCTGGGGCTACTGCGACGAGTCCATCGAGGACTGGCAGGCGTGCCCGATCGGCCGCAAGCGCCCGCACAAGAAGATGCTGTTCGAGCTGTTCGACGCGCACCGCCGCGGCGAACTGGCGCCGCTCGCCGACGCCGACTTCAAGGTGATCGAAGAGATCGGCTCATCGGTCGCCACCGCCGGCTCGGCCAAGCCGGCACCGAACGGCCAGTCGGCCCCCGCGCCTCAGACCCGCGACGAAGGCTGAGCCGATTCAGGTCTTAGGGTTCCAAGTTCCAGGTTCTCCGCCATGATGCTCCAGTTCCTCGGCTCCGGCGATGCGTTCGGCAGCGGCGGCCGCTTCCAGACGTGCATGCTGCTCCGCGGCGGCGCCGAGCCGCTGCTCATCGACTGCGGCGCGTCGTCGCTGATCGCGATGAAGCGCGCAGGCGCCGATCCGTCCCGCATCGGCACGGTGCTGCTCACGCACCTGCACGGCGACCACTTCGGCGGCATCCCGTTCCTCGTCCTCGACGGCCAGTTCAGCCGCCGCGAGCGGCCGCTCGTCATCGCCGGCCCGTCCGGCGTCCGCGCCCGCGTCGAGGCTGCGATGGAGGTGATGTTCCCGGGCTCGTCGACCGTCACGCGCCGCTTCGATGTCCAGTACGTCGAGCTGGCGGAGCGCGTTCCCACCGCCATCGGCCCCGCAACCGTCACGGCGTTTGCGGTCGAGCACGCGAGCGGCGCCACGCCGAACGCGCTGCGCGTCGAGTACGGCGGCAAGACCGTCGCGTACTCCGGCGACACCGAATGGACGCCGGCGCTGCTCGACGCCGCGCGTGGCGCTGACCTGTTCGTCTGCGAGGCCTACTCGTTCGAGAAGAAGATCAAGTTCCACCTCGACCTCGCGAGCCTGCGCGAGCACCAGGCCGAACTCCAGTGCCGCCGCATCGTCCTCACGCACATGGGACCGGAGATGCTCGCCCGCGCGCACGAAACCGGCATCGAACTGGCCGAGGACGGCCTGACGATAACGCTTTGATCGCCGCGCTGGAACTCCCCTCTAACATGAAGGTCGTGCGCTCCTCGCCCACCCATCCGTGCAATCTGTGTAATCTGTGGTTTCCCCGTCCCGCCGCCGGCGGTAACCTCGCTACATGCGCATCCACCTCCCCTACGGCGAGCACGGCATCGACGCCGAAGTCCCCGACACGGCGACGGTGCTCGTGCCGGAGCGCGTCGCCCCGCTCGATGATCCCGCGGCCGCTCTCCGTGCAGCGATCGAGCGGCCGGTCGCCGGCCCGGCGCTGCGCCGTCTCGTGCAGCCCGGCCGCAAGGCGGCGATCGTCGTCTCCGACGTCACGCGCCCCGTGCCGAACGCCGTCATCCTGCCGCCGATCCTCGAAACGCTCGAAGCGGGCGGCGGGCGGCGCGACGACGTCGCGATCGTCGTCGGCACGGGCCTGCACCGCCCGTCGCGGCCCGACGAGCACCGCCGCATCCTCGGCGACGAGATCCTGTCGCGATACCGCGTCGTCGATCACGTGGCGAAGGACCGCGCGACGCAGGAGTACCTGCTGACGACCGCGCGCGGCGTGGAGGTCTGGCTCAACCGCGAGTACATGAAGGCGGACCTCCGCATCGTCACGGGGTTCGTGGAGCCGCACCTGTTCGCCGGCTACTCCGGCGGCGGCAAGGCCGTGCTCCCCGGCATCGCCGGCGCCGAGTCGATCATGGCCAACCACAACGCGGCGATGATCGGCCACCCGAAGGCGACGTGGTGCACCACCGAAGGCAACCCGATCTTCGAGGAGATGCGCGACGTCGCGCTCCAGTCGGGCCCGACGTTCTCGCTCAACGTCACGCTCGACGAGCAGCAGCGGTATCACGGGCGTCTTCGCCGGCGAGCTGCGTCGCCGCGCACGATGCCGCGATCGCGCAGGCGGCGCGCCAGGCCGTGCGCCCGATCCCGCACCTGTTCGACATCGTCGTCGCGACGAACATGGGCTACCCGGCCGACCTCGTGCTGTACCAGTCGGTGAAGGGCATGTCGGTCGCCGCGCAGGCGTGCGCGACCCGGCGGCGCGATCCTGCTCGTCGCCGAGTGTCGCGAGGGCGTTGGTGCGGGCGAGTACGTCGAGCTGCTGCACAGCGAGCGTTCGCCGGACGGGCTGTTGCGCGCGATCCAGCATCCGGAGCACGCGACGACGTTCGACCAGTGGCAGGTGCAGGTGCAGGCGATGGTGCAGGCGCGCTGCGACGTCTGGCTCCACTCCGCGCTCCCGCGCGAGAAGGTGGAGGCCGCGCACCTCCGCTACGCCCACGACGTGACCGCCACGCTCGCGTCGATCATCGACGAGAAGCACGGCGCGCTCGGCCGAGAGCCGTCGGTGTGCGTGCTGCCGCACGGGCAGCTCACGGTGCCGCGCGTGGTGTAGCGCGCGGCGAACGGGCGCGGGTTAAGGGCGGCGGGCGCAGCCTGCTGCGCCCCTACGCCGGCGAGCACACGCTGGAGGTGCTACGGGAGTTCGGGATCGATGACGCACGCGTCGATGTGCTGCTGGAGGCGGCGACGGTCGTGCAATCCGAGGCTCTGTGATCGCGCCGGCCGAGGGCGACGGGGGAACCACAGATTTCACGGATGGCACGGATGAGGGTTGGGTCGAGGTCACGCGCGCGTCCTCCAGCACGCAGACGCTCTCTCCGTGTGCGCCGATCAACTCACGCGTCAGCTACCGATTAGCGTCAGGAATTCGGCGGCGCGCACGGTGCGCGCACCGCGGTACTCCTTGATGGCCAGGATGTCGCGGTCTTCGCTCACGATGTAGTCCGCGCGGCCCGCGACGGCGCAAGCGAAGAACTTGTCGTCGTTCGGATCGCGGCACACCGGCTCGTTGGACGCCGGCTCGACGAACTCCGCGCGCTCGATGATGCCGAGCACGCGCCGCGCATCCGGCAGCGCTGCCATGCGCGGAAACCGCCGCCGCAGCTCCGGCCGGTTGAGCACGTTGACGATCTCGACCAGGATCTCGACCAGGATCTCGGGCGAGATTACGAGCTCGTACTGGTCGTGTGCCTCAAGCAACTGGCCCCAGATGCCGGCCGGATTGATCAGCGCCCGGACGAAGACGACTGTATCGAGGACGGCTCTCATCGCCGCCGCGAACGCGCACCCCGCACCGCGGCGCCGATAGCCTTGTTGACCTCGCGTTGGCTCTCGCCCTCCAGGCTCTCGCGCACCGGTGCGTAGAGGTCGTAGAGATCGCGGATCCAGGCCGGGCTCGGCTGCTTCTCGCTCACGCGCACGGGCGTGAGCTCCAGGCGGTCGTCCTCGAGCGCGATCGAAAGCAAGTCGTCGTCACGCAGACCTAGCGCCTCGCGGAACCGCTTGGGGATCGTGATCTGCCCGTTTCGAAGCTGCCGGACCATGCGCGCGTCGGCCATGAGGCACCTCTGAATCTAATGTCGGTGCCAGAATACCGGAAATTACAGATTTCGGGAAATCAGATCATGCATTAGGCGGGCCGAGGCACCACGACTACGTCCGAACAGACGCCCGCTTCAACACTAGCGCAGGTCGCCGTTGTTGAGCAGGCTCGACAATCCGCCGAGCGTCTCTGGTCAACAGGCTGGTGATCCAGATGGCCTCTGTAATCTTGCTGCGCACGCGCGGCGCGATCACGCCGCCGTATGTGTCGCGTAACGGCACGCCGCCGATGAAGATGGCCAGCGGAAGTCCCCTGTTGTGGTCGGGTGTTGATAGGCGCTCGGTGAGCGAACCAAAGACCTGCCGCCCTTCAGCAGTTATGTTCATCTCCAAAATCACGGCGCCCAGCGAATCCGGCCCCGTTTGAGCGTCGTGCTGCAGAAACGAGGCAGTCATGACGGTCGGCTTGCCGTTAAGCTCGCCCCTTGCAGGTGTCCACACGATGTCATCGTTGGACCAGGGCGCAGGATCCGTCGTGTACGTTGGTACAACGCGCCCGGTGGAGCCGTCTGGCTGGCGCACGGCGATTCGCCCCTGATCGTCGATGTCTGGTTCACACGAGTCCGGCTTGTAAACCACGACGCTGGCTGCATCAGACACTCTGGCGATCGGGCTACCGGCGCCGCGCTGCTCGCCTTCCTGCAGACCCTCGCAAAACATCATCACCGCCGGCAGCTTCAAGTCCTGCGGCACCGACGGCGTAGCATTGGGGTTCTCGGTGGGCTGATCCGCCCGCGGGGTCAGCAGCAGGTTGGTCACCAGCGGTGGCGCGCCTGTGGACGTTGGAGATGACCGGGGCGCGTCACCGCACCCGGTGGCCAATATCGCCAACGCCGCAAACAGCGTTGAGAGGCGGCTCAACGAACCCCAGCGACCACCAGCCTCCGACATCACCACCGCAGCACCGGGTTGCGGGCGGCGGTCGCTTCGTCGAGGCGGCGGAGGGGCGGGTGTGCGGGGCGTCGCGGAGCAGCTCGGGCTGCGTCTCGGCCTCGTGCGCGATCTGCAGCATGGCGTCGCAGAAGGCGTCGAGCGTCTCCTTCGTCTCGCTCTCCGTCGGCTCGATCATCAGCGCCTCATCGACGACGAGCGGGAAGTAGATCGTCGGCGGGTGGTAGCCGTAGTCGATCATGCCGCTTGGCGATGTCGAGCGTCTTCGCGCCCTGCGCCTTCTGCCTGCGGCCGGAGAACAGCACCTCGTGCATGCACGTGCGGTCGTGCGCCAGATCGTACGCGCCGCGCAGCCGCGCCTGCACGTAGTTCGCGTTCAGCACCGCCGCCTCGCTGATCGCGCGCAGGCCGTCGGCGCCGAGGCTGCGGATGTACGCGTACGCGCGCAGCAGCACGCCGAAGTTGCCGTGGAACGCGCCGAGCCGGCCGATGCTGTGCTCGCGGGTCGACGAGCCGGTACGTTTCGGGCGCGGCCGGCTCCGCGGCGAGTCGGTCCGCCTCGACGTGCGGCGACGGCAGGAACGGCACCAGGTGCTCCTTCACGACGATCGGGCCCGCGCCGGGGCCGCCGCCGCCGTGCGGCTGGCTGAACGTCTTGTGCAGGTTGATGTGCATCACGTCGAAGCCGAGGTCGCCGGGCTTCACCTGGCCGAGCATCGCGTTGAGGTTCGCGCCGTCGCCGTACATCTGCGCGCCGTGCGCGTGCACCATCTCGGCGATCCGCACGATGTTGCGGTCGAAGAGGCCGAGCGTGCTCGGCAGCGTGATCATCAGCGCCGCGACGGTCGGGCCGTGCTCCTCGAGCGCGACGCGCAGCGCGTCGAGGTCCATGTCGCCGTCGGGCTGCGGCTTCACGGCGACGACGTCGAAGCCGGCCATCGATGCGGTCGCCGGGTTCGTGCCGTGCGCGGAGTCCGGCACGAGGATCGTCGTGCGCTTCTCGCCGATCGACTCGAGATACGCCTTGATGACGAGCACGCCGGCCAGCTCGCCCTGCGCGCCGGCGAGCGGCGCCAGCGACGTGTCGGCCATGCCGGTGATCTCGGCGAGCATGCGCTGCAGCCCGTACATGACGGCGAGCGCGCCCTGCACGTCGTCGGCCGGCTGCATCGGGTGCGCCTCGGCGAAGCCGGGCATGGCGGCGATGGCGTCGTTCACCTTCGGGTTGAGCTTCATCGTGCACGAGCCGAGCGGGTACATGTGCGTGTCGATCGACCAGTTGAGCTGCGACAGCCGCGTGAAGTGGCGCACGACGTCGAGCTGCGACAGCTCGGGCAGGCGCAGCTCGTCGCGCAGCAGCTCCGCGCGGCGGCGCGTCCGCCGGCGGCACGTCGGACTCGCGGCAGCGCGACGCCGACGCGGCCGGCGTGCGAGAGCGCCGTCAGCGTCGGTTCGAGCGATGTTCGACGTGCGGTACATCGCGTCACGCATCCGATCTCGGCCAGCGCCTCGACCAGCGCGTCGATCTCGCGCGCGCGTGTTCAGTCTCCGTCGCGCAGAGCAGCATGCGGTTGTCGGACGCGCGTCCGTGACGTCGAGCCCGCCGATGATGCCGCGCTCGAGCAGCGCGCGGTTGATCTCGGCGGCGGCTTCGGCGTGCGGACGACGAACTCGTGGAAGAACGGCTCGTCGCGCTCGACGCGGTAGCCGGGCAGCGCGTCGATGCGGTCGGCGAGCGTAGTGCGCCTTCTCGTAGCACAGCTCGGCGACGCGGCGCAGGCCGCTGCGGGCCGAGCGTCGCGAGGTACATCGACGCGTGAGAGCGCGATGAGCTGCTGGCTCGTGCAGATGTTGCTCGTCGCGCGCTCGCGGCGGATGTGCTGCTCGCGCGTCTGCAGCGTCAGCACGTAGCCGCGT
Organism: uncultured Chloroflexia bacterium; assembly: GCA_963701135.1. Lineage (GTDB taxonomy): Bacteria > Chloroflexota > Dehalococcoidia > DSTF01 > JACRBR01 > CAYJMJ01. Next base: position 2,384,020 of record OY969567.1, read on the forward strand.
GCGGCCTTCGAGGTCCGTCGTCTGGCCGACGATGCGGCCCGGCATCTGGCGGATGTACTTCTCGCGGCAGGCGAACAGGCCGACGTACGGCCCGCCGAACGACAGCGGCACGCCGAGCGACTGCCCCTCGCGCGACGACGATGTCGGCGCCGTACTCGGACGGCGGCCGGTACATGCCGAGGCTGATCGGCTCGGCGGCGACGACGTAGAGCGCGCCGGCGGCGTGCGCCGCATCGCCCCACGCGGCGGCGTCGAGCGACATGCGGCCGAAGAAGTCCGGCTGCGCGACGGCGAGGCAGGCGTGCTCGTCGCTCGAGCGCGAACGTCGCCGTGCGGCTGCACGTCGACGCGCGATGTCGCGGCCGTGCGCGTAGCCCTGCACGACGGCGAGCCAGTTCGGATGCACGCGCTCGCGAGATCGGCGATGCGGCGCGCGGCCGGTGACGGCGCACGCCATCAGGCACGCTTCGGCCAGCGCCGACGCGCCGTCGTACATGCCGGCGTTCGCGACGTCCATGCCGGTCAGCTCGCAGACCAGCGACTGGAACTCGAAGATCGTCTGCAGCGTGCCCTGGCTGACCTCCGGCTGGTACGGCGTGTAGCTCGTGAGGAACTCGCCGCGCATGACGAGCGGGTCGACGAGCGACGGGCGGAAGTGGCGGTACGCGCCCGCGCCGAGGAAGCACGCGTAGTCGGCGGCCGTGCGGTTGCGCGCCGCGAGCGTGCGCATCTCGTCGAGCAGCTCCAGCTCCGTGAGCGCGTCGGGCAGGTCGCAGCGCGGGATGGCGGTACTGCTGCCGGGATGTCGGCGAACAGCGTCGTCGGTCGAGGCGGCGCCGATCGTCGCGAGCATCGCCGCGCGGTCGTCGTCGGTGAGCGGGATGTAGGGGTGCGGCACGTCGCGATGCGCTCGCGCTGTCAGCGGCTCGGTCTCGATCGTCACGGTGTCTCGGTCGAACTCGATGCTCGCTCGTATCGCGCGTTCGATCCGTGCGCCGTCGCTGCGGCCGGTCACGGGCCGACGGCTCATCTCACTCGGACGCGATGAAGGCGTCGTAGTCGGCGGCCGACAGCAGCTTGCTCGAGCTCCGCGCGTCGCTGAGCTTGCAGCTTCGAGCAGCCAGCCGTCGCCGTGCGGGTCGCTGTTCACCAGCTCCGGCTTCTCGACGACCTGCTCGTTCACCTCGCAGCACCTCGCCGGACGCCGGCGTGAAGAGGTCGGAGACCGCCTTCACCGACTCGATCTCGCCCATCTTCTCGAACTGCGTGATCGTCGCGCCGGGCTCCGGCAGGTCGACGTAGACGACGTCGCCGAGCTGCTCCTGCGCGTAGTCGGTGATGCCGATGACGGCGGCGTCGCCGTCGATCTTCAGCCACTCGTGCTCTTTCGAGTACTTCCGGTCGTCGGGGCTGGCTGCCATGCTGCTTCTCTGTCTACGTTCGCGGCGCGACAGGTCTGACGACCTGTCCGCTACGGTGCGACTGCGTTTCGTTGCTCGTCGCTACGAACGGGCGGCGCACGACGACCGACCGGCAGCAGGCGGCCGCGCACGTCGACGTCGAGCTCCGTGCCGTACTGCGCGAGCTCGAGCGGCAGGTACGCCATCGCGATGCTGGTGCCGAGCGTCGGCGAGAAGCCGCCGCTCGCGACGGTGCCGACCAGCTCGCCGCCGTGCAGGATCGGGTAGTCGTCGCGGATGACGCCGCGGTCGGTCGCCTTCAGGCACGCGAGCTTGCGCGTCGACGCCGGCGGCCTTGATGCGCGCGAGCGCGTCGCGGCCGGCGAACTCCGCGCCGTCGTCGAGGCTGACGACCCAGCCGAGGCCGGCCTCGTACGGGTTCGTCGTCTCGTCGATGTCGTTGCCCCAGAGCGGCAGCGCCGCTTCGAGCCGCAGCGTGTCGCGCGCGCCGAGGCCGCACGGCTCGACGCCCTCGGCGAGCGAGCTGCCGCCAGATCGCGCGTCCGGCTTCGACCGACGTCGACGATCTCGAAGCCGTCCTCGCCGGTGTAGCCGGTGCGCGAGACGAAGAGCTTGTACTGCATGAACGGCAGCTCGGTGCAGGCGCGCTTCTCCATCGCCGCGACCTCCGGGCCCGATGATGCGCGCCATGTGGCCGCGCGGCGGCCGGGCCCTGCACCGCGAGCATCACCGTCTGCTCCTGCCGGTCGAGCAGCTCGACGTCCATGCCCGGCTCGCACGAGCGCGCGCACGTGCTCGAGGTCGCGCTCCGCGTTCGAGGCGTTGCCGACGAACGAGGAAGCGCTGCGCGTCGAGCCGGTAGACGTACGGGTCGTCGATGATGCCGCCGTGCTCGTTGCAGAGCAGCGTGTAGTGGCCGCGGCCCTCGGCGATCTTCGCGACGTTGTACGTGACGGCGCTGCGCAGCAGCGCGCTCGGCGTCGGCGCCGACGACGAAGAGCCGCCCCATGTGCGAGACATCGAAGACGCCGGCGCGCTGCGCGGACGGCGTTGTGCTCCTCGACGATGCCCTTGTACTGCACCGGCATCGCCCAGCCGGCGAACGGCACGATGCGCGCCGCCCTGCTGCTCGTGCAGGTCGAAGAGCGCGGTCTTGCGCAGCGTCGCAGTCTGGAGATTCGGACATGGTTGCGGGCATTGTACCGGCGGCCTCGCGGTCGGCGTAGGCCGTTATGATCGGTCGGCGCAGACCGGCCACGGCGCCGGAGCGCGTCCGGACATGCGAGGGGCGGCCGGATCCGCTGCCCGTCTCCGTTGCGTCAGCGCTGCTACGCCGTCAGCTCCCGCTCGTCGCGCTGCGCGGCGCTGCAGCCGCGGCTCGACGACCGGCAGCCGCATGCACGGCGGCGAAGTCGTCGTCGGCGGCGATGCGGTTGTGGCGCTCGAAGCCGCAGCCGAGGCAGCGATGCACGATCGACGTGCTCGCCCTTGCGCGCGCGTGAACGCGCCGACGGGCGCCATCGACCCGCCGCAGTCGCTCGCGCGGTCGCCGGGCGTCTTGCCGTCGACGTGGCGCGAGTACAGGCAGAACGGGCAGTGGTTGCGGTGCCTCCCGCCGGACGGCAGCGCGCCCACGAACATGCGGCAGTGCCGGCAGCGGAACTCATCGCTCGCTCCCTGCGAATCGGCGTGCTGCCGCCGCCGGTCCTCGAAATGTCTTCGACACGGTGTATTCGCTCTTTCGGACGAGCGCGGCGTCGCCAGGCGCGCGCGGCTGCATCATCGTTCCGGTTGACGATGTGACCGTGTCTCGACAATGGGTGTCCGCATGTTGCTACTCCTGTTCATGAACCACCGGCTCAAGCCGGGCCCGAAATGAAAAGACGCCACAGGATTGATTCCTGTGGCGTCCGTTGTGCGGCCTCGTCGCCGTGCCGGCTCAGGCGCCGCGCGCGATCGCACGTGGCATCCGTCAGCTCCAGCAAGATGCGGGGGCCGAACAAAACAGCCACAGGCGCCGCTGCGTCCCGTGGCCGTGAGGGGTCCCGTCCCGAGAGGACGGCGTTAGCGCGAAGGCACGGCAGGAGACGCGGCGGCGAGCGCCGGCACGGCGACGATGGGCGTGGACCGCATGAACTCCTGCTTTCCAGGGCGATGGCATTCCGGGCCAGCGCCGCCGCCAGTATACAGGCCGCCGCCAGCCGCCCGTGAACCCCTCACATCGCCATCCGGCCCGCCGTACGGAGCCGCCCACGCCTCGCGGCCGCGCCGTGAACCGGCGCACGCCAGCCGATACACTGGCGCGACGGGCCGAAGTGGCGGAATGGCAGACGCGACGGTCTCAAAAACCGTTGGGCCGCAAGGCTCATGTGGGTTCGACTCCCACCTTCGGCACCAATTTTGAACCTAAGTCGCCCTCGTTTCGGCCTTCGCGCGGGACATCGCGACCATGCCCCCGGAGGCGTCATTGTGGCCGTCCAGCGCCGGCGACAGGGGAGTAACGTCGGGAACGTTCTACGGCAACCTGCGCCGCTACCAGAAGGCGGCGAACCTGCCGCTCGCCAGCGTACACATCTTCCGCCATTCGGCCGCGAAGTTGCGCCGCGACGCCGGCGAGTCGATCGAGGACGTCAGCCGGTTTCTCGACCACTCGTCGTTGCAGGTGACGTTGATCTACCTCCGGCGGCTGGAGGGCGAGGCTGACGGGAGCTGGGGGAAAGTGGCCGCGGCGATTGGGGTATGAAGCCGAAACACACCTTGGCCATGGTGGAACCGATCGACGCAATCGGGTGTACAGTAAAAGCCCGACTGTGTGTCAGTGGCCGTGCCTGCGGCTAACCCGGAGTCTTTCACGAGATGCTCTTCGCACGACGCAAGCTACTGGCTGCTGTGGCCGTTATATCGCTGCTGTTGGTGTTGATCGCGATCACAGCGATCGCGCTCCATGAGGACGACGATAACGGTGCAACGACTGCGATGCGCGCGTCCACCGTCGTTCCCACAACGACGACCCAGGTAGCGCCGACGCAAGCGCGGCTGATGTTTTGTAGACCCGTTGTGCTTCTCCCCGACCAGGCGATCGGGCTTGTGCCAGTTGGAATGCGCGTCGCGTATGAGCCGGGAACCTGCAAGCCAGTTTCGGACGACCCTCTCTCCGTTTTCAGCTCTGACGGTTCCATCGGCTCGGCACCGTGGGATTCGCAGTTGGCAGCCCCGTACGATACCGACCGTGTCGTCTGGTTACCGCTTCGATACGAGTTGGGCGGCGGTCTGTTGACTCTGGACGGGAGCTACCTCGCGGCCGCCTATTTAGATGCGGCTGCCGTCGCACCGACCGTCATCTTGCGATTCAACCAGGAGGGCGCGATGTTGTGGCATCGATTAGCCGCCGGACTGCGAGGACTGCCTGTGGCGATCTTCCTTGATGGCGAACCACTCCGGACTGCAGACGGAAAGGTCTTCTCGCTGACTGTTGGTTTCGAAGTCACCGATTCGGTCATCGTCGCTGGGCTGTCAGACGCCGACGCGAATCATCTCATTGCAGTTGTGACGTTGCTTACTCCCGCCCCCCGCGGCGCCACAGAGTCACCAACGGGCGCGGCTCCATGATGCTCGAACAGTGGCGCGAACTGCCCAACTCGCCTGAGACTCGCGATGCGTCCGCAACCCACCTGACAGCAACCGTGACAGCAACCCGGACGGATGAGTGCGCACAGGCGCGGACGAATGTGGAATATGAGTGCCCCGGTTCACGCGTGTGCGGCCGGGTATGGACGGCGATGGACGAAGCGACACGGTCTCAAAAACCGTTGGCCGGCGACGGTCATGTGGGTTCGACTCCCACCTTCGGCGCCACAAACGAATCTACACGGGACGAACCAGGGCGCTTCCAGCGCGTGCTGAGTGGCCGCCATGTGCACCGCTTGTTCACTCTTCCTCCGCGACGCGTCGATTCGTCGGCCCCGCAACGATGGTGATCGCAAGGCGACCACGGCGGATTCCCGGCGGTCGATGCGGAGAACGCCCGGAACCTCCTGTATTGGCGGCCCGACGCCCGCCATCTCCAGCATAGCTGAAGACACGAGCGCGATACGAACGGTCGAGATGTGAGCGCGGCGAAGGTATCTATTCATCGTTCGTCCTGGCTTCGGATGAGTTTCGCCCTCCCACGAGGTGGTTGCATCGACCAGGAGGATCGCGTGATACTCAACTCACTGATCGCCCCAAGTTCCACGGCGTTCGGGACATCCTCGGCGGGACAGGCATGACGACAGCGAGGGCCAACCCTGCATGACACAACCCGCCGAAAGCGATTCCGTCCAAGCGCCGCCGCTTCCCCAGCTTATCCAGGGCGGCATGGCGGTAGGTGTTTCGACCTGGCGGCTGGCCCAGGCCGTCGCCCTGGCGGGCGAGAAGCTCGGCCGGCCCGTGCTGGGAGTCGTTTCGGGCACCGGGCTTTCCGACGTGATGATCCGCCGTCTCCAGCAGCGAGATCCCGATACCCTCCGCGCGCTCACGGACTACGACCCCGGGCTGGCCAGCGAGCTCCTCGAGGTCTATGGATTCGAGCGTGCCGGGGCCGAGCGGAGGCCGCCATCGGTTCGCACCCAAGCCCGAAGTGCTCGTCAACGGGACCAGGGCGATGAAGGCACACCTGACACGTCTCGCCGTCGCTGCTGCCTTTGTCGAGGTCAGCCTGGCGAAGAGCGGCCACAGCGGTCCCGTGGGCATCAACATCATCGAGAAGCTGCAACTGATGCACCTGCCGATGATCCTCGGCGCCATGCTCGCCGGTGTGGATTATGTGCTCGTGGGCGCCGGCATTCCCAATCAGATCCCCGCGGTGCTCCAGAGCTACGCGGCGCTCCAGCCGGCCTCGTACAAACTGGATGTTGCGGGCACGAACGAAAAGCACCTGATGACCCTCGATCCGCGTCCCTTCATCTCGCCGGGCAGGGAGCTCAAGAAGCCCCGCTTCTTCGCGATCGTCTCTCATCACGCGCTCGCCATGCGCCTCGCCAGCACTGTGGAAGTCGATGGATTCGTCATCGAAGGCCCGACCGCCGGCGGCCATAACGCGCCCGCGCGCGGGAAGGACGTCGACGAGGCGGGTCAGCCCGTGTATGGCGAGCGGGACCAGCCGGACCTGACCAGGATGCGGAGCCTCGGCAAGCCGTTCTGGCTCGCCGGTTCCTATGCCTGCCGGCTCCCGGAAGCCAGGGCGCTCGGAGCGGCCGGCATTCAGGTCGGCTCTGCCTTCGCCCTCTGCGACGAGTCGGGCCTGGCTGCCAGCGTGAAACGCGAGTTGCGCGGCCAGATAGCCGCCGGCGCCCTCCAGGTGACCACCAGCGCGACTGCCTCTCCTACCGGATTCCCCTTCCAGGTCGTGCAGCTCGCGGGAACGCTCTCGGAGTCGCACGTCTACCAGTCGAGGAAGCGCATCTGCAACATCGGCCATCTCGTGGAGGCGTACAAGAAGCCCGGGGGAAGCGGAACCGGCGTCGGATTTCGCTGCCCGGGCGAGCCCGTCGCCGCCTACCTTCGGAGAGGCGGGCGCCAGGAGAAAACCGCCGGCGTCGTCTGCCTCTGCAACGGCCTCGCTTCGGCCGCCGGCTTCGGGCGGGTCGCCCGCAACGGCCGCGAACCGATGATCCTCACCCTCGGTAAGAACGTCAACTTCTACGATCAGATCAACACGGCCCCGGACGGCAGCTATCGCGCCGAGGACGTCGTGCGCTCCGTGTACCGGTGAGCTACGTAAGCCAGAGCCGGCCCGGCGAAGGCACGCCGGGGCTCAAACACGACCCGGCAAATCCGCGCGTACCTCCGGAGCTCGTCGACGCCGCGGCGGCGGCGGCGCAGCGCGTTGAACGTCCAGACCGATCTTGTTCCGGTACTTGAAGCAGCCGGCCACCGTCTTCGCCGGGCTGTAGACCCGCACGCGCACCCCGTCGATCGCGTGCGCCTCGATGCCGGCGCCAGTCCCCCACCCCGCACGATGGAATCGTGTTCCATCGTGATGTTAGGCAATGACGATGTGCGCTTCCTGAGCTACGTGGGCGATTCCCGATCCACGTACCAGGCTGCGTCAAATGCTAACTGCCGCGGCGTTCCGCCGGTGGCGGACCGGCGCCCAAATGCGTTATGGTGACAGGTCAACGCAACGCACGTGTGCATTCCTCGCACATAGCGGTGCGGACAATCAGGCCCGCGCAGGTAGGGTCCCGGCCAAAGAGAAGAAGCTTCCTCCTCGACTCTCACGCCCTCCTAGCCGGCTTGGATCCTTCCGCCTCTTCGACAATCGCCCAAACGTCCCACCGGCCGCGCTCATGCTGGGCAGGACCATCACCCCGGTGCCGCGGCAATCGACGCCCAGCGCGCACGGTGATCCGCCCACGCGCCGGATCGACGGAACGAGTGGCGACCTGCGCCGCGATCGTTGCAGACGTAGACCGCGGTCTCAGTCCATCAGGAGAGGAACGCCATGCGCATAGCCCAGCTCGCCCCATTGTTCGAGAGTGTGCCGCCGCAGCTCTATGGGGGGACCGAGAGGGTCGTCAGCGCGCTCACCGAGGAACTGGTGCATCGCGGTCACGACGTCACACTCTTTGCGAGCGGGGACTCGGTGACGAGCGCGCGCCTCAGAGCGCCCGTCGAGCGAAGCCTGCGCCTCGACGGCAGAACACGCGACCACGTGGCCTTCACCATGATCGAGCTTGCCGAGGTCTTCGATGCCGCGGATGAGTTCGACGTCATCCACAGCCACCTCGATTACTTCGCCTTCCCATTCTCCCGTTTCAGCCGCACCAACATGATCACGACGGCGCACGGGCGGCTCGATATCCCGGAAGTCCAGAGCGTCTATCGCCACTTCTCGGACGCCGGTCTCGTGTCCATCAGCAATGATCAGCGCGCGCCGCTGGCGGACGCGCGCTGGCTGGCAACCGTCTACAACGGCATCAACTTCTCGTCGTACCGGCTTCGGCGGGAGCCTGGAACGTACCTCGCGTTCCTGGGGCGCATCTCCCCCGACAAGCGGCCGGACCGCGCCATCGAGGTGGCGCGAGCGCTCGATATGCCGTTGAAGATTGCGGCGAAGGTCGATGACGTCGATCGCCAGTACTTCGAGCACGCCATCAAGCCGCACTTGCGGCACCCGCTCGTCGAATTCGTCGGAGAGCTGAATGAACGGGAGAAGGACGAGTTCCTGGGGAATGCCTTCGCCTACCTCTTCCCGATCGACTGGCCGGAACCGTTTGGCCTCACCATGGTCGAGGCGATGGCGTGCGGCACACCAGTGGTCGGCATGAACTGCGGGTCGGTGCCGGAAGTGATCGAACATGGCGTTTCCGGGTTCGTTTGCGACTCGCTTCCGGAGTTCATCAGCGCGGTGCCGCGTGCGAGCGAAATCGATCGCGAGGCGTGCAGAGCATCCGCGTTCAGCCGCTTCTCGGCGTCGGTGATGGCGGATGGGTATGAGGCCGTCTACGACCACGTTGTCGACAACAGCGACGATCGCCGGGAGGCTGCCAGCCGCATCCGGCGACGGGCGACATCGTCGATACGCCACGCCACCCCAAGCCCCGTACTGCCAGGTCTGCATGTCGTGCCGGCCGCCTTGAAACCGGTCGCCGGCACGTCCGCCTACGATGCCGCCGTCTCCACGGCATAACGACTACACACGACCGGAGGTGGACCCCGTGCGTGATAAGATGCCGGCCGACGATTCCGAGCAAGCGATCTTGCGTGGGATAGATGGATTGGCAGAACGCGTCCGTGCACTCCGCGCGACGGGCGTCGTCCACGATGGAGCGGCGATCAAGGCGTTGGAGGGGCAAGCTCGGGCGAAATGGGATGAATTGCGGTTGTTGCGCGCGGGGCCAGTGGCCGGGGAGCTCCCCAAGCCGCGCGCCGGAGGGCATTATCGCTGAGGGCGCGCGTTGGTCCACGCCGGGTTCCGAAACTCCGCGTGACCGAACCGCAGCCCCGGGGCACGCGCAAGCGAGGATTGACGATGACAGTGGAAGAACTTGAAGATAGCCGCGGGTTGGGAATAAAGCACCGGCATGAGTGGCAGGCCGTCACCACGCGCCCGGGTCTGCAGTCGGCACACGACCAGATGCGTTGGGACGTCAGCAAGAGCCGGATACTGGCAGTCAATGCCTGTACGGTGTGCGGTGAGCTGCACCGCGAGTCTGTCCGCGAGTGTATCGTCGTCAACTGCCGGACGCATCCCATCTGCGAGCGTCCGCATCGCTGAGGAGCGCCGCCTGCTGCAATCGCGGGGCTCGTGGTCCGCGGCAGGCGATGATGGCCGGCCCAGCTTGGACGGACGGACGCTCCGCACCCGTCTGCGAGCACACCCCCGATCTGCGGATCTCGCCCTTGTCTGCTACCCGGCGCCCGCAGCGGCGCACGAGCGCGGTCCGGCGGGCGGTGTGCTGGGCATCGCCGCAACATCGCGCATTCGATGATCGCGTCCCCGATCAGGGGACGGCCGCTTGGGCAGGCATCGGCAGAGGCAGCTCGCTAGCGGCGCCGTAGGCCAGACCAGCCCGACGGCAACCGTCATCACCTGCCGCATTGTGAGGCCGGCGAAGGCCTTGTCCTCGACGTTGAGGTGGGTTGGGATCTCGTGTCGGTTCACAGCTCGTCTCCGCCTTCCGAGGGTTAAGACGAACTGTGGGGTCTGCTGGTCTAATAGGAGTCTAAGAACTCAGTCCAAGATTTCCAAGATGGGGCCAGATGCACCGAAGTAGGCCCAGGGGACTTCGCGCTGCAGCTTCCATGATCGGTGACGCGGACGTATCCAGGCGCGTGAATGTTCCATCAGACTGCTTACGCGTCCAGCGCGAGTCCGTATGCTAGTTGCTGCGCCGACAGATCCGTTTGCCGCAGCCGGCCGATAGGGAAGTACGGGCAGCGCTACCTTGAACGCACTGCCCTGGCCTGGCAAGCTCTCGAGGCTCACGGAGCCGCCATGCTGGCGAACTATATTCGCGACAATCGAGAGGCCTAAGCCATAGCCACCGGTATTCCGACTTCGAGAAGTGTCGAGGCGATAGAATCGTTCGAAAATCCGCGTTTGCTCTTCCTCAGGAATTCCTACTCCTGTGTCACGGACTGTTAAGAGCACAGTGTCTCCTTCAGACGCTATCTCCACTAGGACCTTGCCGCCAGGATAGTTGTATCGAATGCCATTCTCTATCAGGTTTCGGAGAACCAGCGAGAGCGAACCAGAGTTGCCCTGAACAGCAGCCTCACCAGCGCATCGAAGACCTACAGTGACTGCGTAGTTCTCTGCCAAGGGCTTGAGATCAAGAACGACCTCTTCTCCCGCCCTAGGGTTTCGTTGGACACCTGATTGGGGCACGATGCCCCGTAGCAGGAGGTGTCCATGACGAAGACGACGAACGGTGCACGACGTGGTGAGGAGGAGCGCGGCCGCTTCTCGTCGCGGCGGAAGACGGAGGCGGTGCTGCGCCTGCTGCGCGGCGAGGAGTGACCTGCCCCCCGAAAACTGGTCCAGTCTAAATGAGAGTCCTCCGGGATAATGGCCCTGGCGACAGGGCAAGGAGGACCCATGCGGAAGAGCCGGTTCACGGAGGAACAGATCGTCACGGCGATCAAAGAGCACGAGGCAGGGACGCCGACGCAGGAGCTCTGCCGGCGCCTCGGCATCGGCGCGCAGACGCTGTACCGCTGGAAGGCGAAGTACGGCGGCATGAGCGTGCCCGACGCGCAGCGCCTGAAGACCCTGGAGGATGAGAATCGGCGGCTGAAGAAGCTCGTCGCCAATCAGGCGCTGGACATCGACGCCCTCAAAGAGGTGGCCTCGCGAAACTGGTGAAGCCCGCGGTGCGGAGGGTCGCCGTTCTTTTCCTTGAAGGGGAACGGGGGCTGTCTCAGCGCCGTGCCTGCGGGCTGCTGACCATGCATCGTTCGACGGCCCGCTATCAGGGACACGGGCGCGCAGAGGGACCGATCCGCACGCGGCTACGCGAGCTGGCGGCCCAGAAGCGGCGCTACGGCTACCGGCGGCTGCACGTGCTGCTGCGGCGGGAGGGGGTGTGCGTGAATCACAAGTGCGTGGAGCGGATCTACCGGGAAGAAGGACTCAGCCTACGGCGGAAGAAGCGCAAACGGACGACAAGCGTGGCCCGCACGCCGGCGCCGCGGCCGCAGCGCCCGGACGAGGTGTGGTGCCTGGACTTTGTGCACGATCAACTCTGGTGGGGCCGTCGGATTCGCACGTTGAATGTCCTCGATGTCTGCACCAGGGAAGCGCTCGGCATCGAAGTGGACACGTCGCTTTCCGGCGTGCGCGTCGGCCGCGTGCTGGATCGGATTATCGATGAGCGCGGCCAGGCGCCGCAGACGATCATCATGGACAACGGGCCTGAGCTGACGAGCAAGGCGCTCGACCAGTGGGCCTATGCACGCGGTGTGCGGCTGCACTTCATCGAGCCGGGAAAGCCCGTGTGACCTGCCCCCGATCTTTGGTCCACTCATTATGAGAGTCCGACCGGGTCTTTCCGCTCTGTGATGCTGCGCCTGAACTCCTCCGGCGTCCTGTTCTGCAGCGAGCTGTGCGGGCGCTCGCGATTGTACTCCACCCTCCAGGTTTCGATCTTCTCTCGTGCATCCCAGATCGTCGTGAACCAGTGCTCGTTGAGACACTCGTCACGAAATTTGTCGTTGAAGCTTTCGGCGAAGCAGTTCTGCACGGGCTTTCCCGGCTCGATGAAGTGCAGCCGCACACCGCGTGCATAGGCCCACTGGTCGAGCGCCTTGCTCGTCAGCTCAGGCCCGTTGTCCATGATGATCGTCTGCGGCGCCTGGCCGCGCTCATCGATAATCCGATCCAGCACGCGGCCGACGCGCACGCCGGAAAGCGACGTGTCCACTTCGATGCCGAGCGCTTCCCTGGTGCAGACATCGAGGACATTCAACGTGCGAATCCGACGGCCCCACCAGAGTTGATCGTGCACAAAGTCCAGGCACCACACCTCGTCCGGGCGCTGCGGCCGCGGCGCCGGCGTGCGGGCCACGCTTGTCGTCCGTTTGCGCTTCTTCCGCCGTAGGCTGAGTCCTTCTTCCCGGTAGATCCGCTCCACGCACTTGTGATTCACGCACACCCCCTCCCGCCGCAGCAGCACGTGCAGCCGCCGGTAGCCGTAGCGCCGCTTCTGGGCCGCCAGCTCGCGTAGCCGCGTGCGGATCGGTCCCTCTGCGCGCCCGTGTCCCTGATAGCGGGCCGTCGAACGATGCATGGTGAGCAGCCCGCAGGCACGGCGCTGAGACAGCCCCCGTTCCCCTTCAAGGAAAAGAACGGCGACCCTCCGCACCGCGGGCTTCACCAGTTTCGCGAGGCCACCTCTTTGAGGGCGTCGATGTCCAGCGCCTGATTGGCGACGAGCTTCTTCAGCCGCCGATTCTCATCCTCCAGGGTCTTCAGGCGCTGCGCGTCGGGCACGCTCATGCCGCCGTACTTCGCCTTCCAGCGGTACAGCGTCTGCGCGCCGATGCCGAGGCGCCGGCAGAGCTCCTGCGTCGGCGTCCCTGCCTCGTGCTCTTTGATCGCCGTGACGATCTGTTCCTCCGTGAACCGGCTCTTCCGCATGGGTCCTCCTTGCCCTGTCGCCAGGGCCATTATCCCGGAGGACTCTCATTTAGACTGGACCAGTTTTCGGGGGGCAGGTCACGCGGCATCACGTCGAGCCCGTCCTTCGTCCGGGAGCCGCAGGGAAACGGCTGCGCCGAGCGCTTCATCCGCACCCTCAAGGAGCAGCTCTTGTGGGTGGAGACCTTCGCCACGGTCGAGGAGCTGCGCCTGGCGCTCCTCTCCTTCAAGGAACGCTACAACCGCGCCTGGCTGATCGAGCGGCACGCGTATCGCTCGCCCGCCCAGGTCCGCGCCGCCTGGGCCGCTACCGCCGAGGTCGCGGCATGATTACCATCAACGAAGTGTCCAGCAATTCCGGCGCGGTACACTCCTCGGCAATTGGTTCAAGGAAGACCACATCTTGGCAGGCGGTTTGACCCTGCTCAGCCAGGAGCAACATATTGGCAACGAGCTTCTCGAGTCTGGTCAGGTTTCTCTCGAGTGTTTCGGCCATTTCGGCATAGTCCGAGACAGTAGCGTCTTGGTCGGACCTAATGACCTCGATGGAAGTTCTCAGGATGGAGAAGGGGGTGCGGAGTTCATGCGCTGCGTCAACAACGAATCGGCTTTGCTGGCCGAAAGCGTCCTGAAGTCGTTCGAGCATGGAATTGAAGGTCGAAGTCAGTACTGCTAACTCATCACGAGAACCTCTCTCTTTCAGACGCACGTCCAGCAACTGGGCGTTGACCCGTCGGGCAGCTTCGCTCATCTGTCTAACCGGGCCGAGGCTCCTTCCGGCCAACCAGTAAGCCAGAACACCTCCGAGTATCAGCGTGACCGCCATAGCAGCGAAGGAAATCAATCTAACTCGCTCGAGTATGTTCTTCTCCGCACTTCGAACGAGACTTTCAGTCGCGGTGCTATCAGCTGGCCGTGAATCAGCGGGGCCAAGTTGAGTGAATTCGATGTCGCCTTCAGTGGTAACTGTTCTCACTCGGGGTACAACCGCAACCGTGGTACCGGTCCTGCTCAGGCTCGCGAGCACATTAGTGGAAAGAACGAGAAACGTGGAGCAGACCAGGAGTAGTAAGATGCAGCTCATCTCCCGCCCTAGGGTTTCGTTGGACACCTGATTGGGGCACGATGCCCCGTAGCAGGAGGTGTCCATGACGAAGACGACGAACGGTGCACGACGTGGTGAGGAGGAGCGCGGCCGCTTCTCGTCGCGGCGGAAGACGGAGGCGGTGCTGCGCCTGCTGCGCGGCGAGGAGCTCGATGTCCTCTCCCGCGAGCTCGGTGTCACGGGCGCCGCACTGGCCCAGTGGCGGGAGCGCTTCCTGCTCGCCGGGCAGGACGCGCTGAAGAGCCGCCTCGCGGATGCGCGCGACGAGGACGTGCGGCGCCTGCAGGCGAAGATCGGCGCCATCACGATGGAGAACGAGCTGATCCGCGAGCGCTGTCACGCGCTGGAGGGCGGACGCCCTTTGGCCCCACGGAGGTCGAGGTCATGAGTCAGGCCGCCTCGCCTTCCGCCGATCGCCCCTACGGCCTGGCTCGCGTCTGCCGTGTTTGGGAGCGCGCACGCTCCACCGTCTATGCGCGCCGGCACCTGTTGCCGCACGCACCACACAAGCGTGGTCCGAAGACGGCGTGGACGGACGCCGCGCTCACCGAGGAGATCCGCCTGGTCCTCGCCCGCTCGCCCTTCCTCGGCGAGGGTCATCGCAAGGTGTGGGCGCGCCTGCGCCTGGCCGGCGTGCGCACGTCGAAGGCGCGCGTGCTGCGCTGCATGCGGGAGGCCGGGCTCCTCGCGCCGGGCCGCATCGGGCGCGCGCACGGGCCCAAGGCGCACGACCGGACGATCGTGCCGGACCGCCCGGACGTGATGTGGGGGACGGACGCCACGGCCTGCTTCACCACACGCGAGGGCACGGCGACGGTCTTCATCGCCGTCAACCACTTCACGGCTGAATGCGTGGGCATCCACGCCGCGCGGCCAGGGACGCGCTTCGAGGCGCTCGATCCGCTACGCCAGGGGCTGCGCGCGCACTTCGGTGACTACCACGCAGCCGTGGCGCCAGGGCTCACCGTCCGTCACGATCACGGCAGCCAATACATGAGCGACCACTTCCAGGACGAGCTGCGCTTCCTCGGCATCACGTCGAGCCCGTCCTTCGTCCGGGAGCCGCAGGGAAACGGCTGCGCCGAGCGCTTCATCCGCACCCTCAAGGAGCAGCTCTTGTGGGTGGAGACCTTCGCCACGGTCGAGGAGCTGCGCCTGGCGCTCCTCTCCTTCAAGGAACGCTACAACCGCGCCTGGCTGATCGAGCGGCACGCGTATCGCTCGCCCGCCCAGGTCCGCGCCGCCTGGGCCGCTACCGCCGAGGTCGCGGCATGATTACCATCAACGAAGTGTCCAGCAATTCCGGCGCGGTACACTCAGAGCAACCTGGACTCGGAGCGTCAAGTGTGTTTGCAGCCAGTTCATTTGCGCGCCGTCCCTTAAATTCGAGTGAGATGTGACTCACACAATGAGACGATAACCCTGCCCAATGACTGTCTCTATGTAGCGAGGAGTCTTCGCGTCATCATGCAGCTTGGCTCTGAGCGAGTTAATGTGAACGCGAATCGAGTTACTGAATGGGTTTACGTCGTTATCCCAGATGTGCTCGATGAGAGCTTCTTGTGTCACTACCTCTCCAGGCTGGCGTGCCAAATAGTGCGAAATTGCGAACTCTTTTCGCGTCAAGTCCAATTTGCGATCGTCTTGCCAAACAACACGCATCGCAGGATCAATCTTCAGATCTCCGCGCATAACGATCGGCTCTCGAACGCGCAGGTCACGTCGTAGTAAAGCTCGAACGCGAGCGAGAAGTTCATCGTAGTGGAACGGCTTGCAAAGGTAGTCGTCTGCCCCTAGATCGAGGCCGAGAACGCGGTCTTGTGGCCGCGAGCGGGCAGTCAGTACGAGTATTAACGCGCCGGATCGAAAGGCACGCATCCTCCTCAATACCTGGAACCCGTCAACTTTAGGAAGGCTCAAATCGAGGAGAACGAGGTCGTAGTTGGTTGCTTCAAAGCTTTCTAAGGCCTGTTCTCCATCATAGGCGATATCGACGGCGTATGGCTGGCGGCGCAAGCCTTTGGCGAGCGCTCGCGCCAGATCCTCCTCATCTTCGACAATGAGAAGTCGCATTTCAACTGAAGCCTATACGAGTGCCTGATTCTGTCAAGCGGCCTAAGGCCTCCTTCCCACCGCCGAAGGGCTCTTCGGCGGTGGGAATGGGCTCAGTCGAGTTAGTTCCCCTTCTCTAGTACTCCCAGATCTCCGATGAGGTCTTGTCGTTCATGGTTCCCATGGAACTGCAGGTACAGAGGTGCTGCGAACCACCATAGCTGGCGTTCTGGTAGTGCCACCAGATATTGCAGTCGGCGTATGCCTGAGCCGAGGAAACCTTGTTGTCCCACCCGCTGGGCATCGTTGGAGTTGCGTACGACACCGAGGGGCTGCACGGCGCGGGCGCTTCCCAGATAAGCGTATCGCCCGAGTAACCGCTATCTCGATAGTCGATACCTACAACGTACGAGGAGAGCGGTCCATCAAAAGTGTCCTTAGGCAACTTGCTCGCTGGTGCCAAGGCTGGAAGAGCAACTTGGCCGTCAGTCGCCGAGGCTATCGCCTCCGAGAACGTGCTGAAGCATCGGAGGTTGTGAGTGTTGGAGTTCTTCTCTCCGGGTGCCATTGGGTCCATCTCGATAACGCAGTGACGCTCCGGAGCTTTCTCCTCGATGGCCTGGGCTGATACCGCGGATGGTAAGAGAGCAAGAGCTGCTAGGAGTCCGATGTAAAGCAACCGCGTCTTCACTGTATCTCCCTTCTTAAGTTAGTAGAGGCCCGTAGCCAATATGTTGAGTACCCATAAAATCCTCGTTAAGACTACTTCGGTAAACGCATCTCTAACGAGTAAACGTTCTGTTAACGAGGTTGGCCTATCGGAGTGGTTTACCGGCTGGGATCAGCTCGCCGGTTCCATCGGTAGCCTCGGAGATTGCTTCTGAGAAGTCCTCGAAGCATCTCGGCTCATGGACGACTGAATCAGACGCCCCCGGAGCGAGGGGCTCGATGAAGACAACACAATGGCTCCCCGGTTCGCTGCTGGCTGGGCTAGCCACTGCCGACAGCAGGACGGTTGCGGAAGCGAGTACCAGAATGGCCAATGCAATCCTCAGGGCTCTCATGATGCGCGGTCCTTTCGCTAAGGAGGTTGCGCTCAGGATAGGAGGAGGCGCGTTAACCTGTCGTTAACTCGCGCCGACCCAGCGGACGGGCTCTTGCCTCCCCACCCATGTAACTCGCCATCGCGTCCTGGGTCATGCCGACGATGACGCGAACCATGAGCACGATGGCCAGTCCGGCGAGGGCGTTGACGATGGCGGACTTCCCCTGCTCCATGTGGCGGGGGCTGCCGGAGGCGGACATGTACATGAAGGCGCCCCACATGACGAAGAAGGCCGATACGGCCACCCCGACGCCCAAGCCGATGTTGAGCAGGTGGTTGAACAGGCTGTTGATTTGGTCCATCTGAGATACTTCCCCTCCTAGTTCCGGGGTGTTGGGTTTACATGCTCTTCCGAGAGCAGGCGGAACTCGGCCACGAGCCAGCCTCACGCCTTCCTTCGTCAGCCGGCAGGCGACCCGCTGCGTCACCCGCTCCTCGATCAGCCGGCTTGACTCGGCGTCGACGCTCCTTCGGATTTCCTCCGCCGTGACCGAGGCCGTCGGTTCAGCGGCGCTCTGCTGCTCGTGTCCGCTGCACGCAGCCAGCGCCGCCGCGAGACACACACAAGCAGCCGCCGCTACAGCGACGGAACTCCGCGCATGTCCGTTCGTGCTTCTTATCATCGGATGAGCATACGCCCGCCCTGGCGGCGGGAGATCCACGATGCGTACCGCTTGGCTCCACCCCGGCGACGCCGCTCCGCACCCCTAGTGGAAACCCCTATGTGCCGTCCGGCATCTGCTGCCGAACCTTTGATCGAGTCCAACTCGCGGGGCTCGTACGAGGTAGCACGGTGCCATCACGACTCCAGGCGCTGGCGCGGATCTGCACCAACGCGTCCCCCACCGCGGCGGACGTCACGGACGCTTGCTCGGTGATCACCGACGCGCTCGCCGCAGAGGACGCGTACGTCATCCGGGCAGGCGATCCCGCATTCGTCCGCCTGGGATGTCCGTGCGATCCGGGCGCGTACGAGATCAAGCAGAAGGGTTACTGGCTCGTCTGGCGCCAGTTGGTCACCAACGCTCACGTCAGTGGTGGTTTGTTCGATGCGGCAGAGCGCATCGTCGCCGGCGGCAAGGCGCTCGTGCCGAGCACCCCGGCGACGCATCTCGCGGCCATTCTTCCCGGCGACGAGAGCAACTCAGACCTCCTGATCGTCCGGGGCCCCTGGCCGGACGGGCTCGACGACGAACGGATCGCGTTCTTCGAGGCGGCGCGCCCGATCCTGGCTCACCTCGTCGGCAACGTGCTCGATGCCCAACGGCGCGCGCGCCAGCGCGAGCAGTTGGAGTCGCTGGCGAACGTCTCGAACGCGTTCAACCAGGCCCAGGAGACCGAGCACGTCCTGTCCGCGCTCGCCACGGCGCTTGCGAAGGCGTCCGGCTTCGACTGGGTCGTCATCGAGACGTATGACGAGACCGGCGAAGTCATGCTGGAACGCACCCTCAACGTCGCGCGGTACTCCGCGACCAACACGGCGGCATCGTGGCGAAACGACAAGGTCGTCCCCACCGGGACGGGGCAGCTGCAGTTCGGCGCGGCGCTGGCACGCGCCGGCAAGCCCTTCCTGATGCCGGACGTCCACGACGAGCAGGCGTGGGAGCGCCGCCAGGCGGCGAACCCCGTCGACCCGGTGCCGCTGCGTAAGTTCTATGAGCGCGCGCACATCGTATCCACCGCCGTCTTCCCGGTCGTGTTCCAGCAGAAGGCGCTCGGCGGCATCAGTTTCGCATCGTCCACGCCGCATGCATTCGAAGCGGCGGAGGTGGAGTTCCTCACAGCGCTCGTCGCCCAGGCAGCGACCGCCATCAAGGGCCTGCGGCTCTACCAGGAGCTGCAGGACTCGCGAGAGGAGATCCGCCAGCGCGAAGAGTGGTTCCGGTCGCTCGTCCAGCACGCGTCGAACCTGATCACGGTGATCGAGCCGGACACGACGATCCGGTACCAGAGCCCGGCGATCTCGCGCGTCCTGGGACTCGCGCCGGAGATGGTCGTCGGACAGCGGCTGCTCGACAGCATCCACCGCGACGATGCCGCCGCGTTCCTCGCCGCGCTCGGCGACCTCATGACGAAGCACGATGTCACCGTCACCGGCGAAGGCCGCGTCCGACATCGCAACGGCGACTGGCGGCACCTCGAGTTCACCGGCACGGACCAGCGGGAGAATCCGGCCATCAACGGCCTCGTCCTGAACGTCCGCGATGTCACCGAGCGCAAGCTGCTCGAGCAGCAGCTCCGCTACCAGGCGCTCCACGATCCCCTTACGAAGCTGGCGAACCGCACGCGGTTTACCGACCGGCTTGAACACGCCCTCCTGCGATCCACCCGCAGCGGCGACCGCGTGGCTGTGCTCTTCATGGACCTCGATAACTTCAAGGGCGTCAATGACAGCCTCGGCCACACCGCCGGCGACCGCCTCCTCACGGAAGTGGCCGTGCGCGTGCAGGACTGCCTCCGCCCCGTCGACACGGTCGCGCGGCTTGGGGGCGATGAATTCGCGGTGCTCATCGAGGACCTCAGCGACGTGAGCGAGGCAGCGGACGTCACGGAACGGATCTTCGAGGCGCTGCAGGCGCCCTTCGACCTCGAAGGCAAAGAGCTGCTCGTGCGCGCGAGCATCGGCGTCGCCGTGGGCGATGCGCAGGAGCGCGGCACAACCGCCGAGGCGCTGCTGCGCGACGCCGACACCGCCATGTACGTCGCGAAGTCGCGTGGCAAGGGACGTTACGAGGTCTTCGAGGCCGGTATGCAGGTGTCCATGACCGAACGCCTGGACCTCATCGCCGACCTGCACCACGCGGTCGAGAATCGCGAGTTCATCCTCCACTACCAGCCGGTCATCCTGCTCAGGACCGGCGAGCTGTTCGGCGTCGAAGCGCTGGTCCGATGGCAGCACCCCCGCCGCGGGTTGATCCCGCCGGGAGACTTCATTTCGCTTGCGGAAGACTCCGGCGCGATCGTCGGCCTGGGCCGCTGGGTGCTCGAAGAAGCGTGCCGGCAAGCCGCGGACTGGCAGGCCGCGTACCCCGGCATCGCCGACTGGACGCTGAGCGTCAACGTGTCGGCGAAGCAGCTTCAACGCCCGGGCTTCGCGGCCGAAGTCGAGCGCGTGCTCGGTGAGACGGGGTTGCATCCGCACCGCCTGATCCTGGAGATCACCGAGAGCGTGATGATGCAGGACATCGGCCTGATGATGTCGCGGCTGCAGGAACTCAAGGCGCTCGGCGTGCGGCTGGCGATCGACGACTTCGGTACCGGATACTCGTCGCTCAGCTACCTGCGCCAGTTCCCGTTCG
This sequence comes from uncultured Chloroflexia bacterium, assembly GCA_963701135.1. Taxonomy (GTDB): domain Bacteria; phylum Chloroflexota; class Dehalococcoidia; order DSTF01; family JACRBR01; genus CAYJMJ01. The sequence goes on from OY969567.1 coordinate 2,404,625, forward strand.
ACCTGCTCAAGATCGACAAGTCGTTCATCGACGACGTCGATGCGGAGCCGCAGCGCAAGGATCTCACCCGCGCGATCATCGAGCTCGGCAAGACGCTCGACGTCGAGCTGGTGGCGGAGGGCATCGAGCGGAGCGAGCAGCTCGCGCGGCTGACGACGCTGGACTGCGAGCTGGGGCAGGGGTTCTACTTCGCGAAGCCCATGGAGCCCCGTGACGTCGAAGACCTGTTCGCCCGCATCGAGGCGGGCGCCGACGCGGCGAGCGACGCAGCCTAGCGGCGCCCGGCGCAACGTCGCCGAAGCGCGCTCGCGCCCGAGCGCTTACACTCCGAACTGTGATCACCCGCACACGTCTCCTGCTGGCGGCCGTCACGATGTGCCTGCTGGTCGCGGCCTGCTCATCGGGCGATGAGGCACGCCCGGCCGCGACCTCGACACCCGTCGCCGCACCGACGCTGGAACAGGTCGCGAATCGCGGGCCGTACGGCGTCGGCGTGGCCACGTTCAGCCTGGTCGACGCCGCGCGCCCTACCGCGCCGAACCGAGAGGCCCCGGGCACGCCCGACCGGCGGATGGATGTCGAGGTGTGGTATCCCGCCGCCGCGACCGCGGAGGCGCCGGAGCAGCGCGACGCGGCCCTCGAACGGTCCGGCGGTCCCTACCCGCTGATCATCTTCGCGCACGGGTTCTCGTCCTTGCGGCGGCAGTCGGCATCGTACACGCAGCACCTCGCGAGTCATGGCTACGTCGTCGCGGCGCCGGGGTTCCCGCAGAGCCGCATCGACACGCCCGGCGGCCCGCGCATCTCCGCCGTCCTGGACCAGCCGGCCGACGTCGCGTTCGTCATCGACGAGATGCTGCGGCGCGGGGCGGCGGGCGTCGGCGTCTTCGCCGGAGCGATCGATGCAAACCGCATCGGCATGACCGGCCACTCGCTGGGCGGGCTGACGGCGATGCTGTCGGCGTACGGCGCCGAGCGCGACGCGCGCATCAAGGCGATCGTGCCGATCTCTCCCTTCGGCTGTGTCCTTCCGCTGGATATCGCGGCCGGCACATCCGTGCCCGCGATGATCATCGGTGGTTCGAGAGACCGGATCGTCGGCCCGGCGAGCATCCGCGCGGCGTATGAGGCGGCGAGCGTGCCCCGGTACTACGCCGAGATCATCGGCGCGGACCACATCCGTTTCGCCGATTTCGACACGACCGACGAGAAACTCGGCGACGTGGTTTCGACCGCATCCCGTGGCGACGCAGCCGGCGATGCCGTCAAGGTGGCGCAGGCGCTCAACGGCAACGTGGCGGCGTGCCTCGGACGCACCGATGCAACCGGCGAGCTGATAGCCGGCGACCGGCAGCGTGAATTGCTGCGCACGCTGGCGACGCCGTTCTTCGACGCCTACCTCCGCGGCGACACAGCGGCGATGCGTTTCTTGCGCGAGACCTTGCCCGCACTGAGCGGCATCAGGCTGGAGTCCGACGCCGGAGGCTAAATCGGACGCCGTAGCCCGGGCTGTGCAGCCCGCACGGTGCTACCTGGGCGTCGCGCCGCTACCGGCGGCCCCGCCCCTTCGCGGGCGGCGCGGCATCAGGATTGATGCCGAACGTCAGGTGCACCGTGCCGCCGAAGCGGCTCGGGTCGCCGCCGCCGCGCGCCATCGCCTTATCGAGATCTTCCTGGAACGCGTGCATCACCGTGGGATCGTCGCACTCCATGACGAAGACGTCCGAGGCCTCGTGCGTGAACGCGCTCGTCCAGTAGCGGCGCAGCAAATCCACCTTGCCGGCGTACTGCTTCAAGACCTGTTCGAAGGCCTTGCCCGGCTTGGCACGCTCCGCGGCCGACATCGCCGCGTACCCTGGGGGCGTGCGCGCGTAGATGATGACTCCATACTTGCGGCCAGCCATGGATCCTCCTTTGGCGATCTTTACGGGCAGAGTCCGAGTGTGCGGCGCACCGCCGGCGCTTGTCAAGCCAGAGAGACGAAGACGGCCGCCACGGGCACGGGCGGCAGCGGGACGAGCATGATGGTTCAGCTCCAGTGGTGGGCGGGACGGCGCCGTTGTGCCACGGCCGCCGCTTACGTTCGCCCGGCGGGGATCAGTCCAGCACGAGCTCGGCGATCGTGCGAAGCATCGCGGGCGGCCCACCGACGAGCAGCGTGGTCGCGACCGTGCGCTTCCACTCCGCCAACTCGTCCTTGATCTTGCCGGGCGGGCCGATGAGCGCGACGTCTTCCACCATCCGCGTCGGGACGGCGGCCATCGCCTCGCGCTTTTGCCCGGCCAGGAACAGACTCTGGATGTTCTCGCACTCCGCTTCGTAGCCCATGCGCACGAAGACGTCGTAGTGGAAGTTCTCGCTGCGTGCGCCCATGCCGCCGATGTACAGCGCGAGCATCGGCCGCATGAGGTCCGCCGCCGCCTCGACGTCATCGTTCACGATGATCGAGACGGCCGCCGGCACGTCGAACTCCTCCGGCTTGCGACGGGCGCCCGGACGCGCGAACCCCTCCGCGAGCGCCTTGCGGTAGAACGCATCGCTCTTCGGCGAGAAGAACACCGGCATCCAGCCATCCGCAATCTCGGCGGCCATCGCGACATTCTTCGGGCCCTCCGCGCCGAGGTAGATGGGGATGTCCTTCCGCAGCGGGTGCACGATCGACTTCAGCGGCTTGCCCAGCCCCATGCCGCCCGGGTGCGGCACCTGGTAGTGCCGGCCCTGGAACTCCAGCGGCTCCTCACGCGCGACGATGCGCCGGATGATCTCGACGTACTCCCGCGTGCGTTCGAGCGGCCGCGGATACGGCTGGCCGTACCACCCTTCCACCACCTGCGGCCCCGACGCGCCGAGCCCCAGGATGAAGCGTCCGCCCGACAGGTGGTCGAGCGTGATCGCCGACATCGCCATCGCCGCCGGCGTCCGCGCCGAGATCTGCGCGATCGACGTGCCGAGCCTGACGCGCGACGTGCTTGCGCCCCACCAGGCGAGCGGCGTCAGGCAGTCGGAGCCGTACGCCTCGGCCGTCCAGATCGAGTCGAAGCCCAGGCGCTCCGCCTCGGCGATGCTCTCCTCGATGCCGGCGGGCGGCCCCGAAGTCCAGTACCCGGTCGCCAGCCCGAGCTTCATGCTCCGGCCTGCTCCTTCGCGGCGGCGGCGAGCGACGCCGACATGGCCGATACGGTCTCGATGTACTCCTCGACCATGCTGTAGATCACCTCGCGCACGGTCCGCACCGCGTTCATGCTGCCGACGATCTGGCCCACAGGCGATCCGACAAGGTCGCGCGCGCCGGTCTCAGGGTTGTCGGCGTAGCGGTGCATGCGGCCTATCGCGTCGGCGGTGAGCATGAACTGGAGCGGCATGGGCAGCGCGCCCGGAGAGTCCGGCGCATCCCACGCCTCGGTCCACGGCGTGCGCAGCAGCCGCGCCGGCTTGCCGGTCATCGAGCGCGACCGCACCGTATCGCGCGACGTCGCCGCGAGCAGCTTTTCCTTCACGACGGGATGCGTGTCGGACTCGGCGACGGTGAGCCAGATCGAGCCGGTCCACACGCCGTCCGCGCCGAGCGCCAGCGCCGCCGCAGCCTGCCGTCCGCTGCCGATGCCGCCCGCCGCGAGCACGGGTACCGGCGCCACCGCATCGACGACCTGCGGCGTCAGCACCATCGTGCTGATCTCGCCCGTGTGGCCGCCGGCCTCCGTGCCCGACGCGATGATCACGTCGACGCCGGCCGCGACCTGCTTGCGCGCCTGGTCCACCGTGCCGATGAGCGCGGCGACGCGCACGCCCTGCGCGTGCGCGCGTTCGATGACGTCCGCGGGCGGCGGGCCGAGCGCGTTCACGAGCAGCTTGATGTCGTGCGAGAGCGCGACGTCGACCTGCGGCATGCCGCCGGTCGTGCGTCCAGCCGAGCAGGCTCTCCGGATGCGGCGCGTCCGCCGGCAATGGCGGCACGTTGTGGCGCCGGAGCACCTCCTCGACGAAGTCCCGGTGCCGTTGCGGGATCATCTCTTCGAGTGCGTCTTCGGCGCGTCGGCCGCGCCCTGCGCCAGCGATGCCGGCATCACGACGTCGACGCCGTACGGCTTGCCGTCGACGTGCTCGTCGATCCAGCGCGAGCTCGATCTCGAGCTGTTCGGGCGAGAAGGCGAGCGCGCCGAGCACGCCCATGCCGCCGGCGCGGCTCACCGCCGCGACGACGTCGCGGCAGTGGCTGAACGCGAAGATCGGAAACTCGATGCCGAATTCGTCGCAGATCCGTGTGTGCATGTGCGTGCTCCCTGCGCCGTAGCCGGCTACGCCCGCTCCGGCGTGAACCGCACCGGCAAGTGTTTAATCCCGTTGACGAAGTTCGACCGCAGCCGGCGCGGCTCTCCGTTCGGCTCGATGTCCGGCAGCCGCCGGAACAGCTCCTCGAACATCACTCTGATCTCCAGCCGCGCCAGGCTGGCGCCGAGGCAGAAGTGGTGGCCGCCGCCGCCGAACGCCAGGTGCGGGTTCGGATCGCGGCCGACGTCGAAGCGTGTCGGCGTTCTCGAACACGTCCTCGTCGCGATTCGCCGAGGGGTAGTACATGACCACCTTCTCGCCTTCGCGGATGCGCTGGCCGCGGACCTCCGTGTCGCGCGTCGCGGTGCGCCGGAAGTAGATCAGCGGCGAACCCCAGCGCAGCATCTCCTCGACCGCGACCGGCATGAGCGATGGGTCGTCGATCAGCCGCTGGCGCTGCGCCGGGTGCTCCATGAACGCCCGCATGGCGCCGGCGATCAGGTTGCGCGTCGTCTCGTTGCCGGCCACGCACGAGCAAGATGAAGAACGCGTCGAACTCCGGCTCGCTCAGCTCCTCGCCTTCGACCTCGGCCTGCAGCAGCACGCTGATCAGGTCGTCGCGCGGCTCCTGCTTCCGCTGCGACGCGAGCTGGTGCGCGTACATGAACAGCTCGGTCGCGGCCACCCTGCCGTCTTCCGGCGACGTCGTGAACTCCGGGTCGTCGAAGCCGATCAGCCGGTTGCTCCAGTCGAAGAGCATGTGCCGCTCTTCGTGCGGGACGCCGATCATCTCGGCGATCACCTGGAGCGGCAGCTCGGCCGCCACCTCCGTCACGAAGTCGCACGCGCCGCGCTCCGCGACCTCATCGATGATGCGCGTCGTGATGTCGCGGACGTGCGGCTCGAGCTTGCGGATCATCGCCGGCGTGAAGCCGGTGGCGACGAGCCGGCGATACAGCGTGTGCTTCGGCGGGTCCATGTTCAGCATCAACGTCTGGATCATCGCCAACGCGTCCGGCGGCAGATCGTCGATGTTCGTGCCAGCGCGCGCCGAAGAGAACGTCGCGGAGTCCTGCGACACCGTCACGATGTCGTCGTACTTGGTCAGCGCCCAGAACCCCGGTCCGTTTGGCTTCCCGGTGCCAGTACACCGGGGCCTCGCGCCGGAGCAGCTTGAAACGTCGTGCGGAAGACGCTCCGTGTACACGTCCGGGCTGTAGATGTTGACTTCGGTCAGTTGCACCATGCTGTGTTCTCCAGTCCGCGCTTCCGCGGCTATTCCTCAGTACGAACGCGGCAGCCCCAGGCTCCACTCCGAGACGTAGTTCAGGATCATTTCGCGGCTCACCGGCGCCGTCTTGAACAGGCGCGCGCCGAACCACAGGTTGATCAGCCCGTAATCCTCCAAGAAGCCGTTGCCGCCGTGCGTCTCGAGCGCGGCATCGACCGCCTTCAGCGCGAGGTCGGCGGCCAGGAACTTCGCCATGTTCGACTGCGTGCCGACTTCCAGCGGGTCGAGGCCCTGGTCGAACGACCACGCCGCGCGGTACATCATCAGCTTCACCGCTTCGTGCCAGATCTTCGCCTCCGCGAGCGGGTGCGCGATCGACTGGTAGGCGCCGATCGGCGTGTCCTTGAAGACGCGGCGCTCCTTCGCGTACGCGACCGATTTCTCCAGGCACTGCTGCGTCATGCCGGAGCAGATCGCGGCGGCGAGGATGCGCTCCGGGTTCAGCGAGTTGAACATCGCCGTGGCGCCGTTGTCTTCCTGCCCCGACGAGGTTGCCGGCCGGCACCTCCACGTTGTCGAAGAAGAGCTGAAACTGGCCGGCCCCGTCGCCCGCGGGCGTGGGCAGGAGCGTCTTCTCGAGACCCGGCGACTTCGTGTCGACGAGGAACAGCGAGAGCCCGTGCAACTTCGGCTTGCCCTGCTCCTTCAGCTCCTCGCACCGTCGTCGTCCGCGCGACGAGCAGCATGTAGTCCGCCATGGTCGACGCCCGTGATGAACACCTTCTGTCCGTTGACGCGGTAGACGTCGCCGTCGCGCCGCGCGTGCGTCTCGATGCGGAACGTGTTGGTGCCCGCGTTCGGCTCCGTCACGGCGAAGCACAGCTTCATCTCACCGGCGACGATCTTCGGCAGGACGCGCGCCTTCAGCTCATCGGAGCCGTTCTTGACGATGCAGGCCGCGTCCATCGATGTGACAAGCATGCAGGCCGGGGAAGAAGCCCTGCGCCGTCATCTCCTCGAACGCAATGCGTGAGCGCGAGCAGCCCGGCGTTCGTTGCCGCCGTACTGCTCCGGCACCAGGCAGCCCAGCAGGCCGATGCGCGCGAAGTCGTCCCAGAGCTCCTGCGGGAACTTGCGCTCCGCGTTCATGTCGCGGAACTCCTCCCGCCGCGGGATGTACTTCTGCAGCATCGCCCGCACCGACGTGCGTATGAGCTGGTGTTCTTCGGCGAGCGTGAAATCCAGGCTCATCGTTCTGCGTTCCCTCTTCCCGGCGCTAACGGCCCTTGAACTGCGGCGCGCGCTTCTCTTTGAACGCCCGCGGCCCCTCGCGCGCGTCCTCCGTCGCGTACACTTCCATCCCGATGCGGAACTCGATCGTCGAGCGCCTCCTTTTCGGGCAGGCACTCGGTCTCCATGCACGGACTGCTTCATCTTGCGCACCGCCACCGGCCCGTTCGCGGCGATGCGCACCGCGATCTCGCGCGCGGCCGCGAGCGCGCCGCCCTTCGGCACAACGCGCCCGATCAGCCCCAAGCGCAGCGCCTCCGCGGCCGGGAACGTGTCGCCGGTCAGCAGCATCTCCATCGCCATCGTGTACGGGATCTGGCGGCGGAGGCGCACCGTCGAGCCGCCCTGCGGGAAGAGGCCCCATCGACTTCGGAGATGCCGAACGATCGACGCCCTCGCCGGCGACGCGGATGTCGGTCGACTGCAGGATCTCGGTCCCGCCGGCGACGCAATATCCTTCGATCGCGGCGACGAGCGGCTTCGTCAGCCGGTAGCTCCGGAGCAGGCCCTTGAAGATCGTGCCCGGATCTGTCGCGGCAGCGCTTCTCGAACTCGTCCTCCGGCGGCAGGTTGGCGAGCGACGCGCGCGACGAGCTTGTCCAGGTCGGCGCCGGCGCAGAAGTCGCCGCCCGCGCCGGTGAGGATCGCGACAGCGCACGCCGTCGTCGCTGTTCGATCAGCTCCCACGCGTCGGCCAGCCGGCAGAGCATCTCCGGATTGAGCGCGTTCTTCACTTCGGGACGGTTGCATCGTGAGCGTCAGCACGTGGCCGTCGCGTTCGATGAGGAGTGCGCTCGCTCAAGTACTCATCCTTTCAGGGTGCCGCCGGCAGCCGCCGCGGCCGTCTCCATCGCGCGCTCCTTGGCCCAGCGGTAGTCGGGCTTGCCGCTCGGCTGGCGCGTGATCTCGTCGACGAGCGTGAGCTCGCGCGGCACCTTGTACGCCGCGATCTTCGTGCGGCAGTGCGCGTCCAGGTCCTCGCAGCGTGAGCGCGTGCCCCGGCCGCGGCTGCACGACGGCCGCGACGCGCTCGCCCCAGCGCTCGTCCGGCACGCCGACGACGACCGCGTCGAAGACCGCCGGGTGCGACTTGAGCGCCGCCTCGACTTCCTCCGGGAAGATCTTCTCGCCGCCGCTGTTGATGCAGACCGAGCCGCGGCCGAGCAGCGTGAGCGTGCCGTCGGCCTCGACCGTCGCCATGTCGCCCGGCGACGACCCAGCGCTCGCCGTCGGCGTCCGTCGACGAACGTGCGCCGCGGTCTTCTCCGGGTCCTTGTAGTAGCCGAGCGGCAGCGGCCGCGGCGCGCGAGCCTGCCCGACGACGCCGGAGCCGGGCGCGACCGGCCGTAGTCTGGTCGTCGAGCACCGCGGTGTGCGTCGTTTACCGTAGAAGCGCGGGCTTGCGCAGTCTTCGTTCGCGCCGAGGTTCATGCCCTGGTGCCCGCCTTCCGAGGCGCCGAAGCATCGATCAGCAGCGTGTGCGGCAGGCTCGCCCGCAGCTGCTGCCTTCACGGCCTCCGAGAAAATCGCGCCGCCGGACGCAGATCACGAACAGCGACGACGTGTCGTACGTCGCGCCCGCGTCGCCAGCGCCTCCGCCAGCGGACGCGCCATCGCGTCGCCGACGATCGACAGCGTGTTCACCTTCTCGTCCTCGACCAGCTGCCAGATCTCGCTCGGGATCGAAGCGCTTGCTCGTCGGCAGAGCACCACCTTGCCGCCGCCGTGCAGGCCGATCAGCGCCGCCCACTGCGCCGCGCCGTGCATCAGCGGCGCTGCCGGCAGCGTGCGTGAGCGCGCCGCGTGCGCTCTTCGCGTTCTGGGCCGAGCTGCTCCGGGCGCGTCGATGTCGGCCCGCCCGGGTTGCCGCCCTGCAAGCCGGCGAAGAACAGGTCCTCGTGGCGCCACATCACGCCCTTCGGCATGCCGGTCGTGCCGCCGGTGTAGATGATGTACAGGTCGTCGCCGGACCGCGGCGCGAAGTCGCGCGCCGGCGACGCCGCCGCGAGCGCCGCTTCGTACGTCCACCGCGCCGATGCGCCGCGCAGTCGTGCGCCGCTGCCGTCGTCGACGGCGACGAACGTGCGCAGCGCCGGCACGTCGCGCGGCGACGGCGGCGACGCGCGGCGCGAACTCGCGGTGGTAGACGAGCGCCGACGAGGTCGGCGTTGTCGAACAGGTAGCGCAGCTCGTCCTCGACGTAGCGGTAGTTGATGTTGATCGGGACGGCGCGGATCTTGTACGCCGCGAGCGCCGCCTCGATGTACTCGGTGCAGTTGTAGAGGTACAGCCCGATGTGGTCGCCCGGCCTGATGCCCGCTCGCGAGCGAGGTAGTGCGCCAGGCGCGTCGCGCGCTCGTCGAGCTGGCGTGAACGTGAGGCGCGCGTCGCCGCAGACGAGCGCTTCCCGCTCGGGGACGCGTCGGCGACGCATCTCGAGAGGTCGGCGAGGTTGAACTCCATGGCCACTCCTCTCCCGCTACGGCTTCTCGCTGCCGACGACCCACATCGAGAAGAACTGCGAGCCGCCGCCGTAGGCGTGGCCGAGCGCGATGCGCGCGCCCGTCGACCTGGTGCTCGCCCGCCTGGCCGCGCACCTGCAGCGCCGCCTCGGCGAAGCGGATCATGCCCGACGCGCCGATCGGGTTCGACGACAGCACGCCGCCCGACGGGTTGACCGGCATGTCGCCGTCGAACGCGGTCGCGCCGCTCGGCCGTCAGCTTCCAGCCCTCGCCCTCGGCGGCGAAGCCCGAGGTTCTCCAGCCACATCGGCTCGTACCAGCTGAACGGCACGTAGATCTCGGCGACGTCGATCTCCTCGCGCGGGTCGGTGATGCCGGCCTGCCGGTAGACGTCGGCCGCGCAGTCGCGGCCCGCCCGCGGGTTCACCTGGTCGCGGCCGGCGAACATCGTCGGCTCGCTGCGCATCGCCGATGCCGTGCACCCACGCCGGCGGGCCTGGGCGCGCGCGTCGCGGCGGCCTCGCTCGCCGAGCACCATCGCGCACGCGCCGTCGGACGACGGGCACGTCTCGAGGAAGCGGATCGGGTCCCAGAGCATCGGCGACTCCGCGACCGTCTCGAGCGTGATGTCGGGCATGTGCAGGTGCGCGTACGGGTTCCGCAGCGCGTTCAGCCGGTCCTTCACCGCGACCAGCATGCCGATGTCGGCCGGGCGCGCCCGAGCGCGCGGATGTACGCGCGGATGTGCGGCGCGAAGTAGCCGCCCGCGCCCGCGACGAGCGGCGGCTGGAACGGCATCTGCGGCGAGAGCGCCCACATCGCGTTGCTCTCCGACTGCTTCTCGAACGCGACGGTGAGCACGCGCTCGTGGAGCCCCGCCTGCATGAGGTTCGCCGCGACGAGCGCGGTCGAGCCGCCGACGCTGCCGGCGGTGTGCACGCGCATCATCGGCTTGCCGGCCGCGCCGAGCGCGTCGGCGAGGTACAGCTCGGGCATCATCACGCCCTCGAACATGTCGGGCGCCTTGCCGATGACGACGGCGTCGATGTCGCTCCAGCGTCATGCTCCGCGTCGTCGAGCGCGCGCAGCGCCGCCTCGCGCACGAGGCCCGGCGATCGAGACGTCGTCGCGCTTCGACGCGTGCTGCGTCTGGCCGATGCCGACGACGGCGCAAGCGTTCCGCCATCAGTCGCCCTCCAGGACGCAGACGAGGTTCTGCTGCAGGCACGGCCCGGACGTCGCGTGCGCGACGCGCGCGCCGCGCCTCGCCGTCGATGATGCGCTGCGCGGCCTCGCCGATGCGGACGAGGCCGGCGGCCATCACCGGGTTCGCCGCCAGCGCGCCGCCCGACGGGTTGATCGTCGACGCCGTCGTCCGAGCCCGAGCGCGTCGCGCAGGATCAGCTCCTCGTGCGTGAACGGCGCGTGGAGCTCGGCGACGTCGACCGCGCCGTGGCCGTTACGCCGGCCCGCCTTCGCCGCGGCAAGCTCGGTCGAAGGCGATCGCGTCAGGTCGCGCACGCCGAGCGCGTGCGGCTCGATGCGGTGGTCGATGCCGCGGATCCACGCCGGCCGCTCGCAGACCTTGCGCGCGAGGTCGCCGGCCGCGAGCACGACCGCGGCCGCGCCGTCGGAGATCGGCGCGACAGTCGTGCTTGCGCAGCGGCGCGACGACGTACGGCTCGGCGAGCAGCGTCATCGACGTCGACGTCGCCGCGCGACCTGCGCGTTGCGGATTCGACGCGGCGTCGCGCCGGCTGCGCGCGGCGACCTGCGGCGATATCGCGCTCGCGTGTACTTCGCCGGCGTCGAGCAGCGCGCGCGCCTGCAGCGCGGCGAGGCTGACCGGAGTCCGGCCAGAGCGGCGCGAGGTAGTACGGGTCGAGCTGCAGCACCAGCACCTCGCGCAGGTCGCCGAGCGACGACTTGCCGAAGGCGTAGACCAGCGCCGAGTCGATGTCGCCGTGCTGCAGCCGCACCCACGCCTCGTACAGCGCCCACGCGCCGTCCATCTCGACGTGCGACTCGCGCGATCGGCGGCCACGCGCCCACGGCGTCGAGCGCCGTCACGAACGCGAACGGCTGCCCCGCGAGGTAGTCGCGACGACCCGAGCACGGTGAAGCCGATCTCGTGCGCGGCCGATGCCGGAGCGCTCGATCGCCTCGCGCGACGACCGGCATCAGGATCTCGACCTCGTTGCGCTCCGTGTCGGGCGGACGCTCGGCGCCTGCGCGAACGAGACGACGGCGACGTCGCGCATCAGAGGTGCTCCCTGTACGATTCGAACGGCGCGTCCGGCTCGCCCGTCGGGCGGAAGTAACGGATGCTGTTCATGCTCGGCGCCAGCTCGTCGCGCGGCACCCAGACCGCCTCGACGCGCATGCCCATCCGCACGTCGTGCGCGTCGACCTCCTGCACCAGGTGGAACAGCGGGATGTCCGCGCCGTCGAGCAGGATCGACGCCGAGACGTACGGCACGCGCATCTGCCTGCCCCGCGAACGGGATGTTCACGATGCAGAACGTCGTGACGATGCCGGTGTCGGCCACCTCCACGTCCTCGTCCGTCGCGACGGCGCACGTCGGGCACGAGCCGCGCGGCGGCACGTACACCTTGGCGCACGCGGACAGCGCTGGCCGACGATGCGGCCCTCGGCGAGCGCCGCGCAGGAATCGCGACGACGCCTGCCCGGCCACGAACGTGTAGTCGAGCCGCACCGGCGTCTTGATGCCGTACACCTGCTCGCGTCATCGCGCGTCCTCCGGCTCGAAGCAGGCGATGTCCTGGATCTCGCCGGCCGTCTCGTCGCGCCAGCGCACGCGCACGCGCATGCCCGTGCGACATCCGCGACTCGATCGCCGGCATCGACGGCGTGCAGCATCGCCGTGTCGGCGCCGTCGAGGCGGACCAGCGCCCACGCGAACGGCCGGTCGAGCGGGTGCTTCGGCCGCGGCTCTGGCACCCATGCCCACGTCGCGACGACGCCCGCCTGCCCGACTTCGACGAACTCGCCGACGGCTTCGCCGGTCTCGGGGTCGTACTCCTGCGGCGGCACGAGCACGCGGCCGTCCGCGGTGCGCACGCCGACGAGCCGCCGCTCTCGCAGCCCGCCGAGGAAGCGGCCGATGACCGGACCGACGCTGCGCGTGTACGTCGTACTCCAGCACGTGCGGCGCCGTCAGCGGCGCGATGCCGGTGGCCGGGTGGTGGCTCATGCTCGATGCCTCACGCTGACTGCGCGGCGTTCGCCGGTTGTGCCCGCTGGCGGCTGTTCCAGAACAGCCGGTCGGCGTTCGCGTACAGGAACTTGTCGAGCACGCCCTCGCGCAGGTCCAGCGCCTCCGCCTCCTTGATGCAGCGCTCGAACGACAGCACCGGGTGGTCGGAGGCGAACATGATCTTGTCCTGCCCGCGCGTGTTCATGAACTGGATCAGCTCCGGCGGGAAGTAGCGCGGCGCGTACGCCGACGTCTGCATGTACAGGTTGCGGTACTTGATCATCAGCCGGATCGCGACGGCCCACCACGGGTCGGCGCCGTGCGCCATCACGAGCTTCAGCTCCGGGAAGAAGACGCACACCTCGTCCAGGTACATCGGGTCCTGGCACTTCCCCGGCATCGGCGGCCCCGGGATGCCGGTGTTGATGGCGATCGGCAGGTCCAGCTCGATGCACTTCGCGTACACCGGGTAGTACACCCTGTCGTTCGGCGGCAGGTCGATCATGAACGGCGTGATGCGCGCGAGCACGACCGGCTCGTCGCGGACGATGCGCTCCAGCGCGCGGATGTTCTGCATGCCCAGCCGCGGGTCGAGCGACACCGACAGCACGAAGCGCTCCGGGTTCGCGCGCGGAAACGCGAGCACGTGCTCGGCCGGGTTCTCCAGCGTCGTCGATAGGATCGCCTTCTCGACGCCCGCGCGGTCCATCGCCTCGGTCAGCTCGCCGATCGAGATGTCCTTGAAGATGGCGTCGGCGCGGTTGAAGTAGTCCTCCGCGACGCGCACGAGCCATGGCGGCCGCTCGATCGACCCCATGTTGACGTTGACGAACGTGTCGATGGCGCGCGTCATCGCGGTCCCTCCGCTACGCCTGTCCGTCGGCGCGTCTCGGGCAGGTAGAACTGCTTGCACCAGCGCCGGAACAGCCCGATCGGTCCGTCGCCGTCGCACAGCATCGGCCGCATCTTCATCACCTTGTGCTCCCAGATGGGGATGTCCTGCCCGAGCTGGCGCTCGATCTCAGCGATGAACGCCTTGCCGACGTTCGTCGTCGCCTCTTCGCTCCCGATCTTCTTCGTCATGAACGAGAAGCGCACGTCCACGTGCTCGCCGTCGATCGGCGTGACCGATGACACGATCAGCGTCTCGACGATGCCCGTGAAACGCACCAGGCTGAAACCGAACCCGTACGAATCGGACGCGATCTGGCCCTCGATCGCGCCCTTGGGCGTCGTGTACTGGACGGGCGAGCGCACGCGGAACACGTGACCGTCGATCTCCGCGCGCGTCCGCGGCTGCTCCGGCGTCCCGTGCACGTACTTGAAGTGCGCGGAGTCGACGCCGTTCTCGGCCATCTCCTGGTTGTGCGTGCGGATTTTCCAGCGCCGGCGCGCGTAGTCCGTCCAAGCGGGCGAGCCGTACTCCGTCAGTTCCGGAGGCGTCCAGGCCGGCGGCAGCTCCTCCATGTGGTTGTAGACCATGATCAGTCCGTTCGCCTCGAACACCGGCCACGCCTCGAGCTGCGCAAGCGCCGGGATCTTGTTCGCGTACGGCACCTCGACGCACTGCCCGTCGCCGTTGAAGCGCCAGAAGTGGAACGGGCAGCGGATGCAACCGCCCTCCACGGCCCCCCCATACGCGAGATGTGCGCCGAGGTGCGGGCAGAACGCATCGAGCACGTGCGCCGCGCCGGCCTCATCGCGAAACAGCACCAGGTGCGTGCCGAAGTACTCGAGCGGCAGCACGCCGTTCACCGGCAACTCGTCGCTGTACGCGACCTGGAACCAGCCGTTGGGGAACGGCGGGATCGCGAACCGGTAGTCCGGCGGCGCGCCGGGATAACGGGCGGTGTCGGATTCGGCGGCCAGTGTCATGACGTCCTCCTGTAGCAGGGCGCGCTGTCCGATGCGAGGCCCGGCCTACTGCTCCCCCTCGGGCATGAGCTGACGAAATATCTGATTGACGAGATGGTCGCGCCGGGCGATCAACGCCTCGATCGAGAGCGGGTCGCCCGGCTTGAGGCGCTCGATCAGCGGACGATGGCAGAAGTACCCCACAAGCTGCACGTGCAGGTCGTGAATAAACAGCGCCGGGTCGATGGGCGGGATGATGCCGGCGGCCATCGCCCGCTCCAGCGCAGCGACCGCCGGCAGGTAGATCGGCTCGACGAAGCCGCGAAAGTACGCCTCCGGGTCGGACGATTCGAGCAGCTCGCGCTCCAGGATGCGCGCCAGCGCGACGTGCTCGGCGAAGAAGGCATGGATCTGGTCCAGCATGTAGCCGACGCGCTCGCGCCGGAACCCACCGGCCAGGAACTCGCGCATCACCTCGGCGATGCGGCCGAGCGCCTCATCGAGCACAGCTTCGTGCAGCGCCTCCTTCGTGGCGAAGTGGTAGAGGACGGTCGTCTTGTGCGCGCCCGCCGCGTCGGCGATCTCCTGCACCGAGACCCCGCCGAAGCCGCGGTCGGCGAAGAGTTCCGTCGCCGCGTCGAGGATGGCGCGGCGCCGTGCCAGGCGCGGGCCGACGGTTTCCTCACCAGTCGTGGGTGGTCTTACTACCATATGGTGAGCGAGCATACGCCCGCCGGGGAGGGCTGTCAATGACACATTTGCGCGGATCGCCCTGCTCGGCCGGGGCTCGCGCCGGCCAGCCCTCGGCACGCTCGGAGCCATCAGGAATGGCCGAGACGCGCGGCGTGGATTGCAGCCGCCCCCGGCTGCCTTTCCGGCGAAGCCGCACCCGCAGCACAGCGACTCGCCAGACGCTCGCCGGCACGTGCGCGCCACCTCCGCCTCCCAGAGGTCCGACGCTACGACTCCAGCCAGAGCGTGTTCAGGAAGTAGCTCGTCGTCTGTCCCACGCCGCCCGGGATGTCGTGGACGTTGTTCCAGTAGGCCGCGAACTGGTACGGGCTGACGAGCGGCAGAATCATGGGGTCCTTTTCGTAGATCACCTTCTGCGCCGCGTGGACCGCCTCGATCCGCTCGCGCAGGTCCAGCACTTCATTCGCCTTCTTCACCGCCGCCTCAATATCCGCGTCGCCCAGCCCGCGCGCGTACGTGCCGTCGCCGAGCGGCCCCGACGCCGTGTGGAACCCCAGCGGGATTTCCGGCGTCTCGTAGAACTGGTTCAGGGCGAGCGAGCACTGGTAGTTGATCCTGCTGTAGTTGTCGATCCAGGTCGGCAGGTCCTGAGGGTCGTGCTCGATCTTGATGCCCGCGTCCTCCATCTGGCCGAGGAAGATCGGCAGGTGGCGGTCGTGCTCCTCCAGCAGCGTCCCCGCCGGGTACATCAACTTCACCTTGATGCCGCCGACCTGCTCGACGAGCCGCCGCGCCTCCTGCACGTCGTACGGCTGATACGTCTGTTCGAGTTCGGCCGGGTCGAGCGCGTAGGCGCCGACGGGCCAGTGCACCACGCCGTCCGCCTTCGCCTCGCCCCCGTACACGATGTCGATGTAGGGCTGCCGGTTGATCGCGCGCGAGAACGCGCGCCGCACGCGCGCGTCATCGAACGGCGGCTGGCGGCAGTTCATGCTGAACGCGATGTACGAGAAATTCGGCTCGCGCAGGATCACGAACCTGTCCGATAGTCCCTTCGCCTCCGTCGCGTTGGCGGGCGCGTAGCGGTGCAACTGGCGGCTGAGGAACGCCGTCCTCGATGCCGACCGGTCGAAGATCAGCTTCAGGTCGATCTGGTCGATGAACGGCAACCGCATGCCGGTCGCTTCGTCCGAGCGGTAGTAGTTCGGGTTTCGGTCGAAGACGGCGCGCTGTCCCGGCTCCAGCGAGGTCAGCCGAAACGGCCCCGCGCCGGCCGCGTGCTGCCCCAGCCGCGACAGGTCGCCCGCCAGCAGTTCCCTGGGCGCGATGGTGTTGATGAAGAGCCCGATCCGGTTCAGGAACCAGGCGTACGGCCGCGTCGTCTTCATCGTCACGAGGTCGCCGGACACGGTCACCGAGTCGACGTAGTCGCGCGTAAACGTGTAGTTGTTCGCCGTCGGCGTGGTCTTGATGCGCTCCGTGTTGACGCGCACGTCTTCGGCGTCGAGGTCTCGCTCCGGCACGCCCAGGTCGTTCGGCGCGACCTTCACGCCCGGCCTGATCTTGAACACGAACGTCTGGGCGTCCGGCATCTCGAGCCAGGACGCGAGGTCGAAGTAGATGAACTCGGGCTTCGTCGCCGACTGGTTGAGCAGCCCGTTGTAGATGCGCGGGAAGTACGCCGACGCCAGCACGATGCCGAGGTGGGGGTCGAACGTCCCGAAGTCCGCCGCTTCGGCGACGTTCAGCCGGCCGCCGCGCCGGGGCGTCCCTCCGGAGTTCAGCAGGTCGGGCCCGTTCGACGACGACGTGCTCGCCGGCGAGGCCGCGGCCGGCGCATTCGACGAGCCACCGCCGCACCCCGCGACCGCGATCGCGCCGCCCGCCATCGCTCCCGCACCAGCGGCCCGCAACGCCGTTCGCCGCGAGACCCGCTGGTCCGTGAAACGCCGCCGCCAGTAATCGCTCATCATCCACCCTTCGTTGATGCCCGGCCGCGGCGAAGTGCACAGTGTATACCACTAAGGCGAGCGGTCGGTCGAGCGGTCGGGCGGTGCACGATTTTGCAGGGACATCGCGGAGCGCGCGGCGGCGCCGCCATCCCGCGGATGGCTGCCGGATGCGGGGCGGGACTGATAGGATGACGCCGCCGCGGGCGTATGCCCGGTCTCTCGCCTGTAGTTCGGAGTCACTGCCATGCCTGGTCCGCTGTCCGATGTCACGATCCTCGACCTCACGTGGGTGCTGTCCGGCCCCTTCGCCAGCATGGTGCTGTGCGACCTCGGCGCCGAGGTCGTGAAGGTCGAGCGGCCGCCCTGCGGCGACGTCGCCCGCACCACCGGCCCGCACGTCGATGGCGAGAGCGCGTACTTCTTCAGCATCAACCGCGGCAAGAAGAGCATCGCCGTCGACCTGCAGACAGGCCGAGGGCAAGGATCTGTTCCTGCGCGTCGCCGAGCACGTCGACGTGGTGATGGAGAACTTCACGCCGGGCACCATGGACAGCCTCGGCCTCGGCTAGGAGGTGCTGCACGCGCGCAACCCGCGGCTCATCTACGCCGCGACGTCCGGCTTCGGACAGACGGGGCCGGACAGGCTGCGGCCGGCGCTCGACATCGTCGTGCAGGGCATGGGCGGCGTCATGAGCATCACTGGAGAGCCGGGAGGACGGCCGGTGCGTCCCGGCCTCTCGCTGGGCGACATCGCCGCGGGGCTGTTCACCGCCATCGGCATCCTGTCCGCGCTGCACGAGCGCGAACGCTCCGGCGAAGGCCAGATGGTCGACGTGAGCATGCTCGACTGCCAGATCGCCGTCCTCGAAAACGCGATCGTGCGCTACTTCGCCACCGACAGGGTGCCGGGGCCGATCGGCACGCGCCATCCGCTCGCCACGCCGTTCCAGGCGTTTCCGACGCAGGACGGCTACATGGTGCTGGCGCTGTCCTGGGGCGTGCCGAACCAGTGGGAGCTGTTCTGCGCGATCATCGGCCGGCCGGAGCTGATCGATGACGCGCGCTTCGAGACGAGCGCCCTGCGCACGCGCCACCACGACGTCCTGGAGCCGATCCTCAACGAGGCGCTGATGCAGCGGACCACGGCGGAGTGGATCGCGGAGTTCGACGCCATCGGGCTGCCGTGCGGGCCGCTGAACAACATCCCGCAGGCGGTCGCGCAGCCGCAGGTGCTCGCGCGCGACATGCTGGTCGAGCTGCAACATCCGCGGATGTCGCGCCCGCTGAAGGTGCCGAACACGCCCGTGAAGCTGTCGCGGACGCCCGGCGGCGTGCGCGGACTGCCGCCCGACGTCGGCGAGCACACCGAGCAGGTGCTCGCTTCGTGGCTGGGGCTGGCCGCCGATGAGCTGCGCCGGCTCGAAGCCGCGGGCGTCATCGCCCAGTTCGACGGGTGAAGGTCTACGCCTGCCGCCGGAGGTGCTGGGCCAGGCGTGACGGCTTACCCAAACACAGTAGCGCGGGCGTTTCAGCCCGCTGCGCGATGCTCTGTCATTGTCGCCGCCCTCGATACGCGTACGTATTGCCGAAACGTGATGCGTATTCGTGGCTGGAACTGCGAGACATGACGAAGCCGTTATCGCGTGCGCTGAGCGCGCCGCCGTACTGCTTCTCCGGACTGTTCGCGAAAGCGCCGCCGGCTGTTATCGAGACGCAACGCGCCGCGTGCCAGCATGGGGCCTCACCGACGACGGAACATCGCCAGGAGGCTGCCGTGCGACACGGACGGACGCACACCTTCGAAGCGGCGACGCTGCACCCACTCCCCGTCATCGCTGTCAACGAGGGGCGCATCCTGGGGCGCGTGAAGGACACGATCTTCGACCCGGCGGGCCATGCGCTCGTCGGCGTCACGGTGTCCCGCCGCGATGGCAAACCGGAAGACTTCCTCGCCGTCAACCGTGCGCGCCGCCTCGGCCCCTTCGCCGTCACGACGGCCGCCAGCGCCGATCTGCGCACGGTCGAGTCCCACGACCGCGCCCGCGACGTCCTCGCCGCCGGCATCCGGCTCCGCGGCGCGCCCGTGCTGACCGATGACGGCGAGCCCATCGGCAAGCTCGCCGAGATCTGGCTCCGCGAGGACGGCGCGGTCGTCGAATACGTCGCGGCCGCACGATCCTTCCTGTTCTCGAAGAAGCGGAGGCTCACGCCGCGCGATGTCATCGTCATCGGCGACGATGTGATGATCGTGCACCGCTCCGCCATCGAGCGGCGCAGGAACGATGCGCCGGCCGCCGCCGCGACGACGCGGCAGGCCGCCCCGGAAGGATCCATCGCCTCCGACCGCGGCGATGGTGAAGCCGGCTGAATCGCATTGCAACAGAGCTATCGGCACGCGTCACGTCGATCCAAGATCGCTGTTCCGTATCGACGCCCATATTTGAGATCAAGCCCGTGATGTAATGCTCGTTCGAGGCAGAACACGCGGTGGTGACTCCGAGAATCACCACCGCAGGCCGAAACAAAAGTTAGCGGTGCCACAAGGCTGATCCGGCCGTTATTGGATTCCTTTTGACCTGCCCCCCGAAAACTGGTCCAGTCTAAATGAGAGTCCTCCGGGATAATGGCCCTGGCGACAGGGCAAGGAGGACCCATGCGGAAGAGCCGGTTCACGGAGGAACAGATCGTCACGGCGATCAAAGAGCACGAGGCAGGGACGCCGACGCAGGAGCTCTGCCGGCGCCTCGGCATCGGCGCGCAGACGCTGTACCGCTGGAAGGCGAAGTACGGCGGCATGAGCGTGCCCGACGCGCAGCGCCTGAAGACCCTGGAGGATGAGAATCGGCGGCTGAAGAAGCTCGTCGCCAATCAGGCGCTGGACATCGACGCCCTCAAAGAGGTGGCCTCGCGAAACTGGTGAAGCCCGCGGTGCGGAGGGTCGCCGTTCTTTTCCTTGAAGGGGAACGGGGGCTGTCTCAGCGCCGTGCCTGCGGGCTGCTCACCATGCATCGTTCGACGGCCCGCTATCAGGGACACGGGCGCGCAGAGGGACCGATCCGCACGCGGCTACGCGAGCTGGCGGCCCAGAAGCGGCGCTACGGCTACCGGCGGCTGCACGTGCTGCTGCGGCGGGAGGGGGTGTGCGTGAATCACAAGTGCGTGGAGCGGATCTACCGGGAAGAAGGACTCAGCCTACGGCGGAAGAAGCGCAAACGGACGACAAGCGTGGCCCGCACGCCGGCGCCGCGGCCGCAGCGCCCGGACGAGGTGTGGTGCCTGGACTTTGTGCACGATCAACTCTGGTGGGGCCGTCGGATTCGCACGTTGAATGTCCTCGATGTCTGCACCAGGGAAGCGCTCGGCATCGAAGTGGACACGTCGCTTTCCGGCGTGCGCGTCGGCCGCGTGCTGGATCGGATTATCGATGAGCGCGGCCAGGCGCCGCAGACGATCATCATGGACAACGGGCCTGAGCTGACGAGCAAGGCGCTCGACCAGTGGGCCTATGCACGCGGTGTGCGGCTGCACTTCATCGAGCCGGGAAAGCCCGTGCAGAACTGCTTCGCCGAAAGCTTCAACGACAAATTTCGTGACGAGTGTCTCAACGAGCACTGGTTCACGACGATCTGGGATGCACGAGAGAAGATCGAAACCTGGAGGGTGGAGTACAATCGCGAGCGCCCGCACAGCTCGCTGCAGAACAGGACGCCGGAGGAGTTCAGGCGCAGCATCACAGAGCGGAAAGACCCGGTCGGACTCTCATAATGAGTGGACCAAAGATCGGGGGCAGGTCACTTTCTGGAGCACGTCCTGCGCCGTTACTGGAAGAATGGCACCCACATCTATCCGAGGATCGACAAGGGATCCCGTTGTTGGATCATATTCGAATTGCCAAGTGTTACCACCCGCGAGCCTGAAGGAAACCTTTACCCTCGGGCCGACACGCTCCATAGCCTCCAGAATCACGGGCTGCCTAAGCCCGCCCTGAAGTTGCAACAGGTCTTCTGAGGAATCAAGCCGTCTCGAGAAATGGCCGAGATCTGTAACGGTCACAGACGCCAGATTCCGCAAGCCAAGATAGTGCATGGCGTCAAACTGTTCCCCGGGCGCGAACGCAGGAATGGCAAGCTCGACCGGCGCTCCATCTCGATCGTGCTTTCCGACAATCAGAGAGAGGCGCGCGGCGTACTGATCCAGCGTCATACCCTTCGCCTCGGCAACTTCTTCGCCGTTAGCATGCCGGACTACGCCATCCTCAAACTTAATTGCGCTCCATCGACTAGCTTGATACGTGCCTGGCCGCCACGGCGTCAGCATGAGGAGCATCCTGCCCGAAAAGAAAGGCGCGTCCTCTTCGAGATGTTGCAGGATGATAGTGTCGGTCTGCAGCCCCCCTCCCTTGACGAAAAGCTCTACCTTGAGTGCTTGGGTTATCGTACGCACTCCGTGTTGTGGCTCCGTTGGGCTCGGAACTTGGCTCTCCTGGCCTTCGGCCGGCAAGAATTCTGCTCCAAGCAGTTCGCCGACCTGTCCTACGACGATAACCTGTGAGCGTGCAACGTCCTCCTCTTCTGGCGCCTTTGGAGCCACGTCGAACGCAGGGTTGCTAGCATCGTAAGTTTGCTGTGAAGCCGACGACGGCAGCGATGGGACTTGGGTCTCATCGGCTATGGCCCGTCCAAGCACAAAGGCCAAGATGCCGATAGACAGCACAATCGGCAAAGCTGGCAAAGCCCATTCTTTATACCGAATCATAAGTATCTTCCTGAATGGGCCGATGTTACGCTTGTTTTCTTGAGTTGTCAAACCCCTGCTGGTCGAACGTTTGCCCGAAAAAGGCGTAGAGCCCGGCGTTTCCGCTGGGCTCTACATATACCCTGGCACTGGCCTATTTTCCACAGAGGATTGCTCCCCCAGTATCGTCGGCGCTGAGGCGTTTCACTTCCGTGTTCGGGATGGGAACGGGTGGGGCCACCTCGCTCTAAGCACCAGGAATATTCGATTGTTAGACGTTGGAAGTTGGAGGTTAGAGGCGGAGCGATCCAACCTCCAACTTCAAACCTCCAGCGTTCCAGACTTGGTAGCGGGGGAAGGATTCGAACCTCCGACCTTCGGGTTATGAGCCCGACGAGCTGCCACTGCTCCACCCCGCGACGCTGCACGTGGATTGAATAGGGAACCGTTACGTTGGTACGCGCCCGCCCGCGGCGGGCACAATCGCGCCCAGAATTCAATGTAGGTCAAGCCCTCGACCATTAGTACGGCTTAGCTGAACGCATTGCTGCGCGTACACCTGCCGCCTATCAAACGGGTAGTCTGCCCGTGGTCTTACCTGGTTACCCAGTGGGAGATCTCATCTTGAGGTGGGCTTCGCACTTAGATGCCTTCAGCGCTTATCCCAACCAGACTTGGCTACCCGGCAGTGCTCCTGGCGGAACAACCGGCACACCAGAGGTCTGTCCACCCCGGTCCTCTCGTACTAGGGGCAGCTCCTCTCAAATCTCCTACGCCCACGCCGGATAGAGACCGAACTGTCTCACGACGTTCTGAACCCAGCTCGCGTACCGCTTTAACCGGCGAACAGCCGGACCCTTGGGACCTACTTCAGCCCCAGGATGCGACGAGCCGACATCGAGGTGCCAAACCTTGCCGTCGCTATGAACGCTTGGGCAAGATAAGCCTGTTATCCCCGGGGTAGCTTATATCCGTTAAGCCACGGCCCTTCCACTCGGAACCGTAGGATCACTTTGACCGACTTTCGTCCCTGCTCGACTTGTATGGTCTTACAGTCAAGCCCCCTTATGCCAATGCACGCGACGGGTGATTTCCATCCACCCTGAGGGGACCTTTGTACGCCTCCGTTACTCTTTGGGAGGCGACCGCCCCAGTCAAACTGCCCACCAGGCACTGTCCGTCTGCTTGATCAGACGTTAGAAGGTAAATCAGGAAAGAGTGGTATTTCAACGTTGGCTCCACCGAGCCCGAGAGCCCGGCTTCAAAGCCTCCCACCTATCCTACGCATTCCAGACCCACCTCCAGTGCCAAGCTGCAGTAAAGCTCCACGGGGTCTTTTTGTCCTGGCGCGGGAAACCCGCATCTTCACGGGTACTTCAATTTCGCCGAGTCCCTCGTTGAGACAGCGCCCAGATCGTTACGCCATTCGTGCGGGTCGGAACTTACCCGACAAGGAATTTCGCTACCTTAGGACCGTTATAGTTACGGCCGCCGTTCACTGGGGCTTCGGTTCGAGCCGTGAAGCCCTCCCCTTAACCTTCCAGCACTGGGCAGGCGTCAGCCCCTATACATCCCCTTACGGGTTAGCAGAGACCTGTGTTTTTGTTAAACAGTCGCCTGGGCCAGCTCACTGCGACCCCCGGACGCTCCCGGAGCAAGTCCGTTCACGCTCAGGGGTGCTCCTTCTCCCGAAGTTACGGAGCTAAATTGCCGAGTTCCTTAACGAGGGTTCTCTCGATCACCTCGGGGTACTTACCCCCACCTACCAGTGTCGGTTTGCGGTACGGGCACGTGCGGCGCTAGCACCGAGGCTTTTCTTGCCGGCATAGACTCAACAGAATCGCTTTGACCGAAGTCGCTGCTTCCCCCGAAGCCTCCGCTTAACCTGGCGGCGGATTTGCCTGCCGCCAGACGCCTACGCTCCAGGGACGCACCATGTCCAATGGGCCCGCTCCACCTATCTTCCCGGGTCACCCCTGTACCTTAAAACGCTCCGCACGTGGTGCAGGAATACTAACCTGCTGTCCATCGCCTACGGCTTTCGCCCTCGGCTTAGGCCCGACTAACCCTACGCGGATAAACCTTCCGTAGGAAACCTTAGGTTTACGGTGTGGCGGATTCTCACCGCCATTACGCTACTCATGCCAACATTCTCACTTCCGTCCGCTCCAGCACGGGTCACCCCTACACCTTCACAGCTGAACGGAACGCTCCTCTACCACTGCCCTTGCGGACAGTCCACAGCTTCGGCGCCTGGCTTGAGCCCCGGTACATTGTCGGCGCAGAGCCACTCGACCAGTGAGCTATTACGCACTCTTTAAATGGTGGCTGCTTCTAAGCCAACATCCTGGTTGTTTCTGCAACTCAACATCCTTTGACACTTAGCCAGAACTTAGGGGCCTTAGCTGGTGGTCTGGGTTGTTTCCCTCTCGACCGCGAAACTTAGCTCCCGCGGACTCACTCCCGGGGTTCTTCCACCGGCATTCGCAGTTTGATTGGGTTTGGTAGGCGATTAACCCCCTAGCCCATTCAGAGCTCTACCTCCGATGGATAACTGCCCGAGGCTGCACCTAAATGCATTTCGAGGAGAACCAGCTATCTCCGGGTTCGATTGGCATTTCACCGCTATCCACAGCTCATCCAATAGCTTTGCAACGCTAGAAGGTTCGGGCCTCCACGAGACATCACTCTCGCTTCACCCTGGCCATGGATAGATCACCCGGTTTCGGGTCTACTCCCAGCGACTGAACGCCCTATTCAGACTCGCTTTCGCTCCGGCTCCGTCAGTCCCCTGACTTAACCTTGCCACTGAAAGTAACTCGTTGGCTCATTCTTCAATAGGCACGCCGTCACCCGCCCGAAGGCGAGCTCCGACTGCTTGTAGGCACGCGGTTTCAGGGACTATTTCATTCCCCTCCCGGGGTGCTTTTCACCTTTCCCTCACGGTACTAGTTCACTATCGGTCATCACGGGTATTTAGCCTTAGACAGTGGTCTGCCTGGATTCCCACGGAATTTCACGTGTTCCGTGGTACTCACGAACATTCACGGGAGGCACCCATCGTTCCACATACGGGACTGTCACCCTCTTTGGTGGCCCGTTCCAGGGTCCTTCTGTTACGACGGTGCTTTGTAACTCCCTGCGGACTCGGCAGAATCCGCCGCGATGTCGTACAACCCCACCGATGCATAGGCCTGCCGGCCGTTAGGTCATCGATGGTTTGGGCTGTTCCGCGTTCGCTCGCCGCTACTGACGGAATATTCTCTTTTCCTCCGGGTACTTAGATGGTTCAGTTCCCCGGGTTCCCCTCATCGGATCTATGTGTTCAATCCGCGGTACCCGGACATGACTCCGGGTGAGTTGCCTCATTCGGGAATCCCCGGCTACGCCTGTTAGACGGCTGACCGAGGCTTATCGCAGTCTTGCCACGCCCTTCTTCGGCCCGTGATACCAAGGCATCC
Organism: uncultured Chloroflexia bacterium; assembly: GCA_963701135.1. Taxonomy (GTDB): domain Bacteria; phylum Chloroflexota; class Dehalococcoidia; order DSTF01; family JACRBR01; genus CAYJMJ01. The sequence continues at coordinate 2,429,790 of OY969567.1, forward strand.
ACCGCGCGCCCTTAGTAGCTTGACCTACATTAACTTCCACACGCGATTGAAGTACCAACGCGTTGTTACGTTTCCCTATTCAATTGGTAACGTGCCCGCCCGCTGAGCCTCCCTCGCCCATGGCGAGGTCTCTGCGGACGCCGGCCCTGACGGCCGGCCTCTCAAATCGATGCCCCTGCATCGTCTCGAGAGGTCGAACGTCCGGTGAACTGCTGCGTGCGATTCGCGGTCTGCGCCGCTCAAAGAAATCGGCCTGATGTTGCAGGCCGATCGCGGGGTCTGTCATCAGGGACGATTCGCTATTCGATTGCGCGGATCGCGTTCCTCATCGGTATCGTTGTTACTCTCGCGCTGCTACTCGCTGTCCTTCTTTCGGTTGCCGCCGCAGTCTACTGCCGCCGGCGGCTGTCCCCGCAAGCGAGACGGTTGGTGGAGCCGAGGAGGCTCGAACTCCTGACCCCCTCCTTGCAAAGGAGGTGCTCTCCCAACTGAGCTACGGCCCCGTCTCTGGACGGTTGGTCGTTGGAGGTTGATGTTGACTCCTTTCCAACCTCCAACGTCTAACGACCACTCGACCAGAAATGGTGGGGCATTCTGGACTCGAACCAGAGACCTCAGTCTTATCAGGACTGCGCTCTAACCAGCTGAGCTAATGCCCCCCGGTGCTGGTCGCCTGGTCACTGGTCGCTGGTGACTGGGTGGTCGCCGGCGAGCGCAACGGGCGCCTTAACCCTTGGATAGCGGTAAGAAGAGACGGATGGGGTTCAGTGCGCCGATTGGCCCCGGCGCGGGCTTACGGTAGGAGCCCCGCCTTGCGGCGAGGGTGTACCGATTGACCTGGAAGGTCCGAATCCACGGCACGTCTGAGGTGCCGGAGACCGGAGCCACTCCCTAGAAAGGAGGTGATCCAGCCGCAGCTTCCGCTACGGCTACCTTGTTACGACTTCGCTCCAGTTACCCCCCCCACCCTAGGCGCCTGCCTCCTTGCGGTTAGCGCGACGACTTCAGGTGTTGGCGGCTTCCATAGCGTGACGGGCGGTGTGTACAAGGCCCGGGAACGTATTCACCGCAGTGTGCTGACCTGCGGTTACTAGCAACTCCGCCTTCATGCAGGCGAGTTTCAGCCTGCAATCTGAACTGGGGCCGGCTTTGTGGGATTAGCTCCAGATCGCTCTTTCGCAGCCCTCTGTACCGGCCATTGTAGCGTGTGTGTAGCCCAAGACGTAAGGGACGTGCTGACTTGACGTCATCCCCGCCTTCCTCTGAGTTTCTCTCAGCAGTCTCGCCAGAAAAATACAACTGGCAACAGGGGTTGCGCTCGTTGCGGGACTTAACCCAACACCTCACGGCACGAGCTGACGACAGCCATGCATCACCTGCACTGGCTCCCCGAAGGGTCCCTCACCTTTCGGTTCGGTACTACCAGCATGTCAAGCCTTGGTAAGGTTCTTCGCGTTGCGTCGAATTAAACCACACGCTCCGCTGCTTGTGCGGGCCCCCGTCAATTCCTTTGAGTTTTAGCCTTGCGGCCGTACTCCCCAGGCGGGGCACTTATTGCGTTAGCTTCGGCACGAAGGGGGTCAATACCCCTCACACCTAGTGCCCATCGTTTACGGCGTGGACTACCCGGGTATCTAATCCGGTTCGCTCCCCACGCTTTCGCGCCTCAGCGTCAGGTGGAGCCCAGTGAGCCGCCTTCGCCACTGGTGTTCCTCTGGATATCTACGCATTTCACCACTACACCGAGAATTCCACTCACCTCTGCTCTCCTCAAGTCCGCCAGTATCCGAAGACCCCTCCCAGTTGAGCCGGGAGATTTCACCTCGGACTTAACGAACCGCCTGCGCGCGCTTTACGCCCAATAAATCCGGACAACGCTTGCCACCTACGTATTACCGCGGCTGCTGGCACGTAGTTAGCCGTGGCTTATTCGCCGGGTACCGTCATTATCTTCCCCGGCAAAAGGGGTTTACGACCCGAGAGCCTTCATCCCCCACGCGGCGTTGCTGCGTCAGGCTTTCGCCCATTGCGCAAAATTCCCTGCTGCTGCCTCCCGTAGGAGTCTGGGCCGTGTCTCAGTCCCAGTGTGGCTGACCATCCTCTCAGACCAGCTACCGATCATCGCCTTGGTGCGCCGTTACCACACCAACTAGCTAATCGGCCGCACGCCCCTCCAGAAGCGTCTTGCGACTTTGGTCATCCCCTTCCAAGGGGTGACCACATGCGGTATTAGCCAACCTTTCGGCTGGTTATTCCCCACTTCTGGACAGGTCACGTACGTGTTACTCACCCGTCCGCCACTAGGCTTCGGGCCGAAGCCCTGACCTCGTTCGACTTGCATGCATAAGGCACGCCGCCAGCGTTTATCCTGAGCCAGGATCAAACTCTCCGACAATTCACTCACCGAAGTGAGCTCGGTTCAACGGAGAACCCTCACCCGCACTTCTTCTTACCACTATCCAATTGTTAAGGTGCCCGACGCACCGCCCTTGGCGGCACGGCGAGAGAGTCTAGCGCGGCCTTCCACACGTGTCAAACGCCCAGGCGCGACACGACGCGGACCCGCCACGCACTCTCTTTTCGACTTGGGAACAACCGCTGCGCCAGGTTAGCTGTGCTCCGCACCGAGGGGTGCGGGCCGGGCTCTTCTGTACGCCCGTCCGGCGTAGAAACGACCCCGCAGAGCGGGGCCACCGGACCATCGGACCTCACAGGACCCGTTGCTCTCGTTCGTCTTCCCCATAGTACCCACTGCACGTCCGCAGGTCAAGGCAACCGCGCGCCGCGAGCGCGGCTCACTCCGCGCGCCGTGCCGCGATCCGATACCTCGTCCCCTCGGCCGCGTCCTCCGCCGCGCCGAACGGCGTCCACAGCACGTCGCCGCCGCACGCGACGACCGGCGCGGCATCGCGTTCGCGCCGCGGCACCTTGCGGTCGACGTAGTAGTCCTGCAGCTTCTTGTGCCCCGCCATGCCGCGCGGCTGGATGCGGTCCCCCGCACGCCGCGCGCGCACGACCGTACCTGCCGGCGCGACGAGCACCGCGCCCTCGGCCGCGCCATCGGCCGGCGCGATCGCCAGGTGCCACACGCCGAGGCGGCCCGTGAACGGCAGCGGCTCCTCGGTCCCGGCCGCGACCGCCGGCAGGCGCAAGTCGCCGATGGAGAGGACGATGGCATCGTGGTCGACCGTGAGGACGACGCCGCGCGGCAGCCGCAGCATCGACCCCGTCGCGCCATCGACCGCCTGCGCCATGAGCGCGAAGTGCTTGCGCGAGAAGTCGCGCGCGTCGCCGAGCAGCGCGACGAGCGCCTGGCGGTGTGCGTACGGCGCCAGCTCCGGCGTCATCTCGCGCAGCGCGCCGCGCGAGAGGCGCACGCACTCGCCGGACTGTTCGAGCAGCGCGTGCGCCACCGCGCGCTCCAGCGTGACGATGCCCGCTCGCGTCTTGTCGGCAAGTTGCGCGACGGTGCGGCGCGCGTCCGGCGACATGGCATCGAGCTGGGGCAGCAGGTCGCGGCGCACGCGGTTGCGCAGGAACGACGGGTCGTCGTTGCTCTCGTCATCGACGTACCGCAGCCCGCGCGCCGCGCAGTACGCGCGCGTCTCTTCGCGCTCGATGCACAGCAGTGGCCGCAGCACGCGCGGGCGGTCCCGGCCGCCGAGCGGCCACGGCGCATCGGGCGCCATGCCGGCGAGGCCGTAGGGGCCGGAGCCGCGCATCATGTGGAGCATCACGGTCTCGACCTGGTCGTCGAGCGTGTGGCCGGTGACCACGGCCGCCGCTCCGCGGCGGCCGGCGACCACGCCGAGGAACGCGTATCGGGCCTCCCGCGCGGCCGCCTCGCCCTTGCGAGGCTCCTCCCACGCGCCCGTCTCGATCGGCAGGCCGTAGCGCGTGCACAACTCCTCCACGGCCGCGCGGTCGCGGACCGCCGCGCCTTCGTCCCGCAGCCGATGGTCGAAGTGGGCGACGACCGCCGTCGCGGGCGATGCCAGGCCGGCTTCGCAGAGCAGCCCGACCATCGCCGCCGAATCGGCGCCGCCGGACGCCGCCAGCACGACGCGCCCGGCCGCCAGCGCCGGCATCTGCTCCATGGCGTACGCCCGTACGCGGCGCTCGAGCTCAAACGGATCGGTCATGCCTCCCATCCTAATGTGCGCGGCCCGATCTGTCGCCCCGACACGCGCGTCACCTCACCTCCGGCCTTCGGCCACCTCCTCTCCGCCGGGCGGAGAGGAGGCTCAACCCGACGAGCATCGGCGGCACTGGCGCCGTGATGCTGCGCCCGAGACAATTGACTCACCGCCGGCCGTCGCCATCCAACAGATCCGGCCGCGCCGGCCGAGTCTGAGCGATAGGAGGAGGGGGAGCGTTGCGCACGTTCTTGTTCGGGCTGTTCGTCTGCACGCTGCTCGGCGGCGGCATCGTCGGCGGCTGGACCGCGATGAACTACTACAACCCCGGCACCGTGGGCACGCCGGTGCACGCGGGCTCGATCTCCAACGGCCACCCGGAAACCTGCACCAACGTCAACTTCCACGTGAAGCCGCGCGGAATCGTGTCGCGGGCCATCCCGCTCGAGCAGGGCGACCTGCTCCGGGGCACGTTCGAGGCGGACGGCGGCTTCGGCCGCGTCAACATCTTCATGCGCATCGTCTCGCCCCAGGGCGACGAGATGGGCGCATCGCCGAAAGCCTCGAACTACGACTTTACGTTTTCGGCCAAGTACCGCGGCGACTACTCGCTCGTCTTCGACAACCGCTACTCGCTCTACACGTCGAAGTCGATCGGCCTCTACTACTGCATCGACCGCGGGCGCCCGTCGTTCGGGTCCCGGTGGGAGCCGGGCCAGCCGCCGCCTCAGTAGGTTGTAGGTGGTAGGGGGTAGGTTGTAGGTGCGCGGCGAGAATCGGCGTCACGTCATCGGACACAGTAGGTGGTAGGGGGTACGTTGCAGGGGCGCGGGTGAGAATCGGCGTGACGTCATCGGACGCCTACAACCTACCACCTACCACCTACCACCTACCACCTACGTGATCCGCAGCGTCGTCAGGTCGTCGGCGATGAGGATGCCGGCGTCGAGGATCGCCTTCGGCGCCTCGCCGGCGCCGATGTGCGTCAGCACGAACTTGGTCTCCGGCGAGATCTGTGCGCGCAGGTCGAGGATGTTCTTCGGGTTGAGGTGCGGGCCGCAGTTCTCGCCCCAGCAGGAGCATTCGCAGACGAACACGTCGGCCTTGTCCGCAAGCGGCACCAGCGCGTCGCACATCACGGTGTCGCCCGAGTACGCCAACGTGCCTTCGGCACACTCGACGCGATAGGCGAAGCACTCCAGGTCCGATACGTGCGTCACCCGGCGCGCAACGAACGTGCAGCCGCCCGCTTCGCGGGTCTTGCCATCGACCGCCTCGATGAAGTTGAGCGCGAAGCCGCGGTCGCGCTTGCGAAAGACGTTGGAGAACGCAAGGTCGGTGAGCGACTCCACGCGCTTCGTGATGCCGGGCGGTCCGACGATGGTCAGGTCCTTTGTCCGGGGCTCGAGCTCGGCCCACTCCAGGAACAGAAACGGCAGGCCGAAGAAGTGGTCGGCGTGAAAGTGGCTGATGAACACCACCTCGATGTCGCCGGGGCTCTTGCCGAGCCGCTTGAGGTGCGCGAGCAGCGTTGGAGGCGCATCGAACAGGTAGCGGCCGTTGGCCAGGAAGGAACTCCAGTAGCGCGACTGCGCGAAGGCGTTGCCGGTGCCGAGGAACGTGAGATCGAGTCCCATGTCAGCCAGCCGCCCACCCCTGCGGCGCGTCAGCATCGTTCCCTGCGGCCATCATCGCTCCTGCCGGGTCCCCCAGCGGGGCCTTGGGTCTCGCATGTTATAGCAGGGAGTCTGCCCGCGCGCGAGAGCCTTCTGGACGCTCGATGACGGCCGTACAAGCAGGAAGGGGACCGCCGTGGCGATCCCCTTCTGTAACGCAGGTGCGTGTACCCCTAGTCGCAGGGGTCCGTCGTGGCGGTGCTCGTCGCAGCGGGCGGCGTTGTCGTCGAGGTTGGCGTATTGGTCGGGGTGATGCTCGTCGGCGTCGCCGTGGCGGTCGTCGTGTTCACCGGCGTGTTGGTCGGCGTGCAGACCTTCACGGTGTTGTTGGTGTCCGACTCCGGCAGGATCGGCACGTCGTCCTTCAGCCCGTCGACGTGGACGTCAACGCGGTCGACCGTCGAGGTCGAGTCCGGCACGGTCAGCTCCACCTTGAACGTGTCGGTGTTATTGTGGGACAGGTCGGAGATCGACTCGTCCTTGCCGATGATGATGACGTTGTCGGAGCTGGTGAACACCACGATGCAGGCCGTGACGTCGGTCAGCTTGGTGTCATCGTTGTTCTTGATCGTGCCCGTCACGGTCAGCTCGGTGTCGTCCTTGCGCGTGATGACGATGTTGGAGAGCGTCAGGTCGCCTGACTCAGCGGTGCCGACCTTGAGCGTGCCATCAAACGCGATCCGCGCCAGGCCGACCGTCGTCTGCGATGCGGGCTTGCTGCTCTTCGCGGAGAAGTAGTCCACGTCGCCGTCCTGGAGCGTGCGGAGGCACGGCGACACCGTCTTGGTCTCCAGGACCGTGCCGCTGGAGTCCAGGAACGCCACGACGACGTTGTGCTGGAGCAGGTTGACGCCGCTGTCGTTGTGCACTTCGCCGGCGAACGTGTCGTTGCTGCCGATCTTCGTCAGCGAAATGTGCTGGATCGTGCAGGTACCGGCGAACGCGATGAGCCCCGCGATCACCAGCCCCGCGGCCAAGAGCTTCTTCAAGTCTCCCTACCTCCTTGTTGTGATGGGGCCGCGCCGCCCCTCCAGGTGAATACCGATCAGTCAGTCAAACGATCGGAAGCGCGGAAAGGTTAACCATATTCCCGGCAAATCGGCGGGCTGCGAGAAAGCTAGCTTCGCGCCCCGGCGAACCGGTTGATATCGATGAGCGCCCTCTCGTGGGCCCCCTCACCGATTTTGACGCCGTCTTCGTTGAACACTTCGACGTCGAAGAGGCAGCGACGCCCGTTGATTTCGCGCAGGACGACCCGCGCGGTGACCTGCTTGCCGATCGTCGTGGGCGCCAGGTGCTTCACATCGACGCGGTACCCCACCGACTGCTCCCCCGGATCGACGTAGCGCGTGATCAGACCGACGCACGTGCTCTCGATCAGCTGGATCATCGACGGCGTGGAGTACATCGATGGTACGTTCGGCCCCAGATGCGAGATGCCCATCTCCGGCGTCGTCGTGATGGTCATCTCGTCGGAGATGCCGGGGGCGAACCCTGCTTTCAACCGCAGCTCCTTTCTGCACCCTGCCGCCGGCTATGCTAGCACACCGCGATCCACCCTCACACCCCCCCCGAGCGGCCACCGTGACCGGGCGCGCGAACGTGCCGCATCGGCCGTTTGGACGCGTGTTAAGCTTTTCGACGGGGACACATGCCGCGAATCCGCATCTTGCCGCTTGGGGCAGAGATCGAAGCTGGCGACGGCGTCACGATCATGGGCGCCGCGCAGGCGCTCGGCTACTACTGGCCGACGACCTGCGGCGGCGAGGGACGCTGCACCACGTGCGCGTGCGAAGTCGTCGAAGGAGCGGCCTCGCTCTCGCCCATGGGCCGCTCCGAGGAGCAAACGCTGGTCAACGAGCGCGGCCCGGCCGTGCTGCGCACCACGGTCCGGCTCGCCTGCCAGGCTCGCGTCACGGGTGAGTCCGAGATCGTCGTCAAGCGGCCCGGCGTCCGCCCGCCCGAGCCTGACGTATAGCGCCGATTCCCGGTATAACGAGAACCCGGAGGGGCACTATGGCGTACATCATCACGGAACCCTGCATCGGCGCCAAGGACGCGTCCTGCGTCAACGTGTGCCCTGTCGACTGCATCTACACGCGCGAGTCCGACCCGCAGTTCTACATCGACCCTGACACGTGCATCGACTGCGCCGCGTGTGAGGCCGTCTGCCCCGTGACCGCGATCTTCCACGAAGACGACGTGCCCGCCGAGTGGAAGCAGTACGTCGAGATCAACCGCGCCTTCTTCAAAAACGTCCCCTCCGAGGAGCGCACCTTCCGCCCGCGCACGGAGCGGACGCCGGGGTAGTTCACAGTTCTTAGTTCACAGTTCACAGTTTTCAGTTCCCGCCCGAACACCAGGTCCCTCGCCTGCAACAACGGAGACGCCCGCCAACGGCGGGCACATTGCTACGGGCGTGAGCGCGCCCGACTGTGCACTGTTTACCGTGAACCGTGAACTCCGCCTCCCATTTGCCACGCGATCCGCGCACGTGTAGAGTGCGTTCGGTGGCGGGTTGGGTCTGGAGGGCTGCCCGAAGGGTGTCCAGACTTCCCCATCCCCCGCTGACCTCCATCGTGCTGGCCGCGGCCCTGCTCGCCATCGGCTACTTCGTGCTCACGACGACCCGCTACGTCATCCACAACTACCAGCTCCACCAGGACGAATCGCAGGTCCGCCGCGACATCGCGCAGCTCGACCGCGACCACGCGCAACTCGTCGCCGTCCGCGACTACCTCCAGTCCGATGAGTACATCGAGTACACCGCCCGCAGCATCCTCGGCCTCGTCCGCCCGGGCGAGACGCTGGTCGTCGTATCGAGCAGCCAGACCGCGCCCCCGGCGGCGACGCCGGCGCCGGACCCGCAACGCACGCCAGCTTCGGCATGGTGGAAGGACCTGTTCGACCCGGCGGTGAGCCCCACGCCGGCGCCGTAGGCGGGGCGGTCAGCTATCAGTCTGTCGGTCAGCCGGTCAGTCGGTCAGTCGGTCAGGATGTCGTATCGAGCCGGCGAGGGCGGGCGCATAGATTTGCCGCCACCGCGCCGGAAGCCGCCCTCTGTTGTCTGTTGTCTATTGTCTGTTGTCTGTTGTCTGTTGTCTGTTGTCTGTTGTCTGTTGTCTGTTGTCTGATAGCTGACCGCTGATAGCTGACAGCTCCCGCTCACAGCGCGAACTCGCGGATCGCCCACGCCACGCCGTCCTCCTCGTTGCTCGGGCCCACGACGTCGACCTGCGCCTTCACGTCGGCCGGCGCATTCCCCATCGCCATGCTGACGCCGGCAACGCGCATCATCTCCAGGTCCGGCGCGGCGTCGCCGATCGCCATCGCCTCCGCGATCGGCACGCCGACGTGCTCGCACACCAGCGTCAGCGCCCGCCCCTTGTCGGCGTCGCCGTGGACGATGTTCAGGTACGGAGGGAACGTTTCGCTATAGCCCGAAGCCAGGTTCAGCCTGCCCGCGTACTTCCCATCGAGCCGCTCCAGCATGCCGTCGACGACATCCTGGCCGAAGAACAGGAACCCTTCCGCGCCGTGCGCTACGTGGTCAGACAGCCGTTCCGTGAGCACCATGCCCGGGGGCAGCATCTCGGGCCTGATGTCCGCCCGCTTCGTCACCATGTGCGTCACGTCGTCCACGGTCACCATCGACTCGTAGCGCTGCTCGTCGGCGATCGACGCGATCTCGATAGCCACGGGCACCGGGATCAGCAACTCCAGCAGGCGCGCGCCGTCGACCGGGCTGCGTACCATCGCGCCGTTGTGGCAGATGATCGGCGAGCGGATGCCGAGCAGGTCGGCCGTATGCTTCGCCAGCGCGTACCATCGGGACGTCGCCAGTACGATGTGCACGCCGGCCGCGACGGCCTCGCGCACGGCCGCGGTGTTCGCGTCGCTCACCGTGTGGTTGCGCGTCAGCAGCGTGCCGTCAAGGTCGAGCGCGATCAGGCGCACCTTCCGGCGCGCCGCTTCCGCTTGTTCCACGTTATGTCTCCAATCCAGGAACGCTCCCGCGCTACTTCGCCGGGAACCCCAGCTTGAGGGCGCTCATGCTCACGTACCGCCCGCCGCCGATCACCACGTGGTCGAGCAGGTCGATGTCCATCAGCGTCGCCGCGTCGTACAGCGACTTCGTCATCTTGATGTCGGCCGCGGACGGCGCCGGGTCGCCCGAAGGATGATTGTGCACGGCGACGATCGCCGCCGCCTTCACCTTGATCGCGTCGCTCAGCAGCTCGGCGATCCGGACGTTCGTCGTGTGCACGCTGCCGACGTACACCGTCGGGATCGCAAGCACGCGGTTGCGCGCATCGAGCAGCATGACGCGCACGTGCTCCTCGGCCAGCACCGACATTTCGGCCAGCACGAGGTTCGCGATGTCGTCCGGCGTCCGCACGAACGGCCGGCTGTCCGGCGAGAACGCCGCCAGCCGCAGGCCCATCTCGAGCGCCGCCTTGATCTGCGACGCCTTCGCCTCGCCGATGCCGTGCGCGGCGCACAGCTCCAGGAACGGCGCGTTCCGCAGGCCCGGCAGCCCCTCGAACGCCGCCAGCAGGCGCGTCGCCTGCGCGAGTGCGCTCTCCTTCGACGTGCCGGTGCGCAGCAGGATCGCCAGCAACTCAACATTCGACAGCGACGCAGCGCCGGCATCGCGCAGCCGCTCTCGCGGCCGTTCCGATGCCGGCAGGTCGCGGATCAATGTGTATGGCACATGCCCATCGTCAGCCATAGAGCACGAGGCTAACAGGCTTGCGAGCCGATTGGAAGCGGGGCGGGAAGTTCACAGTTGACAGTTCACAGTTGACAGTCCAACCTCCAACCTCCAACCTCCAACCTCCAACCTCCAACCTCCAACCTCCAACCTCCAACCTCCCTCCAACCTCCAACCTCCAACCTCCAACCTCCAACCTCCAACCTCCAACCTCCAACCTCCAACCTCCAACCTCCAACCTCCAACCTCCAACCTCCAACCTCCAACCTCCAACCTCCAACCTCCAACCTCCAACCTCCCTCCACCCTCCAACCTCCAACCTCCAACCTCCAACCTCCAGCCGCCCCTATACTTGCCGCCATGCAGGCGATCGTCTCGGCGCTCGATGAACCGTACCGGGAGATGGTGGGCGACATCTGGGGCGGGCTGAAGGCGGTCGCCGGCCTCAAGCAACTCTCCGGCGCGATCGACCCGCACTTCACCTACCACACGGCGGAGCGGTACGACGGGGCGGCCGCGGAGCGCGTGCTCGCCCGCATCGCCGCCGCCACGCGCCCGTTCACGGTCACGACCGGCGGCATCGGCGTGCTGCGCGGCCAGCGCCACGTGCTGTACCTTCCGGTGCTCGCGAACGACGCACTCGCCGCTCTGCACGAGGCCGTCTGGCGCGAACTCGCGCCGTCGGCGACCGGCGTGCGCGACGCCTACGCGCCGGCGACGTGGGCGCCGCACATCACGCTCGCGGCCGGCCGCATCGATGAGGCGCAGATGTCCGCGGTCCTCCGCTTTCTCGAAGGCCGCGATGCGCGTTGGGAACTGCCGGTCACGAACCTCTGCCTGGTGGCGAACGCGGCTGCCGGCGCCGAAGGCTGGCGCCGCTTCCCGCTCGCGGGCGCCGGATGACTGCGCCACGTCCCGCATTGTGGTAACAATGCTGCCGATGCGCACCCGCCACGCTCTCGTTGCATTCGCGGCACTGCTGCCGCTCGCCGCGGCCTCCGCATGCGGCGGCAAGTCGAAGCCGGCCGAGCTCATCGTCTACGAAGCGAACCGCGCCGACGTGGTGAACGTCTACACCATCGACCCGAAGTCCGGCGACACGAAGCAGCTCACGTTTAACGACGCGTACGACGGCAACCCCGCGTGGTCGCCGGACCGCAAGCACATCATCTTTTCCTCCAACCACGAGCAGGAGGACGCCCGCATGAACGACCTCATGCTCATGGACGCCGGCGGCGGCAACGTGACGGCGGTTACGTCAACGCCGAAGCAGTCGGAATGGAGCCCGAAGTACTCGCCGGACGGCAAGCTGATCTCGTACGCCGTGACCTCCGGCGACGGCGCGTACTACCTGGGCCTGATGGACGCCGATGGGGGCGACCAGCGCCGCGCCGCCGGCCCCTACCGGTTCGTCGAGTTCCCGTCGTGGAAGCGCGACGGCAGCGAGGTCTACTTCTCCGCGATCGAGCAGGACCGCAACGACGCCGACATCTACTCGCTGAACATCGCGACGAACGAAGTGCGGGCGCGGATTGCGACGCCCGCGGCCGACGTCTGTCCGCACTTCTCGTACGACGGCAAGAGCATGACGTACGCCTCGATCGACCCGGCGGAGGGCTACGACGGCAACGTCAACGTCTTCCTCCACGACCTGGCGTCCGACGATACGAGCGGCGCCAACGACCAGCGCCTCACCGATGCCGACGGCAACGACGATTACGCCAACCCCTCGCCCGACGACAAGCAGTTCGTGTTCATCTCCAACCGCACCGGCAACTTCGACCTGTATCTCATGAACGCCGACGGCAGCGGCCAGCGCCGCCTCCTGGACACCCCCGACGCCCGCGAGAACGTCCCCGACTGGTGATCCGGCGGCGGTGCGGCGCGCGGCGCTGCGAAATCCGCAGCGTCCGCTTGACGGCGCCCACGCCGCCCGCGAGGCTATGCTTGTGACGAAGGAGGTGCGCCATGGCTGACGCCGGCGACGACTTCGAGGGGATCGACATCAGCGGGCCGTGGGGCGGCGTCCGGATCGGCTCGGGCCGCATCCGCGGCGGCATGGGCGGCGACGAGGGCGATTTCGAATATCGCCGCGTCCGCCAACGCATCCGGCGCCGGCTCGAGTTCTACCGCCACGTCGCGACGTACGTGTTCGTCGTCGGCGGGTTGGCGCTGATCAACTGGTTCTCGGGGGGCGATTGGTGGGTGCGGTGGGTCGCGGCCATCTGGGGCGCGATCCTGCTCCTGCAACTCTTCTCGACGTTCATCTCGCCCATGCTCTGGGGCCGCGAGGTCGAAGAGCGCATGGTGCGCAGCGAGCTCGAACGCCGCCGCGGCCGCATCAGCGTCACGCGCCCGCCCGACGAAGGTAGCGGGGGATCGGGAATAGGGACTGGGGACTAGGGGGTTAGCAGGCTGCTGAAAAAGTCGCCGGACGGCGTCTTAAACGTCGATCCGGAGCGGCGAGTTGAATCTACGAACGCGGGCTGAAAGCCCGCGCCACGAGAACGAGAGTCGTTTTTCAGCACCCTGTTAGCGCCTACGGATTAGAAGGAGTCACCCCCGCATGAAGTACGACATCAAGTATGGCCCTTCATACGCGCTCGGCATGATCTCGCTCGAAGTGGGCGAGAAGATCCAGGCCGAGGCCGGCGCCATGGTCAGCATGTCCGACACCATCAAGATGGAGACCGGCGTCCGCGGCGGCATCATGTCCGGCCTGAAGCGCTCGGTGCTCGGCGGCGAGAGCTTCTTCATCAACACCTTCACCGCTGAACAGCCGGGCGAGGTGACGATCGCGCCCGCGCTCCCGGGCGACATCGTCGCGCTCGACATGACGGGCGGCACGCTGCTCTTGCAGTCCGGCTCCTTCCTCGCCGCGACGCCCGACGTGAACGTTGACACGAAGTGGGGCGGCGGCAAGACCTTCTTCTCGCGCGAAGGGCTCTTCCTGCTCAAGTGCACGGGCACGGGCACGATCTTCGTCTCGAGCTACGGCGCCATTCACGCGGTCGAGCTGCAGCCCGGACAGCGCTACAACGTCGACACCGGCCACATGGTCGCGTTCGACGAGTCGGTGCAGTACGACGTCGGGCGCGCCGGCGGCTGGAAGACGACGCTGCTCGGCGGCGAAGGCCTCGTGTGCAAGCTTACGGGCCCCGGCCGTTTCTACCTGCAGACGCGGAGCCCCGACAGCTTCCTCTCCTGGCTCATGCCGAAGCTCCCCGGCAAGCGCGAGTAGCGCGCGCCGCCGGCCGAGCCGCCCGATCTTCGCGCGCGGACCTTTTCCGACGAGGTCGGCGTTCCGCGGCCCAACTGCATGCCGTGTTCGGCGCGCAGCGGTACGGACGCCGGGACTTGATCCCGCGAAGCTGTACACTCAACCATGATGCGCATCACCATTGGGGGCCTTCTCGCAAGCACAACGATCGCGCTCTTCTTCGTCGCATGCTCGGGCGGATCGCCGGCGTCGCCGGCGTCTTCCGGTACAGCGGCCGCTCCCCGGCCAGCGGTAGACGACGGCTCTCGACCAGCTACGGTACCGGGAGAGGCGGCGTTCATCGGTGCTGCCCGCACGTTTGGCAGCGACCCGAAGACGCCCGCCGCTCGCGACGGGTCACCGCATCTGTTCTTCCATTTCGGCTGCAACGACGACGTCCTGGTGATCGTCACGACGCAGGTCGAGTTGTACGCGGAGCTTCCGTGCGACCGCGCTATCCCCCCGCAGGTGGTCGAGCGGTTCCTCGGCCAACCAGTTCAGATTCGAGTCGTGTTCAACGACGCAGAGAAGCTCTTCGTCGAGTCGCCGGTGGCCGGCAGCATCGAATTCACGGTGACACGGGCCTGGGCGAAGGAGTGATGCGCCTGGCCGCGTGACCGATCGCTGTCACATGCGCTCCGGTCGTGGTTCGCTTTGCAGACGGGAGCAGGCACTTTCGCCGTCAAGGAGCGTGAGTCGTTTTCCGTGACTCGCAGTCAAGATGCGAGGCTTCCTCCCGCACGCTCACCGACATCATCCGGCTGCCCCCACCCCCGCTTGCCACCTCCCGCCCCACCCCCATACACTCGCGGCGTGGCACATGGTGTTCGACGGCCGCAGGATGCGGGGCTCTGGCGCGACCTCGCCGCGCTCAGGCGCTACTTCTGGCTCCCCCTCGCCGCCGTGGCCGTCGCCGTCGCCGCCGCGCTCGTCATCGGCGCGCTCCGCCCCGCCTCCAGCGAGGCGCGCTTTCGCGAGAACGTCGTCGTCGATGCGCTGCCGCCGCTCTTCGGCCCCGCCGTCCTGCCGTCGCCGTTCGACTACGCCCGCCTCGCGACGAGCGACAGCGTCGTGCGGCAGATCGCCGACCAGCACGGGCTGTCGCTCGATGAGCTGCGCCCGCGCCTGACGGCCGAGGTGCGCATGAACCGGCCCGAGGTCGACTTCAAGGTCACCGGCGCCGGTGCGCTGGCCATCGCGCGCACGTGGCGGCAAGCGTTCGCGGACGGAGCGGCGAAGCAGACGCCCGACATCGAGCGGCTGCTCGTGCAGCCGTACGCGCGGCAGCTCGATGAGGCGCGCGCGCTCCTCGAACAGCGCGCGGCCGACGCGAAGGCGAGCCCGGACGACCCGGTCATCAAGCAGCAGCTGACCGCGGCTGAGGAGAACTTCGAGACGGCGTCGAAGCTCTCGCAGTCGTACGACGTCGTCGCGCGGACCATGCGCGCGTCGTCGTTCGGCGCCGTCGCGCCGTACCAGCGCGGCCCGGGCGTTGGCTCGACGGCCGGGCGTCTGGCCGCAGCGGTGGCCATCGGCCTGCTCGCCGGCGTTGTGGGCGCGCTCGCGCTCGACTACGCCGCTCGCCGCCGCCAGCAGGAGCCTGCGGCCGGCGACACGCCCGCGCCCCTGCGCCGCCGCGTGCGGGGGTAGGTGGTAGGTGTACCGAGAACCAAGAACCTTGAACCAAGAACCCAGGCGTCAAATCGACACCCGGTTCTTCGGTTCCGATTCTTGGTTCTACGACGGGGTCAGGTTTCGACGTTGGTTCTAGGTTCAAGGTTCTAGGTTCTCGGGTGCGAATCCTGATGATCACGGCGCTCGACGTTCTGGTCGCTCGACCAGGGGAAGGGCGCGCCCACGCTCGAACGCACGCTGCGCGCCTACGGCGACGCCGGCCACGAGGTCGACGTCGTCCTGCCGGACATCGGCGCCAACCACTTCTATCGCGGCCGCGCCGCGCGCGATGAAGCGCCGGAGTCGCGCCCCGATTTGCCGAACGTCCGCTTCCACACGTTCCACGTGCCGAGCCTGCGCGACCTGCCGCTGCCGGCGTTCCCCGCACCGCTCGAAAAGGTCGACCAAAAGCTGCGCTTCGCCGCCGCGTTCCCGTGGCTCGCCGCCAAGCGCGCCGAGCACCTCCTCCGGACGGCTGATGTCTTCGACGTGATCTACGCGTACGAAGTGCACGGCGTGCTCGCGGCGCGCCTGCTCCGCCGCCGCGGATTCCGGCTGCCGCTCGTCGCGCGCTTCCAGGGCACGGTCATGTACCCGGCGCTCAAGGACACGCTGCTCTACTACCGCCGCTACGAAGAAGTGCTCGCGCTGAAGACACGCGCCGGCCTCTACGTCATGACCGACGACGGCACGCAGGGCGATGAGGTGCTCGCGCGCCTCAACCCCGCGTCGAAGGGCCGCGTGAAGTTCTGGCGCAACGGCCTCGACCTCGACCGCCTGCACGCTCCGTCCGCCGAAGAGCGCGCCTTCGCCCGCCGCGACCTCGCCCTGCCCGATGATGCATTCGTGATGCTCACCGCGTCGCGCCTGGCGACGTGGAAGCGCATCGACCGCGCGGTCCGCGCCATGCCGCGCGTGCGTTCGTGGCTCCCGAGCGCGCTCCTGCTGGTCGCCGGCGATGGCGAGGAGCGCGCCCGCCTCCAAGCGCTCGCCCACGACCTCGGCGTCGAGGCTAACGTGCGGTTCGCCGGCGCCGTGCCGCAGCGCGACGTGATGCGTTACATGCACGCCGCCGACGTCTTCCTCGCCGTCGCCGACCTGTCGAACGTCGGCAACCCGCTGCTCGAAGCGATGGCCTGCGGCATGTGCGTCGTCGCCGTCGACGCCGGCGACACGCGCGACCTCATCGCGGACGGCCGCACCGGGCGGCTCGTCGACAACTCGCAGCGCTCAGGCTTCGTCAAGCCGCTCGAAGAGCGCCTCGCCGACCTGCTGGTGACGCTCGCGGGCGATGCGCCGCAGCGCGCGCGGCTCGCCGCCGGCGCCGCCGCATATGCCGCCGAGCACTTCTGGACGTGGGACCAGCGCATGGCCGCCGAGGTCGAGGCCGTCGCCGCGCTCGCCGCCGCCCGGCGCTGATCCGCCAGCCGTTACAATCCCTGCGATGCAGGACGAAGCCGCACCGGCCCCGCAGCGAGGCTCGTTCCTCGGCCACGTCAACGTCGTCATGGCGGCCTACGCCGTCGATGGCGCGCTGGCGTTCGCGTCGGGCGTGCTCGTCGCGCGCGCGCTCGAGCCTCGAGGGCCGTGGCGCCTACGGGCTGTTCGTCGTTTCCGCCGCGTTCGGGCAGATGCTGCTGGGCCTCGGATTCGGCAACGCCGCCATCTACTTCATCAACAAGCGTGAGCTCACCGCGCGCGACGTCGTGAGCGCGCTGCACGTGCTCACGCTGGCCTCGCTCGCCGTCACGGCGGCCGCCGTGGCGCTCATCGTGCCGTGGGCCGGCGGCGAGGTGCTCGGCGCAGGCGTCTCAGCGTGGCTGCTGATCGCCGCGGTGCCGGTGCTGATCTACGCCACGACGCTCCGCATCGTGCTGCAGGCGATGAGCCGCTTCGTCGAGATGGGCATCGCCACGGTCGCGCAGCCGCTCGTCATGCTCGTGCTGATCGGCGGAGCGTACACCACCGGCGATCCGACGCCGTCGCAGGTCGCCGGCTTCTGGATCATCTCCAACGCCGCGACCGCCGCCTTCGCGCTGGCACGCATCGGCCTTTCGAGCATCGACGTCGCGCAGATCGTGCGGCCGGCGTGGGCGACGATCCGCATGCTCGCCCGCTTCGGCGTCCAGGGCGAGGCGGGCAACATGCTGCAGCTCATGAACTACCGCCTCGACCAGTACATCGTGCGAGGCTTCGTCGGCCTGGCCGGCGTGGGCATCTACGCCGTCGGCGTGTCGATGACGGAGGCCGTCTGGTTGATCGCCAACTCCGTCGCCATCGTCCTGCTCCCGCGGCTCACCTCCGCCGACGAAGATGACGTGCGCTGGATGACGCCCGTCGCCTGCCGCAACACCATGTTGGTCTGCGGCTGCGGCGCGCTCGCGCTGGCGGCCGTAGCGCCGTTCGTCATCCCGGCGTTTTTCGGCCACAAGTACGACGGCTCGGTGCAGGCGCTCTGGCTGCTGCTGCCGGGCGCCGTCGCGCTCACCGGCTCGAAGGTGCTGACGAGCTACATCTTCAGCCAGGGCCGCCCGTTCGTGAACACGATGATCACGTGCGTGTCACTCGTCGTGACGGTGATCGCGCTGCTCGCGCTCGTGCCACGGTTCGGCATCAACGGCGCCGCCGCCGCGTCGTCGCTCGCGTACGGCGCGCACCTGTGCGCGGCGCTCTTCGCGTACCGCGCGATCTCCGGCCGGCCTGCCCTGCCCGCCGTGATCCCGCACCCGTCCGACGCGCGCCTGTACGTCGATGGCGCGCGGGCCGTGCTGGCGCGCATCGGCCGGCGCCCCGCCGCGGCGCCCGGCGCGCGGGCGGGCGGCTGACGTTGGACGTCGAACGCGTGCCCGACACCGAGCGCTTGCGCATCGCCGTCCTCGGGGACTTCGACGGCGTGCACACGCGCTCGTGGATCCGCTGGTTCATCGAGCGCGGCCACGACGTGCACGCGATCTCCTTCTACCCGCCGGCAACGCCGCTCGACGGCGTCAGGCTGCACTTGCTGAAGCCGCGCCGCGCATCATCTCCAAGCGCCAGGGCCGGTGGCGGAATGAGCGGCGCGTCGAGCCGCGTGCCGCGCGGCTTGCTGCGCCTCGCGCACGGCGCGCGCTACCGCATGGCCGGCCTGCCGCGCGTGCTGCGCGACGTCGCGCCCGACGTCTTCCACGCGCACTTCGTCGTCGAGCACGGCTTCTATGGCGCGCTCGCCGGCTTCCACCCGTACGTCGTGACGGCGTGGGGCTCCGACGTGCTCGTCGAGCCGCAGCGCGATCCCGTCTCGAAGCTCATCGCCCGTTGGACCATGCGCCGCGCCGACCTGCTCACGTCGAACAACGCGTACATGGCGGAGCGCATGGCCGCGCTCGGCGCACCGCGCTCGAAGGTCGAGGTCGTGACGCTCGGCGCCGGCCGCTACTTCATGGAGCAGCACGAGAAGTCCGTGAACGTGCGCGGACGCGCGCCCAGCGACGAGCCGTGCGTCCTCAGCACCCGCGCCCACGAGCCGCTGTACAACATTCACGAGATCATCGACGCCTACGCGGAGGTTGCACGCTCGTACGCGAACGCGCGCCTCGCCGTCGCGCATGGCGGCTCGCTGACCGAAGCGCTGCAGCGCCGCGCCCGCGACGTCCCCGGCCGCGTCGAGTTCCTCGGGTTCATCGAACGCGACGCCCTGCGCGACGCCATGACCGGCGCCGAGGTCTTCGTCTCCGTCCCCTCGTCCGACGGTACCTCCGTCGCGCTGCTCCAGGCGATGGCGGCCGGATGCTTCCCCATCGTCTCCGACCTCCCGACCCAGCGCGAGTGGATCGACGACGGCGTCAACGGCTTCCGCGTGCCGCTGCATCGCCCCGAGGTCCTCGCCGAACGCATCGCCCACGCGCTCGACGACGCGGACCTGCGGCGCACCGCCGCCGCGCTCAACCGCGATATCGTCGAGCGGCGCGGCCTGAACGAGACGCAGATGGCGCGGATGGAGTCGCTGTACCGGCGCCTCGTCGGCAGACGCGGGAAGTAGGGAGCGGGAAGTGAGAAGCTGGATCGCCAGCGACCCCCTGCTCCGCTCTCTGCTCTCTGCTCAGTGCTCTCTGCTCTCTCTCAGTGCTCCCTGCTCTCTGCTCCCTGCTCTCTGCTCTCTGCTCTCTGCTCTCTGCTCCCTGCTCTCTGTTGTCTGTTCTCTGTTCTCCCCTATGCTTCCGGCATGATCTCTGCGCACATGCAACGCGCGCTCGCGCTCGCTGAAAGCGTGCTCGGCTCGACGAGCCCCAACCCCGCCGTCGGCTGCGTGCTCGTGCGCGATGGCGGCGTCGCCGGCGAGGGCGCGACGCAGCCGCCCGGCGAGGCGCACGCCGAGGTCATGGCGCTGCGCGCGGCCGGCGACGCGGCGCGCGGCGCGGTCGCCTACGTCACCCTGGAGCCATGCTCGCACTTCGGCCGCACGCCGCCGTGCGCGGACGCCCTCATCGAAGCCGGCGTCACGGCCATCCATGTCGCGATGCTCGACCCCGACCCGAACGTCTCCGGCAGCGGCGTCGAGAAGCTGCGCGCGGCCGGCATCGAAGTCGCGGTCGGCGACGGCGAGGCCGAAGCGCGCCGGCACCTGGAGGCCTACATCAAGCACCGCGCCACCGGCCTACCGTTCGTCATCGCCAAGTTCGCGGCCACGCTCGACGGCAAGATCGCGGCGACGAGCGGCGACTCGCGCTGGGTCGCCGGCGAGCAGGCGCGCGCCTGGGCGCACGGCTTCCGCACGTGCATCGACGCCATCATGTGCGGCGTCAACAACGTCCTGCTCGATGACCCGCAGCTCACGGCACGGCCCGGCGGCCTTCCGGCCGAACGCCAGCCCCTCCGCATCGTCGCCGACTCGCGCGGCCGCACCCCGCTCGATGCGAAGGTGCTCGGGCCCGGCGGCAAGACGCTGATCGCGACGACCGCGGCGTCGCCGGCGGACTGGCGCGCCGCCGTGCAGGCGCGCGGCGCGGAGGCGTGTGTGCTCCCGGCGGGCGAGGACGGCCGCGTCGACCTGCGTGCGCTCATGGCGCTGCTCGGCGAGCGCGGCGTGCTGTCGCTCCTCGTCGAAGGCGGCGGCGTGCTGCACGCAAGCCTCTTCGAGGCGGGGCTCGTCGACAAGGTGCACGCGATCATCGCACCGAAGATCGTCGGCGGCGCGCTCTATCCCGCGGTGGCGGGCGCCGGCGTCGCCCGCATGGCCGACGCGATCACGCTGCGAGACGTCGAGACGCAGCGCCTGGGCGACGACGTGGTGTTCGTGGGATACACGAAGACGTTCTAGTGGAAGTGGGCCTCGATGAAGTGGGCGGGATCGGAGTAGTGTTTGATCCCTGCCTCTTGAATGTAGGTCTTGGCAGCCGCGGCGCGGAAGTCGCTATCGCGGGAAACGAATTCGTTGCAGTCAGCAAGCGCCAGTTTGACGTGAGCCAGCACGAGCGCATCGGCAGTTGTGAGCGCGAGCGAATCGGCCATGTCTCGTGCCAGCGCAACCGCTTCCTGGGTGACGTGCAGTAGGCGGGCATGGCCACAGACCCGGTCCAACGTCGTCCACAATCGCTCCTCGATCTGGTCACCTAGTTCTGTCAGTCGGACCACGAGTTCCTCCGCGGCCGGAATAGGCGCCCGGGTTGCTTCTCCGCGCTTCAACTGGTCTTCCGTCACCTTGATGTCGCGGCCAAGCAGGGACCAGTCGCTCCGCTTCCGCTCGATGTTCTTGATCGCCTCGGTGAGGCACATGGACGGAACAAGGAGTGAGACCTTGCCCGATACAGCGAGATCCCACAGATCGCGCGACGGTTGGTGCTGGTCAAGAATCAGGTCGAGGAGCCAATGGGTTTCGACGATGCACTCAGTCAACGACGAACTCTCGGATTGTTTCGTCCGCGCCCCGAACGGCGTGTGCGAAATCCGAGAGTGCCGGAGACAGGCCGGACTTGCCGTTCCCAGCGATCGCCTTGAACCATCGGTCCAGCGCGAGGAGCAGGACGCCTTCGCCGATTACCTCGACGCTAGATAGCCCCACAGTGCGGAGCACCTCCTCGGTCGCGATTTCGGCGACGGGTTGTCCCAGTTCGGGATCCTGGTAGATCCGGATGGTTTCGGGGTCGGCGAGCAAGAACCAGCGGCCGCCGGTCTTAGATGCGTAGTCGCGAAGTTGGGCCAAGATCGACGAGCGGAAGGTGTCGCGTATGCGCCTTGCCTTCGCCTCAACGATTACCGATGGGCGGCCGTGCTCCAATAGCACCAGGTCGGCTGTTGACATAGCAATCCTCTTCTCGCGCTTTCGCTAGTATAGAGCATCGGCGAGAACGCGATTGCGTGAGGGCGGCCAGTTGGGCCGAATCATCGTCGGATTAGAATCTGTGTGAATTTCGCCGCGATCGGCGCGCTGCGCTGCGCTTTTCGCAGCACGACTGACATTGTTTGACCGGCTGGGTACTTAACGTTAGCATGACACTAACTCCGGAGGCGGGATGTTCACTGGCATCGTAGAAGAGCTTGGCAGCGTCCGCGGCAACGCCGGCGGTGAGCTTGCCGTCGCGGCGAAGCTCGTGCTCTGGGGCACCAACCTCGGCGACAGCATCTCCGTCAACGGCGTCGACCTCACCGCCAAGCATTTCGATGAGGACGGCGTCGTCTTCAACGTCATGCCGGAGACGCTCCGCCGCAGCAACCTCGGCGACCTCAAGCCCGGGGACCTCGTGAACCTCGAGCGGTCGCTGACACTCGCCGGCCGCCTCAGCGGCCACCTCGTCCGCGGCGTCGTCGAAGGCACGTGCACGCTCGACTCGTTCACGCCCGAGGGCGAGGCGATCATCGCCCGCTTCGAGGCGCCGCCCGAACTCCTCCGCTACATCGTGATGAAGGGACCGGTCGCGGTCGACGGCATCAGCCTGACCGTCATGGCAAAGGACGACCGCTCCTTCTCCGTGTCGCTCGTCCAGTACACGCAGGAGCACACGAACCTGCACACCCGGAAGCCGGGCGACCGCATCAACCTGGAAACCGATATCATCGCCCGTTATGTCGAGGCGATGGTGGAGGGGCGCCGGGAGGCGAACGTCGTTTGAACGCGCACGCCCGCGCGTGCACTGCCCCGCGAGATCGAGAGGACATGGTGCAAGAGGAACTGCCGCGGATCACCGAGAAGGAAGTCCGCCGTTCGAAGGGGCTTGCCACGGTCGAAGAAGCGATCGAGGAGTTCCGCAACGGCCGCTTCGTCATCATCATCGATGACGAGGAGCGCGAGAACGAGGGCGACCTGACGATCCCGGCGCAGTTCGCCACGCCCGAGGCGATCAACTTCATGGCCCGCTACGGCCGCGGCCTCATCTGCGTGCCCATGACCGCCGAGCGCCTCGAACAGCTCCACGTGCCCATGATGGTGAACCACAATGACTCCCACTTCGGCACGCCGTTCTCCGTCTCGGTCGAAGCGCGCTCCGGCGTCACCACAGGCATCTCGGCCGCCGACCGCGCCCACACGACGCAGGTGCTGATCGACCCCAAGACGCGCCCCAACGACCTGGTGATGCCCGGCCACGTCTTCCCGCTGCGCGCTCGCGACGGCGGCGTGCTCGTGCGCGCGGGCCAGACCGAGGCCACGGTCGACCTCTGCAAGATGGCCGGCCTCTACCCGGCGGGCGTCCTCTGCGAGATCATGAACGCCGACGGCACGATGTCGCGGCTGCCGCAGCTCAAGCGCTTCGCCAAGCGCCACAATCTCAAGATCATCAGCGTCACACAGCTCATCCAGTACCGGATGCACAAGGAGAAGCTCGTCCGGCGCGTCGCCGAGACGAAGCTCCCGACCGAGTACGGCGAGTGGCGCTGCATCGCCTACAAGGCGATCACGGACCCGGACGAGCACGTCGCGCTCGTCTTCGGCGACGTAGCGGGCGAGGAGCCGGTGCTGGTGCGCGTGCACAGTCAGTGCGTGACGGGCGACGTCTTCGGATCGCAGCGCTGCGACTGCGGCGAACAGCTCCAGATCGCGATGCAGATGATCTCCGAGGCCGGCAAGGGCGTCGTCGTGTACATGCGCCAGGAAGGCCGCGGCATCGGCCTCCACAACAAGATCAAGGCGTACAACCTGCAGGACGGCGGCATGGACACCGTCGAAGCGAACGAGGCGCTCGGCTTCCCCGCCGACCGCCGCGACTACGGCATCGGCATGCAGATCCTGGTCGACCTGGGGCTGCGCAACCTGCGCCTGCTCACCAACAACCCGACGAAGCGCGCCGGCCTCGAAGGTTTCGGCCTGCACATCGCGGAGCGCCTGCCCGTGCTCGCCAAGCCCAACAAGCACAACCTCCGCTACCTCGAAACCAAGCGCACCAAGATGGGCCACCTGCTCGGGTAGCTGGTGCTGAGAGAGCCGCGCTTTGCTCCGTAGCGCAGGCTTTCAGCCGCGCGGCGCCACGTGACAACGAGAAGCCGCCGTGTCCATGTTGAGTTGCTACACCCTGGCCGCCGCCCGGCGGACGTGCCTTCTGTCAACTGTGAACTGTGGACTGTGGACTGCGAAATGGTCCATCCGTACCACGCGCGCAGCGTGCCCCGCGGCGATGATAGAGATGCGGGATCAGATATCCTGAATCACACGGAGGAGATGTGCCGAAGGGCGGCCTCAGCTTCGAGGGCGGTCTCAGCGCGGCGGGCATGCGCATCGCGGTCGCCGTCGCGCGCTTTAACGCGCACGTAACGGGCCCGCTGTACGATGGCTGCCGTGACGAGCTCGAAGCCCATGGCCTCGATCCCGATACGCTCACGTCGGTCGAAGTGCCGGGCTGCTTCGAACTGCCGCTCGTGGCGAAGGAGCTGGGCGCGAGCGGGCGGTTTGATGCTATCATTTGCATCGGCGCCGTCATTCGCGGCGATACGCCGCACTTCGACTACGTGTCATCGGCGACAACGAGCGGCATCCAGCGCGCCGCACTCGACACCGGCGTCCCGGTGATTTTCTGCGTGCTGACGACCGATAACGAACAGCAGGCCATGGACCGCATCGGCGGCAGCGCCGGCCACAAGGGGCGCGAAGCGGCGTTGACGGCGATCGAGATGGTGCACACTCTGAGAAGCGTCCGGGGCCAGTCCGGCTGAACCGGCGCACGAACAGGAGGACGTCCTCCCCCGGCACGAGGCCGGGCTCCGCGAGGGAGGCGGACACATGGCGGTAAAAGCAGACGAAGTACGGCACCCCGACCAGATCGAGGATGATTTCGACTGGGCCGCCGTGGCCGAGGGCGAGCCGGTCGATGCGGAGACGCATCGCACGCTCAACCTGGCGCACCGCGCGGTCGCGAAGTTTCCGGAGCTCAAGGGCAACTACAAGGCGTATGCCGGCGCCGTCGCCATCGTCTCCAGCGTCGCGACGCTGATGGCCGGCGTCGCGATCGCGCGCAAGATGAAGCGCGGCATGAGCGCCGACAAGGCGCTGGCCGCCCTTACCGCCGCGGACCTGCAGGCGGCGGTGCACGTCGCCGCTCGCGACCAGCGCTACAAGCGCCTGCTGCGCAAGATCAGCCGCCGCGGCCGCAAGAGCGACGCACCCGCCGAATAGCGCGTGCGCCGGCGGGGAAGCGTCTTCTACTGGGAGTGGCGGGGCCCCGAGCCGGAGGACTTTGGCGTGCTGGGGCTCGCGGTCCGCTTCCTGGTGAACGTCGCCGCGCTCTGGTTCGCCCAGTTCCTCGTCCGCGGCTTTGCCATCGATAGCGCGCCCGCGCTCATCTTCGGCGCAGTCATCTTCGGCATCGTCAACGCGCTCATCCGCCCCGTCGTGGCCATGTTCTCGTGCCTGCTCACGTGCGCCACGCTCGGGCTCTTCACGCTCATCATCAACACGGCCATGCTGGGGCTGACCGCGTGGACCGCGGGCAAATTCGACCTGGCGTTCCGGGTCGATGGCTTCATCGCCGCGTTTCTGGGCGCGCTCGTCATCTCCATCGTCAGCACGCTGCTCAGCCGCTGGGCCGATCGGAACGTGTTGCGTCCGAGCCGGGGCGGCGACGCCTGGTAAGCCGGTCCGGCGCAGCCTCGTCTGCGTACAAAATGATTGATCACCACGCCCGTCTGTGGTATTGTTGCAACCCCGTGAGTTCTCATCGGGACAACCTTGGACGTTCGTTCGAATCTGCCGCTCGCGCGGTAGGCGGTGCCCGCCCCGAGCCGGGACCCAGTCGAGGAGGATCGCCGGAGTGCATGTAACCGCAGATGCGTGCGAGGCGCTCAGCAAGCTGCTTTCGCGGCGCAACCAACCGGAGAGGTGTCTCCGCCTGAGCACCGTCCAGGGAAGCTACCGGTTCATCCTCGACGAACCCATCGAGCAAGACATCACCTACCGGTTCGAGGAGCGCATCGTCCTCGTCGTCTCCGAGACTGTATCCCGCGACCTCTGGGGCATCACCATCGACTGCGCCATGGAAGACGGCAAGCGCAAGCTCATCTTCCGCAAGGCGAAGCAGGGCGAGCCGTTCGACGCCATCCGTAACGACAGCGCGGCCGTGCCGCCGCAGTGGCGCGCCAGCGAGCATGAGCGCCTGCTGGGCGAGATCGCCGAGATCGGCCGCCAGATCGCGTCGCTGCGCGGCGGCTCCAAGAGCATGCTCCGGGAGCAGCTCTCGGTGCTCGAGGCGGCAAAGCAGGCGAAGTGGGACGCCATCCGCAGCCTCTGGGCGGGCGACGGCGGCTGGCACAAGAAGAACGGTACCGCGGTCCCGGCCAGGACCGCCGACTAGCGCCGGAAGGAACCCGCGACGGCGGGTGGAAATGGAGCGTCCGTGGCTGCAGTAGACCTTCGAGACGGCGAATCACCGGAGCACTTGATCACCCGCTTCCGCCAGGCCGTCCAGCGCGATGGCATCCTGCGGGAGATCAAGCAGCGCCGCCACTTCATCCCGAAGAGCGAGCGACGGCGCATCGCGCGCGCGAAGGCCGCGCGCCGACGCCGCCGCGCAAAGCGCACGACCGCCGCGTAACACAGGTGGCGCCAGTGACTGAATGCCACGCTCGCCGAGCGTGGCATCGACGCGCCCGGGCGATACCGGGCAAGCGCACGTCAGTATGTCCTCCCACCGTCCGCCTTGGCCCTCTTCTCACAGGGATCATTCACCTGACTCGCAGCTCCCGGCTGGCGTCGGGATCTCGCGCGCAGTGTTCAGGGCGTTGACGTGCACTTCGGCAGGTGGACCTACCGTATGTTCTCCGCTCGCCAAGGCCGGGTATTCAAAGCCAATCGGGAAGAGGGTCCGCGCGTCTAACCACGCTATTGACGTCGTATCCTCATAGTCGTTGGGCAGCTCGAAGGCGACGGCGTCCCGGCCAGCGAAAGTGGCGGACCGTATGGGCGGTCCCGTCAAGAAGGAGTTGACCACCCTTGAGAAGTACATGGATTCCAAGACGGCGAAGGGGAAATTCAAGGAGTCGTAGCGAGCGCAGCGCCAACCGGCGTCGCGCCTGATCCAGTCGTCAACGATGACTCCGCCGGGACCGATACTGATGAACATCCTGCCTTCTGACGGACCATCCCTCGAAGACACGATGTCCGGCCACAAGGTATCCACTTTGATGGCCGACTGTTCGCGGGCGGCCAGAAGCGTGTAGAGCCCTTCATCACCTTTTGAGTATTGTTCGTAGACGTGCGCGCGACCTTCGCTGGACGTGAGAGTGCGCTCCGTGCTGTGTACGAGCATCAGGTAGGCCTTGAGCGCGCCCTGGAGAAGCGTGCGACGATCGTCCGATGTCATCGAAGTCAGTCCGACTGAGCGTTCCTGGGTAAGCAGCCGTTGCCATTCCGATTCCGTCATGAGTGCTGCCGGATGCCGCGGGAGCGACACGTCGCCATTCCAGACAGCGAAGTAGGTCGTGGGATCGAACGCATCGAGATTGGCGACCGATTCGGTCGTCGGCGACGGCGACGAAGTCTCGCGACGGTCGCTTGAGCCTTCGCAGCTCGACGTGAGCGCGAAGACGAGAGCGCCGACAGCCAATACTGAGAGTCCGGGCTTGAAGCTGAACGAGAACAAGCGATCGGCGATCCTCAGGATCGGCGTCCCGACTTCGCGCGCGGCTTGCGAGCCGGACGCTCCGCAGGCTTGCGCGCCGGCTTCCGTGCTGCCCGGAGCGCGACGCCAGCGGCCGCCTTCGCGGCGCCGCGGTCCACTGACTCGGACGGCCGCATCAGGTCGGCGACGATCGCGGACTGCGACCGCGACGACACGAACGGGTCCGGCACGCCGCGCACCCAGACGAGACAGCGCCGGCCTGGACCCCTCCGATCCGTGATCGGCTTTACCGCGACCACCTCATCGGAACGGACGTATTTGCCGTATCCAAGCATCACCAGTTGGCCTGACTGAACGCGCATCGCGCTCGCCTCCTGCTGCCGGCTTACCTGCTGCGTGCAGCATACGCCTTCCGGAGGGACCCTTGCGCAAACGGACGCGACTACAAACTACAACCTACAAACTACGGACTCTCGATCCCCAACAACCGTGCGGCGTTGTCGTGCAGGATCTTCGGCCGCACTTCGTCGCGGAAGTCCGCGGCCTCGAAGTCGCGCAGCCAGCGCTCGGGCGTGATCGCCGGGTAGTCGGAGCCGAAGATGACCTTATCGCTCACCATGTAGTTGGCGTAGGTCACGAGCGACTGCGAGAAGTACTTGGGCGACCAGCCGGAGAGGTCCATGTACACGTTCGGCTTGTGGACGAGCATCGCGAGCTGCTCCTCCTGCCACGGCCACGCAGGATGCGCCATCACGATGTTCAGCGCCGGGAAGTCCGCCGCGACGTCGTCCATGTACGGGATCGGGCGCGCGTAGCCGAGCTTGATGCCGCCGCCGCCCGGCCGCCCGGCGCCGACGCCCGTCGTGCCGGAGTGGAACAACACGATGAGCCCGAGCTCCTGCGCCTTTTCCCAGAGCGGGTAGAAGCGCTGGTCGTTCGGATAGAACTGCTGCGTCGATGGGTGGAACTTGAGCCCCTTGAGCCCGAGGCCCTTCACCCGCTCCGCCTCGCGCACGGCCGCCTTCCCCTTCCACGGGTCGACGTTGCCGAACGCCGTGAACGTCTTCGGCCAGCGCCGCACGCAGTCGGCGAAGTAGTCGTTCGGGATCGGCGGCCGGCCGGTCGCGGTCTCGGCGTCGATGGCAAACAACACGCCGAACATGTCGAGCTTCTGGTAGTAGTCGGCCATCTCCTCGGTCGTCGCCGGCGGCGGCCCGCCGCGGAAGTACGCCGCCATCTCCGCCTGCTCCTGCGTCGACAGCCCGCCCGGCCCCGGTGGATGGATGTGGAAGTCGATGATCATGGGAAGTCCTTCGGTCTTTCAGTCGTTCAGTCTGTCAGCCTGTTGGTGTGGTTCCGGGTCTTGTGGTCGTCGCGAGCGGCGTTGGAGACTCACGATAAGCGACGCGAGCATCCGCTTGACTTCGACGACGTCCGAGTGCGCCGCCGCGTAGTCCGGGTCGCTGAGGAGAGCCAGGTCGTGTGAGAGAAGCAGGTGGTACTCGAGCTCATTTGCGGAACCCATGCCGATGCGGAGGAACCTGATTAGTTCGTCACCCGTACGCCCACAACCCTCAGCGATGTTGGCCGGCACGGAGCTCGCCGCGCGTCGCAATTGGCTCACGAGGCCGTACTTTTCCGATTCCGGGAACGGCCGCGTGACCTCATACACGCGGAGGGTCAAAGAGTGCGCTTTCTCCCAGACCTTGAGATTGCGGAAGTCCTGCACGTCGCCTCCTGCGCCACACGTCTTCAGTCTGTCAGTTCGTCACCCTGCCAGGTATTCAGTCCGTCCGTCAGGCGAACGGCCGTCGGACGAGCTGACGGAGCGAAAGACTGCCTGACCGACTGACCGACTGATCGACCGAAAGACTCCCCTCACTTCATCAACCCTACCTGTACATTCCGAAATCGCGCCGGGGCCGCACCGTGTCCCGTGTGCGCGACCTGTTCCGGCTGTCCCTTCCCGCAGTTCGGCGTCCCCCACACCACCCACGAGTCACGGTTGCCGATGGCGTCGCAACTGCCCCAGAACCTTGGCGTGATGCCCGTGTACGTCGCGTTCTTGATGAGATCGCCCAGCTTTCCGTTCTTGATCTCGCGCCCGATCTCCGTCCCGAACTGGAAGTTCAGGCGCTTGTCATCGATGCTCCAGCTCCGGTTCGTCTCCAAGTACACGCCGTCGCCGGTGTCGGCGATCATGTCCTCCAGCGTCCACGCGCCCGGCTCCAGGCTCACGTTCGTCATCCGGATCAGCGGGATCCGGTTCCAGCCTGAGGCGCGCATCGCGCCGTTGCTCCGCTGGCCCAGCGCCGCCGCGGTCTCGCGCGACGTAAGGTACCCCACGAACAGCCCGTCGCGCACGATCGGCGTCGATTGCGCGGCAATGCCCTCGTCGTCGAAGCCGAACGTGCCGAGCCCGCCGGGGATGGTCGCATCCGCCGTCATGTTCACCAGCGGCGACCCGTACATGAACGAGCCCAGCTTGTCCGTCGTCAGGAAGCTCATGCCCGCGAACGCCGCTTCCGTCCCCAGCACGCGGTCCAGCTCGATGGGGTGGCCGCACGACTCGTGGATTTGCAACGCCACCTGGCTCCCGTCGAGGATCACCGTCGTCGTCCCCGGCTGCATCGGCTTCGCCCGCAGCAGCGCCGCCGCCTCTTCGGCGACGCGCGCCGCGTTCCCCGGCAGGTCGTACCGCTCGATGAACTCCCAGCCCTCGGTGCCCTGGTGCCGCCCCACGCTGTTGGGGTACGAGCGGTTCTGCACCTCGCCCTCGTCGACGGCCGTCGCTTCCAGCCCGCAGCCCGTCTCGTACAGCTCCTGCTCGATGTACGCGCCCTCCGTGCTCGCGAAGACCTTGTCCTCGCGCTGGCAGTAGATGTTGCCTTCGGCCGACACGATGTTCGGCGCGCGGAACATCGTCTCGTTCGTGTCCAGCAGCAGGGCGATCTTGTCGTCGAGCGGCACCGCGAACGGGTCCTGCACCACCGGCGTCCGGTACGTGCCGCTCACCGGCTGCGGCGGCCCGATGTCCGCCCGCGGACCGCGCACCCGCGCCGATGCCTTCGCCACGCGCACCGCCTCCGCCGCCGTCGCGTCCGCCTCGTCCAGCGTCATCTTGTGGCTGGCCGCGAAGCCCCAGTAGCCATCGACGATTACGCGCACGCCGAACCCCAGAGACTCGTCGGACGACAGCGCCTCGACGTTGCGGTTGCGCACGACGACCGACTCCGACGTGAACCGCACGATGCGCACGTCGGCATAATCGGCGCCACGCTGCCGGGCGGTGTCGAGCGCACGCATCGCAAGGTCGCGCATGATGCTTCCCTCCGTCAGGCCGCGGCCGCCCGCTGGCGCGCCAGGAACTCCAGGAGGATCGCGTTCGACTCCTCCGGCTTTTCGGCGAAGAAGCCGTGCCGCAACCCCGGCAACAGCCGCAGCTCCGCGCCCGGGATCCGCTCGGCGAGGATGCGCGCATTGCCCGGATCGATCAGCGGGTCAGCGTCGCCGGCGATGACGAGCGTGGGCGCCTTGATCGCGCCGAGCCGCTCGTACGTGTCGTGGGCGCGGATCGCCAACGCCTGCCCTTTGAGGCCGGCAGGCGTCGGCGGGAACTGCACCGCCGCCGCCAGCATCTGCCCGAAGCCCGGGCCCGGGTTGGCGATGAAGTCCGGCGTGAAGAGCTGCTCCAGCATCTCCTTCACGCGCTCGGGCGTCATCCCGGCCTCCATCGTGTCGACCGACAGCGCCATGTCCGTGGCCGCCATCAGCGCATCGTAGCCGGCCGAACGTGGTCCGCCGGGCGTCGTGCAGGCGAGCACCAGGCTGCGCACGCGCTCCGGGTATCGCAGCGCGAACTCCTGCGCGATCATGCCGCCCATCGACGCCCCGACCACGTGCGCCGATGCGATGCCGAGGTGGTCGAGCAGCGCCGCCGTGTCGGCCGCCATCCGCGGGATCGAATACGCGGCCGCGGGCTGCGTCGTGCGTCCGGCGCCGCGGTTGTCGAAGGCGACGACGCGGTAGCGCGCGGCAAGCGCCGCGATCTGCGGCGCCCAGGCAGCGGCGTTCATCGCGAAGCCCATGATGAGCAGCAGCGGCTCCGCCGCCGGGTCGCCGTGCTCCTCGTAGTAGACGTCGATGTCGTTGAGCCTCACCGTGGCCATATCATCTCCTTACGGCTGCCCTCGCGGGCGTCCCGCGCGTCCACCTTAGAAGGTTCACGCGCCCCACGCCCCAAGCAAGCGGTAAGCGAAGCCTGCGTCACTTCGCCGCCGTCTCCGCACCATCCGCGCGCAGGAACGCCACGATGTCCGCGTTGAGCTGCTCCGCGCACTCGGCGAAAAACATGTGCCGCCCTCGCGCATACACGATCAGCCGCGCGCCCGGGATCGCTTCGCCGAGCAGCCGTCCGTTCTCGACCGGCACCATGCCGTCCTCGCCGCCGTGCACGACCAGCGCCGGATGCGCGATCTTGCGCAGCCGCTCGTACGTGTCGTGCCCCTGCACCGCGGCGAGTTGCCCCGCTCGCCCTTCGGGCGTCGCGCGCAGCCACGCGTTCGCCAGCGACCGCTCGACGATCTCGCCGTCGTGCGCCGCGGCGTACTCGTCGCTGTAGTGCATGAAGTACGTCGACCGCACCGCCTCCGCCGGGTCGGCGATGCCGCCCGCGGCCAGGAACCGTGTCACGTTTTCGAGGGGCGGCGGCACGTGCCGCGTCCCGCCCGGCGTCGTGCATCCGAGCACGAGACGCCGCACGCGCCGCGGGTGCTCGAGCGCCAGGTGCTGCGCCACCATGCCCCCGAACGACGTGCCGAACACGTGCGCCGCAGCCGCCTCCGCCGCGTCGAGCACGGCCGCCGCGTCGTCGGCGAAGACCTGCATCGTGTACCCGTCCGGGGGGACGCCGGAGCGCCCGGAGCCGCGCGGGTCGAACGCGATCACGCGAAAGTGCCGCGCAAGCTCGGGAATGTTCGCCCAGTAAGCGGGTATCGTCGAGCCGAAGCCGGGGATGAGCAGCAGCGGGTCGCCCTCGCCGTGCACTTCGTAGTAGAGATGGGCGCCCCGCGCCTCAGCCAGCGGCACGAGCGCTCCCTTGAATCACCCCGGCATACCGCCGCACGAAGTCGATCACGAGCGCATCTGCCTGGTCCTGCGCCTCCAGGTTGTAGCCGTGGCCCATGCCCTCCAGGATGTGCAGCTCCGCGTGCGGCATGTGCTGCTTCAGCAGGTGCGCGTTGCCCGGCGGGATCATGACGTCGTCCGACCCGTGGATGATCATCACGGGGCATTCGACGTACTGCAGCCGGTCGTACACGTCGTGCTTCGCCGACGCGATCACCTGGCGCATGTACGCGTCCACAGGCGCGGCATACCGGCTCGCGGCGCGCGACCGCGCCAGCATCTCGTCGCGGTTCCGCGCGATGTACGCGCGGCTGTACCCCAGCTCCCAGCCGGACTCGATCGCCTCGTCTCCGCTCAACGATTGGTTCCGCACGATCTTCTGGATCGTCTCGATCGAAGGCTGCGTTCCGCGCACCGCGCCGCCCGTCGTGCAGCCGAGGATCAACGCCCGCACCTTGTGTGGGTGCAACAACGCCAGCTCCTGCGCGATCATGCCGCCCATCGACGATCCGTACACCGCCGCGGAGTCGATGCCGATGGCGTCGAGCAGCGCCGCCGCGTCGTCAGCGAAGCCGGCGATGCTGTAGTCGTCGGCAGGCTTGTCGCTGCGCCCGCAGCCGCGCCCGTCGAACGTCACGAACTGGAAATGCCGGCTGTAGGCATCGATGAGGTGCGGGATCTCGGCCAGGTGCCCGCCGAGCCCGCTGATGAACACCAGCGGCTCGCCCGTGCCATGCGCCTCGTAATACAACTCGATCCCGTTGACCCGCGCCTTTGGCATGCCGTCTCCACGTACACACGCTGCGCCGCCGGCGGCGTTGGGCGCCCCTTGCCGCGCCCTTACACCCGGCGGGTGCACGTAGATTACAGATTATCGCCCGCGGCCGATAGGACGGCCCACCCGGTCAGCCTTGAGCCTCCACCACCCGCCACACGAACCCGAACCGCCACGACGCGCCCGGCGCCAGGTCGATGCCGCGCACCAGCGACACCGCCACGCCCTGCGCCACGCGCTCCAGCCCACCCTCCGACGACGACACCGTTTCGACGGGGTAGTGCCAGACGCCGCACTGCGCGTCCGCCTCGCATTGGAGCGCGTAGGCTGCGCTGCCCCGCACGGCGAACGTGCGCACGCCGGCCTCCGCGCCCGGTCCGCCCGTCATATCGGTCGTCCGGCCGCCGAGCGCGAGCAGCGCGATGCGGTCGTCGCCGCCGGGCGCGTGCGGCGGCGACAGGTTCCACTCGCTGACGAAGATGCCCCGCCGCAGCGTGTCGCCGGTGTTCGAACACACGTACTCCACCGCCACCGACTCGCCGCGCGCCGGCACGTCCACGCTCTTCGTCACCCGCAGCCCGCCCGCCGTGCGCTCCATGCGCGGGGGTGGACCGACAAGGCAATAGCTGTCGAATTAGGTCTGTCGCGACGGACGGTGAGCAATCGCGTTGGCGAAATCCTCGCGAAGCTTTGTACAGCAAGCCGCACAGAAGCCGCCGTATTGGCCATCTGCGCCGGGTGGATCGAATACGCACCACCTAGGTATTCGTCAGTGGTAGGACCGCCGCCGGGTCGCCAGCACCAGCGCGGTGATGGCCGCTGCTGCGAGAGGAGAACGTGAACGCAACCGAAGATCATTATCTCACTTACCGAGATCTAACCGTACTAAGACTGATCGCTCTGGGATTGACTGATAAGGAAATAGCCAGCCGATTAAACGTCAGCAGACGCACGGTCAGCAATCGCGCAAGCTCAATTTTTCTCAAGCTCCATGTGTCTGGCCGTACTGCAGCGGCGACTCATGCCGTAGCATCTGGCATCGTCAAGCTCGACGACGAACATATGAAGCGATAACCAGAGCGATACCGCCCAGCGCCAACGCCGCTCCTAGGGGCACAACCGGGACGCCGCACGAGTCAGGTATACAGGCGCTATTTCCTCCGACGCCTGTGGCCGGAAGTCGAGGCGTGGGAACGGTTGGCGGCAGCGGCGTTGAAGGCCCGGCGTCCAGGGCGAGCGTGACGGTGGTGGGAGTGGAGTCACCGGCGTCGTTGAAGGCAACAACCGTGATCTCAAGACGATCTCCCGGGAATCTTGCCGCCGCTTCCGAGATCTGGACCGAGGTGGTGTTTGCTTCGACCGTGTAGCTTTCAGCCATCACTGTGTCGGGTCGACCGTCATCACTCATCGAGAACGTGATCCGAAACCCGGTCTCGTCGTCAGAGTTGTCTACCCAGGTGATCGACCTTGTGGAAAGAGAGACGTGGATGCCACCCGGTGCGAATGGCGGGTTCAGCGCGCCCTGAGTAGCCCCAGGGATCGGTGACTGTGCCCTAGCAGTCGGCCTTACCCACGGGCTGATCGATCCCACCATCGCGAAGAGGACGGTAACGATACACAGACTTACTTTCATGTGGATCTCCGGTCGCTTCAACTCACCAAGCATCGTTGATCGTGCGTGTTTCTAACGGAAGCGATGTTCCATATGGACTATTGCCTGTGGAATCTTCCGCTTCCCGAAATCTCAGTCCCGGCCTAGAGTCGCACAACCTGAACGGCAATCTGTGAGGAGGAGGCATGTGAAATTACCTGCTATGGCGCTGCTCGTGGTAGCGGCGGGCATCCTGATGGTCCGGGCAGTCTATCCTGTGCTGGCATCTCCGCCCGCTCAAGAAGAACCCCCTGCGGTCGTCACGGGTGAACCGACCACAGTCCCAAACTCCGAGGTTGGTCAGCCTGAATCCTCAAGGTCCCCTCAGTTGGACGTTGCACCCTCGGACGTCACCGCAAATCCGGACGGCAGCCTGGTCATTCCGGATCGTGGCGATGGTTGCGAGTACAGAGAGATCAAACGGAGTGAGGCTCAGCTCGACTTGAAGGACGACGGAAACCGAAGCACCGAGGAGATCGTCGTTCTTCAAGATCTCGAATGCGACGTGTTCTATTGGTTCATTCCGAGCACAGGGGGCATTATCGCTCTCATAGCCGTGGGGGCGCCATGACTAGAATCGTGACGTTGCTCTCCCTTGCGGTGTTGGCACTGGCGGCGCTTGCGACCCCTAGTCGGGCGGCGCAGCCCGGAAACATTGATGACGAAGTGAACCACAATGCGGTGCTTGATGGCCAAGTTCGCGTGTGCGACCTTTCAACTCACATGTCCGCCGGCCTGGACGCCCATGCGGTACTCCAATGGAACGAGGCGATTGGCGCCGCGATATTGACCGTGGATTGTTCGACAACCGGCGGTTACCGCGGTGTAACGATCACTGATGTACAAGCCGGCGACTGCGGCTATGACACGTCGAATCCACCGAAGCCCAAGCCAGCGTGTGCATCCTTCCCACCGGACCAGAATCGGGTGGATCTCGGTCAGTGGTGGACGCCGGTTCCAACTACCGACGAGTACACGCCGGCGCAGAAGCAGACGATTGCGGTGCATGAGCTCGGCCACAACCTCGGGTTCAAGCACTACCTCGGCGATTCGATAATGGACGATAGGGGCTCTCCGTTCGGACCTTACCGGTACACCGAGCCGCAGCCGATCGACATCACGAACTACCACACAGCGTACATACCTCCTGCTCCGACCGTTTCTGGAAGTGCGGGAGCTCCTGGGCAGGTCCAACTGAGCTGGACGGACAACTCGTGGAACGAGGAATCGTTTGCCATATACCGTGACAACGTATGGGTGGCTGTTGCGGCAAGAAACACGAGTTCGTTGCTACTCACCAGCCAGCCGCCAGGTTCCCACTTGTACAAGATGGGAGGGTTCACGCGTGCCGATTGCTTCGGCACGGGTGGATTCTGCGCTGCAGGCAACGAGGTACCGGTTACCGTCGCGGGAACCGTTCGACTTCGAGGCGTACGACTACTCGCCGAAGCCCTCGCAACAGTCGGGTACGACCACCTACGACGAGTACGATTCGACTCCGTTCACCGTCTGGGTCCGAAATAACGGCAACCTGAGTGCGCCGGCATCAACTGTTGTCATGAAGTTCAACGGTCAGACGGCGCCGAACCCATATGGGGGCGTCTGTAATCTACCGGTAATCGCCGCTGGAGGCTCTGCGTCCTGTGTCTCCATCGCAGCGGTTAGTTGGACGTTCGCGGGCGGCCCCGTCACTGTTCATGCGGACTACAACAACGTAGTGCCAAATGAATCGAACGAAGCTAACAATGTCTTCGCTTGGGAACCGCGGCGGTAAGGCCCAAGGCTCCGATCAACCTTGTCAACTACCCGCCGTACGCCGCATATGGCTACACGGATCAGTCCAGCATGGAGACCGGATTCAGCGTGAAGCTCGAACGTCGTGCCGGTAGTTGCAGCAGCGGCTCTTGGGTCACCACATCGCCGGGTTTCTCGAGAACGGAGAGTGCACTATCGGGGAACAGCACTGCCAGGCAGATCAACTATGTGTACACACATCAGTATTGCTACCGGTTGAGAGTATTCGCCAAAGGACCCTTCGCCAACTCTGCTACGGTGACCAGTTCAACGTTCAACTATCCCTGAGTTTAGCGCCCTGTTCACCGCCTAATCGTTGTAGTGGGCCCGCGAGCGCGGGCCCCACTCTTTCGGCAAGGTGCCGGACGGGATGACCGCCCCCGCCATCCCTACGCCCTGCCCTCGACCACCCGCCACACGAACCCGAACCGCCACGATGCGCCCGGCGCCAGGTCGATGCCGCGCACCAGCGACACCGCCACGCCCTGCGCCACGCGCTCCAGCCCACCCTCCGACGACGACACCGTTTCGACGGGGTAGTGCCAAACGCCGCACTGCGCGTCCGCCTCGCATTGGAGCGCGTAGGCTGCGCTGCCCCGCACGGCGAACGTGCGCACGCCGGCCTCCGCGCCCGGTCCGCCCGTCATATCGGTCGTCCGGCCGCCGAGCGCGAGCAGCGCGATGCGGTCGTCGCCCTCCGGCGCGTGCGGCGGCGACAGGTTCCACTCGCTGACGAAGATGCCCCGCCGCAGCGTGTCGCCGGTGTTCGAACACACGTACTCCACCGCCACCGACTCGCCGCGCGCCGGCACGTCCACGCTCTTCGTCACCCGCAGCCCGCCCGCCGTGCGCTCCATGCGTACCGAGACGCCGCCGGCGTGCTCGCGCACGTCGCACTCCCAGGCGCCGTTCGGCTCCCACGATGCCACCGCCGCGCCGCGCGCGAAGTCGCCCAGCGACGCGTCTTCCGCGAGCACCCACTCCT
Organism: uncultured Chloroflexia bacterium; assembly: GCA_963701135.1. Lineage (GTDB taxonomy): Bacteria > Chloroflexota > Dehalococcoidia > DSTF01 > JACRBR01 > CAYJMJ01. The sequence continues at coordinate 2,467,598 of OY969567.1, forward strand.
GCAGCCCGCCGCGCCGGTACTGGTCGACCGCGAGCATCTCCGCCAGCCCCGCCTCCTTCACCCGCACGCCGCCGTGGATGTTCGTCGCGGCGTGCGACTCCTCCGGCCGCATGCCTTCAACGAGCCCCGCGTGGTACGCCTCGCGGCGCCGCGCGACGACATCGAGCAGCGCGTGGTCGCGCCGCCGCAGGTCGAACTCGCTGACCATGCCGCCCCGCTTCGGTTGCAGCATCAACGAGACGTCCGGGGACTGCACGAGCACGTCGTCGCTGCCGTCGTAGTCGAAGTCGCGAGCGCTGGCGTGAGCTCCGGCGCAACCCGCCGCCTCGTCGGCCAGCCGCTCCGCGCGCACGAGGTTCGCGTTTGTGGCAGCGCGGATGTGGCGCAGGTACAGCCCGCCGAACACCCCGTGCCAGTACGGGCAGTTGCATTGCGCCTGCCACAGCGCCTCTCGCGCCTCGGAGCAGGCGGCGCGCTCCAGTTTTTCGTCGATGCGCAGGCCGCGCTTGTGCATGGTGTTCGCTTCCGGGTACTTCGCCAGGAAGTAGCGCCAGAACCCGCCGCGCACGTATGTCAGCAAGTCGGCTCTGCCTTCCGCCGCGGCCTGCTCGGTCAGCCGGTGATACTCCGCCGCCGCGCCGGCCGGCATCGCCCACTCCATCATCTCCGCGTACGACGCCGTCGGCAGGTAGACGAGCCCGCGCGCGTCGAAGCGGCGCGCGTACTCGCCCGGCGGCATCAGCTCCAGCCAGTCGCCCTCCGCCTCGATGGCCCCGAAGAATCGCTCCATCCACCCCTCGGACCACACGTGTTCGTACGTGCTGGGCCACGCGCCGAACTTCTCACCGTCGTCACCGAGCACGATGTACGGCGCCTCGCTCGTGCTCGTCTCCGCCATCTGCCGCAGTTCGGCGATGACGTCCTCGACCGGCGCCCACGGGATCGTGTAGCGGAGCCGCTGGCTGCCGGCAAAGATCTTGACCGCTTTCCCCTGGTCCTCGGTGATGAAGTAGCCGTCGAGCTCGATCGCCGCGCAGCCCCACCATGCGGAAGTGCGCGTCATCGACGAGCGTCCAATGCACGCCCGCCGCCGCGAGCGGCGCCGGGAGCCCGGGCTCCCACACGCGCTCCGTCAGCCACAACCCGGACGGCTGCTGCCCGAACTGCGCCTCGACGTATTCGCTGAGCTTGCGGATCTGGCCGACCTTGTCGCCGTCCGGGATCATCGGCAGGATGGGCTCGTAGTAGCCCCCGGTCAGCATCTCGACCTGGCCGCGGGCGCACAGCGCGCGCAGCCGCCGCATGTAGTCCGGCCGGTTCGCGACGATCCAGTCGGACAGGCACCCGGAGTTATGCATCGCGATGCGCACGCCCGGGTGGCGCTCGAGCGCATCGAGCATCGGCGCGTACGCCTGCTCGTAGACGTGCTCGATGACAAAATCGTAGTTGCCAACCGGCTGATGGTTGTGGAGGACCAATCCAAGGTAGAGGCGGGACATCGGCGTCGATCCTTCGTCGCGGCGTCGCGCTGCCTGCGCGCCCTCAGTCTAAGAGCCTCGCACGCCGTTTCCCAGCCGTCGATAGGGAGTTGCCTAGTTGGTGGCGGGGAGTTGGTAGTTAGTAGTGGGTAGTTAGACCGGCAGTCTGACCCGCCTCAGTGCCAGCAGGCATCGAATCGCGGGGCGCTCGGACACATTGCTGGGATGTACGATGGCGATGGTTGCGCGATCGTTGCTTGCACGCGGCACCTCATACCGCGTGGTAGATAGACCTTCGGCAACATCCCGCTTCCAGGCGGTGGATATTCTAGCACTGGCACTTGCTCAAGTTCCCGATCGGCGACTTCTGTCCGGTGCGCTTCCAGGCGCGCCGTACTCGGCTGAGGGCGCCTCTTCGTATGGCTGCTTCGCGGTTGCGTCGAGCGTGCGCGTGTGATGCTCGCGTCGCCGCATGTCCTCGAGCAGGCGGCCTTCGTGAGATGCCTCACCGCTCTTCTTCCTCCCCCGTGGCAGCTCCGTCTCCGGGCAGTGGTGACACGTTTCGGACCGGAAGCGGCGATGATCCGCGCGCTGATCTCCGCTGCCGTCGCATGGATCACCTCGCGTCGCTCGTAGACTTCCGCGGTATTCGTCTCCGGACCGACGACAACCGTCAGCACTGGCGGAGCGCCAAGGAGCGAGGTCCCGACGTTGCCGGTCATCGGCCCTTCGACGACGATCGCATCGGCGTGCATGGTCTTGAGCGCTTGCGCTGACAACGTGTGGAGAGCGCGTGTCACGACCTTGAACTGGTCGTTCTCGCCCAGAGCCCGCGCGATCGCGGCGCCGAACAGGTGATGCTGGAACAGGACAACGACGGTAGGCCGACGCACCGGCCACCTCCGTGGCGACGACGCCAAGCTCTGGCGTCCCTTGCCTGAGAAACCATCGGCCGTGATCTGCCTTGATCACAATACGGTGAACGAGCGGCGCGACTCCGTCGGGAATCGCGCCGCTCTACTGCGATGCACTCGACTGAGGGACGGGAAAGGAGGTACCCGTCCCCAGCGCCGAGCGTTCGCCCCTCTACACCTTCTCCAATTTCACGCTCGTGTCGTTGAACACGGCGCTGCCGCCGACCGGGTCGGTGAGCGGCGCCGTCTTCGTGTGATCGTCGAGCCGCATCAGCGCATTCACCGGGATGCCCTTGCCGCGGCGTTCGTCGCCGTTCATCGTCTTGCCGTCGACGACGACGTCTTCTGAGCCGTACGCCCAGTGGCCGTAGTGATGGGAGATCGCGACGACGCCGGGCCGCAGGCCCTCGATGACCTTGACCGTGCCCTCGGTGCGGCGCACCAGGCCGTTGCCGAGGTCGACCTCGCCATCGGGCAGGCCTTCGAGGGAACCAGCTTCACCTTGTCACCGTCCTCCAGCCCCATCCGCTTGGCGTCGCGCTTGTTGACGAGCACGCGGTTCTCCGGGAGGAGCGAGGTCTGCGACCAGTACGTGCCCGGCGTGCGGCTTTGGTGCCGAACGCCTCCTTGAACGTGATGAGTTGAAGGTCGTAGCCATCATCGACGATCGGCTCGCCCATTGCTGTTGAGCGGCGGGTCGTAGAACGGCAGACCATCGAACGCCTTGCCGGTGATGCTGTCCTTCTGCTTGGCCGCGCGCTCGATGTACAGGTGGAACGTGCCGGCGAACTTGTGAGCCATGTGGTCGCCGTCGTAGACGCCGCTGAAGTGCTCGAAGCGGCCGCCGCGGTTCAGCACGTAGACGACGCGCTTGCCACAGATCTGGGCCCGACAGCCGCCTGCCACTTGGCCTCGTCGAACACCGGCGGTGGCAGATGCCGGCGCGCCTTGAGGAAGAGAGTCCAGCTCTTCCTGGCTCGCCTCCGGCAGCCGCATCCGATGCCATCCTCCTTCTCGCCGAAAGCCAGGTTGGCGACGACCTTCAGAAAATAGTCCTCCGGCCGCTTGAGCGGCACTCCGTCCTTGAACCCGTCTGGTGCCGAACCCGGGCAGCTCGAGCCGGTCGGCGATGGCGAGCATCACGGCCTCCATCGAGACGGGCATCTCTTCGCCGGCTACCGTGACGATCTCAGGGATGGGCGGCGCCGCCGGCTGGCGGAACGGGTTCGACTTGACGGCCGGCTGCGGCACGTCGCCCGGGCTCGCCCACTGCTCCAGGTAGCTGAGGTCCGGGAAGACGTAGTCCGCGTACATCGTCGTCTCGCCGATGACGACGTCAGTGGCGAAGACCAGGGGGATGATCTTCGGGTCGCGCAGAATGCGGCTCTGGCTCACCGGTCCGCCCGGAACTGGAGTAGGCCGGCGTGCCCATGTGCAGCCACAGCGCCTTCAACGGGTACGGGTACCCGGCCTCCGCTGCCGGGATCGACATCCTGGTACATCTCCTTCGCGAAGCGGGTACCAGGGGCGCTTCGCCGGATAGCCGCCGTCCCGCTCGAAGAGCGTTGACTCCTCGTACTTCCAGCCCTCGCGCGTCATCGAGGACGCCGAAGCCTTCGTCTTGCCCGGGTGGAGCTTGGCGAGCGGGTAGGGCTGCCCTTCCTTGCCGCCCAGGTCGTCCCGGCTGCCGCCGCCGTCGGCAAGCCCGCCCTTCCAGTCCATGGTTGCCGATGAGGATGTTCAGCGTGTTGACGGCCTGGACGATGTGGAACCCGTTGGTGTGCTTGGCGACGCCGCGGTAGATGTCGATCGCGGCCTTCTTGCCGTGGCTCGTGAACTCATCCGGCCAGTCTCGATGATCGCGTCGACCGAGATGCCGGAGATCTCCGCGTACTCGTCGATGCGTCTTCTCCGAGCGCGCGCTCCTTGAGCAGCGTGAACACGCTCTTTACGGGATGCCGTTGATGGTCGTGTCCACCTCTAGCGCGCCGGCCTTCGCCTGGTCGTGGCGGACCGGCTCCCATCGACCATGCACCACGAAGCAGGGCGGTGGCGGCTTGGCCCTCCTGCGTGGAGACAGGTGGCTCGAGCCCGGCGTCCTCCGGCTTGAGGAAGACCATCTTGTCCGTGCGCACCAGGTGGGTGGCGTCGCTTGAGGTCGTCTCGCCGTCGGCCTTGGCGGCGTCGAGGTTCGGGTTCTCCAGGTAGCGCTTGTCGTACCGCTCGTTCTCGATGATCCAGCGGATCATGCCCAGCGCGAGCGCGGCATCGGTCGCCAGGCTTGATCGGCAGCCACCGCCAGGCCTTGCCGGCGCTCTTGCTGAGTCGCGGGTCCACCACGGCGATCTTCAGTTCCGCGTCGGTCACGAGCGACTGTCACCAGCTCGGCCATCGGCGTCAGGCCGAAGTTGGCCTCGGCGAAGCCGGTGCCCCAGAAGATGACGAACTCGCTGTTCAGGAAGTCCGCCTTGAAGTGGTTCTTGCCGCTGCCCTTCGCCAGGTCACGGGTCATCTCCGACGTGTTCATGAAGATGCTCAGCTCGCAGATCGACGTGTGCGGGAAGATGTTGATCGAGCCGAAGGCGTCGTTGCAGCCAATCGCTTGGCGAAGTGGACCTCGTCCGCGGTTGATGCGGCCGGGCATGAACGACGAACTGATTGTTCTTGGGCCCGAGGTCAGGGTGGTCCGGGTCGATCAGCGCGCCGAGATTCGCGGCGTGCTTCGCTTTGAAGTCGGCGACGGTCATCTCCTTCTTCTTGATGGAGTCGATGTCGGCGCCATGTCGGCCGCCGCTTTCGCTGTCAGTCAGCGCACGGATGTCCTTCAGGCCCGTGACCGGCCCTTCGCCGAAGAGGTCGCCGCCGTTGACGATCTCGTCGATCGGCCGCGTTGAAGTCGATCGTTTGCCACGTTGCCGCTCCACGCGGGCCGGCCCGCTTCAGCACCTTGCGGATGCGATACGGGTCGTAGTAGGTCTGGACGCCGGCCTGACCCTTGGAGCAGAGCTTGCCGTCGATGAGGGCGGCCTGCGCCGGCGAGAGTGTCGTACGCGATGTTCGGGCAGGAGCTGCTTGGCGAGTAGGGGCTGCCGTCGATCTTCACCACGATCCCGTCGTACTGTTTGACCTTGAGCAAGCAGCGGATCTGGCACTGCAGGCAGGCCGTGTAGATGATGTTCTCGGGCTTCGCCAGCGCGTACGTCTCGGTGGGCTTGATGTACCGCGGGCCGCCGCCGCGGCCGAATCGCCCCAGCCAGGGCACCTGCGCCGCGATGACGGCAGTGCCGCCGAGGAAGGCGCCGGTCTTGATGAAATCGCGACGCGTGTAGCCGTCATGCCGGTCGTCGGAGTTCTTGTTCATAGCGATGCCTCACTCTCGTGGCCCCGCGTGAGGGGCAGCAGCTTCGTTCCGGCGAACAGCGCGCCGATTCCCGCCGTCGCTATGAAGAGCATGACGAGCCACTCCATCAGACTCGGGACGTAGTGGAACGAAAGCCGCCTATCGACGTAGGCGGTGTCGAGCCCCTCGAGCTCAGGGACGACCAGTCCCGGGATCACGATGTTGAGCCGCATGGCGATGAACGTCACCGCGATCAGTCCAGCGGCGACTCCCACCGAGAGATACGGATCGCGGCCGCCCGGACAGCAGGACGATCGGGATGATCGCGCCCGCCAGGACATGGACGAACCAGAAGACGTACCAGTAGGGCCCCGTGAGGATCTGGCGGTAAGGATCGGACTCGGCCGGCGTCTGGCCGTAGAGTCCGATGCTGAACTCCGCCCATTCGAGCAGCAGGTATACCGCCAGCAGCGCCAGCACCATACGCCCCAGGAAGTACACCAGATCGCGTGTGCTCCTTCTTTTCGCGGTTCGGGCCAAAGAACGCCGTGACGAACGTGATCAGCGCGCCACCGGATGCGAGCGCACCGATGATGAAGGCGATCGGGAAAATCGAAGAGTTCCAGAAGGGCCGCGCGGCGAGCACGCCGAACAGCGCGCCAACGCCTCCGTGGAAGGCGATCGCCAGCGGCACGCCGATCGTGCCGAGCACACGCAGCGTCCGGCGGTCGCGGTCTGCGGCTTCGTCGCTGGTGTCAGTCTTGCCGAACGTGAGCAGGCGGCCTACGGCGCCGCGAACGCCGCGTTCCGGCGCCATCTTCGCCAGGTCCGACCGCAATGCGAACCAGTTCTCGGCCAGGATGAGGATCGTGTAGGCCGTGTACATCCAGATCATCCATGCCATCATCGATGTGGGGTTGCGGATAGACGAAGACTTCCCAGCTGCGCTCCATGTGGCCCAGGTCCAGCCAGATCGTCACCAGCGCCATGAAGAGCGTGATGAGCGCCGTGAAGAGCGCGAGCTTGCCGATGCGCTCGAGGTGCTTGACGCCGGCCACATAGACGAGCGCGGAGATAAGGAACGCGCCGGCGGAGAGGCCGATGAAATAGACGTAGCCGGCCACCCAGAGGCCCCACGGGATGTAGCTGCCGTAGCCGGCCTGCTCGTGCCCGCTTGTCAGCCGCCAGAAGACACCGACGAGCCCCAGCCCCAGCGCCGCCACCCACAGCACGGCGGCCACAGGGACGACGAATGACGGTCGTGATGGTGGGGATTGCATAATCGTTGCTTGCATGGCTCACCTCACAGCAGGTAGTAGACCTTGGGGTTGGTGCCCAGCTCTTCCTTTAGGCGCTCACCCGCGGTGAGGCGATGAGCTCCGAGATCAGGCTCTCCGGGTCGTTCTTGTCGCCGAAGAACGTCGCCAGCCCCACGCACGTCGTCGTGCAGGCAGGCAGCATGCCGGCTTCCAGGCGGTGGATGCAGAACTGACACTTGCGCACGTTGCCGATCGGCGACTTCTGCCCCGTGCGTTTCCAGGAGCGCCCGTACTCAGGTGATGGCGCCGTTTCGTAGGCCTGCTTCTCCGGCGTGTCCGACGTATAGAACTCGCCGAAGTCGAAGTTGCGGGCGTCGTACGGGCACGCGGCCACACAGTAGCGGCAGCCAATGCAGCGCTTGTAGTCGATCTCCACGATGCCGTCAGGGCGCTTGTACGTGGCGCTCACGGGGCAGACAGGCACGCAGGGCGGATCGTCGCACTGCATGCACGGCCGCGGCGTGAACCGCCGCCGGACGTTGGGGTATTCGCCCAGTTCCTCCTCCATCACAGGACGGTAGACGACGCCAGGCGGCAGGTTGTTCTCGGCCTTGCAGGCGACGGTGCAGGCCGAGCAGCCGATGCACCGCGCCAGGTCGATCACCATCGCCCACTTGCGCTGGTCGATCGGCTTCGCCATCGCGCGCCGCAAGTCGTCCTGCATGCGCATGAGCGCGCTCGTCCGATCGCCCGCGAGCGTAGGGAGCACCTTCGCACCCTCGGCTCGCTGGCTATCGGCTGGCAGGCCCGCGGCTTCCAGTTCCTGCGTCAGCAAGGCGGCCATCGCACCTGACCCCGCGATCCCCGCGAGGGTGAGCATACTGCGCCGCGATAGCTTCTTGGCCGTTGTGCGCGGGACGCTGGGCGTCACGGCTTCTTCCCCGGGCATAGCGCGCCTCCTCTCCTGATCTCTTGCCCTTCAAGCGATTGTCGCTCCCGATTGACGGCCGCGGTCTATGCCGCATGGCATCGGCCCTCCCGGCGTAGGACACCAGTCTTGGCGTGCCGTCTGCGGAGGGTTCAGCGCCGCTCCAGGGGCGCAGGTATACCCGGCCTGGGATCGCCCGAACGTCGCCACGCCGGGACTGTAGGGAGTTGTCCGCCGGACCGCGGCCGCTGTCAGGGAAAGCGGTGGCGCCCGGGGGGACACATGGCAAGGTGCGAGGGGCCGGATGGCCGCCTACCTTCGCGCTCCGGCGAGCGCGCGCGTTCGGCATGCCGAACGCCGTCGCGCACGCGTGTGGTCGGTGCATCGTGAGGCGCGGCCAGTTCAGGGGCTGCTGAGGGTGAAGGGCGAATTGTGAGAGTTGAGCGCGCTCGCCGGAGCCGGGAGCCCCGCGCACAGCAGTGTCGCCGGCGAAAACCGCCGGCATGCGGCGGCAACGCCGAGCTACCCGCGGTTTACCGCCGCGTGAGAGGACGCGCCTCGATCGCGGTCGCGGAGTTCAGGCCGCCTTCTGGCCGGACACCGCCGGTAGATCGGTCGGCTGATCCGGCTGGTTGGACCGCGCGCGTCCCGGTTCGGTTATGACCATCATGAGGAGCAGCGCCAGGCCACCCTCGATGAAAAACGATCCGGCGAAGAAGAGCAGACCTTCCATGACACACCCCGTTTCAGGCCGCGGTTACACGTACACGAGCTGTAGCCGTCGTAGAGTCTGACCGCTGGGCTGTCGCGCCGCGAGTATCACACCGTATAGCCGGATGTACCCTTCGTCAGGGTTTCGCGTACATTCGGAGCGGAACTTGTCGGGAAAGCCGGCAGATCCTCCGGTAGGGTGTCAGGGAATCGCGAATTACAGCCAGGGCCACCTGGCCTGCGTGGCATTCAGAACCGATCCCGCGCGTGCTTGATGAGTTTCGGGGCCACGCCAGTCTGGAGGGTCGAGGGCTAGGTCTGGTCTGCCAGCAGGCCGTGCGTCAACGCGTATCGGACCAGTCCCGCACGCCCATGCACGCCGAGTTTGTCCATCACCCGGGCCTTGTAGGTCTCGACCGTCTTCACGCTCAGGCCGAGCGTTTCGGCGATCTGGCGGTTGTTGTAGCCCAGCGCCAGCTGGCGCAGCACCTCGAGTTCGCGCGCGCTCAGGTCACGTTCCTGGTCGCCCGCTCCGTCCGGCGCGGACATGCGCCTCAGCATCACCGTAGTGAGCGCCGGTGCAAGGTAGGCTTCGCCCCTCGCGACGGCGCGGATGGCCGAGAGGAGCTCGGCGTCGGCGTCGCGCTTCCGCGCGTAGCCGGCCGCCCCCGCCGCAAGCGCCTGATCCATGAACGTCGGGTCGTCATACATCGACAGCACGAGCACCCTGGGAGCGCCGGGGGTGGCGCTGATGGTGCGCGTCGCCTCGATCCCGTCCAACTCGGTGCCGCTCATCCGCAGGTCCATCACAACGACATCCGGCCGCAACTCCTGCGAACGCGCCACGGCCTCGTCGCCGCTCCCGGCTTCGCCGCAGATCTCGATGTCCGGCTCGGAACTGAGCAGCAGCTTGAGGCCCGCCCGAAGCACGGCGTGATCGTCCGCCAGGAGGACGCGGACCTTGTTCATTTCGCGCTGCCTTCTTCCGGCACCGGCACTTCGACGTATACGGACGTGCCGGCGCCATCCTCCGTTTCGATGGTGAGCTTACCACCGACGAGCGTCGCACGTTCCTCCATGCCGTGAATGCCCAGATGCTCTCGCACGTCGGCAGCCGGCGACGGCCTCGAGAACCCTCTCCCGTCGTCCTCGACGAGCAGCAGCACGGAGCCGTTGCGCCGCTCCAGCACGAGCGACGCGTGCGTCGCCTGCGCGTGGCGCGCGACGTTCGTGAGCGCCTCTTGCGTGATCCGGTACAGGGCCGTCTCGATTGGCGACGGGAGACGATCGTGGGAGCCGGTCACCTGGACGTCAACCGGCAGGTGGTGGCGCTCGGAGAAGTCGCGCGCGTAACGCTCAATGGCCGGGATCAGGCCCGCGTCATCGAGGACGCTCGGCCGCAGCTCGAACGCGAGATCGTGCACGGCTCGGACGGCGCTCGCCGCCACTGCCTGGATGTCGGCCGCGCGGGCGCGGAGGTCGACCGGCAGGCCGGCGCTTTCGAGGCTCTTCAGCATCACCGCCACGGAGGTCAGGGCCTGGCCGGTCTCGTCATGCAGTTCCCGAGCAATGCGCTTGCGCTCTTCTTCCTGGGCCGTGATGACCTGCTCAAGCAATTGCCCGCGGACCACTTCCTTCTCGCGTAGTTCCGCGAGGAGCCGTGCATTCTCGAGTGCGACGCCAACGTGGTCACCGATGGCGAGCAGGAGGCGGCACTGTCGCTCACTGAGTCCGGCGTGTTGTGAGTTGACCAGATTCAAAACGCCCACCGGCCGCCCTTTCGAACGAAAGGGGACGCAGATGATGTCTGCCGCCCGGATGCTCGCCGGAAGCAGCTCGGCTGACAGCGAGCAGCCGGTCCGTACCTCCGTCGTGGCATCACCAATCAACACCTCGCGGAGGCACGGACAGGCCATGCCGTGGCGCGCAAAGGCGCCAAGGCCGGCGCCCGCATCCAGTCCCCGTTGAGCAGCGGCATGGAGTTCTTCGTGGTCGCGATCCAGCAGGAGGATCCAGCCTGTCGTTGCGGCCGTCACGCCAAGTGACTGGTCCAACGCCTCCTCCAGGACGGGCGACGCGTCGAGCGACCGGTTCGCCGCGGACGCCACCGCGTTGAGTGTCCCCAGATCCCGGTTGCGCTGGAGCAGCGTCTCCGCGGACCGGCGCAGTTGGTCGGTCATGGCGTTGAAGGCGATGCCGAGCCGGCCTATCTCGTCGGTCGCCCAGACCGGCGCCGGCTTGTCGAACTCGCCGCGCCCGACGGCTTCCGTCGCTTCGACCAGCTTACCGACGGGTCGCGTGAGCACCGTCGCCAGGCCATAGGCGCCCGCGGCGCCCAGCAGCAGCATCGCGGCGATGATCAGCAAGCTCGTTTGCACGTCCTCGTTCACATGGCTCTGTACGCGTGCCTCCGAAATGCCGACGTGCGCGAAGCCGCCACGCCCCCCGAGGATCGGCACGGCGATGTCCTGCACAATGCCGTCTTCGGTGGAAAGCCGCCGGATGGTCGGCGTCGCACCGGGGTCAGGCGCCGGAAGGGCGAGGAGGCCGCGCGGGAACCCCTCGCCAAACGTGTGCACGAGCGGCTGACCCGAGGCGTCGGTCACGTACACGTAGCGCACGTCGCGGTCGCTCCGCTGGATCTCCGTTGCGAGTTCGTAGAGCGCATAGCGCTGGTTCGTCAGCACAAGGTCCGTGCTCCGGGCGCCGAGCGCCCGGGACATCGCCAGTCCCTTCTCCCGAATTTGCTCGCGCATCGAACTCGCGTTGCTGGCGGCGAGCTGATACGTCACGGCGCCGCCGAGCGTGAGGATGACGCCGATGACGATGCCCATGATCTTCCAGCGCACGCTCACCGCGCCGGCGATGCGCCAAACCCGCCGGCGAAGCCGCGCGATCATCGCCCCGCCTCTCGCAGCGCCGCCAGCATGTCGCGGATCGAGTCGTACGCACGGTCATCGATGGTGACGAAGCGGTCGAACTCCCAGCACGGCGAGTGCGGCGCGGCCGTCTTCAGACTGGTCCATCTCCAGCAGCGCCGTCCGTACCTTCTCCCGCAGCTCGGGCGCCAGCCTGGGGGACGTCACAAGTGGAGGGATGCCGTAAGGACCCCACCTGGCGATGATCTTCGTGCGCCGGCTAATCTCCGGAGTTCGGGCGACGATGTACTCGTACACCAGGCTGTCAACCGCGGCGCCATCGACCAGACCATCGGCGACAGCGAGGATCGAATTGTCGTGGCTACCCGTGAACTCGTAGCTGGCGAAGAAAGTGTTGGGAGTCTCACCGGCGAGATGCAGCTGGTACTCCGGCACCAGCCGCCCGGAGTTGGACAGCGGGTCGGAGAAGGCGAAGCGTTTGCCGCGCAGGTCGGCAAGCGACATCGCCCCGCTCTTCGCAGGGACGATGAGGTACGAGTAGTAAATGACGTCGCCGTTCACCTGCGGCGCCAGCAGCAGGTCCATCCCGAACTGCTGCCGGCCTTCGAGGTAGGGGCGGGAGCACACGAACGCCACATCGGCCTGGCCAGTGCGCAGGAGGTCGTTGACCTCCGCGTAGCTGGAGCGCTGGTCTACCGTGACCTTGACGCCCAGCCGGCGGTGCAGGTATCCGAGCAACTGGTCATAGGCGTCCAGCGTCCGCGACGGCGACATGACGCCGGCGATCGCGATCCGCAAGGTGCCCTCAGCCGGCGTGGGCTGAGGCGATGTGTCCACCGGCGCCACCTCCGCCCGGTCGTCGAGGCGCACCGAGCCGTCGGCGTCGCCTCCGAGGCAGGCGGACGCGAGAAGCGCACCGGTCAGGGCGACGACCGCTAGACCGACCTTCATAGGGCGGCGCAGTTCGAGCTTCACGCCCAAACCTTCGATCGCCGGGCGCTGTCTTTCAAGGCCCATTCGGTGGGATTCCTGCCTCCATGTGGAGGTTATATCAGGAGCCGGGCTCATACGTGGCTTCAAACTGAACAACGTGAACCGAAAACGGTGAACTACAAAAGTACGAAACGAACCCCTCGCCAACTTCAATTGGTGAGACATAACGCAGGCAACGGCTCCCCTAACCCGTAGTTGCGGCTGCGCACGCTTCGATTTCCCAGCGGTCGATAGAAACATGTCACACAGGTGAACAGCCAGGTACGCCCGCGAACCCAACCGCGTTGCAGGCGCGCGACCGTACCCGATCGATGCGTCATAGTCGCCGGATTTGCGGCGAAGCTGCACCCGCGGGCGCATGCCGCCGCCTGGTACGGATGCACCTTGACAGCCTCATCGGCGGCACCCTAAGATCGGGCCACAACTGCATACGTAACAGCCGAGTCCGCTCGCACAGCGAGCGGAGCGGGGGACCCAAACGGGATCCGGGCTGAAGGGCCGCACATTTGTGGCCCGGGGGAACCTTCTCCCCTAAGCCGCCAGCTAACCTCGTAGGCTTTGAAGGTCGGACCAACTTTATGGACGACCTTTTTTCATACCAGAATGACGACGTGCATGGAGGCACTTCACCCGCCATCAAACCGACAACTCGCCGTGCTAGGACAGCCAGCAGCTTCCGCGCTGTCTGGGAACCCGTAGCGCCGTCGCGCTTCGGCGACGTGCAGGAGCCGTATCACCACGCCGCCGGCAGCGCCGCGACGATGCTACGCCCCTCGGCCGAAGCGCGGGTCGCCGTCCTGCCGCCGCCGCATCCGGCGATCGAATTCGGCGGCATCGCCCAGCCCGTCGTCGATGTCGCAACCGCCGTCAAGCAGCGCGTCCACGTCACCACGTGGGACCGCCTGCTCACGCGCGGGCTCGAGATCCTGCCGTTCGCCCTCGCCGCGACGCTCATCACGTCGCTCGCGTGGGGCGCGTTCTTCCTGCCGGTCCCGCTCGTCGTCATGCTCCTCGGCTTTGACATCTACTGGGCGTGGCGGTCCCTCAACACCGGCATCCACACCGTCAAGGGCTACCGCGCCATGAAGGCGGCCTCCCGCATCGACTGGCGCCGCCGGTTCGATGCCGAGCGCTTCGTCCGCAACGACGTCCTCGCGTGGGACGAGGTCCATCACCTGATCATCATCCCCACGTACAAGGAATCGGTCGAGAAGCTCCGTGCCACGCTCGGCAAGCTCGCCGAGAGCGAGGTCGCACACGAGAAGCTGCTCGTCGTCATCGCCATGGAGGAGCCGGACACCGAAGCGCCGCAACGCTTCGAGGTCCTGCGGGCGGAGTTCGGCCGCAGCTTCCTCGCCATGATCGGCACCACGCACCCCGGCAACATCGCCGGCGAGGTGCGCGGCAAATCGTCGAACGAGGCGTGGGCGGCGAAGAAGGCCAAGCGCCTCTTCTGCGACCAGATGGGCTACAACCTCGACCACATGACCGTCACCAGTTGCGACGCCGACACGCTCTTCCACCCGCGCTACTTCAGCGCCCTCACCTACTACTTCGCCACCCACCCCAAGCGCTACCGCACCTTCTGGCAGGGCCCCATCTTCTACTACAACAACGTCTGGGACGTGCCCGCGCCGCTGCGCATCCAGAACAGCCTCGGCGGCATCAACCACCTCGCCAAGCTCGTGCGCAAGTACACCGTGCTCTTCCCGCAGTCCACCTACAGCCTCAGCCTGCGCATGTGCCACGACGTCGGCTACTGGGACGTCAACGTCGTGCCCGAAGACTGGCACATGTTCCTCAAGTGCTTCTTTGAGCTGAACGGCGAGCCCGAAGTGCAGCCGATCCTGCTCCCCGTCGGCAACGACGGTGTGCGCGCGGTCAGTTACAAGCGCACGTTCTGGGAGCACTACCAGCAGGCGCGCCGCCACGCCTGGGGCTGCTCCGACATCCCGTATGCTGTCAGGCAGTTCATCGCCCACCCGGAGATCCCGTTCCTGCGACGCCTACGGCGCACGTGGAGCCTCACCGAGAACCACGTGCTCTGGTCGTCGCAGTGGTTCCTCATTACCGGCGTCGCGGCGAACATGTCGGCGGGCGGCTGGGGCGGCTTCATCGGCCTGCACCCGTTCGCCCAGCACGGCATCCCCACGTGGTTCATCACCGCGTCGCACTACATCCTCATGCCGTGCATGATCCCCCTGATCGGGATGATCATCCTCGACATGATGATGCGCCCTGAGCGCCCGAAGCGATGGACGGTCTGGCTCTACCCGGTGCAGTTCGTCCAGTGGATGCTCATGGCGCCCATCACCCTGTTCTTCACCGCGTTGCCGGCGCTCGATGCGCAGATCCGGCTCGCCCTGGGCCGCCGGCTGGAATACAAGGTGACGGAGAAAGCGTGAGGGAAGTTGACAGTTTGCAGTGAGCAGTTTGTAGTTTCGCCGGAAGCGCGGACTCGGCCCCGCGCGGACGGCACGTACGAGCAACGCCCCGATTGCGGGGCGTTTTGCTTTCAGCGGCACCAGACCAACGGCCTGAGTAAGCTGCTGCGCATCCATTGGGCAACGACGGGTCCCGTGTACTAGACCGTATGTTCTCTCCAGCAGCGTGCGCCTATGGACGATACGTCTGTAGGTAGCTGGAGACTGTTATGACGCAGCGGCGGGATGATACGTACATCTGGGTGACTTGGCTGACGAAGCTCATGGCTGGCGGACAGTCCTGCGAATGGGCACCTTGGTTCAAGGCGCACTACCAGTCCTACACGAAGGCACCGAGCGACTTCGACTCGGCGAGTTGGGTTGTCCGGCATACGCGCCTCCTACGGGAGACGCGAATCGCGCGACAGCGAGCTGGCGAGACGATGCTGGTAGAGAGCCAGACGGCGTTTCGACTGCGGATCCCGGAACGGCGCGTGACCCTGGCCGGCCAAGCAGATCTGGTGGCTCTCAGTGGAGGGCGTGCCACGATCATCGACGCAAAGACGGGCCAGCCCAAGGACTCCGATCAACTACAGGTGATGATCTATATGTGGGCGTTTCCACAGGTTAGGCGAGAATCCGCTGGGTCCGTGCCGGAAGGGCTCGTGGTGTACGAGGATCATAGTGTGTCCATCTCGTCGGCTCGCATCGATGACCGTTTCCGAGACGATCTAGGCTACTTCCTCGAACATGCTGTCGTCGGAGGAGCCAGCGCATCGCGTGCCAAGTTGGCCCAACTGTCGATTCTGTGACATAGGTTCCGATGACTGCCCTTCCCGCGTCGAAACAGCCGCCGGCGGTGCGTATGGGTAACGCGAAGAACCCCCTGGTGATTCTTGGTATTCGTGCCGACGCCGATCCTGTCGTCTCGAAGGCGGCGTACCGTGCGCTCACGAAGAAGTTTCACCCCGATATGAACCCACGATCCTTGGCGGACGAATGCCACCGAAAGATGTTGGAACTCAATTGGGCGATGGACGCGCTTGCTCAAGGCTCCAACCGATGGGCGTCATCAGACGCAGATGAACGCGGAGCGAGCGCAGACGACTCGGGAAGGAAAGTGCCTTCGATCGTGGTCGAACCACGGCTAATCAAGCTCCGAGGCTCGCCTGGAACTGCCAAGCTCTTCACCGCCACTGCGGGTGGCATAGCGCCCGCGCGGATTCGAGCACGGTTCTACGCGAAATCATGGATTACGATCCAGCGCCTCGACTCCAATCGATCGATCGCGCGATTCTCAGTCTCCGTAAACAAGGAGTTCCGTTCGCGGGACTCGGAGGCCCATGACGAAGTGATCGAAGTGTCCGCGTCCGGTGCTCAGACGGCCCATGTGTTCGTAGTGATCTCTCCGTTACTGGCTCAAGAGTATGACGGCAGGCGCATCATCCCAACCCGTGAAGCGCGTGCCGACGCGATCATTTCCTTTGGCAAGCACAAGGGTAGGACATTCAGCGATGTCGCCCACGACGATCCGCGATACTTGGAGTGGGTCGTCAATCGAGAAGCGGGCACAGAGCTCGAGCGCGAGTCGGCAAGGATGGCCCTAAAGTCGCATCGCCCGCGCGCGCGTTCAGCCGCCTAGCGAGCGTTCGGTCAACCTACAACCTACAACCGACCACCTACCCCCTACCCCAGCGCGCCGAGCTCCCGCGCCAGCGCGATGATGTCCTCCGACGTAAAGAAGGAGCGCCGCGCGTTCACCCAATGGTCGTGCTGCTCGTCGTACTGGCCGTTGTACTCGTCCTGGATGCGGTCGTAGATCTGCTTCACGACGCGGCTCGTCTCCTTCACCCGCGTCTCGCTCCCCGTGCGCTCCAGCTCGCGGTTCAACACCGAGATGATCCCCTCGGACCCCGACAGCGAGCCCACGCGGCTCAATTCCACTTCCTTCCGTCCGAACAGCGACGCCGCGAACGGCAGATAGATGAGCCCGCCGGGCGCAGCATCCTGCCGGCCGACGCCCGCCTGGTGGATGCCCGCCGTCGTCGTGAACACCTCGCCGATCAGCGGCAGGCGGTCGTTCAGCAACGTCACCTCGCCGTTGACGAGCTGCCGCATCTCCTCCAGCAACGTCAGGTCGAAGCCGGGGTCGCCGTAGTGGCGGATCAGCGCCGCCACCAGTTGCTCCAGCGACGTGTTGCCCGTGCGCTCGCCGAGCCCCGCGAACGCCACGTTCACCTTCTTGCCGCCGTAGCGCCACGACACGATCGAGTTCGCCGTCGCGAGGCCGAAGTCGTTGTGGCCGTGGAACTCCAGCTCCGCGCCCGTCTCCTGCCGCAGCACCGTAAACAGCCGCGGCACCCCCCACGGCAGCGACGCGTACGGGTCCGGGCTCCCCCAGCCGATCGTGTCGCAGATGCGGAACTTCGCGATGCCCTTGCTCTCTTCGAGCACGCGCTGCATGAACGGGATCACCCAGCCGTAGATGTCGGCGCGCGTGCAGTCCTCAAGGTGCACGCGCGGGACGATGCCGTTCTCCAGCGCCGTGCGGATCGGCTGCAGGTACTTCTCGATCGCCTCTTCCTTCGATGCGTACCCGAGCTTGTCGAAGATGTGGTGGTCGGAGGCCGAGGCGAGCATGCCGGTCTCCTTCACCCTCCCCTGCGACACCTCCACAAGCAGCTTGATGTCCTTGGGCGTCGCCCGCGTCCACGTCGTCACGCGGGGCCACTCGTAGCCGCGCTCCAGCAGCTTCTCCAGCGTCCAGACGTCGCGCTTCTGGTAGATGAACGCCTCGACCGCGTAGATCGAGCCGGTGCCGTTGTCGAGCCGGTGCAGCAGGTCGTAGTATGCGAGCCGCGCGGCCGGCGGGAAGATGGCGAGGCGGCTGTCCTGGGCGCCGTCGCGCAGGGTTGTGTCAGTAATGAGCTTTGGCAGCCCATCCTGCATGGGCGGTGGGGTCACCGGCTCCGGATCGAGCGTCACCGGCGGCAGGTTGCCACCGTAGTTGTAGTACACGCGCTCGGTGTTGACCTTCGTGCCGGTGACCATGCTGTTGCTCTCCAGGTGTGTTGTCTATAGCTGAGATTGTTATAGCCTATAACAGGCGCATCGCAAAGGACCCGAACGGGTGAGCGGCGCAGATGTCATCGCTCGTAACGAGACATGCCTATGGTACCGTTGCACGGAGGGTGCTGAACAGGATGTCTCGCCGCTTCCAACGCCGCCTCGTCTTCCGTACGGCCGTCAGCCTCGTGCTGCTGGCCGTCCTGCTGTGGCGCATCGACCTGCACGATGCGGCGATGACGCTGCGCGACGCCAGCTACGTTTACGTCGTGCCCGCGCTCGCTCTGTTCGGCCTGGCGAAACTGCTCGTTGCCCAGCGCTGGCGCGTGATGATGTCGGAGTTCGCCAAGCTGCCGCTCCGGCCCCTGTTCGGCATCCTGCTCGTCTCGAACCTTGCCAACAACGTGCTCCCGGCCCGCATCGGCAACGTCATCCGCGTGCAGGTCCCGGCGCAGCGCTACGACGTGAGCCGCGCGCGGCTCGCCGCCACGGTCTTCGCCACCGAATCGCTGCTCGATGGCATCGCGTTCGCCGTGCTCGGCCTCATTGGCCTCGCGCTCATCGACCTCAACGGCTTCCCGACGGGGGTGTTCTGGGGCGTCCTCGGCCTCGTCACAGGCGGCCTGATCGCGGTTATCCCGCTGTCCCACCTCAAGCTGCAGGAGGGCTGGATCCGCCGCGGCATCATGCCGCTCTTGCCCGATAGCATCCGGCTCCCGCTCGAAGAGACCGTCCCGCATTTCATCGATGGTCTCGCCGTCTTCCGCAACGTCCGCCTGGGCGGTCAGGCCATCGTCCTGTCGTTCACCATCTGGCTGATCGAGGTCGGCATGTTCGCGCTCTTCGGCCTGGCGTTCGGGATCCACCTCTCGATGCCTGCGTGGATGCTGGTGATGGTCGGCGCGAACATGATCAGCTCCGTGCCCATCACGCCATCGAACATTGGTACCTACGAGATTGCGGTGACGGAACTTTTGGCCGCTCTCGGCGTCGACCCCGGCGTCGCCGGCGGCTTCGCCATCGCGACGCACATCTTCAACATCCTCTGGATCACCGTGGCCGGCTTCGGCGCCATGTGGTCGCTCGGCCTGACCCTGGACGACGTCTTCTCCTTCGGCAAGAAGGAGCCGGAGCCGGGCCGTGTCGATGAGCCGCGCCCTCTAACCTCTAACCTCTAACCTCTAACCTCTAACCTCTAACCTCTAACCTCTAACCTCTAACCTCTAACCTCTAACCTCTAACCTCTAACCTCCAACCTCCAACCTCCAACCTCCAACCTCCAACCTCCAACCTCCAACCTCCAACCTCCAACCTCCAACCTCTAACTTCCAACCTCCAACCTCCAACCTCCAACCTCCAACCTCTAACCTCCACCGCCCAGCCGCCGCTCCATCCACAACACGTCCCAGTACTTGCCGAACTTCCGGCCGACGTCGTGCATCAGCCCCGCCGGCTCGAACCCGAACCGCGCGTGCATCGCCACCGATGCGTCGTTCGGCACGGTGATGCCCGCGATGGCGATCCGCACGTCCTCGGCCGCCAGCGCGTCGAACAGCGCCGCGTACAGCGCGCCGCCGATGCCGCGGCCGGTCATCTCCGGCGCGCAGTAGATCGTCGTCTCCACCGTCGTATCGTACGCCTTCTTCGTGCGGAACTGGTGGCTCCCCGCGTAGCCAACGACCACCCCGTCGCGCTCGGCGACGAACAGCCGGTGCCGCCCCGTCTCGCCGAACTGGGCGAACCACGGCCGCCGTTCGTCCACCGCCACGGGGTCGATATCGAACGTGATCGATGTGTGGACGATGTAGTGGTTGTAGATCTCCGTCAGCCGCGGCAGATCGCCGGCCCGCGCGGCCCGGATGTGGATATCGTCCAACGTCCTACTCCCCGAAGCGCCGCACGTACCACGCGACGTCCCAGTACTGGTCGAACTTCCGCCCTACCTCGCGGAGCACGGTCGCGCGCGTAAAGCCACGCCGTTCGTGCAGCGATATCGCGGATCGAGCGCGAGCCGCCCGGCGCGGTCGCGAGCCAGTCGTCCGCGGCTACGTTGCGCAGGTTGCCCAGCAGCGAGTGCTCCTCGTTGCCGTCGAACGCCTCATCGAGCAGATACAGCAGTTGGGCGACGGCCCGTGTCGGCATGGCCCGAGCATTGTACTGCGGAGCCGCGGCCGCCCGCCTCACCCGAGCGCCAGCGCGAAGACGCCGCCGACGATCGCCGTCGCGCCGACGAGGCGCCGCCGCGCGTCGGACTCGCCCAGGAGCCGCAGCCCCAGCAGAGCGCCGAACAGGATGCTGATCTCGCGCGCGGGCGCGACGTAGCTCACGGGCGCGATCGTCAGCGCCGCCAGCACCAGGATGTACGCCCCGGGGCTGAGGATGCCGATCGCCATCACCGCGCGCCGCTGCTCGCGGAAGACCGTCGCGACCGACGCGCGGCCCGCCGCCGTCGCCACGACGAACGGCGCGATCATCAGCGCCCGCGCCATGTCCAGCCCGTAGCTGTAGAGCACCGGCGTCACGATCGTCACGCCCTTGTTGTCCCACAACGTGTACGCCGCGATACACGCGCCCGTCGCCAGCGCGAACGCGATCGACCGACCGAACTCCGCCCGCAACGTCGCGCTCGGCGACCACGACATGACGATGATGCCCGCGATGACGAGCCCCGCCCCCGCCAGCGCGAGCGGCGACGGCCGCTCGCCGAACAGCAACACCGCGCCCGCCACCGAGAGCGCCGGCCCGGTGCCGCGCGCCAGCGGATACACCAGCGACAGGTCGCCCGCCTTGTACCCCTCGCCCAGCAGCAGGAAGTATCCGATGTTCAGCGCGCCCGACACCGTGACGAACAGGAGCGCATCGTACCCCAGCGACGGCCGCGTCCAGAGGAACACGCCGACGGCCAGCGGCAGGTACACCGACTCGGCGAACGCCGCGAACGCGAAGGTGAACGCAAGGCTGCTGTTCGCACCCTTGGCGAAGTAGTTCCACGTCGCGTGCGCCACCGCCGCCGACAGCAACAGCCCGAGCGCAATGGCCGGCACTCACCCTCCCGCACCAACCGTATACGAACGCGAAAAGGGCACACCCGTGCCCCCTATCACTGCGAACCGCGGACCGCGGACTACAAACTACGGACTACGAGCCACGACCTAGAGAAGCCCCCGCTCCCGCAGCACCCGCTCCGTCGTCGCGCCGATGTCGGCCGGCGATTCGCTGATCGTGACGCCGGCGGCAGCCAGCGCCGCCTTCTTCGATGCCGCGGTGCCGGTGTTGCCGGAGATGATCGCGCCGGCGTGGCCCATGCGGCGTCCTGGCGGCGCCGTCGAGCCGGCGATGAACGCGATCACGGGCTTCGTCACGTGCTTCTTGATGTACTCGGCCGCTTCCTGCTCCGCGCTGCCGCCGATCTCGCCGATGAGCACGATCGCCGCGGTGTCGTCGTCGCCGTTCAGCAGCTCCAGCGCCTCCCGCTGGTTCGTGCCGATAATCGGGTCGCCGCCTACGCCGATGCACGTCGACTGGCCGATGCCGCGGCGCGTGAGCTGGTCCACCGCCTCGTACACCAGCGTGCCGCTGCGCGAGACGACGCCCACGCTCCCCATCGAGAACACGTGCCCCGGCATGATGCCGACGCGGCACTCGCCCGCCGTGATCACGCCGGGGCAGTTCGGGCCGATGAGCCGCGTCTTGCCGCCGGTGATCGCGCGCTTCACCTTTACCATGTCCAGCGTCGGGATGCCTTCGGTGATGCAGACGGCGAGCGGTATGCCGGCGTCCGCCGCCTCCAGGATCGCGTCGGCGGCGAACGGCGGCGGCACGAAGATGAGCGAGCAGTCGGCGCCGGTCTCGCGTACGGCGTGGCTGACGGTATTGAAGACGGGCACGCCGTGCTCCGTCTTCTCACCGCCGCGCCCGGGCGTGACGCCGGCCACGATCTTCGTCCCGTACTCGATGCAGCGCTGGGTCTGGAAGCTGCCTTCCTTGCCGGTAATGCCCTGCACGAGCACGCGCGTGTCCTTGTTCACCAGTACGCTCATCGTTGGGTCTCCGGCCGTCGGGGGCTGTTGGCTATTCGCTATTGGCTGTTGGACGGGATGCCGGTGTGGATCCTAGCAGCCGGTACGTTAGGGGGCGAGCGGGGCCAGGGGCTTCGTCTTGCCGCGGGCGGGCGGCTTTGCGGCGCTCTGCTATACGGTTGGAGGCGGCAGGGAGGGAAGACCGTCGCAGCGCAGCGAGACGAACGAGCCACGCCGCTGCACGTACCAATTATCGTCCGAATAGAGCAGATTCCACCGGTAGACGTGGCGGAGACCGGGCGCAATTCCGGACCACCCGTACGTAGAGGATGGGAGGCTCGTGCGAGCGCCGATGAACGTGCCGGGAATGAACGCGTTGTCCTGCAGCGAGAGATCGAGCCAGCTCTGCAGCGCCGTCAATTGCGGCCGAGCCGGTACGCCGGGCGGTAGCTGCGCCTCCATGAACGGCAAGGCGAATCCGACCAAGTTCGTACCGGATCCGCGATCACAGACGATCTGGTTCACCAGACCGAAACAGTCGGGGGTCTCGAAGCTGCCACGGCCCAATTCCACCCATCGGGTTCCGACGTGTGCGTTCAGCCGGTAGAAGTGTGTCTTCTGCATCGTCAGATCGAACCAGCTGAACAGTTGCCCGTCTGCCGATGGTGTAAATGGCCCGGCGTTCAGGAACGTGTCTGGCGCGAAGTCGTTGTCGACAATCGACAGGTCGATCCACATGGCATCGGGATCGCCGCTGACGCCCCGGTTGGAGAGAGTGGAGCGCACGTCCGTGACACCTGGCAAGATAAATCCCGCCGATAGAGAGGGCGACCCACACCTCAGGTATCCCACGTACTGCCGGTCCGGCGCGACGGCTGACGCGTCGCGAGCGGGCCAGGCCAGCAAGGTCAATGCGACCGAGATGACAGTTAACGCCGCGACGAGCAGACGAGTATGCATGCTTGTATAACATCGTGCATGCCAAAAGGTTAACCGGGCGCTGAAAGATTCGGTGGGATCTTCCGCCGACGGCCGGGCGGAGTTAGGTCTTCTTCTTGCGGCGGACGGGGGGCTTCCCGGCGCCGGCGACGTACGTGCGGGCGCCGTCGATCGCGCTGCGCACGTCGGCCACGTTGTCGGGCGTCACCTGCAGCGACATCCATTCGCCGAAGCCGCGGCCCTGGGGGCCGGTGAACGGCGTCGAGCGGAGCCTGCCGATCAGCTCGGCGTGTCCGTCGCGCGGCGTCTTGATGACGATGCCGTCCGGCATCCAGAACGCGAACATCCGCCCGCGCACGAGAAACGCCCTAGTGCCCATCATCGCGCGGGTGCTCGTCTCCGGCTTGCCCGCGAGCGACGGCAAGAGCTGTTCCTTGAGATCGTCCGGTACGGCCATGGTGAACCTCGGTCTGTCGTGAGTTGCGCGGACAGTTCGCTACGGAGAAGCAGCCGGTCGCGCGGACAGGCGACCGGAGCCTAGAGCAGCCACGTACGCCCTACGCCGCGCGGGCGGCTTCGACCGCTTTCTTTGCGGCCTCGCCCAGCTCTTCGGCGCGGATGACGGGCAGGCCGCTCTCGCGGATCAGGCGCTCGCCCTCTTCGACGTTCGTGCCGGCGAGCCGCGCGACCACCGGGATCGCCTTTGGCATCTTCTGCTGCGCCTCGATGATGCCCTGGGCGATGATGTCGACGCGCGCCATGCCGCCGAAGATGTTGACGAGGATCGCCTTCACGTTCGGGTCGCGCGAGATGATCAGCAGCGCATCGACCACCTTCGTTCACGTCGTTCGCGGTGGCGATGTCGAGGAAGTTGGCCGGCTCGCCGCCCGCGAACTTGATGCTGTCCATCGTCGCCATGGCGAGCCCGGCGCCGTTCACCAGGCAGCCGATGTTCCCGTCCAGCTTGATGAAGTTGCTGATGCCCTTTTCGGACGCCT
The DNA here is from genome assembly GCA_963701135.1 of uncultured Chloroflexia bacterium. Lineage (GTDB taxonomy): Bacteria > Chloroflexota > Dehalococcoidia > DSTF01 > JACRBR01 > CAYJMJ01. The sequence goes on from OY969567.1 coordinate 2,491,545, forward strand.
CGACCTCGCTCGGGTCTTCCTCGTCCTTGTCGCGCAGGTCCTCGATGTCCTTGTGGCGGAAGAGCGCGTTGTCGTCGAAGTTCATCTTCGCGTCGAGCGCGAGCACGCGGCCGTCCTTGGTGACGACGAGCGGGTTGATCTCGGCCAGCGATGCGTCTTTCGCGATGAACGCCTCGTACAGCGCGGACATCAGCTGCGTCGCCGGCTTCATCAGGTCGCCGGTGAGGCCGAGCGCGAAGCACAGCTCGCGCGCCAGGTGCGGCTGGAAGCCCGTCACGGGGTCGATGCTGACGCGGTGGATCGCCTCGGGCGTCTTCGCGGCGACCTCCTCGATCTCCATGCCGCCGGCGGCGCTCGCCATCATCACAGGCCGGCCGGCCGCGCCGTCGATCAGCACCGCGAGGTAGAGCTCGCGCTCGATGGGCATCTGCTCTTCGACGAGCACCGTCTTCACCTTCTGGCCCTGCGGGCCGGTCTGGTGCGTGACGAGCTGCATGCCGAGGATCTGCGAGAACACCTGCGCCGCCTCATCGGGCGAGTTGGCGAGCTTGACGCCGCCGCCCTTGCCGCGGCCGCCGGCGTGGATCTGCGCCTTGACGACGACCTTGCCGCCGAGCTCCTGCGCGATCGCCTTCGCGTCGTCGGGCGACTTCGCGACGCGGCCCTTCGGCACGGCGACGCCGAACCCGGCGATGATCTGCTTCGCCTGGAACTCGTGGATCTTCATGGTGATGCTCCCGGAATGCAGGCTGGACGGAACGCGGTGGGATTGTCGCCCCGGACCGGGTGTGGGGCAAGGTTTGGGGGAGTTCACAGTTGTCAGTTCACAGTTCATAGTCGCGGATAGCGTCGAGCTGCGGGTCGTGCGGCGTCGAAGCGGCGGGGGGGCGCACTGACGGCTCTGAATAGTCACGCGGTCAGCGTTCAGCGCTGAACTGGCGTATTCGCTGCGCCGGCGCGGCGGCGAGTGTTGGCGCGCAGCCACCGCGCGACTTCGGGCAGCGGCATCGGCAGCTCGCTCGACGCCAGTGCCATCGTGAAGTGCGCAAGCTGGTCGTTCCCGACAACGAGGTCATACCCGTTCTCATCGAGGAAGAGCTCGGTGATGACGACGCCGATGCGCTTGTTGCCGTCGGCGAACGGGTGATTCTTGACCATCGACCGGAAGAGCGCAGCGGCCTTATCGATCGTCGTCGCGTAGTAGGGCTGGCGCGGCAACGCGAGAGCCGCTTCGAGCAGCCCTGCGTCTCTCAGCCTGCCCGTCATGACCGAGGCGTCGCGCGTACCGAAGTAGACATCGAGGCGAGCGATTACGAACGCAACGTCGCCGCGTTCCGGGTACCACCAGCGGCGAGCCCCGGGTCAGTCCAGCATGCGGAGCGCGGGCGCACGGCGCTTGATGATCTTGTCAACCTTGCGCTGCATCGCGCCAGCGCCCTTCGCCGGAGCGCGACGCCCAGCCGCGGGTGCGCCGCCGGCAGCGGACTTCGTGTTGGGGCGCGGCTTCCGTGCGGTGACCATGTGCCGACCTCTCGTGACACAATATCACAGCGAGCGGACCAACGGCGCTGGTCAGGTGGTCCCTGGCTCGTCCTGCTTGCCATGCCAGTGGTTGGCGTTCCGACCGGCCCGGAAGTCCGAGCGGGTGGGGAGCGCTGTGGCGTCGCTCCGATGCGGTTTGTGGTGCGTGGTTAGTGGCCCGTCGCGCCCCCAGTCCGGCGGTGAGCCCTACGCCATTTGCCGTCTGTTGTCCCGTCGCCGACCGTCGCGACCGGCTCGCGAGAACTGCGACCGAGTCCTCGCGAATCCGTGATCCGATGGTGGACCGGCCTCGGCGAGGCCGGACGCATCAATCACCAGCGTTCCGACCCCACAATCAGGGACTTCGATATACGTCGTCGTGATTGCAGCACGCCCTGAGGTAAACCTCGGTTCCGCTTAGCGTCAGCGTCATCACCTGACCCCTCGTAGCATGCGCCTCGCGAATGTCTCCCCAGCCCTCCATCTTCCTCGTCCGCAACGATGAATGGTAGACACTGGCCGCCATCATGCGGAGAGCACGGTCGATGGCCCGGCGATTGGGTTTACTCTTTGCGCGATAGGAATCGGCGAAGCTCTTTGACCAGCTGATCTTGGTGGGCTTCATTCACCGGCAGCCTCGTGCAGTTGCCGGATCATCTCTTCGATATCGTCCGTTTCAAAGACGTTCCCGGCCACCAGATCCCAATCCGCGAGCATTTCCTTGCGACGCCACGTCTCGGCCCAAAAGCTGGGCTGGGCGCCATGTTGAGTCCACGACGGCAGCGTATAGACCTGTTGCCCGTAGCGGACGTTGACCGCCACCGCGCTTATGTGACCGGTTTCGAAAGCGCAGACCCTCCCGCTGGTCGTTCCTGCGCTCTTCGTGCCGATGGACGCCGTCCTCATCGCTTCCTCCTCGGCGATCTCCCCCTGTTCTTACGTGCCTCGTCGTACGTCTTGAGCATTCTCTCTATCACCCCGGCAAGTTCCCTGACTCGCGCCTCGGTCATCGCTAGTTTCGCCACTACTTTGATAGGGACGTAAGGTAGCGACTCAAGTCGTTTTCGATTCTCCGCCGGATCACCGAGCAGGAGGGGTGGGTGCATCTGTCCGAACGTTAGGATGAACTCGCCTTCGTGTTCTGGCGGACCAAGCTGAACGATGACCTGGTTCACAAACGGTATCTCAGCTTCATCGAAGCCGACCCACGCTACAGGGACTCCCACAGCCTCGTTCTTAGTCGCCATATAGCCTCGCTCGGTCTCAATCGGAGAAGACGCCTACGTCACGATCAGAGTATCGGCTGGGCGTAGACCGCACCCGAAGCCAATCCCCAGCGCGTGCACTACGGGGAAGTCACCATACATTATCTGTCACTCGGGTGAAGCCCACCGCGTGTCAAGCCGGTTCACGCCACGCCTTTGCAGCGGTCTTTGCTCGTCGCCTTCCCTGCATTCTCAACTCCGCAATGGCAGATCATGCTGCGGAGCCGCGCGTGATGTAAAGCCCGGGGTACGGTCGGTGTACGACGGCATGTTGGGGTGCGGTAGTGGGCGCGTCGCGCCGCGCCCCTACGGTGTGGGGGTGTCGTCATCACTCGGGCCCGCGGTGAAGTAGGCGGCGTCGGGGTGGTGGAAGACGAGGGCGGAGACGGACGCTTCGGGCTCCATCATGAAGCCTTCGGTGAGGAATGCGCCGATCTCCTCCGGGCGGAGGAGGCGGAAGAGCTGGCCTGCTCCTCCAGGTCGGGGCAGGCGGGGTAGCCGAAGGAGTAGCGCTTGCCGCGGTAGTGCGCCTGGAACAGCTCCTTGCGCGTCAGCGACGGGTCATCGGGGAAGCCCCAGAGCGCGCGCAGGCGGGCGTGCAGCCACTCGGCCGCGGCCTCGGCGGTCTCGAGCGCGAGCGCCATGAGCGCGTACGAGCGCAGGTACTCGCCGGCGGCCTTCGCCTCATCGGAGCGCTCGCGGATGCCGGCGCCGGCGGTGGTGACGAAGATGGCGATGTGGTCGCGCTGCGCGACGCGGCCCTGCGCATCGCGCTGCGGCGGCAGGGCGAGGTCGCGGCAGCGCAAGGCCGTCGGGCTTGCGCTGGCGGGGGAAGCGGAACGTCTCGACGGGCACGGCGGCGCCCGGCTCGAAGACGTGCAGGGCGTTGCCCTCGGGCTCGGCCTCGAAGAACTGCCAGGCGGCGCGGACGTGCATTGCGCCGTCGCGGCACTCCTGCTTCACGGCCTCGATCTTCTTCTCCAGCTCGACGGCTTTCACGTCGCCGGCGGCGAGCGCCTCGCTGAAGCGACCGCGGAAGCCGAGGTGGCGGCCGTAGAGCATCTGCGGGTTGATGTAGCTCCAGATCTCGTCGAGGTCGGCGGGCGATTCGACGATGGCGGTCGAGGTCCGGCACGGGCGGGATCGGCGATATCGGCGGCGATCTTCGCGCTGCGCTGCTGCGTCTCCGGGTAGGCGTCGGCCGCGGGCGTGGCGGTCTTGTCCGCGCGGCCGCTTTTCGAGCAGATCGGCTTCGAGCTGCTTGCGGCGCGTGCGGGTCCATGAGCCGGTTCAGCGTGTCGAGGCCGTTCATGGCGTCCTTGCAGTAGACGACCGTGCTCGCCGTAGGCGGGCGCGATGCTGCGTGCGCGTGAAGCTGTCGGACAGCGCCGCGCCGCCGACGAGCAGCGGCACGCCGATGCCGGCGTCCTTGCAGGTCGCCGGCGGTGATCACCATCTGCTGCGCCACTTCACCAGCAGGCCGGAGAGGCCGATGGCGTCGGGCCGATGCTGCTGCGCGGCCTCGATCAGCGTCTCCGGCGGCACCTTGATGCCGAGGTTGACGACCTTGTAGCCGTTGTTGGCGAGGATGATCTCGACCAGGTTCTTGCCGATGTCGTGGACGTCGCCCTTCACCGTGGCGAGCAGGACCTTGCCGCGCGCGGCGGTGTCGGCCTTCTCCATGAACTGCTCGAGGTGCGATGACGGCGGCCTTCATCGCCTCGGCGGACTGCAGCACCTCGGCGACGATCAGCTCGTTGTTGTTGAACAGGCGGCCGACCTCGTCCATGCCGGCCATCAGCGGGCCGTTGATGATGTCGAGCGGCGCGCGCCTCCTTGCGCTTGCAGTTCGAGGTCGGCGATGAGGCCGTCCTTGGTGCCTTCGATGATGTAGTTGGCGAGGCGCTCGTCGAGCGGCAGCGGCGGCGACGTCCTTCTTCTTCGCGCGCGGCTTCGCGCCGCGGAAGTGCGGCGGCGAAGGCGGCGATCGGGGTCGTCGCCGCGGTTCGCAGAGCAGGTCCTCGGCGAGCTTGCGCTCGTCTTCGGGGATCGAGGCGAAGCGCTCGAGCTTCTCGGCGTTGACGATGGCGAGGTCGAGGCCGGCCTTCGTGCAGTGGTAGAGGAAGACCGAGTTCAGCACCTCGCGGCCGGCGGCCGGCAGGCCGAAGGAGACGTTCGAGATGCCGAGCACCGTCTTCGACGTCGGGCAGCGCTTCCTTGATCAGGCGGATGCCTTCGATGGTCTCGACGGCGCTGCCGATGTAGTTCTCGTCGCCGGTGGCGCAGGGGAAGACCAGCGGGTCGAAGATGATGTCCTCGGGCGGATGCCGTACTTCTCGGTCAGCAGCTTGCACGAGCGCTGCGGCGATCGTCGAGCTTGCGCTCGCGCGTGAACGCCTGCGCCTGCTCCTTGTCCTCGTCGATGCAGCCGACGACGAGCGCGGCGCCGTACGTGCGGGCGAGCGGCGCAGACGCGCTCGAACTTCTCCTCGCCGTCCTCGAGGTTGATCGAGTTGATGATCGACTTGCCCTGGCAGTACGTGAGCGCGCGCTCGATGCGCGACGGGGTCGGTGGTGTCGATCATGATCGGCACCTTGATCTTCCGGATCAGCAGCTCGTAGAAGCGGTCGATGTCGTGCAGCTCGTCGCGGTCGGCGTTCTGCAGGCAGACGTCGATGATCTGCGCGCCGTTCTTGACCTGGCGGCGGGCGATCTCGCTCGCCTCCTCGCACTTCTCGTCGCCGATCAGGTGCTTGAACTTGCGCGAGCCGATCACGTTGGTGCGCTCGCCGACGATCAGCGGGCGGTTGTCTTCGTCGGCCTCGACGAGGTCGATGCCGGCGTAGAGCGCGCGGTGGTGCTTCGCCGGCGGCGCGCGGGCGCTTGCCTTCGGCCATCTGTGCGAAGAGCGCGCGATGTGCTCGGACGTGGTGCCGCAGCAGCCGCCGACGATGTTGAGCCAGCCGTGGTCGACGAAGCGCTCGAGCACGGCGCGCCATCTGCATCGGGCGTCTCGAGGTAGCGGCCGTCCTCGTCGGGCAGGCCGGCGTTCGGCAGACAGGACGATGCGGAACTCGCGTGAGCTCCGCGAGGGTGCGGAGGTGGTCGGTCATGAACTCGGGGCCGGTGGCGCAGTTGAGGCCGAGCGAGAGCAGGTCCGCGTGCTCGAGCGAGGCCGCGAGCGCGTCGACCGTCTGGCCGGCGAGCATCGTGCCCTTGGGCTCGATGGTGCCGGAGACCATGACGGGCAGCCGGAAGCCGGCCTCGTCGAACACGCGCTCGATGCCGAGCAGCGCGGCCTTGATGTTGCGCGTGTCCTGCGTCTCGAGCAGCAGCAGGTCGGCGCCGCCGTCGACGAGGCCCAGCCGCCCAGCCGTGGTAGACGTCGGCCAGCTCGTCGAAGGTGACGCCGCCGGTGACGGAGATGCGCCTTCGTCGTCGGGCCCATGGAGCCGGCGACGAAGCGCGGGCCGCGCGGGCGTGCTGAAGTCGCGCGGCGACGTCGCGCGGCGAGGCGGGCCGCGGCCTCGTTGATCTCGTGCACGCGTGGTCCTGAGGCCGTACTCGGCGAGGACGATGGAGCCGCCGCCGAAGGTGTTGGTCTCGATGATGTCGGCGCCGGCTTCGAGGTAGCCGCGGTGGGCATCCTCGATGACGTCGGGGCGGGTGAGGTTGAGGTGTTCGGGGCAGCCTTCGTGCTGCGCGCCGCCGTAGTCGGCCGCCGTCAGGTCGCGTCCGTGCAGATACGTGCCGTACGGCCCGCCGGTGACGAGAATGCGCTCGGCGAGCGCATCGAGGAGGAGTTGCGTGCGGTCGTTCGCGTTGCTCATCGGACTAGCATGGTATCGGTTGGAGGGTGAAGGCTGGTAGCTGGAGGCTGGAGGTTGGAGGCCGGAAGGTCGGGGCGCTCACGATCGATCACTTCAAGATCAGGGGGCCCGGCTCCTGCCCTCCGGAGAATGTGAAGGAGCCTATGTCGACGCAGCCCACGGGAATGGCGGACAAGTAGTTCGTGCTCGAAGCCCGTGCCAAGCTGTCGACGACATCGTTCCCACCAGCCGTACACTCCCAAACCGCAATGAAGTACCGAGTCTGACAAAGCGGTATCTGCACATCGAACTCAAAGTACGGGTTGAAGGCCCGGCGGACGGGAGGGGGCCCCTGTGGATAGAGCGATGTCCGGTCATGTTCGACCGTCCGCGCCAACCAGTAAGAACGAGCGTCGGGTGGCGGACTGCTCAATTCGACCTCGAGCTTGGCCGCCTGATCGACGCCGCACGCCGACTCTTCAAGACGTAGGCCGGTAGCGGCCCGATGAGGCACTGGCGTGGATGGTATGGGCTCCGCCGTGGCGCTCGGACTGGCGGCCGCGCCCAAAACCGCGCCAGTGCGTGTCTGCGTCGGTGACGGCTGAACTTCCACCAAGATTCGCTCGATGATGGTGGAACCGGGCGCGTGTTGATTTGCGCCCACTGCCAACGCCAGACAGCAGAGCCAAATCGCGGTGCAGACGAGCCAGTCAGACGGAAGGGCTGGGCGCTCGGGGAGGGGCCGCACCGGTCCCTGCGCTGACGCCACCGCATCGGACTGCGAGTTGATGTACTGAACGAAATGAGGGAGATGGGCAAATAGCCAACTCCCCCACCACGCGGCGGGGGGAAGCGCGCAGGCCAAAACGACCAAGGACCAGTAGTAGAGCGGGGGCACTCCAAATGCTCGATCACAAGACACGAGCCCGAGTGTGACGCCAGCCACGGCCATAACGATAAACGGAAGCGGTCGAGACCGAACCGCAGTCCACACGAACGTTGCCAGCGCGAGAACATCTGGGGGCATCCGTGCTGCGCTCCGCCCGCGTTCCTTCCCCCTCCGAGTGTGGCCGTGATCCACTCGGCCTCTCTGCCACACACGTCGGTGGGCCGCAGACGGCTCGGCGGGACCTCTTCAAGGGGTAATTGGTAGTATAGCCATTGACCCCAACAAATGCTAGAGTGATCGCCCTGATGCGTGGATTACTCGCGGTTGGAGAGTATGAGGGGGGGCGGACAACCGCTCCGGTGGGCCTACGGCAGCACGGTGCTTTTTTCGAACACATGTACTTGACAGGGTTGGTGGCACGACCTATGATGGCGCGGCAATAGCGCATTTGTTCTAATCGCAGGAGGCTGGCGTGGCAGGCAAGAACAGGGAGCACGTACCGAATCCCCGGGGGTCCGAGATGGCCGACGACAAAAAGGGCCAGGCGCTCCAGGACGCGCTGGCCGACATCGAAAAGCGGTACGGGCGCGGCGCCATCATGAAGCTGGGCGACGCGCAGGACTTCGAGGTGGAGGTGATCTCGACGGGATCGCTGGCGCTCGACATGGCGCTGGGTGTCGGCGGGCTGCCGCGAGGGCGCATCGCCGAGATCTACGGGCCGGAGGGCGCGGGCAAGTCGACGCTGGCGTACCACGTGGTGGCGTCGGCGCAGCGCGGCGGCGGCATCGCGGCGTACATCAACGTCGAGCACGCGCTCGACAAGGACCACGCGGAGTCGTGCGGGATCAACGTCGCGGAGCTGCTGATTTCGCAGCCGGACACGGGCGAGCAGGCGCTGGAGATCTGCGACGCGCTGGTGCGCAGCAACGCCGTCGACGTGATCGTGGTGGACAGCGTGGCGGCGCTGGTGCCGCGGGCGGAGATCGAGGGCGAGATGGGCGACTCGCTGCCGGGCCTCCAGGCGCGGCTGATGTCGCAGGCGCTGCGCAAGCTCACGTCCGTCATCTCGAAGTCGCGCGCGTCGGTGATCTTCATCAACCAGTTACGCGAGAAGATCGGCGTGGTGTTCGGCAACCCGGAGGTGACGCCCGGCGGGCGGGCGCTGAAGTTCTACAGCTCGGTGCGCATCGAGATCCGGCGCGCGGAGTCGCTGAAGCAGGGCGCCGACATCATCGGCAACCGCGTGCGGGCGAAGATCGTGAAGAACAAGGTGGCGGCGCCGTTCCGGACGGCGGAGTTCGACATCCTGTTCAGCGGCAAGCACCGCGGGATCAGCCGCGAGGGCGACATCGTCAACCTGGGCGTGGACAACAACGTGCTGAAGAAGATGGGCGCGTTCTTCAGCTACGGCGACCTGCGGCTCGGGCAGGGGCGCGAGGCCGCGAAGGAGTACCTGCGGCAGAACCCCGAGCTTGCGCGCGAGATCGAGGAACTGATCAAGTCCGGTGTCGAGACATCGAAGGTGGAGTTCAGCCGCAACGGCAACGGCAGCGGCAGCGGCAGCGCAATCGCCGAGGGCGAGCCGGACGGCGAGGCTTGAGGTTAGAGGTTGGAGGATCTCGGCCGGTCTCTTCCTCGCGGAGTCTTGGGTGCTGGACGAAATTGAGTCGCACGTGTCGCCGGGAATCGCCAAAGTGCCGACCAAATAGCACCACGCGCGGCGCGTCTCGTTCCGAGCATTTTTTCATCTAACATGATCATCACAGCGGTTGAACCGGCGAAGCGGCGCGGACGCGTCAACGTGTACGTCGATGGCGCGCTCGCGTGCGAGATCGCGCGCAGCGTCGCGGCGGCGCACGGGCTGCGGCCGGGGCAGGCCATCGCCCGCGAGCAGATCGACGCCATCGTGGCCGCGGACCGGCGGCGGCAGGCGCTCGGTGCGGCGGTCGCGATGCTGGCGCGGCGGCCGCGCAGCGAGCGCGAGGTGCGGCAGCGGCTCAAGCAGGGCAGTTTACCGCCGGCGCTGGTCGATGAGACCGTGCGCAAGCTCATCGACATGAAGCTGCTGGACGATGCGGAGTACGCGCGGGCGTGGACGGAGTCGCGCGACCGGCACAGTCCGCGCGGGCGGCGGCTCATCGTGCGGGAGCTGCGGGCGAGCGGCGTCGATGCGGCAATTGCCGAGCGCGCGGCGGCCGAGGTATCGGACGAGGACGCGGCGCACCGGCTGGCGTCGCGGCGGATGCGGTCGCTGGAGCGGTTGGAGTACGACGCTTTTCGCAGCCGGCTCGGCAGCTACTTACAACGGCGGGGCTTCGGCTGGGACGTGTGCCGGGCGACGGTGGAGCGGTGCTGGCGGGAGCGGGGGGAGGCGATGGGAAGTGAGACGTGAGAGGGGGGGCGGATGGGAACAGAGAGTTACACATGTCGCGGGCGACACCCGCGCCAGATGAAAATACCTGCGGTAAGCTAATCTCGGGCGCGTCGGCGATCAGAGGTCGGTTCGTCTGCGTGGTGTCGCGAACCCGTCAGAGAGTTTGATCCGGGACACCTGCTAGGCACCCTTGTCTGTCGCCACCCTCGAGGTGAGCACGTATAGCAGTCTCTGAAGAGACGGGTGTCCTCCCGGCGCGCCCACTTCGAATCTATTTTCATAGCAGCAGGGAGCAGAGGGCAGACGGCGGGTGACGGCAAACAGCAAAGGGCGGCCGCGTATTCGAATACGCTTGGCGATACAACGCCGTTCTGATGAACGGCCGCGGTTCGAGACGCTACTTCTTCGGGCGGCGGGCGCGTTGGCGGGCCATTCACCGGCCACTTCTATGGTCAGGGGATACTTGCCAACGCAAACAGCAAGGGCGGGACGAAATCACGCTGACTGCTTGCAGGCCACGCTCGTCACTGTCGTGACCGTGGCCATGGCGTTCGCTACGCTGGGCGGGTGAGACTTCGCCGGTGGTTGGTGGCTGTGGCGGCGGTCGCGGCGCTCGGTGTGGCATCGGCGTGCGGCAGCGGCGGGGCGGCGGGCGGCGGCACGGCGACGAAGGCGGCGCTGCCGAGCACCGAAGCGGGGTCGAAGACCACCGGTAACCCGGCAGGCGGCGGCGCGCCGGCGAAGACCGCGACGCCCGACGCCGGCTCGAAGGATGGCGGCGGGCCGCAACGTTCGGGGCCGGGGTCGCTGATCATCGCCCGGGGGGAGGGGCTGGTCGAGTACGACGTCGAGCGGAAGACGTCGAAGCCGCTGATCACACCCGAGCAGGACAACACGTACCTGCTCGACCCCGCTGTCTCGCCCGACGGCACGTTGCTGGCGTACGTCTCACAGCCGCCGCCGAAGATCGAGGGCGCGAAGTACGACGCCGGTTCCGACCTGTGGGCCGCGAACCGCGACGGGAGCAACCCGCACGCGGTCTTCACGCACGACGTGCCGAACCAGCTCGTGCGCTTCCCGCAGTGGGAGGACGCCGGCCACATCCTGGCCGTCGTGCAGGAGATCTCGCGGAAGGACGGCAGGACGAACGTCGTCTACATGCTCGAACGCATCGATGTCGCGACGGGGCGGCGCACCAACGTGCTCGAAGACGTGCTGTCGTTCGGGCTGTCGCCGGACGGCAAGCGCGCGGTGTACACGAAGCTCGCGCCGCAGACCGGCGAAACGCTCGAAGTGCTTGAGCTGGCCGCTAACGGCGGCGCCGCCGGCGTATCGAAGACGCTCGTGGGGATCGACCAGTACCTCAGCCCGTTCAATTCGCCGCGCTACTCGCCGGATGGCTCGAAGGTGGCCTTCGCATCGGCCGACCAGCTCGACGCGCGCGCGCCGATCGAATACGTGAGCGCGCGCGGCTTCGGCCCGGCGCCTCGCGCGGCGCTCGATGGCCTGCCGGAGGACATCTGGGTGATCGACGCGGCGGGCGGGACGCCGCAGCGCGCCGCCGACCTGAAGGAGGACCTGCCTGCGCTCGCCTGGAACGGCGACGGCACGCACATCTACGTGCTCGGCGCCGCCGGGTTGTACGACGTGAACCTGGCGAACGGCGCCACGACCAAGATCGGCGAGGGCGTCTTCCACGGACAGCTCACGTGGGCGCCGTAGGTGTGTACCGGCTCGGGAGGGGAACGGGGAACCGCAGATTTCGCAGATTTCGCAGATGGACGAAGGGGAAGGGTAACCGCGGATTTCACGGATCTCGCAGATGGGATGTTCCGGGGGAAAGGGGCCTAGCAGGCTGCTGAAAAAGTCGCCGGACGGCGTCTAAACGTCGATACGGAGCGGCGAGTTGAATCTGCGAACGCGGGCTGAAAGCCCGCGCCACGAGAACAAGAATCGTTTTTCAGCACCCTGCGAGCGGCCCGTCGGCGGATTAACCTGCATCTGCGCGCGCGGACGGGTACGCGCGCCGTCGGACGCGGCTGATGCAACGGCGAGAATCAGACCGATGGCGGTGACGTGCCTTCGCATCTGTGTATACGCCAAACGGCAACTGTCCTGCTAGGGGAGCTTCACGGATTCGGGCGACACCGGCGTCAGGTGCCCGTCCTGGTACTGCACCAGGTACACCTCCCGGTCGTCGAGGCTCTTCCGCAACCGCGCCAGGTCGGCCGCGGGCAGCGCCCGCACGCTCACGCCCTTGCCGTACAGCGCCCGCCCGACCGATGTCATCCACGTCGGCTGCCAGTACGGGTTCGACCACAGACCTTCATCGTCGATGACGTACACCGTGCTGCCGGCCGGCACCTCGCCGTAACTGGCGCGCAGGTCGTCGGCGAGCACTTGCCAGCGGTCGGTCTCCTCCAGGAACGGCTGCGTCTGGTGGATCACCTGCCACGAGTACAGCCCCGCCACAACGACGATCGCGGCGGCCGCGAGCACGTGCGCCCCCGGCTTGTAGATGCGCGCCAGGCGCTGGTGCACCCACCCCGCCGCGAGCGCGACGAGGATCGCGAAGAACGGTGTTGACATGTAGGTGTAGCGGCTGGCCGTCCAGATCTTCCCCGGCACGTACGGCATGACGCCGATCACCATCCCCACGGCCGCCAGCCGGGCGATGTGCGGCCCGCGCACGAAGAAGAAGATGGCGAAGCCCATGACCACCGACCCCCATGCCCACTCCAGCCCCGACGGGTCCTTCGGGATCGCGCCCACCGGGTAGGCGAGCCGCGACATGTACACCCACGTCTCCCGCGGGATGTGCCAGCCGACGCCGTAGAAGCCGCCGTCGACGCCCTGGCAACCGCAGCCGCTGAGGCCGCTCACCAGCACCGCCGAGGCGATCGCGAACGGCGTCATCTTCAGCGTGAAGTCGAGCACGTCGCGCCGCCGCACGAACGACAACGTCGCGAAGTACACCAGCAGCACCGCGCCGATGACGACGCCGCCCTCGTTAGCCAGGAAGCCGGCGATGAACAGCAGCAGCGAACCCCAGTACCACCCGGCCCGCCGCTCGCCGGTCTCGACGTAGCGGTGCAGCGACGCCAGCGACGCGATCAGCAGGAACTCGCTGAACACGTGCGGGAACGCCGTGATGTACGTCACCGTGTGCACCGCCGACGCCGACACGGCGAAAATCGTCGCGGCGGCGAGCGCCACGAACAGCCGCTTCGTCATCGAAAGCACGAGCGAGTACAGCAGCACCACCGTGGCCACGTGCACGCCCAGGTTGACCATGCGCCAGGGCAGCGCGTCGAAGCCGAAGAGCTTGAACTCGCCCCAGTACACCAGCATCGTCAGCGGCCGCCAGTTCGGCGTCATGTCGCGCAGCAGGACGACGTCGCGCATGTACGCCGGGAAGCTGCGCGACTGGATGTCGCCCAGCACCAGGAAGTCGTCGCCGAAGAAGTAGAAGTGCATCGCCGGCACGTGAATGCCGATCACCAGCGCGACCAGGCCAACGAGGGGAAGGTGGCGCACCGCCGCGCGGAGGGCGTCGGTCAGGACCCGGCTGTCAGGCCGCTCGAACACCGAGGCATGCGTGCCGATGACAACTGCCATCTAGAGGCGGTCTCCGGTGCGGATCATGATCATAACAGTGCCATCCGGGCGTCTTCGCGATGGTAACACCGTGCACACTACCCGGCAATAGACAACAACGCCGCCGGCCGCCAACCGTCACCCGGAACTGCTCACGCTTGTAAAGAAGGAGCGTCACCCGCCGCGCCAGCACGTCTCCGTCGAGCCCATGCCTTGCATGAAGTTATCTGCTCGTGTGACCGCAAGCGCGAAGAGGCTAGTCTGAAACTCAGAGTCGCCCCCGATCGCCCATCGCGAGATGACTCTGAGATTCGGAGCCTCGGTGGCGAGTACCCTCTGACGGGGAGCGCCCTTCGGGAAATCGCCATTACGCCATTAGGCCAACTATAAAGAGCCACAAAGCACTATCTAGGGCTTGACAATTGAAAACGTACTAAGCAGTATAGGGATCGTCGGGCGATGCAATCGACCGCCAGCAAGGCACCCGACCCGGAGACTTATCGATGAGCAAAGTCATTCTTCTCCTGGCCCCTGCCTCGGTAGTGGCGTTCGCCGTACTCCTGATTGTGCTCCTGCTTGGCCCATCGAACGAGGTCGATGCGCAGGCGGTCTTAGACAGGGCGGTCAACGCGGAGATTCGTCCTGGCCCCGATGAGACGCTTCACCTCTTGACACGGCAATATTCGCGCGTTGAACCAGCCGAGAATCGTCCCTCGGATCCTTATCACTACGACTTGTACGAGGCAGAGCCGGAAACGATGTACGTTGATGCCTGGTTCAAGGCAGATCAAATGGGAAATGTTCTGAGCCGCTACACAGCGGTGATGGACTCCTCGGGGAGACTAGTACAAGAAGAGTCCCGAGCCGAGTCGAATGTTGAGCGTATCTACCGGCCATCATTGGGCGGAGTGCAAGTGCTTCAGGTCGAGACGAGCGAGAAGCCGACCCTGCGTTCAATCTCGATACCGGAGAAGAGACCCTGGTCGGAAGTCGCTATTGCGGGTACCGGCTTTATGGTTGGGCAGGAGACGACGATAATAGAAATCCGCACTAAGACTTCGCCGGTGTCCGGTTCGGACAACGTATATCAACGACCCTACACCGCAGATCTGCGCCCAGTTCAGGGGCTGGAAACGGTCGAGATCGCCAATGACAGCGGGAACGTCCTTCGTTACAGCGTAGATCTTCTCCTGGACACAGGGGGAGTTGTTCGTATTGTCGATACTGAGGTGCAGAATGTCGAAGTCGTGCCGGGCAAGCCAACTGACTTCTTTGCCCTTAAGGACGGAGCCAATGCACCTCTCATCGCGGAGGCACCAGCGCGGCCTCCAGTTCCTGTAACCTATTCTGCCGTTGAAGATGTTCCATCGGGTACGACGTTTGTGACGACTGAGGCAGTCATAACGTCCCCTGATTCAGCTACTATCCTCTTCCTAGGTTCAATCGTAGGTGCGGCTGAGAAGAGGGAGCCCGACGTGCCGAATCGTGACATTCGGACGGCCAGCATGTACGGGCTGAGTCACACGTCTACATACACCGTGGCGGTCGCCGGCCCAAGTCCCACGGTCTTGAGAATCACCGTAGGATCAAAGGACGATTTGCTGCCGCTTCTCACATCTACGCCTCCGTGGTGGCATTCCTCTAAGGAGATTAACGTCTCAATTGAAGGCGTGCGCAGCAAGCCGTGGTTGATGACTGGCGATGGACAGATGATAGTTGTCGAGCGAAACGGGTTACTGATCGTTTGGGAAGCTCAAAATCTGTCGGAGGAAGACCTGGTCCGCGCGGTTGCCGCGACGGTAGTTAGGAGGTAGGCGAGTGTCACTTCATCGGAAGCTGTTCGTGGGAATCGTAGCCGGTTCGCTTGTGAAGTCCGCACACGCCTCTTTGAACGCCTCACCGGCTTGGGCGATCACATGCGATGAGTTGAAGACAGGCGAAAACAACTATTCGAACCCGACGAGATATTTGTACCGTCAGAACTGTGTCGATTGGGATGCACCGACTGGCTTTCCCAATGTCACGCAACAGGCGCACACATTCAAGAATCCTGCCCCCCAGGTCATTGGTTCGCGCGCAGTAGCCAAGGAATACTGCAATGGTGCATGGCGAACGATGTTCGACACCGGGCTACTGTACAGCTACAACGCAAGTTACAGAACGGTGACTGGTGTTGGCACATATGCTCAATGCATGAACCACGACACACGCTTCCGATCGCAGCACAACTACTACCAGTCGGATCCGTATCTAAACCAGGTCAACTACCTCTGCATTCCTACTTGCCCGCCTCTCTGAGATGATACTCGATGGTACAGAAATAGCTTCTCTCGTTGGACCGCGGGTTCTTCTGCGGCCTATCTCAAGGGAGGATTATCCGCTCCTTTTCAAATGGAGAAGTGACACAACGTCCCTTCATCTGTGGTCAACTCATCGCCGAGTACTCAGCTTTGAACAGTTCGCGTCGGGCCTGGAGCAACTGCTGCAAGAGTGCGTCTTCTTTCTTGTCGTCGAGCGCTTGGCGGGTCGTGCCGTTGGCTTCGTGCACACGTACGGCGCCAGTCCTGAAGATGGGTTTGCTCATTTCCTGCTCTACGCGGACGAATCGGTACGCGGTACGGGCCTGGTCGTTGAGGCCTCCATCCTGTTCGGAGACTACTTGTTCAAGTTCTTTGCACTGCGGAAGCTGTACGCCGAAGTTTACGAATTCAATCAGCCTTCCATTGATGCCCTAGAATCGGCCGGGTTCACCCACGAAGGAACGCTAAAGGCACATCTCTGGTACTTGGACCGCTATTGGCATATGTATCAGTACGCCCTGTACCGTAGCGACTGGGAGAGACTCAGAGACCGGATGCTTCCTATTGTCGAAAGTAGGGATAGGGTGCCCTCAGACCGCGGCAGGCGCAGCTATCTTCCCCGAAAGTAGAGTTCTCGATTTACCCCAAATAGAGCCGCCTACCGGTGCTCGTCAGATGGTCGGAGAGCAGGTAGTGCAGCGCGCCCGCCTTGCGCGCATCGTGGTCGTCTTGCCCAGGGCACTGTAGTACTTGACGACGCTGCCGTTGCTGTTCTTATAGACGCCGGCGGTGTAGACCGTCCACGAGCCGTCCGCGTTGGTGCGCTTGAGCATCGTGTTGTCGCCGGCGTAGGTGTAGGTGTAGGTCACGCCTGTGACGGACCGCGACTTCAGGCGGCTCGGCGTCGCGGGCGTAGGTCTGGCCTCCCTGCGTCGCCAAGTTCCCATTCGCGTCGTAGCTGAGCGTGGGCGTCTGGCTGCCTGTAGAGGCGGTGACGGCGTTTGGGCAGACCGAGCCCGGCCCGTGTGCGGGATCGGTCTGCGCCAGGTTGGATGCGCCCTCTTGCTTCGTCAGCACGGCCCCGGCCGAAATCAGCGCCCGCCCGCCGCCCCCGCAGCCACCGCCTGCGCCGCCTTGTCCGGCCGCGGCTTACGCTCCACCAGCCCCAGGAACACCGCCAGCGGCCGCGCGACGATCAGCGTCAGCGGCATGTACAGCACGCCGATCCACAACACCTGCCAGCCGTCCGGCGCGCCCTCCGCCCGCAGCGTGTGCGTGATCGAGCGCAACGGCTCGTTCACGATCAGCACCGTGTACGAGATCACCCCCACCCACGCGAACATCCGCCCCGCCGCGCTCACCTCCAGCCGCCCCGGCAGCTTGCACACCAGCGGCAGGAACACCAGCGACATCCCCAGCGCGATCATCGGCGACTGGAACGTCACCAGGTCGCCGCTGTCGATGTCGATCATGTTCCCGCCGACGAAGAACAGCAGCCCCAGCACCACGATCAACAGGATGTCGAGCGGCGCCCGCGTGTACTCCAGCAGCAGCTCCGGCCGCTTCACCATCAGGTAGCCGCACACCATCCCGAGCCCGAACTCGAAGACCCGGAACGGCGCCAGCGTCTGCACCCAGCTTTCGGCGTTGATCAGGTTGCCGTCCTTCGCCACGATGACGTTCAGCGACACGAACGTGACCGCGAACATGGCGGCCAGGAAGAACCACGGATCGATGCGCCGCAGCACCGGCAGCAGCACCGGGAACAGCAGGTAATACTGCACCATCAGCAGCACGAACCACAGCGACCCCTCCGGCGCGAAGTGCCAGGCGCTGCTCCAGAAGCGCGGCACCAGCAACCCGCCCGCGAACAACTGCCCCCCGTCGATATTGAAGTCGCCGTGCCGCACGAACCACTGGTAGCCGTGGCCGCCGTGGCGCTGCCACTGCACGAACGCCAGCGCGCCCGCGAACGCCAGCGTGTACACGAACCCGAACCAGTACGGGATCATCACCCGACGCAGCCGCCGGTACAGGAACAGCGGCGTGCCGCCCGGCGGCGTCTCCCGCCGCATCGCGACGAGCGTCAGCGAGAGCCCGCTGAGGATCATGAACAGCGGCACGCCCAGGTAGCCGACGCGCAGCAACGCATCGGTGAACGCCGTGACGGCGCCCGGCAGGTCGCCCGCGGCGACCTGGTGCGGCACGAAGCGGAACGTGTCCGGCACCGTGCGGATCTTTCCCACCTCGATGTCCGTCCACAGGTGGTACAGGACCACCCACAGGATCGCGAACCCCCGCACAACGTCGATCGCCACGATGCGCCCCGCCGGCGGGATGAGCTGCGGTTCCGATGCCACGGTTTCGACTGCCACGTGCGTCCCCTACGCCCGCCACGCTCGCGCGGCCGCGTTACACTTCATCGGACAGCCTGCGGTACTGGCCGCGATAGAACAGCAGCGGCGGCACGTCGTTGACGATGCCCTCGCGCACCACCTCGCCCAGGAAGATCGTATGGTCGCCGCCGTCGCGCACGTCGGCGATGCGGCACTCGACGAACGCCAGGCAGTCCTCCAGGATCGGGCAGCCGGTGTGGCCGCGCACGAACGGCACCCCGCGCAGGCTGCCGATCTCCGGCTCGCCGCGCTTTGCGAAGATGCGCGCCACCTCCTCCTGGTGCTCGCCCAGGATGTTCACCGCGAAGACGCCGCCCCGCTCCAGCACGCCGTGCGTGTGCGTCGTCTTGTCCACCGCGATCAGCACCATCACCGGGTCGAGCGACAGCGACGTGACGGCGTTCGCCGTCATCCCCTGCAACTCGTCGCCCGCGGCGCTCGTGATCACGCTCACGCCCGTCGCGAAGTGGCCGATGATGCTGCGAAACTCGAGCGGATCGACTGGCACGAGCGTGCTCCCGGTTCCTGGAGGGCCTCAAGTTCCGGCCATCATAACAATAGTGGGTAGTTCGTAGTTCGTAGTTCGTGGTGTGGGTGCCGAACGCCGTGACGCCGGCCACGCCGAGGATCATCGCATCGCGAGCTCCAACCGTGCCGCACCCACATCCTCGGCGCGCTTAGCCCGCTCTCCCCTTCCCGCGCCGGGAAGCGGCCGGGGGTTAGCGCTGCACCATTCAAGACTGCAGCCACATCTTCGGCGCGCTTAGCCCGCTCTCCCCTTCCCGCGCCGGGAAGGGGCCGGGGGTTAGGCACCCGCTGCACCATCCACGCTCCGACCCACATCTTCGGCGCGCTTAGCCCGCTCTCCCCTTCCCGCGCCGGGAAGGGGCCGGGGGTTAGGTAGCCACTGCACCATCCACGCTCTGACCCACATCTTCGGCGCGCTTAGCCCGCTCTCCCCTTCCCGCGCCGGGAAGGGGCCGGGGGTTAGCGCTGCACCATTCAAGACTGCAGCCACATCTTCGGCGCGCTTAGCCCGCTCTCCCCTTCCCGCGCCGGGAAGGGGCCGGGGGTTAGCGCTGCACCATTCAGAGACTGCAGCCACATCTTCGGCGCGCTTAGCCCGCTCTCCCCTTCCCGCGCCGGGAAGGGGCCGGGGGTTAGCGCTGCACCATTCAAGACTGCAGCCACATCTTCGGCGCGCTTAGCCCGCTCTCCCCTTCCCGCGCCGGGAAGGGGCCGGGGGTTAGCGCTGCTCCATTCAAGACTGCCAGCCACATCTTCGGCGCGCTTAGCCCGCTCTCCCCTTCCCGCGCCGGGAAGGGGCCGGGGGTTAACGCTGCTCCATTCAAGACTGCAGCCACATCTTCGGCGCGCTTAGCCCGCTCTCCCCTTCCCGCGCCGGGAAGGGGCCGGGGGTTAGCGCTGCTCCATTCAAGACTGCAGCCACATCTTCGGCGCGCTTAGCCCGCTCTCCCCTTCCCGCGCCGGGAAGGGGCCGGGGGTTAGGTCGCCCCGGCGAGTCCGGCCACGCCTACCCGCCGCCGGCCGGGATCACCTCCTCGACGGGTTTGACGGCCCGGAACTGCCGCAGGAGCAACAGGTCGTACCCGCCCTTCAGCGCGCCGGCGATGATCAGCGGCCAGCCGAACGTCGTCGCCGCCAGCAGCGCGCCGGCCAGCACCGGGCTCCCGGATGACGCCAGGCTGCGCGCCACCCCCGTCACGCTCGCCGCCGCCGCCCGCTCGTCCGGGTCGACGACCGCCATCGTGTACGACTGCCGCGTCGGCACGTCCATCTGCGACAGCGACTGCCGCGCCAGCAGCACGGCGACCGCGAGCCATACGTTGGGCATGAACGCGACGAGCATCAGCAGCAGGTTCGACGGCAGGTGCGTGAACACCATCGTGTTGATCAGTCCGAACCGCTCGGCTACGCGCGCGGCGACGAGAAACGAGAACGCGGAGAAGATGCCGGCGCCGAAGAAGATCGCGCCCGCCTGCCCCACCGAGAGCCCATACCGCTCGAAGAGCCACAGCGCGAGGATCGACTGCACGACGAACCCGCCGGCAAACGCATCGATGGCAAACAGCCCCGAAAGGCGCAGCACGACGCCGCGCGACCGGTGAAGCGGCGCGGTGCGCGGCCGTTCCTTCGGCTCGACCGCCGGTGACAGCGTGCGATACGCGGCGAGGTTCACCAGCGCCAGCCCGCCGTACAGCACGAACATGCCGCGCATGACATCGACGAGCGGCCAGCCCGTCCAGTGGTGCAGCAGCGACGGCGCCCCGGCGAACAGCGCGCCCGTCGCCGCCGCGAGCGCGCCGGCGACGTTGTATCGGGCGAACAGCCGCGTCCGCCACGCCGGCGCGACCGTCTCGGGAAGCATCGCCTGCTCCACCGGCAGGAACACGCTCACGTCCCCCGCGGTCGGATTGAGCGTGCCGATCACGGCGATCAGCAGCACCGCCGCAAAGCTGTTGGCCGATGCGAACGCGATGCCCGTCCCGCACGCCAGCAGCGCGGCCGCGAACAACAGGCGCCGCCGCCCCAGGCGGTCCGCGGCCGCACCCACGAGCAGCGTCGCCAGCGCCGTGCCGAGCAGCGTCGCCGTCGCCACCGCCCCCACCCGCACGTCCGAGAACCCGAGTTGCGCCAGGTAGCCCGCGAGGAGCACGCTGACGAAGCCGTCGGAAAACGAGCGTACCGTCCGGGTGAAGAGCAGGACGCGGGCATCTCGAGACGCGTTCACCGGCGTACTATATGCGTTGCGCGCGCATGACCGCGCGAGGAGGCATGGCGATGAAGTGGATCACGCGCGAACGGGTGAAAGTCAACCGGGTGGCGTGCCCCTGGCTCATTCGGAAGTTCATCGACCCGCAGGCGGAGTTCCTGTTCGTCGCGCCGGACCGCGTCATGGCGACCGCCGCGGCCGAGGGCGCGACGCCGTACAACGTCCCGGGCGTCGAGCTCGGCCACCACGGCGGCCAGTGCAGCTTCGACGCGTTCATCGAGAAGTACCACCTCACCGGCCCCGCGCTCGCGAAGATGCGTCTCATCGTGCGCGGCGCCGACACGTCGGCCCGAGACCTGGCGCCCGAGGCCGCGGGGCTCTACGCGATCGCGGCCGGATTCGCGGCGAGCGGCCTGGACGATGCCGAACTGCTGAAGCTCGAAGTTCCCCGTCTACGACGCGCTGTACCGCTACTGCGGCTAACGGCGTCCTCCCTAGATTGGCGTCAGTTCACACACCGCAGTCACATCTCCAGCGCGCTTAGCCCTCTCCCCTTCCCGGCGCGGGAAGGGGCCGGGGGTTAGGTAGCCGCTGCACCATTCACACACCGCCGCCACATCTCCTGCGCGCTTAGCCCTCTCTCCCCTTCCCGCGTCGGGAAGGGGCCGGGAGTTAGGTAGCCGCTGCACCACTCACACACCGCCGCCACATCTCCTGCGCGCTTAGCCCTCTCTCCCCTTCCCGCGTCGGGAAGGGGCCGGGGGTTAGGTAGCCGCTGCACCACTCACACACCGCCGCCACATCTCCTGCGCGCTTAGCTCTCTCTCCCCTTCCCGCGTCGGGAAGGGGCCGGGGGTTAGGTTGCCGCTGCACCATTCACACACCGCAGCCACATCTCCGGCGCGCTTAGCCCTCTCTCCCCTTCCCGCGCCGGGAAGGGGCCGGGGGTTAGGTAGCCGCTGCACCATTCACACACCGCAGCAACATCTCGGCGCGCTTAGCCCTCTCTCCCCTTCCCGCGCCGGGAAGGGGCCGGGGGTTAGGTCGGGGCGGGGCCGCGTGCGCACCCGCGCTAACGAAGCACAACGCTAGCGCCCGCCGGCGTCGCCGCCCAGCCCCGCCGCGACCAGGTGCGCGTCGTCGTTGAGGTGGAGCAACGTGCAGCCATGCTCGCCGATCTCGATCACCGTCTTCGCGGCCAGCGACTGGCGCAGGCGGCGGAAGCCGGGCAGCGGCAGGTCCAGCACCCGGCACACCAGCACCAGCACGACGAAGTTGTGCGTGACGGCGACGACCTCGCCCTCACCGTGCGCCGCCCGCATCCGCTCGACCGCCCCCCACGCGCGCTCCTGCACCTCGCGCAGCGTCTCGCCGCCCGGCATGCGCGCGTCGCCCGCCTCGGCGGACCCCCACGCTGTCAGGAACTCCGGGTATCGCTCGCGCAGCTCCGTGCCCGTGAGATGCTCCATCTCGCCGACGTCCATCTCGATCAGCGCGTCCTCGACCGCGACCTCGATCCCCGTCGCGGCGCCGATCGCCTCGGCCGTGTCGAGCGCGCGCTTGAGCGGGCTCGCGTAGATCGCGTCCGGCGTACGGCGGAACGAGCCGGCGACGGCACGCGCCTGCGCCTGGCCGTGCTCGTTCAGCGGCGCATCGAAGCGGCCCAGCGCGAGCCGGCCGCGGTTGTAGTCCGTCTCTCCGTGGCGGACGAGCACCAGCCGCATCAGCTCGCGAACCTCCCGCGCTTGCGCCACGCTTCTCGCGCCGGCGACGAGCCCGCGAGCACCAGCCGCGTCCGGTGGATGCGCAGCGGCGCGCCCAGCCCGACCGCCGCTGCCACCTGCTCCGGCCGCCCCGAGCCGTTGTTGTCGTTCCGCAGCCTCATCCGCAGCCGCGTGACGCCGCCCTCCGCGCCGGCGACCTCGATGCTCTCGACAAGCGGCCGGATGTCGTAGCTGCGCACCTCATCCTCCCGCTTGTGCTCCCACGGCACGCTCGCCGCGGCGAGAAACCGGTCGATGGCCGGCTGAGCCGCGCCGGCATCGCCACTGACGTCAACGTCGTACTCGGCGAACCGCACGTCGGCTTGCAGCGCTGGCAGCGACAGGCCCACTTCCTCCACCGACCGGA
Organism: uncultured Chloroflexia bacterium; assembly: GCA_963701135.1. Lineage (GTDB taxonomy): Bacteria > Chloroflexota > Dehalococcoidia > DSTF01 > JACRBR01 > CAYJMJ01. The sequence goes on from OY969567.1 coordinate 2,514,561, forward strand.
TCTCGATCGCGGGGGGAAGCTGAGGCGACACGCTCTGGATCAGCGACCTGGGCGCCACGTGTTCGGCCAGGAACACGTCCATCAGCTCCGCCTCGCTCGTCGTGCCCACGGGCAGCGGCGCGGCGAGCGAGATCTGCGCGTGCGGCGAAAAACCCTCGGAGTACGCGACGGGCACGCCGGCCCGCCGCAGCGCGCGCTCCCAGAACCGCATCAGGTCCAGGTGCGTGATGTACTTGATGTCTTCGCCGCGCGTGAACGTCACGCGGAGCCGCTGCGCCTTCATGCTTCCTTCGCGTCCTGGAGCCGGCGGATGACGACGCTCTCGATCTTGACGCCCTTCACTTCGGAGACCGTGATCCGGTAGCCGTGGAACGTCAGCGTCTCGCCCTCGCGCGGGATGTGGCCGAGCTGCTCCAGCACGAATCCGGCCACCGTCTCGTAGTCGCCGTCCGGCAGGTCGACGTCCAGCTCCTCGCGCAGGTCGTACAGGCTCATGCCCCCATCGACGCGCGTTGTGTGCTCGTCGATCGCCGAGAACTCCTCGGACGGCTGCCCCAGCTCGTCGACGACGCGCCCCACCATCTCCTCGAGCAGCAGCTCGAGCGTCACGACGCCCGCGACGCCGCCGTACTCGTCGACCACCACCGCCATCTGCTGCCGCTCGTCCTGCATCTGCCAGAACAGCGCGCTCACCAGCTTCGTCTCCGGGATGAACGTCGCCGGCCGGATCACACCCTCAATCGGCGAGTCTTCGGTCACCCGGTGCTCGGCGAGCGCGCGCAGCACGTCCTTGATGCTGACGATGCCGACGACGTTGTCGACCGTGTCGTCGTACACCGGGAAGCGCGAGTGCGGCGTCTCGTCGAACGTCGCGTAGAACTCGCGCACCGTCTCGCCCTTCTCGAGCCAGACGACCTCCGTGCGCGGGACCATGATCTCGTTGACGCGCCGGTCGTGGAAGTGGAAGACGCGGTCCAGCAGCTCCGCCTCGGCGGCCCCGACGGCCCCCTCCTCGGCGCCGATGTCGATGAGCATCCGCAGCTCGGCCTCGGTCACCGTATGGCCGGCGCCGCCGCGCCCGAACAGGTTCGGGATGACGGCGAGCGCGCTGATCAGCGGGCTCATCACGCGCACGACGATCTCCACCGGGACCGCCACAGCGAATGCGATGCGCTCCGGCGAGCGCGCGGCGAACACCTTGGGCGTGTACTCGCCGAACTCGGCGGAGATGAGCGGGATGACGACGAGGCTGACGAGGAACCCCCAGTTCCCGAACGCATCGACCGCGATGACCGTGCCGGCGGTCGAGGCGAGGAACACGCAGAGGTTCTGGAAGATCACCATGACGGCGAAGTAGCGCTCCTGCTCCGACCGAAGACGCTCCAGCGCTCGCGCCGAACGGTGCCCCTCCTCCGCCGCCGCGCGGATGCGCAGGCGGTTGGACGCGACGACGGCGATCTCGACCGCGTTGACGAGCGCGTAGCCCAGCAGTCCGCCCAGGAACAGCACCACGGCGACGGGCATTGGGATGGAGAGGGATGCTCCTTCGGCGAGGAGCGGAGGCGGCAGGCCTGGCAGGGGGATCAGTTGCATGCGGAGAGCGCGGACTCAGGGCCGCGTGGCCGGCGCGCACCCGGCGCCGGTGCGGGCATGATAGCGCAACGACGGAATCTCATTGCGATGGACTACGGGTGCCACTCACCGTACCGTGGCGCGGGCTTAGTTCGTGGCGCGGGCTTTCAGGTGCCATACCGTGGCGCGGGCTTTCAGGTGCCATACCGTGGCGCGGGCTTTCAGGTGCCATACCGTGGCGCGGGCTTTCAGGTGCCATACGTGGCGCGGGCTTTCAGGTGCCATACGTGGCGCGGGCTTTCAGGTGCCATACGTGGCGCGGGCTTTCAGCCCGCGTCTCCCCGGTCTCCATCAGCGCGTCTAATCGGAGGCGCGCTAACCGGCGATCGACCCCCGCTCGTCGTCGCGCGCATCGTCCCGTGGCGCGGGCTTTTCAGCCCGCGTGCTTGTACCGTGGCGCGGGCTTTCAGCCCGCGTGCTTGTCCCGTGGCGGGCGCTTGCCATACCGTGGCGCGGGCTTTCAGCCCGCGTGTCCCCGGTCTCCATCAGCGCGTCTAATCGGAGGCGCGCTAACCGGCGATCGCCCCCCGCTCATCCTCGCGCGCATCGTTCCGTGGCGCGGGCTTTCAGCCCGCGTGCTTGTCCCGTGGCGCGGGCTTTCAGCCCGCGTGCCCCCGGCGCTCCATCAGCGCCCCGTCGGAGGCGCGCTAACCGGCGATCGACCCCCGCTCATCCTCGCGCGCGTCGTCCCGTGGCACCGGCTTCGCAGCACGCTCGTCCGCGGCGCCCGCCTCCATCACACCCTCTTCGAGCATCCGCATCGACTGTTCGCACCAGTCGATGTACGCGCGGCGATACGCGATCGCCAGCTCGAGCGTGAGCGTCCAGAAGAGCCCGTGGCGCGTGGACTGCCAGTGCTTCACGCCCTCGCGGATCTTCTGTCGCAGCACCGTCTCCGAGAAGAGCAGGATCTTCTGCTGCTCCTCCATCTGGCGGCGGAGCAACACCAGCACGTCGTCGATGGGCACTTCGGTCCCGAAGAAGATCTTGATCAGGAACGGGTCGCGCAGGTCGGAGGGCTGTTTCGTTTCGCGCACCCAGCGCAGGAACTCGTCGCGCCCGGTGTCCGTGATCGCGTAGATCTTGCGGTTCGGGCGGTTCTGCTGCACTTCGACGCGCATATCGACGAAGCCGCTCTCTTCGAGCCCCTTGAGTGTCGGATAGATCTGGCTCAACTCGGCATTCCAGAAGTGCTGGACCGAGGTATCGAAGAACTGCTTGACCTCGTACCCGGTCATCGGCTCGCAGCTCAGGATGCCGAGCAGGGCGTGTTTCAGCGACAAGCGCTCACCTCAGGACGAGCGTAGCGGCGGTCCGGGATCAAATCCAGGGGCTGTGGGCGCCCTTCAGGTGCCGCGGCCCCGGCGGCTGCACCGGCGGCAGCTTGCCCTTCGTCGCCTTCTCCAGGCGGATGAGGTCGCGCAGCCGCATGCGCCACACCCCGCGCCGCGCTGCCTGCTCGCGCTCGGCCGCGATGGCCCGGGAGTATTCCTGTGCCGCCATTCCCGCAAAGTCGAACATAACCCAACTCCCTGTCGATACGAGGTCCCCGTTGTCTGCCCCTTCTATATATCGACACTTATATATAACTCTTGATATACCGCTCCCGCAAGGATCATTTGCTGTTTACCCAACGAATTACCCGCCCGTAACACGCCGGGCCGCGTCGTAGGGGTGCCGCCTGCTGCGCCCGGGGGCCGGTGCGGGGCGCTACGGACCATGAACCGCGCGTGGCCGCAGGCCGGGGTGAGATCCGGGGCGGCACCGCGCGCCACCACGAACCACCAACTACGAAACTACAAAATGCGCCCGCCAGGGTGCCCAGTGCCACCCACCCCCTCGGACTTCCGCGCCCCCACCCCGTACGATCCCCCAGACCGCACCCGCGCGCCGGAGCCTGTGAACTGCAAACTGTGAACTGTGAACTGTGAACTACCATGACCATGAACACCACGCCGAAAACAATCTCCCGCACCGCCACCACGCCAGATTCCATACAATCAACTTCACGCACAAAACACGAAATACAAGCCCCACAATCAACCGCGCCGGCACCGGCACCGGCGAACTGTGAACCGCGAACTGTGAACTGTGAACTGCCATGACCACCGACATCTGCTCCATCTCCGCCACCCGCCTCGCGCACCTGATCCGCGACCGCGCCATCTCCTCGGCCGAGGCCGTCGACGCGCACCTCCGCCGCATCGATGCCGTCAACCCGCGCCTCAACGCCGTCGTCCAGCTCGGCGCTGACGCCGCCCGCGCGCGGGCCCGCGCCGCCGACGACGCGCTCGCCCGCGGCGACGCCCTCGGCCCGCTGCACGGCGTGCCGTTCACCGTCAAGGACTGGATCGAAACCGAGGATCTCGTCTGCGCCGCCGGCTTCGAGGAGCGCCGCGGCTACGTGCCGAAGCGCGACGCCACCGCCGTCGCCCGCATGCGCGCGGCCGGCGCGGTCCTGCTCGGCAAGACCAACATCAACGACGGCTCGCCCGTCTACGCGCGCCCCAACAACCCGTACGACCCCGCGCGCAACCCCGGCGCCAGCAGCGGCGGCGAGGCGGCGATCATCGCCGCGGGCGGCTCGCCGCTCGGCATCGCCAGCGACTCCGGCGGCAGCATCCGCTGGCCCGCGCACTGCTGCGGCGTCGCCGCGCTCAAGCCGACGACCGGGCTCGTCTCGAACACCGGCCACTTCCCGCGCATCGGCCCCATGAGCGACCCGCGCACCGCCATCGGCCCGATGGCACGCAGCGTCGAAGACCTCGCCCTCGTCCTGCGCATCATCGCCGGCGAGGACGGCCGCGACGCCGGCGTCGTGGCGGCGCCGCTCGGCGACGTGGCGGAGGTCGCCGTCGAAGGCCTGCGCGTCGCGTACTACACGCGCATGCCCGGCGTGTCGCCCACGCCCGAGACCGTCGCCACGACGGAAGCCGCCGCACGCGCGCTCGAAGCCGCCGGCGCACGCGTCACCGAAGCGCGCCCGCCACGGCTCGAGGAGTCGCTGCCGATCACGCTCGACTACTGGGCGCGGCCGTCCTCGGCGTCGTGGCAGCGATGGGCGCCGTCGAAGGACGCGCGCCTCTCCGGCGACGACGTCGAGCGCCACCTGTTCGAGTGGGAGCGCTTCCGCCGCTACATGCTGCTGTTCATGGAGGACTACGACGTGGTCGTCTGCCCCGTCGCCGCGCAGCCCGCGCCGCCGCACGGCGAAGTGCCCGTCGAAAACTGGCTCTACACGCTGCCCTACAGCCTCACCGGCCAGCCCGTCGCCGTCGTCCGCTGCGGCGCCTCGCCCGAGGGGCTGCCGATCGGCGTGCAGGTCATCGCCCGCCCGTGGCGCGACGACGTCGCGCTCGCCGCGGCCGCGCTGCTGGAGCGCGCGCTCGGCGGTTGGGCACCCGCATTCGATGTGACGCCCGCGTGAACGTCAGCCCGCGGGCACGGGCGCTGGATGCGGCAGGTACGCTTCGGCCTTGTTCGGCGGCGGCGTGCCGGGCGTGTGCAGGAAGCTCCGCACCTGCCGCACGCCTTCGACCCGCTTCGTCGCTTCGATGAGGTCGTGGATGTCGCTCGCGTCCAGCTGCCCGCGCAGCGTGACGCAGCCCTCGTACGCGTCGGCGTGGATCTCGCCCGCCTTGAAGTGGCGGTCTCGCAGCGCCTCCGACCGCACGCGCGCGACCAGCGTCTCGTCATCGACGAACCCCGGGTGGCCGCCGTTGATGTGCGCGAGTTCCGCGGCCTCGTGCGTGACGCCCTTCGCGACCCCGCGCAGGAAGCGCCCGCGCTTTTCGACGCGATGCGGCACGTCGCGCGTGAACAGGTGCCCGATGTGCACGATGCGGTCGCGCACGAGCGCACGCCGGCGCCGGCCCTGGTGCGGGTCGAAGTAGAACATCGCCAGCGCACCGGCGACCGCACCCGCGAGAAGCATCGGCAGCGTCCGCCGGTTGACGCGCGCGGCGGCCTTCGCGGTGAGGCGCCAGGATTCGCGCATCCGCACGCGCCTCGCGGCGCCCGGCAGGCGGACGGCGATGGGCGCCCGGAAGCGCCGGCGGTGGCGACGGCTGTCTCGGAGGCGAGTCAGGCGATTGGTGGGGAGGAGTAGGTCAAGCATGGCGGACCTCCTTGCCCACCCATCTTAGGCATCCGTCGTTGTCCCGTGAATAGCCAAATGGGCGGGCCATCCGGACGGCGGTGGCCGTCGGGGCGACGGATGGCAGGCGACCGTGCGGCGCGCGGCGGATATGATGGCGCGCGATGGATGTCGCGCTGGTCGGGTTCGTTGTGGCGGTTGTGCTCGTCGCGAGCACGGCGCAGACGCTCGTGGGGTTCGGGTTCGCGCTCATCGCCGTGCCGCTGTTCGTGGCCGTGCTCGATGTGCGCGACACCGTCGTCATCGTGACGCTGCTCGGGCTGCTCAACAGCTCGCTGGTCGCGCGGCAGGTCTGGCGGCACGTGCCGTGGCGCACCGTATCCTGGCTCTTCGCCGGCAGCCTTGCCGGCATGCCCATCGGCCTCGCGGTGCTCCTCTTCGCGCCCGAGGACGCGCTCCGCTTCGGCGTCGGCGTCTCGACCATCGTGATGACGGCGGCGCTCGCCTCGGGCCTGACGCTGGGCGATGGCGGCATCGGCAGTGAGCTTGGCGTCGGGATGGTGTCAGGGGTGTTGAACACCAGCACCAGCATGAACGGGCCGCCCGTCGTGCTCTACCTGCAGGGCGTGGGGCATTCGCCGCAGCCGTTCCGCGGCGGGCTGTCGGTCTTCTTCGCCGCGTGCAGCGTGGTCACGATGGGCGCGTTCCTGGCGACGGGCGTCGTGTCGTCGTTCGCCGTCGGCATGGCGGCCGCGGCGTTGCCCGCCGTGCTGGCGGGGAGCGTGCTGGGCCACGCGCTGCTGCGACGCGTGGAGCCGGCGCTGTTCCGGCGGCTCGTGTTCGCGTTGCTCGTCGCCGCCGCGCTCTCGGCCGTGGCGTCGTCGCTCGCGCGTATGGTGAGTTGAGGCGTGGGGCGCGGGAACGCAAACGGCCGTCGCCAGTGCGGCGACGGCCGTGACGCATTCATGGTGAGCCGCCCGGGAGTCGAACCCAGAACCGGCTGATTAAGAGTGGTAGAATGTCCGTGCTGATTGCGGTGTGCGTTTTGCGAAAACGCGCAGAAAGAGGGGTGAGATCAGATTCAAATTCGAGAACCCCCATTAAGAGCGATACCCTAGTTCGGCGCGGTTGCGACGAACTTGGTCATTGTCGGGTAAAACTGGCCCGGCCAGTCGTTCCAATTGGCCACGGGGAGGCGCATACGAAGCCATAGCTGCTTAGTCAGATGTTCGTAGCCGGGCGGGAAGACCTTTGACTTGAAGATGTATAGGAGGCCTCCGGCAGCTTTCACGGTATTCCACTGTCCAGAGTGTCGGTTTCGGGCGATGAACAGCGGTCGGAGATTCAGGTGTTTGCACATCTTCAACTTGATCGCGAGTTCGTCCGCTGGGAAGTACTTCCAAGTGTTCTTTACTTCGACGCCGTAGCCCACGCCATCCTTTTCCAGAATGAAGTCCAGGTCGTGCTCGGTCACGTCCCATGCCACACCTCGGTACTCGCGACTATTTCGAGCAATTAGATCGAAGTGGAGTCGGCTTAATCCGAGGAGCGTGAGCGTTTCCGCGTAGTCGCCGGTCGCCTTGTTCATGGTCTCGGACGAATACTGCTGAATTAGTTGTTCGTGCTCTGCGGCGAGGCGTGACATGTACCGCACATTGTGACGCCAGACGAGGATCGCCGAGGTTCCATCGATCTTGACCTCTCTGTCCGCGAGGAAACCTTCATTTCGCAATCGTCGAACTGCCTTGTTAGTCCTGAAGTGAAAGTATCTGTCCTCGAACAGAACTTCTAGTTGGCCGATGTGATACACGAAGTTAGGAGAGATATCGCTCGGAGTGCCGCGAGACGTGTAGATCCAATGCTCCGGATTGAGGAAGAACTCCCGTACTTCGTCGATAACGGGAGCGATCTCGGTTTCGTCTTCGTCGAGTTCTTCGCCGTGAGATTCAGCGATTTCATCATCGAACGGTTCTTCGATCATCGGCACATTGTAGACCGATAGTTGCGAGCACGCCGCGACTCTGCGAACACCCTTCACCTATCGGTGCGTTCGCAAGATGGGAGACGCAGACGTGCCGGGCGAAGCCCGCGGCCGGAGGGGGAGCGACCATGAGCGTCGTCGAGGCTGTGTACCACGTTCCGAGGTCCTCGACGGCGAGCCAGGCGACCGCGCGGCGGCGGCCATTCCCTCCGTTGCTCCATGAAAGCTTCTACGGAGCCATGTTTGCAGTCCGTTTGCAGTCAATCGTTTCAACGCTGGAAGGCGGGCCAGGAGACCCGCCTTCCAGATTCCCATGCATGGTGAGCCGCCCGGGAGTCGAACCCAGAACCGGCTGATTAAGAGTCAGCTGCTCTGCCAATTGAGCTAGCGGCCCGTACTCACCGCGCGGGTTTCCGCGCCCCGGCATTTTAGCATGAGGCGCGCGCGCGACAAGCCGCCGGCGCCATCGAGCGGCCGCGCCTCCTGCCCTGATATGCTGCCGCGGACGGCCGGCCACGGCCGCGTAGCGCGAAACCGGAGCGCACCGTGGTAGCAAAGCGACGCGCGACCTTCGAAGGCAGGATCACCATCGACCCGGATGTGCTTGCCGGTAAGCCTGTCGTCCGCGGCACGCGCATCCCCGTCGAGCTCGTGCTGAAGCGCCTCTCGGAAGAATTGGATGTCGATGAGTTGCTCGATGCCTTTCCGCGCCTGACGCGACGCGACATCCAGGCCTGTGTCGAGTACGCGCAGTCGCTCGTCGAGGGCGAGGCGCTCTACCCGGCGGTCGCGCGGCCGGCGCGCACTCGCCGCACCGCGCGGTGAGGTTTCTCCTCGACGAGAGTGCCGACTTCCGGCTTGCCGCGTTCCTTGCCGAACGCGGGCACGATGTCACGACGGTCGCCCGCGACTACCCGCGCGCCCTGAAGGACCGCGAAGTGCTCGCCATCGCTCGGCGGGAGCGCCGCGTCCTCATCACCAACGACACCGACTTCGGCGAGCTGATCTACCGCCAACGGCTGGCACATCGCGGTGTCATTTTGTTCCGGCTCAGGTCGCACGCGCTTGCGGCCAAATGCGCCTGGTTGGCTCGCGTGCTTGCCGAGTTCTCCGGGCAGTTGGATCAGTTCGTCGTGGTCACCGACGCCGGCATGCGCGTACGTCGCACACGCGCCTGACCCGCGGGTCTTGGGGGCTCACTGGACGGCCTTCGGTCGATGGCCCACCCGGCTTATGGACCGAACCTGCCTGGCACCCTCAAGCTGGTCGCCACAGATTAGTTGCTAAGTGCTAACATAGTTTTCCGCGCCGCGCGCGATGCCGAATCGCCGCGTGCCGTTCGTCGTATCAGGGGCCGGCAGCGGCGCCGGAGATTACACGCAGGAGGCTGACTGATGGCGACCGAAGTACGCTTGCTCATCGGCACGAAGAAGGGCGCGTTCATCTACACGGCGGACGCAACACGCCGGTCGTGGCGGCTCACCGCTCCCATCTACACCGGCTGGTCCGTGTACCACATGGCGGCCGACACGCGAGGCGGCGCGCCGCGGTTGTACGCGGCGGCGAACCACTGGGCGTGGGGGCCCTCTGTCGCGAAGAGCACCGACCTGGGCAAGACGTGGGATTACCGCAGCGAGGGGCTCGGTTTCCCGCAGGACATGGGCGTCACCATCGGCAACGTCTGGAACGTCGCGCCCGGCCACGCGAGCGAGCCCGGCGTCGTCTTCGCCGGCACGCAGCCGGCCGGCCTCTTTCGCTCCGAAGATTGGGGCCACTCGTGGGCGCCCGTCGATGCACTGAACCGGCACGCCTCCCGTCCCAACTGGTCCGGCACCGGCGGCGGCGACTCGTGCGTCAACTCCATCGAGCTTGACGCGCGTGACGCGCGCCGCATCTACGCCGTCGTCAGCGCGGGCGGTTCCTTCATGACCGACGACGGCGGCGCAGACATGGACGGAGTTCTCGCACACCGTGCGCCAGCAGGACGAGCGCGCCATCGCATTCAGCACCGAGCTGGCCGAGCGGTTCGGCGGTCCGGACCTGCCCGAACGTCGACCCGCTCGGCATCAACGAGATGCACAAGATGCGGCTTGATGCGAAGAACCCGGACCGCATCTGGACGCAGACCCACGTCGGCGTGTTCCGCTCCGACGACCGCGGCGTGACGTGGGCCGATGTGACGCACGGACTGCCGTCGTTCCACGGCTTCCCCATCGCCGTCACGCGCCGGGCGCCCGACGCGGCGTTCGTCGTGCCACTGGCGTTCGCTGGGCTGTACGACAACTTCCGCGTCTGCGACGGCCAGTTCGCCGTCTACCGCACGCGCGACGCCGGCGCGTCGTGGGAGCCGCTCACGCGCGGACTCCCCGGCCCGCACGACTACCAGAGCGTGTACCGCGAGGGTCTGGACACCGACGGCCTCGACCCCGAGGGCGTCTACGTCGGCACGAGCAACGGCGCAGGTGTACGCGAGCATCGACGGCGGCGACTCGTGGCAGCGCCTGCCGGGCACGCTGCCGCCGATCCTCTCCGTGACGTGCGCCGTCTGGTGAATCACGTGGCGGCCTGACCGCAGCTCAGTCCCGCGGCGACGGATTACCGCATGCCGATGCTCTCGCGGCTCCCGAAACGAAAAAGCGTCCACAAGGGACGCCTTCGATGCGAAAATGGTGGGCGATACTGGACTCGAACCAGTGACCTCTACGATGTCAACGTAGCGCTCTAACCAGCTGAGCTAACCGCCCACTGAGGTGCAACGCATCGTATCGGGCGCCGCGGCGCGAAGTCAACGCGCCCGCGTCCGCGGCCTTGAGTCACCCGCATCGAGATGAACCACCACCCGACGGTCCCGCGTCGGCTACAGACCCCGCGCGGCACCGGCAAGCTGACCCCCGATCAGCTCCCGCTCGCCCAAAAAGCCGTTAACAACTGCCCCGAGCGCGCCATCGAAATCGTCGAAGACGACGAGTAGGCACGGCGTGGGGCCGCCCCGCCCGCCAGCCCGCGCCATTTGAGGCGCCACCCCCGCGTGTTACGATCACCCCGCTCGGGGCTGCCCCAGCCCGGTAACGCACCTGACTGGGGGCTAACTCTGCGCTACCGCTGTGCGTTTGTATCTGCGATCCGAAGCTAAAAACACGAAGTTATCTGCGGTTCGCGCGATTTTCCGATAGCATCTGACCGTCGCTCGCGTCGTTTCCTTTTCAGCATCCGATCCGCGTTGCCCATGACAGACCCAACTCCCGATTTTCATATCACGATCGGCACGGCTCCGCACTCTGACGCCAGCGGGAAGCCGAGTTTGTTCCGCGATCTGAGCCTTCTCAAGGTCGGCCTACTCTATGGCGACCGAATCAAGCTGTGCAGCCTAGCGGGCTCGATGATCGCCGTGATCTCGCAGGTTGGTTTACTCAACGAGGCCCAGCGCCTCGACGCTATGAAGTCGTGGGTCGTCCTCGCGGCGGGCGATCCCTCGGCGGCTCGCGCCTTCGAACTGCTCGACGAACTGAAGCAACGCCACCATCGATCGACATCGGAGCTGCTATTACTGCGCAAGCTCCAGGAACAAGTGAATCGATCGTGGGATGAGATTCAGGCGACCATCCACAACATTGCGCAGCAGGCCGGCCTGGATGGCGTGATCGATGCGCTCAAGACTGGACTTGTCGAACTAGATATCTATCCATCTGAGACTGATGCGGCGGTGAAGTCCTTTTTCGAATCCGTGTCGGACGCCGTGATCTCGCCGCGAACGTACCCGCTATTTGACGAACAGACAGGCAGCTTCGTCGCTTCCGCGATGCGCGAGGGGATCATTTCCGCGACCACCGCCGATCATGCGCAGGGCAAGGTCGCCGGTCTCGCGCCTGAAGTTCTTCAACGCCTGCCGTTATTTGAACAGGCCTCGATTGAGGAGATCATTGCAATTCGGCGTGAGCTAGAACACGCGCTCGTCCGGTTCCGCAGCGCCATAATTACCTACTCGCGGTCGATTGCGAGTTCCGCTTGGGAGCCGTCATTCGCCTCGGAAGCGGAGCTCGTCTTTCGCGAGCAAGTTGACGTCGCCATTCTCGAAATCGAGGAGCAAGTCGCGTCGAACACCTTGATCAAGTCAATAATGCGGAAGCTAACCGATCCAACCGCCGTCATAGTGCCGGCCTCCGCTTCTGCGCTCGGCATCGTTGTGTTGACCGCGGGTGACTTTTCGCACTTACTCGCCCAAACGACCGGATATGCCGCCGGTGCGGCGCTCTTTGCAAAGGCCGTCGCGGATGAACGCCGGGCAGGGCGCGACAACTTGGAACGCCACAAACTGTACTTCTACTACGGGGCGCGCCGCGAGCTCGTCGAGCGCGTGAAGCGCTGAGTGCCGCCACCCCTCACAACTCTAGCGCCGCCTGCTTACCCTTCGCGGCCTTCTCGCGCGGTGCCTCTGCGAACGGCGACACCTGCGGCGGCATTTCGACCCGCTTGCCGTTCAGTACGTCGGCAATGGTGAGGATCTGTAAACGGGGATAGCTCTTACCCCAGGTCTCACTCGCGTACGTTCCCGCCGACGCCGCCTCCGTTTTCATTTCGCGTGTCGCGGGCTTCATGGTTAACAATACGCCGATTGGCGCGTCCTCGCGCTCAAGGACACCTTTCAGGTCGCGCACATGGCCCGACGTCACGGCGCCGCCCTTCACCGAGACAATCACGCGGCGACGATCCATGCTGCCTTCCATGAACGGGATCACGCCGTCGATGCCGCGATCCATGCCCTTCTTCTTGTCGCCGCCAGCTGGCGACGCGCCGATGCGATCGAGCGCCCACCACTGGAACTGATACTTGTCGCGGTCCGCGAGCTGCTGAGCGCCGGGAAGATCGACCGGTTCGCCGATCACCGCGATCTTGTCTTTCAACTCGGGGAACGCGTCCTCCATGCGGCGACGGATCAGATTGATCGCAAGGTTCGTGATGTCGATGCCGACCCAGCGCCGCCCGAGCTTTTGCGCTGCGTGTACAGCAGTGCCGCAACCGCAGAACGGATCGAGCACCACGTCACCCGCATTCGACGACGTCGCGATGATTCGCTCCAGGAGTGCCAAGGGCTTCTGCGTCGGGTAGCCGAGCATCTCTTTCGAGCGGTTGTTGATCACGCTGAATGTCAGTCCAGATATTCTGTATCGGGGACCCCCCGGCATCTCATCTAGATACCTCTTGTACTGAGGGACAGCGCCGGGCCGCGTCTGCAAGATTCTTCCTTGCATCGTACAACTCCTGCATCCGCTTCTCGCTGTATCGCCAGTAGCGCGTCACGCCGAGAAACTCGTACTTTGGGTTTCCCTTCGCCTCGCCGCCTGGCCCCTGAATGTTGTCGATCCGATACACGCGCCCGTCCGGATCCCGACGATTGTAGTTCTCAGCGATGTAGCTCTCGTCGTACGGCCCGTACTGCTGATTCCAGGTATTTGAGTCACCCTGCGCGTAGAACAGAATCGTGTCCGATACTCTCCCAAAATGTCGCGCACCCTGTCCGGAATCGCTGTGGGCCGAACTCCGCTTCCACGTAATCTCGTTGCGGAAGTTCTTCGGCCCGAAGATGCTGTCCATCAAGACCTTCAGGTAGTGACTCGCGGTCGGATCGCAGTGTAGATAGATCGACCCGGTGAGCTTGAGCACACGCTGCATTTCGATGAGCCGAACCGCCATCATGCTCAGGTACGCCGTCACGTCGTTGTGTCCGAGAGCGTCGACCATCGACGTTAACAGCCGCGCCGTGTCGTCACTTCCGTGGATCGCTACTTCTTCGAACGCGCGGTTCGCCGACTCGCCGGGGTGCCACGTGTCCTCGAAGGCTTCGATCTGCGCCGGACTCTCGCCCTTCCCGGCCTCCTTGAACAGCACGTTGTACGAGCGGTTCGAGTTGAACGGCGGGTCGAGATAAATCAGATCAACGGAGTCGTCGGGAATGTGATCACGCAATACCTCCAGGTTGTCGCCGTAGTACAGGGTGTTCGTGCGCAGTTTCGGCATCTTGCCGCGATTATACCTTCGGGAACGCCCGTTCCGAACGATTGACAGAACGACGCTCGCCGCTGGGCAGGTTCGTCGATGAGCCCCTTGGGCTATCGACAAGGTCGTTCAGCGCGCGCGCCAGCACTGACACCTCGCGCTTGGCGTTCCCCCGCCGCCCGCCGTACGCTCGCCACATGCGCACCCGCCGGCACGGCGCGCGCGACCGATGCCCCCGCCGGCCCGCACCGCGCGAGAAACCGAAAAGTGCCGACCAATTACGCCGGCGGCGGCCGGCCGTGAGCGCGCCCTCCTGCCGTGTACCCACACGGAGCGCGTAGAACCTCCCGGCCGGTTGTCCCGTAAGTGAAAACTGTTACAATCGATCCCGAGGCGCACCGCGACGCGGCTGCCCAGTCACCAGCGACCAGTCACCAGGCGACCAGACGTGTACGGAATCGGCCTGCTCAAGGGCATGATGGTGACCATCAAGCGGATGGTCATGCCCGTCGCCACCATCGAGTTCCCCGAGGTCACGCGCCCGATGTCGCCGCGCGCGCGCACGAACCTGCTCTGGTTCGACGAGCGCTGCACCGGCTGCAGCACCTGCGCCCAGGCCTGCCCCGACGGCTGCATCCTCGTCGAGACGTCGCCGAACCCCGACGGCACGCTCGAGAAGGTGCGCTACGAGATCGACTTCCGCATCTGCATGTACTGCGGGCTCTGCGTCGAGGCCTGCCCGTACCAGGCGATCCAGGCCGGCGGCGTGTTCGAGGACGCGGTGTACGAGTTCGACACGATGTACAAGGACAAGCACGCGCTGACGAAGCTGGCGCACGAGCACCTGCGCCGCAACGACTACACGTACCCGCACGGCCAGCGCGCGCCGAAGGACGTCATCGAGCTGATCGAGGTGGAGGCGCGGCAGCACCCGGAGCCGGTGTCGAAGGGCGAGCGCGTGGTGGAGGCGAGCACTGCGTGGCTAAGCTCACGCTCAACGGCGTCGAGATCGAAGCGCCCGACGGCGCGCCGCTCGTCGAGGTGATCAAGAAGAACGGCGTCTGGATCTCCAACCTCTGCTACATCGACGGCCTGGCGCCGTACGCCGGCTGCCGCACCTGCCTCGTCGAGATCGAGGGCGCGCGCGGCCTGCAGCTCTCGTGCACGGCGCGCGTCGCCGACGGCATGGTCGTCAACACCGAGACGCAGCCGATCAAGGAAGCGCGCCAGCAGGTGCTGGCGATCATCAACGCCAACCACACCGACCGCTGCCTCACCTGCCACCGCCGCGTGAAGTGCATGCCCGGCGACATCTGCCTGCGCGACGACGTCGTCACGCACCGCTGCCTCACCTGCTCGAAGAACTACCGCTGCGAGCTGCAGACGACGAACGAACTGCTCGACATGGGCTTCGAGAACGTCGAGCCGTGGGCGCTCGAGGAGCGCACGTACTACCAGACGCGAGCAGCCCGACCCGGACCGCGCGAACCCCTGGTTCGAGTTCGACCCGCAGATGTGCATCATCTGCACGCGCTGCGTCCGCGCCTGCGACGAGATCCGCCACACCAGCGCGATCACGCTCGCCGGCCGCGGCTACCCGACGCGCATCGCGTTCGGCGCCGGCGGCGCGCATCGACGAGTCGAACTGCGACTTCTGCGGCGCCTGCATCGACGTCTGCCCGACGGCGACGCTGATGGAGAAGCCGAACAAGTGGATCGCCCGCACGGAGGACTGGACGAGCACGACGTGCAACTCCTGCTCCGTCGGCTGCACGATCAGCATCGGCACGCGCAGCGGCCGCGCCGTCATCGTCAAGCCGGACCGCATCAACCCGGTGAGCGCCGACCAGATCTGCGTGCGCGGCCGCTTCCACTACGACGCCGTCGCCGACAAGCAGCGGCTGCAGAAGCACCTCGTGCGGCGCGGGCCCGGCGGGCACGCCGCAGTTCCCGGCGCACTGGGGCGAGCTGATCGTCGTACGCGGCGGAGCAGCTCAAGGGCGTCATCGAGAAGCACGGCGCGAACGCCGTCGCCGTGCTCGGCTCGCCGTTCAACACGAACGAGGAGAACTACCTGGCGCAGAAGCTGGCGCGCGAGGTCATCGGCACGCCGCACGTCGACTTCAGCGCGGCCGCGCCGAACCGCGCCGCCGCGAAGGCGATCGAGGCGGCGTTCGGCACCGAGGCGCTGCCCGCCGACATGATCAACATCGCCCGCAGCGACGTCGTCATCTGCATCGCCGACGACCTGGAGTCGAGCCACAACGTCGCGGCGCTGCGCATCAAGGACGCCGTCGTCGGCAACCCCGCCGCGCCGCGCAACGGCACGCTCGTGCTCGATCTCGGCGCAGAACGGCGAGATGGCGGACTTCGCCGAGCCGTACGGCGGCGTCTGGCTGCGGCCGCGCCCGGCGCACGAGGCCGCGGTCGTCGACGCGCTCGCGAAGGGCGACGTCGGCGCCGAAGTCGCGATGCCGTCGTCGCGGGCGACGTCGAGGCGCGCGCGCGCGATCCTCGACGCGGCGCGCGACGAGAAGAAGACCGTCTCGATCATCTACGCGCCGTCGCCGGTCGATGCGGCCGCCGCCGGCAACGGCGCGCGCGCCGCGGCGAACCTGGCGATCGCGCTGCGCGGCGAGAAGGCCGCCGAGTCGCTCTACGTCCTGCCGACCGAAGCGAACGTCAACGGCGCGCGCGACATGGGCGTCGACCCGGAGCGCGGCCCCGGCCGCGTCGCGCTCGCGCAGCCCGGCATGGACTTCGACGCGATGATCGATGCCGCGATCGCCGGCACGCTGAAGGCGATGGTCGTCGTCGGCGACAACCCGCTGATGTTCGCGCCGGACCGCGCGCGCGTGCAGAAGGCGCTCGACGCGCTCGACGTGCTGATCGTCATCGACAGCCTGCTGACCGACACGGCGAAGGCCGCGCACGTCGTGCTCGCCGACGTGCCGTCGTACGGCAAGACCGGCACGTACACCAACGCCGAGCGGCGCGTGAACCGCCTGCACGCCGCGCTCGCCGCGCTCGGCGACGCGCGCCCGGCGCTGCTCGCGCTGACCGACCTCGCGAACGAGATCGGCGGCGCCGACACGTGGACGTACGCGCACCCGGACGCCGTCACCGACGAGATCGCGGCGAACGTGCCGGGCTACGAGCGCTTCCGCGCCGAACTCCGCGCTACTGGGGCAAGGCGCGCGTCGTTCGAGCTGCCGTCGAAGTTCGAGCAGCAGCCGGTCGCCGCGGCGACGCGCGCCGCCGGCGAACGGCGAGCCTGCTGCTGACGACGGGCCGCACGCTGTTCACCAGCCTCGAAGGCGCGGCGGTCCACTCGCCCGACGCCGACAAGCTGCACCGCGAGGAGTTCGTCGAGATGCACCCGGCCGACGCCGCGGCGCTGCGCATCGACGACGAGCGACGAAGTGACGCTCGTCACCGCGAACGGCGAGCTGACGCTCCGCTGCAAGATCAGCGACCGCGTGCTCGAAGGCGTCGCGTTCGTGCCGTACTACTACGACGGCGGCGCCGTCGCGCGCTGCTCGGCCGCGATGGCGCGCCCGTCGCCGTCGGCGTGAAGGTCGCCGCGACCGCCTGACGATCCGAATCGTCCCTAACCTCATGCGGCGGCCTGTTTTCCCGCGCTATCGCGCGTCCGTCACGCGTCTGCCGGCGGCGGCGGCTCGTCCGGCGCCATCACTTCGGCCGGAATGGCCGCTGGCGTCGCGGCGCGCTGCTCCATGAAGTAGTCGAAGGCGACGCGGCCCGCCGCGGCGGCCGGCAGCGCGAGCAGCACGCCCGGGATGCCGAACAGCTCGCCCCCGCCAGCACGGCGATCAGCACGATCAGCGGCGGCAGGTTGAGCGTCGAGCCGTAGACGCGCGGCACCAGGATGCGGTCTTCGAACTGCTGGTACAGCGCCAGCAGTCCCAGCACGATCAGCGCCTTCGTCGGCGAGTCCTCGAACGCGGCGAACGTCGGCGGGCTGACGGCGATGAACGCGCCGACGAGCGGGATGATATCGGCGAAGCCGGCGAGCACCGCGAACGCGAGCGCGTTCGGCACGCCGAGGATCAGCAGCACGACCAGCGTGAACAGCGCGATGATCGCAGCGACGTGATCACCTGCCCGCGGATGTACCCGCCGACGACGCGGCTCGAGCGACTCGAGGATGCGCCGCGCGTCCGCCTCGCGCCCTTCCGGGACGAACTGGTAGACGAAGCGCGAGAGCCGCGGCGTGTCGACCAGCAGGTAGACCGTGATCGACGATGATCGTGAGGATCGAGAGCGTCGTCTGGAAGATGCGCTGCCCGTAGTCGATGGCCGCGCGGCCGGAGATCAGGTCGGTCCAGTCGATGTCGCGCGCGCGCTGCTGCAGCTCGACGTCGATGCCGAAGTTGTCGAGGAACTCCTCCATCTCGCGCGCGTCCTCCGGCAGGTTGTCGCGGATGCTCTGGAACTCATCGATCATCGCCGGCACGACGAGCGCGAAGAGCCCGCGCGATGATGCCGAGGATGACGACGAGCAGCAGCAGCACCGCCGCCGTGCGCGGCACGCCGCTGCCGCACGAGCCAGTCGACATACGGCAGCAGCGCCGCCATGAAGATGAACGCCGTGATGACGAGCAGGACGACCGGCCAGAGCCGCACGAGCGCCAACAGCGCGGCGACGCGCGAGCACGCCGACGATGATGCCGCGGTACGAGACTTCGAGCTTCAGCACGGGCGACGGTCGCACCGTCGTGCGGGTATTGTCGTAGCGCCGGTCGGTGTGCGAGATCGTCATGCGGCCGGCCTCCCTAGTTCAGCACCGCGAAGCCGCTGGTCTTCTGCCGCAGGTGCGCGACGAGGCGCGCCGTGCATGTCGGGCAGCACTTCGCCGAGTGATCTCGAGCTCGCGCCGCAGGCGCGCCTCCGGGTCGAGCTGCGCCAGCAGCTCCTGCTTGAGCGTCGCGGGCCGACGTCCATGCGCGCGGCGATGTAGTCGGCGGCGTCGGCCGGGTCGTCGGGCAGGTAGACGCCGCGCGTCCACTGGTCGCCGAGCGCCAGGTACGTCTTCAGGTAGTCGTCGAACAGCTGGCTGCGCGCGCGGCAGCGCGGCGTAGGCGCCGTCGCGTCGGCGGCTCCTGCTCGAGCAGCGCGACCTCGCCGCGCAGGTACGGCTGCGTCGTGTTGATGGCGACGATGCGGAAGCGCTGCTGCGCCCATCGTGAAGATGTTCATCCGGCCGTCCTCCAGGTACTCGACCTGGAGGATGCGCGCCGTCGTGCCGACGTCGTGCGGCACGGCGCCGCCGCCGACCTCCGCGCCCGGCCTTGATCAGCAGCACGCCGAACGGCGCATCCTCCTCGATGCACTCGCGGATCATGATCCGGTAGCGCTCCTCGAAGATGTGGAGGGGCATGCGCATGCCCGGGAAGAGCACGGTGTTCAGCGGGAAGAGGCGGAGGTCCATCGATGGATGATAGCACCGGGAGTCGAGTGGGCTGGTCGACGGTGGGGCATGCGGACTGGTCGATGCGCGCGTCCGTGCGCCGGGGCAGACTCGTGCACCGGCGACACGTAGCGCGATGCTCGATCGGCGCACGGCCGCGGTCGCTGACATCGGCCTGCCGGGTCGTGGCGGCCAATGTACCTTGACTCGACGGGGCAGCGGGCAGATAATGCGCTTTGCCTCTCCGGCAGATGCCGCGCGTGCGCGGCGTCCGGCAGGGTCGTGCAGCACGTGGATGCGAACACCTGCGGGCGCCGAGAAGCGTCCGGCACGGCTCGCGACTCCTCGTTCCTGCACGCGGCACGTCTGCAGCTTCACACAGGAGGCCGCTTGGCAGAAGCACCAGCCGCGGAAAAGACCCAACGACCCATCGTCCCGTTCCTGAAGATCCCGGCCGACCCGGCGCAGAAGCCGTACCTGCAGGGGAGCCGCTGCAAGAAGTGCGGCGCCACCTACCTCGGCGCGCGCATGGCGCTGCAGCAAGTGCTTCTCGACCGAGCCGATGGACGAGGTCAAGCTCAGCGACAAGGGCGAGCTGCACGTCTTCTCGATCGTCCACCAGTCGGCGCCCGGCGTCCCGACGCCGTACATCGCGGCGATCGTCGACCTGCCGGAGGGCGTCAGCGTCCGCTGCAACATCGACGGCGTCGAGCCGGACCCGAAGAACCTGAAGTTCGGCATGCCGGTGCAGATGGTCACCGAGAAGATCCGCACCGACCGCGAAGGCAACGACGTCATCGCGTTCAGCTTCAAGCCGGCGTAGCGGCATCCCGAGAGCTTGTCCGCGCGGACCGGGGACCATTCGCGCCGCGCGGCAAATGCGGCGACGAAGGAGAAGGACATGCGAGACGTAGCCATCATCGGCGTCGGGATGATCAAGTTCGGACGCTACCCGGAGAAGACGTGCCGGAGCTGGCGCGCGCAGGCGGCGCTGCTGGCGCTGAAGGACGCCGGCGTCGACATGAAGGACATCGAGCTCGTCGCCAGCGGCAACCTCTACCAGTCGAACGCCATGGTCGGCCAGCGCATCCTGCAGATCATCGGCCAGACCGGCATCCCGGTGATCAACGTCGCGAACGCCTGCGCCACCGGCTCGACCGCGTTCCGCGAGGCGTACATGTCGGTCGCGTCGGGCGCGTACGACATGGCGATGGCCGTCGGCTCCGAGCAGATGGGCAAGATGGGCCTGCTCGGCGGCGGCGGCGGCCGGCGGCGACCCGGCGTACAGCACCGAGGGCGTGCTCGGCTCGGGCCTGATGCCGGCGGTCTTCGGCATGGCGGGCGTCGAGCACATGCGCAAGTACGGCACCACGCAGGAGCAGTTCGCGAAGGTGTCCGTGAAGAACCACAAGCACTCGATGCACAACCCGTACTCGCAGTACCAGACCGAGGTCGGCGCTCGAGGACGTGCTGAACGCGCGCGTGGTCGCGTGGCCGAACACGCTGTACATGTGCTGCCCGACCGGCGACGGCGCCGCGGCGGCGGTCGTCTGCTCGATGGAGAAGGCGCGCCAGTACACGACGAAGCCGATCCGCGTCGCGGCGTCGGTGCTGACGTCCGACCCGTGGACGCAGCGCGACCTGATCATGCCCGACATCAACACGCTGACGCGCAACGCCGCGAAGGAAGCGTACGAGAAGGCCGGCATCGGCCCCGAGCGACCTCGACCTGATCGAGCTGCACGACTGCTTCGCCACGGCGGAGCTGCTGCACTACGAGAACCT
Organism: uncultured Chloroflexia bacterium; assembly: GCA_963701135.1. GTDB lineage: Bacteria > Chloroflexota > Dehalococcoidia > DSTF01 > JACRBR01 > CAYJMJ01. Next base: position 2,535,480 of record OY969567.1, read on the forward strand.
CGGCATCTGCGGCGAGGGCGAAGCCGGCCGCATGATCGACGAGGGCGCGACGAGCATCGGCGGCAAGATCCCGGTGAACGCCAGCGGCGGCCTGCTCTCGAAGGGCCACCCGCTGGGCGCGACCGGCGTCGCGAACATCTGCGAGGTCGTCTGGCACCTGCGCGGCGAGGCCGGCGACCGCCAGGTCGAAGGCGCGAAGGTCGGCATGGCGCACGTCATCGGCCTCGGCTCCGCCTGCACGCTCCAGGTGCTGGAGAAGGTCTGATCTGGAAGTTGGAGGCTGAAGGCTGGAGACTGGAATCTCGGCCGGCAACTTCCGCGGATTTCGAAAACAGACAAAGGCCGCTCAGCCCGAGCGGCCTTTGTTGTTGTCCCACGTTGTCGTCGCAGGCGTGCGCTGCCGCGGGACGAACGGGGTTCGAGTGTTCGTCGTCAACACCGATGCACCGGTTAGCTCCTCTCCACACCGTGGAGAGGAGGCGGCCGAAGGCCGGAGGTGAGGTAACGGCGCGCGGGCACGTCACCCCCGGCTCCCGTATGGAGTGAGTGCCGATCGACCGTACGCCTGCCGCGTGCGCGCAACATCCGAAGGCCGGAGGTGAGGTACCGCGACGAGCGGCAGTGAGCGAACGCCGCAGGCGCCGTACCGCCGCGCGGGCTGAAAAGAGGCCGTCTCAGAACTGATCAGCGATGGCGAAATCGCAGCGCAACGACGCTCGGTCGGCTCCAACAACTGGGAAAACGGGACGCGCAGGCGTCTCATGGAGGAATTGGCTGCGAATTCCGCACTCGTCTTTAGTTCTGAGACGGCCTCTGAAAAGCCCGCGCTACGATCATGCGTTTACGACCAGCGACCAGTCACCAGTCACCAGTCACCAGTCCCCAGTCCCCAGCAGTTACATGCGTTCGGGCGTTGACATGCCCATGAGGGTGAGCGCGCGGGCGAGCGTGATCTTGGCCGCCGTGCAGAGCTGGAGCCGCGCCTTCGTCACGTCCAGCGGCACATCTTCGCCGACGACGCGGCATTCGGTGTAGAACGCGTGGAACGCCGTTGCGAGCTCCGCCGCGTAGTGCGGCAGGTGGTGCGGCTCGTGGTTCTTCGCCATCAAGTGCACGAGCTCCGGCAACTGAAGCATCTTGCGCACCAGCTCCAGCTCCGCAGGGTGCGTGAGCAGCGAGACGTCGGCGCCCGTGAACGACGGCACGCGCTCGGTCGCGTGCGCGAGGATGCCGGCGATGCGCGCGTGCGCGTACTGCACGTAGTACACCGGGTTCTCCGCCGACTGGCGCTTCGCAAGCTCCAGGTCGAACTCCATCTGGCTGTCGGATGAGCGCGACAGGAAGAAGAACCGCGCCGCGTCCACGCCCACTTCGTCCACGATGTCTTTGATGAGCACGATGTTGCCCGTGCGCTTCGACAGGCGCACCAGCTCATCGCCGCGCCGGAAGCTGACGAGCTGGTAGATGAGAATGTCGAGCCGTGACGAGTCGACGCCGAGCGCTTCGACCGCCGCCTTCATGCGCGAGACGTGGCCCTGGTGGTCGGCGCCCCAGACGTCGATCACGCGCTCAAAGCCACGCACCAGGAACTTATCGTAGTGGTAGGCGATGTCCGAGGCGAAGTACGTCGGCCGGCCGGTGCTGCGGACGACGACGTTGTCCTTGTCTTCGCCCAGCTCCGTCGATGCGAACCAGAGCGCGCCTTCCTTCTCGACGAGATAGCCCTTCTCGCGCAGGAGCGACATCGCCCGGTCGTACACGTTCTCGTCCTGGTATACCCATCGCTCGCGGTACCAGACGTCGTACCGCACGCCGAGCGCGAGCAGATCCTCCTGGATGCGCTCGACGATCAGGTCGACGCCGCGCAACACCATCTCGGCCGGCGGCGCATCGACCGCGGCGTCGATGAAGCGGTCGCCGAACTCGTCGCGCAGCGTCCTTGCGAGGTCCACCATGTATTCGCCGGGATAACCGTCGGCCGGGATCTCGACGTCTTTGCCAAAGAGCTGCAAATAGCGGGCCGCGAGCGTGCGTCCGAAGACCTCGGTCTGCGTGCCGGCGTCGTTCACCAGGTACTCGCGCTGGACGTCGTAGCCGGCCGCCTCGAGCACCGACGCGAGCACGCTGCCGATGGCGGCGCCGCGGCCGTTGCCCGCCGTCAGCGGACCGGTCGGGTTCGCGCTCACGAACTCGACCTGGACTTTCTCGCCCTTGCCGAGGTCGATGTTGCCGAACGTCGCGCCCGCCTCGACGATCTCGTCGACCTGGCGAGCGAGCCACGCTTCGGACAGGCGGAAGTTGATGAAGCCGGGCGGCGCCGCCTCGGCCGCGCTGAGCGCGCCCGTGATGGGCACCCGCGCCGCGAGCGCCTTCGCCAGGTCCAGGGGGTTGGCGCGCGCCGCGCGCGCGAGGCGCAGCGGCAGGTTGGTGGCGTAGTCGCCGTGTTCCGGCCGCGCCGGCCGCTCGACGACGATCTCCGGCAGCATGACCTGCGGCAACTCGCCGTCAGCCATCGCGGACTGGGCCGCCGCCTCGATCATCGCCGCAAGGTCGTCGCGAATCATCCTCGGTCAAATGGAAAAGCGCGCTGCCGGGTATCTCGTCGATGGCTGCGCGCTGCGCCTGCTCAAGACTTCGGCAGCGTACCTCATGGCCCGTCAGCGCGCTACGCGCTGGCCTGGTGGTCCGGTCGCTGGTCAACGGTCGCGCGGGCCGGTGTAATCGTCGGGCACGGCGCGCCGTGCCCGACAGGATGCTCATCTCAGCCAGAAGACGCGTCCGTCGCCACCCAACCAACGACACCAACCAGCGACCACCGATGTAGTAAGGGCACGCCGCCGAGCCCAACAGTGCCCGGCCTATCACCAATCACCAGTCACCAGTCACCAGACACCAGACACCAGACAGCGACCAGCTACGGCAGATTGCCGCTCGGCGGGTTCGCCGCCTTCGACGCCGCCTGCTGCTTCTGGAACAGGTCGTTGTTCAAGTACGCGAAGACGCCGTCCGGGTTGTCCTGCTCCGGCGCCACCCAGACGTGCATCATCCAGCGGAGGTCGGCGGTGAACTTGCCGCCCTTCGCGGTGCAGCTCTCGTTCGTCTCGCCCTCGCTCGCCCCGGAAAGGCCGACCAGGCACAGCCCAACGTGTGCGTGCCACAGGTCGAGGTTGCCAGCGAAGCCCGCGGGCTCTGTGTCGCGCGTCACGCCGTTGATGCCCGGGATGAGCAGGAACCACACGCCGACGAGCTTCTCTTCGCCGTTCGGGCCGATCTTGCTGAAGAGCAGCCCCTGCGGATGCTCCGGGTCGAACACGCCTTTCCGCAACAGGTCGAAGTTCAGGTAATGCTCGCCCATGTACGGCACGTCGCTCGTCGTGATCACGTAGCCGGCGGCCTTCGCGGCTTCGACGGTCGGGTATTGCTCGGCGACCTTGCGTACCTGCTCGACCTGCTGCTTCAGCGCCGGCAGGTCGGCGGCCGAGACGGTATTCGCCGGGAAGAGCGGCAATAGCTGCGCCGCACCCATCGACTCGAGCTGCGCGAACGTCGGCTGCTTGCCGTGGTCGTGGACGTGGTCTCCGGATGCCGTCACACCCTGCGTCAGCCCGCCTGGCACGCTCTTCGGGTCGGTTGTGCCGCCCCCGTCGGTGCTGATCCCCTGCGCGTCCAGCGCCCGCGCGACGCCCCCCGCGTCGTCGGTCGCGGCCTGGCTGGCGACCGCGCTCGTCCCGTGACTGTGTCCGACCGTCACGCCCGACGCGCCGATGTACGTGACTGAGCCAATCGCCATCGCCGACAGCGCCACCCACGCCGCCGTCACCGGCACGAATCGCCGCATCGCGCGCTCCGTCGAGGTCGCACCCTTCAGCGCGGCGACGCTGAACCCCATCAGCGCGCTGATCGATGTCATTGCCAACCCTATGCCGGCGATCACGTGGCCGGGGTTGCCGAGGCTCAACAGCGATTCTTCGCCCGCGCCGTGGTTATGGCGGTACGCATCGACCGCAAGGCCGATGAACACCACGACCATGCCGGCGATCGCTCCGGCGAACCACGTGACGGACTCGGCGAGCCACGCCGCGTTGGCGCTCCGCGCCGGGCGCTCGCCGGCGCGCTCCTCCCCCGAGAGTTGGTCCATCGTAGCCATGTGCCGCTCCCTCGCCTCCACCCCGCGCGGGGCGCTGCGTCAGACTCCCCGGCTCCAGGTATGCCAGGATCATGTCCGCGCACGTCCGGCGATACTTGTCCGCTTCCTTACCATCTGACACGACGAAGGCCTGGTAGACCGCGAACGACACCAGGCCGATGATCAGCTTCGTCGCGACGCATGCATCGGCGCGCCGGATGAGGTGGCGCTCCATCGCCCGTTCCAGCCCGCGCGCCATCGGACGGCTGCGCACCTCCTCCGCCTTACGGAGGCGCTTGCTCACCTCGCTGTTCGGGTCCGTGTTGAGCACGACGAGCCGCACCAGGTCGCGGTTCTCGCCGCACACTGCGAACACGTTGTCGACGCGCTGGCGCACCGTCTCTTCGAGCGATGGCGCGTCAGGTACGCCCGTCAGGCCGTTCGCGATCATCTCGCTGAAACGCTGGTTCAGGGCGGCGAACACGGCCTCCTTCGACGGGAAGTACAGGTAGATCGTGCCCAGCGCGATCTGCGCGTCCTCGGCGATGTCGGCGATCGTGGTGCCACGGAACCCGCGTGCCGCGAAGACACGCCGCGCCGCAGCCAGGATCTCCTCGCTGCGGGCGGCCTTCGCGAGTTCGGCGCGCTGGGTGCGGTCGAGCGCAGGCGTGGCGGTCAAGGTTGCTCCTCGCTGAATATCGTTCATTTTCCGCGCGGCTGGCGGGCCTGTCAATGCAGGGAGGAGTATGAACGTCGTAGCGGCCCCGTGCCCAGACCACGGCCGCCAGCGACCAGAGAGCAGCGAGGCTGATAGAATCCGGGCGACGGGCCCGTAGCTCAGCGGCAGAGCACCCGGCTCATAACCGGAGGCGCGCAGGTTCGAATCCTGCCGGGCCCACCAACCCCCCACGTTCCCTGGCTGACGCCGCCGCGCGCCGCCACCCACCGCGCGCTGGGTGCCTGCGCCCCTCTCTGCCCGCCGCCTCTCCCGCTCCAGTCAGTCTGGCTCCCGGCCTGCCGATACATCAGTGGCGAGGTGGGCGGCGCGCGGCGGCGTCAGCTCGGCCGATCCGACGGCTGCTCGCAGTTGCGAAGGAGACGCAGGCGATGCTCATTCTGACCCGCAAAGTAGACCAGGGAATCGTCATCTCAGGGAACATCCTCGTGCGCGTGCTCGGCGTCGAGCGCGACCGCGTCAAGATCGGCATCAGCGCCCCGGGCGAGGTGACGGTGCTGCGCCAGGAACTCTGGCACGAGGGCGAGGAGAACCAGCCGTTCGAGAGGAAGGACCGCGGCGAGAAGAACGGCAGCAACGGACCTTCAACCGCCTCCGCGTAATTCTGGTCAGACCGACGATCTGAAACCGCCCCGGTCGGGGCGGTTTTCGTTTGTCCGGCGGATCCCACGTAGGGGCATGGTGCGCATGCCCCCGCCGCCGCCTTCGGCGCTACGCAGGCTCGCGCCGGCCGACGACCGTCAGCTCCGGAATGCTCGACGATTCGACGCGATGTCCGCCGCCCTCGATCAACTGCAGGGCCGGGCGGACCGCGCGGGCGAGCGGGCTCGAAGGTGTCAATGCCAGCATCTCGCCGCCTCGCTCGATCGACTCGCGGGCCGTCTCCCACACGTGCGCGGCCGTGGCGAGGTCGCGCGCGTTCGTCGCGCCTGCATCGCCCTTGCGCACGGCCGCCACGAACGTCTCGGCCGCGCGTGCGATGCGGGAGCCCGTCTCGACCACGGGGTGCTCGCTCACCGTCTCGGCCCACTGGCCGGCGTCGCGCTGCGGCCCTCGATGGCGCGCGCTCGCCTGGATCTGCAGCGGCGCCCGCGTATCGAACGCATCGAGCACGACCGAGCGTCCGTCGCACGCGACCACGATCTCCTGCCGCAAGTCCGGCTCGATGAAACTGACGTCGACCCGCGCCGCCGGTCCCCCGTCGAACGCGAGCGTCACCAGCGCGGCGTCGCCCGGGCCGCTTTCGTCGTCGATTCGCGGCGCCACCGCGCTCACGCGCGACGGCGCGCCGCCGGCGATCGAGAGCACGGCGGCGATGTCGGCGACGGCGAGATCATCGAGCGATGCACGACCGTGGACACCGGTGCGGAGCGAGCGGATGTAGCGCGGACGCCAGAGCGCCTGCGGGCCGCCGGTCATCTTGCGGACGAACGCGAGCCGCTCATCGGCGAGGTTACCGGTGTCGAAGAGGATCACGCGCTCGCGGCGGCGCGCCAGGTCGTCGAGCGCGAGCAACTGCCGCGAGCCGAGCGCGACCGGCCCGGCGACGAGGACGTGCCGCCGCGCCATCACCGCACGCTTGACGGCGTTCGGCATCTCCGGGACCGGTGGTACGAACGCCACCGCATCGACGCCGGGGCGCGACAGCGCTTCCAGCAGCTCATCGTCCGTCGCCGCCGCGACGCGCTGCACCTCGACGAATTCCACGCCACGGAGCGCGCGCGCCCAGGCATCGGCGTCGGGACCGTCGCCGGCGACCGTGATGTTGGTCGGCATGTTCGACCGCGTCGCGGCGCGCGGCATCAGGCGGCGTCCTGCAGCTCCTGCGTCAGCACCATCCGCAGGCGGCGGATCGCGCGGTGGCGGAGCTGCGATGCGCGCGACTCGGAGATGCCGAGCGCGCTGCCGATGCTCTTCAGCGATTGTGACTTCATGTAGTAGAGACGCACGATCGTGCGCTCCCGGTCCGGGAGCAGGTCGACGGCTCTCGCCAGCCGCGCGCGTACCATCGTCTCCTCGGCGACGGCGTCGGGGTCGATGTTCGGGTCTTCGTCGGCCATCTCCCAGAGCTTCTCGCTGTTGCCGTTCCCGGCCGTGTCGGCCAGGCTATCGAGCGAGACGACGCGGACGTTGCTGGTGCGCAGGGACTGCATGAAGTCCGCCCGCGCAACGCCCATGTACTCGGCAAGCTCGTCGCGCGTCGGGGCGCGGTTCAGCTTCACGTGCAGCGCCGCCGTCGCCTTCTCCAGGTCGCTGCCGAACTTCTGGAGCGAGCGCGGCAGCGGGTGCGTCGCGCGGATGGCGTCCAGGATCGAGCCGCGGATGCGCGGGAGAGCGTAGGTGGAGAACTTGGCGCCCTTGTTGGGGTCGAAGGCGTAATAGGCCTCGATGAGCCCCTGCACGCCGTACGACACCATGTCCTCGTACTGGAGGATGCCGCCGTTCGTGCTGCCGACCGCGATGCGGTTGACGGCGTGCCGCACGAGCGGCATGTAGTCCTTGATGACTTTGGTCAGGTTGGCTTCGGAGAAGAGGTCATCTTCTTCCTCTGTTACGGCGCCCGCCGGGACTTCATCGGTGGCATTATTCTTGTGTGCCCGGTCGGAGCGTCGCGCTTCCGGCATCAAGTCCTCCAGCGAAAACCGAACCTGCGTAAAGCCGTCTTCAGAGGCCCCAGTATTCAGCTTCCGGACTCGGGCTGGCATGCGGTTGCGCCCGCGAGACCGGTGCCGCGACCCCGCATTAATGATGCGATGCGTTCCTAAGGGGATCGGCGTCGTCTGGTCGCCTGGCTGCCGGTCGCTGGCGCCCGCCGGTCGTTCGAGAATCGTGGCGCGGGCTTTCCAGCCCGCGCGCGTCCCCGCAACCGTGGTCCGGCTCAACATGCCCCGCAACCAGCAACCAGCGACCAGCACAACCAGAACGGGTATAATCCGCGAGACGTATGATGCTTCCATCGTCACAGGGCGCCCACGACACGGACGCATCCGGCCGCCCCTTCGGGGCCGTCGACCTGTTGACGCTCGTCCTCGAAGCGATCCGCCCCACGCTCGGCTTCGACCTCGCCGTCTCCGTGATCTGCGAGGACAACCGCCACGTCGTCCCCGTGTTCACGACCGGCCCGCTGTCCGCATCCGTGACCGAGGGCGTGCATGTCCAGGCGCTGGCGGCGTTCGTGGAGCTTGCCGGCGCCGATCACGCGGCCTGGCCGAGCGACGAGCCGGCCGTCATCCCGCTCGCAAACGCCGGCGAGCGCCCGATCGAGGAGCCCGGTTCGTACGAGGACGCGCCGCTGGTCGTCGGCGGCGCCGTCGTCGGCATGTTGCGCATGAGCGTGCCGCGGCCGCTCACGCAGGAACAGCGCGCGTTGTACTTCTCCATGGCCAGCGACGTATCGAAGGCCATCGAGCGGCTCGACGCGCAGCGCGGCCAGACGCGGCTGGTCCAGGAGCGCCTCCTCCAGTCCGAGAAGATGTCCAGCGTCGGCCAGCTCGTGTCCGGCGTCGCGCACGAGCTGAACAACCCGCTCACCGGCATCATGGGCTTCGCCCAACTGCTGCTGCTGCGCGAGCTCGACGACACATCGCGCCGCCACGTCGAGACCATTTATGCGGAGGCCGAGCGCGCCTCGAAGATCGTCTCGAACCTGCTCACGTTCGCGCGGCGGCGCAAGGCGCAGAAGGAGCCCGCGAACCTCAACACGCTCATCGAGCGCGTGCTGGAGCTGCGAAACTACGACTTGCGCGTGCGCAACATCAACACCGAGCTCGAGCTCGAACCCGGCGCTGCCGGAGACGATGGTCGACACGAACCAGATCCAGCAGGTCTTCCTCAACATCATCCTCAACGCCGAGCAGGCGATGCGGTCCGACGGCGGCGAGGGCACGCTCCGCATCCGTTCGAATGCGTCGGACGGTAACGTCGTCGTCGCGTTCCAGGACAGCGGGCCGGGGATGAGCGCCGAGACCATCCGGCGCATCTTCGACCCCTTCTTCACCACGAAAGAAGCGGGCGAGGGCACCGGCCTCGGCCTGACGATCAGCTACGGCATCATCGAAGACCACGGCGGGCGCATCTGGGCCGACAGCGAGCCGGGGCGTGGCACGACGTTCGTCATCGAGCTGCCGATCGTCGCCGGGGCCGCGCCGGTGCGGCGCAAGCCGGCCGAGGCGGTCGCGGCGGAGGTCATCGAGCGGCGCCGGATCCTGGTGGTGGACGACGAGGAGAGCATCCAGCAGCTACTGACCGGCGTGCTGGAGATGGACGGCCACGACGTGCAGGTAGCCAACAACGGACGCGAGGCGCTCGACCGCGTGCGGCGCGAGCCCTTCGACCTGATCATCACCGACATCAAGATGCCGGTGATGGGCGGGCCCGACCTCTACAAGCAGCTCAGCGATCAGGCGAACCCGCTCGCGCGGCGCGTGATCTTCATTACCGGCGACACCGTCGCGCCCGAGACCCGCAAGTTCCTCCAGGGCGTCGACAACGCCGTGCTGGCCAAGCCGTTCCGCCTGCGCGACGTCCGCGAGTCCGTGCGGACGGCGCTGAGCCGGTGAGTCTCTGACTTTGTGTTTCACGATGGAGGTTAGTAACCCGAGGCGCGGAGCGTGGAGCATAGCCGCCCCGGCTGTGCGTCCGACGATCGACGAGTCGCCGAAGGAGACAGCCGGACCGACGCAGTATGCTGTCTGTCTCGCGCCGGGCGTCGCGTGCGACGGCGCCAGCGCGCGTTCTCACCGCCGCTCGCGTCGACAACTCCACTTGAGGCCCGCGGGAACGTGCGCAAAGCTCGGCTTGCGCCAGCCACACCGGCCACGCACGATGAACGCATCCCCTCGTACCTGCTCAGCGGCTGGAGAGACACGATGGCTGATATCAAGACGTCTTCGATCACGTACCCCGCGAACGGCCTGGACGGCATGGGGTACCTGGCGCAGCCCGATGACGGCGCACCGCACCCGGGCGTGATCGTCATCCAGGAATGGTGGGGCCTCGATGGCCACATCAAGGACATCGCCGAACGCTTCGCCCGCGAGGGCTTCGTGGCGCTCGCGCCGGACCTCTACCACGGCCAGTTCGCCACCGAGCCCGACGAGGCGCGCAAGCTCGTGATGAACATGAACCGCGAGCGGGCGCTCAAGGACCTGACCGGCGCGGTACGCCGCCTCCAGGGCATGGGCGAAGTGTCGCCGAAGCGCGTCGGCTGCATCGGCTTTTGCATGGGCGGCAGCATGACCCTCGCATTGGCCGCGGCGACGCCCGATGTCGCGGCGGCCGCGCCGTTCTACGCCGGCTTCCAGCCCGGCGCGGACGAGATCGCCAGGATCCAGGCGGAGATGTTCTGCGCGTTCGGCGCCGATGACCAGGGCATCCCGCGCGACCGCGTCCAGGCGTTCGAGGACACCCTGAAGTCAACTGGACGCAACGCCGTCGTGAAGGTGTACGACGGTGCGCCGCACTCATTCTTCAACGACACGAAGGAGAGCTACCGGCCCGACGCCGCCCGGGACGCGTGGTCACAATCGCTCGCACTCTTCCGCCGGACGTTGAGGTAGCGCCGGCGGAGCGGTAGCGGCGATGGCCGAGAACTGGGACGCAACAGGCGAAGTGGACGATGATGAGATCGGTCCCAACGATCCCGACGATCCCGATTACGATCTCTCCGAGGCGCACGGCTACGGGTGGGCGCCGGAGCGGAGCAGCGGCTGGCCGCCGCCGGCCTGGGTCATGGTAGTAGTGTCGGTCCTGCTCGCCTTCGCGCTGGTGATGCCGGCGATCCTGCTGATCCTCTACCGCTCGTAGACCGCCTCGCGGATGCGGTCCAGCGCCGGATCTTCCTGCGCCCGATCGCGCCGCGCGTCCCTTCGAAGCATGGCCGGCACTTCCGGCTCATCTTCCGCGGCGGCGTCCGCGACGAACGCGTTGACGTGCGGCACGTTCTCGCGGTACATGCGCTCGATGCGCGGCGCCATCGCCACGGCGAGCCATCCCGCCACCGCGGCGGCGGCCGCGTGCACGGCCGGCCGGCCGCGCGGATCGAGCGCCGCGCCCCACTCGTCCTCGAGGTAGCGTGCCCACAGGCTGACGTTCGCGGCGGTGGGATCGTGGACGGCCATGGCTCCTCCCGGGCGGGTCGAAAGGTGTGCCGGCTGGTTGTGATCGTGCCTCCCGGGTATTGCAGCGTCGTCGCGGTGCAATGCTCCCGTGAGGTGAGGAGCCTCAGTATAGCGGCCGCTGTTGCCGCGTGACGGCGCGGTTATGGAGAATCCGTGACATTTCGATGAGAAAGCACATACACGAAGCCGGACGCCCGAAGGCCGCAAACCGCGCCGCGTCTACGCCGTGCCGTCGCCCGTGACGAGCGCGAACAGCGCCTCCCGCAGGTCGATGCGCCCGTCGTACAGCGCCCGCCCGACGATCGCGCCTTCGAGCCCGTACTCGTTGAGCGCAATGACGTCCTCGATCGACGTCACACCCCCTGAGTAGACCAGCGTGGACGGCGTCCCCGTGTCCGCCAACACGTCGAGCATGCGGCGCAGCAACGCGTAGTCGAGGTGCTGCATCATCCCGTCGCGGCTGATGTCGGTGTAGATGAAGTGCCGCACCTCGCGCAGCGCCATGTCGCGGACGAACTCCTCGGCCGATGCGCTCCCGGTCTCCAACCACCCCTTGACGGCGGGCTTGCCGCCCTTCACATCGACGGCGACGGCGATCCGGTCGCCGTACGTTCGCACAGCAGCGTCGACCGACCCCGGGTCTTCCACCGCCACCGTGCCGAGGACGATGCGGCCGGCGCCGGCATCGGCCCAGCGGGCGATCATCGCAGCGTCCCGTATGCCGCCGGCGACCTGCACGGCCGCGCCGCTCTCGGCGATGATGCGCCGGACGACGGCCTCGTTCACCGGGCGGCCGTCCTTCGCGCCATCGAGATCGACCACGTGGATACGGCGCGCGCCGAGCGAGACCCAGTGCTTCGCCATGCCGGCGGGGTCGTCGCTGAACACGGTCTCGCGGCCGTAGTCGCCCTGCACCAGCCGCACGCACTTCCCGCCGCGGATGTCGATCGCCGGGATCAGTTCCATGCTGGGAGCATAGCGAACGGGGCAGCGCTCAGCTATCAGGGAGGCGGCGCCGGGCAGTTGCCGAAACGCCGCGCGGCGATGAGCAGGTCGATCGAGTTCACCTTGCCGTCGTTATTCAGGTCGTACAGCGGCTTGTAGCTGGACATGCCCGGGTTGACGGCGTAGTTCCGCGCGATCAAGAGCATGTCCGTCGAGTTCACCTTGCCGTCGCCGTTGACGTTGCCCAGGCACTTGGGAACGATCGGCGTCGGCGTGAACGTCGGCGTCGGCGTGTCGGTCGGAATCGGCGTCTCCGTTAGCGTCGGCGTGTCGGCCGGCGTGCCGGGCACGTCCGTCGGACTCGGCGTCGGCGTGTCGGTCGCTGGCACTGGCGTTGTGGTCGCCGTGGGCGGCGGCGTGATGGTCGATGTGGGCGTTGGTGTATTCGTGGCCGTCGCTGTCGCGGTGTCCGTGGGCGTCGGCGTGTTCGTCGCGGTCGGCGTGTTGGTCGCCGTTGCCGTGTTCGTCGCCGTTGCGGTGTTCGTCGCGGTTGGCGTGTGCGTCGGCGTAGGCGTCGGGTCGACGAAGTTGGCCGTGTACGTCGCCGCCGCGTTCGCGACGATGGTGTGCTGCTGCGCGCCCGCGTCGGACCACGAGCCGAAGTAGACGTTGGCGCCGCCCGGCTGCTGCGGCGACGCCGCGTACACGACGTGCGCCGACTTCTTCGGCACACTGCGGACGAACGGCGCCGCCTGCGCCGTGCCGTCGACCGTGATGCTGATCCCCGCGCGGTTCGACGTAAACGTCAGGTCAACGCGGTTCGCGGTAATGGTGATCTTCTTCGTGCCCGTCAGTCCCCCGCTATCCGTGACGGTGAGGAAGATGTCGTAGTTGAAGAAGTCGCCGTGGCTGTTCCTTCTGTGCCAACGCGATTGTCTCCTTCATAGGCGGACACAATCGCTGACCAATCAGACCCGGACAAAATCGCTAACCAACAACATCCAGGAGTTCGGAGCCTGGAACCTACTGCCCCGACCCGGTACAATCGCGCCCAATCGAGCGTCAGGAGGATTCCGTGGCCGAGTTCGTGCGCGTCGCCCGCCTTTCGGAGATCCCGCCGGGCGCCATGAAGGGCGTCAAGGCCAAGGGCCGCGCGATCCTCGTCGCCAACGTCGATGGCCAGGCATACGCGATCGGCGACCGCTGCACGCACCTGCGCGGCCGCCTGCACAAGGGCCGGCTCGACGGCACGATCGTCGAGTGCGCATGGCACGGCGCGAAGTTCGACGTCACCGACGGCGGCATCTGCGGCTGGGTCACGCGCCCGCCGTGGTACAAGTTCCTGATGGACGCCACGTTCCCCGGCTTCCTCAAGCGCAGCGAGCCCTCATACCGCACGCGGGTCGAAGGCGACGACGTCTACGTCGAGGTGTAGAACCTGGCAGGGTGCTGAAAGACGATTCTGTTCTCGTGGCGCGGGCTTTCAGCCCGCGTTCGTAGATTCAACTCGCCGCTCCGTATCGACGTTTTAGACGCCGCCCGGCGACGTTTTCAGCAGCCTGCTAAAACCTGGAACCTGGAACCTCTCGCCGCACGTCCAGCTTCCGGAAGCGCAGCCGGATCAGCTGCCGCGCCATCTTGATGATGTCCTGCGGGAACTTCACGCGCGAGTCGGGATCTTCGACCCAGCGCACGGGCACTTCCTTCAGCTTGCAGCCGGACTTCTCGGCGAGGATCAGCAGCTCCGTATCGAAGAACCACTCGCCGTCCTCCACGTGCGGCAGCAGCCGCTGCGCCGCGTCGTGCGTGATCGCCTTGAAACCGCACTGCGCGTCGGCGAACTTCGTCCAGAAGAGCAGCTTGATGAACGCGATGTAGCCGCGCGAGTTGACCTCGCGCTTCCACGAGCGCTCGATGTCGGACCCGCGCGACACGCGCGAGCCGTAGGCGACGTCGCAGCCCTCTTCCAGCACGCCGGCGAGCAGCGGTGTGATCATCTCGAGGTCTGTCGAGAGGTCGACGTCCATGTAGCACATGGCGTCGGCCGCGCTTTCGAGCCACGCTTTCTTCAGCGCCCGCCCGCGCCCCTTGCGGTCGAGATGGACGACCGCCACGCCGTCCGGGTCGTCCGCGGCCAGCCGCTGCGCAACGGCGAGCGTGCCGTCGGTGGAGGCGTTGTCGGCGATGACGACGCGCCAGCGGTAGGGAAGGTGCTGCGCGGCCCAGTCGCAGAGTGTGGCGACGCTTTGCGCGAGGACGCGCTCCTCGTTGTAGCAGGGGATGATCAGATCGACCGACTTCATTGGTCGAAGGTTATAGGGGCGGCGGGCTACTGACTAGGGCGTGTCTGCCAAATGCGGATGCGGTGGTTGAGGACGATGGCGGCGAGGGTGACGCCGCCGAGGTAGATCAGGGCGTGTTTGTCGTAGCGGCTGGCGATGCCGCGCCATTGCTTCAGGCGTGCGAAGCCGCGTTCGGCGGTGTTGCGCGCACGAACCGGCGGCGGACGTCAGCGCTTTGCGCTGGTTGGGTTGACCGGCCTCGACGGCTGGGCCGAGGGCGGCAAGGTCGCCGCCGAGGTGAAGCGCCAGCTCGCCGGCTGATCGGTCCAACGAATCGGTCGCCCCTCCGGTGTGGCCATTTGCTACACTCCCGACAACAGCCAATCGGCCAAGGAGAAGCGAAATGCGGAAAGCGTTCATGTCCATCCAAATGGGAATTGCCACCTATTCAGAGGATATGACGCTTGATGCGAACGTTGAACTTGGGGATTTTGGCGCATGTAGACGCCGGTAAGACAACCCTGACCGAGCGGCTGCTCTACGCCGCCGGCGTCATCGACGAGATCGGCAGCGTCGATGACGGCAGTACCCAGACCGATTCCCTGGCGCTGGAACGGCAACGCGGCATTACGATCAAGTCCGCCGTCGTGTCGTTCGTCGTCGATGACGTCACGGTCAACCTGATCGACACGCCCGGCCACCCGGATTTCATCGCCGAGGTGGAACGGGTGTTGAGCGTGCTCGACGGCGCCGTGCTGGTGATCTCCGCCGTGGAGGGCGTGCAGCCGCAGACCCGCGTGTTGATGCGGACGCTGCAGCGGCTGCACATTCCCACCCTCATCTTCGTGAACAAGATCGACCGCGGCGGCGCGCAATATGAACGCGTACTGCGGGACATTGCCGAGAAACTGACGCCGGCAATCATCCCGATGGGATCGGCGCACGACCTTGGCACGCGCAGCCCTGGGTTCACGCCTTACGGCGCGGCCGACGTTGCTTTCGCGGCCAGGCTGGCCGATCTGCTTGCTGACCACGACGATGCGTTTCTGGCCGCGTACGTCGACGACGAGACGACAGTTTCGTACTACCAACTCCGCGGCGAGCTTGCGGCGCAGACCAGGCAGGCGCTGGTGCATCCGGTGTTCTTCGGCTCGGCAATCACGGGTGCGGGCGTGGATTCGCTGATCGCCGGTATCACGGAGTTGCTGCCCGCGGCCGAAGGCGATGTCGATGGCCCCGTTTCGGGCACCGTGTTCAAGGTCGAACGCGGTCCGGCCGGGGAGAAGATCGCGTACGTTCGTATGTTCTCGGGAATCGTACGAACGCGAGATCGGCTGCAATTCCGCCGGGACAACGAGCGGAAGGTCACCGCGATCAGCGTGTTCGACCGCGGCTCGGCCGTCCAGCGTGCGTCGGTCGCCGCAGGGCAGATTGGAAAGCTCTGGGGTCTCGGCGATGTCCAGATCGGCGACGCGATCGGCATATCGCGAACGACCTCGGAGCGCCACCATTTCGCCCCGCCGACACTGGAATCGGTCATCGTTCCCTGCCGCCCCGCCGACAAAGGCGCGCTGCACGTCGCGCTCGCCCAGCTCGCCGAGCAGGACCCGCTGATCAACCTGCGGCAGGACGATATTCGGCATGAAATATTCGTCTCGCTCTACGGGGAGGTGCAGAAAGAGGTCATCCAGGCAACGCTGGCGAACGACTTCAACATCGACGTCGAGTTCCGCGAAACCACGACGATCTGCATCGAACGGCCCATCGGCACCGGCGCGGCCGTCGAGATACTCCGCAAAGCGCCAAACCCGTTTCTCGCAACGGTCGGGCTGCGCATCGAGCCGGCGCCGATCAACACCGGCGTGGAATTCCGGCTGGAGGTCGAGGTGCTCGGGACAATGCCGCTCGCGTTCTTCAAAGCAGTGGAGGAGACCGTGCACGAAACGCTGCACCAGGGGATCTACGGATGGCAGGTCACCGACTGCACGGTCACCATGACGCATTCCGGCTACCTGGCGAAGCATAGTCTCGGCCACCAGCGCTTCAACAAGAGCATGTCGAGCACGGGCGAGGACTTCCGTAACCTGACGCCGCTGGTTCTGATGAGCGCGCTGCAGCAGGCCGGCACCATGGTGTACGAGCCGATGCACCGCTTCCACCTCGAGATCCCGGCAGACACGTTCGGAGCGACCGTGCCCGTACTGGCACGGCTGCGTGCCGTTCCGCACACACAGGAGATGCGGGGTTCGTCGTACATGCTGGAGGGTGAGATCCCGGCGGCGCGGGTCCACGAGCTGCAGCAACTGCTGCCGGCGCTGACTCGCGGCGAAGGCGTGCTGGAATGCGCCTTCGACCGCTACCAACCGGTCGGTGGCACGATCCCGACCCGGCCGCGGACGGACCACAATCCGCTCGACCGCAAGGAATACCTGCTGCACGTCTTGCGGCGGGTGTAGCGCAATGGGAGGTTTCTGTGAAGAACTATGAGCCGGTCATGAGTTTTGGCGAGGACGTCGCCGAGACGTACGGCGACGTGCAACGCGGCGATGAGGCTGCGGCCGTCGCGTTCCTGGAGAAGCTGGCGGGTGGTGGTCCGGCGCTGGAGCTCGCCATCGGCACCGGCCGGATCGCGCTGCCGCTCGCCGCCCGGGGGATCCGCGTCGACGGCGTCGACATCTCATCCGCGATGGTCGCGCAGCTGCGCGCCAAGCCGGGCGGCGACGAGATCGCGGTGACGATGGGCGACTTCGCAGATGTGCCCGTCCTGGGCACGTATCGATTGATCTACGTGATATGGAATTCGCTGTTCAATCTGCTGACGCAAGATGAGCAGGTGCGCTGCTTCGAGAACGTAGCGGCCCATCTCGCCAACGAAGGTTCATTCGTCGTCGAGGCTGGTCTGCCGGACTTTCTGTACCGATTGCGGAACCATCAATACGTGGAGGCAGAAGGCATCGAAGTCGGGGAGGTGCGTCTGGACGTGCTTCGGCACGATCCGGCCAAGCAGATGATCGATGAGAGCCACGTGACCCTCTCGCGCGAGGGCATACGGCTGAACCCGGTCGTCCAGCGGTACGCGTGGCCCGGCGAGCTGGACCTCATGGCGCGGATCGCGGGGCTGCGCCTGAAGGAACGCTGGGACGACTGGAGCCGAAGACCGTACACCGCCACGGGCAGCACCGTCGTGTCCGTCTACGGACGCTGAGAGGAGGGCGAACCGCATGTGCGCTGGCAAGATGCATGCCGATGAGGTGGAGACGGACGTATCTCTGGTGCGACGGCTGCTCACCGCGCAGTTTCCGCAGTGGGCGGACCTTCGCATCGAGCCGGTCGCCTCCGCCGGCACGGACAACGCGATCTATCGCCTAGGCGAGGTCATGGCCGTGCGACTACCTCGCGTCGCCTGGGCGATCGGGCAGGTGGAGAAGGAACATCGGTGGCTGCCGAAGCTAGCCCCACACCTGCCGCTTGCGATCCCTGTCCCGATCGCTAAGGGGCGCCCGGCGACGGGTACCCGTGGTATTGGCTGGTCTCGCCGTGCCTACTACTTGAACACCAACCCCGTAATCGTCAACAACGCCCGGCACGCAATCGACGAAGTCCTCGCCGATCACGAGCGCGGCGCATGACACGAACCTGAATTGAGGACGCACCCGACCTTCCTCTACGGCGATATCGTGGTGAAGCTCGGCACTCTCGACGAGCTCGCGACCGAACTCTTCGCCGTCTAGGCGGTCGTGCGTCAGTTGGGCGGCCAAAAGAAAACGCCCGCCTCTGGGCGGACGCTGCCTCAATGCGCCAGATGGCTCGGAACACTTGTGGAATCTTTAGCAATGATCCCACCCCTCGTTGCCGAGGGGCCGCCCTGTTCTTCTCTGGCGCAGTCACAACGATAGTACGACGGAGATAGCGCGGTCAATCGAGTAGCGCAGCGATCCGCCGCCCTCTCACGTCCACCCGGATTGACATGCCCCGCCCCCGTTGCTACGCTTTTCGCAACTCCGCCCCAGGGCGGATTCTCGTTTCGGAGTGACATGACCTTCCTCACTATGGCGATGCCTCTGCCCCGGGAGAGCCGGGGCGCCCTGCCGGGATAACTCACATCCCGTTCCGCCGGCCACGCCCGGCTGGACCCAGGAGGTACGCCGTATGCCGTATGCGAAAGCCCTGCGCTGTCGAGAGTGCGGGCGCGAATACAACCTTGAACCCCTTCACGTGTGCGAGTACTGCTTCGGGCCGCTCGAAGTCGTCTACGACTACGACGCCATGCACCGCAACATCACTCGCGAGACCATCGAGCGCGGCCCGAACTCCGTCTGGCGCTACGCGGACTTCCTGCCGGCCGACCCGGAGTACGCCGTCGACATCAACGCCGGCTTCACGCCGCTCATCCGCGCGAAGAACCTGGGCGAGCACCTGGGCCTGAAGAACCTCTGGGTCAAGAACGACTGCGCCAACCCGACGTGGTCCTTCAAAGACCGCGTCGTCACCGTCGCGGCGACGAAGGCGCGCGAGTTCGGCTTTACCACGCTCGCCTGCGCATCGACGGGCAACCTCGCCAACAGCGTCTCCGCTCACGCCGCCGCGGCCGGGCTCGACGCCTACGTCTTCATCCCGAGCGACCTGGAGCGCGGCAAGATCGTCGGCTCCAGCGTCTACGGCGCCACGCTCGTCGCCGTCGATGGCAACTACGACGACGTCAACCGCCTCTGCTCCGAGCTGGCCGACAAGTACCCCTGGGCCTTCGTCAACATCAACATGCGGCCGTACTACGCCGAGGGCAGCAAGACGCTGGGCTACGAGGTCGCGGAGCAGCTCGGCTGGCGCGCGCCCGAGCATGTCGTCGCGCCGATGGCCTCCGGCTCGCTCTACGTGAAGATCTGGAAGGGGCTGCAGGAGCTGGCGAAGCTCTGGCTCATCGACAGCGTGCAGACGAAGATGTCCGGCGCGCAGGCCGCCGGCTGCTCGCCCATCGTCACCGCGTACGAGCAGGGCACGCTGAACATCCGCCCGGTGCGGCCGAACACCATCGCCAAGTCGCTCGCCATCGGCAACCCGGCCGACGGCTACTACGCGCTCAAGGTGATGGAGGAGTCCGGCGGCTTCGGCGTCGCTGCGAGTGACGAGGAGATCGTCGACGGCATCAAGCTGCTGGCCGAAAGCGAAGGCATCTTCGCCGAGACCGCCGGCGGCGTGGTGGTCGCCGGCCTGAAGAAGCTGGCGCTGTCCGGCAAGGTCGCGCCGGACGAGCTGACCGTGGCCTACATCACCGGCTCCGGCCTGAAGACGCAGGAGGCGATCGAGGACGCGCTGGAGCTGCCGCTGCACATCGAGCCGACGATGGCATCCTTCGAGCACGCGCTGGGCGCCCGCGACGCCGCGGCGGCCGTATGACCGAGGTTTTAGGTTCTAGGAAGCCTAGACCAGCAATGCTGCCATGAACTAGAGTGCGCGCCGTGAGGTGCGACGGCGCCGGGGAGAGACGAATGGCGAAGCAACGAGTGAAGTTCACGTTCCCGCAGGAGCTCATCACGCTCCCGATCATCTACGAGCTGGGCAAGCAGTTCAACATCGTCACCAACGTCCGCCGCGCCGACGTCACGGAAGACCGCGGCTGGGTCGTGCTGGAGATGGACGGCCCGATCGAGGAGATCGAGCGCGGGCTCGAGTGGGTCGCCGCCAAGGGCGTCCGCGTCGACCCCGTGCAGGGAGATATTGTTGAGGGCTAGGACCGAGGTTCTAGGTGATAGGTTCTAGGTGTTAGGGGTCGCCCCCTAGAACCTATCACCTAACACCTATCACCTTGCAGCTAACCGAGAGAACGCGCCGGCCGACTAGCGGCGCCTGGAGAAGAGACAACGCGATGGCCAAGATCCGCATCCCCGGACCGCTCCGCAAGCTGACCAACGACGCCGAGATCGTGACCGCGGACGCCAGCAGCCTCGGCGAGGCGATCGACCTGCTCAACGGCGAATACCCCGGCATCAAGGACCGCATCTGCGACGAGGCGGGCCAGATCCGCCGCTTCGTCAACGTCTACGTGAACGGCGAAGACGTCCGCTTCCTCGACAACATGGCCACGAAGCTCAACGGCGCCGACGAAGTCAGCATCGTCCCCGCCGTCGCCGGCGGGGTGTAGCCGCGCGTGAAGGTGCGCGACGTCATCGATTTGATCCAGCGGGATGGCTGGTATCTCGTCGCGACGCGCACCCGGTTAAGCGGGGTCGGGTAACGATCGCCGGCAAGCCATCCGAGGAGCTCGCTCGTGGTACTCTGAACAGCGTGCTGAAACAGGCGCAGCTCAGGCTGGAGAACTAATGCGATACGCCGTCGTCATCGAGAAGACCAACACCAACTATTCCGCGTACGTCCCCGACCTGCCGGGCTGCGTCGCGACCGGTGCCACCCGCGAAGAGACCGAGGACCAGATCCGCGACGCCGTCCGCTTCCACCTCGAAGGACTGCGCGAAGACGGCGATGCGATCCCCGAACCCACCAGCACCGCCGAATACGTCGAAGCCTGAAGAAGCGGCTGCCCGCACCTCGCCGACAACCTACCCCCTACCACCTACAACCTCCGCCTGCACATCCACGCGGAACGCGCGGTCGATCGGCACCGGCTGCCACTGCGTCGTCCAGTACCGCAGGTGGCCCTCGCCGCCGGCGAAGTGGAGCCACTTCACCATGCCCGGCTCCACCTCCGCTGAGTGGCGCCAGCCGGCGTACTGGTACGGCTCCCAGCCGTTGTAGCTGATCACCTGCCCCGGCCGCACCGCGCCCGACACCTTGACCTGCGCGACGAACGACGACACGTCGTTGTGCACGCGCACCGATGCGCCGTCGGCGATGTCGCGCGCGGCGGCGTCTTCGATGCTCAGCACCACCACCGGCTCGCCGCGATGCGTCCCCAGCATCGCGCGGTCGGCCTGGTTCATCGAGTGGATGCTCCAGCGCGAGTGGCCGCTCGTCAGCACCAGCGGGTAGTCGCCGCCCATCGGCGGGTTCTCCTTGTGCACCGGCAGCGCCTCGCCGGCGTCGATGAACCACGGGTGGTCGATGTAGAACTGCGCGCGCCGGGTGAGCGTCGCGTACGGCAGCCCGCGCTCAACGTGATGGCGCAGCGCGGCGTGCGTCTCGTCGGCGCGCAGGTCCGCGGCCTGCACCGCCGCGAACGGCGTGATGCCCCAGTCGATGAACCGCACGTGCCCCTGCTCGCGGAACGTCTCGATGCTCGTGCCCGGCGGCAGCGTGCCCGATTCGACCGTGTCGAGCACCATCTCTTCGAGCACCTGCTCGGTCGTCTCGAAGGCGCCGTTCGCCGTGAAGTACGAGCCGAGATCGTCGAGCCGGCGCGCGGTGCCGCGGCTGTCGGTGTACTCGACGAAGCCGCGCGCCTTCGCCCGTTCCTCGATCGTGCGTGCGAGCGCGGCGAAGGTCTCCCACTCCAGGCGGGCCTCGCCGGCGGGCTCGACGCAGGCGTCGGAGTAGGTGAGCAGCAGCGTCTGCGGCGAGGTCTGCGCGAAGCCGGGCTTCTCGTACGGCGCGGCGGCCGGCAGCAGGATGTCCGCCTGGAGCGCGCTGCCCGACATGCGCCAGTCCATGCACACGAGCAACTTCAGCCCGTCGAGGATGCGCTGGTACGCGCCGCGGCCGCCGCGCATCCGCCGCGCCCAGTTCGAGCCGATCTCGAACAACACGCGCGGCGCGCGGTCCGGCGCCGGCCGCGTCAGTCCGCGCCACCAGCCCTTCTCGACGGCTTCATCGACGTACTCGGCGAGCGGCTTCTTCATGCTCGGGTCCGACCACTCCTGCCGCGCCCATCGCTCGGCCAGCGCGGTGTGGTGGTACCAGAGAAAGGCCGGGACAGCCGCGTGGCCGTTGCCGGCGCCGCCCTGCTGCATCTGGATCGCGGCGGCCGCGTCGGTAAGCCCCGGGTCGTTGGCCTTCATGCCGTTGAGCACGTTCTGGCGCATGTTGAGGATGCTGCGGAAGATCTCGCGCCCTGGCACCGGCTTCATCGCGAAGAGGAAGCCGCCGTCGAACATGCCGGTGACCGCCACGCCGATGCCCGCTCCCTTCTTGCCCCAGTTGCCTGTGAGCGCGAGCAGCAGGCACATCGCCCGCTCCATCAGGTCGCCGTGGTAGTACTTCGCGGAGTTGAAGCCGAGCAGGATCGCCGTGCGCTTCGACGCGACCTTGCGCGCGAGCAGCCGGATCGTGTCCGCGTGCACGCCGCACACCGCCGACGCCTCCTCGGGCGAGTAGCGCGCCAGCGTCTGCGCCAGCAGGTCGAACGCGGGCCGCACTTCGACGTGCTTACCGTCGATCGTCAGTGTGAACGTGCCGTTGAGCGCGGCGTCGGTGTTCGGTTCGAGCATCTCGCGCGACGCCGGCGCGATGCCGTCGCCCCGCAGCGACCACACGTAGAACTGGTCGGCGCGGCCGCCTTCTTCGACGTCCGACGCGCGAAGGAAGCGACCGGTGTCGGTGCGCACGAGCAGCGGCAGGTCCGTCTGCGCGCGCACAAACGCGTGGTCCATCAACCCCTCATCGACGATCACGCGCGCCATCGAGAGCGCGAGCGCGGCGTCGGTGCCGGGGCGCACGCCGGCGTAGTAGTCGGCGTGCATGGCCGAGGGGTTGTAGTCGGGCGCGACGGTCACGACCTCGGCGCCGCGGTAACGGGCCTCGGCGATGTAGTGGTAGTGCGGGATCGCGGTGTAGACGGGGTTGCGGTGCCAGATGAACAGCAGGTCGCTGTGGAACCAGTCGTCGAGGCTGCTCGCGGCGGCCGCGTTGCCGAACGTCAGGTACGTGCCGACGCTGAAGTCGCCGATGTCGCCGTTCGTGTCGGTGGTCGTGCCGCCGATGCGGTTGATCAGCTTCTCGAAGAGGTAGCCCGCCGTCAGGCCGCCCTCCCCCGCCGTGCCCGCCTGCACGACGGCCTCCGGCCCCGACTCCTGGATCGTATCGATGACCGCGTCGGCGATCTCCGTGAGCGCGTCGTCCCAGGAGATGCGCTCCCACTCGCCGCCGCCGCGCGCGCCCTTGCGCCGCATCGGGTGCAGGATGCGCGTGGGCGCGTCGAGGGTGCGGCTCCACGCGGCGCCCTTCTGGCAGCCCATCGGGTTCATGTCGGGCACGCCCGGCTCGATGGGCGGCAGCGTGCCGGACTGCTCCTCGCGCAGCACGCGGCCATCCTTGATGTAGGCGCGGAACGGGCAGTTCCCCGGCGAACAGTTCACGCAGTGCGTCACCCACTTCACGTCGTCCCACGCGATCTGGCGCCGGTACTGGTCCTCGACCGTCGCCGAAGGTGCGTTGCTTGTCATGTCGTTGCCTCCGCTGCGGCGGGAGCGGGCGCGCACTCCTGCGACGGCTCGCAGCAGACGTCGAGGAATGCCAGGAACGATTGCAGCGCCTGCTCGATGTACTTCCGGTTGATCGCGTAGTAGATGTGCGTGCCGTCGCGGCGCGACGTCAGCACGTTCGTGCGCCGCATGATGCCGAGGTGATGCGAGACCGCCGGCCGCGAGAGCGGCGCGCACCGCTCGGCGATGTCCGTCGCCGCCATCTCCCAGCACCGCGCGTCGAGGAACGCATTGAGCACGCGCTGGCGCTGCTGGTCGCCTAGCGTCGTCAACAGGTTGGTGACGGACTCAGGTACGGGTGGGTAGGCGTCCATATGTCGAAACATATGGAACTATCCGGGTTCAATGTAGGGCCAAAGGGCCCGGCGGATGGCCCTGTCTGTTGTGGAGGTGTGCGCGTCAGGCCTTAGCTTAGCCGCTCCCCCCGCTCCCTCCGCGCCGCCAGCACCTCCGCGTACAACGCGGCCGTGCGCTCCGCGCACGCGCGCCACGAAAACTGCTGCTCGATGCGCCGCACGCCCGCCGCGCCCATCGCCAGCCGCCGTGCGGGGTCGCGCAGCAGCGCCTCGATGGCGTCCGCGAGGGCGCGCGCGTCGGCCGGCGGCACGAGCGTGCCCGTCTCGCCGTCGGCGATGACTTCCGGGAAGGCGCCGGCGGTCGTCGCGACGACGGGCGTGCCGCAGGCCATCGCCTCGGCCGCGGGCAGCCCGAACCCCTCGTACAGCGACGGCGACACCAGCACCTCGTGCTCGTTGTAGAGCCGCGCCAGCTCCTCGACCGGCAGCCGCCCCAGAAACGTCACGCGGTCGCCGATGCCCAGCTCGCGGATCATCCGCGGCGCCATCTGCGCGTCGAGCCGGTCCTTGAACGTCAGGTGGAAGTCGACGCCGCGGTCGAGCAGGATCTTCGCCGCCTCGAGCAGGTAGCGCGCGCCCTTGTTGCGGTCGTCGCTGTTGCCGACGAACAGCACCGAGCGCGGCCGCTTCGCCAGCTCCAGCGGGCGGAACACCGACGTATCGACGCCGTCGTGGATCGTCGTGATCTGCTCGTCGCGCAGCGCGAACGCCTGCCGCACCGACGCGCGCGAGTTGTGCGAGCCGGTGATGATGCGGTCCATCCGCCGCGCCACCACCTCCTGCATGAAGAACGGGTAGAACATCACCTTGCGGATTTTCATCCGCGTGCCGCGCGCCTGCTGCACCTGGTTGCGGCGGTCGATCGACAGCGGGTGGTGGATGTTCGCCACCATCGGCATGCCGGAGGCGTGGATCATCCACGAGCCGTACCCCAGCACCTGCACGTCGTGGACGATGTCGAAGCGGTGCCGCGCCTGCAGTTCGCGCCACTGCGCGAACGCCCGCCAGCTAAACGCCGACATCACCGAGAACTGCCCGGCGCGGCTCGACGCCAGCTCGTACACGTTGAGCGGATGCAGGACGTCGCGCAGCCGGCGGCCGTAGAAGAACATCCGGTTCGTCTCGAGCAGCCGGTACACGCTCCACGACGGCACGCGATGCACCGTCACCGCGGGGTCCGTATCGGGCCACGGCGGCCCGACGACGAGATGCACCTCGTGCCCGAGCCGCGCCAGCTCGCGCGTGACCTGCGCCGTATAGACGCCCTGCCCGCCGGAGTACATGTTCCCCTGGTGGAGGAGAAAGAGGATCTTCACGCCTGGTCGCCCGGTCGCTGGTTGCTGGTCGCTGGTAACGCCGCCCGGAGGCTCATGCCCGGGATTGTAGCGGTCGAGCGCTGTAGGGGCGCAGCCTGCTGCGCCCGCGCCCACGGCCGGACTCGGCGCTACGAACCAACCAGGGTCGTCCGCATGCTCGATTGACGGGCGCAGCAGGCTGCGCCCCTACAACGGACCCACGCACACGGACCCACGCACGCCGTCCCGACTCGGGGCAGTGGCCGGGCGGCCCTACAACCTATCACCCACCACCTATCACCTACCGTCCCGCGTTGCGCCGCCTCCGACCCATTGATAAGATGGCTATCCAGAGGGGCCGGGCGAGGAACGTTTGCCGTTCTCCACCTTTTCCTCGCGCTGAGAGGCCTCCTGAGGAGCACTGTCCTTACGGGCAGGAGGTATGTGTGCTCCCAACCTTGCGCGAAGCCTGCGGCGTCTTCGGCGTCTACGCGCCGGGTGAAGAGGTCGCAAGGATCACGTTCTTCGGCCTCTATGCGCTCCAGCATCGGGGGCAGGAGAGCGCCGGAATCGCCACATCCAACTCGCGCACCCTCTATCTCAAGACCGGCATGGGCCTCGTCTCGCAAGTCTTCGATGAAGACGACCTGAGCTATCTGCCCGGCAAGTTCGCCATCGGCCACACCCGCTACTCGACGACCGGCGCCAGCCGCCTCGACAACGCGCAGCCGTTCCGCGTCAGCGGCCCGAACGGCGAGCTGGCGCTCGGCCACAACGGCAACATCGTCAACGCCGCCGTCCTGCGCGATGACCTCGTGCGCGAGAGCGGCATCACGTTCACCACCGGCAGCGACTCCGAGGTCATCGCCCAGATGCTCGCGCACGCGCCCGGCGCCGACTGGAAGGAGCGCTGGGGCCACGTCATGCGCAAGCTCAACGGCGCGTACTCGCTCGCCGTCATCACGCCCGACGCGATGATGATGGCGCGCGACCCCATGGGCAACCGCCCGCTCTGTCTCGGCAAGCTCGACGGCGGCTGGGTCGCCGCCTCCGAAAGCTGCGCCTTCGACCACCTGGGCGCGACGTTCATCCGCGAGATCGAGCCGGGCGAGGTGATCTACATCGATGCGGAAGGGCTCCAGAGCTTCAAGCCCATCGAGGACCAGGACCCGGCGTTCTGCGTGTTCGAGTACATCTACTTCGCGCGGCCCGACAGCGTGCTGGACGGCAAGCTGGTGTACCCGGTGCGCATGAACCTGGGCCGCGAGCTGGCGAAGGAGCACCCGGCGCCCGACGCCGACGTCGTCATCGGCGTCCCGGACTCCGCGACCGCGGCCGCGATCGGCTACTCGCAGGCGTCGGGCATCCCCTTCGTCGAAGGCCTCGTGAAGAATCGCTACGTCGGCCGCACGTTCATCAAGCCGGACCAGCGCCTGCGCGAGGTCGGTGTGCACCTGAAGTACAATCCGCTGCGCGAGATGCTGCAGGGCAAGCGCGTTGTGCTCGTTGATGACAGCATCATCCGCGACACAACACGACGCGCGTGATCCAGATGCTGCGGAAGGCGGGCGCGCGCGAGGTGCACATGCGGGTGACGTCGCCGCCGATCACGCACCCGTGCTTCTACGGCATCGATATGGGCACACGCTGGGAGCTGATCGCAGCTAAGAAGACCGTGGATGAGATCTGCGTGCACATCGGCGCGGACTCGCTCGGCTACCTCAGCCGCGAGGGGCTGGTGAACGCCGTCGCGACCGCGAAAGACAAGCTGTGCCTGGCCTGCTTCACCGGCGACTACCCGCGCCCCGTCCCGCTGCAGATGGACAAGCTGGCGATGGAGCCCACCGACGGCTCGCTGGACCGGCATGAGGACGGGTACACCCTCCCGCTGCGGAGGGTGTAGGTGACCGGTGCCGCGCGAGCCGGGGCATTCCTCCCAGATCGATACCAAAACGATACAGTGAAGCGGGCCGGCGCCTTCGATGGCGTACCGAACGGCGCGGGTTGTTGCTAGGCTTGCCCGGAGGGGTTTCAGGAGTGCGATCAGCCTACAGCCGCACGGGAGTGCAGACGACCGAAGAGCTTGCCGGCTTCCCGCGCATGCTCGACGTGCTCCGCGCCACCTTCGGGTTCCGCGACGGCGCGGCCGGCCGCCCGGCGCTCGACTTCGGCTACTACGCGAACGTGCTCGACCTCGGCGACAACGTGGGCCTGGCGATCTCGACCGACGGCGTCGGCACGAAGATCATGGTCGCCGAGGCGATGCGGCAAGTACGACACCATCGGCATCGACTGCGTCGCCATGAACGTGAACGACGTGATCTGCGTCGGCGCGGAGCCGATCGCCATGACCGACTACGTCGCCGTCCAGGAAGCCGACCCGGAGATGCTGAGCCAGCTTGCCGTGGGGCTGAAGCGCGGCGCCGAGCTGGCGCGCATCACCATCCCGGGCGGCGAGATCGCGCAGGTGCGCGAGATGGTCAACGGCATCGATCTCGTCGGCACGTGCGTCGGGCTGGTGCCGATGGACAGGATCCTCACCGGCAAGCGACGCGCGGCCCGGCGACGCGATCATCGGCTTCGCCAGCTCCGGCATCCACAGCAACGGCCTGACGCTCGCGCGCGAGGTGCTGCTTGGCGAGCACGCCGGCCGGCTGTCCGAGTACGTGCCGGAGCTTGGGCGCACGCTCGGCGAGGAGCTGCTCGAGCCGACGCGCATCTACGTCGACCTGGCGATGCGGCTGCTTGCGGACGTCGACGTGCGCGCGCTCGCGCACATCACCGGCGACGGCTTCCTCAACCTCGCGCGCATCGACGCGCCGGTCGGCTTTCGCATCGAGACAGCTCCCGGAAGCGCCGCCGCGTGTTCGCGATGATCGCCGCGCGCCGGCAAGCTGAGTGCCGCCGACATGTTCCTCACCTACAACATGGGCGTCGGCTTCTGCGCCATCGTGCCGCAGGCGGACGCCGAGCGCGCGCTCGCGATCGCCGTCGAGGCCGGCGTGCCCGGCTGGCGCATCGGCGCCTGCACCGACGACCCGGAGCGGATGGTGGACATCGTGCCCGCGCGGCTCCGGTCGCTCGGCGGACACCTGGAGCCGGTACTAGCGTATGGCTCTTCGCGCGATCCTGGCACCGTACGACAAGACCGGCCTGGTCGAGCTGGCCCGCGGGCTCGAAGCGCTCGGCGTCGAGATGTTCGCCACCGGCAACACCTACCGCATCCTGCGCGAGAGCGGCGTGCGGGTGCGGCCGGTCAGCGACCTCACCGGCTTCCCGGAGATCCTCGATGGCCGCGTGAAGACGCTGCACCCCGGCGTCCACGGCGGCATCCTCGCGCGGCGCGACAAGCCGGAGCACCTCGCCGAACTGGAGCAGCACGGCCTCGCGACGATCGACCTCATCGTCGGCGGCCTCTACCCGTTCCAGGAGACGGTGGCGAAGCCCGACGTCACGCTGCAGGAGGCGCTCGAGAACATCGACATCGGCGGGCCGACGATGCTGCGCGCGGCGGCGAAGAACTTCCCGCACGTGCTGCCCGTCGTCGACCCCGCCGACTACAACGACCTGCTCGACGCGCTCCGCAACGACTCGGCGCCGCTCGAATGGCGGCGCAAGCTCGCGGTCAAGACGTTCCAGCACGTCGCGACGTACGACACGGCGATCGCGTCGTACCTGCGCGGGGGCGGAGGACCCGTTCCCGGAGCACATCACGCTCGCGTTCACGAAGCGCAGCGAGCTGCGCTACGGCGAGAACCCGCACCAGCTCGCGGCGCTGTACCGGCAGGTGGACCCGAACCTGCGCGAGCCGGAGGGCGTCGTCAACGCGCGGCAGCTCAACGGCAAGGCGCTCTCGTACGTCAACATCCTCGACGCCGATGCCGCGTGGTCGGCCGCGTGCGACTTCGCGGAGCCGGCGGTGGTCATCGTCAAGCACATGACGCCGTGCGGCATCGCGAGCCGCGACGACCTGGCCGAGGCGTTCGCGCTCGCGTTCGAGGCCGACCCCATCTCGGCGTTCGGCGGCATCATCGCCATCAACCGCCCGGTCGATGACGCGCTTGCCAGCGGCGATCCGCGCGACGAAGCACCCGACGAGCGGCCAGCGCCTGTTCGTCGAGATCATCATCGCGCCGTCGTTCACGCCGGAGGCCGTCGAGCGCCTCTCGAAATCGAAAGACCTGCGCATCCTCGAGGCGCCGGTGGTGCGGATGGCGCGAGCCGCGCGTACGAGCACCGGGGTATCGTGGGGGGCATGCTGATCCAGGAGTTCGACCGCATCGGTGGAGACCCGCCGGAGAATGCGTGTGCTCACCAAGCGTCGCCGCCGACCGATACTGAACTAGCGGATTTGAGGTTCGCCTGGCGCTGCGTGAAGCACGTCAAGTCGAACGCCGTCGTACTCGTCGAGGGACCGGGTGATGGTGGGTATGGGCGCCGGACAGCCGAACCGCGTGACGAGCGCCCGCCTGGCCGTGGAGTCGGCCGGCGAGCAAGGCGCGCGGCTCGGTGTCGGCCTCCGACGCGCTGATCCCGTTCCCGGATACCGTCGAGACGTGCGCGGCGGCCGGCGTCACGGCGATCATCCAGACCGGCGGCTCGATCCGCGACGAGGATTCGGTGGCGGTGTGCGACGCGCACGACATGGCGATGGTCGCGACGGGCATCCGCCACTTCAAGCATTAGGGGAGACAATACGCCGCTAGCGCGGCGCACGGGGAGCATATGGCGATACAGCAAGACCTCAGCATCATGCAGATCGAAGACGCGATCGCCGACGCTCGGCCACGACGAGCGCGCGCGCTTCGAGCGCATCTTCAGCGTCAGCGGCAACGAAGGCCAGTTGGTGCCGCCTGACGCGATGCTGCCCTGGATCGAGAAACAGTTCGGCGACGTCGAGGCGACGCGCCGACCAGAAGATCGTCAAGGTGACGAACATCGTCACGCTCGAGGGCGTGCTCTTCAACTGGCTGCGTTCGAGCCGCCCCATGTGGCACCACGAGATCAACCTCGACGAGGAGCTCGAGCACACCGGCGCCGACCCGCTCGACGACCCGTACAACGGCACGCCGGAGGACCTCTTCGGGCGCGTCCGCGGCAAGTTCTGCGTCACCGCCAGCAACATCGCCAAGTTCGATGGCTTCCACGGCCTCGTCGTCTTCAACGAGAAGCACCCGTTGCGCTTCACGCGCGAGATGCTGCACG
This sequence comes from uncultured Chloroflexia bacterium, assembly GCA_963701135.1. GTDB lineage: Bacteria > Chloroflexota > Dehalococcoidia > DSTF01 > JACRBR01 > CAYJMJ01. The sequence goes on from OY969567.1 coordinate 2,565,915, forward strand.
ACTACGTCAACACCGGCGGCCGCTGGGGCGACCTGGCCCACGCCAGCGACCCGGAGGCGAAGTACTACATGTTCCTGTGGAATTGCCTGTGGCGCGCCGGCGCATCGCTGCTGCACGGGCACGCGCAGGTGATCATGGGCCGCGGCATGCATTACGCGGCGGTCGAGCACCTGCGCCAGCGCGCGGCGGTGTACCAGGCGCACCACCGCTTCAACTACTTCAACGACCTCTACCAGGCGCACGCCTCGCTCGGCTGCGCGTTCGAGAAGGACGGCACGAAGGTCATCGCCAACCTGGCGCCGAAAAAGGAGAACGAGGTCATGCTGTTCGCGCCGTTCGTCTCCACGTCGCTCAAGGACCGCATCTACGAACGTCCTGGAGTGCTTCCGCGACCGGCTCGGCATCAACTCCTTCAACCTGGTGATCTACACGCCGCCGTGGGCGGAGACGCCCGAAAGCTGGGAAGGCTTCCCGGTCATCGTCCGCATCGTCGACCGCGGCGACCCGTCGAGCCGCACGGCCGACTTCGGTGCGATGGAGCTCTACGCGGCGAGCGTCGTCTCGAGCGACCCCTTCGTGCTGGCCCGCAGCCTCCGGGAGCACATGAGCGTCTGAACCGCTGGTCAGGGTCGCCAACCTGGCTGGGGATGAGACTCCCCCGCCGGCCGCTGGGTTGGATCGAACCCGAAGTACTCGAACATCTCTTCGTCGTTCTCGAAGCACGTTGCGCCAGAGGGAACCGGCTCCCTGAGCGGTATGAACTCAATGGACCTGAGCGATGTGGGAAACGGCTCCGTTCTCGCACAGCGCGGGTAATTCGGATCCCTGCCAAAGAACTCGAAGAGCTGTGCCTCGGTCTCGAAGCACACCGAGCCAGGAGAAGCGAGCGTCGTGTGGTTCGTCCCCCTGACCTCAACCCATACCGGAGTGAATGGTGGTGGCGCCCCGGGGTCAAAGGTTGGCGCCGGCGTCAGGTTGGTGCAGGCGTAACTGGCGTCTCCGAAGACCGGCTTGATGAAGGCCGCTGCGCTTGACACAACGGCTGCAGAATGATCAGCCCTGACACCACCAGCAGTACGAGGCGTGTCCGCAGCGCCGTTCTGCCACGCCAACTCAGTATCCGGTTCAACATGATGCTACTCCTGTCTACACGGGTCAGCCTCACGTTAGGCCTGAACCATGACGAGAGCATCTTGGCTTTCCCTCGTTTCGCCGCCTCGGGAACTGACGTATCTGATGCCTGTGGGCTGAACGCCGGTTCCAGGAGCCGAAGTCGGACGGCCAGCACGCCGGCTTCCGTCCGGTTGCGCACACCTAGCTTTCCGAAGATGCGCGTGGCGTTGTACTCGACCGTGTGAACGGAGAGATAGAGGCGGTCTGCGATTTCCTGGTTACGCAGACCGGCTGCCATGAGCGCCACGATGTCAACCTCGCGTGCGGTGAGACGCGAGCCATTGCTCAACGCAACGCTGCCATTGGGCAGATGTTTGGTGACCGAAAGGTCGTAAGTCCCGTCCATATTCACGGATTGATCGGCAGGGGCTGGTGAGTCGGCGTAACCTGACAGTGCATCGCTTGCTTAGAATAGCGACCCGGATGCTAACAGACAGCTTGGATTTCCCTAGAACGGACCGCAAGTGGGGCTGATCGCGAAGCGCCGGCGGGCCTCTCGTTTCGACAGCGCCCTGCCGCGACGGCGCGCACGAACTCTCGCCGCTCAGATCCACCGTGGCCTCCTTCCAGGGCATATGCAAACCTCCTCCGTGCAGCCATGTGCTGTCGGAGAGTGTCCACCATGTCATCGTACGTTCGTCCGCTATGTGTCTGGTCCGTACCGCCTTTCGGAGAGGGGGCCGGGGGGTGAGGTCACGCGGACGCCATCCGCGCTCGCTCCTCAACTGCCCGTGTGCGAGTTCGGCTCACCGTCGCCCGCCGCCGCTCACACCCCCGCCACCGCATCCGCCAGCGCGACGAACGGCTCAGCCCACTCGCGCAACGGCATGTCCTTCATCGCGCCGGTGAACCGAACACTGTTGCGCTGGCCGTACTCCCAGATGATCAGGCGGTCGTGGAGGATGTACAGCGCCAGCCGCTCCGCGAATCCACGACGCGTCGGACGTGCGCCCAGGTACGCATCGCAGAACGCGCGCAGGTTGTCGAACGCTCTGGCGGCCGTACCAGCACGCCAGCCGGGCGAGGTCGTACTCGCCGTCGCCGGCGTACGCCTCGCCCAAGTCGAACACGCCGCGGATCCGCCAGCCGTCCGCCGTCCGGTCGGCGATGACGTTCCCCTCGGCGTAGTCGGTGTGCACGAGCACCGGCGCGAACGGCTCCGCGAGCGCCGGCCGCGCCGTCTCGATCACGGACTCCACCCATGCAACGTCCGCGTCGGTCGTCGCCGGCGACGCCGCGCGGCATCGCCCAAGCCACTCGCGCGTCGTTCCGGCGAACCACTCCGCGAACGGCCCGGACAGCGGGCGTAGATCGTCGGCGGCGTAGTCGTACGTCGCCGGCGCATCCCACGTCGCCTGCTGGATCAGCGGGAGGTACATGCCCATCGCCCGCGCCACGCCGATGCGGTCATCGGCCGTGAGCGAGCGTCGCACCTCGGGGTCGGACAGATGCACGCCGGCGATCAGCGGCATCAGCGCGTAGCTCCACCCGAAGATCTCCGGCGACTTCTCGATGAGAAAGGGCCACGGCGCACGCGCGTGCGTCCGTTCGTGGACGACGCGGTTGAAGTACCGCTCCTTCTCGAACTGGCCGTCGTAGTGCGGGCTGCCACGCAGCACGTACTCGCCCGACGCGCTCGTGATGAGCACGTTCTGGCCGAAGAGCCCGCCCGGCGCCGGGCGCGCCGCGCGCAATTCCCCGAGCCCGGCGCGCGTCAACGCCGCCTGGATCTGGCTCCCGGTCAGCACCCCCAGCCGCTTCGAATACTCGCGCGTGAATTCGTCCGCCATGGTGCGCTGATGATACGGCTCCAGGGCTGAGCAGGCACCCGGCGGCTTGCCGTCGAGCCTTGAGATGCCTTACCTTTCGGTAAGGAACGGTATTCCTTACCGCTGGAGATGTCAGATGAGCAGCCGGCAGAAAGTCACGCAGCCGTCCACGCACTCGACCGTGACCAGCAAGGGGCAGGTGACGATCCCGAAGGCCATCCGCGCACGCCTCGGACTGCAGCCCGGCGACGAGCTCGAATTCGTCGAAGATCGTAATGGCCTGCGCGTACGTAAGCGCGTGCGCGAGTCGCCGTTCGACGCGTGGCTCGGCTATCTGAAGGATATGGCCGGCCAGGACCCCGACGCCGTTGTCGAGGAGATGCGCGGCCGGTGACCACCGCCGTCAACACGAACATCCTGTTCGACGTGTTGTTCCCCGGATCGCCCGGCGCCAGGGACGCCAATCGGGCGCTCGTCCAGGCGCTGTCGCGCGGCGCGCTCATCATCTGCGAGCCCGTGTACGCCGAACTCGCGGCGCACTTCTCGAAGCAGGCGGAAATCGACCGATTCCTCGTGAGCACGGGCATCCGTCTTGTCCCGTCCGACGACCGTGTCCTCTATGAGGCGGGCGCCGCCTGGCGCCGCTACGCCGCTCGCCGTTCGACGGGGCTCGCGTGCCCGGAGTGCGGCGCTGCCAACCGCCCTCGATGCGCCACCTGCGGGAACGTCCCTCCGCGCTCGCCAGCACATCGTCGCCGACTTCATGATCGGCGCACACGCGGCCGCCCGCGCCGGCCGGCTCCTCACGCGCGACCGCGGCTACTACAAGACCTACTTCCCCGCGCTCAAACTCGCGTAGGCATCCTGCCGCGGCATCGCCAATTCCCGCCTCCCGCTTGTCGCTTCCAACCCCCAGCGCGCCGGCCTACCCCCGCACCGTCGTGCCGCCGCCGTCGCCGGCGAGGACGCGCGCCAGCGCACCGGGCGCCGTGCCGCCCACGATGCGCGTGGCGCAGCCGGCCCCCGCGGCCCGCACCGCCGCCGCCAGCTTGGGGATCATGCCGCCCGGCCGCGACGCCTGCCGCGATGAGTGCGTTCGCCTCCGGCGATCGAGAGCCGCGAGATGCACGCGCCGGTCGCTCGTCAGCACGCCCTCGACGTCCGTCAGGAACACGAGGCACTCGGCGTGCAGCGCCGCCGCGATCTCGCCCGCGGCCGTGTCGGCGTTCGTGTTCAGCAACTGCGCTCCGCCCGCCGTCCTGCTCGATCGCGATGGGCGCGATCACCGGCACGTAGCCGAGCCGCAGCAGCTCCTCGCAGCGGGAACGGGTTGACGCGCTCGATCTTGCCGACGAAGCCGAGGTCGGCGTCGTACCGGCGCGCCTGCAGGATCATGCTGTCGGCGCCGCTGAGGCCGATCGCGGGCGCGCCCAGCGCGCTCAGCTCGGCCACGAGCTGCTTGTTGACGACGCCCGCAAGCACCGCGACCACCACCTCCAGCGTCGCCGCGTCGGTGACGCGCAACCCCCGCACGAAGCGCGCTCCGATGCCGCTGCGCTCCAGCCACGCGCTGATCGCCGCGCCGCCTCCGTGTACGACGGCGATCTTGCGTCCGTCGCGGCGCGCGTCGGCGATGTCGCGCAGCGACGTATCGTGCGCGCCGAGCGTCGACCCGCCGAGCTTGATGACCGTGATGCCGCTGTTGTCAGGTGGTGTAGTCACTGTTGATGTGCACGTACTCCGGCGTCAAATCGCATCCCCACGCGGTCGCGGCGGCGCGGCCCGCGCCCAGGTCAACGCGCAGCAGCACGTCCTCACCGCGGAGATAGTCGCTCGCCGCGGCCTCATCGAACGGCACGGGCTTGCCGCGGTAGACCATGGTATCACCGAGCCAGGCGCGGGCGCGGGCCAGGTCGATGCGCGCGCCGCTGCGCCCGGCGGCCATCAGCAGCCGCCCCCAGTTGGGGTCGTGCCCGTGCACTGCCGTCTTGACCAGCGGCGACGCTGACACCGTGCGGGCCGCCGCGCGCGCCTCCCGCTCCGTCGCCGCGCCCTCGATCCGCACCTCGATCAGCTTCTCCGCGCCCTCACCGTCGCGCGCCAGCATCTTCGCCATCGCGATGCAGACGTAGCGCAACGCGCGCTCGAACGCCGCCGCGGCCGGATGCTCCGCATCGATCGCGCGGCCTCCCGCTGCGCCGTTGGCGAGGATCGCGTCGTGTCGCTGGTGCTCGTGTCGCCATCGACGCTGATCATGTTGAGCGAGTCGTCGACCGCCGCATGCAGCGCCCGCTTGAGAAAGCGGCGCTCGACCGGCGCGTCCGTCGTGAGGAAGCAGAACATCGTCGCCATGTCCGGATGGATCATGCCGACGCCCTTCGCCGACCGCGCCGATGGTGTACGCGCGCCCGCCGCCCCGGAAGCGCACGGCCATTGTCTTCGGATGCGTGTCGGTCGTCATGATCGCGCGCGCGAAATCGTGCCCGCCGTCCGCGCGCAGCTTGATGCGCGCCACCCCCGTCGCGGATCTTCGGCATCGGCAGCGGCCGGCCGATGACGCCGGTGCTCCCGACCAGCATCTCGTCCGGTGCGATGCCGAGCTTCGCCGCGGCGAGCGCGCACATCTCCTCGCGCGTCGCGCCGCCCTTGCGGCCCGTTGGCGACGTTAGAGACGCCGGCGTTGACGATGATCGCCCGCGCCCGTCCGTTCCGCGTGTGCTCCTGCGACACGACGACGGCGTCGCCCTTCACGACGTTGCGCGTGAACATCGCCGCGACCGCCGCCGGCCGGTCCGACGCGAGTATGCCGAGATCGAGCTTGCCGGCGCCGGCCGTCTTGATGCCGGCGTACACCGCCCCGGCGACGAACCCCCGCGGGCTCGTGGCGCTGCCGCCTTCGACGATCGAGATGCCGCCCTTCGCGGCCGCCTTCGCCACTACGGGAAGATCGCCAGCGACTCCAGGCCGGCCGTCTCCGGCAGCCCGAGCATGACGTTGAAGCACTGCACGGCCGCGCCCGCCGCGCCCTTGCCGAGGTTGTCGAGCGCGCTCGCCACCACCACCGTGCCCGTCAGCGGGTCGATCGACGGATGGACGATGCAGTAGTTCGTCCCGGCGACGTGCTTGGTCGAAGGTGCGGCGTCGGACACGTGTACGAACGGCGCGTCGCTGTAGAAGTCGCGGTAGATGCTGCTTCAGCCCGGCGCGGTCGAGCACAACGCCGTCGCGCAGGCGCGCGTAGCAGGTGCTGAGGATGCCGCGCGTCATCGGTACGTAGTGCGGCACGAACGTGACCGATGGCGACGGCGCCTCGGCGAGCGTCCCGAGCTCCTGCGTCATCTCCGGCAGATGTCGGTGGCCGTCGAGGCCGTACGGCGCGACCGATGCGTCGGCCTCGGAGAAGTGGACGTTGAGGCCGAGCGTCCGTCCCGCGCCCGACAGCCCGGTCTTCGTGTCGGCGATCACCTCCGGCTCGATGATGCCCGCCGCGAACGCGGGCGCGAGCGCCAGGATCACGCCGGTCGAGTGGCAGCCGGGGACGGCCGTGAGCTTCGTCGCCGCGATCTCCTCGCGATGCAGCTCCGGCAGGCCGAAGACGGCGCGCTGGAGCAGGTGCGGCGCCGGGTGCGTGACCTTGTAGCGCGCCTCGTACTCCTCGACGCGCTTCAGCCGGAAGTCGGCGCTGAGGTCGATCACCGGCACGCCCGCCTCGATGTACGGCACGAGCTGCTCGGCCGCGGCGGCGTGCGGCAGCGCCGAAAAGACGACATCGAACGCCGTCGAGCGATTCGGCGATCGGCAGGTCGAGCGCCCACAGGTGCGGGAAGATCTCGGGCAGGCGCTTGCCGGCGGCGCTGCGGCCGGTGACGCCGGCCAGGCGCACGTGCGGGTGCCCGTGCAGCAGCCGGGCGAGCTCGCTGCCCACGTATCCGGTGACGTTCAGGATGCCGGCGGTGGTGGTCACGAGGCGTACTCCAACAGGCGCGCAGTATATCGAGGTTAGAGGTTAGAGGTTAGAGGTTAGAGGTTAGAGGTTAGAGGTTAGAGGTTAGAGGTTAGAGGTTAGAGGTTAGAGGTTGGAGGGCGGAGGGCGGAGGTTGGAGGTTGGAGGTTGGAGGGCGGAGGGCGGAGGGCGGAGGGCGGAGGTTGGAGGTTGGAGGTTGGAGGTTGGAGGGCGGAGGGCGGAGGGCGGCTCGCTGCTCGATGCTGGACGCCGCGCCGACCTCTGCCCCTCCGGCCTCCGATCCCCATCCTTGCGCCGGCCGGAGGGGCGCTGTTATAACACCGGCGAAGCCTCGCCCGCGCAAAGGAGCACCATCATGGGAGCAGAGCGCTCGCACACCGCCGGCATGATCATCTGCGCCGTGAGCGTGTTCACGGGGATCGCGTTCATCATCGGCGTGCTCAAGAAGTCGTACATGGCGCTGGCGCTGCCCGTCACGGCGGGCTTCCTGGGCGCGCTCTACATCTCGTTCTGGATCGGGCGCGCGCTCGTGACGACGCCCATCGAGCCGCCGGCCGACAACTGACCGTCGCGCGGCATTGAAGCAGCGAAGCAGCCCCGGGAAGAACCCCGGGGCTCCTTGTTTGTCAACGCACCGGTGTAGGGACGTAGCTGAAAGTTTCACCCACGGAGGGCCGCCATGAAGCTCGCACTCGTGATCTACGACGGCATGACGACGCTCGACTTCGTCGGTTTCTACGACGCCGTCACGCGGCTCAAGACCATGGGGTTCATGCCGGACCTGGAGTGGGACGTCTGCGCGACGATCCGCGAGGTGCGCGAGGAGAAGGGCCTGCGGCTCGTCGCCGACCGCGTGTGCGGCCCGTTCGATGCCTACGACCTCGTGTTCTTGCCGGGCGGCGTCGGTTCGCGTGCGCTGGTGAGCGACGCCGACTTCATCGGCTGGATCCAGACGGCGGCGCGCTGCCGGTACCGCGTCTCGGTCTGCACCGGCGCGTTGCTGTGGGGCGCCGCCGGCTTCCTGCGCGGCCGCCGCGCGACGACGCACCCCAACGCCTTCAAGCACCTGGCGCGCTACTGCGAGCGCGTCGTGAACGACCGCATCGTCAACGAGGGCGACGTGATCACGGCGCGCGGCGTGACGTCGTCTATCGACCTGGGGCTGTATATGTGCGAGAAGCTCGCGGGGCGCGAGGCGCGCGACGCCATCGCCCGCCAGATGGATTATCCGTATGGCGCGGTCTCGTGACAGCACGCTGTCAGGATGCCCCGAGTAACCTTAGATCGGCATTTCCGCGGACGGAGGTGACGAGATGGTGAGCTGGGGCGAATTCGGCCGCATCGAGCCGGAGATGGCGGCCGAGGGCGCGGCGCTGTTGGAGCAGCACAACCTCGCGTACCTGGCGACGGTACGGCGCGACGGCGCGCCACGTGTGCATCCGGTGGCGCCGTTCGTGCTCGACGGCCGGCTGTTCGTATCGACGCTGCGCTCGTCGCCGAAGGCCGGCGACCAGGTGCGCGACGGACGATACGCGCTGCACATGCTGCCCGGCAAGGACGACGATGAGTTCCTCATCCGCGGCCGCGCCCGCCTCGTGACCGATGACGCGACGCGCGCGCTCGTGTCTCGCGACGGCCCGCACTGGGCACGGCCGGAGGACTGCCTCTTCGAATACAACATCGAGTCGGCGGCCACGACCTGGTGGGAGAACGTCGGCCAGCCCGGCACGCGGCCGATACGCCGGCGCTGGGGACGGTAGCGAACGCCTATGCGTCGGTGCGGACGCTCAGCGCGAGGCCGGAGAGCGTGAAGGCGGTGCGGAGGCGCGGGTCGTCGAGGATGCGCTCGCGGTAGTCGATCGCCTGCTGGATCTCCGGCAACTCGTCCGTGTACACGCCGAGGAACAGGTTGCTCGTGATGAGCAGGCCGCCGTGGCGCAGCAGGCGCACGAAGTGCTCGAAGCAGGCGGCGTACTCGTCGAGGTCGCTGTCGCAGAACACCAGGTCATACGGTCCGGCGAGGCGCGGCAGCACATCGGCCGTGCGGCCGGTGTGCACCGTGATCATGTCATCGAAGCCGTGCTCATCGGCGTTCGCGCGCGCCAGCTCGGCGTGCGATTCCTCTTTCTCGATGGTGTCAACGTGCCCGTCGGGCAGCGCGCCGTCGGCCAGCCAGAGCGCGCTGTAGCCGAGGCCGCACCCGGCTTCGAGGATGCGGCGCGCGCCCGTGGCCTCGACGAGCGCGCCGAGCAGCGGGCCGCTCGACGTGGGATAGACGGTGCAGTCCGCACCGTGCTCCTGCCGGTGCCGCTCCGACTGGTCGAAGACGGCGGCGAAGCGATCGTGCCGCCGCGTGCGCGCGCGCACCCACGCTGCCACGGCTTCCGGCGTGTTGGGTTCGTTGGGTGGGAGGGGCATGCTGGCATCCTATCGGAGGCTGACCGGGATCGCGACAATGCAATGCCGCCGTCACTCGCTCCGGTCCTCCTTCGGCAAGCGGCCGGGCCCGAGCGCGAGGCGCAGCACAGCGTAGCCCAGCGCGCCCAAGATCACGAACAGCGCTACCTGGACGAGCCACTTCACTCCGGCCGACAGGCCGCCGTCGTGGTACTTGAGATGAACCGCGTTATCGCCGCCTTCGCCCACATCTACGCCCGAGCTTTGCAGCGCCGCGACGAGATCCGTAGTCGGTCCCGCGTGTGATCGGTACACCTTCGAATCGCCGCGCAGACGAACGTCAAGCAACGTGCCGTAGACGTTCAATTCGTTCGATCTTGCCATCCCGGGCATTGCCGAGCACGTCGCTGAAGTCCAGGTCGTCGTGGTTGCGAGGACCGCTCACTGCCAGCGCCACCACCCCGATAATGAACGCGGCGATCAGCCAGACCCACCATTGCTTGTACCAGCGTGACATCATCGGTGCGGCTCACCCTCTCAGGTCCATTTGCGGCGACAATACAGCATACGAAGCAGAGACCGCAACAGAGGCCGCGGCGGTACGACATGGGTGAGTCTCGGAGTACAATACCCCCATGCTGGATCTCGACACGCGCGGGGGATTCGGGCGGCACCGCCGGCTGCGGCAGTCCGAGGCGATGCGCCGGCTGGTCGCCGAGACGCGGCTGTCGGCATCGGACTTCGTCTATCCGCTCTTCGTCGGCCACGGCCAGGGCGTGCGGGAAGAGATCCCGTCGATGCCCGGCCAGTACCGCATCTCTCTCGACCAGGCGGGGCACGAGGCCGCCGACCTGCGCGCGCTCGGCATCCCCGCCGTGCTGCTCTTCGGCCTGCCGGCGATGAAGGACGAGCAGGGTTCGGAGGCGTACGACGACGGCGGCATCGTCCAGGACGCCGTGCGCGCGTTCAAGCAGGCTGACCCGGACCTGGTCGTCATCACGGACGTCTGCCTCTGCGAGTACACCAGCCACGGCCACTGCGGCGTGATCATCGATGGCGCGGTCGACAACGACCGCTCGCTCGACCTCATCGCGCGCACGGCGCTGTCGCACGCGCGCGCGGGCGCCGACATGGTGGCGCCCTCCGACATGATGGATGGGCGCGTCGCCGCGATCCGCGATGAGCTCGACGACGCGGGCTACACGCAGACGCCGATCATGGCGTACAGCGCGAAGTACGCGTCCGCGTTCTACGGCCCGTTCCGCGAGGCCGCCGCCAGCGCGCCGCGGTTCGGCGACCGCCGCGGCTACCAGATGGACCCGCCGAACGCGCGCGAGGCGCTGCTCGAGATCGAGGACGACGTCGACGAGGGCGCCGACATCGTCATGGTGAAGCCCGCCCTCGCGTACCTGGACGTGCTCGCCGCCGCGCGCCAGCAGTTCGACCTGCCGCTCGCCGCCTACAACGTCAGCGGCGAGTACGCGATGGTGAAGGCGGCCGACGCGAACGGCTGGATCGACGGCCGCCGCACGGCGCTCGAGATCCTGACGTCGATCAAGCGCGCGGGCGCGGATATCATCATCACCTACCACGCGAAGGAAGCGGCGCGCTGGCTGCGCGAGCAGTCGCAGTAGACGCTTCTCGATAGCACTCGACCTTCCGGGAGCGCACCACAGTGGACCAATCCCGGCTCGACGCGATAGTGCGCGCGGCGCGCCTCACTCTGCCGCCGGATGCATCGATCGAAGTCTCGGGCGAAGACCCCGTGCTCGCCGCGCGCTTTCCGGTCGGCGAAGCGGCGGCCGTCGCGCTCGCGGCGTGCGGCGCGGCCGCGGCCAATCTCTGGGCGCAACGCACCGGCGTGCGGCAGACCGCGCGCGTCAACGTGCGTGCGGCCGCGGCGTCGCTCCTCGGCTTCGCGTACGCGGGCGTCGCCGGCAAGGCCATGAGGCGCCCGAACGAGAGCAACCCCTGCGTGGCGCTCTACGAGTGCGGCGATGGCCGCTGGATCCACCTGCACGGCGGCTTCCCGCACCTCAAGGCCGGGACGCTCGACGTGCTGCGCTGCGATGACGACGCGGCGAGCATCGCGGCGACGGTGCGCGGGTGGCGCGCCGAGGCGCTCGAAGATGCGCTCGCCGGGCGCGGCATGTGCGGCGCGATGGTGCGCACCTCGGAGGAGTGGGCGGCGCACCCGCAGGGACGCGCGCTCTCCGATCTGCCGGCCGTCGAAGTGATCAAGATCGGCGAGAGCGACCCGGAGCCGCTGACGTCGCACCTACGGCCGCTCGCGGGCGTGCGCGTGCTCGACCTCACGCGCGTGCTCGCCGGGCCGGCGTGCGGCCGCGCGCTCGCCGAGCACGGCGCGGACGTGCTGCGCATCGCCTCCCCGAAGCTGCCGGCGGTCGAGGTGTTCGACATCGAGACCGGCCACGGCAAGCGCTCGGCGTGGGTCGACCTCGACGAGCGCGGCGGGCCGGACGTGCTCCGTTCGCTGCTCGACGGAGCGGACGTGTTCGTCGATGGATACCGCCGCGGCGCGCTCGCCCGGCGCGGCTTCGGCGTCGATGACGTCGTCGCGCTGCGGCCGGGCATCGTCCACGTCGCGATCAACTGTTACGGGCACACGGGTCCGTGGCGCGGCCGGCCGGGCTGGGAGCAGCTCGCGCAGAGCGTGACGGGCATCGCGGCCGCGCAGGGCGCGCCTGGTCCGCCGCGCCTCGTGCCCGCCGCCGCATGCGACTACACGACGGGGTACCTCGCCGCGTACGGGACGATGATCGCGCTCGCCCGCCGCGCCGAAGAAGGCGGCAGCTGGGCCGTGCGCGCGTCGCTCTGTCAGACCGCGATGTGGTTCGACAGGCTCGGCGCGACGTGCGATCCCGCGGCGGCGCGCGGCGTCGGCGACCCCGGCGACCTGCTCATGGAACGCGAGACACCCTTCGGGCCGATGACGCACCTGCGGCCGGCGATCGAATCTGACGGCCACGCCGGCGCGGTGGGAGCGGCCGAGTGCGCCGCTCGGGTCGCATCCGCCGGAATGGATGGACGCGTAGCGGTTCTCGTCAGCCAGACGGCAGCTCTCGGCCGCTACTCGCCGTCCGAATACGCCGGGGGCAACGACTCGACATCGCCTGTGGCCGATGACTGCCGCCGCGCGCGCAGCAGCTCGTTGCGCGCGGCGACGGTGTGCGGGTGCAGCGGCCAGCCGGTGTCCAGCGCGTACAGCACGTGGTAGTCCAGGTACGCGAGCAGCGCCGCATCGAGGTCGCTCTGCGCCAGCTCGATCACGCGGTCGATCGCCGCCGGCGCGAGGTCGCGCTTGTGGGGCTCGATCTTGTCGGCGACGAACAGCAGCTTCTGCAGCGGCGTCATGCCGGCGTGCGCGGTCGTGTGGTACGCCACCGCGCCCAGCACGTCGGCATCGAGCACCTTGTACTGCTCGCGCAGGATCGGCACGGCGAGCGGGCCGTGCAGCAACACCGGCTCCATGCGGTCGACGTCGCAGAGCGGGTAGCCCTGCTCCGCGGCGATGTTGAGCAGCCGCTCGTCGCTGTGCGCGCGCAGCAGGTCGTGGCCGAGCGCGGCGATCTTCGCCGTCTCCCGGTCGATGCCGTGCACAGCAGCAAGCCGCGCCGTCTCCTCGAGGACGCGCACGACGTGCTCGGCGAGCCCGGCGGGCACTTTGAGCAGGGCGGCGCGCAGCAGTTCTTCGGTGTCGTTCATCGCAGGCTCTTCGGAAATCGCTTGACGAAGTCCAACACGCGCCAGGACCGCACCGCCACGCGGATCCGGCGCTGCGTTTTGACGCGCGTGCGCATCGGCGCGAGATAGGCGTCGGCGGCGGCGCCCAGGTAACGTTCGACGATCGCCGGGTACTCCGGCGCCATGCCCTCGGTCGGCTCGACGGTCGCGTCGCCATCGACCAGCAGCACGTGGTACGGCGGCTTGCTGGAATCGATCGTGATCGCCACGGCCGGGTTGGCTTCGAGCGCGCGCACCTTGTCGGCCTTCGGGCCCGTCACCATCACGATGTCGCCATCGATGTACGCGCACCAGATCGGCACGACGTGCGGCCTGCCGTTGACGCCGACGTACGCGAGCCGCGCCAGATTCGGCCCGCTGAGCAACTCAGCGACGATCGGGTCATCGAGCGGCAGTTCGGGCAAGACGGCTCCCTTTCGGCCCGCGTGATCGTGCGGATCCATGGCTACGATACGAGGGCTGGCGGAAACAGACAACAGAGAGCAGCGCGCAGAAGCAGAGAGCAGGCCGTCCACGGGTAGGGGCGGAGCCATGCCTCCGCCCTGGTCGAGTAGGGGCGGAGCCATGCCTCCCCCGTGGTCGAGTAGGGGCGGAGCTATGCCTCGTCGCTCGACTCACAACTGTGAACTGTGAACTGACAACTCCCCCTACGGCAACAACCGCAACGGCTCGCCTTCGTCGAGCGGCACGGGGACGACATCGGGGTCCAGCGGCCGCGCGAGGCGGTCGCCGAGGCGCGCCGCGCTCCGGTCCAGCTCGTCGTACTTCGCGTGGGCGTGGGCGATGTGGCCTCCGAGCGTATCGAAGTCCTTGCGGAAGCGCGCGAAGTCGTCGTTCAGCCGTTCCAGGTGGGCGACGATCTCGCGCGCGCGCTCTTCGACCCGCAACCCCTTGAGGCCGAGCACGAGCGCCTGCAGGTAGGCGAAGAAGCTGTTGGGCGAGCAGACGATGACCCGCTTTGCCTGCGCGTACGCCTGCAGGTCGGCGCTGTCGTCGCGGATCATCGACTCGTAGTACACGTTCTCCGCGGGGACGTACATGAGCGCGAAGCCGAACGTGCCCTCGTCGGGCAGGATGTACTTGGCGACGGCGTCGATGTGGCCGCGCACGTCGCGCGCGAAGTCGCGGCGGGCGACCGCGCGGACGGCGTCATCCGCGGCGTCGATGATCCGCCGGAACGCGGCGTCCGGGAACTTCGCATCGACGGGTACGAGGCCGCCGCCGATCTGGATCACCGCATCGACGATGCGCCCGTCCTTGAAGCGGTGCTGGAGCGCGAAGTGCCCGGACGGGAGTATGTCTTCGAGCAGGCGCTCGAGCAGCAGCTCGCCGAACTGGCCGCGCGGCTTCGGCGCGCGCAGCATCTGCTGCAGCCCGGAGATGTCGCGCCCGACTTCGAGCATCTGGCGCGTCGATGCCGACAGCTCGCCGAGCTGCTGATCGACGGCGCGCATCGTGTCGTGCGTGGACGTGAGCGACGAGGTCAGCGAGCGCTGCACGCCATCGACGCCCGCTGTGAGGCGCGCGTCGAGCGCCTGCACCTGCGCCTGCATCGACTGTTGCATCACCGCGAGCTGCTGCTGGAGCTGCGCGTTCGCCAGCCGGCTTTCGCGCCAGGCGAAGAGCACGGCGCCGGCAACGGCGACCGCGGCGAGAATGGCGAGCGTGACGATCATGGGCCTCTCCTGGCGGCCCGTACCCGCGGACAGGGTAGCAGGCCGGAGGCCAGGGGCTACGTGAGATCCTTGACCATGAGCACGCGGCCGGGGATGCCGGTGATGCGTTCGAACGCCGCGTCAGTCTTCGTCTCGACGACGCGGTAGCCGTGGCGCTCGTACAGGTGCTGAGCCGGATTGGTGATCGCGGTGGTGAGCGACATCTGCTTGTGGCCGGCGGCGCGCGCCGCTTCCTCGGCGTGGCGCAACAGCACGCCGCCGATGCCGCGGTTGCGGTACCGCTCGTCGACGTCGATCTCTGCGATGTAGTACGAGCCCGGCACGGGCGGACAGTTGACCCGGCCGCGGGCACGGAGCGCGGCGGGCAGCCACAGCGTCTGCCGTGGGCCAAGGAGCCGGATGGCCCGCGGGATGAGACGGAGCACCGTCAGCGGCGCGATCTTGCGGTGGTGCTCGGCGCCGTACGCTTCGAGCACGCCGACGATCTGGCCGTCGAGCATCGCCAGCGTGGTCTGCGAGATGTCGATGCCCAGGCCGTGGCGCGCCAGGACGTTGCCGACGGCTACCGCGCGCCGGGCGTCGCCGGCCATGCCGATCGATTCGCGGCTCGGAGGCTCGTTGACGATGCTCCAGGCGCGCTCGAAGTCCTGGGGCGCCGCCGGCCGGGTGGTCAGGCCTTCCACGCGCTCGCTCCTCTGCTGCTAGACCAGCATCTCACGCCGTGCGCGGGCATGACAACCGTCCTCGGCTTGCGAATGTCGCAGCCGTGAGTGTGCCGCGGCAGCCCGCCGCGGGTGCCGCCCGCGCGGCGCACACGCCTATACTGCCGTCGCGACCAGATCGCGACCGAGGAGGCGCGCCGGCATGAGACACCCGATCCGGCTCGAAGGCATCGTCACGCCCGCAAACGCGGAGGCGCAGTACCACTACCTGCCGTTCGTCGTGCCGGAAGGCGCGCGCCGGCTCGAGGTCAGCTACTTCTACGACAACCAGGTCACCGGCGCGCAGGAGACGCACGACGGCAACAACGTTGACATCGGTGTGTTCGACGCGCGCGGCGCGGACTTCCTGACTGGCGGCTTCCGCGGCTGGAGCGGCGGCGCCCGCAGCGGCTTCTTCATCGCGCCGGACGCCGCGACGCCGGGCTACATCCGCGGCCCGCTGCAGCCGGGCGAATGGAACATCATGTTCGGCTGTTCGAAGATCGACGACCCCGTCGTGCGCTACCGCGTGAACGTCGACGTCGACATTGACCCGGCCGCGACCGAGGAGCCGGCGGCGAATGCCGAGGTGCGCGTGCCGGGCATGCCGGCGGCCGAGGTGGTGGCCGGTGGGTCGAATGGCGGCGGCGGGCGCTGGTATCGCGGCGACCTGCACGCGCACAGCGAGCATTCCGACGGCAAGAACACCGTCGAAGAGATCGTCATGTACACGCGGCGCGTCGGGCTCGACTACTTCGCGCTGACCGACCACAACACGATCAGCCACTGGGACGAGCTGGCGCGCCTCAACGACCGTGCGCCGCTCCTCATCGCCGGCGAAGAGATCACGATGTACGGCGGCCATGCCAACGTCTGGGGTCTCGATGGCTGGATCGACTTCCGCGGCAGCGACGGCGACCGCGTGCAGCGGCTCGTCGAGAACGCGAACGCGCGCGGTTCGATGTTCTCGATTAATCATCCGGACTCGCCGATCCCGTGGAAGCACGACGACGTGCGCGGCTACCAGGCCGTCGAGGTGTGGAACGCACCCTGGCGCTGGTTCAACGAGCCCGCGCTGCTGCGATGGGAAGGCCACCTCAACCGCGGCGAGCGCATGGTGGCCGTCGGCGGCAGCGATTCGCACTGCGTGCCGCCCGCGGTGATGACGCAGCCGAACGGGCCGGGCGAGCCGTGCACGTGGGTGTACGTCGAAGGCCCGCTGACGCAGCGCGCCGTGCTCGATGCGGTGGAGCGCGGCCATGTCTTCATCTCCGAAGCGCCGAACGGCCCGTTCATCGAGCTGCGCGCCGACGCCGACGCCGACGGCGTGTTCGAGGCCATGCACGGCGACCGCATCGACGCCGCGCCGGACGCGCTCGTGCGGTTCCGCGTGAAGTATCGCGGGCCCGACGGCAAGCACCTGCGCTTCTTCGGCAAGCGCGGCCTCGTGAAGGAGATCACGCCCGCGGTCGAAGAGTTCGACGATGAGTTCGATCTGCGGCTGGAAGGCGACGATTACCTGCGCGTCGAAGTACGCGGCTTCCGCGGCCGCCCCGAGCGCGGCGAAGTCGTCCACGCCATGACGAACCCCGTGTACTGGGGCGCGTGGCGCTGACGCTGCTGGCGCAGTACAGACAACAGACAACAGACAACAGACAACAGAGCGTCGCCGACGAGTAGGGGCGGAGCCATGCCTCCGCCCTCGCCGCGAGGCGCTGTCCGCATCCCTTTGCGGGCTGCCCGCTTACTCTCGGCGGGCGGCGACCGGCGTGAGGGCGAGGCCGGCGGCTGGGGCGATCGCCTCGTTCATGCTGCCGCTGCGGAAGCCCGCGAGGTCCATGGTGACGTACTTGTAGCCCAGGTTCTTGAGCCGCGTCACGATCCGGTCGCGATGCTCGATCACGGCCGCCAGGTCGCCCGGCTCGACCTCGATGCGGGCGACGTCGCCGTGATGGCGGACGCGTAGCTGCCGGAAGCCCAGCCCGCGCAGGAACGCCTCGGCCGCGCCGACCTGGTCCAGCGCCTCCACCGTAACCGGCGTGCCATAAGGGATGCGCGACGACAGGCACGCCATCGCCGGCTTGTCCCAGGTCGGCAGCCCGCGCTCGCGCGACAGCTCCCGGATCTCCGCCTTGCCCAGCCCGGCTTCGATCAGCGGGCTGCGCACCCGATGCTCGGCGGCGGCGACGCGGCCCGGGCGGTGGTCGCCCAGGTCGTCCATGTTGCAGCCATCGGCCACGAACGCGATGCCGTCTCGAACGGCCATCTCTTCGAGCAGGGTGTAGAGCTCGGTCTTGCAGTGGTAGCAGCGCTGTGGCGAGTTCTCGACATAACCGGGCCGGTCCATCTCCGACGTGTCCAACAGCACGTGGCGGATGCCGATCTGACGCGCCAGCTCCTGCGCCTCTTCGACCTCTGACCGCGGGATCGACGGCGAGACGCCGGTGACGGCGAGCGCTCGCTCGCCAAGGACGTCGGCGGCCACGGCGGCCACGAACGTGCTATCGACGCCCGCGGAGAAGGCGACGACCACGGATTCCATGCCGGCGAGGATGCGACGGAGTTCTTCCAGCTTCGATTCCATGCCGTGGAACTATAGCACCGGGCCCTTAGGGGAATCTATGAATGTCCGTCAGATCACCTGTGAACCTACATCTTGCGAGCAAACAGGCCGATACAAAGAGAGGGTCATGGCGCCGGGCAGAGAGAGGTTTGATGAGCAGGGAATCCAGCTCAGACATTTACCTGCGGTTCGCAGCCGCCAGCTTCGTCGCGATCGTCCTGATCGTCGGCGGGTTCGGCTTCATTGGCTCCCAGCTCGTCCGCAGGTCGAACGAGCACTCCGCGGCCGAAACCGCCGCCGCCATCGCGAGCGCCCCGCTGCTCCCGCTGTTCGAGCCGCTCGCCCCCGGTGAGCCGGTGTCCGCCTCGACCCGGTCGCGGGCGGAGGATGCGCTACGGCCGCTGATCGCGGGCGACGTGCGGGCGGTGCGCGTCTGGGGGCAGGCGGCGGAGCCCGTCCTCTCGCTTGGTACGGGAGCGCCGGCGCAGGGACCCTCGCAACCGCCATGGGGCCCGGCATGGACGCGCTCGACGGCTCCGGACGGCAGCGACATCTTCGTCACGTTTGCCCGCGCCGGCGCGTACACGATCGAAGTCGACCAGTCGTCGGCCGCGGTCAACCGCGCCATCTCCAAGGCGAACCGGGAAATGATCTCCCTGCTGGCGCTGTTCGCGCTGGCGTGCTTCGTGCTCGTGCAGCTCACGTTCTGGTTCGGCGTGCGGCGGTTCGCGGCGGGCCACCGGCGGCTGCTCCACCTGTACACACGCGGCGACGAGATCCGCTCGTCGCTGGACCTGCACGAAGTCGTCACGCACGTGTCGCGCGACGCCACGCTGCTCGCGCGCGGGAGCCACGGCCTCGTCGCGCTGTACGACGAGAACACCGGCGACATGATGCTCCGCGCGACGTACGAGCAGGCGACGGGCGCGATCTCGCATCACCAGCGCGCGGTCGAGGAGTGGTTCCTGCGCCGCTGCGTCGCTACGAACACTACGGTGGTGACGTCGCAGCCGGCCAGCGCGTACCGCCAGTTCTTCCCGGAGGTGGACGGCGCCGGGCAGATGTCCGTCGCTGTGCGTGCCCGTTGCGCTGCGTGAGCGCGTCGTCGCCGTCGTCGGTGTGATCCGGGCCGGATCGGGACGGCGGGGCGGCTTCACCGACACCGAGGTGCAGGGTGTCGAGGAGCTGGCGGGGCAGGCGCGTCACGGCCGTCGAGCAGGCGCTGCTCTTCGCGAAGGTGCGGTCGTACGCGGACGAGATCGAGCTGAGCTACGACGCCACGCTGAAGGCGCTCATGGCGGCGCTCGACGCGAAGGACGAGGTGACTGAGGGCCACTGCGAGCGCGTCGCGCGGATCACGCTGCACCTGGCGCGGCAAATGGGCATACCGGAACCGCAGCTCGTCGACATCGAGCGCGGCGCGCTGCTGCACGACGTCGGCAAGATCGGCGTGCCGGATGCGGTGCTCAAGAAGCCGAAAGCGCTGAACGACGGCGAGTGGGAGGCGATGCGGAAGCACCCGCTGCTCGCCGGGCTGATGGTGTCGAAGATCGGCTTCCTGGAAGGCGCGCTGCCCATCCTGCTGTACCACCACGAGCGGTACGACGGCGGCGGCTATCCGTTCGGCCTCACCGCCGACAAGATCCCGCTCGAAGCGCGCATCTTCTCCATCGTCGATGCCTACGACGCGATGACGTCCGACCGGCCATACCGCGCGGCGATGAGCCACGACGACGCGATGGCGGAACTCGCGGCGAACAGCGGCACGCAGTTCGACCCGGATGTCGTGGATGCGTTCGAACGGCTGATGGAAGCGCGCGCCGGATCTGCGCCACGACGCCCCGCACCGCTTCCCCGCCGGCCACGACGACCACGACCAGGATCTGGCGTCTGCGTGCGGAAGACGCGGCGTGAGGAAGTCGGTCGGTCTTTCAGGATGTCAGTTCGTCAGGGCGGTGGGCGTTCGCTACGAACTGCCGACAGACCGACAGACCGACTGACCGACTGACCGACTGACCGACTGACCGACTGACTGACCGACAGACTACACGACCCCTCGTTCCTTCATCAACGCGACAAACGCGTCTTCGTCGAGCAATTTCGTCCCGAGCTGCTGCGCCTTCGCCGCCTTGGAGCCGGCTTCGGCGCCGACGACGAGGTAGTCGGTCTTCTTCGTCACGCTGCTTGCCGGCCGCGCCGCCGTGCCGCTTGATCAGCGACTCCGCGGCGTCGCGCGAGAAGCGCTCCAGACGGCCGGTGACGACGAACGTCAGCCCGCTCAACGGGCCCTCGCGCGCGCCGCCCGATTCCTCGCGCAGGTTGACGCCGGCCGCGCGCAGCTTCTCGACGACCTGGCGGTTCTCTTCGAGCGAGAAGAACTCGCGGATGCTCTCGGCGATCTTCGGCCCGATGCCCGGGATCTCGTCGATCTGCTCGGCGCGTCGCGTCCATCAGCGCGTCGATGCTGCCGAAGTGGTTGGCGAGCACCGACGCCACTTCGCCGCCGACGTGCCGGATGCCGAGCGCGATCAGCACGCTGCGCGAGCGGCCGGTCCTTGCTCTCCTCGATCGACGCCAGCAGGTTGTCGACGCTCTTCTCGCCCAGGCGCTCGATCTGCAGCAGCTCGTCGCGGCGCTCCTTGCAGCCGGTACAGGTCGCGCGCCGTCCTGCACGAAGCCCGCGCTCCATCAGCAGGTACGCCAGCTGCTCGCCGATGCCGTCGATGTCCATCGCGCCGCGTCCGACGAAGTGCTCGAGCAGGCGGAAGCGCTGCGCCGGGCACTGGCGGTTCGGGCAGTAGTACGCCGCCTCGCCCTTCGTGCCGCACGACCGGCGTGCCGCACGCGGGCACCTCTTCGGCATGGAGAAGACCTTCTCCTTGCCGGTGCGCTTGCTCAGCACGGGCCCGACGACCTGCGGGATGACATCGCCGGCGCGCTGGACGATCACGGTGTCGCCCTCGCGGATGTCCTTGCGGCGGATGTCGTCCTCGTTGTGCAGCGTCGCGAGCTTCACCGTCGCGCCGGCGATCTTCACCGGCTCGAGCACGGCGAACGGGTTGAGCGTGCCGGTGCGGCCGACGTTGACCTCGATCTTGCAGCAGCCGCGTCGTCGCCTGCGTCGGCGGGAACTTGTAGGCGATGGCCCAGCGCGGCTCGCGGCCGACGGCGCCGAGCTGCCGCTGCACGCCCAGGTCATCGACCTTGATCACGATGCCGTCGATCTCGTAGTCGAGCGAGTCGCGCTTCTCGACCCAGCCCTCGCAGAACGCGATCACCTCGTCGAGCGTCTTGAAGCGCTGTGATGTTCGGGTTAACGCGGAGCCCCAGATTCTTCAGCCACTGCAGCACGTCCCGGTGCGTCGCCGGCGCGACGCGCCGTCCTCCTGCCAGCCGAGCTGGTACCAGAACGCATCGAGCGGGCGGCTCGCCGTGACCTTCGGGTCGAGCTGGCGCACGGAGCCGGCGGCCGAGTTGCGCGGGCTCGCGAAGAGCGGCAGGCCGGCCTCGCCGCGCTCGTAGTTGAGCTTCTCGAAGCCGCTCTTCGTCATGTAGATCTCGCCGCGCACCTCGAAGCGCGGCGGCACGCCGCCGGGCAGCCGATGCGGGATCGAGCGGATCGTGCGCACGTTCTGGGTGATGTTCTCGCCGCGCGTGCCGTCGCCGCGCGTCGCCGCCGTCGCGAGGTGGCCGTTCTCGTACACCAGCGCGCAGGCGAGGCCGTCGATCTTCGGCTCGCACACCATCGCGAAGTCCGTGCGCTCGAGATGTTGCTCGCGCGCCGGTGCCACGCGCGCAGGTCGTCTTCGTTGAACGCGTTGGCGAGCGAGAGCAGCGGCACCCGGTGCTGGACGATGCCGAACGTCTCGACGGGCGCGCCGCCGACCCGCTGCGTCGGCGAGTCGGGCGTGATCAGCTCCGGGTGCTTCGCCTCGAGCTCGCGCAGCTCGCTGCACGAGGCGCGTCGAACTCGGCGTCGCTGATCTCCGGCTGGTCGAGCACGAAGTAGCGGTGCTCGTGGTAGGCGATCTGCGCGCGCAGCTCCTCGACGCGCAGCTTCGCCTGCTGGTACTCGCGGGTCTCGGTGTCGGCGGTCACGATATGAGTATAGGTTAGGTGATAGGTGCTAGGTTCTAGGTGATAGGGTGGGGAACAAGGACAGAGCTCGGACAACAGACTGCCGACGTGTACCGCCACCCCCTATCACCTAACACCTAACACACCTAACACCTATCACCTAACACCTATCACCTATCACCTATCACCTATACTGCCGGCATGGCGCCGAACGTCGTCATCGTCGATTACGGGGCGGGGAACCTGCGTAGCGTGGCGCGCGCCGTCGCGCACGTCGGCCACGAGCCGCAGCGTGACCGCCGACCCGTACGACGTCGACGACGGCCGACGCGCTGATCCTGCCGGGCGTCGGCGCGGCCGCCGACACCATGCGCAACCTGCGCGAGCACAAGATGGTCGAGCCGGTACGCGAGTACATCGCGTCGGGGCGGCCGTTCTTCGGCGTGTGCATGGGGCAGCAGGCGCTGCTGTCGGTGAGCGAGGAGGGCGGCGAGCACGAATGCCTCGACGTCATCCCCGGGCGGGTGAAGAAGCTGCCGGGCGGGCAGAAGGTGCCGCACATGGGCTGGAACCAGGTCCGCCAGCGCTCGCCGCACCCGATCTTCGACGGGATCCCGGACGAGAGCTACTTCTACTTCGTCCACAGCTACTACCCCGAGCCGGCCGACGAGTCCGTCGTCATCGGCGAGACGGACTACGGCGTGACGTTCGCGTCGGTGCTGGCGCGCGACAACATCGTCGCCACGCAGTTCCACCCGGAGAAGTCCGGCGAGATGGGGCTGCGCATGTACCGGAACTTCCTGGCGCAGCTCGCGTAACGCGCTGCGCAGAACCCAAAACCGAGGAGAGAACCAGGAAGCCTGGAACCTAATTCGGCACCGGCGTTGCCGCGCGGTATGCGACCAGGTTCTAGGTTCCAGGTTCTTGGTTCTACAGGAGCGCATGGTCCCCGTAGCACGGCGCAATTTGCTTTCGGAGAAAGGGCGCCTGGCGATCTCCGTCGCGGGCGTCGCGTTCGCCGTACTGCTGACGCTGCTCGTGCTGAGCCTCTATCGCGGATGGAGCGGCGTCGGCGCGCTGATCACGCGGCTGCCGGGCGACGTCTGGATCGCACAGGAAGGCACGAGCGGACCGTTCAACTCCAGCTCGTACCTGCCCGCGGACGCCGGCCCGGACCTCGCGGCCATCTCGGGGGTGCAGCTCGTCATGCCCGTGTACGCGCGCGAGATGTCGTTCGAGCGGGACGGCAAGATGCTGCGGGTCTTCTTCATGGCGCTCGAACCGCCGGCGGACGTGACGCTGCCGCGGGACGTGCGCGAACGCTTCCTCCCGGAGCACGGGCGCGTCAACATCGACACCATCTTCGCCGGCGACGCGGGCGTCGGCACGGGCGACACGCTGAGCGTCCTCGGCCGCGACGCTCGACGGTCGCGCGGATCACCAGCGGCGGCAACGCGGCGCTCACGCAGTTCGCCTTCCTCAACGCCGCCGACGCGCGCGCCATCTTCGGCGTGCCCGGCGCCGTCAACTTCTATCTGCTCGCCACCGCGCCCGGCGCCGACGTGCCGGCGGTCGAGGCCGCGGCGACGCGGGCCGTCCCGCGGTCGCAGGCGCGCACGAGCCAACAGTTCGCCGGCGACATCGCAGAGACGGTGGAGAAGGGCTTTCTTCCGGTCGTCAGCGTGCTCGTCGGCCTGGGGGCCGTCGTCGGCGGCGCCGTGATCGCCTTGACGACGTATACCGCCACGATCGAGAAGTCGCGCGACTACGGCGTGCTGAAGGCGCTCGGCGCGTCGGGCATGTATCTGTACCGCATCGTCATCACGCAGAGCCTGATCGTCGGCGTGCTCGGCTCGGCGCTGGGCCTGCTCGCGTCGGCGCTGGCGGCGAGCCTCATCAAACGGCAGATCCCGGAGTTCATCACGGACCTGCGCTGGACCGACGCCGGCGCCGTCTTTCTCGGCGCGCTGGTGATGGCGATCGCGGCCTCGTACGTGCCGGTGCGGCGCATCAACAGCATCGACCCGGCGATGGTGTTCAGGGCATGAAGAGCGGCGACCCGATCCTGCGCGTCGAAGGTTTGACGAAGGTGTTCGGCAGCGGTCGCACGCAGGTGCGCGCCGTCGATGGCGTCAACCTGCACGCGTGCGCCGGCGAGATCATGCTGATCATGGGGCCGTCCGGGTCGGGCAAGACGACGCTGCTGACGATGATCGGCGGCCTCCTGCGCCCCACGAGCGGTCACGTCTACATCGAGGACGTCGACATCACGGCGCTGAAGGCCGCCGAGCTGCCGCGGGTGCGCCGGCATCACGTGGGATTCGTCTTCCAGACGTTCAACCTGCTTGACTCGCTGAGCGCGCTCGAGAACGTCGAAGTAGCGATGAACGTCGCCGGCACGTCGGGCCACGCCGCGCGCGACCGGGCGCGACGCCTGCTGATCGAGGCGGGGCTGGAAGGACGGCTCGACTTCAAGGCGAAGGACCTGTCGGGTGGCGAGAAGCAGCGCATCTCGATCGCGCGCGCGCTCGCGAATGAGCCGCGCCTGCTGCTGGCCGACGAGCCGACGGCGAACCTGGACACTCGCCACGGTCACGAGGTGATGCAGCTCCTCCACGACCTGACGAAGAACCAGGGCCGCACGGCGATCGTCGTATCGCACGACGCGCGCCTGCGCGACATCGCCGACACGGTGCTGTGGCTGCAGGACGGCCGCCTGCGCGCAGTCAGCGAGGGTGAGACGGACTTCGACCTGGCCGGCATTCCCGGTAGACGGCAATCATAGGACAGCCGCCGCCCAGCCCTACAACCTACAACCCACAACCCACCACCTCACCTACAACCCACCACCTGTTCTCCGGATCGCGTTCCTCACGAAGAACCAGAGGTTCGCCGGACGCTCCGCCAGCCGCCGCATCAGGTACGGATACCAGTGGCTGCCGTACGGCACGTAGACGCGCACCCGGTAGCCGCGGTCGCGCAGCCGCCGCTGCAGGTCGCCGCGGATGCCGTACAGCATCTGGAACTCGATGCGGTCGTTCGCGACGCCGTGCGCGGCCGCGGCCCGGCGCGCCGCACGCACCATCCGCGCGTCGTGTGTCGCGACGGCGAGCCACGCGCCGTCCGTCATACCCGCGAGATACGCCTCGGCCAGGCGCGCGTACGCCGCATCGACCTCCGCCTTCGACTGGAACGCCACGCTCTCCGGCTCGCGATACGCGCCCTTCACGAGCCGCACCGGCACGCCCTCGCGGGCAAGCGCTTCGAGGTCCTCGGCGCTCCGGCGCAGCGCCGCCTGGATCACGACGCCGGCGTTCGCGTGCGACGCGCGCGCTTCGCGGACGAGGTCGAGCGTCGCCTGCGTGTAGCGCGAGTCCTCCATGTCGATGCGCACGAACGTGCCGGCGGCGTCCGCGCACGCCAGCACCGCATCAAGCGAGCGGCGTGCCAGGCCCCGATCGAACGCCAGCCCCAGCTCGGTGAGCTTGATCGAAAGATGGCTCCTCAGCCCCTGCGCCTTGACGGCCCCAGCGAACGACGTGAACTCCTTGACGGCGCCCGCCACCTCGTCCTCGCTCGTCACCGCTTCGCCGAGAAATGACACCGTCGCCTCGAAGCCGGCGGCGTTGAGCCGGCGCACCACGTCAAGAACGTCGCGCTGATCGTTGCCGGCGACGAAGCGCCGCGAGAAGCCGCGGAACCCCGGCACGTTCGACGCGATGTGCTCGCCCGTGCGGCTGCGTGACAGCGCGAAGATCAACTGCCGCAACATGCGCATAGCCTACCGCGCGGAGGCCCGGCGGTGCGCCGTCAAGCATCGCCGCCGGACGTTGACACGCCCCCGCGCCAACTTGACGATCGCCGCTCGACGGACGCCCTCGCCCGCCGTACGCTCGTCCGTATGAAGATCACCGTCGCGCTCACGCCGCGCCTGTTGCGCGAGCCGCGCCAGCACGCCGTCGCCGTCGTCGACGTGTTGCGCGCGACGACGTCGATCATCACGATGCTCGAAGGCGGCCTGCTGCGCGCGATCGTCAGCGACAACCTGCAGCAGGCGCGCAAGCTCGCACTCAACAACTTCTCGCTGCTCTGCGGCGAAATCCGCTCCGTGCCGCCGGCCGGCTTCGACTACGGCAACTCGCCCGCGGAGTTCGCCGGCCTCTCGTTCAAGGGCAAGTCGGCGGTGATGTTCACCACGAACGGCACGCGCGCCCTCGCGGCCGCCGCCGAGGCGCCGGTCGTGCTCGCGGCCGCTCTCACGAACCGGCGCGCCGCCGCGCAGCGCCTCGTTGACGAGGCCGTGCGCCGCAAGCTCGATGCCGCGGTCGTCTGCGCGGGCGTCGAGCGCGGCACCGCGTTCAGCCTGGAAGACACCGCCGCCGCCGGCGCGATCGTCGAAGCGGCGCGTGAGTACGACGCCGCGATCGCGCTGACCGATGAGGCGTGGGCCGCGCTCCACCTCTGGCGCTGGTATCGCGGCGACGCGATGCGCATGTTCCGCCAGTCCGCGCACGGCCGCGCCCTGCGGGAGATGGGCTTCGACGGCGACCTCGAGTACGCCGCGCAGCTCAACGTCTTCGACAGCGTGCCGATGCTCTACGACGACCGCGGCGTCAAGGTGCTGCGCACGCGCCTGCCCCGTTCGAAACAGCGCGCCGCCAACTGACGCCGACCTGAGCCACTCGGCGTCGTCGTCCTTGCTGTTTGCTGTTTGCTGTTTGCTGTCGCTCCGGCCGAAGGCCGGAGGTGAGGTCGCCGCGCAGCGGCCCTACAACCTACCCCCTACCACCTACAACCTACGCGGGCCGCACCTGGCCGGTGCCGAAGACGATCCACTTGTACGTGCAGATCTCCCGCACGCCGACGGGGCCGCGCGCGTGGAACTTCTGCGTCGCGTCGATGATCTCGGCGCCCATGCCGAACTGCGCGCCGTCCGTGAACTGCGTGCTCGCGTTCACGTAGCAGACGGCGGTGTCGACCTCGCGCAAGAAGCGCATGGCCGTCGTGTAGTCCTCGGTCACGATCGCGTCGGAGTGGCCGCTGCTGTAGCGGTAGATGAAGTCGACCGCATCGTCGTACGAATCGACGACCTTCACGGACGCAATGAGCGCGAGAAACTCCTTGCCGTAGTCCGCGTCCGTCGCGCGCGTCACCCCCGGCCGGCCCTCGAGCGCCGCGTACGAGCGCTCGTCGCACCGCAGTTCGACGCCCTTCTCCGCGAGCGCGGCCGCAACGTCCGGCAGGAAGCGCCCCGCCACGCCGGCGTGCACGACGATCGTGTCGAGCGCGTTGCAGATGCTGTACCGCCGCGTCTTGGCGTTGACGACGATGTCGCGCGCCTTCGCCAGGTCGGCGTCGCGGTCGACGTACGTGTGGCAGACGCCGATGCCGCCGATCAGCACCGGCATCGCCGCGTTCTTCTCGACGAAGCGGATCAGCTCTTCGCCCCCACGCGGCACCACCAGGTCGATGTACTCCTTCATCTGGAGCATCTCACCGACGATCGCCCGGTCGCTGGACTCGATGATCCGCACCGCCCCCTCCGGCACGCCGGCGGCCGTCAGGGCGGCGTCGATCACGCGCCCCAGCACGATATTCGACTGCAGCGCCTCTTTCCCGCCGCGGAGGATCGTCGCGCTCCCCGCCTTCAGGCAGAGCGACGCGATGTCCACCGTCACGTTCGG
The DNA here is from genome assembly GCA_963701135.1 of uncultured Chloroflexia bacterium. Lineage (GTDB taxonomy): Bacteria > Chloroflexota > Dehalococcoidia > DSTF01 > JACRBR01 > CAYJMJ01. Next base: position 2,593,684 of record OY969567.1, read on the forward strand.
GCGGTTCTCGTAGATCGCGCCGATGACGCCGAACGGCACGCGCATCTTGCCGGCCATCATCCCGTTCGGCAGCGTGCGCATCTCGATCATCTCGCCCACCGGGTCCGGCAGCAGCGCCACTGCCCGCACGTCGTTCGCGATGCCGGCGAGGCGCTCCTCGGTGAGCGTCAGGCGGTCGAGGACGGCCGGCGTCAGGCCATCGGCGCGCCCGCGGTCGAGATCGCGCGCGTTCGCTGCCAGGATCTCCCCCGCGTGCGCGCTCAGTGCATCGGCCAGGCCGTTGAGTGCGGCGTTCTTGACTTGCGCCGACAGCGTCGCGAGCCGGCGGGCGGCCTGCTTCGCTTCACGCGCCTTCTGCTCGATTTCGGAGACTGTCGTCGTCATGGCGATGTCCTCGGCGAACGCAGCTTTGCGGGGTGCGACCAGTGTAACAGAGCGCCCCTGCGCCTCAGAGTGCGCTCACAGCCGCGAGACCTGCGAGTTGGAGGCGTATGGCCGCTGCGGCAAGGAGAAAAAGCAGGTAGCATTGCCCAATATTTGCCGTATACAATAGCGTCGCGTGCTGAAGCGTGATTCTGACGTTGCACTTCAGCGGTCGCACAGGCCGTCGCCCCGGCGCGGGGAAGTGTCGGAATTGGCAGACGAGCGTGACTTAGGATCACGTGCCGCAAGGCGTAGGAGTTCGAGTCTCCTCTTCCCCACCAGACACGCCTCGGCGGCGGGGATTCGCGGGCGCCCGCCGCCGCACCGGCCGCCCCATAGCGCGGCCCGTCCGCGATCAATACGTGCGCACAACGCCGGGAACCGCCAGGTGCCCGGCTTCGTATCGGCTGGTATAGGGCTGGCCGTACGCGAGGGAGGCCAGATGGGCACACTGCTTCAGGTTCGCGATCTGAAGACGCAGTTCTTCACCGAGGAAGGCATCGTCCACGCCGTCGATGGCGTGTCGTGGGACGTCGAGGAGGGCGAGACGCTCGGCCTGGTCGGTGAGTCGGGTTGCGGCAAGAGCGTCACCGCCCTCTCCATCCTGCGCCTGATCCCCAACCCGCCCGGCAAGATCGTCGGCGGCGAGATCATCTTCGAAGGCGAAGACCTGCTGAAGATGGACGAAGAGGAGATCCGCCACATCCGCGGCAACCGCATCGCCATGGTCTTCCAGGAGCCCATGACGTCGCTCAACCCGGTGCTCACCATCGGCCGCCAGCTCACCGAGGCGCTCGAGCTGCACATGAGGATGGACCGGAACGCCGCCAACAAGCGCGCCGCCGAGCTGCTCGAGATGGTCGGCATTCCGGCCGCCGTCAACCGCCTCAATGACTACCCCCACCAGTTCTCCGGCGGCATGCGCCAGCGCGTGATGATCGCCATGGCGCTCTCCTGCAACCCCAAGCTGCTCCTGGCCGACGAGCCGACCACCGCGCTCGACGTCACGATCCAGGCGCAGATCCTGGAGATCATGGCGCGCCTGAGCCGCGAGCTCGGCACCGCCGTCGTCATCATCACCCACAACCTGGGCGTCGTCGCGCGCTACGCCGACCGCGTCAACGTCATGTACGCCGGCAAGATCGTCGAGACGGCGAGCGCGAAGGAGCTGTACGCCAACCCGCGCCACCCGTACACGATCGGCCTGCTGAAGTCCGTGCCGCGCCTGGACCAGGGCCGCAAGGACCGCCTCGTCCCCATCGAGGGCGTGCCGCCGGACCTGGTGCACCGGCCGGCCGGCTGCTCGTTCGCGCCGCGCTGCGCGTACAAGATAGACAAGTGCCTCACCGAGGAGCCGCCGCTCCAGGCGGCGGGCGATAAGCACCGGGCGGCGTGCTGGGTCCTCCCCCACGCCGATACGTGGACCGCCGCCTCGGCGGCCGTCCAGCAGGAGGCGGCGAACTGATGACCACCGAGACCGTCGAAACCGGAACAGTCCAGACCGCCTCCGACGTCCTCGTCAACGTCGAGGGCCTGAAGATGTACTTCCCCGTCACCGCCGGGCTCATCTTTCAGCGCAAGATCGCCGATGTGAAGGCGGTCGATGGCATCAGCTTCAACGTGAAGAAGGGCGAAACGCTCGGCCTCGTCGGCGAGTCCGGCTGCGGCAAGTCGACGACCGGACGCGCCATCCTGCAGCTCTACAAGCCGACGGCCGGCTCCGTAAGCTTCGGCGGCACCGAGCTCGACGAAGCTCGGCGCGGGCGACATGCGCCGGATGCGCCGCAAGATGCAGATGATCTTCCAGGACCCGTACGCGTCGCTCAATCCGCGCATGTCGGTCGGGTCGATCATCGGCGAGCCGCTGCAGATCCACGGCCTGGCGAAGGGCGGCCGCGCCCGCAAGGCCCGCATCCAGGACCTGATGCGCGTCGTCGGCCTCAACCCGTACTACGCCAACCGCTACCCGCACGAGTTCTCCGGCGGCCAGCGCCAGCGCATCGGCATCGCCCGCGCCCTCGCGGTCGAGCCGGACTTCATCGTCTCCGACGAGCCGGTGTCCGCGCTCGACGTCTCGATCCAGGCGCAGATCATCAACCTCATGGAGGACCTGCAGCACCAGTTCGGGCTCACGTACCTCTTCATCGCCCACGACCTGTCAGTCGTGCGCCACATCAGCGACCGTGTCGGCGTCATGTACCTGGGCAAGATGATGGAGCTGGCGGACCGCAACGAGCTGTACGAGAACCCGCTCCACCCGTACACCAAGGCGCTGCTCTCGGCGGTACCGGTGCCCGACCCCGCGGTCGAGCGGACGCGCGAGCGCATCATCCTCACCGGCGACGTGCCGAGCCCGCTGCGCCCGCCATCCGGCTGCGTCTTCCACACCCGCTGCCCCATCGCGATCGAGGAGTGCCGCCAGGCGATCCCCGAGTGGCGCGACGTCGGCGGCGGCCACATGGTCGCCTGCCACCGCGTCTGACCGGCTGCGCCGGCCAGACGCGGAGAACAGAGAACAGACAACAGAGCCCTCGATTGAGGGCTCTGTGCGTTTCCCGGGGCAGCGCGCTGTGAGAGATCGACCGCGTGATCCTCGGCACGCCCGTTCGCCCAGCGGGCATTGCTGCTACCTGTCGAGCCCGCGAGTGTAGTGGCGGACGACCAGGATCGGCCGGAACCCCAGCGCGGCGTACATGCGCATCGGCGTGTCGCTCGGGTCGGCGCTGATGATCACCGGACCGGCGCCGCAGGCGCGGGCGTCGGCAACGCCGTGCGCGATGAGCGCCGTGGCAATGCCGCGATGGCGGTGGTCCGGGTGGGTGAACAGGTCCTCGACCACGCCGACGCCGTCCACGCCGGGCCATGACCAGGCGTACGCGACGGGCCTGCCATCGACGTACGCCATCCAGTGCGCGATGTCGTTGGACGTCGTGCGCCGCAGAGCAGCGAACGCGGCAGGGATGGACGGATCAGGCATGCGGCCGAGGCGCTCGCACCTCTCGACCCAGTCCATCTCGTGCAGCACGCCGGACGACGCCCACTGCTTCTCCGTTTCGACGCGCCGGATGTCGCACGGCCTCGGCTGCGCCCGCAATTCGCCTTCGAGGGCCAGCTCCAGATCCTCCTCGCTCGCGTAGCCCTCCAGTACGAGGCGTGCGACGAACGCGGGCGGCGTCCACGGGTCGATGTCGAAACGGCGGTGGCGGAAGTGCGCGTACTCCTGCTCGACGCGCGCGAGCAGGCGCTCGATGTCGGATGCTGACTCGCAGCGGACGTGCGTGACGTGGTTCGCGTCGTAGATGTTCGGCAGCTCGCGGTTGCGTACGAAGCGGGCGCCGTCCGCTTCGTACGCCTCGTTGCCCAGCTCGAGGTTGCCGGTGACGGCGGCGTAGACGCGCCGGGCGAGGTCCGTCTCGTGCGTTGCCAATTGGATTCCTCCGCGATGCCTGATGGTATGCGTTGCCAGTTGACGACGAAAGGCGACCAAGCAGGTATTCCCTAACCCCGCAGGTCAGTAGAATCCGGGCAGTCCGGAACAGAAAGGAATCGCCGCATGGCCACGATCAACACCGTCACCGGCCCCATCGACATCGCCGAGCTCGGCTTCACGCTCATGCACGAGCACATCTTCGTCCTGTCCGAGGGCGTCAACGCCAACTTCCCCCACCTCTGGGACCGCAACGGCCGCGCCGCGCAGGCCGTCGCCAGCCTCAAGGAGGCGAAGGCGCACGGGGTCTCGACGCTCGTCAACCTCACGGTGCTCGGCCTCGGCCGCGACGTCGCGCTCGTCCGCGAGATCGCCCGCGAGGCCCGCATCAACGTGATCGTCGCCACCGGCCTCTACACCTACGACGAGTTGCCGCACTACTTCGCGTCGCGGAGCGAAGACCACATGGCCGACTGCTTCGTGCGCGACATCGAGCAGGGGATCCAGGGCACGGACATCCGCGCCGCCATCCTCAAGTGCGCGACCGACGAGAAGGGCCTCACGCCCGGCGTCGAAAAGGTGCTCCGCGCCGTCGCCCGCGCGCATCGCCGCACCGGCGTCCCGATCTCGACGCACACGCACGCGGCCACCAAGCAGGGCCTCAACCAGCAGCGCATCTTCACGGAAGAAGGCGTCGACCTGCGCCGCGTCGTCATCGGCCACAGCGGCGACAGCGAGGACGCCGGCTACCTGGAGACGCTGATCAAGGCGGGCTCGTACGTCGGCATGGACCGCTTCGGCATCGACTCGTTCCTTCCGACCGACAAACGCGTCGCCACCATCGCGAAGCTGTGCGAGCGCGGCCACGCCGGCAGCATGGTGCTGGCGCACGACGCCTCCTGCTACATCGACTGGTTCGAGGAGGCGCTGGTGCACGCGGCGATGCCGCGCTGGCACTACCTGCACATCCCGGACGACGTCCTGCCGGCGCTCCGCCAGGCCGGCGTCAGCGACGAGCAGGTCCGCCAGATGACCGTCGACAACCCGCGCCGCATCTTCGAGGCCCAGGGTGCCTACTAGTGTAGTGCTTCTAACGCTTCTTTAACGTGGGCGCGGTGGCGCACGCGTCCGAGATCCTCAGACGAGCCGCTGTACCACGTCGGTCCGGCTTCGCCGGACGCACAGCCGGGGCGGCTATGCTCCACGCTTCGCGTCTCGCAAACAAACGACTGTTCGGAATCACTACACTAGCCTCCTTCGTCCCCCGTTGCTCCTGCTCCGAAGCGGCGTACGGGCGCGGCCGTCTCGAAGCGAGGCGCGCCGCGTGTGGGGTAGCTGCCTCCGGCTGCCCATCCGGCGGTCGCAGAGCCGCCGCAGGAGACAGCCGGATCACGCCCACCCACCTGCCGGCCGCCGGCGCCCGTCGCGTGCGCCTCCCCGCGGCCGCCTCGTGAGCAGCTGCCAATCGGCGACATCTGGGCAATCCGCAGATGGCCGCCTCCAACCTCCAACCTCCAACCTCCAACCTCCAACCTCCAACCTCCAACCTCCAACCTCCAACCTCCAACCTCCAACCTCCAACCTCTAACCTCTAACCTCCAACCTCCAACCTCCAACCTCCAACCTCCAACCCCGTTTCCTTGACCGCCGGATCGGGCGCTGCGTATGATGGCCTCGTAGCTCGATCTGTCACGAATCGTTAACGAGTTACGTTCGAGGGAGACTAAACAACCGGAAAGAGAGGCTACCAATGTTCGCCATCCTGGGCGCCGTGATCGGCGTCGTTGTAGGATTGGCGATCGGGGCTCTTCTCGGCTACGCCATCAGGCGCAGCAGAACCAGGGACCAGGAGCTACTGGCGGAACAGGCTGCCGCCCGCCTCCTGGCCGATGCACAGGCAAAGGAAAAGGAGATCCTCCTCGGTGCCAAAGAGGAGGCAATTCAGGTCCGAGCTCAGGCCGAACAAGAGGTCAAGACACGCCGGGACGAAGTCCTCCGGCTTGAGCAGCGTGTTGCTAACAGGGAAGAGAATCTCGATCGCAAGATAGAGTCGCTCGAACGCAAGGAAGCGGCCTTCACCGAGAAGGAACAGCAGCAGGAAGCGACCCGCGCAGAGCTCGAAGAACTCCGCAAGGCCAAACTCGCCGAGGTCGAACGCGTCTCCGGCATGACCAGCCAGGAGGCGAAAGACCTGCTGCTCCGCGAACTGGAGCAGGAGATCCGCGACGAGGCCAACCGCATCGTCCGTACGCTCGAGGCCGAGGCGAAGGAGGAGGCCGACCGCCGCTCGCGGTCGATCCTGGCCACCACCATGCAGCGGCTCATGGCCGATGTCGTCACCGAGACCACGGTGTCCGTCGTGCCGATCCCCAGCGACGACATGAAGGGCCGCATCATCGGCCGCGAGGGCCGCAACATCCGCGCGCTGGAGACGGCGACGGGCGTCGACCTGATCATCGATGACACGCCCGACGCCGTCACGCTGTCCGCCTTCGACCCCGTCCGGCGCGAGATCGCCCGCGTGGCGCTCACGAAGCTCGTGCTCGACGGCCGCATCCACCCGACGCGCATCGAGGAGGTCGTCGAGAAGGCGCGGCACGAGGTCGACGCCAGCATCAAGACGGCGGGCGAGCAGGCGGCCATCGAGGCCGGCTGTCCGGGCTTGCACCCGGAGATCCTCCGCACCATGGGGAGGCTCAAGTACCGCACGTCGTACGGCCAGAACCAGCTCAAGCACGCCGTCGAGTCCGCCTTCATCGCCGCGATGATCGCCGACGAGATCGGCGCCGACGTCAACGTCTGCCGCCGCGGCGCGCTGCTCCACGACCTCGGCAAGGCCATCGACCACGAGATCGAGGGCACGCACGCGGCGCTCGGCGCCGAGCTGGCGAAGCGCTACAACGTCACCCCCGCCGTGGTTCACTGCATCGAAGCGCACCACGAGGAGATCGAGGTCGAGACGACCGAGGCCGTGATCGTGCAGATCGCCGACGCGATCAGCGGCAGCCGGCCCGGCGCCCGCCGCGAGACGCTGGAGCTGTACATCAAGCGCCTGGAAGCGCTCGAAAGCATCGCCAACAGCTTCAAGGGCGTCGAGAAGTCGTTCGCCATCCAGGCCGGGCGCGAGATCCGCATCATCGTCAAGCCGGACGAGATCGACGACCTGGACTCCATGCGGCTGGCCCGCGACGTCAGCAAGAAGATCGAGGAGTCGCTCGAATACCCGGGCCAGATCAAGGTCACCGTCGTCCGCGAGACGCGCGCGAGCGAGTACGCCCGCTAGGTCGTACGTCGCAGGTGGTAGGTTGCAGAGGGCGCGCGCCGCGAGGTGCGCGCCCTCTCGCGCGTGACAGCAAACGGCAAACAGCAAAGCGGGTTCGGGTTTCACGCCGCCCGCCTCTCTCGTCGCGCTTCTCGCTTCCCTCGCCGGTCTCGCCTCCCGCCGTCGCCCCCGTATACTGACGCATGCGCATTCTCGTGATCGGAGACATCGTCGGCAGGCCGGGGCGGCGCGCCGTGGCCGCGCTCGTGCCGGGCCTGCGCCGCGAATTGCGCCTCGACATCGTCGTCGCCAACGGCGAGAACATGGCGGCCGGCCGCGGCATCACCGTCAAGACCGCGAAGGAGGTCTTCGCCGGCGAGGTCGACGTGATCACGTCCGGCAACCACATCTGGGCGCAGCAGGAGGTCATCCCGTATCTCGACACCGAGGCGCCGGTGCTGCGGCCCGCCAACTACCCGGAGGGCGTGCCCGGCCGCGGCATGGTGCGCTTCGCCGGCCTCACCGTGATCAACCTCATGGGCCGCACGTTCATGTACGAGATCGACGACCCGTTCCGCGCCGCCGACCGCCTGCTCGAAGCCGTCGAGCCCGGCACGCCCGTGCTCGTCGACATGCACGGCGAGGCGACGAGCGAAAAAGTCGCGATGGGCTGGTACCTCGACGGCCGGGTGTCGGCCGTCGTCGGCACGCACACGCACGTGCCGACCGCCGACCAGCGCATCTTCCCGAAGGGCACGGCGTTCGTCTGCGATGCCGGCATGTGCGGCCCGCGCGACTCGGTGATCGGCGTCGAGGTGGAGCCCGTGATCCGCAAGTTCCTGACGGGGATGCCCGCGCGCTTCACCGTCGCCGAGAAGTCGAAGATGGTGGTGTTCAACTCCGTGCTCGTCGATATCGACGACGCCACGGGCAAGGCGCGCGCGATCGAGCGCGTCGACAGGGAATGGGAGCAGCATGGCGAGCAAGGGTGATTTTCACACGCACAGCACCGCGTCCGACGGGCGCCTGACACCTACGGAGCTCGTCGACCTGGCGGCGGGGCAGGGCGTGAAGTACCACGCGCTCACCGACCACGACTCGACCGAGGGTGTGGCCGAGGCGCGCAAGGCCGGTGAGAAGCACCCGGGCTACGTGCTGATCCCGGGTGTCGAGATGGGGACCGACATCGAGGGCGCCGAGGTGCACATGCTCGGCCTCTACCTGAGCCCGGACGACGCGAAGCTGCAGGAGATGCTCGCGAAGCTGCGCGAGGGTCGCCTCGGCCGTGGCGAGGGCATCGTCAAGAAGCTGCGTGCGATGGGCATCATGATCGAGTGGGAGCGCGTGCAGCAGATCGCCGGAGACGCCGCGGTCGGACGGCCGCACGTCGCGCAGGCGCTCGTCGAAAAGGGCTACGTCTCGAAGGTGGCGGAGGCGTTCGACAAGTGGATCGGGCGCAACGGCCCGGCCTACGTCGAGCGCGACAAGATGACGCCGGCCGAGTCCGTGCGATGCATCGTCGAGCGCGGCGGCCTGGCGTGCCTGGCGCACCCGGCCGACATGGCCGATCTCGATAACCTGCTCATCGAGCTGAAGCAGGCCGGCATGGCGGCGATGGAGGTCTTCTACAAGGACTACCCGCCGGAGACGGTCGAGCGGCTGCGCGTCGCGGCGGAGAAGCACGGGCTGCTGCCGCTCGGCGGGAGCGACTACCACGGCATCTTCGGCAACGACGAGCCGCTGCCCGGCAACATCCCGCTGCCGGACTCCTCGGTGGAGCGGCTGCTGGAGTTCGCGCGCACGCTGCCCAACCGGGAGCTCGTGCGGTAGGCCGGAGCTGGTAGTCCGTGACGCCCCGCCGCCCCCGCGTTGCCGAGCCCGGCCGCCTGACCGCCGGTTGACGCAATCGTCAATCTGCACTATCGATTGCGCCGGTGCCGCGATAAGCTAACGCGACTGGCGCCGCCGTGGCGCCTTTTGGTTGCCCGGACCGGCCGATGCAGTGTGCTACCCATCCCAACGTTGAGACCGAGCTGACGTGCAGCCGCTGTGGCAAGGCGATCTGCCCGCGCTGCCTGGTGCACACGCCCGTCGGCGCCCGCTGCCGCGAGTGCGCCAACGTGCGCCGCATCCCCACCTACAACACGCCCGGCACCGTGATGCTGCGGGCGGCGGGTGCGGCGTTCGGCGCCGCGATCGCCGTCGGCATCGCCTGGTGGCTCTTCAATCCGCTGACGTGTTTCTTCTACGGCGTCATCGCCGGGCTGGCGTTTGGCTACGCGGTCGGAGAGCTGGTGTCGTTGGGGACGAACCGCCGGGCGGGGCCGCCGTTGCAGGCCGTCGCCGTCGCCGGCGTGGTACTGGCGTACGTGCTGCGGGTGATACTGCTGTTCGCGATCAGCGGATGGGTGCTGGGGGACCTGCGGCTTGACCTGTGCGGGCTGATCGCCCTGACGCTGGCCGGCTTCATCGCCGCCGGCCGGCTGCGCTAGCGCGAGGTCTGACTGCGATGTGCTACGTAGCCACGTGGCGCGGGCTTTTCAGCCCGCTCGGCACCACGGCTCGCTGGTGTACTGTTTCGAAATGGCGTTGGTTAACGCGACGCGAAGCGTGGATCACAGCCGCCCCCGGCTGTACGTCCGGCGATCGACGCGTCGCCGAAGGAGACAGCCGGAGCGCCGCGGCGGTCCTACGTGGCGCGGGCTTTTCAGCCCGCGCGGCACCACGGCTCGCTGGTGTACTGTTTCGAAATGGCGTTGGTTAACGCGACGCGAAGCGTGGATCACAGCCGCCCCCGGCTGTACGTCCGGCGATCGACGCGTCGCCGAAGGAGACAGCCGGAGCGCCGCGGCAGTCCTACGTGGCGCGGGCTTTTCAGCCCGCGCGGCGCTTCGCACTGCTGCGCCTCGACGGTTGGCCGGCGTCTCCTCCCCGCGCGGGGGGTGGCGTTGGGGTTGGCTGCGCTAGCGCATCACCACCGCGAGGATCACGAGCGTCACGATGACCATCGTCGCGAGGACGGCGATCCGCCGCAGCTCGTGCATCGCGTACTTCGTGTCGCGGACGGCGAGCGCCTGGACGTCGAGGTCGCGCCGCTTTCGCACGCCCTGTTGCTGGATGGCGCGGACCGTCGTGGGCAGCTTGCCCGACGGCGTACGCTGGAACGGCACAGGGCGGTCCGGCTCGGACACCGGCTCCGCCGCGGCGGGTGGAGCGAATGCGGCCGCCGGCTCCGTCGCAGCGGGCACGGGCTCGGCGGCGGCTTCGACGGCCGCGCGCACAACCTCGGCCGCATCCTGCTGGTCCTCTTCGACGTACTGCTCTTGATCTTCGGGGAGCGCCGCCGGCTGGGCGCCGGGACGCAGGTAGGCGCGGTCAGTGCGCTTCTTCTTCCCCTGGATCCGGCCATCGCGGACGAGCGGTCGATTCTGTCTTGGCAATGTCTCTCCTGGCGGCCGCCGGCGGCCGGGCAAATTGCCCCGCATTATAGCCTCGGCCTATTGCCGTCACAACGCCACCCCCGCTGGCGGGTGTACCGGTGGCGACCCGCCATCGCCTGGGTTATGCTGGCCGCGCTCGTGGCCGGTGTCATACTGGCCCCCTGGGTCGTACGCAATCAGCGCCAACTGGGCAGCCCCGTGATCATCGCGACGAACTTCGGCCCGAATGTCTGGATCGGCAACCACGACGGCGCCTCGGGCCGGATGAACATCGGCGAGCCGGAGCCGCCGCAGCCGGAACGGGGCGACCTGACGCAGCCGGAGTTCGAGGTGAAGGCGGACCGGCTCGCGCTTCGGAAGGGGCTCGGTTTTATGTTCACTCACCCGGCCGAAGAAGTGCGGCTCACCGCAACCAAGGTGCGGGCCATGTACGAGTCCGCCGCCACGGCGCTCGACTGGAGCTCGGCGTACAAGGCCGGCTTCTACTCGTCGCGGACGGCCGAAGACCGGCTGCGGGCGGCGGCCAACGGCTTCTGGTTCGCGGCGCTGGCGCTGGCGGCGCCGGGGTTCGTCGCGAGCCGGATGAAGCTCGGCAACGTCATCGGCATCTTGCCGGCCATGGTGCTGCTCTGGACGGCGGCCCACCTGCTGTTCTTCGGCGACCCGCGCTTCCACTACGCGATCGTCTTCGCGTTCGCGCTGCTCGCCGCGCGCGGCCTGGTCGTGCTGTTCGAAGCCGTCGGCAGGCCGCAACCGGCCCTCGGCGGGAGGTACGTGCGGGCTTGAGCGTCGAGACACCGGCGGCCGTTCGCATCGAAGCCGGGGTGGCGCGCGACACGCCGGCGGTGCGTGCGTTCGCTATGCGCCGCATCGACGTTCTCCTCATAGTCGCGCTGTTCACCTTGGCAATCATTCCGCGCGCCGCGTGGGTCGCGTACCGCGACCGCGCACCTCAGGAAATCAGCGACCCGGCGCTGTACAGCATCTATAGTGACCAGATCGCGGACGGGAATGGCTACGCCCGCCTGACGGGCGAGAAAACCGCCTACTACCCTGTCGGATACCCCGCGACGGTGGCAGGGCTGAAGAAGGCCGGCGACATCTTCGGTTGGGGGCGCAGCATCTTCTCGGTGAAGATGATGAACGGGATGTTCGGCGCCGTCACCGTGCTGCTCTTATACCTCCTGGCCTCGCGCATGTTTGACCGCCGCGTCGCCGTCGTCGCCGGCATGCTGGAGGCTACCTTTCCCAGTCAGGTGTACTACACCGGTGCGATTCTGTCAGAGCCGGAATTCACGATGCTTTTCGTCGCGGCGCTGCTGGTGCTGTTGTGGAAGCCGTGGACGCGCGGGGGCATGGCGTGCCCCCAACTCCTGTCCGCCGGCTTACTTCTCGGCGCCGGAACCATGGTTCGCGGAATCCTCGTCATCTTCCCCCTCGTGCTGCTGGCGGTCTGGCTTTATTACCTGCACTCGAAGAAGCGAGCGCTCTTGCAAGCGTTGACTGTGTTCGTTGGGATCTCCGTGTTTGTCGTCCCGTGGTCGATGCGCAATACGATCGTCTTCGGCGAGTTGACTGGACCATCGACGAATCTCGGTGACGACCTGTGCATCGGCAACTTCAATCGCTCCCGCGGTAAGTTCACGCTCGAAGGGAAGTGCTTCGATGGTTACGAGGGACTGTCGCCGCAAGAGACAGAGTTGGAGCGCAACAAGCAGGGCCTGCGCATCGCCCTTCAGGACGTAATCACCCACCCCGCCCGAATGCCAGAGCTCATCGGCCAGAAGGCCTACTGGCTTTTCTACCAGGACGATGACGGCCTGAGTGCATCGATGGACTTCGGAAACAACGTGTTCATGTCCGGATACCGGCGAGAGGTGCTGAGCTTCGCGGCCAACGCTATCTACTACGCGACGGCCGCCGTGACGATACTTGGCGCACTCGCCTTCGTGTGCTCTCGTGATCTGCGCCGACTGTTTGTACTCCTGTCGATGCTCTATGTGCTTGCGATGCCGCTCGTGTTTTTCGGCAACCAGCGGTTCCACTTCCCGGCGATCCCGCTCGCCGTGCTGATCACCGCCGCGACGATCGTCGCGATCTGGGACGGCCGCCGGCGGCGGCTTCCCGCCATGGAGCGGCTCGATGTTCGATAGCGCCAGGCGCTGGGCCGCCTCCCCAACGGGCCGGGCCGTGCTCGCCATCTTCCTGCTGGCGCTTGCTGCCAGGCTGCTCGTCGTCGCCGTCATCCACCCAAGCCCGCGCGACGGCCGCTTCGATGACAGCGTCTGGTACGACACCTCCGCCCGCCACCTCGCCGCCGGCGATGGCTACGTGTTCGACCCGACCGTCTGGTTCGCGTCCGATGGCAGCCGCATCTACCCGGACGAAGAGGCGCTGTCCCCCACTGCCATCTGGCCGCCCGGCTACCCCGCCACTCTCGCGGTCATCTACAAGGCCAGTGGCGACGCGCTCTGGGCCGGACGCATGCTCAATGTCCTGTGCGGCGCGCTCACCGCCGTCCTTGTGTACGCCATCGCCCGCAAGCTCTTCGGCCAGGCCGAGGGTGTATTCGCCGGCGTCCTCATGGCGCTCTTCCCCGGCCACGTCTACTTCACGCCGATCCTCATGAGCGAGACCTTCTTCCTCTTCCTCATGACGTCGACCCTCGCCGCGTTCCTGTACTGCGTCCTCGACCGCGAGCGTCCCACGCTGCGCGCCGTCGCCGCCTCTGGCCTGCTCGCCGGTCTCACCGCCATATCCCGCGGCGAGTTCATGCCGTTCCCGGCCATCATGCTCGTCCTGCTGGCGTTCCATGTCGGCTTGAGGCGCTCGCCGCTCCCCGCCGCCGTCCTCGTTGTTAGCGTGGCGGCGATCTTCGCGCCGTGGGCGATCCGCAACAAGATCCAGATGGGGGAGATGATCGTCGGCACCACCGGTGCCGGCCGCGTCGCCATCCAGGGCCACCACCCTCTGTCGGAAGGCATCCCCAGCCTCGAGATCTTCGGCCGCATCGACCACGAGTACGCGACGCTTCCGCGCAAGGAGCGCGAGCTCAAGGTCAACTCCGAAGGCATGTACCGCGCGCGCACCTTCGCGTGGGACCACAAACTGGAGGAGCTGCGGCTGATCCCGCGGCGGATGTACGGCCTCTTCCGGTCCGACGAGTCGGCCATCACGTGGACGCAGTCCAACAAGCCGGTCTACGGCGAGGAGACGGCGAAACGGCTGATCAACCTCTGCTCGTTCTTCTTCTTCGGCACGATCGGCTTCGCGCTGATCTCGTGGCCGATCTGGTTCCGGTGGCGCGATACGAAGCGCTGGCTGCTGTTCGCGCCGGTGCCGTTTTATATGCTGATGTTCGGGGTGATCTTCATCGGCGATCCGAGGTACCACTTCGGCATGTACACGTCGCTCATCGTGCTGGCATCGCCGGGTCTGGCGCTGCTGTGGCGCATCACCGCCGAGAACTTCCGCGCCGTCTCCGGCGGGCGCTCGCTGGGCGCGGTCCTGCGGACGTACGGCGCGCCGCGGCCGTGAATCCGTTCGCGAGCCACTGGTTCCGGCTCGCGGGCTGGCTGTTCCTTGCGTCGCCTGTCGTGGCGCTGCTGGTCGTGCTGACGGCGGGGGCGGATTTCACGCTGGCGCTCATCGTCACGCTGTATATATGGGCCCTTGTTTGCGTCATACTGGCGCTAATCGCGCTCGCCGGGCTGGTGTTCCGGCTGTTGGGTCGGGGGATCCGTGCGCTTCGAAGGTAAGACCGTCGTCGTCACCGGCGCGGGCGGCTTCATCGGCAGCCATCTCATCGAGCAGTTGCTGGCGGCGGGGGCGCACGTGCGCGCGATGCTCCGGTACACGTCGCGCGGCCAGCGCGGCTGCCTGGACCTGCTGCCGGCGCCGCTGCTCGGCGACGTCGCCATCACGATGGGCGACGTGCGCGACTTCGACGCGGTGCGCGAGGTGATGCGCGGCGCCGACGCGGTCTTCCACCTGGCGGCGCTGATCGGCATCCCCTACTCGTACGAGCACCCGCAGGAGGTCATCGACACCAACATCATCGGCACGTCGAATGTGCTGCTGGCCGCGAAGGAGCTGGGCACGCTGGAGCGCCTCGTGCTGACGTCGACCAGCGAGGTCTACGGCTCGGCGCTGCGCGTGCCGATGGACGAGGAGCACCCGTTGCAGGCGCAGTCGCCGTACTCGGCGACGAAGATCGCCGGCGACGCGCTCGGGTTGAGCTTCCACCGCTCGTTCGGGATGCCGGTGACGATCGTGCGGCCGTTCAACGCGTACGGTCCGCGGCAGTCGGCGCGCGCGGTGATCCCGACGATCATCAGCCAGGCGGTGACGGGCGCGGCGCTGCGCCTGGGCACGCTCGACACGACGCGCGACTTCACGTTCGTCGCCGACACGGCGCGCGGGTTCATCGCCATCGCCGCGGCCGATGCGGCGGTCGGCGAGGTCGTGAACGCCGGCTCCGGCAAGGAAGTGAGCATCCGCGAGATCGTGCGGAAGGTGGGCGAGATCACCGGCCGGGAGCTTGCCGTCGAAGGCGACGAGCAGCGGATGCGGCCGGCGAAGAGCGAGGTGTCGCGGCTGCTGTCCGACAGCTCGAAGGCGCAGCGGCTCGCCGGCTGGCAGGCCGAGGTCTCGCTCGATGAAGGGCTGCGGCTCACGACGGAGTGGATCCGCGAGCACATCGGCCTCTACCGGCCGAAGGAGTACGCGGTATGAAGGCCGTGATCCTGGCCGGCGGCAAAGGCGTGCGGCTGCGGCCGCTCACGTACACGATCCCCAAACCGCTGTTGCCCGTCGGCGAGAAGCCGATCCTCGAAGAGATCATCGAGCGGCTGAAGGTCCACGGGTTCCACGATTTCATCATCGCGGTGGGGTATCGCGCGGAGCTGATCGAGACGTACTTCCGCGACGGCGAGCAGCTCGGCGTGCACATCGACTACGTGCGCGAGTCGCACGCGCTCGGCACGGCCGGCCCGTTGTCGCTGGTGCGCGCTTCGTTCGAGCTGCCGCCGGACGAGCCGCTGCTGGCGATGAACGGCGACATCCTGACGGACCTGGACATGACGGCGTTTATGGAGTTCCACCGCCGCGGCGGCTACGAGGTAAGCGTCGCCACGCGGGAGTTCCGGCTCCAGCACCCGTACGGCGTCGTCGAGGTCGACGGCGAGCGCGTCACGGGCATCGTCGAGAAGCCGGTCGAGACGGACATCGTGAGCGCGGGCGTGTACGCCATCCAGCCGTCGGCGCTGGACGTGATCCCGTACAACAGCTTCTTCGACATCCCGGACCTGGTGAACCGGCTGCTGGCCGATGGCCGCCCGGTGGGCGCGTACCAGTTCACCGACGACTGGCTGGCGATCGACCGCATCGACCAGCTCGAGGACGCGGCGCGCATGCTGGCGGAGCGCCACGCATGAAGCTCTCGATCGTGATCCCCGTCCGCAACGAGCGCGACACGGTGGCGCCGCTGATCGAGCGCGTGCGCGCGGTGGACTGCGGCATGCCGAAGGAGCTGATCGTGGTCGATGGCGCATCGACCGACGGGACGCGCGAGGCGCTGCTGGCGATGGAGCCGGCCGGCGACCTGGTGCTCGTGCTCGAAGACGCCGCCCGGGGCAAGGGGCGCGCCGTCCGCACCGGGTTCGAGCGGGCGAGCGGAGAGATCGTGATGGTGCAGGACGCGGACCTGGAGCTGGACCCATCGGAGATCCCGTCGCTGCTGGCGCCGATCGTCGAGGGGCGGACCGGCGTGGTGTTCGGCTCGCGCTTCAAGGGGCGCGGCCGCGGCAGGACGCCGCTGGTGGGCTACGCCGGCAACTTCATGCTGACGTGGGCGGCCAACGTGCTGTACTTCACGCGGCTCAGCGACATCCTCACGTGTTACAAGGTGATGCTGACGGGCGTGGCGCGCGGGCTCGACCTCACGTGCGACGGCTTCGACCTGGACGCGGAGATCACGTGCCGGCTGCTGCGCGACGGCTACCGCATCGTCGAAGTGCCCGTGACGTACGAGCCGCGCGGCGCGGACGAGGGGAAGAAGCTCAGTCCCGGCGCCGGGTGGAGCGTGCTGCGGGCGATCGTGCGCGTGCGCTTCTCGCGCGGGCGGCGGCGCGTCGAGCCGATCATGGCGGCCGCGGAGCCGCCTGTGCGCACGCCGGCCGGCGCGGCGAGCGCGCGCGACGGCGACGAGCAGCGTTGACACCCCGCGAAGATGCTCCCTAGACTGATGTAACGACGCCGGAGCGGTTGCGCCACAGGCACCGGCGGCATCCGCTGCCCGTGCCGCACGCCGCAGGAGCGTTCATGTCCCTCGACACGTTGCTGCCCAAGCTCGAGGACCCCGACAACGCACCGCCGGCGACGGACCTTGCCGCGCTGAGCAGCCTGGGCGGCGTCGACCAGAAGCGCTTCCTGGCCGTCTGGCGCACGCTGAGCGTCCAGCGGCGGCGCGACATCATCGACGTGCTGGCCGACATCGCCGAGGACAACGTCGAGCTGGACTTCAACGGCGTGTTCATGATCGGCGTGCTCGACGATGACGTGCAGGTGCGCGCGGAGTCGATCAAGGCGCTCTGGGAGTACGAGGAGGACGGCCTCATCGCGATCCTGCTGCGCGTGCTGCGCGACCCGGAGGCGATCGTCCGCGCGGAAGCGGCGCTCGGGCTCGGGCGCTACCTGCTGCGCGCGGAGCTCGACCGGCCGTGACGACGCGGCGATGGGCGAGATCGAGGCTGCGTTGCGCGCCGTCGTGCACGACGAGGCGGAGCTGCCCGAGGTGCGCGGCCGCGCGCTCGAGGCGCTGGGCGCGAGCGGCAAGGACTGGGTACACGACATGATCGAGGACGCGTACGAGAGCGGCGACCGCCGTATGTCGATCAGCGCCGTCCACGCCATGGGCCGCAATGCCGACCTGAACTGGCTGCCGGCGATCTTCGCCGAGATGGAGAGCGAGGACGGCGAGATGCGCTTCGAGGCGGCGGTGGCCGCGGGCTCGCTCGCCGACGAGGAGGCCATCCCGCGCCTCGTCGACCTCTCGCACGACGACGATGCGGAGGTGCAGGAGGCGGCGATCGCGGCGCTCGGCCAGATTGGCGGGCCGGCCGCGCGCTCGGCGCTGCACGGCATCGCCGGGGAGCATTCCGACGAGCGCGTGCTGGAGTCCGTGCGCGACGCCCTGAGCGAGGCGGACTTCGTCGAGGATCCGCTCGGCTTTAAGATGTACCTCGACAAGAGCGTGGCCGATGATGTTGAAGAGGACGATGAGTGACGACCCGCGACTTTGACCTCCGCGTTCAGCAGGCCGTTTCGGCGGGCGGCGTCGTGTACCGCACGGGTGAGCGCGGGATCGAGGTCGTGCTGTGCGGCCGGACGCCGGAGGGGCTGTGGGCGCTGCCGAAGGGCACGCCGGAGCGCGGAGAGTCGCTGCACGAGACGGCGCTGCGCGAGGTGAGCGAGGAGACGGGGCTCGGCGTGGAGATCGTCGGCGACCTGGGCACCATCGAGTACGTGTTCGCGCGGCCGGTACAGGGCGTGCGCTTCGAGAAGACGGTGTATCACTACCTGATGCAGCCGACGGGAAGCGGTAGTGTCAGCGACCACGACGGCGAGTACGATCGCGTGCAATGGTTTCCGGCGGAAGAGGCGTTGCGCATCATGACGCACCGCAACGAGGCGCAGGTCGTACGCCGGGCGCTCGACGCAATCGAGGAACGGGCATGACGACAACGGTCGACGGCGAGGTCGCGCGCAGCGAGCTGGTCGTGCTGCGGGAGAAGCGCCTGGGCGACGCGCACAACGACTACCGCTGGCGCAGCGACGCGGAGCTTGCGCGCTTCGACGCGGCGCGCCCGTTCGCCGCGACGTACAACGACTACCTGGCGCTCTACCGCGACGAGCTGACGTACCCCAGCCCTTACCGCCGCAGCCTGGCGATCGAGGACATGGGCGGCCGCCACATCGGCAACGCGATGTACTACAACATCGACACGATCCGTCGCGAGGCCGAGATCGGCATCACGATCGGCGAGCGCGATTGCTGGGGCAAGGGCTACGGCACCGACGCGGTGAAGGCGCTGGTGCGCCACGTCTTTCGCACCACGGGATTCCGCCGCATCTACCTGAAGACGCTCGACTGGAACACGCGCGCGCAGCGCGCTTTCGAGAAGGCGGGCTTCCGCGGCTGCGGCCGTTCGCGCCGGGGCGGCAACGCGTTCGTCGTCATGGAGTACATGGCGGCGTGGCTGGACGCGCGCGAGTAGCGGCGGCGAGTCCGGCGTCATCGCACGCGACGCTGGATGTTGGGCCGAGGCGTTGTGCTGCGTCGGTCCGGCTTCGCCGGACGCGCAGCCGGGGGCGGCTACGCTCCACGCTTCGCGTCTCGATTTCTGACAGTCGTTGCAGATCAACACGGTGCCGCGCGGGCCGAAAAGCCCGCGCGACGGACTGCATGTGACTCCTTCAGCGCCCCGCTAGCCCCCGGCCTCTTCGTTCGACGATTCTGACCGGCGGGCGCTAAGCATGTAGGACAGCCGCCCCCGGCTGTCCATCCGGCGAAGCCGGATCGATGCCGCTAGCGCGCCGGGCTGCCGGCGTAGTGCGCGACCAGCGCTTCGACCAGCCCATCGATCGTGTAGCGGCCGGCGGTCACGCTGACCTCGAGGCCTGCTTCGCGCACGGCGGCGGCGGTGACGGGGCCGATCGCGGCGATGACGGCGGTGCGCAGCGGGGCGGGGTCGCCGCCGAGCATGGCGATGAGGTTGCGCACGGAGGATGAGCTGGCGAAGGTGACGGCATCGATCTCGCCCGCGCGCAGCCGCCGCAGCGCTTCGGCGCCGGGCCGCTCGGGCACCGCCGCCCGGTAGAGCGTCAGCTCGCGCACGCTGGCGCCCATCGCCAGCAGGCCGTCGACCAGCACCTCACGCGCGCCTTCGGCGCGGGGCAGCAGCACGCGCTGGCCGCGCATGACACGCGAGGCGAACGCGTCCAGCAGCCCCTCGGCGACGAAGCGCTCCGGCACGAGGTCCGCGCGCAGCCCCTCGCGCGCCAGAGCCTCGGCCGTGCCGGGGCCGATGGCGGCGATACGCGCTCGCGCGAACGCCCGCGCGTCGAGCCCGGCGCCGCGCACGTGGCCGAGGAACAGCTCGACGGCGTTGGCGCTCGTGAAGACGACCCACTGGTAGCCTGACGATTTCAGCACCTCGATCGCGTACCCAAGCTCGCGCTCGTCGTGCGAGGGCACGATCTCGATGACCGGCAGCTCGACCGGCTCGGCGCCCTGCGCCGCGAGGGCGCGCGACAGGTCGCTCGCCTGCCGGCGCGTGCGGGTGACGAGCACGCGCTTGCCGAACAGCGGGCGCGTGTCGAACCAGCGCAGCTCGTCGCGCAGCCGCGCGACCTCGCCGACGACGGTGACGGCGGGCGGCTCGATGCCGGCCGCGCGCACGGCGCCGGCGATCGTCGCGAGCGTGCCGGTGGCGGTGCGCTGCCGCGGCAGCGTGCCCCATTCGATCACCGCCGCGGGCGTCGCTGCGTCGCGGCCGTGCGCGATCAGTTGCTCCGCGATCTCGGCGAGCCGCCCCGTGCCCATGAGGAAGACGAGCGTATCGGCGCCGTTCGCGAGCCGCGCCCAGTCGATGCTCGTCGCGTCCTTCGACGGGTCCTCGTGACCCGTGATCACGGCGAACGACGATGCAAGCGAGCGATGGGTCAGCGGGATGCCCGCGTACGCGGGCGCGGCGATCGACGACGTGACGCCGGGCACCACCTCGAACGGCACGCCGGCGGCGATCAACGCCTCGGCCTCCTCGCCGCCGCGGCCGAAGACGAAGGGGTCGCCGCCCTTGAGGCGCACAACGCGCTTTCCGGCGAGCCCGAGTTCGACGAGCAGCGCGTTGATCTGGTCCTGCGTCATCGTGTGGCGGTCGGTGGTCTTGCCGACGTAGATCAGCTCGGCGCCGGGGCGCGCGTGCGAGAGCAGCGCCGGGTTGGCCAGGCGGTCGTAGACCACGACCTCCGCCTCGGCGAGGCGCGCCGCGCCGCCGATGGTCAGCAGATCGGGATCGCCCGGGCCGGCGCCGACGAGCGAGACGAACCCCTTGCCGCGCGATGCCCCGTCGCTGCTCATTCGATGAACCTCGCCGCTCCCTGCGCCAGCACCGCCTCGGCCGCGCGCACGCCCAGATCGCCCGGCGTGGCGGATGGGCCGCGCACCTCGGCGCGGATGATGCGGTCGCCGGCGGCGATCATCACGCGCAGCATCAGCTCACCGGCGGCAACGGTAGCGTACGCGCCGACGGGGAGCCGGCAGCCGCCGCCAAGCCGTTGCAGGTACGCCCGCTCTGCCTCGACCGCCGCGTGCGTCTGCGCGTCATCGATCGCGCTGACGAAGGCCAGCGCCTCGTGGTCGTCGATGCGCGCTTCTATGCCGAGCGCGGCCTGGCCGACGGCCGGGAGCATCTCGTCGACCGAGAACACGTGCGCGGCCTTGCCTTCGAGCCCCAGGCGCGCCAGGCCGGCCATCGCGAGCACCGCGGCGTCGTACTCGCCGGACTCCACCTTCCTGATGCGGGTGTCGACGTTGCCGCGGATCTCGATCGTCTCGACGTCAGGCCGGAGCGACTTGATCTGCACGGCGCGGCGGCCGCTGCCGGTGCCGATGCGCGCGCCCGGCGGCAGGTCCGCACAGCGACGCCCCGCCACGCGACACGAGGGCGTCGCGCGGGTCGGCGCGTGGCGGCACGGCGGCGAGCGCGAGGCCGGCCGCGAGCGCGGCGGGCAGGTCCTTGAGGCTGTGGACGGCGATGTCGGCGTCGCGCGCGATGAGCGCGTCCTCGATCGCCTTCGTGAAGACGCCGAGGCCGCCGATCTCGGCGAGCGGCGCGGTGGAGCGGTCGCCCTCGGTGTGGATCTCGCGCACCTCGAGGCGCGCGCCGGGGTGGGCCGCGCGCAGGGCCTCCGACACCAGTTCGACCTGGCGGAGCGAGAGCTTGCTCCCGCGCGCGCCGATAACGAACGTCCGCTCCATGCCCACATTATCCGTGAAAGCATCGGTGGTCGATATGTGCGGGCCGGTATATGGGAGAGGAAGTTGGAGGTTGGAGAGCAGAGAGCAGAGACGGGCGGACGGCGTAGGGACGAAGCTTTAGCTCCGTCCGAGCGGTGTTGGGGACGGAGCTAAAGCTTCGTCCCTACGTGTTCGTCTCGGGATCGTCCACGCCGAAGAGGGCGCGCGCGGCTGCGACGTAGCGGTCGCCCTGGCCGGGTTGCTTGAGGCGGCTGATGGGGGCGTGGAGGAGCTTCTTGACGAGCGCCGACGTCATGGCTTCGACGCGCTTGCGGTCGGCGGCGCTGAGGTTCGTCTTCGCGAGCGTGCGCTCGAGCTCGGCCAGGCGCAGCGTCTCGGCGTGCGAGCGCAGCGCGGCGACCGTGGGGACGACTTCGAGCGATCGGAGCCAGTCGCCGAACCTGGCGATCTCCTCGTCGACGATCGCCTCCGCCTGCGCCGAGCTCCTTGCGCCGCAGGTGCATGCTGTGGCGCGCGACGGCCTGCAGGTCGTCGATGTCGTGCAAGTGCACCCCGGACAGCTCGCGCACCGCCGGGTCGACGTCGCGCGGGACGGCGATGTCGATCAGCAGCAGCGGCCGGTTCGGACGGGCGGCCATCGCGGTCTCAAGCATCGGGCGGTCGATCAGGAAGTGCGGCGCGGCGGTCGACGTGATGACGATGTCCGCCTCGGCGAGGGCGTCCGGCAGGCGCTCGAACGGCAGTGTGCTGCCGCCGAGCTCGGCCGCAAGCTCGGCCGAGCGCGCGGCGTTGCGGCTCGTCACCAGCATGCGCGAGACGCCGCTCGAAGCGAGCGTGCGCGCCGTGAGCTTGCCGGCCTCGCCGGCGCTGACGACGAGCGCCGTCTTGCCGGACAGATCGCCGAGCGCTGAACGGGCGAGCGACACCGCCGTGGAGCTGACGGACATCGTGCCGCGGCCGATGTTGGTCTGCGCGCGCGCCTTGCGTCCGACGCGGATCGCGGTGTGGAACAGGCGCGAGAGCACGGGCGTGTGGGTGCCGGCGGCCGTGGCGGCGGTGAACGCCGCGCGCACCTGGCCCAGGACCTCCGACTCGCCGATCACCATCGATTCGATGCCGGCGGCGACGCGGAAGAGGTGGCGCGCGGCCTCCTTGCCGGTGACGGCGAAGAACGGCGCGCCCTCGAACGCGACCTCGCCCTTGATCTCGCTCAGCAGCGCCACGATCGGGCGGGGGTCGCCGATGCCGCGCGCGCTCGCGACGTAGATCTCGGTGCGGTTGCAGGTGGAGAGCACGGCCGCGCCCGCGTAGCGCTCGCCGAGCTTCGCCAGGAGCGGCGGCAGCTCATCGGCCGAGAACGCGAAGTGCTCGCGCACGGCCACGGGCGCCGTCTTGTGCGAAATGCCGATGAGCGAAATCTGCACCGTGTCTCCCGTCCCTCCGCCGCCGCGCGACGGTTATTCGTTCTCCGTCCCGACCGGCGACAGCTCGACGCCCAGCCGCGCGAGCAGCCGGGCGCGCGCCTGGCCGTAGCGCCGCTGCGCGAGCATGACCCGGAGCTGGCCGTCGATCGCCTCCTGCCAGCGGTCGCTTTCCACCTTGATGCCGCGCTTTCGCAGCTCCTGGCGCACTTCGGCGAGCAGGTCGGCGAGCGCGGGCATATCGTCGGTCAGGTAGGCGTCGAGCTCCTCGCGCAGGCGCCGGGCCAGCGCCGGGCTGCTGCCGGCCGTCGATGCGGCGAGCGTGATCTTGCCCTTGCGCACGACCGAGGGGAGGATGAAGTCGCAGTTCTTCGTGTCGTCGGCGGCGTTCACCCAGATGCCGCGGCGGCGCGCCGCCGAGGCGACCTCGCCGTTGATCGCGCCGTCGTCCGTCGCGATCATCACCAGCTCGTAGCCGCCGTCCAGGTCCTCCTCGCGGTACGCGCGGGCGATGTGGCGGATGCGGCCGGCTGCGACGTATTCGCGCAGCTCGTCGATCAGCTCCGGGCTGACGACGGTGATGTCCGCCTCGCCGTTGAGCAGGCCGTGCACCTTCTCGGCGCCGACGTGGCCGCCGCCGATGACGATCACGCGGCGTCCGCTGGTTTCGAGGAAGATGGGGTAGAGCGCCATGGTTGCCCGCCGTACTCCTAAGACTCAGCCTCGTACGCGCCGGCGATGCCGAGCAGCACTTCGTCGGCGAGCGCCATGATCTGCTCGCAGACCTCGACCGACTCGCTGTGCGGCGTACCCGTCTTCGCGAGCGCCTGCTTGGCCGACTGGTCGAGGCTGCGGCGGAAGAACGTGAACGCGTGCATGGCCTGGAACAGCGACATGCCGGAGGCGGCCAGCTCCGACCCGTACTGCGCGCCGGTCGCGCGCGCTTCCTCGAGCAGCGAGGTCTTGCGGCCGCGCTTGCCGACGTAGTCGGCGACGAGCGCCATCAGCCGCCGGCCGAGCGGCCGCAGCTTCTCGCGCTGCTCCTCGCCGACGTTCGCGTACCAGTCCTCGGGACGGTGGTGGAGCTGGCGGCGAATGCGGCGCGTGGCGAGGTCTCCGACCTCGCTCATGTGGTTCTTCGAGCGGCCGTTGACGATCGCGCGCACGTCGCCATCGGCGAAGCGGCGGTGGCCGCCGGGCGTGCGGAAGGTGCGCACCTGGCCGGCGTCGGCCCAGCGGCGCAGCGTTGACTCATCGACGTTCAGCAGGCGGCATGCCTGGCCGAGCGTGAGCCAGCGCTCCGATTCAGACGGTGGCGGCGCGCTGGCGGACGTGCGCGCGGCCGCGGGAACCCTGCTCAAACCTGTGTAATCCTCGTTCCGGTCCAGCCGTCCGTGAGATTCTAGCATGCGGGAAATCGCGGGCAATCGAGGAAGGGCGCGGCGCCGCGGCCAACCTGCGTAAATCTGGCGGGCGCGGGGGAGAGCAGAGACAGCAAACAGCAAACAGCAAAGGGGCCGGGCTCTCGCTTCCCGCCTGCGGCCTCCAACCTCCAACCTCCAACCTCCAACCTCCAACCTCCAACCTCCAACCTCCAACCTCCAACGTCCAACCGCCGGCCTCCAACCGCCGGCCTCCAACCTCCAACCTCCAACGTCCAACCTCCAACCGCCGGCCTCCAACCTCCAACTTCCAACCGCCGGCCTCCAGCGTCCAGCCTGCGGCCTCTAGCCTCCAACCTCGGGGCGCCGGTACGCTGCATGCATGAACAACGAACCGCTCGCGCGGAAGGCGCAGGCCGACCTGATCATCGACCGGGCAGCGCAGCAGATGCGGCTGCTGCTGCAGGAGGCGGCGAAGGAGCTGCGGCCGTTCCCGCCGTTCCCGGGCGCGTTCTTCACGAACGCGGTGGAGGTGAACCTCGACGGCGTGGAGCGCGCGGACATCGGCTGCATCATCGTCGGCGAGGACGGCGAGCTGTACGAGCTGGAGATGAAGATCGACTTCGGCGAGGAGTTCGGCGACGTCGTCGACCCCGTGCAGGCGCGCGAAGAGACGCTGAAGAAGCTCGAAGAGCTGCACCCGCGCGACTACATCGTGCTGGCGTACAACGCGCTGACGCAGCTCACGGAGCTCCTGCTGGAGCAGCACGCCGACGCATCGGCCTGAGACCATGCCGCCGCCCCGCACGTTCATTATCGCCTTCGTCGCGTTCGCGGTCTTCGCGTTGCTCGCGGCGTGCGTGGCGAGCGCGCAGCCGGGGCCGGACGCGGTGGGCGAGCCGGCCGTCACGCTGAAGCCGGCTGTCGCGACCGTCGGCGACCGGCTGACGCTGACGATCGCCATCGACCACGAGGACGGCGTGACGCTGACGCCGCCGGGCTTCGGCGGCGGCTTCGGCGGCCTGGAGGTCGTCGAGATCGCGCCGCCGGCCGACGAGGAGCGCGGCGCGGGCAGGCGCCGCACGACGTTCACGTACACGCTGACGGCGTTCACGCCGGGATCGTTCACGGTGCCGCCGCGGCAGGTGACATTCGCCGGGCCCGGCGCGGCGAGCGGCGCGGTCGAGACGGCGGCGCGGACGGTGACGATCAACTCCGTGCTCGCGCCGGGCGATGCGTCGCTGCGGCCGTTGAAACCGCAGCTTGAGATCGATAGCGCCGCGCCGGCGGCGGCAGTGCCGGTCCTCGTCGTGGCGGCCTTCGCCGTGCTCACCGCCGCCGGCTACCTGCTGCACGTGCAGGCCGTCCGCATCCCGCCGCCGGCGCCCGTGGCCGCGCCGGCGCCGCCACCGCCGCCGCAGGAACGAGCGCTGGCGGCGCTCGACGCCACGGCGCCGCTCGCGGACGCCGACGTCCGCGCGTACTACGCGCGCATCGCCGCGACGTTGCGGGCGTACCTGAGCGAGCGCTACGCGTTTCCGGCGTACGCCATGACGCGGACGGAGATGGAGCGCGGCATGGAGGGGGCGGGCATCGAGCGCTGGCCGGCGCGGCTGACGGCGAACCTCCTCGAGCAGTGCGACGCCGCGCAGTTCGCGGGGTTCGTGCCGGCGGCGGAGCGCCGTGCGGCCGACCTGGCCGCCGCGCGCGAGATCGTGGCGCTGACGGCGTAGAACAAGAGCGCGCGCCTTGCGGCGCGCGCTCTTGTTAGAACCTGGAACCCAGAACCTAGAACCTAACGCCTAGTCCCTAGTCCCTAGTCCCTTAGTAGTCCATCGGCGGCGGCGCCGG
Source organism: uncultured Chloroflexia bacterium (assembly GCA_963701135.1). Taxonomy (GTDB): domain Bacteria; phylum Chloroflexota; class Dehalococcoidia; order DSTF01; family JACRBR01; genus CAYJMJ01. Next base: position 2,619,931 of record OY969567.1, read on the forward strand.
GGCGGCGCGACGGCGCCTCCGGGATGTCCGTCACCAGCGTCTCCGTCGTCAGCACCATGGCGGCGATGCTGGCGGCGTTCTCGAGCGCCGAGCGCGTCACCTTCGCCGGGTCGATGATGCCGGCCTTGAGCAGGTCGACGTAGACGTCGTTGCGGGCGTCGTAGCCGTACATCTTGCCCTTGCCGTTGCGGATGTTCTCGACGACGACGGAGCCTTCCTGGCCCGCGTTCTCGGCGATGATGCGCGATCGGGCTCCTCGAGCGCGCGCTCGAGGATGGCCGCGCCGGTGCGCTCGTCGCCGCTCGAGCTTCGCCTTCGCGGCGACGACGGCGGGGATGGCGCGCAGCAGCGCGACGCCGCCGCCGGGGACGATGCCCTCTTCGACGGCCGCGCGCGTCGCCGAGAGCGCGTCCTCGACGCGGAGCTTCTTCTCCTTCAGCTCGACCTCGGTCGCGGCGCCGACCTTGATGACGGCGACGCCGCCGGCGAGCTTGGCCAGCCGCTCCTGCAGCTTCTCGCGGTCGAACTCCGACGTCGCTTCGTCGGTCTGCGCCTTGATCTGCTTGATGCGGGCCTGGATCGCCTTGTCGGTGCCGTGGCCCTCGATGATCGTCGTCTCGTCCTTGGTCGAGGTGACGCGGCGGGCGCGGCCGAGGTCGGCGACCTGCGCGTTCTCCAGCTTGAGGCCCATGTCCTCGGTGATGAACGTGCCGCCGGTGAGGATGGCGATGTCTTCGAGCATCGCCTTGCGGCGGTCGCCGAAGCCCGGCGCCTTGACGACGAGCGCGTTGATCGTGCCGCGCAGCTTGTTGACGACGAGCGTGGCGAGCGCCTCGCCGTCGCCGTCGTCGCAGATGATGACGAAGTTCTTCGTCACCTGCAGCACCTTCTCGAGCACCGGCAGGATGTCGGCGACGGCGGAGATCTTCTTGTCGGTGATCAGGATGTACGGCTCGTCGAGCGACGCCTCCATGCGCTCGGCGTTGGTGACGAAGTACGGCGAGACGTAGCCGCGGTCGATCGACATGCCCTCGACGAACTCGGTCTCGAACTTGAGGCCCTTCGACTCCTCGACGGTGATGACGCCGTCCTTGCCGACCTTCTCCATCACCTCGGCGATCATCGTGCCGACCTCTTCGTCGCCGGCGGAGATGGTCGCGACCTGGGCGATCTGGTCGCGGCCGGAGACCGGCGACGCCAGCTCGCGCAGCGACTTCGAGCACGGCCTGCGACGCCGATCTCGAGGCCCTTCTTGAGCGCCATCGGGTTGGCGCCGGCGGCGACGTTCTTCATGCCTTCGCGCACCATCGCCTGGCCGAGCACGGTCGCGGTCGTCGTGCCGTCGCCGGCGACGTCGTTGGTCTTGGTGGCGATCTCCTTGGCGAGCTGCGCGCCCATGTTCTCGAACGGGTCCTTGAGCTCGATCTCCTTCGCGATCGAGACGCCGTCGTTGACGACGGCGGGCGGGCCGAACTTCTTGTCGAGGACGACGTTGCGGCCGCGCGGGCCCAGCGTCACCTTGAGCGCGTCGGCGAGCGCATCGACGCCCGCCTTGAGCGAGCGGCGCGCCTCTTCATCGAATACCAGTTGCTTCGCCATGTGTCGGTCTCCTGCTGGTGTGTCAGACTGGTGGCTGGCGAGCTGAGTGGACCGGCCGATGGCTGCGACGCCACGTCGCATCGTGCACTGGCGATCGCGCCGATCTGCCAGTCACTAGCGACCAGCTCACGGCACGCAGCTACTCGACCTTGGCGAGGACGTCCTTCTCGGAGAGGACGATCAGCTCTTCCTGGTCGATCTTCACTTCCTGGCCGGTGTACTTGGCGTAGAGGACGCGGTCGCCGACCTTGACGTCCATCGGGATGCGCTTGCCGTTGTCGTCGAGCCGGCCGGGGCCGGCGGCGATGACTTGCCCTGCTGGGGCTTCTCCTTCGCCGTGTCCGGGATGACGATGCCGCTGGCGAGCACTTCTTCCTGGACGACGGGCCGGATGACGATGCGGTCGTGAAGCGGGACGAGCTTCGTCGAGGACGGCCTCCCCTCGTCTTCGCCTTCGGCGCCGGCGCGATCTTCTTATTCTTATTCTTCTTCTTCTTTGGTGCTGGCTTGGACTCGATTGCAGCCTTGGCCACTGCTACCTCCTGTGTGGTCGATGCCTGTACGGATTCAGATTGTTGGGTTGGGCGTATCTTAGCACTCCATTGACGAGAGTGCTAGCGGTCAGATGATACGGGGTGCGAGGTGTTGCCGCAAGCGGCGGGGGGGGACAACAGACAACAGACAACAGACAGCAGACAACAGCAAACAGCAAACAGCAAACAGCAAACAGCAAAGGGCAAAGGGCAGGCGTCGGCGCTCCTCCCGCTTCCCGCCTCCGGCGTCTCGCTTCCACTTGCCCGCTTCGCCGCTTCGGGTATTGCTGTTGTTGGTTGACGCGCTACACGGATCCGTGTACGGTGCCTCGCATGGCGAAGAGACGGCGGGCGAGCTGGGACGCGGCGTCCGTGCGCGGGCTGCGGCGGCACATGGCGCTGACGCAGGAGCAGCTCGCCGAGGAGCTGGGCGTCCGCCAGCAGACGGTCAGCGAGTGGGAGACCGGCGCCTACCGCCCGCGCGGCGCGAGCGAGCGGCTGCTGACGATCGTCGCCGAGCGCGCGGGGTTCGCGTACGACGCGGGCGAGCTGTGACCGCGCTGCTCGATCGCCGACGAACGCGCGACGCTACGACGCCGGCACGCATCGACGCCGCCGGACGATCGCGGCAGCGCCGACGATCGCAACATCCGACGTCGACCATCCGGCACCGACGCCGCCGCACGATCCCGCGTCACGCTTCGCCGCGTCCCGGCTCCAACCTCCGCCGCCTCACCGAGGCGCAGCTCATCGCGCTCTGGCGCGGGCGGCGCTTCCCGGACGGGCGCGCTCGTGACGCGCGCGGGCGTGCCGGTGCGACGTGATCTTCCAGGGGCGCGCCGGGGCGCGGGCCGGGGCCGGACTTTCGCGGCGCGGTGATCGCCGGGCCGTCCGGCGTGCCGCTGCGCGGCGACGTCGAGCTGCACGTGCGCGTCGTCGTACGTTCCGCGCGCACGGGCACGACGCCGACCGCGCGTACGCGCAACGTCGATCCTGCACGTCGTCTTCGACGACGACACCGGCGAGGACACGCCGCTGCCGGGCGGCGGCACGCGCGCCGGTCGTCGCGCTCGCGCCATGGGTGGCGCGGCGCGCGGACGAGCTGCAGCGCTGGCTGGAGCGGCCGCTGCTCTGGCGCGAGCCGTGCCACGACGCCGTGATGCGCATGGGCGCGGACGGCGCGGGCGCGGCGCTGGACGCGGAGGGCGACCGGCGCTTCGACGCGAAGGTCGCGCGGGCGCGCGAGACCGTGCGCGCGGCCGGCATCGAGCAGGCGCTGTACGAGGGGCTGCTCGAAGCGCTCGGCTACGGCGGCAACGCGCCGCCGATGCTGGCGCTGGCGCGGCTGCTGCCGTGGCGGCGGCTGGCGCGAAGGCATCGCGCCGGAGGACCGCGCCATGGAGCATGGAGGCGCTGCTGCTCGGCGGCGGCGGGACTGCTGCCGTCGCAGCGCGGGCACCGCGGGCCCGTCGAAGCGCACGTCGACGCGCTGGAGCGCGCGCTTCGCGCGGGCGCGGCTGCCGTCGCTGCAGCCGGGCACGTGGAAGCTCTGGGGCGTGCGGCCGGAGAACGCGCCGGCGCGCCGCGTCGCCGCGGCGGCAGCGCTGCTGCGCGCGGCTGGCGACGCCCGCACGCGCTGCTCGGCATCGCTCGACGCGAGCACGGTCAACGAGGCGATCGCGCCGCTGCTCATCAGCGCGTCAGGCTACTGGCTGACGCCACCACGACGTCTGCGCGGCGCCCTGCCGGCTGCCGCCGGCGCTCGTCGGGCGCTCGCGCGCGCTGGAGATCATCGTCAACGTCGTGCTGCCCGTGGCCTGCGCGTCAGGCGACGCCGCGCTGGCCAGCGAAGGCGCGCGCGCTGTTCGCGCGGCTGCCGCGGCCGGCGGTCTACGGCGCGACGCGGTTCATCGAGGCGGCGCTGGCGTCGGAGGGGTTCCGCGTGCCGGTCAACGCGCGCCGCGCGCAGGGGCTGCTGGCGCTGCAGCGCAACTGGTGCACGCAGAACGGCTGCGGGAGGTGCGGGCTGAGTTAGGTGATAGGTTCTAGGTGATAGGTTTTAGGGGGAGAGAGAACAGACAACAGACAACAGACAACAGACAACAGAGGACCGACAGAGCACGCTAGCCCCTAAAACCTAGAACCTATCACCTCGCCGGGCTGGGGGTCGAGGTCGAGGCCGGCGCGCGAGGGCGTCGAAGCGGTAGTGGGCGCAGGCGGCGATCATCGCGCCGTTGTCGGTGCAGAGGACGGGCGGCGGCGCGAACACCGGCAGCGGCGAGCGCTCGATCAGCGTCTCGCGCAGCGGGCCGTTGGCGGCGACGCCGCCGGAGAGCAGGATGCAGCGCGCGCCCTCGCGCAGCGGCCGCCTGCACGGCCTTCTTCGTCAGCACGTCGACGACGGACGCCTGGAACGCCGCCGCGATCTCCGGCACGGGCGGCGGCGCGCCCGACTCGCCGCGGACGATGTGCAGCACGGCCGTCTTGAGGCCGCTGAAGCGAGAAGTCGTCGCTGCCCTTGAGCCAGGCGCGCGGCAGGCGCAGCGCGCGGCTTCGCGGCGCCGCGCGCGGTGCGCTCGATCGCCGGGCCGCCGGGGAAGCCGAGGCCGAGCAGGCGGCCGACCTTGTCGAAGGCCTCGCCGGCGGCGTCGTCGCGCGTGCGGCCGAGGCGCCGGTAGCGGCCGTGGTCGCGCATCAGGACGAGGTCGGTGTGGCCGCCGGAGACGATCAGCCCGAGCGCGGGCAGCTCCGGCACGCGGTACTCGCGGCCCTTCGACCTCGAGCCAGTTGGCGTAGAGGTGCGCCTCGAGGTGGTTGACGCCGAGCAGCGGCAGGCCGTGCGCGTAGGCGAGCGCCTTCGCGGTGTTGACGCCGACGAGCAGCGCGCCCGCGAGCCCCGGCCCGGCGGTGACGGCGACGGCGGCGAGGTCGCGCCAGCCGGCGCCGGCCTCGGCGAGCGCGGCGTCGACGACCTGCAGGATCACCTCGAGGTGGTGGCGCGAGGCGACCTCCGGCACGACGCCGCCGTACTGCGCGTGCAGGTGGAACTGCGAGGCGATGACGTTCGAGCGCAGGCGGCGGCCGTCCTCGACGACGGCGGCGGCGGTCTCGTCGCAGGAGGTCTCGATGCCGAGGATGAGGCGCGGGCTGGTGGCTGGTCGCTGGTCATAGGTCATGGTCAGGCGCGCTCGAACGCGGATAGGAACTCGTCGCGGTCTATCGCCGCAACCGTGCGGACATGGCGGAGCGTCGCTCCCTTGATCCGGCGATGGTTCGGAGCGAGATGATCGTCCGCGTCCCATCGGCGTTCCGCCGCTCGAGACCGATGTGTTCCGCCTTGCGAACAATGACGAAGCCCAACGCCTGGAACGCGGAGAGCACGCGGGATTGCGGAGCATCGATCGGGAACTTGGGCACGCCTATGCGCTTGTGGGGCGTACGAGCGTGGCGTCAAGGACCGGCGATTCGACCTCGAGCACTTGCGGGCCGAATGTATCGACGTGGAACCGGATCGCCGAACGGCAATCCGCGAGCGCTTCTTCGAACGTCTCGCCCTCACCAACAACGGCGCCTTCGATCCCAAGCGGATACGCGACGTAGGTATCGGGGTGCTTCTCCACGACGATCGGGATGGCGTTCAGTCTCTGCTCGTCGATCATGGCTGCATCATACCGGCAGCGGCAGGTCGATCTTGTGGCGGCGCAGCTCGCCGGCGATGCGCGCGGCCGAGGCGTCGTCCGGGCTCGCAGAGCGGCAGGCGGAAGGGGCCGCACGGCGAAGCCGAGCTGGTTCAGCGCGTACTTCACCGGGATCGGGTTGGTGACGCAGAACAGCGCGTCGATGAGCGGCAGCAGGCGGCGGTGGATCGCGGCGGCGTCGTCGGTGCGGCCTGCGACCTGGTGCGCGACCATCGCCGCCATCTGGCGGCCGACGAGGTGCGTGGCGACGCTGATCACGCCGTAGCCGCCGAGCGCGATGACGCCGAACGTGTCCTCGTCGTTGCCGGACCAGATCCTGAAGCCGGGCGCGGCGTCTTCGATGATGCGCGCGATCTGCGCCATGTCGCCGCTCGACTCCTTGACGCCGGCGATGTTGCCGATGCGCGAGAGGCGGATCTGCGTCTCGGCGCTCATGTTGACGCCGGTGCGGCCGGGGATGTTGTACGGGATGCACGGCAGGTCGACGGCCTCGGCGATGGCGGCGAAGTGGCGGTACATGCCCTCCTGCGTCGGCTTGTTGTAGTAGGGCACGGTGAGCAGCAGCGCGTCGACGCCGGTGCGCGCGGCCTCGCGGCTGAGCTCGACGCTGTCGGCGGTGCAGTTGTCGCCCGACGCCGGCGATCACGAGCGCGCGGTCGCCGACGGCATCCTTGACCTCCGACCAGAGGCGGATCTTCTCGGGGATGGTGAGCGTCGGCGCCTCGCCGGTCGTGCCGGTGACGACGAGGCCGTCGGAGCCGGAGTCGAGCAGGGCGATCGCGAGCCGCCGCGCCTGGGCGTAGTCGACGGCGCCGTCGGGTGCGAACGGCGTGACCATGGCGGTGAGGAGGCGGCCGAGTTCCATGTGTGATTGTCCTCCGCGACCTTTGATTGTTCCGCGCCTTTGACTGGTTTTCGAAAAAATATCCGGAATAATAATCAGTTAAGTGGCCGCCGCGGCCGTCCGTCGCATTCGGACGGCACTTCTCGCCCGGCGGGCCTGCTGGCGCCTTCGCGGTGCAGCCGACGACCGGTGTGCCACATCGTACGACGAACGCGCGCGATCTCCAAGCGCGCGAGCGGCACTCCTGCTAGGTGAGCGCCGGTCGAGGCGCGGGTGTGGCCATATGAGTGAGCGCCGAACTTCTCATCCGACGGTCGCAGGTTCGAATCCTGCCGGGGTGCTACGACGCGCTCGGAGATTTGTTTCCGACCACCGTCCTTACCATGCCGTCCTGATGTGCGCCCGGCGCCGGCGGCGCAGAAGTGAAGACGAAGGGCGGTGGAGTCATGGTCTCGTTCACCTCGGTGATCGACGCGATGGACTGCGCGATCGCGCTGCCGACTCGCGTCACCGCGTGGTGCCAGCATGACGGCTATCGTGCGGGTTGCACGAGCGCGTTCTCGTAGGCGTAGATCGCAATCTGTATCCGATCGCGCAGCCCGAGTTTCATCAACACCCGCGCGACGTGCGTTTTGACCGTCGTCTCTCCGATTACGAGTGCGTCCGCGATCTCCGCGTTCGAGAGCCCGCGCGCGACAAGCCGCAATACTTCCAACTCGCGCGCCGTAAGCGACGACACCTCCTCTGGTGCGCCGGCGTTCGGCGCCGCTCCGCTCGTGTAGTGCTCGATGAGCCTCCTCGTAACGGACGGCGCGAGCAGGGATTGGCCTGCGGCGACGGCGCGTATTCCGGCAACGAGGTGGTCGGCAGGCGCGTCTTTCAACAGGAAGCCGCTCGCGCCCGCACGCAGCGACTCGTACACGTACTCGTCCATGTCGAAGGTCGTCAGCATGAGCACGCGCGGACCGCCGGGTGCAATGATGCGACGCGTCGCTTCGAGGCCGTCCATGTTGGGCATGCGGACATCCATCAGCACAACATCGGGTGCTACCGCCTTCGCGGCGGCGATCGCCTCGAATCCGTCGCCGGCCTCCCCAGCGACTTCGATGTCGGGCTCGCTCTCGAGGATCATGCGGAAGCCCGTTCGGACGAGCACCTGGTCATCAACGATTAGTACGCGGATGCTCACGGCGCCTCGCTTTCCAGCGGGATGTATGCGGCCACGGCGAATCCACCCTCTGGCGCCTTGCCCGCGGTCAGCGTCCCGCCGAACATCGCGACCCGCTCTCGCATGCCGATGAGACCGTGGCCCGGAGCGTGTTCATTCCGCGGACCCCCACCGTTGTCGCGGATGTTCAACTCAAGAGCCGCAGGCAGGTAGCGGATCGTGACGTCCACGGCGGTTGCCGCGGCATGCTTGATGACGTTCGTGAGAGCCTCCTGCACGATGCGATAGCCTGCAAGGTCCGCGCCGACAGAGAGCCCACGCGGCTCGCCCTCAACGTGGAGCCCGGCCTCGATTCCCGCGTCCCTCACATGTTCGACGAGCTCGCCGACTCGGGCGAGTACGGGTTGCGGCTCGACGGACGCCTGGGCATCGCTCGCGCGGAGCACGCCGAGCATCCGGCGTAGCTCCACGAGTGCCTGCCTGCCTGACGTTTCGATCGAGGACAGCGCCTCGCGCGCACGCTCGGGATTCTGGAACACAACGCGTTGAGCCGCGCCCGCCTGGACAACCATCACGCTGACGCCGTGGGCGACCACGTCGTGCAGCTCGCGTGCGATACGCGTGCGTTCCTCGGCGATCGCGCGCTGCGCTTGCAATTCCTGATCGGCCGCGAGATGATCGGCGCGCGCCTGCAGCGTTTGCGCGCGCTGCTCTCGCGAGCGAATCGCCCGCCCCAGGCCCCAGGCCGCGCCCAGAAAGATCCAGAGGCTGATGACGCTGCTCTGGTTCTCGAATCCTCCGGCCGCAGCGGCAAAGCCGGTCATCAGTGCCGCCGCGAGAAGGCCCCAGAGCGCCCGATCGTTGGGCTCGTGCGCAGCAACCGAGTAGAGGCCGATCACCCACGCCAGGAAGAGAGAGAAAGGCTTGTAATCGGAGGCAAACCAAGTGCCGGCCACAGGCGCTGCCAGGAGAAGTAGGAGCGAACCTAGCGGCGCAGCGCGGCGGAAGGCGAGCGGGAACACGCCGACACATCCGATTACTGTCGCCGCGGCCCTATTCTCCGGCGGCGTCCCGAACGGGGTCGTCGCATAGATCTCGGCGAGCATGAGTGCCCCGAGAGGCAGGGTGGCCAGGAGATCGGTGACAACAGGCCGTAGCCACGGGTGGTTGCCGAGTGTCTGCGTTCGCGGGCGGCCCAGGATCCTATTCACGAAGCAAGCGTACATGAGCGCGAGCGGCCCCCGCATCGGCTAGGACAACGACCGGCCATCATCCTCACGGAGGATGCGTCGTGGCGCGGGATCATCCGAGAGACGATGCCGTGTTCATGCCCGCAGCCGACGCGAGGCGAGGGCTGCCGAGGCTAATCTGGGCCCATGAACATCGCATCGTTCGTACGCAGGGAGGACCCCAGATGAAGATGTTGCACATGGTGCTGATCGCAGGCCTGTCCGTCGCCGTGGCCGTCCTGGCCATCAGTTGCGGCGGGAAGAACAACATGACCGTCGCGGAGTTCGTCAAGAAGGGCTACGAACTGGACATACAGCACGAAAAGACGGCGGAACCGCTCCGCAATCAACTCGACGGGGCGATCGCCAACCTCGGCCCGACCGACAAGCTTCCGGCTGGCGTGACCGACACGCTGACGAAGCTGTTCGACGAGGAGAGCCGCTTCGCAGCCGAGATCAAAAGCATCGCCGCACCGAAGGAGGCGAGGGACATCCAGGCAGAGGCGGTCGCGTCCTTGACGGCTGAAGTTGAGTATGGGCGCAAGGTCGTCGGCGCAATCGGCCGGAACGCGACGGTGGGCGACATCGGCACGGCCTTCGAGAACGATCAGGCGGTCGCGGTGCAGACCCGGCGCGAGAACGCCTGCAAGTCCATGCAGAAGCTGGCCGATGACAACGGCATCAAGGTCGACATGACTTGTTAGCAGAACTCACAGCGGAACAGCCTGTCTACACAGCCAGGTGAGACGCCTCGATCGGTTCGGGGCGAGACGAAGGAGATGCTATGAACACTCGGACGACGCTACGCTTAAGTGCGGTGATAGCAAGCGTGCTGTTCACGATCGGATACTGCGTGGTGATCTTCGTTCCCGGCGCGGGCGATACCAACAAGGAAAAGGACTTCACCGACTTCTACGACTCTGACGGAAAGATGCTGGTGGCGTTCCTCTTGGGGATCGCCCTCGTGGCAGGTGCCCTGGCGCTGGTGTGGTTCTTCAACGAGGTGCGATCGCGGATTACGGACGACGCCCTGAGCCGCGTCGGCTACACCGCCGCGGTGATCGGCGCCAGTGCAGCAGCCATTGGCGGCGCGATACTGTTGGCGCCCATCGGCGTCCAGCAGAACTCCGACTCGGCCTTCGTGGGGGTCCCCATCGCGTACACCTTCGACCAGGCCGGCCTTGGAGTGATGCTTCTGGTCGGGATGTCGTCACTGGCTCTTGCCACCGCCCTCTTCAGCCTCGGAGCAAAGCGCGCGCGTCTGGTGCCGTCGTGGGCCGCGTGGGCCGGCGTCATGGTTGCGGTCGCTATGCTCGGCTCCTACATCTGGCTGCCGGGGCTGCTCTTCCCCGTGTGGGTGCTCGCGTTCGGCTTGCTCCTTCGCTCCGAGCGCCCGACGGCCTGAGTAACAGTAAGCTGGTCGCTGCTTCGAAACCCGCTCCACTACGGATGCCGCGCCTTTTGGCGGGGCTGCGCTCGCCGACCTGCCGGGGGTGCCGCAGTAGCCTGCCGGCGAAGGGGCCCTACACCAGGCCCCGCTTCACCATCTCCTCGGCGATCTGGATGGCGTTGAGGGCGGCGCCCTTGCGGATGTTGTCGGAGGAGATCCACATGGCGATGCCGTTGGGGTTCGACATGTCCTCGCGGATGCGGCCGACGTAGACGGGGTCCTTGCCGGCGGCGGTGCGCGGCGTCGGGTAGAGGTTGACGCCGGGCTCGTCCTGGACGACGACGCCGGGCGCCTCGCGCAGCACGTCGCGGACGTCGTCCGGCGGACATCGGCCGCTCGAACTCGGCGTGCACGGCGAGGCTGTGGCTGAGGAAGACGGGCACGCGCACGCAGGTCGCCGAGAGCGGCAGGTCCGGCTCGTGCATGATCTTGCGGGTCTCCGCCATCATCTTCCACTCCTCCTTCGTGTAGCCGCTGTCCATGAAGGAGTCGATGTGCGGCAGAAGGTTGAAGGCGATCTCGTGCGGGTAGATGTGCGGCACGCTGTCGCGGCCGGCGGCCCAGTTGCGCGTCTGGCTCGTCGAGCTCGGCGACGGCGGCGGTGCCGGTGCCGGAGACGGACTGGTACGTGTCGGCGATGACGCGCGTCACGCGGTTGAGCTTGTGCAGCGGCCAGAGGCACATGACAAGCGGCGTCGTCGAGCAGTTGGGGATGGCGAGGATGCCCTTGTGGCACGTCGACGTCGTCCGGGTTGACCTCGGGCACGACGAGCGGGACGTCCGGGTCCTGGCGCCAGACGCTGGAGTCGTCGATGACGATGGCGCCGGCGTCGCGGGCGATCGGCGCGTACTCGCGCGATGCGGCGCCGGAGGCGGAGATGAAGACGAAGTCGGCGCCCTTGAACGAGTCGTGCGTCGTGGCCTCGACGGTGATCTCGCCCTCCCCGAAGGGAATGCGCTTGCCGGCCGAGCGCTCGGTCGCGAGGAGCTTGAGCCCCTTCAGCGGGAAGCGGCGCTCGGCGGCGATCTTGAGGAACTCGAGCCCCACGACCCCGGTAGCGCCGACGACGGCGACGTTATACTGCTTGCCCGGCTGCTGCGATGACATGGACGGCGTTACCTCATTCGCGACATCGTGCGGGGACGGTTTCGTCATGATACCGAGGGGGGAGGCGGGCCGGTAGCTGGAGGTTGGAGGGGTTCTACACTCGTCAGTGTGGATTGAGAGCAGGAGGCTGAACAGAAAGGCACCTGGTGTTCCTGTAGCCTTGGGCTGATCAAAGACGCCAGCAACAGGAAGGAGGCCAGGTGCTGTCTCAGGCTATCACGGTGCAGTTACGACTCCCAGGACTCGCGGTGTGGGGCGTGGAAGAGCGCGATGACGCGATCGAGGTCGTGGCCCAGTACGCGGCTGCGGAGGCGCCGTGTCCGCGGTGCGACCAGCCGGCGTGGCAGGTGCATCAGGTGCACCGCCAGTACAAGCGGGACGCGCAGCTCTGGGGAAAGCAGGTCTGGATTCTGCTCTGGAAGCGGCGCTTTCGCTGTCGCACCTGCGGGTGCATCTTCACCGAACAGGACGCGGCGTGCGGGCGCCGACGGCGTACGACCTGCCGGCTGCGTGCGACCGTCGCACGCGACGCGGAGGAAACGCCGGTCCGGACCGTGGCACGCTGGCACGGGGTGAGTGAGGGGCTCGTACAGCGTAGCTGGCTGGAGGCGCATCGCTCCCCTGCGACACCGCCCAAACCGCACGTGTTGATCGGTCTCGACGGCTTCTGTGTGCGTCGGCCGGGCGCGATGTGGACGGGCCTCTGGGACCTCCAGACGCGGCATCCGATTGCCGTGGTGGCCGGAGAACGGAAGCTCGACGTGGAGAGGATGCTGGAGCGGCACGCCGCGCGAGACGCGGTGCGGGCCGTCAGCATCGACCTCTCGGAGGCGTACCGGCAGGCGGTGCAGCTGGTCCTGCCGGACGCGGCGATCGTCGCCGACAAGTTTCACGTCATCGCGCTTGCCGGCCGCGCCCTCCAGGAGGTGCACGGAGAGACGCGCCGGCGCGGCAACGTCGCCTGGCTGCTCCAGCGCGGCGTCGAGCGGCTGCACGCGGCGGACAAGCTGCGGCTGGCTGCGGCGCTGCGGCAGGACCGCGCGCTCACGACCGCCTGGACGCTCAAGGAAGAGCTGCGCGCCGTCTACCGCGCGCCGACGCAGGCCGCGGCGGAGCGGGCGCTGTCCGCGTGGATCCACGACGCAGAAGCAAGTGGCCTACGGCCATTCGTGCGCACCGCGCGCACGCTGCGCTCGTGGCGCGCCGAGGTCCTGAACTACTGGCGGTATCCGATCACGAATGCCGTGGTCGAGGGCAAGCACAACCGCGTGAAAGTGCTGAAACGGAGGGCGTACGGCTACCGGAACAACCAGACCTTTCAGCTCAGGATCCTCAACCTAATCCACACTGATTGACGGAGAACCGTTGGAGGTTGGAGGTTGGAGGTTGGACCAAGGTGGCCGTCGCGAGGGGCCATGGCGCGCCATGCCCCTACGAACTACGAACTACGAACTGCGCTCAGCCCGTGCTGACGCCGATGATCCGGCCGATGGTGTACGTGATGGCGGCCGCGCCGCTGCCGATCGCGAGCTGGCGGGCGCCGGCGAAGAGGAAATTGCGGCCGGTGAAGAGCGAGACGGACGCGCCGACGGCGAACATGCCGAGGCCGCCGAGGATGATCGACGCCAGGAAGTGGGCGTTGGTCGAGCCGAAGAACCACGGGATGACCGGGAGGATCGCGCCGGCCGCGAAGGCCGCGAACGATGCGAACGCCACGCCCCACGGGCTGCCGAGCCCCTCCGGGTTGAGGCCGAGCTCTTCGCGCGCCAGCGTCTCGAGCGCGACGCCGCGGTCGGCGATGATGCGCGTGGACAGCGCCTCGGCCTCGGCTGCGGGCAGGCCCTTCGCGCGGTAGATCAACGCGAGCTCCTGGCGCTCCTGCTCCGGGTCCGACTCCAACTCCTCTTTTTCGAGCGCGATCTGGCGCTCGAACAGCTCACGCTGCGACGTGACGGAGACGAACTCGCCCGCGCCCATCGAAAACGCGCCGGCGAGCAGGCCGGCGACGCCGGCGAGGACGATGAAGCGGCCCTCCGGGTTGGCGCCGGCGACGCCGATGACGAGGCTGAGGTTCGAGAGAAGGCCGTCGCTGATGCCGAAGATCGCGGCGCGCAACTGGCCGCCGGTGTCGACGCGGTGCCAGCGCTCGCCGCGGGCGATGCCGGCGACATCGACGCCGCCGCCGGGCGCGTAGAGCGTCGAGAGCGTGCGTGCGTGCGAGCGCTCGTCGCGGGCCATGTCGGGGCCGGCTTCGGCCTGCGCCATGTAGTTGTCGAAGCCGCTCGATTCCATGGCGCTGACCATCGGCAGCACGGCGCGCGGGCCGAGGCGGTCGGCGAGGAAGCCGAGGATGCGGATGCGGAGCGACGGGCGCGCGCCGGCGACGTCAACGCCGGCGTCGCGCAGACGGCCGGCCCAGCTCTGGAGATGGCGCTTCTCCGTTTCGGCCAGCTCGAGGAAGATCTTCGCGCGCTCGGGGTCCTTCTCGGCACGGGCGAGGCGGCGGTAGATCTCAACGCCGTCGACTTCGCCCTGGTAGTTGTCGCGGAAGCGCTTGATGTCGGCCGGCGTGGGCGTGGGAGCGGTCGGGGTGGTCATGGCAAGGAGAGGATAGCAGTTCGTCGGTCGGTCAGTCGGGTCAGTGCGTCAGTCGATCAGTGCGTCAGTCAGTCAGCTACCAGCTAACCGCCAACGTGCTGCGGTGCCTGACAGACTGATGACTGAGAGACTGACAGACTGTGCGAATTGACCCCCTTCCGGGGCGGCCATACACTCGGATCGCACGCGCCCGCGGCCACGACGATGGAGAATCCCATGCTTGCCACGCTGCTCAACATCAACCCTGACCGGATCGCCGTGGCCGAGCTGTTCGGCGCCATCGGCTCGCCCGCGCGGACGAGCGAGTACGTGCGTATGCTGCGGGCGATCGAGGAGAATAAGCGGATCCGCGCGCTGGTGATCGACATCGACTCACCGGGCGGCGGCGCGGGCGCGTCGGAGTACATCTACCGCTCGATCGGCAGGATCGCGAAGCAGAAGCCGGTGATCGCGTTCATCAGCGGCACGGGCGCATCGGGCGCGTACATGGCGGCGTGCGCCGCGACAAAGGTCGTGGCGGTGCCGATGGCGGTCGTCGGGTCGATCGGCGTGATCTCGATGCGGCCGATGCTGTACGAGCTGCTGGAGAAGATCGGCGTGCGGATGGAAGTGACGAAGGCGGGGCGGCTGAAGGACATGTTCTCGAACTTCCGCGAGCCGACGGACGAGGAGCGCGAGAAGGAGCAGGCGCTGCTCAACAGCTTCTACGACCGCTTCGTGGAGCTGGTGGCCGAGGCGCGGCAGTTGCCGCCGGAGCGGGCCCGCGAGCTGGCGACCGGCGAGATCTTCACCGCGGAGCAGGCGAAGACGCACGGGCTCATCGACGAGCTCGGCGACCTGGACACGGCGATCGACCTCGCGCAGTCGCTGGCGGAGCTGCCGGAGCGCAAGGTGACGTACGTGAAGCCGCATCGCGGCCTGCGCGACCGGCTGCTCGCGAACACGGCGACGGGGCTGATGGGGGCGCTGGCGTACGCCGTCGATGGGCGGCTGCGAGAGCGGCGGATCGAGTACCGGTAGCGGGCGCTGCGCGCCCGCAGAACCAAGAACCGAGAACCAAGAACCGAGACCCGAGAACCAAGAACCGAGAACCGAGACGCTGGAAGCCGGAGCGGGCTCGGCGGGTCGCCGATGGGTGCGCCGCCGCTGCGCGCGGGCACGAGTGTCCGGAACCGTGCGGCGGATCGCGGCAGAGGCCACGCCGGGCCAGCACGCGGGAAGGGCGGAGCTGAAGCTCCTTCGCTGCGTTCTTCGGCCGGGCGCTCGGTGGTCCGGCAGGGGCGCCGCAAGCTGCGCCCCTGCCGGGTCGAGGCCGCCCAACTCCCCCTGTTCGTCCTTTTATGTCAAGTTATCGCCTATCAAGAGGCGCATGGAGGACCGTCCGGGAAGCCGGGACGTAGGTTATTTTGCGAGATGGTGACAGCAGGGGGTTGCATTATGTGTATCGATTCGTTAGCATCCGCTGGTTGACATCCCAAGGGCCTATTTGTATACTCACCCAAGGCTAGACAGAACCCCCTTGCCTTTTGGATCCCCACGCATGTCCCTCTACGGGACTATCTCTGTCATCAGGAGATCACGGTTCGTAACGCATTGTTAGGAGCGCGCCCGGCATGACTGTCTCTACGGACATCGTCAGTACTCGATCATCGGTTCCGGCAAGCAAGAAGTCGTACGCCAAGATCGCTCACGTGCTGGACATTCCGCACCTGATCAGCATACAGATCACGTCCTTCGAGTGGTTCAAGAACGAGGGTCTGCGCGAGCTGTTCGACGAGATCTCGCCCATCGAGGACTTCACGGGGACGCGCATGAAGCTGCGCTTCGGCGACTACAGCTTCGGCGAGCCGAAGTACCCGGAGCTGGAGTGCCGCGAGCGCGACATGACGTTCTCCGCGCCGCTGCGGGTGAACGTGCAGCTCGAGGTGAAGGAGACGGGCGAGGTCAAGGAGCAGGAGCTGTTCATGGGCGACTTCCCGCTCATGACGCCGAACGGCACCTTCGTCATCAACGGCGCCGAGCGCGTGGTCGTGTCGCAGCTCGTGCGCTCGCCGGGCGTCTACTTCACGCTGGAGACGGACCCGACGACCGGCCGCCAGCTCTGCTACGGCAAGCTGATCCCGAACCGCGGCGCCTGGCTGGAGTTCGAGACGAGCAACAAGAACGTGCTGTCGGTGAAGGTCGACCGCAAGCGCAAGATCCCGATCACGACGCTGCTGCGCGCGATCGACGAGGAAGAGGGCGTGCCGGAGGCGAAGCTCGGCACGAACGAGCGCATCCTGGCGAAGTTCGCGGACGTCGACACGAACCCGGACCACCAGTACATCGCAGACGACGCTCGACAAGGAGGCTTCGACCAACAAGACCGAGGCGCTGCTGGAGTTCTACCGCCGGCTGCGGCCGGGCGACCCGCCGACGCTGGAGAACGCGCGCGGGCTGCTGAACTCGCTGTTCTTCAACAGCCGCGCGCTACGACCTGGGCCGCGTCGGCCGCTACAAGCTGAACCGCCGCCTGGAACTGGACGCCGAGCAGAAGACGCGCGTGCTGCAGCCGCGCGACCTCGAGACGATCATCAGGACGCAGATCAAGCTCAACAACGGCAACGGGCACGCCGGACGACATCGACCACCTGGGCAACCGGCGCGTGCGCGCGGTCGGCGAGCTGATCCAGAACCAGTTCCGCATCGGCCTGCTGCGCATGGAGCGCGTGGTGCGCGAGCGCATGACGATCATCGACCCGGACCAGGCGACGCCGAGCGCGCTGATCAACATCCGGCCGGTGGTGGCGTCGATGAAGGAGTTCTTCGGCGGCTCGCAGCTCTCGCAGTTCATGGACCAGACGAACCCGCTGGCGGAGCTGACGCACAAGCGGCGCCTCTCGGCGCTGGGCCCGGGCGGCCTTTCGCGCGACCGCGCCGGGTTCGACGTGCGCGACGTGCACCACAGCCACTACGGCCGCATCTGCCCGATCGAGACGCCGGAGGGGCCGAACATCGGCCTGATCGGCTCGCTGGCGACGTACGGCGTGATCAACAGCTACGGCTTCATCGAGACGCCGTACCGGCGGGTGATCAAGGAGCTGGCGGCGGATTCGCCGGAGTGGGGCGGGCGGTTCCTGGCGCGAGGACGTGGACGGCGTCGGCGCCGCCGGCACGGAAGTCACCGACGACGCTGACGAAGAAGCTGGCCCGCAAGGGCAGCCGGATGATCAAGTGCAAGCCGTTCGTGAGCACGCAGATCGAGTACCTGGCCGCGGACACCGAGGACAAGTACGTCATCGCGCAGGCGAACGCGCTGCTGACGCCGGACAACCACTTCATCGAGGAGCGCATCGAGGCGCGCGCGGGCGAGCGGTTCATGATGGAGCCGCCGGACATGGTCGACTAGATGGACGTGTCGCCGAAGCAGATCTTGAGCGTGGCGACGTCGCTGATCCCGTTCCTGGAGCACAACGACGCGCCGCGCGCGCTGATGGGCTCGAACATGCAGCGCCAGGCGGTGCCGCTGGTGCGGCCGGAGACGCCGATCGTGATGACGGGCGTCGAGGGGCAGGCGGCGCAGGACTCCGGCCAGGTGATCCTGGCGGAGGACGACGGCGACGGTCATCACGGCGCGACGCGCGGCTGATCAAGGTGCGCTACGACAGCGGCGAGGAGCGGCGAGTACCCGCTGCTGAAGTTCGTGCGCTCGAACCAGGGCACGTGCATCAACCAGCGGCCGACGGTGCGCAAGGGCGACCGCGTGCGCCGGGGCGACGCGCTCGCCGACAGCTCATCGACGAGCAAGGGCGAGCTGGCGCTGGGGCAGAGCGTGCTGTGCGCGTTCATGAGCTGGCAGGGCTACAACTTCGAGGACGCGATCATCCTCTCGGAAGCGCTGGTGCGGGACGACAAGTTCACGTCGATCCACATCGAGAAGCACGAGGTGGAGTCGCGCGACACCAAGCTGGGGCCGGAGGAGATCACGCGCGACATCCCGAACGTCGGCGAGGAGTCGCTGCGCGACCTGGACGAGAACGGCATCATCCGCATCGGCGCGGAGGTGAACTCCGGCGACATCCTGGTCGGCAAGATCACGCCGAAGGGCGAGACCGAGCTGACGGCGGAGGAGAAGCTGCTGCGCGCGATCTTCGGCGAGAAGGCGCGCGAGGTGAAGGACACGTCGCTGCGCGTGCCGCACGGCGAGCGCGGCAAGGTGATCGACGTGAAGGTCTTCCGCCGCGACACGCACGACGAGCTGCCGGCGGGCGTGAACGAGCTGGTGCGCGTTTCGATCGCGCAGCGGCGCAAGGTGTCCGAAGGCGACAAGATGGCGGGACGCCACGGCAACAAGGGCGTCGTCGCGCGCATCCTGCCGGTCGAGGACATGCCGTACCTGGAGGACGGGACGCCGGTCGACATCGTGCTGAACCCGATCGGCGTGCCGAGCCGCATGAACGTCGGGCCAGGTGCTGGAGACGCACCTCGGCTGGGCGGCGAACTCGCTCGGCTTCCGGGCGGTGACGCCGGTGTTCGACGGCGCGAGCGACCGGCTGATCGAGGACGAGCTTGGGCGGGCGTGGCTGGCGCAGCAGGCCGGCGCGCTGATCCGGGCCGGCCAGGGCGACGGCGCCAGCAACGGCGACAACCCGACGCCGTACGAGCGGCTGGACCTGCCGAAGTTCGAGGCGTGGCTGAGCCACGCAGGGCTTCGACGCGCGCGAGATCATCGACGAGACGCGCCTCGGCGTGGCGAAGCGCGCGTGCCTGGAGTACTGGCTGGAGCACGAGGTGGGCGCAGAAGCGCGTGCGCGGCCTGCCGCCGGAGAAGATCGACGAGAAGGTGACGGAGGCCGCGCGCAACGGCTTCGCGCCGCCGACGTACGGCAAGCAGACGGTGCTGCGACGGCCGCACGGGCGACGCGTTCGACCAGCCGGTGACCGTCGGCTACATCTACATGCTGAAGCTGGTCCACCTGGTGGAGGACAAGATCCACGCCCGCAGCACGGGCCCGTACTCGCTGATCACGCAGCAGCCGCTGGGCGGCAAGGCGCAGTTCGGCGGCCAGCGCTTCGGCGAGATGGAGGTGTGGGCGCTGGAGGCGTACGGCGCCGCGCACATCCTGCAGGAGCTGCTGACCGTGAAGTCGGACGACATCGTCGGCCGCGTGAAGGCGTACGAGTCGATCGTCAAGGGCGAGGACGTGCTGGAGCCGGGCGTGCCGGAGTCGTTCAAGGTGCTGGTGAAGGAGCTGCAGAGCCTCGGGCTCTCGGTGGAAGTGCTGAACGAAGACGAAGAGTCGCGTGGAGTTCGTGGACGAGGGAGAGGGCGTGCCGGAGCTGGGCATCAACCTCTCGGGGTTCGAGAGCGAGGATAAGCTCAGTGCTTGAGGTAAACGACTTCAACGCCGTCCGCATCTCGCTGGCGTCGCCGGAGCAGATCCGGTCGTGGTCGTACGGCGAGGTCACGAAGCCGGAGACGATCAACTACCGCACGCTGAAGCCGGAGAAGGACGGGCTCTTCTGCGAGAAGATCTTCGGCCCGACGAAGGACTTCGAGTGCTACTGCGGCAAGTACAAGCGCGTGCGCTACAAGGGCATCGTCTGCGACAAGTGCGGCGTCGAGGTG
This sequence comes from uncultured Chloroflexia bacterium, assembly GCA_963701135.1. Taxonomy (GTDB): domain Bacteria; phylum Chloroflexota; class Dehalococcoidia; order DSTF01; family JACRBR01; genus CAYJMJ01. The sequence goes on from OY969567.1 coordinate 2,639,766, forward strand.
GCGCGCTCGAAGGTGCGCCGCGAGCGCATGGGCCACATCGAGCTGGCGTCGCCGGTGAGCCACATCTGGTTCGTGAAGGGCACGCCGAGCCGGCTCGGGCTGCTGCTCGACATCTCGCCGCGCTCGCTGGAGCGCGTGCTGTACTTCGCGCAGTTCATCGTCACGACGGTGGACGAGCACGCGAAGAAGCGCGCGATCGAGCACCTGCAGGAGGAGATGGAGCGCGAGGCCGGGCGGCGCGAGAAGCAGTACGCCGACCAGCGTCGCCGAGCTGCGAGGAGCAGCTCGAGCGCGGCGGAGCAGGAGATCAAGGACGACCGCGAGCGGAAGCTGGCGCAGCTCGAGGAGGACCGCCAGGAGCAGACCGACGCGATCATGCAGCAGGCCGTCGAGTACCAGGAGGAGCTGAAGGAGCTCGTCGGCAAGACGGCGCGCAAGGGCTACCGCCTCGGCGACGCGCTGATCGTCGAGCGCGGCACCGTGATCGAGAAGAGCATCGTGAAGGGGCTGAAGAAGGTCGCGCAGGAGCGCGTCGCGGCGCTGGAGGCGGACGTTCGAAGCAAGAAGCGCGAGGACATCGCGCTGATGGCGGACGCCGCCGCTGGACCAGAAGCGCAAGGCGATCCTCGACGAGCTGAAGCCGCTGCAGGAGCGCGCCGGCGGCGAGCGCGAGGCGGTGTACGCCGAGTACCAGGAGCGCATCGAGGAGCTGGAGGAGCTGGTCGACCCGGCCGAGAACGACAAGATGATGCTGCTGACCGAGGCGCAGTACAAGGAGATGCAGGAGCGCTACGGCAGCGTCTTCGAGGCGGGCATGGGCGCCGAGGCGGTCCTGCAGATCCTCGAGCGGGTGAACGTCGAGAAGCTGCGCGAGAAGCTGCAGGTGGAGATCCACTCGACGTCCGGCCAGCGGCGCAAGAAGGCGACGAAGCGGCTGAAGGTCGTCGAGTCGCTGCGGAAGTCGGGCAACCAGCCGTCGTGGATGGTGTTCACGGTGCTGCCGGTGATGCCGCCGGAGCTGCGGCCGATGGTGCAGCTCGACGGCGGCCGCTTCGCGACGAGCGACCTGAACGACCTCTACCGGCGCGTGATCAACCGGAACAACCGCCTGAAGCGGCTGCTGGAGCTGGGCGCGCCGGAGATCATCATCCGCAACGAGAAGCGGATGCTGCAGGAGGCGGTCGACTCGCTGATCGACAACGGCCGGCGCGGCCGCGCGGTCGCCGGGCTCGGGCAACCACAAGCTGAAGAGCCTGAGCGACATGCTCAAGGGCAAGCAGGGGCGGTTCCGCCAGAACCTGCTCGGGCAAGCGCGTCGACTACTCCGGCCGCTCGGTCATCGTCGTCGGCCCGGAGCTGAAGCTGCACCAGTGCGGCCTGCCGAAGCGGATGGCGCTGGAGCTGTTCAAGCCGTTCGTGATGCACGCGCTCGTGTCGCGCGGGCTGGCGCACAACATCAAGAGCGCAAAGCGCATCGTCGAGCGGGCGCGGCCGGAAGTGTGGGACGTGCTGGACGAGGTGATCCAGACGCGGCCGGTGCTGCTGAACCGCGCGCCGACGCTGCACCGCCTGGGCATCCAGGCGTTCGAGCCGGTGCTGATCGAGGGCAGCGCGATCCAGATCCACCCGCTGGTCTGCACGGCGTTCAACGCCGACTTCGACGGCGACCAGATGGCCGTGCACGTGCCGCTCTCGCGCGAGGCGGTGGCGGAGGCGCGGCAGATCATGCTCTCGACGCACAACCTGCTGTCGCCGGGTTCCGGTGAGCCGATCATCGCGCCGACGCTGGACATGGTGCTCGGCTGCTACTACCTGACGATCGACAAGCCGCACGGGCGCGGCGCGTATCGCGCGGCGAAGAACGGCGCGCCCTCGAGGGCATCTACGGCAGCGCGGAGGAAGCGCGGCTGGCGTACGACCTGGGCATCGTCGATCTGCAGGCGCGGATCCGCGTGCGCGTCCCGTACGAGAAGCCGCGGGCGGCGCGCAGCGGCGGGACGCCGTGCCGGCATTGCCGGAAGGCGGCGCCGGGCACGGCGTAGTGGAAGCGTTGGCCGTGACCGAGAGCTTCGGCGGCGAGCAGCCGTCGGCGCGGCCGCGCACCGAGATCATCGAGACGACGGTCGGGCGGCTGATCTTCAACGAGATCCTGCCGCCGGGCGTCGGCGCGGCGGTGACGGGCGGCATCGACTTCATCAACGAGAAGATGGACCGCAAGATGCTGAAGACCGTCGTGGCGCGCTGCTACGAGGTGCTCGGCAACGAGGACACGGCCGAGGTCGTCGACAACATCAAGCGCATCGGCTTCGAGTACGCGACGCAGTCGGGCATCACGATCGCGGTCAACGACCTGCGCGTGCCGGCCGAGAAGGCGGGGCTGATCGAGAAGGCCGAAGCGAACATCAAGGAGATCGACGGCGAGTACGAGATGGGGCTGATCACCGAGCAGGAGCGCTACGACGCGACCGTCGAGGTGTGGAGCCGCACGACCGAGGACGTCAAGAAGACGATCCAGGAGCAGCTCGAGCGCTACGGCTCCGTGTACACGATGGCCGTCTCAGGGGCGAAGGGTAACATCAGCCAGATCACGCAGATGGCCGGCATGCGCGGACTGATGACCGACCCTTCGGGCCGCATCATCGACCTGCCGATCCGTTCGAGCTTCCGCGAGGGGCTGACGGTGCTGGAGTACTTCATCTCCACGCACGGCGCGCGCAAGGGTCTGGCCGACACGGCGCTCCGCACGGCGGACTCGGGCTACCTGACGCGCCGCCTCATCGACGTCGCGCAGGACGTGATCATCCTCGAAGAGGACTGCGGCACGCGCATGGGCGTCTGGCTGGACCAGCCGGAGGCGGGGATGCTGGAGTCGTTCAGCGAGCGCATCGTCGGCCGTCACTCGGCGATGGACCTGGAAGACCCGGAGACGGGCGAGATGCTGGCGGCGTTCAACGAGGAGATCGACGACGCTGAAGGCCGCACGCATCGAAGCAGCTCGGGATGCAGCGGGTGTACGTGCGCTCGCCGCTGACGTGCCAGGCGAAGCGCGGCATCTGCCGCTACTGCTACGGGCGCAGCCCGGCGCGCGGGCTCGCTGGTGACCCAGGGCGAGGCCGTCGGCATCGTCGCGGCGCAGTCGATCGGTGAGCCGGGCACGCAGCTGACGATGCGCACGTTCCACACCGGTGGTGTGGCGAGCGGCGTCGACATCACGAGCGGTCTGCCGCGTGTCGAGGAGCTGTTCGAGGCGCGCGTGCCGAAGGGGCAGGCGCTGATCTCCGAGATCGACGGCGTCGGCGAGATCGTGCGCGAGGGCGACGCGCGTCGCATCCGCATCAAGAACACGGAGCTGTACAGCGACGAGTACGAGGTGCCGAAGGGCGCGAAGGTGCTCGTAAAGAAGGACGACCTGATCGAGCAGGGGACGATCCTGGCGCGGCTGCCGCAGCTCGCGTCGGGCAAGGCCGAGGCGGCCGCGGAGGACGGCGCGAAGAAGCCGAAGTCCCGCAGCAAGAAAGCGAAGGCCGAAGAGCCGCCCCAGGTCCTCGAGGGCGACGTGGTCGCGCGCATCGGCGGCCGCGTGGTGGTGACCGGCAAGGACCGCGTGTCCATCGTCTACGAGGAGAAGGAAGAGCGGGAGTACCCGGTGCCGGCGGCGGCGCGGCTGCGCATCGAGAACGGCGACCCGGTGCAGGCGGGGCAGCAGCTCACCGAGGGCTCGCTGAATCCGCAGGACATCCTGCGCATCATGGGGCCGGAGGCGGTGCAGCTCTACCTGGTGGAAGAGGTGCAGAAGGTCTACCGGTCGCAGGGTGTGACGATCAACGACAAGCACATCGAGGTGATCGTGCGGCAGATGCTGCGCAAGGTGCGCGTGGACGCGCCGGGCGACACGGGGCTGCTGCCGAACGACATCGTCGACCGCTTTCGAGTACGAGGAGATCAACGCGCGCGTGCTGGCGGAGGGCGGCGAGCCGGCGACGGCGGTGCCGGTGCTGCTGGGCGTGACGAAGGCCTCGCTGAGCACGAGCAGCTTCCTGGCGGCGGCGTCGTTCCAGGAGACGACGCGCGTGCTGACGGAAGCGGCGATCAGCGGCCAGACGGACCACCTGATGGGCCTGAAGGAGAACGTGATCATCGGCAAGCTGATCCCGGCGCGCGCGCCGATCGACCTGCCGCCGCCGCCGGTGAAGGAGATCCCGCTGCCGGAGTCGCTCGAGCTGGAAGAGGGCGAAGAGACTGTTCGGCGACGATGACGAGATCGCCGGGCTCCTCGGCGCGCTCCCACTCGACGAGCCGGAGGAAGAGGGCGAACTGGCCGACGAGGAAGAGGACGAGCTGCCGGAGATCGACGAGCCGTCGCCGGAGGATCTGCTGGCGGAGGACGGGGAAGAGGCGGTGCTCGATATCGACGAATCGGCGCCGGCGCCGGCGGCCGAGTTGCCCAAGGGGTTCGTCGCCGAGCCGGACGAAGAGTAGCGGTCGGCGCACACGCGATAGCGAACGTGAGCGAGAGGGAGTCCGGAAGCGGGCTCCCTCTCTTGTTTGTTGGCGAAGCTGGAAGCTGGATGCTGGATGCTGGACGCGAGTGGCGGGAAACGAGAGACGGGATGGGCGACGGTCCGATTGGGTCCGGGCGGTCGACGCTCAGTCGATGGCCCATACCTTGATCTCGCCTGTATCCGGTTGATATTCGACGACGATATCGTGGGCGCATGTGTTCAGCAGGAACACAGATTCCCCAGTTTGGCCGCTTGGTGCCGCGCGTTTGTCCTCCCTCCACACACAGCCATCTTTCTCAATCGACTGATATTTGCCGTCAGCGCCAGTAAAGAGCTCCTTAGCCGTCGGGAGAACGGCTCTTTGGTTGGCAGGCGGATTGTCACTGGTGGAGAAGGGCGTCACCTGATCCGGGCGAGGGGGTACAAGCGTCGGAGTTGAGGCGACGGGTATCGCGGTCGGATCCTGGGCAAGCGCGCCGCGATCGCGAGCGGTGTCATCGCGCGCGCACGCAAGAACCGTCGCACCCCCAGCGGCCACGAACACGAGCATCGCGGCGGCGATGACGATCCGGGCGGCGCGTGGCGGCTTTTTGGCGTGGCGCGTATATCACCATCTTTGCATCGGACTGCGAGGATGCGCCAAGAATAATCGTTGCCGCTCTGCCTTTCAACCGCCCACATTCGTCTCGTGGCGTGATCTGGGCATGGCGCGCCATGCCCCTACGGCGCGGCCGGGGGCCGGCGCGCCCGCTGCGGCGACTACGCGCCATTACCGTCTTGAAGCGCCCCGCGTCATCGCGCGCGACGCGCGGGGTCCGGGCGAGGCGCGGGTTGTCGCCGGTTGTTGCGCAGCAGCCCCGGCCGGACAGGTCTGAAGACCTGTCCCTACGATGTTACCCCCGCGACGGGCTGGAAGCCCGGGCGGACAGGTCTGAAGACCTGTCCCTACGATGTATCCCTGCGCGGATCGAAAGCCCGCGCTACGGTTGTGCGCCGGACGCCGGACGCGGCAAGCGGCGCCCCTACGGTTGGCGTCGCGCGGTACGGAGGTGGGACAGGAGGGCGGGTTACGCGACTTCGGCGCGGCTGGCGTCCGGCGCGTTCAGCGCCGCGATCAGTTGCTCGACGCTGCCGGCGGTCGCGGGGTAGCAGGCGGCGCGGACGGAGATGTGCGGCTGCGGCGCCTCCGGGAAGCGCTGGCGGATCATCGCCGTCACGGCGTCGGCCAGGCGCTCGGCCGAGAGCCGCGTGCCGGCGAGCGATGTCTCCGTGTGGATCACGGCGTAGCCGCCATCGAGCGCGCCGAGGATGTCGGAGTCGCGCACCGACGCCAGTAGCTGGCTGCCGATGCGTCGCAGCAGGTGGTCGGTGAAGAAGTTGCCGAAGCGAGAGCGGATGTCCGCCTCGTTCTCCAGCCGCAGGAGCGCGAGGCCGGCCTCGCGGCCGTAGCGGCGGGCGCGGTTGACCTCGCGGCGGAGCTCGTCGAGCAGGTAGTGCTGGTCCGGCACCCAGAGGACGGGGTCGACGGAGTGCAGGCGGCGGGCTTCCTCGCGCTCGCGGAGCTGGTAGATGGCGACGGCGGTGTGGCTGGCGAGGATCGCGGCGATCGACTCGGCGATGCCGGCGGGTTCGACGACGAAGAGCCCGGCACCCAGGAACTCGCGGTTGAACAGGAGCGGCGCGACGATTGCGTCGCTGCCGGCTACGGCGTCCTCGGCCTGGGGAAAGAGGCCGGCGACGCGCACGGCGACGGGCCGCCCGGCTTTCTCGGAGGCGGTGAACGCCGCGGTGGCGGCGGCGTTGGCGGCAAGCGCATCGATGCCGAGGGCGTCCCATGCGTCGCGGGCGGACGCCGGGCGGGGGGACACGCTGGCGGCGGCGCGGAACGCGCCGCGCTCGTCGGGAAGCGCGAGAACGGTGAGCGAGGCGCCGAGGGCCTTCTCGCCGAGGAATTCGAAGCGCCCGGCGAGCCAGGGCATGTCACCGGAGCCGTGCAGCTCGGCCAGGTGCTCGGCCAGGTACAGCAGCCGCCCTTCGACGTCGCCGGAATCATTCCCCTGCAGGTCCACGGGTACCACCTTCCAGGTTGAGTATCGGCAGGCCGCGGCGCTCAAACGAGGCGCGCGGCGGCGGGCGTTTGGGTCACTGAGGAGCCTTTTGGGAGGGCGACGCGCCTCGCGTCCGAGCCTCACGTAGCGTAGCCGTGACGGCGTAACGTTGAACAAGGAGGCGGCGTATTCAAGGTTATGAGGGCGGACCGGAGCCCGGGGGCAAGGGATCAGGCGGAGGTCGCGGGGGTGAGCTTCGGGACGGTGCCGAAGGTGTCGGTGATGTAGTGGTCGGCGCGGATGGCGGCGGTGGCGCCGTCGCCGGCGGCGGTGACGACCTGGCGGGCGGAGTTGGCGCGGATGTCGCCGGCGGCGAAGATGCCCGGGACGTCGGTCTCCATCCACTCGTTCACGAAGATGTGGCCGCCGGCGTCCATCTTGAGCTTGCCGCGCAGGTAGCTCGTGTTCGGCGTCGTGGCCGATGAAGATGAACACGGCGGTCGACATCGAGCTGTCGACGTCCTCGCCCGTCACGACGTTGCGCAGCGCGACGCCGCTCGACGGCGTCGTCGCCCGTCGATCTCTTCGACGACGGTGTTCCAGACGAACTCCATCTTCGGGTTGGCGAAGGCGCGCTCCTGCAGGATGCGCGCTGGCGCGCAGCTCGTCGCGGCGGTGGATGACGTAGACCTTCGACGCGTAGCGCGTGACGAAGAGGCCCTCGTCCATCGCGGCGTCGCCGCCGCCGACGACGGCGACAGTCCTGGTCCTTGAAGAACGCGGCGTCGCAGGTGGCGCAGTAGGAGACGCCGTAGCCGGTGAGGCGCGTCCTCGCCGGGACGCCGAGGCGGTTGTAGTCGGCGCCGCCGGTGAGGATGACGGCCTTCGCGCGGTAGTCGCCCTCGGCGGTGTGGACGAGGTGGTAGCGTGTCGCGTCCTGCTCGATCGCCGTGACGTCGGCGTACGCCGTCTCCATGCCGTACTTCTCGGCCTGGTGCTGCATGGTCTGGCCCAGCTCGAAGCCGTTGATGCTCGTCGATGCCGGGGTAGTTCTCGATCATCGGCCGTGAGCGCGATCTGGCCGCCGGTGACCTTGCGCTCGATCAGCAGCGTGCGGCGGCGCGCGCGGGCGGCGTAGAGGCCGGCGGCCAGGCCGGCCGGCCCGGCGCCGATGATGACGATGTCGTATTCGGACAGGGTGGTGTTTTCAGTCATGGACGGTCATAGGAGTGGCCGCCACACCGCCCGCCGGGTCGCGTCGGGCGGGTGGGTAGCGGTCGTTAGAGCGCCGCGTCGAGGCGCTTCTTGAGGTCGCTCTTCGGCCGGAAGCCGATGATCTGGCCGACCGGCTCGCCGCCCTTGAAGACGAGCAGCGTCGGGATGCTGCGGATGCCGTACTTGACGGCGGTGTCGGGTTGTCGTCGGTGTTGAGCTTGACGAACTCGACCTTGCCGTCGTACTCGTCGGCCAGCTCATCGACGATCGGGGCGACCATGCGGCAGGGGCCGCACCAGGGCGCCCAGAAGTCGACCAGCACCGGCTTGTCCGACTTGAGGACCTCGGTGTCGAAGTTCGAGTCGGTGACTTCAATCGGCTTCGCCATGTTCGGGTTCTCCTTCTTCTTCTCGCGCCTCCAGCCGGAGCCGGTTGACAACTTCTTTGACTGAAGGATAGTATACCCCCGAGGGGTATGTCAAGGTTCGAGCAAGACACCCTGCAGCGCGCCCCCGGAAGAGGAAGGACACGATGGTCACGAAGCCGCTCGCCGAGGACATCGCCACCCGGCTGCGCCGGATCGAGGGCCAGGTCCGCGGCATCCAGAAGATGCTGGAGGAGGGCCGCGAGTGCGAGGACATGCTGACGCAGACGATGGCCACGCGGAGCGCGCTTGACCAGGTCGGCGCGCGGATCATGGAGTACCACCTGGACGGCTGCCTGCTCGAAGGCTTCGACTGCGAACCCGAGCGGATGGTGCGCCTGCGGGAGGCGCTGAAGCTGTGGACGCGCTTCGGCCAGCCGGCGCCGGCGATGGCGATCCCGTACGAGGATTAGGCGCGCTGCGCGCGCGTCGGTCAGTCTTTCAGTCTGTCAGGCGTTTGCCGGGCCGACTCACTGAAGACCGACAACCTGACCCACCGACCTACTGACCTACTGAAAGACTGACCCACTGACCCACTGACCCACTGACCCACTGAAAGACTGACCGGCTCGACACCAGTCTTCTCCCGCATGGCCGAAGATCGCGGTAAGGGGAGCAGATAGGGGTCAGGGATATGCGCACGTACGGAGGCGACGCGCGCTCTACACGCACGCTCGCCAGCATCTTCGAGGACGCCGTCGCGCTGCTCGTCCAGGACGCGTCAGAGTACGCGTTCGCGGGCTTTCTGGGTGGCGCCGCCGCGTGCTTCGCGGCGATCATCTTCCGCCTGATCGACAGCGACGCCAGCAACTCGCTCATCGCGCCGGTGGCGATCATCATCGCCGCGCTGACGTTGTCAACGTCGACCGCGGCGATGTGCCGCGCGGCGGAGAACCTGCAGCCGGACGCGGGGCGCGCGTTCCTGTCGGTGCTCGCGCGGGCCGGCGCGTTCCTCCGGCCGTGGCTGGGCATCGCGATCGCGCTCTTCGCGGCGACGTACGCGTTCGAGGCGTTCGCCGGCGGCATGGCGGCGTGGGCGCGCACGGCATCGGTCGCGGGGCTGCTCGTGGGCGCGACGGCGGTGGCGTTGCCATCGAGCTTCCAGGCGGTGGCGCTGGTGACGCAGCCGGGGCCGTCGCGCGAGGCCGAGGCGACCGGTTCGGCGCTGGCGTGGCGCTCCGGCGGGCCGCTGGCGGCGGCGTGGACGGTGGTGATGGCGCCGGCGATGCTGGCGGCGCTCGGCGGCCTGGCGACGGGCTTCGGAGCGGCGGCGGCGGGCGTGTGGGCGCTGGTGTTCGTGGCATCGATGCCGGTGGCGGCGGCGATGATGACGCTGTTGTTCGCGCAGGCGGTGGAGCGGGTGCGGATGTCGAGTCAGAAGCAGGTGGTGCGGCAGCGGGCGTAGCGTGCGGTCGGGCGGCGGTAGCGGGAAGCTGTCAGTTGTCAGTTGTCAGCCGGTCGCGGATCCGGCTGCGCCGGATGGGCAGCCGGGGGCGGCTACCCCACGCGCTTCGCGTGTCGGTTCTAGACTGTCGCCTTGTTTGAGGACGGTATGCAAAACGCGGGCCCTGAGAGCCCGCGCTCGTGTGAATCGCGAATGCGTGCGGGTTAGCGGCGGATGGCGCCGGTGCGGCGGCGGCGTTGCTCGGCGACACGGAGGCGGATGAGCGCGCGTTGAAGCGCGGCCTGCGCGACGGCGAGATCTTCGATGCTCTCGCGGCGCTCGACGGCAAGGCGTGCACGTTCCCGCGCTTGCTCGGCGCGCTGGACGTCGATCTCTTCGGCGCGCTCGGCGGCATCGGCAAGGACGATGACCCTGTCATGCAGAACCTCGAAGAAGCCGCCGGTGATGGCGAAGGGGATCTCGTCGGCGCCCTTCTTCAGGATGAGCTCGCCGGGGCGCAGCATCGTCATGAAGGCGGCGTGCTGCGGCAGCACCGCAAGTTCGCCCTCGACGCCGGGCGCGATCACTTCATCGATGCCGTCTTCGGTGAGGACGGTGCGTTCGACGGTGACGATTTCGACTGAAAGTGGCATGTTAGAACCCAGAACCTAGAACTTAGAACCTAGAACTTGACTGTCGGACCGCCTATGCAGCCCGGGCGGAGCTGAAGCCCGGGCTCCCCGCGCGGGCTGGAAAGCCCGCGCTTCGTTTGTGCGCCGCAGCGGGCGCAGCAGGCTGCGCCCCTACAACCCACGACCTACAACCTACAACCTAACGCCTAGCACCTAGCACCTACTCCTCGGACGCCATCTTTTGGGCCTTTTCGGCGGCCTGGTCGATGGTGCCGACGTTGACGAAGGCCTGCTCCGGCAGGGTGTCGTGCTTGCCTTCGAGGATCTCCTTGAAGCCGCGCACCGTCTCGCGGACCGGTACGTATTGGCCGGGGATGCCGGTGAAGACTTCGCCCATGTACATGGCCTGGCCAAGGAAGCGCTCGACGCGGCGGGCGCGCGCGACGGTCTGCTTGTCCTCGTCGGACAGCTCCTCGACGCCGAGGATGGCGATGATGTCCTGCAGGTCCTTGTAGCGCTGGAGCACGCGCTGTACGCCGCGCGCGACGTCGAAGTGTTCCAGGCCGACGATGTTCGGGTCGAGGATGCGCGACGACGACGACAGCGGGTCCATGGCCGGGTAGATCGCCTTCTCGAAGATGCCGCGGTCGAGCGCGACGACGGCGTCGAGGTGGCCGAACGTGGTGGCGACGCCCGGGTCGGTGTAGTCATCGGCGGGCACGTAGATGGCCTGGAACGACGTGATGGAGCCCTTCTTGGTGGTCGTGATGCGCTCCTCGAGCTCGCCCATCTCGGTCGCGAGCGTCGGCTGGTAGCCGACGGCCGACGGCATGCGTCCGAGCAGCGCCGACACTTCCATGCCGGCGAGCGTGTAGCGGTAGATGTTGTCGATGAACAGCAGCACGTCCTGGCCGGACTCGTCGCGGAAGTACTCGGCCATGGTGAGGCCGGTGAGCGCGACGCGCAGGCGCACGCCGGGCGGCTCGTTCATCTGGCCGAAGACGAGCACGGTCTTGTCGAGCACGCCCGACTCTTCCATCTCGACCCAGAGGTCGTTGCCCTCGCGCGAGCGCTCGCCCACGCCGGTGAAGACGGAGATGCCGGAGTGCTCGGCGGCGATGTTGCGGATCAGCTCCTTGATGAGCACGGTCTTGCCGACGCCGGCGCCGCCGAAGAGGCCGACCTTGCCACCGCGGACGAGCGGGGCGATCAGGTCGACGACCTTGATGCCCGTCTCGAGCACCTGGACCTGCGTCTCCTGCTCCTCGAAGGACGGGGGCTTGCGGTGGATGGAAGCGATGCTGTCCCTGCCGACGTCGCCGCGCTTGTCGAGCGGCTCGCCGAGCACGTTGAAGAGGCGGCCGAGCGTCTTCGGGCCGACGGGCACCGAAATCGGCGCGCCGGTGTCGATGACCGCGGTGCCGCGGCGGAGGCCGTCGGTCGAGTTCATGGCCAGGCAGCGCACCCAGTTGTTGCCGAGGTGCTGCTCGACTTCGGCGACGATCGTGCCGCCTTCGGCCTTGATCTCGACAGCGTTGTAAAGCCCCGGCAGATCGCCGGACGGGAACTCCACATCGACGACGGTGCCGATGACCTGCGACACCCTGCCCTGCGTTGCGACGTTTGTTGCCATATCGTCCTGTCTCCTTGCCGCTGACGGTTGTTCTACGTTCGCCAACGACCTGCGTCCCCGTGGCGCGGGCTTTCCAGCCCGCGACAGCTCCGGCCCGCCATAGTTGCCGCTACTCCGGCGGGCGGACTACGGTGACTCGACTCTTCCTCTTCTTCCGCCGCTCGCGGGCTGAAAGCCCGCGCCACGACTACTTCCCGCGCCACGGCCCCCTACGCGTTCATCGCTTCGACACCACCGAATGCCGCTACTCCGGCGGGCGGACAGGTCTGAAGACCTGTCCCTACGGCGACCCGACTCTTCCTCTTCTTCCGCCGCTCGCGGGCTGAAAGCCCGCGCCACAACTACTTCCCGCGCCACGACCCCTACGCGTTCATCGCTTCGACACCACCGACGATGTCGAGCAGTTCCTTGGTGATCTGCTCCTGGCGCACCTTGTTGTAGACGAGCGTCAGGGTCTGAATCATCTCGTTCGCCGCGTCGGTCGCGTTGCGCATGGCGACCATGCGCGCGGACAGCTCGCTGGCCTCGGTCTCCAGGATCGACTGGTAGACGGTCATCTCGATGTAACGGGGGAGCAGCTCGGCGAGCACGGCCTCGGGGCTGGGCTCGTACAGGTAGTCCACGTCTTCGGGCGTGATGTCGTGGATCTGCGCGGGCTCGATCGGCAGGAGCTGGCGGACGGTCGGCGCCTGGACGGCGGTGTTCACGAAGCGCGGGTAGAGCAGGAACACGCGGTCGGCGCGGCCTGCCTCGTACTCATCGACGGCGATGCGCGTCATGGGGAGCGTGTCGTAGAGCGCCGGGTAGTCCGGCATCGTGAACTCGGCGAGCAGCGGCTGGCCGGCGCGCACCACGAAGTCGCGCCCCTTCTTGCCGGCGGTGACGAACGTGACCGGCGTCTCCTGTTCGAGCGCGAACGAGGCAGCGCGGCGGTTCATGTTCGAAGGCAGGCCGCCGGCGAGGCCGCGGTTCGGGCCGAGGAAGAGGATCAGCGTGTTCTTCGCGGGGCGCACGCTGAGGAACGGGTGCGTGTTCTCGTCCTCGCCGCGCTGCTTCGCGAGGTCGCCGAGGATCACCATCATCTTCTCGGCATAGGGGCGGGCCTGGAGGGCGCGCGTCTGGGAGCGGCGCATCTTCGAGCCCGCGACGAGCTCCATCGCCTTGGTCACCTTCGCGATGGAGGTGACGGAGCGCACGCGCCGCCTGATTTGCCTGACTGTTGCCATGTGTTAGTCGCTCGTCGCTAGTTACTGGTCGCTGGTGTCCGTTCACCACGTTGTTCGCGTTGCGCTTGCGGGCGCAGCAGGCTGCGCCCCTACGGTTTGCGTCGCACCCCGCGCGGGCTGGAAAGCCCGCGCTACGGGGTGGCTCTTCTAGTACGGTACGGTGTTCTTGAAGTCGGTGAGGGCCGTCTTCAAGAGCCCCGCGATTTCGTCGGAGATCACCTTTTCGTCCATGATCTTCGCGGTGGTCTCGGGCTTGTTGCTCTCCATGAACTTGTGGAACGCCGATTCGAAGGCCTGCACCTTTTCGACGGGCACGTCGTCCAGGAAGCCGTTGTTGAGCGCCCAGAACATCTCGACCTGCTCGGCCATGGAGAGCGGCTGGTACTGGGGCTGCTTCAGGACCTCCTGAGCGCGCCGGCCGCGCTCGAGCTGGCGGCGCGTCGAGACGTCGAGGTCGCTGGTACCGAACTGCGCGAACGCCTGCAACTCGCGGTACTGCGCCATGTCGATGCGGAGCTGGCCGGCGACCTGCTTCATCGCCTTGCGTTGGGCGGCCGTGCCGACGCGCGACACCGAGATGCCGGGGTTGATCGCCGGGCGGATGCCGGCGTTGAACAGGTCGTTCTCCAGGTAGATCTGGCCGTCGGTGATCGAGATGACGTTCGTGGGGATGTAGGCCGACACGTCGTTCGCCTGCGTCTCGATGATCGGCAGCGCGGTGATCGAGCCGCCGCCGTTCTCCTCGTTCACTTTTGCGGAGCGCTCGAGGAGGCGGCTGTGCAGGTAGAACACGTCGCCGGGGTAGGCTTCGCGGCCGGGCGGGCGGCGGAGCAGCAGCGACACCTGACGGTAGGCCCACGCGTGCTTGGACAGGTCGTCGTAGACGATGAGGACCTCCTTGCCCTGCTCCATCCACTCTTCGGCCATGGCGCAGCCGGCGTACGGCGCCAGGTACTGCAGCGCGGCCGACTCGGCCGCCGTCGCCGCGACGATGACGGTGTGCTCCAGCGCGCCGAACTTCTCGAGCGTGGCCATGGTCTGCGCCATCTTCGCCGACTTCTGGCCGACGCCGACGTAGATGCAGATGAGGTCGCCGCCCTTCTGGTTGATGATGGCGTCGATGGCGATGGCGCTCTTGCCGGTGCCGCGGTCGCCGATGATCAGCTCGCGCTGGCCGCGGCCGATCGGGATCATGCCGTCGATGGCCTTGATGCCGGTCTGCACCGGCGTGTTGACGGACTTGCGCGTCGTCACGTCGGGAGCGATGCGCTCGACCGGGCGCGTGCGGGTCGTCGAGATGGGGCCTTTGCCGTCGATGGGCACGCCGAGCGCGTTGACCACGCGGCCGAGCATGGCGTCGCCGACGGGGACTTCGACGATGCGGCCGGTGGCGCGGACCTCGTCGCCCTCTTTAATCTCGTCGTAGTCGCCGAGCACCATGACGCCGACGCTGTCCTCTTCGAGGTTGAGCGCGAGGCCCATGACGCCGTTCTGGAACTCCACCAGCTCGCTCGATGCCACGTTCGACAGGCCGTGTATGCGGGCGATGCCGTCGCCGGCTTCGACCACGGTGCCGACGTTGACGGTCTGCACCTCGGTGCCGAACTGCTGGATCTGCTGCTTGATGATGCTCGAAATCTCTTCGGAGCGGATTGCCATATTTACCTCCGGGATACAATCCCGCGTCTTTCCGTTATCTCGCCGCGCCTTCGAGCCGGCGCTTGAGCGCCAGCAGCCGCGTCCGGGTGCTGCCATCGATGAGCTGGTCGCCGATGCGGGCGATGACGCCGCCGATGATCGACTCATCGACGACGGGCGTGATGTCGACCTGCTTGCCGGTCATGGCGCGAGAGCCTCGCCGCGATGGCGCCGCGCTCGTCATCGGCGAGCGGGACGGCCGTGGTCACGGTCGCGTGGGCGACGTTGACGGTGCGCGTCCATCATCTCCTGGAAGGCGACCTGCAAGTCGCGCACCACGTCGAGCTTGCCGCGCTCGTGGAGCAGGCGCACCAGGTTCATCGCGAGCGGGCTCACCTCGCCCGCGAGGCCCGCCTCGAGCAGGCGCGCTTTCTCGGAGCGCGGCACGCGGCCGCTGCGGAGCACGGCGGCGACGTCCGGCTCCTCGACGAAGTCCGCGATGGTGCGCAGGTCGCCGCTCCACGCCGCGAAGCTCCCGCTTTCGAGCGCAAGCTCAAACACGGCTTCGGCGTAGCGGCGGGCGGAGATGCTGCGTGACGCCACCTAGTTCTTCTCCCGGAAGTTCGACTCCGCCAGCACCTCATCGATCAGGCGGCGGTGCTGCGCACGGTCGAGCGACGACTTGATGACCTTCTCGGCGGCGGAGATCGTCATGCCGGCGAACTCCGTGCGCAGGTCGGCGATGGCGCTGTCGCGCTCGAGCTGGATCTCGTTGCGGGCGCGCGCGAGCATGGCGTCGGCATCGGCCTGGGCCTGCGTGCGTGCGTCGGCCTGGATGCGCCTGGAGATCTCCTGCGCCTGGCCAATGAGGTTCTGGGCGTCGCGGCGGCCGGCCTCGACCTGTTCCTGCACCTGGCGCTCGGACTCGGCGACCTGCGCCTTCGCCGCCTCGGCGGCGTTCAGGCTCTCGCGGATGCGCTCGCGGCGCTCGTCGAGCATCTTCGTGAGCGGGCCCCAGGCGACGATGCGGAGCACGACGAGCAGGATGGTGAAGTTCACCAACTGCGCGACGAGCACCGGCAGGTTGATGCCGAGGTCGGCGATTCCAAGGATGATCATCGTTCGTCTCCTGACGGACGTAGAACCCAGAACCTAGAACCTAGAACCTGAGTCAAGAAACCCGATCCTCAGAACACGAAGCCGATCATGACCGCGACGACCAGGGCGTAAATCGCGATCGCTTCGGCGAAGGCGATGCCCAGGATCATGTTGGTCTGGATGACGGGCTGGGCCTCCGGGTTGCGGCCGAGCGCTTCCATGGCCTTACCGGTCAGCATGCCGATGGCGAGCGCCGGTGCGAAACCGCCGAGGCCGATGGCGATGCCCGCGCCGATGTACTTGAGGCCGGCGTCCGTGAACGCGAGCAGTGGGAGAATTGCTGCGATATCCAATGTTCGACTCCTCCTGATGGGCCCGCAACCTCACGGGCATTTGCCTGTCTTGTAGACCCCCGCTCCCGGCGGAGGAAACTCCCCTGTTAGTGCGCGGCGGCGGGCGCGCGGCCGGCCGGCGCGTGCTCGGCGGGCTCGTCGTCCTCGTGGTCGCCGTGCGTGCTGACGGCGAGCACGGCGAAGACGAGCGTCAGCATGGCGAAGACGAACGCCTGGATGATGCCGACGAAGGTCTCGAGCGCCGTAGAACGGGAGCGCGACCAGGAACGGCATCAGGAATGTCATGACGAGCAGCAGGATCTCGCCGGCGAGCATGTTGCCGAAGAGCCGGAACGTGAAGCTGATGATGCGCGCGATCTCGGCGATGAACTCCAGGATGCCGACGAAGAAGGCGATCGGGCTGCTGACGTTGAAGAACTTGGCGGCGTATTTGAAGACGCCGAGCGTCGTGATGCCCCAGAACTCGATGAAGATCATCGCCATGATGGCGATGGAGAGGGGCGAATTGATGTCGGTGTTCATGCTGCGGAAGTAGGGGATGAGCAGGCCGAGCTGCTTGCCTTCCGCCTCGATCTCCTCGATCGCGGTGTCGGACGCGTGGACGAGGCACTCGTCGTACTCCGCCTCGCCGGGTGCGCCATGGCAGGCGCCGGCGCCGCTCTCGGTGTGTTCCCTGCTGTCGAGCTTGGTGGCGATGGCGAGGCCGCGCTGGCCGGCGATGCAGCTCTCGTGCTGCTTCTCGGCGGCGGCGGCGTCCGCGCCGGGCGCCGGCGTCTCGAAGGAGGCGCAGGTGGTCTTGATCTTGTCCTTGTCGAAGTCGAGCGACTTCTGGTTCGGCTTGATGAGGCTGATGCCGGCGGTGTCGCTGAAGACGACGGCCTGGCTCTTGAACTCCTCGGCGTTCACCTTCTCGACCGTGCCGATGACGTTGAAGAAGGGGAGGAGCGCCATCCAGTTGGCGATCCAGATGAACGTGAAGATGGTCATGATGACGGGAAAGAAGCGGCGGCCGTTCTTCTCGCCGGCGGTGCTGATGCAGATGTTGTAGAGCGCCTCCATGATCGCCTCGACGACGTTCTGGAGGCCGCCGGGGATCAGGCTGATGTTCCGCGTCGCGAGGAAGGCGACGACGATGAGGACGAGGACGACGGTGACGGAGGTGACGTAGGTGTTGACGAGCGGGAAGGGGCCGATCTCGGTGATGGTTTCGGCCTTGATCTCGATGAAGGGCTTGGGGCCGCGGAAGAAGAGCAGGCCGACCAGCAGCAACGCCAGGGCGCCGACGACGATCGCGATGGTTTTCGGGCTCTTCAAGGAGTGTTCTTTTTCTTTCTCGCCGCGCGCTCTTGCCAGCGGTTGATGTCGGCGATGGTATCCATGAGCATGCGATAGCCGCCATAAAAGGCGGCCAGAAGTCCAAGCGCCAATCCGCCGAGCGTCAGTACCGTGCCGGTGCCGAACGCCTCATCCAGAAAGTAACCGCCGATCGTGCCGCCGGCGATGCAGACGGCGACGTATGACCCGAGCCCGAGGAGATGGACCGCGGGGGTCAGGCGCTGCACAGCCGCGCCTCCGGAGCCGCCTCAAACTTTGAGAATCCTATCACGAGCCACCCGCGCGATCAACGTGATTTTTTGCACGAACGTGGCCACTCCCCTGGAACGGCTGAAGTATGGGCGGTGGGGGGATATGGGACAAGGGTTGGGGGTTGGACGCGGGAAGGGCGGAGGTTGGAGTGATCGGAGGTGGAGGTTGGACGTGAGAGGCGGGACGGGAGGGCGGACGGCGGAGACTGGAGCGGGAAGCGGGGGGCGGACGAGGTCTGAAGACAGGTTCGAGTCCTGCCGGGGGTAGATACAGGAAGGGCTCCCATGATAGGGAGCCCTTCCGTGACGCCCGTAAGAAGCGGCGCGTTCGAAGCACTTAAATGCTAAAGCGAGCAGATCATATAAAGTCAAGCCCCTCCGAGGGAGAAAATGTTGACGATCCCCTCAAAATCCAGTGGGTTCTTCTGGTCCTTGGGCCAAGGATAGATGTCGAAATCCACCGAGAACGGGAACTCGTCCACGATCAGAGAGAGGTACTGATCCTCGAACTGATTTTTCACGGGAACAATCGCGAAATCGTCACCCTCCCGCGGAAGCGGATCTTCGATCAACAGGTTCATCCGAAAATCCCAAGCACGGCGGAGGTCAGAAGTAAAGTCGTTAATGACCCGCCTTACCTCTTCGAACGGGAAGTAGCTTGTATGCCACCCGCTCGCGATGCCTCCATCGGCTGCCCGAAAGCAGCCCTGCTCTCCCCGAGGGCTTTTCGCGTGGCAGGATCGTTTGCGTGACTGTCGGCGAGGACCTGCCGTTCACGAGAGGTTAAACGGCGACCTCGCATCAGATCCAGCGGCTGCTTGTGCTCTTTCGAGCCATTTGTGTCGTTCAAGCTCTGAGCATGAGGCTCTCGCTTAATGCGCGACCACACGGACGCTACAATACCCATCACCCTTCCTCGCAGTCGTCCGAGCATCATTTAGCGTATCCGTAACGGGCGCGCGATCCGCCGGGGCGCGCCTCTCCATACGCCGATAATCTCGGTAGGGGTCACGCCCATCTATAGGCATGATCCCGAAAACCCGTGTCACAGGTATTGCTAATCTGCAAAATAATCTGGCGTGGTAGCGCCAGATCGAACGGGGAGCTTGCTTTGTGATAGCATCTCGGGCTTCTCCATAAGCCGTCGCCTGATGGCCTCCCGCCGGTACCACGTTTGCAAGTTACGCGATGGTACGCATGAGCCAATCGGCCCGTCAAGGCGGCCCGTTTACATATTGTGACTTTTCTTCGCTGCGTTCGCAATGCGCTCCAAAAGGGCGGTGTGTCGATGACATATCCGCCTCTGAAAACCTGTCCCTACGAGGCACGCGGGCGGCGGGCTGGGGCCGTCTCAGGACTGTGACACGAAAAAGGCGCCCGAAGGCGCCTGTGCGGGTCGTGGTGGGGGTTGGGGCGGTCAGGACTTGCGCTTGTCGAAGTCGTCCAGGTCCAGGCTCTCGATGAAGTCCTTGAAGGCGGACATTTTCTCCAGCTCCGCCGGATCCACCCTCGCGCGCTCGCCGCCCTCGGCGGGCTCGCCCTCCTTGTCCAGGAGGACGCCGGCCTTGTCGAGCACCTGCTCATCGGCGAAGATCGGCACTTTCGCGCGCACGGCAAGCGCGATGGCGTCGCTCGGCCGGGAGTCGATCTCCATCGATCCGCCGTTCACATCGAGGATGATCCGAGCGTAAAACGTGTCGTTCGAGAGGTCATTGACGAGGACGTGGTTGACGACCGCCCCGAGCGTGTCGATGACCGAGCGCAGCAGGTCGTGGGTGAGCGGGCGCGCGACGGATACGTCCTGGAGCTGTACGGCGATCGCGTCCGCTTCCGCGGGACCGATCCAGATAGGCAGATAGCGGTCGGACGACTTCTCCTTGAGGATGACCACCCGCTGGTAGTTCATCAGGCTCACCCTGATGCTTTCGATCGTCATCTCAATCAAGCAGCCCAACCTCCATCCGAAACCAGATCAAGTCTAGCCATGGCTCGCTCGCGGTGTCAACGAACGGCGGATTCGCCGGGCGTTACAGCGGCGTGCCACCCATGGCGGCCGGCGGAGGCGGTCTTACGCCCACCGACCACCTGGTTTCGAAGTAGATGCTGAGGCCGGCGATCGTGGCCATCACCATGGCAATGGCGAAGAGCACCGGGCTCACACCAAAGATATCGGCAACCGACCCGGCAACGATAAGTGGCAGTATTCCGACCGCATTCGCCAGGACGACCTGGGCGGCGAATACGCGGCCCCGCATATCGGCCGGGGCGCGCTCGTGCAGGACGGTCTGGGCGGGCGCGTTGACCAGCGCGTAGAAGAAGCCCAGCGGCCCCGCGAACGCCATGGTCAGAAGTACCAGTATTGAGAGGCCGCCGGCGCGTTGCTGCGCGAACGGGTTGAGGTTGTCCGTGCGTTTCATGAGGACGGCGATCGGCTCGATCAGCCCGAGCGCGACGACGCAGAGCGCGAGCCCGCACATGCCGATGATCACCGTGCGATTCTTGCCAAGGCGCGCGGCGATGAGCGGCAGCGCGCGCAGGCCGATGATCGCGCCGACACCGACGGGCGCGAAGATCGTCACAGCCTTGTCCGGCGAGACCAGCAGGATCGCCTGCATGTAGCGCGGTACCAGCACGGCGAACAGCAGCACGAGCGAACTGCCCGTCGCGTAGTGGATCAGGGCGAGCGTCGAGACGGGGTCGCGGGCGAGCGTGCGCAGCGTGTTCGCGTAGTCGCCGGCGGCCTCGCGCAGCTGGCGGAACGTCGGCCACTGGCGGTCGGGCGCGGCGTCGCCGTGATGGATAGGAGGCATGAAGTACGCGCAGGCGACCGAGATGCCGAACATCACCGCGGCGATGAAGAACAGCCACGCCTCGCCGACGGTGGGGAGGAGGATCGGCGCGAGGAAGATCATGCCGATGAGCTGCGAGCCGGTGACGGCCATGCTGAACATGCTGTTCGCCGCCATGAGCTGGTCCTTCGGCACGACGGAGGGGACGGTGACGGCGTCGGTCGTGCCGAACAGCTGGCTCGCGGTGGCGAAGAAGATGCTGATCAGGATCAGCAGCGTCACGTGGTCGCGCGAGAAGAGAAAGGCGATGGCGAGCCCCATGCGCACGGCGTTCGTGTAGATCAGGAGCAGCCGCTTGCTCCAGAGGTCAACGAGCACGCCCGAGAACACGCCGAAGATCACCGAAGGCACAACGAACGACAGCACGAGGACCGACGTGACCGTCGAGCCGCGCGTGAGCTTGGTGACGATGACGAGCAGCGTGAACAGGATCGCGTTCTGCGCCGACTGCGAGATGAGCTGCGCCAGCCAGAGCAGCAGGAAGCTGCGGTTGGTGAGGACGGGCCGCGGCCTGACCGGCGGCTGATGGCGGAGGGTGGGACGCACGCCCATCGCCATCTAGTACGCCGTCCTGACAGGCATCGCAAGGTTGCGGGCCGTGTAGTAGGCGGCGAGCATGGCGCTGACGACGGCGACCAGGAAGAAGGCGGGCGCGATGCCGATGACATCGGCGAGGATGCCGGTGAGCAGGATGGGCGGGATGGACGCGAGGTTGGTCAGCACGGTCTGGCCGGCGAACACGCGTCCCTGCATCTCCCTGGGCATACGCTCGTTGACGATAGACCTCCCGACGATGTTGACGAACGTGAAGGCGAACGCGAGCCCGGCGCCGAGCACCGACGTGATGATAATACGCGCCGTGCCATCGCCGAAGGGGCCGGGGTCGAAGATGCCGAGCGGATTCGCGGCCGCCAGCGCATCGCCGAGCGGGCGGACGAAGGCGAGGAGCATGACGCCGGCGACGAGCGCCGCGAACGAGCCGCCCATGCTCACCCACGGCGACAGCCGCGCCGAGACGCGCCGGACGAAGCGCAGGGCGAGCCAGATGCCGAGCGCGGCGGGCGCGGCGACGAAGATCGCGTTCTCGGTGTTGATGCCGAGGACGCTCGTGCTGAAGCGCGGGATGAGCGTGAGGACGACGAGCCCGGTGGTGTTGGCGAGCACGACGAGCACGAGGCTGATGTAGGAGACGGAGTCCATCGTCAGGCGGTGCCACGCCTCGGCGAAGCGCTCGCGCGTGTCGTGGATCGTGACGGGGATGTCGCTGACGGCGCCGCCGAGGCCTTCGACCAGCAGGAAGTTGAACGCGGCCGCGGCGAACATCACGGCGCAGACGAGCGCGAGCGGCTCCGGGCCGACCGTCTTCAGGAAGACCGCGGGCAGGATCATGAGGCCGGCGATCTGCGAGATCAGCGACTGGAGGTTGTTGAGCGAGTTCGCCGCCGTGAGGTCCTCGGGCTCGACGATCGCGGGGAGGGCCGCGCCCTCGGCCGGGCCCGCGAACTGCGATCCGGCGGCGAACAGCACGGCGATGAGATAGATGGTGAAGACGTTGTCCGTCGAGAGCGCGAGCAGCACGCAGAGGCCGGCGCGCACGGCGTTGGTAGCGGCGAGCACGAGCGCCTTGGGCGCGCGGTCGACGAACACGCCGGACACGGTGCCGAGCAGCGCGGTCGGGGCGATGTAGGCAACGACGAAGAGGCTGCTGTAGAAGCTCCTGCCGGTGGCATCGACCACCAGGATCAGCATCGTATAGACGACGGCGTTGACGGGCACGTGCGACAGCAGCTTCGCGAGCCAGAGGCGGCGGTACGCCTCGTTCTCGAAGAGCGTGCGCTCTCCGACGAGCGCGGAGAGCCGGAGCATGGCGGTGCGCGTCTCGGCCATCAGTCTCGCTCCAGGGCGATGCGCACCTGTTCGGGATCGAGCTCCGGGCCGCGGCTGACGAACGTCTTCATGCGTTTTTCGAGCGTGCGCCGGTCGAGGAGCACGCGGTGGCCGCAGGTGCGGCACTTGAGGCCGATGTCGGCGCCGATGCGGACGACCTCCCACTCGTAGCCGCCGCAGGGGTGGGGCTTGCGCAGCCTGACGACGTCGGCCATGCGGAAATCGACGATGTCGCCCATGGCGTTATCCTCGCGCGGCGGCCTCGATGGCTTCGCGCTCGCGGTTGATCTCGTCGCGGAGGCGCAGCGCCGCCGCGCGCGCGGCGTCCGCGAAGTCGGCGCCCTTCGACGCGTACGTGACGCCGCGCGATGCGCTGATCAGCACGCCGCGGCCGCGCGCATCGACGCCGGCGCGCACGGCGTCTTCGAGCGAGCCCTGCTGGGCGCCGATGCCGGGCACCAGGAACGGCATGTCGGGGCAGAGGTGGCGCAGGCGCCGCATCTCCGCCGGGTACGTCGCGCCGACGACGAGGCCGACGTTGCGGTGGCGGTCCCACGACTGTGCGAGAGCCGCGACGGTCTCGTACAGCGGTGCGGCACCATCGGACTGCACCTGCAGGTCCTGCAGGTCCGGCGCGCCGGGGTTGGACGTGCGGCAGACGATGAACGCGGCCTTATCGTCGCGCTCGATCCAGGGCTCCACGGAATCGCGGCCGAGGTAGGCGTTGACGGTGATGCAGTCGAAGCCGAGGTCGTCGTAGAACGCGCGGGCGTAGGCGCGCGCGGTGTGCTCGACGTCGCCGCGCTTGGCATCCGCGAGCGTGATGACGTGCGGCGGGATGGCGGCGAGCGTCGTGCGCAGCGCCGCGTAGCCGCGCTCGGGGCCCAGGGCTTCGTAGAAAGCGACGTTCGGCTTGTAGGCGCAGACGAGGTCGCTGGTGGCGTCGATGATCGCGACGTTGAACGCGGCGACGTCGTCGATCGCCATCAGCGCCGGGTCGGGGTCGAGGCCGATGCAGAGCAGGCTGCCGCTGCGGTCCCAGGCCGCTTCGAGCTTCTCCCTGAACGTCATGCCGCCGATGGTGTGCCTTCGACCCTTTCCGTCCACGCCTGTTTCGGGCTCACGATACGGTCACATCTTCCGGGATCGAGGCTCCGGCGGCGCGCAGGCGCTGCCGGAGCGCGGCGAAAGCCGCCGCGTCGCCACTCGTAAGGTACCGCACCGAGCCGCCGGCCGTGCGGGGGTTGCGCAGCCTCCGCGCATCGAGCACGCGGCGCACCTGCCGCGCGACCGCCTCCGACGGCTCGATGACGAGCACGCCGTCGCCCAGCTCACGCTCGATCGCGGGGCGAAGGAAGGCGTAGTGCGTGCAGCCGAGGGCGAGCGCATCGGCGCCGGACGTGCGTACGGGCGCAAGGTAGCGGCGGAGGAGCGCGCGCGTGTCGTCGTCGTCGATGGCGCCGGCTTCGACGCGCTCGGCGAGGCCGGGCGCCTCGATGGTGTCGACCGTGACCTCGGCGCCGTAGCGGTCGATGAGCGCGGCCAACTTCTCGCCGCGGGCGGTGCCGGGCGTGACGAGGAGGGCGACGCGGCCGGAGAGCGTGGCGGCGGCGGCGGGCTTGAGCGCGGGCTCCATGCCGACGAACGGTACGTCGAACGTGTCGCGCAGGTGAGCGATGGCCGCGCTGGTCGCGGTGTTGCAGGCGACGACGATGATCTTCGCGCCGAGGGCGAGCAACTCGCGCGTGACGGCGGCGGCGCGCTCGCGGACCTGTTCCGGGGGGCGCGGACCGTACGGGAAGTACGCGGCATCGGCGTAATAGATGATGTCCTCGCCGGGGAGCATGCGGTGGAGTTCGGCGAGGACGGCGAGGCCGCCGGCGCCGGAGTCGAAGATGCCGATGGGCGACGAGGGATCGGGCATGGCTTGGGGGATCGTAGCACGCGGCGCCAGCGGCTAGGTGTACGGTCCCAACCCATGGTTGACACGGGGGAGGAAACCGGGCCACGCAAGGTGGCGGAGTATCACTCGTAGTCCGCCCCGGCCCTCGTAGGGACAGGTCTTCAGACCTGTCCGCCCCGGGACGGTGGCAGGACGCGGGGACGTACGAGTGAGATTATCTCAATGAATGCTCCCTGTGAGCCGCAGTTCACTGTGTGTCGGCACGCGAGCGGTATGCTGAGACCGGACATCGGAAGGGGACGAGGAGATCATGCCGGATATCGGCGTACCCGAACTGCTGATTATCGCCGTGATCGTGCTGCTGCTGTTCGGGCCCGGGAAGGCGGCCGAGCTTGGCGGCTCGCTCGGCAAGAGCATCCGCGAGTTCCGCAAGGCGACGCACGAGGACGCCGAGCCGCGTGCGACGCCGCCATCGAGCACGCCCGCTGCCTCGTCGACGACGCAGGACGCGGATTCGAGCGCGCGGTTCTGCACGGAGTGCGGCGCGCACGCGGGCGACGAGCAGAAGTTCTGCGTGAGTTGCGGCAAGCCACTGGCGGCGTAGGGCCGGCGGGGGAACCACAGATTTCACGGATTGCACGGATGGGACGAGGCGCACCACGGTCCGGGCGCGCACGCCCGCTTTTCGCGCCATGCGACAAGGGTGTGCGTGTGACCTAACCCCCGGCCTCCTTCCCTGAAGGGAACGGAGAGAACTCAGGGCTGGTCGATCCCCAGCGCGGCGATGACGGTGTTGATGTCCTTGTCGCCGCGGCCGGAGAGGCCGAGCAGGATCACCGTCTCCTTCGGCAGCGTGGGGGCGAACTTCGCGACGTAGGCGATCGCGTGCGATGGCTCCAGCGCGGGGATGATGCCCTCGGTCTCGCTGAGGAGCCGGAAGCCTTCGAGCGCCTCGGTGTCGGTGATGGCGACGTACTCGGCGCGGCCGGTGTCCTTGTAGAAGCTGTGCTCGGGGCCGACGCCGGGGTAGTCGAGCCCGGCCGAGATGCTGTGCGCTTCCTGCACCTGGCCCCACTCGTCCTGCAGCAGGTACGACTTCGAGCCGTGGAGGATGCCGGGCCGGCCCTTCGACAGCGTGGCGGCGTGCCGCGCCGTGTCGACGCCCTCGCCCGCGGCCTCGACGCCGATGAACTTCACGGATGCGTCCTCGACGAACGGGTGGAAGAGGCCCATGGCGTTGCTGCCGCCGCCGACGCAGGCGATCGCGTAATCCGGCAGCCGGCCCTCCGCTTCGAGGATCTGCGCGCGGGCCTCGCGGCCGATCACCGACTGAAACTCGCGCACGAGCAGCGGGTACGGGTGCGGGCCGGCGACGCTGCCGATGAGGTAGTAGGTGTCGCGGACGTGCGTGACCCAACCGCGGATGGCCTCGTTCATCGCGTCCTTGAGGGTGCGTGAGCCGCTCTCGACAACCTCGACCTTCGCGCCGAGCAGCTTCATGCGGAAGACGTTGAGCGACTGACGGCGGACGTCCTCGGCGCCCATGAAGACGGTGCACTCCATGCCGAGCATCGCGCAGACCGTGGCGGTGGCGACGCCGTGCTGGCCGGCGCCGGTCTCGGCGAAGATCTTGCGCTTGCCCATGCGCTTCGCGAGCAGCCCCTGGGCGACGGCGTTGTTGATCTTGTGGGCGCCGGTGTGCGCCAGGTCCTCGCGCTTGAGGTAGATCTTCGCGCCGCCAAGCTGCCGCGTGAGATTCTCGGCGAAGTAGAGCGCGGTCGGCCGGCCGACGTACGTGCGGAGCAGGTGGTCGAGCTCGGCGCGGAACGTCTCATCGGCCATCGCGTCCTCGAACGCGGTGGTGAGCTCGTCGAGCGCGACCATGAGTGTTTCGGGCACATACCGCCCGCCGTACGGCCCAAAGTGGCCGAGCGCGTCAGGGAAGGGTGTGGGTGTGGTCATGGTATGTCACCTGGTTGTTGCGCCGGCGCTTCGGATGGAGGTTGTAGCGAAGGAGCGCGGGCTCCCGCGAGCTTACCCATGTTCCGTTCGGCTCATCTCGCGCTCGATCCCGGCGATCGACGCTCTCAACTGTAGGGCCAGGTCTTCAGACCTGGCCGCCCCGTCCGCTTCACCGAGCAACTCATGCGGACCGCTGTGCGGCCACTGGTCAACGGTTTGGACAAGGCCGGCCCGCACCGGATTGCCGATGATGTAGGTGACGTACGGCGTCACCTGCTCCGCCGGTCGCAACACGTGCTCATAGTAACTACGTTGCCACAGCGCTCGCGCGGTTGCCTGTTTGAACTCAAACCCGAGCGCCTGCTTGAAGCGATGCGCAAGGGCCTGGAGACTCGACTGTCTCTCCGCGTCGCCCGCAGCGAGGAAGTGGATGTGATCGGGCATCACGCAGTACGCGTTAATCTCGAATCCAGTCGCGCGCGCGGTGGTCAGAAGCAGTTCGGCGGCGCGAGATGCCCAGTGCGGATCGTCGAAGACGGGCGCGCGATCGTGCGTGATAAGCACGACGTGGTAGCGATATCCGCCGGAATAGTCAAACGACGTCAATCGCGGCGACGAGCGCCGGCGGGGGTAGGATGTGCGACGCGTGCCAGGCGACCGGGCGTGCGATTCGGTCGCGGGCGACGCGCCGGACGGTTGCGCGGCGGCGGCCGGGGCGGACAGGTCTGAACCGAACCGGGCGGACAGGTCTGAAGACCTGCCCCTACGAGACGCGGGCAAGGCGCGAGCGGACCGCGCGCGAGATTCGGTCGCGGGCGACGCGCCGGACGGTTGCGCGGCAGCGACGGGGGCGGACAGGTCTGAAGACCTGTCCCTACGAGGAGATGCAGCGTCGTTGTGATTCATACCGCGCCGCCCTTCGCGGCGGCGATGAAGGCGCGGATTTTCGCCGGGTCTTTGGCGCCGGCGGTTTCGACGCCTGAGGAGACATCGACGAGCCACGGGTGGACCGCGGCGATCGCGCGGGCGACGTTTTCGGATGTGAGGCCGCCGGCGAGCCAGATGGGGATGCGGGCGGCGACTTCGGCAGCGGCGGCCCAGTCGCCGGCAGCGCCGGTACCGCGGCTGGGGTCGAGCATGAACGCGACGGCCGCGCCGGGCTCGACGTACGACGCGATGTCCGCCGCCGTCATGCCGGGGAGCTGGCGCAGCACCTTGATCGCCTGGCGGTTCGCCAGCAGGCAGTCGCTCCACGGCTCGCCGCCGCTGAGTTGCACCAGGTCGATGCCGGTTTCGTCCGCGATCTGGTTCACCTCCTCGATCGGCTGGTAGTCGAACACGCCTACGACGAGCGGACGCTTGCGGGCGAGCAGGCGGTCGAGCGCCTCGGCGCCGTGCGCGAACCATGCATCGATGGTGTCGAAGCGGCCGGGGTGCAGCGGCGGCGGCTCGTCCTGCTCCATCTCGCGCAGCGGCGTGCCGGCGGCGCGGACGATGAGCGACGCCTCTTCGGGCGAGACGCGGCGGCGGCTCTCGGCGAACATGATGCCGATGAAGTCGGCACCGGCCTCGGCGGCGGCGGCGGCATCGGCGACGCGCATGCAGCCGCAGATCTTGACGCGCGTCATCTGCCCCTCACCCCCCGGCCCTCTCTCCCACAAGGGGCGAGGGGGAGGTCAGCTGGCGACGGCCGCAGGTAAATGTAAGCGAGTGCCTCTTCGACGAGGCCCGCGAGCGGGCGCGTCGTGTCGAGCACGAGGCGCGGCTGGAAGGACGTGGCGGCAGCGCCGGGATGGCGCGCGAGGTCGTGCGGCGACCGCGGTTGCGACTCCAGTGCGTCGCGCGTAGCGAGCCGTCTCACAAGCTCCGCCTGATCGGGGCACAGGCATTCGATGAGCAGACGCGGGGAGCCCGCGCGCTCGCAAAGCATGTGCCAGCGCTCCTCGACGCGCGGCCAGAACACCGGGTTGTCCAGGATGATGCTGTGGCCGAGCCGCACCAGGTCGCCGGCCTGGGCGAAGTCAACCTCGTATGCCGCGGGGCCGGCGCGTACCTCCGCGACACCGGCGCGCAACAGCGCCGCTTTGATCACGTCCTTATCCAGCACGACCGCGCCGATGTGCGGCGCGAGCGCGCGGGCGACCGTGCTCTTGCCGCTGCCGGGCTCGCCGTGCATCTGGACGACGAGCGCGCTCATATCAGCAGCTCGCGCATCTTGGTGGGGACATCGGTCGCGGTGACGAGCGCTTCGGCGACGAGGATCGCGTGCACACCGGCGCGCGCCATGCGCTCGGCGTCGTCGCGGTTGTTGATGCCGCTGAGCGCCGCGACGCAGCGGTCCACCGGGATGAGCGGGCGCAGCCGCTCCGTGGTGGCGAGGTCGACGTCGAACGTGCGCAGGTCGCGGTTGTTGATGCCGATGATGTCGCTTTCGACCTTGAGCGCGCGCTCGACCTCCTGCTCGCTCGCCACTTCGACCAGGCACTCCATCCCCAGGTTGTGCGCGAGGTCGACGAGTTGCGCCAGCTCGTCGTCCGTGAGGATCGAGACGATGAGCAGGATGGCGTCGGCGCCGTACGCGCGCGATTCGTAGAGCTGGTAGGGGTCGAAGATGAAGTCTTTGCGCAGCATCGCCGGGCGGCCGCCGGGGTAGTAGCCATCGATGCTGACGCGGCAGTCGGAGAGGAAGTCGATCGAGCCCTGGAAGTATTTCGATTCGGTGATGACGGAGATGCCGGCCGCACCGCCGATCGTGTAGGTGCGGGCGAGCGCGCGATGCTCGAGCGTGGCGACGAGCCGGCCCTTCGACGGCGACGCCTTCTTGATCTCGGCGATGAGCTGGATGCGCTTGCCGCCGGTGCTGGGTCCGCGCGGCCCTTCGAGGATCGCGCGGACGAGGCTCCACTGCTCGGTGGGGATGCGGTCCTGGCGGCGCTTGAGCGCATCGAGCGGCTCATGCTGCTTGCGCGCTTCGACTTCGATGCGTTTGTCGGTGACGATGCGGTCGATGATGCTCATGTTAGAACCTAGAACCTAGAACCTATTGGTTGCCTCGACGAAGGCGGCGAGGCGTGCGGACGCGGCGCCGGAATCGATGCTCTTTTCGGCGAGGGCGACGGCCTCGCGCAGGCCGGCGGCGGCGCCCCAGGCGACGAGCGCTGCGGCGGCGTTGATCAGCGTGAAGTCGCGCAGCGGGCCGGGCGCGCCCTCGAGCACGAGCTTCAGCTCGGTGGCATTCTGCTCCGGCGTGCCGCCGCGGAGGAAGCTGACGTCGTGGCGGGCGAGGCCGGCGTCCTCCGGTGAGACGCGGTAGGTACGCAGGGCGCCATCGGCCAGCTCCGTGACGGTCGAGGGGCCGCTGATGCTGAACTCGTCGAAGCCGTCGTCGCCGTGGACGACGAGCGCACGGCGGCTGCCGAGGCGTGCGAGCGCGCCGGCCATCTTCTCGACGAGCTGCGCGCGCGCGACGCCGACGACCTGGCAGTCGGCGCCGGCGGGGTTGGTGAGCGGGCCGAGCATGTTGAACACGGTGCGGATGCCGATCTCGCGGCGGAGCGGCGCGACGTACTTCATCGCCGGGTGGAACGCCTGCGCGAACATGAAGCCGACGCCCGCGCGCTCGATGCACTGCTTGACCTGCTCCGGCGACAGGTCGATCTTCGCGCCGAGCGCTTCGAGGACGTCGGCGCTGCCGCACTGCGAGGTCATGGCGCGGTTGCCGTGCTTGGCGACGCGCGCGCCCGCGCCGGCCGCGACGAACGCCGCGCAGGTGCTGACGTTGAAGGAGCCGCTGGCGTCGCCGCCGGTGCCGCAGGTGTCGAGCAGGTGGCCATCGACTTCGATGCGGCTGCTCTTGTCGCGCATGACGCGCGCCATGCCGGTGATCTCGTCGATGGTCTCGCCCTTCATGCGGAGCGCGGCGACGTACGCGCCGAACTGCGCCGGCGTGGCCGTGCCGGTCATGAGTTCTTCCATGCACGCGGCGGCCTGCTGCCTCGGAGAGGTCTTCGAGCTCGACGAGCTTCGCGATGGCGTCGCGGATGGTGAAGTCAGTCATAGGTTGTGGTTGTCCTGCGCGTGACACTGTCGATGAAGATCGCGCTCTCCTTATCCCAAATCGTGTAGAGCACTCGGTACTCACCGACACGGATTCGCCAACCAAGATCGCCCGACAGCTTCTTCACGCCCGGAGGCCTGGGATTGACGCAGAGATCCTCGATCGCTTGCGAAACGCGCTCGCGATAGCTAGCCGGCAGCGCGTCGAGGTGGCGCTGCGCCTTTCGTCGAAGCTCGACTCGGTATGCCACGACTCTCCATGTACTCCTGGATAGTCATCGTGCCAGATGGGTCCGCCGCGTGTTCTTCAAGTCCGCGCTTGATCGCCATTACATCGAGCTGATCCTCGAACGTCTCTTCGATGGCGTGGCGCACGAGCTCCGCCATGGGCACGTTCTTCTCGAACGCAAGACGGCGCAGGTCTTCGTATCTCTCGTCGTCGAGACTCACGAGTAGTCGCTTCACCACAGCACCTCCTGATATCGTGATATCAGAATATCACATCCTCATCCCCAGGAAGTTGCGGAGGATCTGGTGGCCCTCCGGCGTCAAGATGGATTCAGGGTGGAACTGCACGCCCTCGACCGGCAGCGTCCTGTGGCGCACGCCCATGATGACGCCGCTGTCGCTCCACGCGCTCACCTCGAGCACATCGGGCACGCTGTCAGGACGGATCGCGAGCGAGTGGTAGCGCGTCGCGGCGATCGGCGACGGCAGCCCGGCGAAGACGCCGCGGCCGTCGTGCTTGATCTGCGACACCTTGCCGTGCAGGATCTCGCCCGCGCCCTCGACGACGCCGCCGAAGACCTCGCCGATGCACTGGTGGCCGAGGCAGACGCCGAAGATCGGCAGCTTGCCGGCGAAGCGGCGGATGACGTCCTTGCTGATGCCGGCCTCGTCCGGATTGCCGGGGCCGGGCGAGATGATGATCCGCTCCGGCGCCATCTGGTCGATGTCCTCCAGGGTGATCTGGTCGTTGCGCACGACCTCGACCTGCGCCCCAAGCTCGCCCAGGTACTGGTAGAGGTTGTACGTGAAGCTGTCGTAGTTGTCGATCAGCAGGACCATCAGCGTTTCCTCGCCTTCAAGATCAGCGTGTACGGGAGCAGCGCGAGCCACGCGTTGTCCAGCGCATCGTCATCGGCGCCGCGGAGAGCATCTTCCCGCGGCTCGTACAGCCGCTCCAGGATGAAGCCGGCATCGGCCAGGAGGTCGAGCCAGCGCGCGATCGTGCGCTGATACAGGCGGAAGCGAGCCGACCTGTCCGACTTGAACTCCCACGTCCAGTCGCGGTGATCGGCCCAGTACGACGACGTAATCGCGTACGGCGGACCGCCATCGACGATGACGTCGAACGGATGCTTGACGGCGATCGCGAGCACGCCGCCGGGCTTGAGCACGCGCGCCGCTTCGGCCAGCGCGACATCGATGCGCTCGACGAAGTCAAGCGCGTGGATCGACACGGCGAGGTCGAAGCTGGCATCGTCGAAGCGTGACAGATCCTCGACGTCGCCGTCGACGAACGACGCGTTGACCGCGTCGTGCCCGGCGGCGAAGCGGCGCGCGTACTTGAGCTGCTCCGGCGACGAGTCGATGCCGACCGCGACGGCGCCCATCCTGGCCAGCGCGACGCAGTCCTGGCCGCCGCCGCAGCCGAGCACGATGGCGCGCTTGCCGCGCACGTCGCCAAGCACGTGCAGGTCGTCCTCGGACGCGCGCCACGACCACATGAGGCGCTCGCCGAAGCGGTTGCCGTAGCGCTCCTCCTGGTAGGCGCCGGCGATCGCATCCCAGGCAGCGCGGTTGTCCGGCGCCGGCTCCTCGGGCGGGGCTTCTTCGGCGAGCGGCGTCGCCTGGCCGCGATCGGCCGTCGTCCAATCGACGACCGGAGCCGGCAACGCCTCGGTCATGATGCGCACGAGCGCGTCGCGGAGCGCGGGCGGCATCGACAACTGTTCGACCTCGGCCGCGACGACCCAGCGGGCGTCGTCGTAGTCGCCGTCGGCGTTGAAGCGCATCGGGCCGCCTTCGATCGGCGCGCGGAAGATGTTGGCGACGTAGCGGTGCTCGTCGCCCGGATGTTCGATGTAGACCGTGTCGATGAACTGCTCGACGCCGAGCGCGACGCCGAACTGCTCGCGCGCGTGACGGCGGAGCGCGTCCTCGGCCGCTTCGTCGTCGCGCACGATGGTCATCGGCAGCTGCCACTGGCCGGCGAACGGCGGGTGGCCGGACTTGCGGTGCGCGGCGAGCACGCGGTCGTCGCGTTCGAAGAGTGCGGCCGACATCAGGTCAGTCATGATGGGCCCTCATCGCGACGCATGAAGATGATTGGTCCGCGGCGTACGTCACGAGACGCGACACAGCGCGGGCTGAAAAGCCCGCGCTACGGAGCGAGCGTGTCCTTTTCAGCACCCTGCTCATGTCCAAGCTCCGCCTTCTAACTTCCAACCTCCAACCTCTAGTATCCCAGCGAGCCGCGGGGTGCGTCTTCGGCGCGCTCTTCGGCCAGCTCGATGGCGCGCATCGTCGCGCGGGCCTTGTTGTGCGACTCCAGGTACTCCTCCTCGGGCGTGCTGTCGAAGACGACGCCGCCGGCGGCCTGCACGTAGGCGACGCCGGGCTTCATCCAGATGGTGCGGATGGCGAGCGCGGTGTCGCAGTTGCCCGACATATCGAAGTAGCCGATGCAGCCGCCGTAACCGCCGCGCCGCTCCTGCTCCAGCTCGGCGATGATCTCCATGGTGCGTATCTTCGGCGCGCCGGTGACGGTGCCGTGCGGGAAGTACGCGCGGAGCGCGTCGTACGTCGTGACATCGGGCCGGAGCTTGCCGATGACGTGCGAGACCATGTGCATGACGTGCGAGTAGCGCTCGATCGCCATCAGCGACGTGACGCGCACGCTGCCCGGCTCGCAGACGCGTCCGAGGTCGTTGCGGGCGAGGTCGACGAGCATGATGTGCTCGGCGCGCTCCTTCTCGGAAGTTTGCAGCTCATCGGCCATGCGCTGTTCGTCTTCGGCATCGCGGCCGCGGCGGCGCGTGCCGGCGATGGGGTGCGTTTCGATCACGCCGTCCTCGATGCGGACGAGCATCTCCGGCGACGCGCCGACGACGTGCACGTCGCCGAGCTCCAGGTAGTACATGTACGGCGAGGGGTTCACGGTGCGAAGCGCGCGGTAGACCTCGAACGGGTGCGCATCGGTGGTGCGCGTGAAGCGCTGCGACACCTGGATCTGGTAGGTGTCGCCGCGGAAGATGTACTCCTTCGCCTTTTCGACCTTCGCCATGAACTCCTCCTTCGTGTTGTTGGACACGAAGGAGTGGCCGCCGGACGCGTGCGATGCCGGCGCCGCGACGTCGTACGGGAGACGCGAGAGCGGCTGCGCGAGGCGCTGCACCAGCTCCTCGATCTTCCACGCCGCCTGGCGGTACGAGGCGTCGATGTCGCCGTCGAGCCGCGCGTGGCTGACGACCTTGATCTTGTGCTGGAGGTGGTCGAAGACGAGCAGCGTGTCGGTGAAGAGGAAGACGGCCTCGGGCAGGCCCTGCGGGTCGGCATCGGGCATCGGCAGCTTCTCGTAGTAGCGGGCGCACTCGTAACCCATGTAGCCGACGGCGCCGCCGTGGAAGCGCGGCAGGCCGTCGACGCGCACGGGCGTGAAACGGCGCAGCTCGTCCTCGATCTGGACGAGCGGGTCGCCCGGCGTCTCGTTGGCGACGGCGCTGCCGCCGGTGCGCAGCACGCGGTACGGCTCCGTGCCGATGAAGCTGTAGCGTGCGAGCCGCTCGCCGCCCTCGACCGACTCGAGCAGGAACGAGTGCTTGCCGCGCGCGACCTTGAGGTACGCGGACACCGGCGTCTCGAGATCGGCGACGACCTCGCGGTATACGGGCACGATGTTGCCCTGGCCCGCCATGCCGCGCACCTGATCGAGCGTGGGGTAGTAGGCGGTCATCGAGCCACCTTCGGTGGCGGGCGGTGGGAGGTCGGAGGTCGGAGGTGGAGGGAACCTAACCCCCCGGCCCCCTTCCCTGCGAGGGAAGGGGGGACGGCGCGGTTGACGGCTGATAGCTGATGGCTGACGACTTGTTACCTAGCCCCCCGGCCCCCTTCCCTGCGAGGGAAGGGGGGGACGACGCGGCTGATAGCTGATGGCTGCCGGCTGATGGCTGCGTGCGGGAACCTAACCCCCCGGCCCCCTTCCCTGCGAGGGAAGGGGGGGACGCGAGGACGAGCGGGCGCCGGCGGACCGCTGATAGCTGATAGCTGATGGCTGACGACTTGTTACCTAGCCCCCCGGCCCTCTTCCCTGCGAGGGAAGGGGGGGACGGCGCGGCTGATAGCTGATGGCTGACGGCTGATGGCTGCGTGCGGGAACCTAACCCCCCGGCCCCCTTCCCTACAAGGGAAGGGGGGGACGCGAGGACGAGCGGGCGCCGGCGGACCGCTGATAGCTGATAGCTGATAGCTGATAGCTTCACTTCGGCCTCCCGCGGTCGATGTAGTCGAGGCGGAGGGCGGTGCGGACGGCGATCATCGTCTGTTCGGCGGCGTCCCAGCCGATCTTGCTGCCGGTGGCGAGCGCATCGCGCACGAGGTCGGGGTGCGCCTCGAAGTGGGCGCGGCGTTCGCGGATCGGGTCGAGCAGGTTGTTGAGGGCGACGACGAGCTTCTTCTTCACCTCGACATCGCCGACGGCGCCGCGCACGTAGCGCTCCTTGAGGTCGTCGACCTCGGCGGTGTCCGGGTTGAAGGCGTCGTGGTACATGAAGACGGGGTTGCCTTCGACGTGGCCGGGGTCGGTGGCGCGGAGGCGCGTCGGGTCGGTGTACATGCTCATCACCTTCCGGCGCACGGTCTCGGCGTCGTCCTTGAGGTAGATCGCGTTGTCCAGCGACTTGCTCATCTTCGCCTGGCCGTCGATGCCGACGAGGCGCGGCACGCGGCCGACGAGCGGCTCCGGCTCCGGGAAGACGTCGCCGAAGTCGCGGTTGAACTTGCGGGCGACCTCGCGCGTCATCTCGATGTGCGGCAACTGGTCCTCGCCGACGGGCACGAGGTGCGCGCGCGGCATGAGGATGTTGGCCACCTGCATCACCGGGTAGATGAAGAAGCCGACCGGCACGCCCTTCTTGCCGAGCATCGAGGTCTTCCATCTCGGCCTTGAGCGTCGGGTTGCGCTGCAGGCGGCCGAGCGGGATGAACCACGACAGCAGCACGGACAGCTCGGTGTGCTGCGGCACCATGCTCTCGATGACGAAGTGGCTCGCCCTCCGGGTCGAGGCCGACGGCGAGCCAGTCGAGCGCGACCTCCCACACGGACTCGCGCACGCGGTCGATGTCATCGGCGTAGTCGGAGACCTGGTAGTCGGCGATGAGGAAGAAGCACTCGTACTCGTTCTGCAGGCGCACCCAGTTCTCGAGCGCGCCCGCATAGTGCCCGAGGTGCGAGCGACCCGGTCGGCCGGATGCCGGTGAGGATGCGTTTGCGGGGGGTCATGCTCGGCCTCCGGCCGAGCACAGCAAACAGCAAACAGCAAACAGCAAAGGCTGCCGCGGTGACGCGTGCTCGGGACGTGTGCGCGCTCCGCGCGCGAACAGCAAACAGCAAACAGCAAACAGCAAAGGCTCTGACGGTGCTGCGTGCTCGCGACGTGGGTGCCGGCGGCGGGACGACGGCAAAGGGAGATCGGGAAGCAGCGCAAGTTGGACCTGCGAGCTGTCCCCAGACCCGGCACGTGTCTTGCTACTCAACGTCATACTCGGGCCTTTCGTCTCGGAAGCCGCGGTCAGTCCGAGTTTGCTTGTCGAGGTCGATCATCTTGGCGGTGACCATCTTCATGATCTCCGCGCACTTCTTGAGCGCCGATGTCTCCTGCGTCGCGGTGATCAAACGTCTCCGTTTCATCAGATCGAGCCAGCTAATCGTCTCGGCGGTCGAGCCGCGTGCGATGGAAAGATGATTCCGGTATGCACCCGCTGCGAATCGGCCGTGCCCCTCGGCGATGTTGGCCGCAACGGAGCTCGCTGAACGCAGCACCTGCTGGCAGAGCACCGATGTGACGCGATCGTTCGGCAGAGCCGCGATGAAATCCAGCACCTCATCGGTGAGTTCCTGCGCCCGCTGCCACATGGCGAGATTACGGAACGAGTACGCGTTGGCGAACGGATCCGCGGCGGCTACCGAGTTGGGGGCTGACGCAGCCTTTGCTGTTTGCTGTTTGCTGTTTGCTGTCATCCCAGCACCGGCACCGCCTTCATCGCTTCCGCGACCTTCTCCGCCGGGTAGGCGAAGTCCTGGAGCTTGCCGGCGAGGTAGTTGTCGTAGGCGGTCATGTCGAAGTAGCCGTGGCCGCTCAGGTTGAACAGGATCACCTTCGCCTCGCCGGACTGCTTGCACGCGAGCGCTTCGTCGATGGCGGCGCGGATGGCGTGCGCGCTTTCGGGCGCCGGGACGATGCCCTCGGTGCGGGCGAACTGGAGCGCCGCCTCGAAGACGGTGTTCTGGTGGTAGGCGCGCGCCTCCATATGGCCCTGGTTGTAGAGCTCGCAGATCAGGTTCGCCATGCCGTGGTAGCGCAGGCCGCCGGCGTGGATGCCCTCGGGGATGAAGGTGTGGCCGAGCGTGTACATCTTGACCAGCGGCGTCATGCCGGCGGTGTCGCCGAAGTCGTAGCGGTACTCGCCCTTCGTCAGCGAGGGGCACGCCTCGGGCTCGACGGCGATGAACTGCGTGTCCTTCTTGCCGGCGAGCTTCTCGCGCATGAACGGGAACGCCATGCCCGCGAAGTTCGAGCCGCCGCCCGCGCAGCCGATGACGACGTCCGGGTACTCGCCGGCCATCTCCATCTGCTTCATGGCCTCCTGGCCGATGACGGTCTGGTGCATCAGCACGTGGTTGAGCACGCTGCCGAGCGAGTACTTCGTGTCGTCGCGCTGTACCGCGTCCTCGACGGCCTCGCTGATGGCGATGCCGAGGCTGCCGGGGTTGTCCGGCGTGGCGGCGAGGATGGCGCGGCCGGCGTTGGTGTCCTTGCTCGGGCTGGCGACGACGTCGGCGCCCCAGAGCTGCATCATCGAGCGGCGGTACGGCTTCTGCTGGTAGGAGACGCTCACCATGTAGACCTTCACTCCATGCCGAAGAAGTTGCAGGCCATCGCCAGCGCGGAGCCCCACTGGCCGGCGCCGGTTTCGGTGGTGATGCGCTTCACGCCCTCCTGCTTGTTGTAGTAGGCCTGCGCGACGGCGGTGTTGGGCTTGTGCGAGCCGACGGGCGACGCGCCTTCGTACTTGTAGTAGATGTGGGCGGGCGTGTCGAGCGCCTTTTCGAGCCGGTGCGCGCGGATCAGCGGCGTCGGCCGCCAGAGCTTGTAGATCTCGCGCACCTCATCCGGGATCTCGATGTAGCGCTCGGTCGAGACCTCCTGCTTGATGAGCTCCATGGGGAAGAGCGGCGCGAGGTCGGCAGGGCCGATGGGCTGGTGCGTGCCGGGGTGCAGCGGCGGCGGCGGCGGCGTCTTGAGGTCCGCCGCGATGTTGTACCAGTGCGTCGGAATGTCGGATTCGCTGAGGTTGAATTTCGTGGTCATGTCGTTCCTCCGAAGAACCTAGAACTAAGAACCTAGAACCTATCTTCCTCGAATGCCTCACCGTTCGTGATGTATGCGGCTCGCTCTTCTCCCACAGAGCGAGGCGGCAGCTTCTCCAGCTCGCGGATCTTCGCGGTGAGCATGGCGATCAACTCCATGCATACATCATGCAGCGGTTGCTCTTGCTCGGCCGAGATGTGACCACTTCTCCGCAGCAGGTCCAGCCAGCTATCGGTCTCGCACACTGAGCCCTTCGCGATCGAGAGATGGTTTGCGTGCGCTCTCGGCGTGCAACGGCCATGTCCCTCCGCGACGTTGGCGGCGATAGACGACGATGACCGCACGATCTGGCGCACGAGCGCGTCCGCGATGTTCGCGCGCGGAAGCGCCGCCGTGAGCCGGATGATTGCCAACGTCAGCTCCTGCGCCTTCTGCCACAGGATCAGGTTGCGGTAGCTGTACTCAGTTCCCAACACCCGTTCCGTTCTCTGCCGGCGCCGGCTCATCGACCGGAGCCTTGGTTCTTGGTTCTCGGTTCTTGGTTCTGTTGTCCGCAGGACAACAAAACAGCCCTCACCCACTGAGGGGCGAGAGCTTGCTCGCGGTACCACCCTGCATTCGCCTGCCGCATCCCGCGGCCGGCATCTCGGTCCCGCACGCTCGCCGGAGCGAGGATGCGGTGGGCCGTGGTAACGGCGCCCGTCCCGTCGGAGACTACTGGCTCGCCGGGGCGAGGGTTCGGTCCGAGGCTCCCAGGTCCATTCGGTGCGTCGCGCGGCCGCCGGCTTTCACCTGATCCGGCTCTCTTGTGGGCCCGCCTGTCGTACGTACTAGCCCTGATCGTCGCCGATCAATCTCGAAGTGCCGTCAGGGTAGCCGCGCGGACGCGAGGGTGTCAAGCGACATCATCGATGACTTGTCTACTCGGCGCACCAACGATCGCAGGCACCGCATCACGGGTCGGCCCAGGCTACGGTGCTCCCGTTGACGGTCCGCGAGTGGGCGGCTGCGGTGTCATCGAGTCTGGCACGAGCGTCGGGACGCCGCCGCCCTCCGATGCGCAAGAGGGCTCCGTCGGGTTCGGGCCGTGGCGTTCGAAAAACGGGTACGGTGTCTGCTCGCCACGGAACGAACGCCGGATGCGGGCAACGACTCCCTCGAGCCGCGACGGGTCCGCCGATGCCACCGCGACACGATGTTCGACGACGTCCACCTTGATACGATCTCCGGTCGTGGTGTCTTCCAACACGTATCGATAGCGCGCGTCTCCGTGGCATGGGTCCGACAGAATCTGGACACGCCAACGTTGTCCGGTCGGGATTTCCGTCTCGATTCCCTGCATGATCAGGCGGGTCCACGCGCCATATTCGTCCGGCTCGGCGGGGTGTGATTCCGGGACCGGCACGTTGAACTCATCGCCATACCACGACGTCTCAGGCGGAGACGGCGATGGCGACGACAGTTCGTGCGAGGAAATCGCAGACGGAGACGCGCCGAGGCTCGCCGGAGCATCGAACCGGGCACCGGGTTCGCCACATGCGGCAACGAAGATGGCGAACGCGAGCAGCAACATCGAAGCGGTGCAGTGCGACTTCACGCGGCAACTGTAGGCCATGGCCATGTCGGCGAGCCTGACGCGCGCCGGGCGGTCCGCCTACGGGATCCCAGCGGACACACCGGGCGGACGCGTGGGTCCGGCCCGACCGCCCGCGCCGCTATCCGAGGTCCTCGCGCGTGAACCGCAGGGTCACGATCTCGTTGGGGGCGGCGGTGATGGCGATGCCGGCGCGGAGGCGCGGGACATCGGCGAGGTGCTCTTCGTTCAGGTTGGTCATGGAGACGGCGCCGGTCACCGGCTTGAGGTCGACGGTGGTGTCGGCCGCGTCGTCGAGCGTGTTGTAGACGCGGACGATGACGCCGCCGGCGTCCTCGGCGCGCTTGATGGCGCTGACGTGGAACGCGGGCGAGGCGACGTCGAGCAACTGGCCGCGCGCTTCGATGTGGCCGAGGCCGTGACGGTTCCAGCGCGCGCGCATCGGCCGCAGGAACTCGACGGCGAGCACGTGCGCGCCCGATGCGACCCAGTCGCCGGCATGCGGGATGATGCTGTAGTCGAGCACGTTGCGTCCGTGGCAGCTGCGCGCCCGGCGTGCGAGCTGCGGGCCGGCGCCGCCGCGCCGCGACGAGATGTCGTCGCGCGAGAGCCAGCCGACGCAGCGCAGCAGCGTCAGCGCGATCGTGGCGCCGGACGGCTCGTCGAGCACCTCGTACTCCGGCAGGCCGCGGTTGGCGATCGTCAGGCCGAAGGCGCCGTCGTCGACGCTGACGAACGCCTTCTGCGGGTACGTGCCCACCGGCTGCTCCATCCACGTCGCCGGGTCCCACTCCGGCAGCGCGATCGGGCGCTGGACGACGCCGAAGTGCTGGTCGGCCTTCGAGACGGACGCGCGGACGCCGGACGGGAAGTGCGCGCGCAGGCGGTGGTCTTCGGCGGCGTTGAAGACGACCGTGCGCACGTCGATGCGCGGCACGCCATCGGTCAGCGTGACGGTGGAGACGATGCGCTCGTCGGCCGAGGACGTGCTGCGCGACGCGCGGTCGGCGGCGAGGCCGGCCGGCAGGCGGTACGTCATCTCGATCACGAGCGAGCGCACGCCGGCGGCGGCATCGATGCGGATGCGCGGCGGCGAGGCGGGCCGGTCGACGATGGTGTCGGTCTCGGGCGCGCAGTAGTTGTACTCGTCGCCGCGGTCGCCGCCGTCGACGAAGCGGTTGAGGCCGGCGTAGCACGCGGCCGCTGCGCTTGTCGTGCACGGTGAGCGTGCCGTCGTCGGGGTCGGCCTCGACGGCGAAGTATTCATTCTCGATGGCGCGCGCCGGACGCCGGCCGGGACGCGGGTGCCGCGGCCGCGGCCCGTCTCGAGGCGGTACATGACGTAGCCGTAGCCGGGCACGTCGCGGGCGACGAAGCCGATGTCGGCGCGCGCGCGGTCGAAGCCCGGCGGCGCGCCCTCGGGCACGATCGACGTGCTGGCGTGTCGCCGACCTGGCGCGCTTCGATGCGCTCGCCGTCGGGGGCGATGACGGCGGCGACGGGCTGATCGTCGCTCCACGGGATCGTCGTCACGACGTAGCCGGTCGCGGGCTGCGGCGTCGGGTTGAAGACGGCGATCGTGCCGTGCGGGTCGTCGGGGCCGAGCGCGCCGATGGTGCGCAGCGACTGGCGGACGATCTCCTCGCCGATCTCCTTCACCCACTCGTAGCGCTGGCGCATCTCCTCGTGCACGGCGTCGACGGAGCAGCCGCAGATCGAGTCGTGCGGCTGGTTTTCGAGCAGGTGGCGCCAGGCGCGGTCGATCAGCGCGGAGATCGAAGCCTCGGACGTCGGGAACGGCATGTGCGCGGTGGTCGGCGGCAGCGGCTCGCGCCACTCGGGGCCGGCCTGCCGCTTGAGGATGTCCGCCCAGGTCGAGAACGGCTCGGCCCAGTGCGCGAGCAGGTCCTCGCACTCCTGGTTCTGCTGCTTGATCCACATCCGCGCCGAGAGCACGCCGGGCAGCAGGTGCGCGCGCTGGCCGCTGCGGAACTCGCCGGTGTGCACGCGGCCACTCGTTCGCGCGGTCGCCGATGAAGCGGCGGATGCGGTCGAACACTTCGGGCAGCGAGCTGTGCTCGCAGGACGGCGCCCTCGATCTCCATGTTGGCGGCGCGGATCATCGACGGCAGCTCGGGCTGCGGCGGCAGGTGGTCGCTGCCGTTCATCACGAGCACGTACGGCGTCGTCGCGAGCGGCTCCAGGTCGTCGCGCACGGCCTGGATGCGCGTCGAGGAGCGCGCTGCGTGTTCTGGGGGAGCGACGCGGCGGCGCCGTAGCCCTTCGGCTTGTGGATGGTGAGCACCTCGCTGCCGTCGGGGGACGCGCCAGAAGAACTCGGTCGTCTTGAGCGAATCGTCGGCGCCGCGCCACATGGTGGCGTACTCGATGCCGAAGCCGCGGAGGATCGCCGGCATGTGGGCGATCTGGCCGAAGGGATCGGGGATGTAGCCGACCTTCATCACCGCGCCGAACGCCTTCGCCACGCGATGGCCGCGCAGGAAGTTGCGCACGAGCGCCTCGCCGCCGGGCAGCGAACTCGTCCGGGATGATGTACCAGGGGCCGATGAGCAGCTTGCCCTGCTGGACGGCGCGCTCGATGTCGTCGAAGCGGTCGGGGCGCACCTCAAGGTAGTCCTCGAGCGGGATCGTGTGGCCGTCGAGCATGAAGTGCTTGTAGTCGGGGTCGCTGTCGAAGATGTCGAGCAGCATGTCGAAGAGGCCGACGAGGCGCACGCGGAACGACTGGTACGGCAGGTACCACTCGCGGTCCCAGTGCGTGTGGGAGATGACCATGAGCTGGCGCTTGTCTTTGTTCTTCGAGGAGAGCGGCATCGACTGCGCCTTCCGGATGCTGGAGGCTGGAGGTCGGAGCGCCTCTGCGAGCGATGGTAACGCGTTTGGAGGTTGGAGGTTAGCAGGGTGCTGAAAAACGATCCTTGTTCTCGTGGCGCGGGCTTTCAGCCCGCGTTCGTAGATTCAACTCGCCGCTCCGTATCGACGTTTAGACGCCGTCCGGCGACTTTTTCAGCAGGCTGTTAGAGGTTGGAGGTTGGAGGCCGGAAGGCGCGAGGGGGAACCGCAGATTGCGCAGATTGCGCAGATGGGT
Organism: uncultured Chloroflexia bacterium; assembly: GCA_963701135.1. Lineage (GTDB taxonomy): Bacteria > Chloroflexota > Dehalococcoidia > DSTF01 > JACRBR01 > CAYJMJ01. The sequence continues at coordinate 2,682,457 of OY969567.1, forward strand.
TGGGTGGCGGTGATGCGGTCGCACGCGGCGGCGGAAGGCGGACCACGGGACTCACGCACCGCACGCGGCGGGGAGAGCTGACGCGACAAAGGTTGCAGCGTGGGATCCGGCTTCGCCGGATGGGCAGCCGGGGGCGGCTACCCCACGCGGACGCGGGAACCGCGGATTACGCAGACTCTCGCAGATGGGTTGAGGGCACGCACGCGCTTCGGGCGCGAGGCGGCTGCACTCCTGTGCTCATCGTTTCTCTGTTCTCTCGTCTGTTGTCTGTTGTCTATTCTCTGTTGTCTCCTGCCCGTTCTTCGCTCTTACGTCTCGTACAGGATGAGCACGTGCAGGTCGTAGCCGGCGAGGCGGGCGCGGCCGCCGAGCGGCGGCCAGCTCGATGAGGAAGAGCGCGCTGTCGACGACGCCGCCGAGCAGCTCGATGAGCTTGGCGGCGGCGTGCGCGGAGCCGCCGGTCGCGAGGAGATCATCGACGATGATCGCGCGGTCGCCGCGGGCGAGGGCGTCGGCGTGGATATCGAGCTGGCTGTTGCCGTATTCGAGCGAGTACTCGACGGACATGTGAGCGGCGGGCAGCTTGCCGGGCTTGCGGACGGGCACGAACGGCAGCGCCAGGCGCTCGGCGATAGGCGCGCCGAACAGGAAGCCGCGCGACTCGATGCCGACGATCGCATCGACCGAGCGGGACTCGACGTAGGCGGTCATGGCGTCGAGCGCGGCGTTGAACGCGCCGGGCGTGCGGAGGAGCGGCGTGATGTCCCGGAAGAGGACGCCGGGCAACGGGAAGTCGGGGACGTCGCGGATGTAGGTTTTGAGGTCGATCACGGGGGGAAGGATACGGGGCAGAGCAGAGAGCAGAAAGCAGAGAGCAGAACGGGGGACAGCAAACAGCAAACAGCAAGGTAATTATCCCTTGACTGTAGAGGATGACTGTGAGAGAATGGCTGCATGGAACCCTCATTCACGTTCGAGCAGATGCTTTTGAAGTTCGGGGAGATCGTCCCGCACCTCGACGATAAGGCGGAGGACATCATGCACCGCGATTCTTCGTTGCTCCATGTGACCATGCGAAACAACATCCCGACCGATGCGGAAATCCTTGCGGGGCGCTTTCTTGGAGCAGGAATCCTTGAGTTCATCTGCTGGGCTTACGGGCACCCCAACAAGGGATATGCGCCACCTCAGGGCAGCGACGAATAGATCGACCAACGCTTCGCGTTCGTTCATAGGGGCCTCCAATGCCGCCAGTCAACCGCAACCAACCGACCCGTGCCGCTTCTTCGGAGTCGCGCTACTCCCTCATGGAGTTCATGCGCGAGTATCCCGACGATGCGACGTGCCTTGAATCCCTGTGGCGCAAGCGCTACTCGCCCGATGGCGAGCACGCCCACTGCCCGAAGTGCGAGGAAGTCCGCGCGTTCAAGCGCTACGAGACGGCGCAGCAGCGCCAGTCTTGGACGTGCACGGTCTGCGGCCACCAGCTGCACCCGACCGCCGGCACGATCTTCCACAAGTCGTCTACGTCGCTTCACCTGTGGTTCTACGCGATGTACCTGATGGCCAGCACCCGATGCGGCATCTCCGCGAAGCAACTGGAGCGCGAGCTTGGGCGTCACCTACAAGACGGCATGGCGCATGGCGCACCTGATCCGCAACGAACTCATGGCAGCAAGACGAACGCGCGCATTCGGCGGCACGCGTCGAGGCTGACGAGACCTACGTCGGCGGCAAGCCGCCGTGGCAAGAAGGGCGCGAAGCGCGGTCGCCCCGGTCCGGACTCGCCACAAGACGCCGGTGTTCGGCATGGTCGAGCGCGGCGGGCGCGTCATGGCCGTCACGGTGCCGAACGTGAAGCAAGGTCGACGCTCATGCCGCACGTCACGCAGCGCGTGCTGCCCGCGTCGACCATCTACACGGACGAACTGCAAGTCCTACGACGGACTGACGGCGCTCGGGCTACCAGCACGACGCGGATCAACCACTCCGAGGGCGTGTACGTGAGCGGGGACGTCCACACGAACACCATCGAAGGGTTCTGGTCGCTGGTGAAGCGCGGCATCGGCGGGGTGTACCACTCGGTGTCCGCTAAGCATCTTCAGGGCTACCTGAACGAGTACGCGTGGCGGTACAACCACCGCTCTGACGAGCGGTCGCAGTTCGAGACGCTACTTCTTCGGGCGGCGGGGCGCTGACTTCTTCGGCGGCTTCGCCGACTTCGTGAGCATCTGATCGAAGTCGCCGCGCTTGGGACGGGAATCTCGTAGCCCTTCGGGGTCTTCTGTGTCGGTTGATCCTTCATGATCGGAGTTTACCTCGTGCGAGATTCCGTCCCCAGTTGGCAGTCGAAACTCTACTGGGCAAATCACCACCTCGGCATACTGCAAGACGCCCTTGCAGCCTTCCACGCGAGTAACCCGCACAGTTTCCCGCTTGAGTGTGAGCGTGACGGACAGAAATGCCATGTCACTCTCTCGGTGCGCATAGAACGGGAGCCGCCGGTCATCCTCGGACTCATCGCGGGTGATTTCGTCGGAGCCCTGCGGGCGACCCTTGATCACCTCATCGAGCAACGAGTCTTCGACCACACGGGAGGACTGATCGAAAAGACCTGCTTCCCGCTTTGTTCGGAGTCCAGGTATTTCGACGAATCGAAGCGATGCTGGGAGTCTCTGAGCGACGACGATCGGGCAACGCTTCGCGGACTCCAACCGTATGAACGCCGGCGCGTAAATTGGATGCACGATCCGCTCTGGACACTCAAGGAACTCTCTGACTGGGACAAGCACCGGATGATCGCTGTCGCAGAATGGTTCGTTTGGTCGCCGGGGGGCATTCGAATTGAGGCAGATCGCGATGCTGTCGTGGATTGGTTCGAAACCCGATATGACCGTGGGCCAGTTGTAGACGGCACAATACTCGCTGAGGGGGAATTCACGATCACGGGGCCGAACCCCAAGGTGCACGTGAAAGACACACTTGCCCTGCATGAAGTCTTCGCGGAGAGTCCGCGATGGTGCACCGGCGAGAATTTCTGGTTCACGCTGGAGATGCTGCTCGGTTACGTGCAGGGTACGGTCATTCCTGCCTTCGGCATTTCGCCACCAATCTTCCGCGAATTCCCGACGATCTGGCCCAAGCGGGGCTAGCCTTCCAAGCGGTTCTACGTTAGCCATTGACAGCCTCTACAGTCAAGGGATACTTGCCAACAGCAAACAGCAAACAGCAAAGAGGGACGGAGAGCAGAGAGCAGAGACGCCGCGTTTCGCCCTCTGCTCTCTGCTCCCTGCTTTCTGCTCTGCCGCCGGCCTGTAAGAAATCCCGGCCCTGGCGGTCTAACTCCTGAAAGCGAAACCAGGGAGCAGCAGGAGGAAGACCAGTGGAAGCCAAGGGAATCAGCCTTTTCGACGAGGAGCCGGAGCAGAAGAAGGACCGCACGAAGCTGGCGCTGGGCGCGGTGGCGACGCTGGGCGTCGTGGCGGCGCTGGGCGTCGGGTTCGTGCTGGGTGGCGGACGGGGCGGCAGCACCACCCAGACGCCGATCGGGGACACGGCCGGGCGGCAGGCGCCGCCGGTCAGGCTCGACGGCAAACGCCGGGCAGCCGGCCGTCGCGGCGCCGGCGGCGTCCGGGGGCGCTCACACGGGCGGCGAAGCGGGCGGAGCGGCCATCGCGCCGCCGGCGAACACGGCGGTGGCGCCTTCGGCCACGAGCACGAGCGAGACTCCGGCCGCGACCAGCACATCGGTGCCGCCGACCGCAACGTCGACGGCTACCGCCACCGCCATCGACCCGACGCCGACGAGCACGCCGGTGCTGCCCGCGCCGCCGATGCCGCCCGCGCCGCCGTGCCTGTGGTGCCTCGACCCCGGCGCAATCATCGACCCGGGCGTGATCCTGCACGTGGACCTGACGCCGCCAACGGTGAGCAACGTGTCTTTCGTGTACTGCGTCACCGGGTACGACCTGTCGTTCGACGTGGATGAGCACTCGGAGATGTGGGTGAGCTACACCACACTCTTCGGGTCCGCCGAGACGGAGCACCGGTCCGGCATGAGCGCGAGCTTCAACGTGCCGGCCCTGCACGCGACGGACATCGTCATCCACGCCGTGGACGATGCGGGCAACGAGACGATCTTGAGTCCCGTCCCGGGGTTCTGCTTCTAGGGTCCGAGCCGGAGGGCGACAGAAGGGGCGCACGATGTGCGCCCCTTCTTGTTGTGTGCGTGGCGCGCCGGGCCGGCAGGGGCGCGGCAAGCAGCGCCGCTACGGTGACGTCGGTCCGGAGCCAGCGCGACGGGCGCGTCAGGCCGGCCGGCGGCGGCTCGGGGCGCCCTTACGGTGGCGCGCAGGCGGGCGTCAGGCCGAGTCGGCGCCGATGTCCTCGGTCTCGTCTTCCAGTTCGGATTCGACGCTGAATTCCTTTTCGAGCCGCGTGCCGTACCACAGGAGCCCCGCCGTGCCGCCAACGGCCGCGACGAACGTCACGACATCGACCTCTTGCGACGAGTTGACGCTGGTCCGGAGCAGAGCGTCGATCCCTGACAAGCCGCCTTGACCCCCTCCAAAGAGGATGAGCAGGACGCCGCCGAGGACGGCACCGAGCGGGAGCGTATGGTACCTGTTCAGCATCGCCAGTCCCGTAATGAGCAGCAACACGCCGACCGCGTAGTGGATCGTGATCGCCGCTGCGATGCGGTCACCGGCGTCAGTCGCCTCGGCGCTGCTTCCGCTCGAGGCCAGTATTAACGACGCGCCTTCCGGATCCTGGCGAATGAACGCATGGGTCGCGGACAGGACGAGGAAGACGAGCGAGATCGCGAGGCCGACCTGGAACATCCGGCGCGCGAGCTCATCGTTTCCGCCGAGCCGGTCGTAGATGAGGACAGCGCCGACGAGCAGCGCGACGACGATGCCCGATTCCAACTGCATAACTCCCCTCCTGTGCAACTCGCGAAGTCGTATACGACCTCCTTGTCGCACAGACTGGGGGCGCCGGTCAACCGTCCTTCAGGATGAACCGTCCAAATCGATGCGCCGCGACGGCCGCGCGTGTCAGCCGGCGGCGGCGCGAGCCTCGGTGATGATGCGGTTGCAGGCATCGACGCACCCGCCGCAGATGTAGATGCCGCGGGGGCCGGCGATGAGGTGTTCGACTCTCGCATCGGTCTTGCCGCAGAACGAGCATCGCATTACGACGTTCGCGGTGTCCCTGGCAGCCATCAACCCCTCCCATTGCATGAGCGCGCGCCGGTCCGGCTGTTCGAGCTTGGCCAGTATGCTCGCCACCTGCGAGCGGACGGTGTTGACGCTGACGCCCCGTCGCCGCGCGATCTGCTCGTTCGAGCAGCGCTCGCGCACGTGCGTCAGCACGTCCCATTCGGCCGGCGTCAGCACATCGGGATGACGCGGCCGGCCGCGGCGGCGCTTCGGCCACTGACTCATGCGGCGAGTGTACGCCGGGGGCGTGCCGATTTACATCATCCGGCTTGACGGGCGCGGCGGGCGCGGGGCGCGGCAAGCGGCGGGCGCGGCAAGCGGCGCAGGCAGGGGGCGCGGCGACGGCGGAGCGGGGGCGCGGCAAGCGGCGCCCCTACGGGGGGACGAGGCAGGAAGCGAAGGTGAAGGCGTACAGCGCGACGCCGTCGGAGGTGGTGGTGAGCGTCGAGCTCGTGGCGGTCGATCTCGCGGTTGGTGACGAGGCGGTACATGCGCGGCGCGTCGACCGTGAGCACGGATGTCACGCTGCCGGCCGCGACGTCGGCGCCCGCGTCCTCGGCCGCGAGCGGCGCGCCGTCCTGCGTGACGGCGAAGATAGCGCTGCCGCCGTACGTCGGCGGGTGGATCACCAGGTTCACGTCCTTCGCCATGTACGGCACGGTGAGGCGGCTCTCGCCGGTGGCGCCCGCGGGGCGGGCCAGGTACTCGCCGGCGAGCAGCCAGTCGCCTTCGAGGTACGCGTGGCCGTCGATGTGCTTGCCGGGGTCGCGGTAGGCGGCGGGCTTGTCGGGCTCGATGCCGCCAGCGTTGCCGATGGAGCCGCGCTGGTAGCCCAGGTACAGCTCCGGCGTGACGCGATAGCAGACGGCGCCGGGCTTGTCCTCGTCGCGCAGGGGCTCCATGAGGCCGGGGAGGAGGATCTGCGGGAACGACTCGCGCAGCAGGACTGGATCGCCTCCTCGGTCTCGGCGTAGCCGCCTTCGCCGAAGTGGTAGTAGCGCAGGTAGCCCTCGCCATCGACCAGGTACTTCGCCGGCCAGTAGCGGTTCGCGTAGGCCTGCCAGATGGCGTACTCGTTGTCGAGCACGACGGGGTACTGGATGTCGTGCTCGCGGACGGCGCGGAGCACGTTGCCGCTCTCGCGCGCGAACGAGAACTCCGGCGCGTGTACGCCGACGACGCGTCAGGCCGAGCGTCGCCGTAGCGGCGGTGCCACTCCTTGACGTACGGCAGCGTGCGCAGGCAGTTGAGACAGGTGTAGTCCCAGAAGTCGAGCAGCACGCGGCCGGCCGCGCAGGTCGGCGAGGCGCAGCGGGCCGCCCTGCAGCCAGGTGACGTTCGGCGGGAAGTCGGGCGCGCGGACGGGGCCCTGCTCTTCCTGCATCTGGTGCTCCCTTCACAGCCGATTCATCTTGATTCTATCGGGCCGGCGGCGGCGAGGAAGTGGGCCAGTTTGACACGCAACAGGCGCCGCGCGCGTTGTGAATGGTGGAGCAGGCGGCTATCTTATCAGCAGATTTCGACGCCGGGGGCTGGGGAGCGCCACCGGAAGCGGGCCGACGCCCGGAGGAGCAGCTTCCCTACGTGCTGAGATACTGGGCCGGCGGTCTCGCCGCCATCGCCGTCATCCTGACCGTGGCATTCTTCGTGCTGGCGCGCTTCAACAACCACCGCGCGGAAGCCGGGCCGCCGCCCGCCAGGCGGCGGGGCAGGACGTGCCGCAACTCGTGCGGTTCACGGAACACGGAACGTACGACCTGCGTATCGAGGCGCCGGGGCGGGAAGATCCGGTGCTGACGGTGACGGTCGAGGTGCGCTGAAGGAGCGAGGAATAGATAACGGCGCCGCGACCGGGGGAGCATGGTCGCGGCGCCGTTTACGTTGCCCATCATAGGCCGAGGCTGTTAAGGCGTTTCGGCCAAAATGTTAAACGTTTTGGGACGAGAGAGCCGAGAACTTAGAACCTAGAACCTAAACCTGGAACCTGGACCGCGCGCCGGCGCACGCAACAAGCCGCACGTGGGCGGCCGACTTACGACTTCTGGCCGCCGGCCCCCACCTCCGACCTCTCACCTCTCAGCGCCCCACCTCAGAACGTCCACCACTCGTACCACTTGCCGAGCGGCAGGACCATGACGACGAGGTCGTGTTTGTGGCCGCGCTGGTCGCTGAAGTAGTCGGGGATGACGGCGCTGCGCAGGAAGCCCAGGCGCTCGGCGGCGGTGATCGCCTCCTGCTCGCGGTCGGCGACGGCCTCCATGATCACTTTCTCCAATTCGGCGTCGGCGGCGATGTCGCAGAGCTGGCGGATCATGGCGCTGCCGAGGCCGCGGTTGCGCCAGTCCGGGTGCACGACGACGCGCACCTCGCCGTTGTGGGAGCGGGCGCCGGTGCGGGAGCGGACGAGGACGGCATTGCCGACGACGTTTGGGCCGTCCCAGGCGAGCAGCGGCAGCGCGCGGTCGTAGTCCAGGCGTGCGGCCCAGCTCTCGAGCACCCTCGGCGACGTGACGTCGTCCTTCAGGAAGTAGCGGTCGTCCTCCGGCACCTTCAGGAAGAACTCGAGCAGCTTGTCCTTGTCGCCGGGTTCCATGGGCTTGAACACGACGGACGAGTTGCCGCGGAGTTGCACCGTGCGCGGGAACGCCTCGAGCTTGTAGATGGCCATGTCGTCTCCTTTTTCGCTCTCTGCGATGGTATCGTAGTCGCGCCGCGCGCTAGCGACCACCGCCAATCGGCATCAGCGGGAGGTGCGAACTGACTCGAAACGTGGCCGTGACGGTGGTGCTGGCGCTGGCGCTGATCGCTTGCAGCGGTAACGGAGGCGCGCACACGGCCACCCCGGCAGCGACCGGCGCGACGTCCGGCAACCCCGGAGCGACAGCTACCGATACGGCCCCACCGGACGGCATAGCATCGACGCCCGCGCCGGGATCATCGAGCGCTCCCCCGGCCGCCACCGGAAGCACCGCGCGGTTCACATCGGGCGTGGCGAGCGGCGACGTCACGGCGACGAGCGCCGTGCTGTGGACGCGCGCGGAAGGCGGCGACAGCCTGGCGGTCGAGATCGCGACCGTGGCGTCGTTCGCCGGGGCGCGCGTCGAGCGGGCGGCAACGTCGGCCGCGCGCGACTTCACCGTAAAGGTGAAGGCCGGCGGGCTCTCGCCGGAGACGCGCTACTACTATCGATTCCACGCCGGCGACGCGGTGGGCGCGGCCGGCACGTTCGTCACCGCGCCCGACGCGTCGGCATCGCGGCCGCTGCGCTTCGTGTTCAGCGGCGACTCCGACGGCTCGCGGAGCCCTTCGGGCGCGCCGCCGTACAACAACTTCGAGGTGCTCGACGCGGCGGCGGCCGAAGACCCGGCGTTCTTCCTGTACTTCGGCGACACGATCTACGCCGACCGCGCGCCCGTCGCGACGACGCTCGACGGCTATCGCTCGAAGTACCGGGAAAACCGCGGCTATCCGGCGCTGGCGAACATCCTCGCGCGGACATCGACGTACAACACATGGGACGACCACGAGGTGGTCAACGATTTCGCGGGGACGACCGAGGACCGCGCGTTGCTCGAAGCCGGGCGGCAGGCGTTCCGCGAGTACCTGCCGATCGACGACAGCGGCGGCGCGGCGGTGATGTACCGGGCGTTTCGCTGGGGCAAGGACGTGGAGCTGATCGCGCTCGACGAGCGCGGCTACCGCAGCGCCGAGGTGGACGCCGCGTGCGGCATCGGCAGCGGCCGCGACCCGCTGCCGCTCGCGCCGGGGCCGGGCGTGCCGGAGGCGCTCCGCGGCGGCCGCGCGCTGCTCGGACTGCCGCCGGAAGCGTCGCCGCAATGCCTCAACGCGCTCAACGACCCGTCGCGGACGATGCTCGGCGCGGCGCAGAAGCAGTTCCTGTTCGACCGGCTGCGGTCGTCGGACGCGACGTGGAAGGTGATCGTGAACGAGGTGCCGGTCCAGCAGATCGCGGTGGCGCCGTACGACCGCTGGGAGGGGTACGCGGCGGAGCGGCGCGAGGTGCTGGCGTTCATCCGCGACAACGGCATCAAGAACGTGGTGTTCCTGACGACGGACCTGCACGGCAACGTCTTTGGGCCGGTGCGCATCGACGTGTTCTCCGACCCCGCGCCAATCGCGTACGAAGCGATCGTCGGGCCGATCGCGACGGGGACGCTGCGCCGCGACATCGCGGACGTGATCGGCGAGGCGGCGGCGGGCGTCTTCGCGCCGCTGCTGTCGGGCGTGATGAAGGTGGACTGCGCCGAGATCGACAGCTACTCGTACGGCCTCGTCGAGGTCAACCCGGCGGGGACGATGACGATCACGGCGAAGGACGCGGCGGGCCGGGCGCTGTGCGCGAAGGTGCTGCGGCGGGAGTGACAGCAAACAGCAAACAGCAAAGGGCGACGGAGAACAGACAACAGACAACAGACAACAGACGACAGACGACAGAGAGCAGAGAGCAGAGAGCAGAGAGCAGAGAGCAGAGAGCAGAGACATCGTAGGGCACGGTGCGCCGCGCCGGCGGTGTCACGGTAGGGGCGCAGCCTGCTGCGCCCGCGCGCACGACGCACGAACACGACAGAGGAGGATTCGCATGGGGGCCGAGGCACGGATCGCGGAGCTGGGTGTGACGCTGCCGGAGGTGGCGAAGCCGCGGTGGGCGTATGTGCCGGCGGTGCGCACGGGCAACCTGCTGTTCGTGTCGGGGCAGATCGGAACCGAGAACGGCCGCGTCATTCACCCGGGCAAGCTCGGGCGCGAGGTCAACGTCGAGCGCGGGCAAGAGGCGGCGCGGGCGTGCGCGATCTCGGCGCTGGCGATCGTGCGGAAGGAGCTGGGGTCGCTCGACAACGTGGCGCGCGTCGTGAAGCTGACGGTGTACGTGGCATCGGCCGAGGGGTTTACGGACCAACCGACGGTCGCGAACGGCGCGTCGGATTTCCTGCGCGACGTGTTCGGCGAGGCGGGCCTCGGCGCGCGGGCGGCCGTCGGCGTGGCGGAGCTGCCGCTCGGCGCGAGCGTGGAGGCGGAGTTCGTGTTTGAGGCGGCGGCGGCTGGCGCCGAGAACAGAGAGCAGTGAGCAAAGAGCAGAGGGGCGAGCTACGGCAAACAGCAAACAGCAAACAGCAAAAGCGTCCGCGGACAACGATGGAACACAACAGACAACAGACAACAGACAACAGACAACAGACAACAGACAACAGAGGTCAGTACAGCAAACAGCAAGCGGCAAACAGCAAAGGGTGCGGGCCGAAGCTGATAGCTGACAGCTGATAGCTGATAGCTGATAGCTGATAGCTGACAGCTGACAGCTGATAGCTGATAGCTGACAGCTGTTACACCAACGGCGGGTTGTCGATGAGGGCGAGGTCTTCTTCGGTCAGCAAGTCGCGGAGGATGGCGGGGAACTTCGGGGGGTAGAGGTCGTAGAGGTACGCGTACATCTCTTCGATCATGCCCGCCGTGTCTTCGATGCACATCCACGCGCGCTGGATCTCGTTGATCGCGAGATACGCTTCCTTGCAATGCTCCTGCAACAGCGCGAGGATGCGGCCGATGGCGCGCGCATCGATGGTGCAGCTCGTGATGAACTTCGTGTTCTCGGCCTGGAGCTGACGCGCGAGGGCCGAGGCGCGGCGGCGGCGCTGCTCGGCGTTCCGGAGGCGCTGTTCCGCCTCCGCGCGCTTCTCCTCGCTCCCGGCGCGCGCGCCAAGATGCTCGATCCCCTGACGCAGGTACGCGACGCGCGTGTCGACGAAGATCTCGAGCACGCGGTCGAGGCCGCGGAGCGCGCGCTCCGGCAGCGGCCGGAATTCGCGTGACGCACGCCCGGCGCGCTCCGGCTGCTTCAGCTCGTCGCGCAGGATCTCGCAGATGGCGAGGCCGTGCATGTACGGCCACTTGTGGCGCGCCTCGTCCGGCTGCCAGCCGAAGTTGCAGGCGCGCTGCATGACACGCATGTGCATCGCGAGCTTTGCGTCGTCGTCGAGGCCGGTGAAGTCGTAACCGCGCTCATCGACCTGCGCGCCGGTGAGCGGGATCTCGAGCGGATGGCCGAAGCTCGCGAGCAGCGGCTTGAACGCATCGGCGATGAAGCGGCCTGGCTCCCAGAAGATGAACGGCCAGCGGCGGAACACCTCGATGTCGTTGTCGATGCCGCGGAACGGGCCGGCGTGCAGCGGCGGGTAGTGGCCGTCGCTGCGGAGCACCAGGCGGATCTCCGGCGCCCATGAGACCTGGTGGAAGCGCATGTGCGGCAGCGGCGCGGCGCGCGCGCGCAGGTCGTCGATGTACTCGTCGGGCGTGACGAAGCGCACGTCCGCGATGCCCTCGTTGCGGACGGCGGTCCACGCATCGCCGAGGATGTCGAGCGCCTGTTCGCCGAAGTCCATCAGCTCCAGGTCCTGGATGTAGAGCAGCAGGCCGCCGCCGGGTGCGGCTTCGAGCGCGCGCGCGCAGCACCTGCGTGTACTCCGCGACGCCCTGCTCGCGCGTGATCGGGAAGGCGACCGGCCGGCCGTTGCGGTACTCCTCGTCGAGCACGTGGTATTTGCCGAGGATGTAGCCCTGCGGCGCGAGCGCGCTCCGGCTCGGCATTTCGTGATCGGCCGCCAGATCTCCTGCGAGATCGGGAAGTGGCGCGGCAGCGCAAGCAGGCCGTCATCGATCGTGAATGCGCCGTACGCGGGGTCGGCGCCTTCGGCGAGGCCGTCGAACTCGTAGCGCGCCTTCGCGGGGCTGAGGTTCGGGAAGATGACGTACTCCATGCCCGCGCGCTTGAAGCCGCCGAGCTTGTGCGCGTCGATCGAGCCCTCCATCGGGAACGCGCCGCGGTGGCGGGGCTCGGGCGCGCGCATCACGTCGCGCAGGAACTCGCGGTTGAGGCGCAGCTCGTCGGCGAGCTCATCGTCCGTGAGCATGGCGATGTGGGTGTGGAACGCGTTGCCGTAGACGGGGTAGAGGGCGCCGGAGCGGTACGCCGCGCCCAGGCGGTCGAAGGTGCGCGGCATGTAGCGGCGCACCTGCATCAGGATCTCGTTCGTCGCCTCCAGGCAGACGGGTGCGCCGAGCGCCTCGCCGAAGTCGATGAGGTTGGCGTAGATGTCGCGGCCGGCCTCGGCGCGCTTCTTCACCCAGTTATCGTTGCCGACGGCTTCGCGCCGCACCTCGTCATCGCGCAGCGTGTCGAGCACGCGCTCGGGCAGGTCCCAGAGCGGCTCCTGTGCGTGGAAGGCGAGGATGACGTGTACCGAGTTCACAGTTGACAGTTGACAGTTCACAGTCGACGGTTCGGGCGACGATGGCCGCGAGAGCGGCGCCCAGCTTCGGAGCAACCCGCCCTACAACCTACAACCTACCACCTACAACCTACGGTCAGTCCCAGAAGAGCTGGTCGTGGATCTTTGAGCGGATGTCGCGCGACGCGACGACCTTGTAGTAGGCGTCGCGCTTCACCTCTTCCGACGGCGGAGCTGAGGTTGATGGCGCGGAATGCGTTGAGCACGACGCCGCCCTGCTGGTCGAGCCCGCGCGCGATCATGTTGACGTCCCAGTGCGGGCGCCGGCTGGCCCACCAGAACTGGCACGAGTGCAGCGCCGGGTCCATCAGCCCGCGCGCGATCTCCGCGTGGCGCTTGCTCACGGCGTTGTCGGCGACAGCGAGCGCGGTCTCGACGAGCTGGCCGATGAGGTCGACGTGCTCCCACTGCAGCTTGTGGATGTAGTTGCCGGGCGCCTGCCAGAGCGGATACGGCACGCCCGCGTCCAGGTCGTCGTGCGTCGTGCTCCACGACGACGGGCGCGGGTCGATCGACTTCGCCGCGCGGGAAGCGGTCCACGAGCTCGCTGATCGTCGATGAGATGACCAGGTCCTTCGTGTCCTCCTGCTCCATCATGGTGAGCAGCGAGCGCGTGCTGGCGGCGAGCGGCCGCGCCTGCACGACGGTCTCGTACGCCGGCGCGACGGCCTCGTACGCCTCGGCCAGGAAGAGCTGGTCCCAGTTCTCGATGTGGTGGCCGAACGTCTCGGCGTCCATGGCGGTGACGATGTACATGTCGCGGTCGTTGCCGTGGGCGGTGCGCAGATGCTCGACGAACGCCTTGCCGTCCATGTCCTGGAACGAGATCTTGTTGCTCAGCACGTCGTCGCGGAAGACGACGGCCACGCTGTGGCCGTCGTGCGACTTCGCGTCGTAGACCTGCGTCGTGGGCCAGGGCGCGGGGCAGCCGACGCCGCTCATGATCACCCAGTCGTGGCCGAAGTCGAGCATGGGGTCGAGGAACGACGCGGTCGTAGCACATCTCCGGCGGGAAGAAGCCGCGGGGCTGGTAGAGCGTCGCCGAAGAAGTGCTTGTTCGTCAGGTGGTTGCGGCGGATCTGGCGGCGCTGCTCGTTCTCGTTGATCAGCGGCAGGATCGCGTGGTACTTGGCCGAGCCGACGAACTCGAGCTGTCCGCGCGCTGCCAGCTCCTTGCAGCCCGTCGATCACGTCGCTGGTAGCCGCTCTCGTACAGCATCTCCGTCAGCACGCCGTTGATGTTGACGCTGACCTTGCGCGTGCGGATGCTGCTTGAAGACTTCGATCAGCGGCCGGTACGACTCATCGACGACCTTCCGCAGCACCTCCGGGATCTGGATCGGCGGCTGGTAGAAGTGCAGCAGCGATGCCCAGTAGATCGTCGACATGCGTTCCCTCAGATCGCCGGACGGCGCGCTTCCGCGCGCCGGCTTGCCTCGCGGCACGTATGCCGTTTGCTCACGATAACGCGCGCTCCGGAGCCGAGGCTATGCCCTCGCGCTCGGCGAAATCCGCGAAGTCTATGTCAGCGAACAGCTTGTCCCGTTCGATGATGTCCGCGAGGAACGCCGTCGTCGACCTTGCCCGCCTCGATCTGGCCGGCGAGGCGGTTGAAGCGCTCGACGTGCTCGGCGAAGCGCAGCTCGGCGTACTGCGCGCGCCTGGCCGGTCGTGACCAGGAACGGCCAGTCGCTGGATTCGAGCAGCAGGAGCTCGCGCGCGAGCTGCGCCAGCGCCGCGGCCATGGCGCCGTCGCGCCGCGTGGCGCGCGACGATCTCCTCCATGCGGCGCTGGGCGTCGTTGATGACCGGCCACATCCACGCGGTGTCGGCGTTGTGCCAGGTGAAGTGCGTGCCCTGCTGGCCCCACGAGCCCTCGGGCAGCGCGACGACGTCCTCCGGCGGGTGCTCGCGCACGAACTGCGCGGCGCCCGTCAGGTCGACGACGTCGCTCTTCGCGAGGTGGCGCAGGACTTCCTGGAGCCACGTGACGCCCTCGAACCACCAGTGGCCGAACAGCTCGGTGTCGTACGCGGCGCTGACGATGCCGTAGCGTCCGCTCGACGCCGCGGTACTCGCGCTGATCTGGTCCTCGACGAGCGAGGCGAAGTGGCGCGCGTGCTCGTGCACGCGTGTCGAACGCGACGCCGGGGTCGTAGAGCTCCTTGTCGCCGAGGTCGACGCCGGCGCCGGTGACGCGCCAGTAGTGCAGGCCGGACTCGCCGTCCTTCTTGTGGAACTCGCGGTAGGCGAAGTCGCCGGGGTAGCCGTGGTCGGCGGACCAGACCTGCAGCCCGGTGGTGACGTTGCGGCCGAGCGCGGCCACCCGCGGCTGCGCCACCCAGTACGGCTGGAACGTCGTCTTGTGCGTGGGCTCGCTGTGTGCCGTCAGCGGGCACGGTGTAGCGCTTCGGGATCTCGCCGTACGGGCCGATGGCGTCGCCGGCCGCCTTGCCGACGGGCTGGCCGCCGAGGATCGCGTGCGTCTCGACGAAGAACACCAGCAGCCCCTGCGCCGCGAGGAACTCCTCGAGCCCGGGCTTCCGCTGTGCCGTCGCCGGCGATGTACGCCGGCCGGTACGCGCACTCCGGCAGCCAGAACGACTCCGGCTTGCGGCCGAAGTGGCGCTCGTACGCGCGGACGCCGGTGCGCACCTGGCCGTAGATCGACGAGTCGCGCTCGAACAGCGGCAGGTAGCCGTGGGTCGCGGCGCTCGTCGCGATCTCGACGTAGCCCTTGTCCTGCAGCCAGCGGAAGGCGCCGATGATGTCGCGGCCGAAGCGGTGGCGGAACTGGTCGAGCAGCCACGCGAAGCGGTCGCGGTAGAACGCCGCGACGGCCGCGCGCGCCGGTCGCCGCCGCGCTCGAAGCGCGCGACGTCGCTCGACGCGCGCTCGTGCAGGTCTTCGAGATACGCCTCGAGGTTGGCGAGCACGTCGGCGTCGGCGAGCTGTTCGGCCAGCACTGGCGTGATGCTGAGCGTGAGCCGATAGCGCACGCCCTCGGCCGCGAGGTCGTGCAGCGCCGAGAGGAGCGGCAGGTACGTCTCGGTCGCTGCTTCGTGGATCCACTCCTCGCCGTGGGGCCAGCGGCCGGCCATGCGGGCGTAGGGCAGGTGGGAGTGCAGCACGAACGTGAATGCGCCCTGCTTCATGCGCTCTCCGTGCTGAAGTTGTTCATGCGCTCAGTTTACACCGTGTACGGGAAGTGCTTCTCCGTCGCGCGGATGGTGGTGCCGCTGGGGATGTAGCCGTCCTCCGTCTCCGCCTCCGCTGTGACGTTCGGGCCCGATGACGCAGTTCCGGCCGATGCGGACGTACGGCGGCAGCTTCGCGCGCTTGCCGATGATCGTGATGCCGCAGTTGACGATGTCCGGGCGCTCGTGGTTCGGCGACCAGTCGTCGCCGTAGCCGACGTACGCGTTCTTGCCGACGAGCACATCCTTGTCGATGATGGACCGCTCGACGATGGCGCCGGATTCGATGCGGCAGTCGTCGAAGATGATGGAGTCGCGGACGACGGCGCCCTCTTCGACGTACACGCCCGGCGAGAGCACCGAGTGCTCGACGTGGCCGTTGATGATGCAGCCGAGGTCGAGCAGCGAGCGCGACAGGTACGCGCGACGGCCGACCTTGGCCGGCGGGAAGCCGGTCACGCGCGAGCGGATACGCGTGTCGGGGTCGTACATGTTGAGCGCGGGCAGGTCTTCGAGCAGGTCCATGTTGCCTTCGTAGTAGGACTCGATCGTGCCGACGTCGCGCCAGTAGCCGTTGAACGCGTAGCCGAAGGCGCGCGCCTCGGGGTCCTCGACCATGGCCGGGATGATGTCGCGGCCGAAGTCGTGCGTTGAGTCGCGCCGCGAGTCGGCGACGAGCTGCTCGATGAGCGTCTGGCGGTTGAACACGTAGATGCCCATGGAGATCAGGTTGGCCTTCGGGTGGTCCGGCTTCTCGTCGAACTCGACGATGCGGTCGTCGTCGTCGGTGGTGAGGACGCCGTAGCGGTGCGCCTCTTCCATCGGCACCTGGTAGAGCGGGCACGGTGACGTCGGCGCCCTTCGCCAGGTGGTAGGAGATGAGCTCGTCGTAGTTCATCTTGTACACGTGGTCGCCGGCGAGGATGAGCACGAGGTCGGCGCGCGTCTCCTCGAGGAAGTAGAGGTTCTGGAAGACGGCGTCGGCGGTGCCGCGGTACCAGTCGGAGCTTTCGCGGCCGAGGTACGGCTGGAGCAGCGTGACGCCGCCGCCCTGCCGGTCGAGGTCCCACGGCCGGCCGATGCCGATGTGATCGTTGAGCGAGCGGGGCCGGTACTGCGTAAGCACGCCGACGCGCGTGATGCCGGAGTTGACGACGTTGCTGAGCGCGAAGTCGATGATGCGGTAGCGGCCGCCGAAGATGACCGCCGGCTTGGCGCGCTCCTCGCTCAGGACGCTCAGCCGGTCGCCCTGGCCTCCTGCCAGGATCAGTGCCACGACTCGCTTCATAGGCAACCCTTGATCTAGTGGCGCACGCGCTGGGTCTGCGGCCGGCGCTCTGCGCGGCAGCTCCCGTCCTGAGAGCCGACAGAAAATGTTCAGGTAGTCTCGAAGATAGCGCGTGGTGAGGAAGTTGTCCCGCACGAACTCCACCCCCCGGCCCCCATCTGGTCGGCCTCGTCCCGGTTGTGCAGCAGGAACAGGAGCTTCTCCAGCGCACTCGTCCGCGGTATTGACCAGGAATCCCGTCTTGCCGTTCGACGATCTGCAGCGGGATGCCGCCCACGTTGCCCGCGACCACTGGACGTCCCTTCCATAAGGCCTCCGAGACTACCAGTCCGAAGCCCTCGCGCACGCGACTTCTGGATGACCACGCGCGCCGCCGCTGGAACGCGTTCACCTCGACGTTTCCCACGCCGTTGAGGTTGGAGAGGATGTGGATGTCGAAGTCCTCGCCGGCACGGCGCACCGTGCGCTCGTACCAGTCCCAACCTTCCGGGTCGTCGCTGGCCATCGAGGCGATCATGCACGAGCTGCAGCTCCGGGAACTCGCGCTTGGCCGAGCGGTAGACGTCGATGACGCCGAGCGGGTCCTTCCACGGGTCGAAGCGCGAGATCTGCGTCGATCATCGGCCGCTGCGGGTCGACGCCGTAGCGCGCGAGGATCGCGCTCGACCGTCTCATCCGGCCAGGTCGACGTTCTTGGGGCTGAGCGGGTCGATCGCGGGCGGCACGCAGAAGATCTGCGGGCCGCGCAGGTCCTCCTTCACGTAGTCCGGCAGGGTGAAGATGGCGCCGTCGTACCGCTCGATGTGGGGACGCAGGAGGTCCCACACCTGCACCTGCGCGTCGGTCAGGTCGATGTGGCAGCGCCAGACCCACTTGCCGTCGCGGTGGCCGAGCCGCTCTTCGACGAACGTCGAGCATGGCCGCCGGCTGCGGGTCGTGGATGACGACGAAGTCGTACTCCTCGTCGAGCATGTCGGCGTTGAGCTGGTTGTAGTTGAGCCAGATGTCCCGCATCGCGGGCGTCCAGTCGTAGTACATGCCCTGGAGGCTGTTGTGCATGGACTTGGTGACGTTGAAGAACTCATCGGCGCCGCTGATGACCTGCCAGTCGGCCCGGAGGCCGATGTCGTTCATGAGCGGGATCAGCGTGGCGAGGATCTCGGCGACGCCGCCGCCGAACGCGGTGGCGTTGACGTGCAGGACGCGCGCGCCCTTGAGCCGATCGGCGAGGCGCAGGATCTCCTCCGTGCGCTCATCGCCGATGACGCCGCGGTAGGCCTCGATGGACTTGGGCGTCGTGGGAACGGTTCCGAGCACTATGGCGCCGTCCTGTGCAACTCGTTCAGGATCTGAAGGTAATCCTTGAGATACCTCGTGATTAAGAAGTGATCCGCTACATGGCGGCGGCCGTTTTCCCCTAATTTGCGGGCCGTCTCCCGGTCGGTGAGCAGCCGCTCGATGGCGGCGGCGAACTCCTCGGTCGTGGTCGCCGTGAGGCCGGTGACGCCATCGATCACCTGCTCGGTGAGCCCGCCGGCGGGGGCGACGACGCACGGGCGCTCCTTCCAGAGCGCGTCCGAGACCCAGATCCCGAAGCCCTTGCGGAGCCCCTTCTGCATGATCACCGCCGCCGCGCGCTGGAAGACGTTGAGCTCGACGTTGCCCAGCTCGCTGCCCACGGACACCACGTAGGCGCCCGGCTCGTCACGGCAGCGCTCGGCGAGCTGGTCGTAGCAGGCACGGCCCGAAGGGTCGAGCGGCTCCGTCGTAAGCACCATGGCGAGCTGCAACTCCGGATGGCGATCGCGGACCATCGCCCAGGCGTCGACGGCGCCGCAGAGGTCGCTGGCGGTGTCGCAGGGCGAGATCTGGCACACCATGGGCCGGTCCGGGTCGATGCCGTACTGCTCGAGCACGGTGCGCACGAGATTATCGGGCAGCGGCATGTTGCGCGCGCTGTTTGGATCGATCGCCGGCGCGACGATGTGCGTCGGGAGCGAGATGTCGCCGCGGGCGAAGTGCGGCGCCGAAAAGATCGCGCGGTCGTACTTCTCGACGTGCGTGCGCAGGAGCATCCACACATCCGCCTGGGCGGACGAGAGGTCGAGGTGGCAGTCCATCAGCCACTTCGCGCCGGAGTCCGGGACGAACGAGCGGATGGCGAGCGGCTGCGGGTCGTGCACGATGATGACATCGAACGGCTCGGTGAGCAGAGCGGCGTTCATGGCGGCGTGGCTGAGCCACGTTTCGGTCATGTCGGGCGTCCACGGCACGAAGATGCCGCCGAGCGCCTGGTACATCGCGCGGTCCACGGCCGCCGCTTCTTCGGACGCGCGGACGAGCTGCCAGTGGACATCGATGCCGAGGTCGGCGAAGAGAGGCACGGAGGAGTTGAGCAGGTCGGCGGTGCCGGTACCGAAGCGCGTAAGGCTCAGGTTGAGCACGCGTAGGCCTTCGATCGGGTGGGCGAGCGCGCGCAACTCATCGATGGCCGGCTGGCCGGCGACATCGACGAGATCATCGAGCGCACGATGCGAAACCGCGAGTGTGCCGTACATACGGACCTCCTCATGCGTGTGGGTGCGGAATAAGAAAAAGATTCCCGAGGCATCGCCCGGACCATCGGCCTGGGGAGAGCCTCTCTCTGCGCCTACGGGGTTAGCTGCCGGGTTCGGGCTTGAGAGTGCCCTACTCGTCCGCTCGACGAGATTCACCCCGCCATCCCGAGCCTACCAAGCGGCTCCTTGCGGAACCGTTGCGGCGGCTGTGCCGCGGGCATCGGGACGGTAAACCTGGTTCCCCCGTTTCGCGTCCCTGACGGACGCGAATTCGGCATGCTCCTTGAGTTTCATGCTAATCGCACGTCATAAAGGTGTCAATCAATGGCTTCCATCAGTCTTACGTCATTCGTGAAAGGCATTCGGGAGATTCGGACTGTGGATGGTGCCGTTCGGCCCCTCGCTCGAACGGGAGTGATTGCTGATGATGCAACCAAGCTCAGTGCACTGGAGGAGGTCCAATGAAACGCAAGTGGTTCATGGCTTCGTGGCTGGCGATCCTGCTGGGAGCGATCGTCGTGGCCGGGATCGCGTTCCGCGGCAACACCGGCCGTGCGACGGCGGCCGCGGAGCGCTTCGGGCCGAAGGAAGCGGAGGTGACGATCGAGGACGGCGACGTCAAGACGGTGCACCTCACCAGCTCGAAGTTCATGTGGCAGTTCCGCGACGACCAGCAGCCGGTCGAGGTCTGGGGCTACAACAACCAGATCCCCGGCCCGACGCTGCGTTTCAAGGCCGGCGAGAAGCTGCGGATCTACTACCGCAACGACCTCGATGAAGCATCGAGCGTGCACTGGCACGGGCTCGTCGTCCCGAACTCCATGGACGGCGTGGGGTTGCTGACGCAGCCGCCGGTGATGCCGGGCGAGACCTTCGTCTACGAGTTCACCATCCCGAACACGCCGGGCACGTTCATGTACCACGCGCACATGAACGACATGGAGCAGGTCAGCAAGGGGCTGAGCGGCGCCTTCATCGTCGACCCGCGGGACGGCGGCACCGGCGGCTACGACCAGGACCGCATCATCGTGCTGAACAACATCGCCGGGCACTACCTGATCAACGGCAAGGAGTTCCCGAACATCGACCCGTGGCTGGTGAAGAAGGGCGACATGCTCCGCGTGCGGATGATCAACATCAGCCCGCTCGAAGGGCACCCGATGCACCTCCACGGCCACTTCACGAAGGAGATCGCGCGCGACGGGACGGACCTCGCGAACAGCAAGGACGCGCGCGTCGAGAACACGATCTGGATCGCGCCGGGCCAGACGATCGACGTGGAGGTGAAGATGAACGCGCCGGGCAAGGGCGCGTGGATCTTCCATTGCCACACGCTGTCGCACGTGATGGGGCCGGACGGCAAGGCGCTGAACCTGGCGCTGGCGAACGGGGGCATGGTGATCCCGGTCGTCTACACGGACAGCCTGAACTTCGACGCGCTCAAGCAGACGCTGGATACGGCCATCAAGAGCATTCAGCCCGGCGCGAAAGCGCAGGACTGGCCGAAGGACGGCACGGCGGTGCTGGGCCAGGCGATCAGCGACGCGGCGGCGGCGGCGCAGGCCGACACGGCGCACACGGTGCACTAGAAGCTATCAGCTGTCAGCTATCAGTCTGTCAGCTGTCAGCTATCAGGTACGGCATGGGGCGAAGGGCGGCGGGATGTTCCCGCCGCCCTTCCTTCGTAAGTCGAGCGGCCGTACCTCACCTCCGGCCTTCGGCCACCTCCTCTCCGCCGGGCGGATATGAGGCTCAACCCACGACGGTGCGCGACATCACTCACCCCGCCGCGCGTCAGCCTTATGATGCAGGCGATGACATCGGCTGCCACGTTGCGGATGATCGATGAGTTCTGGGCCGAGCGGCTGGGCTGCACGCCAGGCGAGTTGTACGCGCAAACGGTGATCGTGCGCGAGCATCACGGCAGTCTTGCGGGCTACCACGGCGTGTACGCGTACCGGCGCGACGGCGGCGCATGCATTGTCTCTGCGCCGGCGGACTACGTGGCGCGGCTGCGCGGCGCTCTGGCGGCGCTGACGCCGGAGCGCGCGTTCGACGTCGAAGCGCTGGCGGGCGCGCTCGGGGATGAGGTCGAGCGCGTCGTCGGGCCAGCGCGCATCGCCTACGCGGACTCCGGCGACTTCAGGCGCGCGGATGACGACGCGGTGCGGCTGCTCGTCGCGGGGGACGACGCCGCGCTCCGCGGCCTCGCGGCGTCGTGCGGCGAGACGGCGTGGGAGCACGGCGGCATCGAGTTCGGCCGCGCGCCAGTGTTCGGCGCGTTCGAGCGCGGCGGACTGCTGGCGGCGGCTTCATACACGCCGTGGGGCGACCACATCCTGCACGCAGGCGTGGTCGCGCATCCGGTGCATCGCGGCAGGGGGCTGGGGCGCGCGGTGGCGAGCGCGGCGTCCGCGCACGGGCTGGCATCTGGCCGCGTGATGCAGTGGCAGACGCTGGAATCGAATACCCCGTCGATGGCGATCGGGCGCGCGCTCGGCTACCAGCCCTACTGCCGGACGATCGCCGTGCGGCTGCGATAGGTCGGCAGGAGACAACAGACAACAGACAACAGACAACAGACGGGGTGGCCACAGCAAACAGCAAACAGCAAACAGCAAGGGCGCCAGAGCCCTGATAGCTGACCGCTGATAGCTGATAGCTGATAGCTGATAGCTGATAGCTGATAGCTGACCGCTGAGAGGCTGACAGCTACTCCCGCAGCGCCGCGGTCGCCGGCAGGCGGAGCAGGCGCGCGACGGCCATCGCGAGGGCCCAGACGATGAGCGCCGTGAGCGCGCCGGCGGTGACGCCGAGGAACAGCGTGTCGACGACGTTCACCTCCGCATCGCTGCCGCGCGCGTTGAGCGCGGCCGTCAGCGCGAACGCCACGAACGGCGAGATGACGACGAGGAACGACGCGGTCGCGACGTCCGGCAGGTCGGCCTGGCGGACGAGCAGCAGCACGGTGACGGCCGACCAGGCGATGGACGCACCCCACATCGCGAACAGCACCGCCGCATCAGCGTTGCCTGTGCCGGTCGTGCGCGGCGCCACGGCGACGGCGCCGGCGAGCTGGGCCGCGAACATCGCGGCACCGGCCGCGAGGAGCACCTTCCTGAGCGGCGTGAGGGGGAGTTGCGGGCCGTCTTCGAGCTGCATCAGGCGCGCAGGCGGGCGCGCTGCCGTAAGAACCGTGCGTGCAGCATGAGCGCGGCGGCGATGCCCGTCGGCGCGCCGAGGAAGAGGCCGTGGGCGGCGATCAGGCCGGCCGCCTGCGACCACTGCGGGCCGAAACGCTCGGCGTGGAAGCGCTCGCCGGCGGCGACGTGGATGATCGCGTACACCGTCTCGGCCGCGGCCCAGGTGGCGGCGCCGATGGCCACCGTCGCGACGAACGGGCGCGGGCCCGTGCGGCCGCGCGTCACGGCGTACGACGTGCCGAGCACGCCGAAGCCCACCATCAGCAGCAGCGGCACACGCAGCGCGCGGAAGTCGAGCCACTCGGCGGCCATCCCGGCGAGCAGCGCGACAAGCGGGGCCGCGAGCAGCAGCAACCGGCCCGGCGCTTCGGACGAGAAGGCGGCGCGTGGCGAGCGCTTCGAGAGGGAGGCGGCCGGTGAGGTCATGGCCCGGTCATTATTCGGGAGGCCCTGCCGCCGGACAAGGAAGCGAATCTGGGCGAATCGCTACGGTGCGGGAGTGATGCGGGCGACGCCGCCCATGAACGGCAGCAGCACCTCGGGCACGTCGATCGAGCCATCGGGCTGCTGGTAGTTCTCCATGATCGCGATCATCGTGCGGGGGAGCGCGAGGCCGGAGCCGTTGAGCGTGTGGACGAACTCCGGCTTCGCGGCTGGCTCGCGGCGGAAGCGGATGTTCGCGCGGCGCGCCTGGAAGTCGGTGCAGTTGCTGATGGAGCTGAATCTCCAGCCACTCGCCGACGCCCGAGGCCCAGACCTCGATGTCGTACGTGCGCGCGGCGTTGAAGCCGAGATCGGCGGTGCAGATGTTGATCACGCGGTAACGGAAGCCGAGCGCGCGGCAGACATCGAGCGCGTCGTCGAGCATTGACTCCATCTCTTCGGCTGACTTTTCCGGCTCGCAGAACTTGTACATCTCCACCTTGTCGAACTGGTGGCCGCGCTTGATGCCGCGCACATCGCGGCCGGCGCTCATCTTCTCGCGGCGGAAGCAGGGCGTGTAGGCGACGTAGTGGATCGGCAGCGTGCCGGGCTCGATGATCTCGCCGCCGTGCATGTTCGTCAGCGGCACCTCGGCGGTGGGGACGAACCAGTAGTCCTCTTCGGCGTCGTGGTAGAGGTTGTCGCGGAACTTCGGCAACTGGCCGGAGTGCCACATCGTCTCTTCCTTGACCATCGCGGGCAGGTACATCTCGGTGTAGCCGTGCTTGTCGATGTGCAGCTCCAGCATGAAGGCGATGAGCGCGCGCTGGAGGCGGGCGCTACTACCTGCCGCCCGGAGGCATCTGGAACAACATCCGTAACGCGCGGCTCTGGCGCATGCGGTCGCACTACCACCGCGAGCGTGCCAGCGAAGGTGGCGCCGTCGAAATAACTCCCGAAACCGCGGAATTCGTGCGCGACCCCGCCCGGGTCCCGGGTTCAAAGTTCTAGGTTCTCGGAAGGCTTGACAAGTCCAAGAAGACAGCGCATTGTAAGCGCGCCGGTATCGTCGATCTCCATACTGATGATGGCGCTTTAATGGACAATACTCTCTGTCACCGCCAAGTCTTCCTGCTACTCGCGCTGGTCAGCCTCCTTTCAGCGGCATGCGGCGAACTGCGAGAACAGGGCACTGACGCCGAAGTATCCGGTACGTCGCAGCCGTCGGCCACGGCCGCCAGCAGCACACCAGCCGCGCTCTCGGCGACCGCGACAGCGACCACACCGCCGATGCCCTCCAGCGCTACTATCGGTCCAGGTGAGGCGTCAACCCCCGTACCAGTTGCCTCGCCGCAATCCTTGCGACCCGGGGACACAGCCAAGGCCGGCGGCTCGTACCGCGTGGGGCCGGTCGCGTTCCGAATTCCGCCTGACGCCGAGTTATCGATCACGATCACGTTGAGCGATCCAAGCGGAAACATTCTCGTCTTGTATGACCCGGCCAGCGGGTCTTCGTTGAAGCTTGACCCCGCTACAGGAAAGGAACTCGAGCGGTACATCACGGAACCGAAGTGGAACGCTGTGTTCGACCTCGTGGTGGCGTCCATTCAAGGCGCACCATAGCCCATCGTTAACTCACAGGGGGAGCCATGCCAGGTAGAGTCGTCAGATTCGTCTTGACAGCCGCACTGGGCGTCTTGATTGCGATTACGATTCCGACTCCCGCTCGCGCGGACCACGGGGACGGTCACCTCCAGGACTGGTATGCCGATCCCGGTTCGCAGGACGGCTTGCAGCAGGGGCTCATCGCTGGAACGTCAATAACGGTATGTAGTTCCGAGTTTCCCTCCTCCACGCCCACAGCAGTTGCCCGTTGGAATGCTCCGTCGGCATTGAATTTCCAAGCGTTCACTTGGGTGACTTCTTGCCCGGGTGCCACTGTGAGTGTCACGACCAGCGGCTTTTACACGTTCTGCTTGTCGGGTGATCACGCATGTGTGCGCCCCACCGACCCGATCGTCACCGGCGATCCCGATTATGCGTTGGTCAACCCCACGCTCGTCTTGATGAATCCAACGGTGCATGTGGACGGCGGCGATCACACGACGAGAGATGTAACACATGAATTGGGCCACGTCCTGGGTCATGCCGACTATACTGGTTGCCCGGCCGGAAACACGCTGATGGATACGAGCGAGACCTGCTGGTTCGAAACCCCCCAGCCGCTCGACGTGAGTAATTACGCCGCGGCGTACTTGGCCGACGCTGTCGCCGGACTACAGGGCACATCGCCATCGCTGGGCACGGTGTCGCTCACGTGGGACGCGAGCAATGTGCACAACGAGGACGGGTTCGTGGTCCAGCGCGACGGCGTCCTCGTGGGAAGCGCACTCAAGAATGCGGCCGGCTGGCTAGGAACCAATCAACCGGGCGGGTCGCACACCTACACGGTGATCAGCCACACGAACGCGTGGTGCCTTGCATTCGGCGGCTACTGCGGATCCGTCTCCTACAACGTGAATGTCCAGGGAACCGTAGACTACGAGCCGACCGGCTTCACGCCCAACCCGGCATGCGGTACGTGCAATGAGGGCGGCTCCAAGTCCTTCACCATCACCGTCCGCAATAACGGGAATATGACCGCACCGGCGTCAACGGTCGTCATGAAGTTCAATGGACAGACGGCGCCCAACCCGTATGGCGGCGTCTGCAACCTTCCGGAGATCCCGGCTGGGGCGACGCGCTCATGCACCAACATCAACCCAGTGTCTCTGACCTTCCAGGGAGGCCCCATCACCCTCCATGCGGACTACAACAACGTCGTCCCAAACGAGTCGAATGAGGCGAACAACAACTCCCCTACCATGGGGAACATGTATGTCGTCCCGAACGCGCCCTCAAACCAGCGTGTCTGCCCTACTTGCGATCTCTACGGTTATAAAGACAACTCTGTCATCGAGACCGGCTTCACCATCAAGATTGAGCGCCGCTCGGGTGGGTGCGGCAGCTCGGGCTGGTTGACTGTGAGCACGATCAACCACGGCCCCAAGTCCGGGACGGATGATGTCTACTACTACAACTTTACATCGGGCTACTGCTGGCGCATCAAAGTCTAAGGCGAAGACGCAGTTCACCCAGTCGAACGAGGTCACGAGTCCCGCGGTAAACTTCCCTTAGGGCCGGTCGGTGATCTCCCCGATAGCGGGCGGACAACGCCCGGCTCGCCACCCCTCCGCCGTCGCGTGCACTTCCGGCACCACCGTCGATGCCAGCAGTTCGGGCGTCTCCGGCGCATCCACGCGGCATGTTCACGATCACCTGCCAAGCGCCCACCTCCGCGAAGAAGTAACGGGCGACGTCATGCTCCTGCAGACGGTCGCGGTTCTTGGAGAATGTCGAGTGGTCGAAGACGGGGTCAGAATGTTGAGCCCAACGAACCACTTGAACAGCAGGTCGTACTGGAGACGCTCGCAGAGCTGGCGCTCGCTGCGGAGGGAGTAGAAGGCCTGGAGAAGCATCGCCTTCAGCAGATGCTCGGGCGGGATGGACGGCCGGCCGACCGTGGCGTACATCGCGTCGAACACCGGCGACAGCTCAGCTAGGGCACCGTCCACGATGTTCCGGATCGCCCGGATCGGGTGCCCCTTCGGGACCAACGTGTCCGGCGTCACCGGACTGAGCATCTCCAGTTGCTGGGTCGACTCTCCGCGCGCATCGGCCTCGCCTCCTTGCGTCCCGCCGATGCCATCGTACGCGCTCGGAGATCCCACGTCGATCCCTTCGCGGGTACTATACCCTGCTAGTAGACCACCGCTCGGTGTAACGCAGGTATCTGAACTTGTTCAGGGGCTTTCGAGCCAAACCGCGAAGCTCTCCGCGTGAGGCGTTTGGTCGAACATCCGAGACCTGCGTGGTTGGGGCCGAACGTGCACGAGTGCATGAACGAGACGACACATACGGCTTCGTTGGCATGCTTTGGGGGCGCCGCCGATGAAGGCGAAGGGTGCTCACCGACGAGCGGCTTGGCCTCGCTCAGACGACGGTGGATGGCTCACGAGGACGTTGTCGAAACGCACGGTTGGACGCAGCTGAAGCTGCGCAGCTACATGGCTGCTGCGATCCGCGCGATGCCGCCCATGAACGGCAGCAGCACCTCGGGCACGTCGATCGATCCGTCGGGCTGCTGGTAATTCTCCATGATCGCGATCATCGTGCGGGGGAGCGCGAGGCCGGAGCCGTTGAGCGTGTGGACGAACTCCGGCTTCGCGGCGGGCTCGCGGCGGAAGCGGATGTTCGCGCGGCGCGCCTGGAAGTCGGTGCAGTTGCTGATGGAGCTGATCTCCAGCCACTCGCCGGCGCCCGGCGCCCACACCTCGATGTCGTACGTGCGCGCGGCGTTGAAGCCGAGATCGGCGGTGCAGATGTTGACGACGCGGTAGCGGAAGCCGAGCGCGCGGCAGACGTCGAGCGCGTCGTCGAGCATTGACTCCAGCTCTTCGGCGGATTTCTCCGGCTCGCAGAACTTGTACATCTCCACCTTGTCGAACTGGTGGCCGCGCTTGATGCCGCGGACGTCGCGGCCGGCGCTCATCTTTTCGCGGCGGAAGCAGGGGGTGTAGGCGACGTAGTGGATCGGCAGCGTGCCTGCCTCGATGATCTCGCCGCCGTGGATGTTCGTCAGCGGGACCTCGGCGGTGGGGACGAACCAGTAGTCCTCTTCGGCGTCGTGGTAGAGGTTGTCGCGGAACTTCGGCAACTGGCCGGAGTGCCACATCGTCTCTTCCTTGACCATCGCCGGCAGGTACATCTCCGTGTAGCCGTGCTTGTCGATGTGCAGCTCGAGCATGAAGGCGATGAGCGCGCGCTGGAGGCGGGCGCCTGCGCCCTTGAGCACGTAGAAGCGGCTGCCGGAGAGCTTCGCGCCGCGCTCGAAGTCGATGATGCCGAGCGCCTCGCCCAGCTCGTAGTGCGGCTTGCGCCACGGGTCGCTGTACTCCTCGCCCGACTGCTGGGCGACGCTGTTGTCGTCTTCGCCCTCGCCGTATGGCGTGGCCGGATCGGGGATGTTCGGGATCTCCATCAGCAGCGCATTGAGCCGCTCCTCGGTCTCGCGCAGCAGCGGCGTCAACTCGTCGATGCGCGACGATACGCCTTTCGTCGCGTCGATCATGCGCTGGCGCTCGGCGGGGTCTTTCGCGGCGCCGATCTTCTTGCCGGCGGCGTTCTGCTCGGCGCGCAGGCGCTCCGTCTCCGACAGCAGGTCGCGGCGGCGCACGTCGAGCGCGATGATCTCGTCGAGCGGCGCGAGCGTGTGGCGGTCGGCCAGCGCCTTGCGGACGGCGTCCGTGTGCTCGCGGATGAACTGCATGCTCAGCATGCCGGTAGGTTATAGGTTTTAGGGGCTAGGGGTTAGGGGATTGGAAGTTAGAGGTTAGAGGTTGGAGGCGCCAAGCGCACCAGCTCGATGGCCTGGAGGGCGAGGACGCGCACGTCCTCGGGCACGGGGATGTCGACGCCGCAGGAGGCGACGGGCAGCGGGTCGTTGCGGCGCAGCTCGGCCTCCGTCACCCAGATGAAGCCGTGGTCACCGTCCGGGGCCTGGTGCGGCGCGCCGTCGACGGGGCGCAGGGCGTACGACATGTCGATGTGCTGGTGGGGCCCTTCGGGGACGTCGCCGCAGATGATGACGAGAGGCGGCGGGATTTGCGGGGGCTCGGCGAAGGGCAGCGGGGCGACGTGCGGCACGACCTCGGCGGTGATGCCGGTCTCCTCCAGCACCTCGCGCACGACGGCCTGCACGGGGTCCTCGTCGGGGTCGATGTGGCCGCCCGGGGGCAACCACAGCCGCACCTTCTTGTGCCAATGCAGCAGCGTGCGGTCGTCATCGACGAGGAAGCCTGTGACGGTGAAGTGGCGTTCCATGTGGGGAGTGTAGCGGGTTGATCGTTGGTGGTTAATCGTTAGAGTGTCCTCCCCGGGCGCTGCGCTGGATGAGGACGGCATGCGGAGAGCAGTCCGGTCTGACGCGGTCAAGTGATGTCGAGCCTCGCACCGATGAAGCGCAGACCGAGACGCTGACTGACCCTCTGAGAGGACGCGTTTGCGCGCGACGTGCTGTAGAACAAGGTCCGGCCACGAAGTGCAGGGACCGATGCCCATCCGGCCGTTGCTGCCGCGGCGAAACCGCGCCCCCGAAGGGCCGGGAGCGTGTACACACCCGTTTCGGCACTCTCCGGTCCGAGCCTGGCCGCAAAGGCGATGGAAGCGATGTCGTCCCCGTGGAATGCTATACACCAAGGCGCCCAGAACTCGCCAACGTCCACGAACCCCGCCGCGGCCAACGCCTCTGGCATCCCTTGCTCCGTGAGCCGGCCGAGCAAGTCGGCGCCTTCGGGTGTATCCGACGCTACGAGCTTTGCGGGATGTTCGCAGTCCAGCCTGTCCGGGAACGTCCAGATCAACCCCAATTCGTGATGCTCGACGGGCGCTTCTGTGCCAAGGAGCCGTAGGTAATCCTCGAGATGGAACGGCGCACTATCGGGGTGGCGCAGCGGAGGCTCATCAGCCGCGAGCCTCTCTATCGCGGTTGCGATCTCCTGGGCGACGTTGTAGCGGATGCGGAGGACGTTTCCGGACGTGCAGCCCGCAAGGTAGAGGCGCGGCGGGGTTGCGCGATCCGGACTGTTGCAGCACAGGATCCCGCCGGACTCCGATAGGACGAAGTTCGTGGCGGCCTGCAGTGCGAGCAGATCGAGATCGTTCACCGCGCCGAAGCGGCTCGCGGCACTCGCGCGTTCCGGCCCGGCTTAGGCGTGGCCGCGGCGTCCTTCTCGCGGTCGAGGAGGGCGCGCTTGCGGTCGAGGCCATAGCGGTAGCCGCCGAGCGTGCCGTCTTCGCGCACGACGCGGTGGCAGGGGACGACGATGGGCGTGGGGTTGGCAGCGCAGGCGGAGCCGACGGCGCGGACGGCTTTCGGGCGGCCGACGGCGCGGGCGATGTCGCTGTAGGTGCGCGTTTCGCCGCGCGGTATGGCGCGGAGCGCCTCCCAGACGCGGATACGGAACGCCGTGGCGCGGACGTCGAGCGGCACGGGGTGGGGCGGCTCGCCGCCTGCGATGCCGACGATGATCGATTCGACGGCGGAGCGCAGCCCAGCATCGTCGCGGCGGATCTCGGCGGCGGCGAACTCGTGGTGCAGCGTGGTTTCGAGCTCGGCGTCGGAGGCGGCGAAGTCGATCGACGCGACGCCGCGCTCAGTGGCGGCGACGAGCATGCGGCCGAATTCGCACGAGACGATGGTGTATGAGATCGCGATGCCTTCGCCGGAGCGGCGGTAACGCGCCGGCGTCATGCCGAGGGCGCGGGACGACTGCTCGTACAGGCGGCTGGAGGAGCCGAAGCCGGCGTCGTAGATGGCGGCGGTGACATCGCGCGATGCGCGGAGCGACGTCCTGGCGCGCTGCAGGCGGCGTGCGGCGCCGTACTGGCGCGGCGTGACGCCCGTGATCCGCTTGAACGTGCGCTGGAGGTGGAACGGGCTCTTGCCGAAGCGCGCACCCAGCTCGGCGAGCGTGGGCGGCGCGTCACGCGCGGCGTCAAGCGCGCGGCAGACCTCGCGGATGAGCGCGAGGTCGGGCCGGCCGGCGTCGCGCGGGTGGCAGCGCTTGCAGGCGCGGTAGCCCGCAGCCTCGGCGAGGCGCGGGGTGGGGAAGAACTCGACGTTCTCGCGCTTCGGCATGCGCGCGGGGCACCCGGGCCGGCAGTAGATGCCCGTCGTGCGCACGGCCACGACGAACAGGGCGCGCGCCGACGCGCGGCGCTCGGACACCGCCTGCCAGCAGGCGTCGGTGTCCATCGCGGCATCGGTCTCGGCGGGCATGGTTGCGGTCGTCATGGCATCACCTCCGGATTCGATGCTACGCCCTCACGGAGCGGCGCATCTATCCGGATCTTGCGCTCAATGCCGGTTACGCCGCCGCGAGGATCTCGCGCAGGCGTTCGGCGTCGCCGCCGGGGCCGACGACGGCCATCGCGAAGCCGGCCGGCTGGAAGAGGCGCTGCGCGACGCGCTGCACCTCGGCGGGCGTCACGGCCGCGATCGCCGCCACCACGTCCTCGATCGGCTCGATCTCGCCGGTCATCAGCAGCGACTCGCCGGCGCGCTGCGCGAGCGCCATCGTCGACTCCAGGCCGAGGCGGAAGTTGCCGATCGAGAAGTCGCGCGCCTTCGTCGTCTCCTCTTCGCTGGCCGGCTCGTGGCGCCATCTTGAACAGCTCGTCGCGGATCACCTGCGTCGCTTCCTCCAGGTGGTCGAGCGTGACGCCGGCGCTGACGCTCATGACGCCGATGTCGTTGTAGCGCGAGACGCCGGAGCCGACGGAGTAGGCGAGGCCGCGCCGCTCGCGCACCTCCTTGAACAGCCGCGAGCTCATGCCGCGGCCGAGGACCGTGTTCAGCACCATCAGCGGGTAGCGGTCGGGGTCGTTGCGCGGCAGCGCGTGCAGCGCGATGCCCATGTTGCACTGCGCGATCTCGCGCGTCTCGACGACGACGCGGTCGAGCGCGAACTCGTACGCGGCGGGCGAGCGGCGCGGGCACCGGCGCGGTCCTCCACGCCGCCGAAGAGCGTCTTCGGCGAGCCGCATGACCTCATCGTGCGTGGTGTTGCCGGCGACGCTGAGGACGGTGTTCGACGGCACGTAGTAGGTCGCGACGTGCTGGACGAAGTCGTCGCGGTTCATCGCCTCGACCGTCTCGATGCGTGCCGGCGATCGGCCAGCCGATCGGCTGGTCGCCGAACGTCGCGCGCGACAGCAGCTCCGACGCCCAGGCGCCGGGCTGGTCGAAGGCGCGGCGGATCTCCTGCTGGACGACGGTGCGCTCGCGGTCGATCTCGGCCTGTTCGAGCAGCGAGTGCCGGTACATGTCGGCGAGCACGTCCATCGCCAGCGGCAGCTTGTCGAACGGCACCTGGTTCCAGTAGCAGGTCAGCTCCTTCGACGTGTAGGCGTTGAGCACGCCGCCCGCGCCCTCGATCGCCTCGGCGATGAGGATGGCGTCGGGGCGGCGCTGCGTGCCCTTGAAGAGCATGTGCTCCATGTAGTGCGAGAGGCCGTTCGTGCGGCGGTCTTCGCCGCGCGAGCCGATGCCGACGAAGACGTTGACGCTGACGGACTGCGCCGTCGGTACGGGCGTCGTGACGACGCGCATGCCGTTGCCCAGCTTCGAGATCTGCCATTCGATGCCCAATCCGGATCCTTTCTCGATTCAGCGGTACGGACGAGTATAGCGGTGCGGCGCTTCGCGAGCGCTGCGGGCGACTAAGAAAGATAGGCGTTCCGCCGGGGCGGAAGCAGGGCCACGCATACCCGCCAGTCTCAAAAGCCAATCTGTATTGGCCGATCATCGTCTGACCACACCCGGCCACTGGCCGGCAGTCCGCACGTGCGAGCATGAAGCCGCCTGGCACCCGCGCATGAGCCTGTTCCCTTCTTCCCACGCATTCGACGAGCACGTCAGCATCGCCCAGGGCGAGGCGGCCGAGCACCCGGCACGCCCGGAGGGCCACGCGCACAATGCGCGCGAGCACGCGCCGGGCGCCGATGCGGTCGATCCCGGCTACTGGCCGCGGGCGATGGGGCTGCGGGTCCTCATCGCCGCGAGTTATGTCGTGTTGATTCCGGCGGGGCTGCTGCCCATGTCGCGGGCGTGGTGGGTGATCAGCGGCTGGTCGCTGCTCGTCTACGCCGTCGCCGCGCTCGCCACGTACTACCGATTCGGACTGTCGCGCATCCACATCGACGTCACGCCGTTCACGGACACGCTGATGGTGACGCTGGCGATCATCGCGCTCGCGCGGCCGGACTACCCGATCTGGATCGGGTACTTCCTGATCATCACGTCGCTCGCGACGTTCCACACCACGCGCTACATGGTGGCCTTCGCGCTGTGCACCATCGGCCTGTACTGGGGCGGGCTGCTCGTCCTCGATGCGACGGGCCGCGCGGCGGTCGATTGGCAGTACGCGACGATCGTCTCGATCATGGCGATCTTCACGGCGCTCAACGCCGACGTGATCTCGACCAGCAACCGCAAGCTGCGCGACATGGTACGCAAGGCCTCGCTCACCGACCCGCTGACCGGGCTCGACAACCGCCGCCGTTTTCGCGAGATCCTCGACTCCCACAACGTCGCCGACACGCGGCCGCTCGCGGTGCTGATGTACGACCTCGACAACTTCAAGAACGTGAACGAAGAGTACGGCCACGTGCGCGCCGATGCGGTGCTCGTCGCCGTAGCCGACGAACTGCGCGCGGCGTTCCGCGAGGCGGACACGGTGGCGCGCTATGGCGGCGACGAGATCATCGTGCTGGCGCACGTGCTGTCGGTGGACCACGCCATGGGCATGGCGGAGCGCAGCCTGGCGCAGGTGAAGGAGTCCGCCGGCGTGACGTTGAGCGCCGGCCTCGCCGTGTATCCGCTGACATCGAGCACGCTCGAGGGCGCGCTGCGCGAGGCCGATGCGGCGCTCGGCGCGGCAAAGCGCGGCGGCAAGGCGCGCGTCGCCACGAGCAGCGCCGCGTAGGCGGGCGTCAGGACTTCCCGCATCTCGTTCCTCGCTTGCCTCCCCTCCTCCGCCTCAGTTCCCACGATGGCGAGCCTCGCACAACGCGCGCTGCTACCATATGGCCGTGGCGCGGCTGTACTTCGAAACTGACGCCGGGGAGGCGTGCCCCGTCGAGTTCGGCGGACCGAGCGATGTGCTGGTGTACTTCCTGTCGCTCGCGTTCTCGACGCGCTACGGCTCGCAGCACGAGTCTGACGAAGCTCGCAAGAAGCACGGCCCAGCCACGCAGCGCGTCAGCAACGGCATGGGCGCATCAACGATCATCGACGCGATCTAGCAGTTCCTCATGGCGCGTTGGCGCCACCCCCGCGAATGAAAATGAACTGGCGCGGCGGACCGAACACCTCACCCCCGGCCCCTCTCCACGCCGTGGAGAGGGGAGCTCCAGTCGGACTTTGAAGCTATTTTCAAGGCAGGGTGCTGAAAAAGTCCGCTCAACTCGTAGCGCGGGCTTTTTAGCCCGCGCGATGCAGCTTCGCGTCGCGAACATCAGATTAGGCGACTACAGTCACTTTGAGCCTTTTTCAGCACCCTGCTAGAGTGCCGCTGCCCTATGGCGGCGCGGCGCAGCTATGACCGACCTGGGCGTTCATCGCGATAACGTCCGACGTGATGCCGATGCCGCCGTCGGGCGGGCCTGAGCGCCAGGGCTTCGCCGGATCAGCGCTCC
Source organism: uncultured Chloroflexia bacterium (assembly GCA_963701135.1). Lineage (GTDB taxonomy): Bacteria > Chloroflexota > Dehalococcoidia > DSTF01 > JACRBR01 > CAYJMJ01. Next base: position 2,716,950 of record OY969567.1, read on the forward strand.
GAGTACGGTCGTACTGCAGGCCGTCCCACTGGCCGTTGCCGTCAAGATCCACATAGTAGGCCAGTTGCGATGTGGTGAGGCCGACGTACTTCAACAACGCCGTGACATCGGTTGTGGTGCCGATCGCCTTGTCGCGTGTACCTGCGGGGTTAACGATCAGCGCCGGGACTGGCACGTCGTAGAAGTCCCACGGGTTCGCGGGGTCGCGGTCGCCGCCCAAGCTCGGTGTTGGCCCGCTCTCCTCGACGTCCGCGCAGCCGTCGCCGTCGGTGTCGGCGTTGAGCGCGCCGAAGCCGTAGTCCGGCGAGATCGAATAGATGTACGCGAGCCCGCCGGCGTTGGCGATGTTGCAGACCCAGGGGCCCCGTGCGTCCTCCCGCGTGGGAAGCAGCGAAGCCGGCCATTGCGTGCTCCATGGAAGATAGTTGTACGCCATGATTGAGTCGTATCCAGTATTGGAGCACGGGCCATAGACGTCATTCGTGATAAACGCCGGATGGTTCAGGCCGAGGGCATGTCCGAGCTCGTGTGCGATGGTGCCTTTGTTGTTGGGTTGTGCGGGGTTGAGACAGACCGTCGCGCGACGGAACGGCTGGCCCGGTTCTTTGATCCAGAATCCGTTCCCGTCTGCCTTACGACCACTATCGTCATCAGAAACAATGGTCACGGCATAGAACTTAGCGTTTGCCGGATCGCCAAAGGTGATGTTGCAGACGAAGAAGTGGTCGTCCCACAGCGAGAGGCCATATGCTGCCCCCGAGTCCAACACCTGGACGTGCGCGAATCCTACCGTCGTGTACTCCAGCCAGGGTAGATCGCCGCCCATGTTGCCGACCATGCGTTGGGCACGCCAGCCGTTGATCGCGTCCATCGCCTCCTGTGTTCGAGTGGTGGCGCCGGTGTAGACGTACAAAAAGCCGGAGTCCGGCCCGATCCCGTCGAACCCGATCCCGTCGCTGTGCAGGTACGCGTTGTTAGCGAGCGCGCGGTTTGGGCCGGAGAGGTCGGACACCACGAAGAGCGCGACGACAAACGCGAACAGGAGGGTGCGCTTCGGCCACAGCAGCTTCATGTCCCCTCCTCAGCCGCATCCGCTCGCGCGCTTCTCACGGTTGCGGCGCCGTTGGCGTGACCGGCATCCCGGCCGGAGGAAGCTCCACGACCGGGCCCGTCTGCCAGGACGCGCTCGGGAAGGTAAACGGGGCCGCGGCAGGCGCTCCGGCGGAAGGGGCGAACCGGAAGGTGACGGTTGCGCCGGGCCGGCCGCAGCCGGGGCGGAGGCTATCGGGGTTGACGACCACCAGGTAATCAAATGCAGGCCCCTCGCCCTGCCGCGGATTGAGCTGAACCCCGCAGACCACGCCGTCGATCAAGGGTTCTACCGTGCGAGGAGGGAACTCGGAGGTGGTGAATGTTCCGCTGTACAGAGCGAACGCTGGCCCCACGGTCAGTGTGATTGACCCCGAATACGCACCTGGCTGCCAGGCGACCGTCTCGTCGTCGAGCGCGCCATCCACGGTGAACTGGACTTGCGCCCCGGGTACGCCGCAGCCCGGTTCGCTCGTTCGCGGAGGGAATCATCATGAAAAAGAAGGAACCGGGCCCATCCATCAGGCCCCCAGACTTCCCAGCAGCGCATTCTGTGCCGTTTATGAGTGCCCGCACCGTGACCCGTGCCGGCCGGGCGTTGACCCACACGCTCCCAGCCAGCCACATCTGCCCAGAAGTCTGCTCAGCGGATAGTATGGGTGCCGGCGTGGGCGTCGAAGTTCCTGCAGGCTCCGTCGGTGTACTGGCGTCCGGCGTACTCGTGCCCGCAGGTGCGGTCGCCGTTTGTACCGGCGTCTCGGCCGCGACTTGCGGCTCGCCTTCGTCAGATTGCGTAGAAGCGACGACGTAGATGCCGCCCGCGCCGCCCGCCATCAAGGCGCCGATGGCGACAACCTTCGCGAGTCCGAATACGAACGGCGACGTGATCATGGGTGCTCCCTGCCGCGACGCCGAAGTACATTGCGCCGTCGCCATGCGAAGTTCGCATGGCGACGGCGCAATGTCAACTAGTAAGAGGAATTTTCTTTTGTACCGGGGCGTCCGCCGCTACTCCGACGCCAGCCTCGCGACGTAGTCGCCGACCTCGCGCGTGCCCATGCCCATCTTGCCCGCCGACAGCGACTTGATCTCGCCCGAAGCGAGCGCCTTCATGACGGCGCTCGATGCGCTCCGCCGTCGCCGCCTCGCCAACGATGAATCCAAACGTGAATCGGACAATAACAGAAGACACCGGGCGCATCATTCTCCGGAACCCGTGAGAATCGGTTCGGCGGTACCTGATCCTGGCATCGGAGTAACCGCCGCCCTGAACCGTTCGAACGCAGGAGCGAGCTCTGGCGCAACCTGCGAGCCCTCACGAACGATAATGGCGCCCGTGGATTCATCCAGGTACAGGTACATGATCGATGAGCCGTAACGGAGGTACGCGGAAGTACAGCCTGGTTCGAGGCAGTATCCGATGAGGCCCCCAAAGAGCAGCCCGGATTCTCGCGATGGCTCGGGAAAACTCAATCCGGCGAGGGTCGGCCGCCGCGCGGGCGGTACGGGTCCATCGACAAAGGGCCAGACCTTTGGCAGGCCGGTCTCCAGCGTGAGGGACGAGAGGATGGCCCGCGCATCGGTATTTTGCGCCGACAGCGTATCGGAGAGGACTTCACCGCTTTCGGCATCGATGACTGCCGTTGGCCACACTGGTTCCGATCCATCCGCCGGGAAGCCAACGTCAACGTAGAGGTTGACGGTGTAGCGATGGCTAAAGGTCGAGTTTGGCGTACCGGTAACGGGAATACCAGTTGACAATTGGACCGCAGAGCCTTCCGGCGGAGCATCGATGCTCACGTTGACCCAACGGATCCTACTTCCCGGCGCGGTCGCATCCGTCTGCTGGCCGCCGGCCGACCGGCGACACCAGCAATACCGCCAATGACCACGGCCGCAGTCAAGATTCCGGCGATCACTGGCAAGAGCTTCTTCATGGCAAGCTCCACTTCTATGTCGGCGCTGCCCCAAGGGCGGTCAGCACTACGAGATCCATTGCGCAGTTGCAGAACGATAATCGTTCTGCGACGGCGCAATGTCAACAGAAACGAGGAATTTTATTTTGTACCGGGCCGTCCGGACTACTCCCAGGCGAGCCTTCGCCGGCGCAGCCGCCCGGCTTCCGCACTCCGCGGATGGGATCGGGTGCTAGTATGCGGCCGTGGCGCGGCTGTACTTCGAGACTGACGGCGGGGAGGCGTGCCCCGTCGAGTTCGGCGGACCGAGCGATGTGCTCGTGTACTTCCTGTCGCTCGCGTTCTCGACGCGCTACGGCTCCGTGCACCCGCTGTCGCGTTTCGCGCTGCTGCTGCGCGGCCAGTACAAGATCAACATGACGCCGCTCACGACCTTCGCCAGCCGCGACGTGGAGGTGGAGGCCGACCAGATCGAGCTCGACCGCGTCTGGCAGGACGCGCAGCCGCTCGCCGAGAACGTGCGCGCCGTCGCCGCGGCGCTCGCAAGCGGCGACGCGCGCATCGACGAGCTGACGGCGGAGTCGCCGGACCTGCGCGCGCGGCTCGAAGACCTGGGCCGCATGGTGGAGTGGGCGGCGGAGCGCGGGGCGCGCGTGCGGCTGACGTTCGAGCTGTGATCGCAAGCGCGGCGGACCGCATCGACGCGTACGTGCGCGCACACCCGTGGGTCATCGATGCGGCGCTGATTGTGCTGGTGACGGCGTGCGCGGCGGCGCTGCGTCTGGCGCTGCTCGGCGGCATACCGTACGGCGTGCACAGCGACGAGGCGCAGGCCGGCACGGACGCCCATCGCGTCCTGCGCGACGGCTGGATCGGCGTGTACACGCCGGCGGCGCTCGGGCAGCCCGCCGGTCACGCGTATCTGACGACGCCATCGATCTGGCTGCTGGGCGACACGGCGCTGGCGCTGCGGCTGCCGCTCGCGCTCGTCGGGCTCGCGGCGGTGCCGCTGCTGTACCTGCTGGTGCGCGTGCTGTCCGAGCGGCTGGAGGCGTTTCTCGCGTCGGCAATGCTGGCGGTGTCGTACTGGCACCTGTTCTACAGCCGCGTCGCCCACTGGTCGATCTCGTACGGCACGGTGCTGCTCGGCGTGCTGCTCTGTCTCGCGCTCGGCATGCGCACGGAGCGGCGCGCGTGGTTCGCCGCGGCGGGCGTGCTGCTGGGGCTGGGCGTCTACACCTACAACATCTATCCGATCGCGATCGCGGCGGTCGTCGTGTTCCTCGCGATGATGACGTGGACGCGGTACCGGCGCGCGCCGCGGCCCTGGCTGGCGTCGCTCGCGCTGATGGCGGGCGCGGCGATCATCGTCATGCTGCCGATAATCTGGTACGTGGCCGACCCGGACGCGTATTACTGGAAACACGTCAACAACTACTCGGAGGTCGACGTCACGCGCTCGCCCGAGTTCCGGGACGCGGACGCCTGGGGGAAAGTGAAACTCGTCGGCGCGCAGGTGCGGACGTTCGCGGAGGCGTACACGGCCGACGGCAAGCTCGACAGCGTCAACGGCAACGGGCTGCGGCCGGTGTTCGACGTGCCGACGCTGCTGCTGCTCGCGGGGGGCATCGTGATCGCCGCGCGGCGGCGGCGCGAGCCGATGGTGATCGCGGCGCTGTGCTGCTTTATCATCATCCCGCTGCCGGCGGTGCTGCAGCGCGGGTCGATCATGCGCCAGCCCGTGGCCGCGGCGCCGTTCGCGATGTACCTGGCGGCGCTGCCGCTCGCGGCGGCGGTGCGGTGGTCGCGGCGCCATTCGCCCGGTACGGCAGCGCTCGCCGTGGCGGGCGTGACGTCGATGCTGGCGCTGGTCGCGACGATCACGGTGCACGATTACTTCTGGACGTGGCGCAAGGATCCGTGGCCGCGCGCGATCTACTTTTCGCAGATGACGTCGGCGAGCGACTACATGCGCGGACTGCCACCGGACACGTACGTGATGTTCTTCAGCGATCGCGCGCCGTTGCGGCTCGAGACGCGGCAGTACCTGGCGCCGGACGTGCGCGGCGAGGACCGGTCGTACGAGTTCAGCCCGTACGGCGGGATCATCGACGTGCCGCGGCACACCGGGGCGACGGCGTTCGTGCTGCTCGGCGAATACCTCTCGCTGCTGCCGTCGATCGAGGCGCGCTACCCCGGCGGCCGGCCGCGCATGTTCGAGCGCGACGGAAAGACGGAGTTCTACGCGTACGAACTCCCGGCCGCGGACGCGCCCGCCCGATGACACGCCGGACGCGCGATGCGGCGCGGCGGTTGTCGGCGTGGTACGGCGAGCGGCCGCTCGCGCTCGATGCCACACTGATCGTTTCGGCGACGCTCGTCGCGGCGGTGCTGCGGCTCGTGAAGCTCGGCGACATCCCGTACGGCGTCCACCCGGACGAGGCGCAGATCGGCACCGACGCGTTCCGCATCAGCGCCGACAGGTGGATCGGCGTCTACTCCCACGCGGCGCTCGGCGTGCCGACGCTCAACGCGTACCTGACGTGGCCCGGCATCTGGCTGTTGGGGCACACCGCGTTCTCGCTGCGGCTGCCGCTCGCGCTCGTCGGGCTCGCGGCCGTGCCGCTGCTGTATGCGCTGGTGCGCGTGTCCTACGGCCGCATCGAGGCGTTCTTTGCGGCGCTGCTGCTCGCGATCTCGTACTGGCACGTGTTCTACAGCCGCGTGGCGCACTCCTCGATCTCGTACCCGACGGTCATGCTGGCGGCGCTGCTGTGCATCATGCTCGGGCTGCGGCGCGGCCTGCGCTGGCCGTGGTTCGCGGCGGGCGGCGCGCTGCTGGGGCTCGGCATCTACGCGTACAACGTCGATGCGATCGTGATCGCGGCGGTGGCGGCGTTCCTCGCCATCATGACGGCGCTGCGGTGGCGCCGCCGCGAGCCGATGCGGCGATGGAGCGCGGCGATGGCCGTCACGGGCGCGGCGGCGCTCGTCGTCGCGCTGCCGTTCCTGTGGTACGTCAGCGACCCGGACGCGTACTACTGGAAGCACATCGACGATTATCGCGACACCGGCGTCACGCGGACGCAGGAGTATCGCGACGCCGGCCTCGGCGGCCGTGTGCGGATCATCGGCGACCAGTTGCGCGACTTCGCGTCGTCGTACGCGTGGGACGGGCACCCGGACATCATCGACGCGAACGGCCTGCGGCCGATGTTCGACCCGCTGTTCCTGGTGCTGCTCGCCACCGGCGCGGTCATCGCCTACCGCCGGCGCCGCGAGCCGATGGTGATCCTGGCGGTCTGCTGCATCGCGATCGTGCCGCTGCCGGCGCTGCTGCAGCGCGGGTCGATGATGCGCGAACCGCTGGGGGCGGCGCCGTTCGTGATGTTCATCGCGGCGCTGCCGCTGGCGGCGCTGTGGCGCTCGGTGCTCGATGCGGACGCCGACCCCGGCGTGCGGTCGATCGCGGCGGGCCTGGCGGTGGCGTGCGTCGGCATCGTCCTGGAGCTGACGGTGCGCGACTACTTCTGGACGTGGCGACAGGCGGAGTTGACGCGCTACGTCTACCACTCGGAGATGACGTCGGCGAGCGTGTACATGGCGACGCTGCCGAAGGACGAGTACGTGTACTTCTACAGCGAGCGCCACCCGTTGTACCTCGAAACGCGGACGTTCCTGGCGCCCGGAGTGGAGGGCGAGGACCGCTCGCGCGAGTTCAGCGACCGCGGTGCGTCGATCGAAGACATCGACGGCGGCCGGCGGGCCGTGTTCGTGCTGATGGGCGACTACCTGCCGCTGCTGTCCGCGATCGAGCAGCGCTACCCGGGCGGCATCGAGCGCAAGGTGACGCGCGGCGGCAGCACGGAGTTCGTGGCGTACGAGGTAGGTGGTAGGGAGTAGGTTGTAGGGAGTAGGTTGTAGGTTGTAGAGAACAGCAAACAGCAAACAGCAAGTGCCAACGCCACGTGATGGCGCGGCGGCGGCCCTACAACCTACCCCCTGCCACCTACAACCTACGGAAAGATGCCACGGACCTCGGTCGCTTCGACGACGCGGCGGACGGCGAGCATGTACGCGGCGTCGCGCATGGTGCCGCCGGACTCGGCGTGGATCGCCGCGACCTCCTGGAACGAGCGCTCGATGATGCGCTTGAGGCGCGCGTTGACCTCGTCCTCCTCCCAGAAGAACGACTGCAGGTCCTGCACCCACTCGAAGTACGACACGATGACGCCGCCCGCGTTGGCGAGGATGTCCGGCACGACGTACACGCCCTTTTCGGCGAGGATGCGGTCGGCCTCGGGCGTCGTCGGGCCGTTCGCCGCCTCGATGATCATCTTCGCCCGGATGCGCGCGGCGTTGCCGCCGTGGATCTGGCCTTCGAGCGCGGCCGGCACCAGGATATCGACCGGCAGCTCGAGCAGCGCTTCGTTGGTGATGTGCACGCCGGGGTGGCCATCGGGCACGAAGCCGCGCTCGTGCTTCAGCGCGAGCAGCGCGTCCATGTCGCCGAGGCCGTCCTCCGACGTAGATGGCGCCGTTGGAGTCGCTGACGGCGACGATCTTCGCGCCGGCGTCGTCGAGCAGCTTCGCGGCGACGCTGCCGACGTTGCCGAAGCCCTGCACGGCGACGCGCGCGCCCGCGAACGGCATGCCGAAGTGCGTGCACGCCGCCTGCGTGACGAACAGCACGCCGCGGCCCGGTCGCCTCTACGCGGCCGCTGCTGCCGCCGATCGTCACGGGCTTGCCGGTGACGACGGCGGGCGTCGAGTGGCCGTGCATCATGCTGTAGGTGTCCATGATCCAGGCCATGATCTGCGCGTCGGTGCCCATGTCGGGCGCCGGCACGTCTTCATCGGGGCCGATGAGCATGCCGATCTCGGCGGCGAAGCGGCGCGTCAGCCGCTCCAGCTCGCGCTTGCTCAGCGACGCGCGGGTCGACGATGACGCCGCCCTTCGCGCCGCCGTACGGCAGGCCGGCGACGGCGCACTTCCACGTCATCCACATCGCCAGCGCGCGCACTTCGTCGAGCGAGACGTTGAGGCTGTAGCGGAGGCCGCCCTTCACGGGGCCGCGCGCCTCGTTGTGGTGCACGCGATAGCCGGTGAAGACGCGGATGCGAGCCGTCGTCCATCTGCACCGGGAAGTTGACGGTGAACTCGCGCTTGCAGTGCCGCAGCACCTCGCGCATGCCCTCGTCGATGCCAAGCCGGTCGGCGGCGGCGTTGAGCTGCTCGATCGCGTTATCGAGGGGGTTCTCGGCGGGGGCCTGTGCGGTCGGGGCCTGTGCCATGCTCTCTCCTACGGCCGCTCGACCGTCTCGCGCAGCCAGTTGCCGTCCGGGAACGGCGCGGTCGGGAAGAACGCGTCGAGCCAGGTGGCGGCCATGGCGGCGGCGCCGTTGCGCAGGTAGGCGCGGCAGTCGTCCGGCCGTCCGCCACGACGTCGTTTCGACCATGCCGCCGCGCGTCGCCGTCGCGGCGCAGTTCGTGCGAGACGAAGCCGGGCTGACGCTGTAGGTGCGGCAGCAGCCGCCCGGCGAGCGCCTGGCCTGCGCTTGTCGAACTCCGCCGGCGTCGGTGACGGTGCAGATGCGCGTGAGCGTCGATTCGACCATGGCTGATGGCCTTTCTATCGCCAGTATCGGCAGGTGTAGCTTGCCGCCGCGCGCGCCTGTGGCGCAATAGCGGCGGTAGAGGTAAAGCGGCGGCCGGGGGCGAGATCGCCACGGGTCCGGCTGCGCCGGGCGTGGACAGCCGGGGGCGGCCGGGCGCGAGCTCGCCCGCCGCTGATCCGGCTGCGCCGGATGGACAGCCGGGGGCGGCTGTCCTACACGATTCGCGTCTCCAACGTTGCTGCGTGGGGAGAGACAGCACGGGCGGATGCGTCCTCAGGGCCGCATCCGCCCGCATGTACACGGTATGTATCGGCGCGTCAGTGCGGGGCCATCACCTGCTCGGCGGGCACGGGGCGCAGGCCGTCGGCGGTGAACTCCAGGAACAGCGCCTTATCCGTCTTCGGCGGGTCGGCCGCGTACGACGCGCGCGGCAGGTCGAACGCGGCGGCGTCGCCGTAGACGGCGCGGGCGACGGACGGCACCCAGGTGTACTGCTCCATGGGGTTCGTCCACGGGCCATCGACGATGTAGATGGTCGTGCCGGGCGGGACGCTCTGGTAGTTGGCGGCGCAGCTCGTTGACCAGCAGTTGCCAGCGGTCGGTCTCGCGTCCGGAGCGCGAGTCCTGCGCGTACGATCTGCCAGCCGTAGAGCGCGGCGACCGTGGCGACGAGCGCGAGGCCGAGCGACGGTCGCCGGCACGCGCACGAGCCGGTGCGTCCGGCGCACGCGGTCGTACGCGCCGTAGGCGGCGATGGCGGCGAGCGGCGCGAAGAACGCGACGGCGCCGTACGTGTAGCGCGACGCGGTCCAGATCTTCACCGGCGCGAACGGCAGCAGCGCGAGCACCATGCCGAGCACGGCGACGCGCGCGAGTGTGCGGGCCGCGGACGGCGAAGCCGAGCGACGACGGCGGCGAGCATGCCGGCGATCATCCAGCGCACCGCGTCGGGCGTTGAGCGGGATGCTGCGCGCCGGGTACGCGACCCACGACAGCGTACACGGCGTAGTTCGTGAGCACGTGGCTTCCCCAGTAGTAGCCATCGAACTTGAGCTGCTCGCAGCGAGCACGACTCGTAGAACGACAGCCATCCCGCGGCGAGCGCGACGAACGGCGCCGCGTGCAGCACCAGGCGCAGCGGCGCGCGCTGCCATCGCCGCGCGAACAGCGCGTACGCGCCGACGATGACCGGCGCGTACACGAACGCGCCTTCGTTGGAGAGGAAGCCGAGGGCGAACAGGCCGAACGCCAGCCAGAACGCGCCGGCGTTGCGCTCGCCGTCCTGCGCGTAGGTGATGATCGCGAGAAGCGACGACAGCATGAAGAGCGTCGCCATGACGTGCGGCAGCGCGGTGATGTAGGTGACGGTGTCGAAGTGCGCGCCCGACACGCCGAAGATGAGCGCGGCGATCGCGCCGGCGGCCGGCCGCTTCGTCACGCGCGCGACGAGCACGTACATGACGCCGACAGACGACAGGTGCAGGGCGAGGTTGACGGAGCGCCACGCCATGGCGTTGAGGCCGAAAGCGTTCCACTCGGCCGCGTAGACGAGCGCCGTGAGCGGCCGCCAGTTCGGCACGATGTCCCGCATGCGGAAGCGTGTCGAGCAGGTACTGCCCCGTGCCGCTGTAGCGGATGCTGCCGGCTACGACGAAGTCATCTCCGTCGAAGAAGTAACGGAGCGTCGGCGCGTGGACGATGAACGTGATCGCGAGCGCGGCGAGCAGGCCCCAGTGCCGGACGGCGAATCGCCATACGTCGCTGACGATCAGAGACGCGGCGACCCGAGGCCGACGGAGGGCGAACCCGTCCGCGGTGACGGTGATCGGGTATTTCACTATTCAGTTTTCAGCCAATAAAGAACTGTGGCGGGGGACACCACACCAGGACGTGGGGCATTGTAAAGGCGATGATCGCTTAGCCGATAGTGATAAGCGGTCAACCTGCCGAGATTTTATGTCGGCTGCGAGGCGAGTATTTAGCGCTTCGGACAGGCTCGCTGAAGTCGCGGCACCTGCCCGAAGCAATCACGCGGTCCCGATGCGCTCTTCAGCGCGTGCGGGCTACATGCTGTGGATCTCGCGCGACGGCCGCAACTGCTTGGAGAACAGCGCGAGGTTGAGGAGCGTCGGCGGCCACAGCCCGACGAACAGGCTCAGGTTCCGCTTCCCCATCATCATCAGCAGCGCGGAGACGATGATCGAGCCGATGACGCCGCCGTAATAGACGTTGGCCGGGATCCCTTCGACCTGCTCCATGGCGCTCTTCGCCTGACCGCGTCCCTGCTCCATCGCGCCCCTGGCCTGCTCTTCGCCGCGCTCCATCCCCTGGTGCATGCGTTGTTCCGTGTCGTTGACCATAGCTGCCTCCGTGAATCTGACGTTCTTCCATGTCAGTATCACGAGCGGCGGCACAACTCCGCATACGGAAGCCGGCCGAAGGAGTAGCTATCAGCTATCAGCTGTCAGGCACGGGTTCGCCGCTCGCCCACTCAGGCCCCGCCACGTGCTCGAGCCCGGCGAAGTCGACGTCCTCCGCGAGCTCGCCGACCGCCTTTCCGAGCACCGGGTGCACGGCCTCCGGCGCGAGCTCCGCGAGCGGCGCCATGACGAAGTTGCGCCCGGCGAGCAGCGGATGCGGGATCGCGAGATCATCGGCGTCCACGACCGCGTCGCCGTAGAGCAGGATGTCGATGTCGATCGGGCGCGGCGACCATCGCGGCGCCGGCCGGCGGCCGATCGCGTGCTCGATCTCCTTCACGAAGCACAAAAGATCGTGCGGCAAAAGGTCCGTCGCGACCTCGCAGGCGGCATTGAGGTAATCCGGCCCCGGCGGCGCGCCTTCCGGCACCACCGCTTCGGAGCGATAGAGCGACGAGACGGCGATGACGTGGCATTGCGGCTCGAGCCAGCGGAGCGCGAGCCGCAGATTTTCGCGGCGGTTCCCGACGTTCGACCCGAGCCCCAGGAACACGCGCGCCATCACCGCTCCTCGCGCGGCCAGCCGCGGACGACGGCGTCGGCGACGAGCGCCACCTGCTTCATCGCCGCCACGTCGTGCACCCGCACGATGTCGGCGCCGCCGGCGATCGCGAGCGCGACGGTGGCGGCGGTGCCGAACGCGCGCTCTTCGACCGCGGCCCCGCCGAGTACGGCGCCGATCGTCGACTTGCGGGACGTGCCGATCAGCAGCGGCAGGCGCAGCGCTTGCAGCTCGCGAAGCCGCCGCAGCATCTCGATGTTCTGCTCTTCCTTCCAACCGAACCCGAATCCCGGGTCGGCGATCAGCCGCTCCGGCGGCACGCCCGCCGATTCGGCGATACGCATCGACGCGCGCAAGCCGTCGAGCACGCCGTCGATCACATCGCGCTGCTCGCGGCCGCGCTGGTTGTGCATGATGACGGCGGGGACGCCGGCCGCGGCGGCGATGCGCGCGAGCGCCGGGTCGCCGCGGAAGCCGTAGATGTCGTTCAGCAGGTGCGCGCCCGCGGCGAGCGCGGCCTCGGCGACGGCCGGCTTGTACGTATCGACGCTGATCGGCATGCCGGGCAGCTCCGCGTGCAGACGCTCGATCACCGGCACGACGCGCGCGCACTCCTCGTCCGGCGCGATCTCGTCGAAGCCGGCCTGGGTCTTGTTCGCGCCAGGCCGCGTCGACTGGCCGCCGACATCGAGGATGTCGGCGCCGTCCGCCACGAAGCGATGCGCGAGCGCGACGGCGTCCTCGGCACGCGCAACGCCGTCGCCGGAAAACGATTCCGGCGACACGTTGATCACCGCCATGACGTAGGTGCGCGCGCCCCAGGCGAACGTGCGCGGGCCGATGCGCATCGATGGCGCGGCGAGGTTGCGTTCGGGGTCCATGGCTCTCCGGCTCTCAGTCCCGCAGGGAGATCGTAGCGCGCCGCGTCACAGCACGTAGCGCGTGCCGGTGCTCGCCTGCGAGAACGCGTCCGGCATCGCCAGCGAGATCGCGCGCGTCGCCGCGAAGCCGGTGCAGTGCCCGGGCACGATGATCGTCGGATGGAACTCGGCGAGCGCGGCGACGGTCGGCTCGATGTTCGCGGCGAAGGCCGGGCCGCTGAGGTGGAAGCCGCCGATGAGCGCGTGCAGCCGCGGCTCGCCCGTCAGCTTCCGCGCGTAGCGGACGATGTTGACGGCGCCGGAGTGGCCGCAGCCGGTGATCACGACGAGGCCGCGGTCGCGCACGTTCACGATGATCGCCTGGTCGTCGAGGATCAGCGGGTCCGGCTCCCACTCGCCGTGGCGGTGCGCCTGGTGCACGGGGAAGCCGCGCTCGAAGTCCGTCGTGCGGTCGACCTCGCCGGTGATCAGCACGGAGTCGTCGAGCAGCAGCGACGGCTGGCGGTCTTCGATGACCTCGAAGCCCGCTGCCTCGATCGCGGCGCGGCTCGACGTCGGCAGCTCGAACGGCGTCGCCTTCGGCGGTGCGATGCGGCGGCGCAACCAGAAGTCCGGGTGCAGCAGCAGCGGCATGCGGCGCTTGCCGAGCCGCTTCATCAGCCCGTTGAGCCCGCCGACGTGGTCGAAATGGCCGTGGCTCATCGCGATCGCTTCGACGTCCGCGACGTCGATCTGCAATGCATCGAGGTTGTGCGTGAGTCCGTCGACACTCAGGCCGCCGTCGAACATGAGGTGCCTGGTGCTGCCGGCTTTCGTGACGCTGACGAGCGCGGAGAAGCCGTGCTCGGCGACGAGCATCTGGGGCAGGCGCGGGTCGAGCAGCAGCGGCGCCTCGACGTTGACGGCCGAGCCGGCGAACGTCGGCCGCTTGACGTGCGTCTCATCGCGCAGCAGCAGGTCGATCTGGTTGTCGACCAGCACGCGGATCTCGACGCCGTCCACGGGTTCCAGAGAGATGGTCTGACCCATGGTGGGAGTGTAGGGGACGGAGGGCGGAGAACCTAGAACCTGGAACCTAGAACCTGACCGGCTGACAGACTGAGCGACTGACCGACTCCTACCCCGCTACCACACGGCAAAGACGATGGCGTCGGTGTGGTTGGTGGGGTCGAAGAGGGCGACGGCGACTTTGCGGCCGGTCACCATCTCGACGGCGGCGATCGAGCGGCTGACGGGGACGTTCGTGAGCCAGACCTGGAGCGAGCCGGTGAGTTGCACCGTCGCCAGCCAGTTCACGTTGTCGAACGCCTTGAGCACGCCCTGGTGGAGTAGTTCGTAGTTCGTGGTTTGTAGTGGGTAGTTCATTGGTCCTCCGTCCTACAGCGGGCCCAGGTCGAGGTGCTGCTCGCAGACGCCGCGATGCGCGTCGTAGCGCCAGCGGACGCGGCGTACGCGGCGCTTTACGGCCGAAGGCGCGATCATCGGCTCCGTGACGTCGATCACGTCAAACAGCTCCTGGCCGCAGTTCGGCGCAATGATGATGGAGCCGCCGCCGGCCTCGATCGCGCGGCGGCGCAGGCGCGCGCCAGCCGTCGCGGCGGCGGCGGCGCCCGTCGCGCTGGTGATGTCGCGCTGCTGCTCGCGCGTCCCGCGCGCCGCGGCCGCCTGCGCGTAGTCGATCGCTTCGCCGAACGCGCCGGCGCCGAAAGCCTGCGCCTCGCTCACGGGCGGCGACTCGGTGCGAAGGCGCAGGTCGCGCAGCGGGTGTGCCGTGCCGTAGCTGTATGTGGCGGCGTCGCCGGCGAGCGGCTCCGTCATGGTGCAGCCGGCCACGGGGGTCATGCGGATGCGGTCGGTGAGGAACGAGAGCGCCTGCTCCACCGCGTCGAAGCCCGACGTCTGCGTGTGGATCGTGAACTTCGGTGCGACGCTGCCCGCGCGCGACGACGTGCCGGACAGCACCAGGCAGAGTCCCGCCCGCGACATGATGCGCACCAGCACATGCTGGTACGTCTCGCCGCCCGTGTGCACGATCTGCGTGCGCTGCCGGCTCCGGCGCAGCCACTCCCACCCGCCTTCGACGTGCAGCCGCAGCACGGAGCGGCCGCCCGCGCGGCGATACTCGTAGCCGGCGATCCAGAGGTCGGCCATCCGCGATGTCTGAAGGCCGCTCGCCGTACGATAGCCCCACGCCACGCCGAGCAGATTGCCGATGACGATCGGCGGCGGCGGGCCGCTGTGCGCGCCGGCCGCGTTGTCGATGTCGACGTAGCCCGACGTCGCGCCGTCGCGCTCGTCGATCTCGGCGGCGATGACATCGGCCGTGAGCGTCGTCCGCACTTGCGACTGCGGCGCGCGATAGACGGCGTCGGGCGCGCTTTCATATACGTAGCCGGTGGCGCCGGCATCGGCGGCGAGCGCCAGGCCCTCGGCGCCGGCGTAGTTCACCGGCAGCGGCGATCGCAGCGTGTTCGCGCCGATCACGTACGTCATGAGCGGGTGCAGGCTCGTGCGATAGACGCGCGTGTTGCCGCCGGTGAACGTATCGCTCTCGACGAACGTGAAGCGGAAGGTGTCGGTGAACACGACGAACGGCGCGGCGTAGGCGACGGCGCTGTCCGCTTCGGCCTGCTGCTGCACGAGCAGCGTGCTCCAGGTGTTGGGCGGCGCGTCGTTGTTGTCGCCGTAGACGATCGTCCACAGCGTGCGCCGCAGCGTCGTGGCCTCGACGCCGGTGAGCACGATGTCCCAGTCGAAGCCGTAGCACATGCCGATGCCGTTGAGGCTGCTCGCGGTGATCCCCGCGTTCGAAGCGGCGCCGAACGCGCCGGCCGTGCGCTTGATGATGTTGAGGGCGCTCGCCGTGACCCACGCGATGGCGAGGTCGCCGCTGCTGTTCTTGTACGCGACTGCCAGGCCCACGACCGCGGCCGCCGCCGTGACGACGGCGACCTCGGCGGCGTACGTCTGGCCGTTGTCGAGCGACTCGCGCAGCTTGATGCCGGTGCCCGCACCATCGACGTAGATCACGACGACGCGCGCGCCCTTCGCGGCGCAGGCGACGACGGGCCCCTTGCCCGCCGGCGTGAGCGCGGACCATGAGTTCCACGGGCCGGCGCCCGGGTTGGCGACGCGTTGCGACATGATCGTGCCCGCGCCGTCCGACCGCGCACGCGTCACCGAGCCGTCGCCCGCGACGGCGACGCCGTGCTTCGCGATCGTCTGCGCCGTGTTGTCGAGCAGCATGAAGTCGAGCCGCCGCATGCCGCCGAGCAGGTTCTCGACCGTCACCTCCACGCGCGGCTCGGACGATGCGCTCCGTTGCGCGGCCAGCAGGTCGGCGGACAGGGTGCGCATCAGAACTTCACCCGGTCCTGCTCGAAGGCCGAGGGCGCATCGGCGGTGTACATGCGGCGCTGACGCACGGCGTTGGCGCGGCCCATGCGCTTGAGTTCGGCGCGGAAGTAGCGCAGGCGCTCGTCGCCGAACGCCTTGTAGCGGCCCCACACGTCGTCGCCGCCGGTGTTGATGCGGTTCGCGGCATACGACGTCCAGTCGAGCGCCGCGTACGCCGCCGCCCCGGCGGCGACGATGTCCTCGTGCGGCACGGGCACCGTCGACGATGATGCGTCGAGCGTGTGCATCCGCGTCCAGTACACGTACACGTTCTCGGCGGCCGCTGGCGCGTTGACGGCATCGATCGTGATCGTGTTCTGCCACTCGCTCCAGCCGACGCGGCGCGGCGGAAACTCCCCAACGGGCCATTCCACCGCCTCGATGTCGATGAGGCTGGTAAGCGACGATACGGAGACGTCGCGCGAGCCCGGCGTCGTCGTCAGCGTCGTCTTCTGCTCGAGCGGCGCGTGCAGGCTGTACTCGTTGACGGCGCGGCCGATGTGGCGGTCGAGCACGGCGTCGGTCCAGCGATAGGCGGCGGAGTCCTCGTCGTGCAGGTCCTGGCGCACGCGCGCGCGGATCGTGGCGATGGTCGTGGGCATGTCATCGGCCTCCTGCTGGTTGTTCGGGCTGTGCCGGCTTTGCGGATGGGATGGCGCGCGCCGGACGCGACGCCGCTTCGGGCGCGGTACCAGCGTCTCCGGCACGCGGGCGGTCGATCGGCGACGGCTCGGCGGACTCGTACGCCACCCTCAGCCGGATGCGGTCGCTCCGCGTGGGCGAGGCGGCGAGCGCGAAGTAGTGGCCGGTGACCTCGTCGGCGGCCTTGTGGCGAAGGTGCACCATGCCGCCGCGGTTCGCGACGGCGTCGGCGACGAACGGCAGCACGCCGGGGATCACGAACGCGCCCATCGCCAGCGGCGATGCGTACGCGACCGCGGGCGGTGTCGCGCCAACGTCGCCGCCGGGCGAGGTCCAGGCCGTGGCGACGCGGTAGTGGTTCCACTCCGCCGTCACGTAATCCCAGTCGAGCCGCGAGATCCGTTCGAGCGAGCACGCGAACCCCGCCGGACCGCTCATGCCGATGACCTCGCACTCCAGCCGCGCGTCCAACAGCACGTCATCGGCGAGCAGCGGCCGGCCCTCGGCCGCCACGCCGAACACGTCGAACAACGTCAGGCTGCGCCGCATCACGGCCTTGGTCTGGCCGATGAGCAACATGCCGGTGTTGAAATTGCCGGGGAGCATCGTGGCCGGGTTGACGGCATCGATCGCGGTCGCGCCGCAGACGTAGAAGCTAGACGAGAGCATCGGCCGCTCCTGGCTCGCTGCCGTTCAGGTTGCCGTCGGCGTCGCTCGCGTCGAGCGCGGCGCTGCGCATCGCGTGCACCTGGCCGCGGAACAGCATGCGGCCGCCGTGGGCGTCGCCGGGCAGGCCGCACATGCGCGAGGCGAACGCGGCCATGCGCGGAGGCGCCTCCGTGTGCGCGCCGACGACGCCGATGGCGGCGGCGTGGCGTAGCGCCTCGCGCACGATCAGCACGAGCGCGCGCTGCCGCTGTCTCGGCGAGCCGCCGGCGTCGATGATCCGCATCTCGCCGAAGACGCCGTATCCGGCGGCGGCGTTGTGGGCGCAGAGCACGCGCGCTACAGGCGTGCCATCGGCCACGCTGGCGGTGACGGCGACGGTCCAGGGGTCGATGTCGCTCGCTGCCGCGGATAGTGGTTCGGGCCAGGCCGCCATGCCGTTCGTCTCTCCGTCAACTTGACAAGCGGCCGGCCGGCCGCTCGATCGCCGTCACCCAGGCGCGTACGATCGCCCGGAGCACGGGCGAACTCCAAGCGGAGGGGATCACCGGCAAGCGGCGACGGAGGCGGGCCCGGTGATACAGGCAGGCGGCGGCGCCGTTCGATCAGGTGTGATTGCGCTTTCGACGCCCAACCATCCGTTGCGGCTCGCGGGCTTCCTTGCCGCGAGCGTGGCGTTCTTCGCGATCGTCGGCGCGGCCGCGTACTCGGTGATGTACATCGTGCGGGACCAGCGCTCGGGGCGCGTGAGCGAGGTGCTGGGCGCCGCCGTCGTACCGAAGCAGTCCGACCTGCACCTGCCGGCGGGCGTGCTGGCCGTGCAGCGCGTCGCGAGCGAGGGCGAGTTCAGGCAGCTCGCCGGCTTCAAGCCGTTCATTCCCGGCGACCTGCCGGAACACACACAGGACGACCTGTCGCTCGCCGTGGCGCTGCCCGATGACAACGGCGTGCGCAGCGGCCGCGTCGGCTTTTCGGCGAAAGACGGCGCAACGGCGGCTGACGGCACGACGGGGCCGATGGTGGTGCTGTTCGAAGTGCAGGGTCAGCCCGGCGAAGGGGTGGACGGCGAACTGAAGCGCGTGACGGGCGGCAACGGCCGGGCGCTCATCGCGACGATCGGCTGCCGCGGCCTGGTGATCGACGTACAGCTCTTCTTCGGGCCGGATCCACAGCCAGGCGAGGCGTTCCTCACGCCGTACATGACCGACACCGCGCGGAGGTTCCTCGACGGCGTGAAGCGCCAGTGCGGGGAGTAGTTCGTAGTTGGTGGTTGGTAGTTGGTGGTACGCCGGCGCAGACCGTAGCGCGGGCTTTTCAGCCCGCGCGGATCACCGAGCTGCGAGCGCACATTGCGTGCACAATCGGCTTCACGAGATCGTTTGGGTGCACATTGGCGTGCAGTTCGATGTTCTCGGGCATGGCATGGAGCACGCGTATGCCGCGTTCGCGGAAGACGCGCTCCTGCTCGCCGAGGTCGGCGATCGTCTCGAGATAGAGGTCCGTCGCCTCGCGCGCATTCGCGATCGCTTCTTCCGGTGAATCGCCCTGGCTGGCGATCTGGAGTTCGACGCATTCGGAGACGAACACGCCGTCTTCCTCGAACGCGCGAAGCGTGAGGACGATGTAGCGCGTGTCTTTAGTTTGCCGTGGTGCGATCGTCATGCGCCCTCCACTTCAACGACATGTGAGTGTAGCATTCCGTCACGACGCGCCGTCGGCGATACGGCCAAAGGCCGGGCGCAGCGGGCTGCGCCCCTACAAACGGCGGCAACGCGAACGCCAGCGTGCGCCACGCGCGCGATGTGCGCGATGTGCGAGCCGTGCGCGAATGATCCGCGCGGGCTGAAAAGCCCGCGCTACGGAAGGTGTTGACGGGCGCAGCGGGCTGCGCCCCTACAAACGGCGGCGACGCGAACGCCAGTGTGCGCCACGCGCGCGATGTGCGCGATGCGCGAGCCGTGCGCGAATGATCCGCGCGGGCTGAAAAAGCCCGCGCTACGGAAGGCGCCGGCGGGCGCAGCGGGCTGCGCCCCTACAACGGCGGCGACGCGAACGCCAGTGTGCGCGACGCGCGCGATGTGCGCGATGTGCGAGCCGTGCGCGAATGATCCGCGCGGGCTGAAAAGCCCGCGCTACGGAAGGCGCCGGCGGGCGCAGCGGGCGGCACCCCTACCGCGGCTGACCGCTGACATCCTGACTGACCGACTGACCGACTACCTGGTGCGGAACCACTCCACGGTGCGTTCGAGACCTTCGCGCAGCGGGACCTGCGCTCGCCAGCCGGTGGCGGCGGCGAGCTTTTCCGACCAGGCGTAGGTGGCGGCGACGTCGCCCGCGCGTTCGCCGAGATCTTCGACGGGCACGTCGTAGCCGACAATGTCGATGATCTCGTTGACGACGTCGATGATCTTCGTGCCGGTGTCGGAGCCGACGTTGTAGTAGTCCAGCCCCTTCAGCCCGAGCACGGCGGTGTGCGCGCGCGCCAGGTCGTCGACGTAGAAGAAGTCGCGCACCTGCTCGCCCTTCCAGTAGAGCGGGATGGTGCGCTTTTCGAGCGCGGCGCGGATGAAGTTGGGGATGGCGTGCGTTTCCGGCTCGTGCAGCTCGTTCGGGCCGTACGGGTTGAAGTAGCGCAGGATGATCGCGTCCATGCCGTAGAGCTGGTTGTAGGTCGCGACGAACGCCTCGGTCGAGACCTTTGACGCGCCGTAGGGGTTCGACTGCACGCCGAGCGGGTCCGTCTCGCGGATCGGCAGGCTCTTCGGCGTGCCGTAGACGGTGGCGCTCGACGAGAACACGATCTTCGGCACGCCGGCGCGGTGCATCGCTTCGAGCAGGCGGACCGAGTTGAGGATGTTGTTCTCGGCGAAGACGAGCGGCTCCTGCACGGAGCGTCCGACCTCGATGAACGCGGCCATGTGGATCACGGCGTCGTGGGCGCGCAGCCATTCCGGCAGCCGCTCCTCGTCGCGCAGGTCGCCCTCGATGAAGCGCGCGTCCGGCGGCACGAGCTTGCGGAAGCCTTTCGACAGGTTGTCGACGACGGTGACGTCGTGCTGCTCGGCGAGCAGGACGCGCGTGACCGCGGACCCGATGAAGCCGGCGCCGCCGGTTACGAGTACGCGCATTAGCCTTCGAACTTCTTGAACACCAGGCAGGCGTTCTGGCCGCCGAAACCGAAGCTGTTCTTCAGCACGACGTTCACCTCCGCCTGGCGCGCCTTGTTCGGCACGTAATCCAGGTCGCAGTCCGGGTCCGGGTACTCCTGGTTGATCGTCGGGTGCACCCAGCCGGTGAGGATGGATTGCACGCACGCGATCGCCTCGATCGCCGCGGACGCGCCGAGCGTGTGGCCGATGAGCGACTTCGTCGAGCTGGTCGGGATCTGGTACGCGAGCTCGCCGAGCGCGCGCTTGAGCGCGACCGTCTCGTACTTGTCGTTCATCTGCGTCGAGGTGCCGTGCGCGTTCACGTAGTCGATGTCCTCCGGCGTCATGCCGGCGTCGGCGAGCGCGAGCGTCATGCACGCGGCCGTCGTCTCGCCGTCTTCCACCGGTACGACGACGTGGTGCGCGTCCGACGTGCAGCCGTAGCCCGCCAGTTCGGCGAGGATCGGCACGCCGCGCTGCTTCGCGTGATCGAGCGCCTCGACGATGAAGACGCCGGCGCCTTCGGACGACACGAAGCCGTCGCGCTTCGCATCGAACGGGCGGCTCGCGCCGGAAGGCGGGTCGTTGTTCGTGGAGAGCGCCTTCATCACCTGGAAGGCGGCGAGCCCCAGCTCCGAGAGGCCGGCCTCGGTGCCGCCGGTGATCATCACGTCGGCGCGGCCGGTGCGGATCATCTCCAGCGCCTCGCCCATGGCGTTGCCGGCGGAGGCGCAGGCGGTGGAGATGGTGGCGTTGTAGCCCTTCGCGCCGTACCGCATGGCCACCTGTGCGGCGGCCATGTTCGGCAGCATCTTCACCATGTAGAAGGGGTCCATCCGCCGCACGCCCTTCTGGACGATGTCCTTCACGGCGCGGTCGGTGTCCGGGTAGCCGCCCATCCCGTTGCCGAAGAGCACGCCGACGCGGTACGGGTCCTCCTTCGAGATGTCGAGGCCGGACATCGTGAACGCCTCGCGCGCGGCGGCGAGCGCCAGTTGCGAGAAGCGCGCCATGCGCCGCGCCTCCTTGCGATCGATGTACTCCTCGGGCACGAAGTTCTTGACCTCGCCGGCGATGTGGATGTCGTAGCCGGTCGAATCCACCTGCGTCAGCCAGTCGACGCCCGACTTGCCGGCGACGGCGTTCTCCCAGAACTCGGCGACGGTGTTGCCGAGCGGATTGAGCGTACCCATGCCGGTGATCACGACGCGCCGGCGGCCGTCGCCGTTGGTGCCGTTGCTCATGCCTTGTCCCGCCTACGATGCGTCCGGACGGCTTGCCGGCGGATGTAGCGTTTCCAACCGGATCATATCTGATTCGATTCCGAGAAGGTATTCGCGAAGCGCCGCCGCGAACGCCAGCGAGCCGAATGCAACGACGGCGCCGCGCGCGCCCGCTTCGGCGACGGCGGCCTCGAATGCGGACGAAAGGTCGCCGAACGCCGTGACTGGCACGCCGAGCGGGCGAAAGGCATCGGCGAGCACGCGCAGGTCTGGGCGCGGGCGTGGTGCCACGCGGGCGCGAAGACGTGATCGGCGATGGGCGCGACGGCCTGGGCCATGGCCTGCACGTCCTTGCCGGCGAGCGTGCCGAACAACAACACGGCGTGCGACACGCCGAAGTACTCGCGCAGGGCCACGACCATGCGTTTCGCCGAATCGCCATTGTGCGCGCCATCGATGATCACGAGCGGGCTGCGCTTCAGCACTTCGAGCCGCGCGGGCCACGTGACTGCGGCCAGTCCCGTGCGCACGTGTTGCGGCGTCAGGTCGAACCCGCGGCGCTGCGCAAGCGCCTCGCACGCCAGGACCGCGGTGGCGGCGTTGTCGAGCTGGTGGCGGCCGGCGAGCGGCAGCCGGGCGGCGTACGTGGCGCGCGGCGTCTTGAGCTTGAACTCCTGCCCGTCGGCCGAGGCGCTGGTGCGCGTCATCTGGCACGCGGCGGCGACCTCGACCATCGAAGCGCCGCGCGCCGCCGCGGTCTCACGAAAGACGTCGATCGCCGACTCGCGCTGCGGCGCCACGATGACCGCCGCGCCCGGCGTGATGATGCCGGCCTTCTGCGCCGCGATCTCGCCGATCGTCGAGCCGAGGATGGCCGTGTGCTCGAGGCTGATCGGCGTCAGCACGACAACGTCCGTCGCGTCGAAGACGTTGGTCGAGTCAAGCGCGCCGCCCAGGCCGACCTCGACGACCTGCGCCGCGACGCCGGCGTCGCGGAACGCGACGAACGCGGCGGCCGTGAGCGCATCGAACGCGAGGAAGCGGCGCTCCGGAAAGCGCGGCTCGACGGCGTCCATCGCGTCGCGCACGGCCGACATGGCGGCGGCGAAGGTGTCGCGCTCGACGGGCTTGCCGTCGATGCGGATCCGTTCGTTGTAGCGGTGCAGGTGCGGGCTGACGTAGCAGCCTGTGCGGACGCCGGCGGCGGCGAGCATCGACTGCGATCATGACGGCCGTGCTGCCCTTGCCCTTCGACCCGGCGACGTGCACCGTCGCCCGGCCGAGGTGCGGGCCGCCCAGCGCGGCGAGCAGCGCGCGCATGGGCGCCAGGTCCGGGCGCTCGGCGAACTCGCCGGTGCGCTCGAAGTCAGGGCGTGTGAGGAGCCAGCGCAGCGCGTCGTCGTAGCCCATGTGGTGTGTAACGGAGAGCAGAGAACAGACAACAGACAACAGAGCATACCGCGTGGCTGGTCGCCTCGTTGCTGGGTGCCGGTTGCTGGTGGTGGTTCTCGCCGGGGCTGGTGATTGAGTGGCGGCGGTTCTCGCCGGGGCTGGTGGAGTGGTGGTGCTTTTGGCCGGGGCGTTGATTGCGAGCAGCGGGGCACGTGGGGTAGCCGCCCTCGGCTGCCCATCCGGCGAAGCCGGATCACGTTGCCGATCCTCACCGACCACCGGCCAGACCACCAGATCAGTGGCATTGACAGCTTCCGGGCCGCGGCATATGATGCGCCACAAGGCCCGTAGCCTGAACTAATCAGTAATGGCAGGCACACAGATGCAGAGCATCAACCTTAGCGGAATCTTCCGCCCGCGACGCACCCTTAACGGTGTGGGCGCGAGTGTGGGTCGGATGAGTGTGCCCAGTGCGAGGCGTGAGTATTGAGTAGCTGACCGCGCGGCCCGGGCGAGTTCATCCACCCACTACAACGATTGGGCGTAGTGGGTTTTTTGTCGCCCGGCCGCGAACACGGCCCGGGCATCCGGACGAAGGAGCAACGGCATGGACCAGGTGATTGACCGGAACACGCGCGCCACGGCAGCCGATGACCTGGCGCTGCGGGCGATGCATGTCAGCAAATCGTTCGGCGGCGGCATCGACCTGGTGCGGCTGCTGCCGTGGCATCGCGATGGACAGGCGGCCGGGCCGCGGCGCGTCGTCGACGACGTGTTGTTCGAGATCCGGCGCGGCGAGATCTTCGGCGTCATCGGCGCCAACGGGTCGGGCAAGTCGACGCTGATCCGCATCGTCAGCACGCTGCTGCTGCCGGACGGCGGCGACGTGCGCGTCTTCGGCCTCGACGTCGTGCGCGACTCGATGCGGGTACGGTCGCTGATCAACCGCGTGTCGGCCGACCCGTCGTTCTTCCGCAACATGACGGCGCTGGAGAATCTGATGTTCTTCGGCCGCGTATACGGGCTGACGCCGCGCGAGGTGAAGCAGCGGACGCCGCAAATCCTGGAGCGGCTCGGCTTCGAGTGGGCGCGCGCGCTGGAGCCGATGAGCCACCTGTCGCGCGGGCAGCAGCAGAAGGTGGCGGTCGCGCGCGCGTTCCTGACGTCGCCCGTGCTGATGCTGCTCGATGAGCCGACGACCGGGCTCGACCCGCGCAGCAAGCGCGACGTGCAGGCGTTCATCCGCGAGGCGCAACGCGAGCACGACGCGACGATCCTGCTGACGACGCACGACATGGAGGAGGCGGAGCTGCTCTGCGACCGCATCTCCTTCCTGGCAGGCGGGCGGATCGTCGCCGAGGGCACGCCGCTGGCGCTGCGGCAGATGGTCGCGGGCGGGCGGCCGATCGAGAGCATCACGATGGAGACGGTGTTCATGGAGTTGACCGGCCACCGCGTCGAGGAAGACGAGGAGCCGGCGGAGGTGACGGCGTATGGCTAACATGGCAAGGCCGCTGAAGTTACCCGCGACCGCCGGCCGGACAGCGCTGGCGTGGGCGTTCATCGAGCGGCAGACCAACCTGTGGAAGCGCTACTGGGCGTGGGAGCTGGTGTGGCTCGTGTACGGCGCCGTGAACACGCTCGCGGTCACGTTCATCGCCAACCAGGTGGGCGAATCGGGGATCGTCGACAAGGCCGACATCCAGAAGCTGGTGCTGTTCCTGCTGATCGGCACGCTCGTCTGGGCGTACCTGTCGGCTGTGCTCGACGACATCAGCCTGGTGATCTCGTGGGAGCGCTGGGAAGGGACGATCGAGCACACGTTGATGGCGCCGGTGGAGCGATGGCTGCACCTGGCGGGCATGGTGCTGTTCGGGATCATGCACGCGGTGCTGCGGACGCTGCTCATCTTCGCGATCGCCGCGCCGTTCTTCAGCATCGACCTCGGCAGCGCCGACTGGCCGGCCGCCGCGATGGTGCTGCTCGTCGGCAGCTTCAGCGTCGCCGGACTCGCGATCTTCGCCGGCATCTTGCCGATGCTCTACCCGGAGCGCGGGCAGCAGATGTCGATGATGATCCAGGCGTTCGTGCTGCTCGTCTCCGGCGTGTACTACCAGGTCGAAGTGCTGCCCGCGTGGCTGCGCGCGTTCTCGTACGTCTCGCCGGCGACGTACATCCTCGACGGCATCCGCGGCGCGATCATCGATGGCAAGAGCGTGATCGACGTGTGGGAGCAGCTCGCGGCGCTTGTGGCGTTCGGCGTCACGCTGATCCCGGGCGGCATGGTGGTGTTCGGGATCGCGGAGCGCTGGGCGAAGAAGACGGGCCGGCTGAAGCGTCAGGGGTGACGGGGGAGGTTGTAGGTGGTGGGTTGTAGGTTGTAGGGGACGCCGGCTCGCTTTCCGGCGGTGGTAGACTGTGGGCGCTATGGCGATACGCAAACCGGCGAAACGGACTGCCGCGACGAAGGCGAGACGCTCGACGAAGCGGGCGGCGTCCATATGGGACAAAGTCATCGAGATGGGCGCACGCATACCTGACGCAGAGTTGGGACGGCTGCCACGCGACGGCGCGCAGCAGGTCGACCATTACCTGTACGGCACTCCGAAACAAGACTGAGTGCGCAAGGTCTTCGCGGACACTGCCCAGGGGTGACGGGAGGTGGTAGGTGGTAGGTTGTAGGGGGCGGCGGCTCGCTTTCCGCCAGTGTTAGACTGTGGATGCCATGGCGATACGAAAACCGGCGAAACGCAAGCCCGCTACAGCGGCCGCCACGCGGCGGCCCAAGCGCGGGTCGAGTATCTTCGAGCGGCTCGCTGAGATCGGCCGCAGCGTGCCCGCCGAAGAGTGGGACAGACTGCCGCGCGACCTTTCGAAGAACTTCGATCACTACGCCCACGGCTCACCGCGGGAGTCGTAGTTGCGAGAGGTCTTCGCCGACACTGCCTACCACGTGGCGGTCATCGACACACGAGACCAACATCACGAGATCGCTGTCGCGATCGGCGAGTCACTTCGTCGCGAAGGCGCCGCATTCGTAACGACGGCTGCGGTGCTTGTCGAATTCCTCACCTTCCTGTCAGCGCACGGAGAGCGCATCCGGATTGCGGCCACCCGGTACGTTGACACGATACGGGCCGAACGATCGTTCACGGTGCTGCCTCAAACCCCGGAAATGTTCGACGCGGCCCTCGATCTCTACCGGATGCGGCCTGACAAGACGTACAGCATGACGGACTGCATTTCGATGGTCGTTTGCGGTGGACGAGGCATCTCAGACGTACTCACGTATGACCACGACTTCGAGCAGGAAGGTTTTCGCGCCCTGCTGAGAAGTGACGCGGGCGCATAGGCTGCCGCACCGACTGCCGCCGGTGACCCTCACCGCCTGCGGCGTCTCGGCGGCGGTGCGGCGCGCGTAGGCGCCATCTCGCCCGGCGGCGTGTTGCGGAGGACGGCGGCCGCGGGTACGGCGCCGATCGCGGCGCCGGCGACGTTGGCCGTCCAGTCGCGGGCCGACGGGTCGCGGCCGGGCACAAAGCGCTGGTGGACTTCGTCGGTGGCGCCGTAGAGCGCGGCGGCGGCGACCGCCGCCGCCACGGCAATCGCCGCGCGCGCGGCCGCGCCTCGCCGGCCGGCGTAGCGCAGGCCGATGCCGGCGAGCAGGACGCCGAGCACCGCGTACTCCCCGAAGTGCGCGACCTTGTCGAAGGGGATGGGGTCCGGCGTCGCCGGCGCGATCTCGTTCGGGATGGACGAGAGCGCGAAGATGACGGCCATCCATGCGAGCAGGACAGGCCATCGCGACAGGCGGCGGGCGAGCGTCGTGAGGTCCGGCAACGGCTGCATCTCAGCACGGACGAAGGCCGGCGGCAACCGCCAGGGCGCCGATGTTGCACTTTTTAGATATTGACAAGCATACCGGCGGGTGTATAATCGGCCTTCTCACCGCAGGCGGCGAACTTCACCCCTGCGGACGCCTTTGTCCGACGCCCGCGTACGGTGCACACCGCCCCGGCGTATGGTCAGGATTACCTTTCCCGCAAGGACTGCGGGATATCCGGGCTGGAGGCGGCGAAGGACAGCGAGTTTCTCAGGGGCCACCAGAACCTCTCCACCACCGCTGTCCCTCACGCCTCCAGCCGCCCCACTTCGAACCGGCTCCCCCGCGTCACCCACCCGGCGTCAGCCGGGCGGCGTCGCGCTGCTCCGCGAGCCAGCGGCGAAACTCCGCCTCCGGGTCCTCGACGCCCAGCTCGTCGGCCGCGCGGCGGCGGCTGTGGATGCCCGACGCCACCAGCGCGCGCTCGTCCTCGACGAGCCGGCTGCGGTCGAGCGGCAGCACGCTGCCCCCAGACGATGCGCGAGCGGTACGGCGCGTAGCTCACCGCCGGCTGCGCGTACTGCTCCAGCAGGCGCAGGATCATCTCGTTGCGGCGCCGGTACGCGGCCGCGCGGATCAGCCGCTTGCGCTGCACCTTCTTCAGCAGCGGGTCCAGCTCGATGTTGAGCGCGACGCCCGAGAGGCCCGGCGCGGTTCTCGCCGAAGGCCGTGCGCGGCGACTCGCCGAGGTCGTGCAGCGTGCGGTAGATCAGGTCGACGTAGTCGGCGTGCAGCTTGACGCCGCCGCCCTGCAGCAGGTCGAGCAGGTAGGCGCGCGCCCGCTCCGGCAGCTCCCACACCGCGCCCGGCTGCACGGCGATGTCCGGCGACTCGGTGACGTTCTCCAGCACGGCGATCGGGTTGCCGCGACAGCTCCAGGATCATCGAGAGCTGCGAGAGCGCGCGGTTCAGCTCGCGCACCGGCTCCTTGATCACCGGCATGTCGCGACACGCCCCAGAACTGCTTCGGCTCGCGCAGGTTCGGGTAGATGACGAACGGGATGAAGCCGTACGGGTTCGCGCGCTGCCTCGATGCAGCGCGCCGTCGGCCCACAGCTCGAACTCGCGCGCCGTCCACACCTCGACGATCTCGACGCCGGGCTGCTTCGCGCCGGCGCGCGAGGCGCGCGCCCTTCGGCTGGGCGACGCCGTACATCGCCTTCGCCGCGTCGGCATCGATGCGTGTAGCGGCTGGCGACGCGCCAGATGCGCGACACGTCGTCGCCCAGCCACCAGGCGAACAGCCCCTGCACGTCCGGCGCCGACACGCGCACGCGCCGCTCCGTCGGCGTCCCACGTCACCTTGTACGCGCCGTCGCCGAGCACCGCCGCGTCGATCTCGGTGTCGAAGTCGAGCTGGGCGAGGTGGTTCGCGTCGTACACCTCGCGCAGCGCGCGTTCGGCGGCGCGGGCGCGCTCCGCCGCCTCCGGCGTGTCGTCGCGGCGTCGACGGCGAAGTTGAGGCCGGACATCAGGTACGACGCCGTCTTGTCGACGATCGCCTTCGCGTAGTTGAAGACGAGGCGGCGGTTCTTCTGGCGCAGCGTCGATGCCGGGCCACTGGTCGCCGCCGTAGAACGCCAGGTTCTCGGCGTAGCGGCGCAGGCGGTCGGCATCCATCTGGCGGATCTGCTGCGGGATGGTCATGGCGTCGCTCATCGTGTGCCTCCATTGAATACGGCGGGCGTCATCGTGTGTCGCGCAGGATGCGGAAGATGCTGCGGCGCGAGAGGCCGTAGGTGCCGGCGAGCATGTCGACCGGCACGCCGTGGCGGTGCCGCAGCGTGACGATCTCGCGGTCGCGCGCCAGGACCGCCGGACGGCGCGCGGCTCGTCGTACCGGCAGCGCCGCAGCGGGCAGCGCAGGCAGCTCGGGGCGAGGTCGCAGCCGGTATCGCGATAGTCGGCGTGCTCCGGCAGCGCGTCGCGGCGTACGCGCGGCAGCACGCCGCCCGCGATGAGCCGCAGCCGCGTCCTCCGCACCGGCTTCGCTCCAAGGTCGTGTCGCAGTGCCACCATCGTCATCCACCTCCCGTCCCGCCGCGATCGCTTACGCGCGCACGCGGCCGGTCGCCACGCGCCGCTTCTGTCCGAGCGACGCGCGCACGAGCAGCGCGGCGCTCATCAGGTAGTCGTCGTGGCCGTCCGCCGGCTCGACGAAGAAGTTCATCGTGCGGTTCGCGCGATAAGCCACGCGCGCGAGCTCCGGCCTGCCGCCAGAACTCGCGATGCTCCGGCGAGCCGTCGCCGCGATACGCCTTCAGACGGCCGCCGTTGACCGCCGCGAGCAGCGCGAAGCCGAGCCGCGACTTGCTTTCGGCCGTGAACTTCACGCGTTCGACGCGCGTCTCGCCGAGCGCGGCCGCGAGCAGCGCCGCCATCGTCTCGCCGAGGCCGCGTGGCGTCGACGGCGACGCGCTGGACGCGCCAGACGTTGCGCAGCAGGTCGAGCAGACGCGGCAGCAGCGTCTCGTGCGGCTCGCCGGTCCAGGCGTAGTGCTCGACGATCTCGACGAGCGGCTCGGCCACGAGCGCATCCGCGGCGGGATAGACGAGGCGGCCGATTGTGAGCACCGTGGCGTCGCGGCCGCCGGTTCGCGCGTCGTGCGCGTCTTCGCTCTCGCCGCCGGCGAGGTCGAGGCCGGCGACGTACGCCTCGCCGGGCGCGGGCTGCGACCGGCGCTCGTGCGCGCCGGCGAGCTGCGCGCGCTGCGACGCCGTCAGCAGACGGCCGCCGCCGGACACCGGCTTCAGGCAGTACTGCGTGAGGAACAGCGGGTGCGTCTCGCCCAGGCGCTCGCGCTCCGCCTCGACGAAGCGCCCGTACGCGGGGTTCCAGCGCGCGACGGTCTGCCAGTCGTACTCGAAGTGGCGGCGCACGCCGTCGCGGCGCTCCGCCTCCAGGTGCGCCTGCTTCGCGCGCTCGAGCAGCGTCGAGTCGTCCCAGGCGGTGCCGTAGAAGACGGTCGTCGTGTTGCCCGTCGCGGCCATCGGCCGGAACTCGCGGTCGAACTTGTCGATGTCGACGTCCTGCGCCTCGTCGACCTCGAGCAGCAGGCCGGCGGTGTGGCCGACGACGTTCGCGTTCGGCTCCGCCGACAGGAAGACGACGCGCGCCCGGCCGAGGCGGACGATGTTGCCGCGCATCGCCGCGACGTTGGCGAGCCGCGCCTGCGCGATGCGCGCCCAGAGCCGCCGCATGCTGACCTGGAGCTGCGGGCGGAACGTCGGCGCGCACTTGATCGCGTCGACCTCGCGGCCGGCGGCGAGCGCCAGCAGCAGCAGCTCGACCTGCGCCGACAGCTCGTTCTTGCCGCCCTGGCGCGCGATCTCGATGCTGATCGTGCGGCCGAGGCGGCCGCGCACCGACTCGATGACGGCGCGGCCGGCCTCGCGCTGGTACGGGCGCAGGACCGGCATGGCGCCGGCCGCCGGGGCATCGATGGGTGCGTCGCTCGTCATTGTCTCTCTCATCACTCGCGCTCAGCCGAACAGGCGCAGCACGACCTGCGTCACCACCGCGCCCGCGACGACGAACAGCAGCCCGTTGACGCGTGCCCGCATTTCGCCGACGTCGCGTTCGAGCGCGCGGAGGCGCTCGGCGACGATGTTGCGGAAGGCGGGCGCGCTCATCGATTCCAGCGGCTCGGGTTGCGTGCGGCGGGCCGCGTCGCGCCGCCGCACGAGGCCGCGGATCGCGCGCTCCAGCTCGCCCGCGCGCCGCGGCCGCCGCTCAGACATCGCCGTCCTCCCCGGGGAAGAGCTGCACGCCGACGCCGCGCACCACATCGACCACCGCGTCCATCAGGTCGTCCTTGCTCTTCGCGCCGATGCGGTAGCGGGTGCCGGCGGCGCGGACGATCATCTGCATGCCCTTGAGCATCAGCTCGAAGTCGTCCGGCCGCTCCTTGAGCAACGCCCTCAGGTGCACGCGGAGCGCGGCCAGCTCCTCGTCGACGCCCTCGACCTCGAGCGCGGCCATCAGCTCCGCTTCATCGAGCACGGAGGCGTAGAAATTGGTCGGCACTTTTCGGTGATCAGCGTTGCGGCGGGGCATCGCCAGCCTCCGTGTCCGAGAGCATCGCGAGCACGTCGTCGATCGTGCCGGGCGGGGCCTTGCGGGCGGCCGCGGCGACGCCGAGCAGCAGGAGCAGCGCGACGCGCTCCCACTCGTTGCGGCGCACCGAGACGGCGATCGTCCGTGATTGCGTCATCGCACCCTCCTGAGGATCAGCGCCGAGAGCAGCAGCGTGCCGGCGAGCAGCGGCAGCCGGGCGGCGAGCCACGACCCGGGCGCGAAGAACGGCTCGACGGGCAGGCCGAAGCGGTGCGCGGAGAACATCGCCTGCGCGAACGTCGCCTGGACGGCGATGCCGGCGTTGACGAGCGCAAGCGTGACGGCGGCGAGGCGGCGCACCGGCGCGGGGCGATGCAGCCAGTGCGCGGCGAGCCACGCCGTGTTGAAGCCGGCGGCGGCCGCGGTCGCGCCATCGGCGAAGAAGATGAGTGCGGGTGCGGCGTCCACGTTGGGGGAGCCTTTCGCTTGCGGCTGGGGGCCTGTGGCGGATGCGAGCAGAGTAGAACATCTGTTCGCTTTTCGCAAGTGTGGGATGTCACTGACGGGTCAGACTCTCTCTGGCCTTGGATGATGATATTGCATGTGATATCATCTGATTCATGGGGAAGGATCTCCGTGACCAGATTGCCGCCCTCCGCCGACGCGCGGCCAACGTCAAGCCGGCGGAGATTGAGGGCCAGCGTTGGACGCGGGGTTCGTGCATCAAGGAACTACAGGGAGCCACGCCGTTTACGCAAAAGGCGGGTATCCGCCAAATCTTTCCATCAAGTTGCACGACCTGGGGAAGGGACTGGTGTTCAAGTATCTAAAGCTGATCGAAGACTCGCTGTGGGAGGAACAGTAATGAGCACAGAGCTCGACTAGACGGCGTGAGACCAACGTTTCCGTCGAGGCCTATCTGGAGGCTCCGTACGTTCGGATGCTGGTGCCGGATGCCGAAGACGGCACGTTCATCGCCGAGGTTCTGGAACTTCCCGGTTGTCTCAGCTCGGGACGAAGCCCTGCTGAGGCATACGAGAATCTTCAAGATGCCATGAAGGGCTGGATCGCGGCGTCACGCAAGAACAACAAGCCGATTCCCGAGCCCGTGGGAGACAGGGAATTTAGCGGCCATTTCGCGCTGAGAATGGCGCCCAGCCTTCATCGAGCAGCGGCCCTTCGTTCGGCGTACGAAGGAGTGAGCGTTAACCAGTGGATCATCGGCGCGATAGTCGCCCAAGTCACTCGACAGGACTTGGCCGATCAAGTCGCTGACAAGGTCGCTGCGAGGCTGAATCCGAGTGGTGAAGCACCTGGTGAGCAGCGGTTACGGTCATCGCGCTAAGCGCAGCGCCAGCCGTTCGCCCAGGCGCCGCGCGAGCGCAAGCAAGAGGGCGAGCAAGCGGGACTCGAACTGTAAGCGCATGCTGCATCGCGCGGGCTGAAAAGCCCGCTCTACGGTGGAGTGAGCGGCTATGCCTGGGCGTGGCGGCGCTTTGCGACGGGGATGAACGTCGTGAGGCGGGCCTGCATCTCCCGCAGGGTGCGCTGGAACGCGGCGAGCTTTTCGTCATCGGCGCCGGTGACCGCGGCGGGGTCGGAGAAGCTCCAGTGGATGCGCTCGGGGGCGCCGGGGAACACCGGGCACTGCTCCGCGGCCGCATCGCAGACGGTGATCACGTAGTCGAACGACTGGCCGTCGAACTCCGAGACGTGCTTCGAGCGCTCGCCGGCGAGGCCGATGCCGGCGCCGGACAGCACGCGCACGGTGTAGGGGTTGATGCCCTTCGGCTCGGTGCCGGCGCTGTGCACGTCGAACGCATCGCCGGCCATCTGGCGCAGCAGCGCCGCGCCGATGATGCTGCGCGCGGAGTTGCCGGTGCAGAGGAAGAGCACGCGGATCGCGTTCATGTCGCACCTCACGCAGGTAACTCTGGCGACGCCGCGCGCCGTCCTCGCCCGAACTGGAGCCTGCGCCCCCACCAGAGCGCCACATACACCAGCGCCACGAGCGCCGGCACTTCGATCAGCGGCCCGACGACGGAGGCAAGCGCCTGTCCGCTGTCGATGCCGAATGTACCGACGGCCACGGCGATTGCCAGCTCAAAGTTGTTCCCCGCTGCCGTAAACGACATGGCGGCGGTCTCCTCGTAGGAGAACCGGCTTCGCCAGCCGAGCCAGAACGCGGTGAAGAACATCACCGCGAAATACGCCGCCAGCGGCAGGGCGATGCGGACGACGTCGCCCGGCGCGTGCACGATCACGTCGCCTTTGAGGCTGAACATGACGACGATCGTGAACAGCAGCGCGATCAGCGACGTCGGCGCCAGACGTGGCATGAACTGATCCTCGTACCACGCGCGGCCCCGCGCCTTGATGCCCCAAACGCGCGTCAGCATCCCGAGCGCGAGCGGCAGCCCGAGGAAGATGAGCACGCTGCGCGCCACCTCCCAGAAGCCAATGTGGACGTCCTGTGTGTCAAGACCGAAGACCCGCGGCAGGATGGCCAGGAACAGCCAGGCGTACAGGGAATAGGCGAGCACCTGAAACACGCTGTTGAGCGCCACGAGCGCCGCCGCGTCCTCCCGGTCGCCGCCGGCGAGGTCGTTCCAAACGAGCACCATCGCGATGCAGCGCGCCAGCCCGACGAGGATGAGCCCGGTACGGTACTCCGGCTGGTCCGGCAGGAATATCCAGGCAAGTCCGAACATCACGAGCGGCCCAACGACCCAGTTGAGCGCCAGCGACATGCTGAAGAGCTTCCAGGCACGCCCGACGCGCGAAAGCTCCTCGTACTTCACGCGGGCGAGCACCGGGTACATCATCCACAGCAGGCCCAGCGCGATCGGAAACGAGATCGTGCCGACGCGCGCCGCATCGAGCCCGTCGGCGACGCCCGGGGCGACGGCGCCCAGGCCGATACCAAGCGCCATGGCGAGGAAGATCCAAACCGGTAAGAGACGATTGAGAAGCGAGAGCCGCTCGATGATCTGGCCGGTCCGCACGGGTTGGACGACCAGCGTTGTCGTCTGGCTCATCGGTGCGGCCACGCCATGATTCGCTCGGCAATCATCGATGTGTACTCAGGCCACCGGCGACTTGCCGGCGACGAAGGCGCGCTCACAGCGCGACGATCATTTGCTTCAGCCACAGCATTCCCTCGCGGTTGATGCAGTAGCCGGAGCGCGGCCCCGGCCCGCATTGCTCGATGAGCCCCGCGTCCTTCAGCACGCGCAGATGCTCCGAAACCGTGGACTGCGCCAGGCCGGCGTGCCGCGTCAGGTTGACGCAGGTCTGGTCGCCGCTGTCCGCGAGCGTGCGTAGGATCTCGATCCGGGCCGCGTTCGAGAGCGCCCGGGACATCGCCGCGAGCCGATTCACGTCAATCCATGCCTGGCTCATATCATCGTCACAGTACGATGGTTAGAGGGTGGCGCGCAAGGCCGCTGGACACGGCAGGAAGGGCGCGCCGGCGGTCGTCGCGAAATCGCGTGCACGAAATGTGCCTGTAACATCGATCCTGTACAGTGCGGTCGCAAACGATCAGGAAGGACGGCGGGGCGACCGCCAACAGCGACACTGGGAGCAGCGAGGAATGGGTTCGTACAAGGCGGAATACATCTGGATCGACGGCACGAAGCCGACGGCCAAGCTCAGGTCAAAGACGAAGATCGTCCCGGAGGGACAGGAGCCGCCGATCTGGGGATTCGACGGATCGAGCACCAACCAGGCGCCGGGGTCGAACTCCGACTGCGTGCTGAAGCCGGTGTTCGTGTGCCCGGACCCGCTGCGCGGCGGCGACAACAAGCTCGTGCTCAACGAGGTGCTGCTCACGGACATGAAGCCGCACCCATCGAACACGCGCTCGGCGTGCGTGAAGACGGCGAAGAAGTACGCGAAGCACGACACCTGGTTCGGCATCGAGCAGGAGTACACGTTCTTCGAGGGCGCGAAGCCGCTGGGCTGGCCGGACAACGGCTTCCCCGCGCCACAGGGCGGCTACTACTGCGGCGTCGGCGCCGATGAGGTGTTCGGCCGGGAGATCGTCGAAGCGCACACGGACGCGTGCATGGCCGCGGGCATCGCCATCTCCGGCACCAACGGCGAGGTGATGCCGGGGCAGTGGGAGTTCCAGGTCGGCCCCGTCGGCCCGGTCGAAGCATCGGACGAGCTGTGGGTCGCGCGCTGGCTGCTCTACCGCATCGCGGAGGACTTCGGCGCGACGGCGACGCTCTATCCGAAGCCGGTGAAGGGCGACTGGAACGGCGCGGGCGCGCACACCAACTTCTCGACGAAGGAGATGCGCTCCGGATACGACGCGTGCGTGAAGGCGGCGCAGGCGCTCAGCAAGAAGCACGATCTGCACATCGCCAACTACGGCTACGCGATCGAGGAGCGCCTCACGGGCCTGCACGAAACGTGCTCGTACAAGGAGTTCCGCTACGGCGTCTCCGACCGCGGCGCATCGGTGCGCATCCCGTGGCAGGTGGCGATCGACCGCAAGGGCTACATCGAAGACCGGCGCCCGAACGCGAACATGGACCCGTACGTCGTAACGCGCCTGATCACGGACACGGTGTGCAGCTCGTTCGAGCGGTAGGGGTTAGGTGTTAGGTTCTAGGTTCTAGGTTCTAGGAAGAAGCGCCGCGGGTTCCCCGCGGCGCTTCTTCTTCGTCCCTACAAACTACAAGCCACGAACTCTAACCTCACCGGCCCTCGAAGTGGGGCTCGCGGCGCTCGATGAACGCCTTGACGCCTTCGGCGAAGTCCTTCGAGCCGAAGAGCGGCAGCAGTTGCAGGTACACGTGGTGGACGTTCGCCTCGAACGTCTCGTCGAGCGAGAGGCGCATCATGCGTTTGGTCGCCTGGACGGCGAGCGGCGCGTTGGCGGCGATCTCGGCGGCGAGCGCGTGCGCCTCGGGCATGAGCTGATCGGCGGGCACGACCTTCGACACGAGGCCGAGCTCGAGCGACTGCTGCGCGTTGAGGATGCGTCCCGTGAACGCCAGCTCGGCGGCCTTCGACCAGCCGAGCAAGCCGCGGCAAAAGCCAGGTGCCGCCGCTCTCCGGCAGCACGCCGCGCTTCGTGAACACGGCGGCGAGCTTCGCGTTCTCGGACGCGATGCGGATGTCGCAACCGAGCGCGAGGTCGAGGCCGTAGCCGGCGGCGGCGCCGTTGAGCGCGCAGATCACCGGCTTGTCAGTCTGGTGCAGGACGATCGGCGGCGCATCGGCCAAATCGAACTTGGCCGGCAGGCCGCCCGCGCCGTTGATGCTGTTGTCGTTGGCGTTCGCGCCCTGCTCCTTGAGGTCGAGCCCGGAGCAAAAGCCCTTGCCCGCGCCCGTGAGGATGATGGCGCGCACGTTGCGGTCGCGGTCGGCCTCGCGGAACGCGGCCGAGAACGACGCGAGCATGCCGCCGCTGATCGCGTTGAGCCGCTCCGGCCGGTTGAGCGTGATGGTGGCGACGTTGTCGCTGACGTCGTAGAGCAGGTCGCGGTACGTCATGTTGGCGCCCCTTTCGTGCTGTTGGTGAGGGAAGCGTAGCAGGGGAGGGTTCTGTTCTCTAGCCTTCCAGTGGTTCGGCGCTCTCCCAGCCCTGCCCAGGCGTCCACGTCGCCTGAATCCACGCGGCGTCATACCGCGTGTCCATGACCGGCAGAATGAACCCTCGAAGCACCGTGACGACGTCGGCGAGCGATAGACTGAGGACATCATCGCTGCTTCTGTTGGCGAAGCCGCGCCATTGCGCCTGCTTGGCCGCGTCGTTTGCGAACGCGTCCGTCAGCGCGGTAGGTGGCCCCTTCGGCAAGGCCGTCTGGCGCCGCTCGAACGTGGAACGTATGGCAGTGTTCAGATCGCCCCGATCGAATGTCATGGTCTGCGACATCGCGTAGAGGTCGTAGAAGTCCTTCATTCGGCTATTCGCGATCCCTAGCTTCACCATCGCCTCGAGTTTCTCTGCCACAACGGTTTCAGGCCGATACGCTCTCAATCGGGGAGCCGGGAACTCGAGCAACGTTGGCAGGTCTTCCTCGACAAGACCTGGTTCTGTTGAGTCGCCGAAACCGACATCGACCCGAACGGCAATGATCGCGGCTGACAGCGCCGCCTTCATGGTGACGCGGACACCTTCATACGCTTGTCCCTCACGAATCATCTCCGCACGCACGCTATCGCGCTTGAACATGATGCCGTCCGGCTCGACCTCTTGAGCGGCGATCGTCCTGAACTCTCTCTCGAGCCGCTCGATTGCAGGCTCGCCGTAACCGAGGAGATCGACATCGCGCGTTGGCCGGTGCGGCGTCTTGGCCCAGATCGAGAACAGGGTTGCGCCCTTGAGAACGTAACAGTCGCGGAACTGCGACTTGCTCAACCGGTAGAGGAGACGCTCATTCGCGTACCGTACGAGCATGTACTCGAATTCGTCGCCGTCCACCTTTGCCCGGTTCAGGAGGCGCTGACGCACAGATGCGGGAGAGGAATTGCCGCTCACGCGAGCGCCTCCATATACGGCCGTATCACAGCCGAAACGCGGTCTATTTTTGCATAGCGCCAGAGATCGTTGACCGTACCCTTACGCTGTCGCAGGCAGTCGCGGAGCGCCTCAATCGCCACGTCCAGACCGAGCTTGTTCCGATACTTGAAGCAGTCCGCGACCGTCTTTGCGGGGTTGAAGATCCGCACGCGCACGCCATCAACACTGTGCGACTCGACACCCTCTCGCAGAGCCGGCGGCGAGAAACGGACGATCCGTATTCGAATGTCCGGTGATGTGGGCCGCCAGTCCTTCTCACCGATGGCGAGCCAGGTTTCGCGCGGCAGCTGCGTCGTCAGTCCATGAAATTGGAGTGCGGAAAGCAGGCAAACAACTCCCCGCGGAACACGTTTAGCGGCTGTCGCGAGCGCATAATTCGCCGACGTTTCCCTGTCGGGCAGAGCATAGAGTCCCCTGCCAACCCGCTGTATGAGGCCGTGGTCGCGAAGCTGCGCTATCCGTGGGCGTGAGACACCCAGCGCTTCGATCTCCCGACCGCGCACCACGCCCTCCTCCTCAAGGAGGCGAACAACAGCTTCTTCTAGAGGCTTCATAGGCCAATGATAACAAAACCTCGGGTGTTGCCAATATCTCCCGAGCTTGTGTAAAACCCTGTGGTTCGACCGCTCACGGTAATGAGCGGTCTCGGTGAAAGATGCTAGGCGGCCCTATGGACCGCCTGGATTCACCGCCTCCAACCTCTAACCTCTAACTTCCGACCGCCAAACCCGTAAACCCACGCGGCGGCTCCCTGCAAACCGCGGCGCCGGGTGCCAGCACCTTGCTCCGCCTGTGCGCTAGCTCCGATACGGATGCGAGGACTGCTATGCAGGGAGCGCACTCGCACCATCGTCGCGCGCGCGGATTGGGGCGCCTCTCGTTCGCGGGGGCGGCGCTGTGCGTGCTCGCCGCAGTCGCGCTCCCCGCTCCGCGGGCGGCGGCCGCGCCAGCGGGCCTCATCGCCATGAACCCCGCGAACAACTCGCTGAACATCGACGACACGGTCGCCATGACGCTCGACGTCTACGGCGCCGCGAACATCCACGAGGTCCACATCGGCATCAGCTACAACGCGAGCGTGGTGCAGGTGCTCGATGCCGACGCCGGCGCCGGGGGCGTGCAGATCCTGCCCGGTCCGTTCCCAGGCATCGACGGCGTCGACGGCACAGTGCTGCAAAACACCGTCAGCGGCGGCCTGATCAACTACCAGTTCGTGCTCAACGGCTCGAACGAGGCGGCGGGCGACGGCACGCTGGCGACGATCACCTTCAAGGCGATCGCGAACGGCAACGCCAACCTGAGCTGGACGACCAGGCAGTTCATCGACGCAAGCATGGGCACGACGACGGCGAACG
The DNA here is from genome assembly GCA_963701135.1 of uncultured Chloroflexia bacterium. Classification (GTDB taxonomy): domain Bacteria; phylum Chloroflexota; class Dehalococcoidia; order DSTF01; family JACRBR01; genus CAYJMJ01. The sequence continues at coordinate 2,755,738 of OY969567.1, forward strand.
GCTCGGCGGCGATCATCGTCGTCGGCGGGCCGGTGCCGACGAACACGACGGGGCCGTCACCCACGCCGACCGATACGCCGGCACCCACCGGCACCGCGACGGCAACGCCGACGTCGGCCGCGACGAGCACGGGCACGCCGGCGGCGACGAATACGGCGGCGCCGACCGCCACGGGCTCGGCGACGGCGACGCGCACGCCAACGTCGACGCCCCCGCCGTCCGGCACGAACACGGCGACGCCGCGGGCGACGCCTCGAGCTCACGGTGATCGCGAACAGCAACGGCGCGACGCCGACGCCGGGCCGCGGGCTGCCGCCGGCGAGCGGGGTGGATACGGCGGCGAGCGGGCTTCCGTCCGCCGGTAACGACGGCGCGAGCATCGCCTGGTGGAAATGGACGTTCTTCGCCGGCGCGCTGATGCTGGCGGGCGCCGGCTGGTTCTTTACGTTCGCGCTGCACGCCGGCAACCGCGACGTCGTGCTGGTCGACAAGCACGACCGGCGACGGCGCCGCCGGTATTAGGGCCGGGGAAACAAGGATTTCACGGATGACACGGATTGAGGGGTCACACCCCAAAAAATCCGTGTCATCCGTGTAATCCTTGTTCCCCGTCCGTTAGCCCAGCGAGAACATTTCGATCGGTTTGATCAGGCCGGTGCGGTCGAGCGGCGGCTTGCCCTGCTCGGCGAGGCGCAGGTCGAAGCGGTTGAGGCAGTCGGTGGCGTTTGAGTTCTGCACGCCGCAGACGTTGCACGGCTGCTTGTGGCAGTCCGGAGTCTGTTCGCCCTTCAGCGTTTTCATCCACTCGCCGCGCAGGTACGACTCCGTGACGCCGATGTTGATGTGCGACCACGGGAACGGGTCCCGCAGGCCCGGCTGCCGGTAGGCGTAGAACTCGGGGTCGAGGCCGCTCTCATCGAGCGCGCGCTGCCAGCGCGGCCAGTCGTAGTGCTCGTGCCAGGCATCAAAGCGTGCGCCGGCCTGCCACGCGCGATGGATCGCCTTGCCCAGGCGGCGGTCGCCGCGCGACAGCACCGCTTCGAGCAGGCTGTGCTCGGGGTCCTCCCAGGTGAACGCGACGCCGGACTTCTTCAGCGCGTCGCGCAGGTAGAAGTGGCGCTGGCGGAGCACGTCCGGCCGCGCCTGCACCGCCCACTGGAACGGCGTGTGCGCCTTCGGGATGAAGTTCGACGTGCTGACGCGCACGCGCGCGCGGCCGCCGTGATGCTTGCGCCCGATCTCGCGCACCCGGCGCGCCAGCGTGACGATGCCCTCGATGTCCTCGTGCGTCTCGGTCGGCTGGCCGCACATGAAGTACATCTTGACGTTCGTCCAACCCTGCGCGAAGGCGTTTTCCGCCGCCTCGTACAGGTTGTCGTCGGTGACGATCTTGTTGATCGTCATGCGGAGGCGTTCCGTGCCGGCCTCCGGCGCGAAGGTGATGCTGTGCTTGCCGCGCGTCGCCACCGCCTCGGCCACGCGCACCGAGAAGCTGTCGACGCGCATCGACGGCAGCGACAGCGTGATCGTGTTGCCGAACTCGGCCCGCAGCGCATCGACGATCGGCACGATGCGCGAGTGGTCGGTCGTGCTGAGCGACACGAGCGAGAGCTCGTCGTAGCCCGTGTTGCGGACCAGCGCCTTCGCCGCTTCCAGTACTTCCTCCGGGTCGCGCTCCAGCCGCGGGCGGTAGATCATGCCCGCCTGGCAGAAGCGGCAACCCTGCGTACAGCCGCGCTGGATCTCGATCGCGGCGCGGTCGTGTACCGTCTGCAAGAAGGGCACGATCGGCGTCGTCAGCGTTGGCGGCAGTTCCTGCACGAAGCGCTTGGTCACGCGCCGCGGCAGTCCTTCGATGATCGGCGTGACCGACTGGATGCTGCCGTCGCGCCGGTACTCGGGGCGGTAGAAACGCGGCACGTAGATGCCCCAGATGCGCGCCAGGCCGTGCAGCATCTCATCGCGCGTGCCGCGGCCCTGCCGCTTCCACTCGCGCACGAAGTTGACGATGTCGACGATCGTCTCCTCGCCGTCGCCCAGCACGAAGACGTCGATGAAGTCGGCGAGCGCGTCCGGGTTGAGCGCGCCGGAGCCGCCGCAGATGACGAGCGGGTGCGCGTCCGTGCGCTCCTCGGCGAGCACAGGCAGGCGGGCCAGGTCGAGCATGTTGAGGATGTTGGTGTAGGTGCCCTCGTAGCTGAGCGAGAAGCCGAGGACGTCGAATTCGCCCAGGGGGTGGCGCGTCTCCAGGCTCCACAGCGGGATGCCCTCGGCGCGCATGATCGCCTCGAGGTCGGACCAGGGGGCGAAGACGCGCTCGGCGAGCATGCCCTGCTGCCGGTTGACGATGTCGTAGAGGATGCCGAGCCCCAGGTTCGACATGCCGATGTCGTAGAGGTCGGGGTACGCGAGCGCGATACGCACGTCGCAGGCGTCCCAGTCACGGACGACGCTGTTCCACTCGCCGCCGCTGTAACGGGCGGGCTTGGTGACGCGCGCGAATACGGATTCGAGGTTGTGGAGCGCTGGCACGGTATGTCACCTCCCGGCAACGGTCATGGTACCGGGAGGAGCGCCGGGTAGGCAATTTTGCGCTGCGCAAAGTCGCCTAAATGTAGGGCCGCGGAGATACGGTGACTACGCGGCGCCGCCGTGCGGATGTGCTTCACGGCGGCGCCGCGCACGGGCCGAGCGCGTCAGCGTGCGACCAGGCCGGCTTCCGGCGCGCCCGAAGGCTCGGTCGCGCGGGGCCCATCGGCGTGCGTTGCCGGGACCGCGAGCATGTAGCCGGACCCCTGGTAGGTCTTGATGATCTCCGGGTTGGAAGGGTCGGCCTCGATCTTCTTGCGCAGGCGAGACACCCAGACGCGCAGGTACTGCAGGTCGCCGCGGTACTCCGGCCCCCACACCCTGGAAAGCAGGTCCGCGTTCGACAGCACGCGCCCGGGGTGCGCCGCAAGATGATGCAGCAACATCCACTCCGTGCGCGTCAGCACGACGATGTTGCCATCGCGCAGCACAAGACGACGGTGCAGGTCGATCGTCAAGCGTCCGACGTGGATCTGGCGGGTCGATCCGGTCGCGGCGGCCGTACGGCGCAACAGTGCGCGCACCCGCGCGCTCAGTTCGTCGGGGCTGAACGGCTTGGCGAGGTAGTCGTCGGCGCCTAGCTCCAGTCCTCGCACCTTGTCGGCGTCGGAGCCGCGCGCCGTGAGCAGGATGATCGCGACGTCGCGCCGTTCGCGGAGCCGGCGCATGACTTCGAGTCCGCCCATGTCCGGCATCATGATGTCAAGCAGGACGACGTCCGGGCGTTGTTCCTCTTCCAGGCGCAGGGCTTCCAGACCACCTTCGGCAGTGATAACCCGAAACCCCTGTGACATCAGCTCCAGGTTGATGAGGCGCAGGATCCCCGGCTCATCGTCTACAGCAAGCACTAACGGTTCGACCGGCATGCCATACCCTCGCTACTAGCCCCACCCCACCGACAGGGCTCGTGCGACTATGCAATACCGCTCATACGACCGCCGATACAGCGCGTGCCCCAGCCGTTGCAAATACATGGCATAAGCGTTTGAGCGATTGACAGGCCGCGGCCGGAGGGTTAATGGCCCTCTTCTGCCGCCAGGGCGGCGTCCTCCGCCGCGAAATCGACCCAGCGTGGGTCGATCCGCTCCGGCGGGTGCGCCCGCTCCCAGGCGACGGCGCGGCCGATGCCCTCGTCCGGCGCGACGCGCTCGGCGTAGCCAAGCTCACGGCGGATGCGGGTGCTGTCGACGTCCATGTGCTGCGCGTAGTTGTTCGCCGACTGGAGGTGCGCCGGCAGCCGCTCCTTCGGCAGCGCGACGATCTCGCCGCACCATCCGGCGATGCGTGCGACGGCGCGGAGCCACGCCTCCTGCGTCATTGCCTCCGGCTCGGCGACGTTGTAGATGCGGCCGGCCGCGCGATCATCGGTCACGGCGAGCGCGATGGCGTCTGCGACGTTGCCGGCGTAGGCGCGGCACCAGCGCCAGGGCAGCATGTCCTGCTGCACGAGGATCGCGGGGCGGCCGGCGTCCATGCGCGCGACTTCCATGAACAGCCGGTGCTGGTTGTCGCGCTCGCCGTGCACCGCGGCGAGCCGCAGCACCGTACCGGCGATCCGCGGGTCCGACATGAAGGCGTGCTCAGCCGGGATCTTGTCGTAGTCGTCGAGCCGGCCGCCGCGCTCGCCGCGGTACGGGAAGAGCCGCTCGCGCAGCGGCGAGTCTTCGGTGAGCGGCGCCGGCTCGACCGGCCCCGGCTCCGTGCCGTGCAGCCGGCCGTACGCGCGGTAGACGTCGACGCTGCTGATCATCACCGCGCGCTTGACGATGCCGCCGCACGCCCGGAGCACCGCCTCGGCGTCGGCGGCGCACATCGGCGCCATGTCCAGCACGACGCCGGGCGCCAGGCGTTCGATGTCGCCGCGGTACGCGCCGAGCTCGCGGCGCTCGCCGTGGATGTGCGTAGCGGCGCTCGCCGCCGCTTCGGTGTTGCCGCGGTGGAAGACCGTGACGTCGTGGCCGGCGGCGGCGAGGCGCTCCACGACGGCGGGGCCGATGAAGTTCGTGCCACCGATGACGAGCACCTTCATGTCCCGCTCCTCTTGCGCGGTACGCGCGCCCCGCGACACGCGCTGCTCGCGAGGAGCATAGCGCCTGCCCGCCGGCAAGCACGAAGGACGCCGTACGGCGTCCTTCGTTGCGCTATTCAATTGTCGTGCGCGGCCTAGTACCGGCGGCCGCCGCCACCGCCGCCACCGCCACCGCCACGGCCGCCGCCGTAGCCGCCGCCACCGCCACTGCCACTGCTCGGTGCGCGCTGCTGGAAGCAGTCGCGGCAGTAGACCGGGCGGTCGCCGCGCGGCTGGAACGGGACTTCCGTCTCGCGGCCGCAGTTGGCGCATGTCGCCGGGTACATCTGGCGCGGGCCGGACGAGTATCCGCCGCCGCCGCCGCCGCCACCACCGTAACCGCCGCCGCCGCCGCCGCTGTCGCCGCGCGCGCTCTTGCGGGCACGCCGGCAGTCCGGGCAACGCTTCGGCTCGTTGGTGAAACCACGGCTCGCGTGGAATTCCTGGTCGTCTGCTGTGAAGATGAACTCCACTCCGCAGTCGACGCAGGCCAAGTTTCTGTCGGTGTATGGCACCTGACGACCTCCTATGAACGTTTCCTTGTCGTCAGGGGCGGAGCGAAGCGTAGGGCGTTCGCGGCGGACTCGGACGGGAAACTTACTGTTAGACGGCTAACAGTAGCAGAGTCGACAACTCCCTTGCAACGATCGTGAACCCGGAAAAACACCCTGTTTCGAGCCTATGTGAAGGCCGCCACGACCTCATCGTTGATGCGCTGGTAGACCTCCCGCTTCCACGGCCCCTGGCTCATCATGATGATCCCGCTCACACCCGCGGCCGCGTACTCCTCGACCACCGAACGCACGTGGGCCGGCGGGCCGATGGGCAGCACCTTCTTCGCTTCGTCCGGCTTCAATCCCATGCCGGCGCCGAACATCCCCGCCAGGCGGTCGATCAGCCCCTGGTTGTCGCTGACCACGACGCTGGCCGCGACGGTCTTCTCGATCTCGGCCGGGTCGCGGCCGACGTCGCGGCAGTGCGCCTCGAGCACGGCGATCTTCCCGCGCACGATGGCGGGCGTGCCGAAGACGTTCATCACGTCGCCGTAGAGCGCGAGCGTGCGCAGCGTGCGCTTCTCGCCGCCGCCGCCGACCATGATCGGCGGGTGCGGCTTCTGCACGCACTTCGGCACGAACACCGCGTGGTGCAGGCTGTAGTACTTGCCGTCGAAGTCGACGCGGCCTTCCGCATCGAACAGCAGCCGCGTGACGTGCACCGCTTCTTCGAGCCGGTCCTGGCGCTCCTTCACCGGCGGGAAGGCGATGCCGTACATGCGGTGCTCCGGCTCGTGCCACGCGGCGCCGATGCCGAACGACAGCCGGCCGTTGCTGATGTGGTCGACCGTGGCCGCCATCTTCGCCAGCACGGCGGGGTGCCGGTACGTGACGCCCGTGACCAGGCAGCCGAGCCGGATCGCTGCTCGTGATCGCGGCCAGCGCGGCGAGCGCGCGACCAGCCCTCGAAGCAGTTGGCGTTCGGGTCCTGCCCGGGGCCGGGCGGCACGAAGTGGTCGAACGTCCACGCGCGAGTGGAACTGCGTGTCGCGGTCGAGGAACTTCCACATGTCCTCGATCTCGCTCCACTCGACGTTGTTGAGGCTGGTCTGGATGCCGAAGCGCATCTTGGTCACGGAGGATGTCCTTTCGCCGGCGGCGCCGCATCGGCCGCGACGCGCAGGGGTACGATACGGCGAGCGGAGGCGAGAGAACAGCGGGCGGCGGTTACCGCAACGCGCCCTGGGCGACGAAGAAGTCCCACATCTGGTCCGTCGCGTTGATCTCGTGCGTCGTCGCGCCCAGGCGCGGCACGTCGATCGACCCCGGCCAGGTGTGGCCGCCGCCTTCGATCACGTACAGCAGGACGGCGGCGCCGCCGCGGCACTCGCTGTAGGCGATGGTGCGCACGTGCGGGCTCGACTGCTGGCGCGCCGGCTCCATGTTGCAGCCATCGTGCTTCGCCCAGTCGGCGGCCGCCGTCTCCGCGGCCGGCACGGGCAGGTTCAGGCCGCATTTCGACGTGCCGCCGCCGTACGGCACGCAGGGATCGTCCGTGCCCTGAAACGCGATGACGCCGACGGGCCGGTCAGAGCCACACCGAATCGGGAACGACGTCGCGGCGACGGCGCCGACCGCCGCGATGCGATCGGGCATGGCGCAGGCAAGGCGCTGCGCGAACGCCGACCCGTTCGAGATGCCGGCAGCGAACACGCGCTGCTCATCGATGCAGAGCTGCGACTCGACGTGGTCGAGCAGGTCGCGTATGAACGCGACGTCGTCGACGCCGCCGCCCGTCGCGAGGTTCCAGCGCTGCGGCGTGCCGCTGCCGTTTGGCGTGACGACAATGAACCCCTCGCGATCACCTTTCACCGGCAGACCGGAGTAGATGGCCTGCTGGCGCGCGTTCGAGCCGAAGCCGTGCAGGTTGAGGACGAGCGGCGTGCGCGTGGCGCCGTCGTAAGACGGCGGCACGTGGAGGATGTACGTCCGTTGCGGGCCGCCGGACTCGAGCGTGGCGTCCAGGTCGCCGGCGGCGTGTGGCTTCGGCGTGTCGCACTGTGCGCGCGTGTGGATGTCGGGCGTGCTGACATCCGCCGCTGTCGCCTGCGGCGTGACGCCGGCGAGGGCGCCGGTGTCATCGAGCGAGTCGAGGGTGTTGGCGCTCGCGGTCCTGGCCGCGCCGGAGCCGCCGTCGGACCGCCGCCGGCAGCCTCCGAGCACGAAGCAGAGGGCGAGAGCGAGGAGCAGCAGCGCCGCGACGGAGCGGCCGCGAGGGCGCGCGCCCGTCACGTCCACAGGTCCGGATACTCAGCGCGATGCCGGGCGCGGAGGTCCTCGAAGAGCGTGCGAAGGCCGGGCGACGTCAACTCCGGCGTCGTCATCAGCACCGCGTCCTCGTTATTGTCCGTGTAGTAGCGCTTGCGCAGGCCGACGCGCGCGAAGCCGTACTTGCCGTACAGGCGCTGCGCCGCATCGTTCGATGCGCGTACTTCGAGCGTGAGCACCTCCTGGTCGTACTCCATCGCCATCTCCATCGCGGCGATGACCAGGCGCTCGCCGATGCCCATGCGCCGGTGCGTCTCGCGCACCGCGACGGTGACGACGTGGGCTTCGCCCGCCATGAGCCAGATGCCGATAAAGCCAAGCAGGCGCTCTCCCGCCGGCGCCGCCTCGGTGCCGACGATGCGGCGTATCGCGCCCCAGAACCCGGCCGACTGCGGCGGGGGCGGCGGCTCGTCGCGCACCTCGCTGATGACCAGGTAGCGGGCGATCTTGTTCGTCAGCTCGCGCCGGTACGCGGTCTGCGGCCACATGGACGGGAACGACTCGCGCTCGATGTCCGCGACCTGCGCGATGTCATCGGCCGTCATGGGACGGAGGCGGGTGTGCAGCAACGTGCGCATGTTGTCTCAGTCTAACATCGGCGCCGGAGCGCGAGCGACGCGGTCTCTCACGCAACTACCGCGGCAACGACGGGCGGCCGGCGCCCTCGTAGAGCTGACGGTAGCGCGCGTAGTTCTCCATCACGCGGCGCACGTACTGCTGCGTCTCGTCGAACTCCAGGTCTTCGACGAAGAGGTCTTCGTCATCGCCAGCGGACGTGACGGCGTTCGACGCCGTGCCCGGCCCGCCGTTGTACGCGGCGAGCGCGCGGTACGGGTCGTTGTCGAACTCCCGGAGCTGGCCCGAGAGGTAGCTGGCGCCGAATCGCAGGCTGAGCTTCGGCCGGTAGAGGTCGCTCGCCGTGAACGCCGCCACGCCGAGGTCGTTCGCGATGGCCTCGCCGGTCGAAGGGATGACCTGCGTGAGGCCGAGCGCGCCCGCGCTGGATCCGGCATCCGCGTCGTAGAAGCTCTCCTGCCGCACGAGCGCGAGCAGCAGCAGCGGCGAGATCTTCTCATCCTTCGCGGCGGTCGACGCGAGGTCGCGGTACGCCAGCGGGTATGCGACGCGCAGCACGTCATCGGGAGGCTGCTGGCCGGGCTTGCTGATCCCGGTCACGAGCATCGTCGCGGCGCGGGACGCGAGGCTCGTGCGGCCCTCCTCTTCGAAGCGGCGCGCGGCGTAGAAGAGATCGGTGACGTCCTCCGACAGCATCGACCGGTACACCGCATCGGACTGCGCGTGCAGCCCGACGTCTTCGAGCGCGGCGGCGACGTCCCAGCGGCGGTCGCTCGCGAGCGGCGACGCGGCGCTCTCCGGGTCGAAGCCCATGTTGTCGCTGACGTACTTCGCGACCTTGTCCCAGTCGGTCTTGCTGTCCTTGAGCTTCGCGCCGCGGTCCTTCTTGTCGTTTTTGCCGAGCGCGACCTCCGCGCGCAGCGCGTAGTAGCTGCCGAGCGTGCCCATCGACGTGTCGTCGATGAGCTGCGTGAGCACCGGCTCGGCGAGCGGGTCCTTCTGCGCCAGCAGCGCGCGTCCCTGCCAGAAGCGCGCCCGAGGGGCGTCCGCGGCGCTCGCGGAAGGCACGACGGCCGACCAGACGAGCGCGGCGCCGGCGTAGTTGCCGGCGCGATACATCGCCAGCCCGCGGCGGAACGCGGCGTCGCCGTACCACTTCGACGCCGGATAGCCGTCGGCGAGCGCGCCGTACGCCGCGCCCGCCTCGGCGTAGCGCGCCGCGGCTTCGAGCAGCCTTCCCTGCCACCACAGCGCGTCGTCCGCGAGGGACGACGCCGGGTCGATGCCGTGCGCGCGGCCGTAGCCGGCGATCGCGGCGTCGTAGCTGGCCGCCCGCTCGTCGAGCGCGGCCAGATAGTACGTCGCCTCGGCCGGATGATCGCCGGCGGCGATCGCGCGCGTGAGCGCGGCGCGCGCCGCATCGTTGCGCGCCGCGCGATAGGCGACGACGCCGCGCACGTAGTCGCTCACGGGGACGGCGGCGGCGTCCAGCTCGTCGAGCAGGTCGGGGGCGACGGCTGCCTCGGGGTAGGCGCCGATCGACTGCACGTAGTCCGCCGTCCACGCGGGGTCGCCGAGCCGCTTCTTGATCGCGCCCGTGCGGGCGAGCGCCGACGCGGCGTCGCCGCCCTCGGTGCGCGCGCGGTCGTACCACTCGATCGCGAGCGTGTCCGCCTGGCCGGTCTCCAGCGCCTTCGCGAAGCTGAACGTGAACGACGACCGGAACGCTGGCAACAGCGCCTGGTCGGCGCGCACAGCCTCGGCCGCGGCCAGCGCCTCGGGCACGCGGCCGAGGCGCGCAAGCAACTTCGCGCGCTCGATGCGGGCGAAGGATGTGAGCGCGCCGTTCGCGGCGATGTAGCGGTCGTAGTTGTCGAGCGCGGCCTGCGTCTCAGCCGAGGTCGTCGAGCGCCGACGCGAGCATGTAGCGCGCCTCGCTGGCGTCGGCGTCCGCGCCGGCCGCCGCGAGGTACGCCTCGAGCACGGGTCGTGCATCGGCGGGGCGGTTGGTGCGCACGAGGAGTTGCGCCTGCGCGAGCCGCGCCTGCTGCTGCCCGTCGCCGCCGGGCGTGCCGGCGATCGAGGCGTAGACGCCGATCGCGCCCTCGAAGTCGCCCTCGTACCGCAGCGTGTCGCCGAGCTTCGGGTCGGCGGGCGCCGCCGTCGGCGTGGCGGGCGGCTTCGGGACGGCGGCGCCGGCGGGCGTGTCTTCGGTCGTCGGCGTCGGCGACGCCTTCGAGCCGCTGCATGCGGCGGCGATCAGGCCGATGACTGAGATGAGGAGCAAACAGCGCGCAGCGAAGCGATAGCGGGGTGCTGCCATACGAGAGACCAACCGGGCGGACGTTCTTTTGACAGGGTTTCAGGGCGAATGGTACCTTCGAAAACGAAGCCCTCGCAATTCAGATAGTGCATATGAACCTGTTCCGGCTCACGATCATCGACTCGAACGGCGGCATCAGCTTCGTCGCGCACGGCGAGGCGCTGCCGGCGCTGCTGAAGGCGTGCGCCACCGATCCCGGCGACACGACCGAGTTCCTCGCGCGCGCCGAGCCGTACTACCACGGGTTGCGCGACCGCATCGAAAACGGCCTGGCGATGTTCGACGAGCGCAACGCGGCCCGGCCGCTACGAGGCAATCCACGGCGCGCTGGAGCACGCCCGGCCCGACGAATCGCCCCTGTTCCGCATCGTCGACGACGTGACGCGCGAGGCGAGCCTGCGGCCGGTGAAAGCGGGGGCGGTCGTGTTCAACCTGATGCGACCGCCGGATCATCACGCTCCAGAACGGCTACCAGGAGATCACGCGCACGGGCCGCGGCGAAGTCTTCGACGGCGAGCGCATGACCGGCGCGCGTTTCACGTACCGCCTGCCCAAGACCTGGGCGCTGGTCCCGTAGCGCCGGAGGGCAGGCGGGGCGCCTGCGATCCAGATTGCGATGCCGCCGAAAGCGGGAGCGTTTCGCGCCTGTGCCGCGGGCGGCGTCCGTCGCGTATCCTGACGCCATGAATCTTCCGCCGGCCCGCTGGCAGGGACGCCCCGTGTGGGCCGAGATCGACCTCGATGCGCTGGCGCACAACGTGCGGAGCGCTGGCGGCGCGCGCCGCTCCGGCGCGGCTCTACGCCATCGTCAAAGCGAACGCGTACGGACACGGCGCCGTCGCCGTGAGCGCCGCCGCGATCGAGGCGGGCGCGGCCGGACTCGGCGTCGTCTGCGTGGACGAGGGCGAGGAGCTGCGGCGCGCCGGCATCGATGCGCCGATTCTGGTCGTCGGCTACACGCAGGCGGCGGAGGCGGAGCGCATCGTCGAGCTGCGCCTGACGCCAACGGTCGGACACGATGCAGGTCGCGCTGGCGCTGTCGCGGTTCGCGGCGGCGCGCGGCGTCGTGCAGCCAATCCACATCGAGCTGGAGAGCGGGCTGAACCGCCACGGGCTGCGAGCTGGAGCCGCTGGTGCGCTTCGCCGAGAGCGTGCGCGCGCTGCCGAACATCGAGGTCGAAGGGCTGTTCACGCATTTCGCCGCGGCAGAGGAAGGCGACAAGCGCTTCACGCGCATGCAGTACGACGCGCTGCTCGAAGCATCGAAGCGGCTGCCGTGGATCCCGATGCGGCACTGCTCGGCGTCGGCGAGCCTCCTGCTCGACCCGGACATGGCGCTCGACGCGGTGCGCGCGGGCCTCGGCATCTACGGCTACGAGCCGGCGCCGGACTGCGGCGACGTCATCGAGCTGCGGCGCGTGCTGTCGCTGAAGAGCCGCGTCGCGCGCCTGATCGACGTCGAGCCGGGAGCCACCGTGGGCTACGGGCGCGCGTGGCGCGCCGAGCGCCCCTCGACGCATCGCGCTGGTGATGTGCGGCTACGCCGACGGGCTGCGGCGCGCGCTCTCGAACCGGGCGCACGTGCTCGTGCGCGGCCGCCGCGCGCCGATCGCGGGCCGCATCGCGATGGACATGTGCATGGCCGACGTGACGGACGTGCCCGGCGTTGCGCCGGAAGATGAGGTGGTTATCATTGGGGAGCAGGGCGGCGAGCGCATCGACGCCGACGAGCTGGCCGGCCTTGGCGGACACGATATCGTGGGAGATCCTGGCCGGGATCAGCGCCCGCGTGCCGCGGCTGTACCTTCGGGACGGCGCGGCCGTCGCGCAGACGACGCTGAACGAACGGATGCCGGCGCTGGCCGAGGAAGCCGCCTCTCCCGCTCACTGAGGACTGATCCATGCCCGCAGAGACGCCCGAACGTCTTCACGTATCCCCGCAACGAGCCCGGCACGACAGGGTCACCTGGACCTCGTCGAGCCGCTGCGGTCGCTGCCGCGCGCCTCGAGGACGAGCTGAAGGGCATCACCGAGGCCGAGGCCGACGTTCCGGCCGGCGCCGGACGCCTGGTGCATCAAGGAGATCGTCGGGCACCTGCGCGACGCGTCGGAGGTGTACCACAAGCGGCTGTACATGATGTCGACGCAGACGGACCCGATCCTGGAGCCGTACGACCAGGACGCGTTCGCGCGCGAGCACGGCTACATGGAGCGCGGCATCGACGAGATGCTCGGGCGAGCTGCGGGCTGTTTCGCGCGCAGCACGGTGCAGCTGCTGACGACGCTCGTCAACTGGAACTGGGCGCGCACGGGCCAGCACCTGGAGACGGCCGGATGAGCATCCGCCAGATGGTGGAGCACATGGTCGACCATGAAGCGGGCACCTGGAGGAGATCAGGCGGCTGCGGAGGTTGTAGGTTGTAGGTTATAGGTTATAGGTTGTAGGTTGTAGGGGTTGCGAGGCTCGCCGCCGGCGAGCCTGTTTCGTTGTCGAACAGGGCGAACGCATGGGTCCGCCCCTGCCCCGACGTTCCGCCCCTCTGTTATGACCGGCGCAGGAACGCGCCGACGCGGTCCGGGATCACGGCCAGCGCCGCGATGACGAGCGCCAGCACGATCAGCGCGACGCCGGCGACGATGCGGAAGATGAAGTTGACGCCGCCGCGGCCAGCGGTGAAGGCGTCGGCGGCGGTGACGATGCCGATGAACATCGTCAGCAGCGCGAGCACGAAGCCCGCGTAGCGGATGCGCAGTGGCGGCACGGCGGAAGGTTGTCGGTCGTAGGTTGTCGGTTGTAGGGGTTGCTTGCTCGCCTGCGGCGAGGCGACGCGCGCGGCAGTTCGGCCGGCATCGTGACGCCGCGCTCGCTGGTGGCGCTTGCGGCCCTTCTTCTCAGGCATGACGTTACAACCCGGATTTCTAATCCCTAGTCCCTAACACCTAACACCTACTCGGTCGGGCCGAGCGCAAGTCCGATGAGCCGGTACGTGAGCTTCGCCGCGAGTTGCGCGCACGAGCGCGGCCCGAGCGACGGCGACAGCTCCGTGACGTCGAAGCCGACGACGCGCTTCGTCCTGCGTGACGGCGATGAGCAGGTCGGACACCTCGTCCCAGTGCAGGCCGCCGGGCTCCGGCGTGCCGACCGCCGACATCTCCGCCGGGTCGAAGCGGTCCAGGTCGATCGTGATGTAGACGTCGTCACTCAGCCGCGCGGCGACGGCGGCAGCGCCCGCCGCGCGATACTCCTTCGGCGAGAAGAACGCGAGACCCCGGTCGCGGATCAGCGCCGCGTCCTCCACCGATGCGCTGCGCAGGCCGACCTGCGTCACGGGCGCGACTTCGAGCGCGCGGCGCAGCGTGCAGGCGTGGTTGTAGCGCGAGTCGAGATACTCGTCGCGCAGGTCGGAGTGCGCGTCGAACGCCAGCACGCGACAGCCCCGGCGTGCGCTTCGCGTGCGCGCGCACGGCGCCGACCGCGACCGTGTGCTCGCCGCCGAGCGTCACGACGAACTTCCCCTGATCGAACAGCTCGCCGACGACCGACTCGATGCGGTCCGTCATCGCTTCCGGCGAGCCGGTGTGCGGCGCCAGCTCGGGCAGCGTGTGGATGCCGTGAAGGTACGGCTCGATGCCGAGACCGACGTCGTACAGCTCCATGTCGGCCGAGGCCTCGATGATGGCGCGCGGTCCGTCGCGCGTGCCGGCGCGCGCGGTGACCGTCGAGTCGTACGGCACCGGCAGCACGACGACGCGCGACCGCTCGAACGACGGAGTACTCCTCATCGAGCGAGGCGAAGTTCACGTGCGGGTAGAAGCGCTCATCGGCCATGGGGTTAGGGTAGCGCGGGTGGCGGTTGGAGGTTAGATGTTGGACGTCCTGTACGGACGAAGCTTCAGCTCCGTCCGAACAAGTGCCAAAGACGGAGTCAAGCTTCGTCCTGCGCTCATCAACTATCGCTTGCTTCCCGGTGGAGCCGCGCAGGCGCGGGTCGAGGATGTCTCGCAGCGTGTCGCCGAGGAGGTTGAACGCGAGCATGACGAGGCTGATCGCGATGCCCGGGAAAGATGACAAGGAACGGGTATTGCGTGCCCTGGTTGTCGGCGTTGAACGAGAGATCCGCGGCCCCAGCTCGGCGTGCCGGGCGCACGCCAAGCCCGAGGAACGACAGCGTCGCCTCGAGCGCCACGGCGACGGCGAAGACGCTGCTGAACCCGACGAGGATGTACGGCATGATGTTCGGCACACGTGGCGCCAGCAGGACCCGCGTCTCGCTGGCGCCCGGTCGAGCGGGCGGAAACGACGTATTCCTTGTGCTTCTCGATCAGCGCGACCGCGCGCAGCAGCCGCGAGCCGCTGAACAGCGCGCCGACGCGACGACGGTCTCGACAGTCTGCAGCCCGGGGCCGAACGCGGCAACGAAGGTCAGCAGCAGGAAGAGCTGCGGGAAACGCCGTCCACGCCTCGGCCGAGCGCTGGATCAGCGTAGTCGACCCAACCGCCCGCGTATCCGGAAATAATGCCCAGCACCACGCCCGGAATGAACCCGAGGAGCAACACGATCACGCCGAACTTGAGGTCGATCTGCGCTCCTGTGAGGATTCGGCTGAACATGTCGTGGCCGAAGCTGGTCGGTGCCAAAAGGGTGCGCGCGGCTGGGGCTGAGAACTGCGAACTCGCGTCGAATTCCTTCGGGTCGTAGGGCGCGAGCGATGACGCCGAACATACCGACGACAACGAAGATGCACGACGATGGCGAATGAGACAGCGCCCACCGGGTTGTCCGCGGCGAGCGGGCAAGCTTCGATACCACGGCCTCGCGCGCGGGATCTCCCACGATTCTGATGGCGCAAACCGCCGGTGCGTGCTCGAACGCGTTGCCATCAGCTGTACTTCACGCGCGGATCGGCCCATGCGTAGGACAGATCGACGACGAGGTTGACGATGACGACGACGGCCGCCGTGTACACGGCGAGGAACTGGATCACCGGCAGATCACGGCTCAAGGTCGACGTGAAGAAGAAGAGACCGATGCCCTGGATGCTGAGGATGCGCTCCGCGATCGAGCGAACCGCCGAAGACGGCGATGAACGCCGTGCCGACAGCCGTGAGAATGGGCGTGCTGGCGTTGCGCAGGGCGTGGCTCAGAGAACGACGGTGCGACCGCGAAGGCCCTTGGCGTGCGCGGTGCGCACGTAGTCGCTGCGAAGGACTTCGAGCATCGTCGTGCGCACGAGGCGCATCAAGCCGGACGAGCCTGGCGACGCCGAGAATCAGCGCGGGCGGCAAGGAACAGACGCAGGTTGTGCACCGGGTCGTCGTAGAGCGGCGACGTAGCCGCCCGAGGGCTGGCGCGTAGTTCCAGAGGTACGACGGGATGATGATCAGCAGCGTGAGCAGGAAGAACTCCGGGATCGACGTGCCGAGCACGGCGAAGATGCGCACGCCGTAGTCGAGCGGGCTGTTGCGGTACATCGCTGAGAGGATGCCGAAGCTGATCCCGAAGAACACGCTGACGCTGAGGCTCAGCAATCACCAGCTCGAAGCTGGCCGGGAACCGGCGGACGAACTCGTGGCGCACATTGGCGTTGTTGTTGAACGTGCGTGCCGAAATCGCCGCGCAGCGCGTCGATCAGCCACGACCCGTACTGGCTGTGGGGATGAAGTTCGAGGACGGAGCCGTCGAGGCTGCATTTCGGGATGTACCGCACGACGCGCTCGCACTCGCCGGAGATCGTGAGCGGAAAGACGGGGTCGCGCAGTCCGTACTTGTCCCGGATGGCATCCTTCTGCTCCGGCGTGGCGTTGCTGCCTCCGATGACGTCGGCGAAGTCCTCGGTAGGCAGCACGCGCAGCAGCATGAACGTGATGATCGAAACGGCGAGGAGGATGATCGGCAAGAACGACAGCCGCCGCAGCGTGTAGCGGAGCATCAGGCGGCCTCTCTATCGCCGGTTCTGGCCCGGGTCGATCTTGCAGGGACATCACGACCTGTCGAGCCACGTCGTCCGGTTGAACAGGCCATAGGAGCCGCGCCCCGTGATCGAGCCCTTCACGTACCTGTAGCGGCCGCCGTAGTTGATCTGGGCGTAGAGATTGAGCATCGGCGCCCAGTTCTGGATGATCGGCCTTCTGCGCTTGCCGCACCTTCTCAATGCGCGCTGTTTCGTCCGGTTCACTCAGCCGCGGCGAGGACGGCCTTGTTCACCTCGTCGTTACTGTAGCCCATGAAATTCTTCTGGCTGCCGCCGCCCGCCATGAAGAAGCGGAGCGGCAGATCCGGATCTTCGTACGCCAGGTGATCGAACGCGGTCATGTGGAAGTTGCCGGTACCGAGCGACTGGCTGAACCACTTCACCAGGTCCTCGGCAACGAGCTTGGTCTTGCACGCCGCCGCGCTGGAGTTGCTGTTGAAGAATTTGTGAGACCTGCGCGTCGGACGGCCGGACCGAGTGCTTGAACTCAATCACCTGGCTGTAATCGAAGCCCGCCGCATCAAGCAGCTTCTTCGCGTCGGCAATGTCGTGCCGGAAATACTCCTTGAGGTCGGGGTCGTTGTCGGGTAGCTGGTACTTCTTGTGCGCGGGGGGCAGCGGCGGACACTTGAGGCCGCTGCCCTCCACCATGAGCTGGATGATCTCGTCGCGGTCGATCAGCAGGTTGAACGGCGTGGCGGACGCGGTCATCGGTGAACGGCGGCTCGTACTTCAGCATGAGGCAGAAGAAGTCGCGCGCGAGGTCGCTTCCGACCGAGATCTTGTCGCCGAGCGCGCTCTTCGTGTCTTCGGACTCACTCTTGCTGTTGAAGCCGTAGGTGTCGGTTTGGCCAGCTTTGAACGCAGCCAGGGCCGGTGCGCCGTCGGCGATCAGCTTGAAATCGATACCGTCGAGATACGGCTGGCCGGCGATGGACTTCGTGCCCGCAAACTGGCGGAACTTCTGGAACTTGCGGAGCTTGACGTTGGCGCCGTTGTCGTGGCCGGCAAGCACCCACTGGCCGGATCCGACTGCGTCCTTCGCCATGACGTTGTGGCTTGTCGAGAATCTCTTCAGGGAGGATCGAACTGGACCAGGGGGAGCCGGCGTTGGACGAGGTGAAGGCCCACGCCCATGGCCGGTTCTGGGTGATCTTCACGGTGTGGTCGTCCATAGCGACGACGTCCTGACATGACATCATGCAGGTAGTCGAACCCGATAGGAAGCTGCTTCGCGAAGAGCTTGTAGCTGGCGACGATGTCGGACGCCTTCACAGCGCGCCCATTCGCGGGCGCCTTGTTCGTGGAACGTCGCGTCGCCGATCGTTGCGATGATCGTCAGCGGATCTGGCTGCTCGAGCTTGGTGGCGAGGAACAACTCTGTGCGGCCGGTATCGGTGGGCACGTACCACATGTGATCGAAGATGGTGAAGCCCAGAAACAGCCCCTGGTACAAAGAGAGAATGCTGGGGCCAAAGGGGTTCATGCTTGGCAGCGCGGAGGCCAGACCCACATTCAGAGATGCCGCCGGGCTTCGCCGTACCGTCCTGCGCGCCGTCCTGCACCACGGACGTCGGCGGCACGACCGGCGTGGCGCCATTGACGCTGCTCTTCTTGCTGCTCGAGCAGCCGACGAGCCCGATCGCCGCGACGCGCGGCGCCACCGGCAGCAACGCCGCCGAGCAGACGGCGGCGGGTCAGTCGTTGTGATTGCCAGTATCGAAGCCCGAGCTCGTTATCGCCCATAACACCACCTCAACGCCTGATGCAGCCCCAGACCGGCCCGGATTCGATGAACGGAGTTCATTTTGCTTGCGGCCCACCCCACTGTCAACACCAACTCAACGCGATACGTGAAAGCGGCAATACGTGTGCCCTAATTGTGAGGCAACGCTTGACGCGGCCACGAGGCCGGCTAATGGCGGCCGCCCGCGTCCTGCTTCGGCGGCGGCGCGGTGAGGCCAAGCCGCTTGCGCAGGAAGTACGCCCCGGTGCCGATCACGACCACCAGCACTACGGCCGAGCAGAGCACCACGATCTGCACCTTGACGCGCGAGTCGTCGTTCGAAGCGGCCTGTGGCGTCGCCTGGGCGTGTGCCGCCGGCGGCGCGCCGGGCGGCGCGATACGGGCGGCGTGCGCGGGCCGCGCCGAGGCGGCGGCCAGGAGCGTGACGGCGAGCAGGAGCGAACACGACAACAGGCGCATGTGGTGGTCCCTCCGGCGGCGGCCCGGCGGGCCGCTTCGAACGTCGCGCCATGCTAACACAGCATGCGATTACGCTCGAAGGCGGCACGCACACTCACACCGTAACGCGGGCTTTCCAGCCCGCGCGGTGCGGCTCGCCTGCCGCGAACTCCAATTGAGACACAACGGGTCTGTTCTCAGCATCCTGCTACTCCGGCCGCTCGCCGCGCCCGAGCTCGTGGATGCTCACGACGTTGAGCGTGCCCGAAAAGTGCACGACCTTTACGTACATCCCCTTGTCGATGAGGAGGTAGTCCTCCGGACGCACCGGAACACCGTCCGGCCGACGGTGACGTAGTAGCTCTGCATGGCGATGATCAGGTCGGCGCGCGTCCACTTCCGCGTCACGAGACCCTCGCTCTCGGCGAGCGGCGCGCCGAGATCGCGCACGTGCTGATAGACGTGGTACGCGAGCAACAGCCCCACCAGGCCGACGATCGTGATGGTGACGTAGGCGCCGCCGCTGGCGCCGTTCGCGAGCACGAACGCCAGTACGAGCGATGTCGGCGCCGAGCAGCAGCGTGTAGATGATCGCGCTTCGGCGGAGAGATGCGCGGGCGGCCGGCTCCGGGTCTTGCACGGGCGGCCTCGCTACCGTGGCCTGGGCAGCAGCAACGTCTGGCCGATCCGCAGGTTGGGGTTGTCGTAGTCCAGACCATTCAGGTTGGCGATGGCGCGCGCGAACTGGACGACGTCGTCGCCCGGGGCGAGGTTCGCCTGGGCGATGCCGAGCAGCGTGTCGCCTTCGACCACGACGTGCTCGCCAAACGGGCTGGGGGTCGCGGTCGCTGTGGCCGCAGCCGTGGCGGTGCCGCCGGGCGACGCCGTCGCCTCGGGCGTCTTCGCGGCGACGGTCGGCTGCACGGCGCCGCCGGAGGCCGTCGCCGTCGGCGTCAGCTTGCCGACGAAGACCGGCGAGGCGCCGCTTGCTCGCGCCGGGCGGCCGCAGGATGAGGAACACGGCGACCGCCGTGCCCACGAGCATGAGCAGCAGCGCGCCGCGATACAGGTTGAACGACGGGAGCGCGCTCGACGGTTGGAGGCACGCGGCGCAGTACGACGCGTTGCCGTGATCTTCGCAGTACGGCTTCGCGCAGCGCTTGCAGGCGTTAGTCGCCGGCTGGTCGCAGGAGTAACAGTCCACCGCGGGGCATCATACCAAGCGGCGGCCCGCGCGCTCGGCGCGGGCCCGCACGCCGCTGGTCGTGCTAGGTAAGCTCGACGGTCGCGCCCGCGTCGGCCAGCTTGGCCTTCACGGCCTCGGCCTCGGCCTTGGCGATGCCTTCCTTCACGTTGACGGGCGCGCTCTCGACCAGGTCCTTCGCTTCCTTGAGGCCCAGCGTCGTCACCTCGCGCACGGCCTTGATGACGTTGATCTTGTTCGGGCCGGCGTCCTTCAGGACGACGTTGAACTCGGTCTTCTCTTCTTCCGCTGCCGGAGCGGCAGCCGCCCGCGGCCGGCGCGGCCATCATCATCGCCGGGGCGGCCGCGGTGATGCCGAACTCGTCCTCGATCTTCTTGTTCAGGTCGCGCAGCTCGAGGATCGTCATCCCCTTGATGATCTCGAACGCCTCTTCAACCTTCGCCATGTGATCCCTCCTCTGTGATGTCCGCGCGTGGCGGACGGTACTGCCGGTGTCCCTCCGCTTACGCGGCCTCTTCGAGCTGGCTCGCGCGCGCCTCGATCAGCCGCGCGAACGTCTGCATGCTGTCGTTGATCTGGTTCACGAACGTCTGCATCGGCGACATGAACGCGCCGGCGAGCTTGGCGATGAGCTGCTCGCGCGACGGCAGGCTCGCCAGCTCGGCGATGATGCTGCCGGCCACGACGGCGCCGTCCAGGTACGCCTTCTTCGGCGCGAAGGCGTTGCGGGCGCGTCTTCGCGTAATCGGTAATCGCCTTCGGCGGGCGCGACGATGTCGCCGTAGCCGAAGACGACCATGGTCGGCCCCTCGACGACCTGGCCGGCGTCCGGGATGCCGGCTTGCTTTGCGGCGAGCTGGAACAGCTTGTTCTTGACGACGCGCGACCTCGACGCCGGCCTCGCGCAGCGCCCGGCGCAGCGTCGTGACCTCCCTCACCGTCAGCCCGCGGTACTCGGTGCCGATGACGATGCTCGCCCGCTCGACGAGGTCCTTCAGCTCCGCGACGCTGGCTTCTTTCTTGGCTGTTGGCATGGCCTCCACCTCCGGTGGATGTACGGACAACAAGAAACCCCTGCCAGAGACAGGGGGCGCACGCGCGAGCGCCGCCCGCACGGGGCGACGGCCTCGGATTCACGTATTGCGCCTCGGCAGGCTGTGATTATGTCCCGTAGGAGCGCCTGCTGTCTTAAGCTCCGGGAGTGTATCGGGCGTGGTCCCGGCGCGCAAACCCGAGGGCCGATGAAGAGGCAGCGGCAGCGGTCGACGCCGCACCCGTGGGTTGGTGGTGGTGTGCTGGGACGGTACGCCGCATGGGAAACCGCGCCCTCCGCACACGATCTCCCGCCGAAGCAGGTTGACCCACGCCCCCACTTGCTGCTCCAATCAGGCATTCGTGCGCCCGGAAACACACCGGAGGATCGTGAGATGGAAGGAGCCACCCCGCCCACCGGAGGCCATGCTTCGGACCTGCCGCGTCTCGATCCTCTGTTGCCGCTCGAGATGGCGGCACGGGCCGAGGACGTTGGCGTTACGAAGGCGCGCCTGTCTCTGGTGAACACGTTGACGCTGGCGTTCCTCGCCGGCGCGTTCATCGCTCTGGGCGCCAACTTCTTCACCGTAGTAACGACCGACTCCGGCCTCGGATACGGCGCCTCGCGCCTCGTCGGCGGCTTCGCGTTCAGCCTCGGGCTGATCCTCGTGGTGATCGGGGGCGCGGAGCTCTTTACGGGCAACAATCTCATCGTCATGGCGTGGGCGAGCCGCAAGATCAGCGGGCGCATGCTGCTGCGCAACTGGATGCTCGTCTACATCGGGAACTTCGCGGGCGCGCTCGCGACGGCGGCCGTTGTGTACGTAAGCCATCAGTGGGCATTCGATAACCATCAGGTCGGCCAGAACGCGTTGATGATTGCGAACCGCAAAGTGAGCCTGGGATTCGCGGAGGCCATCGCGCTCGGCATGCTCTGCAACAGCCTTGTCTGTCTGGCCGTCTGGCTCAGCTACAGCGCGCGGAGCAACATCGATAAGGCTGTGGCGATCGTGTTCCCGATCACCGCGTTCGTCGCGAGCGGTTTTGAGCACAGCGTGGCCAACATGTACTTCATCCCCATGGGGTTGCTCCTCAAGCATGAAGATGCGGTGACGGCGGCCCAGGGCGACCTCTCTCACCTGACGTGGTCCGGCTTCGTCGTCCGCAATCTCCTGCCCGTAACCGCGGGGAACGTCGTCGGCGGCGCGCTGATGGTAGGGATCGTGTACTGGTTCATCTACCGGCGCGGCCGCGCGGACGCGCGAGCGTGACCGGCTGCGACCCTGAGATCGGTGAGGCGGTCGCCGACACCGGGCCGGACCGAGCTGGCGCGCCGGCAACGGAGGGCGTTGATCGTGCGCCGCCGAGCGATGTTTGATTCAGAACCGGCGCCGACGGTGGGAGTCGCACCCGGCGCACCGCGTGCGCCCCCTCACCACTCACGACAAACTACCGGCTACAAACTGCCTGGCTACTGCGCCTTCATCGCCAATGTCGGCATAGGGTCGAGCCGGATGCCGGGGCCCATGGTCGTCGTCATCGTGATCGTCTTGATGAAGACGCCCTTGCCGCCGGAAGGCTTCGCCTTGACGATCGCCGACACGAGCATCGCCATGTTCTCGTGCAGCGACGGCTCATCGAAGCTCACCTTGCCGATCGGCACGTGGATGATCGCGGTGCGGTCGAGCCGGAACTCGACGCGGCCCTGGCGCGCGTCGCTGACGGCCTTGGCCATGTCCGCAGCCTCGACGACGGTGCCGGAGCGCGGGTTCGGCATCAGCCCTTTGGGGCCAAGCACGCGGCCCAGGCGGCCGACCCTGCCCATGAGGTCGCGCTGCGCGAGCGCGACGTCGAACTCCGTGTAGCCGCCTTCGACCTTCTTGATCAGCTCGTCGCCGCCGACCTCGCCGGCGCCGGCCTCCTGCGCCAGGCGCGCGCCCTCGCCCTCGGCGAAGACGAGCACGCGCACGGTCTTGCCGAGCCCGTGCGGCAGCAGCGCGGTGCCGCGGATCTGCTGGTCGGCGTGGCGCGGGTCGAGCCCGGTGCGCAGGTGCAGCTCGACCGTCTCATCGAACTTCACGAAGGAGCACTCCTTCGCGAGCTTGATGGCCTCTTCCGGCGAGTACAGCTTGTCCGGGTCGACGAGCTTCGCCTTCTCTTCGTACTTTTTGCCGCGTTTCATGTCCTCGTCCTCTCCGCGACGTTACCCTTGCGGGCCGAGTCGACCTACCGGCATCGCTGCGTTCGGTCTCCGTCGCCGGCTACTGCCGCTCGCGCGGCGCCCTACGATACTTCGATCCCCATGCTGCGCGCCGTGCCCTCGATCATCTTGATCGCGGCGTCGACGTCGTTCGCATTCAGGTCCTTCATCTTCAACTCGGCGATGCGCTTCACAGCATCGCGCGAGAGCGTGCCGACCTTCTCGCGCTTCTGCGCGCGGCTGCCTTTTTCGAGACCGGCCGCCTTCTTGAGCAGGTCGGACGCGGGCGGCGTCTTCAGCACGAAGCTGAACGAGCGGTCCTCGTACACCGTGATCTCGGCCGGCACGATGCTGCCGGCCTGGTTCGCGGTCTTCTCGTTGTACTCCTTGCAGAAGCCCATGATGTTCATGCCGTGCTGGCCCAACGCCGGGCCGACAGGCGGGGCCGGGTTGGCCTTGCCGGCCTCGATCTGCAGGGTGATGACCGCTCGGATTTTCTTCGCCATGTCGTACCTCGCGGGCGCAGACGCCCGGGCCAAATGCGGGCGCAGCAAGCAGCGCCCCTACGTCTTGTTCGGGCGTAACCGGCGCCGGTGCCCATTGCGGGCGCGGCAGGCAGCCCATTGCGGGCGCGGCAAGCAGCGCCCCTACGGTTGTCGGCGCGGCGAGCGCCCGTCCTTCACAAAGAAGCGCCAGGCCGCGGGCCTGGCGCCCCTCGCGATCGGGAACCTTACCACGTACGGCCTACAGGCGCTCCACCTGCAGGAAGTCCAGCTCGACGGGGGTCTCGCGACCGAAGAAGGACACCAGCACTTTGACTTTGCCCTTCTCCAGGTTGATGTCGTCCACCTGCCCCACGAAGTCCTGGAACGGACCATCGACGATGCGGACGCTCTGGCCGACGGTGAAGCCGACCTTGACCTTCGGCGCCACCACCCGCATCTGGCGGAGGATGCGCTTGACCTCCGGCGGCTCCAGCGGCACGGGCCGCGTGCCGGAACCGACGAATCCGGTCACGCCCGGCGTGTTGCGCACGACGAACCAGGCGCGGCTCGACTCGACGTCGTCTTCCTTCAGCTCGATCATCTGCGTCAGCACGTAGCCGGGGAAGATCTTGCGCGCCACGGTGCGGCGCTGGCCGTCGCGGATCTCGATCTCGTCCTCGGTCGGGATCACGACCTGGAAGATGAGGTCCTTCGCGTCCATGGTCTGGATGCGGTGCTCCAGGTTCGTCTTGACCTTGTTCTCGTAGCCGGAGTACGTGTGGATCACGTACCAGGCGCGGCCTTCCTGGATCGCCGCTTCTTCGGGCGATTCGGGAGCGCCTTCGCCGGACTCGACGTCCTCGACCTGTGCCGCGGCGGCTTTGCCTTTTCGCGCCATCTGGCCTACCTCAGCAGCGTGTGGTCGACGAACCAGTTGAAGCCGATGTCCACGCCGCCGAGCGCCAACCCGATGGTGATCGAAACGGCGAGCACGGCGACCGTCAGGCGCGTCGTCTCCTCGCGCGTGGGCCACGTCACTTTCTTGAGCTCGGAGATGATGTCGCGCACGAACCGCGGCATCCGGCGGTCGTAGAAGGACAGGTGCTGCTTGGCGGCCTCGGCCGCGGCGGCTGACTGCTTCTTCACGGGGCGCGGGCCGGACGGCTTGAACGACGGCGTCTTGGCAGGCGGCTTTTGTACGAGCGGTTGTCTGCGCAGCGCGCGACTCATGCTGTTCCTCCTACCGGACTTCGCGATGCGCCCGGTGCACACGGCACCTGGGGCAGAACTTGCTCAGCTCAAGCCGGTCAGGGTCGTTGCGGCGGTTCTTCGTCGTCGTGTAGGTCCGCTCCTTGCACTCGGTGCAAGAGAGGGTGATGATCTGCCGGTCGTCTTTCTTCGCCATGGCCCCTCTGGTGGCGCCGGGCTGCTCGCCCGCCGCGTCACAGGCAACACAGCCCGCCCCTACAGTCTATATCGGGCGGGCCGTGCCTGTACTGCTACGCTACTCCAGGATCTTGGTGACCGCGCCCGCACCCACCGTGCGGCCGCCCTCGCGGATGGCGAAGCGGAGGCCGTCCTCGACCGCGACCGGCGTGATGCAGCTCCACCGTCATCTTGACGTTGTCGCCCGGCATCACCATCTCCACGCCTTCCGGCAGGGCGATGGTGCCGGTCACGTCGGTCGTGCGGATGTAGAACTGCGGCCGGTAGCCCGGCAGGAACGGCGTGTGGCGGCCGCCCTCGTCCTTCGAGAGGACGTAGACCTCGGCCTCGAACTTCTTGTGCGGGGTGATCGAGGCAGGCTTGCAGAGCACCTGGCCGCGCTCGATGTCCTCGCGCTCGATGCCGCGGAGGAGGCAGCCGACGTTGTCGCCGGCCTCGCCCTGGTCGAGCGTCTTCTGGAACATCTCGACGCCGGTGACGACGGTCTTGCGCGTCTCGCCGAAGCCGACGATCTCGATCTCATCGCCGACCTTGACGATGCCGCGCTCGACGCGTCCCGTGACCACGGTGCCGCGGCCCTTGATGCCGAAGACGTCTTCCACCGGCATCAGGAACGGCTGGTCCTCGGGCGCTCCGGCGTCGGGATGTACTCGTCGACGGCCTTCATCAGCTCCAGGATGCTGGCGTACACCGGGTCGGTCGGGTCGTCGCTGGTGCTGTTCATCGCCGCGAGCGCGCTGCCGCGGATGATCGGGATGTCGTCGCCCGGGAACCCCTGCTTGGTGAGCAGCTCGCGCAGCTCCAGCTCGACCAGGTCGAGCAGCTCCGGGTCGTCGATCTGGTCGACCTTGTTCATGTAGACGACCATGCTGGGCACCTGCACCTGGCGAGCGAGCAGGATGTGCTCGCGCGTCTGCGGCATGGGGCCCTCCGGCGCGGCGACGACGAGGATCGCGCCGTCCATCTGCGCCGCGCCCGTGATCATGTTCTTGATGTAGTCAGCGTGGCCCGGGCAGTCCACGTGCGCGTAGTGGCGGTTCTCCGTCTCGTACTCGACGTGCGTGATGGCGATGGTGATACCGCGCGCGCGCTCTTCCGGCGCGTTGTCGATGCTGCCGAAATCGCGGTACGAGGCGAGCTTCTTCAGCGCCAGCACCTTGGTGATGGCGGCGGTGAGGGTCGTCTTGCCATGGTCGACGTGACCGATGGTGCCAACGTTTACGTGGGGCTTCGTGCGCTCGAACTTCTGCTTCGCCATGTCCCGCTGTTCCTCCTGCGCCCTCCTGGCTGGAAGGCCTGCTATGTGATGTCCGCCCGGGCGGATATGTATCGTGCCGTGGAGCGACTCCCTTTTTCGGGGCGCTCCGGTTCCTTGACCCAGCCCGCCGCGGCGAGCGTGTTTCCTGCTGGAGCCCACAATCGGATTTGAACCGATGACCTCACCCTTACCAAGGGTGTGCTCTGCCAACTGAGCTATGTGGGCAGACTCGGTCTCGCCGTGGTGGGTGCAGGCCGCCTCTCTGGCGACCGTCCGGGCCCACCATGCAACCAAAATCTGGAGCCCGAGAGGGGATTCGAACCCACTAACCTGCCGATTACAAATCGGCTGCGCTACCATTGCGCCACTCGGGCCCGAAACGCCCCTCCGCGTTCAGGAACCCCTGACCGACGATGGTGGGCCGGTTGTAAAAGTGCGTAACAAAAATAGGCCCCGCCAGATGGCGGGTTACGCGGCCACAGTATATGGACGCAGATTCGCGCAAGTCAAGGAATCAGGGCTTCCCCGCGAATGCGTCCGCGCCCGGCCGGAACGCGCTGGCGCCGGCCGGCCGCGGCGCCTCCGCCGCATCGATGAGCGCCACGATATCCGGGGCGATGAAGATGCGGTCGCGCCGCCGCCCGGTCGCCTCTCGCAGGACGCCCGCGGCCACCAGCTTGTCGACGTTCATCTGCGCCGCGCGATGCGTGATGCCCAGTGCTTGACCTACCTGCGCGACATTCATCGCCGGGCGCGAGAACAACTCGTCCACCAGCCGAAGCTGGTAGGCCGACGCTTTCGCAATGCCACGGTAACGGCGCCACAGGTCGAGCAACTGGGCGGCGCGCCGTACCGCGTCGCCGGACTCCTCGGTGACACCCTGCAGGAAGAACACGATCCACTCGCGCCACGCGCCTCGCCGGCTCACCTCCAGTAGATGCTCATAGTAGGCAGCGCGGTTGCGCTCGAAGTACGCGCTGAGATAGAGCATCGGCTGCGCCAGCAACCCCTCCGCGCAGAGGAGCAGCGCGATCAGCAGCCGGCCGACCCTTCCGTTGCCATCGAGGAACGGGTGGAGAGCTTCGAACTCATAGTGGATGAGCGCAAGACGCACGAGCGGGGGCAGCGTCGAGCGAGTGTGCACGTACCGCTCCAGGTCTGCCAGTCGCTCGGTCATTTCGGCGACGGGCGGGGGCACGTACGTGGCATCGGCCAGCGTGCAGCCGGGTGGGCCGATCCAGTTCTGCGTGCGGCGGAACTCGCCGGGCGTCAGGTGCCGGCCCACGCCGGTCATCAACTCGCGATGAATCTCGCGGATCAGCCGCAGGCTGAACGGCAGGTCGTTCATCCGCTCGAGGCCATAGTCCAGCGCACGCGCGTAGTTGCGCACCTCTCCCGCATCCGGCATCGCGTCCGCCGGCCTCCCCGCTTCGTGCAGCGCCACATCGGAAGCAGAAGCTTGCGTACCCTCGATCCGGCTGGAGAGCACCGCCTCGCGCCGCACGAACGGCCGGGTGAGCAGGCGCGGGTTCGGGAGGGTGCGGGCGATGCCTGCGAGCTCACTCAGGGCCCGGTCCGCGTTCGACAGACGCATGGCGAGTTCCCAGTCGAGCGGGAGATCGGAAGGGGGCAGCGGGTCGGGCACGAAGGCGACGAACCCACCCGGATCGCGCATCAGGCGTCCCGGTTTGCTCTCGGCGAACTCCTCCTCTGCCTTCATGTGATACTTTCGTTCCGCAACGAGGAACACTATGATACTTTTGGTCTCCATAGTAGCATAACGAGCCCGGCAGACCAAGTGGCGCACGTCGAACAGGTACCATGCAGAGCGGCCTAAGATATCTTGGTATCACAATGCCGACCGTTATGATACCTTTGCAACGTTAAGTATAATAACCACATGCACCATCTCCACGTCCTGCACACGATCGGGCGCACGCCCATGGTCGAGCTGAAGCACCTGTCGCCGAAGCCGGACGTGCGGCTGTTCGCGAAGCTGGAGGGCTGGAACCCCACCGGCTCCATCAAGGACCGCATCGTCAAGCACATGATCCAGCACGCCGAGCGCGACGGCATCCTGGTGCCCGGCGACACCGTGATCGAGGCCAGCACCGGCAACACCGGCATCGCCCTGGCCATGATCGGCCGGGCGATGGGCTACAACACGCGCATCGTCATGCCGGAGAACGTCTACCCGGAGATCCCGCGCACGCTCGGGGTCTACGGCGCGGAGGTGCACTGGGTGCCAGCGGCCGACGGCGTCACCGGCGCGATGGCGGTGGCGCGGCAGATGGCGGCCGACGAGAAGGCGTTCATGCTCGACCAGTTCTGCAACGTCCACAACGCGCGCGCGCATTACGTCTGGACCGGGCAGGAGATCCTGGAGGACGTGCCGGAGGTCGACATCTTCGTCGCCGGTCTCGGCACGGGCGGCACGCTGATGGGCACGGGACAACGGCTCAAGGAGGCGAACCCTCGCACGAAAGTGATCGCCGTCGAACCGCACCCCGGCAACCAGTTGCAGGGGCTGAAGAGCCTCGCCGACGGATTCATCCCGCCGATCCTCGACCTGGCGTTCCTCGACGGCAAGGTGCTCGTGCGGAGCGGGCACGCCTTCCGCGCGGCGCGTCTGCTGATGCAGCGCGAGGGCGTCTTCGGCGGCGTCTCGGCGGGCGCGGTGTTGCACGCCGGCCTCAAGTTCGCGGAGCGGCTGGATAGGGGCAACATCGTCATGATCTTCGCCGACTCCGGCTGGAAGTACCTGGACACGAACCTCTGGTCGAAGGAGCTTCCCTCGGAGGAGCACGAAGAGTCGCTCGACGACATCATCTGGTGGTAGGGTCGGCACGCGCCCCGGTTTCGATCCTACGCTAGACGCATTACGGTGCGCATGCGCGACGTATGCTGCCCGTTTGCTGCCCACCGACCCGGCATCGGTCTGCGCTGGGACGACGTCGACCTCGACCGCGGGACGGTGTCCGTGCAGCAGACGCTGCAGCGGGTGAAGGGCAAGGGCCTCGTGCCGCAGCCGCCCAAGACCCGCAGCGGCCTGCGGCGGATCGCGATCGACGACGGCACGGTGGCCATGCTCCGCGAGCACCGCGCCCGGCAGAACGAACGTCGCCTCCTGCTGGGCGACGAGTACCGCGCGCCGGGCCTGGTGTTCACGAACACGATGGGTGGGGCGCTCGACGGCTCGAACGCATCGAAGATCTTCGACCGCCTGCGCCGACGCGTGGGCGTCCCCGAGGTGACGCTGCACAAGCTGAGGCACTACCACGCGAGCCTGCTGCTGCGCGCCAACGAGAACGCCAAGGTGGTGCAGAATCGCCTGGGCCACGCGACCGTCGGGATGACCTTGGACACCTACAGTCATCTCATCCCGGGATACGACGCGCCCGCCGCAGAGGCCGTGGGCGACGCGATGCGGAAGCTGCTGGAGCCATGATTAGCAACCGAGGCGGTTCGGCAGGGCCGGAAGCCGATTCCCCGACGCGGACATGCCCGATGGCGAGCCTGCCGATGCGCTCATCCTGGATCTTGAACGCGTGCCCGGATGCGTAAGCCGATTCGTCCCGAGCCTACGCTTTGCGACCGGATGCCATGAGGATTCCGCGGTAGCCCCTGTTCTTCAAGCTCCGCGTTCTGGATATGTCCAACGTGTCGCCATCAACTCCAGCCGACACGAGAACCCGTCGCAGATCGTCCTGGTTGATGGAAACTGACCTCAACCTCGTCGACCTCAGAGTGTAGTAATCGGCGCTCTCAATGGCGCACATGATGGCCTTGCCGCCATCGCGAACCAACGAGACGATGTTCTGAACAGCTTGCTGCCAGCTTGAGCGATCGCCGGATATGCATTCTGCACAGAAGTTTGAGACCACTACGTCGTAGCGTTGAAGATCTGGACTGTCCAACGGTGGGCTCCTTAGCGCATCGCACCGGCCGACCCACTTGATCTTCCGCCGAAGCAGCTCCGCCCTGTCATCCGCTTCCCGTTGCCCTGCGCGCAGTCCTTCAGTCCTGAGCGCGAATTGGAAGTACTCGGTCCAGTCGAAACGCGATTTCGTCCGACAAATCCACTTTCGGATCTCGGTGACGTTTGTGTCGAGGTAGTCAGCCACGTGGACTTCGCGAACGCGGGGAGCAGCGGATATCAGAGCGTATATGGTCGGTCCTGAACCGAAGTCGAGGAGCAGCGAGTCTTTCGGCAGATCCGCGTAGGCGCGCGCAAAGAAGGAGAGCAGTGTGGCATTCTCTCCATCGAGGCGGTCGTAGTACTCGCGAAGGTAGTCCGAGGCAAAGTTGATTGGGTGTGATGCGTGCATGAGCTGCTTCATCCATCAGGGGCGATAAAGGCGGTGACAAGCGCTCCCAGGGTGCGCCTGCACGCAGGACAAACCGTCGCTCAGCCGCCGTCGCGCGGCGTAATAGTGACGCTGTGCAAAATCCGACTGGACGCTGAGCTCGCGAAGCCAGCTATTCGAGCTGAGGGACTAGGCTGTCGACATGGTCGGACACGCCCAGGCCACTGTCGATGTACGCGTCAACGCGGAAGAGGTTTGTACAGTAATCCTGGTAATTTCGAGCCGCCTGTTCATAACGCACGATGGGCCAGAGCGCGTCAAGTCCGTGAGGTTGCGATGCGGGCCCACGCTTGGAGTACGCATCCGGCGCTTCGAAGATGATGCGCCAGGCGGCTGAATCGCGGACGCGATCGAGCCCCCAGTTCAGCAGTCGGTCCGGGAACTTGACTCTGCCTTCCTCGATCTTCTGATAGTGTTTGGCCGAGTACCCGATCGCCGAGGCCATGCGAGGCGAGTCAATGGCATCGACCCCCCACTGACCGAACTGACGAGCTGTACGCCACAAGTCCTGAAACGACAGCCAGTGACGGCCGCGAGAATCCTCGACCACCGGGGGGACTGGTCCGGGCCTTGGCAGCTCGAGGCGAGGTTGGCAGTTGGCAATCGTCGGCGTAATACCTTCGCGGAGGCGCAACGCCAGTTCCCAACAGATTGCCGCCTGATTCTGCTCGGGCGTCCTCGACGACAAAGCGCCCTGATCTCCTACGGCCGCCAATGCGATCCAGCTGTCGAAAGCTGCTGGGTCGTCGGCGTATCGAGCGACGCGGCGCGCTGTGGGATATTTCGCACCCCTGTAGTCGGACGGTGTGGCGACGTATGCCTGGAAGCACATCCTGAGGAAGAACGGGAGGTGGGGAAAGAAGACGTTGTACCAATTCGAGGGCAGACTCCTCCTGCCCTCTAGTATCGCGAACAACGACTCAGGATCGATGTCCGCTCCGAGCCTCTCGGCGAACTGTGACACTCGCGCCTCTACACTTCCATCCAGTCTCCAATAAAGACCGGAGTGAACTGCGGCAAGCAGTAATCCTTGGACCGAGTACTCGCGGGCGTCATCCGTTAACATTGTGTTCGTCATCGATGCCAGATTATCAGTGTTGCTGCCGGTCATGAAGTGACAAATCCGACCCAACCGCGCGCCGTTTTGCAGCCTGATTGCCGAAGGTCGAGATGATAGTGTCAGGTGTGCAATCAGCCACGGCGTGGGGAGAACGATTATGGAGTGGAGGATCGTTCGGAGCTTGCTCATCAGCTTGGCGATGGTGGCGATGGTCGGGGTCATCAGTGTTATCCTGCAGCGCGGCATCACCATCGTGACCGCGCCCGTGTTGGTTGCCGCCCTCCTCTTCGCCTCCCGCATCGCCATATCACTCATCCGGACCCACACACCCTAACGCGCACCACGCACGCGGCGCCTTTCTCGCGCTCGCCAAGCGATCCGGTGGCGCCCGCACGACCGCCCTACCGCGGGCACAGGGGCGGCCGACACGAGGCTTGTGCTCGAAGGCGCTGGGGAAGAACCCGATGTCGCCGGACGGGCGCACGTTCGGCCGCGTCTCGCGGCAGGCCCGGGACGGCGTTGCCAGCAGCTACAAGCTCATCTCGCCGACACGTTGCGCCCGTCGTGGCCGGTGCTGCTGAAAGACCATGCCGCTCACCGCTGTATCGGCTAGCAATTGCGGCGGCGAAGGTTGGGCTGAAGACCCAGGCACGCGACGGACGTGCCCGCATCCTTTCACAGCAAGGCGTGAAGCTGCAGGGCACCGCGCCTGCCCTTGCAGCCGTCTTGCTGCCCAACTTGCTGCCGGGACGAACGGGAGGCTGCGGGGCGCGCCGTGGGCCGACTAGCTATGGTATAGCTTCACGTACGGCCCGATTCCGGGTGCAGCATGACCCCGAAGGAGGCGGAATGAGCCCCTACTACCATGACATCATCTGGTGGTGACCTGTGCCGCCGATCTTCACATCGTTCGATGATGCGTGGCGCTGGTTCATGGACGGTGGCGAACCGGAGCCGATCGCCGAGCGCCGCGAGCGATTCACGGCCGGGCGCGCGCAGTTCCTGTCGTTCCAGGTGCCGGTGAGCGACATGCCGGTCGCCGATGAGGTCGAGGCCGTCCAGGACGAACTCGCAGACATCGACGGCCTCGACCTGATGCCGCGCGACCTGCTGCACGCGTCGATCCGCGGCGTCGGCTTCCAGGTGATCGCGCGCACGCGGCCCGACGACATCCTGCGCGAAGACGTCGGCAGGATCAGCAGCCGCGCGGCGCGCGCGATCCACGACACCACACCGATCGAAGCCACCATCGGACCGGTCAACGTCTTCCCGGACGCGGTGGTCCTGGAAGTGCACGACGGCGGCCGCCTGGCCGAGCTGCGCGCCCGGCTCGACGTGCTGGAGCGCGACGACGCGTTCGGCTTCGAACCCGCGCAGTACCTGCCGCACGTGACGATCGCGACGTTTCGCGATGCGGACGCGGCGGCGCCGCTGCGCGAACGGCTGCCGCAGCTGCGCCAGCGGGCGCCGGCCCCGACGACGATCAAGCGCGTCGAACCTGGCGCGCTGGTGGTTCACCGGCATCGTCGCCGGAGCCGAACCCGAGCGCGAGGCCGTGCGCACGTACGCGCTCCGCGGTTAGCAGGGTGCGCGCGGCGCGGTACGCGGGCATTCCCGCAAGGGAATGTTTCTCGTGGTTTAGGCGCTGACGCCGATGGGAACCCTGGGCGCTAACCCCCAGAATCCCTGCATTGCGGCCACATGGCGATACGGCGGCCGCGGAGGGCGTATGACGAAGCTCGAAGGGCGTCTACCGGAAGTGCGGATTGAGGTCGTCACGACGACGTTTGTGGCGTCCGGCCAGCCGGAGGGTATTCACGACCTCGGCAGGTTCCTGGAGAACCTGAACAACCCGGCCGTGTCACGCCACATCGAGCTGCGCAACCCCGCGATCCGCCCGTTGTACCGGGCGCAGACTCACATGACGCTCGACGCGCCACTGCTCGTCCGCCGCGACGAGATCGTGTTCGCGAACTTCGATGGCCCGTACTTCACGCGCAGCGCCGTCAAGCCGGCGGAGATCGACGTGCCGGCGTTGCTGATGGCGCCGCCGTTCCAGGTCCAGGGCATCATTGCCCTGGCGCCGGGCGCCGACCCGACGCAGGCGCTGCGCTCGGTCGTGCTGGGGTTCTTCGTCGTGCGCAACGCGCGCGTCTTCGACGCCGATGGCAACGCGCTCGGCGAAGGCGACCAGATCATCGTCAACGGCGCAGCGGTGCAGATGACGAGCGCGACGCGCCGCCACATCGAGGCGGTCGCGCCGAAGATGCCCGTACAGCAGCGGCTCGAACGTCGACGAGCCGGAGATGGCCGGAGAGCCGGCCGAGCGCGAGGAACGCGCTGCCTGAACAAGCCAGATAGCCGTCTGGATGCGGTCGTGAAAGGGCGGACAGCAGGGAAGTTGTCCGCTTTTTCACGTGTGTTGGGAACCGCAGATTGCGCAGATGACGCAGATTAGGGGTGACGGGGAACAAGGATTTCACGGATGGCACGGATTACGTTGTGTCGCCGGCCGGGGGTTGGAAGACGGAAACCGCGGATTTCGCAGATCGCGCATGAGGGGCGAGGGGGAACAAGGATTTCACGGATGGCACGGACTTGGTTGTGTCGCCAGCCGGGGGTTGGAGGGCGCGGAACCGCAGAATTCGCAGATCGCGCGTGAGGGCGGCGCCGGGAACAAAGGACTTCACGGATGGCACGGAGCCTGGTTTGTGTGGGGTGCAGCCGGGGGCGGCTGCGATCCATTGGGCGCACTGCGCGCGAGCGTGGCCCAGCCCCAGCCCCTAGCCCTTAGCAGGGTGCTGAAAAACGATTCTTGTTCTCGTGGCGCGGGCTTTCAGCCCGCGTTCGTAGATGCAACTCGCCGCTCCGTATCGACGTTCAGACACTGTCCGACGACTTTTTCAGCAGCCTGCTAGCCCCTAGCCCCTAACACCTATCACCTATCACCTATCACCTATCACCTATCACCTATCACCTAGTACCCTTCCCGCATGATTCGCGTGCTGG
The DNA here is from genome assembly GCA_963701135.1 of uncultured Chloroflexia bacterium. Classification (GTDB taxonomy): domain Bacteria; phylum Chloroflexota; class Dehalococcoidia; order DSTF01; family JACRBR01; genus CAYJMJ01. The sequence goes on from OY969567.1 coordinate 2,790,336, forward strand.
TCTCCGGCAGCGGCAAGATGGGCCGCGCGATCCTCGACGCGCTCGACGCGGCCGACGACATCGAACCGGTCGGCGTCGTCGACAAGCTCGCCACGTCGCTGTCGATCGCGCTGCCGTCCGGGCGCGAGCTGCCACTCACGACCGACGCGGACGCGGCGTGCGACGGCGCCCGGCCGGACGTCGTCATCGACTTCACAAACGCCGCGTGGACGCCGGTGCTCACCGAAGCGGCGCTGCGCCGCGGCGTGCGGCCGGTCATCGGCACCACCGGGCTGCCGCAGGACTACGTCGACGCGCTGGCGCGGGAGTGCCGCGAGCGCAAGCTCGGCGGCGTGCTCGCGGCGAACTTCGCGATCGGCGCCGTACTGCTGATGCACATGGCGAAGATCGCGTCGCGCTTCTTCGACTCGGCCGAGATCATCGAACTGCACCACGACCTGAAGGTCGATGCGCCGTCCGGCACGTCGATCGCGACGGCGCAGGGCATGCTCGGCGCGCGCGGCGGCAAGCCGTTCGAGCGCAACGAACCGGACGCACAGACGGTCAAGGGGACGCGCGCGGGCGCAGTCGATGGCATCACGATCCACAGCGTGCGCCTGCCGGGCCTCGTCGCCCACCAGGAAGTGTTGTTCGGGGGCGTCGGGCAGACGCTTTCGATCCGCCACGACTCGATCGGCCGCGACTCGTTCATGCCGGGGATCATCCTCGCCACGCGCGAGGTGATGCAGCGGCAGGAACTGGTAATCGGGCTGGACGCGCTGTTCGGGCTCGACTGACTACATACCGTTTGGCTGATCGCCCGCGAGCTGGCGCGCCCACTCCGGGATGCCGGCGTCCGGCACGGCGTCGTAGTTTGGGAAGTACGGCTTGATGTCGAGGACCGGCGTGCCATCGATGGCGTCGAGCCCCTCCACGCGGATGATGTTGCGGCGGCGGCGCAGCAGGCGCACGACGGACACGCCGATGGGGCTCGGCCGCACCTGGCTGCGCGTCGCCAGCACGCCCTGCTCCGGGATGCGCTCATCGCCGCGCGGCCGCACGCGCGGAAGCCGCTCCGATTCCGGCACCTTGTCGAACGCGAAGACGACGATGACGTGCGAGTAGCCCTCGATGCCGTCGAGCGCGCCCGTCAGCTCCTCGCGCAGGATGATGTCGGAGCGGACGGCGGCCCAGCCGTCCATGCGCGGCTGCTTGACGCCGTTGCGCACGACGCCGATCGGCCGGATGCTCACGGGCTCGCGCGGGATCACGCTGCGGCCGATGCCGAACCGTCCTGAGAACCAGTCCAGGAACTTGAGCCAGAGCGCACGCATGGCCGAAGGCTACGGCGGACGAGGGGAAACGGCAACCGGCGACGGAGAGCAGAAAGCAGAGAGCAGAGCCGCATCCGACGCTCTGCTCTCTGCTTTCTGCTCTCTGCTCCGCGCGCCTTAGCGCGCGGCCGACCTCTGTTGCCTGTTGGCTGTTGTCTGTTCTGGCGCGGCGCTTTGCGCCGGCGGCTCCACCACGATCCGCAGGTTCTCGGCGGCGGACGTGCCGAGCGTGACATGCCGGCCGGCGAGGTCGACCGTGATCGTCGAGTTGTACGCGGCGACGTCGAGCACCTTCAGGCGCGCGCCGGGCAGGAAGCCGTTGCGCTGGTAGAACGTCATCAGGTCGTGGTCCTCTTCCGCCGGCTCGTTGACGCCATCGATCACCCACTCTTCGCCCGGCCGGGCGGTCGAGAGCGGCCGCGTCTTCGGCCGCATCGCCGGGTCGATGCCGGGCATGGGGTTGCCGTGCGGGCAGGTCGTGGGGTTGCCGAGCACGGCCATGATGCGCGCCTCGACCCGCGGCGTGATCGTGTGCTCGATGAGGTGCGCCTCTTCGTGGGCGTCCGCCCACTCCAGGCCCAGGATGTCGACGAGCAGGCGCTCGGTCAGCAGGTGGCGGCGCTTGATCGACTCCGCGGCCTCAAACCCGGAGGCCGAGAGCGTGATCTCCTTCGCGCCGTCGATCTCGACCAGGCCGTCGCGCCCCATGCGGCGCACCGTGTTCCAGACGGTGGGCGCGGCCACGCCCATCTTCTCCGTGAGGCGCGCCGCGATGACCGGGCGGCCGGCGCGCCACATGTCGTAGATCTCCATCAAGTAGTCCTCGATGGTCGATGAGGGTTTGTGAGGCATGAGTGACTCTCTGTATCGCCCGGCGGCGTCCGGCTGTCCCGGGCGAAGGGCAGCTTCAAACGTGCCATGCGCCGGTGTCCGATTATAGCCGAACAGCCGCTCAAATCTGGGCCATTCGGACTGGCGCCGCTGCCGCGATTCGTGTCAGATTAGTGTTGACTAACGCAACACCTTAGCGTAGGCTAAATCTAATCTTAGCAAACGCTAGATTAACGGAGCAAGACGGTGCTGTTCTCACTACTGGTGACCTTGCGGGAAGGGATCGAAATCGCGCTCGTAGTGACGATCCTGCTCGGCTATCTCCGCAACATCGACCAGAAGCAGCACTTCCGCGAGATCTGGATCGGGGTCGTGGTCGCCGGGGCAATTTCTGTGGGATTTGGCGCCGCGCTGGAGATCACCTCGCGCGAGCTGAGCGGCCGCGTGCTCGAGGCGTTCGAGGGGTTCACGATGCTCTTCGCCGTCGTGGTGCTGACGTGGATGGTGTTCTGGATGAAGCGGCAGTCGGCGGGGATCTCGCGCGACCTGCAGCACCGCATCGACCGCGCGCTCTCCGGCGGCTCCGTCGCGGCGCTCGCGCTGCTCGCGTTCTCCGCCGTCGCACGCGAAGGCATCGAGACGACGCTGTTCCTGTTCGCGGGATCGACGGGCGCGGGATCGGGCGTGCAGTTCGTCGGCGGCGGGCTGCTGGGGTTCGCGTTCGCCGCTGCCGCCGGCGTCGTCATCTACTACGGCGCGGCGCGGTTGCCGCTGCGCCAGTTCTTCCTCATCACGGGGATCATCGTGGTGGTGCTGGCGGCGGGGCTGCTGGCCAACAGCCTCAACGCCCTGCACGAGGCGGCGCTCATCAACGACCTGGGTACGCGGCCGTGGGACACGGAGTCGACGATCCCCATGACCTCGACCATGGGCAAGTTCCTGCACACCGTACTCGGCTACGACTCGGCGCCGGCCGCCGCACAGATCCTGTTCTACTGGGCGTACGTGGTGGTCGTACTCGGCGCCTACTTCTTCATCCCCGTTCGCAAACCGCCGTTGCTCCGGCGCGTCGAAGCGCCGCCGGCGAGCAGCGCTGTCGCCGGAGGCTGATTACACCCAGGAGGTCACGTGATGTGGAGAGTAAGCGGCGTTGTCGCCGCCATGGGGATTGTTGTGCTCGCGGCCGCTTGCACCAGCAGCGGCGCCGGCGGCCGCGAGGTCACGATCACGCAGCGCGATGACGGCTGCACCCCGGTGTCGGTCGGCGTGAAGCCGGGCGAGAAGCTCAAGCTCGTCGTGAAAAACGAGAGCTCGAAAGACTACGAGATCGAGGGCATCGAAGGCACGAAGCTCGAAGAGCTCGTGGTGCCGGAGGGGCGGACGCGCACGCCCGGCTACACGGTGCCGGACGGCGCCGGCGTCCACAAGCTGAAGTGCTACGTGCCCGGAGGCGTTGCGACGATCATCGAACTGGTGGCTGGCGGAGAGGGCGGCGCCGCCGCGCCGACGCAGACGGCGAGCGCCGGAGGGAGTGCGCCGGCCACCGCGGCGAACCAGAAGCAGCCGGACACGTCGGTGGCGGTCGGGCTTTCGAGCTACGTCGTGACGCCGGACAAGACGTCGGTGAAGGCGGGGACGATCCGCTTCATCGCCACGAACACCAGCAAGGACGCGGTGCACGAGCTGGTGGTGCTGAAGATCAACGGCGACGCCTCATTCGACAACCTTGGCGAGGTCGAGGCGCTGCCGCCGGAGCAGGGAGGCACGGTGACGCTCGATCTCAAGCCCGGCGCCTATCGCCTGGCGTGCCTGATCGCCAGGGGAGAATCGGGGAGCGAGGTGGACCACTACCAGCAGGGGATGCACACCGGCTTCACCGTCGAGTAAACACGCCGCCTCTCAATCCAGAGAGCCCGGGCCCGAACCGCGCGGTATGCCCCCCGCGGCGCTGCCGCCCCCGGTAAGCTGCATGCCGGGAGGCAATTCCAGGCCGGGAATCCGCCCCGACAGCGCGAAGAGCGCGTTCGCAATCTGGGCGACGCTGTAGGTGCCGTGCGAACGGTGCGCCATCAGCGCATCGATGTGGACGGTGTACACGTTGCGGCGGCCCTCCTTCCGGCGCGCGACGATGCAGTCAGCTTCGAGGGCGCGCAGCAGCGAGAGCGCCGCGCGCTCGGTGATGCCGGCGGCGTCAGCGATGTCACGCAGGGTGGAGCGGGGATGCTCGACAACGTGGATCAGGACGAGGGCGTGGTTTGTGAGCAGTCCCCATTTAGACGCCATGCGTTTCGTCTACTCCTCTTAATGCGCGGGCGGGATTTGGCATATTGACAGGCGACGTAACACGGAACTAGAATACCAGTAATCCAATTCCGGTAAACCTTGTGAGGGTTTACGTTTCCGGCTTATTGCATCCGGCATTCGAGTTCCTACTTAAGCCCGAATGCGGGGCAAATGTCAAGCACTGAGTACGGTTTTGCAAGTCAGGCGGCACGGCCAGGCCGCCGGTGTGGGCAGTGGCAGGTGGCGGAGCCCGCCCGCGGGGCGGAGCGAAAGAGCCGGCAGGATGCTTATCTTGGTACGCAAGGTCCAGCAAGGGATCTGGATCGAGGGCGACATCTGGGTGAAGGTGCTGAGCGTTGAGCGCGATCGCGTGAAGCTCGGTATCACCGCACCCGACGATGTGAAGGTGATGCGGCAGGAGCTCTTCGCTGAGGTGGAGAACCCCGGCGTATCGGACGCGGAGCACGCTCCCTCCTGATCGCCGGGCGTCAGCGACGCGCTCCAGCGCACGCCGAGCCCCAGCACCGCGGCCTCATCGATGGGCGGCCACTCCGCAAGGAGATCCATCGATCGGGCCGCGGTTGCTGTCTTCGAGCAACAAACAGCAAACAGCAAACAGCAAACCACCAAGAGCCCGTTCCGTTTAGCACCCGTCGGCGCAAGTCAATCGGCCTGCGCGCGTTAGCCGTCGGCGCGTAGTGCCGCGTCCACGCTTTGCTGTTTGCTGTCTGCTGTTTGTTGTTCGCGCGCGCCGCGCGCCAGCCACAGCCACGACGCCAGCGCCATCAGCCCCAGCGGCAGCGTCATCGTCGCGCGCACCAGGATCGCCACCACCGTCCCCTGCTCGAACGTCGTCCCCATGCGCCGTAGCAGCGCCGCCAGCGAACCATCGGCCGCGCCCAGGCCGAGCGGCAGCAGCGATGCGATGCCGGCGAGCTGCGATGCGCCGTACGCCGTCCACGCCTCCTCGGGCCGGATCGCGTGGGACACGCTGCGCGCCAGCAGCCACATCTGCAGCGTGGCGATGGCGAACATCGCCGCGGTGAGGAGCGACCATCCCGCCAGCAGGCCACGGTCGCGCAGCAGCAGCCGCAGGCGCCCGGTGACGTGCCGCACGCGCCGGAGGGCCGAACGCAGCACGCCGCCCCGGTCGTCATCGCCGGCGTCCGGCAGCAGCCCGAGCAGCAGCGGGCCCGCCGCGGGCAGCGCAAAGAGCGGCAGCGCGACCGCCGCGACGATCAGCGCCGGCCGCGTGTCGAGCGCGACGAACGCGGCCGTCACCGCCGTCCCCAGCATCATGATGAACATCGACACGCCGCGCTCGTAGAGCACGAGCGCGAGGCCGTCCTCCACCGCGAGGTCGGCATGCGAGCGCAGCACGGCGGTGCGCAACAGCTCGCCCGACGATGCGGGCGTCAGCGATCCGGCTACGTTGCCGAGGATCGCCGCCGGCACGAGCACGCGCGCCGGCACGTCGGCGCCGAGCCGCCGCAGCACGAAGTACGAACGCACGGGGAACAGCAGCGCCAGCGGCACGTTGAGCGCGACGACCGCGATCAGCAGGCGCGCGTCAACGTCCGCGAGCACGCCGCGGACGTCGTTGATGCCGGTCTTCCAGAGGATCAGCGCCAGGAGCGCTCCCGCGACGGCGACGTGCAGGAAGCGCAGGCGGTTCACGATGCCGCGGCGGCCGCCGGCTTCGCTATCGGCCGGCCCTTCACGAGCAGGTTGCGCATCGCCAGGTTGGCGAGCGCGGCCTTCCATCCGGCGCGCCAGCCGAGGCCCGGTGGCACGGCCTGACCCTGCACGGGCTCCAGTTGCGCGCGGCGGATGAGCGCGTACGCCTCGGCCTCCGTCATGTGGTACGGGTGGCCGCCATCGATCATGTCGAGGATCTTGCGCCCGGGCACGAGCCAGCGCGGGATGACGTGCATCCAGAGGATGATCTCCCCCTCCGGCTTGAGCACGCGGTGGATCTCGTCGAGCGTGAGGCCGGGCTCGTTCACGTGGTCGAGCACGTTGCCGATGATCACAACGTCGAACGAGTTGCTCGCGAGCGGCAGGTGCTCTCCCATGCTCGTCATCAGGTGCACGCCGTGCGTCGAAAAGTTGAAGCTGCGCATGTAGTCGCGCGCGAGCGGGTCGATGCCGACGCGCGTGGCTCCGGGCGAGAAGTAGATCACGCCCATGGGGCCGCAGCCCACCTCGAGCACGCGCTTGCCTTCGAGCCGGCCGCCTTCGACGACGAAATCGAGATGCTTCGGGAGCTCGCCGCCGTTATCGGGCAGGGCCGATGCGTTGCGCTGCCAGAAGTCCAGCTCGTATGCCTGTGCGCGGCGCCACCTGTCGCGAACGCTCAATCCCCGCCTCCTACATCCACACCGCCGCGGCGGCGCTGCTACCGATCTTCCAGCAGGCTCGCGAGCGCGCCCACGAGGCCGACGTTGACGCCGACGATGATGAGAGCCTGCGCCATGGCGGCAAGCTCGAGCTTGTTCACGCTGTGGAAGTCCACGAACGCCAACAGGATATCGAACCCCGTGCCCGCCAGGACGAGCAGCACGCCCACGCCGACGAACGCCTCGAACCCCAGGTAGCGGTGATAGAACCGCAGCATCGCATCTTCGTTCGTGATGCCGCGCGCCGTCGTGAACAGCCGCGATGCGAATCCGAGCAGCAGCGCGTTGACGCCGACGACCAGGAAGATCGGGCCGGCGAAGATCGGTTGCCAGCGCAGGTCGCCGATCTCGATGCCGTGCGCGGGCAGCGCGAGCGCGAGCGTGAGGATGCCGAGCACCGTCAGGAACGCGCCCGGCAGCGTGAACAGGTAGTTCGGGCTGGCGAGCAGCAGGAAGCGCAGGTGGCGCCAGCCGTCGCGCAGCGTATTGAGCTTGGCTTCGCCCAGCCGCTCGCCGTACGGCACGGGAATGTCGGCGACGCGCAGTCCGCGGCGCGCCGACTTCAGGATCATCTCCGACGCGAGCTCCATGCCGTCGGTGCGGAGCTCCAGCCGGTCGAGCGCGTTGCGCGTGAACGCGCGCAGGCCGCACTGGCTGTCGCCGACCTTGAGCCCGGTGAACATCTTGAGCATGAAGGAGATCGCCGGCGTGCCGATGTAGCGGTGACTCCACGTCATAGCGCCGGGAGCGATGCCGCCGGCGAAACGGTTCCCGACCGACATGTCGTAGCCTTCGGCCAGGGGCTGCATGAGCGGCGTCGAGCTCGCTGAACTCGTACGTGTCATCGCAGTCGCCCATCACGAGCCACTCGCCACGCGCCTCGGCGAAGCCACGGCGAAGCGCGGCGCCGTAGCCGCGCGTTGCCTCGTGCACGACGCGGGCGCCGGCCGCGCTCGCCAGCTCGGGCGAGCCATCGGTCGAGCCGTTGTCGACCACGATCACTTCGCCCGGGGTGCCGCTGGACTGGAGCCAGCCGAGCGCCTTGCGGACGCAGATCTCGACCGTCTGGCGCTCGTTCAGACACGGCATGACGATAGAGACGAACGGGAATGCGCGGGCGGCCTCGCGCGCCCTGGCGACCTGGGCCTCCAGCGGTTGCTCCTGCGAGTGGGCGATCGTCATGCCAAGACCTCCGTCCGTGCCGGCGTGAGGCTACCCGGTAACCATCACAACGCCGCGGGGGACGATGAGTTGCAGAGTCGTATATACCATAACTCTCGGAAATTTCAATGGCGCTCGAACAGCTACTGGGGCCGATAGAACAGGAATGCGTAGCGCTGCCCGGAGGGGTCCGTGAGGCGCTGACCTACGAAGCCGGGGAAGCGCTCCGGGACGCCGGCCAGCACCCTGGCCTGCCAATCGGGGTTATCCACCGGCTGGACGATGACGCAGGCGGGGTCCCCCACGCCCGGTTGAGGCGCAGCCACGCCCGCGGGCGGCGCTCCCCTGACCAATTCGACGGCTGCGGGATAGTAGACGTAGACCGGCTCCGGGGCAACGTGGTACGAGCCGAGCATCTTCGGCAGCAGCGACAGCGGGTCCTTCGCGATCATCACCACGGGCTGCCCCTCGCACTGGGGCTGGCGGTACGCCAAGAGCATGATGTTTTCGTTCGTCGGCGTCCCGTAGCGGCGCGGCAACTGGTACCAGAACCGGTTGAGATTCAGGTACAGCACCACCGGCAGCAGCGCGCAGATCGCGGCGGTGCTGAGGGCGGCGCGCCAATTCTGGTCGCTGACCCATCGCCGGTACGGCGAGAGGTCGGTAAACGGACGGATGATCGCGTCGAACGGCGATCGCCGCGAGCGCGGCCACCGGCGGCACGACGGCGTGCATGCGCGAGATGGGCGGCTGGGGGTACGGGTTCGAGAAGCCGTTGAACGCGACCTCGACGATCCACCAGACGAAGAGCAAAAAGTACGCCGGACGCTTGATGCGGAAGACCGTGACGCCGAGACCCAGCACGAAGAGCATCGCCGTCAGCGGGTCGGCCAACGAGCCCCAGACGTAGTGGCGGCCGGCGTCCATGTAGTTGAACGACACGAAGCTGTACTGCACGTTGACCAGCACGCGGTGCCAGCGGTCGCCGGTGACGGTCGATGAGTAGCTGACGGCCGACTGGCCGAACATCTGGTCCAGGACGTGGTACGGGCCATCCGTAGCGAACAGCGGCAGCGCGAGCAGAATGAAGCCGCCGGCGAGCGGCAGGAAGACGGCCGGCCGGAACGATCGCAGGCCGAACGTCAGCATGTAGACGGCCACGACTGCGACGGCGGCGCGTCCCGACTCGAACGTGTAGAAGCCGCCGGCGAGCGCGAGCCCGCTCCCGAACAGCGCCAGCGACGAATCGCGGCGGAGCCCGATGACGAGCAGCCACAGGCCCAGCGTCGTCGGCAGCATCCCGTCGAGGTACAGGAAGTGATGCGCGTAGCCAAAGATGTAGTGCGATGACGCGAAGAGCGCCGTCGCGATGACGGCGATGCGCGTGCGGAACAGCTCGCGGATCAGGAAGTAGAACGGGATGAACGACGTGGCGGCGGCGAAGACCGAGAAGAACTTCCAGGCGAAGTTGTCGCCGTTGCCGGCCTTCAGAAAGACCGCCTGCCCCATCGCGCCGGCGACCGAGAAGAGATCGTCGCCGCCGCGGTGGCTCCACGGGTTCACGTGCAGGTAGCCGTTCGCGATCTTCAGCGCGTAGTAGAAGTTGTTGTACTCGTCGCCGACGGCGGAGTACTTCCAGCTCGTCAGGTCGCGCGCGTTGAGGTACATGAACGCGCCGGTGACCGCCAGCCCGAACGCCAGGTGCCACGGCAGCGCGCGGTTGAAGCTCCACCGCACTTTTCGGTCGAAGAAGTCGCGCTTGATCAGCGGGACCGCCACGAGCACCAGCGCGATCAGCATCACGAAGTTGAGCGGATGGTGATAGCGGTGGTGGTACAGCACGTACAGGAACAGCGACCACAGCCCGATGCCGACGATGACGCCGAGCGTGATGATCGCATCGACCGCCGTATTCGCGTTGAGCGGTCGCGTCTCGCCGAACATGGGTTCGTCCTCGGCGGCGTCCTCGTTGTGGAGCGAGGCGAAGCCGAGGACGACGGCGCCGGCGCCGAGCAGCAGCAGCGCGGCCGAGATCTCGCGCGCGTTCTTGTACGCGCTGAAGTAGCGTTCGAGGAAGTCCAGCGCCGACAGCGCGTGCGGCAGGTCGCGCGTCGTGACCGCCTGCCCTGCCCAGGCGAGGCCGACCGCGGCCAGCGTCAGCACCACGAGCGCCAGCCGCGCCAGCGCGCCCGATGCGGGCCGCGCCACGTCGTCGGGCGCGGGCGCCGCCGCACCGGACGACGGATGCAGCATGGTGCCGCCCAGGTCCGGAGCGGAGCCTGCGGTCGCCCGGGGATTGCGTCGCAGCCAGTTGTTCACGGGCACCTGCCGGCGGCGTTATGTCGCGCCATAACAACTACCCACGCGACAACGGCAGATTATACCGGCGATCGGCGAGCGCCGTAGCTCAGGATGAGCCCCTGGAATGGCAGAAAAGGAGCCCCGGAATCCGGGGCTCCTTCGTTGTTGTGGGATTCGTGAGGCCGGGCTAGCAGCAGCTCTTCGCCTGGCCGCCGCCCTCCGCCGTCTGGAAGCTGGAGCCGCAGGCGCAGCCCTTCACGGCGTTCGGGTTGAAGATGGTGAAGCCGGACTTCATGATGTCGTCAACGTAGTCGATCTCCGCGCCACGCATGAGCGGCGCGCTCTCCGGGTCGACCAGCACCGTCACGCCGCCGTGCGTGTGGACGATGTCGCCCTCCTCGCTGCCCTGGGCGATCGCCATGCCGTACTGGTATCCCGAGCAGCCCCCGCCGACCACGAAGACCCGCAGGGCGCCTTCCTCGATGCCGCGCTCCTTGAGCATTGCCGCCGCCTTCTCCGCGGCCTTGTCGGTGATCGTCACGACGGTTTCAGTTTCCTGGACCATGCCGGGCTCCTTGCTGAACGCCCGCCGGGGCGGGCGATTGAGTTTTCTACAGTGCGTAGTGAGTATATCGGTACGCCGGGCCAGATTCAACGGCCGATCGGACGGTATCCCGGTAAATCTTCGTGCGGGGGAGCGCCGCCCCAATCCGAATCCGGGCGCAGCAGGCTGCGCCCCTACGCCTTGCGGCCGGCCATCGCCGCGTACCAGGCGCGGCCTTCCCGGAAGGTGGCGAGCACCGCGTCGCGCGCCTCGTCCGACGGGTAGCGGCCCTCGCGCACCGCCAGGTCGATGAGGCGGTCGGTCCACTCGACGAAGTACGCCGCATCGTCCGCGCTGGTCACGCCGCGGCCGTCCGCCGTCACGTAGACCGGGCTCGTGTGCGCGAACACCTCGCGGCCGAGCACGGACGGATGTGCGATCCCGCGCGCGCGCAGCGCGACCCAGCAGCCATCGCTCACCGCGATCTCGTGTCGCAGCGCGAGGTGCTGCGCGCCGCCCTCTGCCGCCTCCGTCACCGCGACCACGTCGCCGTTGACGATCAGCTCGAGGCGCTGCATGGGGACGGCGGCGCCAGCCTCGGCCTCGACGCGGAGCACGTCGCCGACGTGCGCGGCGATGTCGTCGCCCGGCGCGCGGCCGTCGACTTCGAGCCGCAGCATGGGGCCGTTCGTGACGAACGTTCGGCCCGCGCGCACGCCCGCGCACCAGGCATCGGTCGTGAGCTCACCATCGACGCGCACGAACGCGCGCACGCCGGCGGGCGGGTTGCTGAACTGGCCGCTGTCGGCATGGTTCATGAAGGTGTCGCTGCCCGCCGTCGCCGCGAGCCGCAGGCCGCAGTTGAGCAGGCGGTACCAGAGCTCCGCCGTCGCCATGTGGTCGGCGGGGTACGACATCACGTCCACCGCATCGACCAGACCGAGCGCCGCATCGACCGGCAGCTCCTTCGCCTCGTACGCGCGCGCTGCCGCGAACACGCGGTCGAGGCCGCCGGCGCGCATCATGGGGTGCGCGTAGCTCAGCGTGCCGCCGATGCGGTGACAGTGGCGCGCGGCCTCGGCGTTAGCGGGCACGTCGTGTGGGTGCTCGCTGGCGAGAAACCCGGCGTAGATCGGCGGCACCAGCTCGTCGATGCCGAAGAGGCACATGTGGCCGTAGAAGTCGTTGCGATACTCCTCGCCCCAGCGCAGGATGTGTTGCGGCGTGCTGAGGGCGTGCTCTTTGCCCTCGAAGAACTGCTCGTCGCTCACGTGCCCGCTGTTGATGTTCGCGACGGCCATGTTCATGAAGTGCACGTCTTCGGCGCGCTGGGCGAGCGCGGCGTCCTCCGGCGCGAGCAGGTACTCGCCGCCGTAGTGCATGTGCACGTGCACATCGCCGGAGTACCAGCCGTCCGCCGCCATGTTCGACCAGCGCCGTAGCCGCACGGTCGTAGCCTGCTCGCCGTCCGGCGGCACGCGCACGGACAGCGCCGCCTCCTCGTACTCCATGCCGCGCACGACGCGCAGGCGCGCCTCGCCGCTGACGCGCGCGGTAAACGCGCCATCGGCGTGGAACCACGCGTTGCCGTGCTCGTCGCGCCGGATGTGCGCGCCCGCCGGCGACGCCGCGCCCGCGTCATCGAGCAGGTACACGCGCGCGGGCACCGGCTCGCCCGACTCGTCGTCGATGACGCACACGGACAGCGAGCCGGAGGCCATGCATTCGATCGGCAGGTCGATACTGGCGGGGCGGCCCTCGGCGACGGCCATGAGCGGCAGCAGGTAGCTGCCGCGGTGCATCTCGCCGGCGTCGAACAGCGCGGAGCCCGTGCGGCCAGGCTCGACGAAGCCGCCGATCCCCTCGCCATGCGCCTCCGCCGAGAACTCCACCTGCGCGTCGCCCTCGTTGCCGGCCAGTACGAGCAGCATCAGGTGCTCGCCTTCGCGGATGACGATGGGTTCGTGCGTACGCGACAGCACTGGACCGGCGGCGCCGCACTCGGCGCGCACAAGCCGCGTGGAAACGATGCCGCGGTACATGGCATCGAGCACCGCCGCGAGGTCGGCATCGGACGGTACGGGGTCGAGCGCTCCGCAGGCGCGCGGCCCGGCGAGCCCCGCCTCCTCCAGGTCGAGATCGAGCCCGAGCGCGAAGCGCATCTCGGTGAGCGTCGGGTGGCGGCCTTCGTCCAGCGCGATCAGGCGCGCGACGGTGTCGTGCGGCAGCGGCACATGGTCGCGCAGCCACGTGGCGAAGGTGCGGACGTTCGGGCGAGGGTGCGGCCTGGTCCATGGGCCCCAGTATGGAGTTCGTGGTCCGTAGCTGGTAGTTCGTGGTTTGAGGCGAGACGCGAGAAGCCAGACGCGGGAAGGGCAAGTTCGTGGTTCGTAGTTGGTAGTTCGCGGTTGGAGGCGGAGTCGAGACGCGAGACGCGGGAAGCGCAAGTTCGTAGCGCGGGCTTTCCAGCCCGCGCGGGCTTGCGGCTTGATCGCCGTGCTGGACCGCCCATTCGTCCGCTGAACGGCAGACCTTCGTCGTCGGCCGCTCGTGTCGCCTCGTCACCGGCCGCGCGGGCTGGAAAGCCCGCGCTACGGACGGTGACCCAGTATGGAGTTCGTGGTTCGTGGTTCGTGGTTCGTAGTTGGTAGTTCGTGGTTGGAGGCGAGAGGCGCGGCGCGGGAAGGGCAAGTTCGTAGCGCGGGCTTTCCAGCCCGCGCGGGCTTGCGGCTTGATCGCCGTGCTGGACCGCCCACTCGTCCGCTGAACGGCAGGCCTTCGTCGTCGGCCGCTCGTGTCGCCTCGTCACCGGCCGCGCGGGCTGAAAAGCCCGCGCTACGGAGGTGCCCCAGTATGGAGTTCGTGGTTCGTAGTTGGTAGTTCGTGGTTGGAGGCGGAGTCGAGACGCCAGACGCAGGAAGGGCAAGTTCGTAGCGCGGGCTTTCCAGCCCGCGCGGGCTTGCGGCTTGATCGCCGTGCTGGACCGCCCACTCGTCCGCTGAACGGCAGGCCTTCGTCGTCGGCCGCTCGTGTCGCCTCGTCACCGGCCGCGCGGGCTGAAAAGCCCGCGCTACGGAGGTGCCCCAGTATGGAGTTCGTGGTCCGTAGTTGGTAGTTCGTGGTTGGAGGCGGAGTCGAGACGCGAGACGCGGGAGGCGGGAGGACGACCGCGTCGCTGGAGAATCGCCAGTTTGCCGCACGCCTGTCGTCTGTTGTCTGTTGTCTGTTGTCTGCTCTCTGCTCTCTGCTCTCTGCCCTCCCACCCCCGTTTGCCCCAGCCGGAACGGCGTTGCTAGCATTTGTATAGCGGTAAATCTAATCCACCCCCCGTAAACCTCCGCAGCCCGGGCGGTATCCTTCGATATGACGATCAAGCAGGTCAGCGACGAATTCCAGGCGTCCATGCCGATCGACCTCGACCGCATCGAGCGGGCAATCCGCGAGATCATCGAAGCCGTGGGCGAGGACCCGCACCGGGAAGGGCTGCAGGACACGCCCGGGCGGGTCGCGCGCATGTTCGCCGAGCTGTTCGAGGGTCTGCACAGCGACCCGAAGGAGCACCTCCGCATCGGCTTCGAGGCAGGGCACGACGAGATGGTGATCCTGCGCGACATCCCCTTCTACAGCGTCTGCGAGCACCACTTCATGCCGTTCCACGGCGTCGCGGCGGTCGGTTACATCCCGGATGGACGGATCGTCGGGCTGAGCAAGCTGGCGCGGCTGGTGGAAGGTTACGCGCGGCGGCCGCAGTTGCAGGAGCGGCTGACGAGCCAGGTGGCCGACGCACTGATGGAGGCGCTGCACCCCGACGGCGTGGCGGTGGTCATCGAAGCGGAGCACCTGTGCATGACGCAGCGCGGCGTCAAGAAGCCTGGCAGCCGCATGGTCACGTCGGCGACGCGCGGGCTGTTCCGCCAGAACCAGGCGACGCGCGCCGAATTCCTGTCGCTGGTGCGGGGCTCGTGACGCCCCTGTCGGTCCACGACGAGCCGTTCGACCGGATCTCCGGCGAGTGGGCGGGGCTCCTGGCCCAAACGCCGATGCCCGTGCCGTTCGTCACGCCGGCGTGGCAGCGCGTCTGGCTCAAGCACTTCCAGGGCGGCCGCGAGCTGCGGCTGCTGACCGCGCGCGACGGGGAGCGCCTGATCGGCGTTGCGCCGTTCCTGCGCGATGGCGCGGGCGCGGAGTTCGTCGGCCACTACTCGATCTGCGACTACATGGACGTGCTCGTGACGCCGGGGTTCGAGGCGGCGTTTTTTCCGCCGATCTTCGGGCGGCTGGCCGCCGACGGCGCCACGACCATCGACCTGCGCGGCCTGCGCGAGTCTTCGCCGACGCTCCAGGCCGCGCTCGACGCCGCCGCGCCGCTTGGCTACTCGGCCGAGCGCGAGGACGAGGCACTGTCGCCCGGCGTGGAGCTTCCGGGCACCTGGGATGAGTTCCTGGGCGGCCTTTCGAAGAAAGACCGCCACGAACTGCGCCGCAAGCTGCGCCGGCTCGACAGCGCGGGCGGCAACGTCGAGCTGAAGGTGGTCACCGGGGCGGAGGAAGCGGCGGCGCTGCTGGATACGCTCTTCCACCTCATGCGCATCAGCTCGCACCACAAGGAGGAGTTCCTGGAGCGGCCGGGCATGGAGGCTTTCTTCCGCGAGATGGTCGCCGCCATGGCGGCCGAGGGCATGCTGCGCTTCTACCTCCTGACGTTCGACGGCCAGCCGGTCGCTTCGGTGCTGAATTTCGATCTCGGGGGCCAGCTCTACATGTACAATAGCGGCTACGATCCCGAGTACTCGCACTACGCCGTCGGGCTGATGTCGAAGGCGCTCCTGCTCAGGGATGCCATCGAAAGCGGCCGCACCTGCGTAGATTTCCTGCGGGGAGACGAAAGCTACAAGTATGACCTCGGCGGAAAGGACCAACGGGTGTACAGGGTCGTCCTGAAGAAATGACATCGCTGCACGGACCGATGCAACTCACGCCGCGCGACACGGGCCGCCGCCCGCGCATCGCCGTGATCTCGGCGCACACGTCGCCGCTGGCGACGCTGGGCGGGCGCGAGACGGGCGGCATGAACGTGTACGTGCGCGAGCTGAGCCGCGAGCTTGGCGCGCGTGGCTACGTCATCGACGTCTTCACGCGCTGGTCGTCGGAGGAGGCGCCGGAGACGCAGCCGTTCGGCCCGAACGCCCGCGTCATCAACATCGCCGCCGGACCGAAGGACACGGTCGAAAAGGAAGAGATCGCCGCACACCTGCCGGAGTTCGAGCGTAACCTGCTCGCGTTCGTCGAGCAGGAGGGCGCGGCGTACGACATGGTGCACAGCCACTACTGGATGTCCGGCGCCGTCGCATCGCGGTTGAGCGAGCGCTGGGGCGTACCGCACGTCGCCATGTTCCACACGCTTGGCGAGGTGAAGAACCGCGCGCGCAACAGCGAGCGGGAGCCGGCGTCGCGGATCGAGGCCGAGCGCGCGATCGCGACGAGCGCGGACCGCATCGTGGTGGCGAGCCAGCACGAGAAGCACCTGCTGACGTCGCTGTACGGCGCCGACGGCGAGCGCATCGCGGTCGTGCCGTGCGGCGTCGACCTGGATCTCTTCACGCCCATGGACAAGGAGTTCGCGCGCAGGCGGCTGGGCCTGCGCAACACGGAGCGGATCATCCTGTTCGTCGGCCGCATCGAGCCGTTGAAGGGGATCGATATCCTGATCGCCGCCGCGGCGCAACTGCACGAAGACGAGAACTTCGCCGTGCTGATCGTCGGCGGCGATGCGCGGGCGGCGGCGCAGATCGAGGCGCTGCGCAGCGCAGGCGGCGGCGCTCGGCGTCGACCACCACATCTCGTTCGTGGGCGCGGTCGATCACGACAAGCTGCCGCTGTACTACAACGCGGCCAACGTCTGCGTCGTACCGTCGTACTACGAGAGCTTCGGTCTCGTGGCGGTGGAGTCGATGGCGTGCGGCACGCCGGTCGTGGCGTCGCGCGTGGGTGGGCTGACGAGCACCGTCAGCGACGGCGAGACGGGCTACTTGATCCCGTGGCGATGCCCCGAGCCGTTCGCCGAGCGCCTGGAGCTGCTGCTCGACAACGACGAGCTGCGCGCGTCGTTCGGCCGCGCCGGCCGCGAGGCCGTCGAGCGCTTCCGCTGGGCCAACGTCGCGGACGCCGTGGCCGCGCTGTACGGCGAGCTGCTCGCCGCCGCGCCGTAGGCGCGCGCTGCGCGAGAGCAGAGAACAGACAACAGAGAACAGACAACGGAGAACGGAGAACGACTCGGCTCCCTTCCCGGTAGGGGCGGGCCGCGCCTCCGCCCTGCCTGGAACCAGCAGGAGAGACGGAATCGAGAACTGGGCTGGAGGGCGAAACGCCGCCTTGCCGTGATGAGGCAGTTGGCGCGGCCGGAGCAGGCGGAGGCATGGCTCCGGCCGTCGTGACTTGATGAGGCAGTTGGCGCGGCCGAACAGGGCGGAGGCATGGCTCCGGCCGTCGTGACTTGATGAGGCAGTTGGCGCGGCCGGAGCAGGGCGGAGGCATGACTCCGGCCGTCGTGACTTGATGAGGCAGTGGGCGCGGCGGAACAGGGCGGAGGCATGGCTCCGGCCGTCGTGACTTGATGAGGCAGTTGGCGCGGCCGAACAGGGCGGAGGCATGGCTCCGCCCCTACGCGGCACGGACGTCGCAAACAGCAAAAGGCAGCCGTCGCGGACGAATCCCGCCGTATCCCGTGTCCCCTATCCCCTATCGCCTTCCCCTATCCCCTATCGCCTGGATCGCCCGCTCGATCGCCTCGCCCATCTGCTGCGTCGTCACCAGCGTGCCGCGCCGATCACGATTCCTGGCCATCGTCCCCCCTCAAACGCCGAGTGGGCCGCTTGATACGGGACCGTCGGACGCGTAGCATCGGGCAAGTAAACGCGTCGCCAGGAGACCTCATGGCCGCTCGATCCACGTTGCTGATGATGCTCACGATGACCGCGCTCGCCGCGGCGGGCTGCTTCCTGAATGTCACGCACTACCGCGATTCCCGGGGCGGCCTCAACTACGTAGGCGAGGTCTACAACGAAGGCGCACCTGTCGCCGAACCACTTGTGTACGGCACGTTTTATGATGCCAACGGAGACATCATCGCCACCGCTTTGGGCGTCGTATGCCAGCCGCTGCCGGCGAAGGGCATCGCCGCGTTCCATGTTGGACTCCCGCCGGAGACGCCCGACCCTGCGCGTGTGGAATGGCTGCTGCTTGGCGATCGCGTGAACGACGCCGGGCTTGCGACCGGCCTGTCGGCGGAACTCCTTGAGACGCGCGCCGGCCCGGGAGGACACACGTTCTTCTACGGAGCGCTGACGAACAAGAGCAGCAACAGCTACCTTGGCGGGCACGTGTGCGCCGCGTGGGTGGACGAGCGAGGGCAGGTCCTTCGTGTCTCTGAGGCCGACGCCGCAGGGCTGCGTTTCGATCCCGGTCGATCGATCCCATTCCAGCTCGATCGAGCAACCGCCACGCGAGGCGACCGGCATTCACTTCTACCTTGATGCAGGTATCACGGTGCCAGGCGAGCGGGTCCACATTGTTGACCTCCCGATGAGTGCTTTCCGAAGCACATCTCAAGAGACGGAGCCAGACACACCTTTGGGGATGCGGACAGTGAGGGTCGGGGAAGTGCACAACACCCGGCCGACTGGACTCCTCTCGCCGGAGATCTTCGGCATCGTCCCCGACGATGCTGGATTTCCCGCGGTCACTCGCAAGGGCGACGACTGTTCGGTCCCCGCCGCGCCCGGTTCGTTCACCTATGCCGCCTACGACTTGATCACGCCGTACGAGCCGGGGCTAGCCGCTCAACTGCGGATCGAGGCCCGCGATGTGACTGATCTGGGGGTACGAGTAATTGAGACGGAACAGGTGCTGCTGGTCGGCGGCGGCGGCGTGGTGCGAGAGGTGTCGGGCGTCGTCACCAACACGTCATTCGTGCCTCTTTCGCGGATCGAAGTCTGTGCGGGAGCATATGATCGAAGCGGCCTCGTGCGTGGGATCGGGGTCGCTCCGGTCGAGCCGCCTGGCGGCGTCCTGGCGCCCGGCGCGTCGGCTCCGTTCCTCGTGCGAGTGGCGACGAACGGCGAAGTCACAAACGCGAAGGCCGTAGCCAGCGGGCAGCCTAACCCCTAGCACCTGGATCGCCCGTTCGATCGCCGCCGTCGCCGACGCCGTCGCCGCGCTGTACGAAGAGCTGCTCGCGACCGTTCCCTGAACGGCTCCCGTGGCGCGGGCATTCAGCGCGCGTGCTCGGGCGACGGCAAATCGCCGCTCGGCAGCGTTACTCCGACGCCAGCTTGGCAATGTAATCGCCGATCTCCGACGTCAACATCCCCATCTTCCCTGCTGACAGGGACTTGATCCGCCCCGATGCTAGCGACTTCTCGACGGCGCCCTCGATCCGGCTTGCCGTCTCGTGCTCGCCGAGCGTCTCCATCATCATCTGGGCGGCCCCAATCGCCGCGATCGGACAAACGACGTTCTGGCCGGTGTATTTCGGCGCCGAGCCCCCGATCGGCTCGAACATCGACACGCGACCGGGATGGATGTTGCCGCCAGCCGCGACGCCGAGTCCGCCCTGGATCATCGCACCAAGGTCGGTGATGATGTCGCCGAACATGTTCTCCACCACGATCACGTCGAACCACTCCGGGTTCTTGACCATCCACATCGTCGTCGCGTCGACGTGCGCGTAGTCGCGCGTGATGTCAGGGTAGTCCGCCTCGCCGACCTCGTGAAACGCCCGCCACCAGGTATCGTGCACGAACGTCAGCACGTTCGTCTTCGCGCAGAGCAAGAGCTTGTTGTCCTTCTTCCGCCCGCGGGTGAGGTCGAACGCATAGCGGATCGCTCGCTCCGCGCCGAACCTCGTGGTGATGTGCACCTGCGTCGAAACTTCGTGCGGCGTGCCCTTGTACTGGAACCCGCCCGCACCGCTGTACAGGCCCTCGGTGTTCTCGCGGACAACGTAGAAGTCGATCTCCTTCGGCCCCTTGTGCTTGAGGGGCCCTTCGACCCCCGGGTACAGCTTCACTGGACGGAGGTTGATGTAGAGGTCCAGGTCGAAGCGAATACGCAGGAGCAAGCCCTTCTCGAGGATGCCTGGCGCCACGTCCGGGTGGCCGATGGCTCCGAGGAAGATCGCGTCATAGCCGCGCAACTCATCGAGTACCGAGTCCGGCAGAATCTCGCCCGTGCGCAGGTAGCGCTCACCGCCGAGGTCGTATTCCGTGAGTTCGTACTTGACGCCGGTCTTCGCCGCCGCGGCGGCGAGCACCTTCAGGCCCTCGCGGACTACCTCGGGGCCGGTGCCGTCGCCCGGCAAGACTGCTATTCGGTACATGGTTGATCTCCGTCTTGAATCTGTGCCAAGCGCCATTACACCACGTGTGATGGGGTGGCGCGAGGGACGGACGGGATACAGAGAACGGAGACCCTGAAACCGCTGGCTACGAACTGTGCGAGAACTTCGCGATGCGAATCATCAACTACAACCGACCGACGCTGGACTCGTCGGCCGCTTGCTCTACACTCAGTTGCCGGCGAACACGGCCGCGCCGTGCTGGCTGATCCCGAAAGGAGCACCCCATGTCCAGCGTCAAGGTCGCCACGCTCAACCTGTTCAACCGCATGGGGCAGTGGGGGATGCGCGCGCCGCTCGTCATCGACCAGCTCGAGGCGCTGGCGCCGGACGTCATCGGCTTGCAAGAGGTCGACCTGGTGCTCGACCAGGGGATGTGGATCGCGCGCCAGATCAACAAGCGGATGGCGGAGCGGCCGCACTACCGCATCAAGCACGCGACGAACCCCGACACGCGCGCGAGCTTCCACTCCATCGCCACCATATCGTGCATCGGGTTCGAGGAGCACGAGGTGCTGGACCTGATGACGTTCGAGCGTGTAGCGCAGCGCTTCGTGTTCAAGTGCGGCGACCGCCCGTTCTTCTTCATCAATACACACCTGCACCATCCGCCGGAGGCGCGGCAGGAGCGCGTCGAGCAGCTCGAGTACCTGCTGGCGTGGCTGGAGCGCGACGCGCGCGGCCTGCCGGTCGTGATCGCCGGCGACTTCAACGCCTACGCCGAGCCGCCGGAGCCGGCCGTCACGCTGATGAAGTCGCGCTTCCGCTCGGCGTACGAAGCGGTCCACGGCCGCGAGCCGGAGAAGACGTGGACGACGCCGGTCAACACCTACGACGACTCGCCGCACGGCACGCTCGACTACATCTTCGTCTCGCCGGAGTTCCGCGTCATCGACGCCGGCCTGGCGTTCGACAAGCCGTCGCCGTTCGACGCGAACATGTACCCGTCGGACCACCTGGGGCTGTACGCGGTGCTGGAGCTGTAGGTCTCGGGCTGTGGGAGGTGGGACGCGGAGGTGAGGCCGGGCGGACAGGCCTGAAGGCCTGTCCCTACGAAGACCGGTGAACCTTCACGCCCCGCCCCCACCTCTCATCTCTCGCTTCTCATCGCCCAATCCATCACGGCGTCTTCGATGCGCTGCTGCACAGCCGGCGAGTCGTCGAGCGTCTTGTGGCTGACGAGCGCGGGGGCGCCGCCGCCGTCGCTCGGCGCGATGGGCGCGCGCGCGGCCGACGCGTCGTCGTTGACGAAGTTCGGCAGGTCGAGCCGGTAGCCGTGCCAGCCCTCGTTGAGCTGGTAGACGTTGAGCGCGCGCGTGCGCGACGGGAACTCCGATGCGTTGCGGTCGTACAGGGCCGTCGTGCGGTCGAGCAGCACGCCGAACATGCGCCCGCCGTACCGGCCTTCGAGCACCGCCGCGACCGACGTCACGGTGACGCCGCCGTGGCTGTGGCCGATCAGCACCGCGCGCAGGCACGGCATGGCGTCGAGACGCCCGGCGAGATAGTGCGTGACCCAGCGTTCCATGCTCGTCTGCGCGGGGTCTCCGCCGAAGATGGCCGAGGCCGCCAGCAGCGTCTGCGTCGCGACGCCGGCCTCGTCCGCGCGCTGCCGCACGGCGTTGACGATGTCGAGCAAGCCCAGGCTCTCGCCGCCCGTCGTGTCCATCAGGTCGCTGCCGGCGCTGGCAATGGCGACGATCAGCAGCGGCGCGCGCGGCGCATCGCAGCTAAACGCCGCGGCGTCCGATGGCGTGCCGGCGTAGAAGTCACCGCTGTGGGCCGGATCGACGCACGCCTGGCCGGCCACGAGCGAGATGTCCAACCCGGCAAGTTGCGGCCTGTCCCCGCCGTTGAGGCGGCCGTCACGGTTGGCGTCGAGACAGGAGATGAGGATCGCTTCGCCGCCGTTTGCTCCGTGCAGTCCCGCCAGCCACGTGGACGGCGCGGGCGTGGGCGTCGGCGGCGATGGCGTGGCGGTCCGGGTCGGGATGAGCTCCGTCGTGGAGCCGCGCGGCGTGCCGCCGCCGTTGACGATGACGAGATAGACGACGGCCGCCGAGGCTGCCGCCAGGAGCACGACGGCGGCCGGGACGGCGAACTTCATCCGGCTGCCCGGCGGCCCTCGAGCGGCTCTTGCGCGGGCGCCCCGCGCCGGCGCCGGGCGATGTCCCGCACCCACGACGTGGCGGTGTGGCCGATCACTCCGGTCGGGCTGCGGCTCAGGAGGTGGAACGTGCTCTCAAGCTCGCCCGTGGCGACGCGGAACCGGTTGCGGCCGGCGCTGCGGCACTCCCGGAGGTCGGCGAGCCAGTACGCGACATCCGCAAGCAGCGGGTTTTCGACGGTCGGGAGGAAGAACAGGCGCTCGCTGGTGAGGATCAGCTCACCCTCCCACCAGTGCGGGGGCGCATCGGTCCGCACCCGCGCCGGCGCCGAGCGCACCATGCGCTCGCCTTCGAGCAGCTTGCCGCTGTCGAACCAGGTGCGGGAATCCATGGCGGAAGTATAGGCGGAATCAATAGCCGGCCGCGCAAACCGGGCATCACAAACACGTCTCTCAGGTTGCGGCCGGATAATTCGCGCCCTCACAACGCATAAGGTATCGGCCTGCGGGCGACGAACGTGAGCGCCTCGTCGTAGCCGGCTTGACGCGCCCACGCCGCCAGATCATCGAAGTTGGCGCCGACGCGGTCCGGCGTGTGCGCGTCCGACGCAAGCGTGATCGGCAGGCCGAGTCCGCGCGCGCGGGCGAGCAGCGGCATCGCCGGGTAGATCTCATCGCAGCGGCGAAGGCCGTTGCTGTTCAGCTCGACGGCCGTGCCGTGGACCGCCGCGCCGTCGAGGATCGCGTCGTGCAGCGGCGTCTCGTCGGCAGGGCGGTGGCCGAACACCTTCGGCAGGTCCGGGTGCGCCAGCACGTCCGCGATGCCCGTCTCGGCCAGCTCGCGCACGAGCGCGCCGTAGTCTCGCCACGCGCCCGCCGCATCGCGCCGCGACCACTCGTCGATGAAGCGCGGGTCGTCGAACCCCCACGCGCCGATGTAGTGCACCGAGCCGAGCACGATGTCCCAGTCGTAGGGCGCCAGGAGCTTGCGCAGCGTCTCCTCGCGGCCGTGGATCCAGTCCATCTCCAGGCCCAGCAGTACGGGCACGCCCGCGCTCTTCGCTTCTTCGATCAGCCGCACGTAGCCGGCGATGCTGCCCGAGACGTGGTCGCGCCAGTACTCATCGACCATCGCCGCCAGCGCGGGGTTTGGGTCGTCGTCCCACCAGCCGTGGAGCATCCGGTACGCCTCTTCGAAGCGGAACAGGTGCTCCGTGATGCAGACCTGCGTGACGCCATGCGCCGCCCCCGCGCGCACGTACTCGTCGATGCGCGCGCGCGTCATCGGCGGCTTCTCGCCGTGCGGCTGCAAGTGCGTGTGGCAGTCGATCATCGGCGCAGTTCCATCTGCTCGATGATCGGCTCCATGCCGCGGATCAGCGTGACGACGCGCTCGGCGGCTTCGGCGGCCAGTTCCGGCGTCAGCGCCGGCGCGTCGAACGAGCGATGCAGCCGCGTCCACGACTGCGTCCACTCCTCCAGCTCGTATTCCGGGCCGATGCTCGCCTGCACGTCGGGCGCGCGCAGTGCCAGAAGCTCAGCGGCTTCGTAGTTGCGTTCTCGCTCGCCCTCGAAGTGAAGGCCGATCTCGAGCCTGGCGGTCTTGCGCTGCGCCCATACCTCGTAGTGGACGTCGGGCGAGCCGCGATAGTACTGGAGGTAGCCGAAGCGCTGCCGCATGTCGAGCCCGTCGAGCTTGCGGCCGAGGCGCGCGGCCACGCCCTCGTGCACCAGCGCGAGGAAGTCGCGGATGGTGAGCGAAGCCGCGGGGCGAGCAGGCTGCCTCGCGCCGCCGGCGGCGATACGGACCCGTCGTGGTGGCATGTGGGGAGTGTAGCGCGCCGCTTCGCGGCGCGAGAGCAGAGAGCAGAGAGCAGAGAGCAGAGAGCAGAGAGCAGAGAGCAGAGAGCAGAGAGCAGAGAGCAGAGAGCAGAGAGCAGAGAGCAGAGAGCAGAGAGTAGGCGGACGATGGCGAGGTCATCGGCTGCTGGCTCAGACCGGCCTTGTAGTGGCGCAGCCTGCTGCGCCCGCGTTTCGACGACACTGGCGCATTCACACTACGTCCGGCGCCCAGCCCCGCGCGGGCTGAAAAGCCCGCGCTACGAACTACTCACTACAAACTACGAACTACAACGCGCTATGCTGGCCGCATGCTGGTCGGTGTCATCTCGGACACGCACGGGTACGTGGACCCTCGGCTTGCGGCCGCGTTCGCCGGGGTCGATGCGATCGTGCACGCGGGCGACGTCGGCGGCGCCCACGTGCTCGATGCATTGCGTGCGATCGCGCCGCTGTATGCGGTGTACGGCAACAACGACGAGCAGCTGGGCGGCCTGGGACTGCCCCCGCACGCCGACTTCGCGCTCGACGGCGTGCGCTTCCATCTCGTGCACCAGCTACCGCACGCACGCCCCAACGACGACGCGCACGTCGTCGTGTTCGGCCACAGCCATCGCCCGCTGATCGAACGGCGCGGCGATCGGCTGTACGTCAATCCGGGAGCGGCGGGCCGCGCGGGCTTCCATCGCGTGCAGACGGTGGCGCTGCTGACGACCGGCGGCGGCGCGGCCGATGCGCGCATCGTCGAGCTGGGTGCGCGAGTGGCGCTGCCGCGGCGCGCACCCGCACGAAAGGCGGGATGATGGCCGGCACATCACTGCTCGATGAATTCGACCGGGAGGCGGAGCAGTTCGCGGAGGCGGTCGACCGCGAGCACTACCTCAATGGCTCCGGGCAGAAGGAAGAGCTCGAGCTGCAGCCGATCTTCGACCGGCACGCGCGGCTCTTCTCGCGCGACACCATCGACGCGCTCGCGCGCTCGGACGCCGCGGACGAGCGGTTCGCCGAACTGCGCCGCCTCGCCGTCGAGGGCTATCTCGACGCCGCGGCGAACGCGCTGACGGAGGAGATCTCCGCGCGCGAGACGAAGGACGAGATTGCCTGGGACGGCGAGCACGCGCCGTACCGCTCCGTCGCGCCGATGATCCGCAACGAGCCCGATGCGTTCCGCCGTCACGCGCTCGAACGAAAGCTCGTCGAGGCGACGGCGGCGCAGAACCCGCTGCGCGAGCGTCGCTGGGACGTGCTCTACGCGAAGGCGCACGAGTTGGGCTATCC
Source organism: uncultured Chloroflexia bacterium (assembly GCA_963701135.1). Classification (GTDB taxonomy): domain Bacteria; phylum Chloroflexota; class Dehalococcoidia; order DSTF01; family JACRBR01; genus CAYJMJ01. The sequence goes on from OY969567.1 coordinate 2,815,786, forward strand.
GACATACCGCGCGATGGTGGAAGACGTCGGCCGGCTCGACATCGAAAGCCTGGCGAAGACGGCCAGCGCGTTCCTGCGTGAGACGGAGCGTCACTATCGCACGCAGCTCGCGCGCCGGCTCCACGCGATCGGCGTCGAGCCGGCGCACGCGGAGAAGAGCGACATCGCGTTCCTCTTCCGCGAGCCGGAGTTCGACCGCTACTTCGCGGCCGACAGCCTCGTCGACGTGTACACGCGCACAATGGCCGGCCTGGGACTCACGGACGGCGCGCAACAGCACATCATCCTCGACATCGAAAAGCGGCCGACGAAATCGCCGCGCGCGTTCTGCTCCGCGCCGCGCATCCCGGACGAGGTGTACCTGGTGATCAGCCCGCAGGGCGGCGAGTACGACTACGGCGCCATGTTCCACGAAGGCGGCCACTCGCAGCACTTCGCGCACGCCGATGCGTCGCTGCCGTTCGCGCTGCGCGGCCTCGGCGACAACTCCGTGACCGAGGGGTTCGCGTTCGTGCTGGAGCACATCATGGCGATCCCGGGCTGGCTGGAGCAGTACCTCTTCCTCCACGAACCCGCGCGTTACCTGGAGATGCAGCGGTTCAACCGTCTGTACATGTTCCGGCGCTACGCCGCGAAGCTCATCTACGAGTCGGAGCTGCACGCCAGCCCAAACGTGCGCGGCCACCAGAAACGCTACGCCGACCTCCTGACCGCCGCGACCGGCGCGCGATACTCGCCCGAGGACTACCTGTTCGAACGTCGATGACGCGTATTACTGCGCGCGCTACCTGCGGGCGTGGATCTTCGACGCGCAGTTGCGCGGCATGCTGCGCGAGCGCTTCGGCGAGGACTGGTACGCCGAGCCGGCCGCCGGCGCGAAGCTCATCGAGCTGTGGTCGCACGGCCAGCGCTTCGACGCCCCCACGCTGCTCGCCCGCGAGGGTCTCGGTGGGCTGGACATGGCGCCGCTTGCCGCCGAGCTGGCGGTGTAGGTTGTAGGTTGTGGGGGTAGGTTGTAGGTTTGAGTTGAACGGCGATGAAGGATTACCACATCAACATCTTCTACAGTGAGGAGGACGGCGGATACATCGCCGATATCCCCGATCTCTCCTCGTGTTCGGCATTCGGCTCGTCGCCGGCGGAAGCCCTGCGAGAACTCGAGGTCGCGAAGCGCGCCTGGCTGGACGCGGCGAAGGCCGAGGGCAAGCCGATCCCCAGGCCGCGTTACCGGCCGGTGATCTACCAGGTCGCTCCAACGCCCTAGGTTCTCGGTTCCAGGTTCTGGGTTCTCTGTTATCATCCCTCTCGTGACGATGCAGCAGGCAGAGGGCTATCAGCTCACGCTCCCGACCTTCGAGGGGCCGCTCGACCTGCTCCTCCACCTCATCGAGCGCGAAGAGCTCGACATCACCAACATCGCGCTGGTCTCCGTCACGGACCAGTACATGGCGTACCTGCACTCCAGCGACCAGATCAACCTCGATGCGCTCGCCGACTTCATCACCATCGGCGCGAAGCTGCTGCTGCTGAAGTCGCGCGCGCTGCTGCCGAGGCCGCGCGCCGACGAGCCGGGCGGCGAAGCAGAAGAGGACGACGCCGACGACCTGACGCGACAGCTCATCGAGTACAAGCTGTTCAAGGAGGCCGCCGGCCGCCTCCGCGACATCGAGGTCGCCGGCCTGCACTCGTACCCGCGCATCGCGCCGCCGCCGGAGATGGCGCCGCCGACGGGGCTCGACGGCGTCACGCTCAACCTGCTGCAAGAGATGGTGCTGACGGCGCTCACGCGGCAACCCCAACACGAGCCGGTGCAGGTCATTCACCGGAACAAGGTCACCGTCCGCGAGAAGATCGAGCTGATCCGCGAGCGGCTCGCCCTGCATGGCCGCGTCAGCTTCCGCTCGGTGATCGATGAGTGCCGCACGCGCATGGAGATCATCGTCTCGTTCATAGCGGTGCTCGAGCTGATCAAGTCGCGCGTGCTCGACGCGCTGCAGGACGCCGCGTTCGCCGACATCGTCCTCGTGCCGACTGAGGAAGCGCCTGACGACGAGCAGGTGACGTCGGAGTTCGACGAATAGCGCGCTGGCGCGCGCCGGGCAGTGTGTCAGTCGATCAGCCGCCTCGATACGAACTACCTACTACGACCTACCAACTGTGAACTACCAACTGTCTACTGTGAACTCGGCACGCATCGTCATCGCCGGCACGACCGGATCGGGCAAGACGACGATCGCCCGCCGGCTCGCCGCGATCATCGGCGGCGACCACATCGAGCTCGATGCGCTGTACTGGGGGGCGGACTGGACCGCGTCCGAAATCCCCGCGTTTCGCGAGCGCGTCGCAAAAGCGATCGAGGCGCCGCGCTGGGTGCTCGATGGCGGCTACGCGAGCCACGTGCACGACATCGCATGGCCCAAGGCTGATGTGTTCGTCTGGCTCGACTACCACTTCCCGCTGGTCATGACGCGGCTGCTGCGGCGCACGTTCTCGCGCCGCTTCCGCGACGAGGAGCTGTGGAACGGCAACAAGGAGAGCCTGCGCACGCACTTCATGAGCCGCGATTCGCTCCTGTGGTGGGCCGTGAAGGCGCACTTCAAGTACCACCGCACCTATCGGGATTATTTCCGCCGCCCGGAACTCACCCACGTGCGCTTCGTGCGGTTGCGCAGCCCGCGCGAGACCGAGCGATTCCTTCGCGACGTCGCCGCATCCGCGCAAGCCTGAACATCGCGCCGCACACGCGAACAGGCGTTCCTCTCAGGCATCGGCGCATCCGCTACAATCCGCCGGGGTTCTGGGAGGCAGATGATGAGATGGACGCCACGGGTGGCGCTCGCCGCCGGCGCGATCGCGCTCACGTTAGCCGCCGCGGCCTGCGGTGACGGCTCGAAGCGCGCGCCGCAAACCCCCGAAGGGGCGCCGCGCTCGTTCATGATGGGCATCAGCACGCTGCCGCGCGAACTGAACGCCGACGCCTACGCCAATGCGTTCAAGCTCGCCGGCGACACCGCCGAGATGGTGCTGATACAGCGCACGCCGCCGTGGGCCGACTTCATGCCCGGCGCCGGCGTTAGCAAGGAGACGACCGACACGACCGCGGCCGAGAAGCGGGCGGTTCATGACGGCGATCTGCGCCTGTTCTTCGCGATCGACCCCACGGACGGCGCCACCGGCCGCGACCGCATCGCCGGGCTGCCAGCGACGTTCTCCGGCAAGACGTTCGCGGACCCGGACATCCGCATGGCGTTCGTGTCGTACGCCAAGTACGTCGCGCTCAACTACAAGCCCGCGTACCTGGCGCTCGGCGTGGAGATGAACCTCTACTACGACAAGAACAAGGACGACCTCGCCAACTTCATCGCGCTCTACGCCGAGGCCTACGACCGCGTGAAGGAGATCTCGCCGAACACCCAGGTCACCGTCACGTTCCAGTACGAGGACCTGCAGGGCATCCTGCCGACCGAGGACAAGCACTTCGCCGACTGGCAGTTGCTTAAAGCCTTCGACCCGAAGCTGGACGTGATGGCGATCAGCACGTACCCCAGCTTCGCGTTCAACGCGGCGAGCGCGATCCCGGACAACTACTACAGCCAGCTCCGCGCGTTCACCGACCGGCCGATCGTCATCGCGGAGATGGGGTATTCATCGGCCGCGGGCGCGCAGGGGATCAACAACGGCACGGAGCAAGAGCAGGCGGCGTTCGTCAAGCGCGCGCTCCAGGAAGCACAGACGCTGCGCATGCCGTTCGTCGTGTGGTTCGCCGGATGGGATCCGGCGTACGCGCACGACACGCCCTTCGGCGTCTTCCAGCACATCGGCCTGCGGCGCGAAGACGATTCGGAGAAGCCCGCGTGGCAACAGTGGGCGGATGCCGCGCGACGTCCGTACACGCCGGAGTAACGCAACAGACAACAGGCAACAGACAACAGAGACTGAGAGCAAAGAGCAGAGCGCAGAGATTGCAGACCGGATCGTGTCGCAGAGGCGCGTTGACATAGATTCGGTGGTGCGATGCAATAAGGTGCCGCACCCCGGCGGGAGGAGGACGCGTTGGAGCTGGAGCTAGACCCGAGTCAACTCGGATCATTGGAGTTGCAGGGCGCCTGGGTGCCCTACGTCAACCTGTACGACATCGACTTCCTGCCATCGGAGCTGAAGCTCGGAAACGTCGAGTACAGGTATAACTCCAGCTTTCTCGTGCGGGGCCACGGCGCGACGATGCCGGGCAAGATCAATGAGTTGCGCGCGTCCGGGAAACAACCGATCATCGTCGAGCGTTCGGACCGCTACTACGTGTTCGTCGCCGCGGCCTGATCCATGCCGCCCAAGAAGAAGGTCAACGAGCCCCACGTCAAGCTGTACGAGTCCGACTGCGCCGTCTGCGGCCGCCACTACGAGGGCAACTTCCCGATGTGGGTGCGCATCGGCGACTTCCCATGCATCTGCGGCGCGACGGCCCCGGCGCCGGCCGGGCAGGGCGGCTGGAACGACTATCGCTACGACGACTAGCCGCCGGGCGCCGGCGGCGTCCGTTCCGCGGCAACGCGCATCGTAAGGAAAAGCCATGGAGTACCGCGTCAGGGTCGAGCGCAACAAGCTGAAGTTCGCCGCCGCACACTTCGCCACGTTCGAGGGCGTCTGCGAGCCGCTGCACGGCCACAACTACGCGGTCACGATCGAGGTGGCGGGGACGCTCACGGACGACTCGTGGGTGTGCGACTTCTCGGCGCTCAAGACGCTCGGCAAGGCCCTGTGCGACGAGCTCGACCACAAGTTCTTGCTGCAACGCGACAGCCGCGCGCTGCAGATCGATGAAGGCATGAGCAACTGGAAGGTGCGCTTCCTGGAGCGCGGCTTCGTCTTCCCAAAGTCCGACGTCATCGCGCTCCCCATCGACAACACGACGGCGGAACGGCTCGCCGAATGGTTCATCGGCCGCCTGGCCGACGACCTGCGCGGGCGCGGCGCCACGAACCTCACGTCGATCACCGTCGGCGTCGACGAAGCGCCGGGCCAGGCCGCCTGGGCGAGCGCCGCGCTCTAGCGCGGCGCAGAACAGAGAGTTACACATGTCGCGGGCGACACCCGCGCCAGATGAAAATACCTGCGGTAAGCTAATCTCGGGCGCGTCGGCGATCAGAGGTCGGTTCGTCTGCGTGGTGTCGCGAACCCGTCAGAGAGTTTGATCCGGGACACCTGCTAGGGCACCCTTGTCTGTCGCCACCCTCGAGGTGAGCACGCGTATAGCAGTCTCTGAAGAGACGGGTGTCCTCCCGGCGCGCCCACTTCGAATCTATTTTCATAGCAGCAGAGAACAAAGGGCAGAGGCACTTCAACCGGCCTCTGCTCTCTGCTTTCTGTACTCTGTTCCGCGCGCCGCCCGCGTCTAGCGCGCGGAACCGCGGAGCTGCCGCCTTCCCAGCACCCACGCCAGCACGATCAGCGGCGCCAGCCACCACGAGAACGCGGCGATGGCGAGGCCGACAGTCGCGATGCCGAGCAGCACGTCGAGCGACGCCTGGAACGCGTCGGCGGCGGCTTCCAGCGGGCCGGGGCTGCCGGTCGATGGCTTCGCCGTCGAGACGGCGGGCGGGTCCAGGTGCACCGTGATCGTCGCCAGATCCGTCTGGTGCTCGACGAGGTTGATCCGGCCCTGCACCTGCTCGATCTCGGCGCGCGTCTGATTGAGCCGGTCCTGCACCTGCAACACCTGGCCGATGTCCGTCGCGCGCGCGAGGAAGCCGATGTACTGCTCCTCGGTCGCCTTCAGGTTGCGCAGGCGCGACTGCAGGTCGGTGTACTCCTCGGTGACGTTGTTGGAGCTGGACTGCTCGTTCTGCACCTCGCCGAGCTTGCGCACGCGGTTCAGGGCGTCCTGGTACCGCTCGCTCGGCACGCGCATCGTTACCGATGCGGTCTCGCGGTCGCCGTTGTGGCCGAACGACGAGCTGGAGACGAAGCCGCCCGCCCCCGCGGCGATGTTGGCGACGTCCTCGAACGCGCCCGCGATGTTGTCCGACGTGACGTTGACCGTCGCCACCATGATCATCTTGCGGTCGAGCACCGACGGCAGCGAAAGCGCACCGCCGCCGCCCGTGTCGCCGGCGGGCGCGGACTGCGGCGCGGCCGCGGCGTCAGATCCCGGCGCCGCCGCCTCGCCCGTGCGCAGCGTGGCGCCCGATTTGCCGCCGTCGTTCGCGTAGTACTGGGCCGTGCCGGCTCCGGCCGCGGGCTTGCTGTCGCGGCTGGACGTGGCGCCGCACGCGGCGGCGGCCGCGACCGTGGCCGCGATGCCGGCGACGGCGAGCCATCTTCGAACCTGGATGTGATGCAGCATGTCGTCCTCCTCGTGTCCCAACAAAGCGGGGCTGGCAAGAAGACGCCGCGGGGCCGCGAAAAGTTCCGGGCGCCGACCCGACTAACGGATCGTGAGGCTGTCGGTCACGGCAGCGCCGTAGTCCGAAGACAGCGGGTCGGCATCGCTACTCTCGTTCAGCCAGAAGCGCACGCTCGACGCGTCACCGGGAATGTCCGGAAGGGGAAGCGTCAGCGGCTGGGCCACGTTGGCGGGCAGCTTCCCGAACCCAAAGATGGTGATCTGCCTTATGACCTTTCCTGCGCTGTTGTAGAAGGCGGCACAGCCGCCAAATTGCTGGGAGTACGCCTTGTTGGCGCGGATTGTGCCGGTAATCGTCACTCCGGATGATGTGCGCTTCGCCGCGAAGTTGGTGAGGCTCACCTCCAGCGGCGGCAGCGGGTGATCAAGCGCCTTCCCGTCGATCGGGCGGACATCGTACTTCGTCGGATGCAGACCCGACGAGTGGAAGAACTGCACGTCGAACACCGAGATGCTGTGCGCAGCGAGCTCGAAGGGGCATGCAGGCGCCTGGGCCGTCGCGAGCACATTGCCTTCGTCGTCCATCAGCTTGCCGCCCAGGAGCATCTCCCCGCCCCAGACGTCAGTGTCGTTGTGCATCTCGCCAACGACGTGCCAATCGCCGCTGCTGTCCTGGTACATCGTCTCGTTATCGATGCATTTCGCGGCGAGGAGGAACAAGGGCGCGAACACGAGCAGGGGTAACATGCGGCGCGCTCTGAACGACCCGGCAAGTGCTCGCAGGAATGCCATTTCTGTCTCCTCGCTTCCGCTTGTTCGGCCATCATGCCGCGATCGGACCGTTGCGTCAACGGGCCAGACGGCATGACAGGATGGCCGACCCGCCTGTCGCCGGCCACAGTTTTTTCCCAGCGTTTACACCGCGGTTGGCCGGCGATCATGCGTCTCGGCTCCGGACGGGCGATGATAGGGCCGGAGGGGACGTGGATCAGACCCAGCGGCCAGCAAACATTCGCGTCACGAGAAGGCAGTTCCTGAGCGGGGCGGCGGCATCGGCGGCCCTGTTGACGGCGGGCGGCGCCGCCGCGACCATCGCGCTGCGTGAGCGCGATGGCGGCGCGCCGTCCGCTTCGTCGCGGGCGGATGCCACAGTCGAGCCGTCCGCGGACGCGTTCGCCGTCAACGACGTGCGCCTGCGCCACCTGCTCCGCCGCACGACGTTCGCGCCGACGCCCGCCGACCTGCGACGCTTCCGCGGCATACCGCTGGACCGCGTCGTCGATGCGCTGCTCGATTCGGCTTCGGACGATGACAGCGAGACCGATGCGGCGATTGCGGCGCTGGGCTACGACCGATTGAAGCCGGGGGACGTCGTCGCGACGTGGCTGGCGCGGCTGATGATGACGCGGCGGCCGATGCTCGAGCGCATGACGCTCTTCTGGCACGGGCTGCTGACAAGCGGGCTGAGCAAAACCGGCCCCCGCTACGCCGGCACGATGCTCACGCAGAACCAGTTCTTCCGCGACTACGCCTTCGACAGGTTCGACGTGCTGCTCAAGGGCGTCGTCCGCGACCCGGCGATGATGCTCTGGCTCGACATCCAAACGAGCAAGAAGGGCCGCCCGAACGAGAACTACGCGCGCGAGCTGATGGAGCTGTTCACGCTCGGACCCGGCAACTACACAGAACAGGATGTGCGCGAGTCGGCGCGCGCCCACACCGGCTACAGCATCGACAAGGACAAGGGCTTCGCGTTCCGTCCGGGCCAGCACGACAGCGGCGCAAAGACGTTCCTGGGCCAGACCGGCGACTTCGATGCCGATGCGATCGTCGACATCATCCTCCAGCAGGATGCGGCGCCCAGGCACTTCGCGCGCAAGCTGTTCGAATCGTTCGTGTACCCCTACCCGGACCCGGCGACCATCGAGCCGATCGCGCGGGTGGCGCGCGACAGCGGCTTCGACACCAAGCAGGTCTTGCGCGCGGTGCTGACGTGCGACGCGTTCTACTCGCCGCAGGCCTATCGCGCCCTCGTCAAGAGCCCGACGGACTACGTCATCGGCGCGGTGCGCCTGCTCGGCGCGCAGCCGGACGCGCGGCTCGTCGCGCAGGCGAGCCGGACGATGGGGCAGACGCTGTTCGACCCGCCGAACGTCGCTGGTTGGCCGGGCGGCCGCACGTGGCTGGGCACGAGCACCTGGTTCGCGCGCGTCAACTCCGCGGCGGCGCTGCTCAACGGCGGCGGAAGGGTCGGCCACACCGGGATCACATCGATCTTCCCGCAGCCACCGGCGTCCGCGGACGGCGTCATCGAGCAGGCGGCGCTGGCCACGGTCGACGGCAACATCGGCGACGGCGCGCGGGAGACGCTGCGTGCGTATCTCGACGAGGGCGGCGGCTTCGCGTCGCTGCCGGAAAAGCAGCGCGATGAGCGGCTACACGGGCTGGTGGCGCTGCTGTTCGCGTCGCCGGAGTACCAGCTCGCGTGAGGAGGCGGCATGCTGACGAGACGTGAGTTCGTGAAGCGCGGCGTCGCGCTCGTAACGCTGGGGACGATGCACGCCGCGCTGCCACCGGTGTTCAAGGGCGCGTTCGCCATCCGCGCATCGGATGCGGGCGCGAGCGAGACCGACGCACAGCCGCGCACGCTCGTCATCGTGCAGCTCGCGGGCGGCAACGACGGGCTCAACACGATCGTGCCGTACGACGACCCCGCGTACGCGAAGCTGCGGCCGTCGCTACGCGTGGCCGCCGATCGCGTCGTGCCCCTGGGCGACGGCTTCGGCCTGCACCCGAAGCTCGGCGCGCTGAAGGCGCTTTGGGAGAGCAAGCAGCTCGCGGTCGTCCACGGCGTGGGATATCCGCAGCCGAACTTCTCGCACTTCCAGTCGATGCTCATCTGGCAGCGCGCGGGCCCGCGGGCGGCGGCGGGCGACGGCTGGCTGGGCGCCTACCTGTCGCGGCTGGAGGCGGAGGAGCACGACCCGCTACACGGCTTCAACGTCGACCGCATCGTCGCGCCCGAGTTGTACTCCGCCAGCGCGCCGATCGTCTCGACGCCCGATGCCGCGTCGTACGGCTTCCAGAAGCTGGCGCCGGACGAGGCGGAGGCGCGCCGTCGCCACACGGCGCTGCTCAAGCTTTACGAGCAGTTCCCGAAAGACGTGCCGTACGCCGCGCTGCTGGAAAGCACCGCGGGCGACGCCGTCTCGAGCGCGGCGGCGGTGAAGGCGGCGGCGGCGGCGCACACGCCGGCCGTCGCGTACCCGCAGACGCCGCTGGCGAGCGGGCTGCAGCTCATCGCTCAGGTGATCGCGAGCGGCGAGAAGCTGCGCGTGGCGCACGTGACGCTCGGCGGCTTCGACACGCACTCCGGCCAGCTCGACGACCACGAGGAGCTGCTCGGCCAGCTCGGCGATGCGCTGGCGGCGTTTTACGCAGACCTGGCATCCGTGGGCCGCGACCGCGACGTGCTGACGATGACGTGGTCGGAGTTCGGGCGGCGTGCGGAGGAGAACGCGAGCGCGGGCACGGACCACGGCGCCGCCGCGCCGATGCTCCTGCTCGGTGGCACCGTGAACGGCGGCTTCCACGGGAAGCCCGTGTCGCTCGATGACCTCGATAGCGGCAACCTGAAGTTCACCACCGACTTCCGCTCCGTGTACGCCACGGTACTGGAACGCTGGGTGGGAGCGCCGCCGGACGACATCCTGGGCCAGCCACTCCCGCAAATCGACGGGCTGCTCGCGTGAGCAGCGCCATCCTCGCCCCCGGACCTTCCCGCCGTTGCAACGCGCCCGTGATGCTCGCGAGAGGCGCCGTGCTTCACAGCCTCGGGCGCATCTCGTATGCTTCTGGACAATGACCCACGGCAGCGGCAAATACCTCATCACGGGCGGCAGGCGTCTGAGCGGCCGCGTGCGCATCGGCGGTTCGAAGAACGGCGCGGACTACGCGATCGCGGCGGCGCTGCTCACGGCCGATGACGTCGTGCTGCACAACGTGCCCGCGATCGGCGACGTGCGGCAGATGGAGGAGATCCTCCAGCACCTGGGCGCGACCGTCGAGCACCCGTCGGCGTCGTCGCTGCGGATCAACTGCGCCGACATCAAGGAGTTCGAGGTGCCGGCGCCGATGGCGGCGCGGCTGCGCGCCAGCTTCCTCGTCATGGGGCCGCTGATCGCGCGCTTCGGACGCGCCGCCTGTCCGCCGCCGGGCGGCGACGCGATCGGAATCCGCCCGCTCGACGTGCATCTCGCCGGTTTCCGTATGCTCGGCGCGACGGTGGCGCAGGCGGGCGACAAGTTCGACGTCAGCCAGGCCGGGGCGCTGCGCGGCGGCCGCGTCGTGCTCGACTACCCGAGCGTCATGGGCACGCTGAACGTCATGCTCGCCGCAACCCTCGCCGAGGGCGCCACCACGATCATCAACGCCGCCAGCGAGCCCGAGATCGCGAGCCTTGCTTCGATGCTCAACGCGATGGGGGCGAACATCCGCGGCGCGGGCACGCAGATCGTGCGGATCGAGGGTGTGCACGAGCTGCACGGCACCGAGCACCGCGTCATCGCCGACCGGCTGGAGGCGGGGACGTTCGCGCTGGCCGCGGCGATCACCTGCGGCGAGGTCGACCTCGAAGAGGCGGTGCCGGACAACCTCGACGCGCTGATCATGAAGCTGCGCGAGGCCGGTGTGGAGATCGAGCCGACCGATGCCGGCATGCGCGTGCGCGGCGAAGGCAACTACCGCGCGGTGAGCGCGCAGGCGCTCCCCTACCCGGGCCTCGCGACCGACCTGCAGCCGCAACTTGCGGCATTCCTGACGCAGGCGAACGGCGCCAGCACCATCCACGAGCGCGTGTACGACAACCGCCTGCTCTACATCGCCGAATTGCGGAAGATGGGGGCGAACGTCGTCGCCACGGGGCCCACGGCGATCATCACGGGGCCGACGAAGCTGCGCGCGGCGCCGGTGTCGGCGCTCGACGTGCGCGCGGGCAGCGCGTGCGTGCTCGCGGCGCTCGTCGCCGAGGGCACGACCGAAATCAGCGATGTCTATCACATCGACCGCGCACACGAGGACCTTCATGGTAAACTGCGCGCGCTGGGCGCGGACATCGAGCGGGCGTAGGCTCGGACCGCGTCAGGAAACAGGGCGCCGGCGTCCCCGGACGGGATTTCCCCCGCGGCAAAGCTGACATTCTTCCCGCCTCTGTCAAGTACAGGAAGGGCTACCCATGCTCCCGAAGCGCATCGGCATCGACCTCGGCACCGCCAACGTACTCGTGTACGTGAAGGGGCGCGGCATCGTCGTCAATGAGCCGTCGGTGGTTGCGCTGGCGAACCGCGACAACACCGTCGTCGCCGTCGGCCGGGAAGCGCAGCAGATGATGGGCCGGGTCCCCGGCAGCATCTCGGTCATCCGGCCCATGCGCGACGGCGTCATCGCCGACTACCTGATCACCGAGGCGATGCTGCGTTACTTCATCTCGAGGGTCGTGGGCCGCTTCAACCTGATCAAGCCGGAAGTGATGGTGTGCATCCCGGCCGGCGTCACCAGCGTCGAGCAGCGCGCCGTGCGCGACGCGGCCGAGCAGGCCGGCGGCCGGCGGCCGGTGCACCTGGTGCCGGAGCCGCTCGCCGCCGCGATCGGCGCGCGCATCCCGATCAACTCGCCGAGCGGCAACATGGTCGTCAACATCGGCGGCGGCCGCGCCGAAGCGGCGGTGATCTCCATGTACGGCATCGTCGTCAGCGAGAGCGTGCGCGTGGCGGGCGACCGGCTCGACGACGCGATCGTGGCGTACGTGAAGCGGCGCTACAACCTGGTGATCGGCGAGCGCACGGCCGAAGAGATGAAGACGACGATCGGCGCCGCGATCCCGCTGGACGAAGAGCTGAAGATGGACGTGCGCGGCCGCGACCAGATCAGCGGCCTGCCGAAGACGGTCACGGTGCAGTCGAGCGACGTCACGGCCGCGATCCAGGACTCGCTCGCGACGATCGTGTCGGTCGTGCGCACCGTGCTCGAGCGGACGCCGCCCGAACTGGCGTCCGACGTCATCGACCGCGGCATCGTGCTGACGGGCGGGGGCGCGCTGCTGCGCCACCTCGACATCCTGCTGACGCAGGAGACCGGCGTCCCGTGCCAGGTGGCGGAGAACCCGCTCGACTGCGTCGCCATCGGCGCGGGCGTCGCGCTGGAGTACCTCGACGTCATCAAGCGCAGCCTCCCGACCGAGGAAGAGACGCTCGTCGCCAGCTACTGAGGCGCCGGCGGGCGGCAGTCAGTCCCTGGCTCAACGCCACGCGGCCGAGACTCGTGATTCGAAGTACTGGCGGTTGACGCGATGGACGACCGCGACAAGCAAGACTGGGCCCGGTGGCACCGCTCGTACGACGATCCGTCATCGTCGCTCTCGCGACGGCTCCGCGTCGTGCAAGAGCATCTGCGTCACGCGCTGGAGGAGCGCCCCGGGCGCGTCCGCATCGTCAGCATGTGCGCGGGCGAGGGTCGCGACGTGATCAACGTCCTTGCCGAACGTCCGCAGCGGGCGGACGTGGCGGCGCGCCTCGTCGAGCTGGACCCGCGGAACGCTGAGGTCGCGCGGCAGGCCGCGCGCGCGGCGGGCCTCGATAAGGTCGAGGTCGTGTGCGCCGATGCGGCCGCCACGGACAGTTACGACGGCGCGGTGCCTGCCGACATCGTCCTGGCCTGCGGGGTGTTCGGGAACATCTCCGAGGAAGACATCGTCCGCACGATCGAGCATCTGCCGTCCCTCTGCTCCGCCAACGCAACTGTCATCTGGACGCGGGGCGCGTGGCCGGAGCGAGATGTCGCGCTGGAGATCCGGCGCTGGTTCGACGAACGCGGATTCCAGGAGATGGCGTTCGTCGCCCCGGCCGACGCGAGGTTCCGGGTCGGCGTGCACCGGCTGACGGCCGAGCCTCGACCGCTCGCCCGCGGGGTCAGCCTCTTCCGCTTCCTGCGCTGACAGGGTGCTGAAAAAGTCGCCGGACGGCGTCTAAACGTCGATACGGAGCAGCGAGTTGAATCCACGAACGCGGGCTGAAAGCCCGCGCCACGAGGTGAGTACGTCTGCCTCAATTCGCCGCGCCCCGCCCCGACCTAACCCCCGGCCCCTTCCCGGCGCGGGAAGGGGAGCTTGGCAACGGTGCTCTCGCCTTTGGTACGGCGGTCTCGTCGAGCTAACGCCGCATGTGTCCCACTGCAATCCGTTCCTGATCCGGGCCGCCGCCGCCCGCATTGCGAATATCTCAGCCGTTTGGCGGAGGCAAAAGGGGTGGCGGCTTGCTACGGTAGAACGGCGAGCAAGGACGGCGAGCGGGCGTTGACCGGCTCGCGTCACTCGTGATAGATTTCACATTACTGCCGGTGATGCCCTGCCGGGGATCGCGGCCACCATCCCAGCAAAGGACCTTCCCCATGACGACCGAACCCATGAAGCCCGTAGGACCGCCCTCCCGCAACGGCGCCGACCTCATCATCGATGCGCGCGACGTGGTGAAGACGTACCGGACCGACGACGTGACCGTGAACGCGCTCCAGGGCGTGACGTTCAGCGTCGGGCGCGGCGAGATGGTGGCGATCATGGGGCCATCGGGCTGCGGCAAGACGACGCTGCTCAACTGCCTGAGCGGCCTCGACAACATCGATGAGGGCGTCATCCTGATCAACGGCGAGGACATCAACAGCCTGTCGGACAACAAGCGCACGGAGTTCCGGGCGCGGCAGATGGGCTTCGTGTTCCAGTTCTACAACCTGCTGCCGGTGCTGAGCGCGATCGAGAACGTCGAATTGCCGCTGCTCGTCTCCGGCACCAAGACCGGCGCGGCGCGCACGAAGGCCGGGGCGGCGCTCGAGCTGGTGCACCTGCGCGAGTGGGCGAAACACAAGCCGTCGCAGCTCTCCGGCGGCCAGCGGCAGCGCGTGACGATCGCGCGCGCGCTCGTCAACGAGCCGGCGATCGTCTGGGGCGACGAGCCGACGGGCGACCTGGACACGCAGAACGCCGACGAGATCATGGCGCTGATCACGGACCTCAACCGGCGCAAGAGCCAGACGTTCGTCATCGTCACGCACGCGCCCGAAGTGGCGGCGCGCTGCCACCGCATCATCCACATGAAGGACGGCCGCATCGTGCGTGAAGAGATCCTGGCCGCGCGCGCATGAACGAGCTGTTCGGCCTCTCCATGACCTACATCATGATCGCGTTGCTCGTGATCCTTGCGTTCGCGGCATCGACGATCGGCTGGGTCATCCTGCGCAACCGGGTGATGTTCTTCATCGGCATCCGCAACATCCCGCGGCGGCGCGCGCAGACGGTGCTGATCGTCATCGGGCTGATGTTGAGCACGACGATCATCAGCACGGCCTTCAGCATCGGCGACACGGTGGACTACAGCATCAGCAACCAGGTGTACGAGCGGCTGCACAGCGTCGATGAGGTGGTGCAGGCGCAGTCAGAAGGCGAAGAGGGCGAGTTCGACGCCGTGGTCGTGCAGTCGGCCAAGCCGATCCCGGAGGGGCAGGCCGGCCAGTACGCCGACGCGTTCCGGTCGGTGCCGGGCGTCGACGGCGCGGTGTCGCTCGTGCGCGGACCGGTGCCGGTGACGAATCCGCGCGCCGGACAGACGGAGCCGCTGATCGTGCTGATCGGCCTCGACGGCGCGCACATGCAGGGCTTCGAGAGCGACGTCGAGAGCGCCGGCGGCGGACCGGTCTCCGTGAGCGCGCTGGGGCCCGACGAGGTGTACGCGAACAAGTCCGCGGCCGCCAAGCTCGACATCGTGAAGGGGGACCAGGTCCAGATCTTCACGCAGGGGCAGCCGCACACGTTCACGGTGAAGGAGATCGTCGAGGACCGCGTGTTGACGGGCGCGGTGCTCGGCTCGCCGCGCGGCATGGTCATGGGACTGGCGCGCGCGCAGGAGCTGTTCGGGCGGGCGGGGCAGGTCGACCTGATCGCGGTGTCGAACGACGGCGGCGTCCACAACGACCTGGGTGCGTCGAAGCCGGTCAAGAACGCGCTCAACGAGAAGCTGCAGGGCACGAGCTGGCGCGCTTCGGCGTTCAAGAGCGACGCCGTCGATGTGGCGAACCAGACGTCGAGCTTCTTCACGACGTTCTTCGTCGTGCTCGGGCTGTTCTCGATCGCCGCGGGCATGATGCTGATCTTCCTGATCTTCGTGATGCTTGCGGCGGAGCGGAAGATGGAGATGGGCATGGTGCGCGCGGTGGGCACGAAGCGCTCGCACCTGGTACAGATGTTCATGTCCGAGGGCATGGCGTACAACGTCGGCGCGGCGGCCGTCGGCTGCGCGCTCGGCATCGGCGTCTCACTGGTGATGGTGCGGGTGCTGGCGGCGATCTTCGCCGGGTTCGACCTTTCGATCGCGTTCCATGTGACGCCGCGCAGCCTCGTCGTTTCGTACTCGCTGGGCGTGGTGCTGACGTTCCTGACCGTGACGTTTTCATCGTGGCGGATCGGCAACCTGAACATCGTCAGCGCCATCCGCGACGCCGCGGACCCCACGCCCCTGCGGACGCGGCCGGAGTGGCGGGGCGGCCTGCTCACGCTGCCCCGGTACGCGAAGTGGCTCGTGTTCAAGCCGACGCGGCTGGTCGAGTGGGCGATAGGGATCGGGCTGATCATCCTGGCGCCTGCGCTGGGCCTCGCCTGCTGGGCGATATTCATGGGCGCGGCCGGGATCTACGGGTCGTCGGGGGCGGCGAGCGTGCTCGCGGTACTGCTCGGGGTCATCGGCATCGCGGCGGCGGGCGGGGCGCTCATCGTGGGCGGGTTAGGGCTCAATCGCATCTTCCAGACGGGGGCGCTCTCGATGGTCATCGGGTCCATGCTTATCGCCGTGGGGTTCGCTATCGGCAACGCGGCGCCGTACGGCATCGGCCTGACGCTGGTCTTACTGGGCGCCGCGCTGACGCTCGTGATGCTGCGGTTCGCGCAGCGCGCCGTCTTCACGACGATGGGCGTGTTCATACTCGGTTACTGGGTACTGGGGGCGGGCGGCCACCTGCCGCCGAAGCGGCTCGAAGGCGGCGTCGAGCTGTTCTTCGTGAGCGGGTTCATCATGGTGCTGGCGGGCACGTTCGTGCTGGTGTACAACGCCGACCTCATGCTCGGCGCGCTCACACGGCTCGGCAGCAGGTCCTCGCATCTCGTGCCGTCGATCCGGACGGCGGTGGCGTACCCGCTGGCCAACAAGTTCCGGACGGGCATGACGATCGCGATGATCTCGCTGGTGATGTTCGCGCTGGTGATGATGTCAACGATGAACTCGAACTTCAGCCGCATCTTCCTGAGCAGCGACGCGCTGGGGGGATACGACGTGGTGCTGACGGAGAACCCGAGCAACCCGATCAAGGACGTCGTGGGCGCGCTGCGGGCGAGCGGCACGGACACGAGCAACATCGCTGGAGTGGATGACGTGAGGCTCGCGAACCGGCGCGTCGCCGAAGTGCGCATGCGGCCGGCCGAGGGCGCGACCGGCGACAAGTTCTCGAAGTACGGGATCGCCGGTGCGAGCGAAGATTTTATCGATAACAACGGGGTCAAGTTCCAGGCGCGCGCGGAAGGGCTGTCGTCGGACGAGGCGGTGTGGCGGATGCTGCGGGACAACCCGAACACCGCGGTGATCGATGCGTTCGCGCTGCCGAGCGACGGCTTCGGCAACCCAAGCGCATTCGTGCTCGACGGCATCAAGTCGCGGGACACGGTCTTCAAGCCGCTGAAGGTGCAGGTGCGCGACTCGTCGGAGCCGAACAGCGTGCGCAACGTCGAGATCGTAGGCATCATCTCGACGAAAGCGAGCGCGGTCTACAACGGGCTGTTCCTTTCGCCCGCGGCGTTTGACGCGGTGTACGCGCGCCCCGAATCGAGCGTGCACTTCGTCAAGCTGAAGCCGGGCACCGACGCGGACGCCGAGGCGAAGAGCATCGAAAAAGGGCTGCTGGCGCAGGGCGTGCAGGCGGACTCGCTGCGCAAGCTGATCGACGATCAGATGGCGCAGAGCCAGGGTTTCCTGTACCTGATCCAGGGTTTCATGGGCATCGGGCTGTTCGTGGGCATCGCGGCGGTCGGGGTGATCGCGTTCCGCACGGTGGTGGAGCGGCGGCAGCAGATCGGCATGCTGCGGGCCATCGGCTACACGCGCGGGGCAGTGGCGACGAGCTTTCTCATGGAGTCGTCGTTCATCACGCTGCTCGGGGTGTTGAGCGGCATCGGCCTGGCGCTGCTGCTGGCGTATCAGCTCGTGAGTTCGGACGACTTCGTGGCCGGCGGTACGGGCAGCGCGTTCTACATCCCGTGGCTGCAGATAACGGCGATCGGCGCGTTCGCGTTCATCGCGTCGCTGGTGATGACGATCATCCCTTCGCGGCAGGCGTCGAGCATCCCGATCGCCGAAGCGCTGCGGTACGAGTAGAATGCGTCCGCGGCATTCCGGCTGACATCGCCTGCTGGCGAGCGACCAGTTCAAGACCGCCGGGTTCACGACGTTCTACGTCCCCTGGCTCCAGATCGCGCTGATGGCCGGCGCCGTGTTCCTCGCCTCGGTGCTGACGACGATCATCCCTTCGCGGCAGGCATCCAGCATCCCCATCGCGGACGCGCTGCGGTATGAGTAGACGGAGGGCAGGAGGGCAGCTTCGTGAAGACCGAGATTTACGAATCGGACCCGTTCACGCCGAAAAAGGGGCGCCTCATCGCCACGCTCCAAAGCGAGTACCGCTTTGAGAAGGGGGACGAGGTGTATTTCGACGATGAGCCGTCGAGGCTGAAGGTGCGGATCATCGACGTGCGGCTCCACGTGAAGGGAACGGCAACGTCAACCTCGTGCGCATGGCGCGTCTCGAACGGACATCCGCTCCGGCATGAGGGATGCAGCGCAACCCAATAATCCGGACGGAACGGCCAGAGGACAGAACCAGCGGGGGCAAGCCTGGGTGCCCTTTCGCCTCAACCGCGGCCTTGGACCGCCTTCTTCAACATCCTGCTACGGCGCTGCGACGCAGCTATGCGCGACCTGGGCCAGCATCGCGGTAACGTCCGTCGTGATGCCGATGCCGCCGTCGGGCGGGCCCGAGCGCCAGGGCTTGCCGGGCGTCGTGCTCGGAGAGCGATCGTACTGCTGGCCGTCCGGCAGGCCGTTGCTGTCGGCGTCCGCTTGATACTCCGGGAATGTTGAGGTGACGCCCGAGTACCGCAACAACGCGACGACATCGGTCGTGATGCCGATGGCCTTGTCGCGCTGCGGCGCGCCCGCCGGTGGCCCGGTGTAGTCGCGCAGCGCCGGCAACGGGACGTCGTCGTAGTCCCAGGAGGACTGGACATCGCGATCTCCCCCGAGGCCCGGATTGGCGCCGTCCTCCTCAACGTTCCGTGCAACCGTCGAAATCGGTATCCCCTATTCCTAACGCGAATCGATGTAGAAGCTGTTCCTGGTAAAGGAAGACCGTCGGTAGGTTGCCCGCGTCGAACCGACACGCCATGACTGCGTTTGCTCCGATTGGTTCGGCACACCAACGGGTGGAGGCGACCTCGTCACCGTTCAATGCCGCGGCGTTAACGGGTACGGTTGAGATATTGTGAGCGACAGCGTCTTCTGTCTTGTTCCCATATAGATTCGTGCGCAAGCTCGCGAAGACCCGCCCAAACGTCGTGCGCTTCCCGGCATGGAAGGCGATGCTGGGCATGCCCGCCGATGTTCGAAGCTGATAGCACACGCCCCGCCCGTCAGAGCTGTACGGAAGCGTAGCCAACCCGATGTGCGGATTAGAGGGATACGGAAATTGCGCTGAGATATTGGCTGCAAGCCCGCCGCAGACCAATCGCTGATATGAATACGACGCGCCGCCCGTGGCCTTGAACACCGTGATGAACCCGCTGCTATCGGATGGAAGGCCCCAGATGAATTGAGGGGCGGGAGGATTACCCGTGTTGAGCGAAAATACTTCCGCGACACGGATCTGGTCATTGGCCGTCGGCGTGTCGCTATCGCACGGACCGATGAAATACGTGCCTGAATAGATAGCCGTGTCCATCACACTGCTTGGGCCGTTTGAGCATCCGCCGGTGGCATGCGAGTACTGCTCATCGAGCCCGAGGGCATGCCCCAGCTCATGCGTGAAAGCGGCGCGCAAACCGGAGGGCGTTCCTTCCCACAGAATGTCCCACCCGAGATCGGCCTTGGTAGCGAAACCTAGTAGGTCCAATTCCGTCGGAAGATAGTATGGACTCAAGCCGCAACAGGTACTCACGACATCAATGTGGACTTGGGCTGATGCCGGACACGCCCCAAAAAACTCATACGGACCGAACAGCCAGAACGCCTGGAACCCAGCCCCTGCGCTGCTGTTCCAGTTTCCGACGGCCTCGCGCAGGGCGACCGACAGGGGGCCGTTGGACAAGTGATTGCACACAACAATGGGCCGCGCCGCCCCAGGGGCAAAGCCGGGAACCGCGTTCGTGTGATTGAAATGCTGCTGAAACGCCCGGTTTTGAAACGTGCTGTGCTCAGCCTGCGCCCTTTCGGGATGCAGCGTAACGCCCGCTGCCGCCAATGCCGCTGCGGCCAAGCAGCACGTGAGGAGCTGTTTCAATGGGCATCACTCGTCCCGTCAGGGATCTGCCGGGGGGTTACGCTCATGATTCTGCCATTGATCGGGTCGAACGCTCGTCCGGTCTCGCGATCCGCACAAACTTCGACCAGAATGTCCCAGGAGGGCGGCGGAAATGGCGACGCGTCGCCTTCGGAGAGAAGGCGAGACACCCAGCGGCAACCGGACGCCGCCGGCGGCGGTGTCGGCACCGCTAGTTCAGGGCATCTGGGGTCTCGCTCGACACGCAAGGTCCCCCACGTCGGCGCACAGTTGAACGAATCGTCATGCATAAACTCCAATTTACCCAACAGACGCAGGTCACCCGTGCTCAAGTCGTAAAGCCAGACCGTTTGATCCGCACCGCAGTACTTAGCGATGAAGACCTTTGGCGGTTCCGGATTAATTACCCACCACACGCACCCTTCCTCAGCGGCGGGCAGCCCGGGCGGCAGCGGGTACACCGGGGCGGGGACGGGAATGGGAGGCGGCGTCGCTGTTGGGCTAGGGGCCCACGGCGTCGGCGACGGAAGACGTGCGGCGCATGGGCCGGCGCCAACGCTCACCTGACCCGTGGTGACACTCCCTTGATAGGGCGTCTCCGCGGCCACGCCAATCAGGCGCAGGCGCGAGGAAGACAACTGCGTCGCCCCTTCCCCGACGGTGCGAAACCGCACGGCGCCGAGCAAGATGGGCGCGCCGAGCGCGACAGGATCGGGGCCCAGTTGCTGATCCTGTTCCGACCCCGGGATCAGCGCGACGCCGCCGAAATACGCCGTCCCAGCCTCGTTGTCAATTTGAGGCCCTCCGGGCGCCCAGGGCGGGATCACACCGTCACCGTCCACGTCTATCGAGGACAGGGCGCTGCCAAGCGAAGCGCTTTCCGCCTGCAGGATGACCGGGTCATAGTGAATCTCGAGCTCGAACGCGCGAACCCCCTGGTTGATGCCGGCCAGCTTCGATGGGCGCGCCTCCAGGTCGTCGAGAAACAGCTCGACATCGATCGGCGTCGTGCTGCACGCCACCGAACGCGGCGCTTGCAGCCGGAGCAGCGTCGATTTGCCTGTCGGTGGGCTCGCGGGCGCCTGCGGCTGATCCGGCTCTTGCGATGACCCGGAGAACGGGCTGAAAAACATAGCTGCCGCCAGCGCAGACGCCAACAAGAGGACCGAAAGCGGGATCAGAGCACGCTTCATCCCAGTCATCGTACACCCGAGAAAAAGGCTGTCAAGTATGTGTACTCGTGTGTAGGTGGGCCGTGATTCGGCCATCCGCTGGGCGCGACGGGCGCGCGGCTCGTCTCGACGGTCGCGCACGAGTTGCGGCGAAGCGGCAAGAAGTACGGCCTGGCGACGCAATGCATCAGCGCCGGCCTAGGCGTCTCGACGATCATCGAGGCGGTGTAACGCGCCGCGGCGCTAGGGCGGTGGGACGCAGGTATGTGCGATCTGGTGGTTCATCGCAGCAGCGTAGTCCGTAGTGATGCCGATGCCGCCGTCGGGCGGCCCTGAGCGCCAGGGCTTGCCGGGCGTGGTGCTCAGAGAACGATCGTACTGCAGGCCGTCCTGCTGTCCGTTGCCGTCGCGGTCCGCCTGGTAGTCCGGGTGCGTGAAGGTGATGCCCGCGTACCGCAACAACGCCGTGACATCGGTCGTGACGCCAATACCCTTGTCGCGTGTACCTGCGGGGTTATCGCGCAGCGCCGGGGCGGGCACATCGTAGAAGTCCCAAGGAGAAGCGCCAGCGCGGTCGCCGCCGCTCGACGGGAAGATACCGGTCTCTTCGCCGTCCGAACAACCGTCTCCATCGGTGTCAACGAGGGAGGGATTTGTACCCGAGTAACCCTCCAATGAATCAATGACGCCGTCGTCATCGTTGTCCGGCCCGCACGGCATCGTGCCGTCTGTGAAGCAGTTCGACAACGGCAATGACCACTGCGTGCGCGGAGGGCCATTGATTCTGCTTATTGCCCGATACAGAGAGGCGTAGTTGGGTGGATACAGAAGACTCCAGGTGACTAACATGGCCTTTCCTGACGACACCTGCAGACTATTGGTCAGGTCGATCATATAGTCGCTTGCAATCTGAGGAGCTGGATACGAAATTCCCGTAATCTGGTTGAAGTCAGCTTGCGACCAGACACCTTGACCCGTGAACGTTTCGGTGTAATACCAGACTCATGCCGGGCGTCGGCACCATGAGATCCTGTAAGTACGCATTGAGCTCGCTGTACGCTGCAACGCTGCCCGGTGGCGTGGTCCAGTAAGCGTCTTCCTCATCAAGCATCACTCCACCCCAGTACGTTCCGGCGTTGGGAGCTCCCGCAATGACCTGGTTCACCAGGGACGTGAGCACGTACTTCCAGACGTTCACGTCCGAGCTGCAATTGCTCTGCGGCGATATCTCTGTGACCGTCCGCTGGCCGGAGTTGACCGCGAGCAGCGTAATGTAGACGATCTCGTTGAGCGGGTGATCGCAGCCGCCGAGCCCTGCTCCAAGTCCTTCCACAACCAACACGTCCGCGCCGTCAGGGGGCACAGGTTGACCGGGTTCAATGCTCCGCATGAACGCCGTGGGGAAGGGTGACTGTGCGCTAACGGTTCTCGTGTCGTTCGACAGCAGACAGAAACCAGCTACTGCAAGGGCCAGAGCCGCGCGCATTCTCATCTACTGCGGTTCAGCCGTTGACACTGGAACTGGTTTATCAAGGCAGGGGCGGTCGAGATCAAACTGCCTGGTGAACAAGTCGAAGCACATGCCACCGGAGAGCAAGAGCGTAGACGGCGGGTGAAAGCTGAAGATCACCGCACCACTTCGAGATGGAAACGGGTAGACAGCCCAACGCGCACCAGACGCCGGCTGTCGGCCCGCCAGACATTCGGCATCATCAGCGGGGCACGACAATATGGCGATGACGCCGGGGTCTTCTCCATGACCCAAAGTGGTGATGACCCAGTCCTTTCCGTTATAGAAGGCGCAATTGAAGCGCAGATCTCCGAACTGCTCGACCACGTCAGCCCCACTGCCGGGCCCCTCTTGGGTCCGCAGGAAGGTTCTGATCGGCGTTGGGCTCGGGCCCGGAGTCGCCGATTCGACAGGAAGGGCCGGATAGGCAAACGGGGTACTCAAATCGGTATCGGGCGGGATCGTGGGCTCGCCCGCCTCGATGAACTTCCGGTTGATGAGCTCGACCGGCGTCTCCGCGCTCCCTGTCGGGCTGGAGTCGCGCTGCCAAAAGAGCAGCGCCAAGCCGAACCCGGCAATCGCGACAGCGCTAACCAGCGTAACGGTCAGTCTTGCGTTCATACGTCCAGCTCCTGTTCTGCGCCCGGAGCTACGCGCCATGCTACAACACTGGCTTCACAACTGCATAGCGGGGTCGGCATGGGTGCTCCCGCAATGACCTGGTTCACCAGGGACGTCAGCACGTACTTCCAGACGTTCACGTCCGGGCTGCAATCGCTGTATGGCGTGATCTCAGTAACCGTCCGCTGGCCGGAGTTGACCGCGAGCAGCGTAATGTAGACGATCTCGTTGAGCGGGTGATCGCAACCGCCGAGCCCTACTCCAAGTCCTTCCACAACCAACACGTCCGCGCCGTCAGGGGGCACAGGTTGACCGGGTTCAATGCTCCGCATGAACGCCGTGGGGAAGGGTGACTGTGCGCTAACGGTTCTTGTGTCGTTCGAGAGCAGACAGAAACCAGCTACTGCAAGGGCCAGAGCCGCGCGCACTCTCATCTACTGCGGTTCAGCCGTTGGCACTGGAACTGGTTTATCAAGGCAGGGGCGGTCGAGATCATACTGCCTGGTGAACAAGTCGAAGCACACACCACCGAGTAAGAGCGTAGACGGCGGGTGAAAGGCAAATATCTTCACGGCGCCTAAGTATGGGAACGGGAAGATCTCCCACTGAGCACCAGATGCTGGCTTTCGGCCTGCCAGACATTCGGAGTCATCATCGGGGCATGACAGGATCGCTATGACACCGGGTTTGCCGGGTAGCCCCCGCGTTGTAATGAGCCATTCCGTACCCAGGTAGAGTCCGCAGTCGGTGCGCAGTTCGCCATAGCGTTCGACAAGGCTCATTGCGCTTTCGGGCCCTTCTTGTGGGCCGCACGACGGCGCCCATGGCGTTGGGCTCGGTCCCGGAGTGTGCGTCGGAATTTCGACGGTGGGGAAAATGTTGGGCCGGCTGAGATCGACCTCACCGGGCCCGAAGGTGGGAAGGCCGTTGAGCGCGCGCTTGGCGTTGACGCGATCAAGCTCGGACTGCGCGCTCCCTGTCGGGCTGGAGTCGCGCTGCCAAAAGAGCAGTGTCAAGCCGAACCCGGCAATCGCGACAGCGCTAACCAGCGTAACGGTCAGTCTTGCGTTCATACGTCCAGCTCCTGTTCTGCGCCCGGAGCTACGCGCCATGCTACAACACTGGCTTCACAACTGCATAGCGGGGTCGGCATGGGCATCTCGACGATCATCGAGGCGGTGTAACGCGCCTCGGCGCGCCCGCTCGTCAGGTTCGGATGGCGGATGGTGTGCGGGCGCCCGCATAACCGCGCCGGGGCACAAGCAGTTATCGCGGACAAACTCTCAGGCCAACAACACACGTGAAGGGGGTCCGTTGACCCTTGTAAGGGCCGGTGCTACATTGCGCAAAATTGCGCAAACAGGCTCGCACCCTCGTTAGCGAGCCGCGCATGGAGCCGCATGCCCATCGAGATCCCGGACGTCGTCATTGACCGGCTCCCCGTGTACGCGCGGGCGCTGGCTGCGCTTGACCGCAACGGGCGCGAGGTCGTGAGCTCGCAGGAGCTCGGCACGCAGCTCGGCGTCACGCCCGCGCAGATCCGAAAAGACCTGAGCTACTTCGGCCGTTTCGGCAAGCAAGGGCGCGGCTACAACGTCAAGCGCCTGCTCGAAGAGCTGCACCAGATCCTCGGGCTCGACCGCAAGTGGACGATGGTCGTGGTCGGCGTCGGCCAGCTCGGGCGCGCGGTGCTGAGTTATGGCGGCTTTTCTCCGCAGGGCTTTCAGATCGTCGAAGCGTTCGACAGCGACCCGCGCGTCGTCGGCGAGCAGATCGATGGGCTGACCGTGAAGCACGTCGAGCACATGCGCGACGTGCTCGCCGGCCTGGCGATCGACGTCGGCATCGTCGCGACGCCGGCGGCCTCGGCGCAGCAGGTGATCGATGCGCTGGTGGAGTCGGGCGTGAAGGCGATCCTCAACTACGCGCCGATCGCGGCGCACGTGCCGGCGCACGTCCGCATCAAGGACATCGACCCGGTGCTGTCGCTCCAGTCGATGACGTTCTACCTCAAGAGCGAAGGGGCGCCGGCCGCCGCGAAATAACGCGCGCGGTCTTCGGTAGTATCCGGCAAGGCAGGCATGACGCTCGACCAGCCGACCGACGATGACAGGCAACAGGCCTCTCCCGAGAACGTCAAGAAGATGTGGAAGTTCGTGGAGAAGTTCGCCGGGAAGAGCGGCTCGTACCTGCACCCACAGCGCGAGATCACGGAGTTCCTCGTCATCGGCCTCGCCAAACACATCGACGAGGTCGGCCGCCCGTTGTGTCCCTGCAACTTCTACGAGGACAAGGCGGAAGAGGCGAAGCGGAGCACGTGGATCTGCGCCTGCGAGGAGATGCAGAAGTACAAGTACTGTCATTGACTGCTCTTCTGCAATTCGGAAGGTCTTCCGATCACGGAGCATTTGCCAGAGGGACACGAAGGGCGCGAAATCTACGGGCTCATCGAGGACCCGCACCCCGATAAGGGCCGCGCGCTCGGGCGGCTCGAAGAGAAGCAGGGGCGGCACATCGACAAGCGCGGGCACGCGCGGGAGTAGCTGGGCGGTCGGTCAGTCCGTCAGTCTTTCAGGGGGTCAGTCTGTCAGCTGTCAGCTATCAGCTATCAGCTATCAGCTATCAGCTATCAGCGGTGAGTGTGCTCCACACGGCGCGGGCTTTTCAGCCCGCGCTACGGTTTTGTGTGGGTGCGAGCAAGCGGTTTTGGGCGCGACCAGCTGACAGCTGAGAGCTCGATAGCTGACAGCTTCACTCCTTAATCAGCCCCTTCTTGACGGCGTAGGCGGCGGCCTCGGAGCGGCGGCTGAAGCCGAGCTTCGACAGGATGTGGCTGACGTGGTTGCGGGCGGTGTTCTCGCTGACGACGAGCTTCGCCGCGATCTCCTTGTTCGTCGCGCCCTCGGCGATCAGCACCAGCACCTCGCGCTCGCGCGCGGTCAGCTCGTCGTCCTCGCCCGCCGCGCGTGCGGCGGCGACGAGCTTCTCGAGCACGCCCTTCGTCACCTTCGAGTCGAGCAGCGACTCGCCGCGCGCGACCGAGCGCAGCGCCTCGAGCAGGCGCGCGCGGGCGACGTTCTTGAGCACGTAGCCGGCCGCGCCCGCGAGCAGCGCCGCGACGACCGTCTCCTCTTCGGCGAACGACGTCAGCATCAGCACGCGCGTCTCCGGCAGCTCGCTGCGCACCTCGCGGCACGCCTCGATGCCGTCCATGCCGTCCATCCGCACGTCCATCAGCACGATGTCCGGCCGATGCGCGCGCGCCTTCTCGATCGCTTCCTTGCCGTTGCCGGCCTCGGCGACGACGCGTGAAGTCGGGCTCGACGTCGAGCGCGGCGCGCAGGCCCATCCGCACGACCTCGTGGTCATCGACGATCATCAGCCGCGTCTTCATTCGTCGCCTCCAATCGGCACCGCCACCTCGATGCGCGTGCCGGCGCCCGGCTCGCTGCGCACGTCGAGCGTCCCGTGCAGATCTTCGACGCGCTGGCGCAGGTTCCCCATGCCGTAGCCGACGCGCGCCGCCCGGCTCCGTCTCGCCGATGCCGACGCCGTCGTCCGCGATGGCGAGCCGCACGGCGCCGTCCTCGAACGCGAGCGCGATCGTGCACGCTGCGATGCGCGCGCGTGGCGGAAGATGTTGCCCAGCCCCTCCTGCACGATGCGGTAGAGCGCGGCGCTCGTCTCGATCGGCAGCCGCGCCGGCGCGCCGGTCACCGTCAGCTCGACCGGCATGTCGGCGACGGCCTGGAACTCCTTCACCTGGCCCTGCACGGCGCCGACGAGCCCTTCGTCGCCGCTCAGCAGCGGCCGCAGGTCGAAGATGTACTGGCGCACTTCCCACAGCGCGTTCTTGGCGAGCGCCGTCAGGTCCTTGCAGACGCTGCCGCTGCTCGTCCGGGTCGCTGCCGACGCGGTCGATCGCCGTCTCCAGGCTGAGCGACAGCATGTAGACCATCTGCGCGATGCCGTCGTGGATCTCGCGCGCGATGCGCGCCGCGCTCGCCCTCCGCCGCCAGCTCGCCGATGCGCGTCGGTCAGGCGGATGTTGCGCACGCCGAGCGCGATCTGGCCGGCGACGGCATCGAGCAGGCGCACCTCGTGCAGGATCGCGCCGGGCGCTCGCGCGTGCCGGCGACGAGCCAGCCCTTCGACCGCGTCGGCCGAGCGCAGCGGCACGACGCCGGCCCACGCGCAGCCGGCGAACGCGGCGTCGAGCGGCGCGGGCAGCGACGAGGCCGCGTACGTGCGCGCGCCGTCGCGTGTCGAACGCCTCGGCGAGCGCGGCCGGCTCGGCGGTACGCCATGCACGTCCAGTGCCGTAGGCGTGCGTCTCGCCGCCGCGTCGAGCATCGTCCGGGATCGAGCAGCAGCACGCGCGTCGAAGCGCGACGCCTCGAGCGCGGCGGCGGCGACGTGCGGCAGCACGTCGTCGAGCCGGCGGCCGCCTTCGAGGAACGCGCGCGCGACGCGGTACAGCAGCTCGCTGTCGCCGAGCGCGTCGACCGCGTCCTGGCGCGCGGCGTCGAGCTCGCGCAGGACGCTGCCGAGGTAGTTCGGGACGAGCGCGACGAGCAGCGGCGTCACCATCGCGCCGATGAAGCTGTTGAGGTTGCTGTCCTTCCAGCCGCCGTAGACGCCCTCGCCGAACGTCGCGAGGCCGAAGACGTAGGCGGCCATGTAGCGCCGCGCCGAGGACGAGCACGCCGCGGAACGTGAGGAAGAACGCCGGGATGAGCAGCGCGGTGAGCGCGAAGTGGAAGTACGGGCTGCCCCAGCCGCCGCTGAGGTACACGGCGGTCATCGACAGCGTCAGGTCGATGAGGCCGAGCGCCAGCACGTCGTAGTTCTCCGGCGTGCTCGATGCAGCGGCGCAGGGCGGGCAGCAGCAGCGGCCGGATCACCGGCACGTAGAACGTCACGACGGCCGTCTGCGATCATCGTGCCGATGAGCAGCCACGGCTCGAAGCGGCGGTTGACCTCCGGCACGTCGGCGACGAAGACGATGAGCACGGCGACGAGCCACGCGGCCCAGCGCACGATGAACGGCGACGTGAGCACGGCCAGGCGGATGCCGCCGGGCAGCGTCGCGAGCGACGTGTCGCCGTGCCGGCGCCAGAAGCTGCGCGGCAGCGTCGCCACGCGCGTGCTGAAGTCTTCGATCGAGGCTTCTATGCGTGCCACGCCAGCATTATCAGTTATCAGTTGTCAGTTGTCAGTTTTCAGTTGTCGGCGGCCACCCAGCACGGTTGATCTACGGGGCCATCAACATAGCCATGCCTTGACCAACGGCGACGCATCGCGACGCGCCGGGGCACACTAATGCGGTGGGCTCCCCCGGCAGCGGAGGGAGTATGTCTTCCGTCCAGACAAGCCCCGCATCGGATGTGGAGAGGACCTCTCGGCGGCGCGAGACGGGGTTGTCGTTGAGCAACCAGCACTCTGATGCCGTTGCGCACGATATCGATGGCACGTACAACCCCCCCGGAGGAGGTTTCGGGCGCGTCCAGTGCTCTCCTCCATCGGATGTCGCGAACACACCCTCGCTCGCCGCCCAGCATCGCGCCTCGTCGTAACAGAAGACATGGGTGAGAACCGCTGAGCTCTCGCTCGGCGTGCGATTCGTCCACGTCTTACCGAAGTCGTCGGTCACGAAGAGTGACGCCCGATCGGCCTTGCTCGTCGAAAACCAGCACTGCCCGAATGGGAAGCATGCCACGCCCCAGCCTCCATCTCCGGCTGCGGGCACGGGTAGGGGCGTCCAACTATCGCCGCCGTCCATGGAAGACAGCAGGCCATCGCCCTCAGGTGTGGCTGCGAAAGCCAGGCATGAGGTGCCAGTACAGGACAAGATCATGGGCACGGTATGAGGCGGCGCGGGAGCGGCGACCCAGTGCGCCCCGCCATCGCGCGTCGTGAGAAACAGCGATTCTGCCGCCGCCGTACTACCTGTGGCGACGCAGGTCACTTGATCCCCGCAGGAGACATCTTGTACGTCGGCCACGGCCGTTGGCACGGTCGCTGAGGCCCAGTGCCGCCCGCCGTCTGTGCTATAGACGATGACGCCGGCACGGTAGTCGCCGCTGATGCCCACGGCCACGCACTGTGTCTCGGTGGCGCAGGCGACTTCGCGCAGGTAGTCGGTGCTTCTCGGCAGCGTTCCCAACACCCAGACGTTGGGGTGCCCGACCGTTTGAACTGCGTCTCCAGTGCTCGTTGGCGTCGCCTGAGTTTCGGAGCTTGATGAGCCGCATGCGGCAAGAGTCAAGGCGATCGCCACCGTCATGGAGAACGCCGCGACTGTTCGGAAGGTGCGGCTTGCGCTAATCATGGCGCGAAGTTGCAGGTTGGTTCTCCGATCGAGATCGGGATTGGTCTGCACTTGTACCAGCAGTATGTGTGATCCATGGGATGGGCGTTCAACCTCGCGAGACGGCTTCAGCTCCTCCCGTCGAGAAGCTGGCTGCCGACGGGACCCGGGCGGGGCCGGAAGAGCACGCCGTACGCTACCACGTTGAGCGCAACCACCAGCAGTCCCAGCGTGACGCGCAAGCCCATGGTGTAGTCGACGGGGTAGAGCAGGGGGATGAGGTAGTGCTCGATGAAGCCGCCCTGGTAGCCGGACTCGCCGGCCAGCCGTCGAAAATGGTTCTCCAGCGGCGTCAGCGGGCAGGTCCAGCCGATGAACTCGATCAGCGCACCGTAGAGCACGACGGGCGCGTGCGCACATATGAGGGAACGCCAGCGCCAGGCAAGAAACCCGCCCAGCACCACGAACATGACGAACCCGAAATGGACGACGACGAGCGTATCAGCGGCCGGGCGGGCTAACAACGGAAGGGCTCAACTTTCGGCAGGCGCCGGGGCAACCGGCAGACACCGGCGGCGCTCTGAACTGCGGTATGTGTCCGTCGACGCCATTGATCGGAGCGTAGGGCCGCCCCTCGCGCGTTGTCAAGCGACCTCGGGCGGGGCTGGCAGCGCACGCACGATATTCGCGTTGTGCCGCCACTCGGCCGCTGCCGGCCTGGACGCGGAGCGGCTCGGCCGCATTGGCCGGAACTCTTGTACCGAGTGGATCAAGCGTCGGGGACAAGTGAGCTGAAATCGTCGAATCGTGTGGGAATCTGGCGCGCGGACGGTGATCATAGCTGTTAGCTGACAGCGCGCAGAACCCACAGCGCCGCCATGCCGCTGCCGATGGTCAGCCAGACGTTGCGCGCGAACCAGGCGATGGCCGCGGCGATGATCGCGGCGATGAGGCGCTCGTTGCCGGGGCTGGCATCGAACGCGCCGCCGTCGCCCGCGTACAGCACCGCCGGCAGGATGATGCCGGCGAGCACGGCGGGCGTCACGTAGCGGAGCGCATCGCGGGCGGGGCGCGGCAGCACCGAGTGGTGCACGACGGCGAGCACGGACAGCCGGACGCCGAACGTCACGGCGCCCATACCGAGCACGATGAGCCAGAGCCTCATATCGCCTCCGCCGCCGGTTCTCGTTCATGCGGCGAGAGCGCGCGGTCGAGGGCGGCGCCCGCGACGATGCCGGCGACGGCGGCGATGACCAGGCCGGCGCCGTACGGCCAGCGGAAGCCGGCGACGGCGATGACGCTCGCGACGGCCGCGGCGGCGAGCGCCGGGCGGTCGCTGAGCGCGGGCACGATGATCGCGATGAACGTGAGCGGGAGCGCGAAGTCGAGCGACCAGCTATCGGGCACGGCCGCCCCGACGAAGACGCCGGCGCCGGTGCTCGATCTGCCACGCCGTCCACAACGTGAGCGCGGTGCCGAAGAAGAACCAGTGACGGTACGGCGATGCGTCGTCGCGGCGATAGCGGGTGATCGCCATCGCGTACGCCTCGTCGGTGAGGAGGTAGGCGAGCAGCCAGCGCCAGCGGCGGTCCAGGTGCTCGACGTGCGGCGCGAGCGACGCGCTGTAGAGGAGATGGCGCAGGTTGATGAGCAGCACGGTGAGCACGATGACGACGCCGGGCACGCCATCGACGATCAGCCGCGTGCCGACGAACTGGCTTGCGCCGGCGAAGACGATCGCCGACATCGACTGCGCGAGCGCGGTCGAGAGGCCGGACTTGACGGCGTAGGCGCCGTAGGCCATGCCGAAGGGCGCGACGCCGAGCAGCAGCGGCAACTGGGCGCGTACGCCGGCGGTGAATTCAGAGCGGCGGGTTGGGTGCGAGTTCACAGTTCACAGTTCACAGTTGACAGTTCACAGTTGTCAGTTCACAGTTGTCAGTTCACAGTTCACAGTTCACAGTCGTCAGTTTTCAGTTCACTGTGAGTGTGATTCAGTGGGTCACTCCGTCAGGATCTCAGCCGGGGGTTGTTGAGGAGTTGCCGCCTGACCAGCGCGCATGTCGCAACGGACCCGGTTGCGGCCGAAGCGGACGAGATTATTGACCACCAGACTGATAGATCGACAGACTCACTGTGAACTGTGAACTGTGAACTGTGAACTGTGAACTGTGAACTCCCTCACCACCTCACGTTGCTGAGTTTTTCGCCGGTGATGTCGCCGACGTGGGCGAGCACGTGCTGGATCGCGACGGCGTGGATCACGCCGGACAGCGGGCCCGTGATGCCGCCGGCCGAGCGGATGTGGCGGTCGAGCAGCGCCTGGTCCGCGCCCTCGACCGCGGCGATCGTCGCGGCGCGGTTGCGCTCGAATTCGGCGATCAGCTCGTCGATGCCGGCCTGGGCCCGTTTCTCGATCTGGCGGGCGTTGTAGTCATCGATGCCGCCCTGCGGCGGGCGCGCCGGCAGCCCCGGGGCTTCCCCCGCCGTGGTGCGGCGGACGCCGGCCGAGGCGCCGGCGGTGGCGGGCGGGGCTTCGCGCGCGAGGTCGATCAGCCGGGGGTAGGTCCATTCCAGCGCGGCGACGTGGGCGGCGATCTGGCGGCCGTTCCAGCCGTTCTCGTACACGCCGCGCTCGAGGGCCTCGGCCGGTAGCGCGCGCATCTTGGCCGCCGCCAGCTCGCCGGACGCGCGCAGCGCCGCCAGGAGGCCGTCTTTTGTGATTGGCGCTGTCATTATGTAGACCTCGATCCCCGGACCGGTGTCCGCCCGGGGCCAGCAGGCTGCGGCTCGTGTCCGTTCGCGGGCGCAGCAGGCTGCGGCTCGTACCCGTTCGCGGGCGCAGCAGGCTGCGGCTCGTGTCCGTTCGCGGGCGCAGCAGGCTGCGGCTCGTACCCGTTCGCGGGCGCAGCAGGCTGCGGCTCGTACCCGTTTGCGGGCGCAGCAGGCTGCGCCCCTACACCGCAATCGTCGTTGCCTGGTTGGCCCCCGCCTTGACGCTCGTTATGGAACTGTAACACCCGCCGCGGGTTAGCCGTTCTGGTGAGTGTCGAAGGAGGCGGGGCCTTCGACAAACGAGCGGGGCGCGGCAGCAATGCCGCACTCCGTTTCTTTTTCCTCTCAACGGTGCCTCACAACGGCCTCATAACATCGGCGAAGCCCACATCTACAGGGCCGCCGGTTGCCTCCATCACGCGGTTTCGGATACATATAGACATCACTATCCCCGAGCCTCCGCAGGTCCCGTATTGAACGTCCTTTTCGCTGCTGTTGAGATGAGCCCGCTCGCGAAAGTCGGCGGGCTGGGCGACGTCGCGGGCTCGCTGCCCCGCGCGCTCCGCGCTCGGCGGCGCCGACGTGCGCGTCGCGATGCCGATGCACGGCGCCATCGAGCGCACGGCGCTGCCGCTGCGGCACGTGCTGCACGGCGTCAAGGTGCCGTGGCCCGGCGGCGACGAGCAAGCCGACGTCTGGCAGGCCGACATCCGCGGCGTACCCGTGTACCTGCATCGAGAACGAGCGCTACTTCGGCCGGCCGAACGTCTACGGCTTCGACGACGACACGCGAGCGCTTCCTCTTCTACTGCGACGCGCTGCTCGCCTGCCGCGCCGCACCTGGGCTTCCGGCCGGACGTCGGTCCACGCGCAGGACTGGCACACGGCGCTGCTTCTGACGCGCCTCGCCGGCGACGACGGCGCACGCCGTGGTCGCGAGGCGGGCCGCGTCTACACGATCCACAACCTGGCGCTGCAGGGGAACTTCGACGACGCGCTTCGCGCGACCGCACGGCATCGGCCAGGCGCAGCTGATCGCCGCCCGCACGGCCTGCCGCCCGACGATCGCGTTCAGCGCGATGGCGCAGGGCATCATGCACGCCGACCGCGTCAACACCGTCAGCGACACGTACGCGAAGGAGATCCTGACGCCGGAGTACGGCGCCGGGCTCGACCCGCTGCTGCGCGCGCGGGCGGCCGTCGTCTCCGGCATCGTCAACGGCATCGACTACGACGAGTTCAACCCGCGCGACCGACCCGGCCATCGCGCGCGCACTACAGCGTCGACACGCTCGACGACGCGCATCGAGAACAAGCGCGCGCTGCAGGAGCAGGCGGGGCTGCCCGTGAGCGACGACGCGCTGCTGTTCGGCGTCGTGACGCGGCTGTTCGCGCAGAAGGGCATCGACCTCGTCGCCGACGGCGTTCGAGTGCGCTGCTCGCGACGCGACGACATGCAGCTCGTCGTGCTCGGCACCGGCGACGAAGCGGTGCACGCGCATGCTGCTGCCGCCTGCAGGAGCAGTACCCGCGCAAGGTGAAGATCTGGCTCGACTTCAACCCGCCGCTCGGCCAGCGGATCTACGCCGGCTGCGACGTGTTCCTCATGCCGTCGCGCTACGAGCCGTGCGGGCTCGGACAGCTCATCTCGCTGCGCTACGGCGCCGTGCCGCTCGTGCGCCGCACCGGCGGCCTCGCCGACACGGTGCAGGACGCCGACGCGGCGCTCCGCTCCGGCACCGGCTTCGTCTTCGACGCCGCGACCGCGCGATGCGCTCGCACGCACGCGTGCGAGCGCGCGCGTCGCGGCGTTCGCGGACCGCGCCGGCTGGCGGGCGATGCAGGAGCGCGGCATGCGGCAGGACTGGTCGTGGGGCCGCGCGGCCGGACAGTACATCGACCTCTACGAGGCCGCCGCGGCTGGCACGCGCAGCAGCGAGCGCGAGCGCGCGAACGCATGAGCGATGGCGGACTCTACGCCGGCATCGACCTCGGCGGCACGAAGATCCTCGTGCTCGTCGCCGACGCGGACGGCAACGTGCGCGGCGAGGCGCGCATGCCGACGCTCGCCACGCAGGGCCCCGACGCGGTCATCGGCCGCATCGTCGATGCGGTCGCGCGAGGCGGCGGCCGAAGCGCGGCATCGAGCGTCGCGGCACTCGCTGCGGCGGGCGTCTCGGCGCCGGGGCCGATCGACTCCGTCGAAGGCGTGATCACCGACCCGCCGAACCTGCCCGGCTGGCACAACGTGCCGCTGGCGCGGCATCCTGCGCGAGCGCCTCGGCGTGCCCGCGCGTGCTGGAGAACGACGCCAACTGCGGCGCCGTCGGCGAGCACCAGTTCGGCGCCGGACGCGGCTACCGGCACATGATCTACGTGACCATCAGCACTGGCATCGGCGGCGGCATCATCATCGATAACGAGCTGTACGTCGGGCGCGTCGGGCGCCGCGGGCGAAGTGGGGCACATCGGCGTCGCGGTCGACGGCCCGGTCTGCGGCGCCGGGCACGTCGGCTGCCTCGAAGCGTTCGCCTCGGGCACGGCGATCGCCGCCCGGGCGCGCGAGATGATCGCGGCCGGGCGGGCTGCCGCGGACCGCGCGGCTGGCCGAGCACAACCCGCCGCTCTCGGCGCGAGACGGTGTACCTCGCGAGCGAGCAGGGCGAGGCCGAGGCGGCGGCGATCATCGCGAGCGCCGGGCGGTACCTGGGCATCGGGCTCGCGAGCCTGATCAACGCGTTCAACCCGCAGGCCATCGTGCTCGGCGGCGGGCTGGTGAACATGGGAGACACGATCCTCGGCCCGGCTGTCGAGACCGCGCGGACGCGGTCGTTCGCGCAGTCGTTCGTGGACGTACGCATCGTCGAATGGGAGTTGGGAGAGCGGGTCGCGGCGCTGGGGGCGATCGCGGTCGCACGAGGCCGCGTCGCGAAGGGCGTCAACTGAGCCGGAAGCCGTGCTTCGGCGGCAGCGGCGCGGGCTGCCGATACTCAGAGACAGGCAGCGCGACTCAGGCGGCAGACTCGCGCTAGGGGTGGGGTTGGCATGATCCACGTTCGCACGGCGGCACAGACCGTACAGAGCGAGCGGGCCCGCGTGCTCGAGCTGGCGGCCGTCGTCTTCCTCTGGCAGGCCGCCGTCGGCATCTACTTCCTGTCGCTGGTCCAGCAATACCTGCCGCAGGCGCTCCACACCGGGCTGGCCTTCCCGGGCTACGCCATGGCGTCGCTACGGCGTCGCCAAGTTCGTCTGGCAGCCCGCCGCCGGCTGGATCGCCGACCGCGCCGGCCGCCGCATGACGATGGTCGCCGGCATGGCGCTCAGCGTGCCGGTGCTCGCGCTGATGATGGAGGTGCCGGACGCGCGCGCGTTCCTCGTGTTCTCCGCGGTGCTCGGCATCGGCGCCGCGACGATGTGGCCGGCGTTCATGGCGCACGTCGGCGAGACGACGCCGCACCGCCGCCGCGCACGGCACGATGTCGCTCCTCAACATCGCGCAGATGACCGGCATCGGCCTCGGTACGCTGTGCGGCGTGCTGATGGTGGACTTCGTCACGTACTCCGCGCGCGTTCTGGATGTGCATCGGCTTCAGCATGCTGGCGCTGTTGATGGTGCTGCGCAGCGTCGACCGCGCCGAGCGCTGCCCCGGCATCGTGGAGGCGCTGGCCGCCGAGGCGCGCAAGATCGAGCGAAGCGGCATGGCGGCCGAGCATCATGATGCTGGCGGTCATCGTGCTCTTCCTGACGCTGGGCACGAGCCTGCACACGCCGATGATCGGCGCCTACACGCACGACGTGCTGCAGGTGAAGATGTCGTTCCTGGCGCTGCTCTTCCCGGCGCCCGCGCTCCTGGCCGGCATCGCGCTGTGGAAGTTCGGCGCACCTGACCGACCGCTACGGCCGCCAGGTGCCGCTCATCGCCGGGCTGTTCGTCGCGTCGATCTGCGATCTTCGCGCTGACGCTGACGACGAGCCCGTTCATCGTCGTCAACCTCGTCGTGATCGCGGGACTCGCGTACGCCATCAGCATCCCCGCCTGGGGCGCGGCCGCGCTCGACGCCACCGACGCCGGCAGCCGCGGGCTCTGGCTCGGCGCGCTGAGCGCCGTGCAGGGGCTCGGCGTCGCGGGCGGGCAGGCGCTCGGCGGCGTCATCGGCGGCATCTGGGGGCCGCTCGCGCCGTTCAAGCTGGCCGCGCTGCTGCTGATGGTCGCGCTGGCGCTCATCATCTCGCACCAGGCGATGCAGCACCAGCAGCGCCGCTCTGGCGGCCGCGGCATCGGCGGCGGCATGCAACTGATCCCGGCTGCGCTGCTTGTCGTGGCGGAGTAACGGACATGCCGATTACACCGCCCGTCCCGTTGCACCCGGAGCTCATCGCCGCAGCGCTCGGCCTCGCCGTCTGCATGCTGGGGTTGCGGCTGTCGTTCCGCGGCCGCGGCGACAGCGAGGACGACGAGTAGCGGACCTCCGAGCTCCACGTAGTCATCGCACGCGACCGCCGGACGCACAGCTCTCCACGGCGAGTCTTCGACCGGCGGCGGCTATGCTCCACGCTTCGCGCATCGATCGGTAACGGTTTTGGGGCAGAACACTCGTCGATCCATCGGTGGACTGTTCCCCTATACTGGACAGGTGCCTCGCCCGTTCCTTCGGCTCGCCGGCTACCTGATGTTCTCGCTCGCCGCTTGCGCCGGGCTCACCGGCTGCGGCGTCATCGGCGGTGCCTCGGCCACGCGCACGCCGACCCCCACCGAGACGGCGACGCCGACGAACACGCCGACCGTCACGCCGACTCCGACGCCGACCCCGACCTTCACGCCCACGCCGACGCCCACCGACACGCCGACGCCCGAACCACCACCGGTCGCGCTCGAATTGCCGCAGGGGCGCACGCTGACGCTGCGGACGCCGCGCGGCGACGCCGCGGGCGCGACGGCGATCTTCCGCGGCCGCGAGTACCCGATGGCCGAGGACGCCGATGCGTTCTGGACGCCGTTCGGCGCCGGCGCTGTCGTGCCGCCGGGCGGCTACACGCTCAGGATCAACCTGTTCGATGCGGCTGGCGCGCTGATCGAAGCGCGGACCTCGACGGTCAGCGTCACCGTCACCGACTTCCCGGTGGAGTACCTGGAGGTGCCGCCCGACGGCCCGAACGGCCTCCGCCCTGCCGATGAGGTGCAGCAGGAGCTGAACATCCGCGCGGCCGTCTACGCGCGCGTGACGCCGCAGAAGCTGTGGGATGGCCCGTTCATCGTGCCGGCCGCCGGCCCGATCAGCACGGCGTTCGGCACGGCCCGCAGCTACAACGGCGGCCCGATCTCGACCCACCACAGCGGCACCGACTTCGCGGCCGACGAGGGGACGTCCGTGGCGGCGGCGGCGCCCGGCCGCGTCGCGTTCGCCGGCATGCTGACGACGCGCGGAAACTCCGTGATCATCGACCACGGCCTGGGCGTGTTCACGGCGTATCACCACCTCTCGCGTATCGACGTCGCGGAGGGGCAGATGGTGGAGCAGGGGCAGCTCATCGCGGCGGTCGGCATGACCGGGCTGGCGACGGGGCCGCACCTGCACTGGGAGCTGGTGGTCGGCGGCGAGAACGTCGACCCCGTGTACTGGACGTTCGCCGGTGTCGCTCCCTGACGCCGCGCCGGACGCGAACGCGCCCGCAACCGGCTCCTCCCGCCTGATCGACATCTACCGCACGCTCGACGCCCGCTACGGCGGCGAGACGTGGCACTGGATGCCGGACGCCGTCCGCGGGCCGATCGACATCATCGTGAGCGCCGTGCTGGTGCAGCACACGACCTGGACCAACGCGGAGCGCGCGCTCGATGCGCTGCACGCGGCCGGCGCGCTCGACGTGCGCGCGCTCGCCACGATGCCACTCGATGAGATCGCGGCGCTCGTGCGCGTGAGCGGCACGCCGCGCATCAAGGCGCGGCGTCTGCGCGCGCTGGCGGAGACGATCGAGCGCGCGGGCGGGCTCGATGCGTTCCTCGCGCTGCCGGCGGGTGCATTGCGGGAGCGCCTGCTTGCGACGCACGGCGTCGGGCCGGAGACGGCGGACGCGATCATGCTGTACGCGGCCGGCCGGCCGTCGTTCGTCATCGACGCGTACACGAAGCGGCTGTTCGCCCGCCTCGGCCTCGGGCCGGCGGACGGAGGCTACGCCTCGTGGCAGCGCTGGTTCGAGCGGGCGCTGGCGGGCGTCGCGAGCGTCGAGCTGTACCGGCGGTACCACGGCCACATCGTCCTGCACGCGAAGGCGTTGTGCCGCTCGACGCCGCGCTGCGCGCCGTGCCCGCTGCTGGCGCAATGCCCCGAGGGGCGATTGCGCACCACCGCCGCTTCGGGCGACGATGGTGCGAGGCCCGCATGAAGCAACTCCTGGCGATCACGGCCGCGGCCGCGCTCGCCGCCACGATGGCGCTGGCGGCGGGCTGCGCCGCCGCACGCAACGTCAAGGAGCGCGTCATCGGCCCGGCGGCGACGGCGACGATGACGCGCACGCCGCGGCCGACATCGACGTTGACTCCGACGCCCACGGTCACGCCGACGCCGACGCCCACCGCGACTCCGACGCCCAGGCTGCCGGCGAACCCGGAAGGGCTGTACCGCTGGAATGCGCTGCCCGTGCACTTCTGCATCAGCGCCGGCGACGCCGGCTACGTCACGCACGGCGAGTTCGTCGATGCGGTGCAGGGGGCGTTCGACGCGTGGGGGCTGCCGTGGGTCAAC
Organism: uncultured Chloroflexia bacterium; assembly: GCA_963701135.1. Classification (GTDB taxonomy): domain Bacteria; phylum Chloroflexota; class Dehalococcoidia; order DSTF01; family JACRBR01; genus CAYJMJ01. The sequence continues at coordinate 2,854,896 of OY969567.1, forward strand.
GCCGGCGAATGCGGGCCGGTGAAGCAGGACGACGGCGTCAACGAGATCGGCTGGGCGTCGCTCACCGCGAACGCCGGAGCGGACAGCCACGTGTACGAGGCCGGCCTGACGCAGACCGTGACGCAGGAGTGCACCGCAAACTGCGACGACAACGACCGGATCCGGCTCAGCGAGGCCGACATCAGCATCGACACGGCGCCGCCGCGCGAGTTCCGCGGTGCGCGCTGCCTCTACAGCACCATGCTGCACGAAGTGGGGCACTTCCTCGGCGTCGCACACCTGCCGGCCCCCGCGGTCATGGCGGCGCAGACGTCGGGCTGCCCGGGCGAGCTTACGGAGGCGGACCGCGCCGCGCTGCGCGAGCGCTACGGCGCGCGGGCTCCGTGAGCATCGCACTGCAACGCTCGCGATGCGGCACCGCGCGGGCTTTCCAGCCCGCGCTACGGTGTGAAGCGGCTTCGCCGGACGCACAGCCGGGGCGGTTGTGCCCCGCGCGGTGCGCGCCAATGCCGCATTAGCAGGGTGCTAAAAAACGATTCTTGTTCTCGTGGCGCGGGCTTTCAGCCCGCGTTCGTAGATTCAACTCGCCGCTCCGTATCGACGTTTAGACGCCGTCCGGCGACTTTTTCAGCAGCCTGTTAGGTCGCCGAGAGATCGTGGATCCACGCGCGCACGGCGCCGCGATCGACTTCGAGGAAGGCGACGGTGCCGAGGCGGCGCGTGAGGTTGCGCGGGAACGTCGGGCTGCCGGGGTTGACGAGCAGCACGCCGCGCATCTCCTCGATCTCCGGCACGTGCGTGTCGCCGTGCACCAGCACGTCGACGCGGCCGCCGAAGTGGTGCTCCATGATCGACTCCAGCGTGCGGTGCGGCGGCCACTCCGGCAGCGTCGCATCGTGCACCATGCCGATGCGCACGCCGCCGGCATCGACGAGCTGCACCGGTTTGAGGCGCGGGTCTTCGGGGCAGAGCGGCCGGCCGCCGCTCCCGTCGTCGCCGTTGCCGCGGACGGCGAGCACGGGCACGGCGCAGCGCTCCTCGAGCCAGTCCAGCACGTCGACGACGTGCAGGTCGCCGGCGTGGAGGATGAGGTCGACGCCGCGGAGGGCGTCGTAGGCCTCGTCCCACAGCGGCCCGGCCTCGGGGTAGTGCGTGTCGCCGATCAGGCCGATGAGCATGGGAGTTCACAGTTCACAGTTCACAGTTGTCAGTTCACAGTTCGTTCACAGCTCACGGTTCACAGTCGAGAGTTGACCACGAGGTGGTCGTGCAGCCATCCGGCGGCTGCCCGGTACACGTCGTCGATAATGTCGAGCGCAACAAGATTATCAAGCAGCCTTGCGTAGTGAAGCGAGTACTCCTGTCCCATCTTGGGAATCAGCAGGAGAACCAACCACCCGGCTGCACCCTGCGCCGTCAACCGGTACTGCGGTGCGAAGCGCAGCGATGCGGCGTGGAAGAGGAAGAAGAACTCGAAAAGATTCGGGAAGAGGAACAACATCAAGCGCGCGTCCGTCATCTCGAACACGGCGACGCCGATCATCCGGTACGCGAACAGTAGCGTCGCGATGGTCCGCGGTAACGCAAGCCAGCCCTGCGCGACGACAAGCCAGAGCGCGAGATAGTAGACATCGAGCAGCTTGTCGATCTGGTGGTACTCCATGAACGACGGGAACCCGAGCGCCTGGAAGATCACGATGTCAACCGTGTCCGCGGCGATGCCGAGGAGAGCGCCAGGCAGCGGCCAGCGAAGGACCGTCAGCGGCACCGTGAGCCGCAACCCCAACACAAGGAATACGCCCACTACGACGCGCCCTCACCAACAGAGAACCCCCTGATGCCAGGGGGTCGCGGTGACTGTAGCAGAGAACGGCACATCGACCACATGCAGGTCGCCGGCATGCGGAATCTAGTTGACGCCACGGAGGGCGTCGTAGGCCTCGTCCCACAGCGGGCCGGCTTCGGGGTAGTGGGTGTCGCCGATCAGGCCGATGAGCATCGGTGGAGTTCTCAGTCATCAGTCGTCAGTTAACTCCGAACCGACAACTGCGACCGATAACTGTGAACTGACAACTGTGAACTGTGAACTGTGAACTCGCCTACGCCGACTTGGTCTGGCTCCGCAGGCAGCGCGTGCAGATCTTGACCTTGATCGAGTCGCCGCCGACGTGCACGGTCTGCTTGTGCAGGTTCGGCTTGAACGTGCGGTTCGTCTTGTGCGCCTCGCGCTCCCAGCGGCCCGAGTGGCGGTGGCGGATGTTGCGGCCGAAGGTCGTACCCTTGCCGCACACTGCGCAAATCGCAGGCATTGGTCGAATCCCCTTACAGGCGCAAGCGCCGTGCTAGAATCTTGAACACGGAACCTTAGCACGTGCCGCGAATCTGAGGCAAACGCTCCCGTATGTCCGAACCCCCCTCCGAACCCGGTGGCCCCGACGCGGGCGAACGCTCGCGGATCGACGGCCCCTCGCTCGCGCGCGCGTTCGCGGACGGCGCGGCGGCGCTCCGGGAGCAGGCCGACGCCCTCAACGCGATCAACGTCTTCCCCGTGCCCGACGGCGACACCGGCACCAACATGTCTCTCACCATGAAGGCCGCCATCGAGGGCATCCACGGCGCCGCCTCCGTCGCCGATGCGGCGAAGCTCGCCGCCCGCGGCGCGCTGATCGGCGCGAAAGGCAACTCCGGCGTCATCCTCTCGCAGATCATCGCCGGCTTCGCCACGGCGATGCCGCGCGACGGCGGGGGACTGTGCGCCGGCGACCTGGCGCAGGCGCTCGAGCGCGGCCGCGACGCCGCGTATCGCGTCGTCTCCAACCCGAAGGAGGGCACGATCCTCACGGCGATCAGCGCCGCCGCCGCGGGCCGCGCACGATGCGTCGCCGTCCGCGGGCGCGGAAGAGACGCTCGGCGCCGCCGTCGCCGCCACGCACGAGGCGGTGCTGCGCACGCCGGACCTGCTGCCGGTGCTGAAGGAGGCCGGCGTGGTCGATGCGGGCGCGCAGGGGCTGTACGTGCTGCTCGACGGCATGCTGCGCTCGCTGCGCGGCGATGCGCCCGCGCCACGCGAAGAGCGCCTCGGCGCGATCGATGCCGCGTGGCTGGCCGCGACGGAGCGATCGCACGGCCACGGCGAGCAATCCGGCTTCTGCACGGAGTTCGTCGTCGCCGGCGACGCGCTCGACCCCGACGCTATCCGCGCGCACCTCGGCACGATGGGCGACAGCCTGATCGTCGTCGGCGGCGACGACCTGGTGCGCGTGCACGTGCACACGCGCGCGCCCGATGACGTGCTCGCGTACGGACGCACGCTCGGCGAGATGTCGCACGAAAAAGCCGAGGATATGGAGGCGCAGTTCCAGGCGCTCGCGGCGCAGCGCCACCAGGCGACGCGCAACGTCGAAGGCGTGGCGGTGGTGGCGGTCGGCGCAGGCGCCGGTATCGAGGAGTTGCTGCGGTCGATCGGCGCCGCGGCGGTCGTGCGCGGCGGCCAGACGATGAACCCGAGCGCCGGCGAGATCCGCGCCGCGATCGAGGCCATCGGCGCGCTCGACGTGATCGTGCTCCCGAACAACAAGAACGTCGTCATGGCGGCGCGGCAGGCGGCCGCGGGCCTGCCCGGCCGCGTGCGCGTGCTGCCGGCGCGCAGCATCCCGCAGGGCGTGGCGGCGCTCATCGCCATGAACGCCGAGGTGGGACTCGACGAGAACGTCGCGGCGATGCAGCAGGCGATGGCCGCGGTCCGCACCGGCGAAGTGACGCTCGCGGCGCGCGCCACGCACATCCACGGCCTGGCGATCGAGCGGGGGCAGCCGATCGGGCTCGTCGACGGCGACCTCGCCGTCGCGGCGGCCACCGTGGCCGAGGCGGTGCACGAGTGCGTGCGCATGATGGTCGAAGGCCGCGACGCGGCGCTCGTCACGCTGTACGCCGGCGCCGACATCGACCCGGCCGCGGCGCGGGAACTGGCGGAGTCGCTGCGGCGCGAGTTCGGCGTCGAGACCGAGGTGGTGGAGGGCGGCCAGCCCCACTACCCGTACCTGATCGGCGTCGAATAGTTGAGCGTACACATCGTCACCGACAGCACGTGCGACATCCCGCACACACTCATCGACGAGATGCACATCACCGTCGTGCCGCTGACGATCACGTTCGGCGCGGAGTCGTACCGCGACGGCCTGGACCTGGACGCCGACGAGTTCTACGCGCGGCTGCAGGAGGTGAAGCACCTGCCGACGACGTCGCAGCCGCCGCCGGCGCTGTTCCAGCACGCGTTCACGCACCTGGCGTCGCAGGGCGAGGTCGTGTCCATCCACCTGTCGCACAAGTTCAGCGGCACGGTCGAGACCGCGCGCGCCGTGGCGCGGGAGGTAGCGCCGGACCGCATCTCGGTGGTCGATTCCGGGTCCGCGTCGATGGGGCTGGGGTTGTGCGTGCTGGCGGCGGCGCGTGTGGCGCGCGACGGCGGCTCGCGCGAGGCGTGCGTGGCGGCGGCCGAGTCGGTCGCGGGGCGGCTGCGCATCGCCGTGGCGTTCGAGACGCTGGAGTACCTGCGGCGCGGCGGCCGCATCGGCCGGGCGACCGCCTTCCTTGGCGGACTGCTACGGCTCAAGCCGATCCTCACCGTCAAGGACGGCGAGGCGTTCCCCGTGACGCGCGTCCGGTCGCGCTCAAAGGCGATCGACGAGCTGTTCGCGCTGTGCGAGGACCCGGCGGGCGTCAGCGAGGTCGCGGTCCTCCACACGACGACCCCCGAAGACGCCGAGGCGTTGGTGGAGCGCGTGCGAGCGGCGGTGCCGGGCGTGCTCATCCACACGGGCCGGTTCGGGCCGGTGCTGGGCGTCCACGGCGGCCCCGGCATGCTCGGGCTGGCGGCGGTCGTGGGATCGGGATAGGGCGGCCGGAGGTCGGAGGCCGGAGCTTCGGTCGCGACTCTCACTCTGCTCTCTGGCTGGCTCTCTGCTCTCTGCTCTCTGCTCTCTGCTCTCTGGCTGGCTTTCTGCTTTCTGCTTTCTGCTCTCTGCTCTCTGGCTGGCTTTCTGCTTTCTGCTTTCTGCTCTCTGCTCTCTGCTCTCCCTTCCCGCCTCTCGATCGCCGCACGGCCGAGATGCCAGCGCCCACCAGCGTTATGTAATCGATATACTGGCGGCCGGAGAACCAAGAACCTCGAGCCAGGAACCAAGAGTCTCGATCCGGGGCTAGGTTCTAGGTTCTAGGTTCTAGGTTCTAGGTTCTTGGTTCTTCGTACCGAACAACTTGACGGACCGGTACGAAATGCTCTTGACGGGTCACCAGTTTGAAATGATGATCGCTGTCGATACTTATGGTGAGCGCAAGTACCCTGCGGCGGGAGTAGGCACATGCGGACGTTGAAACTGGGGCTGGCGCTGGGCGCCGGCGGCACGAAGGGCGCGGCGCACGTCGGCGTGTTGAAGGTGCTCGAGGAGGCCGGCGTCGCCATCGACGTGGTCGCCGGCACCAGCATCGGCTCGCTGTACGGGGGCGCGTACGCCGCCGGCCACACCGTCGAGGAGATGGAGGACGGCATCCGCACCCAGCCGCGGATGGACGTCATCAACTTCTTCCGCCACCGCCTCAAGATCCGCCACAACAACCGTCTCTCCCGGAAGTTCTACGAGGCGCTCGCCGGGCACCACATCGAGGACCTTCCGATCAAGTTCGCCGCCACCGCATCCGACATGGTCGAGAAGTGCTCGGTCACGATCACCAGCGGCCCGCTGATCGACGCGATCGAGGCCAGCATCGCCATCCCGATGATCGCGCGGCCGGTGGCGCACCAGGGCCGCTACCTGCTCGACGGCGGCTTCTGGGACTCCGCCCCGGTCGATGCGGCGAACGAGCTCGGCGCCGACATCATCGTCGCGGTCGAATTGGGCGACCCCTACCAGATGCCGTTGAACCTGCGCGCGCCGGCTGCCTGGCTGGCGGAGCGCCTGCGGGGCGTGCCGCTGGGCCGGACGATCGCGGGGGTGCCGTTCACCATCAACGCCGTGCTGAGCGAGCTGCGCCCCGGGCGTCTGGCCGACATCGTCATCCGCCCGCAACTGCCGCGCTTCAGCGGCGCCTCGCCGTTCGCCATGACGGCGTGCCTCGATGCCGGCATCGCCGCCGCGCAAGAGGCGCTGCCCGCGATCCGCGCGCTGCTCGCCGGCGAAGCCCCGACGCTCGTTGCCGAGGAGTTCGAGCCAGCGCCACGGCTGGCGACGGACCCGGGGCTGGCGTAGGCGGCGGTCAGTCAGTTCTTCAGTCGGTCAGTCCGTCAGTCTGTCAGTACGCGCGAGCGCCGAGGCGCACGCGACGAGAGTGTTCGGTTGGCGCGCGTAATGTGTGCGACCTCACCCCCCGGCCCCTCTCCGCCCGGCGGCGAGAGGAGTTCCACAAATGTGGATCGTCGCGAGATTCGCTACTCACGGAGCGCTATCTCCCTGTCCGCCGACAACCTCGCCAGTTGACCCTTGCACTGGGGACGAACGCGGCGCATGCTGCGCGAATGTCGCAAGCGCCGATCGTCAAGTTGCGATGGTGGTCGCTGCTTCTGGCGATCCTTCTCATCGCCCTGGTCCCTCGCGCCGCGGTCGCGGTCGCGTTCGATGACCCGCCCACGCTCCAGAACGACGCGGGCTGGTACGACTTCTTCGGGTCGCAGATAAGCGCGGGGCACGGATACGCGCTGCCTGATGGAGCAGCGATGTCGCGGTGGCCGCCGGGCTACCCGTACTTCCTGGGCGCGGTCTACCGGCTGACCGGCGACTCACGGACGGCGGTCCGTTTGGCGCAGGCGCTGCTCGGCGCGATCACGGCCGTGCTCGCGGCCGAACTGACGCGGCGCACGATATCCGCCCGCGTGGGACTCGCGTGCGGCCTGCTCGTCGCCGTGCTGCCTACCCACGTACTCTATTCGTCTCTGCTCATGAGCGAAGTGCTGTTCACGTTCCTGATCGTGCTGGCGATGCTGCTTGCCGTTGCCGGGGGCGGCTGGCGGCGGAGCCTCCTGACTGGCCTGGTGCTCGGCGCGGCGGCGCTGGTGCGCGGGCACGCGGTCGTGCTCGCAGTCCCGATCGTCGTATGGTGGCTCGTCGCGAGTCGCATCCGGATTGCTGACCGTCGCGCCGCTGTGGCGACATTGTCGGCGCTCGCCGGCGGCTTCGTGCTGATGCTCGCGCCGTGGACCATCCGGAACGCTGTGCAGCTTCACGAGTTCCAGCCGGGATCGACAAACCTCGGCATCACCCTCTGGACGGGCAACAATCCGGACGCCACCGGCGCCGTGATGATCGCGCCGGTCGCGGATTTCGAGCGCGAGACGCGCGACCTCGCGGAGCCCGAACGAGAAGTGCGGTTTGACGCGCTGGCCCGCGACGCCGCGCTGCGCTACATCGTTCACCACCCCGCAGAGACGCTGGCACTCGCTCCGCGCAAGGTGGTCGAGACGTATCGGAACGACCGGTCGTTCGGCTCGTGGTATGAGCCGCAGGGGACCGGATATCTCGATCCCGCGCTCCGCGCGTGGCTCGGCCGCCTCTGCGACGTCTACTACTACGTGCTGTTGCTCGCCGCGGCAGCCGGTATGGTTCTGCTCTTACGCGCGCGCTCTTCCGGCTCAGTGCTGCCGTTGGCGTCGCTCCTCATATGGAGCCTGGTCGGGGTCGTCTTCTATGGCGAGACGCGCTACCACGTGCCGGTGCTTCCGCTGCTCGCCATCCCGGCCGCGTACGCCATCGTCCGCCTCGTCGATGCGTGGATCGAGCCGACGCCGGTTCCGGGCCCGGGTGCCGCACGCGATGAGAGTACGGAGCAGCGCGCCCGGCGTGCGTGACCTCACCCCCCGGCCCCCTCTCCACGGCATGAAGAGAGGGAGCTCGACATCGGAGGTCGCCGCCGTCAGCGGCGGCGCTCACTGTCCCAAGCAGTCTTTGACAGACTGACAGCTAACAGCTAATAGCTAACGGCTTCGCCGTTCCGATACACTGCAACAGATTCGAAGCTCCCCGACCTGGAGGAAATGAGATGGTTGCTACCAACGATCGCGTCACCGCGAACGGCGCGGCGGCGACGGGCACGTGGGCCGTCAAGAAGGGCCTCGCCCAGATGCTGAAGGGCGGCGTCATCATGGACGTCGTCACGCCCGAGCACGCGAAGATCGCCGAGGAAGCCGGCGCCTGCGCCGTGATGGCGCTCGAGCGCGTGCCTTCGGACATCCGCGCGCACGGCGGCGTCGCCCGCATGTCCGACCCGGACATGATCACCGGGATCATCAACGCCGTCACCATCCCGGTCATGGCGAAGGCCCGCATCGGCCACTTCGTCGAGGCGCAGGTGCTGGAGGCGCTCGGCGTCGACTACATCGACGAGTCGGAGGTGCTGACGCCGGCCGATGAGGCGCACCACGTCAACAAGCACCCGTTCAAGGTGCCGTTCGTCTGCGGCTGCCGGGACCTGGGCGAGGCGCTGCGCCGCATCGGCGAGGGCGCGGCGATGATCCGCACGAAGGGCGAAGCCGGCACCGGCAACGTCGTCGAGGCGGTGCGCCACATGCGGCAGCTCTGGGACGACATCCGCCGCATCCAGAACATGCCGGAGGACGAGCTGGCGGCCGAGGCGAAGAACCTGGGCGCGCCGTACGACCTTGTGAAGGAAGTACACGACCTGGGCAAGCTGCCGGTCGTCAACTTCGCCGCGGGCGGCATCGCCACCCCGGCCGACGCCGCGCTGATGATGCAGCTCGGCGCCGAGGGCGTGTTCGTCGGCTCGGGCATCTTCAAGTCGGAGAACCCGGAGAAGATGGCGAAGGCCATCGTCAAGGCGACGACGCACTTCCGGGACGCCGCGATCATCGCCGAGGTGTCGCGCGGCACCGGCAACGCCATGAAGGGCCTGGAGATCGGCGCGATCCCCGAGAACGAGATCCTGTCCAAGCGGGGCTGGTAGCGGGCGGCTGACGCCGCAGAACCAAGGACCTGGAACCTAGAACCTAACACCTCTAGTACCGCTGCACAGAGGTTTTGATCGGTTGCGGCGGTGGACGGAGCAGGGGGAGAAGCGCTGGGTCGAGGAGCAGTTCGATGCTGCGTGCGACGTGCGGGGTACGGCGGATGAGCCGGGCCTTGGCGAGGGTCAAGATCATTTGGTGGACCGTGGGCGGCGTGACACCAAAGTGTCGTTGGAGGTCCGCTTCCGCAGGCGGGCGGCGCATGACCACGGTGTAGGCGTAGATGAAGGCCAGGTACTGGCCCTGTTTCTGGGTGAAGCTCGGGGTGGCCGGCACGATCGACATGCGCGGGAAAATCCGATCCACTGCTCCTGTTCGAAAGGAGCGTGGCTATGACTGTACGGTACCGGGTGGAGCTAAGCGAGGCCGAGCGGGCCGAGCTCCGAGGGCTCATCGCTGGGGGCAAGGCCGCGGTTCGCAGAGTGAAGCGCGCGCAGATCCTCCTGGCAGCCGACGCGGGCCGGCACGACACCCCTGACCGCATGCAGCTTCCGCTGACCGGCATCCGCGTGCTCGACCTGACCGTGTACCAGCACGGCCCGCATCGACGGTCCTCGCGAGCCTCGGCGCATGGTGAACGTCGGCATCACGATCGACGGCGAACCGGTGCGCATCCCGCGGCTCGCGCCGCAGCTCGGCGAGCACACGGAGGAGATCCTGCTCGAGGTGGGGCACTCATGGGACGAGATCGCCGCGCTGCGCGCCGAAGGCGTCGTCGGCCCGAAGCCATCGGCCGCGGAGGCGGACGCGTAGGCGGGCTACGTTCGAGCGCGCGGTTCGCTACCATGAACCGTCATGAACCTCACCATCGGCGTACTGGCACTCCAGGGCGACTTCGCGGAGCACATCGACATGCTGCGCTCGATCGGCGTCGCCGCCGTCGAGGTGCGGCTGCCGTCGCAGCTCGCCGAGATCGATGCGCTGATCATCCCCGGCGGGGAGAGCACGACGATCACGCGCCTGCTCGACATCTACGAGCTGCGGGAGCCGATCCGCCGCCTTGGCGCCGAAGGGCTGCCGATCTGGGGCACCTGCGCCGGCGCCATCGTGCTCGCGAAGCGGGCGACCGACCTCGACCGGCCGAACCTGGCGCTGATGGACATCGACGTGCGGCGCAACGCCTTCGGACGGCAGGTCGACAGCTTCGAGGAGGCCCTCCAGGTCGCGGAGATCGGCGACGCGCCGTTCCACGCGATCTTCATCCGGGCGCCGCTCATCGACCGTGCGGGCGAGGGCGTGGAGGTGCTGGCGACGCTGCCCGACGGCACGATCGTGGCCGCGCTGGAGCGCCGGCTGCTGGCGACGTCGTTCCACCCGGAGCTGACGGGCGACGCCCGGTTCCACCGCCTGCTGGCGCGGCTGGCGGCCGCGTACGCCGCCGAGCGCCGCGCGTCAAAATAGCCGGACCACGGCCGTCAGCCGGCTCGCCGGGCCACGCCGTTGCCGTTCGCTGACTCTGCTGTCTGTTGTCTGTTCTCGGCCGCGAAGCGCCCGCCCCCTAAAACCTATAACCTAGAACCTAAAACCTCGCCCGCCCCCTGTTCGCGTTACAATGGCGGGAGAGAGTGGTAACCAGGAGCGTGCATCCCGGCACATGACGCATACCGCCCGTACCGTCCTGCCCACCGACCTCGTCGCGCTGGTCTCGTACGACGGGCGCGTCTACGCCAACGAGGCGATGACCCGCGACCGCATCGGCACGGGCGATTCGCCGCATCCGCTCGAGACGGCGTTCGAGCAGTGGTTCAGCTTCGCCACCGGCCGGCACACGTGGATCAGCGTCAAGGGGCCGACGCTGCGGGGGCTCGTATCCGCCCGCAAGCGCGGGTCGAAGCTGGCGTGGGAGATCGACTGCCTGATCAACGCCGCCGATGCCGATAACGGCGTGCTGATGAGCCTGCTCGACCAGGTGACGGAGGCCGCCGGCAAGTCCGGCGCGCTCAAGATCTTCGTGCGGCTGCCGCGCGGCAGCGAGACCGAGCGCCTGGTGATGCGATGCGGCTTCACCGCGTACACCTTCGAGTGCGTGTACGGGCGCCCGGGCGCCGCCGCGGAAGCGCATCCGCTGCCCGAAGGGCTGCGCCGCCGCGCGAAGGCCGACATGTACGCGCTCTTCCAGCTCTACAACGCCGCCGTGCCATCAGAGGTGCGCCGCATGGAGGCGATGACCTTTGCCGAATGGACGGCCGCGCAGGAGAGCCTGGGGCGCGCCTCGCAGTATGTGATCGAGCGCGACGGCCGGGTGCGCGGCTGGCTGCGCGTGGCCCGCGACGGCGACATCGCCCGCTTCGACACGCTCGCCGAGCCCGATGTCGCGGACGGCCTGCTCGATGCGGCGCTGGCGAAGGTCGCGGAGCGGCGCTCGGTTTACACGATCGCACCGGAATACGACGAAGGCGTGCGCGCGCGGCTGGAAGCGCTCGGCTTCGAGCCGGGCGAGGAGTACACGGTGCTGGCGCGCCGCACGGTACGCCCGGTGAAGGTGGCGCGCGTCGTCCCGGCGCTCATACACACGAGCGGATGAGGTACGGATTGCAGCGGATCATCACCGACGACCTGGAATTGCTGCTCGAAGCGCTGCCACCGCACATCTGCGAGCCGCTCAAGCGGGGCGCGGACAACACCGGGCTGCTGGAAATCGTGATGGACCTGGGACGGCGGCCCGAGGCGCGCTACCCGGGCCGCGAAGTCGTGCTCTCCGAACAGGAGGTCACGGCGGAGGACATCGACTACGTCGTCAGCCGCATCGAGGAGTTCGGCGATGACAACCGGGCGGGCATCGAGCGGACGCTGCACCGGATCTCGTGCATCCGCAATCGCCGGGGCAAGATCGTGGGGCTGACGTGCCGCGTCGGCCGCGCCGTGTTCGGGACGATCCAGGTGATCGAAGACCTGATCAAGACGGGCAAGAGCACGCTCATGCTCGGCCGCCCGGGCGTCGGCAAGACGACGATGCTGCGCGAGGTCGCGCGGGTGCTCGCCGACGACATGAACAAGCGCGTCGTGATCGTCGACACGTCGAACGAGATCGCGGGCGACGGCGACATACCGCACCCGGCGATCGGTCAGGCGCGCCGGATGCAGGTGAAGACGCCGGCGCTCCAGCACGCCGTGATGATCGAGGCGGTCGAGAACCACATGCCGGAAGTGATCGTCATCGACGAGATCGGCACGGAGCTGGAAGCGGCGGCCGCGCGCACGATCGCCGAGCGCGGCGTCCAGCTCGTGGCGACGGCGCACGGCAACGAGCTGGAGAACCTGATCATGAACCCGACGCTGGCCGACCTCATCGGCGGCATCCAGTCGGTGACGCTGGGCGACGAGGAGGCGCGTCGCCGCGGCACGCAGAAGTCGATCCTGGAGCGCAAGGCGCCGCCGACCTTCGACATCGTCGTCGAGATCCAGAACTGGGAGCGCGTCGCGGTGCACGGCGACGTCGCCGAGACGGTTGACGCGATGCTGCGCGGCTACAGGATGCCCGCCGAGGTGCGCGAGCTCGACGAGAACGGCGACATCCGCATCATGGAGATGCCGCGGCCGGTGATGGCGCCCGGGCGGGGCATGCGCGGTCCGCGCGACCGGCAGCCGTACAGCGGGCCGGAGCGGGCGTTCGACGTGGGCGGGGGCGACGCGGAGAGCCCCTTTCGACGCGTCTACCCGTTCGGCATCTCGCGGAAGCGCCTCGAACAAGCCGTCCGCGAGACGGGCGCGCACGTGGCGATCGCGGAGGAGCTAGGCGACGCCGACACGGTGATGACGCTGCGTTCGTACTTCCGGCGCAAGCCGCAGGCGCTGCGCGACGCGGAGAACCGCGGCATCCCGATCTACGTGCTCAAGACCAACACCGTCGTGCAGATGGAGCAGAGCCTGCTGTCCATGCAACAGCGGCCGTCCGCCGGCGAAGAGGCGGACAGCGGCGTGCCGGTCGCGCACGCCATGCAGGAGACCGAAGACGCCATCATCGGCGTGTTGAGCAACTCCGACGGCTCCGTGGAGCTGACACCGCAGAACGCCTACATCCGGCGCCTCCAGCACCAGATGGCGCAGCGCTACAACCTGACGTCGCGCAGCCACGGCCGCGAGCCCTACCGCCGCGTGATGATCTACCGCGAGGAGCCGGGCGGCAACGGCGGCTTCTGAGCCCGCATGACGACCCGCTACTGCGCGGAGAGCGTGCCGGCCATCGTCTGCGGATGGATCGAGCACTTAAAGACGTAGCGTTGCGCCGCACCGACGGTGAACGCGAGCGCCTGCCGCACCGGGCCAGTCGCTGGGTTCGTAGCGGCGACCCTGGCGCCGGACGCGTCGTAGAAGATGATGTCGTGCGGGACACCGGCGTCCTGGTTATCGAGCACGACGTGCACGACGCCGCCAGCCGTCGCCACGAGCGAGCTGGGCGAGAACTTCACGTCCTTGGCGATGATGGTGATCGATTGCTCCGCAGGCGGGGGCGCCTGCGTCGGCGGCGGGGCCGCGGTGGGTAGGGCGGAGGCGGGCGTGGGCGGGACCGGCGTGGCTTCGGGACGCCGCTGGACGGCGGTCGCGCTCGGCACCGCGGCAGTTGCGAGCGATGGCGCGGTCGCCGTGGCCGGGGCCGCGGCCGTAGCCGCGCCAGGCGTCGGCGAGGCCGCGGGTGCCTGCCGTGCTGTCGCGGCATCGCCGCCACCGCCGCAGGCGGCGGAGCCTGCGAGCGTGGCGGTGCAGCAAACAACCAGCGCGATTCGTGACAGCCGTCTCATGACTTCGTTCCGTTCCGGGACAGGAAGGGGCCGGCGCCGTACCGGCCCCTTCCTGTCCTCATAGTTCGTGCGTCCTGCGCCTAGCCGCGCTTGCGCGCGACCACGCCCGCGCCCGTGAGCGCGATGCCCGCCGCCGCGAGCGCCAGCACGATCCACGCCGCGGGCGCGTCGCCCGCCGCGGCATCGAAGCCGCCGTTGCCCGCGTCCGGGCCGAAGAGGACGCCGCTGCGCGGGGTCGCCGTCGGCGCGGGCGCCTGCGTCGGCGCAGCCGTCGGCTCCGGCGCGGGCGGCGTGACCGCCGAGAAGTTCTTGATCTGCCAGATCTTGCCGTCGACGAGACCCGGGATCGAGACGCCGCCGTCGGAGATGTACGCCGTGTCGCCGACGAAGATGAGCGCCGTCGGGAACATGAAACCCGTGACGGCCGGCGTCATCGCGCCCGTCGCGGTGTCGACCTTCAGGATCTTGCCGGAGAAGAACTGCCACGGCGCCGGTGCGGCCGGGTCGGTCGCCTGGTCGCCGAACTGCAGCGCGTAGAGCTGGCCGCCCGAGCTGAACTCAACATCGGTCAGCGAGCTGAAGCCGCTCGCAACCTGCGTGCGCGCGCCACCGGGGATGTCCACGCGGATCACCCTGCCGTCGGCGGGCGTAAAGGGGAACGCGCCGAGCGTCGCGACGTAGAACGGGCCGCTGCCGCCCGACTGGGCGATGCCGGTCGTCACCGGGTGGCCGGGGAAGTCCGTCACGCGCGTGATCTGACCGCTGCTCGTGGCACGCAAGAGCTGGTTCTGGTTGCCATCGACGACGTAGAACGCGCCGTCGCGCACGGTCATCGAGTACGGGTTGCCGCCGGGCTCGATGTCCTGCTGCACCTTGTTCGTGACGTCGTTGACCGGGTTATCGATGTTGAACTGGCCGATGTCCGCGACAAGCTGCGCGGTGCCGCTGGCGTTCACGCGGTAGACGCCCGTCGGGTTGTCGGGGAAGCCGTAGACCGCCCCGCCGTGCGTCTGCACGTAGTAGAGCTGGCCGCCGATGAACGCGACGTCGGCCGGGCCGACAGCGTCGCCTTCTTCGCCCGCGTTCGAGGGCAGCTTGTCGATGACCGTCGTCCGCGCGCCGGTCGCCGGATCGATCTTCGAGATACGGCCGGTGAGGCCGCTGTGCGACTGGGCGCCGTCGATCGTCACGACGGTGTCGCCGCCGGCGCCGGCTTCGGCGACGTACAGCATGCCGTCGGGGCCCATCTTCAATCCGCGCGGGCTCAACAGGCCCGTGGTCAACTGTGCGCCGGCGCTAGGACCCGGCTCCTTCGCCGATGCCGGGGCAGCGGCGAGCGCCGCCCCGATGACCACCGCAAGGGCGGCCACGAGTAACAATTTGATCTTCAAGAGATTCCTCCGTGAATGCTGCTGCCCTGCCCGGGCGACCCTGGGGATCATTTGCGGCAATTATAGGTATTTCAATCTTGAAGCACATCCGCCCTAGCCCGGACATTGCCTCCGACAAAGGGGAAAGATAGGCCGGATCGGGGGATTGACTGGGGACGGTAATTAGGCGGGGCGAGCGCTCCAGAGCGTCTGGTAGCGCGCGCCGGTGATGGCGTCGATCGTGGCGGTGCGCTCGCGGTCGACGAGGTCGCGCAGCGCGTCGTCGCACGTCTCGCGCGCCCCGTTGAAGCCCGAGCCGACGACCCGCTCGATGATCTTCGTCCAGATACCGCTCTCCTCCAGGAAGCGCACGCTGTGCGGCCAGTAGAAGAACATGAAGACCCTGGGCATGCCGAGCGTCGGCCGGTGCTGGCCGAGCCAGAAGAAGCGCTCCTGCACCGATTCCACCGGATCGACGATCGCGACCATGGGCATTTCGCTCTGGTCGTGACGGGTGTCGATCAGCAGGCGCTCGGGGAACAGGCGGAAGCCGGCGGCGAACACGTCGGCGCTGTTGACGGTGTTCTCGATCTCGCTGATGTCCACAAGCAGTCCGTTTTCGGTGTACATGCGCACCCCCGTGCGTGGAGGACTGTTCTGGTTCTAGTCGAAGAGAAGGGGCGAGGCAAGCCTCGCCCCTCCGTCACGTCAACTCCGGCTAGTACATCGGCGGCGCGCCCATCGGGCGCGCCGGCGTTCTTCTCCGGCAGGTCGGTCACCAGGCAGTTCGTGGTGAGCACCATGCCGGCGATGGAGATCGCGTTTTCGAGCGCGGCGCGCGTCACCTTGAGCGGGTCGATGATGCCCTTGGCAATCATGTTGCCGAACTCGTCCTTCGCGGCGTCGTAGCCCTCGCCGGCCTTCAGCGACTTGACCTGCTGCACGATCACCGAGCCGTCCTTGCCGGCGTTGATGGCGATGCGGCGCAGCGGCTCCTCGAGCGCGCGCTTCAGGATCGCGACGCCGGTCTGCTCGTCGCCTTCGAGCTTCAACTTGTCAAGCGCGGGCAGCGCGTTGATCAGCGCCACGCCGCCGCCGGAGACGATGCCCTCTTCGACCGCGGCGCGCGTGGCCGACAGCGCGTCCTCGACGCGGTGCTTCTTCTCCTTCAGCTCGACCTCGGTCGCGGCGCCGACCTTGATGACGGCGACGCTGCCCGCGAGCTTGCCCAGGCGCTCCTGCAGCTTCTCGCGGTCCCAGTCGGAGGTCGTGGTCTCGAGCGCGGTCTTGATCTGCTTGACGCGGCCTTCGACGTCCTTCGACTTGCCCTTGCCCTCGATGATCGTCGTGTTCTCCTTCGCGACGATCACCTTGCGGGCGCGGCCCAGGTCCTCGATCTGGACGGAGTCGAGCTTGCGGCCCAGCTCCTCGCTGATCACGGTCGCGCCGGTGAGCGCGGCCAGGTCGCCGAGGTTGTCCTTGCGGCGGTCGCCGAAGCCCGGCGCCTTCACGGCGACGACGTTGATCGTGCCGCGCAGCTTGTTCACCGCCAGCGTCGCCAGCGCCTCGCCCTCGACGTCGTCTGCGATGATCAGCAGGTTCTTGCTCACCTGCAGCAGCCGCTCGAGCATCGGCAGGATGTCCGTGACGGCGGAGATCTTCTTGTCGGTGATGAGGATGTAGGGGTCTTCGAGCTCCGCCTCCATCTTCTCGTTGTTGGTGACGAAGTAGGGGCTGATGTAGCCGCGGTCGAACGCCATGCCCTCGACGTACTCGGTCTCGGTCGGCGATGCCCTTCGACTCCTCGACGGTGACGACGCCGTCCTTGCCGACCTTCTCCATCACCTCGCCGATCAGCTCGCCGATCGTCGGTGTCGGCGGCGGAGATGGCGGCGACCTGCGCGCTCTGCTCGCGCGTCGTGACGGGCTTGGCGTTCTTCTTGAGCGTGCGCGATCGACGGCCTGGCCGGCCGCCTCGATGCCGCGCTTGATCGCCATGGGGTTGGCGCCGGCCGCGACGTTCTTCAGTCCTTCGTGGACGATCGCCTGGCCCAGCACCGTGGCCGTGGTCGTGCCGTCGCCGGCGATGTCGTTGGTCTTGGAGGCGATCTCCTTGGCGAGCTGGGCGCCGATGTTCTCGAACGGCTCGTCGAGCTCGATGTCCTTGGCGATGGTGACGCCGTCGTTGGTGATGGTGGGCGCGCCGAACTTCTTGTCGAGCACGACGTTGCGGCCCTTGGGGCCGAGGGTGATCTTGACGGCGTCGGCGAGGGCGTCGATGCCGCGCATCAGGGCGTGACGGGCGTCCTCCTCGAAGAGAAGCTGCTTGGCCATATCTACCTCATCCTTTTGTGCGGTTGTGTAGGTGGTGGTGCGATTCTTAGCACTCTCCAGACAAGAGTGCTAACGCGAGTGTACGCCACTGGTGCGGGTGGATCAAGTGCGCGCTGGTCGCTGGTTGGTAGTTCGCAGTTGGTAGCGGGGGACGACCTAGCCCTCCGAGGCTGGCGGGCGTCTCTGCCGCTTCAGGGTCGAACCCTTCTACGCCGTGCATTTCAATCTCGAACGATAGCCGCAGTAGCCGATCCTTGAGCACCTTAATCGTGTCCGGCTCGATGTTCGATGCCTTGTGTCGTGCTTGCCACTCAGCTATCGCGTCATAAGTACAGTGACGGAGATAATTCAGGAACCCTTCAGCTCCGGAAATTTGCTCGATGTGCGGGTGGTGGAGATTAACCACGACCACAACTCGTGCGGTGGACGTCGCGTCAACAACGACGTATCGATTGTTCGGAGACAACTCATCGACCAGGTATCCGCGAACAGCGAATCCTCCAAGGTTCGCCTGATATGATGGCTCCCTCCCCGCCACTACTCCGAGCAGCGGTTTCAGTACCTCTGTAACCACATTCGGCGGCGGGACGGTCTCAACGTTCAGCATGTCGGCCAGTTCTGCGGACGACAGCTCCTGCTGAAGCTCCTCGACGGCCGTCTGTATCTCAAGGTCGCTCGGCCCCCGCTCATCCTCGTCGCCCTTCCGGCGTGTCTTAGCCACGGCGACGTAATCCGCGCAGATCTTCTTTAGCTCCTTCTGAACGTCATCCTCCTGGCGTCCGAGCCAAAGGATGTCATCCTTTGTGTGGCTCACGTCGAAACCGTCCAAGTGGATCTCGCCGATCACCCGCTGGTTGACAAGATCGTTCGAGCCCTGGAACTGGCCGAAGATCTCTTCCGGCCGCCATGAGTCGGGCCAACCTTTTACGACGCGGTCGGCGTGCAGGATCGAAAAGCCGGCCTTAGACCGGCTGCCTTTGTCGAGCACACCGACCCACCCGTGGACATCCTCTCCATCGACCTGGAACCTAAAGTCTTTGCGATAGGCCGATCCGTCCTTCGCTTTCAAGAACTGTGCATCAGAATCGTCCCATTCCAGCGGGTCCCCTTGCCACTCCAACGTCACTCGATGTGCACGCAGATCTTGCCGGTACATGGACCGCATGAACTGCTTGATCTTTCCCAGCGTACGCCCCTGAAACTGCCGATTGAGATCATGGATCTCAATGATGGTATAGTGCTCCGACGGATCCCGATCCGGCGTTACTCTGTAGGGCAGATCGTTCGTTCCGTCGGCGACCGTGTCAACGTCGATCTCCACTACGCGCTCGATCGTCTCGCCAAGCTTCTTGGTCCTCACGCTCCAACGATTTCCGAGCCAGCACGCCGCAGTCTTCAGGCCCATTCCGAACTTCGAGCGTCCTGTAGTGTCAGCGGGCCGCTCCCCGATGTGCAGACTCGCAGTCAGATCTTCCTCGGACATGCCCATCGCGTTGTCTACCACGCGGATGAACGGATGCTCGCCCCGTTCGTACACCACGGATATCTCGAGTCCGCGATCCTCTTTGGCAAAAGCGGCGTCTAGCTCCGTCGAATGAACCCGATAAGACTCAGTCGAGTTATCGATGAATTCCGCGAGTGCGTGCCACGCCGTGTACGACAGCCGCTTGTACGACAGGATCGTTTCGAGCCCCAGTCGAAGTTGAATGCCCATAGTTAGAACCCCTTTCGCGCTGACCGGATAGCGAGGCTACCGTCGTCCTTACGAACCACCACGTACCGCTTATCCGGATCAAGCGGGTTCTCTCGTAGCGGTGTGATCCACACCTTGTTGGCAACGGCTACTCGCGTCCATTCGGTAGTCTCGCCGTGGAACTCTAATGCCAATCGCCCGTCGGCGTCGAAGCCGATTCCGGCTGGCGATTCAAGCGCTATCAGCCGCGGCATGGTCGGTTCCGTTCTGAGTTCCGATAGCAGATTGCCGAGACCCGTCGGATAATTCCCGTTCAGCCGGAACACGTGCTCGTTCTTCTCTGATCGGAACACCTCCACTACAGCGAGCTGGGCACCGAACATCATCAACCCGGGTAGCCAATCCGGCATCCAGTTGTTCACGACGACAAGTACTTGCGGCTGCGCACCCTTCAACATTTCCTGCAGCGCCGCCTGGTTCAACATGGGCGATCGTGCGGCGAAATATGCCGCCACATCGGCGCCGTACGCTGCGTTCGCGAGCTTCTCGACTTGCGGAAGCACGTGTGCATTTAGGGAGTGGTGAGACATCTCGACCTCGACCACCCACCAGCGACGATAACTGTGATCTATCAGAGCCAAGTCGGCCCTCGCCGTTCCATGTTCAGAGTGCACTGCCAATTTGAAAGGCACGACCAAGAACTCCGGGAAAAGCAACGGCGCACGGTTGACAATCAAGTCCTCATATTCGGTCTCAAAGAAAGCCGTAGACGAGACCGTCTGGTAGCTCACGTCACGAACGATTAGCTTTGCCATTCGCTTCCAGCCTCATGCGTTGCCACGTGACGGATTCGGCTCCGGCAAGATCTGATGCTTCCTTGACGAGCCGCTCTTCCTCTACGTCGGTGGCATAGACCGTGTACACCACCGCCAGATCCTTCCCGGGCGCGGGTCGAAGCACGCGCCCAAGCCTCTGCACCCGCTGCCGAACGCTCGCGGTCGAGCTCGCGATAACTGCGATGGTCGTCTCGGGCACGTTTGTGCCTTCGTCTAGCGCTCTGCAGCTCACCATCACGTCGAACAGGCCTCGTCGAAACAGCCGCAAGTTGTCGCGACGCGTTACAGACCCTATTCGCGAGTGATAGATGGTCGCGTTAATTCCTCTACTCGTGAGCGCCGACTTAATTTCCTCCGCTGCGGAGATACGCTCGTGAAACACGAGTATACGCGCGCCCCGATGTGCGCTCACGATTCGCAGCGCAGCCGGCACTCGCATCTTTGCGTTGGCCGCGACCGATGCCCGCTGCATCAGCAGACGCTTCAGGCGATCGTCTACTTCATCCCCGTCCCAGGCATGCTTCATGAGCGGAGCGATCTTTCGAGTGATCTTGTCGTACGCGTCGCGTTCTCGAGGATCGAGCTCGATACCCACATTCACTAGCTTGAAACGCGAGATCACGCCGTCCTCCAACGCGCGGTTGTAGTCGTACCGTGTGATGATTGGCCCGAGCGCTGGGGCGAGGAACTCCTCGAATCCCTCGTCATATTGCCGTTCGGGTGTCGCCGAGAGTCCGAGCGTGGCGGTGTATTCCCCCGACAGTGCACGCGCATTCACAGGACTCGCCGCTCGGTGACATTCATCTACGATGAGCATCACCGCCTCGCCTCGGGCTAGTCGCGGAGCGACCTCGCGAGCGGTATTTAGCACAAGAAGATTGATGAGCCGAGGTTCGCGCGCGCGCCCTTCGCCGGAGTAGGTTGCTATGTCTTCATCACGGACCTGGAGGTCCTCGCGAAGCGACACGTACCATTGATCGAGAAGCGATAGCGTTGGGACGACAATGACGAAGCGCGCCGCCGGGAACTCCCGTCGGTACCGCAGCATGCACATCTCCGCGAGGATGGTTTTCCCAGCGCCCGTCACGACGGCGGCGATGCCGCTGTGATTGCTTTCCCACGTGGCCAGCGCTTGCAGCTGCCACTCTCGCGGCTCGGCTGCTAGCGCCCACTCATGCGTGGCCATTCGCGCGCGCTCGACGAAGCCAGACCCTGTCGAATCGCCCCTGGGATCCGTCTATGTAGCCTCTATCCATCTCGACGGATAGCCAGCGCCGGCTCAACCTTTCGGCTGCTGCCCCAGTTGTGTTGCTGCCCGCGAATGGGTCGCACACCAAATCATCAGCATCGGTTAGGAACTCGATAAAGAACTCTGCTAACCGGCTCGGCATTCGTGCCGGATGGGTGGGCAGGTCGTGGGATCTGCAATACGACTGATAGTCATCCACCGCCGCCGTGTTCGCGATGGTCAGAACGTTCGATGGTATCGATCCCCCGTTGTCCGTAAGAAACGAGGTCGTCCCGATGTGGTGCTCGGAGGGGCGCGCGCCCGCGTTGTACTTCTTCGTCTCCAGTAATTTCAGCATAGAGGTGCTGTACTTCTTCAACACGCGTCTGTTGTCAGCCTTGGGCCGCGGGGTTGCGGACATCCACCAAACGTGAGTGAACGAATCCGTCACGCGGATCCGTTCGACGTTCACCCACTGAGCCGGGCTGGGCAGCCTAGCTGGATTGTTGCACACGAACTGTTGACAGAGGTAGAAGCCGCCCTTCTCGACGAGGCCAAGCAACGCCTTCAGCGCGAGCGTGGACATTGTTGGACTGCCCGGCACCCAGGCATTCCCCAGTTCCAGGACGAGTGAGCCCGTCGGAGTTAGTAAGTCCCGGAACGTAGGAGCGAACGACGCGAGCCACTCCACATACTCCTCGCCTTGTTGGTTCCCGTACCGCTTCTTCCTGTTCAGCGGGAACGGCGGCGAGGTGAAGATTAGCTGGGCCTTGTTCCGGTACTGCGCCCCATCAGGCGATCCGAAGAATGCCTTGCTATCGCCTGCGATCATCTCGCCAGCCGCCGTGCGATACGCTAGCCGCGGCTTTGGTGCCGGTTGAACCGGCGGCTTTGCCGGGGTCACTGTCTTTCCCAAACTGCACCGTTCATCGTCGATCAGATCTAGCTCGTTAACGATAATGCCCTCTTGCATCCTGTTCGGTCAAGCTTTCCGCTGACTGGGAACGGCGTTGAGATCTCCACCCTCGCTCATCCGTGCGATCCGCATAATCTGCGGTTCCCCGCCCCCTTCCGCCGAGTGCCACTCACCGCTCGGCGTTCACCGCCGCCGCGCCCTACCATCCCCCCATGTACGCGCACCCACTCGACCGGCTCGCCGCCCTAAACCGGTTCCAGCTTTGGGTCTGGTCCCCGATCCTTCCCAGCGTCGGCCATTCCCCGCGATGCAACGAAACTCAGACCCAATCAGGCCCACACTCGCCGGCCGCAACCAGCGACCAGCAACAAGCGACCACGCGACCATTGATTGCATTCCCCCGGTCCAATCAAACCCAATCAAACGCAATCAACCGCGGCACCCCCGCCAGCTTCGCGCCCCCGCCCCGGTTCCCGCGCACAGCTTCGGCCGCCGCGAGCACGAAAAAATTCAATATCCAATCAAAGAGGCCAGCGGTCCGCCCGCCGGCCCCCAGCGACCACCAACCAGCGACCAGCGGCCGGCGGCTAGTTCTTCGTCGTGCCGGGGATGCCGATGGCGACGTTGACGCGGATGAAGACCGCCACGTCCTGGCCGCCCACGCCCAGGCCGAGGCCGGTGATGCGCACCACGGCCGCGTCGCTGCCGAGGACCTTCGAGGGGTCGACGCTGATCTTCAGGACGGCGGTGCGCTCGCACGGCGACTTCGGCTCGCACGGCAGGTCGGTGCCGACAGCGACGCCGGCCTGCAGCGAGACGCGCACCCACGACTTGTTCGCGCTCACGCGCCACGGCACGATCCCCGTCCCCGTGTTGGAGATGCGCACCTCGGCCGGGGTCGCCGACTGGCCGGGGCGCACGTTGACCAGCACGATCGGCCGGTCGACGGAGAGCGTCGGCTTGCCGAGCACGGCGAGCCGCGCCGCGACGTCGGGCCTGGGCGTCGGGTCCTTGTGCTGCGGCTTGGGCGTGGGCATGTCCATCTTCGTGTACGGGATACTGGAAGTTCTTCAGGTCGAGCGGCGCGCGCCAGTACGGGTTGTTCAGGTCCGGCAGCGTCGCCGCGAGCGGCGCCCACAGCGGCTTCCCCTGCACGACGGGCGGATGCGCCATGCAGCCGTACACCAGCTCCTGGTACGGGTAGAGGCTACGGTTGTGGCCCAGGCCGTCGGACGGCGCGCCGC
Source organism: uncultured Chloroflexia bacterium (assembly GCA_963701135.1). Taxonomy (GTDB): domain Bacteria; phylum Chloroflexota; class Dehalococcoidia; order DSTF01; family JACRBR01; genus CAYJMJ01. The sequence continues at coordinate 2,878,266 of OY969567.1, forward strand.
AGCTGTACGGCGTGCGCGGCCACGCGCCGTAGATCGGGTCGAGCGGGTGGTTGCTGCGGTTCGCGCCCGGGCCCGTGAAGCCGTTGTAGCTCCAGACGGCGTAGTACCAGTTCTCGACGACCTTCGGGTCGCTGTTAGTGTCGATGCCGGCGATGGGCCGCGCGTCCGGCGCCGCGTTCCACTTGTCGATCAGGATCGCCGCGCCGCGGCCGATGTTGTACGCGAAGTGCGTGGCGACCAGCGCCTGCTCGTCGGTCGGCTGGCCCGCCTCGCCGAGCGGGGCCGTCATGCCGCTCGTCACCTGCGCGATGCCGTAGCCGCAGTCGAACGACACGAGCGCGGTACCGATCGCGCCGAACGGCAGCGCCGCCGACCCCTGCGACGTCACGCTCTCGATCCAGCTAATCGCCTTGAGCAGCGTCGGCGGCACGTAGACGTCCGGCGAGTTGGTGCGGCTGTTGCGCGCGCCGACCTCGATCGACGGCTGCGAGAAGAACTTGTCCTTCGGGAAGAGCATGTCGTAGCCGGCGAGGTCCATCGCCTGCAGGTAGAGCTTGCGGTCCTCCGTGGTCTCGTACGTCGTGGGCGCGGTGTCGAAGGCGCAGGCGCTGGCGAGCGGCGCGCGGCGCGGCACGGGCGCGAGGCATGCGACGGCGACGGCGAGCGCTGCGATGATCGTCCATCGTTTCATCGCAGCCACCCCACGATCAGCACGTCGGCGCTGTCGGACACGCGCTCGCGCGCGCCGTCGCGGCCGACGAGCTCGACGTGGCTCGCGCCGGCATCGAACGGCGTCGCGCCCTGCACGGCGCGCACGGCCAGGCGGTCGCCGTCGCGGCGACCAGCCGAGCGGGAGGTCGATGGCGTCGTCGCTGCCGGCGACGGAGTCCGTGGTACCGGCGCTATCGACCGACAGCGCATCGCTGCCGCCTTGCGGCCGGACTGCCGCGACGGTGAGCCGGCCGTCGCCGTCCCACCGCGGGTTGAACTCCAGGTGCTGCCCCGCAGCGGCGAGCGCCTGAGTGGCGGCGCCCGTCGCGAGGTCGAGCGTCATGGTGATGATCCGCGGCTGCGCGCCGCTCTCGGCGGCCGAGTAGGCGAGCGTCGAGCCGTCGGGCGAGAGCGTCCAGTCGCGCGCGATCTGGTCGCTGAGGTGCGCGATCGCGCGTCTCGTCCGAACCGTCGGGCGCGATGCTGTAGAGGTCGGTGCCGGAAGCGTTGAGCGTCGCGAAGTAGAGCTTCGAGCCGTCGGGCGCGAAGGCGATCGGGAAACACCGACGCGGTCGACCACGTCGTGATCGTCGCGCGGGAGCCGTCGCGGCCGAGGAGCAGCAACTCGAAGCGTCCCGGCGGAGTCGGCGGACGGCGTGTTCTTCCGCACGACGAGCGACTCGCTGTCCGGCGACCACACCGGCGTCACGAGCAGGTCGACGTCATCGGCCAGCAGCGTCACGTGGCCGTCGACGTCGACGACGGCGGCGTGGGCCGGCGTGTCGGGCGACGGCTTCGCCGTGTCCGACGGCAGCGCGGTGTAGGCGATGGCCTTGCCATCGGGCGAGAGCGACGGGAAGACGCCGAAGCCGCCGGCGTGCTCGATGGTGGCGATGGTCTTGCGGGATGATGACGTCGGCGGGGTCGACGGCGACGATGCTGTCGGCGCGCTCGCCGAACTCGCTGATCACGAGCTGCTGGCCGTGTCCCTGGACCTGCTGGAATGCGGAGACGGAGCCGCCGCGCACGTTGTCGACGGCGAAGTAGCCGCCGGCGACGGCGGCGATGAGGGCGCTGCCGGCGAGCGCCGGTTTTGCGGCCGCGGTGAACACGCGGACGATCAGCATAGGCCGTTCACTCTCCCTGCCTGGAGGCTCCCCGGACGCAAGCGTACGGAACGATGAGCCAGCCTATTATTCGTTCGCGACGCTACCCCGCCAGGACGCCGCTATGGTTCGGGCCTAGTGAGCGGCCTCAGGACCGCTTTCCCACCATGCCCTCTTGATGTGCCTGTACACGTACCACGCCACCGCAAGGACGATGACGGCTGCGATCGGATAATCGAGCGGCCGCATCCAGTTGCGGAGGTCTTCATAGTTTTCGCCCAGTTTATACCCACCATAGGCCAGGCCGGTAGACCAGATGAACGCGCCCGCGAACGTGTACACCGTGAATTGCCAGATCGGCATGCGCGAAATGCCCGCCGGCACGCTGATAAACGTGCGTACGACGGGCAGCAGGCGCGACGTGAAGATCGCCCAGTTGCCCCATCTGTCGAAGAAGCGGTCCGCGAGATCGAGGTCGTGCCGCGAGACGAGGATGTACTTGCCGTACTTCTCCGCCGCGGGCCGGCCGCCGTACATGCCGACGTAGTACGCGATCCACGACCCGACGGTGTTGCCGACGGCGCCGAAAAAGCCCGCCATGATGATCCACTCGAACCCGCGTCCCTTGTCGGCGATGAGCTTCCAGCCGGCGAGCGGCATGATCAGCTCGCTGGGAAGCGGGATCGCGGCCGATTCGATCGCCATCATGAAGATGACGCCGGGCCAGCCTATCGCGTTGTACGTGCCGGTGATGAAGTCGAGAAGCGCGTTCTCGATGCCGTGTAACAGGTGGACCACCGCCCCCGAACCACTCCTGCCGCGCCTCGCACGCGAGCCGCGACAGCGGCGGGCGGAGGCTCCCGCGAGTCTATCGGCCGCTCTCAAAGGGTGTCAATAGGCGAAGGCGATCGGGTGGGGGCGGTGGGCGGCGGGATGGGGCGATGAGACGTGAGAGATGAGAGGTGCGAGGTGAGAGGCCGGAGAACCTAACCCCCAACCCCTTCCCGGCGCGGGAAGGGGAGAAGGGCTAAGCGCGCCGGATGTGTAGCTGCGGGCGTGAGCGTGGTGCAGTGGCCACCTAACCCCCGGCCCCTTCCCGGCGCGGGAAGGGGAGAAGGGCTAAGCGCGCCGGATGTGTTGCTGCGGGCGTAAGCAATGCCGGGATGGAACAGCAGCATGGATCCGACGCGGCGAGCCTGCAAACGCGCATCATCGCCGGCCGGAGAACCTAACCCCCGGCCCCTTCCCGGCGCGGGAAGGGGAGAAGGGCTACGCGCGCCGGATGTGTTGCTGCGGGCGTGAGCGTGGTGCAGTGGCCACCTAACCCCCGGCCCCTCCCCACGCCGGGAAGGGGAGAAGGGCTACGCGCGCCGGATGTGTTGCTGCGGGCGTGAGCAATGCCGGGATGGAACAGCAGCATGGATCCGACGCGGCGAGCCTGCAAACGTGCATCATCGCCGGCCGGAGAACCTAACCCCCAACCCCTTCCCGGCGCGGGAAGGGGAGAAGGGTTAAGCGCGCCGGATGTGTTGCTGCGGGCGTGAGCAATGCCGGGATGGAACAGCAGCATGGATCCGACGCGGCGAGCCTGCAAACGTGCATCATCGCCGGCCGGAGAACCTAACCCCCGGCCCCCGGCCCCTTCCCGGCGCGGGAAGGGGAGAAGGGCTACGCGCGCCGGATGTGTTGCTGCGGGCGTGAGCGTGGTGCAGTGGCCACCTAACCCCCGGCCCCTCCCCACGCCGGGAAGGGGAGCTATGTACGGTGAGCGGCGGCCAGGATCAGACTCAACACGTGATCGGTGCGTTCGCGCACGTCAGACGCGGCCAGTCTGAGTACGCGGAGCCCACGATCGGCCAGGATCTTGTCACGCTCCTGATCGTACGAACGTCTGCCGGGTGTGGATCGGGCCATCCACCTCGACGACGAGCCCGGCAGCATGACAGTAGAAGTCCACAATGAAGCCATCGATGATCTGTTGGCGGCGGAAGTGGAGTCCGTCCAACTGATTGCGGCGCAGTCGCTCCCAGAGAAGCGCTTCCTCTCTCGTCGGTTCACGTCTCAGTTGTCGCGCCCGCTCGACTTTGGCCAGTTGCACGCCCTGACCGATCACGATGTTACGCTTGCTCCGCATTACACGAGCATACGCCGGCACCGCGGCGCATGGAAGGGGCTCGACTGTCGTTACCAGGAACACACGTCAGTGCGCACTCCCCTTCCCTCGCAGGGAAGGGGCCGGGGGTTAGGTTGCGGCATCCAACACCACACGTCAATGCGCACTCCCCTTCCCTCGCAAGGAAGGGGGGGTTAGGTTGCGGCATCCAACACCACACGTCGGTGCACGTTCCCCTTCCCTCGCAGGGAAGGGGGCCGGGGGTTAGGTTGCCGGCATCCAACACCACACGTCAGTGCGCACTCCCCTTCCCTCGCAGGGAAGGGGCCGGGGGTTAGGTTGCGGCATCCAACACCACACGTCAGTGCGCGCTCCCCTTCCCTCGCAGGGAAGGGGCCGGGGGTTAGGTTGCGGCATCCAACACCACACGTCGGTGCGCACTCCCCTTCCCTCGCAGGGAAGGGGCCGGGGGTTAGGTTGCCGGCATCCAACACCTCACGTCAATGCGCACTCCCCTTCCCTCACAGGGAAGGGGCCGGGGGTTAGGTTGCGGCATCCAACACCACACGTCAGTGCGCACTCCCCTTCCCTCGCAGGGAAGGGGCCGGGGGTTAGGTTGCCGGCATCCAACACCACACGTCAGTGCGCGCTCCCCTTCCCTGCGAGGGAAGGGGCCGGGGGTTAGGTTGCGGCATCCAACACCACACGTCAGTGCGCGCTCCCCTTCCCTTGCAGGGAAGGGGCCGGGGGTTAAGTTTCCGCTAGACTGGATGCAGGAGTTGAATCCGCGACTTGATCTTCCTCCATAGCGACCTCATCGGCACGGACTTCGGCCTGTTCCTGACGCTCGTAGCCTCGACGCTGTTCGCGCTGCTGGTGGGCGTCAGCTTCCACGAGTTTTGCCACGCGTTCATGGCCAACTCGCTCGGCGATACGCTGCCCGCGCGACAGGGGCGCGTGACGTTGAACCCGATGAAGCACCTGGACCCGGCCGGCACGATGATGATGCTGTTCATCGGCTTCGGCTGGGGAAAGCCGGTGCAGTTCAACCCCTTCGGGCTCAAGGTCAGCCCCAAGACGGCGACGCTGCTGGTATCGCTCGCCGGGCCGATGTCGAACTTCCTGGCGGCGGGCGTGCTGGCGCTGCCGATCAAGTTCGGGTGGGTGCCGTACCTGAACCCGCTTTCGAACATTCCGGCAGCGTTCTTCAGCCGCCAGGTGCAGTCGCCGGAGGAGTACATCGGCCTGTTCCTCACCGGCGCGGTCTACCTCAACGTCATCCTGGGCGTGTTCAACCTGATCCCGCTGGAGCCGCTCGATGGCTTCAAGGTGGCGCTGGGCATCCTTCCCGACGACCTCTCGCACGAGTGGGCGAAGCTGGGGCAGTACGGCCCGGGGCTGCTGCTGGTGATGCTCTTCGCGATTCCGCTGCTCACGGGGTACAGCCCGCTCGGCGACATCATGGGGCCGCCGGTGATCCGGCTCGTCCGCTTCTTCACGGGCGTCGGCTGATGCTCGCGCGGGCGCGGCACCGGCTGCGCCAGTTCTTCGGCGCGCTGCGGCCGCGCGTATCGCCCGAAGCGCGCGCCGGCGCCTATCGCTGGCTGAGCGTCGGCGAGCAGCGGCTGTTCGAGACGATGATGCCGCGCGACCAGCAGCACGGCATCGAGGTGTACCAGCGCGTGCGCGCGGCGGCCGGCCAGGACGACGCATTGCTGTTCGCGGCGGCGCTGCTGCACGATTGTGGCAAGGGCCGCGTGGCGCTCTGGCAGCGCGTCGCGCACGTGGTCATCGGCTTCGCGGCGCCGGGGCTGCGCGATGCCATCGCGACCGAGCACGGGGCCGGCTGGCGGCAGGCGTTCCGGCGCCTGCGGTACCACCCGGAGATCGGCGCGAACATGGCGGCGGCGGCGGGCGCGGACGCCGACGTGGTGCGTATGATCAGGGAGCAGGAATCGGAGCGCCCGGACGCGCGCCTGGCGATGCTCCAGGCCGCGGACGGAGGTTAGAGGTTGGAGGTTAGAGGTTCGAAGCTGGAATCGTCAAACTCCGTAGCGCGGGCTTTTCAGCCCGCGCGGGGGACTGGTCGATAATGGTTGGAAGTCGCACGTGCTGCAACGAAGCAACGTCATGATCGCGCCAGCATGCAGCGAGTTCGCGTGCGGAGCTGCGCCGCGCGGGCTGAAAAGCCCGCGCTACGACATGCGGGTGCCGAGTGCGCCGACAACGCCGGAGCCGCGCGGGCTGAAAAGCCCGCGCCACGAACCGCGATGCGCGTGGCGCGTTGGCGAGTGCGCCCATGAAGCTGGGGCTGCGCGGGCTGAAAAGCCCGCGCCACGAGACTAAGAGATGAAATCGCCGCGGGGCACATTCGAGGTCAGATCATGGAACGGATAGCGATCATCGGACTGGGACTGATCGGCGGGTCGATCGGGCTCGCGATCAAGCGCGGCAACCTCGGCGACCTCCAGGTCGTCGGCACGGCGCGCACGCGCGAGACGATGCAGAAGGCGAAGAAGCTCGGCGCGATCGACCGCGACGCGCCATCGGCCGCGGACGCCGTGCGCGATGCGCGGCTCGTGATCGTCGCGTCGCCGATCATGACGACGCGGCACGTGTTCGAGGAGATCGCGCCCGCGCTCATGCCCGGCGCCGTCGTCACGGACGTTGGCAGCACGAAGGGCAACGTCGCGCGGTGGGCGAAGGAGCTGCTTCCCGAGACGGCGCATTTCATCGGCGGCCACCCGATGGCCGGCAAGGAGCACGCAGGCATCGAAGCGGCGGACGCGGACCTGTTCCGCGGCAAGGCGTGGGTGATCGTGCCATCGGTCACGGCCAGCGAGCCGGCGTTGAACACGGTCATCGGCCTGGTGCAGCTCGCCGGGGCGACGCCGCTGTTCATGGACGCCGACGAGCACGACAGCTACGTCGCGGCGATCAGCCACGTGCCGCTGCTGATGTCATCGGCGCTCTTCTCCGTGGCGGCGGGCAGCGCCGCGTGGCCGGAGCTGGCGCGGCTCGCATCGAGCGGCTTCCACGATACGACGCGGCTGGCGTCCGGCTCGCCGGAGATGGCGCACGACATCATGGTGACGAACCGCGACAACGTGCTGCACTGGCTCGACCGCTTCATCGACGAGCTGCGCCGCTTCCGCGCGATCGTCGAGGAGGGCGCGAGCGAGCGCGTGATCGAGGCGTTCACGAAGGCGCAGATCGAGCGCGAGAACTTCATGGTCAACGGTCCGCCGAAGCGCGACGTGGGCGAGCCGATCGAGAAGATCAGCCTCAGCGACATGCTGCTCGGCTCCGCCGTGTCCGGCTACATGAAGAAGCAGCAGGAGATCATCAAGACCATGGAAGAGCGCGCGGAGAAGAAACGCCCGTGACTGCGCGCGAGATCCGGCCGGCGGCGCGCCTGCGCGGCACCATCGCCGTGCCGGGCGACAAATCCATCTCGCACCGCGCGGCGATGTTCAACGCGCTCGCCGGCGGCGAAGCGACGGTACACAACTTCCTCGCGGGCGACGACTGCCGGTCGACGCTCTCCGTGCTGCGCGCGCTCGGCGTCGAGTCGACGCTCGACACGTCCGGCGAGCGCCCGTCGTTGCACATCCGCGGCAACGGCATGGCCGGCCTGCGCGAGCCGGGCGACGTGCTGGACTGCGGCAACTCCGGCACGACCATGCGGCTCATCGCCGGCATGCTGGCCGGGCAGCCGTTCCACGCCGTGCTCACGGGCGACGCGTCGCTCCGCACGCGGCCGATGGCGCGCGTCGCGGAGCCGCTGCGGCAGATGGGCGCGCGCATCGACGGCCGCGACGGCGGCGGTTTCGCGCCGCTCGCCGTGCGCGGCGGCGGCCTGCGTGGCATCCGTTACACCATGCCGGTCGCGAGCGCGCAGGTGAAATCGTCGATCCTGCTCGCGGCGCTGTTCGCCGAAGGCGAGACCACGGTGGAAGAACCGGAGGCGACGCGCGACCACACGGAGCGCATGCTCGCGGCCATGGGCGCGCGCATCGAGCGGGAGGGGCCGGCCGTGCGGCTGACGCCCGGCGCACCGCTCGCGCCGCTGTCGATGCGCGTCCCGAACGACGTGTCGGCCGCGGCATTCTGGATGGTCGCGGCGGCGGTCCACCCCGACGCCGAGGTGCGCCTCACGGGCGTCGGCATGAACCCCACGCGCACCGGCATCATCGACGTCCTGCGCGCGATGGGCGCCGACCTCGCGGTCGAAGAGGAGCGCCAGGTCGGCGGCGAGCCGGTCGCGGACGTCGTCGTGCGGTCGTCGGAGCTGCGCGGCGCGACGGTCGAGGGCGACATGGTGCCGCGGCTGATCGACGAGGCGCCCGTGCTGGCGGTCGCCGCGGCGTTCGCCCAGGGCGCGACGGAAGTCCGCGACGCCGCGGAGCTGCGCGTGAAGGAGTCGGACCGCATCGCGAGCGTGGTGTCGCAACTGGCGGCGCTCGGCGTCGCGATAGCCGAGCGCGACGACGGCATGGTGATCGAAGGGGGCGCCGGCGTGCGCGGCGGCAAGGCGCGCTCGTTCGGCGACCACCGTCTGGCCATGGCGCTGGCCGTGGCGGGCATCGCCTCTCGCGAGGGCGTCGTACTGGATGATGCGGACGCCGTCAGCATTTCTTATCCTGATTTCTGGGAGCATCTGGCACAGCTGACCGGGTGATGTGGGGCAGGGCTGCTGAAGGTGAGGACTTGTGACATATGCCCACTGAGTTGATCCACGTCGGATTCGGTAACTATCTTGCGGCGAACCACGTCGTCGGCATCGCCTCGCCGGGCTCGGCGCCGGTGAAGCGGCTCGTGCAGGAAGGCCGCGACAAGAGCATCACGATCGACATGACGAGCGGCCGGCGCACCAAGGCGGTGGTATTCATGGACAACGGCGCCATCCTGCTCGCGGCCATCACGCCGGAGACCATCGAAGGGCGCGTGCGATCGCATCGAGTCGCCGGGCGCGACGGCTCCGGCGAGAACGAACCGTCGTGACCGATGCGGCGGGCGGCCACGCCCGCACGGGACGCGCGCCGCTGCTCGTGGTGCTCTCCGGCCCTTCCGGCGCCGGCAAGGACTCGGTCCTCGACGAGATGGCCCGCCGCGGTCACCGCTTCCACCGCGTCATCACCTGCACGACGCGCCCGCCCCGCGACAGCGAGAAGGACGGCGTCGACTACTACTTCGTCAGCGACGCGGAGTTCGACCGCATGGTCGAGACCGGCGGCCTGCTGGAACACGCCGTCGTCTACGGACATCGCTCCGGCGTGCCGCGGCAGCAGGTCGCCGACAAGCTGCGCGAGGGCATCGACGTCTACGCGCGCACGGACGTGCAGGGTGCGGCATCGATCAAGCGCCTGGCGCCGGGCGCCGTGCTCGTGTTCATCGCGCCGGCGTCGCTCGATGAGCTGGAGGAGCGCATCCGCACGCGCGGCGCCGACGACGAGGAGCGCATCCAGCGCCGCCTGGCGACGGCGAAGGACGAGATGGCGCGCAGCGGCGAGTTCGACTACGTGATCGTCAATGAGCCGGGCCGGCTCGAAGCGACCGTCGACCGCCTGATCGAGATCCTCGATGCGGAACGCCTGCGCACGCGCGACGCGAGCCCGCTGGCCTGACGGTCGCCGAGCCGTCACACTGGCGCGACCCCGCCCGGGAAGCCTGGCATATGACGACGACCTGCTACGCGTGCGATCCGGACAACCCGGAGCACATCTTTGCGCCCGACGGCGACGGCTGGACGGCCACGTTCGCCGAGCACTTCAACGGCCCTCCCCGGTCCGTCAACGGCGGCGTCGCCATCGGCGCGCTTGCCTGTCCCGCCATCACGCTCGCCCTACGCGGCGGTGTCCGCCACGCGGTAGCGGCGCGGATGGCCGGCCGCATCCGCCGGCCGGTGCCCGTCGAGACGGCGCTGCGGCTGACGGCAGCGGCCGCGCACGACGGGCGCGTCGAGACGAGCGTGCACAACGGCAGCGAGCTTCTCATCAGCGGTGCGGTGGAGATCGCCGCACTCGACGCGCAGCCGTCGCCGGGCGACGTCGTGCAGGCGCCGCCGGTACACCTGGCCGCCGATCTGCGCTCGATGGCGACGCTGGCCAGCGGCGAACCGGGCCCGCTCACCGTGCCCGATGAGCGCCACCCGTTCCCCACGTGCTTCTCCTGCGGGCCGGCGAACCCGCGCGGCCTCCGCATCCGGCCGCGGACCGCGGGCGGCCGCGAAGTCGCGTCGCCGTGGCAGCCGCTGCCTGCGTACGCGGACGCGGACGGCGTGCTGGCGCCGGCGATCATCGGCGGCGCGCTCGACTGCAGCAACGCGATGGCGCTGGCCGTCGCGCATCCGGAGATGGACGGCATGCGCACGCTCGTGCCGATCCTGGCGGCGTACGACATGCACATCCTGCGCCTGCCGCCGGCCGCGCCGTGGGGCGGCTACACCGTCGTCGCGCGCGCGACCGGCGTCGAGGGCCGCAAGTACCGCAGTGTGTCGGCGTTGTTCGACGCCGCGGGCGCCCCGTACGCCGTCGCCGACACCACGTGGGTGGCGCTGGGGAAAGAGAACCTGGGACCCGGCAGCTAGAAGTTAGACATTGGAAGTTGGCATGAAGTAGCGTCCAAGTTCCAGGGTTTCGGTTCTCCGGTTTATCGACTCTTGCCGCTACCTCCGCGCACTCTGTGACGTTTTCGCCATCTCCGGCCGAGTAGCCTGAATTGCGCCCGCAACACGACGCGGAGGTGCAGCATGATGCACGCCGATGGACTTGCGCCACACAACGTCATCGCGTCATACGCGGACATGAAACACGCGCGCCGGGCGATTGAGGCGCCGCAGTTCGCCGGCGTTGACGCGAGCCACATATCGCTGCTCGGCCAGCGCGCGGAGCAAGCGGCCGCCAACGTTGACAAGGACACGAGCGACGCCGACTCGCCGCTGCTGCTACAGATCCTGTTGCGTGCGGTGCCGTGGGGTCTCGTCGGGGCGATCGCCGGCGTGGCGATCGGCGGCATGCTGGCGGCCGTCGGGCTCGAGTACGGCCCGGTCGGGGTAAGCGCGACCGTGCAGATCGCAAGCTGGGGGCTGTTTGGCGGCATCGCCGGCGCACTGGTCGGCGCCTACTCCGCGCTGACGGCGAGCGAGGCGTGGGGGCTCACGTTCGAGCCGGTCGATGAAGGCCGCGTGCTCGTCGGCGTGCACTCCGAGAACGAGAAGGACGTCGAGCACGCCGCGAAGATCCTGCGCGAGAAAGAGGCGCTCAGCGTCGCCCGCTTCGACGGCGAGGGGCACGTGACGGGGTAGAACCAAGAACCTGGAACCTGGAACCTGGAACCTAGAACCTCGCGGCATAAGTACGAGCACGGTAACTAAGTGCGACCTCACCCTGCTCATGAACCGGCTTGCCGTCAGGGGCGATTACGACCAAGCCGCCTGACCCATCCTTGAATTCGTGACCGAAGTTCCGTCCCGGAGCACTAAGCTCCGGTTCGACGCTAGTGTAGTGCTTCTAACGCTTCTTTACCGTGGGCGTGGTGACGCACGCTTCCGAGATCCTCAGACGAGGCACCGTACCGCGTCGGTCCGGCTTCGCCGAACTGACAGCCGAGGGCGGCTGTGATCCACGCTTCGCGTCGCGCTAACTAAAGCCATTTCGAAAGCACAACACCAGGTTCTAGGTTCTGGGTTCTGGGTTCTTCCGTCGTCACTCGTCGTCGTGATCGTGCTCGTGCTCGTCCTCGCCGGCTGCGGCCGCCGCGTGGGGGACGAACGGCGGCGGGCGGTCGTCGCCGTCCTTGCGGCGGCTGCGCGGCGGCAGCGCATCGATCGTCTTGCGCAGGTGCTCAACGGCGTCGGCGGAGGCGGCCAGCACCACGACGACGTTCGTGTCGCGCAACGCCTGCAACTCGGCGACCGACACGCCCTTGCCGACGGTGGCCATGAGCGGCTTGCGGGTCATCGCCTGCAGGCGGCGCAGGCCGATCTGGCGGCGCACCGTCAACTGCCCCTCGATCGCGCCCACGTAGATCGCGTCGAGATCGAACGCCTCCAGCGTGCGCGTCTCGGTCTCGTTGAGGTCGGCGGGCAGCGTCATCACGTAACCGATGTTCTCTTCGAGCAGGGCCGTCGCCGCCGCACGGTCGGGGTCAAAGACGAGGAAGTCGAAGCCGGCCTCGCGGTACGCCGTGGCCTCGTGGTCGGCGGCGCCGGCCACCCAGGCGCCGGCGATCACGTCCTTCACGTCCTTCGCGGCCGATGCGGCGACCGGCGAGCCGGCGGCGCCCAGGATCACGACGTCGGCGCCCTTGCGGGCGAGGTCGGCGGCCGCGGTCGCGTCGCGCGCGGCGGCCGCGAGCACCATCGTCGGCTGGTCCTTGTCGCGCCCCGCGCCGAAGCCGAGCGGCTGCGCCTGGAGGCGCGTGACGTTGCGGATTTTGTCTGCGAGTTTGCTCAACGTGGGTCTCTCCTCTGGAATCTGCGTACAGGGTAGCGGGCGGGGAGGTTAGAGGTTAGAGGTTGGAGGTTGGACGTTGGACGTTGGACGTTGGACGTTGGAGATTGGAGGCGGGGGAGCGACCGTGGCGACACCGGGATCCGTCGGGCACGCCGCACCGTGCCCCTGCTCGGACTGGAGGTTGGAAACGGGAAGCAAGAGGCGAGAGGTGCGGACATGGCGCCTTGCCCCGCCGTCTCACTTCCCGCTTGTCGCTTCCAACCTCCAACCTCCAACCTCCAACCTCTAGCCCACGTGCTATACTCACGCGGTTCGCGCCGATGGGCGCGTTCACTTTGCTTCGGAAGGAGCGGCCGCCCGCGAACGCGGGAGCGGCCGTAATTTATGCCAGCGGTAGTCGTCATCGGCGGTCAGTGGGGAGATGAGGGCAAGGGGCGCATCGTCGACCTCGTCGCGCAGGGGGCCTCGGTCGTCGCGCGCTACTCGGCGGGCAACAACGCCGGCCACACGGTCATCAACGACATGGGCGAGTTCAAGCTCAACGTCGTCCCCGCCGGCATCTTCTACGCCGACAAGACGTGCATCGTCGGCAACGGCGTCGCCATCGACCCGGCGATCCTGCTGCGCGAGATCGAGACGCTCGCGTCGCGCGGCGTCAGCGTCGCCAACCTGTTCGTCAGCGACCGCTGCCACGTCATCATGCCCTGGCACCCGCTGATCGACCTCGCCGACGAGAAGCTGCGCGGCGCGGCGGCCATCGGCACGACAGGCCGCGGCGTCGGCCCGTGCTTCGCCGACAAGGTCGCGCGCCTCGGCATCCGCATCCGGCGACCTCGATCGACCCGGAGGCGTTCCGCGCGCGGCTGAGCTTCGTGCTGCCGTACAAGAACGCCGTCATGCAGAGCCTGTACGGCCTGCCGCCGCTGGACTTCGACGACGTGTTCCAGTCGTACTGCGAGCTCGGGCAGCCGGCTCGCGCCGTTCGTGCGCGACACCGCGCAGATCGTGCACGACGCGCTCGACCGCGGCGAGACGGTGCTGCTCGAAGGCGCGCAGGGCTGCCTGCTCGACCTCGACGCGGGGACGTACGAGTACGTCACGTCGTCGGTGCCGTCGTCGTCAGCGGGCGGCGCGGGGATCGGCATCGGCATCGGTCCGACGGTGATCCAGCAGGTCGTCGGCATCTACAAGGCGTACGTGACGCGCGTCGGCAACGGGCCGATGCCGAGCGAGCTGCTCGACGAGACGGGCCAGATCCTGCGGCTCGAAGGACCGCGGCCGGAGATCGGCACGACCACCGGCCGCCCGCGCCGCACCGGCTGGTTCGACGCCGTCGCCTCGCGCTACAGCGCCATGGTCAACGGCGTGACGAGCGGCGTGCTGACGCGGCTCGACGTGCTCGACAACTTCCCTTCGATCAAGATCTGCACCGCCTACGAGACGGAGGACGGCCGCACGCTGACCTCCATGCCGGCCAGCTCCGTGCTGCTCGGCAAGGTGAAGCCGGTGTACGAGGAGGTCGAGGGCTGGCGCGCGCCGACGAGCCGTTGCCGCTCGTGGGACGACCTGCCGCAGAAGGCGCGCGACTACATCCGCCGCATCGAGGGGCTGCTGCAGATCCCGATCGACATCGTCTCCGTCGGCCCGGAGCGCGGCCAGGCGATCATCGTCCACGACGTGCTGAAAGTGAAGCGCGCGTAGCGCGCGAGAGCAGAGGGCAGAAAGCAGAGAGCAGAGAGCAGAGAGCAGAGAGCAGAGGCCGCGACCCGACCTGTGCTTTCTGCTCTCTGCTCTCTGCTCAGGGCGAAGCACCCGGCATTGCGTATAATGTGCGCATGACCAGTACGCGACTTACCCCATCAATCGGCGATCCCGGAGAGTTCCTGCGCCGGAACGATCTCTTCCAGAAGTCGTGCGATTTCTTCGATGCGCACTACGCTGAGTTGGTCCAAGAGTATCCGGACCAGTGGATCGGTATCTTCGACGGTGCGGTCCGCGCGCACGCTACGGACCTCGCCGACATGCTTGGACAGCTCGACGCGCTAGGCGTGCCACGCGCCCCCACCTATGCCGAATTCCTGGCGACAAACCCCCGCATCGAAATTCTCTGATTCGTGCTGCACGGTCATTTCGCCGTGGGCACCGGCCGTCCGCACATTGGCGGAGAACTCTGGATTCCACGCTTCAACTTGCGAAGCGGCATCCGCTTCTGCATCGATACGGGAGCCGTGCGCACGGTGCTCATGCCGTACGACGCGTTCCGAATGAGCATCGACTACTCAGAGCTGGATGACGAGACGAACCTCGCCACGGTCGGCGGCGCAACTTCCGCGTTTCTTGAGCCGGTCGAGTTGATATTCACTGATTCGGTTGCTCGCATCGCATACGTCTACCGCGTCATGCTTGCGATCGCAGCGCCATCACCGGATGTCATCGCATTGCCGTCATTGCTCGGCTGCGATGCCATCACTCGCTGGCGCATCGATTATCACCCCACGGCGGGACAGCTGCTGTGCAACGTCGTCACGGCTGACGAAGTCATCGAGCTGCCGTCGTCATGAATCCGGCATTCGTCCCGCGACCACCGGCGACTGGCCGCTCCAGAGCAGAGAGCAGAGAGCAGAGGCGGTTAACCCGACCTCTGCTCTCTGCTTTCTGCTCGGCGCGAAGCGCGAAGCGCTCACCATCTGCGTAATCTGCGCAATCTGCGGTTCCCGTCACCCCCCCCGCGATCGGCGGGATGATGTTCACGCGGTCGCCATCGGCCAGCACGTGCCCGGGCGGCTGCACTTCCTCCGCGACGGCGCAGACGAGCGTGCCGAGGAACGCTTCGAGCACCGGGTACTCGGCGGCGAGCCGGTCGCGCAACATGGCGACCGTCGCCCCCGCCGGCAGCGCCAGCTCGATGTCGTTGTCGCCGACAAGCTGCCGCAGACCAGCATACAGCCGCACGCGCACCGTCATCCGCACATCCCTCCGGCACAGCAGCGCGTCATGCGGGCCGCCGGTTCCTTCGTCACGCCGTGCGCTGCATCGCGCGACGCCCGGTCGAGCGGTGCCGCGGTCCCACGTTCCTCGCGCAGGACCGACCGCACGCTGTGGAGCATCGTCACCCGCTCCACCTCGCGTTCTCGCTCATCTCGCATCGCCCTGTACGTCAGCCACGGATCCAGCAGCATCGCATCGCCTCCGCCGTTCAGCAGCAACTGCTGACGGCCGCCGCCTTGTACGCCGAGATCGTCGCGCTGTACCACGGCTTGTCCGTGATCTCCGCGCGGCCGTCGACGCGCGCGACGGCGAAGCCCGCCGCCTGGAGCCGCTCCAGATAGTCCGACTCCAGCAGCGCGCCCGCTGCGCACCCCGCCCAGAGCGAGAGGTCGTCCTTCTCCGCGTCGCTCAGCTCGCGCGAGAGCACGACGTCGGACACGTGGAAGCGGCCGCCCGGCTTGAGAACGCGGAACGACTCGCGGAACACGGCGTCCTTGTCCGGCGACAGGTTGATCACGCAGTTGGAGATGATGACGTCGACGCTCGACGCATCGACCGGCATCGCCTCCATCTCGCCCTTGCGGAACTCGACGTTCTTGACGCCGAGCTTCTCCTTGTTCGCGTTCGCCAGGTCGAGCATGTCCTGCGTCATGTCGAGGCCGATGACGCGGCCGCTGTCGCCGACCTGCTTCGCCGAGAGGAAGCAGTCGAGCCCCGGGCCGGAGCCCAGGTCCAGCACGGCCTCGCCGGGCTTCATGCCGGCGATCGCCGTCGGGTTGCCGCAGCCGTACGACGCGACGGCCTCCGGCAGGACGGCGACGTCTTCCACGTCGTACAGGCGGTCGCGGCTGTCGGCGCTGTTTCCATCGCCGCAACAGGACGATGCTTCGCGCGCGCGCTTGCCGTAGTGCTCCTGCACCGCCAGCTTGATCTCTTCCGATGTCCGCGCCATGGTTCCGACCTCCTTCAGGTCTGCTGATTGCTCCGATTTTATCGGAAATTAACGATGACGGAAGCACCAAACATCGCGCGCTAGCAGCACGACGCGCGGAGCTCGCCAAATTCACGCTTCAGCCATTCCAGCGCCTCCGGCTCGAGGCAGTAGCAGGTGTTGGGGCCTTCGACGTTGCCGCGCACGATGCCGGCGTCCTTCAGCACCTTGAGGTGCTCGGACACCGTCGACTGCGCGAGCGGCAATTCGCCGACGAGGTCGCCGCAGACGCACGACTGCCGCGCCGCCAGCAGCTTGATGATGCGGTAGCGGGCAGGGTGCGCAATCGCCCGCAGCATGGCGACGGTGCGGGCCTCGGCCTGGGTCTGGTCAATCACCTTCATATCGGAAAATTACGATACGCGGGTGGGTGGTGTCAAGCAAGACTTGTAGGCCGTTGCGAAACTTTGTTACCCCGCTGAAGCTGGTTCTTCATGGTTAGAGCGTGGCCTCGTCCAGTAGGCGAGCCCGATGACAGAAAAACCGGCGACCGCCATCGAGAGAATAAACCTGATGAGGGCTTCGCTCCCAGAAACCGGATCGGTGGCGGAACTTCCGTCCGATCCCCCGACGACCCACGCGTAGACAGACGAAGCGATGACTAGTCGAACGATCAGGATTACTGCTCCAACTAGGCCTCTCCCAGCCATCATCCACCCAATGCCGGAGAACGCGAAGAGTAGTGCCGCAACCAAGAGGGCTAGGCCTAAGGGAAGGTTAATCAACATCTGTGATAGTGGGAGCGCTTCCGTACCGTCGGTCTTCGTGTGAAGGTAAATAGGAACCGCGGCCAGCCCTAAGACGCCACCGACAAGCGACACCGATTCCGCAACTAGTGCGTCACGTCTGATCGAGCTCGCTGGCTTGCGTTCCATCAGAGTTAGTATCGGCCAAAATGAACATGCGATGATGATAAAACGAAGCCCCCCCATTCGGGGGCTTCTCAGTTGACTCGTCGTTGAAAAGCCGGTGCGGCCTACAAACCTACGCCGCGGCGTCCTCGCGGGCGGACGGCACTGGCTGCCTCGGCGAGGCGGCGCCGCTCATGACGGCGTTGCCGTACATCCAGGCGATCGGGCCCGCGGCGACGAGCGTGAGGAACGAGGCGACACGCGCGGCCGTGCCCTGCGCCACCTGCGACACGGGCGCCGCCGCCAAGACGCCGAACGGGTCGAGCCAGCGGCTCCACTGGTCCTGGAAGTAGCGCGCCCAGAGGTCGGCGTTCGCCACGGTGGCCTCGTGCTGGATGGGGGTCGGGGTCGGCGTGCTGCGGTCCACGTATCACCTCGTGCGGGAATCGGCGGCCATGCAGGCCGATGGTAGCGGCGCGACGGCGCGGTTAAGCGCGCGTTAACGCGATATGAACATCCAGGTCGAAGGAGTTCAATGGCACCAGCACTGCCGAGATCATCGGCCGACAGCGCCATTCCCGAACATCCTACCGGCGCCGAATCTGTGGATCAAATCATGCTCGCATCGGGAGACGCGCGCCTATCGGGGGAATCCCGCCGCTTCGCGGCGGAGAACCGAGAACCTGGAACCTAGAACCTAAGGCCCTCGATTCGCTCGCAGGTTCTTGGTTCTCGGTTCTTGGTTCTGCGGAGCGAAGCTTCGCGGGCGGTTCTTGGTTCTGGGTTCTTGGTTCTGCGAAGCTCCCGGTTCCTGGTTCTGGGTTCTTGGTTCTACGAGGCGCAGCCTCGTCAGTCGTCGTGGCGGGCGAAGAAGTCCTCGATGCGGCGGCCGGGCTCGTCCTGGAAGCGGGCGTCCAGCGGCTCCAGCACGCGCATGCGGTCGAGGCGGAAGCTGCGGAAATCTTCCCGCAGCTCGCACCACCCGGTGAGCGACCAGCCGTAGCCCCAGAAGAACAGCCCGAGCGGCCGCACGACGCGCTCGGTCTCGCTGCCGTCGGCGCTCGTGTACTCCAGGCGCACCTTGCGGCGCGCATCGAGCGCGGCGCGGAGCGCGGCCAGCTTTTCGACGATGCCGGGCGGCACGTGGAAGCCGGGCGCGAACAGGGGCGTGCCGTTGAGCCGCGCCCGCAGCCGCTCCGGCAACACCGACTCGACGCGTGCGAGCGCATCGCCGGCGGCCTTCGCCAGCCCCCGGTCGCCCCAGCTCGTCACGACGCGCGCGCCGAGCACCATCGCCTCGATCTCGGCGTCCGTGAACATCAGGGGCGGCAGGTCGAAGCCGCGGCGCAGCATGTAGCCGACGCCCGCCTCGCCTTCGATGGGCACGCCGGAGAGCATGAGGTCGCGGACGTCGCGGTAGACCGTGCGTTCCGAAACCTCGAGCTCTCCGGCGAGCCAGGCGGCAGTGACGACGTTGCGCCGTCGCAGGAGCTGGATCACCTGGAAGAGCCTGTCAGCCCGCCGCATGGATCTCTACCCCTGGCCCCGGACCCGTTTACTGACCGGGCTTGTACTCGATGATCTGGCAGTAGTTGCCGTCCGGGTCCAAGAACGTGGAGATGACGCCGCCCCACGGCTCCTTGCCGGCCGTGCGGACGAACGTGACGCCGGCTGCCTCCAGCCGCTTCTGCTCGGCGGCAAGGTCATCGACGAAGAAGTCGAGGAGCATCCGGCCCGGCTCCTTCGCCGCGCCCTTTACGCTGCTGTGGCCGTCGATGAGGAACGGGGTCGGGCCGGCCATGAACGCGCCGTCTCCCATCTCGGGATTGCGCGGCAGTCCGACGACGTCGGCGTAGAACTGCTTGAGCCGGTCCGGCTGGTCGCTGGTGACGTTGATGAGGAAGCTGCTTACCTGCATGGTCGTGTCTCCTGTTCGCGAATCGTTCTTGCGGATGCCGCCCATGCTACGACACCGCTCCTGACAGCATCGTGTCAGGAGCCGCCCCAATGCTCAACCTTCTGCTGACAATCAGGTGTCAGGAGGAAGCGCGACGGCCGGGCGTGTCCTCGACCCCGCCCGGGCGGACGGCCCGGTGCAGGAAGCGCAGCCGCACGAGGTCGCGCGCCACCTGGAACGCCTCCTGAGGCCGCACGCGCAGCCGCGAGCCTTCGACGTGCGCCCAGCTCACGGGCACGGACACGATGCTCGTAGCCCAGCGACCGCGCGATGTACAGCACCTCGGCATCGAAGATCCAGCCGCTGAGCTGTTGCTGCCGGAACACGGCCTGCGCCACGTCGTGGCGAAAGCCTTTCATCGGGCACTGCGTGTCGTCGATGTCGGGCAGCACGCGCATCGCCTTCCGCATCATCGTGAACATGCGGCCGACGAGGCGGCGCTTCGCGGGCTGGCTCGCGCGCATGTCGGCGCCGTCCGGCTGGATGCGGGTGCCGGCGGCGACGGCCGCGCCGGCTTTCAGCCGGTCGAGCAGCTTGAGCGCGTCCTCCGCCGGCGTCGCGAGGTCGGCGTCCATGAAGAAGACGTAGCGGCCGCGCGCGGCGAGCACGCCGGTGCGGATGGCCGCGCCCTTGCCGCGGTTGCGCTCGTGCTGCACGAGCCGCAGCGCCACGCGCTCGGGCAGGCCCGCGCGCGAGCGTTCGCGCACGATGCCGGGCGTACGGTCGCGGCTGCCGTCATCGGCGATGACGATCTCGCTGTCGAAGGACTGGCGGCCGAGGAAGTCGATGACGTGGTCGAGGCTCGCCGGCAGCCGCGCTTCTTCGTTGTACGCGGGCAGCACGATCGAAACGTCCGGCTGGTCGCCCTCGTGCGACGCTCTGGTGTCGGCGGCTTCGCTGATGGTCACTCGGCGTCGCCTTCGCCGGCATCGGTTTCCGAAGCGGCGGCGGAGCGCTTGCGGCGGCGCACGACGACCGGCGCGACGAGCGGCTTGCCGGTCATCTCGGCGATCGCCGATGCGACCTCGCGCACTTCGGCGAGGCCCTGGCGGACCATGGACCGCGGCACGACGATGTCCCCGACCTTCAAGTGCTTCCCGCTCACCTTCACGAGTACGATCTCAAGCTGCGCAATGTCCTGTAGCTCACCACGCTGCCGCTCGCGCGTCAACTCCTCGATGCGAATCTGGTCAATTTTCCAGAACGGGACCAGCTCCGTCGTACCGACGCCCATGCCCAGGAACCCCTGCTGCCAGAGCCCGGACTGCTTCCGCCGGTCGAACACCACGTTGGCGCCGGCGATCGCGTACACGAAGCCGATGCCCGCGAGCGGGATGCTGACGACCGCCACGACCAGCAGCAGCATGGCCAGGGCGAAGGGCAACCGGTCCAGCCATAGGATTATCGACACGAACGCGGCGATGCCGAGCGTCAGCCCGAACAAAGGAAACAGGGCCGCCGCGAGCGCCGGCCGCACGTTGATGCGATCAGGCTCGATGAAGGCGACCCGCCGGTTCAGGTAGACGATCCGCTTCGCTGGCTTCGCGGGGAGGTCGGCTGCCATGCCTGTGGATTATAGGCGGCACGCGCCCCTGGGGTTAGCGGGGTGGCGGGAGGCCAGAGGTCGGAAGTCGGAGGCTGGAACGCGCCGACGCACTGAGCGCCGGGTAGGGGCACGGTGCGCCGTGCTCGCTCCCGCGAGAGCGCGATTTGACCCCGCAGGCATCGCCGGGGGTACTCCGGGCGCCATGACCAGCACAGCCGACGATCAACCCACGTGGACGCGCGCCCTGTTCGGCCTCTCCACCGCTGTCTTCGCCCGGCGCGAAGGCAGCATCTTGATCCTCAAGCGGGCCATCGGTGAGGCCACGGGCGGGTGGTACCTGCCGGGCGGCGCTGTCGAGGCCGGCGAAGACATCGAGGCGGCCGCGTGCCGCGAGCTGCTCGAAGAGTCGGGCCTGGCTCCGGCGGGACCGCTCACGCTCATCGGCGTGGCGCGCATCGAGGTGTACGGCGTCGAGACGCTGCAAGTCGTGTACGCCTGTGACTGCCCTGCCGGCGAAGTCGTGCTCAGCGATGAGCACTCCGGGGCACGCTGGGTCGACGCGCAGCAGTACCGCGATCGCTATTTCAACGACAACGTCGTCGCGCTGGTCGAGGCACAGAACAGCCGGCTGGGCGCGCTGATGCGCGCGGTGCGCGACAACATCGACCGCTACGTGGCGTGGCGCGAGCACGAGTTCCTCGACAGGCAACTGCGCGTGATGCGGCTGTCCGCCGACGTGTTCGTGCTGCGTGACGGCAAGATGCTGCTGCTGAAGCGCAGCGGCGGCATCGGCGACGGCGTGTGGTACTTGCCGGGCGGCATCGTCGAGGCGGGCGAAGATCCTCGAGACGCCGCCGCGCGCGAGACCTTCGAGGAGGCCGGGCTGCACATCGGCGAGCCGGAGTTGCTGCGCGTCTGGAACTACCCCGCGCAGAATGACGTCGATGCGTTCCACGCGTCATTTGCGGCGATCTGTCCCGAGGGCGACGTCGTGCTCAGCCACGAGCACAGCGCCTTCCGCTGGATAGAGCCGATGGAGTACGCGCAGCGCTACTGCGGCGAGCAGGCCGCCGCCGCGGCGCCACAGTGGACAACGTGGCTCCAGCAGGTCCGCCGCAATTGCGAGCTCGCGACAGAGTGGCTCCGCCGCCAAGCGTGATGTCGTTGGCGCACTGACGCGCCACCACCACCGACCACCCACCAGCGACCATCGACCATCGACCAGATCACTCTCCCAGTACGGCAACGTCCACCTCGCGCGTCCGCGGCTCGTACAGCTCGACGAGGTAGACGTGCTGCCAGGTGCCGAGGTCGAGGCGGCCGCCGCGCACCGGCAGCCACGTCGCCTCGCCGAACAGCATCGCCGTGGCAAGATGCGCGATGGCGTTCTCCGCGCCCTCCTCGATGTGGCGATACTCGCGGTCTTTGGGGAAGGTGGCGTACACGGCATCGCGCATGTCGGCGTGCAGGCGCGGGTCCGGCTCGTTGCAGGTGATCGCGGCCGTGGTGTGGCGGCTGCGCACCAGGGCGATGCCCTCGCGCACGCCGGCGCGCCGCACCGCCTCGGCGATCTCTCCCGTGATCTCGACGAACTCGCCGATGCCGTGCGTGCGCACGCTGATCTTTTCGAGCTTCAGGTGCATGGCCACCACGTCTCGTTACCGTTCGCCGAAGATGTCCGAAGTGTGGTCCGGAACGAGGCGCGCCGCGCCGCCCACCTCACCTTGTATGTCGCGTCTCACGTACGGTTGGCCTCGCAGGCTTGGGGAGGTGCGGCAGACCGCCCTCACCTAGTCGTCAGAGACCGTGCCGGAGTCGTGGTCGCCACACCTCTCCCCTGTAAGCCCGCACAGTTGACAGGGCGCCCGAATAGCAAGGAAGGGATACAGTTGTGAGCGACAGGCTGCCGATCGTGAGAGCGGCGCGCTTCACGCAGCATACAGACTGCCGCCGCCCCGAACTCAACAGACGAAGCCGGTCTGTGACAACATTGCGATGACGTCCGTCGTCAAGCCGATCCCCCCGTCAGGAGCGCCCGGCCATGGCCCGCCGAAACGCGATACCAACGAGCGGTCATACTGGAGGCCGTCCATTACGCCATTGCCGTCGATGTCCACGATGTACGCTAGGCTGCTGCTCGTGCTACCCACGTACTGAAGCAGCGCGACGACGTCGGTGGTGAAGCCGATGCCGGAATCGGCGGTCGTCGGTGTGCCAAAAAGGAGCGCGGGTACGGGCACCGAATAGAAGTCGTACGGATCCGTGGGGTCTCCGGGCTTTGGTGGGCGATGCACTTCCACACCGTCGCCGCAGTGGTCCTTGTCGGTGTCAGGATCCAGCGGGTCGCTTCCCAGTCCGACCTCCTGGCCGTCCGACAGTCCGTCGTTATCCGTATCGGGATCACACGGATCGGTGACGCGGAGGGACTCGTCGACGTTGGTGAGTCCGTCTGCGTCCGCATCGGCACCGCCATCCGCCACCAGTGGGTCTAGGCAGCTATGCAGCGCTTCATACGTGTCGGGCATTCCGTCGTTGTCGTCATCGATGTCCGCGCTGTCGCAGATACCGTCTCCGTCGTTATCCGGGCAGGGACATGTCTCGCCGACTTGGCTCAACATCGCGACCACATCGGTCGTAAAGCCAATGCCGCCGTCAGGCGCATCCGGCCATGCGACGCCATAGCGAAAAATCGACGATCGATCGTACTGCAGGCCGTCAGCGACGCCATTGTTATCGATATCGGCTTCGTACGCAGCATCGCCTAGCTTGGCGCCGGCGTACGTCAGAAGGGCAACAACGTCCGTAGTCAAGCCGATCCCGAGGTCCGCCGAAGACGAGACGCCCAGCCGCAGCGACGGGCTAGGCACCGTGTAGAAGTCGTAGGGGTTCCGCGGATCGCCCTCTCGTCCCGTGCGATGGACCTCTGCACCATCGCTACACATGTCCCCATCGGTATCGAACGTGCACGGGTTGGTACCTAGCGTGTACTCGTCGATGTTCGAGAGCCCGTCGTGGTCCGGATCCGCCGAGGCGTCGGCGATCTGTGGCTTCAGGCACGGGTGTGTATTCTCGAACTCGTTCG
Source organism: uncultured Chloroflexia bacterium (assembly GCA_963701135.1). GTDB lineage: Bacteria > Chloroflexota > Dehalococcoidia > DSTF01 > JACRBR01 > CAYJMJ01. Next base: position 2,902,067 of record OY969567.1, read on the forward strand.
GCATGCCGTCGGAGTCATCGTCGGGGCATTGGATCGGGCCCCCGCAAGGCGTGCTCGTCGCCGTTGGCGTTGCCGTCCCTGCTTGCGTCGGCGTGGCGGTGACCGTTGGCGTTGGCGTGATGGTGGGTACGCCGACGCAGGTGATGCTTGCGTCCGTCAACTGCGGCTCGGCGGTGCCGCTGGACAGGGAGAAGTTCGTGCCGGTAGCGATGCCGACCTCCGCATCACTCTGAAGATGGAGCTGGCTCGGACCGGGTGCAACGCAATGAACCGTCATGGTCCGCGTCACGCCCGCGGCTGTCGATGTACCGGACAACCGCGCACATCCGTGGTACACGAAGTCGGAACCGAGCGTCCCGCCACACACGAACGCATTGCCGAGGTTGGTGTTGATCGGATCGGCATTGATGCTGACGATCGCGGGATCAAACCGCATGCTGGCCTGCTCTGCGTTCCAGGGGTCTACAATGTTGGCGATCATCCAGGCGATATCGATGCTTGAGCCCACGTTGACAGCTACGGAGGCCTGGATCCCGGCCGCAGCGCGTCAGCATCTATCAGATATTGATTCTGTGTGCTCACGGAGGCCCGTGTGTCTTGCGGGGATAGAGCCGGCGCAAGTACGAACGCAGCTGCCATCGCCACAACGAACACGCTTGTTTTGAGGTATGTACGACGGAATCGAAGACCGGTTTGCATCTCGCCTCCTCGTCTCCACAGCTGCGGTTCCTCGGGGGACTGGTCGGAGCGATGTTACTCCCTCGACACGGGCCCTGCAACTTATTCACAAAGGAACGGCGGGAGGTCAGAAGCCGGACTCACGTAATCTCGTCGCCGCCTAAGAACTACCCACTACCAACCACCTACTCCCCCAGCACCGCCACGTCCACCTCGCGCGGGCGCGGCTCGTAGAGTTCGACGAGGTACACGTGCTGCCAGGTGCCGAGGTCGAGGCGGCCGCCGCGCACCGGCAGCCACGTCGCCTCGCCGAAGAGCATCGCCGTGGCAAGATGCGCGATGGCGTTCTCCGCGCCCTCTTCGATGTGGCGATAGTCACGGTCTTGGGGGAAGGTCGCGTACACGGCGTCGCGCATGTCGGCGTGCAGGCGCGGGTCCGGCTCGTTGCAGGTGATCGCGGCCGTGGTGTGGCGGCTGCGCACCAGGGCGATGCCCTCGCGCACGCCGGCGCGCCGCACCGCCTCGGCGATCTCGCCGGTGATCTCCACGAACTCTCCGATGCCGTGCGTGCGCACGCTGATCTTTTCGAGGTTCAGGTGCATGTGGGGAGTCTATCAGTCGGTCAGTCGGTCAGTTGGTCAGTTGGTCAGTTGGTCAGTTGGTCAGTGAGTTAGCGACTCAGGAGATCAGGCGGTCAGGCGGGCGGTCAGGTGATCGCTTAAGCCAAGACGGGGCCCGGCGCGGGCCCCGTCTTCTGATACCTGACTGACTGACAGACTGACCGACCCGCCAGCTACTTCGCCTTGATCGACTTCGCGACGTCGGCGAGGCCGAGCGATTCGAGCTTGCGCTTGCTCGGCGCCGAGGTCTCGGGGTCCCAGTCGCACGCCGCCAGGTAGTCCTGCTCCAGCGTCTTGACGTCGAGCTGGATGTCCTTGTGCGGGCCGGCCTCGAGCGACGGCGAGCCCCAGAGGCGGCCCGGCACGCGGCGCTTCGTCGGGATGTCGCCCTCGCGGATGTTGAACGCCATGCGCAGGTTGGCGATGCGCTCGCCCGACTTGGCGCATCTCGTCGGTGGTGGTGTCCCAGCCCGTCTCCGCGTTGATCCACTCCGGGATGCGGTCGTTCGGCGCGCCCATCATGATGAACATGCACATGCCCGATGCGTTGACGACGTGCATGTACTCGGCCGCGTCCTTGTGGTGCTGGCCGCGCTCCGTCGCCTGCTTGCGGTCCTGCGGCGGCTTCGCCAGGTTCCACTGCGGCCGAGGCGCCGCCCTCGTACTGCGTGTGGCGCGCGGGCGTCGGCGTCGAGCTTGTACGTCGTGTAGTACTCCGGCTGGAGCTTCGCGTCGTGCATCGGCAGCTCCTCGCCGCCGACCTCCATCGCGAACTCGATCGACTTCGGGCCGATCTTCGCCGAGGCCGCCTTGACGCCGTCGCCGAACAGCTCGCCGAAGGCGCCCTCCTTCGTGCCGATCTTGTGCAGCGCCGCCATGATCGCGTCGGTGTTGCCCCAGCGCAGGTCGATGCCGTCGGTGTCTTCCTTCGTGATCAGGCCGTTCTCGAAGCACTCCATCGCGAACGCCAGCGTGGCGCCGGCGGCGATGGTGTCGAGGCCGTACTGGTTGCACAGGTGGTTCGCGTACTGCAGCGAGTTGATGTCGTTGTTCAGCATCATCGTGCCGAACGCGGTCGTCGTCTCGTACTCGGCGCGGTGCGTGTGGTGCGGGTACGGGTAGCGCGCGTCGTTCGTGATCTGCCGCGTCGGCGGCGTTGTCGTTCTCGATCTTCTTGAGCTGCGCCTCGATCTGCTGCTTGCGGTCGTCGGCCGCGCCGGCCAGTTCGGCCTTGCAGCGCGGCAGCGTCGGTCTCGCGCTTGGCGATGCGGACCTTGGCCTGGTTCTCCTGCTCGTCCCACGCGTACGACTCGCCGCCGCAGGCGACGGGGCAGTGCCAGCACGCGTACTTCTTGTCCATGCGGCGGTTGAAGTTGTCGCCGGACATGCCCATGCCCTGCGGGAAGTCGACCATGCCCGCGCCGCCCCAGTTCTTCACCGGCGCATCGCCGGACATCGCCGAGGCGTTGGTGATGCCGGTCGTGCCGTAGGTGCGGAAGAAGTTGGTGATCGGCTTCGCGAACTCGTCGAGCGACTGCCGCACCTGCTTCATGATCTCCGGGCTGGAGCCGATGATGTTCTTCGACGCGTTGACGACGATCGCCTTCACGTTCTTCGAGCCCATCACCGCACCCAGGCCGCTGCGCGCCGCGAGCCGGCCGCGCTCGTTGCAGATGCCGGCCATCAGCGACAGCTTCTCGCCCGCCGGGCCGATGCAGGCGACGCTGGCCTTCTTGCCGTGCCGCTCCTTGAGCTTCATCTCGACGTCGATCGCCTGCATGCCCCAGATGTCGGCGGCGTCCTTGATCTCGACCTTGTCGTCCTCGATGTAGATGTAGACGGGCTTGTTGGCCTTCTCGTACAGCATGATGCCGTCCCAGCCGGCGTTCTTCAGGAACGGGCCGAAGTCGCCGCCGGCGTTGGCATCGCCCCAGCCGCCCGTCTTGGGCGACTTGGCGACGGCCTGGTAGCGGATGCCGAAGAACGGCGTGCCGGTGAGCAGGCCGGGGAACAGGCCGAGCACGTTCTCCGGGCCGAGCGGATCCGCGCCCGCCGGGATGCGGTCGAACATCAAGCCGCGCGCCGATGCCGTAGCCGCCGAGGTACTTCCGGTACGTCTCCTCCGGGGATCTGCTCGACCTCGACCGCGCCCGCGTTGAGCCGGACGTTGAGCATCTTGCCGTTGATTGCGCCGTTCATCATGAGACGGAAGCTCCCTTTCAAGGGCCCGCCGGCCGGCGGCGAGCCGCGTGGTTCCTGGGGACAAACGACGCCGCACTGTAATGAATCTCGCGGCTGCAAGCGTGATTATAAAGCACTGGCTTCGTTAAGGGCGTCATGTCCCGGCAAACATATCGCCCGATTGGGGTATCGCGGCGTTGGGCCCTCAGTTCGAGGGTGCGACCAGCACGGCGTCGGGCGGGTCGGGGCGGTCGAGGTACTGCGCGTAGCGGGCGTCGCCGGCGAGATGCACCTGCAGGAACGCCGTGGCGTAGCGGTTCGTCGACTCGTGGCCGCGCTCTTCGCTGAGCGCGTCGTCGCAGCCGAAGCAGGTCTCGACGAACGACAGGTGGGTGCCGGCCGGCAGGAGCACGTAGCGCTTGTCGATGGTCGCGGGGAGCGCATCGAACAGCTTGCGGACGGAGCCCTCGGGCACGATCTGGTCCTTGCCGCCGGCGATGAGCAGCACGGGCACGCGCACGCTCTCCGCGCGCGCGAGCAGCGTCGCAGGCAGGCCGGGAGCGAGCGCGATGGCCGCGTTGAACCGCCCGCCCGGCGCCACGAAGACGGCCGTCCAGCCGCCGAACGAGTGGCCGGCGATGGCGGTGCGCGCCGGGTCAACGACCTTGCCGAGCGGTTGCAACGGGTCGTCGCGCAGCGCGAGGACGCCGTCGAGCGCGGCCGTCATGTCGCCGGGGCGCTCGCGCGCCGAAGCGACGAGGTTGGCGCTGTCGCATACGGTGCAGTCTTCCGAGGTGTTGCCGGGGTGCGGCGGCGCGACGACGACGTACCCCCACGACGCCAGGTGCTCCGCGAAGAACGTGTAGGCACGAGGCTGGCCGCCGCTTCCGTGCGAAAAGACCACGACCGGAAACGGCCCGCCAGTCGCCGCGGCTGGCGCATCGCGCCGCGCGCCATCGCCACCGCCGCCGTCGGCCGGATACCAGAACATCGTGTCGAGGCGGCGCGGCGAGCCATCGGCGCTCGACGGCCGCTCGAACGTCATGTTCGTGACGCCGGCGGCGTACGGGCCGGGCCCGCCGGGGTCGCGCAGGGCCGGCGCGGCGTCCTGCGCCGCGCCGCCACCTCCGCCGCATGCGCCGGCCAGCAGCGCGGCGAGCGCGAGCACGCACAGCGCAACGGCGGCCGTGATGCGGCGCGTCATGGCGACGGCTCGGTGAACGACATCACGCGGCCGTTCACGTACACGCGCTCGCCGTAGCGCACGACGGCGATCTCGGCGCCGTCGTCGCCGAAGAGGTGCACACCGTCGTCGTGGGGCTCCATGCGGCGCACGCCGAGGAAGCTGCGGCCTTCGCCGCCTGAGGGCCGTAGCGCGGTTGGTTCGTCCGGCATGGATCCATCGTAGCCGAGCCTCGAAGCGCCGGCCATGAACATCGGGCGGTGCACGGGCCGCGCCCCGGGCCGCGCCGGTGCACCCTTCGCGGGGAGTACGCCGATCTCGGCCGATCGACGGATACACGCGTGCGCGCCTCGGGAGTACGTTGGACGCGCCAGTGCCGTCCCGGAGCGCACGGAAGGAGCAGCCATGCCGGAAGCAGACGCGAAACCAGCGCTGGAGCAGTTCTCGTACGGGCTGTACGTCATCGGTTCGAAGGACGGCGGCGAGGTGAACGGCATGACCGCGAACTGGCTCACGCAGGTGTCGTTCGAGCCGCGGCTGGTCGCGCTCGCCGTCGAATCGCAGTCGTACACGCTGAAGAACATCAAGGCGTCGATGGTCTTCAGCATCAACGTGGTCGCCGAGGCGGACACCGGCCTGATCGAGAAGTTCGTCGAGCCGCAGGAGCGCGCGGGCAACAAGCTCGGCGGCGTGGCGTTCCGCACGGCGGAGACCGGCTGCCCGATCCTGGAGCGGGCGCTCGCGTGGGTCGAGTGCGAGGTCGCGCAGATCGTGATCACGGGCGACCACGGCCTCGTGATCGGCCGCGTGGTGAACGGCGGCGCGAACCGCGACGGCGATCCGCTGACGCTGCGCGCGATGGGCTGGTCGTACGGCGAGTAGCTTCTGGTCGCTGGTGTCTGGTGACTGGTCGGTGGTCGACAAGAGCGCAGATGATGCGCACCACCGTTGCGGCGGGCTTTTCAGCCCGCGCGGGGTCACATCACGTTAGAACGCGACCCGCATCGTAACGCCGGCGCGGCGTCTCGCCACCGGGTAAACGTGCACTCGCGCGCTCGACCTCCAGTACCCGCGCGGGCTGAAAAGCCCGCGCTACGATAGCCGGCTACGGGTGCTCCGGCGAGCGACAGCGCGCGCGATGGGCTGGTCGTACGGCGAGTAGCTTCTGTCGCTGGTGACTGGTGACTGGTCGGTGGTCGATAAGAGCGCAGATGATGCGCACCACCGTAGCGCGGGCTTTTCAGCCCGCGCGGGGTCACATCACGTTAGAAACGCGACCCGCACCGTAACGCCGGCGCGGCGTCTCGCCACCGGGTAAGGGTGCACTCGCGCGATCGACCTCCAGTACCCGCGCGGGCTGAAAAGCCCGCGCTACGGTCGTTACGGCGGGCGCAGCAGGCTACGCCCCTACCGAACGCTCGCGATCGACGAGGCCCCGGCGCAAGCCGGGGCCTCTGTTCTCTGCTGTCTGTTCTCTGTTCTGCGTGGCGAAGCCACGCCGTTCTCTGTTCTGCGTAGCGAAGCTACGCAGTCACCGCCTCCGGGGCGGCGAACGGCGTGTCGATCTTCGCCGAGGCGTTGAAGAAGTCCTGGATCGACTGGTTGAAGCGGTAGAACGCGTCGCGGCGGTAGCCGTCGTGCGACGCGCGAAGCCCTCGCGGCATGGCTCAGGTCGATCGTGTTCAGCGTGTGCGACAGGTCGGCCGCGCCGTTGCTTCTTGATGTTCTCGATCATGTCCTTCCACTGGTCGTACGGACTGCTCCAGCCAGAAGTCCATGTCGCGCAGGTCGTTCTCCGCCGCCTCGCGCACGTCCGTGCACTCGAACGCCTCGAACGTGAGCTCGAAGATCTTGCTGCCGACCTTGACGCCGACGACGGCATCGACCGTGCCGAGCTGGCGGAACGCCGGGTCGCTGTTGACGATGTCCTTGATCGCGTTGAACCACTCGACGGACGGAAAAACTGGCATTGGCGTGATCCTCCTGTGGATGCGCGGCTGCCGGCGCACGTCCTGCTGGCCTAACCTTCGATGTAGGCCCGCAGGCCCGGTGCCAGCCGCTCGCTGCGGTCAAGCGTAGCCCACTTGAGCCGCGCGAGGTACTGCTCCACGTGGCGGCGCCGCATCTGCGTCGTAGACGGCCATGCCTTCGCGCGATGTTGTCCTTGCCGCCGCCGAAGTAGATGGCGAACGCCTCGCGCGTCGCCGGGTCCTTCTTGTCGTCCTGCAGCAGCATCGCCCTCGCCCTTGTCGAGGTAGCGCTGGATCTCCTCGCGGCGGTCGGGCGGTGGAGCAGCACGTACTTCAGGTGCGTGATGCCGTAGGCGATGTGGCGCGCCTTGTCCTGCATGCGCGTGCGCGAAGATGAACTTCTCGGCCGGGTTCTTCGCGTACTTCTCGCCGTACTCGTACTGCGCCAGCGTCAGGCTGTCCTGCAGCACCATCTGGATCGACGGCCATCTCGGTGAAGTTGCGCGCGTCGACGACGGAGCGGAAGCCCCAGCCCGGCGACTGCACGCCGAGCCCGCCGCCGTTCGAGAGCGCGCGCTTGCGGAACACCTCGACGGCGCGCGCGTTCTCGAAGATCGTCGTCGCGAGGTAGAGCTTCACTTCGTGGTAGCCGTAGCTGATCTCCGGCTCCCAGCGGCCGAGGACGTCGGCCTCCATCTGCTCCTTCTCGCTGATGTGCGTGCAGATCTGGCAGATCGCGCGCTCCAGGTCGTCGGCGCAGCGGCTCGATGCTCGTCCCACGGCACGTCGGTCGCGGGGCGCCAGCGGCGCTGGATCGCCTCTTCGTACAGCGGGGCGCAGGCGTCGCTCCACACTTCCTGCTTCTGGAAGATCGAGTAGCCCATGCCCTCGACGCCGGGGATCGGCACGGCGCCGCGCGGCATCTCCGTCTGGTACGGCCAGACGTCCGGGATCTCGCCGTACTTGCCGATGTTGATCGCTTCGAGCGTCAGGCCGTGCTTCGTCGGGCTTGGCGCGCGTGTTCCACTCCGTCGGCACCTGCATCCAGCTCAGGTCGACCTGCGGCGCCGCCGCCGCCGCCTGCGCCATGAACTCGCGCGCCTGCTCGGCCGTGACGCCCATGTCCATGAAGCTGCATCAGGTCGGCCTCGGCCGCGCCCACGGCCAGCGCCTGCTGGACGAGGTCCACCGGCCAGCCGGCCTGCTGCCGCTTTCGCCTTGATCTCGTCGGACGGTTCCGCGCCGCCGCCCGCCTGCGCCGCCAGGAACTGGCGCGCCTGCTCGGCGGTCACGCCCTGGTCCATGTAGCCGATGAGCTGTTCGGCCGTCGCGCCGGCGGCGAGCGCCTGCTGCACCAGGTCGTCGGGCCAGCCCTTCTCCTTCGCCTTGGCGCGCACGTTCTCGGGGATGGTGACGGTTTCGTTTGCCATGCGCTGGCCTCCTGGGGACGGTTAGTTAAGCACTCGCTAAGTTTTGGCTATTGTGCGGTCGAGGGCCGGCGGAGATCAAGGGGATGGACATCGGAAATCGCGAGATTGGACGGGCCGCGCGTGATCGCGTGTGGGATTGTGTGCGATCGCTCGGAAGAAGGTCAAGCTTGACGGATTATGGGAATTGTACCGCGCCGGAATTGCTGGACACTTCGTTGATGGTAATCATGCCGCGACCTCGGCGGTAGCGGCCCAGGCGGCGCGGACCTGGGCGGGCGAGCGATACGCGTGCCGCTCGATCAGCCAGGCGCGGTTGTAGCGTTCCTTGAAGGAGAGGAGCGCCAGGCGCAGCTCCTCGACCGTGGCGAAGGTCTCCACCCACAAGAGCTGCTCCTTGAGGGTGCGGATGAAGCGCTCGGCGCAGCCGTTTCCCTGCGGCTCCCGGACGAAGGACGGGCTCGACGTGATGCCGAGGAAGCGCAGCTCGTCCTGGAAGTGGTCGCTCATGTATTGGCTGCCGTGATCGTGACGGACGGTGAGCCCTGGCGCCACGGCTGCGTGGTAGTCACCGAAGTGCGCGCGCAGCCCCTGGCGTAGCGGATCGAGCGCCTCGAAGCGCGTCCCTGGCCGCGCGGCGTGGATGCCCACGCATTCAGCCGTGAAGTGGTTGACGGCGATGAAGACCGTCGCCGTGCCCTCGCGTGTGGTGAAGCAGGCCGTGGCGTCCGTCCCCCACATCACGTCCGGGCGGTCCGGCACGATCGTCCGGTCGTGCGCCTTGGGCCCGTGCGCGCGCCCGATGCGGCCCGGCGCGAGGAGCCCGGCCTCCCGCATGCAGCGCAGCACGCGCGCCTTCGACGTGCGCACGCCGGCCAGGCGCAGGCGCGCCCACACCTTGCGATGACCCTCGCCGAGGAAGGGCGAGCGGGCGAGGACCAGGCGGATCTCCTCGGTGAGCGCGGCGTCCGTCCACGCCGTCTTCGGACCACGCTTGTGCGGTGCGTGCGGCAACAGGTGCCGGCGCGCATAGACGGTGGAGCGTGCGCGCTCCCAAACACGGCAGACGCGAGCCAGGCCGTAGGGGCGATCGGCGGAAGGCGAGGCGGCCTGACTCATGACCTCGACCTCCGTGGGGCCAAAGGGCGTCCGCCCTCCAGCGCGTGACAGCGCTCGCGGATCAGCTCGTTCTCCATCGTGATGGCGCCGATCTTCGCCTGCAGGCGCCGCACGTCCTCGTCGCGCGCATCCGCGAGGCGGCTCTTCAGCGCGTCCTGCCCGGCGAGCAGGAAGCGCTCCCGCCACTGGGCCAGTGCGGCGCCCGTGACACCGAGCTCGCGGGAGAGGACATCGAGCTCCTCGCCGCGCAGCAGGCGCAGCACCGCCTCCGTCTTCCGCCGCGACGAGAAGCGGCCGCGCTCCTCCTCACCACGTCGTGCACCGTTCGTCGTCTTCGTCATGGACACCTCCTGCTACGGGGCATCGTGCCCCAATCAGGTGTCCAACGAAACCCTAGGGCGGGAGAGAAGTGCCCTGCTCCTGAAGCCAAAGTGACGTTTCACTGCCGCTCGGCACCCAGCGTGACCCAAGCTGTCGCGCTTCGGCGACTTACCGTTCAGTGACGTGGGCAACTTGCGCAAACCCGCACACTATGTGGCATAATCTCTCCCTCTGGCAGGTAAGGCTGCTTTGAGGCCGCGCATGCTCTCGAACCATTAGGCTGATCTCGCCAATTGACGGATTGACTGCTACCCGCCGAGAGTTACAGTGAACAGTCAGAGTACTCTGTTATGAATAGAACGTTCAGCCCCTCCTACTTCCTGTTCGCTCTACCGTCGTTCTGGACCGGGCTGGCACAGGTGCTGGATCTCGGGAACACGCTGTTCGACTACAACGAATCGCTCACACCCGCGCAAGCCGATTATCTTGCGATGAAGGCGGATTGGCTCGCTATCGGTATTGACTTGCGGCGTGCTCTTGCGGAAGCGGGCGTAGACGTATTGGGGCAAGAGCAATAGTGGCGAGAGGAAAGAAGAACCGGAACAACGAGCCCGTTCCCCAACCCCCGCCCTCACCCTCTAAGCAAAACGACCAGTTAGCTCGAATCATCTCGGCGCAAATCACCGCTTCGTCCTTCACCGGACCGCTTCCTCCCCCCGAAATGCTGGAGCGTTACAACGGCGCCGTGCCGAACGGCGCGGAACGCATCGTGGCTATGGTGGAGCAGCAGGCTGCGCATCGGATGGCTCTCGAAAGCAAGGTTGTTGATGCCGATGTCAAGCGCGCGAAGGAGGGCTTGTACGCCGGGGTTATCGTTGCCCTTGCCTTCCTTGGAGTAGCTGCTTTTCTCATCAATGCCGGGCACGATATCGCAGGCGGCATTCTGGGAACGGTTGATATCGCCAGTCTCGTCGGCGTCTTCGTTTATGGCACCGTGATGCGGCGCGGCGAGCGCAAAGACCGGGTTCAGATGATGATGGGCGGTAGCCCCAAGGTGTAGTGCTCAGGCTGCCTTCCGACGAGTCCGTCATCATCCCCTGAGCGTGGGTGCGTTTTGCATTTCATTGCGGATTATGGATTTCGAAGCCGGCGAGGCCGGGCCTGTAGGTCTGTTACGCGACGTTGCGGTCGCGGTGCTGCGGCAGTCGCACGAGTTGGGCGATGAGCCCGGCGACCCCGGCCGCCTCATCGTACTCGAGCACGTCGAATTCCGGCCGGAGGAAGCAGTCGAACGATTGCGCGAGCAGCGGCAGGCCGCGCCGCAGCTTCTCGATCATTGCGAACGTGCGCAGGCGGTCGAACCCCGCCAGGATCGCGACGATGCGCTCTTCACCGTAGCTGAAGGCCTCGCACCCGTGTCCGGCGCTGACGATGGCGTCGATCGCCGCCTGGCGGAACGTCGCGAGGCTGTCGGCACCGTGCATGCGCTTGATGTGCGCGATGCCGCTGAGGTCGGCGACGAGGAACACCGGCTGCACGCCCTGCTCCAGCATGGCATCGACGGCAGCGGCGAGCTGTGAACGGAAATCGTCCATCGATAGAAGTATCGGCCGCAGCGCCGGGTGCGACAGCCGCGAGACGGGTGATCCGGCCTGGATGCGCCCTTAGGGGCGAACCCTACCTGGCGCCCCGCATGCGTTCGCGGTCGCGCTCCTTGTCGACGAGGAGCTGGATCTCCTGCGGGTGCGGGATGCCGGCCATGCGGAACTCCTGCAGCTCCGCGGCCGTCTGGCAGACGATGTCGCCGAAGTTGAACATGGTGCGGAAGATGCCGTCCCGCTCGACGGTCATGTCCTGCACGTTGACGAGGTCGGCGGTCGACATCTTGAGGCTGAACGGGTTGGTCTTGGTGCTGTCGATGATGCGCTGGTTCGTGATCACCCAGATGTCGTTGTTGTAGCGGTACCAGGCGAGGAAGCCGCGAATCACCCAGTATGCCGCGTACACCAGCGCGGCGATCCAGAACACCTTGCCCGCCGTCCCATCGAGGCCCGCCGTGCGCGACATCACCACCGCGGCGGCGATCACCGGTACGATCGCGAGCAGCGCGTAGAACGCGATGCGCGGCCACAGGTAGAACCAGTGCTTGCGGCAGATCTTCAACACCCGCTCGCTCTCTTGCAGCGGGAAGTGCAGCACGCCGTCCTTGCGTTGCGCCGCCTGCGGCGCCGATGCGTCAGCCGTCATCTCGGTCCTCCAACATCCGCGTACCCGCCGCGGTCATGGTGCCACAGCGCGGCGCGGATCGTAAACAGTGATTGCGCGCGGTTTGGTGGGTCGTTATGTGGAGCTTCTATCGTTGCGGCCGCCTACTCGAGGACGATGGCGCCGCTCTTGCCGCCGGACTTCTTCACCAGCCGCACCGACTCGATGCGCATGGCGCGGTCGACGGCCTTGCACATGTCGTAGACCGTCAGCGCCGCGACGGTCGCCGCCGTCAGCGCTTCCATCTCCACGCCCGTCTTGCCGGTCGTGCGCACCACCGCTTCGATGTCGATACAGGCGCGCGGCTCGTTCGGCGTCAGCCTGACGTCGATGCCGGTGAGCAGCAGGGCGTGGCACATGGGGATCAGGTCGTGCGTGCGCTTCGCGGCCATGACGCCGGCGATCTGGGCGACGGCCAGCACGTCGCCCTTGGGCAGGCCGCGCTCCTGGATCAGCGCCAGCGTCTCGCGCCGCATGACGATGCGGCCGCGAGCGATCGCCTCGCGCTTCGTGTCGTCCTTCGCGGAGACATCGACCATCTTCGCCCGTCCCGCGCGGTCGATGTGGCTAAGCTTGCCGAATGCTTCGTCCGGGTCGTTCGGGACTTTCACGTGTGCAGAGTACACCGTCAGCCGCCGATGTAGGACATCTCGATCCGCGGCAGATCCTTCGTCGCCTGCGAGCGCTGCTCAGAGTAGCGGTCTTCTCGCCGCCGCCAGATACCTTCGATGACAGCGGCGATCTCGGCGTCGTCCGCGCCGCCGCGGAGGAGCGGGCGGAGGTCCGTGCCGGTCGTCGCGAACAGACAGGTGTACACCGAGCCTTCGGCCGAAAGGCGCGCGCGCGTGCAGTCGCCGCAGAACGGCTGAGTGACCGACGTGATGACGCCGATCTCGCCTCCGCCGCCGGCGTAGCGCCAGCGCCGCGCGACCTCGCCGCGATAGCTCGGCTCCACCGGCTCGAGCGGCATCTCGGCGTGGATCATCCGCACGACCTCGCTGCCGGCGACCACGTCGTCGACGCGCCAGCCGTTGCTCGTGCCGACGTCCATGAACTCGATGAAGCGAACGATGTGGCCGCTGCCCTTGAAGCGCCGCGCCAGATCGACGACGGTGTGGTCGTTGACGCCGCGGCGCACGACGGCGTTGATCTTGAGGGGCGTCAGCCCGGCCGCCTCTGCCGCCGCGATGCCCTCGAGCACGCGCGCGACCGGGAACGCGACGTCGTTCATGGAGCGGAAGACGGCGTCATCGAGCGAGTCGAGGCTGACGGTGGCACGGTGCAACCCGGCATCGGCGAGCGCCTGCGCCTGGTCCGCGAGCAGCGAGCCGTTCGTCGTGACGGCGATGTCGACGTCCGGGATCTCGGCGAGCATGGCGACGAGCGTCGGCAGCCCGTGGCGGAGCAGCGGCTCGCCTCCGGTGAGGCGCAGCTTGCGCACGCCGCGCGACGCGAAGATGCCGGCCACGCGCGCGATCTCCTCGAACGTCAGGATCTCTTCGCGCTTGAGGAAGACATAGTCAGCGCCGAACACCTCGCGCGGCATGCAGTAGCGGCAGCGGAAGTTGCAGCGGTCGGTGACGGAGATGCGGAGGTCGCGCAGCGGCCGGCCGAAGGCGTCCAGCAGCGGCGGTGCGTCGTTTGCTCCGTGCGTCTCAGCCATGTCGCTCCATCACGCCGTCCGCGGCCATCTGCTTCAGCAACTCTCTCGCCTTACGTACCGCCTGGCCGCGGTGGCTGATCTCGTCTTTCTTCTCCCGCGGCAACTCGGCGCTCGTGACGCCGAACTCCGGCACGAAGAAGATCGGGTCGTAGCCGAAACCGTGCTCGCCGCGCGGCTCGTGGCCGATGCGGCCCTCGAACACGCCATCGACGATGCGGACGTCGCCGTCCGGCGTCGCGACGGCGATGGCGCAGCGGAAGCGCGCCCCCCGCCGCTCTTCGGGCACCCCCTGCATCTCCGCGAGCACGATGTCGACGCGCTGCTCGTCGGAGAGGGCCGGGTCCGTCCGGTCATCGCCAGCATAACGGGCGGAGAAAATTCCTGGGCGGCCGCCCAGGTGATCCACTTCCAGCCCGGAATCATCGGCGAGCGACGGGAGCGCGCAGCTCCGGGCCGCGTTCGACAGCCTTCAGTCTAGCATTCTCCTCGAAGCTCGATCCGGTCTCGTCCGGGGCGAAGTCCACGCCAAGCTGCGCCGGCGTCACCAGGTCGAAGCCGCAGCCTTCGAGCAGGCGCTGGAACTCCCGCAGCTTCCCGGGGTTGTTGGTGGCGGCGACGAGCCTGGGCAGCGACATGGGGGGATCGTAGGGCCCACCAGCACCGAGCGGTAGGGCAGGCTGGACTGCCTGCGAGGGGACGAATGGCGGGTTGACGGCGGACAGCAGACAACAGACACGGGCGCGCTACTTGACGGGCTGCTCGGTGAGCCGGGCGGCGGCGGTGCCGAACCCGACGATTCAGCCGGCGCCGTTGTACACTGAACCGGCTCTTGTTGGTCGATGCGCGCCGCAACACGCACGGATCAAGCGTTGTCGGCCGATAATCGAGTTAAGGCCAGCACGGCCGCGAGGTTCCGGCAGCAGCATCGGGAGATTCCGGATGGCATTCGCAGAACGAATCCGCCAGGTCCGCCATCTTCTCCACAGAAGCGGAGACAGCGGTAGCCGCACGTCAAGTCCGGAACTCGACGGGTTCATCGCCGGCCGCCATGCGAACTTGCGCCAGTTGAAGACGTCCCAGATCGAGGAAATGACAGACGCTGCACTCGCTCGCGTCGATCGCGAGAAGACCCTCAGGGAGGCTCAGGCTCTTCGCGAGCGATGGAAAGTGCAGTCTGAGCAGCGTGCTCGAGATCCATCTGAGTGACACTGCTCAGCGTACGGCCGATTCTCTGAACCATGCTGAGTCGAACGAGTTCCGCGAGATCCGCCACCACCTCGCGGAGTTTCTTGGTCCCCTCCAGAGCGCGAAGATCGTGACCCCGTGCACCTTCTTTGGGATCGACGGTTATCGCTACTTCGACAACACGTTCCCCTACATCCTGCTGTTCGAAATCGTCAACGACGCCAAGACGGAGCGGGATGGACTGCTTGTGCACCTGCTGTTGCCCGCGACGACCGATCCACCCACGCAGGTCCGCAACTGACCACAGACAGCAAACAGCAAACAGCAAAGGCTACTTGACGCGCTGGAGCGCGGCCTCGAACGCGGCGGCGATGGCGCGGTGGCCGGCGTCGTTCGGGTGCGGGTCGAACTGGGGGTCGAGCACGTGCGTCAGCTCAGGCCCGTTGCCGGCGAACGCGGCTGCGGCCGCGGCCACGGCCGTGTGCTGGTAGCGCGCGGCCACGCGGGCGATCACCTCATCGAGCCGGGGCAGCACGCGCTCGGCCGGCGCCTCGAAGGGGTGGCCGGTACCGGAGAAGAAGTTGGGATAGAGCAGCAGCACGATCGGCGTCTTGCCGTACGACGAGCGCAGCCGCTTCATCATCTCGTTGAGGTCCGACTCGACCTGCGCCAGTGCGTCGTCGAGCGGGCACGATGCCGGCAGTGGGTCTTGCTGGCAGGTGGCGTTCGGGATCAGCGCCGCCAGGTCGTTGCCCCCGACGGAGATCGTGATGAACGCCAGCTTTCTCCCGCGCGCCGCATCGTCTAGCTGCGCGAGTTGCCTGTCGATGACGTCGCGCGTCGTCGCACTCGCGACCGCGACGTTCGCGAGCTCGAGGCCGCCTTCGTCGCGCGCGAGCAGCGCCGCGTAGCTCGTCGATGCGCGGTCACTGGCGCCGTTGCCGGCGGCGACGGAATCGCCGAGCGACACGTACAGCCCCTCGTACGTCTTTGGCGACGACGCGCCGCCGCACGCCGCGGCGGCCGCGACGATCATCAACGCGAGCAACGGCGCGAATCGAGGCATCATGCCGCCGCCGCCGGCTGCCAGATGTCGCCTTCGATCAGCGTCCGTGCATCGGTCGCGGGCGCCAGATCGCGCAGCGCGCCCGCGTGGCGCGCCATCACGAGTGCCGACACGGCCGCGTCGAACGCGTCCTCGCACGACCACGCGAGGTTGCGCATCGCGGGGTCGAGCGCCGGGAAGCGCGATTCGATGTACGCGCGACGGCACGCTTGGTCCGACTTGTTCACCGGCCCCGTGAGCAGCCGTGGGTAGACCTCGATGAGCGTCGCCGGTGCGGCCGCAGTGAACGGCCACACCGCGAAGCCGGCCGCGCGCAGCCGGTGCAGCACCGGCATGCCGCGTATCGATCCCGTGCCCACCGCGCCCGCGCCGCCGACCTGGAACACCGACTTGCAGCTCGTGCCCGCGATCACGCCGACGCGCTTCTCGGCCGCGCGAAAGTGCTCGGCGAGCGCGGGCTTCGCCCGGCGGCCGCGGCCCCACAGCGGCGGTTCGCACGCTTCCAGCCATCGGTCCGCCGCGCCGCCGGCCGCGAGCGCGGCCCAGAGCGCCGGCGCGGTCTCGAAGCCGCGCTCGCGCATGAACCACTCCGGGAGCGAGAAGGCAAGGTCGAGCCCGACGACCATCTCATCGCCGCGCGTTGCTTCCTCGATGAGGTGCGCCGCGACCTCGTCGCGGCCGCGGCCGGTTTCGAGCCGCAGCAGCTCGCCGCCGGGCGCCGCCTCGGCCAGCCAGATCTTCTTGTGCGCGTGCAGCTTCGCGCCGGACCAGTCGATGGCGATCACGCGCACGTCACGCCTCCTCGCCCCCGCCTTCGAGCGGGTACGTGGCGAGCTGGCGGTACGCCGCGCCGCCGGGGCCGGGCTGCGACTGCATCAGGCTCACCTGCTCGACGCGGAACGCGGGATAGAGCGGCGGGTCGAAGCGCGTCAACTCGTCGTGCATGCGCGCCAGGTCGTGGCGCGGCGCCGCATCGCGCACGCGGGCGAGCGTGAGGTGGGCGTCGAACGCGCGGTTTTCGCGCGGAAAGCCGAGCGGCTCCATGGCGCGCTCCACGCGCTCGGCGAGCGCGGCCAATGCGCCGCCGTCGCCGCCGACGCCGACCCAGATCACGCGCAGGTTGCCGCGGCCGCCGAACGAACCGACGCCGAGCGGCGTCACGTCGAACGGCCCCGCGTCGCGCACGCCGAGGCGCAACGCCGTGTGGATCAGCGGCAGCCGTTCCTCCGGCGTCGCGCCGAGGAACTCGAGCGTCAGGTGGATGCCCTCCGGCCGCGCCCAGCGCAGCGCATCGGTACGGAAGGTGCGCTTCAGCGACTCCATCGTGTCGATGAGCAGGCGGCGTACCTCGTGCGGCAACTCGACCGCGACGAACAGCCGCAGGCGCTTCGGCTCCGGCTCCGATGGCGGCGGCGGCGGACGCTGTTTCTTTCGCAGGAGCGGCATCAGAGCCCCAGGAGCGTCGCGGCGTTGCCGCCGGTGATCGCCGCAAGCTCCGGTTCCGATAGGCCGGCCTCGCGCGTGCGGGCGAGCGCCTGCGCCTGCGTGGTCAGCGGGAAGTCGCTGCCCCACAGGACCTTCTCGACGCCGGCGGCTTCGATCACGCGGCGGTACACCGCGGGGTCGTAGAGCAGGTGGCTGGCGGCCGTGTCGAAATACACGTTCTCGATCGCATCGCGCACCTCCGGCATCAGCGCGTAGAACGGGAGGCCGCCGCCCCAGTGCGCGGCGATGATCGTGACGGCGGGCGCCTGTCGCGCGAACGCGTACAGCGCCCCGATCGGCAGGCCTTCCTTGCCGGCGTACGCGTGCCCGACGGGCTCGCTGGTGTGACAGAGCAGCGGCAGGTCGAACGCCGCCGACGCCCACGTCAGCACGTCGGCCTCGTCGCTGTTCGCGAGGTTGTAGCCGCTGTCCTCCGGCCGCAGCTCGCCGATGCCGCGCGCGCCAGCCGACGCGAGCGCGCGGATCTTCGAGCGCGGGTCGCCCGATGTGCTTGCGGGCGCCTCCTCGGCCTCGGCGTGTCCGTGCCGCGCGCCGCCGGCAAGGTACACCGACACGAACGGGATCAGCCGCCCGCCGGACCGCGCCGCCGCATCGAGGATGTACTCGTTCGTCTCGTCGATGAGCGCCTCGTCGCGCCAGGCGAAGTTGCAGATGATCGTGCGGCCGACGCCCGCCTCGTCCATCGACGCCAGCACCTCGCCGGCGGACGCCATCGCCGCGCCTTTGTTGGTGTAGATGGCGGCAAACGCGGGCTCCGCCGCGATCAGCGCCTCGCGCCGGTCGCGTACGGCTGGTGGGAACACGTGTGCATGGACGTCGATGATCATACGGCCGCCGCCTTTACTCGCGCGATGAACTTGTTGACGAGCGCGACGAGCGCCGCGCGGTCCGGCGCCTGTCCGAGCGCCACCGCCGTCACGTTGCCCGTCACGCGGCCGACGCGCACGTATACCGCATCGGCGACGAAGTTGACGGTGAAGCCGTCGGCGAACGTCGCCTTGCCGCTCACGCGCCAGGCGAAGGATTCATCGCCCTTCGCCGGGAAGTCGATGTCCTTGACCGCCTGCGTGTCGCTGATCTTCGTGCCGGCGCCGTCGTTGACGAGGAAGTTGGCCACG
Source organism: uncultured Chloroflexia bacterium (assembly GCA_963701135.1). Classification (GTDB taxonomy): domain Bacteria; phylum Chloroflexota; class Dehalococcoidia; order DSTF01; family JACRBR01; genus CAYJMJ01. The sequence continues at coordinate 2,920,369 of OY969567.1, forward strand.
ACCGACGGCGAGAGCCCGCGCTCGTACGCCAGCGCCGCCGACGCGCCATCGGCGCTCTGGTAGAGCGTGGCCGTGTTCATGATGCGCGCAGCGACGCCGCTGTAGACGAGGCCGGCGGTCTTCGGCGGCCCATACTGCACGTTGAACGCCAGCACCTGGCCCCAGTCCGCGTACTGGGTGCGCGCGTTCTCGGTATCAGGCCGCGCATTCGCCGCCTCGTCGTTCGTCCGCGGCCGCGCGACGTCTTGCGTGTATCCGGGGGCGAGGTCGCTCGTATCGAGCACGAGCGCCGCCAGCCGCGCCTCGGCCGAGGCGGCGGAGATCGCCGGCGGCGCGGGCGTGCCGGTCGAGGCGCTGCCGCCGCCGCACGCCGCGAGCGCGGGGAGGAGCAACAGCAAGGGTGCAAGGGCCGGACGGGCGAGATTCACGGGCATAGGATAGCGGGGTGGGGGACAGCAAACAGCAAACGGCAAACAGCAAAGCAAAGGCGCCGCGCCGCCGAGAGCAGAGAGCAGAGAGCAGAGAGCAGAGAGCAGAGAGCAGACCGCCGAACGCGCGGGAGCCGGCGAGCCTCCAATCGTAGCGCGGGCTTTTCAGCCCGCGCGGTGGGGCGGGCACTCTTGGCCGTGGCGCGACTACGCCCGCACGGCGCGATCGAGGGCGCGGCCGAAGCGCATGACCGCCTCCGGGATGTCGCGCTCGGCCACGTTGCTGTAGGCCAGCCGCACGCGGCGCTCGCCGCTGCCGTCGTCGAAGAACGCGGAGCCGCCGACGTAGCCGACGCCCTCCTCGTTCGCGGTGTAGCGCAGGCGGTCGACGTCGATCCCCTCCGAAAGCTCGATCCAGAGGAAGAAGCCGCCCTGCGGCACGCTCCAGCGGCCAAAGCGCGAGCATCGCTCGTCGAGCGCGGCGAGCATCGCGTCGCGCTTTCGATGGTAGATGGCGGTGACGCGCGCCAGGTGCTCGTCGAACAGCCCCGACTCGCAGAACTCAGCGATGACGCGGCTTGTCCACGGCGACACGCCCATGTCGAAGCGCATCCGCGTGACCGCATCGATCAGCGGCTTCTCGCCCATGATCCAGCCGACGCGCAGGCCGGTCGCCAGCGTCTTGCTGAACGTCCCGAGCAGCACGGCGCCGCTGCCGCCGGCCAGCGAGAACATCGTCGGATGCGGCTCCGGGCCGAAGCTGATCTCGCCGTACGCGTCGTCCTGGATGATCAGCACGCCGTGGCGGCGGCACAACTCGACGACCTGCTTGCGCCGCTCGACCGTGAGCGTCGCGCCGGCCGGGTTGTGGAAGTTGGCGATGGTGTACAGCAGCTTCGGCCGCTTGCCGGCCTCCGTCACGCGCGCGATCGCCTCTTCGAGCGCGTCCGGCCGCAGGCCGTCGTCGTCGACTTCCACGCCCGCGATCTCCGGCAGGCACGACTTGATCGCGCGCAGGCTTCCGGGGAACGTCGGCCGCTCGACGATGGCGACGTCGCCGGGGTCGAGGAACGTCTCGCACAGGTTTTCGAGCCCGCCCGCGGAGCCGCAGGTGATGACGAAGTTCTCCGGCCCGAGGTCGAGCCCCTCGCGCGCGTTGATCCGCTTCGCCAGCCACTCGGCAAGGCCGGGGTAGCCCTGGGGGCCGCCGTACATCAGCGCGAAGGTGCCTTCGCGGCGCAGCACGCGCTCGTTGCAGGCGATGAGGTCATCGATCGGGAGCGAATCCGGGTCGGGGATGCCGCCGGTGAGCATGATCGGCTCGATGCGGGGCGGCGGCAGCTCGCCCTGCCACCACGGCGTCCACGATGCGGCGCGGCCGCGCGCGGAGAGGGCGTGCTCCCAGTTGAAGCCGGCGTCGACGGGCGGTAGCGCGTGGGGGTCGGTTGCCATGCGCCATTGTAGTACGTGACGTGCGGCACCGGCGATCGGGTCAGTTGCCGCGCTTGGCCACGCGCTCCGCGGCGGCGCGGAAGCGCTCGTGGTGCTCGGGCGAGACGCGCAGGCCGCGGTTCGCCTCCGCCTCCGCCTGCGCCCCCGCGTCGACCTCCGTCGCGCGGTCGACGACCTGTTTCGTGGCGATGAGCGCTTCCGGCGAGTTCGCGGCGATGAGCCGCGCCATCTCCATCGCCGCGTCGAAGACTTCGGCGTGCGGGACGACGGCGTTCACGAGGCCGATGCGCAGCGCCTCCTCGGCGCGGACGACGCGCGCCGTGAACATCAGCTCCTTGGCGTGCGCGGGACCGATGAGCCGCGGCAGTTGCGAGCCGCCGACGACCAGGCCGTACGCGGCGCCCGGGAAGCGGAACGCGGCGGTGTCCGCCGCCACGCGGATGTCGCACATGATGGCGACGAGCGCGCCGCCGCCGTAGCAGATGCCGTTGACGCAGGCGACGAGCGGCTTGCGGAACGTGGCGACGGCGCCGTAGACGCCGGCCATGCCCTCGCTGCGGCCCTTGCCCTCGATCGCGGCCACGGCCTCGTTCATGTCGGCGCCGGCGCTGAAGGCGTTGCCGGCGCCGGTGAGGATGACGGCGTGCACGGCGGGGTCGGCGTCCAGCTCATTGAGGGCGGCGCTGACCGCCGCATCGAGCTCGCGGTTGAAGGCGTTGTGCTTGTCGGTCCGCGTCATGCGGACGACGCCGACGTGGCCTTCGCGCTCGACGCTGCAGATGTCGCTCATGCCACGATTGTACGGGAGCGCGGGCGCCGAGGGGAGCATGGGCGTATTGACTTCGGCGGAGGCGGGCGTATGCTGGTCGGCGGCCGCGGGAGCGCAAGTTCTGCGAGGAGTCCGCCATTCTGTCCGTGCGTATGGAGCAGGGCGCCCCTACCCGGAGTATGATGGCTGGCGGAGGCGCCGATGGCACAGCCCGCATCTCGGCCCCTGCTACGCCCACCACTTCGGCTAATCGCAGTCGGACTGCTGGCCGCGATGCTCGTCGCCTGCGAGCGCCGCTCGACGACCTCGAACGCCAGCCCGACGCTGCCACCAGCCTCCGTCGCTCAGGCGACGCCTACGCCCGCACCAGCCGCACACGCGACGACGGCGATTCCCGTTCCGTCGTCTCGAATCGCCGGGCAGCCGGGAATCGTGGCTGTGGTATTCATCAACTCTTCGCACGGCTGGCTCGCGCGCGGAGCGAACGGACAGGGCGAGCTGTTCGTCACTGACGATGGTGGCACCTCATGGACGGAGGAGTACAGGGGCGAGACGGCCCCGCAGGTCATCGAGTTCGTGGACGCGAGGAACGGGTGGATGGCTGGTTGTGTCTTGCCTGCCGGATTGTCCGGTGACTGCCAGACGCAGCTGCGTTGGACACAAGACGGCGGGAACACGTGGACGCCCGAAACGTCGCTCCCAATACCACAGGGCAAGGCTATCGCCATTGGGTTCGTCAACCGGCAGGACGGGTGGGTATTGACCGAGCAGTGTCTCCCGATGTGCGGTGACCAAGCGCCCGCGCAACTGCTTCGAACACACGACGGTGGCACCACGTGGGAGCCGCTGCCCCTGCTTGATGGCGCGACAGCGCCCGTGTCGCTCAGGCGACTAGATGAACATACAGGGTGGGTCTTAACGAAGAGTATTGTCTTTGCCACCCGCGACGGCGGTGTCACGTGGGCAACCGCCGAGAACCCCTGCAACGCCGTGCAGCCGGGTGGGGGTATGTTCCTCACGGGGGCTATGTCGTTCACTGATGAGCACGTCGGGTGGATTGGCTGCTATCGTCCGATTGGCGGCGGTGTGGCGGCCGGAGCTTTGTACCGCTCGGGCGATGGCGGCGCGACGTGGCATGTTGTGGGACTCACGCCGGAGGGAGGCGAGGCGCTCCCGGCAGGCGTCGGGAGGTTGCCGGAGGCTGTCATTGACCTTGACTTTCTTAACGAACAGGACGGATGGTTCGCCTGCGCCTGTCCGCGGAGCGGCGTGTGGCGAACCCACAACGGAGGCCACGATTGGGATCTGGTAGATGTGGGTCACAGCGCGATAAGTCATCTGTTGTTCGTCGATGACGCGCATGGCTGGGCGTGGGGCTCCGGTGTGCTCATGAGCACGATAGACGGTGGGTGCTCACTGGCAAACGGTGGAGACGCCGCCATGAAACAGCCGAACCGAAGCATCATCGCTGGTTTGGGTTGCTCTGCTCACGAACCCGCGCTGTTGCGGGAAGGTGCGGCACAACGACAGCGCGGAGGATGACGGGCACGAAGCCGTCGTGTCCGACGAACTCTGCGTCTTACGACAGGAGGACCTCATGGCCACCTACGCAGTGCTCTACAAGTTCACGGCAGAGGGCGCGAAGAACATCCGCGACTCGGTGAAGCGCGCCGGCCGCATCCGCCAGGAGAACGCCCGCGCCGGCTTCAAGGTGCGCGAGGTGTTCTGGACGCAGGGCCCGTACGACATGCTCGCGCTCGTGGAAGCGCCGTCCGAAGAGGCGATGATGGGCGCGATGATGAACGTCGTGTCGGCGGGCAACGTCACCAGCACGACGATGCGCGCCTTCGACGCGACGGAGATGTCGCGCATCATGGCGCAGGCGCAGCCGCTCGAAGCCGCTGCCCCCGCGGCGTCGAAGCGGCACAACGGCGCGCGGGGCGCCCCGGTCCCGGCCGGCCGCAAGCGGCGCTAGCCCCCGCGGGACAACAGAGGACAGACAACAGAGGTCTCGGCCGGGCCTTTTGTTGTCTGTTCTACCCCTCCTACCCCGCGCGCGGTTGTCTCTTGTCCGTGGCCGTGCGAACCTGACGCCGGGCGCAACCGCGCCCCGGCGCGATGCCGCATTCCCGGCGAAAGGCACGACCGCCCATGACGCTCCCACAGCGCCCGCCCACGTCCATCAAGTTCGGCACCGACGGGTGGCGCGCCATCATCGCCGAGGACTACACGTTCGAGAACGTGCGCGCCTGCGCGGCGAGCGCGGCGATGTACCTGAAGAAGCGCGGGCTCGCCGGCCGCGGCCTGATCGTCGGTTACGACGCGCGCTTCGCGTCGGAGGACTTCGCCGCGGCCGTGGCCGAAGTCGCGGCGGCGTACGGCATCAAGGTCGCGCTGAGCGAGACGCTGTGCCCGACGCCGGTCGTCAGCTTCTCGATCATCGACCGCAAGGCGGGCGGCGGTGTGGTGATCACAGCGAGCCACAACCCGTGGCGGTGGAACGGCTTCAAGTACAAGCCGGACTACGGCGGCAGCGCATCGCCCGAGATCGTGGCGGAGATCGAGGAGCCGCTGCCGGACCTCGTCGGCCGCGACGTGCCCCGCATGGACATCGATGAGGCGAAGAAGGCCGGGCTGGTGCAGACGTTCGACGCGCGCGGCCCGTACCTGCGGCACGTCGCGAAGCTGGTCGACCTGGACCGGCTCAAGGCGGCCGGCCTCAACGTCGCGTACGACGCGATGTACGGCACCGGCGCCGGCTACTTCGGCGAGCTGCTCGGCGGCGGCAAGACGAAGCTCACGGAGCTGCACGGCTTCCGCAACCCGGTGTTCCCCGGCATGCACGCGCCCGAGCCGATCGCCCGCAATCTCACGGAGATGTCGGCGCTGCTGGCGAAGGGCGGCTACGACGCCGGCATCGCCACCGACGGCGACGCCGACCGCGTCGGCATCGCCGATGAGCGCGGGAACTTCATCAACCAGCTCCAGGTGTTCGGGCTGCTGGCGTACTACCTGCTGGAGGTGCGCGGGGAGCGCGGCGCCATCGTCAAGTCGGTCACGACGACGCGGATGGTGCAGCGCCTCGGCGAGCTGTACGGCGTGCCGGTGCACGAGACGCAGGTCGGCTTCAAGTTCCTCGGCCCGAAGATGATGGAGACCGACGCGCTGATCGGCGGCGAGGAGAGCGGCGGCTACGGCTTCCGCGGCCACGTGCCGGAGCGCGACGGCATCCTGGCCGGGCTGTACATGCTCGACTTCATGGCGCGCACCGGCAAGCGGCCGAGTGAGCTGCTGGCGGAGCTGTACGAGAAGGTCGGCCCGCACTACTACGACCGCATCGACCTGGCCCTGCGGCCGGAGGACCGCGACGCCATCTGGGCGCGCGCCGAAGCCCTGCGGCCCAGGACTGTCGCCGGCATCAACGTGACGAGCATCGACACCACCGACGGCTTTCGCTTCATCCTCGACGACAAGGGCTGGCTGCTGTTCCGCTTCAGCGGCACGGAACCGCTGCTCCGCATCTACACCGAGGTCGTCGGCGACGAGTCGCTGGTGCAGAAGGTGTTGTCCGCCGGCCGTGAGTTGCTGGGGGTGTGAGGGGCGAGTTCGTTGTTGGTAGTTCGTAGCTAACCTGCGGGTTCGATGACCGTCGTCTGGGGCATCACGTCCTGGCAGACGGCGTGTTGGTAACCATCCACCCTTACGACGGTGAGATAGCGTCCATCGGGCGACCAGTATCCTTGCGCTCCAACGTAGCTGGCCAACTGCAATGAATCGCCGGACACGAGCGTCCGCCGCTCGCCCGCCGGCGTCAGGATGTCGATGCGGTCACCCGACGGCGCATGCGGTTCGTTCGTGTGCACGATCGCGATCTGGCGACCATCGGGCGACGCAGCCGGGTGAAACTCAACGTCGGGTGTCTGGGTGATATTGCGGGCGTGTGACCCGTCGGCGTCCATGACGAAGACATCAGGCGCGTTGCAGATGTTGCCGGTGAAGTACACGGTGTCGCCGTCAATCCAGCCGCCGATGGCCGCGCCTCGCACCGTCGCCATCACCTGGCCGCTCGCCACGTCAACGACATAGAACCCCTGGCCCTGGGCGGCGTAATACGCGACAGCGAGGTAACGGTCGTCCGCCGACCAGCGGATGAAATCCAGTACGTAGCCGTCGAGCGGAGCGAGGCGTACGTCGGTTCCGGCGGCGGGATCCATCAACCACACTTCCAGCGGTGGCTCACCTGTCTTGTGGTAGTACTCATCGCCGCGGATGTACGCGAGCGTGTGGCCGCGCGACGACCAGACTCCGTCGCGTCCGCCGACAACCAGCGGGGCGGCGTCGAGTGCGGCGGCGTCGCGCACGCCGCTGCTGCCGGTGAAGAATAGAGAGTCGGCCGACCACGCTATCTCGCCACGCTGCGCCGGAACAACGTCAACCGTGGAGCCGGTGACCGCATCGATGAGCAGCAGCCCGTCCGTCTCGGACGTGACTCCGATCGTCTTGCCGTCCGGCGACCATCGCGCCGAATCCCAGGCGCTCGACCGTGGCGATGAAGTGGAACACGTCCCCAGGGCGGGCGGCGTAGAGCGCCGTCGAATCGGCGGGCCCGCCGCGCCTCACACTCACAAGTGCCTCGCCAGCCGGGGACCAGTCGAGTCGCGAAATGACAAGGCCATCGGCCTCATTCGACGGCTTCGGCGCCAAGCTCCAGACGTAGCCGGTCACGGCATCGACCACGAGAGATTCGTACGGCGGCGGCGGGCCGCCAAGGCTCCCCTCGTACCATTCGGGTGCTGCTGGTCGGGTCGCCGGCTCGCGCGTTGTCGTGGCCGCCGGAACAGGTTCCGACGCCGTGGCCACGACCGCCGAGGGCGTCGCGGATCGGCGTTCGCCCGCCGTGCCGCACGCGCAGGCGACCGCCGACAAAGAGAGCAGCGGACCAAGCAATGAAGCCGAGCATGCGGGTTTCATGCCGCGAGTATCGGCCGAGGCGGCAGCTACTGCCGGACGGGCGGCACATGCTTGCTCAACGCCAGACCTACGGCTCGCGGCGTGCGATCAGAGCACGCCGCGAGCCGGAACCATGCCCAGCGCCCCATCCGTTGGCACCACATCCTGCTCCGCCGTCACCGTGCGGATGTGGCGGATGTGCCGGTCGACGCGCCACGCGATCGACAGGTACAGCATCGCCAGCAGCACGGCGCCGATGACGTCGCTCGGCCAGTGGGCGCCGGTGTAGATGCGGCCGAAGCCGCCCAGTACCATCTCCACGGCGCAGAACGCGCGCACGAGCCACATCAGCGGCCGGAACGCGATGACGCGCGGCGCGTAGCCGAAGATCAGCCCGTAGACCAGGAGTTCGCCGAACACGTGGCCACTCGGGAAGCCATCGGGTCCCGGCCAGTGGCGCACGTCGTACTGGGGGTACGCCCACCACGGCGGATTCTCCAACGAGAACGGGCGGTGGACCACTTCGCGCAGCCCGAGCTGCACGTAGTACAGCGCGCCCGCCCCGGCCATGATCAACGCTTCGAACCGCAGCCCCCGCAACAGCAACACGATGAACGACGCCAGCAGCACGGCCGCGATGAAATCGTAGTCCCCGCCCGCGTTCACGTAGTGGAACAGGTGGTCAACCTGCTCGTAGCGCTCCAGGCCCTGCAGCCAGACCGTCGGCCGCACGTCGAACGGCAGCATGTAGCGATGGTCGCACCAGACGGCGAGCGCGACGAGCGCGGCCAGGCAGGCGAGCCAGGCGGTCAGGAAGACGGCGTCGGAGCGGCGAGTCCACAGGCGGCGCAAGAGCACCTCACGAGTATCGAGTTGGGCGCGGGCGTACGCAATCGGATTCCGGCGAGGTGTCAAGTCGGCCAGTGTTATCATGAAGCATTCTGAACCGCGCCGGAGAGACATCATCGAAGAGCACCGACTCCGTGAACTGCTGGCCGCCGTCGCCGATGGGCGAACGGACATCGAAGCTGCCATAGGGGAGCTCCGGCACCTGCCATACGAAGATATCGGCTTCGCGAAGGTCGACCATCACCGTGCGCTCCGGGACTGGGTGCCGGAAGTCATCCTGGGGCAGGGTAAGAGCCCCGCCCAGATCGTGGCTATCGCCCGAACGTTGCTGGAGCGCTCCGACCGCCTGCTGGTCACGCGCCTGGAGCCCGAAGCCGCCGCCGCGGTGCTCGAAGCCGTGCCCGACGCCCGCCACCACGAAGCCGCCCGCTGCATCACCGTCGAGCGCGTCGCCGTGCCGAAGCAGGACGGCATCGCCGTGCTCTGCGCGGGCACGGCCGACCTGCCGGTGGCCGAGGAGGCCGCCGTGACGGCGGAGATCATCGGCAACAACGTCCAGCGCATGTACGACGTGGGCGTGGCGGGGCTGCACCGCCTGCTCGACCAGTTGCCGGCGCTGCGAGAGGCGCGCGCGCTCGTCGTGGTCGCCGGCATGGAGGGCGCGCTGCCCAGCGTGGTCGCGGGCCTCGTCTCGGCGCCGGTGATCGCCGTACCGACGTCGATCGGCTACGGCGCGAGCTTCCACGGCCTGGCGCCGCTGCTTTCGATGCTGAACTCGTGCGCGGCCGGCGTCGCCGTCGTGAACATCGATAACGGCTTCGGCGCCGGCTACATGGCGGCGAGCATCAACCGCATCGCGATCAGCCAGCGCGCGGACTGAGGCCGTTGCGTAACTCAGGGTGAGCAACGGCAGCAACATCCGTAGCGCGGGCTTTTCCGCCCGCGCCCTGCCGCCGCGCCGACACCCGTAGCGCGGGCTTTTCAGCCCCGCGCGGTGTAGTTGATGGCGAGAACTTTGGCTAGCCGAAGGCCACCGGGCCCGGCAGCCAGCCGGGGTGCAGCATCACCAGCACGCCGAACAACATCAGCCCGATGCCGATCGGCACGACGCCGCGCTCGCCGTGCGGGCCCGTCTTCTCGAAGACCATGAGCAGGGTCAGCGCCGCCATCCACGCGAGGTTGGCGACGCCGACGGCGAACGACACCAGCATCAGCGCCCAGCAGCAGCCCAGGCAGAACCACCCGTGCCCGCGGCCCATGCGAAACGCCTCGCGCACGCCGCGCCGGTAGTTGCGGAGCATGTACGCCGCCGGGTGGCGGCACTCGTCGAGGCACTTCTCCTTCAGGTCGCTGAACTGGAACGCGCCCGCGAGCATCAACACGCCGCCGGCGATGAGCCACGGGTGCGCCGAGAGCCAGCCGATGCGGTCGACCGTCGCGTGCACGCCGTAGTCACCGGCGAAGGCGAGCGCGCCGAATGCCGTCCACACAGCGGCGTAGCCGGCGACGAATGCCGCCTTCACGAGCGCCGGGCGTGGCTGGCTGCCGGCGGCGCGGTAGAACAGCCGGATCAACGGCAGGCTCGAAGGCAGCATCATCGCCGCGATCATCACCTGCCACGACAGCAGGAACAGCACGATCGCGGCCCACGGCGGCGTGCCGCCCTCGATGAGCCGGTCGTGGTGAAGCGCCGCGCCGCGCCCGCTCGCCTGCGCGATGAGCGCCAGCGCCCACGCACCGGCGATGGGCCAGAGCAGGGCAGGTTGCGGCAGGCGCGCGCGCTCACGCACACCCGCGAGTGCGCGCGGCGCGGGCGCCCACACGGCCGCCACCGCAACCACGAATACGAGGCTTGCGGCGAGCGCGACGTGCAGGTCGATCCCGGACCCGCCGTTCGGCGCGAGGTGGAGCAGCATCATCGGTCCCGCGGCGCTCGGCGAGGCACGCTAGGCGTAGTACTCCATCGAGTAGTCGGCCTGGATGGCGTTGCGCCCCGTGTACTCCCAGACCATGCCGAACTCCGGCAGGTTCACCCTGTGCTTCGACGCCTTCGACACGTACGCGGGCGAGCCCGGCACGGTGCTGAACAGGCTGTCGCGCAGCGTCGTTACGGTGCCATCGGCCGCGCGATACGGCTCCAGCTCGGCGTCGAGGATGCCGTCGATCTTCAGCGTGCCCTTGCCGCCGGTGAGCTCGTGCCGGATCGGCGCGCGCTTCACCGCCAGCACCTCGCCGATCAGGCCCGACAGGTCGCCCAGCGGGCCGCCGAGCCGCCCCTGGTACGCGTCGGCGATGGCGTTCATCTGCTCGTCGGACGCCTTGTCGTCGATGAACATCACCAGCCGCCACGAGCCCGGCGCGAGCACGTTGCCCGGGATGTGCACGACATTGACGATGTTCAATCCGGACACGTCGATGCCGCTGATCGTGCCGCTGTTGAAGTGATAGGCGTTGAAGGCGAAGCACTCCCCGCCGTCCGGGTCCTCGCCGATCCAGCAGGGGCAGAGCACGCCGCACGAGCACGCCTCCAGCAGCGTGCCCTGCAGGACGTAGACCGCCTGCTGCTTCTTCATGACCTCTTTTGCGACGGCCATAGACGCGACTCCTTTCCCTACTTGGACGGGCCGCCGCATCACGACGACGATGGGACAGGATGCGGTGGGTACCGCGTGTGGATGTGGTGTCAGAGCCTACGCTCGCCCGACTGAAGATTCAATACTCAAAATCAGGGCAAATCTCACGCGCGTTCCGGGCAGGCCGGCGGCCAGCGGGACCGTGCCTAATGACGCGTGTTTGGCGGCTCAGCCGAAGTAGTAACGCGTGAGATGAAAGAAGACGGGTGCGGCGAAGCAAAGCGAGTCGATTCTATCCAGCATGCCACCATGGCCCGGGATCAGCGTCCCGTAATCCTTGACGCCACTGTCCCGCTTTATCGCCGACATGGTGAGTCCGCCGAAGAAGCCCATCAGCGTGATGGCAAGCGACATCAGAGCGCTTTGCCAGGGGTTGAACGGCGTCGCCCACCATAACAGCGTTCCGAGGGCAACGGCCGTTCCCACTCCTCCCACGAATCCTTCCCAGGTCTTGTTCGGGCTGATGCTGGGAGCGATCGGCCTCTTCCCAACGAGCTTTCCCCAGATGTACTGGAGGACATCGCTCGCCTGGGTGACGATGACGAAATACAGGAGCAATTTGCCATTCTGGTCCTTGTAGCCGGGAATATCGAGCATCACCAGGATCGCCGGCGCGTGGCTCACGAGATAGACGCAAATCATGAGACCCCACTGCACCTTCGCCGTTCGTTCCAGGAATCGGTCAACATCGCCACTCAGCCCATTGGTGATTGGAAGGAACAGGAACGCGTACACCGGAATGAAGATCGAGAAGAGGCCGTACCACCTGTCTGCGACGAGCCAGTACTGCAAGGGCGTAATGAGGAAGAACGACCAGAATAACGCCTGGTGGTCGCTCCGCTTCGTGTAGGTCACGGTGACGAACTCTCGGAGAGCGAGGAACGAGATAACACCGAAGAGGATGACCGAGCCGATGCCGGCCGTGAGCAACGCGAGTCCGAAGGCGGCGCACATTGCCCACCAGCCCCCAATCCGCGCGTTAAGGTTGGCGACGGTGGCTCTGCCGCCATCCGAAGTGACGCGGTAGCGGAGCACCTGTCCACTCACGGTCGCGATCACCAGCGCGGAAAGAACGCCGGCGATCAAGTAGCCAAGCTCTCGATCGAAGTGCAACTCAGTCCCCCAGTGCCATGAGCGCCTGCCGCGCGCGATCGAGGAATTCGTCGCGGGTTTCCTCGGCCCTCCTCGACAACGGTTCTCCGAACGTGATGAAGCTCAGCAGGGGAACCGGCAGGAACTGGCCTTTCGGCAGAATGCGGTTGAGGTTCTCGAGGTACACCGGGACGAGCTGGACAGCCGGACGCGCCTCAGCGATGCGAACGAGACCAGACTTGAACGACGCGACGACATCGCCCGTGCCGCGTGTGCCCTCGGGGAAGAGGATGAGGGACTCCTCCGCGTCGAGCACGTTCAGCATCTGCTCAATCGGATTGTCCTCCGCAGTCGGGTTGCGACGCTCGATCATGAGCCCACCGAAGAATCGGCCGGCGATGAAACGCCTTATCGGCCCTTGCAACCAGTAGTCGCGCGCCGCAACTGGACGTGTTCGGCGACGCAACCCCGAGGGTAGCGTGGCCCAGATCAGCAGGAAGTCCAGATGACTGCTGTGGTTGGCGAAGAAGACCCGCGGTCGAGATGCATCGAGCTTGCAGGTGAAGCGGACGGTAGGCCCGCAGAGAACGCGCACGATGAACGCCACGGCCATGGCCGTCATCGCGCCTCCAATGCGTGAACGAGACGCCACGTGCGACGCGCTATCGTCAGCGCGGAGCCGGCCGCAATAAAGACAAGCCCTGCGGCGAGCGCGTAATCACGTCCGTCAAAGGCGAGCTCTATCGCCGCGAGCACGCAGGCGCCCGCGAGCACGGCCATCCGCTGCTGCTTGGCGAGCGGACCGGAGAAGTCCGCCGCCACGCCGGCTGCGACACCCAGCGTTCGCACGTACGCGGTCATGACCGCGAGCAGAGCGGCCGCCCAGCCGACCGCCTCCATCCAGCGAAAGTCCAACGCGGCGTAGCCCGCACCTATGAGAAAGAGCGCGTCGGCGATGCGGTCAGGGAGCTCGTTATAGATTTCGCCCGACTTCGACTTCTTGCCGAACTCCACTGCGACCATGCCGTCGAACAGATTGCAGGCAAGACGCACCGGCATGCAGAGCGCGGCGAACAGCAGAAGCCCGGCTCGCAGTCCGTCGTCCTGTCCGCGGCTGAGGATCAAGCTCGCGGCTCCCAAGGCCGCTACAACAACGCTCGCGAGCGAAATCTGGTTTGGCGAGACTCCCGTGTTGGCCAGCCACGTCGCTCCGCGCTGCGCCCAACGGCTCTGCCTAGAAGGTATAGGTCTACGACCAGCCATCTTCACCGCCGCGTCGCCCCGCCCGGAGCGGTTCCGTCGAGGGCCACGGCGGCGAGAAGCTTTAGGTAGTGGTACATTCGACCGCTGTGGTTAGGTAGGTTTATACGATGCGAACGCCGCTTCCGCAAGCTACAACAGGCGCATGAACAAGACCGAGCGTTCGTCGAGCGTGCCCGACGACGCACCCATGCTGGCCGAATGTCGCGCGGTGCACGACGCACTTCGCCGATTCGCGTCCAGTCGGTCGGGCATCTGGACGATGTTTCTCTGGGCGCTCGGCGAAGCCACGATCTGGCCCGTAATCCCCGAAGCAATACTCGTGCCGATGGCAGCCTTCTCCACCCGGCGAGCCTGGCTCATAGGCGCGGCCATCGCCGGCTCAGCTGTGGGCGCGCTGGCGACATTTGGATTCGGGTACGTCGCGCCATCGCCCGCACATTGGGTACTTATCCACTTGCCCTTCGTATTCGATCGCCAGATCGCTGATGTGGATGCCCAGCTAAGCGCCCACGGCGCATGGGCGCTGCTCGCACAGCCCTGGAGCGGCATCTCGTTCAAGATCTGGGGGGTCGAAGCCGCCCGGCAGCGTTTCACTCCCCTGCTCGTCATTCCGATCTTCGTGGGCTCCCGAGCCTTGCGAATGACCTTCTTTGGATGGCTCGCGGCATTCGCGGGCTATAGAACTCGAACGTTCATCAGAGACTTCTCGATTTTCGTCCTCGTCGCCTACGTCGTGCTATTCACGCTCGGCTGGTGGCAAGTCATCACCCGCTAGGAGGGATACCCGTGCACCAATCAAACAGGCCGCGCACCAAGAGCCTCTTCTGGGCAGTCATGCTTCAATGCGTGCCGTTGTTGGGCGCGGCGGGGTGCGTTGCCAACGGGACGACCGACCAACGTTCGGTCGGCGTCTCGCTGTTGCTCTGGACTTCGGTGTTGTTATGGGGGCTCGGCTACTTGTACGTGGGTGCATTCAAACGGTTAATCCTGGCGGTCCTGGCCGGACCCGTTCTGGCGATCACCGCGTGCAGCGCAAGCTTCTCGGGGGTCAGCTATGACTACGAACACGGCGGCAATGCTCGCAATGACGTTGATGCGGCCAACCGTGCCTCCATCCAAACCGGCGCGATTATCGCGCTAGCCGTGATGGTGCTCGCCGTTGATGCGGCGCGGCTTGCAGCTGCGCGAAACGCCAATGAGCCAAACAGCGATGAGGCAGATTGACCTCCTCCAGCGCCCATGTATGAGTGAGAATCCGGCAGCAAGCCCGTACTCCGCGGCCGCTCGTTATACTGGCGCACGATGAAACACCCGTTCCTGGCCGCACTCGAAGAACGCGTCCTGCTGGCCGATGGCGCGATGGGCACGCTGCTGCAGAGCCGCGGCGTCCTGCAGTCGGCGTGCCTGGAGGCGCTCGTGCTCGACAACCCGGACCTGATCCGGCGCGCGCACGAGGAGTACATCGCGGCGGGCGCGGACATCATCGAGACCAATACGTTCGGCGCGAACCGGTTCCGGCTGGCCCGGCACGGGCTGGAGACACAGGTGCGGGACATCAACTTCAAGGCGGCGCGCCTGGCCCGCGACGCGCGCGAGATCCACGGCCGCCCGGTGTTCGTCGCCGGCGCCATCGGCCCCACCGGCCGCATGCTGGCGACGGTGGGCGACGTGCGGCCGGAGGAGGTACGCGCCGCGCTGCGCGAGCAGGCCGAAGCGCTGCTCGAAGGCGGCGTCGACCTGATCATCCTCGAGACGTTCCCGGACATCGCCGAGCTGCGCGAGGGGATCCTGGCGGTCAAGGAGTGCTGCGACCTGCCGATCGTGGCGCAGGTCACGTTCCAGCGCGACGGCCGCACGTACGGCGGCGAGCCGCCGGACGAAGTGGCGAACGTCGCCAGCTCGCTCGGCGCCGACGCCGCAGGCGTGAACTGCAGCCTCGGCCCGCAGTCCGCGCTCGAGGTCGTCGAGCAGATGACGGCCAACACCGCGATCCGCGTCTCGGCGATGCCGAATGCCGGGCTGCCGCGTTTCATGGACCAGCGGCTCGTCTACCCGTCGACGCCGGAGTACTTCGCCGAGTACGCGCGCAAGCTCGTGCTAGCGGGGGCGAACATCGTCGGTGGCTGCTGCGGCACGACGCCCGAGCACACGTCGGCCATGCGCGAGGCGCTGTCCGCCGAGTGGAACACGCGCGGCCGCGCGCGGCCGCGGCCGGCGCCGGTCGTGGTCAAGACCGCCCCGGAACGATGACACCGGAGAGAAGCCGCGCACGCTGCGCGAAAAGCTCGCGGCCGGCGAGTTCGTCGTCAGCGTGGAGCTGGACCCGCCGCGCGGCCTCAACCCGCGCAAGGCGCTCGAAGGCGCGGCGCACCTCAAGGCGCTCGGCGCCGACAGCGATCAACATCGGCGACAGCCCGATGGCGCGCGTGCGCATGAGCGCGATCGCGCTGGCGGTGCTGATCCAGCAGCAGGTGGGCATCGAGCCGATCATCCACTTCACGTCGCGCGACCGGAACCTCATGGCGATCCAGAGCGACCTGCTCGGCGCGCACGCGCTCGGCATCCGCAACGTGATCGCGCTCACCGGCGACCCGCCATCGACCGGCGACTACGGGCGCGCCACCGGTGTGTGGGACGTCGACTCGATCGGATTCATCCGCATCCTCAAGATGCTGAACAGCGGCACGGACTGGGCGGGCAACTCGATCGGCAAGGGGACCGACTTCTTCGTCGCCTGCGCCGCCAATCCCACCGCCGACGACATCGGGCTGGAGGTTGACCGCGTGCGCCGCAAGATCGAAGCCGGCGCGGACCTGCTCATGACGCAGCAGATCTACAGCGCGGACCTGCTGCGCAGCTTTCTCGAGCGGCTGGGGCCGATCGACGTGCCGGTGCTGGTCGGCATCATGCCGCTGCAGAGCCACCGCCACACGGAGTTCATCCACAACGAGCTCGCCGGCGTGTTCGTGCCGGAAGACGTGCGCGAACGCATGCGCCTGGCCGGCGAGAACGGCATCGCCGAGGGCATCGTCCACGCGCGCGAGCTGCTCGAGGAGTGCCGGCCGTACGTCAACGGCACGTACCTGGTGCCGTCGTTCGGCCGCTACGAAGTCGTCGGCGAGCTGGTGACGCTGGCGAAGCAGCTGTAGCCGGACCGTCCCTAACGCAGCGCCCGGTCGATGCGCTCTACGAGTGACCGCGCGAGCGCCAGCGCCGAGCGCACCTGGTCATCGGCCGGCATTTCGCGGCGCGCGCCAAGCGATGAGTCGCCGTAGAAATCGCGCTGGCGGATCTCCCACAGGAAGTCGAGCTCCGACTGCTCGGCCTGGATCAACGCGCGGACCCTGTCCATGCGCGCGCGATGCGAGCCCGGATCGGCGCCATCGATTGCGGAGGTCAGCGCCTTCGCGGCGAGGTCCAATGCCTGAAACGCAAGCCCCGCCGCGCCAGCGACATCGCGCTCGGCACCGAGCCGCTCGGCCGACGCAAGAAGCGCGTATGCGCGGCCGAGTAACTCTAGGTCAGCCAGATCTGCTCTCCCTCCCGCGCCAGGCGCTCCTCCAGATCCTTAATCGCGTCGCGAGGTGAAGTCACGCGCGCGGTCTCGCGCCACGACAGCGTACGGCCATGTTCGAGGATATTACGCACTTGGGCGAGGGTCCGCTCGGCGGCACTGGAGAAGAATTCCGCCGCCACCCCCGCTTGTTCCGCGAGTTCGGCCCTGAGAAGGAGCTTGTCGGCCTGCCTCAGCCTGTGCACAAGGAACGATTTCGGGAAACTGCGGAGGTTCAGGAGCGCGTCGTACACACTCTCGCGCTGCGTGAGGGGCATGCCGTTCAGCAGCGCATCGAGCGCGACGCTGTTCGCTGGATGCTCCAGCTCCGTCTTGTCCAGAGCCTGGATCTCGAATCGGTAGGACCCTTCAAACACGCGTCTTGAAGCCGCCCCAGACGATTGAGTGGAGAAGACCGCGACATCAACGTCGCTCTCGCCGGGCACAGCGAGGCCACGAGCCCAGGACCCGAACACGATGACGCAGTCCCCGGGGCTGAATTCGCGCGCCAGCAACACCGAGAGCCCGTTCGCGAGGTCCGCCGGGAGCGCCGACTGTCGCTCGACCTGCCGCAACAGCCAGAGGTAGCGCACGGCGTCCTGGCCGGCGCTTACGGCGTACTGGCCGCGCTTGCGCTGCACGAGGCCCGCTCCCAGGAGCGCGCGGAGACCTCGCTGGACGCTGGGTTCCGGAACGCCCAGCGTGCGGGCCAACTCCCGCTGCTGGTGCGGCACGAACGGCGGCTCCAGCAGGGCTGCAAGCACCCGCCACGCCGACCGCTTCGCGAACACGTCTTCAAACATCACTTATGATAACCTCCTTATCA
Source organism: uncultured Chloroflexia bacterium (assembly GCA_963701135.1). Lineage (GTDB taxonomy): Bacteria > Chloroflexota > Dehalococcoidia > DSTF01 > JACRBR01 > CAYJMJ01. The sequence continues at coordinate 2,938,184 of OY969567.1, forward strand.
CAAATGATAGGGATGCTATCACAACTGTCAAGCGGCGGATTCCCTCAGGAAGCCACTTCGGCCGGTGATGATACCGCGAAGCAACTCCCGCCGGCCGATTGCTCTCTACCTGCTGATGTACGAACATGCGCTCCATGAATGGCTCGTGGCGGACGGCTATGCGCACCATCCGGCGCCGTATGGGTCAGAGCCTGCGGGAGACGGCCGGCCTCGCCGGACTGTCGTACGAGGCCGTCCGCGGCTATGAGAACGGCCGCCGCACTCCCAGGCGGGAGCACCTGCTCGCCGTGCTCCGCGCGATGGACGCACGCCAGGTCGAAGTGAACGAGGTGCTGCGCCAGGCCGGGTTCGCCGAAGTCGAGACACTGTTTCCCCTGGCCGAGAACCCGTCGTACTTTCTTCCGGCCGGAGGAACTCGATGCCGTGGTCGAGACGGTGCCCTGGCCGCAGTTCGTGGTCGGCGACGCCGTCGAGGTGCTGGCCGCGAACGAGGCCGCGCAGGCCGTCTGGGACGTTAACCTGGAGTACGAGCGGAGCTGGCGCACCCGCGCGCAGATGAACACGCTCAGCGTCGCGAGCGACCGTCACTTCGCCGACCGCGTGGTCAACTGGGAAGAAGTCGTGGGCATCCTGGCCGGGGTCCACAAGGGACGGCCGATGGCGGGCCTTCGCTCGACGAGCCGACGCCGCTGCTGACCGAGGTGCTGGCGGAGTTCGCGAAGGGCGACCCCGCGTTCCTGAAGCGGCTGATCGAGGTCTGGACATCGGCGGTGCCGTGGCCCGCCAAGGTGCGGCAGCAATATCGCGTCGTCTGGTCCGATCCGGGCTACGGCGAGATGCGGTTCCTGGCACAGATCACGACCGCGAGCGAGCCCGGAGGGCTGGCGTTCAACGACTGGCACCCGGTCGATGCCGGCACGTGGACCGTGCTGGAGCTGGTGAAGAAACGCTGGCTCGCCTTGCCCCCGGCGGGGCGGCAGCGCTAGTGTAGTGCTTCTAACGCTTGTTTAGCGGGGCGGTTCGCCGAGAGGCCTCGCACGCGGCGGAAGTCCATCAGCCGAGGCGCTGTACCGCGTCGGTCCGGCTTCGCCGGACTCACAGCCGAGGGCGGCTATGCTCCACGCTTCGCGTCGCGTTAACTAACGCCAATTCGAAAGCACTACACTAGCAGTTCCTCATGGCGCGGCGGCGCCACCCCCGCGAATGAAAATAGCGGGCTGGCCGGCGTATGCTGTTTGGCGACGCATCGGTAGCCATGAGGTCGGAGCACCCTGGTGCTGCGAGCCCGTCTAGCAGTTTGACCCGGACGCCTGTAGGTATCTCCGTCTGTTGCCACGTCCTTGGGCGTGAGCACGTAAGGCAGTCTCTGTCGAGAAGGCGTCCTCCCGATGCGCCCAGTCGAACGGAGGATGTCCATGGACGTCGTACACGAGCGGTGCTGTGGGCTCGATGTGCACAAGAAGATCGTCGTCGCATGTCTGTGCACGCCGGGAGGCAGCGCGCGGCGAACCAAGGAAGTGCGGACCTTCGGTACGATGACGAGGGATCTCCTCCAGCTCGCCGACTGGCTGGCCGCGGCGGGCTGTACACACGTCGCGATGGAGAGCACGGGAAGCTACTGGAAGCCGGTGTACAACATCCTGGAGGCGACCTGCACGGTCCTGGTCGTGAACGCGCAGCACATGAAGGCCGTCCCGGGCCGCAAGACCGACGTGAAGGACGCCGAGTGGATCGCCGACCTGTTGCGGCACGGCCTGCTGCGCCCGAGCTTCATCCCGGACCGCGAGGGCCGTGACCTGCGTGAACTGACCCGGTACCGGATGAGCCTCGTCCGCGAGCGCACGGCGGAGGTCAACCGGATCCAGAAGGTGCTGGAGGGCGCCAACATCAAACTGGCGTCGGTTGCCACCAACATCGTCGGCGTTTCCGGGTACGCGATGCTGACCGCGATGATCGCCGGCGTTGATCAGCCGGCAGTCCTCGCTGACCTCGCACGCGGCAGGCTGCGGGAGAAGCGCGACCTCCTCGAAGCGGCGCTGGAGGGCCGGATGCATCAGCACCAGCGCTTTCTGCTCAACGTCCAACTCCATCACCTGCATGATCTCGACACCACCATCGCACAGGTGGGGGAGGAGATCGATCTGCGACTGCGCCCTTTCGCCGAAGCGACAGCGCGTCTGATGACGATCCCCGGCGTGGGACCACGGACGGCGCAGACGATCCTTGCTGAGGTAGGCGCGGACATGAGCCGGTTTCCGAGTGCCGGCCATCTGGCGTCCTGGGCCGGGCTCTGTCCCGGTCACCATGAGAGCGCGGGCAAACGGACATCGGGTCGTACCCGAAAGGGCAGTCCGTGGCTGCGCGGTGCACTGGTCGAGGCGGCGCAGGCTGCCGGCCGCTCGAAGACACACCTCGGGCAACGCTACCATCGCATCGCCGCGCGACGCGGCAAGAAACGGGCGGCGGTGGCCACCGCCCACACCATCCTCATCGCCGTCTATCACATTCTTGGGCGAGAGCGGGTGTTTGAAGATCTTGGCGTCAACTACTTCGACGAGCGCCGCAGCCAACGGACAACCCGGCGCCTCGTGCGACGCCTTGAATCCCTCGGCTACACCGTCAGCATCGAGAGCGCCGCATGATTAAATCTATTTTCAAGGCAGGGTGATGAAGAACCGCCCTTGTTCTCGTGGCGCGGGCTTTCAGCCCGCGTTCGCAGATTCAGATCGCCGCTACGTATTGACGTCCAAACGCCGTCCGGTGACTTTTTCAACACCCTGTTAGGCGTCGAGCGTCTCGCGGACGCGGCGCGCCAGCATCGACGGCGAAAACGGCTTCGAAAGAAAGTCGTCGCCCGTTTCGACCGTTCCGTTGCGCAGGGCGCTCTCGTTCGTGTAGCCGGACATGAACAGGATCCTGGCGTCTGGACGCTCCCGCAGCAGCGTCTCGCGCAGCTCGCGCGCGCCCATGCCCGGCATCACAACGTCCGCGATCACCAGGTCGATCGCGCCCGGGTGCGCGCGCGCGACGTCGACCGCGGCGCAGCCGTTCTCGGCCTCGAGGACGTTGTAGCCCAGCTCACGCAACACCCGGACGATGACGCGCCGCACCACCGCCTCGTCTTCGGCGATCAGCACGGTCTCTGTGCCGCGCGGCAGTTCGGGAGCGCGCCCGCGCGGGCGGCGAGGCGTCGCCGGCGACGTCGCGCGCGGCACGTACACCTTGAACGTCGAGCCGCGACCGGGCTCGCTGTACGCCCAGATGTGGCCCCCCGCCTGCTTGACGATGCCGAAGCACGTCGACAGGCCCAGGCCCGTCCCGTCGCCGGACCGCCTGGTCGTGAAGAACGGCTCGAAGATGTGCTCCATCACCTCGCCGGTCATCCCGAGCCCGGTGTCGCTCACCGAGACCATGGCGTAATCCCCCGGCTCCACCGCCGGGCGCACCGCCACGTAGGGGGCATCGAGCGAGACGTTGGCCGTCTCCACGAGCAGCGTCCCGCCGTGCGGCATGGCGTCGCGCGCGTTGATCGCCAGGTTCACCAGGACCCGCTCGATCTGGTCCGGATCCACCCGCACAGGCCAGAGGTCCGGCGACAGCCGCGCCGATATCTCGATGTCTTCGCTGATCAGGCGGCGCAACATCGCGTCGGTCGTCGCCACGATCTCGTTCAGGCTGACGGTGCGGGGCTGGACGAGTTGCCGCCGCGAGAACGGGAGGAGCTGCTGCGTCAAGGCGGCCGCGCGTTCCGCCGTTTCCCGGATCGCCTGTAGCTCCGCGTGCACCGGATGGCCCGGTGTCAGTTCGCACGCGCCGACTTCCGCATGGCCGATGATCGCCGTCATCAGGTTATTGAAGTCATGCGCTACGCCGCCCGCGAGACGCCCGATGCTCTCCATCCGCTGCGCCTGCCGGAGTTGCTCCTCGAGCCGCTTGCGCTCCGTCACGTCGCTCGATGTCGTGATGATGCCGGCCAGAGCGCCGTCTTCGTCGTGGATCGGCGCGGCGTGGCTTGAGACGATGCAGCTCCGCGCCGTCTCCGCGCACCATCGCGAATTCGCCGCTCCAGCCATCACCGGCGAACAGGGCCGCTGCGATTTCCCGACGCTGATCGAACGGCGCCGGCCACGGCAGGATGTCGAAAATGTAGGCGCCGATCGCCGCCACCGCGGGGACCGCAAAGATCGTTTCCGCGAATCGGTTCCAGTACGTCACGCGGCCGAGCACATCCGTCGAGACCACTGCCTGCCCGACGATGTCGAGCAGCCGCGCCTGGAATCGCAGCCGCTCATCGACGCGCATCCGCTCGCCGGCGTCCCGGATCACGCTGATCACGAGCAGCCCGCCGGCTTGCTCAAGGAAGGCCAGGCTGATCTCGGTGGCAATCTCGCTGCCGTCCTTGCGACGCGCGACGAAGTGCCGGCTCGGCGTCATTGATCGCAACGCCGGCTGGCCGCGGTAGCGCGCCCGGTGGCGGGCATGCGCTTCGCGGAACTGCTCAGGAACGAGCACTTCGATCGGCTGGCCGATGAGCTCGCCGCGCTCGTAGCCGAACGCGCGCTCCGCCTGCGCGTTGGCCGTGACGATGCGGCCGTCATCATCGGTGATGATCACGGCGTCGGGAACGGTGCTCATCAGTAGCTGGAGAGTGGCCTCGGAACGAGCCAGATCCTCGCCCCGGAGCTCTCCCCGGTTGTCCCTGTTCGGCAAGGTGGCGTGCAGTCTAGTGCGCTACGCAGGTCATCGCATCGAAACCCACAGTACAGGCCGCCGCCCAGCGCGGGGAGCGCCCGCCGCGCGAAATCCGCAGGTGTGGGAGATATTCCACTACAATGAGCCAAAAGTGAAGATGCTCGGCTATGTCACTACTGCCGCATGCACGCGGAAGAGGCTCCGTAACGGCGCCCCTCCGTCCGTTCGTCGTGCGGTAGTCAGCCTTTAACGACGATGTTGAGCAGCCGGTTCGGCACGTAAATCACGCGCGCGATCTCCTTGCCCTCGACGTGCGCTCGGACGGCGGCGCTCGCCATCGCGCGCTCGCGCGCGACGTCCTCCGGCGCATCGAGCGGCAGCGTCAGGCGGTCGCGCACCTTGCCGTTGACCTGCACCGCGACCTCCACCTCGTCCTCCACGGCGAGCGCCGCATCGAACGACGGCCACCGCTGCGTGTGCACGCTGTACGGCTTGCCCATGCGCGCCCACAATTCCTCGGCGATGTGGGGCGCGGACGGCGCGAGCATCAGCGTCATCGACTCCCGCGCCTCGCGCCAGGCCGCCTCGTCGACGGCAGCGCCGCTCTCGCGCAGGCGCGTGAGGTAGTTGGTGTACTCCATCAGCGCGGCGATCATCGTGTTGAAGCGGAACTGCGAGATGTCCGCGGTCACTTTCGCGATCGTCTTGTGCGTCCAGCGCCGTAGTTCGCGCGTCTCCAGCGCATCGGGATGCGACGCCGTCTCGACGCCGCCGAGCACAGCGTTCCAGACGCGGTTCAGCCAGCGATACGCGCCGTTGATGCCGCTGGGGTCGTAGGGGCCACCCTCGTCCCACGGGCCCAGAAACATCAGGTACACGCGGAACGTATCGACGCCCCACTGCTCGACCTGGCTGTCCGGCGCGACGACGTTGCCGCGAGACTTGCTCATGCGCTGGCCGTCCGGGCCCAGGATCTGGCCCTGGTTGAACAGCCGCGTGAACGGCTCATCGAACTCCAGCATGCCCATGTCGCGCGCGGCCTTCGTGAAGAAGCGCGTGTACAGCAGGTGCATCACGGCGTGCTCGGCGCCGCCGGTGTACTGGTCGACCGGCAGCCACTTGCGCGCCAGCTCGCGGCTGAACGGCCGCTCGCCGTTGTGCGGGTCGATGTAGCGGAGCTGGTACCACGACGAGCACATAAACGTGTCCATGGTGTCGGTCTCGCGCCGCGCGGGCTCGCCCCCGATCGGGCACGTCGTATTGAGGAAGCCCTCGTGGTACGTCAGCGGCGATTCGCCGGTCGGGCGGAACTCCGCATCATCGGGCAGCAACACCGGCAGGTCGCGCTCCGGCACCGGCACCATGCCGTGCGTGTCGCAGTAGACGACGGGGATCGGCGCGCCCCACATCCGCTGGCGCGAGATCAGCCAGTCGCGCAGGCGATAGTTCACCGTGCCGCGCCCGTAGCCCTTCTCCTCGGCGTACGTCACGACGGCCGGGATCGCCTCGTCCTCCGGTGTGCCGTCGAACGGGCCGGAGTTGATCATCGTGCCGTAGCGGTCGTGGAACAGCACGTCGCGGTAGAACTCAAGTCCGTGCAGCATCTCCATGACGCTGCGGCACGCGCGGACCGCCGGCGCCAACTCCTTACAGCGTGCGAGCACCGTTCGCTCCGCCGGCTGCGAATCCCATTCCAACACGCCGTCGTCGAAGACGAAGGCCCAGCGCCCGCCGACGACTTCGTTCCAGGAGCCCGGCTTCAGGTACCCGCGTGCGACCTCGATGTAGCGATCGGCCTGCTCCCGCGACATCGTGACAAAGACATGACCGGCCTTCTCCGCGAACTCGATCCCTTCGGCCCGAAGCGCATCCGCGAAACCGTCGCGCATCGTGCCGGCCATCGCAAAGGACTTCGTCATGCCGTCGGGGCGCTCGATGACAGGCAGAATCGGGAGGCCGTACTTGAGCGCGAACTCGAAGTCGCGCTGGTCGTGACCAGGCACGCCCATCACGGCGCCGGTGCCGTAGGTGGAGAGCACGTAGCCGGCCGTCCACACCGGCACCTTCTCGCCGTTGAACGGGTTGGTGACGTAGGCGCCGGTGAAGACGCCGGTCTTTTCGCGCTCCGTCGACATGCGCGCGATCTCCGTCTCGCGGCGCGCGACTTCGACGTACGCGCGCACGGCGTCGCGCTGCTCCGGCGTGGTGATCCGCTCGACGAGCGAATGCTCCGGCGCGAGCACGAAGAACGTGACGCCGTACACCGTGTCGGGCCGCGTGGTGAAGACGCGGATCTCTTCCTCATCGACGCCCGGCACGTCGAGCCCGAAGCGCAGCTCGGCGCCCTGGCTGCGGCCGATCCAGTTCCGCTGCATCGACATCACCTGGTCCGGCCATTCGAGCTTCGAGAAGTCGAGCAGCTCGTCGGCGTAGCTGGTGATGCGGAAGAACCACTGCTCCAGGTCGCGCTTGCTGACGACCGTGTCGCAGCGCTCGCAGCGGCCATCGACGACCTGCTCGTTGGCGAGCACGGTCTGGTCCTTCGGGCACCACCAGACCGACGCCTTCTTCTTGTACGCCAGGTCGTGCTCGAGCAGCTTCAGGAACCACCACTGCGTCCACCGGTAGTAGTCGGGCGACGCCGTCACGACCTCGCGCGTCCAGTCGAACATCGCGCCCATCATCTTGAGCTGGCCGCGCATGCGCTCGACGTTCTGGAACGTCCACTCGGCGGGGTGCGTGTGGTTTTTGATGGCCGCGTTCTCCGCGGGCAGGCCGAACGCATCGAAGCCCATGGGGAACAGCACGTTGTAGCCGTTCATGCGCTTGTAGCGCGCGGCCGTGTCCGAAGGCGCCATGGCGTACCAGTGGCCGATGTGGAGGTCGCCGGATGTGTACGGGAGCATCGTGAGCGCGTACCACTTGGGGCGCGGGTCGTCGTCGGGCGTGACGTAGAGCGCGTCCTGCTCCCAGCGCGCCTGCCACTTCCGCTCGATGGCGCGCGGGTCGTAGCGCTCGACCTGCCGCGGTCTCGGCTTCGTCTGCGTCTGCTCGCTCATGGTCCTACCTCCGCGCGGTCACGCCGCGGGATCTCACTCCTCGGGCTCGTGGCCGCTGTCTTCGGCATCGTCGTTCTCGTTACGCTCCTCCGGCCGGATGTGCTTCGTGACGATCCGCAGCTCCAGCAGGATCACCGCGAACAGCGAGCCAAAGATGGCGATGATGTACCCCTCCGCGCCGATCGCGATGCCGACCGCCGCGGTCGCCCAGATTGTCGCGGCGGTCGTCACGCCTTTGATGCTGTACCCTTCGCGGAAGATCAGCCCGGCGCCGAGAAAACCGATGCCGGAGACGATCTGCGCCGCGATGCGGTCGTCGCCGCCGTACACGCGCGACAGGTCGGCGAAGAGCGCCGAGCCCATGCAGACGAGCGCCATCGTGCGGACACCCGCCGGGTAGCCGCGATACTCGCGCTCCAGGCCGATGATCGCGCCAAGGACCGCCGCGAGCGCGATCCTTCCGACGATCTCCCACTGCAACGCTGCGTCGATGGCGGCATCCTCCTCGATGCATGGTCCGTTGCGCCTCACCCGGCCAAAACAAAACGCCCGCCGTCCTGTCAGGGACGGAGGGCGACTCCGCGGTACCACCCTGGTTCTCGCCAACCGGCGAGCACTCAGTTGCCGCTGTAACGGGCAGGCCCGGCGGCGGCTACCCTGGACGGGTCACCGCCTCCGCTCGCCGGCGAGTTCCGCGCATCGGTTGCCGGCTCGCACCGCCGCCGGCTCTCTGGGTCGCGCGTACTACTCCGGGTCTGAGCGTTTGCGCCCGGAAGCACGCTTCCGGGGTAGGCCCGAATTATACGGAATTATGCCCCGCGCCCCGCAAGCCGGGGTTTCGCTCGGTTGGGGGAAACGACCGCCCACCGCCGGTTGACGCCGGGCCGCCAGCGGCGGCACGCTGTGCTACCGTATGCGCGAAACCCCGCTGGAGCGCTGCGTGGCCGTACAGACAACCGTCCCTGAACCCGGGCAACTGCCGCCCGCCGAGAGCGGCGCTGGCCGCGTCGTCGTCATCGACATCCTGCGCGGGCTGGCGATCTTCTGGGTGATGACGTTCCATCTCTGGACCGACATGACCGGCGGCGTGCTGGGCGTGAGTCCGCTCTACGAGCGGCTCGGCGAGCGCATCCGCGACGGCAACCCGCTCGCCGCGCTCACCGCGCTGGGGGAACTCGTGCTCGGCTCCGGTTACCAGGGCGTCGCCGTGTTCATGATGCTCAGCGGCCTCTCGCTGACGATGAACGCGTACCGCCGCGGACAGCCTTCGGCCCGGCGCACGTTCGCATCGAGGTTCCGCAAGGTCATCGTGCCGTACTGGGGCGGCATCGTCTTCGCGGTCGGCCTGTTCGCGCTGGTCGCTCTGCTGCAGTCGTGGCGCGACGGCGGCAGCCGGCCTGGAGCTCCAGCCATCGTAGGTGCGGCGCGAACGATGCATCAGCGCATGCCGATCGCGTCGTCTCCCAGGTTCAGAGCCGCGCGGACGGCGGGTATAAGCAGCGAATGGATGTCGTCTTTGGCGATAAGCGGCACGCGCAGCGCTTCGGCCTTTGTGTAGACGTCGGCGTACTGCGCCTCGGCGGTCTGCATGATGACGGGAAATGCCTCGCCGCGATGCGTGCGCGCCGCTTCGACGACGCGCCAGCCGCTGCCGCGCGGCATGCGGAAATCCGTGATGACGAGGTGGAACTCCTGCGTCGCATCTTCGAGCAGCGCCGCCGCCTCGGCCCCATCCTCGGCGAGAACGCACGTGAGCCCCAGCGCCTCGACGAGCCGCGCGAGCGTCGCGCGGTACTTGTAGTCATCGTCGGCGATGAGCACCCGGCGCGGTTCGTACATGCGGCGGCCTCCTGTGGTTCACCCATGACCATACTCCACTTGGCCGACCACCGCTCGGCCTCCCGACGTGTGGGCGTCAGCCGTGCGATCCATGGTTATGGGCCGCCCGGGCACGTTCGAGCCACGTTGCCACCCTGGGGGTCAATTGTTAGCATGGAGCGCACTTCCGAGGCGACGCGCGTGGGGCCGTAGCTCAATTGGGAGAGCGCAACACTGGCAGTGTTGAGGTCAGGGGTTCGAGCCCCCTCGGCTCCACCACAGAGTTCATATCGGGAACGGCCCAATCGCGGGCCGTTCATCGTTTCTAAGCGGGCTGTGCCGATCCTCGCCTGTTATGCTGCTTCTCACACACGTATGGCTACAACAACCACTTCGCCGGCCGCTCCCCGCTTCCGCCTCCGCCTGCCGGAGGCGGTATCAGTACTCGCGGAGCGCGATTTCCGCGTCATGTGGACCGGACAGGCGATCTCCATGGTCGGCACGTGGATGCAGTTCGTCGCCCAGGGGCTGCTCGTGCTCAAGCTGTGGGACTCGGCGTTCGCGCTCGGCGCGCTCAACTTCGCCAACGCCGTCCCCAGCCTGCTCGTGATGCTGTTCGGCGGCGTGCTCGCCGACCGCGCGGACAAGCGCCTGATCCTGCTCGTCACGCAGGCAGTGATGCTGCTGCTGGCATTCGCCGTCGGCGTGCTCATCGTCACGGACCAGGTGCAGTACTGGATGCTCCTCGTCGCGACGATGGCGCTGGGCATCGCGTTCGGCTACGACATGCCGGCGTACCAGGCGTTCCTGCCGGAGCTGGCGCCGCCGGAGAAGATCGGCCAGGTCGTCGCGCTCAACTCGTCGACGTTTCACGGCACGCGCATGGTCGGCCCGGCGATCGCCGGCGCGATCATCGGCGTGTTCGGCCTGGCCGTGGCGTACTTCCTGAACGCCGCCAGCTTTCTGGCCGTCATCCTCAGCCTGCTGATCGTCCGCTACCGGCCGATGGCGCGCAGCGAGGGGCCGCACCCGTCGGCGATCGAGGGGCTGAAGGAGGGGCTGCGCCACGCGCGCGGACGCGCCAACCTGCGCGCGTTGCTGTTGCTCACCGCGCTCAACTGCACGTTCGTCTTTCCCGTGATCGCGATCCTGACGCCGTTCTACGTGAAGAACGTGCTGCACGAGGGTGCCGGCGTGCTCGGCCTGATGTTCATGGGCGGCGGGCTGGGCTCGATGCTCGGCGCGCTGGCGCTGATCTGGTGGAGCGACAAGCTGCGCACCGAGCGGATCTGGCTCGCCGTGATCATCGCGCCCGTCGGCCTGGTGATCCAGGCGGTGACGCGCGAGCCCGCCGTCGCGATCATCCTCCAGCCGTTCGTGTCGTTCGCCTTCTCGTCGCAACTCGGCCTGGTGCAGATGATGATCCAGGAGTTGACGCCGGGCGAGTTCCGCGGCCGCGTGATGTCGCTGCACGGCATCACGTTCAACGGCACCATGCCGATCGCCGCGCTCGCGATCTCGGCCGTCGCCGCCGTCGCCGGTCTGCCGGTCGTGATGATCGTGCTGGCGGGGATCTTCGCCGTCACCGCCGTCGCGGCGCTGCGCTTCGCCGGCGGCGGCATCGCGCAGGTGGTCGAGGACTCACGTGCGGAGTTCGAGCTGATCTCGGTCGAAGCTAGTAGCGGCGGCCAGCACCACTGACGCGCGCTGCTCCAGCACGGCAAAGACCGGTGTTGACACCGGCCTTCTTGTCGACCCAGGGCATGCGCCGCTACTTGCCGGCGAGCTGTTCCGTTACGACCTCGTTGATCATGCGGCCGTCCGCGCGGCCCTTGAGGCGGGCGATCGCGACGGGCATCACTTTTGCCTTGTCGCCCGGGCCCGCGGCGCCCGTCTCGGCGATCACGTTGCGCACCTCGGCCGCGACCTCATCGCGCGAAAGCTGCCGCGGCAGGTACGCCGAGAGGATGGCGAGCTCCGCCTCCTCGTTCGCGACCAGGTCCTGCCGGCTCGCCTTGCGAAACTCCTCGATGCTCTCCCGGCGCTGCTTCGCCTGCTTCTGGATCACGTCCAGCACGCCGGCGTCGTCCAGCTCCTGCCGCGCCGCCGCTTCGTCCTTGATGTTAACGCGCGCGATCTCGGTGTTGCTGATGGCCGTCAGGAGCGTCCGCAGCGTGTTGCGGCGGTGCGCGTCGCTGGCCCGCATTGCGTCCTTCAAATCTCCGGCAAGCTGGTCTTTCAGGCCCATGTCGGTGCCGGCGCCCCCTTTCGCGCACGCTGTCTCGCGCCATGGTAGCGCGGTACGTCCCGATGCGCCCGAAACCTACCTTCAAGCACAGGTGATCCGTCCGGTTTTGGAGCTCTGGATTTCGCCGCCAGAGGTGCGGGAGCGAGCCATGATTGCCGAACATTGACGTGTAACCTCGCAGCGAAGAGAGGGCAATTCGATGTTCAAGAGGATGCTCGTCCCGATCGATGGGAGCCACGCTTCGGCTTCCGTAGTCCCGTACGCAGGCGTGCTGGCGCAGCGCCTGGGGTGCCGGGTCGACCTGCTGCTCGTCGAGCCGGCGTCCGGCGCGAAGCTGCCACACCCCGACCACCACCGGCCACAGCCTAAGGTGCGCGACAGCGAGGCCGGCGCGCTCGTCGTTGGTTCGGCCACGCCGAGGCACATCCGCGACGCGAACGAACGTTATGTCGCGCGCCACGTCGAGGAGTTCGAGGTGCTCGGCCTCCGCGCGCACGGCCTGGTCGTCTGCGGCAATACGGTCGAGGAGATCCTGCGCGCGGCGCTCGAGCTGCGCTCCGACGTCATCGCCATGGCCACGCGCAAGCTCGCGAACTTCGCCCGCAAGGACACCGGCAGCATCGCCGAAGAGGTGCTGTGGCGGTCGAAGCTGCCGGTGCTGATGATCGCCCACGGCTAGCACGTTAGAACTGAGAACCAAGAACCTAGAACCTAGGGGTCGGATTGAGACTAGGTTCTAGGTTCTTGGTTCTCAGTTCTAACGTGGAACAAACGTCAGGCGCGCGTCGTCTATCTGACGGCGAAGCGTCCGGTTCCGGCCGCTCCGCTGCCGCATGATGCGGCTGTTCGGCGGCCGTGGGCGCGCTGTCAGGGGGCAGGCGGCCACGGCCTCGAAGAGGTGAAGGCGGGACGCTCCGGCAGCGTCCAGGCGGTTGAAATGATTCCTTGCCCTGCTGTCAACCGCCTGCGAGTTGCGCCCGGATGTGCGCTCCGGAGCGCCCCCGCCCTTCGCCAACCGACGAGGTCGCCGGCGGTGCGTGCTACCATGCCCCGGCGTGTGTGGGGAAGCGGATGAGTGGAGTGGGATGCGGCTGCCCGCCGGCGATCGCCTCGTCATTGGCATCGGAGTCATGCTGTGCGCGGCGGCCGCGGCCGCCTGCCGGTCGAGCAGCGCGCCGCCGCCCGCGATCACGGTCGAGGCGAGCGCGACGGCCGCCGTGCGCACGTCTGCCGCACCGGCCGCCGTATCGACGAGCCCTCGCGTAACGACGCCCACCGCCCTCCCCGAGCGCTGCCCCGACCCGCATGTGACGCCGCTGCCAACCACGCCCACCATTGAGGCCGCGGCGACGCCCACCGAACTGCCGCCCGGCGCGACGCCCGAGCCCACCCGTCCGATCCGCCTCCGCGAGGCCGATGAGGTGCCGCCGCTCGTGCCCGTTGACCTGCCGCCGCTGCGCCCCGACGCCACGCTCGAACGGCTGATCCGCGACCGCCTGGGCGCCGACACAGCGCACTACGCCGTCGTCATCAAGGACCTTGGCAGCGGCCGCGGCGTCGCGATCGACCCGGAGCGCGTGTTCTACGCCGCCAGCCTCTTCAAGCTCGAGGTGATGCTCGAAGTCTTCCACCAGCGCGACGCCGGCGTGCTCGACTTCGGTGAGCGATACGTCGCCAGCGACTACTACTCGTCGTTCGGCCTGGGGCCGCACCGGATCGACGAGTGCCAGGCCGTGAGCATCGGCGAAGCGCTGGCGGCGATGATGTCGGTCAGCGACAACATTGCCGCGGTGCTGCTGCAGGACCGCGCCGGCCCGCGCCACATCAACGCCGCCATGGCGGCGCTCGGCCTGGAGCAGACGCGCCTGACCGAGGACGGCAGCCTGCCAACGACGGCTGGCGAGATGGCGCGGCTCGTCGAAGCGATCGCGCGCGGCTCCGCCGTCAGCGCGGCCGCCAGCAAGGAGATGAGCGCGTTGATGGAGACGGAGGAGATCGACGACCGCATCCCGCACGGGCTGCCGGACGGCACGCGCGTCGCCCACAAGACCGGTAACTGGGAGGACGCCACACACGACGCGGGCATCGTCTACGGCAAGCGTTCGACGTACGTGATGGTGCTCATGTCCGACATCGGGTTCGACGGCGACGCCGGATCCGTCGAGGCTGACCTCGCGCGCATCGTTTGGGACTACTTCGAGGGTCCGTGAGGGGGCCGCTACTCCCTAGTGTAGTGCTTCCGAACAGTCGTTAGTTTTCGAGACGCGAAGCGTGGATCACAGCCGCCCTCGGCTGTCAGTCCGGCGAAGCCGGACCCACGCGGTACGGTGCCTCGTCTGAGGATCTCGGACGCGTGCGCCACCACGCCCACGCTAACGAAGCGTTAGAAGCACTACACTAGTGTAGTGCTTCTAACGCTTCGTTACCTCCGCGCGCACAGCGCGCCCGATCAGCGACCTGTTCGCGAGAATCGTTGACGGGGTCGGCCCAAAGTAAAGATCCGTTAGAAGCACTACACTAGCAGGCTGCTGAAAAAGTCGCCGGGCGTCTAAACGTCGATACGGAGCGGCGAGTTGAATTTGCGAACGCGGGCTGAAAGCCCGCGCCACGAGAACAAGAGTCGTTCTTCAGCACCTGCTAGCCGCCGCGCCGGGCGAGGATGTCCGCCACGCGGTCGAGGATGCGGTGCGCGACCTCGTACTTCGTGAGCAGCGGCAGTTCTTCCACCGTGCCGTCGGCCGAGATCAGCGTCACGAGATTGGTGTCGGTGGCGAAGCCGGCCTGGGGCGCCGTCACGTCGTTCGCGGCGATGAGGTCGAGGCCCTTCTTGGCGATCTTCGCGTGCGCGTGCACCAGCACCTGCTCCGTCTCCGCCGCGAAGCCCACTTTCACGAACGGCCCCTTGAGCCCGGCGATGATGTCGGGGTTCGGCACGAGCTCGACGCTGATCGCATCGCCGGTGCGCTTGATTTTCTGGCCCGCCGCGTTCGCCGGGCGGAAATCAGCCGGTGCCGCCGCCATGATGACCGCGGCGCAGCCATCGGTGGCGCGCTGCACCGCCGCGGCCATCTCCGCCGTCGTGCGCACGTCCACGCGGTCGATGCCATATGGCGTGGCGAGTGCGACCGGGCCGCACACGAGCGTCACCGCGGCACCGCGGTCGCGCGCCGCTTCGGCGATCGCGAACCCCATCTTGCCCGACGAGCGGTTGCCGATGTAGCGCACGGGGTCGATCGGCTCCTGCGTGCCGCCCGCGCTGACGACGACGCGCCGGCCGGCGAAGTCGCCACCGCGGCCGAGCGCCTGCCGCACCGCACCGATGATCTGCTCCGTCTCGACGAGCCGGCCGCGGCCCATGCGCCCGCTCGCCAACCGCCCCTCGCCCGGGCCGACGAAGATGACGCCGCGCGCGCGCAGCGTGTCGACGTTCGCGCGCGTCGCTTCGTGCTCCCACATCTGGTTGTCCATCGCGGGCGCGATCAGCACCGGCGCCGTCGTCGCGAGCGCGGTGAGGGCGAGCATGTTGTCGGCCATGCCGTGGGCCAGCCGGGCGATCGTCGTCGCGCTGGCGGGCGCGATCACCATCGCGTCGGCCGCGCGCGCCAGCTCGACGTGCTCTTCGGCGAGCGGCGAGTTCGGGTCGAACATGTCGGTGTACACGGGCCGGAGCGAGAGGCTGCGGAACGTCAGCGGCGACACGAACTTCGCCGCCGAATCGGTCAGCACGACATCGACCAGCGCGCCCGCCTGCGTCAGCTTGCTCGCGATGTCCGCGGCCTTGTAGCTGGCGATGCTGCCGCAGACGCCGAGGACGATGCGCTTGCCTTCGAGCATCTCAGTCTCTCCGCGTGTTCATGTCGTGGACGAGCCGCAGGCCGGTGAGCGTCAGGTTCACGTCCACGGCGTCGAACACGTGCGTCTCCTTCGCGAGCAGTTCGGCCCAGCCGCCGGTGGCGATGACGCGCGCCGAGCCGCCGAGCTCCCTCTTGAACCGCGCCACCATCCCCTCGATGAGCCCCACGTAGCCGAAGAGCGTACCGGACTGGATGGCGGCGACGGTGTTCTTCCCTATGGCACTTTTCGGCCGTTCCAGCTCCACGCGGTAGAGCTTTGCGGCCCGTTCGAAGAGGGCTTCCGACGCAATTCCGATGCCGGGGGCGATAGCGCCGCCCAGGTAGTCGCCATCGGCCGAGACGGCGTCGAACACGGTGGCGGTGCCGAAGTCGACGATGATGAGCGGCGGCGGGCCGTAGTCGTGAAGCGCGGCGACGACGTCGACGATGCGGTCGGCGCCGACCTCGCGCGGGTTGTCGTAGAGCACCCGCACGCCGGTCCGCGTGCCGGTGCCGACGACGAGCGGCTCGACGCCGAAGTAGCGCCGGCAGAGCTGCTCGAAGATGGGCGCCAGGTCGGGCACGACGCTCGCGATCACCGCTTCGTCGATCAGCTTGACGTCGAGGTTCTCGGTGCGAAGGAGGCCGAGCAGCAAGACGGCGTACTCGTCGGCCAGGCGCTCCATGTCGGTGGCGATGCGCCACGTCGCGCGGATCTCGTCGCCGTCGAAGACGCCGATGGTGACGTTCGTGTTGCCGACGTCGAGAGTGAGTAGCACGTCCCCCTCCAGTACCGGCCGAAGTATAACAGCGGGGATACCGGCCGCTGCGCGGCAGAACAGAGAACAGACGGCAGACAACAGAGGCAGCCGCCCGGTGGCTTCGCCTTCGGCCTTCGGCCCGCCTTGCCACCCCGCGGGAACCAGTAACCGGCCGCTGCGCGGCAGAACAGAGAACAGACAGCAGACAACAGAGGCAGCCCACCGACCAGCGTCCAGCGTCCAGATTCGCTACTGTACCCACCACGAAGGGGGCGCATGACCGCCGCGACGACCACCATCAGCCACAACGGCCGCACGGCGATGCTCGTCTGCCACATGGCCGTGCTGTCCGGCCGCCATCCCCGCAATTCGTTCGGCGCCATCCGCGAGAGCTTCGAGTCGAACACCGGCCGCATCGAGATCGACATCCACTCACTGGCCGGCGGCGATTACACCGTATTCCACGATTTCACCTTCGACAATGCGACGACGCACGCCGGCTCGATCGGCCGCGCGACCGCCGCCGACGTGCGCGCGTTGCGGTTCCGCGACCGCGCGGACGACCGGCCGCCGCTGCTGAGCGAAATCGTCGAGATGGCGCGCGGCTGCGACACGGAGTTGCAGCTCGACTGGAAGGACCTGCGGCTGATCTCCAAAGAGCGGCTGCGGTCACTCATCGACACGGTCGCGCCGATCCGCGAGCGCGTGATCGTGTCATCCGGCCAGGACTGGAACCTGCGGCGCCTGCACGAAGAAGAGCCCGGCGTGCCGTACGGCTTCGACCCGGGCCATTACATCGACTACGCGATCGAAGAGGGGCCGATCATCTTGCCGCGCAACATGGGCGCGTACGGCTATCGCGATGACCATCCGATGGCGCTCGGCCGCGCCGAGGCCGTCGGCGACTACCTGCACACGCGCATGGAGATGCTCACCGTGCAGGTGCCCGGCGCGCGCGAGTTCTTCCTGAGCTTCCGGCTCGTGCTGCAGATGCTCGACGACGGCTTCAACGTCGCCGAGTGGCTGCACGCGCGCGGCATCGGCGCGAATGTCTGGACGCCGGATTACCACGGGCCGGAGTCAGTGCGTTGGATCGAGCGGCTGATCGATGCGGGGATCGACCGCATCACCACCAACACGGCGCCGGCGTGGGCCGAGGCGTTCGCCTCGCGCGAGCCGAGCCGTCACGGCTGACGCCACGCTTCGCCCTGGAGCACCTGGCTAACTTGCGGAATCGGGTCTGTGCTTCAGAGCCGTTTCGCGCGGTAACGTCCGCACTCTCCGCACCACGCTCACGCCCAGAGCAGCGTTTCCTGCGCGCTTAGCCCTTCTCTCCTTCCCTCGCAGGGAAGGGGCCGGGGGTTAGGTAATCAACCGGAGCGCTGCCGCCACCGCCTCGCGCAGCTCGGCCGGGTCGATCGGCGCGTGCGCAATCACGTTGCCGCCGACCGTGACCACCGGCACGATGTCGTTGTACCGCTCGCGCAGCTCCGCATCCTCATCGACGTTGCGTTCGGTCAGCGTGAAGCGCAGCTCGCCGCGCAGCAGCCGAAGCTGGCCGGCGGTCTCGTCGCAGAGCCCGCAGACGCGGCGGGTGTAGAGGACGACCTCGCGGCTCATGCGCGGTAGCGCGCCGACGTTTGGGTGTCCTTGGCCTTCGCCGGCGTCGGTGCGCGGAGCGTGGGCGTCGGCGCTTCCTGCGGCGGCCGCGTCGCGTACCAGAGCAACCCCGCGGCGCCAATCGCGAACGTGATCATGGAGACCACTTGCGGGAACGTCATCCAGTTCTTGATCACGTACTCCGGACAGCCGACGGGGTTCGGACAGTGCGGCCCGCTGTCGATGCGCAGGTAGCTGACGCCAAAGCGCATCGCCGCATAGAGGATGACGCCGGCGAAGAACGTGATGCCCGGCCGATGCTGCCACAGCTTGATGAACAGCAGCACCATGATGCCGATGATCAGCAGGTCCCCGATCATCTCGTACGTCGTCGCCGGGTGGCGGGCGATGTGCTCGCCGCTGGTCGTCACCGAGAACGGAAAGCCGGGGCTATCGGGGTCGGTGTACTTCACCGCCCACGGCAGGCTCGACGCCTTGGCGATGTGCTCGCCGTTGATCAGATCGCCGATGCGGCCGATCGCCATGCCGAGCAGCAACCCGAAGCCCGCGACGTCGAGCCCGCGCGCGACCGGCATGCGGCGGATGAAGCCGTACGCGCACGCGCCCAGCACGCCGCCGATGATCGCGCCGTAGATCGTGATGCCGCCCTCGTTGATCTTGAGCACCTCGACCCACTGGCCCTCGAAGCGGATGCGGTTTTCGAGCACGAACATCGCGCGCGCGCCGATGATGCCGGCCGGTACGCCGACGAGCGCGACGCTGTAGGCGTCGTCCTCGGTGAAGCCCTGCCTGCGGCCGAGCCACGCGCCGAGATACACGCCGGCGGCGATGCCGACCGCGGTGAAGACGCCGTGCCATGACAGCGTGAAAGGGCCGAACTTCGTCAGGTTCGGGTCCCACGGGATCGTGATCGTAAGCAGATACAACAGGGCCGGCACTAGCGTTCCTCCTCCAGCTCGGGCGGGACGGGGACCGCCATCCGCCGGGCGAGCGCGCGCATATCGCGTTCGAATCCGCCGCTCTTTTCGGCCAGCGCGGCCACGTGCGTGCCGCCAGCATCGAGCTTGATCCAGAGGCGGCGTCGCGGCACGTAGAAGGTTAGCGCAAGGCCGCCAAGCAGCATAGCCGTGGCCACCCAGATGAACCACGCGCCCGCATCGCGCTTCACGCTGATGCCCGCGAACGCGCGTTGTCCTTCGAACGTGTACTCGTAGCCGCCGGCCGTCACCGGCTCGCCGGCGGCGAGCGCCATCGGCGGCTGCCCCTGCGCCGCGAGCAACAGCGACGGCGCGGTGCCGCCCTTGTCGAGCTGCGCCAGCACCTGCTGGTCCGTGCCCGGCACGCCGATACCCAGCGCCGATGGCACGGACTCCACGCGGTCAAAGCGCACGTTGACCCCGGCGATCGCGCCGGACTCGCCCTGGCCGATGCGCAACTGGCCGTCGGCGGCGGTACCGCGCGGGTCGAACGCGACGAGCTGCCACGTGCGGTCGTCCTTCGCCGTGAGCCCAACCCAGATCACGTGGTCGCTGCCTGGCACGGCGACCAGGCCGCCGCTCGCGACGTCGAGGAAGTCGGTCGGCGGAAGCGCGCGGCTCAGGAGCACGTTGCCGGCGGCATCGCTGATCGTGACGGCGGGGGCGGCCGTCGTGTCTTCGAGCGGGAACGTCTCGTGAAACACCGTGTTGCCTGTGGCGACGTCGCGGATCTTCAGCTCCGCGCCGTCGGGAAAGTACGCCACCTGATGGAAGCGGTAGCCGCCGTACTTGAACGGGTCGTTGACCGTCGCGGTGCCCGACGCGACTTCCTCGCCGTTCTTGAACACGGTCAGGTACGTGCGGAAGTCGAGCGCGTTCCCCCTGTCGCCGTAGCGGCCGATCGCATCGTCGATGCGGACCTGGAGCTGGTTGGGGTTGCTGACCGCGAACACCGGCGCGGTCGTGCCCGTGCCCGCGAAGATGCCGGCGCTGAAGCCGGTGAGCCACGTGACGAGCCCGCCGGAGATGAAGATGATCAGCGCCAGGTGGCTGATGAACGTCGCGAGCTGCGCCCACGGATAGCGGTCGGCGAAGACGTACGTCGCACCGTCGCGCTGCTCCGTCGTGATGCGGAAGCGCATGCGTCGAAGCGCGCCGTCGAGCACCGGCGCCGTCACGGCGAGCAGCAGCGCGTGGTTGTGCGCGCGCTCGTAGAAGGTCTCGGGCACGTGTACCGGTGGACGGAAGACGTTGCGGAGCGTCGGCGACCAGCGGTTGAACGTGCAGATGGCGACGTTGACGACGAGGAAGCCGAGCGCGATGAGGAACCACCTCGCGTGGAACACCTGGAAGAGTCCGAGCCGGTACATCGAATCGGTGAACGGGCCGAAATGGCCGCGCTGCGTGTCGAGCCAGACGTTGATCGCGGCGCTGTTGCCGCGCATCGCCTCCGGCACCTGCGGGATGAGCACGCCGAGCAGCCCGAAGGCCGCCAGCGCGCCGATGTAGAACACGGCGAAGCGCACCGACGTCAGGATCCGCCACAGCGGATAGACGACGTCGAACGCCGCCCGCCGCGGCGCGGAGGCCGTCCGCGCGTCAGCCGTCATCGCGCGACCTCCGGGTGTGACCGTTCGATCGATGGCTGCGCGGCCTGCCACCACCGTAGCGCGGGCTTTTCAGCCCGCGCGGGTTCACGCCACCGCCCTCGGCAATCGGTCGCCCTGTCGCGCGAAGCCTCACTCGCGCTCCTCCTCGAAGAACCGCTGGTAATCTGACATACCACGCCCTGACGCGGACGAATACGCGTAATCTTCCGGCCGCGCGACCATGCCCGCCTTCACCGAATTGCCGTGAATGTAGTCGATGTATGTGTTTACATCGTCGCGTGTCCTGGGCGCCTTGTCGAAGAATCCTTCCTGCCACAATCGTCCACGCTGCCCCGTGGCTTTGTTGATGCGTCGCGCGATGCTCCCTTTGACGATGCGCATCGTGTGGCTAATCGAGTAGGGGGCCGCCGGGACAATCACGAAATGCGCATGGTCGGGCATGAACACGAACGCCGGCAAGAGGAAGCCGTAACGTTCGCGGTCGGACAGCAGTTGTTCGACAGCCACCGCCGCAAGGTTGCCGCTGAACACGCGGCGCGACGCGAAGGTCCTAGTCGTCACGAAATACGGGATGCTGCCGAGGTCGGCATGTCTAGGGCGCCGGATTGAGAAGTGTTCGTCTTCCATCACGTGCTACCCGCCATCCGCGGCTGCGCGGGCTGAAAAGCCCGTGCTACGTGACATGAACGCGCGCGAGTCGCCCCTGTGGTACACCGCCCGCGCGGGCTGAAAAGCCCGCGCTACATACAGCGCCATCACCGCACGCCCACCTTCGCGAGGTTCTCCGCGATCGTCTGCTGCGTCATCGGCCCGAAGACGCGCGCCTGCACGACGCCGTCCGCGTCGATGAAGTACGACGACGGGATGCCCTGCACGGGCCCGCCGATGCGCCACGCGTCGCCGACGCTGCCGGTGCGGTCGATCACGATCGGGAACGTCATGCCGAACTCGCCGGCGAACGACCGTACCTGCTCGGCGTTCTCCTGCAGGTCCACCGCGACGATCTGCAGCCCGCTACCCTGGTGCTCGCCGTACGCGCGCACGATCTCCGGCATCTCCTTCCGGCACGGCGTGCACCACGACGCCCAGAAGTTCACGAGCACGGGCTTGCCGCGCAGGTCGCTGAACCGCAGTTGTCCGCCGTCCGGCGTCTCCAGCAGGAAGTCCGGTGCCGCGCGGCCGATCTCGGTCGATGGCGAGCGCCCCGTCGTGTTCTTCTCGGCGGGCAGTTCGACGACGCCGAACGTACCGTCACCCGCCTTCGAGCCGCCGCCGCGCCGCTGCTCGACGTAGAACAGCACGCCGACGACCGTGGCCACGATCAGCAGCGGCAGTACGAAGCTGCGCAGCACGCCGCGCCATTCGCGCCGGTTCTGCGGGCGCTCCTCCACACCGGATACGTCGTCGATGGGGAGGCCGTCGCTCTCGGTCATGGCGCCAACGGCCTGAAGATCCGCTCGTAGATCGCGCGCACCTCGTCCAGCGAAAGCCCCTTGCCGAGGAACTCGTCGCCGGCGCGCACCTCGAAGTGCAGGTGCAGCTCGGTGTCCGGGTTGCTGAGCGACTCCGGCGTGCCCGAATCGCCGGCGAACGCGATGGTCTCGCCCTGCGCCACCTTCGTCCCGGCCTGGACGTTATCGGCGATGCCGGACAGGTGCGCGTACCTGGTCACGATGCCCTTCCCGTGGTCGACCCACACCTGGCGGCCGCGGAACAGGTCGATCACGTCGAAATCGCCGGCGTGTCCTTCGGCGATACGCTGGTTGGCGGCATCGAGTTCTGCCTGCGTCAGCGCGTGGTACTCGCGGTCGGCGCGCACGACGACGCCGTCCTTGGCGGCGATGACTCGCGTGCCCTTCTCGATCTTCGTGCAGTTGTCGGAGTCGTAGAAGTCGACGCCCTCGTGCACGCCGGCGCGATACTCGCGCGGCGCGTTCGGCATCAGGCGGTCGCTCTTCGGCAGACACGCGCCCTTGATGGGGTAGATGAAGTTGCGGAAGACGCTGAGGTCGGGCGCCGCAGGGGTAGCCGTCGCGGCCGGCGTCTCGGGCGCGGCCGTGCGGGACGCGCCGGAGGCCCCGGAACAGGCCGCCGCGAGCGCCATCGCGAGGACGGAGATGGAAGCGAATACGAACCGTCGCAGTGGACGAACCAGCCTTCCGACCCGGGCAGCGAGTCTCGTTCAGCATACCCCACGGCCATGGCCGGATCAGGCCGAGACGCGCTTTCGGCCGGGCCACAGGTGGGCGAGTCTGTCAGTCCTTCAGTCTGTCAGTGCATCAGCCAATCCATGGGCGCCGCATTTCGGAGCGAAGCCGGCTCGCTTACAATCCGATTGCATGTACAACGCGATCGTCCTCTGGCTGCACATCCTCGGCGCCGTGCTGTTCATCGGCCCGCAGGTGTTCCTGGCGATCGCCGGAGGCCCCGCCTTACGGACGCTCGAGGACGTGAAGCAGCGCGCGGCCACGGCCCGCGTCATGACGTCGCGGTTCGGGTGGCTCGGCGGCGGCGCGCTCGCCGTCCTCGTGATCACCGGCATCATCAATTACCTCCACGTGAGGGACCTGGGCTTCCTGGAGTTCAAGCGCTACTTTCTCGTGCTGCAGGTGAAGCTGACGATGGCAGCGCTGGTGGTCATCTTCACCGTGCTCCACGGCGCGGTCTTCGGGCGGCGGCTTCAGGCGCTTCAGCAGAGCGGCGCGGGCGAGGAGGAGATCGCGAAGGTGCGCCGCTGGTCGATGCTCCTGTCGATCGCGACGCTCGCCCTCTCCATCGCGGTCCTCTTCTGTGCGGCCCTTCTGGGCTCCCTCTGGTCGAAAGAGGGCGGTCTTCGGTAGTGGGTCAGTTTGAAACTGACCCACTACCCGGTCTTCGTTGACCTGGTCGATTCAGAATATCTAAAATATTCTCACCGGCTCTCTCCAGCCCTCGCTTTGCGACGACTGCGGCCACGCATTCGAACAGGAGGATTGTTCTCATGTCAGCTAACGTGCTCGTAACGACCGACTGGGTCGCCCAGAACCTCAACAACCCGAAGGTCAAACTCGTCGAGGTCGACGTCGACACGACCGCCTACGACGAGGGCCACGCGCCCGGCGCCGTCGGCTTTAACTGGACGAGCCAGCTCCAGGACCAGGTGCGACGCGACATCATCACCAGGGAGGGGCTCGAAGAGCTCCTGGGCAACGCCGGCATCAGCAACGACGATACCGTCGTGCTGTACGGCGACAACAACAACTGGTTCGCCGCTTACGCCTTCTGGCTGCTCGAGATGTACGGCCACAAGGACGTCAAACTCATGGACGGCGGCCGCAAGAAGTGGGCCGAAGAGAACCGCCCGACCACCAGGGACGTGCCGAAGCCGAAGAAGGCCAGCTACAAGGCGCAGCCGCTCAACGCCGGCCTCCGCGCCAAGCGCGCACAGGTGCTGGATGCGCTCGGCAACGGCAAGAACGCGCTCGTCGACGTGCGTTCGCCGGCCGAGTACAGCGGCGAGATCATGGCGCCGCCCGGCCTGACCGAGACGGCGCAACGCACCGGCCACATACCGGGCGCCAGGAACGTGCCGTGGGCGCAGGCCGTGCGCGAGGATGGCACCTTCAAGTCGCAGGAGGAGCTCGCCCAGCTCTACGGCGCCAAGGGCGTGACCCGCGACAAGGAGGTCATCGCCTACTGCCGCATCGGCGAGCGCTCGTCGCACACGTGGTTCGCGCTCAAGCACCTGCTCGGCTACCCCAACGTGCGTAACTACGACGGCTCGTGGACGGAGTACGGCAGCCTGATCGACGTACCGATCGAGAAGTAGCGCGTAACGCCGCAGGGTGGAACCATGTTGTGGGGCGGCACGGAAGTCCGCCCCACAACCGTACACGGGGGATCATGTCCGACTTCCTCAAGGTCCTCTACCGCCGCGCGATGGCCAGCCGCGATCCCGCGCTGCTTCAGCTTTCGTTCGAGCCGGCGGTGCTCGACCGGTACCGCGGCAGCAGCGCATTCCAGCTGATCCGGACGAACACCGCCGGCCGCGTGAAGAAGCAGGGCGGCTGGTCGCTCGACTTCGGCATCGCCGAGGGCGACGCGTTCATCCACGCGTCGTGGACCGCGCTGGCGAACAACCTGCCGGAGGACGAGCGCGAGCACTGGGCGATGCACGCCGCGTCGCCCGCGGTCAGCGACAACTTCCTGCGCATGCAGCTCTCGCCCGGGAGCTGTTTCGACGATGGCGAATTGAGGACGTGGTAGATGGTGTTCCGACGAACCGGACCCGACGAAGAGCGCGACAGGCTGCAAGATGAGGAGGAGGACGGCCTCAACATCGTCAGCGACGACGATGAGGAGGACGACGAAGATGAGCCGATCTTCGTCGAGGGCGAAGTGTGCTGGATCTGCCGCAACGAGGGCGGCCGCGTCGGCCTCGACCCGACGTGCCACGGCGTCTACGGCGGCGATGACGGCCCGGTGCTGCTGGGCTACGACTGCCTCGCGCAGGGGCTGAAAGACGCCTACGGGAAGGATGAAGGCATCGCCGTCATCGTCGAGCCGTTCGGCGACAACAAGTTCCACCTGTACTACCGGCTCGATGAGATGCCGGCGTACCAGTTTCTCCGCTCCGACATCGAAGCGATCTCGTGGCTGATGCTGACGATCGGCGACGCGTGCGGCCGCTGCGGCGAGCAGAGCCACTTCGCGTGGCTCACGCCGGACTTCGTCGACCCGGAGCTTCCCGAAGAAGAGGACCGCGCCGTCTTTCGCAACATGGACCGCGACTACGAGCGGCTGTGCCGCGCGTGCGCCGCGACCGTGCTCGCTGAGAGGTACAAGGCGCTCAACTTGCCGCTGATGACCGTCGAGCTGCCGCGCAGCGCCATGGGCATCATGATGCCGTCAGGAGCGTAAATGGCGCTGCTACTCGAACAGAGCTACATCGACGAGATGATCACGCACGCGAAAGAAGAGGCCCCGAACGAATGCTGCGGCATCATCGCCGGCAAGGACGGCCGCGCGATGAAGCTGTACCGCGCGATCAACGCCGAGGCGAGCCCGTACCGTTACAGCGTCGACACGAAGGACCTGCTGCGCATCCACCGCGAGGTCGATGGCAACGACTGGGAGTTCCTGGTCATCTACCACTCGCACACCCACACCGAGGCCTACCCCTCGCCGACGGACGTGCGCCTCGCCACCTGGCCCGACGCGTCCTACGTGCTGGTGTCGCTGATGGACGAAGCGAAGCCCGTCGTCCGCGCCTTCCGCATCCTCGACGCCACGATCACGGAGGAGGCGATCGAGCTGGTGGGGGCGAGTTCACAGTAGACAGTTCACAGTAGACAGTCGCGCCGCGGCCGCCGTAGGGACAGGTCTTCAGACCTGTCCGCTTCGTCGGGCAGCGCACCATCTGGCATCCGGCGAACTATCGCCCGATCCCCGCACCTGTAGCGAAGGATTTTCAGCTCCGCCCGCCCGCAGGCGGCATCAGGCAATCCGCAGCGCTGTCACCGCTGGCGTCCCCGTGCGCCGCGTCCGCTCCGGGCGGACTTCAGCTCCGCCCACCCCGCGCGGCGGCCGGCGCCTCCCCCGCGGCATGGTCGCGTTGCTCACCGATTGCGCCGCGTCGGCGTCCGCCCCGGGCGGACAGGTCTGAAGACCTGTCCCTACAACGACCCCCACGCCGGTCCCAGCACAACAACAACGCGCGCCTTTCGGCGCGCGTCACTGTGAACTACAACTACGAACTGTGAACTACCGTCACACCTCCGTCTTGCTGAGCGTCGCCAGGAACTCGGCGTTGCTGCCGGTCCGGGACAGGCGCTCGAGCAGACGCTCGGTGGCCTCCGACGGGTTGCTGGCGTTCGAGGCGATCATCGACATCATGCGGCGCATCAGCCACACCTGGCGCAGCGTCGCCTCGTCGAGCAGCAGCTCCTCGCGCCGCGTGCTGCTGCCGGCGATGTCGATCGCCGGGAAGACGCGCCGCTCGGCGAGCCGGCGGTCGAGCCGCAGCTCCTGGTTGCCGGTGCCCTTGAACTCCTCGAAGATCACTTCGTCCATGCGGCTGCCGGTGTCGACGAGGCACGTCGCGATCACCGTCAGGCTGCCGCCCTCCTCGCACTTGCGGGCGGCGCCGAAGAAGCGCTTCGGCGGGTAGAGCGCGACCGGGTCCATACCGCCGGTCAGCGTGCGCCCGCTCGGCGGCATCGCCAGGTTGTAGGCGCGCGTGAGCCGCGTGATGCTGTCGAGCAGGATCACGACGTCCATGCCGCCTTCGACGAGCCGCTTTGCGCGCTCCAGCGCCATCTCGGCGACGCGCGTGTGGTCTTCGACCGGCTCATCGAACGTCGATGCGACGACCTCGCCCTTCACCGACCGCTTCATGTCGGTGACTTCCTCCGGCCGCTCGCCGATCAGCGCGACCATCAGGTGGATGTCGGGGTAGTTCGCGGCGACGCCCGCGGCGATCGCCTTGAGCAGGAACGTCTTGCCGGCCTTCGGCGGCGAGACGATGAGGCCGCGCTGCCCGCGGCCGATCGGCGAGATCAGGTTGATCAGCCGGCCGGAGAGGTCGGGCGACGGCGTTTCGAGGTCGATCGAGCTGGTTGGGGAAGATCGCGGTGAGGTTCTCGAAGTAGGGGCGGTTGCTTCGCCACTTCCGGGTCGAGGCCGTTGACGTGCTCGACGCGCAGGAGGCCGTAGTACTTCTCGCTGTCCTTCGGCGGGCGCACCTGGCCGGTGACGTAGTCGCCGGTGCGCAGGCCGAAGCGGCGGATCTGCGACTGGCTGACGTACACGTCGTTGGCGCCGGGCAGCAGGCTTTCGCCGCGCAGGAAGCCGTATCCGTCATCGACGATTTCCAGGATGCCGCCGGTCGTGAGCGCGCTCTCACGCTCCGCCTGCGTCATCGGCTGGTCGCCGATGTCTTCCTGCGGGGCCGCCGCACGCGGTGCCGCGACCGACCGTCTTCGTTCTCGTACAGCGCCCATGTTTGGACCTCTAATCGGGCTAGTGACCGGTTTGACGTTGTGTACCGGATCGTTTCCTGGGACAACTCCACCGGACGAGCACAGGCCATGCGGGCCTTCGGCGAGCCGAATTGTGCCGGGTCAGAGGGAGTCGCTTCGGCGCCGGGAGAATGGACGCCGGGAGTGAGTGGCGAATCTACGTTCCTTGTTACCTCATCGCCCGGATGTCTGTCAAGAGGCCGCGCCCATTGCGGCTTCTGGAAGTGCAGGTGCGGGGTGGCGGGAGGATCGCGCCGGGGAGTGCCGCCGTGCGCGTGATCGCTCCCTATCGTATCGTCTTCCGCGTCGCGCGCCGCATGCGTGTACTCCCGTATTTCTCACGCCGGCCTCACAGTTTCGCGCGGCGCGGCGTTGCCCGCCGTCAAGCACCGGGCGATACTGCGCGCACGGCGTCAAGGAGTTGAGCATGGACCGCTTCCGCTCACTGTTGTTCGTGCCCGGTAACCGCGAGCGCATGCTCGAACGTGCGCGCGCCGCCGGCCCCGACGCGATCGTCGTCGACCTCGAGGACGCGGTGCCGGCGGCGGAGAAGAAGGCCGCGCGCAAGCTCGTCAGGGGCTGGCTGCCGAAGCTCGCCGCGGACGGTCAGGCGGTCTTCGTCCGCGTCAACGCCATCGACACCGGCATGACGCGCGATGACCTGATGGCCGTCGTGCGGAAGCGGCTCGCCGGCGTCGTCCTGCCGAAGGCGCAGCACGCCCAGGACCTGCGCGACCTCAACGTCCTGCTGCGCGAGGCCGAGATGGCGAACAAGGTGCGCCCCGGCAACGTCCACACCATCCCGATCATCGAAAGCCCGCGCGGCCTGCTCCGCTGCGAGGACATCGCCCGAGCGTCCGACCGGATCGTCGCCCTGGCAGTCGGCGGCGAGGACTACACGGCCGAGCTGGGCGTCCCCCGCACCGCCGCGGCGCTCGCGCACCTGCGCTACACCGTCGTGCAGGTCGCCGCCGCGTATGCGCTCGCGTCGATCGACACGCCGTACACCGACGTGAAGGACGCGGCCGGACTCGCGAAGGAGACGGCGTTCGCGCGGTCGATCGGCTTCCAGGGAAAGTTCGTCATCCACCCCGGACAGGTGGCCGCCGTGAACCGCGCGTTCGCGCCGAAGCGCGCCGAGATCGCCGAAGCGCGCCGCCTCATCGCCGCGGCGGAAGAAGGCGCCGCGGCCGGCCGTGGCTCCGTGAGCGTCGATGGCCGCATGGTCAACGCACCGGTCGTCGAGCGCGCACGACGGCTGCTGGACGAAGCTTCGCTTCGTAGAACCCAGAACCGCGAACCTAGAACCTAGGTGCGCGCCGCAAGAGTCAGGGCCACCTCGTAATGCGTGCTTTGCAGCCCGCGCGGCGGCACAGCGCGAAGCTCAACGTAGTTCAGCATCCCGATGCCCTCACCGGCCGCGATCGGCAAGCAGCAGACGAGCCCGGCGCACGCGCCGGGCCCGTCTCGTCAGGTTCTTGGTTCTTGGTTCTACGAAGCGAAGCTTCGTCAGTCCTTCCACGTAGTTCAGCATCCCGATGCCCTCACCGGATGCGATCGGCAAGCAGCAGACGAGCCCGGCGCGTGCGCCGGGCCCGTCTCGTCAGGTTCGCGGTTCTTGGTTCTTGGTTCTACGAAGCGAAGCTTCGTCAGTCCTTCCAGGTAGTTCAGCATCCCATGCCGTCATCGGGTGCGATCGGCAAGCAGCAGACGAGCCCGGCGCGTGCGCCGGGCCCGTCTCGTCAGATTCTCGGTTCTTGGTTCTTGGTTCTACGAAGCGAAGCTCCGTCAGTCCTTCCAGATCGCGTACTGCTGCGCGCGGCGGAGTTTGAAATCGGTCTCCGGCAGCTTGAAGCCCAGCGCGCGCACCTTCTTGAGGATCTGCTCCGCCTGTCGCTTCTCGGCGGCGGTCAACACGTTGCCGAACATGTCGTCGTACAGCTCCTGCGAGATGCGCACGATCTCCTGCGTGATCTCGCGGCCCTTGTCCGTCAGCTCCAGGCCGACCGCGCGGCGGTCGTTCGGGTCTGGGAGCCGGCGCACCCAGCCACGGCTTTCGATGCGGTGCAGGATGCCGGTGATGCTCTGGGTCTCCTGGAACAGCAACGTCGCCACCAGGCTCGGCTTGATCGGCCCCTTGGTGAAGTGCAGTACCGCAAGCACGCGCGCCTGCGACGCGGAGACGCCCAGGTGGTAAAAGCGGCGCTCCAGCAGCTTGTACGACATCCAGTAGATCTCGGTGACTAGCACCCACGGCATCATTGCCTGGTGAATCGCTGCCGCAGCGCCGGTCTTTCCAGTGGACTTTGATGTTGCTGTTGCCATGAACCTCAGCCCTTCCTGCCGGAGCGCGTCAACGCCCCGAAAGCCACATGCCCTCTGCCTAGCGCCGATTCTAGCATTGAGTGCACCCACGGGCAATGCGTAAATGCCATGTGTTAAGCAAATACCGATGGGTATTCTGATCCCACCCTAGCGATCACTAATGCTCGTAGTCATACGGCGCTCTGGGACCACGAACCCCACGTCACGCGTTCAGCATCACCCGTGACTTATGGTCCGGAATGTTCGGACGCACGCATCTGGATCGATGCGGTAGGCGGTGCTACGCTTGCGCGCGCCCGGCTGGATGAGAAGGCAGGAATCAAATGTCGGACTTCAACTTCGAGAAAGTGCTCTACGAGAAGCGCGGGCGGGTCGGCATCGTCACGATCAACCGCCCTGAGCGCATGAACGCCATCGATCCGCAGACCTCGGAAGAGCTGCACGCGGCCTGGTGCGACTTCCGCGACGATGACGAGCTCTGGGTGGGCATATTCACCGGCGCGGGCGCGAAGGCGTTCTCCGCCGGCAACGATCTCGTCGCGATGTCCGCGGCGCAGCAGCAGGGCCTGAACGCGGTCAGCGCCCTGTACTCGCGCGCGCCCTTTGGCGGCATCACGCGTAACTTCGAGTGCTGGAAGCCGATGATCGCGGCCGTCAACGGCTACTGCCTGGCCGGCGGGCTCGAGATGGCGCTCGCCTGCGACATCCGCATCGCCGCGGAGCACGCGGTGTTCGGCCTGCCGGAAGTGACGCGCGCGATCATCCCGGGCGCCGGGGGGACGCAACGGCTCCCGCGCATCGTGCCGGCGGGCGCGGCGCTGGAGCTGATCCTCACGGGCGGGCGATTCGATGCGGAGTGGGCGCTCCGCTACGGCCTCGTGAACGCCGTCGTGCCGGCCGGCCAGGTGATGCCGCACGCGCTCGCGATGGCGGAGGCCATCTGCGAAAACGGCCCGCTCGCCGTCCGACTCGCGAAGGAGGCCGTGCACCGCGGCCTCTCCCTGCCGATGGACGAGGGCCTGCG
Source organism: uncultured Chloroflexia bacterium (assembly GCA_963701135.1). GTDB lineage: Bacteria > Chloroflexota > Dehalococcoidia > DSTF01 > JACRBR01 > CAYJMJ01. The sequence continues at coordinate 2,969,149 of OY969567.1, forward strand.
GTTCGAGAACGAGCAGTCGCGCAAGGTGCTGTCGTCGGAGGACGCGAAGGAAGGGCCGCTCGCCTTCGCGCAGAAGCGCAAGCCGAACTACAAGGCCCGCTGACCCTCGCCGCGCCGCTCAGGGGCGCACGAGCTACTTGACCTCGATCTCGCCCTGCATTTGCGTCGGATGCAATTCGCAGCGGAAGTAGAAGTCTCCCGCGCTCGCGAACGTCGCCGTGAAGCCGCCGCTGGCGCCGCCCGTGATCTGGCCCGTGTCGGCGCCCTCCACCTTCTGCGTGTATCCGTCGTCCTTGTACAGCGTCAGCGTGTGCGTCGCGGCACCCTCGTTCTTGAGCGCGACCGTCACGGGCGCACCCTTCGTCGCCTCAAGCTTCGCCGGGTCGAACGAGAAGTCCTTGGCCGTCACGTTGAGCGTGACCCCGGAGCCGCCGCTGTTCGCGCCGCCGCCCGCGCCCGGCGTGGTTGCCGGCGCGCGCGTCGCGGTGCTGCTGCCTCCGTATCCGTCGCCACCGCCGCACGCGGCGATGAGCGCCGCGCCCGCCGCCACCGCCAGCACCACGAACGCCACCCGTACGTTCGACATCTCACCGTCCTCCCGATCTCGCGTGTCGTACTTCGCGAAGTACGCCGGGTGACGGCGCGCGGATGCACGATTGGGGGGGGAGCCCGGGGCGTGCCTCTGTTGTCTGTTGTCTGTTGTCTGTTGTCTGTTGTCTGTTGTCTGTTGTCTGTTGTCTGTTCTAGCCGGACACGGCGGCGGCGAACTCGCGCAACGAGCGCACGAGCGTGAGGTGCGGCGGCGGCGGCGCGGCGCCGTGTGCGCCGGCGTGGTCGTACAGGTACACCCGCTCGACGCCGTGCTCCGCCAGGTGGTACGCCGTGCGCGGGTCGTCGTCGATGTGGGCGTCGAGGCCGAGCATGCGCGCCGTGGCGAGCTTGTGCTGCGCCGGACGCAGGCCCGGCGGCGCCATGCGCACACCGGCGACCCCCTCCGACAGGCCGTGGCGTTCCAGCCAGCGCCGCAGCAGCGGCTCGCCGGCGACGCTGCGCCCCGTAACGATGTAGATCTCGTGGTTCTGGGAGAGGTCGCGGAGCACCGGCGCCGCGTCGGGCGCCATGCGCCGCCAGCCGAAGCGCAGGTACTCCACGCCCAGGCGCAGCGGCCCGCCGGGCGCGGGTTGCCGGTACAGCTCCTCGTAACCGGGCGGCAGGTCCGGCACGGGCTTCGGCGCGTGCACGGCCAGGCGGCCGAACGGCGTCAGGCAGAGCACGCCATCGAAGTCGAAGCCGATGCGCATCAGCGTGCGAGGCCCCGTGCGAGCGCGACGGCCGTCGCCGCCACGAGCTCGATGCGCGCCGCCAGCCGCTCCGAGGGCGTCCCGTCCGCAAAGTGTTCGTCCGTCGCGTAGACGCCGGCGACCGCCACGCCCTCCAGGCTCGCGAAGAGCGGCTGCATGCCGTACTCCACCGACAGGAAGTGCGCCGCCGCGGCGCCCGTCTGCACCGGCACGCAGATCTTGCCGGCCAAGTGCCCCGGCGGCATCAGGTCGAACAGGCACTTCATCACGCCGGTGTAGAGCGCCCGGTACGTCGGCGAGGCGGCGACGACGATCTGCGCCTCGCCGACCGCCGCGATCGCGGCATCGATCTCGGGCGCACTGGCGCGGGCGACGAGCCCCTCGGCCGGCAGTTCGGCCACGTCAACCATCCGCGTCGCGCAGCCGGCGCGCTCCAGCTCGCGCAACATGATCTCGGCGAGCGTCTTCGACTTCGAGGGCGCGCGCGGGCTGCCGGAGATGGCGACGGCGCGGAGTTCCGCCATGTGCGCTCCTTCGGGATTACCGCAATGTGCGAAGTATAGGGGCGGGCCCCTAGGGGTTCAATCGGGGAGCTTGTGTCCAGTTCCGTCATGCCATCGTAACGTAGACCGGCTATAATCCCGGCCATCACTACGAAAGCATGAGCTATCGACGTGAACAACATCCTGTTCGTTGACGCGACCGAGGAGCTCCGGCCGATAGCCGCCGGGCTGGAGGACGCCGGCTTCGAGGTGGCCCACGCCGAGATGGCCCGCGTGCTCGACGACGCGCGCTCGGAGACGCCCGCCGTGCTGCTGTTCAACCTGCTCGGCCGCACCGACGTGCCGGCGGTCCGCAACCTGCTCCGCTCCGCCGACATGCCCCACGGCGTCGCCTCGCTGGCGGTGATCCGCAGCGACCAGCTCGGGACGTTCGACTTCTCCATCGGCTTCGACGACTTCGTCGTCTTCCCGGCGCTGGCGGAGGAAGTGACGGCGCGCGTGCGGCGCGCGATCTGGCTCAAGTCCGGCGTCGAAGGCGACAACACGCTCCGTGCGGACGACCTGCACATCGACCTGTCGAACTACAAGGCGTACGTCGCCGGGCGCCCATCGACCTCACCTACAAGGAGTTCGAGCTGCTGCGATTCCTGGCCACGAACCGCGACAAGGTGTTCACGCGCGAGGCGCTGCTCAACCGCGTCTGGGGCTACGACTTCTACGGCGGCGCGCGCACCGTCAACGTCCACATCCGGCGGCTCCGCAGCAAGATCGAGGACCGCGGCCACACGTTCATCGAGACCGTGCGCAACGTCGGCTACCGCTTCCACCTGGAGTAAGCGGCTCCGCGGCGGCGGGCCCCCGATTCGCCCAAACCCGCTATCGTTTGTGCGTGAGCCAAACCACCGAGCGCGAGCAGCGGCTGTCGCGGCGCATCCGCATCCAGCGCCGCATCGAGCGGTTCCTGGAATCGTTCGAGGACGAGGGGCCGGCGGCCGCCGCCGAGATCATCACCCCCTCGGAGAACCAGCGGCTGGCGGTCCTCGGCATCGTCATGGCCGTCATCGGCATGACGACGGCGCTTGTGATCGCCTACACCGTCGGCGGCGTCAAGCTCGTCAAGAGCCTGGGTTACTTCGGCGTCCTGGCCTCGGCGATTATCGGCTCCGCATCGATGTTCGTGCCGGTGCCGGGCGCGCTGGCGGGGATCACGTTCGGGCTCTTCCTCAACCCGATCCCGTACGTGCCGCAGCAGATCACGATCGGCATCGTCGTTGCCGCCGGCTCGGCGATCGGCGAGCTCACCGGCTACTCGACGGGCGTCGGCGGCCGCGCCGTCATCGGCAACAGCCGCATCGGCCGGTTGCTCGTCACGCTGATGCGGCGGCACGGAACGCTGACGGTGTTCTGCGTCGCCGCGGTGCCGAACCCGTTGATCAACGTCGGCGGCATCGCCGCGGGCGTGGCCGGCATGTCGATGCGGCGCTTCATGACGGTGATGTTGGTGGGGAAGACGATCAACTACATCGCCGTGGCGTACATCGTCAGCAGCGGCATCGACTGGCTCCAGCGCGTGGCGGGAGGCTGATCGCCGGACGGAAGGCGTGCTGGATCGAGGTGAAGCTGGAGGCTGGAGTAGTCTAAAACGCTTCGTTAGCGGGGCGTGGCGGCGCACGCGTCCGAGATCCTCAGGCGAGCCGCTGTACCACGTCGGTTCGGCTGTCTCCTTCGGCGACTCGTCGATCGCCGGACGCACAGCTCTCCACGGCGAGTCTTCGACCGGGGGCGGCTATGCTCCACGCTTCGCGTCTCGCAAACTAACGACTGTTCGGAATCACTACACTAGAAACGAGATGGTGGATAGCGGCGCGAGGATCCAGCATCCAGACTCCGGCTTCGCCCTCACACAGCGCAACTCCTCAACCGAGCACCTCCGCTCCGCCGTCCACCACCAGCTCGGCGCCCGTGATCCACGCCGCCTCGTCCGAAGCGAGGAAGAGCGCCGCGTACGCGACGTCCTCCGGCGTGCCGTCGCGCTGGACGACCGGCTGCGGTAAGGCCGGATTGAGCGGGTCGCGCGATGCCTGGATGTTCGTCGGACAGATGCAGTTGACGCGGATGTTGTCGGGCGCGTACTCGCGCGCCATCTTCTTCGTCATGCCGATGATCGCCGTCTTCGCCGCGGCGTATGCGGCGTTGCCGCCGAGCCGCGCCGCGCGCGCCGCCCCGACGTTGATGACCACGCCCGACCCCTGACGCGTCATCTCGCGCAGGGCGAAGCGCGCGGTCAGGAAGTGCGTCTTGAGGTTGACGCCCAGGATGCGGTCCCACTCCTGCTCATCGAGCTCGCCGGTCCGGTGCTCCCACGACGAGTAGATACCGGTGTTGTTGTAGAGGATGTCGATGCGCCCGAAGCGTTCGACCGCCAGCCGCACGGCCGCCGCGGCCTCCGCCGCGTTGGTGAGGTCGGCGGCGCGGCTGACAGCCTCGCCGCCCTGCGACTCGATGTGCTTGACGAGCCGCTCCAGCTCGTCGGCGATCAGTCCGACGAGGACGACCTTCGCCCCTTCGCGCGCGAACAGCACCGGCACGGTAGTCCCCTGCCGCCCGCCGGCGCCCGCGATCAACGCCACCTTCCCTTTAAGCCGCATCGCTCCCCTCCTCACTGGCCGAGCGGGGTCGCCTCCCTGGGCTGGCTCAGCCGGTCGATAATGTTCGCCGTGATCTTTCTGAGGCGGTCATCGGCGTACGCACCCCACGTCTCATGGCCGAAATCGTCGAGCCCCCACGGCCACGCGATGGTCCCGGCGGCGAACACCGTTGCGCCGGACTCCGCCTGATACAGCGACGAGATCGACGTGTCGCTGCCGATGAAGCCGTTGACCGGCGAACTGCCGGCGACGATGAGGCCGGGCGGCCGCTCGCCCGGCACCGCCATGTGATCGTACTCGTAACCGACGATGCCGGGAAATGACTCCCCGGTCACGATGCCGGCGCCGGCGAAGATCCACGCGTCGGTCGAAGCGGGACGCCACGGCTGGTAATCGGGCGTCGTGTTCGAGCCGTAGGCAAGGCCCGACAGCATGCTCTGCGGACGGCTGACGGGCGGGTCCTTGAACAGCACCGTCGCCTCCTTCGGGTTGGAGCGCGCCAGCGGGTCCAGCGTCGCATCCTTGTACACCGTCATCACGCGCGCCTTTGCACCGGACGTCGCGTCTTCGATCCTCGCCTGCCAGTACGCCTCGTTGCCGCTGAAAAAAGCGATGTTCACGCCGGCGTCGCGCGCCCCCTCGACGGCGTCGCGCTGCTGCTTCGTCCAGTACTCGTCGTGGCCGAGCGAGACGAACAGCCGGTGTTTCTTGAGCAGTTCGCCGCGGAGCGACACGTCGACGTTCGTCGTGTACGTCATCTCGTAGCCGCGCGACTCCGCCCACCGCACGAAGTTGTACTCCCACGCGAAGAACTCACCGGCGCCGTAATTTTGCTCGTCGCGCATCGTCATGTCGTACGGACGGTCGTACGATACGCGGTAGGCGCGGCGCGTCTTTTCCACGTACCTGCGGTCGGCGCCGAACGCACCGTACGTGCTCGCGTCGCCCCAGGTGTTGTACGCCTGCCAGGTGTTCGTCGAAGCCTGCACCAGAATCGGTGCGTCCGACGTGTCTTCCCGCACGATGAAGATGACGTACGCCTCGGTGTCGGTCTTGATCTCGTGGAGCTTCACCAGGTAGTAGCCGCTGACCCAGTCCTTGTCGACCTTCACCTGCAGGCTGCGCTTCCAGTTCGCCTCCAGCAGCAGCGTCGCCGGGTCGAGCGTGCACGTTGTGCAATCCTGCACGCCGCGCAGCGGGTCCCATCGCCCCTGGTTCTCGCCATCGATGTTCTTGATCGAGCGTACGACGCGCGCTCCGGCGCCGCCATACCACCCCATCCGGTACACGTCGGCCTCGTACTTCGCGCCGTCCGTCATCGTGCTGACGTACAGGTCCAGCGCCTCGCCACGCTGCACGCTCACCTGCCCGGCGTACCCCTGGATCTCGCCGATGAGCGCCGGCCGCGTGATGCGCCAGTCCGTCGATCCGGCGCGCGCGTTCTCTTCGGCGATCGTGCGCACGTCGTGCGCCGGCGTCGCCGTCGAAGCGGCTTCTTCGGGTGCGCTCGCGGAGTCGGCGCGCAGCACCAGCGCGGCGATCACGGCGACGAGCGCCGCGATGATGACGAGCCCGATGATGGTGATCTTGTCGTAGCGCTGCACGTCCCTGCGATTCTCTTCCGGTCCGAGGCGCGAAGCGCGTGGGGCAGCCGGCCGCGCACCCGGCGCAGGCGGATCTCACGCGCGGCCAGCGGTCCACGATGACGCAGCGCGCCACCTGCGGACCCTGCCACGGCCGCGCGGTGCCTGCTCCGGCGGTGTTGTATCAGATGCGGCGGGCCGCGGCCACGCGCGGGATCGTGAGCGGCGCCGGTGGGGGATCATCAGGCCATTCGGCCCTTGTTCCGGTTTGGGGCGGGCGTACGATCAGCACCACCCCCGAGAGGGGCGCAGGCGGGGTGGGCTGGCTGATGGAGGCGGGGCCTGAGGCTGGCCCATCCTTATGTCGCAGTCCGCGGCTTCCAGCGCCTCGCCGTTGCTGGAACCACGCACGCGGTCAGTTCTACGGCGCTCGACTCCCACCGTACGCTGTTGCTTGCGATTCCCGGCGCCCGACGATCCGCCGTCAGCCGGCCGTTAGCCGGCAGCGTCTCCGGACGCATCATCGCCGCCGCGATCCGCGGTCGCGTCATCGCCCGACCAGATCGCGATGACCGCGATCGCGAACGCCAGCGCCGCGAAGAAGATCAGCACCGGATCGATGCCGTGGAACGTGCGGCCGCCGTGCCCCAGGTGCAGCAAGATGCCCGTCGCCATCCCCTCCTGCAGCCGCCGACAACGCCGGGTCAGCCACCATCCTACGCCCTGGCGGGGCGGGCCGCCGCCGTATTCGGGAACGGAGGGCCCGCGAGCGCCGTTCAGCACCCGAAATCGAATCTAAATCGGGCTCGAATAGACCCGTACTCGGAGCGGATCAGGCCCGGAAAAGTGGCTCGTGTTGTGGTAGAATGAACCGTCATGCGGGAGCACCTGAAGCCGCACGTTCAGACCCGGCTCCGGAGCGGAAAGCACGGGTCTTTTCGATCCCAACAACCCCAGACGTAGAGACGGGACACGAGAGCTACATGGTACGACAACGCGTCGAGGATGAGGCGCCGGCCGCAAAGCGCGGCAAGTCGCAGGCCTCGTACACCGCCAGCGATATCCAGGTCCTGGAGGGGCTGGAGGCCGTCCGCCGCCGCCCCGGCATGTACATCGGCACGCACCGACCAGCGCGGCCTGCACCACCTGGTCTTCGAGATCGTCGACAACTCGGTCGATGAGGCGATGGCCGGCTTCTGCTGCGCGCATCGACATCGCGATCGAGGCCGACAACTGGGTGACGCGTGCGCGACAACGGCCGCGGCATCCCGGTCGACAAGCACAAGACCACCGGCAAGTCGGCGCTCGAAACGATCATGACGGTGCTGCACGCCGGCGGCTAAGTTCGGCGGCGGCGCCTACAAGGTCTCGGGCGGCCTGCACGGCGTCGGCGCGTCCGTCGTCAACGCGCTCTCCGAGCAAGACGTGCGTCGAGGTGCGCCGCGACGGCAAGATCTACCGCCAGGAGTACGAGCGCGGCATCCCCAAGGGCACGCTGAAGACGACCGTCGAGCCGAAGCAGCAGCACACCGGCACGACGACCGGGTTCCTCGCCGACGACGAGATCTTCGACGCCGTCGACTACGACTACGACCAACTGCTCCAGCGCTTCCGCGAGATGGCGTACCTGACGAAGGGCATCTGGATCCGCTTCGACGACCGCCGCCCCGGCCGCGAGCGCGAGATGAACTTCTGCTTCGAGGGCGGCGTCGCGAGCTTCGTGCGCCACGTCAACAAGGGGCCGCAACACGCTCAGCCCGCGCCCGATCTACATCGAGAAGACGGTGGAGACGACGCAGGTCGAGGCGGCGATCCAGTACAACGACGGCTTCTCGCAGGCGGAGTTCAGCTTCGCCAACACGATCAACACGATCGATGGCGGCGCCACCTGACCGGCTTCCGCTCGGCGCTCACGCGCGTCCTCAACGACTACGCGCGCAAGCAGAAGTTCCTCAAGGACGACGACCCGAACCTCACCGGCGACGACGTGCGCGAGGGCCTCGTCGCGGTGATCAGCGTCAAGCTGCCCGAGCCGCAGTTCGAGGGCCAGACGAAGACGCGCCTCGGCAACGCGGAAGTGAAGACGCACGTCGAGAGCGCCGTCGCCGAAGGGCTCATGCAGTACCTGGAGGAGCACCCCTCCGACGGCCGCCGGATCATCGAAAAGGGCATCATGGCGTCGCGGGCGCGCGAGGCCGCGCGAAAGGCGCGCGACCTCGTCGTGCGCAAGGGCCTGCTCGACGGCACGATGCTGCCCGGCAAGCTCGCCGACTGCTCCGAGCGCGAAGCCGACAAGTGCGAGCTGTACCTCGTCGAGGGTATTTCGGCCGGCGGCACCGCCAAGACGGGCCGCGACCGCCGCTTCCAGGCGATCCTGCCGCTGCGCGGCAAGATCCTCAACGTCGAGAAGGCGCGCATGGAGAAGATGCTGGCGCACGAGGAGATCCGCGCGCTGATCACCGCGCTCGGCACCGGCTTCGGCGACACGATGGACCTCAACAAGCTGCGCTACCACCGCGTCATCATCATGGCCGACGCCGACGTCGACGGCTCGCACATCCGCACGCTGCTGCTGACGTTCTTCTTCCGCTACATGCGCGACCTGATCGATGCGGGCTACCTGTACATCGCGCAGCCGCCGCTGTTTCGCATCCAGGTCGGCCGGCAACACACGTGGATCTACTCCGACCAGGAGCGCGACCAGCACCTGGCGAAGATCAAGGACGGCCAGAAGGCGCACGTCCAGCGCTACAAGGGTCTCGGCGAAATGAACCCGGAGCAGCTCTGGGAGACGACGATGGACCCGGAGCGCCGCACGATGCTCCGCGTCGGCATCGAGGACGCGATGAAGGCCGAGGAGATCTTCTCGACGCTGATGGGCGATGAAGTCGCGCCGCGCAAGAAGTGGATCCAGGGCCACGCCACCCAGGTCAAGAACCTGGACATCTAGCGGCGGTTAGCTGTCAGCTATCAGCTTTCAGCTTTCAGCTATGCGGCGGTTAGCTGTCAGCTATCAGCGGTCAGCTTTCAGCTATGCGGCGGTTAGCTGTCAGCTATCAGCGGTCAGCTTTCAGCTATGAGCTCTGGCGCTCTGTACTGTCGCACGCCGGCTCTCTGCTCTCTGCTCTCTGCTCTCTGCTCTTGAACATAGCCTCGAACCGAGGCACGAAGCGCGTGGGGTAGCCGCCCCCGGCTGCCCATCCGGCGCAGCCGGATCCGACGCGCGGCAGACAGCGCGTGATGACGCTGCACATCGCGTGCGCCACCACCTGCAGCTGCTCAGCGATCAGCCGCCGAGCCGTTCGAGCCGTGTCTTCGGTCCCGGCACTCGGCCGTCGTCGCAGAAGCCGCGGCCCGGGTTGTAGACGAACAACAGGCGCGTGCCCGCGGCGTCGTATCCAATCGGGACAAGTTCGCCGTCGCGCCGCAGCGACACCAGCTCGCTCAACGAACCATCGCCCACATCGATCACTCCGAGCACACGCCGCGGCGCCGCCTGAGTTTGATCCGCAGGGATCAAGTCCACGGCGATCGCTTTTCCGTCCGGTCGCCACGCGAACTCGATCATCTGATCGCCCATCTTTGTCACGTCGCGCAATCCCGCGCTGTCGGGATCGAAGACGAACACATGAAATCCGGTGCAGAGGTCGCCAATGACGGCCAGCGTCGCTCCGCCCGCGGGCGACCAGCGAGGCGACGCTGCGTTGGTGACGCGGAAGACGCCGTTGCCGAGTGCGTCGCTGACGACCACGCTCACCTCGCCTGACGCCATCACTACAGCGAACCATCGCCCCCGACGGATCGACCACGTACGGCGTGTCATCGTCGATACTCGCGATGGCGAGCCGGTCGCCGCACCACGCCGCGCGGATGCCGCCGCGACCACCTTGCTCGGCCAGGCGGGCCGGGCTCAGGTCGGGGGCTATGACCTCGATGAGCCCCGAGCGCGTATCGAGCACAAAGTAAGAACTGCCGCGGAGGTTCTCATCGGTGAGGGCCAGTTCCGGCGGTTGCGACGCCAGGATCGTAAACGGCGGGGTGAGGTCGGGCGTGGCGCTTGGTCGCGGCGATGGCGTCGCACTCGGTAGTGCGGCCAGCGCCGTGAGCGTGCCGGCCAGTAGCAGCGGCGGCGTGGGCGCCGGAGCGACCGTGGCCGATGGAGCCGCACCGGGCCCGCCACCGCATGCAGCCAGCCCGAGCGCCCCGGCCGCGAGTAGCAGCGCGTACACGCTCTTCATGCCATGAGTGTACGCCCCGCTCGCTGCGTCGATCCGGACACGGAGCCGGCGCGTTCCCGGCGCTATGCCTACGCGGGCTCTAACCTTTCGCGTTCGACTGTCTTGCTCCCGCGCCACAGGACGGAATCCTTCACCTGAACCCGCCGGGCGGCCCCGAGAGCGCGCCGGGCGCGCGCGTTTCGATAGACTGCACCGCACGCACGCAACCGGGCGCCGGGAGGGGGAAGGCCGAGGATGAAGCTGATCGCGCACCTGTGTTGCCTGCTCCTCGCCGGCGGCGCGCTCGCATCGTGCAGCAGTGCCAGCGGCCGCAGCACCGTCTCGGCCGACCCCGCGACTCCACCGGCTACCGCCACCGCAACGCGAGACGGATGGGCGACGCCGCAGACCCTCCCCATCACCCCCGTCGCCATCGATTTCAAGGCGACCGACCCGCGGTTCGACGCGCTGCCGGGCGCGCGCGCCATCTTCGGCCAGTACGCCGGCGGCGGCTACCAGATCGAGGCGCCGGACGCCTGGAACGGCAGCGTCGTCTACTTCGCGCACGGCTTTCGCGGCAACGCCGCCGATCTCACGGTCTCGATGCCGCCGCTGCGCGAGTACCTGATCGCGCACGGCTACGCGTGGGGCGCATCGAGCTACAGCGCCAACGGCTACCGGCCGGGTGCCGGCGCGAAGGACACCCTCGCGCTCCGCAACGTCTTCGCCGAAAACGTGGGCGCGCCGAAGCGCTCGTACCTCTACGGCCAGTCGATGGGCGGGAACGTGATCACCATCTCGCTGGAGCAGTACCCGGACGCATACGACGGCGCGCTCGCCGAGTGCGGCTCGCTCAACGGCCAGGGGATCGTCAACTACTTCCTGAGCTGGGGCGCGCTCGCCGGCTACTTCGGCGGCGCCGACCTGATGAGCGTCACGACAGACGCGAGCGCGCTCACGGCGGCGCTGCGCAGCACCGTCGTGCCGGCGCTCGGCCTCACCAACAACCTGAGCGCAAAGGGAAAGGCGTTCGCGGGCGCGATCGAGGAGCTGACCGGCGGGCCGCGTCCGTTCTTCCTCGAGGGCTTCAACGCCAACTACGTGTTCAACTTCGCGCTGCTCGTCAACGCCGTCGCGGTGCCCGGCGCATCGAACGCCGTCGCCCAGAACGCGGACACGCGCTACGCGACCGGCGACGGCTCGCCCGTCACGACGGACAAGCTCAACCGCGAGATCCCGCGCGTCGCCGCCAACCCGAAGTACCAGGACCGCGAGCAGTACCCGGAGTTCGGGCCGCCGAGCGGCAAGATCGCGCGGCCGCTGCTCACGCTGCACGGCACCGGCGACCTCTTCGTGCCGATCAGCTTGGAGCAGCAGTACCGCCGCGCCGTCGATGCCGCAGGCAGCGGCGACCTGCTCGTGCAGCGCGCCGTGCGCCGCGCCGGCCACTGCGCCTTCACCGGCGCCGAGCGCCAGCGCGCGTTCGAGGACCTGGTGGCGTGGGTCGAGCACGGTACGAAGCCCGCGGGCGAAGACCTGCTCGGCGACCTCCGCGACGCCGGCCGCGCGTTCACGCAACCGCTGGCGGACGGCAATCCGGGTGGGGAGAGTCCGTAGCCACCCTCAGTAAGAGCCGCCTTCCCGAGCGGGGACGTACTCTGCCTCCCCTTCGTCTCGCCAGGTTGATTTCGAGCCTAGCCCCAGCATTCGATAAGGTTAGCACCCGTGGTCCGCCCTTCAAGCAGGATCCCTTGACGCCGATGCTATAGTGACGTCAGCGGCATTGACGGCCATCCACATCATATGTTGGAGGCCCGCGAGGAAAGGAGGTACGTGGCGATGGCGAAGCCCATTGAGGGAATTCCCGCATTCAAAGGGCGGGCCGCTGCATGGCTAGACGAGTACCTCGATAATGCGAAGCCCGATGCGAAGAAGAAGCGCGACGCTGCCTCCGACCTGGAGGTCCGCAAGAAACTCGTACCCCTTGCCGAACTGCGGCAGATGAATGCAAAGCGGCCCACCACGTAGGTGGGCCGCTCCGTGTTCTTGCGTTCCCGCATGTTCAGATCGACCCATAGAGATCGTAGAACATCCAGTACATAGACCTCTCCACAAAATCCGTGTATGTACCGTCGTCCTGCTTCTCTCGCGCTTTCATGAACCCCTGGTGCTCGTAGAAGCCCACGGCCGCGATGTTTTCCACATCGACCTGAAGGGCAAGCATGCGACAACCGATCGAGAGAATTCGAGCCATTTGGCGGATCACAGCAATAATCTTCTTCCCGTAGCCTCGGTCCTTTTCGGCTTCTGCGACCCCCAATCTACCAATCAACAATGCAGGAACGATCTCATAGGGGATTCGGCGCCCGGTTACGTTGGTCCGGTGAAGGTGGGCAGCTGAAACAGAAACGAATCCCACCGGCTGTGCTGAAGCGCCGTAGCAGAGATACGTCTTGCTGACCTCATACGCTTGATGCTTCAGGGCGTCGTCGCGCAGATATTCGTTCAGGTCGATGTGCCACGGGTCGGGCCCGCACGAGAACGCGGAGAAGTCCCGAAGGCCCTCTTCAGTCAACGGCTCGAACGCAAACCTGTCGCCTGGCTCCACCTTCGGATGGTCCTCCGGACTCTCAGCGGCGCTGTCGGAACCCATGGGGGTCAACGGGGCATCCATGAGATCACGTCGCGAGTAACGCCGGTCGCTCTCAACCCCGCCCGGCCCACATCACCGCCCGCACCGCTCACCCCCGCCCCCACCGCCGCACTCCCAGCGCCACCAGCATCACGCCGCCGAGCGCGCACGCCGTGCGGCCGCCTTTCGTGGCCGTCCCACCGCGCGCCGGCAGCGCGTCCACGTCCGGCGCTTCCGCGATACCGCCGACCGGGCCCGGAGCGCTGGCGGAAATTGGACTTCGTGGCCTCGATGTTCCCGTTCACGTCGACGGCGCGATACGTGATCGCGCTCCCTGTCGGCACCAGCACTGGCGCCGTATAGCGCACCCACGGCCCGGCCCCGATCCGATACTCGACGCCGCTCACGCCCGCGTTGTCCGTCGCCGTGATTGTCACGTCGATGCCGCCAACGGCCGCGACCCGCAGCCCGCGGTGTCACCCGCTGCTGCGAGTTCACCCCCACGCCGTCCTACCATCCCCCCAATGCACCCGCACCGCTCCCTCGCCGCCTGCCCGGCCCCGTTCCGGAGAACCGAAAAGTGCCGACCAATCTCACACCGTCCCGGCACCCTGGTTCTTGGTTCTTGGTTCTTGGTTCTCTCGCCGCCCCCCCACCACTTCCTCGTACAGGCGCTCCATGAGGGCGGCGTTGTCTTGCCAGCGGTAGTGGCGCTCGATGAAGGCGCGGCCGGCCGCGCCCATGCGGGCGCGGAGCGCGGCGTCGCCGGCCAGGCGCGCGATGGCGGCGGCAAGCGCCGGCGGGCTCGCGGAGCGCACCAGCAGCCCCGTCTCGCCGTCGACCACCACGTCCGGGATGCCGTGGATGTCGGACGCGACGACCGGCAGCTCCATCGCGCTCGCCTCCGCAGCCGCCACGCCGAAGCTCTCCCACGTCGAAGGCATCGCGAAGATGTCGAGCCCCTGCAGCACGGCCGGCACGCCCTCGTGCGGCAATTCGCCCAGGAACTTCACCCGCGGGCCGATCGCCAGCTCCGCCGCGAGCTGCTCCAGCGCCGGCCGCGACGGGCCGTCGCCCGCCAGCACGACGTCCAGCGTGACGCCGGAGCCGCGCAGCAGCGCCACCGCGCGCAGCAGGTGCTCCAGCCCCTTCTCCGGCGACAGCCGCGACACCGCGCCGACCGTCGGGTGCGGGCGCGACTCGCGCGGCGCCGGGCGGAACGCATCGAGGTCAACGCCGTACGGGATGACGCTCACCGGCTTGCCGGGCGGCGCGTAGGGCAGCGTCGCCTCCGCCAGCCGCAAGCCCGTGGCGGTGATGCTGCCCGCGTGCGAGAGCGCGTGTCGCGTGATCCATCGATGCAGCGGCGTCAGCTCCGGCGCTTCGAGAACGTCGGTGCCCCACACCGACACGATGGACGGCTGGAAGCCCGACAGTCCCGCCAGGAAACCGTAGCTTGTCAGGTGCAGGGCGTGCAGCAGGTCCGGGCGCAGCTCGCGGATCATCGATCGCACGCGTCGCGCGTGCACGACGTAGCGCGCCTTGCCGATCGCCTCGAAGCCGGCGACGTAGTGCACCGTCGCGCCCTCTATCTCCGCGGGCCGGAACGAGATCACGTGCGCATCGACGCCGCGCGCGGCGAAGTGGCGCACCCAGCGGCGCGTGTGGACGTACGGGGCATCGGCCAGGTAGACGACTCTCATTCGGGGCCGGGTCCGCGGATCAGGATCGGCTCCGCCGCGCGGTCCTCGCGCCGCACGATCTGGTCGACCGCGACGACGAGCCCCGCGGCGAGCCAGAGGTACGGGTCTTCGAGGAAGCGCCCCTCCGTCTGCGAGCCGAGCAGGATGATCGCCGTGATCATCGCCAGCCCGATGGCCGCCGCCTTCAGCTCGGGCGGCGCATGCGCCAGCACGCCGCGCACGTACGCGGTCCAGCGCACGGCGACGAACGAGAGCGCGGCGAGGCCGATGAGCCCCAGCTCGGCCACGATCGACACCAGCGCGGTGTGCGAGATCGTGATGTTGGCCTTGATCTTCGGGTCCTTGTAGCCGTAGTAGTCGTCCTCGAACAACGTCTGGTAGCCGCCGGCGCCGACGCCGGTCACCGGGTGGTCGGCGAACATGTTGAGGCCGGCCTTCACCAGGTACGGGCGCGCGCCCGCCGCCTCGAACCCGAAGGTGAAGGTGTTGACGCGCTTCACGAAGTACGGGTTGAACGCCGCGACGGCGAGCGCGGCGACCACGAGCAGCGCGCCTCCCATGCCGAGCATGCGCAGCCGCAGCGAGCGCTCGATCGGGAGCGCCATCACCGCCGCGGGCAGCGCCACCGCACCGACGACCCACGCCCCGCGCGACCCCGTGAACACGAGCGTCAGCACCGCCAGCGCCATCGATGGCAGCAGGAAGCCGAACTTTGCGCGGCGGCCGGCGAAGAACCAGAGCATCATCGCGACGACGATCGCTTCGAGCAGAAAGCGCGCGAAGTGGTTGGGGTCGGCGAACGTGGTGTTGATGCGGCGCTCACCGTACAGCCCCAGCCCCGCGTTCCAGAAGAACGTATCGGTCGCCTGCTGGTAGATGCCGGCGAGCGACAACGCCGCGGCGCTGAACACGAACGCGTACAGCGTCCAGCGCAGCGAGGCGCGGTCCCGCACGAAGAACGGCACGAGCGCGAACGTCCCGAGCGAGAACAGCAGCCGCAGCGACTCCGTGCGCGCGGCCGCGACGTCGAGGGCGTAGAGCGTCGACAGCGCGAACACCGCGAACAGCAGCGCGAGCGGCAGCGTCATCGGCGACGACGGCACGACGCCGGCGCGTGGCCGGCCGGGACGGATCAGCCACACCGCGAACGCGAGCGCGACGACGACGCGGCCCGCATCGATGATCGACGTCTCGCCGACGCCGCCGCCCAGCTCGGACCGGGTCAGCAGGAACGGGAACGCCAGCTTGGAGATCTCGATAGGCAGCGCCAGCGCGAGCATGGGACCCAGCGTGCGCGGCTCGTAGAAGGCGACGCCCGCCGCCACCGAGCCTATGGCGAGGCCGGCGAACAGCGCGGGGCGACCGAACAGCGCGCCGCATCCGAACGCGGCGGCGGCGAGCACGCCGGCGACGAGCCACGCCTCGGCGGGCGGAGCGGGCAGCGGGCGCTGGAGCAGCAGCGGGCGGCGGATGACGGCCATCGGCGTCATTGTAGGCGGTGGCGGCGCGGCGCGATCAGGCGCTTACGGGAGCGGGATGCCGTTGTAGAGCAGGTCCGTGTCGCCGGCGAAGACATCGGTCGTCAGGTCGGCGAGCGCGACGATCGGGCGGTCCGACTCCAGGATCGCCGTGCCGGCGAATCCGTCGGGCAGGAAGCCCTCCTGGAACTGGAACACCGTGAACTCGCGGAACGCCTGCACGTTGTACGACTGCTCACCGCCCGGCAGGTCGAGGCCCACGTAGCGGATGCGGACGTTCGCCGAGCCGCCATCGGCCACGAGCACGCGGAACCAAGAATTCCAGCCGTGGCGGTCGCCGACGGGCCCGTAGTTCTTGTTGAGCACCGGCAACAGCACGCGCGTCGAGCCGTCCTCCGGGCGGAAGCCGCGGTAGTTCGTGAACGTGTCGGCGAAACGCGTGCCGCGGTTCGTGATGACGCCGATCGGCTGCGTCGACGTCAGGCGCGCGGTGCCGACGAAGTTGTGCGGCAGCGCATCGCCGGGCGCCAGGCAGTTCGCGAAGTCATCGCGGTCCTGAAAGCAGAGCCGGGCGCCGTTCACCGTCAACGTGTTCTGCTTCGCGACGAACGCATTGCCGTTGCTCAGGTCGAACCCCTCGAACCGGACCGTCACCTGCGCCGGCTTCGACGGGTCCTTGTTCTCGATCTGGAAGCGCGTGCTGAAGCCGTTGAACGGCCCCACCTCGCGGTCGACGAGCGGAAGCAGCACCGTCGTGCTCATCTCCTTGTCATCGAGCGCGCGATAGGAGCTGAAGAAGTTGTAGATCGTGTTCCAGGCGTCGGCGGTCGCGGTCAGCGTCTGCTGGTCCGCCGCCACGTTCTGCTGGTTCTTGTACGTTTCGATGCGGACGCTGCCGGTGAAGTTCGCCGGCACGCCGAACGTGTCGGGGTCGCGGAAGAGCGTACCGCGCGGCGGGATCGGCCGGCCGCCGTTGGGGCAGCCCGGCTGTTTCGCGGCGTTCTTCGCGCCGGGCTTGTACGGGTCCCACGCGATCTCGCTGTCGGTGTAGTTGCTGAGGTACGTGATGCCGACGCACGCCGTCACGGTGTCACTCAGGTTCTGCACGGCGAAGCGGCCCATCGAATCGTTCTGCGCGCCGTCGCGGTTGGCGATGAGCGGCAGGTACATCTTGCTCGAGCCGGAGGCGATCGTCGTCGTGTTGCCGTCGATCATGAACGCGCCGTTGCGGCGGACGTCCTTCGCCTGGAGCGCGACGATCGGCTGGTCGCTCTCGACGACGGCGGAGCCCTTGTACCCGGCGGGAATGCGAGGGTTGCCTTCCTGGAAGAACGTCCAGCCCTGGCCGGGGCCGAGCGCGGCGCAACTCGCCGAGGGGCACACGTCCTGGCCGACCTGGTTGCCGGCCTCGTTGAAGTACGTGACCGTCACCGTCGCATCGGCCGCGCCGATGTTCTGGACGCGGATCCAGGAGTTTTCGATGCCGAACGTGAACGCGGTCGCCTGCACCGCCCACGCGTTCGATGGCGCGTGCTGGAGCACGGGCACGCGCCCGGCGGCGACGGTGGACACGAAGAGGACTGCCAGCGCCAGCACCGTTGTCCGAAGGCGCGGCAGCCCTCGCCAGAGTCGTATGGAAGTTGATCGCATCTACCCCGGTTCCTTCCGCCCCGCTCGCCGCATTCTACGGAGCCGCCACGGCGGCGGTCAACAGAGTTCTTCCGATATAAGCGCCGAAAAGCACGCGTTGCTCAGGCCCGGCGCGCTTGCCGTCTCCGCTTTTCGCCGAATCGCTCCGATCTCCCGGCGCCGGCTGCGGAGGCGCGTGCCGCGCCAGCATCACGCGTCGAGCAGCTTCCGTATCGCCGCTCGCGCCTCCTCCAGCACGGCTTCGAACCGCTGTGCGGCATCGATGATGCGCCACGTGTCCGGCGACTCTCTCGCGAGCTCGCGATAGCCGGCCCGGACGCGCTCGTGGAACGCGACGGTCTCGTGGTCGAAGTGGTTGGCGGCGCCCGCACCCGCACGTCGCGCGAGCCCGGCTTCCACCGGCAGGTCGAGCAGCAGCGTCAGGTCCGGCGCCAGGCCGCCGGTGGCGACGACGTTGGCACGTTCGACGACGTCGCGGCCGAGGCCGCGGCCGAACCCCTGGTAGGCGACCGACGACGCGGCGAAGCGGTCGCAGATCACGACGTCACCGCGCTGAAGCGCCGGCACGATGACCGTCGCGACGAGCTGCGCGCGCGCCGCCTCGAACAGCAGCAGCTCCGCGACGGCGGCTTCGAGCGACTGCCGCGCGAGCACGAGGGCGCGGATCTGCTCGCCGAGCGGCGTACCGCCGGGCTCGCGCGTCAGCGTCACATCGCGCCCGTCCCGGCGCAACTCCTCGCCGAGCGCGGCCTGCAGCCGCGACTTCCCCGCGCCGTCGCCGCCTTCGATCACCACGAAGCGGCCGCGTCCTGTCTTCGACATGGTGGCAGTCGTACGTCAACCCTCGTCCGGGGTCAAGTGGCGTCCGCAAACACTCGTCAGTTTACGTTCGCGGTACCGGCCGGGCACGGCACGAACGGTGGCGGCGCCGCGTCGCCCTCGCAGTGCGCGAACTCGACGCCGATCGCATCCGCCATCGACAGGTCGGACAACTTGAGGTCGCTCGATCCCGTCGCGATCGCGGTGAACTCGACCGTGGCGACGACCTGGGTGCCGCCGACGGGCTGGACACCGGTCGCGTAGCACGACAGGAACGCCTGGCCCGTCGCCGTCTTCCCGTCGCCGTCGGTGCCGCCCGGGTCGTCGAGGTCGCCCTCGGGGCCGGGCAGACACGTCCACCCGGCAGCGTCGCCGCCGAGCGCGGCGACGTTCAGGCGGGGGTTGCGGTCCGTCGCCGGGCCGCCGGCGATGCTCGGCGCAACGATCTTCGTCTTGTCGTAGTTGACGATGAAGTTGAGGCCGCTGAGTCCGTTTGGCGGCATTGCCACGGCTACGATCGCGACCCGGAACGTGTCGCCGAGTCGCACCTCACGTGCCGGCTGGACGCCGGCTCTGGTGGCATCCATGTTGACAACAAGAGAGGGCGTTTCCGTGACTGGCTCCGGCCGCGCAATCTCGGTCGAGTCGACAACGGGCGCCGTGCGAGTGCGTGGCGTCACCGGCGGCACGGTGGCCACGCCGGGCGGCGCGGACGCGCTGCCAGCGCCCGCGGCGACGCCGCTCGTCGCGCCGGCCCGCGACGCTACGGCCGCACCCGAGTTGACGGGAGTGCCGCCACTGTGCTGCCCGGCGCTGCATGCCGCGAGCAGCACCATCGCCGCGATCAAGCCGAACACCGAACATGCGCGATCCACAATTCGATGCTTGAGTTGGGGCGAGATCACGGAGAAGACGCCGTGCGGACGGCGCCCATGCGGCTCGTGTGATACTCGATCCGGTCTCCTCCCTGCTCGACCGTCACGCGGTAGCCGGGCGTGATGACCTGCGCGCACAGCTCGCCCGGCCGGGCCGCCCCGAGGCACGCGTCCGGCCACGACACCCGCTCGGCCGAGACGAGCACGGCGCCCGGCCCCGCCGACGCGAGCACATCGAGCACCGCCTTCGGCCGCCACACGCGCCAGCCGTCGGGAGCGGCCGATACCGCTTCCCACGGGGCGGCTTCGGCCGAATCCGCGCGCGCCATGGAGATGCGGCTGCCGTCGTCGCCCGTAGCG
Source organism: uncultured Chloroflexia bacterium (assembly GCA_963701135.1). Classification (GTDB taxonomy): domain Bacteria; phylum Chloroflexota; class Dehalococcoidia; order DSTF01; family JACRBR01; genus CAYJMJ01. The sequence goes on from OY969567.1 coordinate 2,988,918, forward strand.
ACGCCCGCGGCCTCCAGTTTCTCGGCGGAGAGCGCGGCCGCAGGCAGCGTGCGGCTGGCCACGAAGGTCTCGCCGTCGAGCGTGGCGGTGGCCGACGTTGCCACTACCGGCGCCGAGGTCGCGCGGGGCGATGGCGTGCCGCGGGTCGGACTTCCGCCGCACGCCGCAACGGGCGCCAGAACGGCGATCAGGACCAACAGGGTTTTCATGGCCGTACTGAACCACAACGCGTCATGGGCATCCAGTCCCATGACGCGTTGCGCGGCGAGATTGTTCCCGAAGGGTGGTCAGTCCGGTGACCAGACGGGCGCGCGGCCATCGGTGATCAGAACCGGCATGCCGCCTGACCCGTAGCCCGCGAAGATGAACTGACCGCCGGGGGCGAACGCGAACAGCCCCCGCGGACCCGCCGTTGGAGGCCCGCCGCCCAGCCCCGGCACAAGGCGCCGCTCGCCGCTCGCCGGGTCCCACGCCCAGACACCGTTCGTGCCGGTCAGCCCTTCGCCGAAGCTGAACAACACCTGGCGTCCGTCGCGGCTCCACTCGACGAGCCACATGTCGCCGCTGCCGCACCCGCCGCCGATGTTCGGGTCGCGCTCAGGCGCCGGCGCCTCGGCCGCGATGCGGCCGGCAGCGACGTCGTACGTCGCCAGCCGCAGGTTGTCGCCGTCGCTGACCACGAACGCGATACGCGTGCCATCGGGCGACCACTGCGGCCGCATGTAGTACACGTCCTTCGGCGACTCGATCCGCACAAGATCGTTGCCGTCGAGGTCGACGATCCGGATCGCCCGCTGGCTCGAGCTGGAGTCGTAGCGCGTGGAGTCGTAGCGCGCGTCGGTCAGGAGCAGGCGTGCGCCGTCCGGGCTCCACTGCGGCGGGTCCTGCTGGTAGAACGTCTCCTCGGTGAGCAGGTGGACGGCGCCGGTCGCCACTTCGACCCAACCCGGCGCACCTTGCCAGCCGCCACCCATCTGGGGCGGCGTAGCGCCCCGGACGATGCTGATGCGCGCGCCGTCCGGCGACCAGTCGCCGCCGACGGCGTCGTTGACGCTCAGCACCTCGGCGCCGCTCAGGTCAATCACGTGCAGCTCCATGGAGCCGTTGCCGGTGCCCGCGGCGTAGCGCGGCGTGCTGTACGACAGGCGCGCGCCGTCGGGCGACCAGGCCAGGCCGGACGGGTACTCCATGACGTCGCCTTGCGCGACCTGCCGTTGCTCGCTGCCATCGGCGTTCATCACCCAGATGCCGGCTTCGCGCAGAAATGCGATGCGGCCCTGCCCGGCGAGCTGCGGCGCCCGGGCGTCGCGGAGCGTCACGTCGCGCAGGTAGACCAGGTAGTCTTCCGCCACCCAGCCGTAGCCGGCGAGCGTCCACCACCAGTGGCCGTCCTGCTGCACGGAGCGCCCGGTTGTACTCGCCCGAGGTCGAAGGTTGCAGACGGGCGTTGAGGCAGTCGCCCGTGCCGGCGTTGACGCGGACCCACGCACCCTCGTGGAACGCGCCGTGCTCGCTGACCGGCACGGGCGTGCTCGCCGGCGAGGGTGCCGGGGCGGCGGTCTCCGTTGCGGTCGCGGCGGGCGGCGTGCTCGTCGCGGCGTCCGGCTCCGGCGGCTCGGTGAGGGAGGGCGTCGCGCTCGCGTCGGGAGTGGCGACGGGCTGCTGGCCCGTGAACGCGTACACGCCGAACGCAAGGATGATCGGCACTATCACCATCATGCCCACCGGATACCGCCGCTCGCTCATAGCGCACCTCCTGCACGACGATCATCGTGCGAAGGCGCGGGTCGCTACCGGACGCCCGATCTACGAGACGCCGGCGGGAAGACGACGGTATGGCCGCATTAGCGCGGGGCGGTGGTCGCAGGGAGCGGCGGCGCATCCTCCAGGTCGAAGGCGGCCGGTTCGCGCACCGTGAGCCAGACGAGGCCGGAGACGGCGACGAGCATGACGCCGATGATCGGGAAGCCGGCGTGGATGCCGAGCTGCTTCGCCGTGATGCCGCCGAGCAGCGGCGCGACGGCGAAACTCAGCGCCTGCGCGCTGCCGACGAGCCCGAACGCGGAGCCGTGCTTGCCCTGGGGCGCGCTCGCGCCGATGAGCGCGTTGACCATGGGGATCATCGCGCCGCTGAAGACGCCGACGAGCGCCATCAGCAGCATGAGCGGCAGCAGCGAGTCCGCGATGGCGACCGGGATGTAGGCGAGCCCGGCGCCGAGCGTCGCGACGGCCAGCGCATTGCGGAAGCCGGTGCGGACGGCGATCCGGCCCGCGACCACCGCCGCGACCGCGCTGGGCAGCGCCACCGCCGCGAACACGAAGCCGGACTTGGTCGCGACGTTGCTGTTGGTGAAGCCCTCGACCACCAGCGGCACGACGGGCCGCACGAACACGGCGGCGGAGCTGACGAGGAACATCACCGTGATCAGCAGCAGCATCGCCGGCACGTTCATGACCGCGCGCAGGTTCTCGATGTACGACGCGCGCTCGCCCGGCTCCGGCCGCTTGAAGTCCTCCTTCACGAAGACGAGGCAGAGCACGAACGAGGCCACGTACATCAGCCCGCCGAGGGCGAACGTCAGCCGGTAGCCAACGGCGCTCGCCATGATGCCGCCCGCGACCGGGCCGATGGTCTGCGACGTGAACACGGCCATCTGGACGAGGCCCAGCGCGTAGGCCATGCGTTTCGCGGGCGTGCCGCCGGCGATGAGCGCCGTCGCGGCCGGGATCGTGCCGACGAACGCTCCCTGGAGCCCGCGCAGGATGAGCAACTGCCAGACGTTCTGCACGACCGCCTGGACTGTGATCGTGATGGTCGCCCCGGCGTAGGCGCGCAGCAGCATGTTCTTGCGGCCGAAGCGGTCGGCGAGCGAGCCCCACAGCGGCGAAGAGATGAAGAGCATCGCGCCCGTCGCCGTCGCGAGCACGCCGGACCAGAGCGCGGCATCGGACTCCGACTCGACGCCCAACTCTATGACGAAGAACGGGATGAACGGGAAGACCAGGTTTGCGCCCATCAGCGCCAGGAATTGCGCCACCCAGACGGCGTAGAGGTTCTTCTCCCAGGTTTCGAGCTTCACTGCTGGCCGTCCTGACAGGGGCGCCGGTTGGGGCAGTCCGACCGGTAATGCGGCGAGTATATCGGCGGTGAACGGCGCGCGTTAGAGACGCGAAAACGCCCCGGAATCCGGGGCGTCTTCGCGTGTATCTCGGTAACTGGTGGTGCGACTACGCGGCGATCGAGCGGCTCGTCTTGCGCGTGGCCGCGTCGCCGAAGACGCGGGCGCGGATGCGGTCGACGGCCTCGCCGGACGGCAGCGCCTGCACATCGGCCCGGGCCGGCTCGAGCTGCTTCGAGAGCCAGCGGGCGGTGGCGGCGTCCTGAATGTCCGTGACTTGGGCTGCGGTCCTGGTGGCCATATTCGTCACTTTCACAATCTCAGAATCGGCGGAAACCCCGAGATCTTTGACCGTGCCTGCACCCAGATTCGCTTCGGCCCACGGGCCGCCCGGGGCACAGGCCGCCTAACCCTAAACGCGGACCGGCGGCGAACGTTACAGGGTCAGCCGTGAAATTGGCCGTTTTCGCGGATCAGCGTCCAGGTCTCCGGGCCGCGGCCGCCGTGGCACAGGAAGTGCTCCCGGACCCTGAAGCCGTGCTTCTGGTAGAAGACGACGTTCCGGGGCTTGTTCGTCTCCAGGTACACGGTCGTGCCCTCCGCCTCGGCCCGCTTCAGGATGTCCGACATCATCGCGCCGCCGAGCCCCTGGCCCTGCCGGTCGGGGTCGACGCCCAGCGTCATCAGGTACCAGTGGTCCCCTTCCGGGTGCTTGTGCTCGAACTCATCGGTGACGGCGATGTAGCGGCGCAGCGGGCCGGCGCCGAAGCGCCACGCCTGGGGCGCCACGACGCGGAGGATCCGTCCCAGCGGCACCTTCGAGCGGCCGGGCGGCAGGAACAGCGCGGCGCCGTGGGTCGCACCGGTCGTATAGATCTCGTCTTCGGGCTGGGCCATGCGGAGGGCGCTGCGCATGACGTGGGTCATGGTCCGGGCGCGCTTCGCGTCGGACGGCATCAGGTACATCATGAGCGGGTCGTCGTAGAACGCGCGGCCCAGGGCGTAGGCCGCGGCGTCGATCTCGTGCGGGGCGAGCTTTCGTGGGGTGCGGACGGACTGAGGGGCGGATTGCGGCAGTGAGGTCATGTGACGACTCCTCTGCCGGGATTATGTCCCCGCGCTGCGTCATCGACAAGGCGTCCTCCCGGCGCCTTCGGCTTGCTCCGTGAGGCGCACGCCGGCCGGCGGCGACGTACACGCTACGGAAACGTTGCGAACGCGTTCTGCAACGTCCGCTTTACAGTCGCTTAATACTCTGCTGGCAGTTTGTTGACGGAATCCTCATACCGTGCAGCCGAGGGCGGACCGCTTGCACGTCTATTTTTTTCAGGCGTAGGGTGTGACTATCTTGAGGCAGGGAGTGAGCAAGCGGTCCGCCCGCTTGCTCTTCGCTCTATAATGGCCCCGGCGATTTAGAAAGCTGATGGCCACATGCCCCCAACCATCCTCGTCGTCGATGACGAGAAGAACATCGTCCAACTCGCCCGCCTCTACCTCAACAACGAAGGCTTCCGGGTCGAGACTGCCCACGACGGCAAGCAGGCGCTCGAAAAGGCCAGGACGGTCAAGCCTGACCTGATCGTCCTGGACATCATGATGCCGGAGATGGACGGCCTGACCGTCTGCAAGGAGCTCCGGAAGACCAGCAACGTCCCGGTCATCATCCTCACCGCTCGCGGCGACGACATCGACCGCATCGTCGGCCTGGAGATCGGCGCCGATGATTACATGTCGAAGCCGTTCAACCCGCGCGAGCTGGTGGCCCGCGTGAAGGCGGTGCTGCGGCGCTCCCAGGGCGAGCGCGAGGTGCCGGAGGTGATCGAGGTGGACGGGCTGCGGATCGATGCCGGCAGCCGCGAAGTCACGCTGGACGGGCGGCGCCTCCAGCTCCGCGCCAAGGAGTTCGAGCTGCTGACGCGCGTTCGCCCAGCACAAGGGCACGGTGCTCGACCGCGAGCGCCTGCTGCGCATGGTCTGGGGCACCGACTATTACGGCGACTCCCGGACGATCGACGTCCACGTCGCCTGGCTCCGCGACAAGCTGGGCGACTCCTCCGTGAAGATCCAGACGGTGTGGGGAGTCGGCTACAAGCTGGTGGTGGAAAGCGATGCTGGGGAGTCTTAGAGCCCGGCTCATCGTCTCGTTTTCGCTTGTCGTCGGGCTGGCGGTGTTCCTGGCGGGCGCCGGCTCGCTGTTCCTCCTCCGCGACCAGCAGCAGGAGACCGCGCGCGAGCGCTACGGCCACGTCGCCGAGCCGCTGAACGTGCGCGTCGCCGCCATGCAGGAGCGCGGCGACACGCTGGCCGACATCAAGTCGTACCTGCGCGACGCGGCGATCCAGAGCGGCGTGCGCGTGATGCTGCTCGACCAGGACCTGCTCGTCCTCTTCGACAGCAAGGCGGAGCTCACCGGCAAGTACGTGCTCTCGTTCGACACGTTCGACGCACGCGTGGTCGACACCGGGGGCACGCGCTTCGAGTGGGCGAACTACGACGCGAACGGCGCGCACCTGACGCTCTTCGCCGCGCCGCCCAGGCCCGACAGCAGCGCCTTCGCCGCGCCCGTCTACGAGACGATCGTCGCGATCCCGCAGAGCGAGCTGGCGTCGGCGTGGCTCGAGCTGGTTCCGAGTCTGGCGCTCGCGGGCGCCATCGCGCTGACGGTGTCGTTCGTCGTCTCGTACTTCATCTCCCGCTCGATCTCCGGGCCGCTCGCCCGCATCACGCAGGCGTCGCGGCAGATGGCAGGCGGCGATTACGACGTGCACATCCCGATCCGGGGGCAGGACGAAGTCGGCCGCCTGTCGGAGGCGTTCAACGGCATGGCGAAGGAGGTCAACCGCTCCCAGCGCATGATGAAGGACCTGCTGGCGAACGTGTCGCACGAGCTGAAGACGCCGCTCACCTCGATCCAGGGCTACTCGCAGGCGATCTTCGAGGGCGCCGTCACCGACGAGGAGGATCCTACCGGGAGTCCAGCCGGATCATCCACGAGGAGGCGAACCGCATGCGCGCGCTGGTCGACGACCTGCTGCTGCTCTCGCAGATCGAGTCCGGCCAGGTGGAGATGCAGCACACGCACGTCGACCTCGTGGCGCTGCTGGAGCGCATGGTGGAGCGCTTCCAGTGGTCGCTGCGCGACGCGGGCATCGAGTCGCGGCTCCGGTTCGGCGCGGTGCCGCCGGTGCACGGCGACGAGCGGCGGCTGGAGCAGGTGTTCTCGAACCTGATCGAAAACGCCCTGCGGCACACGCCGGCGGGCGGCGTGATCACGATCACCGCGGCGACCGTCGCCGACGGCAACGTGCGCGTCGGCGTGCACAACACCGGCTCCGTGATCCCGGCCGAAGACCTGCCGCGCGTCTTCGAGCGCTTCTTCCAGGTGGACAGAGCGCGTGCGCGCAAGGGTGGCAGCAGCGGCCTCGGGCTCTCGATCGTGTCCGAGATCGTGGAGGCGCACGGCGGCAGCGTGCACGCGCAGAGCAGCGAGGGCAGCGGCACGGAGTTCGTCGTCACGCTGCCCAACCCGTTCCGCTCCGACGCCAGGTTCGGCCGTCCATCGGCGCAGGACGAGAAGCCGCGGCGCAGCGCGCGCCGCGGCAAGCAGTCGAAGAGCAGCGAGCAGACGGCGTGATCCGCGCGCTGTCCCGTCGCACAAACAGCCTGTAACCTTCCCGCATGTTCGCAGTCATCCTCGCGGGCGGCGCCGGCACGCGGCTGCGCCCGCTGACGTACGCGCGGCGCAAGGAGCTGGTGCCGATCCTCAACCGGCCGCTGCTCGAATACCGCCTCCTGAACCTCAAGAAGCACGGCGTCGAGGACATCGTGCTCGCGTGCTCGCAGGGGATGCGCGAAGTCGAGGAGCACTTCGGCGACGGCGCGGCGCTCGGCGTGCGGCTCCGCTACGCGTACGAGGACCGGCCGCTCGGCTCCGGGCGTGCGGTCAAGGAAGCGGCGCGCGCCGCCGGCGCGGCCGGCACGCTCGTCGTCTGCAACGGCGACATCCTGACGAACGTCGACCTCACGGCCATGATCGCCAGGCACCGCGAGACCGGCGCCACGCTCAGCATCTCGCTGGCGCCGGTCGACGACCCGTGGCATTTCGGCGTCGTCGCCGTGGACGACGACCTGCGCATCCGCCACTTCATCGAGAAGCCGCCGCAGGGCGAGGAGCCGAGCAACCTGATCAACGCGGGCACGTGGCTGTGGGAGCCGGAGATGCTGGACCGCATCCCCGACGATGATTCCGCGGTCCGCGACGGATTCTCTGAGCGCGTGCTGTTCCCCGGCATCATCGCCGACGGGCTGCGCGTGCAGGGGTTCACCGAAGACCTCTGGGTGGACGTCGGCTCGCCGGAGCGCTACCTGCGCGCGACGAAGCTGCTGCTGGAGCGCACGGCGAAGCAGCTCGGCCGCGACGTGATCATCGACGAGGGCGCGCAGACCGCCGGCGTCGAGTTCATCGGCCAGGTGCTGGTCGGCGCCGGCGCGAAGATCGGCGCCGGTTGCCGCATCACCGGCCCGACGGTCATCGGCCACGGCACGATCATCGGCGCGGGCACGACGATCGAGGCGAGCGTGATCTGGGAGGAGGCGCAGATCGGCAGCCGCGCCCGCATCTCCGGCAGCATCCTCGGCGCGTACGCCGGCATCGGCGACCGCGCGGTCGTGCTCGATGCCGTCCTCGGCAACGGCGCGGAGGTCGAAGAGGACCACCAGCTCGAGCCCGGCGCCCGCGTCATGCCCGAAGACCGCGTGTAACCAGGCCGCGGGCTGCGCTACGCTTGGGCCTATGAGCCTTCCATCCGTCCGCCCCGCCGTCCAGGCCCTGACCGACGACGCCGTCGCCACGCGCCGCGACCTGCACCGCCACGCCGAGCTCTCGACCGAGGAGCACCATACGCAGGGCGTGATCCTCAACTGGCTGAAGCGCATCGGCGCTCGAAGACGTGCGCCCGGCGGCCGGCACCGGCGCGACGGCGCTGGTCCGCGGCGCGCTGCCCGGCCCGAACCTGCTGTGGCGCGCCGATATGGACGGCCTGCCGCTGACGGAGGAGACCGGCCTGCCGTTCGCCTCGGAGCACCCGAAGGCGATGCACGCCTGCGGCCACGACGGCCACGTCGCCATCGCGCTGGCGATGGCGACGGCGCTGCAGGCGTCGCGCGCGTCGCTCGCCGGCAGCGTGCGCTTCGCGTTCCAGCCGGCCGAGGAGCACGTCGGCGGCGCGAAGCGCATGATCGATGAAGGCATCATGGACGACGCCGAAGGTCGACCGCGTCTTCGGGCTGCACATCTGGGCGAGCACGCCCGTCGGCCAGGTGCTCGTCGCGCCGGGGCCGATGTTCGCGGCGGCGACGCACTTCCGCATCATCATCCGCGGGCGCGGCGGCCACGCGTCGGCGCCGCAGGAGACGGTCGACCCGATCGTGGTGGCGGCGCACGCGATCGTGGCGCTGCAGACGATCGTGAGCCGCGCCGTGAACCCGGAAGAGACGGCCGTGTTCACCGTCGGGCGCATCGAGGGCGGCGTGCGCGGCAACATCATCCCGAACGAGGTGATGATGTCCGGCACGATCCGCACGTTCGAGAAGCGACGTGCTCGACCGCATGCTCCGCCGTGTCGAGGAGATCCTGGCCGGCGTCACGGCCGCGTGGGGCGCCGACGTACCAGTTCGACACATCGACGCTGCCCGCCGTCGTCAACGACGCGGAGTGCGCGGCGCTCGTCGCCGCCGCGGCGGCCGCGCTCCTCGGCCCGGAGAACGTCGGCGAGGGCAGGGCGACCGGCGGCGACGACATGGCGTACTTCCTGGAGGCAGCGCCGGGCGCGTACTTCATGCTCGGGGGCGGCAACGCCGGGCGCGGCATCACGTGGCCGCACCACCACCCGAAGTTCGACTTCGACGAGGACTGCCTGCCGCTCGGCATCGAGCTGGGGCTGCGGATCATCGAAGCGGCGAGCGGCAGCAAGCTGGCATGAGCTGGCGCACCGGCAAGCCGATCGTGATCGCGGACTACGACCCGCGGTGGCCGCGGCGCTTCAAGGAGGAGCGCGCGCTGGTCCTGCGCACGTGCGGCGCGCACGCCTTCGTGCGCATCGAGCACATCGGCAGCACGTCGGTGCCCGGGCTCGCCGCCAAACCGGTCATCGACATGATGCCGGGGCTGCGCTCGCTCGACGACGCGCCGCCGCTGATCGCGCGGCTGGCATCAATCGGGTATCAGTACGTGCCGGAGTTCGAGCACGACACCGCGGCCGGCCCGGGCATGCCGCTCCGGCGCTACTTCCGCAAGGACGAAAACGGCGAGCGCGCGTTTCACATGCACGCGGTCGGGTCCGGCAGCGAGTTCTGGGTCGACCACCTGCTGTTCCGCGACTACCTGCGCGCGCATCCGGAGGCGGCCGCCGAGTACGCGCGGCTCAAGCGCGAGATCGCCGCGCGATACAACGAGACGCTGTCGGAGCGCATCGACATCAACGTGGGCTACACCGACTACAAGACGGACTTCGTCGAAGGGATCAAGGCGAAGGCGCGGGCCGAGCGCGGGAGCGGTAGCGGCTGATCAGGCCGCGGCGGCGTGGTTCTCGAGATCGGGCAGGTCGTGGCCCTGCGTGTCCTCGTAGCGGTCGAGCAGCGCGTCGACGAAGCCGTCGGAGTCGAAGAGGTCAACGGTGATGTGCATGTGCTTGTCGGGGATGTCGGGGTCGAAGCACATGCGGACGCGGTACTTGCCTGCCTGCTTGATCTTTAGCAGCTTTTCGTAGGGCCACGTCTCGCGCGCCGGGCCGACGAAGAGCGTCAGCCCGGTGGCGTCGAGCTGCACGCCGGACGTGCGCCATGCGTTCCAGAGATACCAGCCGATGACCGCAGCGACGCCCGCTCCCGCCACGGCCCACGCCGTCTGCGACCAGCCAGCGGTCACGGGCGAGACGGCGAACAGCAGGCCGAACACCGGCAGCGCCAGCAGCGGCACGAACTTCTGCCAGAAGAAGATGCGGAAGTGCAGCGTCTCCATGCTTCTGTTATCGGCCGGACGGCGGCGGGATTGCAGGCGGCAGGGTCAACCGTAGGTGAATCCGCGCGGGTGCGGTGGCAGAATCCCCCAGCCGGTACCCTGCCGGCATGACCATCCGCGCGATTTTCTACGATGCCGGGCACACGCTCGTGAAGCCGCGCCCCGAGATCGACGAGGTGTGGGACTTTCTGGCGCACCAGCTCGGGATCGCGATCGCCGCGGAGCACCGGCAGCCGTTTCCGAACGTCGCGGCGTTCTTCTACAGCCGGCTCGGCGAAGACGGGCTCGGCTCCTACGCCTCCGACCGCCAGGCGCGCACGTTCTGGACGGAGTACTACGCCTACGCCCTCCGTGACGCGGCACCCGGCGTTCCGCGCGACGAAGTCGTCTCGGCTGGCGAGGCGCTGTACGACTGGTACGCGGACCCGGCGCAATGGCAGCCGTTCCCGGAGACGATCGAAGCGCTGCGTGCGGCGCGCAAGCGCGGCCTGGTGCAGGGCGTCGTGTCCGACTGGGGGAGCGACCTGCTGCCGATCCTGCACGCGCACGAGATCACGCGGCTGATGGACTTCGTCGTGGCGTCGGCCGTCGTCGGTTCGTCGAAGCCGCACCGGGAGATCTTCCTGTACGCGCTGGCGCGGGCGGACGTGCGCGCCGAGGAGACGGTGTACGTCGGCGACTCCTACCTGGCCGATGTGCTCGGCTCGCGCGGCGCCGGCCTGCACCCGGTGCTCATCGACCGCGAGCACAAGGCGCCGCCGATCGACGCGCCGGTGGTGCAGTCACTCGCGGATGTGCTGAGCGTGGTAGATGCGCTGGACGCTGCGGGTTAGGCGTCGGCGTCCGGCGGAATGAGCGGCGCGAGCCTCCGGAGGAGCACAGGTACGTCGGAGCTAGCGACGCGCCAGACCTCTTCAAGATTGACGTCGCTGTAGGCGTGAATCAGGATGTCGCGCATTCCAGCGATCCGCTTCCACGGAACGTCGGGGTGACCGGAGCGTAACTCGTCGCTCAAGCGTTTCGTGGCTTCGCCGATGATCTCGACCTGCCGTATCACGGCATCCTGCCGCATCTGCTGCATTCGGAACTCGGCTTCGTCCATACCTGAGATGTAGTTCTCGATCCGCCGGGCCGCTTCGACGATGTCAACGAGATAGGCCAGGTCACGCGACATACACGACCTGGGCAGTGCTTAGGATCTCGCGGCGCCGGTAGGGGTTCTTGCTTGCCTCGATGGAGCGCCGGTTGACAACGTCAACCTTACGTCCGAAGACCTCCTTCAACTCCTCCTGCATACCTGCGTGGTCAAGCAGGCTCCATTCGGCGTCATCGCTGAATCTGACGAGCACGTCAACGTCGCTGTCGGGCCGAAAGTCGTCCCGAAGCACCGAGCCGAACAGCGCGAACTCGCGGATCTTCCACCGCTTGCAGAAGTCGCGGATCGCGTCCATGGGCAGGTCGATTCGCGCGGTGACCATCGCTGCCTCCCACCTGAGATGACCTACTTTACCGCGGCTGGAAGATCGGGCGCACCTCACCATCGGCGATGGCGGCGATGAGCGGGAGCCGGGCGTACAGCCCCGGGTCGAGCGACTTGACGAACGATCCGACGTTTTCATGCTCGGCGTACTCGTAGATGGCGACCAGCCCCACGCCCTTCACGTCCGCATCGATGCCGTCGAGCGCCGCGGCGGCGGCCTTCAGCCGCTTGCGCACCAGGCGCCGCATCAGCGTGCCGTCGGACGGGTCGATGCGGGGCGGCGCCTGCGCGATGGCGAAGCCGGTCTGGCCGAGCGGCTCGGCGCGGAGCCGCTGCACCGTCCACGCCTCTGAGGCGTCGATCTCTGCGCCTTCGCCGGTGGCGAGATCCTTCGAGCGGGCGCCGATGGCGTCGAACAGCACGTTGCGCGCCGCCTCTGACTGCGGCGCGCGGCGGATGCGCATGCCGTTGACGCTGAAGGTGCCTTCGACGCGGTCGGTGATCTGCGTCCAGAAGCGGCTCAGTCCGCCGGAGACGTTCGCGTAACCGCCCTCGTCGCGCAGCTTGGCGATCCTGATCTTCACCGGCAGTACGATCTCGTTGCGCGTGCCCGGCTGCATCGGCGCGGCCGCGAGCTGCGTGCGCATGACGAAGTCCGACGCGCCCGGCTCCTCACCCGGCACAGACGCCGCCGGCGGCACCCAGACCACGTACGGCCCGCGCACGTTGCCGCCCGTGAGCCGCTCCTCCATGAGCTGGCGCGCGTCCTCGGCCGCGGGGTCGCTCTCGGGCTCCCAGAGTGTGGCGATGGCGACCGCGAGGGTGCCTTCCGCGCTCTCGGCGGCGAAGACCGGGAGCGCCGCATCGGTGGCGGACGTCAGGCGATAGGCGCGCTCCGTGCGGCCGGCGTACCAGTCGACGAGCAGGGCGGCGGCGTACGTCGAGAGCCGGTCAGCCACGGCGACCACGCGCCAAAACGGTGCGCCGGCATCCGCGGCCCCCGAACTCCAGCCTCCAGCTTCGAGCTTCCAGCCTCAACACAGGCACACGCTGCTCCTCGCTCAGATGTTGCTCTTCGTCTGGCCGCCGTCGACGTTGATGCAAGCGCCGGTGACCCAGCTCGCCCTCGCCGAGCAGAGGAACGCCACCACGGCCGCGACCTCCTCCGGCCGGCCGAAGCGGCCCATCGCGATGTTCTGCTCGACGAAGCGCGCCATGCCCTCGGGGTCCGCTTCGGCGCGGCGGCCCCACGAGCCGCCGGGGAACGCGATCGAGCCCGGCGCCACCGAGTTGACGCGGATGTTGTCCTTCGCAAGCGTCAGCGCCGAGTTCTTTGCGTGGCTGATCATCGCCGCCTTCATCGCGTTGTACGGCAGCCCGCCGCCGGCCTCGCGACCCCGAGATCAACGCGATGTGGATAATCACACCGCCGCCCTGCGCCCGCATGTGCGGCACGACGGCGCGCGTCGCACGGACCGCCGCCTCTATGTTCGCGTGGAACGCGTTCTGCCAGCCGTCGTCGTCGTCCGGGAACGAACCGCCTGCGTTGTTCACCAGGATGTCGATGCGGCCGAGCCGTTGGATCGCTTCGGCGGCCATGCGTGCGACATCGGCGGCGGCAGTGACGTCGGCGACCATCGCGGCGGCGCGCACGCCGAGCGCTGCGACAGCACGCTCCGCCTCGGCCAGCGTCTCCTCGCCGCGGGCGACGAGCGCGACGTCGCAGCCTTCGCCCGCAAGCGCGAGTGCGATCGCCCGCCCGATGCCGCGCGACGCGCCGGTGACGAGCGCAACCTTGCCCTTGAGCTCCAGGTCCACGAGGGGATGTTAGCGTCGGCGGGGCTCCCGGGCCATCTACACGGGGCCGCTGGCGCCCGCATGCGTCTGGCGAGGATGCAGTAAAGGCCGCCCGAAGGCGGCCCTCACTGCACTCGCGAACTGGGGAGACGGGCACGAAGTGCCAGAGACACGACCCGTTTTCCCTAGAACAACCTCTCTTGCCGCACGCGGTCGCCCGCAGCGCAGGCACGGACAGCATCGGGCAGAGAGAGTCACATCTGACAGGGCCCAACGGCCCGGACCGGGCCCGTCTTGGACGGTCCATAAGTCACAAACGATGCAGCGAACGCCAACTATCAGCTTCGGCCGCTCCGGCGCTCACCCGCCGCTGAAAAGCAGCCGCGGCGCCGGGCCGTCTTCGGTCCCTCGTCCGGGATCTGTTGTCTGTTCTCTGTTGTCTGCTGTTCCAACGTCAGTCCCGCATGAACTCGAGGATCTCGGCGTTTACGCGCTCGGGCGCCTCGCGCATCATGAAGTGGCCGGCGCCCTCGATCTTCTTCAGCGTCAGGTTGGAGAAGAACCGCGGCAGGTTGTCCGACCACGCGAATGGCAGGATCTGGTCGCCATCGCCCCACAGCACCGTCGTCGGCGTCGTGATCGTCATGTCGCCGCCGCCCGAGAACGCGCCGCCGCGCAACGCGGCGCGATAGCAGTTGAAGCCGCCGCGCAATGCGCCCGGCTGCGAATACGCCTCGACGTAGGCGGCGATCTCGTCGTCGGTCCAGAGGTCCTTGTTCGCCGACCACGCCGCCAGGAAGTGGCGCAGGTAGACTTCCGTCGCCTGCTTGCTCGATCCGACGAGCTCTTCCGCCAGCGGGAGCTGGTGGAAAAGCTGGTACCAGGTGTTCATCACGTGCGGCATCTCGAACCAGCGCCCGCCGATGCCGGGGTACGGCGGGTCGAACAGCATCAGCTTGTGGAGCCGCTCGGGGTACATGCGTGCGAACTTCTGCACCCAGATGGCGCCGAAGTCGTGCGAGACGATGCGCACCTTCTCGAAATGGTAGAAGTCGATGAACGCCTTGATGTCCTCGGCGTAGGCAGCGTCCGTGTAGCCCACCTCGGGCGGCGCGTCGGGCTTGTCGGAGTACGCATAGCCGCGCATGTCCGGGACGATCACGTCGAAGTGCCCGGCGAGCGCGGCGATGTTCTTGTGCCACTCGAACCAGAACCCGGGCCAGCCGTGGATCAGCAGCAGCGGCTCGCCGGCGCCCTGCCGCACGTAGTGCAGTTTGACGCCGTTCACGGTGACGTAATGGTGGCTGAGGGTGGTGGCGGCCATGTGCTGTATCCTCCTGTGGGGGACAGGTTAGCCGTTACGGGTGTCTGGCTGAACCCCGCGATCGCCACACTGCGGATTCCGCAGATCTGCGCGGGTTGAGAGTTCACCCCGTTCGATCCACAATTCCGGTCACTATTCATTCCGAGGTTGCGCATTGACCGCCCACCGATTCGATCTGCCCGTCGCCGTCACACTCCGGCTCCAGTCGCGCTCCGGGCGCGTCGAAGTCATCGCCGAGCCACGCGACAACGTCGTCGCGGACGGCGACCGGATCGAATCTCTCGTCGAGGACGACGGCGCCACGTTGCGCATCCGGAACGGCCGCGGTCAGAAGCCGTTCCAGGTGCGCTGCCCGGCCGGCGCCGATGTCGCCGTGGGCACGCAGTCGGGCCCGGTGCGGCTGATCGGCGACTTCGGCATCGTTTCGGTCACGACCGCGACAGGCGCCATCGAGGTCGACAGCGCCGATGAAGCGGACCTGCGCTCCATGTCGGCCTCGATCTCGCTCGGCTCGTGCCGGGGGCGCTGCCGCATGAACACCGCGAGCGGCAAGGTGCAGGCGGGCAACGTCGGCGCCGCTTCCGCGGGGACGATGTCCGGAGCGATCGAGATCGACCGCGTGAGTGGAGCGCTGAAGGCCCGGAGCGTCAGCGGGTCCATCAGGGCGGCGTGTGGCGGCGAGGGCGCGATCGCCGTCAAGACCGTGTCCGGCAAGGTGCACATCGAACTGCCGCAGGGCATCGAGCCACACACGCGCTTCAAGAGCCTGTCCGGCCGCATCCGTTGCGATTGTCCCGAAGGCGATGACGTGCTGATTGAAGCCATGTCCGTGTCCGGATCGATCGAAGTCGTGCCACGATGATGGCCACGGCGCCGTCGCAGCCGAGCGTCGTCGAAGGCACGGTGATGTTCACCGACATCGTCGGCTTCACGGAGTTCAACGCGCTCCGCGGCGACGCCGAAGCGCTGGCGCTGCTGTCGCTCCAGGAACGCATCGTGCTCGAAGAGCTGGGCGCCGACGCGCGCATCGTCAAGGAACTCGGCGACGGCCTGATGCTCTGGTTCGGCGACGCTTGCGCGGCGATCGAGACGGGCCTCCGCCTGCAGGAGCGGTTCGAAGCAGAGTCGGCCAGGATCGACGCGCCGCTCTGGGTGCGCATCGGCGTGCACGCCGGTCAGCAGACGCGGCGCGGCAACGACCTGCTCGGGCACGACGTCGAACGTGGCGTCGCGGATCATGAATCTCGCCAACTCGGGCGAGGTGCTGGCATCGGAAGACACCGTGAAGCGCGCCGGCGCCATCTTGCCGGAACGTCGAGTTCGAGCAGCTAGGCCCGGTCGTGATGAAGGGCATCCCCACGCCGATCAACCTGTACCGCGTCGAGCGCCGCGGCGGCGCCTGACTATCCGACTCCCTCGCTTGGAATGCGCTCCAACGACCTCACCTCAGCTATATCAATTGATATAATTGATATAATTCCAGCCGTGACCTGGGAGGTTTCAACCATGAAGCGCACGGTCTCAGCAATGGAAGCGCGCCGCAAGTTCGGCGAGATCATGGAAGGCGTGCTGTATCGAGGCGACGAGGTCGTGATCGAGCGCGCCGGGAAAACCATGGCCGTACTCGTCTCGCCCGCGAAATACGAGGTCCTGGAGCAGAACCGCGAGCGTTTGTACCGGACGTTCGAGCGGCAATGGGAGCGCAGCACAGATGCCTCGGCCGAAGCGGCCGAGAGCGCGGCAGTAGAGGCGGTCCGCGACGTCAGGAAGAAGCGCGCCAGAACGCGCCGTCGCAGCGCCTGACCCGATGCGGGCGGTGCTCGATACGAACGTCGTCATCAGCGCCGTCGCCGCGCGCGCCACGCCGATCACCGGGGCGCTCGCCGCGTGGCGCGCCGGCAGGTTCGACTGGGTGACTTCGCTCCCCATGCTGGACGAGCTGTACGAGGCACTCGGCTACCCGCGCGTTCGGCGCCTCGTCGGCTGGTCCGAACGCGAGCGGCTGCGATTCATAGAGGACCTGATTGCCAACTGCCTGATCGTGGAGCCGGCCGAAGACGTCAACGCCGCCGTGCGCGATGACGACGACCTCGTGGTCCTCCGCACCGCCATCGCCGGCAACGCGGAGTACGTGGTCACAGGCGACAAGGACCTGCTGGTGGTTGGGCATTGCGCCGGCGTCGCCATCGTCACGCCCGCGCGGTTCATGGCGACGCTGTCCGGCCTGCCTTAGTCGCCGCTGCCGCACCTGACCTCGTCGAACGGGGGCAGGCCGATGACGCCGCGGCTGCGGGTGCACGTGCGCGAGTCCGTGTCCACGATCAGGTGGCCGCTGCCATCGACGTGCGTGTTGAACCGGTCCAGGTTGCCGTAGCCCGCCCCGAACGCGAAGACGCCGTCGGCACGCCAGACGGCGCGCAGGCTGGTGCAGTCCTCCACGAAGCCGCCGGTCATGCCCGGCAACTGCTCCAGCGTCCCGAGGCTTGCGTTGTCCTCGAACGACACGCGGCAGTCACCGCTCACCTCCTGCTGTTTCGGCGACTTGTCGTAGAGCGCCAGGAAGCTCCCGTCCTGCAGCCGCACGACGTAGAGGTGCTCGAATTCGAGGTAATTGACGGTGGCCGGCTGGTACGCGTCAGCCGCGCCCGCGTCGTACCCGCGCTGAGGCTGCTTCGCGCTGTCCCCCTGGTCGAAGATGAAGCCGATCGCGACGACCACCCCGACCGCCAGCGCCACTACCGCCGCGACCCAGACGAGGCAGCCCAACCGCGAGCGCCGGCCGCGGACGGCGCGCTCCTCACTCATGCGACGCCGCACCATCGCGCAAGCGGGCGGCGATGAGCGCCTCCAGGCGCAACGCCTGCTCCAGCGGCAGATCCGCGCCGCGTAGCATCGACTCCTTCGCGGCGCGGACGGCGGCGGGCGGCAGGCTCGCGAGCTTACCGGCGACTTCCATCGCCGCATCATCGAGCCGATCGAGCGGCACGACGCGGCTGACCAGGCCGGCCGCGAGCGCGCGCTGCGCATCGATCGGCTCGCCGCTCAGCACCATCTCCCGCGCGATGCCGGCGGCGATGGCGCGCGGCAGCGTCTGCGTGCCACCGGCCGACGGGATGTAGCCGAGCGTGACCTCCGGCAGCGCGAATCTCGCGTCTTCGGAGGCGATGCGGATGTCGCAGAGCAGGCTCAGCTCGCATCCCGCGCCGTAGGCGAAGCCGTGGATCGCCGCGACCATGCGGCTTTGTGATCGAGAGCATCAGCCCCCACACGTCGCGCTCCTGCCGGGCGCGCCGCGCCTCGACGTACGACGGCGCCGTGCCGAACTCGCCGACGTCGGCGCCGGCAGAAAACGCGCGGTCGCCTGCGCCGCGGAAAAGCACCACGCGCACGTCCGGGTCGTCGCGGACGGCGAGCAGCGCCGACCACAGCTCGTCGCGCACGGCCATGTTCATGGCGTTCAGCACGTCCGGACGGTTCAGCGTCAGCCGGGCGATGCCGTCGCCGGGCTTATCGAACAGCAGTGGTTGGTCGTGCGAGGCGCTCACGGGTACAGGCTATCAGGGGGCGGCGGGCGGCAGTAGCTACAGCACCACCAGGTTGTTGCGGTGCACGACCTCCGAGCCGTACTGGTGGCCGAGCACCTCGGCGATGCGGTCGGAGCGGAGGCCGCTGATCGCGGCCAGCTCGCGGTCATCGTAGTTCGTGATGCCGCAGGCGATCGGGTGGCCTTCGTCGATGCAGATGTTGACCGTGTCGCCGCGCTTGAACGGGCCGACGCACGTCGCGCACCCCGGCCGGCAGCAGGCTCTTGCCGCGCTCCGTCAGCGCCCTCGCCGCGCCCGCATCGACGATGATCGCGCCGCGCGTCGCCAGCCCGGACAGCATCCACCGCTTGCGGCTCTCGATGCGGCTGCGGCGCGCCGGCAGCATGCGTGCCGACGTGCTCGCCGGTCGCGAGCCGGTACAGCACGTCGGGCGCGTGACCATCGGCGATGAAGACGTCGGAGCCGCCGCCGGTCGCGAGGCGGGCCGCCTGCAAGCTTCGTCGTCATGCCGCCCGTGCCGCGGCCGCCGTGCTCGCTGCCGCCCGCGATCTCCTCGATCTCCTTCGTGATGCGGTCGATGCGCTCGATCAGCGTCGCGGTCTTGTGGGTCCGCGGGTCGGCGGTGTAGAGCCCGCCGATGTCGGTGAGGAGAGCGAGCAGGTCGGCATCGATCAGGTTCGCGACGAGCGCCGAAAGGTTATCGTTGTCGCCGATGCGCGCGCCGGCGATCTCGTCGACGGCGACGGCGTCGTTCTCGTTGATGATCGGGACGACGCCCATCTCCAGCAGGCCCAGCAGCGTGTTGCGCGCGTTCAGGTAGCCGCCGCGGTCGGAGAGGTCGCGGCGCGTCAACAGCGTCTGCGCCGACGACGCGCCCGTGCGGCGCGAACAGCCGGTCGTATGACTGCATCAGGTGGGCCTGGCCGACGGAGGCCAGCACCTGGCGGAAAGGGATGTCGCGGCGCTTGCCGGCGGCGCTCAGCCGGTGCCGTCCCGCCGCGATGGCGCCCGAGGTCACGATGAGCACCTCGCGGCCCTCGTCCATGAGCCGGACGACCTGCGCCGCCAGCGACGCCATGATCCGGGCGTCGAGCTCGTCGCCGCCGGCCGTCAGCAGGTTCGTGCCGAACTTGGCGACGATGCGGCGATAGCCGGCGTGCGCGCCGCCTCGACCGCGCTGTCTGGACATGGGGACTCCGCCTGCTGGTGCCAACTCGCGCCGATTATAGCAACGGCGCCGCCGAGTCCACGCTGGCGGTCGAAAGCGGCACGCCGCCGCCGCGCCTACAATAGCCGTAGATGTTCAGGCGTGCCTGGGTGCTCAGCAAGCACACCTACCTCGGGTTCACGCGCGACGACTGCCCGCAGCTCGCCGCGGCGATCTCCTACTACGTGCTCTTTTCGATCGTCCCGCTCGTGATCCTCACCGTCTCGATCCTGGGGTTCTTTCTGAACAGCCAGGACCTGCGCGACGACATCGTGACGCGCGTGCTGGACATCGTGCCGCTCAACGAGACGGATGGCCGGTCGGCAGTCGAGACGGCGTTGAACAACGTGAAGAGCGTGAGTGGCCCCGTCGCGGCGTTCGGCCTGATCGGCACGGCGTGGACCGCTTCGGCCGTGTTCGCTTCGATCCGAAAGGCGCTCAACCGCGTCTGGAGCGCCGAGGAGCACCGGCCCTTCGTACAACAGAAGCTGGTCGACCTCGCCCAGGTCGGGGTGCTCGGATCGATCCTGCTGTCGTCGATCATCCTCACGGGCGTGCTGCGCGTAATCAGGGAGCGCGCGCCGGCCAACGCCGGCCCGCTCGCCGGACAGAGCCCGCTGTGGGAGTTGCCGCCGGTGCTGCTCCCGGCGCTCCTCACGTTCACGACGTTCGCGCTGCTCTACCGGATCGTGCCGGCGGCGCGTCCACGCTGGCGCGACGCGCTGCCCGGCGCGTTCGTGGCCACGCTGCTGTTCGAGGTGCTGAAGAACTCGTTCGCGTTCTACGTCGCCAGCTTCAACAACTTCGACGTGGTCTACGGCTCGCTGGCCGGCATCCTGCTGTTCCTGTTCTTCACGTACCTCTCGTCGGGCATCTTGCTAGTGGGCGGCGAGATCTCGCGCACGTTCCAGCGCTATCACGCGGGCGAGTTCCACGCGGAGATCTTTCCGATCGGCCCGCAGACGCCCGTCACAACACGGGCGCTGCGCGCGCTCAAGGGACTCTTCGTAAGGCAATGACGCGCGAGGAGGCCGGACCGAGTGCTATGGCCGGCCTCGAGTTCCCATGGAGGACCGGGCGCCATCTACTGTTCGGCGATCTCGATTGTCTTGATCACTGTGCCAGGCTGAGTCGCGCTCTGAGGATCACGCGGCGTGATCTTGTCGAGCACGTCGCGCCCTTTGATCAACTGTCCGAACACCGTGTACTTGCCGTCCAGGCTTGGCTGCGGTGTGTAGTCGATGAACCACTGGCTTCCGGCCGAGTTTGGAGCGGCGGTCTTCGCCATACCGACGCTGCCTTCGAGGAACTTGTGCGAATTCACCTCATCCTTGACCGTGTAGCCGGGGCCGCCTCGCCCTGTGCCGTCCGGGTCGCCGGCCTGGGCCACAAAGCCGGGGACGACGCGGTGGAACGTCACACCATCGTAGAAGTGATCGCGGGCGAGAAACACGAAGCTGTTAACCGTCTCGGGCGCGTCCTTCGCGTACAGGTCGATGACGATCTCGCCGATGTCCATCTTGATGGTGGCGGTGTACTTCTTGCTCGTGTCGATCGTCATGGGCGGTGCTGCCGAGTACGTTTTCTTGCCTCCAGTCCGCGTTTTCTGGGCCGCGGGCGGCGCTGTAGCCGCCTGCGCCGGCGTGCTCGTCGCGCGTGGCGGCGTCGTGAACGTCGGCGCGATAGTGCCCGCGGCCGAATACGTATCCTTCTTGTCGCGGCCGCAAGCCGCGGCGAAGACGAGCGCGCAGGCGAGCGCGCTGATAGCCAGCAGTTTCATCCGAAGCATCCCTCCCGCCTTCAACGGGGAAACGATAGCAGATGCGCCCTTATGTCCGCATTCAAGCTCTCTCACGAAAGAGGGCGCAGCAGATGCTGCGCCCTCCGTCGTCAAGTACGGCATGTGGCTCACTCGAAGATGCTGCTCGCCACTTCTTCGATGCTGCGCTGCACGTCCGCGTCATCGGTCAGCGCCCAGACGACGCCGACCTGGCAGGCGCGACGCGGCGGGATGCCCTTCTGGATGAGTTTGCCGGTGTAGATGAGCAGGCGCGTGCTGACGCCCTCGGCCAGCCCGTGCTCGCGCAGATGGCGCACCTTCTCGCCGAGCTTGGCCAGGTCTTGCGCGATCTCTTCCGAGACGCCGCTTTCGTGGGCGATGATCTTCGCTTCGAGCTCCTTCCGCGGGTGCGTGAACTCGAGCGAGATGAAGCGTTGCCGCGTGCTGTGCTTCAGGTCTTTGAGCGCGCTCTGGTAGCCCGGGTTGTACGAGATCACCAGCAGAAAGCCCTCGCGCGCCTCGATGATCTGGCCGCGCTTCTCAATGGGCAGGACGCGGCGGTGGTCGGTCAGCGGGTGGATGAGCACCGTCGTGTCCTTGCGCGCCTCCACGACCTCGTCCAGGTAGCAGATCGCGCCGGCCTTCACCGCGCGCGTCAGCGGGCCATCGATCCAGCGCGTCGACCCGCCTTCAAGGAGGTAGCGGCCGACGAGGTCGCTCGCGGTCAGGTCCTCGTGGCAGGCGACGGTGACGAGCGGCAGCGCCTCGGTGGTCTCGGCGTCCTTGCTCTTCTTGCCGCCGGCGTCCTTGACGATCGTCAGAGGCCGGCCCAGGCGCCACGCCATGTACTCGACGAAGCGCGTCTTGCCGCAACCCGTCGGCCCCTTGAGCAACACGGGGATCTTCGAATTGAACGCGGCTTCGAACAGCTCCACTTCGTCGCCGGTCGGCACGTAGTACGGCTCGACGTGCGGGTGGTACTCCTCGACGGCGTACTGCCGGTATCCGGGCTCCTCGCCGATCTGCTCTTCGATCGTCATCTGTCGGTCCTCCCTCCCGCGCTCACGCCGTCAGCCGCTTCCACGTCGCCGTCGACGCGCTCCCGGAGCTCATCGAGCGTGCCGCTGTTGTCGATCACGACCTGCGTGCGCTTCCCGCGCTCCGCGTTCGTCAATTGCGCGTTGATGCGCGCGTCGGCCTGCTCGGCGGTCAGGCCGTTGCGGCTCATGATCCGCTCGCGGGCTACCTCCGGCGGCACTACGACGAGCCACACCTGGTCCACGATCGGGATCCAGTCCGCCTCGATCAGCACGGCCGCTTCGAGCACGACCACCGGCACGCCTTCGGCGCGCAGCCCAGCCAGCCGCCGCTCCATCGTCTCGCGCATCCACGGCCAGACGATGCCTTCGAGCCGCTTGCGCTCCGCCGGGCTGCCGAACACCTTCGCGCCCAGCGCCTTGCGGTCGATCTCCCCGTCTTCGCCCACGACGTCACGGCCAAAGGCGTCGATCACGGCCTCGTAGCAGCCGCTGCCGGGCGCGTACGCCTCGTGGCCCACCTTGTCGGCGTCGATGACGAGCGCGCCATGTTCGGCGAGCATCCGGCTGACGACCGATTTGCCGCTGGCGATGCCGCCGGTCAGGCCGATCACGACGGTCACGAGCACAACTCCGCGGGGAAACGAACGCGCCGGATTCCGGCGCCTTGTGAAATTATGGGCGAAGGCCGGGGGTCGGACAAGGAACGGGGTCTGGAGGTTAGGGGTTGGAGGCGTGCGTGACGGGCGCGGGCGTGGCACAGTTGCTGGATACCGATCCATCGGCCGGGCGTCACGACGCTCTGGGTACAGGAGGAGCTTCGTTCATGGGAGACAGGCTGCACGGGAAGGTGGCGCTGGTGACGGGCGCGGGCATGGGCATCGGCCGTGCGACCGCACTGCGATTCGCCGCTGAGGGGGCGAACGTCGTCGTATCGGACATCAACGACGAGGCCGCGCGCGCGGTCGCCACGGAGATCGGCGAGACTTCGATCGTCAACCACTGCGACACCTCGGTGGAAGCCGAGGTGGCCGCGGCGATCGAGGCCGCCGTCAAGGCGTTCGGCGCCATCGACATCCTCGTGAACAACGCCGGTGTCGGCGCCGGCGTCGAGTGGGACCGCATGATTGCGATCAACCTCAGCGGCGTCATGTACGGCTGCAAGCACGGGTGCGAGGCGATGGCCGCGCGCGGCGGCGGCTCGATCGTCAACCTGTCGTCGATGCTGGGTCTGATCAGCGTCCCGTTCCCGGGGGTGGAGGGCTACACGGCCGCCAAGCACGGCGTCGTCGGCCTCACGAAACACTATGCGACGAACTTCGGCGCGCGGGGCGTACGGGTCAACTGCATCAATCCCGGCTGGATAGAGACAGCGATGACGGATCCAATCACTCAGGCAGGCGGCAAGGCGTACATGGAATCGAACAGCGCGCTGGGCCGCATGGGCAAGCCGGAGGAGGTCGCGGCCGTCGCGCTCTTCCTGGCGTCCGATGAGGCATCGTTCGTGACCGGCTCGTCATACGTCGTCGACGGCGGCTGGACGGCGCGGTAGCGGCTGACGCCGCTAGAACTAAGAACCGAGAACCCAGAACCACCGTCAGTTCATCTTCGCCACCAATCGAAGTGGTTGTCCCACGCGGTGTACCCGTAGTAACCGAACCAGACGGTACCGCCCTTGATCTCGACTGGGGAGAGCGTCTGCACTACCTGCTTCGGCGTGCCGCCAGCCGATGGGATGAGCCATAGCGACACATGGTCATCGGCGTCGAGGCGGACGAAGAGGATGTGGTCCCCGTCCGCGGACCACAGGGGGCGCTCGTCGCGGTACGCCGGGTCGTCCGTGAGTTGCCGCTGGTTCGAGCCGTCCGCGTCCATCACCCAGATCTTGCGGAACGCCATCGCGGCGCGCGCCGGATCGCCGCCGGCAACGCTCAAGCCCGCGTCGGGCGCGGCGGCGTAGGCGATGTGCTCGCCGTCCGGCGACCATGCCGGCTGCATCGCCGCCATGCCGGCGTCGGTGAGATCAGTGACGGTGCCGCTCGCCCACGAGACGACGGCGATGCGCTTGTTCCTCCATGTCTCGCGCCCGGCGCCGTCCGTGATCGCGACGAGATTCCTGCCCGGCAAGGGCTGCCAGAGCTCATCCCACAACAGCATGGTAGGTGGAGAGGGTGCGATAGCTCTGGTGCCCGGCCTGCCACCGGTGAGCCCGCTCAGGATGTGGAGAGGCAGACCGTCTGCGGGGGCCGAACGGGAGAAGAAGGGATCGATCGTGAACAGCAACGCGTGTCCGTCGCCCGACCAGCCCAGCAAGCCGACATCGTCCTGCGGCGGATCGCCAGCGTCGTAGACGTTCGTTGGCGCGCCGCCGTCCGCGCTGACGAGCCAGAGGCGCGCGGCGATGTACGGCGGCGTGGCGCCGGACTGGCGCTTCCGCTCCCCGTAGGCGATCCAGCGCCCGTCGGGGCTCCACGAGAGACCTCCCACGTCCGTCGTTACGCCTTCGTCCGCGGACGGTGGGGGGACGACGGTGCGGCGGCCGGCGCCATCGGCGTTCTCAGTGACGATGGCGTTGGTGCTGTCGACCATCGCGAATCGGTCGTCGGAGGGCGCCCACACTGCGTCATGTTCGAGGTTGCGAGGATCGCTGCCGTCGGCCCTCATGACCCCGGGCTGCGTCCCGGCAAAGAACCCAAGCCACTGCCCGGACGGCGACCACCGCAGCCACGAGTAGGCGTCCTGGTCGCCCGTGTGGTGCGTGATCTGCTCCGATGCACCGTCGGGCAGCGCTTTCACCCAGATGTCGCCGTCCTGGACGTACGCCAGCTTGCCCATCGTGCCGGCGGCGACCAGCAGGCTGCCCGTGGACGACCGGCGCGACGCGGCGACGACGATGCCAGCCGCGATCGCAGCGGAGATGGCGAACACGACCGCGATGCGGACCGCTGCGCCCACCGTCGTGTGTGAGAGGATGCGCACGGGAAGGAACGCCGGTGCGGCGCGGCGCGGCGCCTCGCGCTGCCACCACGCCGCCAGCTCAAGGCGGTTGGTGCACCCCGTTTCGCCCAGCAGCTCCGAGACGTGCCACTTCACGCCGTCCAGCGTGATGCCGAGCTCGCCGGCGATGACCGAGTTGCTCCGTCCGGCAGCGAGACCGTCGAGGATCTGGCACTGGCGTTCGGAAAGGCGTTCGCGTCGTAGCATCGGATTCAATTCGGCCTCGCGGTCATTCTCGCATCGTTTTGCCTGTGACGTCACTACCCGGATGACTCGCATACGCATGCGACAGCGGACACAGTGTTCCGCCTTGATTCGTTTGTGATAGGTGACACCCGCCGTTGGGATCTTCCAGGCGCCGCATGCGACCCTGCTTCGTAGCGGGGTGGCACCGTCAGCGGCGGCGGTGCAGCGCACCGCCGTCCGAACAGCGAGAAGTGCCGACCAATTTCTCGTGGGTTTCTGCGTCCTTTCGGCCGTGAGCTTGGTTCCTGTTCTCGTCCCCGCGATACTGCGTGCACCGTTGCAGAAGTCACAGACGGAAGGGGTGATGGATCCCATGCCCGCCGATGATATCCGCCTGACGCGGCTGGCGTCGTGCGCGGGATGCGCCGCCAAGGCGGGCATCGCCACGCTCGCGCAGGTGCTCGAACCGATCAAGCGCACGTTCGCGGCGGCGAGCTTCCCGGACCTGCTCGTCGGACTCGAAGGGCCCGACGACGCGGCGGTGTATCGCCTGACCGACGACCTGGCGATCGTGCAGACGGTCGATTTCTTCCCGCCGGTCGTCGATAACCCGTACCAGTTCGGCGCGGTCGCGGCCGCCAACGCCATGAGCGACGTCTACGCCATGGGCGGCGAAGTGCTGATGGCGCTGAACATCGCGGGCTTCCCGCAAGACCTCGACCCGGCGATCCTCGCGCGCATCTTCCACGGCGGCGCCGACAAGGTGGCCGAGGCGGGCGGCGTCATCGCCGGCGGCCACACGGTGTACGACGCCGAGCCGAAGTACGGCCTGGCCGTGACGGGCGTCATCGACCCGCGCGCCGTCTTCTCGAAGGCCGGCGCGCAACCGGGCGACGCGCTCGTGCTGACGAAGCCGCTCGGCACCGGCCTGGTGCTCACCGCCGCGCGCGACGACCGCGACGAGGCGGGCCACGCGGCGGCGGCGCTCGAAAGCATGCTCGCGCTCAATCGCCATGCGTCGCACCTGGCGCGCGAAGCGCACGCGCACGCGATGACCGACGTCACGGGCTTCGGGCTGCTGGGACACGCTCGCGAGATGGCGGACCGCGGCCGCGTGCGCCTCGTGATCGAGGCGTCGCGCGTGCCCGCGCTGCCGGGCGCGCTGCTGTACGCGCTCGAAGGCATCATCACCGGCGGCGCGGGCCGCAACCGCGAGGGCGTGGCCGGCCACGTCGAGATCGCGGACGGCGTCGCGGAGGCGACGCAGCACCTGCTGTTCGACCCGCAGACCTCGGGCGGGCTGCTGATCGCGCTGCCGCCGGCCGCCGCCGCCGCGATGGTCGCGCGCCTGCACGCCGATGGCCTCCCGGGCGCCGTCATCGGCCACGTAGAGGCAGGCGCCGGTGTGCTGGTGGCGCCGTAGCTGGCGCAGAACCGAGAACCTGGAACCAAGAACCTAGGCTCGTCATCCACGATCGTCTTTGCATCGCGACTTAGGTTCTAGGTTCTTGGTTCTAGGCCGAAGGCCTCAGATGTAATAGCGGCTCTGGGGTCTAACCGAGCCAGGGCGCCATCGTAGCGAGCGGCGTGCCCGCAACGGGCAGCGGCCGCGGCTCGCGCAGGGAGCGGGCGATCAGCGGGATGGCGGCGATCAGCAGGACGCCGATGACGGCGACGATCCCGTACGTGGCGACCTCCAGCGTGTGGTTGTCGACGGTGCGCAGCCAGAGGATCTTCGAGAACAGCGTGACGGCGAGCCCGTTCCAGATCGAGTGCGCGACGACGGCCGCGCCGAACAGCATCGCGGCGGCACGCGGGCGCTTGTCGACGGACCAGTACCACCACGCCAGGCCGACGAGCCCGGTGTTGAACACGTGGAGCGACGTGCTGCCGCCGCGCACGAGCATGATCAGCCACCAGTCGCCCAACTGGTCGCCGATGCCGCCGAGGCCGTAGAGCAGCCCTTCGAGGAAGCCGAAGCCGGCGCCCGCCGCCGCGCCCAGCGCGAACGCCTGCGCGCGCGTGCTGTTGCGGCGCAGCATGAAGCGCACGCTGAGTCCTTTCGAGAACTCTTCCACGATCGGCGGCACGACCGCGATCGCGATCAGGTTCGCCACCCACTGCTCGTTGCGCGAGAGGATGAAGCGAGCGTCGCTGATGCGGTTCCAGATGTCATCGCCCTGCGTGGCGTTGTGGAACGTGCCGTTGTGCACCAGCAGCAGGACCGTCGCGCAGAAGTCCGCGATGGAGTTCACGTACATGGCGATCATCGCCGCCACGCCCATGCTCAGCGCGAAGGCGAGCGTCAGTTGGCGCCACGTCAGCCCGCGCACGGGCACGCCGCGCAGAACCGACCCGCGCGATGCCAGCGCCACGTACGTGATGCCGGGGACCACGGCGGCGAGCATGTGCAGCAACGGCATCGGCGCGGCGACCGCGTCGCCCGACGCCATGTTCCATTCGCCGATCGCGACGATACCGGCGAACAGCACGAAGCCGATTGCGGCGACGGGCGGATGGTACTCCGACGAGCCCTCGCCCATCGAAGCGGAGATGCCGTGGTATGTCAGCAGCACGCCGGGTACAAACCACCACATCGCTATGACGGTGAACGCGATCGCCTGCTCGACCACGCTGAACTCGTTGCCGCTGGTCGAGAACGTCGCTTCGCTCTGGGTCAGCGTGAACAGGAGCACCAGCATCATCAGCCCGTAGATGCCGAGCAGCACGCCGTAGACCGATGCGCCCAGGCGGGCCCATCGCCGCAGCCGGCGGAGCGGCTCGGGCCGGAGCGCCCAGCGGAAGCAGAGCACGGCGAGCACGAGCCCTGCGACGAGCGACGCCGCCCCGAACAAGAGCAGCGTGTTGAAGGCGCGGTACTCCGCAAGCTCGCGCGTGTTCACCTGGCGCATCACGGGCGCGAACGTCAGCATCAGCGCGCCCGCCGTGATCAGGACGATGGAGAGGATGCAATAGACGACCTTCGCGTAGACGCGCTTCGAGAGGAACAGCAACTCGAACCCGAAGATGAAGCCAGCGCCCAGCGATATCGCCACGGTCCAGCCGGCCCGCTCCAGGTCGGCGTCCGCCTGCGTCAGAGCGCCGATGCCAACGCCGGCCACGATGAGCGCGGACACCAGCACGACCGTTGCGACCGCGGCGACGACGTATCCGATGCCCGATGCGACGGGATTGCCGCCGCGCTGCTCGATGAGCACGAGCTGCTCGCGCGCTTCCTCGAACGACAGCGCATCCGTAATCGGGGGCGTGGGTGGCGGGTAGATGGGGCAGCGCCGGCCGGCAGTGTGGGGCGTGCCGCAGCGGTCGCAGGTGGGGGTGCTCCGGCTGAAGGCGCCAAGGCTCATAGCCCGCTCCTTGAGTGTGGACGTTACATGAGGAACAACGTCGCACGCAAGCGAACGTCTCGGCCTGCGGCCCAAAGAACCAAGAACCTGGAACCTGGAACCTAACAGGGTGTTGAAAAAGTCACCGGACGGCGTTTGGACGTCAGATACGTAGCGGCGATCTGAATCTGCGAACGCGGGCTGAAAGCCCGCGCCACGAGAACAAGGGCGGTTCTTCATCACCCTGCTAAGCCTCGGTCGAGACCCTGGTTCTTGGTTCTAAGTTCTTGGTTCTGCGCGCGCAGCGCGCATTTAACACTCCGACAACACTTTGTCCGATGGCCCTTAATGGCCGGCTCCGATACCTCCGGTGGAAGGACTGTAGACACAGTGAAGGACTGATAGATGCCGACGTTCGTATCGATGATCACCTGGTCCGGCGACCCGCAGCCTCAACCCGCCGACGTCCTCGACGAGCTTGGGACGCGGTCGCGCGTGCTCAGGGATGCCGGGCTGCACTCGCTCGTCCTCCTTCCGGACGAGGGCGTGTGCTCGGCGATCATGGTGGCGACGTGTCACATGGAGGCGGACGTTCGAGCGGCTTGCGCAGTCGATCCTGCGGAGCGCGCAGGTCGGAGTGGATTCCATGAGGTTCGATGACGGCCGCGCGGCGCCGGGGAGGCTCGGACGGCAGGACGCTCCCCCGCCTGCGTCCAGCTACCTGAGCGCCGTGTTGGATGCCGTCGTGGCCGGTTGAGCGCGTCCCCCCGCGCGAAGCACCGAGACGGCACGCGAAGGCGTGCCGTCGCTGCGTGTGCGGCGAGGGCGCGGTTGTGCCCAGCGAGGGCACGGCACAGCCCCTACGCCGGCGGCTGATGTACTGACCGACTGACTGACTGACCGACACCTAACGCAGCCGCAGCGCGGCGGCGTGGGCGCGCTGCTCGGCGCGGTCGTCGATCGGCGCCAGCGGCAGGTCGCCGTAGCGGCGGGCGAGCGCGAGGGCGATGACGTGGTCGGCCAGCGCGGGGTTCTTCGGCAGCAGCGAGCCGTGGATGTACGTGCCGATGGCGTTGCGATACACCGCGCCCTCGGTGGCATCTTCGCCGTTGTTTCCGAAGCCGCTGCGGACGCGCGCCAGCGGCCTCGCACCCGGGCCGAGCCGCGTCCGGCCGCCGTGGTTCTCGAACCCGACGATCGTCTGCGGGCCCGCGGGCGCATCCCACTCGACGACGATGTTGCCGATGCAGCGGCGCGCGCCCTCGCCCGGGTGCTCGGTGTGCAGGTCGAAGATGCCGGCGCCCGGCAGCTCGGCGCCCGAGGCCTCGCGGTAGAACTTGCCGAAGAGCTGGTAGGCGCCGCAGACGGCAAGCAGCGCCACGCCGTCTTCGACGGCCTCGCGCACGGCGCCGGCCTTCGTCGCCAGCAGGTCATCGACGACGCCGCGCTGTTCGCGGTCCTGCGCGCCGCCTGCGAAGATGAGGTCGTGCTCGGCGGCGTCGAGCCGGTCGCGCAACCCCAGCTCCGTCAGCTCGAAGCCGATGCCGCGCGCCTCGCAGCGATGCCGCAGGCACATGATGTTGCCGCGGTCGCCGTAGATGTTCATCAGCCGCGGGTACAGGTGGGCGACGCGCAGGACAGGTGCGCTCATGCGCCCTCCCAGAAGCGGCGCGCGCCGCCCCGCTTCGCGAGCAGCTCGCGCACTTCGAGCATGGCGGTGTACGTCGGCACGACGTAGAGCGTGCCGCCGGGCGGCGTCGCATCGAGCGCGCGCCGCAGCGCGGCAGCCGTCGCGTGCTCGACCGGCACATCGTCGCCGAATCCGGCGTACTTGAGCCGCAGCGCCAGGTCCTCGGCGCGCGTGCCGGCGGCGAGCACCCAGTCGGTCTGCGGCTGCACCGTTTCGTAGTCGGTGTCCCAGATCCACGAGACATCGCGGCCGTCGGCGATGCCGTCGTTGAGGAAGAAGAGCATGCGCTTGCGGCCGTCGCGCGCGGCGAGGGCGCGCAGCACCTGGTTGAGGCCGGTGGGGTTCTTGCCGAGCAGCACCTGCACGTCGCGGCCCTCGACGCTGAACCGCTCCTGGCGACCGAACGCGGCCGAGAAGCCTTCGAGCGACGACACGATGGCATCGCGCGGCAGCCCGAGCGCGATGGCGCCCGCGGCGGCGGCGAGTGCGTTGTACGCGTTGTAGAGCCCCGCGAGCGGCAGCGTGACGAGCACCTCGCCGGCGTCCGTCGCGACCGCCAACGATGTCCTGTCTTCGCCGAGGATGACGCGCGTCGCGCGCACGTGCGGCGTTGGACGCTGGTTCGGACACGCCGTGCAGCGCCAGTGGCCGATGTGGCCGTAGTACGTGACGTCGTACGCCAGCTCGGAGCCGCAATCGAGGCACGTGCGGAAGTCCGACGCGTGCTCGTCGCCGGCGACGGCCACCGCCGGATCATCGACGCCGTAGTACAGCACCCGACCCGGCGCCGAGCGGCCGAGGTGCGCGACGGCCGGATCGTCCGCATTCAGCACGACAATGGGCTGCTCGCGGCCGTCCCCTTTGCTGTTTGCTGTTTGCTGTTTGCTGTCACTGGATTCCTGTTTGCTGTTTGCTGTTTGCTGTTTGCTGTCACCGAGCGCCCGCTCCCACGACTTCGCGACGGTGTCGACTTCGCCGTAGCGGTCGAGCTGGTCGCGGAAGAGGTTGGTGAAGACGATCACGCGCGGCGCGGCTTCGCGCACGATCTCGGGCAGCGTCGCCTCGTCGACCTCCAGGATCGCGAGCCGGCGGGCGGCGTCGGGGATCGAGCCGGCGAGCGTCGCCTCCTCGACGAGCATGGCGGCGACGCCGCGCATGAGGTTCGAGCCGCTGCGGTTGTGCAGCGGCCGCAACCCGGCCGCCGTTGCGATGCGGTTGAGCATCAGCGACGTCGTCGTCTTGCCGTTGGTGCCCGTGACGGCAACGCTGCCCGCGCCCGCCTGCGACGCCAGCCGCCGCACTACGTGCGGGTCGATGCGCAGCGCCGCGAGCCCGGCGATCGCCGTGCCGCCGCCCCGGCGCGAGACGCGGCTGGCCGATCCGGCGATCTTGCCGGCGATCACTGCTGCGGCGGTGCGGGGGTCCATGGGGGAAGGTTATAGGTTGTAGGTTGTAGGTTATAGGTGACGCTGGCCGGCGTCCAGCTTCCAGCTTCCTGCATCCAGCCTCATCAGTTCCCGTACCGATGGTCCGGGCCGAGAATCCCAGTCACCAGTCACCAGCAACCAGTGACCGGGCGACCAGCTAATGCATTTCCTGGCCGCCGGAGATGTTGATCGCCTGGCCGGTCATGTAGTCGGCGTCGTCGCTCGCCAGGAACGTGATGACCTTCGCCACGTCCGCGGGATAGCCGACACGTCCCAGCGGGATCGTCGGCAGCACGGTGCCGACAAGCTGCTTGAAGAACTCCTCGTTGTTGTTCAGGCCGAGGCCCGCGCCGCGCAGCAGCGGCGTGTCGATCGTGCCCGGACAGACGCAGTTGACGTTGATCTTGTGCGCGCCCACTTCCTTCGCGAACGCCTGCGTGAACAGGATGATGCCCGCTTTCGACGCGCAGTACGGCGTCAGCATCGCGTAGCCGGTCTTGCCGGCCTGCGATGCGACGCTGATGATGCGCCCGCCGCCGCCCTGCTTGATGAACCGCAGCGCCGCGAGCTTGGAGCAGAGGAACACGCTCTTCAGGTTGACCGCCAGCGTGCGGTCCCACGCCTCCTCCGGCATGTTGATGATCGGCACCGGCGGGTTGCCGATGCCGGCGTTGTTGACGAGGACATCGAGCCGGCCGAAACGCTCGACCGTCTCGTCGAAGAAGCGCTGGACGTCGGCGCTGCGAGCTGACGTCGCCCTGCAGCGCGATGTATTCGGCGCCGGCGCCGCTCGCGTCCAGCTCCTTCGCCGTCTCATCGAGGTGCGACTGCTCCAGGTCGACGAGCGCGAGCTTCGCGCCTTCCTTCGCGAACCGCAGCGCCGTGCCGCGGCCGATGCCGCGCCCGCCGCCGGTGATGATCGCCACCCTGTCCTTCAGCAACATGATCGCCGTCCTCGCTCCGCTGTTCGCCGCCGGGTGCGGGCAGTGTCGTCGCGCCGCACGTTGGGTGCAAGGAGGTCAGGACGTGAAGTTCGTCATCAGCTCAGGTTCGCTCGGACGTGCCTGTCTTCGACGACGACGAGCCGGAGTTGCTCGAGAAACGCGATGTCTCGCGCGAGCGTGATCGGGTTCAACCTGGCGTACAGCCGCCCGAGCGGATGCGTGCCGTCGCGGATTGCGGCAATGGGCACAGGATCCATGATCCCGGCGAGTAACTGATACATGCGTTCGCCAGCCTTCGTGCTCCTCTTGCCGGCGAGCATCAGCTCGTGGTGGGCGTAGTCGCGGAACGCGATCGTCCTCATAGCCTGGAGCACTTCTGCGTGCACGGCGGCCAACTCGGTCACGAGCCCGTCGAGCGCGAAGGTTACGAAAGGCGTCAGATCATTCCCCGAGCGGAAGCGGACCTCATCGAGATGCGAGACGTACTCATCGCGGTGCGCGTAGTAGAAGTTGGACAGCGAGTAGAATCCGAGCACGTTGATCCGCCCCTGGAAGAGCAGGTAGCTCTCGATCGCCCTCGCCGTGCGACCGTTGCCATCTCCGAACGGGTGGATGCTAATGAAGTAGAAGTGCACGGCGATAGCGCGTACCACCGGGGGCAGGGCGGCCGTGGCTGGACTGTGCAGCCATTCGATCAGGCGTCGCATGAGCGAGGCCACTTCGTCGCGGGTACGCGGGGGGACGTACGAACCTGCGCTCACGGCGTGACTCCGGTACACGCCCGGCGTGTTGTGGTCATAGGCGATGTTCTCGGTCGTGAGCCTGTGGATGGCCGCTATCGAGTCCTCTGTCATCGGCTTGGCCGGATTTTGTCGCAACACATCCGAGATATACGCCATGACACGCGCCGCGTTGCGGACTTCTTGCTCCTCGCGCTCGCGCCCGCGCGCGAGGACCCGCTGGTCCGGCGCTGCCGCAAGGATGTTCGCGACCTCCGCCTCGGTAACGTCCGCACCCTCGATGCCGGTGGTGCCGCGCACGGCTCGCCGTATGTTGAGAAGGTCGAGTTGTTCTCGCAGATACGGTGGTACCGGGAGCCCGCGGAGCACGCCGGCGAGAGCGTCGATCCGGGCGAGCGCCTGTACCACCGCAGGTGAATCGGCGTCCATATGCAGGTCAAACCGAACGTTCCAAGTGGGCATTCCTGTCGCATTGTAGCACAGGATGTCGCTCGAAATGTCGTGGGGAATGTCAGCTTATTTAGCTTCCAAACAGGGCGCATTGAGCGTGTCGTGTAGTCTCTAATGTCGGCCCAAATGTAACGTGTCATGTGGACAGCGCGGGTTCGATTCTTGACGCCGGATCCCCGGCAGCCTACGCTGATCTCGAACACATGCTCTGGATCCTCGACTAGAGGGCGGTTTCCCGCTGGCCTTCACCATGACCGAAGATCGTCTTCGGAAGGTACTGGAGTTGGAGCGCGCCAAGCGCTTCAACGACCGCGCCGTCACGGCCGGGCTCGACGTCTTTCTCCGCAACATCACCACGCACGAGGGCTCGCAGCTCAGCAGCGAGGTCTACTCCCGCATCCAGCAACTGCCGGTCGCCGGCTACCGCTCGCTGACGCCGCCGCATCGCAAAGAGTGGGTCGAGGAGATGCTGCAGGTGCTGAAGGCGCAGGCGAACGGCGATGCGCCGGACGGGAAGCCGGCTCCGTCCGGCAGCGCTGGCCGTGAAGAGCGAGTAACGGGCGGCGGGACGGCTGCCGCCGTCGTACGCAAACCCGCCGCGCGCGCGGCGCAGCCGAGGCTCGCGCAGGCGCGCTTCTCGCCCGGCGAGCTGGAGGGGCTCGGCGTCGAGGCGCCGGTCTTCGCGCTCAAGCGCGTGCCGTTCGCGCTCGGCGTGAAGTTCGACAAGCTCAACGTGCGCACCGTCCGCGAGCTGCTCCTCTTCTTCCCGCGGCGTCACGTCGACTACGGCGATCCGGTGCCGATCGCGCAGCTCGAGTTCGGGCGCGAGCAGACCGTGCGCGCGCAGGTCTGGAGCGCCCGCGAGAAGCAGATGGGCTTCCGCATGCGCTCGACCGAGGCGACGATCGGCGACTCGTCGGGCATGATGCAGTGCGTCTGGTTCAACCAGCCGTGGGTGGCGAAGCAACTTCCCGTGAACGCCGAGATCGTCGTGTCGGGCCGGGTCGGCGACCGCCAGGGCCGGCTCTCGTTCGATAACCCGGAGTGGGAGCTGTGGAGCTCCGACCTGGTGCACACGGGGCGGCTCGTGCCGATCTACCCGCTCACGGCGGGCCTGCAGAACCGCACCGTGCGCCGCGTGATGCAGGAAGCGCTCGACCGTTTCGTCGACAAGCTGCCCGACCCGCTGCCCGCGGAGATGCGCGAGCGCCTCGGCCTGGCGCCGATCGTCGAGGCGGTGTCGCAGATGCACTACCCGACGGACCGCGCGGCGCTGGAGCACGCCCGCCGCCGCCTGGCGTTCGAGGAGCTGCTGCCGATCCAGCTGCACCATGCAGCTCCGGCGGCGCGTGTTCCAGAAGTCCGCGCCGGCGGAGCCGATGCCGATGTCGGCGCCGATCGAGCGCGCGTTCAAGGAGGCGCTGCCGTTTACGCTCACCGGCGCGCAGGAGCACGTGCTGTTCGACACGCTCAACGACCTCCGCAAGCCGGTGCCGATGTCGCGGCTGGTGCAGGGCGACGTCGGCAGCGGCAAGACGGTGATCGCGGCAGCGGCGCTGCTCGCCGGCATGGAGAACGGCCGCCAGGGCGTGATGATGGCGCCGACGGAGATCCTCGCCGAGCAGCACTTCCGCACGCTCAAGCAGTTGTTCAACGCCAACGGCGCGGACGGCCCGGTGGCGACCGCGCGGCCGGCGTTCCTCGACCGGCCGCTGCGCATCGCCTTGTTCACCGGCAGCCTCAAGACGAAGGAGCGGCGGGAGCTGTACGAGGCGCTCGAAGCCGGCGAGATCGACGTCGCCTGCGGCACGCACGCGCTGATCCAGGGCGGCGTGCGTTTCCACGATCTCGGCGTCGCGATCGTCGATGAGCAGCACCGCTTCGGCGTGATGCAGCGGGCGGCGCTGCGGGAGAAGGGCGCGCACGCCGCGCACACGCCGCACATGCTCGTCATGACGGCGACGCCCATCCCGCGCACGCTGGCGCTGACGCTGTACGGCGACCTCGACATCTCGGTGATCGACGAAATGCCGCCGGGCCGCCAGGCGACCAAGACGACGTGGGTAAGCCCGGACGACCGCACCGACGCCGAGGACTTCGTCCGCGCGCAGGTCGAGGCAGGGCGGCAGGCGTTCATCATCTGCCCGCTGGTCGAGGAGTCGGAGACGCTCGACGTGAAGTCGGCCGTCGCGGAGTACGAGCGGCTGAAGCGTCTGGTGTATCCCGACCTGCGGCTGGAGCTGCTGCACGGGCGCATGTCCGGCAAACAGAAGGACGAAGTCATGCGCCGGTTCCGCAACGGCGACGCCGACATCCTCGTGTCCACCGCCGTCATCGAGGTCGGGATCGACGTGCCGAACGCGACAGTCATGATGATCGAGGGCGCGGACCGCTTCGGCCTGGCGCAGTTGCACCAGTTCCGCGGGCGCGTCGGCCGCGGCGCGGACCAGAGCTACTGCCTGCTCTTGAGCGACGAGCCCAGCGAGGAGGCGCGCAAGCGGCTGGAGCTGATGGAGGAGACGACCGACGGCTTCCGGCTCGCCGAGGCCGACATGCAGCTCCGCGGCCCCGGCCAGTTCTTCGGCACGAAGCAGTCAGGCCTGCCCGGCCTCAAAGTGGCGAGGCTCACCGATGTGAAGCTCATCGAGCTGACCCGCACCGAGGCATCGCGCATGCTCGACGACGACCCGGGCCTCACGCAGCCGGAGCACCATGACCTGAACCAGCGCGTCGCCCGGCTCATGGATTCAATCGTCGATGAGGAGCACTGACGGCGGAGAACCGAGAACCTGGAACCAAGAACCTATGGGAAGCCGCGGTGCGGCTTTCGCGAGATCGGGCCGCGCTCGCGGTTAGTCCTTGCGGCGGAGGTGAGGGAACAGGATCACTTCGCGGATCGAGCGCTGGCCCGTAAGGATCATCACCAGGCGGTCGACGCCCATGCCGAAGCCGCCGGTCGGCGGCATGCCGTGCTCCAGCGCCGTGAGGAAGTCTTCGTCGAGCGTCTCGACCTCCTCGAGACCGGCAGCCGCGAGCCGCGCTTGCGTCTCGAACCGCTCGCGCTGATCGATGGGGTCGTTCAGCTCCGTATAGGCGTTCCCGATCTCGAACCCGGCGATGAACGGCTCGAACCGTTCGACGATGCCCGGCTCGCCCGGCTTGCTCTTCGCCAGCGGCGAAATCTCCTTCGGGTAGTCGAGCAGGAACGTCGGCTGGATGAGCTTCGGCTCGACGTAGTGCGACACCGCCTCGTCGAGCAGCTTGCCCCACGACCAGCCGGGGTCGACGTCGATCTTGCGCCGTTGCAGTTCGTCGAGCAGCTTGTCGCGGGTGCGGTACTCCTCGAAGTCGATGCCCGCGTGCTCGATCAGCGCCTCGCGCATCGTCAGCCGGCGCCACGGCGGTGACAGGTCGATGGTGTGATCGCCAAACTGCACGGTCGTCGTGCCGAGCACCTCCTGCGCCACCGTCGAGACCAGATCTTCGGCCATGCGCGCGACGTCGTTGTAGTCGGCGTACGCCTGGTACGTCTCGATCATCGTGAACTCGGGGTTGTGCTTCGTGGACACGCCCTCGTTGCGGAAGATGCGGCTCATCTCGTAGACGCGGTCGAAGCCGCCGATGATCAGCCGCTTGAGGTGCAGCTCCAGCGAGATGCGGAGGTAGAAGTCCTGGTCCAGCGCGCGGAAGTGCGTAACGAACGGCGTCGCCGCGGCGCCGCCCGCCTCCGGCTGGAGCACCGGCGTCTCCACCTCCATGAACCCGCGCGCGTCGAGGAAGCGGCGGATCGCCGCGATGATCGCCGCGCGCTTCCGGAAGATCTCGCGCACCTCGGCGTTACTGAGCAGATCGAGGTAGCGCTGGCGGTAGCGGGTCTCGACATCCTCGATGCCGTGCCACTTCTCCGGCGGCGGGCGGAGGGCCTTGGCGAGCACCTGGTACTCGCGCGCCTCCACCGTGATCTCCTGCGTCCGCGTGCGAAACAACGGCCCGCCGGCCGCGAGGAAGTCGCCGAGATCGAGGTCGGCGATGGCGGCGTACGCGTCTTCGCCGATGACGTCCCTCTTGAGATAGCACTGAATGCGGCCCGTGCCGTCGCGGAGGTCGAGAAACGCCGCCTTGCCCATATCGCGCAGCGCCATGATCCGGCCGGCAACGGCCACGGTTGGTGCGTCGTCTTTGCCGCCGGCCGCCTCCCACCGCTCGAACTCGACGACGGCGTCGGCCGCGGCGTGCGTACGGCGGACGCGCGGCGGGTACGGATCGATGCCGCGCGCGCGCATCCGCGCGAGCTTCTCGTGCCGGAGCTGGATCAGTTCTTCTTCGCCGGGCATGGGGGTAGGTTACGGGTCGCAGGGCGAAGAACCAAGCAGAGGCCTTCGGCCTGGAACCAAGAACCTAGAACCTAGAACCAGCCGCTCGCCACGCCTCAGGTTCTAGGTTCTTGGTTCTTGGTTCTCGCGTCGTTACACGAACAAAGGGACGGCCTTATTGGCCGCCCCTTGCTGCGATACCACTTCGCAATCGGCCGCTAGCTGATCTTCGTGATCTTCATCGTCAGCAGGCCCTTGGGCACGCTGACCTGGACTTCGTCGTTCAGCTTCTTGCCGATGAGCGCGCGGCCGACCGGCGACTCGTTGCTGATCCTGCCGTCGCGCGGGTCGGCCTCGGCGGGACCGACGATGGTGAACTCTTGCGCCTTGCCGTCGCTCACCTTCACCTTCACCGTGCTGCCGAGCATCACCTTCTTCGACTTGTGCGCGCCGTCCTCGTCGATGATCTCCGCGTTCTGGATCAGCGCCTGCAGCGTCTGGATGCGGCCTTCGACCATCGCCTGCTCGTTTTTGGCGTCCTCGTACTCGGCGTTGTTCTGGGTGCTCGCCAATTCCTTCGCTTGGTGGATCCGCTCCGCCACCTCGCGGCGGCGCACGGTCTCCAGGTGGGTCAGCTCTTCCTCGATCTTGGCGAGGCCGTCCTTGGTAATCGGCTGGGACTTCTCGACCATGCGGTTCCTCCCGATGCGGCAGCGCCGGGCGCCCAGGGCGCCCACGGCGTTCTCTGCAACGAGTACTGCTTGTGAAAAAAAGAACTGAGGCGGCGGCGAGCCTCAGTCCGATTCGGCCCCGAGTATACCGGCGTCCGCGGCAGGCTGTAAAGCCGCTGACTGCATAACGTGTTTCCATTCCATAACAAATGGAGCAACCGGATAACAATTGTGTCCCACGACATCGAGCCCACCTTCGGTTTCACCTCTGCTAGAATGGCTCGGCCTCAAATGCGAGCCCTCCCGCGCCTCGTGGTTTGCCCTATTGGGTTCCCGACGCGACACTGCGCGGGGCGGAGCGCCCGGGGTGCTCCGCAGCCTTTTTCTGAAAGCCGATCACCTGGAGGTATGTGTCGCGTCCGCCCTGCCGGGCTCGCGACGTGCCGATGGCCAGTGAACAGCGGGGTCCCTTCGACCGGATCCTCAAGCCCAGCACGACCGACGAGCCCGGGCGGCGCGACCGCGCTCCGGTCTATATCATCGGCACGATCGTCGGACTGGCGCTGCTGCTGTTGGTCCTCGTCCTGCCGCCGATCTCGATCCTCAGCAGCGGAGGCGGCGGTTCGAAGATCCCGAGCGGCCCCGGCAATGCCGACACGTACACGTCAACCGTGCGCAGCGGCATCCCCAAGCTGCCGGCGGGGCTCGTCGCCGTCAGCGCGCTGTTCGACCTGGCGGCGCCGCAGGACCAGCGCGGCGCATCGCGCATCACCGTGCCGCTGAAGGAGAAGCAGACCGAGCAGCGCAACCTGGCGCTGTACTCCTACGTCGATGGCAAGTGGCAGCGCCTCTCCGATGCGCACGCTTGTCGCCGCCGGCGACGCCGCGCGGGGCGAAGTCGGCGCGCTGCCCGGCAACGTCGTCGTGCTGCGCCGCAGTAAGGCGACGCTGCAGGTCGCCGGTTCGCTGCCGTCGGGCGCCAACCTCGACAAGCGCGCGGAGCCCGTGGTCACCACGCTCCACCCCATCGTCTTCATCCCGGCCGACACGGGCGCCATCGCCGGACTGCCGCCCGCGGTCCCGCCGGCGGGCTACAAGGTCGTCCCCGGCATCGTCGCGCCGAACCCCGAGGTGGTCGACAACATCCTGCGGTCGTCCGAGATCACCGGCAAGCACGCCACCGCCATCGCCGACGCGGTGAAGAACGGCAACTTCGCCGGCATCAACGTGGACTATCGCAACGTCAATCCCACGCTCAAGGACCAGCTACACGGCGTTCGTCTCCCAGCTCGCGAAGGCGCTGCACGAGCGACGGACGCACGCTCACGCTCACGCTGCCCATGCCCGCGAACGAGAACGGCACGATGCAGGCCGGCGCCTACGACTGGGAACAGCTCGGCAAGCTCGCCGACACGATCGAGCTGGCCGGCGAGCTGGACCAGGAGCTGTACTTCCAGAACACCGAGGCGGCACTGGGCTACGTCGTCGACAAGGTCGACCGCACCAAGGTGCTGCTCAGCATCAGCTCGCTGAGCATCGAGCGCGGCGGCGACGGGCTGCGCGCGATGGCGCTGAACGACGCGCTGGCGCGCGCCAGCGTCGTGTCGGTGAAGTCGACGGGCGACATCACGCCGGGCGCGAGCGTGCAGCTCGTGAGCCAGAACCTCGCCGCGAGCGAGGGTGCGAGCGGCATGCACTGGGACGACCAGGCGCGCTCGGTCACGTTCAGCTACCCCGGCCGCGGCGGCAAGCGCACGGTGTGGATCGCCAACCAGTTCAGCGCGGCGTTCCGGCTGGAGCTGGCGCAGCGCTTCGGGCTCGGCGGCGTCTCGATCAACGACGTGTCGACCGAAGACGGCGGCGCCGACGTCTGGGCGCCGATCCAGCAGCTCTCCGACAGCGGCAGCCTCACGCTCTCGCGGCCCAACGGCAAGCTCTTTACGCCGTCGTGGACGGCCAGCGACGGCACGCTCAGCGCGGCCGAGGGAGACGGCGCGACGTGGACCGCGCCCGCGAAGGCCGGCTCGTTCAACGTGGTGCTCGTCG
Source organism: uncultured Chloroflexia bacterium (assembly GCA_963701135.1). GTDB lineage: Bacteria > Chloroflexota > Dehalococcoidia > DSTF01 > JACRBR01 > CAYJMJ01. The sequence goes on from OY969567.1 coordinate 3,030,033, forward strand.
TCAGCGACGGCGTCATCCGCGCCGGACAGCAGGTCTCGCTCGACGTCGTCGAAGCGCCGGCTCCCTGACCGTGACCACCTCCGCGGTTCTCCAGCGATGCGCGTGATCGGCGGCAGCGCGCGAGGCCGCAACGCTCAAGAGCCCGCCGCGGCCGCGCGCCGCCGGGCGCCCGGGCGTCCGGCCGACCTCCGACCTCGTCCGCGGCGTCATCTTCGACATGCTCGATGCGATGGGCGCGGACTACGGCCGCGTGCTCGACCTGTACGCCGGCACGCGGCGCGCTCGGCATCGAGGCGCTGAGCCGCGGCGAGGGGACGGCCGACTTCGTCGAGAGCGACGCTGGCGCGGCTGCGACGATCGCCGCCAACCTGGCGATCACGGGCTTCGGGGCGCGGGGGCGGCTGCATCGCTTGACAGCGGAGCGGGCTGCGGCCAGCCTTTCGGGCCCGTATACCCTCGTCCTCGCCGACCCGCCGTATTACGATGAGGGCGCGCTGGAGGCGGTGCAGGCGATCGCCGCATCGCCGCTGGTCGGACGAACGGACGGTGTTGGTGCTGGAGCATCACCGCAGGGTCGAGCCGGCCGGCGCGCTCGGGCCGCTGCCGCTGTACCAGTCGCGGCGGCACGGTGATACCGTCGTTTCGATCTATACGCGGGGAGGGAATGACTGTGAACATTGCGATGTTTCCCGGGCGGTTCGACCCGGTGACCAACGGCCATCGCGACATCGCGCGCCGCGCCGCCAGGCTCTTCGACCGGGTGATCGTCGCGGTGGCCGACCTCAAGCAGAACTACCTGTTCACGACGGACGAGCGCGTGGCCCTGCTGCAGGAGGCTGTCGCCGACTGCCCGAACATCGAGGTCGAGCGTCGTTCGCCGGCCTGACGGTGGATTTCGCGAAGCAGAGGGGCGCGACGGTGATCGTGCGCTCCATGCGCGCCGTGACGGACTTCGAGGCGGAGTTCGACATGGCGCTGATGAACAAGAAGATGGCGCCCGGGATCGAGTCGGTCTACCTCATGGCCAGCCTGGAGCACCTGTTCATCAGCGGCACGCGCATCCGCGAGGTGTCGGCGCTGGGGTATGATGTGAGCGATCTCGTCCCGCCGCACGTCTGGACGGCGCTGCAGAAGAAGGTACGCTGAGCGAAGCTAGACGGGCCGGCGCCGCCGGATCAGGAAGACGCCCGCCACGGGCACGCAGGGAGGTGCGCCATCGATTCCCTACACCTGATCGACCGGCTCGAAGAGATGGTCGCCGAAGGCCGGCGCATGCCGATCGGCGCCGGCGTGGTCGTCGACCGCCGCCGCCTGCTCGACCTCGTCGACCAGATGCGCGCGGCGCTCCCGAACGAGATCAAGGAGGCCGAGGACATCCTTCGCCGCCGCGATGAGGTGCATCGAGCGCGCCGAAGAGGAAGCGAACATCAAGCTACGCCGCGCGCAGGAGCAGGTCGACGACATCCTCGAGAACGAGTCCATCGTGAAGGCCGCACAGGCCCGCGCCGAGATGCTCGTGCGCGAGGCCGAGGCGCGCGGCGACCGCATGCTGCTGGACACCGAGAACCAGGCGCGAGCCCGGCTGGCCGAGGCCGAGAAGCTGGCCAACGAGCAGATGGACGAGGCCGACCGCTACGCGACCGAGATGCTGCGCCGGCTCGACGAACAGCTGCAGGCGTTCGCCACGCAACGTCCGCACTGCGCTCGACTCGCTGGAGACGCGCCCCGTCGAGGCGGCCGTCGAGCGCTGACCCGTGCCGCTCACATTCTCAACGATGAGTCTGCCGCACGACGCCGCGCGGGCTGGAAAGCCCGCGCTACGGTGCATGTTGTCCCGCAGAGGCTGAGAAGCCAGCGGCCATGGCGTGTGTAGTGCGACGCGCAGACCGAACGTCTCACGCGCCAGCACGGCCCACCTCGTAGCGCGGGCTTTCCAGCCCGCGCGGGCGCGTGGCCTGCAGCACGCGGTCGTGCGGCGGGCTGGCCTACAGCTGCCGAGGGGTCGCTACAGGGGGATGGGTCGGAGGCTGGACGGATCGGGAAGGGCCCGAGCACGGGATTCATCAAGCAAGCAAGGCGGCACTCGGGCCCCTCCGTCTCCGAGCGTTAACGGCGGGGATTGCGAGAACGTAACTTGACCGATGCTTGCCCGTCAAGTGCGAAGTTTCCCCGCTATCGCCTGTGTCAAGAGCGGACGCGGCCCTGGGCTGGCGTGACAGCGATTCATCGCAGCATGGCTGGTTGCCGCGCCCCCGGGCCCATGCTACGTTCGCCCCATGCAGCCGTTCGTCTCGGTGCTGATCCCGGTCCGTAACGAGGAGCGCTACATCGAGCGCTGCCTGTACAGCCTGGCCGCCCAGGACTATCCCCGCGAGCGGTTCGAGGTGCTGGTGATCGACGGGCGCTCGACCGACCACACGCGCGAGATCGTCGCGCGCTTCGCGGCCGAATCCACGCTCGACCTGCGGCTCATCGACAACCCGCGCCGGAAGACGGCCGCCGGCCTCAACGCCGGCCTGGCGCAGGCACGCGGCGACGTCATCGTACGCGTCGATGGCCATGCGTCCGTCGCGAGCGACTACCTGCGGCGCGGCGTGTTCGCGTTGTTCGACAGCGGCGCGGACTGCGTCGGCGGCGTCATCGAGAGCGAGGGCGACACGTACGCCGGCCGCGCGATCGCGCTCGCTATGTCGTCGCGTTTCGGCGTCGGCGGCGTCGGGTTCCGCGTCGGCGGCGAGGGGCCGGTGGAGACGGTGGCGTTCGGCGCGTACCGCCGCGACGTCTTCGACCGCATCGGCACGTTCACGGAGGACATCGACAAGGGCGAGGACGACGAGTTCAACTACCGGCTGCGCGATGCGGGCGGGCTGATCCTGCTCGTGCCGGAGATGCACGCGCGGTACACCGTGCGGGGCGACCTGCGCGGCGCTATGGCGACAGTACTTCGGATACGGACGCGCGAAGCCGCTGGTGCTGGCGCGGCATCCGTCGCAGGCGCGGCTGCGGCAGTTCGCGCCGGCGGCGCTGGTGACGGCGCTCGCCGCATCCGCGCTGATGGCGCTGGGTGGGAAAACTGCCGCGCTCAGGGCGCTCGTGGCGGTGTATACTGGCGCCGCCACCATCGCATCCCTCGTTTTGGCCCCGAGGCACGGCTGGCGATATCTCCCACCGCTGCCAATCGCCTTCGCGTGTCTGCACCTCTCGTACGGATTGGGGTTCGTCGCCGGTCTGGTGGGGCTCGCCGGACGGACTCTCTTCCGTAGCGCGCGCTCGGGCGCTCACCAGAGCACGGAAGCCCCGACGTAGCCGCGCGGGGGAGCATCGAAGCGGGGTCGCGCTGCCTGCCACCAGCCTTGCGCCTGGCAGCCGGCCCGCTTCGGACAGCCGCTTCGTCTTCGTTCCGTGGCGAACTCGCGAACCCCGCCGTGATACCATAACGGCGGCATGGAACCCGGGCGCATCGGAGGGCGAGCATGCTCGTCGCCAGGATCGGGTACGTCCTTATCATCGGTGTGATGGCGACGGCGATCGCCGCCATCGCCATCGTGGTGCGGCCGGACGAGGCGACGCATCCGCCGAACATCGAGTTCCAGCAGGTAGTCAATTACAGCAGGTACGGCGTCATCGACCGCATCGACGCCCACGGAAAGACGCTGACGGTGCATTTCAGGGCTGATTTCAACACAAACGAGCCGTTCCAAACGGACGTGCACACGTTCGAGAGCGCCGTGCCCGAGGGCAAAGACATCGTATCCGAGCTGACGAAGGCGGGCGTCGCGGTCGATGGCTCCGCCGGCCTGCAGGTCACGACGCGTTGAACCAGCACGAAGACTTCCTGCCCTACAACCTGCCCGACATCTCCGATGCGGAGGTCGACGCCGTCGTCGAGACGCTGCGCTCCGGCTGGCTGGCGCCCGGGCCGCGGGTGCGCGCGTTCGAGGAGCACTTCGCGTCGTTCGCGGGCGTGAAGCACGCGATCGCGCTCGACTCGGCGACGGCCGGCATGCACCTGGCGCTCGTCGCGAGCGGCATCGGCCCCGGCGACGAGGTGATCACGACGCCGACGACGTTCGCCGCCACCGTCAACGTCATCATCCACGCGGGCGCGACGCCGGTGCTCGCGGACATCCGGCTCGACGACTACTGCATCGACCCGGAGGCGATCGAGCGCGCGATCACGCCGCGGACGAAGCGCGATCATGCCGGTGCACCACGGCGGCTCGGCGTGCCGGATGGACGAGATCACGGCGATCGCGAAGCGTCACGGCCTGCGCGTGATCGAGGACGCGGCGCACGGCCTGGGCACGTACATCGGCGGGCGGCCGATCGGCGGCTTCGGCGATGCGACGATCTTCAGCTTCTACCCGACGAAGAACGTCACGAGCGGCCGCGGCGGCATGCTCACGACGGACGACGACGCGCTGGCGGAGCGCGGCCGGCTGCTGGCGCTGCACGGGATGAGCAACGACGCGTGGGACCGCTACACCGAGCGCGGCTCCTGGGCGTACCGCGTGCTCGCCGCCGGCTACAACTACGCCATGTCGGACTACCAGGCGGCGCTGGGCCACGCCCAGTTCTCCCGGCTCGACGAGTTCCAGCAGAAACGCACCGCGCCTGGCCCGCCAGTACAACGAGCGCTTCGCGTCGCTGCCCGAGATCGTGCGGCCGATCGAGCGCAATCGGCACGACGCACGCCTGGCATCTGTACGTTGTGCGAATCCGGCCGGAGATGCTTACAATTTCTCGCGACGAGTTCATCGTCGGCGATGAGGGAGCGCGGGATCGGCACCTCGGTGCATTTCATCCCGATCCACCATCATCCGTATTACCGGGAGACATACGGCTGGGCGCCCGGGGATTTCCCCGTGGCGGACGAGGCGTTCGAGACCATGATTTCACTGCCGCTTTACACCCGCATGACCGATGCGCGAGGTCGACCGCGTGTCCACGGCGGTCGAGGAAATCGTACGAGGCCACCGGAACTGAAATCGATGCTGGTAAAGATCTTCGACATCGTGGTCGCGGTCCTGGGACTCATCCTGTTCATCGTCACGTATCCCATCATCGCCATCGCCATCAAGCTCGATTCGCCGGGCCCGGTGATCTACTCGCAGAAGCGGGTCGGGCTGCAGCGGGCAAGAGTCTTCACGTTCTACAAGTACCGCTCCATGTCGCACGACGGACACAAGCCGTACGAGACGCCCAAGCTGGACCACGAACACTTCCGGACGTTCGTCTTCATCACGCCGGCGTCGCGGCTGACGCGCGTCGGGCGGTTCCTGCGCGCGACGAGCCTGGATGAGCTGCCGAACTTCTGGAACGTGCTGCGCGGCGACATGCGGCTCGTCGGGCCGCGGCCGGAGATCCCGGAGCTGGTGGAGCAGTACCCGCCCGAGTACCACCGCCGGCACGAGGTGAAGCCCGGGATCACGGGACTGGCGCAGGTCAACGGCCGCGCGGATTTGACGTACGAAGAAACGATGACCTACGATCTCGATTACGTTAACAATCACTCGCTGGCACGCGACCTGTCCATCCTGTGGCGGACGCTGCCGGCGGTGATTACGCGGAAGGGCGCGCGCTGACAGCCCGCAGGGAGGCGTCGCCACGAGCATTCAGCCGAAGGACAGGCTGCCCGCCCCTATCAGAGGCGCCCGGCAGTTCATGAACAGAGGTCTCCCGCCGAGCCTCCGCGATCTCCTTCGGCTCGTGCCGGTGCTGCTGCTCGATGCCGCGGTCGTGCTCGCCGCGTACGCGGCCGCGCTGGCGCTCCGCTTCGACGGCGACGTGCCCAGCGAGTCCATTCGGTTCTTCGCCGCCGCGTCGCCGTTCATCGCGTTGGCGTACCTCGTCGGCAACTTCTTCTTCCGCATCTACCGGACGTCGTGGAAGTACGCCGGCATCGTCGATGCGCTGAACATCGCGCTGTCGATCGGCGTGGTCTCGATCTTCCTCTTCGCGATCAACGCATTCCTCAGCCCGCGGCACATTCCGCTCACGGTGAACGTCGTCGCGCCGGCGCTGATGTTGATCGCCATGGGCGGCATCAAGTTCTGGCCGCGGCTCTGGGCATCGCGCAATCCGTTCGGCGGCTACGACGCCGGCGTCAAGAACGTGCTGATCGTCGGCGCGGGGCACACGGGCCAGTTGCTTGCGCGCGAGTTCCTGCAGAACCCGCGCTGGCAGTACCGCCCGATCGGCTTCGTCGATGACGACCGGCGGCTGCGCGGCGTGCGCATTCACGCGGTGACGGTGCTCGGCGACCGCCACGACATCCCGGACATCTGTGCGCGCAAGCGGGTCGACCTCGTCGCGCTGGCCATCCCCTCGGCCGGCGGCGCCGTCATCCGCGAAGTCGTCGGCATCGTGCAGTCGACGCGCGTGCCGCTGCGCACCGTGCCCGGCCTCCGCGACCTGGTGCACAACGAGTCCGAGGCGGCGCAACTGCGCGAGGTTACGGTCGATGACCTGCTCGGCCGCGACCAGGTGGAGATCGACGCGGAGATGTGCGCCGCCACGATCCGCGGCCGCTCGGTGATGATCACCGGCGCGGCGGGCTTCATCGCCGTCGGAGCTGGCGCGCCAGGTGTTCGCGTTCGGCCCGGCCGCGCTGCACCTGGTCGACGTCAACGAGACGGGGCTGTACGACCTGCAGCGCGACCTGGAGGCCGACGAGACGGACTCGACGCGTCCGCATCTGGCTGTGCGACATCGCCGACCGCGCGCAGGTCGATGAGGTGTTCCGGCAGGCGCGGCCGGACATCGTCTTCCACGCGGCGGCGTACAAGCACATCCCCGTGATGGAGGACCACCCGGACGCCGCGTTCCGCGCGAACGTCGTCGGCACGCTGAACGTGTGCGTCGCCGCGAGCGACCACGGCGCGTCGAAGATGGTGTTCGTCTCGACCGACAAGGCCGTGAACCCGGACAACGTGTACGGCGCGACGAAGCGCATCGGCGAGCTGCTGGTCAGCGCCATCGGCCGCGAGAGCAAGACGACGTTCGCGGCGGTGCGCTTCGGCAACGTGATGGGCAGCCGCGGCAGCGTCGTGCCGCTGTTCCTGCGCCAGATCGAGCGCGGCGGCCCGGTGCTGCTCACCGACCCGGAGACGACGCGCTACTTCATGTCGGCCGAGGAGGCGGCGAGCCTGGTCATCCAGGCGGCGTCGTTCGCCGACCAGGGCCAGATCTTCATCCTCGACATGGGCGAGAAGGTGCGCATCGCCGACCTGGCCGAGAAGATGATCCGGCTGAAGGGCTACGAGCCGGGACGCGACATCCAGATCGTCTACACGGGCCTGCGTCCCGGCGAAAAGCTGCACGAGGAGCTGCGTCGGCATGTCGGAGAAGCTGCTCAACACGCACCACCCGAAGATCTACCTGACGCAGGGCCGGCCGACGGTCACCCGCGACGAGCTGGTATGCGAAGATCGACGAGCTGGCGAACGTGCCCGCCGCGCAACCGCGAGGAGATCGCGGCGCGCCTGCACGCGCTCGCCCGCATCGACCTGCGCGACACGGGGGAGGCGGCCGCGCCGGACGCGACGGCGCCGGTCGACCACACCGTGGCGGCGGCACGGGCGGGTGATGGGCTCGTCGGACGACAGCAAACAGCAAACGGCAAACAGCAAAGGCTCGATCGGCGATTTGCTGTTTGCTGTTTGCTGTTTGCTGTGCCGTTAGGCCACCGGCGTCGCGTAACGTGCGGCTCGCCGGCAAGCGGGCAGCATCTCCATGAAGATCCTAACCGTCGTCGGCGCGCGGCCGCAGTTCATCAAGGCCGCCGCGTTCTCGCGCGTGGTGCGGCAGCGGCACACGGAGATCCTCGTGCACACCGGGCAGCACTACGACGCGCGGATGTCGGACGTCTTCTTCGACGAGCTGGCACTGCCGAAGCCCGACCACCACCTGGGCGTCGGCTCCGGCAGCCACGGTGCGCAGACGGCGCAGATGCTCGAGCGGCTCGAGGCGGTGATGCAGCGCGAGGCGCCCGACACGCGTCGTGATCTACGGCGACACGAACAGCACGCTCGCGGGCGCGCTCGCCGCCGCGAAGCTCGCGATCCCGGTGGCGCACGTCGAGGCGGGGCTGCGCAGCTACGTGCGCGACATGCCGGAGGAGATCAACCGCATCGTCGCCGACCGTCTTTCGGCGTATCTCTTCGCGCCGACGCAGAACGGCCGTCGACAACCTGGCGCGCGAAGGCATCACGGCCGGCGTCACGATGACCGGCGACATCATGTACGACGCGCTGCTCCAGCACGCGCCGATCGCGGCCGAGAAGATCGACGCATCGTCGCGCGACCTCGGCCTCGATCGCCGGCGGCTACGTGCTGGCGACGGTGCATCGCGCGGCGAACACGGACGACCCGGCGCGGCTCGCCGACATCATCGATGCGCTGGCGCTGCTGCATGAGCCGGTGGTCCTGCCGATGCACCCGCGCACGCGCGCCGCGCTCATGGGCACCGACATCGAAGTCGAGCCGCCGGTGCGAATCATCGAGCCGGTGGGCTACCTCGACATGCTGGCGCTGGAGCAGGCGCGCGCGCATGGTGCTGACGGACTCCGGCGGCGTCCAGAAGGAGGCGTACCTGCTCGGCGTGCCATGCGTGACGCTGCGCGACGAGACGGAGTGGGTCGAGACGCTGGCGGGCGGCTGGAACGTGCTGGCCGGCGCCGACACCGAACGTATACTGGCAGCGGCGCGCCGCCCGCGCCCGACCGGCGACCCGCCGCCCGTCTTCGGCGACGGCCACGCGGCGGAGCGCATGGTGGAGGCGCTGGAGCGGGGGGAGTGAGTGGTTCGCTTCATCTGGAGTGATTGATTCCTTGATCGCGTCGACGGACGACGGCAAACAACAAACAGCAAACAGCAAAGACTCGACCGACGTTTTGCTGTTTGCTGTTTGTTGTTTGCCGTGCGCCGCGCGAAGCGAGGCGCTGTAATGCCCCCCAACATCCATCCGACAGCGGACGTATCAGCCCGATGCGCAGATCGGCGATGGCACGCGCATCTGGCACGAGGCGCAGGTGCGCGAGGGCGCGCGCATCGGCCGCGAGTGCATCCTCGGCAAGGGCGTGTACGTCGATAAGGACGTCGTCGTTGGCGACCGGTGCAAGATCCAGAACCGCGCGTCGCTGTTCCACGGCGTGACGCTCGAAGACGGCGTGTTCGTCGGTCCGCACGCCCTGTTCGCCAACGACCGCTTCCCGCGCGCGGTCAACCCGGACGGCATCGCTGAAGTCCGAAGACGACTGGACCGAGGAGCCGGTGCTCGTGCGGCGCGGCGCCGCCGTCGGCGCGGGCGCCGTCGTGCTGCCCGGCGTGACGATCGGCGCCTGGGCGATGATCGGCGCGGGCGCTGTCGTGGCCGTCGGACGTGCCGCCGCACGCGATCGTGAAGGGCAACCCGGCGCGCATTGCCGGCTGGGCGTGCGTCTGCGGCCGCCCGCTCCGTATGTCGGAGGCGCGCAAGTGGCACTGCGAGCGCTGCGACCGCTCGTACGGCGCCGGGGAGTTCGGCGAGTGACGGTCGAGACAACAGACAACAGAGAACAGACAACAGACCCTCAACCGTGTCTCTGTTGTCTGTCGTCTGTTGTCTGTTGTCCTGCGCGCGAGCGCACCCCGTGACCGGCGACTTGCCGCCAATCCGCATCCGGCTCGCGCAGCCGATCATCGAGGACGACGAGAAGCGCGCGGTGATCGCAGGCGCTGGAGTCGGGGCAACTGGCGCAGGGGCCGCGCGTCGCGGCGTTCGAGCGCGCGTTCGCGCGAGTACCTTGGCGCGCGGCACGCCGTCGCCGTGAGCAGCGGCACGGCGGCGCTGCACCTCGCGCTGCTGCTGCACGGCATCGGCCCCGGCGACGAGGTCATCGTGCCGGCATTCAGCTTCGCCGCGACGGCGAACACCGTGCTGCACGCGGGCGCGCGGCCGGTCTTCGTCGACGTGCGCGAGGACGATTTCGGCATCGACGTTGCGCAGCTCGAAGCAGCGATCACGCCGCGGACGCGTGCTGTCGTCGCGGTGCACCTCTACGGGCAGCCGTGCGACATCGAGGCCGTGGCCGCGATCTGCGCGCGGCGCGGGCTGGCGCTGGTCGAGGATGCGGCGCAGGCGGTCGGCGCGTCGGCCGGCGGGCGCCGCGCCGGCACGTTCGGCACCGGCGCGTTCTCGTTCTACGCGACGAAGAACCTGCAGACCGGCGAGGGCGGCATGATCACGACGGACGACGACGCGCTCGCCGAGCGCGCGCGGCTGCTGCGTTCGCAGGGCGAGCGCACGCGCTACGTGACCGAGGAGGCCGGCTACAACTATCGCATGACGGAGATCGCGGCCGCGCTCGGCCACGCGCAGCTGCCGAAGCTCGACGCGCGCAACGCCATGCGGCGCGCGAACGCCGCGCGGCTGACGCGAGCTGCTCGGCCGGCACCGGTATCATCACGCCGTGCGAGCTGCCGGGCCGGCGAGCACGTCTGGCACCAGTACACGGTGCGCGTGCGCGCCGGCCGCGAAGCGCGCGACCGCGCTGCAGGCGTCGCTGCGCGAGCGGGGCATCGAGTCGGCGGCCTTCTATCCGGCGCCGATCCACCGGCAGCCGCTCTACCAGCGCCTCGGATACGGCGACGTGCGCCTGCCGGTCGCGGAGCGGCTTGCCGGCGAAGTGCTGTCGCTGCCGGTGCACCCCGCGCTGTCCGCGGCCGACGTGGAGGCGGTGGCGGCGGCGGTGCGTGAGGCGATCGAAGATGGGGCGTGAGACGTTCGTGGCACCAGTAGCCACGAACCGCGCGGGCTGAAAAGCCCGCGCTACGGTTTCGGCGACCGCTCCTCGCCTGTCGTTTCCCGCGTCTCGTCACGCGCCTCTCGCACCGATACACTGCCGCCATGCCGAACACACTGCGCGCCGGCGTCATCGGGCTCGGGCGCCATGGGCACGAACCACGCCCGCGTCTACGACGAGATGCCCGGCGTCGAGCTGGCCGCCGTCGCCGACATCGATGCCGCGCGCGTCGAGCAGGTGGCGCGATCGCAGCCGGCGCGCGCGGCTTCGACGACTACCGCCGCATGCTCGATGAGGAGCGCCTCGACCTCGTCACCGTCGCCGTGCCGACGCGCATGCACTTCGACGTGGCGGCGGCATGTCATCGAGCGCGGCATGCCGCTGCTCGTCGAGAAGCCGCTGGCGGCGACGCATCGCCGAGGGCGAGCGGCTGCGCGACCTCGCGGCCGCGGCGCGGCGTGCCGATGACCGTCGGCCACATCGAGCGCTTCAACCCGGCCGTGATCGAGCTGAAGCGGCGCGCTCGAGGCGGGCGAGCTGGGGCGCGTGTTCCAGGTGCACGCGCGGCGCGTCGGGCCGTTCCCCGAGCGCGTGCGCGACGTCGGCGTCGTGCTCGACCTGGCGCCGCACGACATCGACGTGATGCGCTTCCTGCTCGGCGCGAGGTCGCGCGCGTGCAGGCCGAGACGGAGCAGCGCATCAACACCGAGCACGAGGACATGCTCTCCGGCCTGCTGCGCTTCACGAACGGCGTCGTCGGCGTGCTCGACGTCAACTGGCTGACGCCGACGAAGATCCGCGAGCTGTCGGTGCTCGGCGAGCGCGGCATGTTCGTCGTCGACTACCTGGCGCGCGAGCTGACGTTCTTCGAGAACGCTCACCCGCGCGGGCAGGGCGGCCGACTGGGCGGCGCACCACCTGAAGGGCGTGAGCGAGGGGCCGGTGCACTTGCTCGAAGTCGAGAAGCGCGAGCCGCTGCGCGTCGAGCTGGAGGCGTTCGCCGCCGCCGTGCGCGACGGCACGCGGCCGGCCGTCATCGCCGGACGACGGCATCGCCGCGATGGCCGCGGCCGAGGCGCTGGTACGCGCGGCCCGCACCGGCGAGCACGTGACACTGCCGTTGGAGGCCGCCAGGTGACAGCAAACAGCAAACAGCAAACAACAAATTCCCGTCCTATTCTTTGCTGTTTGCTGTTTGCTGTTTGCTGTGACGCCGAAGGCGTCCGGCCGTGAACGTCACCATCGTCGGGCTCGGCAAGATCGGCGTGCCGCTGGCGGTGCAGTTCGCGTCGAAGGGCGCGACGGTCACCGGCTACGACATCAGCACCGCGCGTGTGGCCGAGATCAACGACGGGGCGCAATCCGCTGCCGTCCGAACCGGGGCTTGAGGAGCAGCATTCCCGGCCTCGTCGTGAGCGGCCGTCTGCGCGCGACGGCCGACCCGCGCGACGCCGTCGCACAGGCCGACGTCGTCGTGCTGATCGTGCCGGTCGACGTCGACGCGACGCAGCGGCCCGACTTCACGCTGCTCGATGCAGCGGTCGCCGCTGTCGCGCCGCACCTGCGCCGCGGCGTGCTGGTGATCGTCGAGACGACGGTGCCGGTCGGCACGACGCGGCTGCGCGTGGCCGAGCAGATCGCGCGCGGCGACCGGCATGGCGCCGACGGTCGACTTCTCGCTCGCGTTCAGCCCGGAGCGCGTGTCATCGGGCCGCGTGCTGCGCGACCTGCGCACGTACCCGAAGATCGTCGGCGGCATCGACGCGCACAGCACCGCGCTGGCCGTCGAGTTCTATCGCGAGATGCTCGACGCCGAGATCATGGACGGTGCGCGACGCCGAGACGGCGGAGTTCTCGAAGCTCGCCGAGACGACGTACCGCGACGTCAACATCGCGCTGGCCAACGAGTTCGCGCGGCTCGCCGACCGCCTCGGCGTCGACGCGCTGCAGGCGATCGAGGCGGCGAACTCGCAGCCGTACTCGCACATCCACGCACCCGGCGTGGGCGTCGGCGGACACTGCATCCCGGTCTACCCGTACTTCCTCGCCAACGACGGGACGGAGCTCATCGCGGCGGCGCGCCGGCTCAACGACGACATGGCGCACTACGCGGTGGCGCCGTCTCGCCCGCGCGCTCGGGTCGCTCGAAGGGACGACGGCCGTCGTGCTGGGGCTTGCGTACCGGGCCGGCGTGAAGGAGTCGCGGCATTCGAGCGCCTTCGGCCTCGTCAACGCGCTCGCGGCGGGCGGCGCGACGGTCTACGTGCACGACCCGCTGTACTCCGCCGAGGAGATCCGCGCGCACGGCCTCGAGCCGCCGCCCGCGTTCCCGCTCCCGGCCGATGCGCTCGTCGTGCAGGCGTGGCACGAGGAGTACGAGCGCGCTCGACCTCAAGTCGTTCGCCGGCCTGCGCGCCGTGCTCGACGGCCGCGGCGCGCTCGACCCGGCGGCGGTGGAGGCGCTGGGGATAACGTACGTCGGCATCGGCCGCTGATCGCCGAGAAGTCCCGCCGTGGACTCCAACTTCAAGCTTCCAGCCTCCAGTTTGCCCGCGGCCTGTCATCCTCCTACGCTGTAATCAGCATGACCACGCACAGCACCACCACGGCCGAGTACGAGGCTTTCCTCGCCGAGATCGATACCTGCCTCGATGAGATGCGCCCGTACGTGCACTCGCACGGCGGCGAGCTGAACCTCATCGATTGGGAGCCGGAGGAGGGGCGGCTGCGGCTGCAACTCGCCGGCTCGTGCCACGGCTGCCCCATGAGCATGGTGACGATGAAGCTCGGGATCGAGCGCATCGTGCAGGACCGCTTTCCACAGGTGAAGATCGTCGAGGCCGTCAAGGTCGACGACTTCGACTACCCGGAGCTGGGTACCGGGGAGTGAGCTACATCGCTGGCACCAAGCCGCACGTCGCGGGCTGAAAGCCCGCGCCACGATGGACGGACTCTCGCCGTCGTCACCGCCGAGCTCCGCCAGCGACAGGACGAAAGCGATGGCCCCGCCGAACAATCGCCTGCTGATCGCGCTCGCGTCGAAGGCCAACACATTCTGGTACCGGCTGACCGGCGGCGCCATCGGCAACAAGCTCGGGCGCGCACCGGTCCTGCTCCTCACAACTATCGGCCGCAAGTCCGGCAAGCGGCGCACGACGCCGCTGCTTTTCCTGGAAGACGGCGATGACGTCGTGATCGTCGGCTCCAACGCGGGCGACGATCGCGATCCGGCGTGGTGGCGCAACCTGCGGCACAATCCCGCCGCGGTGGTCCAGATCCGGCGCGAGACGCGCCCGGTCCGCGCGCACCTTGCGACAGATGATGAGAAGGCGCGGCTGTGGCCGCGGCTCACGGCCATGTACCCGGACTACATCGTCTACACGACGCGCACGAAGCGCGCGCTGCCGGTGATCATCTTGAGCCGCGCGCGGGGTGAAGATGCGACGGTGCAAAGCGCAAGCTGATAGCGCTCACCAGCCGTCCGGCGGGTCGCCCATCCACGCGATGCCGAGCAGCGAGTCGCCGCGGTCGCGGTCCACCGGCCGGAACACCACCCACTCGCCGGGCTCCGCTTCGATGTCGATGACCGGGTAGCCGATCGGCGTGCCGCTGCCGTGGCAGACGAACGTCGTCGGGTCGAAGTCCTCGACGCCGTACGCGGCCGCGATGGCCATGCCGACCTGCTGCTGCCAGGGCGTCGGCTCCACGCCGGCCTTCGGTACGGCCGACGGACTCCGCGCCATCAGGCGATAGCTCGCGGGATGCGCCATCCGGCCGCAGTTGAGCGCGGGCTGCCTTTCGGGCACGCGAGCGGCCATCGCCGCCAGCCTCTCGAGCTGCCCGAAAAGCCCGCGCCGCCGGTACGCCTCGCCGATGCAGCAGATGCCCGCGAGGTGCACCGTCGTCCGCGGCAAACGCGGCAGGTCCATCACCAGCACGTCGCCGAGCGCGAAGCCCGCCGTCGCATCGCCATCGGTCGCGATCGCGCCGTAGCGCAACCGTCCAAACGACTTCTCAAGATACGCATGGTTCGCGTCGCGATACGCCGCGTCGAACGCGGCGAATATGCGCGCGCGGTCGCCGGCGGTGAGCGAGGCTGTTTCGATCGTGCGGAACTGGAGGTCGCTGAAGTCGCGTTCGCGCATCACGCGCCCAGTATCACGTTCTGGTCTGTCGGTGGCTAGTTGCTGGCCGCCCTGTCGCTCGCGAGAGGGACGAACGACGCGCTGTAGGGACAGGTCTTCAGACCTGTCCCTCCGTAGGGACGCAGCGCGCGGCGACAGCAGTGGTGACAGTGCTGCGGGTTGCCTGATGCCGCCGGGCGGGCGGAGCTGAAGCTCCTTCGCTACAGGTGCGGGATCGGGGGATGGTTCGCTGGATGCCGCATCGTGCGAGGCGAGGCGGACAGGTCTGAAGACCTGTCCCTACGAGACTACGAGACCAGCGACCAGCGACCAGCCACCAGGCAGCCGGATCAGAATGGCTGGAACTCGGCGAGCCACGCCATGATCGGGATCAGGAAGTCTGCTGGTTGCCGGACGTTGGTGATTGGAGATCGATGGCCGGTGCGCCGTAGGGACAGGTCTTCAGACCTGTCCGTCCGTAGGGACGCAGCGCGCGGCGACAGCAGTGGTGACAGTGCTGCGGGTTGCCTGATGCCGCCGGGCGGGCGGAGATGAAGCTCCTTCGCTACAGGTGCGGGATCGGGGGATGGTTCGCTGGATGCCGCATCGTGCGAGGCGAGGCGGACAGGTCTGAAGACCTGTCCCTACGAAGATCTACGAAGATCGATGGCCAACGCCGGATGCCCAGGCCGCGTGCTGGCACTCGACGACCACCAGTCACCAGGGAACCAGATCAGAATGGCTGGAACTCGGCGAGCCACGCCATGATCGGGATCAGGAAGAGGATCAGCAGGCACATGACGATGGGGACGTTGTCGTTCAGCAGCTCCTGCAGCTCGTCGGTCGGCTTGTTCTTCTTGCGCGACTTCAGCGTCTCGATCTCGACGCGGTTGAGCGCGTGGCCGAGGACGGGCACGCAGACGAACAGCACGAACAGGTACAGCAGCTCGAGCGCCAGCAGCCAGCCCGTCGTGAAGAAGTTGAAGCCGGCGTCCGCCGCCAGGAAGATGCCCGTGGCGCCGACGCCGATCGTGCCGGGCAGCAACGCCGCCTTGTGCGCCGTCGACGCATCCTCGAATGCGACGAGTTGCCGCTCGACGTCTTCTTCACGCCAGCCGCGCCACAGGGGGATCATGACCGCGCCCAGCCCGGCCGTCATCAGGAACAGCGAGATGAAGTGAAGCAGGCGGAAGATCTGCTCGCTCGTGCTCACTCCGGCAATGCGGACGCGGCGGCCACCTTCTGACGCTCGGACGAAAGCAGCCCCGCTTCGCGGCCGTCCTGCACCGACTTGGCCGCGCCGATGAACTCCCGGAACAGCGGCTGCGGCCGGTCCGGCCGCGACCGGAACTCCGGGTGGAACTGCGAGCCGAGCATGAACGGGTGGTCGACGATCTCCGAGATCTCGACCAGGCTGCCGTCCGGCGACGTGCCGCTCGCGATCAGTCCCGCCTCCGCAAGCTGGTCGCGGTACTTGTTGTTGAACTCGTAGCGGTGCCGGTGCCGCTCCATGACGTCCTCGACGCCGTAGGCCGCGGCGGCCTTCGTGCCCGGCACGAGCTTGCACGGGTATCCGCCGAGCCGCATCGTCCCGCCCTTGTCCTCGATCCCCATTTGTTCGCTGAGCAGGCTGATCACCGGGTGCGGCGCCTGCGCGTTGAACTCCGTGGAGTTGGCGCCGAGCAATCCCAGCACATGGCGCGCGTACTCAATGACCATGATCTGCATGCCCAGGCAGACGCCCAGGTACGGGATCTTTTTCTCGCGCGCATAGCGCGCTGCTTCGAGCTTGCCTTCGATGCCGCGCTCGCCGAAGCCGGGGCACACCAGGATGCCATCGACGCCATCGAGCAGCGAGCCCACCGGCTCCTGCTCCAGCCGCTCCGAGTGCACCCAGCGGATGTCCACCTTCACACGGTGAGCGATGCCCGCGTGGATCAGCGCTTCCTTGATCGAAAGATACGCGTCGTGCAGCTCCACGTACTTCCCCACGACGGCGACCGTCACCGTGCCGGCGGGGTTTTCGAGCCGGTCGACCAGCTCGCGCCAGCCGGCGAGGTCGCGGGGCGACGCGTCGAGCTTGAGCAGCTCGATCACGTAGTCGCCCAGGTTCTCGTCCTGCAGGACGATCGGCACCTGGTAGATGCTGTCCATCGTCGGGAGCGAGATCACGCCGCGCTCCTCGACGTCGCAGAAGAGCGCGATCTTGCGGCGGATTTCGGCCGTCACTTCGTGGTCGGCGCGACAGAGGATGACGTCGGGTTGGATGCCCATGCTGCGCAGCTCGCGCACGGAGTGCTGCGTCGGCTTCGTCTTCAGCTCGTTCGTGGAGCCCACGTGCGGCAGGAACGTGACGTGGATCGAGAGCGTGTCCTCCGGCCGCTCCTCGCGGCGGATCTGGCGGATGGCCTCCAGGAACGGCTGGCCCTCGATGTCACCGACGGTGCCGCCGACCTCGACGATCACGACCTGCGCCTCGGTCTCGCGGCCGATGTGACGGACGCGCGCCTTGATCTCGTTGGTAACGTGCGGGATCGCCTGGATCGTGCCACCGAGGAACTCGCCCTTGCGCTCTTTCGCGATCACCGACTGGTAGATCTGGCCGGTGGTGACGGAGCTGGCCTTCGTCAGCTCCTCATCGATGAAGCGCTCGTAGTGGCCCAGGTCCAGGTCCGTCTCGGCTCCGTCGCTCGTGACGAAGACCTCACCGTGCTGGTAGGGGGACATGGTGCCGGGGTCGACGTTGAGATACGGGTCGAGCTTCTGGATGGAGACGGAGATGTTGCGGCTCTTGAGGATGCGGCCGAGGGCCGCTGTCGTAATGCCCTTGCCGACGGAGCTGACGACTCCGCCGGTCACAAAGATGTACTTAGGCATGCTCTCCCGCGGGGCCGAGGGGCCGGCACAAAACGAACGGCGGCACCTCCGGGGGATGCCGCCCATCAGAATCTTAGCCGGAGGCAGGATGGCCAAGCAAGCGCGCGCAATTCGAAGCTGGGCGCGGCGCCCATAACGGGCCCGCCCGCACTCCCCGATTTCACCCACCGGGCGCTGCGACCAGGGCTATCGGCCACCGTCAAGCCGATGTTGACCATTCCAGTTTTGACGCAATTCCCACGCAGAATGACAACCGGCGCGAAACAGCTCCGCCGTAGGATGTGGCATCGCGAACGATGGACCAGAGGGGGCTATATGAACGCAATCGCGGCTCACGAGGAACCGTCACCAGCGGCGGCGCGGATGCCGGGCAATGCACCGGAGGAGAGCGCGAGCGCTTCCGCGCCGCTGGACGTGCTGTTGCTCGTCTTCCAGGTGCAGGGGCGCCTGGCGTCGCTCATCGCAACGGAGAGTCGCGCGTTCAACCTGACGCCTACGGAAGCGCTGGCCCTGATCACGCTCGCGCGAGACTCGTCGCCGGTGTCCGGCATCGCGCGCGCCGTCGGCATCCGCCCGAACGGTGCGAGCGTGCTCGTCAACAGGCTGCGGGAACGGCGCCTGGTGCGGCGGCAGCGAAGCCGGCGTGACAACCGCGTCGTCACCGTCGACCTGACGGACCAGGGCCGCGAGCTTGCGGATGTGCTGACGCTGAAGGCGGCAGACCAGCTTCGCTTCGCGCTCTCGGACTTCTCCAGCGCCGAACGCGATCAGGCTCGTTTCGATGTTGAAGCGGCTTTCGGCCGCCTGAGCGCGCGGCGCACACCGGTTGTGGAGATGGTGTCCGTCCGTCCTCGCACCCGGGATGGCGCACCCGGATGCGAGGACCTGTGGACGGACATTGACCAGGACCGCCATCGGGCATCCCCATGTGCGGCGTCGCATCCGCTGGGGCGGCGGGTAACCCCGGTCTCCTCGGGGGAGGACGATATTAAGCGGCGCGGCTGCGGACAGCCGCGCCCGGCGCAACAGCATTCGCCGGGCTTTCGCCGAGCACCACGACCGCCCGCCGCGTCGAAGCGGCGAGGATCTCGATCGTGTTACGGAGCCGGTAACAGGCAACGGGGTCGCCGGCCACGGCCTGCTGGGTGCAGTCATGCAGCCGCTTGATCAAGAATTCATGCCGGGCGGCATGACGCTCGCGAAGCGCTGTCTCGTTGCGGCCGCGGGCCGGGGTCCGAGTGAGGTTCGCGAGCCGCGAGACATCTTCGATAATCGCGGTCAGCGCCGGCGCGCCGCGGTCGATACGCGCGGCAAGGGCGGCCTGTGTGAGTTCCTCCTTCACCGCGGCGGCGTTGAAGATGGCCACATCGGCGTCCGCCGGAGCGGTGCTGTGGGCTGCGTCCCGTCGCGTCTTCAGGGGCTCACTCCCTTCCTTGCCAACTCCAAGAACAGTCATTTGGTTACGGATCAGTATCGATGTAATCACAATTGCCCGCGACAGGGCAATCCCGCAGAGATGCCAACGAATGCCCCGACGTGATCGCAACCGGCACCCGGCAATTGTCCGCGAACTTTCATTGTCGAGAGTATCGCGGACAAGTGTTAAAATTGGTCGCTATTGAGCAGTAGGGCGGCAATGCGGCATCTCTCACTCCCGACAATCCGGCACGTGCTGATCGCGGCCGGCGCATTCGTCGCCGTCACGGCGGCCCTGTTCGCCGCCGACCGGCACATCGTGTTCATCGACGCCCTCCTCGCCTACTACGCGCTCGCGGTAGTGGCAGCGCTTGCGTTAGGGCGGCGGACTGCCGTCCTGGTCGTCGCGGCCGCGCCGGCCGGATTCGTGCTGCTCGCGCAGTACAGCAACGTCCCTGTCGCCCTGACGGAAACCGGCACCTACGCGCGGGCGATCGCGATCCTCGCGTTCAGCGCCGCCCTCCTCTACGCCATGCCGCGCTGGCTCACCCAGGCTGACGCCTTCCGCGAATTGTCCGAGAAGTTGCGCGAGCGCACCGTCGCGCTCGAAACGCTGACGCGCTCCGCGCCCGTTGCGATCGTCACGCTGGACAACGAGGGCCGCATCACGTCATGGAACCCGGCGGCGGAGCGGATGCTCGGCTGGCAGGAGCAGGAGGTCACAGGCGAATCCATCCTGGACCTGGCGCCTTTGCACCGGCTCGAGGTAGCGGCGATGCTCGCGACGGTCCTGCAGGCTGGAGAGTCCGTGTACCAGGTCGCGGTGCACCGCCAGCACAAGGACGGGCGCCGCATCTCGCTGAGCATGTCAGCATCGCCGCTGCGCGATGCCGGCGGCGAGATCACGGGGCTCGTGGCCGTGGCGGAGGACATGACGTCGCGCCACGCCGCCGCCGCGGCGGTACGCGACAGCGAGGAGCGCTACCGCATGCTGGTCGAGGAGGCGGCCGACGCGATCATCCACACCGACAGCGACGGCAACTTCCTCGACGTCAACAAGCGGGCGTGCGAGCTGTTCGGCTACACGCGCGGAGAGTTCCTGTCGCTCCCTCCGCGGTCGCTCACGCCGCCGGAACACAGGCAACTGTACGATGCGGGGCTCGACGATGTCAGGGCCGGGCGGACGATCCGGTCGGAGCTCGCCCTGATACGCAAGGACGGCACGCCCGTCTGGGTCGAGATCAGCGCGAAGATGCTCGCCGACGGCCGGATCCAGTCGGTACTCAGAGACGAGACGGAGAAGCGCGCCGCCGCCCTGGCGCTGCGCCGCGGCGACGAATTCCGCGCGAGCGTGCTTGAGAGCACCAACGACGCCATCTTCGCCATGGGACTGGACCGCCGATTCACGCTGGTGAACAAGCGCGCGTGCGAGATCACCGGGTATCCGGAGGAGGAGCTGATCGGCCAGAGCCCCACCCTGCTCTACTCGCCGGAGACCGCGGAGCGCTCGCGCGAGCAGTTCGAGCAGGCGGTCCAGCGCGCGGAACCAATACCAGCGTACGAGGTGGAGATCATCCGCAAGGACAGCGCGCGGCGGATCTTACGCGTGAGCCTGACGCCGCTCATGGACGGCGGCGAGGTCACCGGCATCGTCGGGACGGCGGAAGATGTGACGGAGCGCAAGCAGCTCGAGGAGCAGTTCCTGCAAGCGCAGAAGATGGAGAGCATCGGCCGGCTCGCCGGCGGCGTCGCGCACGACTTCAACAACCTCATGACCGCGATCATCGGCTATGCGGACCTCGCCGTGGCCGCGCTCCCGGAAGACGACCCGCTCGCGGCGGACCTCCGCGAGATCCGCGAGACGGCCGACCGCGCGGCGAACCTGTCACAGCAGTTGCTCGCGTTCTCGCGGCGCCAGATGGTGGAGCCGCGAGTGGTCAACCTCAACGAGCTGATCGTCAGCACGCACCGGATGCTGCGGCGGCTCATCGGGGAGGATATCGAACTCGTCACGACGACCTCGTCTGACCTGGGGCTCGTGCGGATCGACCCCAACCAGTTCACACAGGTCCTGGTCAACCTGGCCGTCAACGCGCGCGACGCGATGCCCGCCGGCGGCACGCTCATGCTGCGCACGGAGAACGTCGAACTCGACGAGCGCAGCGCGGTGGGCGTGCCCGGCAGCGCGCCCGGCAACTACGTGATGTTGATGGTGAGCGACACCGGCACCGGCATGACGCAAGAAGTGCAGTCGCACCTGTTCGAGCCGTTCTTCACGACAAAGGAGACCGGCAAGGGCACGGGCCTGGGGCTCGCGACGTGTTACGGCATCGTGAAGCAGGCCGGCGGCAACATCACCGTCACCACGGCGCCGGGCAAGGGCGCCGCGTTCCACATCTACCTGCCGGTGGCCGAGGCTCCTTCCCACCGTGCCGCGGACGGCGCCGTGTCCACGCTCCCGCCCGGTACGGAGACCATCCTGCTGGTCGAGGACGAGCGGCCGGTCCGGAACCTCGCGGTGCGCGTGCTGCGTGAGCTGGGCTACGCCGTCCTGCCGGCGCAGGACGGCGAAGAGGCGCTGCGCATCGCCCACGACACCGACGAGCGCATCGACCTGCTGCTGACCGATGTCGTGATGCCGGGCCTCGGCGGTAAGGAACTGGCGCGCCTGATCCAGAAGCGGCGGCCTTCGGTCCGCGTCCTCATGACCTCCGGCTACACCGCCGACGAATTCGTCCGGCGAAACGTCACGGAACACGCGATCCCCTTCCTGCCCAAGCCGTTCTCGCCCTTCGCACTCGCCGCCAAGGTCCGCGAGGTGCTGGACCACGCGACCGTGCCGGCGATCTGACGGACCATCTCCCCCTTCGAGGCGGATCGCGCGCGGCGTCATGCGGTCGGCCCGCGACCCGCACGGTTAACGCGGCGGAACTGGCAGGGTTCTGCGACGCGGCCCTGTCGAATGTTGCCGCTTCCTTACCGGGGCCGTGGTACCCAGAGATCGTCACCTGATCCGAGAGGAAGGACGCCCATGCCCGCTCCAACACAGGCCCCGACGCGCACGGACAAGCCCCAACGGCAACAGCCGAAGTTCGCGCCTCAGCGCTACTACAACCCTGAACGGCTCTGCCCCTCGCAACGGCGCGATGGAGAGAAGTTCTCACGTCCGTAGGGGTGCCAAGTGCGCGCACCAGTCTCCCTGCCGCAGTCGCTCGCCGACCGCCACACGCTGCTGGCGCAGTCGTACGCCGGCTTCTTCCTGGGCCACCCGTACCGGGCGGTCCAGCAGCGCACCGGCCCTGACGCCATCCAGGTCAACCGGGATCGCCCGTGGCGCGAGCCCGCCGTGCTCTCCGACGACTGCGACTTCTGCCGGCGTTTGACCGACGCCGAAGCCGCCCGCCGCGTCGCCGGCTATCAGCACGCGATCGACATCGAGGTGTTGCGCGCCCGCGCCGACCTGTACACGGCGTGGCTGAACTCCGGCTCGCCGGAGATCCCCGAGATCGAGGAGGTCACGGTGGCGGGCGTCGTGCGCCGGCGCGGCATCACCATCAGCGGCGCCAACCGCCGGCGGTTCATCGAGCTGTATGCGGACAAGTTCGAGGTGGGCGCGCTGTCGCTGGTCGAGCTGCCGCTGCGGCTCAAGCGGAAGCTCTGCATCGAATGGAACCACCTGTACCGCGACTGGCTGCTCGAAAATCCGGATACGCAGTACGACTTCAGCGAGCGGGAGTTCTTCCGCGAGGTGGGCGCCGCCGCGCCGCCGCCGCCCGAGCGCGACAAGTCGTGGTGGCAGGCGGCCAATCCATTCTCCGGAGGCACGCGATGAGGCAGTTCGGCTGCATCGAACTCTCGCTCGATGACGCGCTGCTCCTGCGCGACGCGATCCGGCCGCTGTCGAAGGTCAACCCGTACGACCCGATCACGGTCATCCGGTTCTGCGAGCGGCTCTACGCGGGCATCCTGCGCCTCAAGTCGAACGAGCACCTCAAGACCATGAACATCAAGCTCGAAGAGCAGGACGCGCTCTTCATCAACCACTTCGTCGGGAACGAGGACTGGCACCACGCGATGAATCTGCTCGAGCAGACGTGGCTCGTGCTGTATGAGCTGGAGCACCACGAGGTCTTCCGGCGCGGCGAGCACGACGCCGCCAACGTCATCGAGCAGCTCGCGCAGCGCAGCGCCCCGCCCGCGCGCGGGCCCGAGCAGCCGTACGCTCGCTGATCAGGCGGTCCGCGGCCCGGGAACAGGCGACGGCCGTTGCTCGCTCCACACGCCCTTCGCGAGATCGAGCGACCAGAAGTCGCCGAGAAACGGCGCGCTGTCCGTCTGGCCGCCGAACAGCAGCATTTCGCCGGACGCCGGCAGCCACAGGCAGCGCGTGAGGCACCGCTTGATCGGCACACTGCCGCTGGTTGACACCTTGTGCCATCCGCCGCCGCCCAGGTCGAACGACCAGCTATCGTCGAAGCGGCCCCTGTCAGTGAACCCGTGGGAGATCAGCAGCCGGCTGCCCGCGGCGTCGAGCGCGCCACCGGAGCCGTAGCGGATCTGCGGCCTGTCGCCGGCCGCCGTGTCGAGTTGCGTCCATCCGCCGGCGTCCCACGCCCAGACGTCGTTGAAGAACGCGTTGTCGCCGCCCTGGCCTAGCGCGACGACGATGCGGCGGCGCGAGCGGTCGTACGTGGCGACGTGCCCGAAGCGTGGTTCGGGCGCGGCACCCGCGGCTGCGATGCGCTGCCACGACGCCGCGCCCGCGTCGAACGCCCACAACTCATTGTTCGAACCGCCGCCGGTGCGGCCGCCGAACAGGTAGATGCGTCCGTCGGCTCACGCACGCTACCGGCGGCCGAGCCCGCACGTCATCGGGGTAGTTTGCCCTACGTCGCGAGTTTCATTGCGGTCACGTTGCTCGGTGGAATCGGCGCGGCAGCCTGGCGCGTGCGCCGCAAGCGGAGCGCCTCGTAAGGGGAAGTCTTGCGGCGGCGCTCTGCGCGTGCGCACCGCCAGCTTCCTTCCGCAGGTAACAAGAGAGCGGCCGAATGGGCCGCTCTCCTCTGTCTGTTGTCTGTCGTGTGTTGTCTGTTCCAGCGCGAAGCGCCTACCACTGCACGAACATGGGCATGACGACGTGGATGTAGTTGTCGTTATCGATCGGGCGAATGACGCCCGGCTGCGACGGGCCCGTCGTCTCGAGCGCGACGCGGCCGCCATCGAGCACGGCCAGCACGTCTTGCAGATACCGGCCGTTGAACGCGATCTTCGACGCCTCGCCTTCAACCGTGGCATCGAGCTTGCCCGAGTTGTCGCCGATCTCTTCGGCGCGCGCGGAGATCGTCATTTCGCCGGGCTTGCCGTCTTCGCCGCCCTGGAACGTGATGCGGACGATGCCGCTGCCGTCGCGCGCGAAGATCGAAGCGATCTTGGTCTCCTGCAAGAAGTCGCGCACCTCGACGACGGCGCGGCTGCCCCACTCCTTGGGGATCAGGCGGCTGTAGTCGGGGAACGTGCCCTGGATCAGTTGCGCGACGAGTTCGACATCCTTGAGGCGGAAGAGCACCTGCGTCTTGTTGGCGTTGAACGTCATCGCCACCGGCTCTTCCTGGTCCTGGAGCAGGCGGTTCAACTCGGCGAGCGCCCTCGACGGCACGATGACTTCCTGCCGCTCGCTGACCTTCTTCTTCAGGTCCAGGTGGCGCACCGCCAGCCGGAAGCCATCGGCCGCCGCCAGCGTCAGGCGGTTGCCCTCGACCACCAGGTCGACGCCCGTGAGCACCGGCCGCGAGTCATCGGTCGCGGCCGAGAACACGACCTGCGTGATCGCCTCGCGCAGCATCTTCGGGTCGATCTCAAGGGTGTCGCCTTCGACGGCCGGGATCGGCGGGAAGTCATCGGCGTCCATGCCGCCGATCGTCGCCTCGTTCCGGGCGCAGACGAGCTTGACCTGGCGGGAGCGCGGAGCGAGCGTCATCTGGATCTTCTCGGCCGGCAGCGAATTGACGAAGTCCGTCAGCAGCCGCGCGGGGACCGTAATCGCACCCTCGTCCTCGATTTGGCCGCCGATCCAGCAGCTCAGGGCGATGTCGAGGTTCGTGGCGGCGAGCTTGATGCGGCCGTGCTCGGTGGAGATGAGCACGTTCGAGGTGATGGGCAGCGTGCTTCTCAACGCGACCGCCCTGCCGACGATGCCAAGCCCTCTCGCCAGGTTTTCCTGGAGACACGTAACCTTCATTGCGCTCACCTGCGTAATCACTTTGCGAGGAGTATAAGAAGATGAGCCGTAAGCGACAATAGATCAAGACGGATTAACAATTGCGGCTGCCGCCGCAAAGAACCAAGAACCTGGAACCAAGAACCTATCCTCCGGGCGAGACTGGGTTCTTGGTTCCAGGTTCTTGGTTCTAGCCCGAAGGGCTCAGGTTCTTGGTTCTCGGTTCTGGGTTCTAGCCCGAAGGGCTCCGGTTCTTGGTTCTCGGTTCTGGGTTCTAGCCCGCAGGGCTCCGTTCTGGGTTCTAGCCCGCAGGGCTCCGCTACCATTGCTCTGTTGCGAAAGGAGTCCGGCATGACCAAGGTGATCGTCGCGCTGAAGAAACGCACGGACATGGACGCGGCGGCGTTCCACCGATACTGGCGCGAGGTGCACGGCCCGATCGGCGCATCGATGCCCGGCCTGCGACGGTACATCCAGAACCGCGTCCTCGGCGACAATGTACCGTTCGACGGCATCGCCGAGATGTGGTTCGACAACGCGGCGTCGCTCCAGGCCGCCTTTACGTCGCCCGCGGCGGTCGCGGCAGCGCAAGACGTGGCGAACTTCCTGGAGTCAACGCAGGTGCTCATGGTGGAAGAGGAGAATCGTGGTCGGGTAGGGCGGGGCGGGCCAGAACAGAGAACAGACAACAGACCATGCTCTCGCATTGGCTCTCGCAGGTACGAAGCCTTCAGCTCCGTCCGCAAGAGTGTTTGGACGGAGCTGAAGCTTCGTCCCTACATCCTCCCACCACGAGTTTCGCCTGCTCTCCGCTAGCGCTGCCTCCGCCTCGCTCACGATGGGCGGAGCTGAAGCTCCTTCGCTACATGTTCGGTCTTCGGTGAGCGCTGCTTGCTCTCTGTTGTCTGTTGTCTGTTGTCTGTTGTCTGTTGTCTGTTGTCTGTTGTCTGTTGTCTGTTGTCTGTTGTCTGTTGTCTGTTGTCTGTTGTCTGTTGTCTGTTGTCTGTTGTCTGTTGTCTGTTGTCTGTTGTTCCCGCTACGCTCCCCGCATGCCGCTCCCGTTCATCCTCGACACCGACATTGGCACCAACGTCGATGACGCGCTGGCGCTGGCGTTTGGGCTGCGGCACCCGGATCTGGACCTGCGCGCCGTCACGACCGTATCAGGCGACACGGTGCGTCGCGCGCGCATCGCGAAGATGCTGCTGCGGCTCGCCGGCCGCGACAACGTCGAAGTGGCGGCGGGCGTCAGCGGCGAGGTGAGCCAGCCGCATCGGCAGCCGGAGGCAGGCCACGAATCGGCGATGCTGCTGGGCGACGACGGCGACCTTCCGCTCTCCGCGCGCGACGGCGTGACGCTGCTGCTCGAAGAATGCGCGGCGCATCGGTACGAGGTCGCGACGGTCGGCATGCAGTCGAACGTCGCGGCGGCGGTTGAGCGCGACCCGGCGTTCGCGGACAACGTGCCGCGGCTCGCGGTCATGGGCGGCGTGTTCGCGCCGGTGCGCTTCCTCGGCGCGGTGATCCCGCCGTCGATCGACCACAACCTCAACGTCAACCAGCCGGCGTCGCTGCGTGCGCTCAGCGCCGGCATCCCGGCGTTCTACGTGCCGTGCGACGTGACGATGGGTTCGTGGCTGATGACGAAGCACGTCAACCGGCTGCGCAAGGGCGACGCGCTGTGTCGCGCGCTGGCGCAACAGGTCGAACATCTGGACCGCGCGCCTGCGCAAGATGGGCCGCGGCGCCATCCCGGAAGACCACGCCTGCCTGCTGCACGACCCGCTGACCGTGGCGTGCATGGTCGACCGCCGATTCGTCACCAGCGAGCGCGTGCGCGTCACCGTCGCCATGCACGAAGGCCACGTCCGCACGTTCATCGACCCCGCGGCCGGCCACGAGGCCGAGGTCGTCACGTCGGTCGATGCGCCGGCGTTTGCGGATTTCTGGCTGGAGACGGTGCTCCGCGGCTGACGCCGCGGAGAGCAGAGAGGCAGGGAGCAGAGAACAGATCGCGGAGCCAAGCGCCGTGCCCGGGCCAACGCCTGACGGCGCCTGATCCTTCGTACTGCGCCCGCGTGGGTGGGGAAAACCCTCATTGCCAGTTCCGGCCGCGGCTGTCGATGATTGGAATATGGCAGGCAGCAGCCGGGCGCTCGCGCGGCCGGAGGAGGAGAGGCGTATGCAAGCACAGGTGACGAACGACGGAATCTCGGCCGCGACGGTGTCCGCGGACTTTGGCACGCGCCTGGTCGCGTGGCTCATCGATGCGGTGATCATCGGCGTGCCGACGTTCATCCTCGCGATGATCCTGCCGATGGGCTTGGTGTACCTGCTCGCGCTCGTAGCAGGGATCGCCTACCAGGTCTACTTCTGGACCACCACGGGACAGACGCCCGGCAAGATGGTGATGGGCCTCAAGGTCGTCAGCGCCGAGACGGGGGGCCTGCTTGACACGGGCGGCGCGGCGATCCGATACGTCGGCTACATCGCTTCCGCCATCCCGTTGTACCTCGGCTTCCTGTGGGCGATCTGGGACCCGAACCACGACGCGTGGCACGACAAGATCGCCAAGACAAAGGTGATCAAGGTCGCGAAGTAACCCAAACGTCTGACGAAGAGAGGGCCGCCCGTTGGGCGGCCCTCTCTCTGACTAACTGACGAACTGACCGAACTGACTGCTCCTAGACCGCCAGCTCCTCGGCGACGAGCTCGCGGTGGTAGTCCGCATCGCCCCACGCCAGCTCGGCCGCCTTCTGGCGGCGGAAGTAGAGCTGGATCTTGTAGTCCTTCGTGAAGCCGATGCCGCCGTGGATCTGCTGGCCGTGCGCGACGACGCGCCGCGTCGCCTCGCTGCACCACGCCTTCGCCATGTGGACGTTGATGTCGGCGTCCGCCTCGTCCTCGTCCACCGACCACGCCGCCCGGTACATGATGAAGCGCGCGCCATCGACGTCGGTCACCATGTCCGCGGCCTTGTGCTGGATCGCCTGGAACGAGCCGATCGGCCGGCCGAACTGGATGCGGTCCTTCGCGTACTGGACGCTGATCTCGAAGTCCATCTGCGCCAGGCCGACCAGGTATGCGCACTCGATGACGGTCGCCTTGCGCTGGATCTTCTTCAACGTCGGCGGCGCCGCCGGCAATGACGTTCGCCTTCGGCACGCGCACGTTCTCGAACTTCACCTCGGCCTGCTTGTCGGCCGCGATGGTCTTGAGCTGCGTCTGGCTGATGCCGGACGCCTTCGCGTCGACGATCACGAGCGTGATGCCGTCATCGCCCTTCGTGCCGGGCTTGCGGCCGACGACGGTGAAGAACTCCGCCACGTTGGCGTCGCGCACGAAGAGCTTGGTGCCGTTCAGCACGACGTCGCCGCCGTCCTCCTTCACTTCGAGTGCCACGCCCTCGGTGTCGAAGCGGGCGGACGGCTCGGTGTAGGCGAGCGTCCAGATGGCGTTGCCGCTGGCGATCTGCGGCAGGTACTGCTTCTTCTGGTCGTCGCTGCCGCCCTCGAGCAACGGCAGCGTGCCGCCGACGACCGTCGAGATGAACGGCCCCGGCACGAGCGCCCGGCCGAACTCCTCGATGAGGATGATCAGGTCGAGGTAGCCGAAGCCGGCCCCGCCCAGGCTGTCGGGCACCAGCAGGCCCTGCCAACCCTGCTCGGCCATCTTCTTCCAGAGGCCGGGCGAGTAGCCCTTCTCGTCCTCTTCCATCTCGCGGACGAGCGTCTCCGGGCACTCCTTCTCCAGGAAGTCCCGCGCTGCGTTCTTCAGCAGCTCTTGCTCTTCAGAAAGTCCCAGGTCCATTACCTACAGCTCCTTTCAGCCGTCGTTGCTTGGTCTTCCTCTCGTCGCTGCGAGGTCAGAGGTCAGAGGTCGGGGGCCGCCCGACCGCTGACTTCCAACCTCCAGCTCTGTTTCCCACTCTTTCTCCCGATGCCACCTCCACGTACCGTTGCTTCTCCGCCGGTCGGACAGGGCTGAAGCCCCGTCCCTACGCCTTACGTCGCCTCACGCGCCCGTCTCCGAGCGGCCGGCGGCGCGCGCGGCATCCGCCAGCTCCTGGTTGTGCAGCATGCGGGCCCAGAGCGGCCACGCCAGGAACACGGCCGCGCAGATGATGCCCGGCCAGGCCGCCCACAACAGGTATTCGCTGCGGAACGCATCGCCGGCCGTCAACTCATGTGAGTCCAGGCATGCCTGCGTGGCGACCTTGATGTCCTGCTGGGGCACGTCCTGCGCATCGATGCCGCGCTCCTTCGCGATCGCGCGTTTGAAGTCATCGCAGTCGTTGTGCGTCGCGCCGGTCGCGATCGCACCCGTCGCATACAGCACCGACCCGGCGCCGAGCGCCAACCCGTAGATCACGGCGGCGATGGCGACGGCGATGCCGATGCGCCGCAGACTCCACATTCCCAGCTTCTCGCTCGTCATCGTCTACCCCCGCGGCATCCCGAGACCGCGCTGCGCGATGACGCCGCGCTGGATCTCGCTGGTACCGCCGGCCAGCGTCGATCCGACCGTGATGCGGTACATCGACGACATCCGCCCGTTGTCCGCAGCCCGAGGCGAGCCCTCGCTCAGCAGGCCGTACAGCCCCGCCACTTTCACCGCGGTACGAGAGATGCGCTGCGCCAGCTCGGAGCCGTACAGCTTGGTGATCGAGGCCTCCTGGTTCGGCACCAGCCCCTTCACCTGCATCGTCACCACGCGGTGCGAGAGCACGATGGCAATCTCCGCCTCGATCGCCCGATCGGCGAGTTCGTGGCGCACCTGCCGCCAGCCGCCATCACGCCGCCTGTGCTGGCGCGAGTACTCGATGATGTCGCGCACCACCTTCTGCAGGCTGACGCCGTTAATGATGCCGGAGCGTTCGAAGTCGAGCGTCGTGGTCGCCACGTACCAGCCGCGGTTCAACTCGCCGAGCAGGTCCTTCTTGGGTACGCGCACGTTGTCGAAGAAGACCTCGTTGAAACTCGCCGTGTCCGCCATGTTCGTCAACGGCCGCACGGTGACGCCGGGCGACCGCATGTCGAGCAGGAAGTAACTGATGCCCTTGTGCTTGGGCAATTCCGTGTCGGTGCGGGCCATCAACATCATGCGGTCGGAGCGGTGCGCGCCCGACGTCCAGATCTTCTGGCCGTTGATGATGTAGTCGTCGCCGTCCTCCACCGCGCGCGTCTGGAGCAACGCGAGGTCGGAGCCGGCGCCGGGTTCGCTGAAGCCCTGGCACCAGAACGTCTCGCCGGAGAGGATGCCGGACAGGTGCTCGCGCTTTTGGTCTTCGGCGCCGTGGACGATGATGGTCGGACCGGCGAGACCGATGCCGAGGAAATTCGGCCGCGGCGCGCCGGCTCGCGCAATCTCCTCGTTGAAGACGAACTGTTGCATGACGCTCATGCCGGCGCCGCCGTACTCCTTCGGCCAGGCCGGCGCGACCCAGCCGCGCTTTGCCAGCGTGCGCAGCCAGTCGCGCTCGCGCTCGTCTTCGCCGACGCCAACGCCGAGGATCGCGTCATCGGCCGCGCGGAGGTCCTCGGGGAGTTCGGCCTTCAAGAACTCCCGTACTTCCGCCCGGAACGCTGCGTCTTCTGGTGAGTCTCTGAATTCCATGGTCTCTTCCTGGTCGCCTACTGTCTCGGCAGTCCCAGCCCGCGCTGGGCGATGATGTTCCGCTGGATCTCCGACGTCCCGCCGGCGATCGCCATGCCGACGTTCGCCACGTACGACCTCGAGAAGCGGCCGCGGAGCTTCGCCCAGGGACCCTCGCCCCAGAGGCCGCCGTACAACCCCATGATGCTGATGCCGACGCGCGCCTGCCTCT
This sequence comes from uncultured Chloroflexia bacterium, assembly GCA_963701135.1. Classification (GTDB taxonomy): domain Bacteria; phylum Chloroflexota; class Dehalococcoidia; order DSTF01; family JACRBR01; genus CAYJMJ01. The sequence continues at coordinate 3,061,278 of OY969567.1, forward strand.
GCACGTAGTCCGAGTTGAACACTTTGGTGATCGATGCCTCGTAGTTCGGCACCAGGCCACGAGCCTGCATGCTCACGACGCGGTACGACAGCAATCGCAGCATCTCCAGGTCGATCCACAGGTCGGCGACCGCGTGCCGGACAGACGGGCGGTCCCAGATCGCGCGCCCGGCGCCCACGTCGCGCTCCGTCTTCGCGAAGCGCGTCAGGTCTTCGAGGGCGCGCCGCGACTGGCCGGAGTTGCCGATCGACGAGCGCTCGAAGTCGAGCGTCGTCGTCGCTATGTACCAGCCGCGGTTCAGTTCGCCGAGCAGGCCGGAACGCGGGATGCGCACGTTCTCGAAAAAGACCTCGTTGAACGCCTCACCGCCCGCCATGTTGATCAGCGGACGCACCGTAACGCCCGGCGTCTTCATGTCCATCAGGAAGTAGCTGATGCCGCGGTGTTTCGGCGCTTCCGGGTCGGTGCGCGCGAGCACGAACATCCAGTCGGCGTAGTGCGCCTGGCTGGTCCAGATCTTCTGGCCGTTCACGATGAACTCATCGCCGTCCTGCACCGCGCGCGTCTGGAGCGACGCCAGGTCGGAGCCGGAGTTCGGCTCGCTGTAGCCCTGGCACCACACGACGTCGCCGGAGGTGATGCCCGGCAGGTGTTGCTTCTTCTGCTCGTCCGTCCCGTACAGGATCACCGTCGGGCCGAGGTAGCCGACGGCGGCGGTGTTTACGATGGGCGCGCGCGCGTAGCTCATCGCCTCGTTGAAGATCACCTGGTCCCAGAGGCTGAGGTCGAGCCCGCCGTACTGCTTCGGCCATGCGGGCGCGATCCAGCGCTTCGGCGCGAGCTTCTTGAGGAACGCCCGGCCGAACTCGTGGCCCTCTTCGTCGATGGCGTTGTCAACGCCCTGCCAATCCGGGGGCAGCGCCTCCTTGAGGAAGGCGTTGACCTCCGCGCGGAAGGCCTCCTGTTCGGGCGCGAAGCGAAATCTCATTGCTCAGGCTCCTCGACGATGCCGGGCTCTGAGAGGTGGGAGGTGGGAGGTGGGAGGTGGGGCATCGAGCGAACGCCAGTGCTCGATCAGACGATAGAGCTGTTTGCCGATGATCTGATACTCGTTCACGAAACGGTCACACTCCTCGGCGCTCAGGTATTCCAGCTTCCGAGCGATCTTCAAATGGACTTCCATCTCCGTCGCCGAGCCCAACGCGTTGGTGAGGAACGCGCGAAACTCTTTCGGAGAGCGTTTCTTTGCATAGCCCTCGGCGATGTTCGCCGGCACGGACTTGCATGCACGCCGGATCTGGCTTGCGAGGTCGTATCGCTCGTACTCGGGGAACTTCAGTACGGCCCTGTGCACGGCCGGCAGCAACTCCATCGCTCGCTGATACACGTCGAGATCCTCGTAACTCCGGATAAACCGCCTTGCCGGCTCGGCACACATGTTCACATCACTCCGGTGAACAGCGGGAGCATCTGCCTCACCTCCCACGTCTCACCTCACACCGCCTAATCCCGCGGCAGTCCCAGCCCGCGCTGGGCGATGATGTTGCGCTGGATCTCCGACGTGCCGCCCTCGATCGTGTACGCCAGCGAGCGGAGGTACGTCGCGAGCCAGCGGCCCTTGTTCGGCGCCTCATCGCCCTTGAGCTGGCCGTACAGCCCCAGGATGTGCACCGCCGTGCCCGCGATCCGCTGGTTCAGCTCCGTCGAGAACAGCTTGAGCGACGACGCCTCGTAGTTCGGGATCAGGCCGCGCGCCTGCATGCTCGCGACGCGGTACGACAGCATGCGGGCGACTTCCGTCTCCACCATGCGGTCCGCCAGCTCGTAGCGCAGCAGCCGGTTCGTCTTGAGCGTGCTCGTCGGGTCGCCGGCGTGCTCCTTCGCGTACTCGATCAGCTCCTCGACGTGCTGCTTCATGCCCGTCGCCGAGCCGATGCTCGAGCGCTCGAAGTCGAGCGTCGTGACAGCGGAGTACCAGCCGCGATTCTCCTCGCCGATCACGTTGTCCTTCGGTATGCGGACGTTGTCGAAGAAGACCTCGTTGAACTCGTGGCTGTTGCCCAGGTTGTAGAGCGGCCGCACTTCGACGCCCGGCGACTTCATGTCCAGAATGAAGTAGGTGATGCCGCGGTGCTTCGGCGCGTCCGGGTCGGTGCGCGTCAGCAGGATCATGTACTTCGCCATGTGGGCGAGCGTGGTCCAGATCTTCTGGCCGTTGACGATGTAGTCGTCGCCGTCGCGCACGGCGCGCGTCTGCAGCGACGCCAGGTCGGAGCCTGCTTCGGGCTCGCTGTAGCCCTGGCACCAGATGTCCTCGCCCTTGAGCATGCCGGGGAGGTACTTCTTCCGCTGGTCCTCGGTGCCGTGCACGATGAGCGTCGGGCCGGCCATGCCCAGGCCGATGATCATGTGCATCGGACGCGGCGCCTTGTTGAGGGCCATCTCTTCGTTGAAGATGAACTGCTGGACCGTGGTCATGCTCGCGCCGCCGTACTCCTTCGGCCATGCGGGCGCGATCCAGCCCATCTTCCCGAGCTTCTTGAACCACTCCTGGTTCGCGGCCCAGCCGCTCACGAGCGCTTCCTGGCTCGACTCTCCCGGCTTCGGCTTCGGCGCCTCCGCCACGATGAAGTCGCGCACTTCCTTCCTGAACGCTGCCTCTTCGGGCGTATCCGTGAAATCCATTGCTAGTCTCCTTGTGACTGGTGACTGGTCACTGGTGTCTCGACCGAGCGCCAGCCCTGAATGCGTGTTCCGTTGTCAGTCCGTCGCGCGCGCTAGTCGCGCGGCAGCCCCAGCCCGCGCGTCGCGATAATGTTGCGCTGGATCTCCGACGTGCCGCCCGCGATCGTCGAGGCGAGCGACGTCAGGTACGAGCTTTCGTAGCGGCCGCGCATCGGCGCGCCTTCGCCGTACAACTGCCCGTACAACCCCAGCACCTTGATCCCGGTGCGCGCGATCCGCTGGGCCAGCTCCGACGCGAACAGCTTCGTCATCGACGCCTCGTGGTTCGGGATCAGGCCCTTCGCCTGCATCGTTACCACGCGGTACGACATCATCCGCGCGACCGTTGACTCGACGTAGCGGTCCGCGAGCTCCGTCTTGATCGACTCCATGTAACCGGTGCGGCTTTGCCCCGTCTTCTCGTTCGCCCTCGCGAACTTCACCAGCTCATTGAGCTGGAGGCGGATGCCGACCGCGCTGCCGATGCTGGAGCGCTCGAAGTCGAGCGTCGTCGTGCCGACGTACCAGCCGCGGTTCAGCTCGCCGACCAGGTTCTTGGCCGGGACGCGCACATCCTGGAAGAACACCTCGTTGAACATGTTCTGGTTGGCCAGGTTGGTCAGCGGCCGCACCTCCACGCCGGGCGACTTCATGTCGACGAGGAAGTAGCTGATCCCCTTGTGCTTCGGCGCGTCGGGGTCCGTGCGCGCCATCATGAACATCCAGTGTGCGTACTGCGCGCCCGACGTCCAGATCTTCTGGCCGTTGATGATGAAGTCGTCGCCATCGCGCACCGCGCGCGTCTGCAGCGAGGCGAGGTCAGAGCCCGAGCCGGGCTCGCTGAAGCCCTGGCACCACTGCACGTCGCCGGAGAGGATGCGGCTCAGGTGCTCCTTCTTCTGCTCGTCGTTGCCGTGTGTGATCAGCGTCGGGCCGACCATCGACACGCCCATGCCGCCGACGGGCGGCACGCGGTTCTCGGCGAACTCCTCGTTCATGATGAACTGCTGCATGACGCTGAGGCTGGCGCCGCCGTACTCCTTCGGCCACGCGGGCGCGATCCAGCCGCGGCTCGCCAACCGCTGGCGGACGTCCTTCAAGCGCTCGAAGGCGCCGCGGAACATGCCGGTCTCGAGAATCGGCGTTGTCCTTGACCGCGGGCGAGATCTCCTTCCCGATGAACTCGCGCACCTCGGTCCGGAAGACGGCTTCTTCGGGGTTGTCCTTGAAGTTCATGGTCTCTCCTGCTCAGGTCGAGTGCCGCTGCCGCGGCTGATCGCCTTGGATCGCTAATCCCGCGGGAGTCCGAGACCGCGCGACGCGATGATGTTGCGCTGGATCTCGGAGGTGCCGCCTCCGACCGTACTCGTCGTCGCGTAGACGTACGAGCTCTCCGCGCGGCCGTTGAGCTGCGCGTGGGCGCTGCCGCGCTTCAGCGGCCCGTACAGCCCGAGCGCCTTCATCGCCGTCGCCGCGATGCGCATGTCCAGCTCCGACGAGAAGAGCTTGGCGATCGACGACTCCTTGTTCGGGACGAGGCCGCGGTTCTGCATGGAGATCACCTGGTACGAAAGCATCTGCTCGACCTCGGCCTCGATCGCGCGGTCGGCGATCTCGTACCCGAGCTTCGTGCTCTTCGAGATGAATCCCTCGCCGCGGTTATCGCGCACGAACTCCGCCAGGTCCTGCACCATCAGCCCGTGCGAGACGCTGGTGGCGATGCCGGAGCGCTCGAAGTCGAGCGTGGTGGTGCCGACGTACCAACCGCGATTCTCCTCGCCGATCAGGTTCTCTTTCGGGACGCGGACGTTGTCGAAGAAGACCTCGTTGAAGTCGTGGTTGTTCGCCATGTTGACGAGCGGCCGGATCGTGATCCCCGGTGACTTCATGTCGAGGATGAAGTAGCTGATGCCCTTGTGCTTCGGCGCCTCCGGGTCAGAGCGCGCGAGCAGGATCATGTAATGGGCCACGTGCGCGCCGGACGTCCAGATCTTCTGGCCGTTTACGACGTAGTCGTCGCCGTCCTTGATCGCGCGCGTCTGGAGCGACGCCAGGTCGGACCCCGCGCCGGGCTCGCTGAAGCCCTGGCACCACACGGCTTCGCCCTTGACGATCGGCGGCAAGTACGTCTGCTTCTGCTCTTCGGTGCCGTAGAGAATGATCGTCGGGCCGGCCCAGCCGGTGCCGATGCCGTAGTTGCCGCCACGCGGCGCGCCCGCGGATGCCATCTCCTGGTTGAAGATGAACTGCTCCATCACCGACATCCCCGCGCCGCCGTACTGCTTCGGCCACGCGGGCGCGATCCAGCCCTTGTCAGCGAGTTTCTTCACCCACTCGCCGTTACGGACGCGGTAATCGTCGGTCGACATGCGCATGTCTTCCCAACCGCCGCCGCCGAACATGGCGCCGAAGCCTCGGCGCTTGATGCCGGGAGGGCACTCATTGTTGATGAAGATCCGCACCTCGGCGCGGAACGCCGCTTCTTCGGGCGTGTCGTGAAAGTCCATCGAGGTCGCTACTCCCGCGGCGCGTTGCGTCGCGCCGATAAGCAGTGCAGGCGGGGGCGCCTGCGATCCACGTCTGCACCGGCTGGAAAAACAGCCGGCTGATCTTGCCCGAGCCTCACGTTAACGTCAACTTCACGGACGGTTGACATCACATCCCGCCTGCCGACGCTTCCGGAGCGCGCAGCGGCGACGCCTCCGGGCTGATGTAGCGCGGCTGCTTGCCGCCCCGCTGGCGCACGGTCTCCAAATAGATGCGGCCCCAGAGGTCCGCGCGCGCGCGGTCCATCTCGTCCTTGAACCCGAGCATGTGCATCAGGTCCAGCGTCATGCCGATGCCGAGGAACTGCCACGCGATCAGCCGGCAGTTGACTTCCGGCCGCACGATGCCGCGCGCTTTGCCCTCCTCCAGCGTGGCGGCGACGAACTCGACGAACGCCTCGAAGTTGTCGCGCAGCGCCTGCTGGATGTCCGGGTCATCGACCTCGGACAGCGCGCGGAACTGTAGCTTCATGTTCGTGGCGTGCGACTCCAGGTGGTCGTAGTAGTAGACGCCGATCGCCCACAGCGACTCGATCGGGTCCTCGTAGTCGCAGGAGATGTCCTCCCAGATGCCGAGGAGGCGCGGGCCCGTGGCGCGGATGGTGGCGAGGAAGAGTTCCTTCTTGCCGGTGAAGTGGCGGTAGAGGCCCGGCTCGGAGATGCCGGCGGCCTTCGCCAGGTCGGCCGTGCCGACGCGGGCGTAGCTCTGAGATGCAAAGACGCCGCGGGCGCTCTCGATAATCTGGCGCTTGCGCTTGTCCGCGGGGAGTCGACGTGCCCTTGGCTGCATGGCCGCTCCGGTTTGCGAGTGAGCACTCACTAACGCGATCGGGAGCCTAACAGCAAGCCAAGGCCATGTCAATGGACCGTTGGGCCCAGCATAGGGCAACGCGGGGCGCCTATCGGCCGGACAGCGCCCGCCCGTACGCGGCGACCCGGCTGTTCACCCGCCTGACCACGACTGTGTAGCCCGGCGTCGGCATCGGCAGCCCGTACACCACCATGCCCGCAACCGCGTCGCGGACGATGGCGGCCAGCGTCGGGTACTCGATCGAGTATTGGTGGAGCAGCACGGCGCCGCCCAGACCGGCAACAGGCCGAGACGCGGTGACAGGGCGCAACCGCATGAAGTACAGTCAGGTCGCCATGCCGCCCGACACACATCTTGCGCAACTGCCCACGCCGCTCGAAGAGGCGCCACGGCTCTCCGCGGAGCTCGGCCTGCGGCTACTGGTGAAGCGCGACGACCAAACCGGCCTGGCGCTGGGGGGCAACAAGGCGCGCAAGCTCGAGTACCTGATCAGCGATGCGATCGCCCGTGGCTGCGACACGCTCGTCACAGCGGGCGGCGCGCAGTCGAACTTCGCGCGCATGACCGCGGCCGCGGCGGCACGGTGCGGCATGGCGTGCCACCTGGTTCTGGGCGGCAGCGAGCCCGCGCATTATTCCGGCAACCTCGTGCTCGACCGGCTCTTCGGCGCGACGTTGCACTTCGCCGGCGCCGACGACTGGAGCGTCCTCGAGGCGGAGGTGCGGCGGATCGCCGGCGAAGTCGGCCCGCGCGCGTATCCCATGCCGATCGGCGGCGCGACTGCCGTCGGCGCACTGGCGTACGTCGCCGCGGCCGACGAGTTGCTCGCGCAGATGGAGCGGCCGCCGGACTGGATCGTCGTCGCCGACGGCAGCGGTGGCACGCACGCCGGCCTGCTCGCGGGACTGCCGCGCGACACGCGCGTGCTCGGCATCGATGTGTCACGCCCGCCGGTGCCGCTCGCCGTGAGCGTGCCGAAGCTCGCGGCGGAGACGGCGGCGCTCGCCGGACGGCCCGCGCCGGCAGGCGACGTGATCATCGCCGACCATTGCGGGCCGAAGTACGCGTCGATCACCGAAGAATGCCGGCAGGCGGTGCGGCTCGCGGCGCGGACGGAAGGATTGGTGCTCGATCCGGTCTACACGGGCAAGGCGATGGCGGGGCTGATCGCCGCGGCGCGCGCAGGCACCGTCAGCGGCACCGTCGTGTTTCTTCACACCGGCGGCGCCGTGGCGCTGTTCGCCGACGAGTTCTCGAGCTTCTAGTGTAGTGCTTCTAACGCTTCGTTAGCGTGGGGGTAGGGCGCACGCGTCCGACATCCTCAGCCGAGCCGCTGTACCGCGTCCGTCCGGCTTCCGCGGACGCGCAGGGCGGACGGGGCGGAGGCATGGCTCCGCCCCTACCGTGGATCGGGCGCAGTCCTGTTGTCCGTTGTCTGTTCTCTGTTGTCTGTTCTCTGTTGTCTGTTCTCTGTTGTCTGTTCTCTCTTCCGGCTATCCGGCGAAGTCCATCACGCAGTACACCGTCCCGCCCTGCTCAGGTGTGAAGTAGCAGCCAACGCCCGCGCGCGTGTAGACGCCGTGCAGGATCTGTTCGCGGTGCGACGGGCTGTTCAGCCACGCCTGCACGATGTCGCCGGCGGCCCAGTGCTCGTTGCCCCAGGCGAGCACTTCACCGACCTGGACGTCGAACGGGAATCCCGCCGCTTCGACGCGGTCAACGAGCGTGCTGCCGTCGGGCCCCGTGTGCGAGAACCAGTCGTTGTCCGACAGCACCTTCGCGTAGCGCGATGCCGCCAGGGCGAGCCGCGGCTCGACGTTCACCGGCGGCACGCCGGCCTTCGCGCGCTCCGCGTTCACCAGGTCGAACAGGTGCGATGAGAACGTTTCGTCATACCAGCCCGCGCCCGCTGGCTGCGTGGGCTCCTGCTGCGGCGTCGGCCGCGGCGCCGGCGCCGGGGGCGGCGGAGGCGGCGCGACGGTCGGCGTCGGCACGATGAGCGGCACCGGCGTGGCCGTAGGCGCCGGCGGCGCCGGAGCGGGCGCGCCCTGGCGCGGCGGCTCGCCCGTATGCGCCTGCTCACCTTCATGTTCGCCGGCCGGCGTGGGCAGCACACCGGCCTCGGCCAGGATCGATGCCGCCTGCAGGATCTCGATCAGCGGCGGCGCCGGCGCCGGCAGCAGGCCCGCCTTCGCGAGCTGATCCGCAGCCTGCAGGATCTCGATCAGCGGCGGCTCGGTGCTCGATGATGGGAGCGCGTGAGCCTGCGCCAGCAGGTCGGCCGCGCGCAGGATCTCGATCAGCGGCGGCGGAGCGACCGTGCGCGCCGCGTGGTCGGTGATGTCGCCGTTCGGCACACCGCGCGTTTCGTGAGCGGCGAGCACGCCGGACACCGGCGCGCGGCGCGCGGCCACGCCGACGGGCTGCGTGGGCGCGCCGGCGGTCACCTGGTTCCACGCCGCCAGCATCAACGCGGCAGCGAGCGTGAAGAGAATCGCGATCATCGTCCGGCGGCTGGCAGGCTGGTTCGCGGGCATGGGCACGCTCCTTGCAACACCTCTCCGGGCGCGCGGACACGCGGTCTGTGCATCCGGCGCCCTGAAATGATGCCGGGGCGAGCCAATCGACATTGATGGAAGAAACCCACGCCGGCGGCAGCAGCGGCCAGCAAAGCGCCGCCGCTTGACGCCTAGGGGTTTTCGGAGGTTGTAGGTGGTAAGCGATAGGTTGTAGAAGGCGCCGGCCGAGGCAGGTTCTTGGTTCCAGGTTCTTGGTTCTCGCGCGTCCTAGAACCTATAACCGAGAACCTATAACCTACAGATATGGAACTTCGACGCGTCGTCATCACCGGCATCGGCGCCGTCACGCCCATCGGCAACGACGCCGAGACGTTCTGGCAGAGCCTGATCGCCGGCAAGAGCGGCATCGGCCCGATCACCCATTTCGACGCGTCGCGGCACCCCGTGCGCGTCGCCGGCGAGATCAAGGGCTTCGACCCGTCCGAGATCATGGAGCACCGCGCCGTCCGCCGCTCGGGCCGCTTCGCGCAGATCGCGCTGAAGGCGGCGAAGGAGGCGCTCTGCTCGGCGAAGCTGGAGCTGGACCAGGCGACCGCGACCGAGATGGGCGTGATCCTCGGCAGCACGGGCGGCGTGTTCGAGATGGGACGCCAGGAGACAATCATCGACGAGCGGGGGCCGAACCGCGTCGACCCGCTGATCATCCCGCGCTGGGGGCCGCACATGTCGGCCGGCCGCGTCGCGCGCGAGCTGGGGCTGCGCGGGCCGAACTCCTCGATCAACAGCGCCTGCGCCTCCGCGACCGACGCGCTCGGCCACGCGTTCAACATGATCCGCAGCGGCTCGGCCGACATCCTGCTCGGCGGCGGCAGCGAGGCGATCATTACGCCGGTCGCCGTCGCCACCATGGGGCTGATGGGCGCGCTGTCGAAGGGCTACAACGACACGCCGCGGAAGGCGTCGCGGCCGTTCGACCTGCACCGCGACGGCTTCGTGCTCGGCGAGGGCGCCGGCCTCGTGGTGATGGAGTCGCTGGAGCACGCGCAGGCGCGCGGCGCGGCGATCCTGGCCGAGTACGCCGGCCAGGGCTGGTCGTTCGACGCCGCCGACGACGCCGCGCCCGACGCCGAGGGCCAGTCGCTATCGATGATCCGCGCGCTCAAGTCCGCCGGCATCGCGCCGGGCGACGTGTCGTGGTTGAACGCGCACGGCACCGGCACGCCGTACAACGACAAGACGGAGACGGCGGCGATCAAGATCGCGTTCGGCGACGCCGCCTATCGCATTCCGGTGAGCAGCATCAAGTCGATGACCGGGCACTCGGCCGCGGCCGCGGGCGGGCTGGAGTGCGTGGCATCGGTGCTGGCGATCCGCGACAACAAGATCCCGCCGACGATCAACCTCGACACGCCGGACCCGGAGTGCGACCTGGACTACGTGCCGCACACCGCCCGCGACGCGCGCGTGGACGTCGTCCTCAGCAACTCCTTCGGCATGGGCGGGCAGAACGCCACGCTGATCCTGCGAAGGTGGCGCGGGTAGCGTCGCACGCGACCGCCGCCGCCCGCAGGGCTACGCCCGCTGCTGCGCGGGCAGATACGCCGAGGCCGCGCCGACGCCGGCCAGGACGACGATCGCCAGGAGCGCGCCGGCCGTGCCCGGCTGCGTCGTCATGTTCCAGACGATCGCGACCAACGTCAGCGGCACGGCGCGCGACACGGCGACCAGCACCGGGTCGTTGAGCTTGTCGGTGATCGATGCGGGCACCGGGCCATCGGGCGCGGGTCCCGCCTCCATGCCGATGGCCTTGAACCGCGGCGTGTTCACGACGTAGCCGACGATGACCGCCACGATCAGCGCCAGCGCCGACATTCCGATCCAGCCTTCGCTCCATTCCTCGCCCGCCTTGTCAACCAGGTAGGCGCCCGACAGCAGCAACAGGAGCCCCAGCGAGGGGAACACGTAGTACTTGCTCAGCAGCGCGCCGAGGCCGCCCCAGTGCCTGATCTCCTGCACCGTCTTCGCGCGGCGCATCATCGTGAACACGGCGATCGAGATCGCCGACGCACCCCCGAGCCCGAACACCGCGATGATGTGGATGAACAGCCCGACCTGTACCGCCTCTGGCATACCGCGCTCTCCTTTCGCTCTTGAGCGAGAGTGTAGTGCGGCGGCGGCGGTGCGGGAAGTGGGGGTGGTTGTGCTACCAGCAATAGCCCCAGACCTTCGCCTGAATGAGCTGATCGGTTGAATTGATCGCACATGGGCCTTGTTGATGCCGCGGTCGAGCAGGGCGGATTCGGCGCGTACCCGAGCCGATCGCGAGTCGCAATTCGGTAAACTGGCGGCGGCCGGTGAATCTCGCGAGCAGCAACTCCTGAGCCTTGGACTGCCTGCGGGCCACCCGCTCAACGTGGGGGTAGCAGGCGAGGCAATTGCCGCAGTATGCAAATCAGATTCCTAGGGCAGCCGTTTGAGGACGCGCTTGGGCATCTCGAAGACATTCTCAGCGATGCTCTGGGAGGCGACGCATACCAACACTTACACATAGCCACCGCCTGGGCAAAGCGTTCGGGACTGACGGCACTTCGTGCCAGCCTTACGAAGTTCCGCGAGCATGGCGGACGTTCGCAACTGATAGTCGGAATTGACCATGCGGGGGCGACGCGACAAGGCCTCGAAATGGCTTGCGAACTTTTCGACAGCGTCCATGTGTTCCACGACCCGGCTCGGCGCACGTTTCACCCAAAGGTCTATTTTCTCGCGGGCGACCGATTCGCATGTCTAATCGTCGGTTCCAACAACGCAACGCACGGCGGCATCGCAGGCAACTATGAAGCAGCGCTCATTGTGCACCTCGATGCGGCCGCCCCTGAAGATGTGGAACTTGCACAGGCCATCAGTCGCTGGTTCGAGCTACTGTATGCCGAAAATGCGATCTGCTTGGAGTTGACGCCTGAACTCCTTGCGCGATTGGTCGCGGACACGAGGTACAAGATCGCCGATGAAGACGCAGCCTCCCTACAGCGAGGTGGGGACGGGCCCGGAGACGCGAGCGCCACGGAAGACGCGCCACGGAGTAGCCTGTTCGGACGGCGTCTCGGCCGAGTGCGACGTGGCACGACGCCGCGAAGGCGCCGTCAACCTGAGGCTCGTGGACGGCGGCGCGACGCTGAGCGCTCAGAAGACCATCCCGTTCTACGCTGGTCCAAGCGCCTGGCGAAATCCGACGCATATCAGCCACGAGCGAGGTCAAATCCCACGGCCAACTTGCGGCTGGTTCAAGGAGATTACCCAGAAATCGATCGCACGACGTTCTTTCGGCGTGACCTTTTCGGGAAGGGCGTCTGGTCCGCATCAACGGACAGAAATGGAAACCCCAAGGAGGTCGCGACAATTCCTTTTGACGTGGTATTGGATGGTGTGCCGCTCGGTGTGATCGATTTGGAGGTTACTCACGCCCCGCACCGTGAGGCCGGGCAGCACAATCACCTCTCGGCCCTGAGTTGGCGGGGACGCATGGCAAGCCTAATGAGGGCGACCGATTACACAGGAGCGTGGGTGATCATTGAGAGGATGGACGACGATTCGTTCCGCCTTGAGATCAGCCGGGTAGAGCCATCACGCCTCGAAACATAGCATCTACCCCCTAGTACAGATCGCACAAATGTACTATCATCGCGCCCATGAAGGTTCGCGACGAGGTCTCCCCTGAGAAACTCAGGGGAGGATTTTACTCCCCGCCATCTCTCGTCAGATTCTGTCTTGATCGGGTCCGCGAAGCTACGCGAGGGGCCTCCGGCTTGCGAGTCCTTGAGCCAAGCGCCGGTGATGGTGCATTCATTCGCGGGCTGCTCGATCACTCCCTGAGCCAGGACGTAGGCACCTTCCTTGGCATCGAGCTATTGGCGCAGGAAGCTTCGAAATGTCGTGCGCTCGCGACCGCGTGCCGATTCGATGCTCGGGTCGCCAATACTAACGCGCTTGACTGGGCACTCGAAAGCCAGCAGGAATTTGACGTCGTTGTTGGCAACCCACCGTTTGTTCGCTTCCAGTTTCTTTCCGCCGAGGATCGGTCGCTCACTAGCTTGCTAGGACTCAGGGTCGGGCTGCCGTTCAAGGGCGTCTCCAATCTTTGGCAACCGGTGCTCGTCGGGGCATTGGACCGGCTACGGCTAGGCGGCGTAATGGCGGTCATCCTCCCGGCCGAGTGTTTCACCGGAGCATCTGCTGCTGAGGTGCGCGCGTGGCTGTCGCGGAACTTCCCGGCACTCCGTATGGATCTATTTCCGCCCGGTTCATTCCCCGGAGTGCTCCAGGAGATCGTGGTTGTGAGTGGCGCTCGTGGGAACCACAACGGCGCGGGCCGAGCGACTAGGCTTCGCGTTACCGAGCACATTTCCGACGGCACGACACTGACTTGGGAACATTCAGTGGAGTCGGAAGCGCCGAACTGGACACCCTACCTCCTCACGCCTTCGCAACTCGGAGCCATTGCAGAGGCGAAATCGCTACCATCCGTGAAGAGCCTCGGGGGCGTCGCGAAGATGGAGGTGAGCACCGTGACCGGGGCGAATGAATTCTTCTCGGTCGAACCACCGAACACTAGATGGTTATGGGTTATGGCTCTGGGCAAGGCCTCTCTTACCGCGAGTGCGCCATTCCGCAGGGCTCATCTATCGACTCACAGACCATGCACAAACAGCGGATTCAGGGGCCAAAGCATGGCTTCTCCACTTTGCGAGCGAGCTTGCAGACCCTGTGGCAGAACCCGGCGCTGCGACATATCTGCATGAAGGTGAAGCGATGGGCCTTCACAAGAGGTTCAAGTGCCGTATCCGCGCACCTTGGTATCGGGTTCCAAGCGTGCGCCCCGGGAGGCTGATGCTCTCGAAACGCTGCCACACCTTCCCGCGCTTGCTCCTAAACGTCGCAGGAGTAGTGACAACCGACACGATCTATCGCGGGTCGATGCAGCCAGGCTTTGAAGATTACGAGCACGCCCTTGTTGCTGGATTTCACAACTCACTCACTCTACTCACGGCAGAGCTGGAGGGCCGGAGCTTCGGCGGCGGCGTTCTGGAGTTAGTCCCGTCGGAGGTTGGTCAACTGTTGGCGCCGCTCATTATGGAAATCGGCTGCGCGTTGCCCGCATTAGATAAATCGACACGCCAGATGCCGGCAGATGACTCGTCACGTGAAGATGAACTCGTGCGAAGGACTGACGAGATTCTCATCAAGTCAGAAGCAGGGTTCTCAAGTAAGCTCACCGGAGATCTAGCCGATGCCCGGGTGGAGTTGCAGCGGCGTAGAATGGACCGCAACGGATCGTCGTGATCTGATCCCCCACGTGATCCAATAGCCATAATCTCGCGCGGGATGCGGCGGGTGCCGTGATACACTCGCCGTGCCGATACTGTAGGTGCGCGCACCCCGGGATCGGCGGCCGGCAGCTTCGCCGCGGGCCGAGAGGGGTAGGGAGGTCAGGGAACCGTGCCTCGTCAACGGCGGCGCAAGGATGCGACCATTGAGCTGCCGCTTCTTCCGCGGCGGCGCGGCATCCTCTTCCCCAACACCGCCGGCCCCATACTCGTCGGCCGGCGCACCACCCTCCGCGCCATCGACGCCGCCACCGCCGCCGAGGGCATGGTCGCCGTCGTCACGCAGCGCGACCCCTCCCTCACCGAGCTGACGCTCGCCGACCTCCACCCCATCGCCACCGAGGGCAACATCAACCGCGCGCTGCGGCTGCCGGACGGCACCACGCAGGTGTGGGTGCAGGGCCTCCGCCGCATGAAGGTGCTCGCGATCACGGGCGCCGAGCCCTACTACACCGTGCGCGTGCAGCCGGTCGAGGATTCGGCCGACCACACCGTGCCGACGGAAGCGCTGCGCCGCGCCGTCCTGGCGCTGTTCGAGAAGGTCGCCCGCCTGGCGCCGAGCATTCCCGAAGACGCGTACGTGATGGCGATGAACATCGAGCATCCGGGCTGGCTCGCCGACTACGTCGCCTCGTGCATGAACCTGGACGACGACCAGGCCGAGGACCTGCTCGCGACGGTCGACACGCGCGAGCGGCTCGAGAAGATGAGCATCCACCTGGCGAAAGAGCTCGACGTGCTCGAGCTGCAGACGAAGATCCACTCGCGCGTGCAGGATGAGCTGGACAAGTCGCAGCGGGAGTACTTCCTGCGCGAGCAGATGAAGGCGATCCAGCGCGAGCTGGGCGAGACCGACCCGGCCGCGCGCGACGCCAACGACATGCGCGAGCGCATCGCCGCGGCGGGCATGCCCGAGCAGGTGGCGAAGAAGGCCGAGGACGAGCTGCGGCGCATGGAGCAGATCCCGTCGGCGTCGCCGGAGGTCGGCATCATCCGCACGTACCTGGAGTGGCTGGTGAGCGTACCGTGGAAGAACGCCACCGTCAACCGGCTGGACCTCCGCGACGCGGCGCGCACGCTGGACCGCCACCACTACGGGCTACCGAAGGTGAAGGAGCGGATCCTGGAGTACATGGCGGTGCGGCAGCTCGCGAAGGAGAAGCTGCGCAGCCCGATCCTCTGCTTCGTCGGTCCGCCGGGCGTCGGCAAGACGAGCCTGGGCCGCTCGATCGCCGAGGCGCTCGGCCGCAAGTTCGTGCGGGTGAGTCTGGGCGGCATCCGCGACGAGGCGGAGGTCCGCGGCCACCGGCGCACGTACGTCGGCGCGCTGCCCGGCCGCATCATCCACACGATGCGCCAGGCCGGCACGGTCAATCCCGTGTTCATGCTCGATGAAGTCGACAAGGTCGGCACGGACTTCCGCGGGGACCCGTCATCGGCGCTGCTCGAAGTGCTGGACCCGGAGCAGAACCACTCGTTCTCGGACCACTACATGGACATCGACTACGACCTCTCGCGGGTCATGTTCATCGCGACGGCGAACATCATGGACCCGATCATCCCGGCGCTGCGCGACCGCATGGAGGTGATCGAGCTGCCGGGGTACATCGAGGACGAGAAGCTGCGGATCGCGCAGCAGTTCCTGGTGCCGAAGCAGCTTGAAGAGCACGGGTTGTCGCGGCTCCAGCTCTCGTTCACGGCGGGCGCGCTCAAGAAGATCATCCGCGAGTACACGCGCGAGGCGGGCGTGCGCGCGCTGGAGCGCGAGATCGGCGGCATCTGCCGCAAGGTGGCGCGCCGCTTCGCCGAGCGCAACACAGCGGTCGTGCACGTGACGGCGCAGAACGTCGAGAAGTACCTGGGGCCGCAGAAGTTCTTCTGGGGCGCGGCCGAAGAGACGGACCAGGTCGGCGTGGCGACCGGCGTCGCGCGCACGGAGCTCGGCGGCGACGTGCTCGGCGTCGAAGTGACGCTGATGCCGGGCAAGGGCAGCCTGACGCTGACCGGCCAGCTCGGCGAGGTGATGCGCGAGTCGGCGCAGGCGGCGCTTTCGTACGCGCGCTCGCGCTCCGCCGAGCTGCACATCCCGCCGGAAGTGTTCGAGAAGAACGACATCCACGTGCACGTGCCGGCGGGCGCCGTGCCGAAGGAGGGGCCATCGGCCGGGATCACCATCGCCACGGCGCTGATCTCGGCGCTGACGCGGCGGCCGATCAGCCGCGAGGTGGCGATGACCGGCGAGATCACGCTGCGCGGCCGCGTGCTCCCCGTCGGCGGATTGAAGGAGAAGATCCTGGCGGCTCACCGCGCGGGCATCAAGACCTTTGTGCTGCCCAAGCGCAACGAAAAGGACCTCGCCGACGTGCCGCCCGCCGTGCTGCGGGAGCTGCACTTCGTATTCGCCGGCGACATGGCAGAACGTCCTGCGCGCCGCGCTCGACGAGAGGACGGGTGAGGCATGAGCTGGATCGACGCCGTAATCGTCATCATCTTTCTGTACTTCATCATCACGGCGTTCAACGCCGGATTTATCCGCGAGACCATCGGCATGGCGGCGGCCGTGCTCGGCGCGGTGCTCGCGGGGCTGTTCTACCAGGACATCGCGGACACGCTGTTGTCGAGCATCGATAACGAGACGACGGCGCGCGTTGCCGGCTTCCTCGTCATCTTCCTCGGCGTCAGCGTCGCGGGGCAGGTGCTGGCGATGCTGGTGCACCCGGCGATCACGGTGTTGCAGCTCGGCATCCTGGACCAGTTGCTGGGCGCGGCGTTCGGCGCGGTCAAGGCGTTCATCATCATCGAAGTGCTGCTGATCCTCTTCGTGACGTACCCGCGCTACGACCTGGACAAGAAGATCAACGACTCCGAGTTCGCGTCGCTCATGGTCGATGGCTCGACGCCCATCCTCAAGATCTTGCCGGACATCTTCGACAAGAAGGTGGATGCGTTCAAAGGCTAGGGGCTAGGGGCTAGGGATGAGCCGTCGCAGACGGTGGCTTAGACTGTGGCCCGCGCCGCCGCGTTGTTCGACGACCCCTACTAACCCCTAGTCCCTAACACCTATCCCCTAGCCCTCCCAGGTCACGTCGCCGCAGAGGTCGTCCGGGTGCGGCTTCGATGCGAAGGCGGCGTATTCGCGCTTCGATGCCGCGATCGTCGTGTTGTCGCCGTGGCCGGGATAGACGGCGGTGTCGTCCGGCAGCGTCAGCAGCTTCGACGTGATCGAGGCGATCATCTCGCGCAGCGCGGCGGGGTTGTCGGAGCGGCCGGGTCCGCCGGGAAACAGCGTGTCGCCGGAGATCAGCACGCCATCGACAAGCAGGCAGATGCTGCCGGGGGTGTGGCCCGGCGTGTGGATGATCTTGATGCGCGTGTCGCCGATCGGGATCTCGGCACCGTCGCCGACGGTGTCGAACACCTTCTCCTTGTACGGCGCGCGGTCGCCTTCGTGGCAGAAGACGGGCGCCTTGAGCTGATCCTTTACCAGGTCGATGTTCGCCCAGTGGTCGCCGTGACGGTGCGTCACGATGATCATCTGCACGTCGGTGCCCTGCGCCGCCTCGATGGTGCGTTCGCTCTCGAACGGCGCGTCGACGACGACCGAACGCTTCGTGCCGGGGTCGACGATCACGTAGGCGTTGTTGTCGTACGGTCCGAGCGGCCCGACCTTGATCACGTCCGCCATATTCAATCCTCCTGCGGGGACCTAACCCCCAGCCCCTTCCCTGCGAGGGAAGGGGAGCTTGGGCGACGATGATGTTGCCAGCGTCGCCCACGTTGTCGCAAAGACTAAAGCCGCCATCACACGCTAGTGTAGTGCTTTCGAATTGGCGTTAGTTAACGCGACGCGAAGCGTGGAGCATAGCCGCCCTCGGCTGTGAGTCCGGCGAAGCCGGACCGACGCGGTACAGCGCCTCGTCTGACGGACTTCCGCCGCGTGCGAGGCCTCCCGGCGAACCGCCACGCTAAACAAGCGTTAGAAGCACTACACTAGCGCGTCGCGGCGGGCTCGCGCTCGGGCTCCGCGGCCGGCGGCGCCGACTTCGGCAGCTTGAGTTGCCGCGCGAGCAGCCCGTCGCGCACGCGGTCGGGCACGATGTCCGCGAGCAGTGCCTGGATGCGCGCGTCGAGGCCGACGAGGTAGCGCGTCTTCGGGCGCTTTGACGTGAGGGCGTGCTCCACCGACTTCGCGACGGCGTCCGGCGGGATGCCACGGCGCGCCGTGATGTCGGCGAAGGCGCGGACCGCGGCGATCGCGCCGTCGTAGAGCGCGTGGCCGGCGGCGGGCATCTGGCGCTCCCACTCGTCGGCGGCGGCCTGCGACTTCTCCCAGATCGGCGTCGCGATGCTGCCGGGCTCGATGACGGCGACGTTGATGCCCCACGGCCGCAGCTCGATGCGGAGCGCGTCGGCGATCGCCTCGATGGCGAACTTGGAGGCGGAGTACGGGCCGACGAACGGCGTGAACAGCCGGCCGCTGACGGAGCCGATGAAGGCGACGCGGCCGCGGCCTTTGCGGAGCAGCGGCAGGAACGCCTGCGTCACCGCGACCTGGCCGATGACGTTCACCTCGAGCTGGCGGCGCAGCTCTTCGAGCAGCACGAACTCCATGGGGCCGGCGACGGCGATGCCCGCGTTGTTGACGAGGCCGGCGAGCCCTGCTTCGCCCACGGCTTCGGCGACGGCGGCGCCCGCCTGGTCGATCATCGCCTGGTCGGTGACGTCGATGAGCAGCGGGGTGAGCCGCAGCGACGTTTTGGCCCCGAGCGCCTCGGCGTCGGACTGCTTGCGGACGCCGGCGAAGACGCGGAAGCCGGCGCGGTCGAGCCGGAGCGCGCACGCTTCGCCGATGCCGGTCGATGCGCCGGTGATCACGACCGCCCCTCGGGTGGATCCCTGTTCTGTTGCCATTGCGGCACCTCCTGTGACGTGATTCGCGAGTGGAGGTCTAGCGTATCGCAGTTGGCTGCCGGCTGTCAGCTATTAGTGCGAGCTGTCAGCGGTCAGCTATCAGCTGTCAACTTGCGGGTTTGATTGTGGGTACTGAATCTTCGTGTTTTGCGCGTGGCGTCGATTGTTTCGAATCTGGCGCCGGGGGCGGTTGGCTGATTGCTTCTTGGTGGCGACGGGCTGGCGGTCGTTCAGTCGGTCAGGGCGTCAGTCTGTCAGCGGACCGGCGGTGCACAGCGGACGGCGCTTCGGGGGCGAGGGTACGGTATCGGGTGCGGGAGTCAAAGCGGCGGGTGGCACTGGGGGTGGTAAGCCGGGTCGCGGGGATTCGCCCAAGCATGACCTGGCCGACGCTGCGGATCCCAGGTGACACAGATGGTTGGGAGTTCGTCGGCAAAGTGCCCCATCGTACTCGACGCGCCAAGGCGAAAGGCGGCGGACGAACGCCATGGAGCTCCCGCGATGACCTCAGATTCAAACACTTCCGCTCTGCTCGGCGTTGGGAGGCTGATAGCGATTCTCGAGACGCCGGTTCTCGTGAGCCGAATCGCTATCCACAGAGATGCACTACAGGTGGAGACCATTGACTGGAACGCATACTGGGCTCCC
Organism: uncultured Chloroflexia bacterium; assembly: GCA_963701135.1. GTDB lineage: Bacteria > Chloroflexota > Dehalococcoidia > DSTF01 > JACRBR01 > CAYJMJ01. The sequence goes on from OY969567.1 coordinate 3,080,818, forward strand.
GCTCACGCACTCGGCGCGCCGAATATCGATCACGCGATCGAGGAACTTCACGCGGTATGGCTCCAGTACATTCTCTCCAGCTTCGACGCTAAAATCCGGCGGAGTTACTGCTACACGTATTTCCGCTTGCTTGACGCCGTGAGCCAATCACGGCGACAAAAGGACGAGTACTATCTGCACCGTGTTGCCCTTCGCCGGACTGCGGCATTCGAGTGCATCGCAGTCACGGACTCGAACCCTGGTCAGGGCACCCTTGTCGCGGCGACTACCACAGTCCGCAATCCGCCTTATCTCCTTGCGAAGCTAAAGCGTCCTCGCGCGCTCGACGACGGTCGATTCCTGTCTCTGGTTACCGTTCCGTGCGACGAGGCGGCACCCCTGTTCTACAACTATCGTCAGTACCGGCTTTCGGCAGACAGTCCTTTATCGTTGATGCTGTATCCTGCGGTGCCGGCATCGATCCGAACCGCAAGCTTCCCCGTGATTGACGCATTTGCGCAACGGGTCGGACCGGGCATCGACCCGCGAGTCGCTCAGCGCGCTAGGCGGCTGGCAATGACGTTGCTTGTGCCCCTAGCTGCTCAACACCGATCGGCATCTGCGCGATTCTTCTTAGAGCTTGTTGATGTTGGGGCCGGTACGGGGGCGCTCTCAGCCGCCCTCTGTCGCCACTTGCTGAAGGCTGAGCTGACGCAGGCTTTGGGGCTTCGGCTCTGGTTCGTGGACATCTGTCCCGCAAGCCCGGCGCGGTTCTTTGCTGTGCCGAGCCTGCATCGGGTTGTGGACAGCCTAACCTACGTTGGAGCGGATTACCGACAATGGCTGGCACGCACCGAACCTCTGCCGGCGTCGCCAAACCTCCGGATAGCAATCTTATCTAAGCTCTTCAACAATCTGAGTCGCTTCAAACTTGACTCGATTAGCACACATGTACTACCCTCAGCCGGTGTTAATGCATCACCGTCAGTGTGCTTGGCACCGGGCGGCGCCGGTTCTGAACAGCTGCAGGTTGGAGCCAAGCCCCTAAACTTGGCAACAGGCCGTACCTTCGATCAGGGATCGTTGGCAGGCTATTACGAAGCGCTCAGGGTGGCATGCGGTGGCGACGGCGAGTGCGGGCAGGACCACCGGACGGTACCGATCCGTTCATTCGAACCCGCCTGCCTTACAGACCAGAATGGTGAGAGTTGCCTGGCGCGTCTGCTGGAACGTTGCCAGTATGTAATCATAGAGGACGGGGATCTGCGGCCCGCTGACCTAGTCAACCATGCAGCGCAGTTCCGAATGAAGGAGGCCGTTGCAATGGATCTCACGCACGCATTGGGAATGTCGCGTAATCACGTCTACTTGCTCGCTGGCGCGGGACAACCTCTCCCGCCGCTCAACGGACACCCGCTGTGGTAACCATCATTCCTGCGATGCGCCGCTCGAAGGTTCTGACGCCATCGAGCCTGGCTTGCCTGTCGGCGATGCCTACGATCAACCTGACTACCGGCTGCGCTCACGATTGCGCGTACTGCTACATCCAAGGCTACCGTGCGTATCCCGACCAGGGATCCATCGTGTTGTATGAGAACACGATCACGAGGCTGGAGGAAGAGCTTAGGCGGATGGATCGCCGGCCGGCGGCAGTGTTCTTCAGTCCGTCGAGCGACATCTTCCAACCCGTGCCGGAAGTTCTCGAAATGGCGCACGACGTGCTCGACCTGCTGCTGCGGGAAGGCATCGGCGTCTCCATCCTCACGAAGGGCGTGATTCCGCGCAAGACGCTGACACTGCTCGCGCGATATGCCGACTTGGTGCGCCTCCAGGTCGGGATCATCACGACAGATGAGGCGGTGGCGGTTCAATTCGAGGCGGGAGCTGCAGGGGCGCGACTGCGGATCGAGCAGATCCGTCAGCTCGTTGCCTCGGGCATTTCGGTCGAGGCGCGCGTTAACCCGATCTTGCCGGAAGTTACGGACGGTGACGAGGCGCTCGGCGCGCTGTTCCAGCAACTCTCGAACGCCGGCATTGGAAGGGCCGCAGCGAGCATCCTGTTTCTTCGCCCAGCGATCGTCGCTGCGCTTCGTCGATCGGTGCCACAGGAGACGTTACGGCCGCTACTCACGGTATACGCGGGAAACGAGCGCGTCCCCATCCGGACCGGCAAGCCTTCAGCGGTCCGTGCATTGCCACAGTCGCTCCGTGAACGAATCCTCCATCGCGTACGCGATGTGGCTGCGGTGCGCGGAATCTCGGTCAGCACGTGCGCCTGCAAGAACCCGGACCTCGCGACAGGCACATGCAACATCGCGGGGCGTTATCCGAAACGGGCAACGCCTCCTCGGCAGTCGATCTTACTGTAGGTTTCCTAGTCGAGGACTCTTGAGATGATGGTCGAACATATCGACATAGAGCTTCTGTTTCCACACCCGGAGAACGCCAACCACATGCCAGCCGACGTCCTCCGGAAACTGCGGAGCCACGTCCAGCGGTCGGGCCGTTATGAGCCTCTCGTGGTTCGTCCACATCCGCAGATGCCCGGGCGGTACCAAATCCTCAACGGACATCACCGGCTTCGCGTGCTCAAGGAACTGGGACTCAACTCCGCCAGATGTTTGGTGTGGGACGTCGGTGACACTGAGGCGCGGTTGTACCTCGCCACGCTCAACCGACTCTCTGGGAAGGACGTCGCCGAGCGTCGCGTGGCGCTCATTGAAAGCCTGCTCGGCACCTTCGATGTGAACAGCTTGGAAGCGCTGCTACCGGAGAACCGCAGCCAAATCGAACAAATCGAACGCCTGATCCGAGACGACCGCAACGTATCGGCGATGATCATGGACGAAGACCACGGGGGGCGGAGCCTCCCCGTGATCATCGACTTCGTTGTCGATCAGGAAGGAGGGCGGCACATCCATCTGGCTCTCGACATGTTCCGTGTCAAGCACGGCGTGGCAGTCTCGAACGGCGAGGCACTCGTAGGTCTCGCGAGCTACTTTCTCGAACAATGCTCCAGGGAAGCTGAACCGCGGTGCTCATCGTGACCTTCGACGAGATCCTCCATCAGTTCAAAGCAGGCGAACAACCCGATTGCCTTCTGTTGCTCAGCGAAGACTCTGCAAGCCTCAAGATAGCTGTTGCATGGGGCGGGATTAGCATCCGACGCGTCGAACTTGGAAAGCCTTCCCCGGATGAACCCGACGCTCTGCGCTGGGACTGGCTTTGGAGCAGCGTTAGCTATTCCATCGCGGAGGTTGCGGTCAGAACGGGCCTCACGACCTACTTGATCGAACGGAAGCTGCCTGGCTTGGTCGCCAACCGCGTGATCTACCCCGATGGAACTTTGAACTCGTTTGTACAGCGCTATCTCCGCGAGCGCGTGCTCAGGTTGTTTCGGCCTGCGAAGCAGAGAGAGCGAGACGCCTAGACCGCCGGGCTCGTTACTCCGGCAGCGATGCGGCGCCGTCACGCACGACGGCGAGGCCGACGCGGGCGAGGGCGACGACGAGATCGCGCGTGAGGTCCGGGGACGGGGCGGCGTGGCCGTCGGCGAGGAGCGCGGGGAGGGTTGCGAGCGGGACGGATTCGCCCGGGGGGAGCGTGCGGAGCAGGTCGATGATGCGGCCGCGGTAGTAGCGCGGCGAGCCCTCGTACGGCTCCTCGCGGCGCTTGCGGGGAGTGCGCGCGCGGTACGCGGCGCGCTCATCGGCGACCTGGCGCGCGGGCGACGCGAAGCGCTCGCGCGACGCGCACCATGCGGCGACGACGCACTCGCCGCACTTCGGACGGACGCCGCAGACGCGCGCGCCGTAGTCCATCAGCGCCTGGTTCCAGCGAGCAGGGTGGCGCGGCGGCATCGCGGCATCGGCCAGTTGCTGGAGGCGGGCGCCGTCGATGCGCTCATCGCCGGCGAGGCGGCCGAGCACGCGGCGCACGTTGGTGTCGACGCACGCGGCGGCGTTGCCGAACGCGAACGACGCGATGATCGCCGCGGTGAACGGGCCGATGCCGTCGATGCGCGCCAGGGCCTCGGCGTCGCGCGGCCAGCCGGACGCCGCGACGGTGCGGGCGGCGCGATGCAGGCGCACGGCGCGCTGGTTGTAGCCCATGCCGGCCCAGGCGCGGATGACGTCGCCGGTGGACGCGGCGGCGAGCGATTCGAGCGTCGGGAAGGCCGCCGTGAAGCGCTCGTACGACGGCATGACGCGGCTCATCTGCGTCTGCTGCGCCATCACCGCCGCGACGAGCGCGTGGTACGGGTCGCCGGACTCGCGCCACGGCGCGCGCAGGGCGTTGCGGCGGTGCCACGCGAGCAGCGCGCGCCGCACGTGCGGCAGTGCCTCGATCCGGGGCAGATCGTCCATGCTGCGAGTATAGGCCGGTGGGGTGGGCGGTGGCGCTGCCGGGCTGTGGGAGGTGGGAGATGAGAGGTGGGGCGGAGAGGCAGGCGGTGGGAGGTGAGAAATGAGACGTGGGGACGACACTCAGCCTCACTTCCCACGCCTCACTCTCAATGCACTGTTCGTGCGACGGGATCGAGCTTCGCTCGATGGGCAGCCGGGGGCGGCTGCGATCCACGACCCAGGCGAAGGGCGGCGGCGATCTACGGCCCGGGCGGCGCGGCACCCGGGCCCGGCGGCCGCGCGGGCTGGAATCCCGCGCTACGACGCCGACGACTATTGCTCGTTGAGCGGGCGGTCGCTGTTCAGGTACGCGCGCATCAGCCGCGACGCATCTTCGGAGCGCATGGTCTTCCAGAAGGCGTCCTGCTCGAAGCGCAGGGCATCGATGAGCGGCATCTCGCCGCCCTGGAGGACGCACTGCTTGATGAGGGCGACGCTGAGCCGCGGCCGGCTCGCCAGCTCGGCGGCGAGCGCGAGCACGTCGGGCATGAGCTGATCCGGCGCGACCGCGCGGTGCACCAGGCCGATAGCGCTCGGCGGTGTCGGCGTCGACGGCGTCGCCGAGCAGCATCAGCTCCATGGCCTTCGCCGTGCCGAGCAGGCGCGTCATGCGCTGCGTGCCGCCGGCGCCGGGCAGGATGCCGACGCGCACCTCCGGCAGGCCGATGACGCCGCCGCGCGCCATGTAGCGGAAGTCGCACGCCAGCGACAGCTCGCAGCCGCCGCCCATGGCCGTGCCGTTGATGGCGGCGATCACCGGCTGCGGCAGCGACTGGAGCCGCAGCAGCAATTGGTGCATCGCGTGCAGCTCAGGCGCTGCGCCGATGGTCTCACGCGTGCGCGCGGCATCGGACACGCCCGACAGCTCGCCGACGTCGTAGTGCGTGATGAAGATGCCGTCGGCGCCGCCGGTCAGCACGAGCACGCGCACCTCGTCGTCCTCGGCGATGCTTTCGGCGAGCGCGCGCAGCTCTTCGACCATCGGTGCGTTGAGGAAGTTCTTCGGCGGGTTGACCATCGTCGCGACAAGCGTTGCGCCCTCGCGGCGGAGTTGGAGGTAGTTGTAGTCGGTCATGAGACGCCTCCTTCTTCGGCTCCCGCGCGGGCTGGAAAGCCCGCGCTACGTGAGGCCCGCTGACCCGCGTTGCGGGGTGCGACAGAAAGTATAGAGGCAGCTTGAGCTGCCTCTATACTTTCTGGAAACTCCGCGTCGCGGGCTGAAAAGCCCGCGCTACGGATCATTACTGGCGCCCGCGCGGGCTGAAAAGCCCGCGCTACGGGTCGAACCGGCGGCCAGCGACCAGCTACGGGTTCTCGATGATCTCAAGCATCGACGGGGCGACGTTCGCGGCGTGGCCGGTGAAGGTCGCCGCTTCGAGCGCGAGCATGTACTTGCGGAGCTGCGCCTGGCGCAGCTCCTTGAGCGCCGCCTTGCCCTCCTGCACGGTGTCGCCGAGCGCCAGGATCAGCGCCTCGCGCAGCGGCGTGTCGCGCTTGAGGTCGGCGGCCATCATGATCTCGCCGCGGTCGAGCCAGGTGCGCACGTTGCGGCGATTCGTCGGCGTCGCCGGTGAGCAGGTAGTGGCGCAGGTGCTCGATGCCGTACGCCAGGTGGCGGCGCAGGTCGTTCGCCGTGAGTTCGAAGAGCTGGCGGTCGGCCTGCGAGCGGCCGATCTTGTCGCCGTGCTCGCAGAGCGCGAGCAGGAACGACGAGCGGATGATGTTCATGTAGACGACGAGCTCGGTGAACTTGAACGCCGCGTACACGGTGCGGTTGAAGAAGCCCGGCGTCTGCACGCCGAGCCCGCCGCCGTTTGCGAGCGCGCGCTTGCGGAACGCCTCGACGTGGCGCGCGTGGTCGAAGACCTGCGTCGCGAGGTAGAGCTTCACCTCGTGGTAGCCGTACGAGATCTCCTTGAGCCAGCCCATCAGCACCTGGCTTGGAGTTGTACTGCCTGCTCGGAGATGTTCGAGAAGATCTGGTCGATCGCCGCTTCGATGTGGTCGGGCAGCGGCTCGATGGAGGTCCAGGCGATCTCGGTCGCGGGCTTCCACTGCTCGCGGATCGCCAGCTCGTAGAGGTCGGCGGCGTTCTCGGCCCAGACCTCGATCTTGTCGTAGATGGTGTACGGCGCCGGCGAGCCCGCGCTCCTTCGAAGGGAAGGAGCCGCGCGGCGTGTCGTTCTGGTACGGCCAGTGGTCGGGCGCCCACGCGTACGCGCCGGCGTCGGCGAGCCGCAGCGTGAAGCCCTCGGCGCCGATCTTCGGCTGCGGCGGGCGCTCCGTCGGCACCTTCGCCCAGCTCATGTCGAGCGCGGGCGGCGTCGATGATGCCGGGGATCTGCGGGCGGTGCTTCTGCCGGTCGTTTCCGTGTCAGCCATGTTCGTCGTTATCCGTTTCTGGGCGCGGCCATCGCCTCGCGCGGTGCGGGTGCGCGCGATGCCGCGCCTGCTCGTCCAAACTCGTTGCGTACGGCCGCTAGTTCTTGGGCGGGTCGAGCAGCATCTGCATCATCGGGTTCATGTGCTGGCGGCGGTCGCCGAGGCCGACGACTTCGAGCCGGTGCATGTACTCGTTGACCTGGCGCTTGCGGATGGCGAGCAGCTTGATGTAGCCCTCGCGCAGCTGCGCCTCGCTCGTGCCGCCGCCGAGCAGGATGGCCAGCGCCTCGCCCGTCTCGCCGCCGCCGGTGAGGCCGGCCTGCGTCGAGCCCGCGCCGAGGTTGCCCTCCATGCGGTCGAGGTACGTGTGGATCTCTTCGCGCCGCTCCGGCTGCGTCTCCATCACGTACTTCATGTGCATGACGCCGAACGCGACGTGGCGGCTCTCGTCCTGCGCGGCGAGGCGGAACATGCGCTTGTCGACCTCGCTCTGCGCGAACATCTCGCCCATGCGGAACATCGACTGCACGAAGCCTTCGCCGACGAGGTGCAGCGTCGACGCCATCTCGGTGAAGTCCTGCGCGGTGAGCAGGCCGATGGCGCCGGGGCCGGCCTTGAGCAGGCCGATGCCGTTCGCGAGCGCGCGCTTGCGGAAGACGTCGAGGTGGCGCGCCTCGTCCATGATCTGGCTACGCGAGGAAGAGGCCGATCTCGAAGAACTCGCCGCTGACGTTCGGCGCGTACTTGCCGGGCACGTCGCCGGCGATGAACTCGACCTGCGTGAGGAAGGTGCAGAGCTGCGACATCGCCAGCTCGATCTCCTCCGGCAGCTCGGGCATGTCCGCCCACGGGATGTCGGTGGCGCTGCTCCACTGGCGCTGCACGGCCTCTTCGTAGAGCAGCATGGCCGACTCCGACCACGACGCCGACTTGAAGGCCCAGTGCGTCTGCATGTTCTGCGCGTCGCTGCGCGGCGCGGCGCCGCGCATGCGGCCGCTCTGGTTGCGCGTCATGGTCCGGGGATGTCGCCGTAGGAGCTGGTCGCGATGTCCTCGAGCGTCAGGCCGCGCTTGCCGGGCGCGACGCGCAGGCCGCGCTCGGCGAGCGGGCTGGTCGAGCCACGAGAGGTCGAGGTCTTCGCCGCCGGGCTCGCTGCGCAGTTGTTCCAGGATCTCGGACCTCGGCATGGTGGCCTCCCTTGTTCGCGAGTACGAACTATTTGGCGCGGCGCAAAACTCTGCGTGACCCAAAGGATACGCGCTCGGAGCCGGTGCGATCCACTCCCCGGAAGGTGATATCGACTTCACCGATCGCCCCGGGCGGCTGCGATGCAGGTGTTTGCCCGCGCCTTAACAATCGGCTCAGTAGTCGGGGACGCCGGCGGCGGGGGGCCGCCCGGTCGTGGTTGTGGTCTATATCATATTTGTGATAGGACAGAAGCCATGGGTGAGGTGGCATCATGACGACCTGGAAGGAAGCGAAACAGAAGCTCCACGAAGAGAACCCCGAACTGAAGCGGGAGTATGAGCGGCTGGGACCGCGATTCGCGGCCGTCAGCGCGCTCATTGCGGCGCGGAACGAAGCCAATCTGTCGCAGAGCGAGCTTGCTCGTCGAATGAGCGTTCCGCCCGGCACGATCAGCAGGTTCGAGTCCGCCCAGCACAGTCCGCGCCTCGACACACTCGTCCAGTACGCGGAGGCGCTGGGGTACGAGTTCCGGCTGCAGCTCGTACCCGGCCGCGCTGCCGCAAGGACGCGCGGTGAGCGGCGGCGCAAAGGCGACCGCCGGGCCAAGCCGACGAACTAAGCACCACTGCGCGCCGTCGCGCTGGTAGCGCGCTCGAGATCAGCCCGCGCCACGGATGCAGGTGAGTTCCGCGTCTGGGCGCTAGTAGTCCGGGACGCCGGCGCCGGCGGCGGGAGCGGCTTCCTGGGCGGCGATGCGGTTCTGGCGCTCCAGCAGGTCGAGGATGCGGAGCGCGTCCTCGCGGCTCAGATTCTGGTCGATGCCCTGGAGCGCCTCGTCGAGCTGGCGTTGCACGTCGGCCTGCGACGGCTGCCGGTCGGAGGGCGACGGCGTCCCCGGTTGCCCGGCGCCGGGCGTGCCGCCGGCGTCTCCCGGGCCGGGCGTGCCGCCTTGCTGCTGGCCCTGTCCTCCGGGCGGCGTCGCTTCCGGCGGCCGCGGCGTGGGCGTCGGCGTGGGGTGCAGCATCGCGTCGATGACTTCCAGGTTGTGCTTCGCGTCCTGGTCGCCCGGGTTGGCGAGCAGCGCGCGCTTGTAGGCCTCGCGCGCGTCTTCGAGGCGGCCGGAGCCGGCGTAGTGGTTGCCGAGCGCGTACTCGGCGAGCGCTTCGATGCCCGGCGTCGCGGCGGCGTCGAGCGCGCGCTTCGTTTCGTCGATCGCCTCGTTGTAGTCGCCGTTGCGGTCGAAGGCGTTGCCCGCGTTGTGGTACGGCTGCGGCAGCGCCGGATCGATCGCCTCCGCCGTCCTGTAATGCGCGATCGCCTGGTCGAAGTCGCCGGCGTCGTAGGCGCGGTTGCCGTCGCGGTTCACCTGCGCGACGCCGCCCGCGCACATCGCGCCGATGAACAGACCCGCGCCGACGATCGGCCACAACCGCGTCGCCCGCCGCGAACCGGCGCGGGTGAGCCAGCGACGCAGCGGCAACAGCAGGCTCGACCACGGCGAGCAGCAGCGCCGCCGCGGCGAACCACTGGAACCGTTCGATGGGGAGCGCGTTCGTGGTATCGCCGAAATGCGTCCGCGCAAGCCCGCGCAGACTCCGCTCGCCAGTGGCGCGAGCGCGCCGTCCGCGGCCGGAGATATTGATGTATCGGCCGCCGCCCGCGGCGGCGATGGTGGCCAGCGCCGGCGCGTCGAGCCGCGTCATGACCGGCGCGCCCGAGTTGTCGATGCGGTCGTGGAGCGCCAGCGTCTCCGGGTCGACGTCGCGCACCGGCGAGCCCTGCGACCGTACCGGCACCGGCGGTGTAGATGCGCACGCCGGCGCTCGCGGCCTCGGCGACGGCGGGGGCGACGCCGGCACCGCGGTCCTCGCCATCGGAGATGATGATCATGACCTTGGCTCCGGCGTCCGGCGCGTCATCGAGCAGGCGTTGGCCCGCGCGGATCGCCGCGCCCAGGTCCGAGCCCGGCGGCACGAGGCCGCGCTCATCGCCGACGCCGTCGATCAGCACGCGCAGTGCGCCCAGGTCGGAGGTGAGCGGTGAGCGGACGAACGGCTGCTGCGCGAAGATGATCAAGCCCACGCGGTCGCCGCGCATCCGTTCGAGCAGTGCGCCGGCCTCCCGCTGCGCGCGCGCGAGCCGCGTCGGCGGCACGTCGTCCGCCATCATGCTCTGCGACACATCGAGCACCAACACGAGCATCGATGCCGCGATCTTCGACCGTGGTTTCGCGCGAGCCGAATTGCGGGCGCGCGGCCGCGAACGCCGCAAACGCGACGGCGGCGATGAGGAGCGCCAGCGCGTACGCCGATGCGCTTCCCCCGCTGGCGCCCGCACCGAAACGGCTGCGGGCGCGCGACCGCCAACGCAGCCACCAGGCACCGGCGGCCGCGAGCAGCGGGATGAGCACAAGCAGCCACAGGTAGCCCAGCGCGCCGAAGCTCATGCCAGCCTCCGGAACAGCGACGCCCGCAGCGCGCATTCCAGCGCGAGCAGCGCGGCGGCGGCGGCCAGGAAGTACGGCGCGATGTCGTCGAACGCCGTGAAGCCGCGGTCCTCGAACTGTGACTTTTCGAGCTGGTCGATGTTGGCGTAGATCTCCTGCAGCGCCGCCGGATCTTCGGCGCGTCCGTACGTGCCGCCGGTGACGTCCGCGATCGCGCGCAGCGACTGCTCATCGACGTTGAGCGTGGACTGCGCGGGGTTGCGGCCGCGGCTGACGACGCCGACGGTGTAGACGCGCACGCCGAGCGTTTCGGCGATGCGGGCGGCTTCGAGCGGCTGGATGGCGGTGGCGTTGTTCTCGCCATCGGTCAGGAGGATGACGATGCGGCTCGCCGCGTTCGAGCCGCGCAGCAGGTTCACCGACTCGCCGATCGCGACGCCGATCGCCGTGCCGTCCTTGAGGCGCAGACGGTCGGCATCGCGTACCTCCTGCGCGATCACCGCGTAGTCGGTCGTGAGCGGGCTCATGGTGATGCTCGCGCCCTGGAAGATGACGAGCCCGACGCGGTCGTTGGTGCGCGCCTGCACGAAGCGCGAGACAACGTCCTTCGCCGCATCCATGCGCGTGCGATTACCCGTGAACGGCAGCGACATGCTCGACGAGGCATCGAACGCGAGGACGATGTCGATGCCGTTGCCGGCGCGTTCGGAGCCGGCCTCGCCGCGCTGCGGACGCGCGATCGCGACGATCGAGCAGCACGACGGCGGCGAGCCGCATCGCCGGGAGCAGCGGCTCCAGGCGCACGCGCCACGTGGGGCGGGCAGCGTGCGCCGCGGCGATCGAGCCGAACGGCACGGCCGCCCGCTCGCGCCGCGTCCGCACGAGCAGCAGCGCGAGCGCCGGGACGAGCGCGAGGAGCACGAGTGCGTACGGAGACGCAAACCGCATGCCGTCCATTCATGGATTGTACCGGGCTGGTCGGTGGCGGCTGGTGACTGGTGATTGGTGACTGGTGGGTGGCGGCTGGTTGCCGGGCGCTAAGCCACGGAATGGGCGTCTCAATAGGAGCAGCCGGCGATGTCCCTACCACGGTCACCGGAGCGACCACCTGTTGAGAGTTCGTGCGCCGAAACGTACCCTCCGAGGATCGTAAATCCTCCAGCCAACAACACGAGGACGATCGCCTCCCCGACATGCCACCTCCGATCCGATCGCCTCCGCTCTCCCTCGCGGTCCAACGTCCATTGCCGATCTAGCATCTCTTGATGCTCCTTCGGCGAAAGCCCCTGTCTCCACTCGGTCCATCCCTCGCAGCCGTGCTCGATATTGAGTGCTTCGACTCGTTGTGTGAAGTAAGCAGGGGCTTGACAGACCGGGCGGTAGGTGTATCGTAGTGCCGATCGGCAACCCCGCCGATGCTGCTCATCAGGTGATGTCATATACGATGTCTCGAAAGCCGACCGAGATGGCGGTCGGCAAAGGAGGGGAGCACTCGATGACAACACGGAGTATCGCGCTGGCTGTGACGGTGCTCGTAGTGTTCGTCGTAGCGGTGTTCGCCGCACCGACACGGGCGGTAGCCGACCCCCACGGGGACCCCCAGACATGCTTCGCCGCTGACAACACCCACGATGGCAGGATCGATGTTCTTGACATGCAACGGGCATCCGCGCACTACGGGGCTCCCGAGTATGGTCCTTATGATCCCCAATTCGACATTGAGCCCCTTTTCGCGCCGGACGGCGACATCGACATCAAGGACTTGCAGAAGGTTTTTGGGCGCAATGCCGGGATATGCTCCGTCGTCAAGCAGGGCACCAACGAAATGTACCACGCCGGCGGCCAGTATTACGGCAGCGTCACGGTGTGGGGTTACGAGTGGTCTTACTTCGGCCCCGGCTATTTCAGCACGCGTGTCCTCGACCTCAACGCCGGCCAGACACAGGGCGTAGAACTCTGTGTCGGTACGAAAACTCAGACCGACTGGAACTACTTTGGGCAGCTCGGCCCTTCGCAAAGTCCCTACACCATCACTGGCGAGGGCGGATACGCGGACGGGTTGCTCGCTTGTTTCTTCGGGCAGCAGCTTTGGGTATATAACTGGTATTGGTGGGAGAACGCGCAGTTCCCGATGATCCCGTTTGAGACCGAACCACCGCCTTATAAGGTTATTGGCTACACGCACTGTTTCGAGCGAATCCCACTCCCAGAAGGCGGCGATCCACTCGGTATTTGCTCCTGGTTCCCGGAATGAAAGGCAACACCATGAAGACCCTTGTACGTCCCGCCATCCTCGTCGCAATCATCGCCGGCGTCGGCGTCGGTGCGATGGCGGGGTTGCTGCTCGTCACACGCGGCACGAGCACCACCGAATCCGCCACCACGATCCTGCGAAAGTCCGAAGCGGCACAGGCACAGCTCCTCGCCCCGCTCGGCCCGAACACCACCTATCACATGGTCACCGTCAGTCATCGAGAACACACGGTCACCGAGATGTCCGGCTACACCGCGCCCAATGACACCACGACGGACTTGTTTATGACCTTCGACGATACCGGGATGCTCAACACCTACTGGCAGGTGTCGCGCGGCCCGGACGGTCAGATCATTGAGCGCGGTGACTGGGGGGCGGATGGTAAACTCGTATTCACCAACACGGTGACCCGCGAGGTCGTGCTCACGACCGGCTTCAGCCGCTTCCCGGCGACGGCGATCACCGAACGCCTCAATCAAACCATGACGAAGGCCATCGAGGCCAGCGCGTCAGCCAGCGCCAGGACAGTGGGGGTCGCGGGCATCCCCGCCTACGTCATCGAGACGCCCGCGAACCGCACCTACATCGGCAAGAGCGACTACCGCGTCTTGAAGTCGGAGCAACTTGCCCCCGACGGTCACGTGACGGAGTACACGATGCAGACGGTGCAGGAGGTCTTGCCCGGCATCGCGACCGACACATCCGCCCCGACGCCATAGCACGGCGAACAACACCGTTCCGTGCCGAGGAGGCAGACATGAAGTACGCGATCATCGTAGCGGGCGTGGCCCTTGGGGCGGCGAGCATCCTCTTGGGCACGCGAGCGTTGCGCGCGGACACAGTGCCATGAAATCTCCGACCCCCGTACGCCTCGCGGTTCTCGGCGCGGTCGTGACGGGCATCGCGGCGGGCGCGGTCACGGGTCTGCTGCTCATCACCCGCAGCACGCCCGCTCAATCCGCCGTGTCCGTGCTGCAAAAGTCGGAGGTCGCGCAGACACAGGCGCTTGCCGCGCTCGGCCCTAATACGACGCTCCACGGCGTGGGCGAGGACTATCGCGAACAAACCGATGCCGGCGGACTGCCCCATACCACCATCGGCGAGTCGTTCTGGGCGTTCGACGCGACGGGGAAACTGAGCGCCTATTCGTCGGTGCTCAAGGGTACGGACGGGCAGGTGTACCAGCATTCCGAGGCTGGTGGGTGGCGCGATGGTGACCACGGACGTAGCGTCGGGCCAAACGCACACCTACCCCGATTACGCAGCCACGGCCGACTCCCTGCGCGCAATCCAGAGCCGCGTCATCACGACGTTGCTCGCCCGCGTCACGCCGTCGATCATGACGAAGACTGCCACGCTCAACGGCGTCGCCGTCTTCATCATCGAGACGCCGGACGGCCACAGCGGCACGAACCGCAACTACATCGGGCAGAGCGACTATTGGCCCCTGCGGTCGGAACAGCTTGCCCCGGACGGCCACGTGACCTCGTACTCAATGCAAACGGTGCTGGAAGTCTTGCCCGGCATCGTCACCGACACATCCTCCCCGACGCCATAGCACGGCGAACAACGCTGTTCGTGCTGAGGAGGCAGGCATGTTGAAATACGCTTGGCTGGTCATCGTGGCGGGCGCGAGAGCGCTGCGCGCGGACACGGGGCCATGAAATCTCCGACCCTCGTGCGCCTCGCCGTCCTCGCAGCGGTCATGACAGGCATCGCGTCGGGAGCCGTCATCGGCCTGCTGTTCATCACCCACAGCACGCCCGCCCAATCCGCCGCCAGCATCCTCGAAAAGTCGGGGGCGGCGCAGACGCAAGCGTTGGCGGGGCTCGGCCCCAATACGACGTTGCATGCCGTCACTAGGAACTTTCACGAGCAGACCGCCGCCCTGCGGGACACGTCATGGGGGCACCCAGACGAGACGATCAGTGAGGCGTTCACCAGCTTTCATGCAGACGGGAAGATCAGCGCCCATTCCTCGGTGATCAAGGGCACGGACGGACATGTGTACCAACGCATGGATCTGGTAAACGGCGAGTGGGTGACGACCGACGTAGCGTCAGGACGGACGTTGAGCCGCTGTATGCAACGGGTGCCCTGCCCGCCCCCTCCGTCGGACTACCCCCCTGGCCTCGGGCCTGTCCGCTCGGTCGATGATGAGCGCGCCCTCCTCAACCAGGCCACGCAGCGGATCATCGACTCGCTCGGCCCGGCGGCCGTACTGACGAACGGCGCGGTCGATGGCGTCGCCGCCTTCATCATTGAGTCCTACAGGACGACCACGCCGGATGGTACGACCACGTACGTCTCGGACCGTATCTATATCGACAAGAACGATTACCACGTGCTGAGGACGGAGCAGCTTGCCCCGGACGGGCACGTGACGGCCTACACGGTGCAAGTCGTGCAAGAGGTCTTGTCAGGCAGCGAGGTGCCAGCGCCATGAACAACCTGACAAGATGCGCTTGGCTGGCGGGCCTCGTACTTGGGGCGGCGAGCATCCTATTGGGCGCGAGAGCGCTGCGCGCGGATACAGCGCCATCTGTGGCGGTGAACCCGGCGGCGGTGGCCCAGTTGTACTACCAGCCAACGCCCATCACCATCACGATCAACGCATCGGGATTGAGCGGGGCCGGGCTGACGCCGGTGGCCGGTTACCAGTACGGCTTGCAGTGGAATCCGGCGGTGCTGCAATGGCTGTCAGGGCCAAATGTCGGGCCCGGCACGCCGACGCCGCAGCCCGTATTGCCAGGGTGCATACAGGTGATTAGTGCTTGGGGGACGCCCACCCCGTGGCCGACCGGGTTTGTGCCGCCGGATACGCCGACGCCGACGGCCACACCGGGCGCGGGGACGCCCACGAATAGCCCGACGCCCACGGCGACGCCGGACGGGTACATGCTGGTGGGGTGCGCGACGTTGCCCAGAGCACCGACGCCGATCGCGGCGGGCGTCCTGGGGACGTTCAAGTTTCGGCCAGTGGCGACGGCACAGGCATCGAGTGCGCTCGCCCTGCTGACCGTGGATTTGTTGGACGCGGCCGGCGAGCCCGTGGTGCCGGAACCGATCGTCGTAGACGGCCTTGTACGGCTGCTGTCTAGTTCGGTGGGCGGCATCGCCGAATCGCCGGACCTCCCATCCTTACCGGCAAATGCAACCGGCCAAGGCGGCCGCGATCGCGCGTTGGGCTTCGCAGCTATCGGTGGCGGGGCGCTGGTCCTCCTCGCGGCTGGAGGCTTGTTCGTGCGCCGACGCTCGTGACATGGCACTTCGGCACGCTACTTCGCCGGGGCGCACTTGACGCCCGTGTTTTGCAAGTAGGCGATGGAGCTGCAACAGCTTCCAGTCCGTGTGCGCATTCGTCGCCGTCACCACGCGCGCCACCAGATCGTCCTTCTCGGCCTGCGTCATCACGTCCGCCGTACGGCTCAAAGGGCAGCGGCGGCAGGCTGTTGTCGAGGCGCGGGTGCGCGCCCGCAGTCCGCACACCTGACCATGAGGCACCCCCTATAGGAGTCCGATCATGACAGGTATTAGGAGGGTGTGTCACAGTCGCCATTCTCTCGTCAGACCTGTCCCTACGAGGATCGGCGCCTCGGTGCGCCGCCTCGGTGCCGGTTAGAGCTTGAGGAGGCGGGCGAACTGGCGGTCGCTGCGGAACGGGCCGACGAGCGCCATCGTCATCTGCGTCTCATCGAGCAGTTTGCGGGCGACGCGCTTCACGTCATCGACGGTCACGGCTTCGATCAGGTCGACGACCTCGTCGGGCGTGCGGATGGCGCCGTTGAGCATCTCCTGGCCGCCGAGCCAGCCGGAGACGCTGCGGGTGTCCTCCATGCGCAGCAGCAGGCGGCCCTTCGACAACTCTTTGGCCTTGCGCAGCTCGTCCTCGTTGATGCCGTCGGCGCGCATCTTCGCCAGCTCCTCGATCAACGCCTGCGTGGCCTCGACGGTCTTCTTTGGGTCGACGCCGGCGTAGACAGCAAACGAACCGGTGTCCAGGTAGTGGCTGGCGTAGCTGTGCACGTCGTAGCAGATAGCGCGCTTCTCGCGCAGCTCCATGAAGAGCCGGCTGCTCATGCCCTCGCCCAGGATCACGCTGATCAGGTCGAGCGAGAAGCGGTCCGGGTCCTGGTTCGAGAGCGCGTGCACCGCGATCTCGATGTGCGCCTGCTCGGTCCTCTTGTACATGACGGCGACGCGCGCGGCGTCCTGTCCGTTGACCGCGGGGAACCAACTCGAAGGCACACCGCGCTTCCAGTCGCCCAGCGCGCTGTCGATGAACTTCACGACCTCATCGTGCTCGATCGCGCCGGCGACGGCGACGACCATGTTGTTGGGCACGTACTGCCGCCGCAGGTAATCCAGCGTGCTCTCGCGCGTGAGCTCGCTGACCGAAGCCTCGCTGCCGGCGACGTCGCGGCCGAGCGGTTGGTCCGGCCACATCGTGGCATCGAGCAGCACGTCGACGAGCTGCGCGGGCGAGTCGGCGATGGAGGCCAACTCCTCGATGACGACCTTGCGCTCCTTCTCGAGCTCGTCGGCGGCGATCAGCGGGTTGCGCAGCATGTCGGTGAGCACGTCGGCCGCGCGCTCGAAGTGCGGGCGGGCGACCTTCGCGTAGTAGACGGTGAGCTCACGGTCGGTGCCGGCGTTCATGACGCCGCCGACGCCATCGATCAGCTCCGAGATCTCCTGAGGCGTCGGGCGCTTCTCGGTGCCCTTGAACACGAGGTGTTCGAGCAGGTGTGAGATGCCCGCCTCCTCCGGCTTCTCGTAGCGCGAGCCGGCACCGACGTAGAGGCTGACGGCGACCGAGCGCGTGGCGGGCATCGTCTCGCTGACGATGCGGAGGCCGTTGTCCAGGGTCGTGCGGCGGAACTCGGTGGTTTCCAAGCGTGTCCTTCGTGCCGGGGCGTGCCAGCGGTTTGCGAAGTGTAGCGCGCTGCTCGCGCTGCGCGCGAGCAGCAGAACCGAGAACCTAGAACCTAGAACCCAGGTTGAGAAGCGCGCGGGCGGCGCACGTAGAACCGAGAACCTGGAACCTGGAACCTGGAACCTAGATTGAGCCCTGCACTGGCCCGTCTAGCCCTCGCGGTCGCGGTCCTCCGCCTCGCGGGCGTCCTGCTCGCGGCGGTGCGCCGCCTCTTCTTCGTCGGTGAGCTCGGCGGCGCCGGCTTCGATGTCGCGCTTGATGTCGGCGGGCGCGGGAATGCGCGCCTCCAACCGCTCGCCGAGGATGGCGTAGTAGTTGATGCCGAGGTAGTGCAGCGGGCGCTCGTCCGGGTCGGCGAGCAGCCAGGCGCCGTCGTCGAACGCGTCTTTTTCGGCCGAGGCGGCGGCGACCTTGCCGACGAACAGCGTGTGGTCGCCAATCTTGTACGCGTCCTCGACGCCGCACTCGATCCAGCCGACGCAGCCTTCGAGCAGCGGCGCGTCGACCTTGCGTGCGCGGAACGTCGGCAGGCGCGTCAGCTCGAGCTTGTTGAGCTCGGCGCCGCTGACGCTGCCCAGGTACTGGACGTGGTGCAGCAGTTGGCGCGTCGGGATGTTCAGCGCGAACTCCTCGCTGAAACGGATCATGTCGTGCGTGTGGCGCGCGGGGTGCACCGCCACGCCGATCAGCGGCGGGTCGATGCTCAGCGGCGTGACGAACACCGCCGGCATGACGTTTTGCGCGCCGTGCCATGCCGTCGAGAGCAGCACGACGGGGCCGCCGCCGAGCAGGCGGCGCGCATCGCGCTCGTCGATCGAATGTCTCATCTTTCGTCTCCGGCTCGCTGCGATTCGATCCAATGTATGCGAAGCGGGAACTCGCGGCGAGTGCGGCCGGCGGGGAGACGGCTGTTGCGTCCCCCGCGCGGGCTGAAACACCCGCGCTGTGGACGAGCGCCGGCGCCGCGCGGGGCGTCATTTGACACTGGTCTCATGACTCGGAGATCATCCCCCCACGAGGGAGGGATCGATGCTGAAGTCGATCGCGGGGTTCCTGGCGTACTTCGACGCCGTGAACCGCCGCGCCGTGCGCGACATCGGCGCGCTGCCGGCAGAGGCGGACGGCTGGACGCCGGCGACGGGCGACGGCGAGCGCGCCTGGGGCATCAACGTGCTCGTCGGCCACATGGCGGGGTCGCGCCTGTATTTCGCGAGCGCGTATCGCGGCGAGGGCTGGATCAGCCCGGCGCCGCCCGACGTCCGCTCTCGCGACCGCTGGGCGCCGGCGCTGGAAGACAGCGGCCGCCGGCTGCACGCGGCGCTCGAAGGCACGCCCGACGCGTGGCTCGACCGCAAGGTGCAGATGATCGACACCGGCCGCGGGCTGTCGGGCTGGCGCATCCTGATGATGATGCTGGAGCACGACATCCACCACCGCAGCCAGATCGACACGTACGCCGGTCTCAACGGCTGGGACGTGCCCGACATCTACGGCCGCAGCGCCGAGCAGATTCTGGAGCGCCAGCCCGCGGAACGCGCGAAGCACACGTCGCGCGAGCAACAGTAATGGTGGAACAGATCGACGCGGCGGCGGCCGAGGCGGTGCCGCACATGCCCGGCTGGGAGCGGCTCTGGTGGACGCGCGACCAGATGCACTTTCCGCGGCCCGTGTATCCGTACACCATGAGCACCGAATGCGGGACGATGAGCCGCGGCTTCACGACGGGCTTCCAGTCGCTCGGCGTGCCGATCCGGTACGTGTGCGCCAACTTCGGCGGCTACAACTACTTCGCCGTCGAGTTCTTCAACCCGAACTCCGACGAGTGGATGCCGCAAGTGCAGGCGCAGGCGATCGAGCGCCTGACCGGCCTGCTCGACCGCTGGCGCGACACGTACCTGCCGGAAGTGCTCGACATCAACGCGCGCATCCGCGACTTCGACTACGCCGGAGCATCGACCGCGGCTCTGATCGCGCAGATCGATGATGCGCTGGCGCTGCGGGAGCGCCAGTTCGACATCCACATGCTGGTCGTCGCGCCGGTCACGTTCGCGGCGAGCGAGCTGGGCAACCTGTGGGAGCAGACCTTCGGCCCGGAGCGGCGGCACGAGCCGCTGGTGGTGCTGCAGGGCTTCCCGAACAAGACCATGGAGTCCGGCGCGGAGCTGTGGAAGCTCAGCCGCGCGGCGCTCGCCGTGCCGGACGTCGCCCGCATGATCCTGGAGTCGCCGGTGCGGCGCATCGTGCCGCTGCTGGGCACGACGGAGGCGGGCCGCGCGTTCAAGGTGAAGCTCGATGCGTTCCTGGAGACGTACGGCTGGCGCGCGGGCGCGTTCGAGCTGGCCGACCCATCGTGGATCGAAGATCCGTCCGTCGCGCTGACGACGCTGCGCGACTTCATGAAGGCGCCGGCGGACGCCGACCCGGCGCTGAGGGAGCAGCGTGCCGCCGACGAGCGCGACGAGATGCTCGCGCGCGTCTCGGAGGAGATCGATGCCGCGCCCGCGGGGCCGATGCTGCGCCTGCTGCTCGGCTTCGCACAGCAGTACCTGCCGATCCAGGAGGACCACAACTTCTACATCGACCAGATGAACACGGTGATCATGCGCATGCCGCCGCTCGAAGCCGGGCGCCGGCTCGCCGCCACCGACGCGCTGGCCGTGCCGGAGGACGTGTTCTTGCTGACGGTCGATGAAGTGAAGCGGGCGCTGCGGGCGCCGTCATCGGGCGATTGGGCGGAGATCGCCGCCGAGCGCCGCGCCGTGCTCGAAGGGCAACGGCAGGTCAACCCGCCGATGCACCTGGGCGCCGAGCCGGACGACGAATTGCTGGCGGACGCCGCGGTCAACTCGTTCAGCCGCTTCTTCGGCGACCCGATCGAGCAGGATGAATCGAGCAACGTGCTCACGGGCACGGCCGCGAGCCGGGGCAAGGTCACCGGCCGCGCGTGCGTCGTCCACACGCTCGATGAGGCCGGCCGGCTCCAGCAGGGCGACATCCTGGTGTGCGAGATGACGATGCCCGCCTGGACGCCTCTCTTCGCCGTCGCGTCGGCCGTCGTCACCGATTCCGGCGGCGCGCTCTCGCACAGCGCCATCGTCGCGCGCGAGTACGGCGTCCCGTGCGTGGTGGGCACGACGAGCGGCACGCGCCGCATCGCCGACGGCCAGCGCATCACGGTGGACGGCACGAACGGCACCGTCACGATCGAGCCCGGCTAGCGTTCCATGGTTGACGGCCGCGTGGCGGCGGCGTCCGGCGTGATGCTATGATGCGCCGCACTCTCGCCTGCCGCCCACGCGGCTGG
Source organism: uncultured Chloroflexia bacterium (assembly GCA_963701135.1). Lineage (GTDB taxonomy): Bacteria > Chloroflexota > Dehalococcoidia > DSTF01 > JACRBR01 > CAYJMJ01. The sequence continues at coordinate 3,101,713 of OY969567.1, forward strand.
GAACGGCTGTGTCGCAGCTCACTCCATCGACCGCCGCCGGTACGCGATGGGTTCCCTCGTAAGGTGACCGCGTGACGCGCATCGCATACCTGGACTGTTTCTCCGGCATCAGCGGCGACATGCTGCTCGGTGCGCTCATCGACGCCGGCGTCGATGCCGCGGCGCTGCACCACGAGCTGGCGAAGCTCCAGGCGCCCGGCTGGTCGCTGCGGACGGAGCGCGTGCGGCGCGCCGGGCTCGCCGCCACGAAGGCGCACGTCGACCTCGCCGAATCGCCGCAGCCGCACCGGCGCCTGCCCGACGTGCTTGCGCTGATCGAGGCATCGTCGCTGCCGCACGACGACCGGCAGCGAGCGGCGTCGGTGTTCCGGCTGCTGGCCGCCGCTGAGGCGCGCGTCCACGGCGTGGCCGAAGACCAGATCGACTTCCACGAGGTCGGCGCGCTCGATGCGATCGTCGACGTCGTGGGCGGCGTCGTAGGACTGCGGCTGCTTGGCGTCGAGCGGCTGTACTGTTCGGCGCTGCCGGCCGGCGGCGGCACGGCGCGTTCGGCGCACGGCGCGCTGCCGGTGCCCGCGCCCGCCACGCTGGAGCTGATCGCGATGGCGGGCGCGCCGCTGGCGTCGAGCGCCGGCGACCGGCCGATGGAGATGGTGACGCCGACCGGTGCCGCGATCGCCGGCGCGCTGGCGTCGTTCGAGCGGCCGGCAATGCACGTATCGTCGGTCGGCTACGGCGCGGGCGGCCGCGACCCGGAGGGCTGGCCGAACGTGCTGCGGCTCTGGGTCGGGGACGCCATCGAGCCAGCGCGGCCGGCGATGCTGCTCGTCGAGACGAACATCGACGACATGAACCCGGAGATCTACGGCTACGTGCAGGAGAAGCTGTTCGCCGCCGGCGCAGCCGACGTCTCGGTTCCAGCCCATACAGATGAAGAAAAACCGGCCGGGCATCCTGCTCTCAGTGCTTTGCTCCGTCGAGGGCGAGGACGCGATCGCCGGCGTGCTGCTGCGCGAGACGTCGACGCTCGGCGTGCGCGTCAGCGCGGTGTCGCGGCACGAGGCGCAACGCGAAGCCTTCGATTTCGAGTCAAGCCTGGGTCCGGCGGCGGTGAAGGTGAAGCGCCTGCCGGGCGAGCCGCCGCGCGTCGCGCCGGAGTACGAGGCGTGCCGCCGGCTGGCGGAGTCGAGCGGCCTGCCGCTGGCCGAGGTCTACCGGGTCGTCGAGCGCGAGGCGGTCTCGCGCTTGCGCTCGAAGAACCTAGAACCTGGAACCTAGAACCTACGCCTCGCTCGACTCTGAGATGTCCATGGCGATCGTGGACCTTTGACGGGGCCGAGGTCTCGGGCCGTCGCACGCCGCCAGGACCGAGCCCCAGGTTCTAGGTTCCAGGTTCTGGGTTCTTGATTCTCGTGTCCCCGCCCTCGCCTTCGAGCTTGAGCTTGCCCTCGGACTGGAGCTTGTGCAGGTGCGAGATGATCTGGCCGGTGGCCATGCCCGCGAGGCGCTTGTCGAGCTCGGGGTAGATCGCCTTCAACAGGCTCTTAACGTTGTCCTTGCCCTTCGCGAGCAGCCCGACGATCTGGTCCTCGCGCTGCTGGCGATGGTCGATCAGCTCCTGGATCTTGCGGTTCGGCTCCTTCACCGCCGGGCCGTGGCCGGGGCAGAGCAGCGCCGCATCGAGCGACTGCATCTTCTTGAGCGAGCGGATGTACTCGGCCATGTCGCCGTGCGGCGGCGGCGAGATGGCGGCGGTGCCGACGCCGAGCACGTTGTCGCCCGCGAACAGCACGTTCTCTTCTTCGAGCAGCATGCACAGGTGCCCGGCCGTATGACCCGGCGTGTGCACACACCGCACGTGCAGCGCTCCGACCTGCAGCACGTCGCCATCGGACACGCGGATGTCGGGCACGGCCATCGCCGCCTCGGCGCGCCACTTCTTCGCCTGCTCGCGCGCCTCTTTCGCCTCTGCCGGGATCTCCATGTCGCCGGTCTCGCTGTCCAGCGCGAGCAGCAGCGGCTCTTCGTCCCTGTGCATCACGATCTGCGCGCCCGTCGCCTCGCGCAGCCGGTGGGCGCCCGCCGTGTGGTCGTAGTGATGGTGCGTGATGAAGATGTACTTGAGCTTCGGCGAGCCCGCCTCCGCCAGCATGGCGATGCGCTTGTTGTAGGAGTCGTCGTCGTTGAATCCGGCATCGATCAGCGCCGCCTCGCCGCCGTCCTTGATGAGAAAGACGTTCGGCGGGTACGGCTGCGGAAACCACGCCAGGTCAACGTGCAGGCTGGTGACGTGCGGTGTGATCTCGATCATCAGGAGAACCTAGAACTTAGAACCAAGAACCTAGCCGGAATTGAGAACCTACTGCGCGTCGGACCGGCGGGTGATGGTGTCGATCTCGGCCATCTCCTCCGGCGTCAGTTTCCACGCGGCGGCGGCGGCGTTCTGCTGCACCTGCTCGGGCCGCGTCGCGCCGGCGATCACCGACGGCACGTAGTCGTGGCCCGCGAGCCAGCCGATCGCCAGCTCCAGCATCGTGTGCCCGCGCTCGATGGCGAACGCTTCGAGCCGCGTCAGCGTATCGAAGTTCGGCTCGCTGAGGATCGCGGCGGCGCGCGCGCCCCACAGTCCCAGCCGCGTGTCCTTCGCCGGCTCCTCGCCGTGGCGGTACTTGCCGGTCAGGAAGCCGCTCGCCAGCGGGAAGTACGGCAAGATGCCGAGCCCGTACTTCTTACACGCGGGCGCCAGCTCGCGCTCGATGCGGCGGTCGAGCAGGTTGTACTGGTTCTGCGCGGTGATGAACGGCGACAGGTGCTCGCTCCGTGCCACCCACTGCGCCTCGACGACCTGCCAGCCGGTGAAGTTCGAGCAGCCCACGTAGCGCACCTTGCCCGCGCGCACGACGTCGTCGAGCGCGCGCATGGTCTCCTCGATCGGCGTCTTCGCGTCCGGGAAGTGCACCTGGTAGAGGTCGATGTAGTCGACGCCGAGACGGCGCAGGCTGTCGTCGACGGCTTCAAGGATGTAGCGCCGCGACGCGCCGGTCCAGAGCGGCCCTTCGCCCATGGGGCCCATGAACTTCGTGGCGATGACGGCATTGCGGCGGTGCTCCTTCAGCGCGGCGCCCAGGAACTCCTCGGACTTGCCGCGACCGCCGTAGATGTCCGCCGTGTCGAAGAAGTTGATGCCGGCATCGAGCGCGGCGGCGACGACGGCCTTCGACTGCTCCAGGTCGCAGCGCATGCCGAAGTTGTTGCAGCCGAGCCCGACCGCCGAGACTTGCAGACCCGAGTTGCCGAGATTCCGATACTCCATGCCGCGCCTCCGCAGAACTGGGACCGCCAGCCAGTAGCCGCGAGTGTACCGCGGACGCGCGTCACGATCCCGCGATGCCGGCGGCACGGCCGATCTATCGTGCGGCACATTCCTCCACTGCGGAAATTTCGTACATAGGGCACGTACATTCGGGCCACGGCTTCATGGCGCAGGACTGATATGCTCTATTTGAAACGCCAATACCAGGGCAGGCCGCTCTCCCTTCCGGGGCCCGCGGCGGCCGGCCATCGATGCCGTCAGGAGGACTCACACCATGGCCAAGGACACGCTTTCCATCACGGACAACCGCACCGGCAAGGCGTACGAGATCCCGATCCAGGAAGGCGCCGTACGCGCCCCCGACCTGCGCCAGATCAAGGTCGATGACGAGGACTTCGGCCTGATGACGTACGACCCGGCATTCTTGAACACCGCATCGTGCAAGAGCGCCATCACGTACATCGATGGCGATAAGGGCATCCTGGAGTACCGCGGCTATCCAATCGAACAGTTGGCCGAAGAGAGCACGTACCTGGAGACCGCGTACCTCATCATCTACGGCGAGCTGCCGACCAAGGAGCAGCTCAAGGACTGGGTGCACAACATTACCTATCGCACCATGGTGCACGAGAACATCAAGAAGTTCGTCAACGGCTTCAACTACGACTCGCACCCCATGGGCGTGCTCATCGGCACCGTCGGCGCGTTCTCGACGTACTACCCGGACGCGCGGCACGTCGATGATCCGGCGTCGCGCGAGCTGCAGACGCTGCGGCTCATCGCGAAGATGCCGACGATCGCGGCGTACGCGTACCGGCACAGCCTGGGCCTGCCGTTCATCTATCCCGACAACAACCTCTCATTTCCCGAGAACTTCTGCAGCATGCTCTGGAGGCACGTGTCGGAGAAGGACTACAAGCCGGACCCGGTGCTGGTGAGGGCGATCGACGTCCTGTTCATCCTGCACGCCGACCACGAGCAGAACTGCAGCGCCAACGCCATGCGCGCCGTCGGCAGCTCGCGGACGGACCCGTTTTCGGCGACGGCGGCCGCGGCGGCCGCGCTCTACGGCCCGCTCCACGGCGGTGCCAACGAGGAAGTGCTCAAGATGCTCGTCGAGATCGGCGACAAGAAGCGCGTGCCGGAGTTCATCAAGAAATTCAAGTCGGGCGAAGGGCGGCTGATGGGGTTCGGCCACCGCGTCTACAAGAACTACGACCCGCGCGCCAAGATCATCAAGCGCACGGCCGACGAGGTGTTCGACCTGACGGGACGCAACCCGCTGCTCGACATCGCGCTCGAGCTGGAGAAGATCGCGCTCGAGGACGACTACTTCGTGTCGCGCAAGCTGTACCCGAACGTCGACTTCTACTCCGGCATCATCTACCAGGCGCTCGGCTTCCCGGTCGAGATGTTCCCGGTGCTGTTCGCCATCCCGCGCACGGCGGGCTGGATCGCGCAGTGGCGCGAGATGATCACGGATTCGGAGCAGAAGATCGCGCGGCCGCGGCAGATCTACACGGGCCACCGAGGCCGCGCGTACGCGTCGATCGACAAGCGCTGAGCGCGGACCTCACCGTCGGCTGGCGCGAGTGGACGGCGCATCACCTCGCCGTGGTGCGCGGCATGGTGATGCATCGCGCGCCAGATTGCTGAGGGAGGGTCTATGTGGTGGTATGACCTCCTGTGGGGATTCTGGAATGGCTTCAGCGCGTGGATCGTGCTCATCGTCCATGCGTTCGGTGGCTGGGATCAGTACCCGTTCTACAACGGCGCGCGGAGCGGCAACTGGTACGACTTCGGGTTCCTGGCCGGCGCGGGTTCGCCGCTTCTCGGGATCTTCGGCGGCAACAAGGGGCGCACTGCCGGCAAGTGAGGCGTGCGCCGGCCGCGGCGCGACAGACGCGCGATCGGAAGAGGAGCAGCAGCGTGCGCGCCACCCCGCGCGGGCTGGAAAGCCCGCGCTACGGTTGGAGGCTGGCGACCGGCACGTCTGGCACGTGAGACGCGCTGTCTCGATCGCGTCTGTACTCCGCGCGGGCTGAAAGCCCGCGCCACGGTTGTCTGTACTCCGCGCGGGCTGAAGGCCCGCGCTACGGTTGGATGCAACCGCCCGTCCACTACTAACTACGAACTACCAACTACCAACTCCCGGCTATACTCGCCGCATGCCGGCCGCACGTTCTCACGGCATCGACCTCTACTACGAGCGGCACGGACCGAAGCCGGGCTCGGCACCGGCGCTCGTCTTCGTCCATGGCGCCGGTGGCAATCATCTTTCGTGGTGGCAGCAGGCGCCGTACTTCCGCCGCGAATATACGTGCGTGGCGTACGACCAGCGCGGCTACGGCCGCTCGCAGGACGCGCCGGGCGGCCCCGGCGGCGCCGCGTTCGTCGATGACCTGCGCGCCGTGATGGACGCCGCCGGCATCGAGCGCGCGACGCTGGTCGCGCAGTCGCTCGGCGGCTGGACGTGCCTGGGCTTCACGTTGCGCTACCCCGAGCGCGTCGAGCGCCTGGTCATGTGCGACACGCACGGCGGGCTCTCGTCGCCCGAGCTGGACGCGATGTGGTCCGCGAGCTTCGCTGCGGCCGGCGCGCTGCCGCCGGGCGTGCACCCGGCCGCGGGCGAGCGCATGTTTCGCGAGCAGCCGGACCTGCACTTCCTCTACGTGTCGATCAGCGAATTGAACGGCCGCACGCGCGCGCAGATGGCCGGCGACATCCGCGCGGCCGGCAGCACGCCGCTGGCCGATGCGGCGCGCGTCGAGAAGCCGGTGCTGTTCATCGAGGGCGCGGAGGACATCGTGATCCCGCCGCCGATGATCGAGCTGGCAGCGGCGTCGTTCCCGCGATCGACGATGAAACTCGTGCCTGAATCGGGGCATTCTGTCTACTTCGAGCGCGCCGAGACGTTCAACGCCATCCTGCGCTCGTTCGCCGGCGCCGAGATCTCATCCTGAGCCCGACGGTCCTCATCCCGACGTTCCGGTAGGCAACTGGACAGCGTTTGCGCACCGCCGAAATACACGCAGGTTCGGTCCCGCCGCGGTGGTTCTCATAACGGCTTTACATATCAGTCGCAAAGCGCCCGCCGGGGTTTTCAAACCCGTAGCAGTCGTGTAGGGTATGCCCGCTGGCGGTGGGCCAGCGTCCGCGACAACTGAAACCGACCCGTCCGTGTTCCCCGCGCGACCTTCCGGCTTTGCCGGCAGGGTCGCGGCATGGCGTTTGCTGTGCCCGGCGCGGGCCGCGCGTAACGCAGGGAGGCGTGATTGCCATCAGGCACGGCCGCGACACGCCAGAAGCCGGACCGCAGGCTCCTCTCAAGCAGGTTTTCGCCTGTCGCACCAGATTCGCCGTCTCACGCCGATGTTCTGACTGGAGAGGAGCCGGAGTCGTGACAGTCTGCATCTGGCGGCGTTCGAAGTTGAGCCTGCTGGCCGCGGTCGTGACCGCGTTCGCGGCCGTCGCCTTCCTGACCGGCTGCACGGCCGAGGTCAACGCCGAGCTCAAGACCTACTCCGGCATCAACGCCATCCGCGTACAGGCAGGACTGCCGCCGCTCCAACCCGATGCCGGCCTCGTGCGCGTCGCGCGCGCCCGCAGCAACGACATGGCGGCGAAGAACTACTTCAGCCACTATCCGCCGGACGGCTGCAACTACGTGTGCCTCATGGACAAGTTCGGCGTGCCGCACGCGTGGGCCGGCGAGAACATCGCCTGGAACACGTGGGACTGGACGCAGACCGCCGACGTCGCCGTGCAGATGTGGCACAACAGCCCGCCGCACATGGAGAACATCCTGAACTGCCATTACGAGCGCGTCGGGAGCGGCGTGGCGAAGGGCGCCGATGGCAAGATCTACTACACCATGATCTTCGACGGCGCCCGGGACTGCTGAGCGCCCTGCGGGCGCAGAACCAAGAACCTAGAACCAGGCCGCTTTAGCGAGCCTGATTCTTTGTTTGTAGAGATGGAGCATTGCCACACTCGGCTGTGCGTATGGCGAAGCTGGACCGGCGCAGCACGGCGCCCGTGGCGGCAGGCGCGAGTCGCCGCGACGACGCCGATCGATCCGTGGGCGGGACCGATGCGTCTTACTTCGCAGCCGGTGGCACGGGGCTGAGCACCGCCGACGCCTGCCGCTCGAGGAGCGAGCAGACGGCCGGCACCGGCATCGCGCTGTCGCTGTGGAGGTGCTCGAACGTGCGGAAGCTCGTCAGCATCCACAGCAGCGCGACGGCCTCGCCGTGCGTGAAGCCGCGGTTCAGCCGGCCCTGAGCCGTGATGCGGCTCACCATCCGATCAAGCCCGGCGTGCCGGTTGTCGTCGTAGGACTGGACGATTGTTCCGGCATCCGGATCGACGGCGGCCAGGCCAAAGAGGTTGCGCAGGAGCACGTAGTCGCGCGCGTAGAACGCGCACAGCGCCGGCACGTAGCCGCGCAACGCGGCGACGCCATCGGGCAGCTCGCGGATGCGGCGCACGCCGGCTGCGTCGCTACGCTCCGCCGTGTTCTCGACGACGGCGCTGAGCAGGTCGAACTTCGACTTGAATTGATGATAGAGCGTGGCGCGGGACACGTTCGCATGACGCGCGATCTCGCCCATGCTCGGACTGCGGCACGCCTCCGCCGACAACAACTCGCGTGTTGCTTCGATGACGCGCTGACGAGTAGCGATCATGCGCTGCCGGCGCTTGCCGAGATCGTAGGGGCGCGTGCGGACCGCGATGACGGCGGACTCTTGACGATCCTGGGAATTGGTCATACAGTCAGTCCGGCGATTCCAGGCCCCCCACGTGCGCCAGCGTGGGATCGTCGCTCCGAGGCAGGGGACGGTATCGCTTGTGTGCGGTACGACGTGCTCCGGCTTCCATCTCTTCCGTCGGAATCCCCCTGACCGCCGGATGGCCGGCTCGCGCCTGCCTGACGCGGCGAGCGCGATGTGCAGTGTAATGAAGGACGGGATGCGAATGGAAGCGCTCATCACCACCGCACGGGACAGATCCACCCACCGCACGTGCCATCCGCCCGGCGAGGCGCAGCGCGCTCATGCGACACGAATCTATCTCTCCCGCACCGGATGCCAGCGGTGAAAACAGCAGAAGAAGTGATGGGGTTCTCGTTCTCGGTTGGCGAAGAAGTCGTGGCGCGGTTGGAGCGCGCGGATATCTTCGACACGGAGAGGGGCGTCCAGATGCCGGCGGACTATCGTCCTTCGTGGACGATCGGGGCGGTCATCGAGCGCGTGTCCGATCACGGGCGGCGCGCGTACGTGCTCCGCTTTCGGCTCCGCGGCGACACGTACGTTTGCGTCGTGACCGAGGACTGCATTGAGGGAGTCGCGTAGATCGCAGTTAAGGACCAAGAACCTAGCCTCAATACCGGAGCGATCGCCGTAACGAGATCTGGTTCTTGGTTCCAGGTTCTTGGTTCTTAACCCCCGTCTGCTTGCCGCTAACATAACCCTGCTCTACATTGCCGATCGCTGCGCGGCGCCGGCCGCGGCGGCTCACCATCGAAGCTGATTCGGGCGGCGTGGCCCGCCCGTTACGCGCATCAGGACACCGAAGGAGGCGTCAAGTGGGCAACCGACTCGAAGGTAAGGTCGCGATCGTCACCGGCGGCGGACGCGGTATCGGCAGGGGCGAGGCGCTGGCGCTCGCGGCCGAGGGCGCGAAGGTCGTCGTCAACGACTTCGGCGGCAGCGCCGCGGGGACCGGCGCCGAGGCCGGACCGGCGGACCAGGTCGTCGCCGAGATCAAGAAGATGGGCAGCGACGCCGTCGCGAACTACGACAACGTCGCCGACTTCGAGGCCGGCAACCGGATGGTGCAGCAGGCGCTCGATTCGTTCGGCCGCCTGGACATCCTCATTAACAACGCGGGCATCCTCCGCGACAAGATGATCTTCAACATGTCCGAGGAAGAGTGGGACATCGTGCTTGGGGTGCACCTGAAGGGGCACTTCAACTTGAGCAAGCACGCGGCGGTCGTGTTCCGGCAGCAGCGGAGCGGCGTCTTCGTGCACACGTCGTCGGAATCGGGCCTCGGCAACCGCGGCCAGGCGAACTACGCGGCGGCGAAGGAAGGCATCGTCGGCCTGTCGCGCACGATCGCGCGCGACATGGGCGGCTACGGCGTGCGCTCGAACGCGATCCGTCCGCGCGCGGCGACGCGCCTGGTGATCAGCGACGAGATGAAGGCGGCGGCGCAGCGCGGCGGTGCGGCCGGCATGGGTCTCGCCGGACTCGAGGCGTTCGAGAAGGCGAACCCGGCGGAGGGCGTCGCCCCGTTCGTCGTCTGGCTGTGCACCGACGCGGCGAGCAACGTCAACGGCCGCGACTTCCTCGTCAGCGGCTCGACGATCGGGCTGTACAGCCTGCCGGAGCTCGTGAAGAGCGTGAACAACACGAGCGGCGCGATCTGGACGCAGGACGATCTCGACAAGATCATCCCGGCGCAGGTGACGGGCGACCTGAAGAACATGTGGCCGAAGAAGGAAGAAAAGCCGGCGTAGCTGGCGCCTGGTCGCTGGTTCGTGGTCACTGGTTGGATGCGAAAACGGACCCCGGAGCGTTGCTCCGGGGTTCTGTCTGTTGTCGCCTGCGGTGCTCGTAGCGAAGGACCTTTAGCGGGAATTATCCACTTGATCGTATGATACCTCAAGGATCTCCACCCTACGCTGGCGTGCCCAGCGGTGAAGCAGCGACGAGAACGTTGTCCAGATCACTATCAAAGTGAGATAGCACCTGGACAGTTACGTGGGCCACCCTCTAGAATTCAACCAGGTCGAGCGGGGCTCCAATTGGGTGGGCAAGTTGAGGCGAGGGCGTGCGCACGATGCGACTCTTGATTAAGGTGCGGGAAAGTCTGCAAAAGGTCGTGCCGTATCGGCGTATGAGCACGGCGGAACGCCGGGCACTACAGAGCAAGATAGCCAAAGATCCGAACGTCGATCGTGCATTAAGAGAAACACTGGCAGCCCGTCCGCAATTCCGTCGCAGGGGTTCAACCGGGCATGGTTTACAAGGTGGATCCCAACCCTAGTGTCGCCTCACAAGTTGCGCGATTTCCTGCGCGAACTCTCCACTACTGGAATGTCAGTCTCAGCGAAATAGCGGTTAATCCCTTCCCGCGTTACGCGTCCTATGTCGAACCCCTCATTCCTATACCTGGATTTCGGATGCGGACACTGAATTACGAGATCACGGAAGCCACGACTGATTCCGGCAACAGCATGTTCATCTTCTGGGCCGAGTTCTTTCCAGAACACACTCTCCTCTATGTCGTTGACGAAGGCGCACGCGAGGTCGAGATTTTCTACCTTGCGCCGGGCCGAGTTTAGGCCTCCTCCGCTGGATCGCCCATCGGCAGCCGGTTACGTCATCGTTCACTGCTGCAACAATGCCCCTGCTACGCAAAGTGCGTCAGACCCACAATCCTCACTTCGGCTCCGGCGATCCTCAGCCGGCCGTAGAACGGGCGGACCTAAAGCTCCTTCGCTACGGATCCGTAACGGCAACGCACGGCCGAGACAGTACAATCGCCGTAACGGCGCGCACGGTTCGATGGGACATGCACATGCGGAACTTGATGATGATCGCGGTGCTCGCGCTGCTGCTCGGCGCGTGCGGCGGCGGCGGTGGCGACCGCACGGCCACGGCCGTGCCGGATGCCACGGCGGACGCGTCGCCGGCGGCGACGGTGGCGGCAGGCAACACGACGCCCGGCAACGATCGCATCGCCGACGAGGACAAGGTGCAGCAGGCGGCCGAGGCGATCTTCCACGGGAGGTTCGACCCGCAGTGCAAGTCGACGCCGATCTCGTCCGGCGAGTCGTGCCTGGACCCGCGCAACACGCTCGACACGCTGCTCGCCGGGGTGTCGGTCTGGAGCGTCAGCGACGCCGGCGGCAGCACCGGGTACACCGGCGTGCTCGGCCGCACCGCGGACGGCGAGTGGAAGCTCTGGTTCAGCGGGCAGCAGTTCTACCAGCTCATCGAGCTGCCCGGGCAGGCGCGCGTGTGCGCCGACGGCCAGGGGCTCAACCTGCGCAAGTCGCCGTCGCAGACGGCCGAGCGCATCGCGTCGATCGCTGATGGCGACGTCGTGACGGCCGACCGCTTCACGCTCACGGAGCCGGGTACGCCGACGGCGCCGGGCTACGGCTGGTATCACCTGACGACGAATCCCGACGGCTGGGCGTACTCGAAGTACCTGGCCGACGCGAAGCAGTCCAACTGCGACGCGCGCAACAGCGTCGAAGCCGGCCGCTGATCACACGCTGCGAGCGGAGCCGGTGGCCGGAATCGTTGCCGCTCAACGATTGTATACGGCGCCGATGGCGGCCGGTGATCCGCGGATGTCGATGCGGCTTGCCCGCGAAGGCGGGAGGGCCGGAGCTAACAGGCTGCTGAAAAAGTCGCCGGACGGCGTCTAAACGTCGATACGGAGCGGCGAGTTGCATCTACGAACGCGGGCTGAAAGCCCGCGCCACGAGAACAAGAATCGTTTTTCAGCACCGCGCTAAAGCTCCTTCGCTACAGGCGCGGCCAGCGACCAGCGACCAGCGACCAGCGACCAGCGACCAGCGACCAACGACCAGCGACCAACGACCAACGACCAACGACCAACGACCAACGACCAACGACCAACGACCAACGACCAACGACCAACGACCAACGACCAACGACCAACGACCAACGACCAACGACCAACGACCAACGACCAACGACCAACGACCAACGACCAGCGGCCAGCGGCCAGCGGCCAGCGGCCAGCGGCCAGCGGCCAGCGGCCAGCGGCCAGCGGCCAGCGGCCAGCGGCCAGGAAGGCTACTGGTTGAAGCGCGGCTCGCGCTTTTCGATGAACGCCCGCACGGCTTCCTTGTGGCCGGCGCTCTCGTACTGCTGCAAGATGACGGCGCCCTCGCGCTTGATGACGGCCTGCTTGTCGCCCTCGACCATGTTGCGATGCATCAGCCGCTTGGCGGCCCAGACGGCGTCCGTCGGGTTGGCGGCGATCTCGCCGGCCAGCGCCAACGCCTCCTTCATGAGGTCGTCGTGCGGCACGACGCGGCTCACCAGGCCGTAGCGCAACGCGTCCGGCGCGTCGATGATCCGCCCCGTCATCGAAAGTTCGAGCGCATTGGCGATGCCGGCGATCTGCGGCAGGTACAGCGTGCTGCCGGCCTCGGGCGTGATCCCCATGCGCACGAAGCGCATCGCGAACCGCGCCCGGTCCGACGCGATGCGCAGGTCCATCGTCAGCGTCATCGTCAGGCCGACGCCGATCGCCGGCCCGTTGATCGCGGCGATGATCGGCTTCGACGTTCTGGTAGAAACCCTCGCCGGGCGCCTCGCTCCGCTCCTCGGGCGCGCTCGCCTTCCGCTTCTCCTCTTCCGACGCCGCCTGTTCGCGCGCATCGATCGCGCGGTTAAAGCCCTGCATGTCCGCGCCGGAACAGAAGCCGCGGCCGGCGCCGGTGATGACGATGCAGCCGACGCCGTCGTCGCCGTTGCAGCGGCTGATCGCGTCCGCGATCTCGGCGTTCATCTTCCACGTCCAGGCGTTCAGCCGCTCCGGCCTGTTGAGCGTGATGACGCCGACGCGCCCGCGCTGCTCGAAGAGAATCTGCTCGTACGTTGTCGCCGTTGCCATCGTGCTTGCTCCTTTGTGTTCAGCGCGCCGATCCTACGTCCGATGCGCCGCGCGGACAAGTGCGACCTAACCCCCGGCCCCTTCCCTGAAAGGGAAGGGGAGCGGCTAAGCGCGCAGGAGGTGCGAGTTTCGGTATGGGTCGATGGAAGGAAGAGCGGCGTTGGAGAACGGACGCGCAATGCGGCTCTGGTATCTGCTGTCTGTTATCCGTTGTCTGTTCTGTGCGCGAAGCGACGCGGGTCACCTAACCCCCGGCCCCTTCCCTGTCAGGGAAGGGGAGCCTGGGTCCGATCAGAATCACGAACGCGATGGCGATCGCCGGCAAGGACCACGCTGGACCACGACGCTAGTGTAGTGATTCCAAACAGTCGTTAGTTTGCGAGACGCGAAGCGTGGAGCATAGCCGCCCCCGGCTGTGCGTCCGGCGAAGCCGGACCGACGTGGTACAGCGGCTCGTCTGAGGATCTCGGACGCGTGCGCCGCCACGCCCACGCTAACGAAGTGTTAGAAGCACTGCGCTAGCGCAGCACGTCGTCCACGGTGCCGAAGGCGTAGCCGGCGGCGCGCAGGCCGGCGATGACGCGCGGGAGCGCGGCCGCGTCCTGCGACTCGGAGCCGACGTGCATCACGTAGATCGCGCCCGGCGCGGCGAGCGACAGGCACCGCTCGACGATCGCATCGGCCGGGGCGCGGTCCCAGCCCAGGCTGTCCACCGTCCACATCAGCACGGTGTCGTAGCCGTCGGCGGCGACGTCGCGCAGCACGTCCGGGTCGATGTCGCCGTAGGGCGGGCGAAAGTAGGGGCGCGTCGTCCGCTGCGTCAGGTGGTACACCGTCGTCTCCGTGCGCGACAGCTCGAGCGCGCGCTCTTCGGCCGTGAGCGGCGGCCGTTGCGTTAACAGGCCGGTGAAGGATGCATGGTCGTAGGAGTGGTTGATGAACATGTGGCCGTCGGCGGCGATGGCGAGCAGCAGGTCGCGATTGCGCTCGGCCCACAGCCCCGTGACGCTGAAGCTCGCGCGGATGCCCTCGCGGCGCAGCGTGTCGAGGATCTCGGCGGTGAAGCCGGCGTCGCTGCCGGCGTCGAACGTGAGGGCGACCATGCGGCGCTCGGGGTTGCCTCGATACACCAGCCGCGCCGGGCCCGCGGGCGGCGTGGGTGGTGCGGCGGGCGCGGCCGTTGAGGGCGCGGGGGTGGGCGTCGGCGCGGCGGAGGTCGCGGTCGCGGAGGCGGCCGCAGCGCTCGCGGTCGCGCCGGGCGATGTCATGGTCGCGGATGCGGCCGCCGTCGCGGTGCCGGCCGCCGTCGAAGGCGGCGCGCCGCCGCCCGAAGAGCAGGCCGCAGCCGCAAGCGCGAGCATCGCGGCGATGGCCGGGGTCAGGGCGCGCCATCGAGCCCGCGCGAGCCTGCGGTCTGCCTCCACCGCCTCCTCCGGAAGCAAAGGCGTCCGCCTGCTGGGCGGACGCCTGTCTCGGTCAACTGGAGCCGGCGATGGGATTCGAACCCGTGACCTGCTGTTTACGAAACAGCTGCTCTACCGCTGAGCTACGCCGGCATCGAATTGAATCTGGCTACACCAGATAACTATGTAAGCGCAGCGAGCACAGCGCTCGTGCAACCCGGCGGCAGTATAGCGCAGAGCGCCGGCGTCGAACGAGAGAGGTCGGTTGAGCCTGAACAGGCCCAACCGACCTTCCTGCCTAGCGGCGAGCGTTCGGGCCTTGCGCGGTCGCATCGTGGCGGCGATCATCGTGAACGCGCTCGGTACCGATTCCTATGAGTGATTGCGTCGGAGTCTCCCGCCCTAGGGTTTCGTTGGACACCTGATTGGGGCACGATGCCCCGTAGCAGGAGGTGTCCATGACGAAGACGACGAACGGTGCACGACGTGGTGAGGAGGAGCGCGGCCGCTTCTCGTCGCGGCGGAAGACGGAGGCGGTGCTGCGCCTGCTGCGCGGCGAGGAGCTCGATGTCCTCTCCCGCGAGCTCGGTGTCACGGGCGCCGCACTGGCCCAGTGGCGGGAGCGCTTCCTGCTCGCCGGGCAGGACGCGCTGAAGAGCCGCCTCGCGGATGCGCGCGACGAGGACGTGCGGCGCCTGCAGGCGAAGATCGGCGCCATCACGATGGAGAACGAGCTGATCCGCGAGCGCTGTCACGCGCTGGAGGGCGGACGCCCTTTGGCCCCACGGAGGTCGAGGTCATGAGTCAGGCCGCCTCGCCTTCCGCCGATCGCCCCTACGGCCTGGCTCGCGTCTGCCGTGTTTGGGAGCGCGCACGCTCCACCGTCTATGCGCGCCGGCACCTGTTGCCGCACGCACCACACAAGCGTGGTCCGAAGACGGCGTGGACGGACGCCGCGCTCACCGAGGAGATCCGCCTGGTCCTCGCCCGCTCGCCCTTCCTCGGCGAGGGTCATCGCAAGGTGTGGGCGCGCCTGCGCCTGGCCGGCGTGCGCACGTCGAAGGCGCGCGTGCTGCGCTGCATGCGGGAGGCCGGGCTCCTCGCGCCGGGCCGCATCGGGCGCGCGCACGGGCCCAAGGCGCACGACCGGACGATCGTGCCGGACCGCCCGGACGTGATGTGGGGGACGGACGCCACGGCCTGCTTCACCACACGCGAGGGCACGGCGACGGTCTTCATCGCCGTCGACCACTTCACGGCTGAATGCGTGGGCATCCACGCCGCGCGGCCAGGGACGCGCTTCGAGGCGCTCGATCCGCTACGCCAGGGGCTGCGCGCGCACTTCGGTGACTACCACGCAGCCGTGGCGCCAGGGCTCACCGTCCGTCACGATCACGGCAGCCAATACATGAGCGACCACTTCCAGGACGAGCTGCGCTTCCTCGGCATCACGTCGAGCCCGTCCTTCGTCCGGGAGCCGCAGGGAAACGGCTGCGCCGAGCGCTTCATCCGCACCCTCAAGGAGCAGCTCTTGTGGGTGGAGACCTTCGCCACGGTCGAGGAGCTGCGCCTGGCGCTCCTCTCCTTCAAGGAACGCTACAACCGCGCCTGGCTGATCGAGCGGCACGCGTATCGCTCGCCCGCCCAGGTCCGCGCCGCCTGGGCCGCTACCGCCGAGGTCGCGGCATGATTACCATCAACGAAGTGTCCAGCAATTCCGGCGCGGTACAGCAGGCAGCAGCGCGTCGAGGTCGCCATCCGCGTACGTCTCGATCTGGCGTGCGCTCGTTTCGGGAGAGGCCGTGTTCTTCATTGCGGCGCCCCACGCGCGTTGAAGCGAAGCCGGGCCCTCTGGAAAGGTACGGGTGGCCATGAGGCGCCGGCTGCTCGTCCAGTCGGTGCGAGCCAAGCGCGCCAGATGCTTGAGGGCGGCGGCGGGGCCGGTTACCGGCGCCCAGGCGATGAAGCGCTCCATCTGTTCCAGATGGCCAATGGCATAGTGCGCGCACGCCACGGTCGACCAGATCTCCGCGAAGAGCGTGAAGCGACGCAGGCCTGCGGCGTCCGCGACGGCGGCGATATCACGCGCCTCCGCTTCGGGAGAGAGATCCTCGACATCGCGTGCGGAGGCTCCACAGCCGCGCCTGTCGAACGTCACGACCGTCGTACGAGCTGCGAGCGCGTCGATGTAGGCGCGGGACTCAGGCAGGGTGAAGTTCGCGTCCATACTCACTGCTCCGGTCGGGACCCAGAGCAGCGGCGGACCGTTGCCGTAGGTGGCGAAGGCGATGCGCGTACCGTCGGCGCTCGTGCAGAATCGGAACTGCGGTTCCATGGCAGGCATTATCAGCCATCGCCGCGTCTGATGGCCACGGACGAATACCAGATAACTGTGTGGATTGTGGTCGGGGGTTCACCTCTGTCGCACAGCGCTCGTGGGGGAGAGACTTACGAAACAGGTCTCCGCCGGCGACTCTGCGAGTCTCCGCCGCCGACTCTGCGACTGCTCGACCGCGGAGCTACGGCGGCGGCCGGCGCAAACGCCTCTCGCGAGGATGCGGGGGGCAGTGCAGCGAATCGCAGCGGGCGGCGATCAACGTCGCGAAGCCGCCGGCTGGAGGCTGGATTGCGGGCGAGTACAGCCACCCACGCTGGACCGACGAAGGTCGGTTGAGCCTGCCACAGGCCAACCGACCTTCCTGCCTAGCGGCGAGCGTCTGGTCCTAGCTGGTCCGCTCTGTCATTATTCTGTACGATTGGGGGAGCATGACTAGGAAGACGATCGAGGACCGCATTCTTCAGGGAGACTGCCGGAGACTGCTCCCGCTCGAATCGGCGAGATCGGTCGATCTCATCGTCACGTCCCCGCCGTATGCGGACAACCGCAAGAGCACCTACAAGGGGGTACGCATCGACGACTACGTCGAATGGTTCCTGCCGATCAGTGAAGAGCTTCAGCGGGTCCTGAAGCCGCGTGGCTCGTTCGTGTTGAACATCAAAGAGAGCGTCGTGAATGGCGAGCGGTCAACGCATGTAATAGAGCTCATCCTGGCGCTTCGCCAGCAAGGATGGCTATGGACCGAGGAGTACATCTGGCACAAGCGCAACTCGTACCCAGGGAAGTGGCCGAACAGGTTCCGTGACGGATGGGAAAGGTGCCTTCACTTCACGAAACAGCGCGACTTCAAGATGTATCAGGACGCAGTGAAAGTACCTATCGGCGAATGGGCGCCACGCCGGCTGGCACGTCTGAGTGAAACGGACCAGAGTCGCGACGCGTCGCGCGTCGGCAGCCCCTTCTCAAAGCGTGTGGCCAACTGGGTGGGGAAGACGCATGTGTACCCTGATAATGTCATTCACATTGCAACCGAGTCGGCGAATCGTGGGCACAGCGCAGCGTTCCCAATCGGCCTTCCTGACTATTTTGTAAAGCTCTTTACGAGGCGCGGCGATGTGGTGCTTGACCCCTTCTTGGGTTCCGGAACCACCGCGCTAGCCGCGATACAACTGGGGCGGCATTATCTTGGTATGGAGCTCAACGCGGGATACCGCAAGTGTGCCGAAGCCGCGGTCGAGGCGGCGCGGGAGGAGATGGCCGCGCGGGCGCAGCGTGCCCCTAAGCGCAAGACGAATTTCACTCGTCCGCTGGCTCAAACGTAGGATCGAGGAATGCCTCGAAGGAAACTCCGCACGTCATGGCAGATCAATCGCCACGACATCGAGAACCCCTAGTGCCGCGGCCCGCTCCGTGACGAGATAAAGCTGCGCTTCCAAGGCGATTGTAGGGAGCGCGGGCAGCGTAGCGGCGGGATCCTGGATGATGCGGGGGGAGAAATTGGTCAGGCCGAGTCGTGGTTTGAACGCCGCGATGTAATAGATGAAATAGGCAGCGCCGAGCCGGCGCGCCGTAAGATACTCGTTGCGCGTCCAGAAGAACCGCAAGCCACTAGAACTCGACGCCTTTACTTCGATGAATCGGTCGGGGTCGTAAGCACCAGCGGCGGTAAACGAATCGATGTCGTATCCGGCTGACACATTCCACTCACTGATGCGACGAACGAGTGCCGCTTGTGCGTAAGCACCCGCGTTCCTCAGCCTGATTCTCTCCCACTCGACGGCAAGTAACTCAGCGGCTCGCCCAAAGCGTGCTTTCTCCTCCAGGATGAGCCGCAGGCGATCCTCACTGATGCCTGATGTTGAGCGTAACGTTCCGATGGCACGAAGATAAGTCGGCGTGACGACCCAAACGTCATCTTGGAGCCGCACAACCTCCAGCTCGGCGGAGCACCGCGAGGCAGGCGGCCAACGGGTTCGGCAGGCTCCTCAGTTGCTCGGCACGGAGGAATAGCGAGCCCGAAACGCGATCCTCTTGAAAGAGGCTCGCGAGTTGGGCACTGTCGGCGTGCAGCGGACCTTCCGAAATGAGGAGTGCGAAGAGAAAGGGGAGTTGGGGGGTCTGGAGTTCGTAGTAGCGTTCGGGGTTGAGACTCAGGAACTGCTCGCCGAGATCGGACACGATGAGCGAACTGTTCGACCGGCGGAGGAGAAATCCGATCTCTAATGCTGTGTCGAGCACGTCCTGGTGATCCGGGAAACCACCGAAGTAAACCGATTGCTGGCAAGCTAGGATTATTGAGGCCGGAAGTATGTCGTCAGCGACAAGATTTAGTTCCATCGTGACCGACAGGATGCGGTTCAGCTCTCGCAACGTGCGTTCGGTGATCATGCGGCCACCGATCTCACTGCTGCTGGGCTTGTAGGTCTGCTATCGACTCGTCGAAGTCCGCCGCCTCCTCGGATTCATCGTCGTCGATGTCCTCGGGCGAGCCTTCCGGTAACTCCGCCTCAAAGAGCGCCTGCATTCGGTCGATCTTTTCCAGCAAGCGGTGATCGACTGTCTCATCGATAGTATCGGACGCAATCAGTAGATACGCCGTCACAACGTCGCCGGGTGCGAGGCCGAGGCGGTGAATTCTGTCTTGGGACTGGACGTACTTCGCGCAGTCGAACGTCCGGTCGAGGTAGATCGCGTCTTTGCACGCGTGGTGTAGCGAGATCGATTCACCGCAAGCGGCAGGATTGGCGATGAGGACAGCGGGGCCTTTGGTCGTTTTGAACTGTGAGATCTGTTGCTCGCGGTTGAATTCCTCGTCCTCCGAAGGATCGCGTGGCACTGCTCCGTACACGATAAAGGTTGGTATGCGGTCGCCGATGAGCTGCCGAAACATGGTGATGTTTTTCACGAAAGAGGTCCAGACGACGACCTTCCGCCCACGCGATACGAGCTCCAGCACGAGCACACGCGCGCGAGTGAACTTCGCGGGTATCTCAACGTCGCCGTAATGCTGTGCGACGTCAATTACGGAGCGATCAGATGCTTCGTCGGGCGCGAGTGAGAACTCCTCGGAATACTCGGAGAGCAATGCGGGGTTCGAAGCCGCTTGCAGAAGGCGGACGAGCCTCGCGCGTTTCCATTGGCGAAGTAGCTGTCGATCGGAGGGTTGAAGCCGAAGTTCGTTGAGTACTTTCTCGCGGATTGCGCCGTAGATGCGTTGCTGCTCTGGTGCTAGCGGGACAATTAGCCGTTCGATGTGCAGTTCCGGCAGGTTCAGGTCCCGCTTGGTGATTCGTCTGAAGAACGGCCGTACGTTACCGCGGATGTCGGCGGTGTCGCCGCGTTCAACACGGCGACGGTAAGCGTGCTTCTCACCTAGTACCTCGCGTCCCGGCCAGAGAAAAGTGAATTGCGTCCATAGGTCCTCGTAGCCCTGGGGCATCGGCGTTCCTGACAGGATCACGCGGCGTGCGGCGTACGGCGCGAGATCGAGAACGGCCCGCGCCCACTGACCATCTTCCAGTCGCTTCACGTAGTGCGACTCATCAAGGACTAACATGACGCGGTGTCGTCGGCACAACCCCTTTAGTCTGTTGAGGTCGTTGGTAGCGGTTTGGTAGGTCGTGAGGAAGAGCTCGTAGTCGTCGCTACGCGCGTAGATCCGATCGCGCGCGACGCGCCCGCCAGTGAGGCGCACCGACGCCGGGGCACGTCCAAAGCATGCTTTGAATTCCTCTTCCCAAGGCAGAAATGCCGCACGCGGAGCGACAACGACGAGCTTGTTGACGGCGGAGTTCTTTTCAAGTGCGGCGAAGGCGGCGTACGCGACGGTCGTCTTTCCTGCGCCAGGTACGGAAAAGTTTGCGCCGTTCTGGACTTGTACGAGGTGGGCGGCCGCCTCGCGTTGAAGGGCGGTCAATTCACGGCGGAGCGTATCGGTGTCGAGTGGCGGCGCTTCGCCCGTTTGCGCACTGTGGCGCGCTTGATCGAATTCATGGCGGCTTGTCTCGATGTCACCGACCAGCTGCTGCGCGCTCGCGTCGAGCACTATGGGCAGCGATCGCTTCGCAAAGAATACGAGAATTGCCTGCAACGACTGAGCAAACTCGCCTTCGGAGATGACGAATTTGGATTCGGTGCGGACGGCTTTCAGCACAGCGACGAGGAACGGCGCCGCGAGCGATAGAGGTGTTTCGTCGGACGGACCAAACGAGAGGATGAGGCCGTCGTCGTTAAGCGTCAGTTGTGCTGTCATGAGGAGGTGAAAAGAGACTCAAGTTCTTTGATAACGGCGCGGATCTTTCGGAATATATATTTGTTGGGTCCAGTCATAAGATGTCCGCTCTTGAGGTCCAGCGCTGAAAGCGCGACGAAGGCTTTGTGGAGGAGAAGGTTCGGCTGGTTTTTCTCGTCCTTGCTCTTGATGGTCGCCTGCGCGGCTTCGTAGGCCTGGCGCACATCGCCGTCGTTGAGTGCCGTGCCTGGCTTCGCTTGATCGATTACCTGCTGCTGCAAGATCTCAGCGGCGTCTTGGTCGCTAGCGATTGTCTTAAGGTCCCGGAGGTCCCAGTTGCGAACATTGGCATGGATCAGTTGGAAAATACAGATCAACCAGTCGTAGCGATCCTGCGGATCGAAGCCGGCTCGCTCCAGGGCTTTGAGGTTCTTCTGTAGCTCGATGAACTGCTCGTTCGTGCCGTCGAGCCGGTGATACTGCTCCTTCCATCCGAAGTACTCGAGGTACTGCTCCATGACGTTCAGGCGATCGAGAGACTCCTCGACCCAGCTGACCTTCCTTCCGAACATCGCTCCCGCGAGTTCGACCGGCGATAACCCTGCCTTCACGCCCTGCCGAAGTTTGAGGAGTTCGTTCACGGGACTATAGTCGGCCCGTGTGTCACGCGAGAGCTGCAATCCTGCTTCGAGTCGCCACAAGTCGCGCTCGTCTACGCCCGGCGGCAACCGCTGGACCAGAAGGCTTTCGAACTGGCCTCCAGGGTGTTCGGCGTGGAGTGCTTCAAGTATTGCCATGCGGCGATTCGCGTTGATTACGAACCCGTCTTGGGTGATGACGCCGGGGTAAATTTGGCCGCGGTCGGCCAGGTCCTGCTTAAGCAGGGCCGTCTGTTCCGGGTCGAGCTTCAGGAGAAGGTCGCGTAGTTTGACGTGATCCTGCGGCCGAGTCGGATCGAACTGGATGCCGGCATCGGCTTCTTCGCGCGCCAATTCTAAGGCGTAACGTCCGTTGTGGAGGTTGTAGCACAGTAGCTTGATCGGGATGTGGTAGACGGGCTCGTAGTCGATTTTCCCGCCGAACTCCATCGGCCACTTTTCGTTCACCATGCAGGTCAGGTTCGCCGCTATGTAGGCGTCGATGGCTTGCGCACGCTCACTGTTCAAGGGCACTCGCGCCTCCTCTCATCGCTTCGCCAACAGGGCCGACTGCCCACGGAGGCGACACAGTATAACGTTTAAGAGGCAATGCGACGTGTCTGCGTAGACCAGATCACTTTGCGGGGTTGGAGGCAGCGCTGCGTCTCTGGAGCACAGCGCTCATGGGGGGGAGGCTTACGAAACAGGTCTCGGCCGGCGGCTCTGCGACTGTTCGACCGCTGAGCTACGCCGGCGGGCGGCGCAAACGCCTCGCGCGAGGACGCGCTGTGGTTCCGGCACTCACCGCACAGGCGGGGGGCCGTTGCGGATGCGGCGATGCATGCCGTCGAGCGCGCGGTCGGGGTCGTACTGCCACATACAGTGCCGGCGGCCGGGGCCACCGCTCTCCTGCCACCGTGCGATCAGGAGCGCGCGGCGGGCGGTTGTCGCGGCGGACGCGTGATATTGAGAAGGCCGTGGCTGCCGGCGTACGATGGACGCCATGAGGCATGCAACGCCCGTTGCTCTGGACGCCATCGAGCCGCTGCTGGCGCGGCTCCGCCGGTTCGACGCGCTCACCGAGCGGAAGCGCGGCGTGTTCTACCGCGGCTCATCGGCGTTCCTGCACTTCCACGAGGACCCGGCGGGCTTCTTCGCCAACGTCAAGACCGGGCCGCTGTGGCAGCGCCTGCCGGTCAACTCGCCGGCGGAGCGCCGCGCGCTGATCGCGACGGTGCGCGCTCACGCGTGAGCGCCCTGCGCGGGCTGAAAAGCCCGCGCCACGGCATTTCCATAGTGCGTCGAATCCGCGCTCGTAGCGCTATGCGGCCAACTGCGTGGTGCAGAAGGCGCATCGGCGAGCATCGGCCGGGATCTCGCTCAGGCACTCCGGGCACTTCTTCGACGCCGGGTTGACGGGCGGCTCCTTCTTCGCGCGCGCCATCAGGTGATTCACGGGCGTGACGATGAAGAAGAACACGACCGCAGCGATGATCAGGAACGAGATCACCTGGTTGAGGAAGTCACCGTACCTGAACACGCTGCTGTTGATGGTGAAGTCGAGCGCTGAGAAGTCCTGCTTGCCGCCGATCGCGGCGATCAACGGCGTGATGAAGTCCGCGACCAGCGCATCGACGATCGCTTTGAAGGCAGCGCCGATGACCACGGCTACGGCGAGGTCGACCACGTTGCCACGCAGAATGAACGCCTTGAAGTCGTTGAGCAGAGTCATGCCGTCTCCTTCACAACCGCGCCTGACGGTCAGACCAGCATACGCCGCTCGCCGGGCTTGTCCACCGGTTAGTCAACGGGCACTTCGGGCTCGTCCCTGCGGGCGGTCGTGGGCGGGCGGACGGCTCAATCCGCCGCTTTGCGCTCGACGGCGAACATCCGCACCGGCTCGGCGATGCCCTTGAGCGCGCGGTCACCGCGGTCTTCGAACGTCACGGCGGCCGATGTGCGCGCAAGACCGCGCACGGTGTCCGACACGAGGATTTCGTCCGGCGCGGCGAGCCCGGCGATACGGGAGGCGATGTTGACGGTGCCGCCGTACACGTTGTCGCCCTCGCGGATCACGTCACCGGCGTGGATGCCCAGGTGCAACTGCAGGGCGCCCGCGTCGCCCGCGTCGCGGCAGCGGAGCGCGGCATCGATCGCTTCGCGGGCGGAGGTGAAGACCGCGAGCACGCCATCGCCGAGCAGCATGCCTTCGACGGGCGTGCCGCCGCACTGGCGGATGGCCGTGCGGACCGCCGCATCGAGCTCGCGGGCTTTTGCGCGGAACGCGGCGTCGCCCAGTTGCTCCGTGAGCCTTGCCGAGTTGACGACATCGGCGAACATGATGACGGCGGTGCCGCTCGGCAGGACCTCGGCCTCATTGCGGCCGGCCGTGGTCAAGAACTCTTTGAGCGCGTGCTGCTGCGTCTCCCAGTCGCCCAGGAACATGATCGGGCGGCTGTTGTCGAACATCATCAGCCGTCCATCGGCCAGGTCCGCGGCGAGCCGCGCGGACGCCTCGGCCGAGATCGACTCCTCGAGCCCGCGCTGGTGCATGACCAGAGCGGGACAACGCACGGAGGTCAGCGCGCCGGTGAGGTCGATGTTGAGCTGCTGGATGGCGTTCGTCTTGTACTGCTCGCGGGTCTCGCGGAAGCGCGACTCCGCCACCTCCCGCGCGGTCTCCGACCAGCCGAAGTTGACGAGCGCCATCGTCTGGCAGTAGAGGTCCCAGTCGATGTCGATGAGCGCGCTCAACGCCTCGCGGCGCGGCGACAGGCGCGAGTCCTGGGCCCGCGCGTACGACCACCAGAGGACCAAATGCGTAACCTGCTCCGGGTGCCGGGCGGCGTAGGTGATGGCGATCACGGAGCCGGACGACTGCGACATGAGCGCGAAGCGGTCGATGCCGAGCCTTGCCACGACGGCCTCGAGGTCGCCCTCGAACGCTTCGAGGCTGAGATCGGCGACGCCGCGCTGCGAGTAGCCCTGGCCGCGGCGGTCGTAGACGACGACCGTCCGGTCCCGCGCGAGGTCATCGATCCACGGGCGCGCCTCGGTGATGAGATCCGGCGCGTAGGCCGGACCACCGCCGGGGACGATGACTAGCACGGGCCCTTCGCCGTAGGTCCGAAAGGCGATCGTGACACCGTCGCGGGTGTGCGTATAGCGGACGCTCGGTTCCATGCGGGGCAGTATTCCATGCGGCGCGCGGGGGCGGAACGGCCGGCCGGTGAATCCGGCGCGCCGCGTCCGGCGTATGTCCGGACGACCACCCCGCGCACCGGCCTGCCACAGCGGAGGGACGACGTTGCCGCCGGAACAAGCATCGGCATCACCGCGCTGGCGGCGGATCAAGCTGATCGCGCTCGCCGCGTGCGTGCTCGTGCTCGCGAGCGGCGGATATCTTGCGCTCCGCGACCGTGGCCCTTCGGGGCCGAGAGCGGTGATCGTCAACCAGCTCAGCATGACCGCGCCGAACCCGGAGTTTTCGCGCGCCGCCACGGAGACGTTGAAACGCGCCGGGTACCACGTCAACTACGTGCCGGGCGAGGACGTCACGGTCGACTACTATCGCGCGCTGCCGTCGAAAGGCTACAGCCTGGTGATCCTTCGCTCGCACTCGGCGTCGCGGCGGACCGACAACGGCATCAACTCGCTGTCGAACGCGCTGTTCACGTCGGAGGAGTTCGACCAGACGTTGTACGGGAGCGCCGGCGCGCGGCTGGCCGTGGTGCGGCACGAGGACGACGCCTCGCAACGCTACTTTGGCATCCGCCCCGGCTTCATCGAGCAGGACGCACGCGGGCGATTCAAGCCGGCGGCCGTGGTGGTGCTGATGGGGTGCAGCGGCCTGCGGTCGGTGTTGATGGCGCAGGCGTTCGTGCACCGGGGCGCGGCGTCGTTCGTGAGCTGGGACCAGAACGTCTCCGTGACGGAAACGGACGCGGCGACGCTCGTGCTGCTCGAGCGATTCGCCGCCGGCGCGACGGTGCCGGACGCCGTCGCCGGCGCGATGGTGCGCGTCGGGCCGGACCCGCAGTCGGGTGCGCGGCTCACGTACTACCCGCAGTGAGTGCTGAGTCCGCGCAAACCCCCGCGGGCTGCAAAGCCCGCGCTACGATAATCGTCATGAACCACACGATCTCATCGCACGCGACGCGATGATGTCCGGACGACGCGACGTGCTGCGTGAGTCCGGCTACGCCGGACGCGCAGCCGAGGGCGGCTACGCTCCACGCCTTGTTGCCGACGACAGCCATCGCACGCGACGCGATGATGTTCGGACGACGCGACGTGCCGCGTGGGTCCGGCTACGCCGGACGCGCAGCCGAGGGCGGCTACGCTCCACGCTTCGTAAACCGCGCTTGGCGCGCGCTCCACGCTTCGTCACCAGCGGCGTTATCGCACACGGCGCGAGGATGTGCGGACGAAGCGCCGTGCCGCGTGGGTCCGGCTACGCCGGACGCGCAGCCGGGGGCGGCTACGCCCCACGCTTCGTAAACAGCGCTTGGCGCGCGCTCCACGCTTCGTCACCAGCGATGTCATCGCGCGCGGCGCGATGGATGTGCGGACGACGCGCCGTGCCGCGTCGGTCCGGCTACGCCGGACGCGCAGCCGGGGGCTCGGCTGACGTATTACCCGCGCGGGCTGAAAAGCCCGCGCTACGATAATCGTTATGAACCGCCCGCCGCGTCGTTTCCAGCCTCGGCCGGGAATCACTGGCTAGAGCGAGAACTTCTCCTTGCCCTCGTAGACCGCCATCGCTTCATCGACGCTGTGGCCGCCGTACGTGATGGCGCTGATCGCGTTCGTCATCTGGATCGCTTCGCGCAGCGGCTTCTGGTGGATGTTGCGCCCGGTGGCGCTGCCGTAGGCGCCGGAGATGAAGATCTGGTCGTGCAGCGTCTGCAAGAACTTGCGGACGTCGGTGCTCGATCCGCCGGCGGTGATGACGCGCGTGCGGCCGGCGGCCTTCACGGCCTCCTTGAACGCCTCGGCCGGCGAGCCCTCTTTGGGCTTGGGGTAGTTCACCTTCACGAAGTCGGCGCCGAGCGTCGCGCCCAGGCCGGTGGCGCCGGCGATGATGTGCGGGTGCTGCTCCTCCGGCACGGCCTCGCCGCGCGGGTAGATCCAGAGCACGGCCATGAGGCCGTTGCGGTGCGCCTGCAGGCACGCCTGTGCGGCCTCGCGCATCTGTTCCGACTCGAAGGCGCTGCCCAGGTACACCGTGAAGCCGACGCCGACGACGTTCAGCCCGGCCTCACGCAGCGTCAGCGCATCATCGACGCTCACCCAGGCGAGGCTCTGCGGGTCGCGCTGCGCCGTCTTGATCAGGTGCGACTTTGAGTTGAGCTTCACCAGGTACGGGACCGCCGGGTAGTCGCGGCCGTAGCGGGCGATGAGGCCGAACTGCGTCGCGTAACAGCCGATGACGCCGTCGCGCGCGATGCGGAACAAGTGCTCCGGGCCGGCGTCGTCGGCCGCGATCGCCTCGCCGCTGCTGAGGGTGCCGTAGAAGTCGTCGTTGAGGTGCTCGACCTTCTGGTCGCCGGCGAAGAGCATCAGGCGGCCGGTGCCCTTCGTCATCGTCTGGAAGTTCTCTTCGTATCGCGCCTGCTGTGCGGACGGCACGTCGGCCGGGACGTCCACCTTGGTAAGAAGCTGGGTCATGGTGATTCCTCCGTCTCGATCTCGGGCCGCGCCACCGCGCCGGAACGGGGCCGCCTATGAATTATCGGCCCGCGACCGCGGCTCGGGCAACGCCCGCCCGGCACATTGTTGAAGGGAAGCCGCTCAGCCCCTGAAGAAATCGCCGGCGCCGTAGCCGAGCAGGTCGCTGAAGTTCTGGGCGACGATGTCCGGCGCGTATTCGACCGCGTTCTTCAGGTCGAGCGCGTACTTCCCCTGGAGCACATGTACCGTCGTCAGCCGGCTGCCGAGCGCCGCCTTCGACCGCATGAGGATGCCCGGCTTGTCGTCGATGAGCACGTAGTGGCCCGCCTTGAAGCGCGCCTCCACCGCGGGCAGGTACTTCTCCTTGTGCACGAAGATCAGGACGCGGCCATCGACCGCCTGCGTGACGCCGCACTGGTGGATCTTGCTCGGCTGGAAGACCGGGTCGCCATCGGACACGACGATCGGCAGGCCCAGGCTCTTGAGGTGCAGCACCGTGTCCAACGCCTTCGGGTAGAGGCGCGGGCGGAAGTCCCAGTCCATCAACACGTCCGTGGCCTGGTCGACGGTCGCGGCGCGGTCAGGGAACTCCTCGCGCAGCCGCTTGAACCCCTCGATGAAGTCGACGACGTCCGTTTCCTTGCGGATGACCTCGTACAGCTCCCAGTGGCGGGCCGCCATTTCGGGCCCGAGGACGTTGCGCAGCCGCGCCTCCATGTCCTTCTTCACACCGTCGTTGTCGAGAATGGTGTTATCCAGGTCGATCATGAAGACCAGCTTGTGCACGTCACTTCCCTTTCCGGCGGGCGCCAACCGGCCGCACACGCGGCTCGCGCATCCTACGCGAGATTACATGCGGCGCCGTCCGCGCGCCAGAGACGGATGGCGAGACTTGACGAGCCACAAGCACCTACCGCCCGTACAGCCCGGCGAGCGCCGCCTGCGCAAGTACGTGCCCCCGCATCGCGGCCTCGACGCTGGCTTTGGACTCGGCGGCGGCGAGCCCGAGCGGGGCATCGAGCGCGTACAACTTGAACTGGTAGTGATGCGGCGCGCCCGGCGGCGGGCATGGCCCGGTGTACGCGGCCTGGCCGCGTCCGTTCTTCCCCATCTTCGCATCGCCGCCGATGGCGGCGCCGGCGGCGAGGCCGGTGGTTGACGGCGTCAGGTCGTACACCACCCAGTGGTCGAACGTGCCGCTCGGCGCGTCCGGGTCATCCATGATCAGCGCGAAGGCGCGGGCGCCGTCAGGCGCGCCGCTCCAGCGCAGCGGCGGCGACGTGTTGCTTCCGGTGCACGTGTAGTCGACGGGGATCGTGCCGCCGTCCGGGAAGGCATCGCTCGATAATCGCATGGCAACGGTGACGCTCGGGGCGCCGAGGTTGACGTCGGCGAGGCGTCGCTCCCGCCGGAGCAGGCGGCGGCGATCATCGAACAAGCCGCGATGATCGCGCACGCGAGCCGCGGGAGCAACCGCGAGCGTCCCCTCATACCGCCATCTTACTCTCGCCGCGCAACGACGGGCGCATGCGTCGGGGCGCCGGCGCATTACATATCCATGCACAAGCGCTGCGAGGGCGCTCGAAGGAGGCTCAACGCGGCTATCGTGTCCTGGTTGGAGTTCGCGATGTGAAGCCGCGCCGCGCGGGCTGGAAAGCCCGCGCTACGGTGTGAGCGCTAGGGGTCGGTGACGAGGATGATCGAGTCGTGCGCGGGCAGCGCGAGGCTGCCGGCGACCGCCACGCCGTCCGGCGTGTGATATCGCCCGGGGAGCGGGATCTCGTGCGCGACGGCGTCCGGGTTGACGATGACGATGCCGTGCTCGAACCGGCGCACGTGCAGGCCCGCGAACTCGTGCCGCTGCCCCTGCGGCGGCCCGAGCGGCGCGAGCCGGTACGAAGGCTGCACGGCGTACGCCTCCGGTGTGACACCCTCGGGCGCCGCCTGGCCGTACAGCGGCGTCACGTCGCCGAGCGTGATCAGGTACGACGCGAAGGCGTAGCGGTCGATGCGCTCCTGCCGTTCCGGCGCGGCCGCGGAGGCGCCGGGCGCGTAGGCGATCGCCGTCTTGCCGTGCGCGCCGATCTCCTCGACGGCTGCGGCGTCATCGAGCCAGCGTTGCGTGGCGGCGGCGCCAATGTCATCGGCCGTAAAGGGGTGCAGCAGCACCGCATCGACCGCAGGCAGCAAGGCGTCGCCGTGCGCCGCGAAGTAGTCGCTGCCGGTCATGCCGCTCGCGATGACGTACGTGCCGGGGCCGGCGATCTCGCGCACTCTTTCGATGAGGCCTGCCACAGCGGCACGCCATGCCTCGTCGGTGTACGGCGCGCCTGTCATCGGGTCGAGCGGGTGCGCCTGGAGGACGGCGCGTGCGTGCGGCGCGCCCGGCGCTGCGACGTACGGGAGCACGTCGTCGAGCAGCACGCCGTCGTAGCCGAGCTTGCGGGCGACGCGCGCCTGCGCGCCGAGCGCGATACGCACGTTGGTGTTGGCCGGGTCGAACACGTAGTTGACGTGGCGGTTCCAACTCGGCGAGCCGTCGTACGCGCGCACGTAGTCGCCGGCAGCGTCGCGCAGGAACCACGCCTCGTGCGTGTTGTCGCCGGGCTCGATGTTCGAGAGCGCGGCGTCGTTGTTGCTCAGCGTCCAGAGGTAACGGACGACCTTCAGGCGCGGGTTGATGCGCCGCATCTCGTCCATCTCCGTCATCGTGAGCGGGATGCCGTCGGGCTGGCCGCGCAGGTTGTCGTCGATGAGGTCGTACTCGGAGGCGATCCGCACCAGCTCATCGTGCGACAGGTCGCGCCGGGGCGGGTTGCCGTAGCGGTCGAACGCATTGGGCGCGACGGCGCGGTGGTCGAGGAAGAGCAACGCCGGCGAACGGCGGCCGGCCTGCTCCGGCGGCGGGCTCGCCGCCGCGGCGGCGACGCCGCTCGATGCACCAGCGGGCGTCGCGGCGGCGGGCCGTACGGCGCGCGCCGCGAACGCTTGCGCGCCCTGCGGCTCGATGGCGGACTGCGGCGGCAGGCCGCGCCGAGGCTGCGAGCCGGGATCGGTGATGAAGTAGCCGGCCGCAAACGTGACGGCGACGAGCGCCGCCGCGAGGGCGATCAGCGGTGGTCTTCGGAGCGCCACGGGGGAGTATCGGCAGGAGCGGAGGGGGTAGGTTATAGGGGGTAGGTTGTAGGGGAGGGCGCTTTGCGCCCAGAGCAGAGAGCAGAGAGCAGAGAGCAGAGAGCAGAGGCGGTTGTCCGGCGCGGGTCACCTCACCTCCGGCCTTCGGCCACCTCCTCTCCACCGAGTGGAGAGGAGACCAAGTGTTGGTTTTGCGGCGGAAACGGGGAAGACGGCACACGCGGAGTTCGCGATGCCCTACAACCTACCCCCTACCACCTACAACCTGAGTCGCGCAGCGACGACCGATTCGCCATACTGCGACGCAGATGGACATCGCGGCAGGCGCCCCTTATCCCCCGGACACTTCCGCGTCGCCCGCAGTCTCCGGGCGGCGCATCGACTGGACACCGAGGGACGTCGGGATCGGCTTGCTGCTGTTCATCGGCGTCTTCCTCATCCTGCCGCTGCCGATCGCGCTGCCGCTCGCGTTCCTATACGACTCCGATTCGAAGCCGTTCCTGTTCGTCAGCATCATCCTGAGCGCGCCGATCTACCTGGCGATCGCCGGCATCGGCGCGCGCATGACGTTCATGAAGTACGGCGGCGGCTGGGAGCGGCTCGGGGTCGCGCGGCCCACCAGGCGGACGGTCGGCTGGGCCGGTCTCGCGCTCCTGGCGGCGTTCACCGTCTCGCTTATCTACGGGCTGGTCATCGAGCTTGGCGGGCTGGACTTCCTGAAGCAGGACTGCGCCGACCAGGTCCCGAAGAGCATCCGCAACGACGCCGTGCTGCTCGGGATGTCGTCGTTCCTGGCCGTGCTCTTCGCGCCTGTGTGCGAGGAGCTGTACTTCCGCGGCTTCGTGTTCCCCGGCCTGGCGCGGGCGTGGGGGCCCGCCGCCGGCATCGTCGCGAGCGGCATCCTGTTCGGCTCGGCGCACCTGCTCGGCAACCCCATGCTGTACAAGTCGATGATCCAGTTCACCGCGATCGGCATGGTGCTTTCCTTCGCGTACTGGAAGAGCGGTAATATCCTCTCCACCATGCTGGCGCACTTCACCTTCAACCTCATCGGCATCGTCACGATCGCGAGCACGACGTGTTGAAGACGACCCGGCTCTCGGAGATGTTCGAACGCGCGCGCGCCGAGGGGCGCGTGGCGCTGCATGCCGTTCATGACCGTCGGGTACCCCGACCTCGAGACGAGCATCGAGCTGGTGAAGGCGATGGTCGCGGCCGGCGCCGACGCCATCGAGCTGGGGGTGCCGTTCAGCGACCCGCTGGCGGACGGGCCGACGATCCAGAGGGCCTCGTACCAGGCGCTCCAGCAGGGCACGACGCCGCGCGACGCCATTGACATGGTGGCTACGTTACGTCGAGCCGGGGTTGCCGTCCCGCTGATCCTTATGGGATACTGCAACACGTTCCTCGCCAAAGGCGAGGATCGATTTATCTCGGACGCGGCCGCCGCCGGCGCCGACGGGTTCATCATCGTGGACCTGCCGCCGGAGGAGTCGGACGCGGACGCTGGCGCTCTGCCGGAAGCTCGGGCTCGACCTGATCTACCTGCTGGCGCCGACCTCCGACGACCGGCGCATCGCGGAAGTGACGGCGCGGGCCGGCGGCTTCATCTACTGCGTGGGCGTGGTGGGTGTGACCGGCGCCCGGGCGCAACTGGCGGAGGAGCTGCCGGACTTCCTGCGGCGGCTGCGGGCGAAGACGGACCTGCCGCTGGCCGTCGGGTTCGGGATATCGAAGCGCGAGCACGTCGAGGCGCTGAAGGGCCTCGCCGATGCGGCGATCGTCGCCAGCGCGCTGATCGACATCGTGGAGTCATCGCCTCGTGAAGAACGAGTGGAGCGAGTTCGGGACTATGTTGAGGTGCTCACCGGCCGTACGGAGGACATGGCGTAAGGCCATCGCAGTCGCGGCGCGCGACTCTGATGGCCGCGTCTATGGCTATTCCACGGCCGGCGTCTTTGGACGCCGGTAGCCCGCCCGGACGGGAATCGGCGGCTGAAGGTGAAGCACCCGGAGTGACGAACGAGGCGATCCGGCTGCGTGGGATTCGCGGCGCGACAACGGTCGACGCCAACACCAAAGAAGCGATCCTGCAGGCAACATCGGAACTCCTCTCCGCCCTCATCGAAGCCAACGACATCCAGCGTGACGATGTCGCGAGCGTGTTCTTTTCGACGACGCCCGACCTCAACGCTGAATTCCCCGCCGTGGCGGCCCGCCAGATGGGCTGGACGAACGTCGCCCTCATGTGCGGACACGAGATGTACGTCCCCGGCAGCCTGCCGATGTGCTTACGCATCACGATGCACGTCAACACATCGAAGGCGCAGGACGATGTCCGGTTCGTGTATCTGCGGGGGGCGCGGGTGCTCCGCCAGGACCTGGCGGCGGACGCGTGAAGCCAGAGCACACTTCCCGGCGAAGAGCGGGGATGGAGGAGACAGCACGATGATGGTCATCATGAAACCGGGACATACCACCGAGCAGTTCGAAGATGTGATGAAACGCATCAAGGAGGACGGGCTCGACGGGCACGCGATCGTCGGTGTGGAGCGCACCGTGATCGGCGTCGTCGGGCTCGACCGCCTGCACCCCGAGCTGGCCGACGACATCGAGGTGATGCCGGGCGTCGAGGCCACGGTCCAGATCAGCAGCCCGTACAAGCTCTGCAGCCGCGAGTTCAACCCGAACGACACGATCGTCGACATCAACGGCGTCAAGCTCGGCGAGGGCACCGTCACGGTGATCGCCGGGCCGTGCGCGGTCGAGAGCGAAGAGCAGCTCATGACGGCGGCGCGCGCCGTCAAGGAGCGCGGCGCATCGATGCTGCGCGGGGGCGCCTTCAAGCCGCGCACGTCGCCGTACAGCTTCCGCGGTCTCGAAGAGGACGGCCTGAAGCTGCTCGCCCAGGCGCGCGCCGAGACGGGCCTGCCCGTCGTGACCGAGGTGATGTCCGAGGCGACGGTGCAGCTCATCGCCAAGTACGCCGACGTGCTGCAGATCGGCACGCGCAACGCGCAGAACTTCTTCCTGCTCGAGGAGGTGGCGAAGGCCGGCAAGCCGATCCTGCTCAAGCGCGGCATGTCGTCCTCGATCCAGGACTGGCTGCTCGCCGCCGAGTACATCCTGGCGAAGGGCAACCGCGACGTCATCCTCTGCGAGCGCGGCATCCGCACATTCGAGACGGCGACGCGCAACACGATGGACATCAACGCGATCCCGCTGGTGAAGGAGATGAGCCACCTGCCGATCATCGCCGACCCGAGCCACGGTACGGGCAAGCGCAAGCTCGTCGAGCCGGTCGGGCTGGGCATGGTGGCGGCAGGCGCCGACGGGCTGATCCTGGAAGTGCACCCTGACCCGGAGCACGCGCTGAGCGACGGCGCGCAGTCGCTGACGTTCGACCTGTTCGCGAGCGTGATGCAGAACGTCGCGAAGGTCGCCGCGGCGGTGGGGAAGCGCATGGAACGTGAGGCGGCGGTAGGGGCCAGGTGAGGTTCTAGGGGCTAGGGATTAGGGGCTAGAGGGACTGATTGTGTGGCGCGGGCGAGGTTGCCGGCGCCAGTGAGCAGGTTCACGTCGATTCAGGAGGCTGCTTGACTTGGCGGGCGCCCATAGATATATTCGATCCCCTCTTGACTTCACGATCGACTGAACGATATATAAGATGTAGTGGATAGCGGGCTCGCTATCGGCGCCTGCCCTCCTTGAGGACGGGCGCTTTCAATTTATCGCTCCCCATGCATTTCGGTGTGTTATGACGGCATCTCTGATATCCGAGTCAGGGAATACCTTGACGCCAAATTTGCCCATCAGTCCGTCTCCGCGCACGTACACCTTGGGACAGTACGCTGTCCACCACTTTGGCGCACCCTCGCATCCGTTGCGGGTCCATTCGAAGAGATCCCGCGAGAAGAAGTCAGCTAATTCAACCGGATGCGATCCTGCTTTCGGAGCGAATTGAAGTCCCGTCTCTAACCAGTTGCGGAAGGCAGAGTCAGGTACCCATTGCGAGCCATCGATTAGAACGCGCGCATATTCGAGTTGATGGACGGCATCTTCTCTTGAGCCCTGGCTTTCAAACGTCACCCTTCCCAACAAACTTCCGGGAGCCGTCGCGAGCATGTCAACGTAGCGCTCCAGGAGCAACATGATCGCGAGTGCGTAGACATCGGTGGGAAGGTACGGGTCGATCCCCGTGTCCAGGAATTCCTTCTGAAATCCAAACTTGCGTATGGCAACCCCGAACGTCACGAAATCGGTCTGGGAAATGAGGCCCTCGACCGCAGCGTCAAATTCTTTCTGGCGCGTCGTGTCGAGGTTGAAACTGTAGTCAACCTGGCTCTTGGGATCCTGATATCGTTGGCGCATGAACGGTTCGTGGAACGCGAAATCGGTTCTCCCAAAGAACTCCAGCTTGACGGCGTCTGCGGACTTGCAATAGGCGTCTCTGGCCGCTTCTGACATGGCCACGGCACCGAGGGCAAAGACTTCTGAACCAGTCTGGTTCGGCTCGGGAAACGACTTGCCGCTCTCGTCAACGAACAGCAGGTTCATCGTCCGGCTATCGAGTAAAGGATGCCCCGATTGGCCCTTGAATCGCCTGCGCGATTCGACACGACCGAAACCGCGTTGCAACTCCACTGCTTCTTGCGCAGCAACGTCACGGACCAGCTGTTGGATGACATCATTTGGAAAAGCCGCGCGGCTGAGCAAAACCTCGAGGGCACGCCCTACGTGTGCCGCTTCAGACAGGAGCGCAGCCCGATGCCTTGCCAGCCGACGGCCTGCGGGATCGCCAGCGGAACTATGATTTCCCACAATGGCCCATCATACCTCGCATCACGCTATCGCCGCGCCTAAAGTTAGCAGGGTGCTGCCATTTGACCGTCACCCGATGAAGCTCGGCCGCCGGGCGTGATATCGTGGGGCCTGACCCTCGGGTTCTTGGTTCAAGGTTCTTGGTTCTCGTACCCCCATGACCAGCACGCACGCCACCGCACCATCGATCGAGAAGCTGCGCCGCACGTGCGGCGAGCCGTACGGCGCGTGGCTCGACGCCGCGGCGGCCGGGGGCTGGGCCGGCGGGTCGATGCGGGCGGGCGAGCCGTCGCTCGTGATGCGCGCGAGGGGCGGGACGGTGGAGATGTGCGGCCGCGGCGGCACGTCGCGCTGCACCGCCAGCCCGTTCGAGGTGCTGCGCGAGCTGCTGCGCGAGCGCGCGGGCGGCGCGGGCGGCGCGGGCGGCGCGGGCGCGGCGATCGGCTACCTGGCGTACGACCTCAAGCGCCACGTCGAAACGCTGCCGGAGGCCGCGGCCGCGGACCTGGCGCTCCCCGACTGCTTCCTCTGCTTCTACGACCGCATCGAGCGCTTCGACGCGCCGCCCGCGGCCGCGGCATGTCCCGCGCCGCGCATCGCCGCGCCGCCTGCCGCATCGACGTTCACGCCGGAGGCGTACCGGCGCGCCGTCGCCCGTGTGCGCGAGCACATCTTCGCCGGCGACGTGTACCAGGTGAACCTCTCGCAGCGGTTCGCGCTCCCGCTCGCGGGCACGCCGTTCGATGCGTACATGCGGCTGCGTCGCGTCAACCCCGCGCCGTTCGCGGCCTATCTCAACTTCCCGGAGCTGCAAGTGCTGAGCGCGTCGCCCGAGCGCTTCCTCCACCTCGATCCCGCCACGCGACGCATCGAGACGCGGCCGATCAAGGGCACGCGGCCGCGCGGCGCGACGCCGGCGCAGGACGCGGCGATGCGCGCGGAGCTGCTCGCCAGCGCGAAGGACCGCGCCGAGAACGTGATGATCGTCGACCTGGAGCGCAACGACCTCGGCCGCGTCGCCGACATCGGCTCGGTGCGCGTGACGGAGCTGGCGGCGCTGCAGGAGCTGCCGTCGGTGTTCCACCTCGTCTCCACGGTCGAGGCGCGCCTGCGCGACGACCGCGACGCCATCGACCTGCTGCTGGCGGCGTTTCCCGGCGGCTCGATCACCGGCGCGCCGAAGATCCGCGCCATGCAGATCATCGATGAGCTGGAGCCCGTCGCGCGCGGCGTCTACACCGGCGCTATCGGCTGCTTCGGGTACGACGGCTCGCTCGACCTCAATATCGCCATCCGCACGGCGGTGCACGCCGGCGGGACGGCGTACGTGCAGGCGGGCGGCGGCATCGTCGCGGACTCCGATCCGGAGGCCGAGTACCAGGAGACGCTGGACAAGGCGCGCGTGCTGCTCGCCGCGCTGGGCCGCGCCGATGCCTGAGCGCTGGATGTGCGTCGACGGCGAACTCGTGCGCGCAGCCGGCGCCATGGCACCGGCGCT
The DNA here is from genome assembly GCA_963701135.1 of uncultured Chloroflexia bacterium. GTDB lineage: Bacteria > Chloroflexota > Dehalococcoidia > DSTF01 > JACRBR01 > CAYJMJ01. Next base: position 3,138,429 of record OY969567.1, read on the forward strand.
CGGCGGCGGCGTGCTGTACGGCTACGGTCTCTTCGAGACGATGCGCGCGTACGGCGGCCGCGTCTTCCGCCTCGACGCGCACCACGCGCGGCTGCTCGACGGCGCGCGCGTGCTCGGGCTGCGCGTACCGTTCGACGCGGCCGCGCTGCGCGATGCCGCGCGCGCCGTGCTCGAGCGCAACGGCCTCGCGGACGCGTCGCTGCGGCTGACGCTCGAAGGCGACCCGCCGGGCGCGGACGCCTCGGCGTCGTCGCGCGCCCGATGGATCATCTCGACACAGGCGATCACGCAGTACCCGGAGGAGCTGTACGAGCGCGGCGCGGCGGCGGTCGTAAGCGACGTGCGGCGGAACGAGAACGTCGCCGTTGAGCCGGCTGAAGACGCTGAACTACCTCGACAACCTGCTGGCGCGGCGGGACGCGCGTGCGCGCGGCGCGGACGAAGCGATCGTGCTCAACACGCGCGGCAACGTCGCCGAGGGCAGCGCGAGCAACGTCTTCATCGTTACGGGCGTCCGGCTGTTGACGCCGCCCGTCGATGCGGGCGCGCTGCCGGGCATCGCGCGGGCGACGGTGCTGGAGCTTGCGCCGTCGCTCCGGCTGGAGGTGTGCGAAACGCCGTTCGGCCTCGACGCAGTTCGCGCGGCCGAGGAGGCGTTCCTCACGAACTCGCTGATGGAGGTGCTGCCGCTCACGCGCGTCGATGACGCGCCGATCGCCGGCGGGCGGCCGGGGGCGGTCGCGCATCGGCTGCGGGAGGTGTACCGGGCGCGGGCGATGGGGGTGTAGGCGCCGGCAGGGGAACCTCACCCCCGGCCCCTCTCCAAACGGGGTGGAGAGGGGAGCTCCAGCACGCGGAAGCACCGGCTGTGACGGGCGCGCGGCCCGGTGACGTAGGAACGAAGCTTCAGTTCCGTCCCACACCCTTGGGACGGAGCTAAAGCTTGGAGCGCATCCGACGAAGCCACCCCGACTAGGGCTTCTGGCTTGATGCAGCCATGAAATAGGTGTCGCGCGGCGCTCGTGTCGATACTTAGGACGCGATGCGGAGATTCCTGAGGCCATTGTTCGTTGTACCAGTCGTCGCGGTGTTGGTCGCGACAGCACTTGGATCGTGCTACTGGTGGGGTAACCAAGTTGTCGATTCGCTCGAAATTCGGAACGATTCTGACGAGAAGGTCTATTTCGTTACAGGTGGCAGCGCAGCCGGATGCATCGGCGATGTAGGCCCGCATGCGACGGACACCCTTGAAGTCCGTCGCTGGAGTTTCTCCTGTAGGGAACAGCTTCGTTTCCACTTTGGCGATCGTAGTGGACGGATGTTTCGTTGCGATTGGGACGTGGCGAAACAGAACCAGCCGGTCGTCATCACGGCGACCGGCGCTAGTTGCGAGAACTACTAGAATCCCTTGTGTGTAAAACACGCAATTCCCGCTGAAGCTTCGTCCCTACGCTTCCCTGGTCGAGCGGCTTTCTGTTGTCTGTTCTCTGTTGTCTGTTCGGCGGCGCGAAGCGCCGGCGCCGCTAGTTGCCGGGCTTGCCGTAGAGCTTGCGGAGCTCGGTCTTGAGCACCTTGCCCATGCGGGTTGCGCGGCAGCTCGTCGACGAAGACGAAGTACGTCGGCGCCTTGTAGCTGGCAAGGCGCTCCTTGCGTGTACTTGATGATGCTCTCCGGCTCCGGCTTCTCGCCCGGCTTCGGCACGATGATCGCCTTGATCACTTCGCCCCAGTCCGCGATCCGGCACGCCGATGACGGCCGACTCCTCGATCTGCGGGTGCTCGTCGAGCGTGGCCTCGATCTCGCCGGGGGAGATGTTCTCGCCGCCGCGGATGATCAGGTCCTTCTTGCGGCCGGTGATGAAGAGGTAGCCGTCCTCGTCCAGGTAGCCGACGTCGCCGGTGTGCAGCCAGCCGTCGCTGGATCGCGGCGGCCGTCGCATCGGCCTGCTTGTGGTACTCGCTCATGATGCGCGGGCCCATGACGCAGATCTCGCCCTCGCTCGCCGGCGTCGAGGATGTTGTTCTGTCTCGTCCATGATCGCGATGACGATGTCGTCCATGCCGCGGCCGACGGAGCGCAGCCGCAGCAGCTTCTTGTCGCGCTCCGGCCCGGCTCCTTCGGGATCTGGTGGTCCTCCGGGCCGAGGAACGTCATCGTCGACGTGCTCTCGGTCTGGCCGTAGGCGTTCATCAGGCCGCAGGTGAAGACATCGACCGCCTTGCTGCACGACCTCGTACGGCATGGGCGCCGCGCCGTAGGTGATCAGCTTGAGCGAGCTGAGGTCGTACTTGCCGAAGTCCTCGTGCTCCATGATGCGCTTGAGCATCGTCGGCACGACGAAGCTGTGCGTCACGCGCTCGCGTCTGCACCGCCTCCAGCCAGAGCTTCGGGTCGAACTGCGGCAGGATCACCAGCGTGCGGCCGCCCCAAGATCGACGACATGATCGGCGTCACGCCGGCGACGTGGAAGATCGGCACGGAGAGCAGCGTCACGTCCGGCTCGACCTCCGGGTCGGCCGGGCTCATCGTGTTCATCACGTAGACGGAGAGGTTCAGGTACGTCAGCGCGACGCCCTTCGGCTGCGACGTCGTGCCGCGAGGTGTAGATCAGCACCGTCGCGTCGGCTCTCGTCGACGTCGACGAACGGCTCGTCGGCGCTGGCGCTGTCGAGGATGTCCGGGTAGTAGCCCATGCCCTCGGCGCGCGTGTCGTAGCAGACGAAGTGCGCGCACGGTCGTCGAGCGTCGGCCGCAGCGTCGCGACGAGGTCCAGGTAGCGCTCGCCGGCGAAGAGCACGTGCACGTCGGAGGTGTTGATCATGTACGTCAGCTCTTCGTGCTTGGCGCGGTAGTTGAGCGGCACGAAGGTGGCGCCGATCTTCGCGGCGGCGTAGTACGTCTCGACGTACTCGACGCCGTTCACCGACATGGCGCCGACCGGGCTTGTCCGGCCCGGCGCCGACGCTCTGCAGCCAGTTCGCGAGCCGGTTCACGCGGTCCGCCATCTCCATGTACGTGACGCGCTTGCCGCCGGAGACGAGCGCGTCGCGGTCGGGCACGACCAGCGAGCTGATCTGCAAGAACTCGGCTGTATTCATCGATCCACCTCTGGCCGAATCTGGAGTCGCGGCTCAATCTAGCCGATCAAACCGCATCGGGCCAACGCGCGCGGGAGGCCGCGCTCATCCGTCCGGCGGGGCGCCGCGCGCACGACTCCTATGCGGCGGCGGCATAGCGGTGTGGCGCTTACGGGGCGCTCCGCACATCATTTCTGCGCCGCTGCCGCTCGATCTCGCTCACGGACGGTCGTCCTACGCGATGCGGCGGCGCTGGACCACGGAGGTGACATGAGCTGGATTCCCGGAACGGTCGATGAGCTGCTCAACAAGGCGCTCGTCGCCGAGGTCACGGTCATCGGGCGGCAGGGGGAGCCGATCACTCACCCGCTGATCCCGCTGTGGGACGGCGAGCGCGTCTACCTCACCTCCAGCGTGCTCTTCTCGAAGAAGGTCGAGCATGTGAAGCGCAACGGCAAGGTCAGCCTGGCCGTCACCGACCCCATCGCCACCAGCGGCGTCGCCGCCCGCTGCACCGTGCAGGGCGATGCGCGCGTCTTCGAGGACGACCCGCACGAGACGTGGGAGCGCATCCTGCCGCTCTGGCGGGCGAAAGAGCCGGGCATCGACTTCTTCCTCGGCAAGCGATACGCGCTGCCGCTGTTCTTCGAGCGGTCGCTGATCGAGATCACGCCGCGCCGCGTCTACTGGTGGGACGACGGGCGCACAGCGAGCGCGCCGCAGGTGGCGCAAGCGCCGGAGGCAGGCCGATGAGCGCGCCACGCGGAGCCCTGGAGAAGCTCGCCGGCTACCCGCACATCGTCATCAACTGGGTCGGCGACGACGGCTACCCGATGCAGACCGCCGCGGCGTTTCGCTCGGACCCCGCGGCCGGCGTCGTGCACATCGACCACACGGGCGTGCCGTTGCCGTCCGACCGCGATGTCAGCATCATCGCCAGCCACATCCGGCCGCAGCCGGGCACCGGCTACGACGAGCGGCGCTACGTGTCGTTCTGGGGCCGGCTCTCGCCGGAGGGCGACGGCATGGTGCTGCGCCCGAAGCGGAGCTGGGGCTGGGACGAGTCCGACGTGCCGTTCTTCGAGTTCGCGGAGCGCTCGAACCCGCAGGCGAAGCGCTACCTGGAGCAGCTTTCTCAGGAGCAGGGCCGGCAAGTGAAGCCGCGGCTGTCGCGGCTCTGGACGGTGCTCCTGAGCACGCGGCTGCCGTTCCTGACGGCGACGATCGTGCCGATCCTGCTCGGCCTGGCGGTGGCCGGGCGCGACGGCTACTTCAGCTGGTGGCTCGCGCTCATCACGCTCGCCGGCGGCGCGGCCATCCACGTCGGCCTCAACACCGCGAACGACGTGTTCGACGCTCTGTCCGGCGCCGATGATGCGAACGTGAACCCGACGCAGTACAGCGGCGGCTCGCGCGTGATCCAGCACGGCCTCGTCTCGCTCAAGCAGATGAGCGTTGTCTCGGCGGGCGCGTACGCGACCGGCATCGCCATCGGGATCTATCTGGCGATCGAGCGGAGTTCGCCGGAGCTGTTCGCGATCGGCGTTATCGGCGTGGCGCTCAGCGTGTTTTACACGGCGCCGCCGCTGCGGCTCGTGCACCACGGTTTGGGCGAGCTGACGACGGCCGTGGGCTTCGGCCCGCTGATGGTGCTGGGCGCGTACGTCGTGCAGGCGCGCCAGCTTTCGGCCGAGGCGTTCGTCGCCAGCGTGCCGGTGGCGATCCTGATCGCGCTGATCCTCTACGTGAACGAGATCCCGGACCGCAACAGCGACGCCTCGGTCGGCAAGCGCACCCTGCCGGTGCGGCTCAGCCCCGACGCGGTCACGGCGGGCTTCCTGGCCGCCGCGCTGGCGGCGTTCGCCGTCGTCGCCGTCGCCGCGATCATCGGCGTCCTCCCGCGGCCGGCGTTGCTCGCGCTGCTGGCGCTGCCGATGGCGTTCAAGATCTACGGCGGCATCCGCGCGCAGTACTCGGACCCGTACGCGCTGATGCCGGTCATGGGGAAGAACGTGCAGTTGCACCTGACCGTCGGCCTGCTGCTGTTCGCGGGGTACCTGATCGCGATCGCGGCCGGCCACGCGTTCGACTCGCCGCCGGCGATCTTGAGCTGACGGGCCATGGCGGTAGGACCGCCGTGACAGCGCGCCGATCCGCCCCACCGGGAGCATCGAATGGCCGGAGGAAGTTCCTCCGGCCATTCCTCCTTCGCTTCACGGAACTCTGGCGTCAGTCCACGCGGCGGCCCGGTGGTTCCCCGGCTCCGTCCGATCGTCATTGCCCACCTGCCGGACGACAACATCACTGCCCATCTACGCGCCTTCCGATCGTCTCGCGCCTCCGCACGGGGCACGCTAACCTGATGCCGATGGAATTCACCTGGCTCGGGCACTGCTGCTTCCGCATGCGCGCGAAGGAAACGACCGTCGTGACGGACCCGTGCGACAAGAGCACCGGTTACAGCCTGGGCCGGCCGACGGCCGACCTGGTGACCGTCAGCTTCGACGACCGCGCGCACAACTACGTCGAAGGCGTCGCGGGCTCACCGCGCGTCATCAACGGCTTCGGCGAGTTCGAGATCGCGGCGGCGTCTGTCGTCGGCGTGCCCACGTGGCACGATAAGGAGAAGACGCAGCGGAACGTCGCCTACGTCATCGAGCTCGAGGAGCTGCGGATCTGCCACCTCGGCGCGATCGGCATCGTGCCGACGTCGGACCAGGTCGAAGAGATCGGCTCGGTCGACATCCTCCTCGTGCCGGTCGGCGGGGGCGACTCGCTCGATGCGCCGCCCGCGGCCGAGACGGTGAGCCTCATCGAGCCGAAGCTCGTCATCCCGATGCACTTCAAGACCGACGCCGAGCGCACCAAGCTCGACCCCATCGACCGTTTCCTCAAGGAGATGGGGGCCAAGTCCGCGGAGACGCACGCGAAGCTCGCGGTCACGCGCAGCTCGCTCCCGGACGAGACGCAGATCATCGTGCTGGACTACAAGCGCTAGGTTCTAGGTTCTACGGAAGGTAATCGAGCGGGTTCTGGCGGACGCCGTTGTCGATCACCTCGAAGTGGAGGTGGCGGCCGGTCGAGTAGCCCGTCGCGCCGATGACGCCGATCTGTTCGCCCTGCGCTACTGTCTCGCCCTGCGACACGGTGATCGAACTGAGGTGGGCGTACAGCGTCTCGATACCGTCCGGGCTCACGATCACGACGTACAGGCCGTAGGAGCAGCAGGCGTTGCCGCCGGCGAAGACGACGGTGCCGTCCGTCGAGGCAGCGATGGGCGCGCCGGCCAGGTTGAAGCCATCGACGTCGATACCAAGCGGGTGCGACGGGCCGTAGTAGCTGGAGATCGGGCCGGCGACCGGCCAGATGAGCCCCCTGTCCGACCGCGGGCCGCCTCCGACGATGCCGCCACCGCCCGGGACCGGCGTGCCCGACCCATCCGGCGTAGCGGTATTCGTGGGGTCCGTGGGGTTCGGTTCGGCGACCGGCGCGGCCGCGGCGAGCGGCTTGCCGCCGGGCACGAACACCAGTTGCGTCTCGGTGATGTCGTCGGGCGTGGTGATGTGGTTCGACGCGAAGCTGGTGATGTCTCCCACCTGCACGTCGTAGCGGGTCGCGATGTCGCTCAGGGTCTCGCCGTAGCGGACTTCGTGCAGGATGCCGTCGCCGGCGGGGATGATGATGGACTGGCCGAGCGTGAGGAAGTCGGAATCGCGGATCTCGGCGTTGTTGGCGATGACGTACTCGGAGCTGAGTCCGAACCTCGTGGCGATCGAGCTGACAGTGTCGCCGTCCTGCACCTGGTAGACCTGGTAGGGCGGCAGGTCCGGCGTCGGCGCGACGGCCGCGGCGCGTACTACGGCGTCTTCGGGCGCCGCCTGTGGCTGCGCGGTGGGCGTCGCGCTCAGGATCGCGAGCTGCTGCGCCACTTCCTGCTGCCTGGTCGATACGGGCTGGTCGGCGCGCAGCGTCTTGTTGATCGCCGGCGGCCGCAGCACGGTCTGGTCTTGCGTGGGAATGCTCGAGCTCACGCCGGGCAGCGAGAGTCCGGTGACCGGCGCGGCGAACGCACGCGTCTTGCCGTGGATGGCGCCACCGGTGAATGTTGCGTAGGCGACTGCGATAGAGATGGCTACCAGCACCAGGCCGTGGGTGATGGGCCTGTGCTTCTTCCGCGCCTCGGTGTGCGCGGTGGGAACTGCTGTCCTGCCCGGTTGGAATCGCGCCCGTGAGTCCTTAAATGAGCGCGGGCTGAGCGTGCCCCTGATGCTCTCTGCCTCCTACTTTCGGCGGGTCTCCCCCACACCGTCCACCCAACACGAAGCCCACTCGAACGTGGGCCCCTTACTGCGCCATTGCAGTCAGCACCGGGTTATTCTACCCCATGCTGTCAACCGCGTTACTAGCATCGGCTTTACATATTGCAAATGTATGTCTGGAACCCGGCTATTCTTAGATTCGATACCCACGATTCCCACCGATCCACCGCCCTTATAATGATCGTGAGAATTCCCCTACTGGAAGCCTGATTTATTGATCGATCACGCAGAGATCCACGTGAGAGCCGGAGACGGTGGGCATGGGCTCATCAGTTTTCACCGCGAGAAGTTCGTGCCGCGCGGCGGCCCCGACGGGGGCGATGGCGGCCACGGCGGCAGCGTCGTGCTTGTGGCCGATGACGCGATGAACGGGCTAGGGCAGTACCGGCACCGGCGTCAGTATCGCGCTGACCGCGGCGGCAACGGCGCAACGAACAAGAAGCACGGCCGCAACGGTGCGGAGTTGGAGCTGCGCGTGCCGCCCGGCACGATCGCGCGCCATGCGGAGACGCACGGCGTCATCGCGGACCTCTCGCACGAAGGCGACCGCGTCGTCATCGCACGCGGCGGCCGCGGCGGTCGGGGCAACCAGCACTTTGCGTCGCCGAGTAACCAGGCGCCGCACATCTCCGAGACGGGGCAGCGGGGCGAGGAACTGCGCATCGAGCTGGAGCTAAAACTGCTGTCGGACGTCGGGCTCGTCGGCCTGCCGAACGCCGGCAAATCGACGCTGCTCGCCGCCGTGTCGCGGGCGACGCCGAAGATCGCCGACTACCCGTTCACGACGCTGGAGCCGAACCTCGGCGTCGTGGAGGTGGGGTATGACTCGTACGTCATGGCGGACATTCCGGGCCTGATCGAAGGCGCGCACGCGGGCGCTGGCCTGGGGCTGGAGTTCCTCCGCCACGTCGAGCGCACGCGCCTGCTGATCCACGTCGTGGACGCATCGCGCGACGACCCGGCGCACGACATCGACGTCATCGACCGCGAGCTGCGGTCCTACGCGCCGGAGCTCGGCGACCGGCCGCAGATCATCGCCTTCAACAAGATGGATACGCCGGAAGCGCAGGTCCGCCGCGATGAGTTCGAGACGCTCGCCGGGAACCTTGGCCGCCCGTGCGTGTTCATCTCGGCGGCGGCGCGGCTGGGCACGGCGGAGCTGGCGAAGCTGGCGTTCGAGCGGCTGGAGCGGCTTCGCGAAGAAGCGCCGGCGCCCGCGCCTGAGGAGGGCATCGAGGTGCTGCACCCGCAGCCGCGCGGCGCGCGCTTCCGGGTCGAGCGGGAGGATGGCGCATGGCGGGTCATCGGCGACCAGCCGGTCGTGCTGGTCGAGATGCTGGCGCTCCAGTCCGACGAGTCGCGTGTGGAGGCGATGCGGCGCCTCGGGCGCATGGGCGTCGTCGCCGCGCTCCGGCGCGCGGGCGTGCGCGAGGGCGACCCGGTACGATTCGGCGACATCGAGCTGCGGTGGGAGGAGTGACCGTGGAGGCGAGCGCGTGCGCGTAGGCATCGTCGGCGGCACGTTCGACCCGGTGCACGTCGCGCACCTGCGCCTCGCCGAGGACGCGCGCGAGAGCTTCGCGCTCGACCAGGTGCTGTTCATGCCGGCGGGCGAGCCGTGGCGCAAGAGCAGCCGCACCATCACTGCCGCGAAGCACCGGCTGGCGATGCTGGAACTGGCCGTCGCGGACAACAAGGACTTCGGCATCAGTGACATCGAGCTGCGCCGCCGTGGTCCCACGTACACCGCCGACACGCTCGAGACGCTCGCCGGCGAGCGCCTCGACGACGAGCTCTACTTCATCGTCGGGGCCGATGCGCTGTCCGACCTGCCGAGCTGGCACGAGCCGGAGCGCATCGTCGCGCACGCGGTGCTCGCGGTTGCGCCGCGAGATCTGCAGGAGGTCAACGTCGCGACGTTGAACGTCCCCGGCCTGGCGGCGCGCATCGAACCGTTTCCGATGTTGCGGATGGACGTATCATCGACCGACATCCGCGCGCGCGTCGCCGCTGGCCGCAGCATCCGCTACCTGGTGCCGGCCGCGGTCGAGGGCTACATCGCCGGGCACGGGCTTTATAGAACCAAGAACTTAGAACCGAGAACCTAGCGAACTCGCCGTGGCGCTCATCTGTTCGGACATGCGTTATCATGGCCGAAATGGCGAAGACGCAGCCCCAGCCGAAGCCCGAATCAGAACGCATCATCGCCGGCGACCCGCAGGACGGCAACGTCCAGGCCGACACGTCGCTACGCCCGCGCAGGCTCGCGGAGTACATCAACCAGGAGAAGGTCAAAGACAACATCATCATCAGCATCGAGGCGGCGCGCCAGCGCGGAGAGCCGCTCGACCACGTGCTGCTGTACGGCCCGCCCGGTTTGGGCAAGACCACGCTCGCGTACATCATCGCCGCGGAGATGCAGGTGAGCATTCGCGTCACGTCGGGTCCGGCGATCGAGCGCATCGGCGACCTGGCGGCGATCCTCACCGGCCTGCAGGCGGGCGACATCCTCTTCATCGACGAGATCCACCGGTTGTCGCGCATCGTCGAGGAGTTTCTCTATCCGGCGCTGGAGGACGGTGCGATCGACTGGGTGACGGGCAAGGGGCCGGGCGCGCGCTCGATCCGCCTCGCGCTCAAGCCGTTCACGCTGATCGGCGCGACGACGCGCTACGCCATGATGTCGCCGCCGCTGCGGGACCGCTTCGGCCACGTGCACCGGCTGGACTTCCACGACGTGGAGGCGCTGTCGCGGATCATCCGGCGATCGGCGGCGATCCTCGGCGTCGAGATCGATGGCGCGGGTACGACGGCGATCGCGCAGCGGGCGCGGGGGACGCCGCGCGTGGCGAACCGGCTGCTGCGCCGCGTGCGCGATTTCGCGCAGGTGAAGGCGCAGGGCGCGATCACGGCCGATGTCGCGGCCGAGGCGCTGGCGCGGCTGGAGATCGACCACATCGGCCTCGACAGCGTGGACTACCGCGTGCTGCGGGCGATCATCGACAAGTTCGATGGCGGGCCGGTGGGGCTCGACACGATCGCGGCATCGATCTCGGAGGATGCGGATACGATCATGGACGTGTACGAGCCGTACCTGATGCAGCTCGGCTTCCTGCAGCGCACGCCGCGCGGCCGCCAGGCGACGCGGCTGGCGTACGAGCACCTGGGCGTGCCGGTGAAGGCGGCGTCGCCGCCGCCGCAGCGCTCGCTGTTTGACTAGCATCAGCGTCCGGCCCGCGACTCCGCCGGCTGGTTGACGGCGGTTAACCTGTAGGTTAATATCAGGACATAGGCTCGAAGTCATAGGGAGGTCTTAATAACCGACGCAGAAGTACTGCTGAGTGGGACATGGACCATACTCGTCATTGTGAAGGGCGGTCGGGTGCCGGCGGTGGAACACATCTACGGCCTCGTTGAAAGCGAGCGTCGCAAAGTATTCTCATTTCTGGAGCGCGCGGCGCAGACCGGGCCGCTTCGCTATTCAGACGACCGCAGCAAGAAGCTCGCGGATGACATCTTTGAACTCAAGCCGACGGCGGAGGTGCGCCTGCCGTATTTTTTCGATGGCCGGAACCGCCTGGTGATCACGCACGGATTTACGAAGAAACGAGGCAGGACGCCGCGGACGGAGATAAGGAGGGCGGAATCGTTACGCGCCGAGTACCTGGAACAACGCTGAAAGACCGGCACGCAGCCCCAAGCCACCTCCTGGAGCGATTTCGGCGCGATGCTGAGCGCGCGCGGGCCACGCAGGAGTACGAGTTGGAGTGGCTGCTCCTCGACCTCAACGAACAGATTCATGAAGCACTGACAGCGAAGCGAGTAACGCGCTCGGAACTCGCGGAGCGCCTCGGCACCTCGCGCGCGTTCGTCACGAAGCTCCTGAGCGGCCACGAGAACGTCACGCTGAAGACGCTCATCCGGGTGGCGAGCGCACTGGACTGCACCCTCGCGTTGACGGTCGGTGGCCGAGGGCGAGGCAAGGCAAAGACCCCAGTCGCGGCAACTGAACCACGCAGGCACGTCCGCGCCAGGAAGGCAGGGTGAAGACGCGGACCTTCAGCGACGACCTCAACGCGCTGAAGGCCGCGATCGAGCGGCACTGCATCTCGGTCCACGAGAAGCCGGTGCAGCTCGCGTCCGGCGGCTGGAGCAACTACTACTGCGACCTCAAGGGCGTGACGCTGCACCCGCGCTACGCGAAGATCATCGGCGAGCTGATGTTGCCGGCGGTGCTGGAGTCCGGTGCCGAAGCGGTCGGCGGGCTGGCAGCCGGCTGCATCCCGATCGCCGATGCGGTGGCGCGCGCCGCGCTCGATACGGGCCACGTGCTGCCGACGTTCTTCGGCCGCGCCGAGGCGAAGGACCACGGACCGCAGGAGAAAGCATCGATGCGCGCGGCCGCGAGCGAGGACGGCGAGCCGCTGATCCGCCCCGGCCGCAAGGTCGCCGTCGTCGAGGACGCGGTGACGCAGGGCGGCGCGGCGATGCGGGCGACGGAGGCGGCGCGCGCGGCCGGCTGCGAAGTCGTGCTGGTGATGACGATCGTGGAGCGGCACGAGGGCGGCGGCGTGAAGTTCCGCGCGATGGGCCTGCCGTTCAAGCGGCTGTTCTACACGCTCGAGGACGGCAGCCTGCACGTCAACCCGGAGCTGGAGAAGCGCATCGGCGCATAGCGGGGGCACCGCGCGGGCTGAAAAGCCCGCGCCACGGACTGATCGCTGATCGCGCCGGATCTGCGCGCGCCCGCCGCGTCCTTGCTTCCCGCAGCAGACTACCCCGCCGGCGCCCTTACTCGTACACTCAGGCTCCGTAGCGCGGAAGGAGCAGCGACGCCATGAAGAAGGTGCGATTCCCGGCCGGATTCTCGTGGGGCACGGCGACCGCCTCGTACCAGGTCGAGGGCGCATGGGACGAAGATGGCAAGGGCGAGTCGATCTGGGACCGCTTCAGCCACACGGAAGGCACGATCCTCAACGGCGACACGGGCAACGTCGCCTGCGACCAGTACCACCGCTACAAGGAAGACGTCGCGATCATGAAGCAGCTCGGCATGCGCGGGTATCGCTTCAGCATCGCCTGGCCGCGCGTGTTCCCCGACGGCAAGGGCAAGGTGAACCAGGCCGGCCTCGACTACTACAGCCGGCTTGTCGATGAGCTGCTCGCGAACGGCATCACCCCCTTCCCGACGCTCTATCACTGGGACCTGCCGCAGGCGTTGCAGGACGAGGGCGGCTGGGCGAACCGCGACATCGCCGGCCACTTCGCGAAGTACGCGGAGACGTGCGCGAACGCGCTCGGCGACCGCGTGAAGAACTGGATGATCTTCAACGAGCCGTGGGTGTTCACGTTCATCGGCTACCTGTTCGGGCACCACGCGCCGGGCCTGCGCGACTCGGCGCTGACGATGAAGTCGACGCACGTCGTCAACCTGGCGCAGACGGCGGCGCTCCGCGCGATGCGCGCCACCGGCAAGCCGGAGATGATCGGCACGGCGTACAGCATGTCATCGATGTACCCGGACACGGATTCGGCGGAGGACCGCGCGGCCGCCGAGCGCCAGCACGGCTTCAGCAACACCTGGTTCCTCGACCCGATGGTCAAGGGCGAGTATCCGCTCGCCTACCTCGACCAGGAGAAGGTGCTGGCGCGGATGGACATCCGCCCCGGGGACATGGAGCAGATCCGCGACCGGCTCGACTTCATCGGCATCAACCTCTACCAGCGCGCGATCATCGGCGATGACCCGAACGGCCGCAACACGGGCACGCGCATCGTGCCGGGGCCCGGCCCGCGCACGGAGTTCAACTGGGAGGTGTGGCCGGCGGCGATCTACCAGATGATCAAGCGGATCGATGCCGACTACGGCCACCCGCCGATCTACGTGACCGAGAACGGCTGCTCGTACGGCGTGGCGCCGGGGGCGGACGGCCGCGTGCACGACGACAAGCGCATCGACTTCTACCGGGGGTACGTCGGCCAGGTGGCGCGCGCGCTCGATGAAGGCTGCGACGTGCGCGGCTACTACGGGTGGACGCTGCTCGACAACTTCGAGTGGGCGACGGGCTTCAGCCAGCGTTTCGGTCTCACCTACTGCGACTTCGAGAACGGCCAGAAGCGCACGATCAAGGACAGCGGCTACTGGTTCCGCGACCTCATCGCCGCGAACGAGATCGAGTACGACGGGACGCTCGTGTAACGCATCCCGGAATGTCTGACGAAGGGGCGCGGCGCCGGCCGCGCCCTTTTTCTTCGCCGCCAGCCCCTTAGGGGTAAACCCTTACTCCCTTAGTGACGACAACCAGACAGGGGCGCTTGCCGTGGCGCGCTGTCTGCGCGCGTCCGCGTCCCACCGGGGGATCTCGCGTGAACGCGATACCGCCATTGCCGCTGCTGTGCCTCGCGCTGGTCGCGCTGGCCGCCGCTGCCTGTACCGGCGCCGGCGCCGGCGCCGCGCCGCTCGCCGTCCGAGACGGAGCGGCCGCAAGCAGCGTTGACGCCTCCGAGGGCGGTGTGCTGACGGTGACGGACGGCGCGCTCGCGGGCAGCATGCTCGAAGTGCCACCGGGCGCGATGCCGGCCGGCGGCACGGTGTCGATCGCCGCCTCGCAGCCGGCGGTGCTACCGCTCTTCCCGGGCGTGCCCGTGTTGCGCGCGGCGCCCGCAACCGCGCTTGCCGCACCGGCGACGCTGCGCATCGCCTATCACAGCGGATTTCTCGACGCGTGGAACGTCGAAGACGAGCGCGACCTCGCGCTGTACGAGCAGGACGAAGCGGGCCTGTGGCGTTGGATACCGGCGACGTTCGATTCCGAGCGGCACGCCGCCACCGCGAAGGTCAACCGGCTCGGCACGTGGGCCGTCGTGCCGGGCGGCTTGCTCGCACCGTGGCGGCAGCGCGGCCTCATCGGCGCGCCGTTCGAGCCGGGACGTCGCAACGCGCTGATCATCCACGGCTGGAACGCATCGCCGTGGGACGCGTGCATGCTGCGGCTCACGAGCGCGGTCCGCGGCGCGGGGTACGAGCGCGTGCTCGCGTACGCGTACCCGTCGGCGCTGGACATCGCGGCGAACGGCGTCTGGCTACGCGACGAGATCGCGCGGCGATACCCCGGAGCGGAGTTCAACGTCATCGCCTTCAGCGAAGGCGGGCTCGTGGCGCGCGTGGCGGTCGAGCCGGGCCGCTGGAACGGTGGACGCACGCTCGGCGGGTCCGTGCGCAATCTGCTGACGATCGCGACGCCCCACCTCGGGCTCGCCGACGGCTTGCCGCCGTCCATTCTCGGCGACCTGGCGGCGGAGCAGATGCGTCCGGGCTCGCCGTTCCTGCGTGAGCTGAACGCGGCTCCGGACCAGGGCGGCACGCGCTATCACTTCATCGCCGGCGATGGCGGTCCGGGCGGTGCGTCCGACGGCGCCGTCGGAGTGGCGAGCGCCCTGGCGCGCAGCCTGCTGAGCGCGCAGCACGCGGCGGCGCTGCCGCTCGTCCACGCGCCGTTCTACGGCGCGCCCGGCGCCATGCCGTGCGACCAGCAGGTGTATGACCTGATCGGCATGTGGCTGCGTTAGCGTCGCTAGCTTCCGTACTGCTTCGTGTCTTTTCGCTCGATCACGAGGGCGCACGCTGGCGCGTCGGCCACCGGGCGGTGCTCCGTCCCCCGCGGGACGACGAACAGATCGCCTTCGGCGAGCGTCACGGGATCGTGCCCGGCCATCTCGATGCGGAACGTGCCCTGCCAGCAGAGGAACAGCTCGTCTTCGTCGTGGTGATGCCACGGGAACGCGCCGTCGAGCCGCGCAAGGCGCACGACGGCGTCGTTCACGGCGGCGAGGTCGCTCGGCTTCCACGCCTCCGTCAGCGCCGCCGCCGCATCGTTGATCGAGACCCGTTGGGGGCGCGCGCTCATGCGTCCTCCGCCTCGTCCACCAGCCCCTCGAAGTCGAACGCAAAGTCGATCACGGTGATGCCGGCTGCCGCGAGCGCGCGCCGCAGCGCGATCGCATCGCCATCGGACGACGCGTAGAAGACGAGCGCGCCGCCGCCGCCCGCGCCGCATGCCTTGCCGGCCGATGCGCCGCTCCGCATCGCCAGCGCGAAGATCGAATCGACCGCGTCGTTCGTCACGCTGGCGTGCAGGCGTTTCTGTTGGTGCCAGTTCTCGTTCATCACCTGGCGGATGCCGCCGAAGTCGCTTCCGGTGATCGCGTCGCGCATCGCATTGGCGGCGTGCTTGAGCGCGAGGAGCGCGCCGGTCACCTCGTTGTCGTGGTGCGCGTAGGCCTCCCACACCGCCGCGTGGATCTCGCCGGAAAGGCGGGCCACGCCGCTGTCCGCGAGCACCAGGCGCTTCTCCAGCGCGATGCGGTGCGCCTCCGGCATCTCCAGCCGCTCGATGCGCACCGGGCCGCCCGCGGCCGCGGCGCTCCTGAACAGCATGTAGTTGAGGCCGCCGTAGCAGGCCGCGTACTGGTCCTGGCGGCCGCCCGCCACGCCCTCCGCCGTCTCCGCGACGAACGCCGCTTCGGCGATGTCATCCAGATCGGCGTCCGGGTTGTGGAGCGCCGCTTCGAGCACGTGCTCGCAGGCGGAGGAGCCGAGGCCGCCGGCATGCACATCGTGCTGGTACGCGATGTGCTCGCCGGTCAACGCGGCACGTACGAACTTGTCGATCGTGACGTTTACGACGGCGCCGTCCTCCGCATCGGCGAAGGCCGGTACGTCGGTCCAGCCGCCTGCGAGGTCGATGCGCAGCGGGGCGCGGGCGCGCTTGCTCATGCGGTGATTGTGCCGCGCCCGCTCCGTACGGTCGATCCGGACACGTGGCAGCGCCAATCAGCCGTCAATTCGTCGCCGTATGGGCCGAACAGACTGTAACGTCATGGCTTCGCGTGAGATGTACTCGTTGGACGACAGAAAATGCATTAGAAATTGACTTCAGTTGTACAACTCGGGCGGAGGCGAAGGCTGAGAGAAGATCGTAGGGTGGCGGCCTCAACGGGGGCCGCGGATGTGCGATCATCTCGGCGGACAACGCACTTCAAGACTTCTGCTTCGCACAGGTCAGGCGTAACGAATGGCGCGGCTACTCCTGGTCGATGATGATCCTGGGCTGCTCAGGGTTCTGACCGACTATCTCAAGCATTTCGACTACGACATCGTTTCGGCGGACAACGGCGCCGATGCGATCGAGCTCGTGCGTTCGGCGCATCCCGACCTGGTCGTGCTGGACGTCAGCATGCCGAAGATGGACGGGATCGAGGTGCTGCGCACGCTGCGCCACGAAACCGATGTGCCCGTGATCATGTTGACCGCGCTCGCGCAGGAGTCCGACGTGCTGATGGGCTTCGGGTTCGGGGCAGACGACTACGTCGCCAAGCCGTTCAGCTTCGCGCAGCTCGAGGCCCGCATCCGCGCGATTCTGGCGCGCGTCACGCGCGCGCGCGAGCGCGGATCGGTGCTGACCGAGGGCGGGCTTTCCGTCGATATGGACACCCACCGCGTGCGGCGGCGCGGCGAGCTGATCAAGCTGACGCCGACGGAGTTCAATCTGCTCGTGACGCTCATGGAGCACCCGGGACGCGTGATGCCCGCCGAGGATCTGGTGACACGCGTGTGGGGCCCGGAGTACGCTGGGCAGGTCAACTACGTGCGGCGGTACATCTGGTACCTGCGCCAGAAGCTCGAAGATGATCCCGAAGCGCCGCGCTACATCCAGAACGAGCGCAACGTCGGCTACTACTTCGCCGAGCAGGGGGAGGAGCCGCAGGAAGCCGCGCCGGAGACGCCTGATGCCCCGACCGGGCGGTGACCTCCGCATCGACGACGCGCTTCGTGACGCCGGCTACTGCTACATCACGACGACGGGCCGCGTGACGGGCAACCCGCACACCGTCGAAATCTGGTTCGGCATCGAGGACACGACCCTGTTTGTGCTGGCTGGCGGGCGGTACGACGCTGACTTCGTGAAGAATCTCCGGAAGCGATCCGGCGTATCGGTGCGCATCGGCAGGCGGAACTTCGACGCGGCGGCGCGGGTCGTCGAGTCGCCGGGCGAGGATGCGCTGGCGCGCCGGCTGCTGCTCGCAAAGTATGCGCCGCGCTACAGCGGCGATCTGGATGACTGGGCCGCGATGCGCTGCCGGTGGCGTTCGACCTGCGTGCAGGCCCGAGAACCAAGAACCAAGAACCTAACGCCGGCGTAACGACGAGGCTGCGGATTGTGCCCGTCCCGCCGGCGCGCGGCGCGCCCGGCCGTGAGCCGGCGCTGCCGCCTGAGACCGGCGCTGATGGCATCGATGATCACGTGGCGCCGCCGGCTGCCTCGAGCGCCGTGCATGCGGCGATCGCGGCGATGTGGCCGGCGGGTGTGGCGATGATGCGTCCCATGTGCCGGGGCCGCGAACGGCGTGCGTGTCGGCGGCGGCGGCCCGCCGAATTGTCGCTGCGCTCCCGACCCGTCAATATAGTCGGCAGCGCGCGGCCGGCGCCGTGGCGACGAGTGCGCGAGAGGACGGAGCATGACCACCTGGTTCGACACGGCGCGCTTCGGGATGTTCGTGCATTGGGGGCACAGCAGCCAGCGCGGCTGCGAGCTGTCGTGGCCGCTCGTCGGCGGCAACGCGGCGCTGCCGCTCTGCGGCGACATCGCGGTCGGCGAGTACCACAGCACCGCCGCCACGTTCGACCCCAAGGACTACGACCCGCGCGCGTGGGCGCGCAGGGCGAAGCGCCTGGGCATGCAGTACGCCGTCTTCACCGCGAAGCACCACGACGGCTTCGCGATGTACCACACGAAGCACAGCGACTTCTCGATCGAGCACGCGCCCTTCAAGCGCGACATCCTGCGCGAGTTCATCGACGCCATGCGCGCCGAGGGCATCCGCATCGGCATCTACTACTCGCTGATTGACTGGCGCCATCCCGACTACCCGGCGTTTACCGAGGCCGATAAACCGTACGCCTTCGGCAAGTGGCGGCAGCCGGCACCGGAACAGTGGGCGCGTTTCTCGGACTCTCCCGCCCTAGGGTTTCGTTGGACACCTGATTGGGGCACGATGCCCCGTAGCAGGAGGTGTCCATGACGAAGACGACGAACGGTGCACGACGTGGTGAGGAGGAGCGCGGCCGCTTCTCGTCGCGGCGGAAGACGGAGGCGGTGCTGCGCCTGCTGCGCGGCGAGGAGCTCGATGTCCTCTCCCGCGAGCTCGGTGTCACGGGCGCCGCACTGGCCCAGTGGCGGGAGCGCTTCCTGCTCGCCGGGCAGGACGCGCTGAAGAGCCGCCTCGCGGATGCGCGCGACGAGGACGTGCGGCGCCTGCAGGCGAAGATCGGCGCCATCACGATGGAGAACGAGCCTGATCCGCGAGCGCTGTCACGCGCTGGAGGGCGGACGCCCTTTGGCCCCACGGAGGTCGAGGTCATGAGTCAGGCCGCCTCGCCTTCCGCCGATCGCCCCTACGGCCTGGCTCGCGTCTGCCGTGTTTGGGAGCGCGCACGCTCCACCGT
The DNA here is from genome assembly GCA_963701135.1 of uncultured Chloroflexia bacterium. Lineage (GTDB taxonomy): Bacteria > Chloroflexota > Dehalococcoidia > DSTF01 > JACRBR01 > CAYJMJ01. Next base: position 3,157,332 of record OY969567.1, read on the forward strand.
CTATGCGCGCCGGCACCTGTTGCCGCACGCACCACACAAGCGTGGTCCGAAGACGGCGTGGACGGACGCCGCGCTCACCGAGGAGATCCGCCTGGTCCTCGCCCGCTCGCCCTTCCTCGGCGAGGGTCATCGCAAGGTGTGGGCGCGCCTGCGCCTGGCCGGCGTGCGCACGTCGAAGGCGCGCGTGCTGCGCTGCATGCGGGAGGCCGGGCTCCTCGCGCCGGGCCGCATCGGGCGCGCGCACGGGCCCAAGGCGCACGACCGGACAATCGTGCCGGACCGCCCGGACGTGATGTGGGGGACGGACGCCACGGCCTGCTTCACCACACGCGAGGGCACGGCGACGGTCTTCATCGCCGTCAACCACTTCACGGCTGAATGCGTGGGCATCCACGCCGCGCGGCCAGGGACGCGCTTCGAGGCGCTCGATCCGCTACGCCAGGGGCTGCGCGCGCACTTCGGTGACTACCACGCAGCCGTGGCGCCAGGGCTCACCGTCCGTCACGATCACGGCAGCCAATACATGAGCGACCACTTCCAGGACGAGCTGCGCTTCCTCGGCATCACGTCGAGCCCGTCCTTCGTCCGGGAGCCGCAGGGAAACGGCTGCGCCGAGCGCTTCATCCGCACCCTCAAGGAGCAGCTCTTGTGGGTGGAGACCTTCGCCACGGTCGAGGAGCTGCGCCTGGCGCTCCTCTCCTTCAAGGAACGCTACAACCGCGCCTGGCTGATCGAGCGGCACGCGTATCGCTCGCCCGCCCAGGTCCGCGCCGCCTGGGCCGCTACCGCCGAGGTCGCGGCATGATTACCATCAACGAAGTGTCCAGCAATTCCGGCGCGGTACAGGACTTCATGTTCGGCCAGGTGCGCGAGCTGCTGACGGACTACGGCAAGGTCAACGTCATCTGGTTCGACGGCGGCTGGGAGCGCAGCACCGTGCAGTGGCGCTCGCGGGAGCTGCACGACATGATCCGCGAGCTGCAGCCGGAGATACTGATCAACGACCGCCTCCCCGGCTTCGGCGACTTCGAGACGCCGGAGCAGTTCGTGCCGCCGCGGCCGCCCGCGCGTACGTGGGAGACGTGCATGACGATCAACGAGAGCTGGGGGTACAACCCGGCCGACACGCGCTTCAAGTCCGCGCGGCAGCTCATCCACACCCTTTGCGAGGTCGCGGGCCGCGGCGGCAATCTGCTGCTCAACGTCGGCCCGAAGGGCGATGGCACGCTGCCGGCGGAGCTGACCGAGCGGCTCAACGTCATAGAAAGCTGGATCGCGCGGAACGGCGAGAGCATCGGCGGCACGGAGGCGGCGCTCGAGCCGTGGCAGTTCTACGGCCCGGCGACGCGGCGCGACGACCGCCTGTACCTGCACCTGCTCATGCGCCCGTACGACGCAGTCACGCTGCGCGGCGTGCGCATCAAGCGCGTGCGCGGCGTCACAGCGCTCGCCTCCGGCACGCCGCTGGAGTGTGCGGGGCGCGCATCGATCATCGACACGCTCGTCAACCCCGACCCGCGCGGCGAGCTGCGGATCGAAGTGCCGGAGTCCGTGGTCGATGAGTACGCGACGGTGCTGGCCGTCAACTTCGAGCCGGGCACGCTGGGGGAGTGACGACAGCAAACAGCAAACAACAAACAACAGAGGCACGTTAATCGTCGTAGAGACGACAGCAAACAGCAAACAGCAGACAGCAAAGGGCGCGAACAGCCCAACGTCTTACCGCAGTCGTAGCGCGGGCTTTTCAGCCCGCGCGGTATTTGCGACGACTGTCGCGGATGCGCGGCCGTGTTCATCCGCTTCGCGCGGATCGCGCACGCTCCACCGCACGCCGCTGACCCGCGCGGGCTGAAAAGCCCGCGCTACGGATGTATATGCGCGCGTGCGGGGTAGACGGCGGCAGTCTGCGGGCGGCGAAACCGCCGACGCGGGCTTGCCGGCCGGCGCCGCCGCGACCGCCACCTCCTCGTGCGGGTGGTGCGGCAGGATGATCTCGACGGCGTCCAGCGACCAATCTCCATCCACCAGCGGCTAGACGCCGTACAGCCGGCGTGCGTCGGCGCGCAGGTCGGCGCGGAAGTTGGGGTGGGCGATCGCGATCAGCTCTTCGGCCCGCTTGCGCAGGGTCTGGCCCTTGAGCCGGGCGATGCCGTACTCCGTGACGAAGATGTCGGCATAGCCGCGCGGCACCGTCACGGCGCTCCCCTGCGGGAACATCGGCACGATGCGGGAGCGGCGCTCGCCGTGCACGACGGAGGTCGACGGCAGCACCGTGACCGAGCGGCCGTTCTTCGCGTGCAGCGCGCCGACGGCGAAGGCGAACGCGCCGCCGGTGCCGCTGTAGATCTCGGTGCCCAGCGTCTCGCCGTTGATCTGGCCCGTGAGGTCGACGAGGAGGGCGTTGTTGACGACGCACATGTTGTCGTGCGCCGCGATCACCTGGATGTCGTTGGTGTGGCTCATGCAGTACAGCTCGTAGCGCGGGTCGCCATCGACCATCGCGAACTCGTGCTGGGTCAGCGGGCCGAACGACGCGCCGACGACCTTGCCGGGGTGCACCGTCTTGCGGCTGCCGGTCACCACGCCCTGCTCGACGAGCTCCGGGATGCCGCCGAATATCAGCTCCGAGTGCACGCCCAGCTCATGGCGGTGCGACAGGAACGACGCCAGCGCCGCGGATACGGTGCCCGTGCCCATCTGCAGCGTGTCGCCGTCCTGCACGATCTCGCTGCCGACGAGCGAGCAGATGACCTCGGCGATCTCGTTCTCTTCGTGCGAGCGCGGCGGGCGGCGCAGGAACTTCCACTCGTGCGGGGCCTCGACCAGCTTCTCGAAGCGCGAGATGTGGACGCGGTTGTCGCCGCCGGTGCGGATGAAGCGCTCGTTGACTTCGCCGATGACATGCGCGGCCTCGCGCGCCACTTCGGGTGCGCCCCACACGCTCATGCCGAAGCCGCACCAACCGTCGTCGTCCGGCGGCGAGATGCTGGTGAGGAAGACGTCGGGCTGCCGGTCGAGCCAGTAGCTCTCGTCGGCGCGGGTGGGCGGCGCGATGACGTAGTCGAGCAGCCCCTTGCGCATGGCGGGGCGGTCGCTGGCCTGCAGGAAGAACGAGCGCACGGCGAAGTTGTTGGGCGTGTCGTCCTGCCACCAGGAGATGAACGTCGCGATCGAGTTCTCGATCTCGACGCCGCGCAGCTCATCGGCGCGGGCGGCGAGGGCGCGGCAGAGCGCGAGCGGCGTCTGGTAGTGCATGCCGATGACGACGCGATCGCCGTCGCGCACCACGCGCACGGCGTCCTCGGGCGTCGTCAGCTTGCCGGCGTAGCGCTCGCGCCAGTCCATGCGGGGACGTTACCAGCAACAGACAACAGACAACAGACAACAGACAACAGACAACAGACAACAGACAACAGAGAGCAGACAACAGAGAGCAGAGAGCGTACCCCAAGAGCTCTGCTCCCTGTTGTCTGTTGTCGGCGCCTCCGGCGCCGCTACTTCGCCGCGATGTAGTAGTTGTTCATGATGTCGCCCTCGACGCGCTTCACGGCGACGTTCGTGAAGCCCGCCTCGGCGAGCAGTTCCAGCGCCTTCTGCTCGCCCCAGCACGTACCCAGGCCTTCGCCGTCGAGCGCCAGCGAGACGGTCATGCAGTGCATGGTCGAGATGGTGTAGAGCAGCGGCCCCAGCGGGTGCTGCGCGTTCTCGTGCAGGTTGCTCGACGCCGCGACGTCGACGCAGAGGTGCGCGCCGCCCGGGCGCAGTGCGTCGTAGATGCCCTTGAGCACGCGGCGCGGCTTCGCCTGGTCGTGGATCGTGTCGAATGCCGTGATGAAGTCGAACGCCGGCGGTCCCTCGAGCGTCGCGACGTCCTTCTCGATGAACGTCGCGTTCGTGACGCCGATCGCCTTCGCTTCGACGTGCCCGCGCTCGACGCCCTCCTTCGAGAAGTCGTAGCCGGTGAAGCGGCTGTTGGGGAACGCCTTCGCCATCAGGTTGATGGCGTGGCCCGCGCCGCAGCCGACGTCGGCGACGTCGATGCCGGCCTTGAGCCGGTCGAGCAGGCCGGGCACGAGCGGCAGCGTCGCGTCGATGAGCGTGGCGTCGAAGACGGCGGCGCTCTCTTCGCGCATGAGTTCCTGGAACTTCGGATACTCAGAGTAGGGCACGCCGCCGCCGCGCTCGAAGCTCCGGACGATGCCGTCCTCGACGAGGCCCATAAGCGCGAAGTACTGCGTCATCCCCGCGAGGTTGCCCGGGCCGGCCGCGCGCGTGAGCGACGCCGCGTGCTCCGCCGGCAACCCGTAGGTCCCGGCTGCGGGGTCGTGGCGGACGATGCCGCCGCACACCATCGCGCCGAGCCACTCGCGTACGTAGCGCTCGTTGAGCCGCGACTCGGCCGCGATCTGCTCGCTCGACGACGGCCGCATCTGCGCCATCTTGTCGAACAGGCCGGTGCGGTGGCCGACGCTGAGCATGTACGCCAACGATGCTCCATTGAGGATGCCGACGACCTGGCCGGCAAAGGCTTCCGCTTGTTGTTGATCCACGGTTGCTGTCGTCATGACGCTTCCCTTCCCTTTCGATGGGGCGCACGGCGCCGCCGGCGCTACGGACACGGATACGGATACGGGTCACCAATGACCGAATGTCAGGGAAGCTAGTGTACTCGCGCCTGTTAGTTGGTCAAGCGCTAAGTAACTAGGTAATCCTTTGCGGAGGGGCTTGGTATGTCCAGGTGTGACCCGGCGCTGGCCGGTCCGCGGTAGTGACCCGGCGGTGTCCGGTCCGCGCTGGGGGCACGGTGCGCCGTGCCCTCGCCGGATCATGACGTCGGTGGGTGGCCGGGCCCCCCGGTCAGGTCCGCGCGTCGAGCCAGGCGGCCAGCTCCGCCAGCACTTCGCCCTGCTCGGGCTCGTTGAAGATTTCGTGGTAGAGGCCCTCGTACAGCCGCAGCGTCTTGTCCTGCGACGATGCGCGCTCGTGCAACGCGCGGCTGCCGTCCGGGCTCGCCAGCCGGTCCTCGGCGCCGTGCATCACCAGCAGCGGCCAGTGGATGCGCGGCGCGCCCTTCTCGATCGTGCGCACCGCCCGGAACATAGCCGCGACGGTGCCGGCGTGCATCTTGCCGCGGTCAACGAGCGGGTCCGCGTCGTACGCGGCGGTGACCGCCGGGTCGCGCGACACGGCCGATGAGTCGAGCTGGCGGAGCCGGAGCGACGGGAAGAAGCGGCCGATCAGCATCAACACACGCGCCACCAACCGCGGCGCGGCCAACGTCAACACCGGCCCGCTGAGGATGATGCCGTACGGGTCCGGCGCCCGCGTCACCGCCGAGAGCGTGACGATCGTGCCGCCCATGCTGTGCCCGAGCAGGAACAGCCGCCGGCCGGGTGTCCGGTGCCGCTGCAGAAAGGCGTCGAGGTCGTCGAGGTACTCGTTCATCGACCGCACGAGCACACGCGGGCCCTCGGAGCGGCCGTGGCCGCGCAGGTCGAACGCGTGCACGGCGTACCCCCGCTTCGCCAGGAACTCGCCGACGTGCTGGTAGCGGCCGCTGTGCTCCGCGTAGCCGTGGACGATGACGACGCCGGCGCGCGGCTCGCCGTCGGGCAGCCAGTGCTGCTCGAACAGGGTGAGCCCGCCGGTAGTGGCGAAGGTGGATGAAGTTTGCTGCATTTGCGGCATCGTACCCGGCCGGCGGGGATGGCGCGAAGGTTCGCTGGCAGATGCCGGTGCTCCGGGAGCGGGCGTCGGAGTTGTTCGATGCGGGTGATCCGGCTGTCTCCTGCGGCGACTCTGCGACCGCCGGATATGCAGCCGGGGGCGGCTGCGATCCACTGCCCGGTATCAGCACGTGATCGCGATCCGGCGCTTAGGTTCCAGGTTCCAGGTTCTTGGTTCTACCGTCCGCCACTCCTGACACCACGAGTCAGGAGCCCGGCTTCGGGGCGGCTTCGATCCGTTAGACTGGATCGGCCATCCGTACAGCATCGCACCCCGATACGACATGAGCGCACTGGCATCCTTCCATCCCGCCGTCCGGGCGTGGTTCGAGCGCCGCTTCGAAGCGGCGACCGGCGCGCAGGAGCGCGGCTGGGCCGCGATCGGCCAGGGGCGCGATGCCCTCATCGCCGCGCCGACCGGCTCCGGCAAGACGCTGACGGCGTTCCTCTCCAGCATCGACTCGCTGCTCAAGCGCGGGCTCGCCGGCGAGCTTCCGGACGGCATCGACGTCGTCTACGTCTCGCCGCTGAAGGCGCTGAGCGGCGACATCCAACGCAACCTGGAGGAGCCGCTGGCCGGCATCAACGAGATGGCGCGCGAGATGGGCTTCGCGCAGCCGGAGATCCGCACGGCGCTCCGCACCGGCGACACGACGCCGGCCGCCCGCGCGGCGATCCTGTCGCCGTCGCGGCGACCGCACATCCTCATCACCACGCCCGAATCGCTGTACCTGATGCTCACCGCCGAGCGCTCGCGGGCGCTGTTGCGCAACGTGCGCACGGTGATCGTCGATGAGCTGCACGCACTGATGCGCGACAAGCGCGGTAGCCACCTGATGCTGTCGCTCGCAAGGCTCGACGCGCTGTGCGAGCGCCGCCCGCTCCGCATCGGCCTGTCCGCCACGGTGCACCCGATCGAGGAGGCGGCGCGCTTCCTCGTGGGAACGCACCGCATCGACGGGCGCGGCGTGCCGGATTGCACCATCGTCAACGTCGGGCACCGGCGTGACCTCGACCTGCGGATCGAGGTGCCGCCCGCGGACCTCGGCGCGGTGGCGACGCACGAGCAATGGGGCGACATGTACGACCGGCTGGCGGAGCTGATCGCGGAACACCGCACGACGCTCGTGTTCGTGAATACACGCCGGCTGGCGGAGCGCGTCGCGCACAACCTGGGCGAGCGGCTGGGCGAAGAGCACGTCGCCGCGCACCACGGCAGCCTCTCGAAGGACCGGCGGCTGCGCATCGAACAGCGGCTCAAGAACGGCGAGATGCGCGCGATCGTCGCGACGGCATCGCTCGAGCTGGGGATCGATGTCGGCACGGTGGACCTGGTGTGCCAGATCGGCTCGCCGCGCGCCGTCACGACGTTTCTCCAGCGCATCGGCCGCTCCGGGCACGCGCTCGGGCTGACGTCGCGCGGCCGGCTCTTCGCTACGTCGCGCGACGAGCTGGTCGAGTGCGCCGCGCTGATCCGCGCCGTGCACGCCGGCCGCCTCGACCGCGTCGAGCCGCCCGCGGCGCCGCTCGACATCCTGGCGCAACAGATCGTCGCCGAGTGCGCCTGCCGCGAGTGGCAGGAGGACGAGCTGTACGACATGGTGCGCGGCGCGGAGCCGTTCGCGACGCTGTCGCGCGCCGACTTCGACGACGTGATCGAGATGGTCAGCGAGGGCCCGGCGGCGCGCGTCGGCCGGGGCCGCGCGTTCCTGCACCACGACCTCATCAACGGCACGCTGCGCGGGCGGCGGTCGGCGCGGCTCACGGCGCTGACGTGCGGCGGCGCGATCCCGGAGGTCGCCGACTACCGCGTGGTGCTCGACCCGGACGAGACGTTCATCGGCACCGTCAACGAGGATTGGGCGGTCGAGAGCATGGCGGGCGACATCTTCCTGCTGGGCTCGCACTCGTGGAAGATCCGCCGCATCGAGTCGGCGCACGGCGTGCTCCGCGTCGAGGACGCGCAGGGCCGGCCGCCGTCCGTGCCCTTCTGGCTCGGCGAGGCGCCCTCGCGCACGTGGGAGCTGTCCGAAGAGGTGAGCCGGCTGCGGCGCGACATCGCCGAGCGCCTTGAGCGCGAGCACGACGTCGTGAGCTGGCTGGGCGATGAGTGCGCGCTCGACCGCGGCGCGGCGGCGCAGGTCGCGGACTACGTCGCGGCGCAGAAGGCGGCGCTCGGCGTCGTGCCATCGGACCAGGACGTGGTGTTCGAGCGCTTCTTCGACGACGCGGGCGGCATGCAGATGGTGGTGCACGCGCCGTTCGGCGGCCGCGTCAACCGCGGGTTCGGGCTGGCGCTCCGCAAGCGCTTCTGCGTGAACTTCGACTTCGAGCTGCAGGCGGCGGCGACCGACGACGCGGTGGTGCTCTCGCTCGGGCCGCAGCACAGCTTCCCGCTCGAGGACGCGTTCCGCTTCGTGCGGTCCGACGTACTGCGCGAGTCGCTGGAACAGGCCATGCTCGTCGCGCCGATGTTCGGCGCGCGCTGGCGCTGGAACGCGACGCGCGCGCTCCAGGTGCTGCGCCAGAACGCCGGGCGCAAGGTGCCGCCGCCCATCCAGCGCATGCGGTCCGACGACCTGCTGGCGGCCGTGTTCCCCGAGCAGGTCGGCTGCCAGGAGAACCTCACAGGGCCGCTGCCGATCCCTGACCATCCGCTGATCCGCCAGACGGTGCACGACTGCCTGTTCGAGGCGATGGACCTGGTGCGGCTGACCGGGATCATCGAGAAGATGGAGCGCGGCGAGATCCGCCTGCACGCGCGCGACACGACGGAGCCTTCGCCGTTCGCGCACGAGATCCTGAACGCCAAGCCGTACGCGTTCCTCGACGACGCGCCGCTGGAGGAGCGGCGCACGCAGGCGGTATCGATGCGGCGCACACTGCCGGAGCACCAGCGCGACCTCGGCCAGCTCGACGCCGAAGCGATCGAGCGCGTGCGCGAGGAAGCGCGCCCGGCGCCGCGCGACGCCGACGAGCTGCACGACGTGCTGCTCGGCCTCGTGGTCACGCGCGAGGTACCGGAGTGGCGCGCGTGGTTCGACGCGCTCGTCGACGCCGGACGAGCGGCAACGGTGCGCGGCGATCGGGGCGCGTTCTGGTTCGCCGCCGAGCACGTGCGCGCGGTCGAGTGCCTCTACCCCGGTGCCGAGATCATGCCGCCGGTACGGCTGCCCGCGCACCTCGATGGCCCGGCACCGGAGCGCGAGGACGCGGTGCTGCCGGCCGTGCGCGGCCACATGGAGTACCTGGGGCCGGTGACCGCCGCCGGTCTCGCGGCGATGCTCGGCTTCGGCGCGCTGGAGACAACATCGGCGCTGGCGCGGCTCGAGGGCGATGGCCTCGTGCTGCGCGGGCGTTTCACGCCGGGTTGCGACGAGGAGGAGTGGTGCGACCGCCGGCTGCTGGCGCGCATCCACCGCTACACGCTCGACCGCCTGCGCCGGGAGATCGAGCCGGTGAGCGCGCAGGACTTCATGCGCTACCTCATTACGCGCCAGCACGTCGCGGGCAGGCGCCGGCTCGAAGGCAAGCGCGGCCTGCTCGAGGTGATCGCGCAGCTCCAGGGCTTCGAGGTACCGGCGGTGGCGTGGGAGCGCGACGTGCTGCCCTCGCGCATCATCAACTACGACCCGCGCTGGCTCGACGAGCTGTGCCTGGCCGGCAACGTCGCGTGGGCGCGGCTGTCGCTGCGCAAGCCGAACGGCTCGGCGCGCGCCGGTACGCCGTCGCGCGCGACGCCGATCGCGCTCGTCCTGCGCCGCGACCTCGGCCGTCTGCTCGAAACGGTGCGCGGCGCGCAGCAGCCGGAGGAGCCGCGGCACGGTGCGGCATCGGCCGTCATCGATGCACTGCGGCAGCACGGCGCGCTGTTCTTCGAGGACCTCGCCGCCGCGAGCCGGCTGCTGCCGGCGCAGCTCGAAGAAGCGCTGTGGGACCTCGTCGCGCGCGGCCTCGTCACCGGCGACGGCTTCCAGTCGCTGCGCCAGATCATGACGCCGGCCGGATCCGCGCGCGCACGCGCCGCCCGCCGCCATGCGCGCAACGGCGGCTCGCGCCTGCCGCGTGCGACGGCGCCCCAGGGCCGCTGGTCGATCGTGCACCGCTTCCAGCCCGAGCCGTCGCCGGTCGATGAGCTGGCGGAGTCGCTCGCGATGCAGTTGCTGGCGCGCTACGGCGTCGTGTTCCGCGACCTCGTCGCCCGCGAGGGCTTCGCCGTGCCGTGGCGCGACGTGGTGCGCGCGCTGCGGCGGCAGGAGGCGCGCGGGGTCGTGCGGGGCGGCCGCTTCGTCGCCGGCTTCATCGGCGAGCAGTACGCCATGCCCGACGCGGTGGAGGCGCTGCGCCGCGTCCGCCGCGAGGAGCGCGCCGGCGAGATCGTGCGCGTGAACGCGGCCGACCCGTTGAACCTTGCCGGCATCATCACGCCGGGCGCGCGGGTGGCGGCGGTGCATCGCAACGCCGTGATCTTCCGCGACGGCGTGCCGGTGTCGGTCGAGGAGGGCCGCCGTCTCGTCGAGCGGCCGGAGGCGGCCGCGCCCGCGTAGCGGGCGAGAACAGAGCACAGAGCATGCGTCGCCCATAGGTTTTTGGTTCGAGGTTCTCGGTTCTACCCCCGCCAACCTTTACGTGCACGTTAGAGTGCGATATACTCGGCCGACGCCATGATGCACCGCTCGCATGCCGATCCCGATCCGGTTGTTGAGCTACGCCATGCCCTACAGGAAGCGGCTGGCGTTGGCGATCAGCGCCCTCGCCGGCCTCACGACGTTCCAGCTCGTCGGCCCGGCGCTCGTCGCGTACGCCATCGACACCGGCATCGACCCGAGCACGGTCGATGGCAAACTGACGGCGAACGGCAGCCTCAACACGCTGGTCATCGCCGCGGTGCTCATCACGGCCGCGGCGGCGGCGCGCGGCATCTTCCAGTTCTGGCAGACGTACACCGGCGAGTGGGTCTCGCAGCGCGTCGCCTACGACATCCGCAACGACATCTACGACCACCTGCAGCGGCTGAGCTTCGCCTACCACGACAAGGCGCAGACCGGCCAGATCATGCAGCGCGCCACGCAGGACGTCGAAGGCGTCCGCATGTTCGTGAACATGGGCGTCATCCGGCTCGTCTACGTCGTCGTGCTGCTGGTCGCGACGCTGATCGCTGATGGTGCGCGACGAACTGGCAAGCTGGCGCTGTCTGAGCTGGGTGTTCATCCCGCCGACGGCGTTCATCGCCGATCCGCATGACGACGCAGCTGCGGCCGATCTGGCTCGCAGGTGCAGAACCTGCAGGGCCGAGCTCGGCGTCGTGCTGCAGGAGAACCTCAGCGGCATGCGCGTCGTCAAGGCGTTCGGGCGCGAGGACGTACGAGAGCGACGAAGTTCGACGCCGAGGCGCAGAAGCTCTTCGACAACTCCTACGCCACGAACCGCATCCAGGCGAAGTACTCGCCGATGCTCAACGGCGTCTGGGCGCTCGCGATGGTCGCGACGGCGTGGTTCGGCGCGAACCAGATCCTGCACGGCAACCTGACGGCCGGCGAGCTGGCGCAGTTCCTGCTCTACCTCTCGATGCTGCAGCTGCCCGTGCGCAGCCTCGGCTGGGTGAACATGTTCTGGGCGCGCGCGGCCACGTCCGGCCAGCGCATCTACGACATCCTCGACGCCGAATCGGCGGTGCAGGAGAAGGCCGGACGCCGTCGAGCTGACCGACGTGAAGGGCCACGTCGCGCTTCGAGAACGTGTCGTTCGGCTACGACGCGATCAGCCCCGTGCTGCGCCACGTCGACATCGATGCGAAGCCCGGGCGAGGTGGTCGCGCTGCTCGGCCAGACGGGCTCCGGCAAGACGACCGTCGTCAACCTGATGCCGCGCTTCTACGACGTCACGCGGCGGCCGCATCACGATCGACGGCACCGACATCCGCGACGTGACGCTCGCGTCGCTGCGGCGCGCGTTCGGCATCGTGCAGCAGGACGTCTTCCTGTTCTCGGCGACGATCCGCGAGAACATCGCCTACGGCGCGTCGAACGCGACCGACGAGGACGTCGTGCGCGTGGCGAAGCTCGCGCGCATCCACGACTTCATCGCAGGCGCTGCCGGACGGCTACGACACCTGGGTCGGCGAGCGCGGCATCACGCTCTCGGGCGGCCAGAAGCAGCGCATCTCGATCGCGCGCACGCTGCTGCTCGACCCGAAGATCCTGGTGTTCGACGACTCGACGTCGAGCGTCGATACGGAGACGGAGTACCTGATCCAGCAGGCGCTGGCGGAGCTGATGAAGGGCCGCACGACGTTCGTCATCGCGCAGCGGCTGCGCACCGTGAAGTCGGCCGACCAGATCCTGGTGCTGCAGGACGGCGCGATCGTCGAGCGCGGCCGCCACGAAGAGCTGATCAACGAGGACGGCCTGTACCGCGAGATCTACGACCTGGAGCTGCGCGACCAGGAAGAGGCGTTCGAGCGGGAGCGCGAACGGCTGGCGCAAGCGCCGATGACAGCGGAGCGAGTCGGCGAGCCGGCGGCCGCCGGCGGCGCAGGGAGCTAGGAGCGGCGATGTTCTTTGGCGGCGCCGGATCGGCGGGCGGCTGGAGCGGCGGCGGGCAACTGGAACAACAACCTGCGCCCGAACTCGCTCAAGCGCAGCACCGACGGCTGGGACGACGACGAGCTCGGCTCGGTCTACAACCACCGCGTCGTCATGCGGCTGTCGAAGTTCGTCGCGCCGTACCGCGTCGCGCCTGCTGCTGGCGCTGATCGGCACGCTCGGCTACGCCGTCACGACGCGGTCGATGCCGCTCGCCGTCGCGGGCCTGGTCGACGCGGCGATCAGCACAGGACTTCGGCGGCGTCAACCAGTGGGGCTGGATCTACCTCGGCCTGGCGGTCGGTGTCGGCGCGGCTTCTTCTACCTGCAGCTCACCACCACCGGCTGGATCGGCCACCGCCTGCTGCTCGACGCTGCGCACGCGAGATGTTCGCGCACCTGCAGAAGCTCTCGCTGCGCTTCTACGACAACAACGAGGTCGGCCGCGTCATGTCGCGCGTCACCAGCGACGTGACGTCGCTGCAGGACCTGATGACGAGCGGCTTCCTGACGATCCTCGGCGACATCGTCGGCATCGTCGTCTCGGTCGGCTTCCTGCTGTACTTCGACGTGCAGCTCGCGCTGGTCACGTTCACCGTCGTGCCGGTCCTGGTCGTCGCGATGGCGGTCTGGCAGAACTACTCGCGCCGGGCGTTCGTCCGCGTGCGCCAGGCGATCGCGATCGTCAACGCGCAACCTGCAGGAGAACGTCTCCGGCGTGCGCGTCATCCAGAGCCTCTCGCGCGAGGACGAGAACGCGAAGCGCTTCGAGCGCATCAACCAGCAGAACCTGCGCGCGAACGTCGACGCCGGCCGCCTCACCGCCGCCGTCATGCCGGTGGTCGAGGTGATCGTCGCCATCGCGATGGCGCTGGTCATCGGCTACGGCGGCTATCGGGTGCTGCACGGCCAGATGGACGTCGGCGGCGCTGATCGCCTTCGCGCTGCAGCTCCAGCTGCTTCTTCGACCCGGTGCGCGACCTGGTGCTCCAGTACACGCAGCTCCAGCGCGCGATGGCCGGCGGCGAGCGCGTCTTCGAGGTGCTGGACACGAAGCCGGAGTTCGAGGACGCGCCCGACGCGGTCGAGCTCGACGGACATCGCGGGGCGGGTCGACTTCAACCACGTCGACGTTCCGCTACGTCGATGACGTGCCGGTGCTCGAAGACTTCGACCTGCACGTGAAGCCGGGCGAGACGATCGCGCTCGTCGGCCAGACCGGCGCCGGCAAGACGACGATCACGGCGCTCCTCTCGCGCTTCTACGACGTGACGCGAGGGCTGCGATCGAGATCGACGGCATCGACGTGCGCAAGATCACGCACGCCAGCCTGTCGCGCCGCATGGGGCTCGTGCTGCAGGAGCCGTTCCTGTTCTCCGGCACCGTCGCCGAGAACATCCGCTACGGCCGCGCCGGACGCGACGCGACGAGGAGGTCGAGGAGGCGGCGCGCACCGTCGGCGCGCACGACTTCATCATGCGGCTGGACGACGGCTACGACACGTACCTGCACGAGCGCGGCAAGAACCTCTCGGTCGGCCAGCGCCAGCTCATCAGCTTCGCGCGCGCGATCATCGCCCAGCCGCGCATCCTGATCCTCGACGAAGCGACGGCGAACGTCGACACGCAGACCGAGGTGGTCATCCAGCGCGCGCTGAACGACGCTGCTCGCGGCCGCACGTCGTTCGTCATCGCGCACCGCCTCTCGACGATCCGCAACGCCGACCGCATCATCGTGCTGGAGCACGGCCGCATCGTCGAGCAGGGCACGCACGACGAGCTGCTGGCGCTCGGCGGCCGCTACGCCAGCCTCTACCGGATGACGTACGAGCAGCACGCGATCGGCTCGAACGGCAAGTCCGGAAACGGCCGCACGCCGTCCGCGGTGCCCGCGCCGGAAACAGCCTGATCTGGTGATTGGTGACGGGTCGCTGGTCACACTTTTGGGGGAACGGGTAACCACAGATTTCACGGATTTCACGGATGGTGGAGTAGGGGCGGACCCGCGCGTCCGCCCGAGCGTGCGGCGGTGCACGCCGTCCGCCATGCCCGCGCCTGAAACCGCCTGATCTGGTGGCTGGTCGCCGGCCCCAATTAGGGGGAACGGGTAACCACAGATTTCACAGATTTCACGGATGGTGGAGTAGGGGCGGCCCCGCGCGTCCGCCCGAGCGTGCGGTGCGTCAGCCGCTCGTTAGGATGTGGGCGAGGAAGGCCGTGATCAGCGGGTGCGGGCCCTCGCTCGCGGGGCGCATCTGCGGCAGGAACAGCGTGGCGATGAAGAAATCCGCCCCCGCCAGCTCGACGATGCGCGCCTCGCCCTGGTCACCTGCGCCGGTGATCGCCAGCGGCCCGCTCTCGAACAGATGCTGGTAGTCCGGGTTGAGGCCGTAGTTGCAGTGGAACTCCTCTTCGACCGTGTCCGCGCCGTAGATGCGGGACGCGAGCGAGCCGGGCACGAGCGTCACCGTCATCGCGCCGTGCATCCTCGGGGCGCCGGCCTCCGGGACGGGACACGCGGCGAGCGAGATCAGCGTATCGGTCGCTGCGGGATCGTATTCGGGGTGGATGGCCTGGGGGAGCGCCAGGACGTCGCGAGCGTACTCTAACAGAGTATGTTGGAAGCCCCCTCAGGTGCCGGCGAACGGCTTGCCGCGTTCGCGCGCGAACCTGATCGCTTCGAGCGCGCCCTCCATGCTCCTGTACGGGCTCCCCGGCGACGACCAGATCCCGTCGTACGCGGCGAGCATCTCCGCGCCCGAGGCCGCGACGGCCGGCGTCGGCACCCACGTGACGTCAACGGCCGCGCCGAGGGCGCTGGCGGCCGTATCGATGGCCTGGTTCGTGGCGGGGTGCGATGGGTACGCGGGGTCGAAGTCCCCGATGATGGCGATGCGGGCGGTGCGAGACGGCTGCATGGGCGATTCTACACGCCGGGCGCCGCGCCCGGCAAAACGCCGTCTACGCGCGGCTGAGCTTGATCATGCCGGTGTGCGTTCGCAGCCGCACCTTTGGGCCGTTGCCGTTGGGTGAGCCGCCGACGCGTCGCGGCGGCAGGTCCGAGCGCACGAGGCCCGTGTCGCTCTCCGCATCGATGAAGAAGGGGAAGGCGGGGTCAACGGCCAGGTGGATCATGCCGGTGTGCGCCCTGATGTCGAAATCGCCGGCAACCCGGCCGTGGTAGCGGACCACGCCGGTGTGCGCCTGCGCCCGGACGCGCGCGCCCGCGTTCTCGATCGTCAGCGCGCCCGTGTGCGTGGCCGCGCGCACGTCGCCGCCGACGTCGCGCACATCGACCGCGCCGCTGCGCGCTTCCACCGTCGCGGCGCCGCTGACGTGCGACACTTCGAGCCGCCCGCTGCGCGCCTCCGCCGTCACGTCGCCCTGCACGCGCTCCACGCTGAGGCTGCCGCTGCGCGCAACCACCGTCACGTCGCCGCGGATGTGGTCGATGCTGCAACGGCCGCTCTGCGTCTCGACGTGCACCCGGCCCTCGGTGCGGGAGATCTGCACGCGGCCGCTGCGCGACAGCACGCGCACGGCGGTCGTCACCGGCACGCGCACCGTGTAGTCGACGCGCGAGCCGCGCTTGCCGCCCCACAGGCTCCAGCCTTCGGTCTGCGGCAGCGACGGCGCTCGCACGATGACGCGGTGCGCGTCCTGCTCCATGCCGCGCGCGACCAGGCTCGCGGCCTCATCGGCCTCGACCGCCAGGTCGGACCACACGTGCACGATCGCTTCGACGAGCACGCGTTCGCCGTCGACCGGCTCGACGCTCACGCCGCCGGAGCGGGTTTCGACGTGCAGGACCGCCTTGTCGCCGGTGATGAACTCGCGCGTGATGGTGCGGGTGTGTTCCATCTCAGACCGAGAACCCCCACAGGCGCGTCGTGAAGTCGTTCCAGAGGCCGCGCGCCCGTGGCGGCTCGTCGACGTGCACCATGCGCGGGTCCAGCGCGCGACGGATGGCGCTGGCCAGCTCGCGGCGCGAGTGCGGCCCGACGAAGCGCGCCACCTCCGTGGCGTCGTGCAGGATGACGAAGGTCGGCAGCAGCGTGATCTTGAAACGCCGGCGCAGGTCGGGGTAGGCATCGATGTCGACCGCGCGCACCGGCAGCCGCCCGGCCGCGAGCTCGATGCCCGGCACCCGCGCGGCGAGCGGCCGCTGCCGCACCCGCGACGACGTGAACTCGACGACGAGCGGCACGTCGCGCCGCTCGAGCTGCGTATCGCAGGTGATCGTGTATTCGGGCGCGATGTTCATCGTCATGGCCAGTCGTCTCCGAACGGGTCCATGCTGTGCCGTACCGCGCGCGCGGCGCGGCGTTCCGACCGCCGCTCGCGGCGCCGCCACCGGCGCCAGTCGCGCGCGTCGTCGTCATCGTCGGAGTCCCAACGCCATTGCCACCGGGCCCGGCGCTCGGCGAGGTCGTTGAAGCCGAAGAGGTCGACGTGGAAGATGCGCGGCATGAACGCCGCCACGCCCGTGACAGCGGATAGGGCGATGAGCCAGTCGCGCGTCGGGTCGATCGTGCCGGCCAGCAGCAGCACCGCGAGCACGAACGCCGCGAGGCGCGCATCGACCGCCGGCCAGACGTGGAACGAGCCCCACCAGCGCGGCTTGATCGCGGCGAGCCCGGTGAGGACGACGAGTGTGATCAGCCAGCCGCGCGCCGGGTCAACGGTCCCGGCCAGGAGCAACAGCGCCAGGACGAATGCCAGGAGTCTCATCTGCGTGTCTTTCTACGTAGCGGCCGCCGTCAGGCGTCCCAACGTACGCTGCCGCGCCACGAGCGGCGGCGTCCAACACGCCCGCGGCGACGCCACGGACGGCCGCTGCGCCAACCGTCAATGTTGATTGCCGCGGGCAGCGTCGCGAGCATCTCGCGCACGGGCTCGAGCGTGCACTCGATGACCGTACGCACCATGTCGATCGCGTCTTCCACGACCAGTTCGATGTCCACGTAGCGAGGCTCGATCGGTTGGTCCTTGCCGGCCACGCGGTCCTCCCACGGAGTGCTCCAGTTGCCGCCGCACGTCTTACCAGATGCCATGCTGCACCTCCTGGTGCGGCGCGGGCCGCGAGCGCCCGGCGACACGCTCGCCCGCGCCGCGGTCGAACCACATGCCGAGACGCACGAGCATCGCCGCGATGTTCTCGCGCAGGGCGTGGCGGCGCGCGTCGCGCAGCTCGTCGGCGAAGCGCACACGCGCCGGGTCGAGATGCTCGAGCGCATGCCATTGCTGCTCTACCATCAGTTCGTTGAGTGTCATGGTGTCCTTCCCTCCCCGCCTTTCCGCGAGGATTGAACGCTAGTCTTCGTCGCCGCCGACCCAGCCGCTCAGGCGCGACCCGCGGCCGTGCTCCCTGCGGCGGCCGCGGCCCTCTTCGGACCACCCGGGTGGCGGCGGCGCCGTCTGCACTTCGATGTTGCGGACGGCGCGCGCGAGCGCCTTCACGAACCAGGTGTTGGCCGAGGTGCCGGCCTTCGACGCCGCCTGCTGCGCCAGGTCCTTCAGTTCGGCCGGAATGCGGATGGTGATCTTCTCGACGTCGCCCTCGAGCGCGGAGTACCGGGCCTCCTCGCCGTTGCCGGTCTTCTCATCGACCTCCACCGTCAGGCCGCCGGGCCGGTACGCCAGGCGGACGCGGTAGTGGTTGGCGACGCGCTCGTCAACGGCCTGCGCGACCTGCGACATCAGGTCGTAGACGGCTCGCTCGAGCTGCGTGCGGGCGGTGTCGATGTAGGTTTCGATGGCGCGGCGCCGCTCGTCGCTCTCGATGAGTGCGAGGGGCTGCTTGAGGGCGTCGAAGACGGGTTCGGTGTGTATCTCGGTGGCCATCGGCCCTCCGGCCAGCTTCATACGGTCGTGCTGATGGCGGTATGATGGCACTGTGCCATCACGCTGTCAAGAGCCAGATCGACAATTTCGCGAAAAAAGTTGAGCGCTTCGACTGGCGGGCGTCCGGTAGTGGCGTCGGTGGCCTGAACTCGTCGAGAGAACAGACAACAGAGAACAGACAACAGATCGGCATGCCGATCTGTTGTCTGTTGTTCGTCTGCTAGCCGAGCGCCTCGATCACACGCCGCAGGCGCTCGTCGGCCTCGCGCGAGACTTCGGCGAGCGCGGGGTTCGACGTGAACTCCACCATCGACTGCGGGTTCACGACGCCGGCGTGCGTCACGCCGCCGCGCGACGACACGATGATGTTGCACGGCAGCAGCAGTCCGATGTCCGGCTCCAGCTCGAGCGCGCGCGCCGCGAGCCGCGGGTTGCACGCACCGAGGATGACGTACGGCTCGAACGTCCTTGTCGATCTGCTCCTTCAGCGTGCGCTTGACGTCGATCTCCGTCAGCACGCCGAAGCCCTCTTCTTTGAGCAGCTCGCGCACGCGCGCGATCGTCTCGTCGTACCCGCTGTCCACCGTGCGAGTGATGCCGTAGGCGTGGGTCTCGGTGTTGGTCGCCATGGTGCTTCTCCTAAGGTGAATGTCAATGACAGCGTAGAGATGACAGACAGCCGGCGACAGAGCCACATGGTGGTCTGTTGTCTGTTCTCTGTCGTCTGTTGTCACCCCGCTGGGAAGCGCTGCTTGAACGTGAAGGCGTGCGGTGCCGGGCCGTGCGTGCGGAGGTGGTCGAGCCGCTCGTCGGCGTCTTCGACGCTCGGGATGTGGCCGGCGGGCACCCACCACAGCACCAGTATCGGCTCGGCCGGATGTTCGAACCACGCGCGCCGCCTGCGGTACACCGCTGCGTGGCCGCTGTGGTACGTGAAGTCGAACAGCGCCTCGACCGATTCCCACACCGTGAAGTTCACCAGGATGCGGTCGTCGCCGCGCACCCGCACGGACGTCAACGTGCCGTCGCTCGTCGCGAGCCGCCACACGAACCCCGGCGTGCCGTCGCCGAGCGTATTGATCCGCTCCAGGTCCGCCACGAAGTCCGCCAGCCGCGGATCATCGAGCGGCGCAATCAGCCGCGCGATGTTGTATTGCGCCAGATGATGAGTTCGTTCGTCCAAAGTCATTTCCTCTGAGCCGGCAGCGATCGCGCTTACGGGCTACAACAGAGAACAGACAACAGACAACAGATGCTGTTCTCGCCGCGTTGCCCCGAATCGGTCTGTTCTCTGCTCTCTGTTGTCTGTTCTCGCCCGTTTACGGGCGGGACACGATCAGGCTCGCGTTGTGGCCGTAGCCGAAGGCGTTGACCATGGCCTTGGCGCCGTGGAGGCGACGGACCGCCTCGGTCACGATTTCGAGGTGGCCGCAGTCGGGGTCCTGGTGCTCAAGGTTCGCGGTCGGCGGGATCAGGCCGGACTGCAGGCTATAGATCGCGGCGACCACGGCGAACGCGCCCGATGCGCCGAGCGTGTGCCCGAGCGTGCCCTTGATCGCGGTCACCCACAGCTTGTCGGCGTTCGGTCCCCAGACGCGGCGGATCGCCTGCCCCTCGATCGCGTCGATGCCGCCGCCCGTTCCTGTGCCGAAGATGACGTCGATCTCGCCCTGCAACGTCAGGTCCCACTTGATGAGCGCCGCCTGCATCGCACGCCCGGCGTCGATGGCGTTGGGCGCCGGATGCGCGACGGGCGCGCGCGAGAACGTCGCGCCGTAGCCGTCGACGTACGCCAGGATGTGCGCGCCGCGCCGGACCGCGACGTCCTCGTCCTCGAGCACGACCATCGCCGCGCCCTCGCCGAGCGCGAAGCCGTCGCGCGCGGCGTCGTACGGCCGCACGGCGTGCGCGGGGTCGGCGTTGTTGTGCGTGAGGCCGTAACGTTCGAAGTGGCGCAGCGCTTCGGGCGTGATCGGCGCTTCGGCGCCGCCGGCGACGGCGATGGCGCACTCCTCGCGCCGGATCCACTCCGCGGCCTCGCCGATCGCCATCAGCCCGGCCGCGGCGGCGTTCGCGTTGTGCGTGACCGGGCCGGCGGCGCTGATCGTGCGCGCGACGTGCGCCGCCGGCGTCGCGCCCTCGTGCGGCAGCTCGCTGCCGACGGCGACGCCGATCTGGGCCACCGTCTCGGCGTTGATCGGCACGTCGCTTTCGATGAGCGCCTGGATCGCGGCATCGGCGGCGAAGAGCGCGCGGCGGTCCATCGCCGCCGCCGCCTCGGGGTCCATGTCGTCGCGCGGGGCGTAATCCCGCACTTCCGCGGCGATGCGGCAGGCGAACTCCGAGGCGTCGAACGCCGCGATCGGCGCGACGGCGCTGACGCCGGCCTGCAGCCCGTCCCAGAGCGCGGCCGCCGTCCGCCCGAACGGCGACACCGCCCCGATGCCGGTGATGCACACGCGCTTCGCTTCAGCCATGGTGAATCGAAGGCAAATGTGCCAGCTGGGCGATGCGGTCAGCCGAAAGACCGAGGCCGCTCAACGTCCGAGTAATCAGAGCCAACCGAAGGTAACGAGTCGTGACCAGGCTATCTTGATGTGATCAGGCTGGAATGTGCGTCGCTTGTGTTCGTTCCACGCGAGGACGTCGGCGACTGCGACCTCGGAGTCATGCTTCGCCGACGGATTGGATTGTGCGACCCAGTGGACCGTAGCAAGAAGCTCCATCCCATATGGCATCTCGAATCCATCTATCAACTCCGCTACGCGAGCGAGTCGCCGCTCCGCCTTTTCGTTTTGAGACAGTGTTGCCGAGGCTTCCTCTGACGCGCCTGGCAAAAGCCGGATCGATGCGCTGCGGCTACGATCGCCGTAGCCGCGCATGTAATGGCCCTCCATACGTTGGAGCACGTGGTTGAGCTTCTCTGAGTAGGGGCCATACCGTTGCTTCACAAATTCCAGGTGCAGCGGCTCACCCGACACCTCCATGAAGTAGGCCAACTTCTGGACTTCGAGCATCGACAGCCGATAGCCGGGAAGCGCGTAACGCTCTATCAGTGCGATGAGCGCCGCGCGAACGGTCGTCATTGGTGGTCTGGTTGTGCCGACTCGCATCTCGTCGGCGGCGGGAGTGCCGACCGGTTCATAGAGGAGAACTTCTACGCTGGGAAGATCGCCAAGAGCGGATTCGATAAGAGGCCTGACCTCGTTCCAACGGAGCCCGCCGTTGCCGCATCCGAGTGGCGGCACAGCAACGGAATGTATTTTGAACTCGTCGATACTGGCCACCAGCGCTCGAAGACCTCTCTTGATGTCGTCGATGCGCGCGCGCGCGCGCCAATGTCGCTTCGTTGGGAAGTTGATGATGAACTTCGGATTTGTGAGTCTCCCTGTGGGTACGACTAATACCCGCCCCGGCGCGAGATCCTCCCGCTCACATGCGCGACGGTATTCGTCATAGACTTCGGGGTATGCCTGTTTGAATTGGAGCGCGATGCCCTTACCCATCACACCGACCGTATTAACGGTGTTTACGAGCGCCTCGGCGTTCGCGTCAAGGAGGTTGCCTGTCGCGATCGTGATCATCAGTAGTACCAGTCCGGCTGAATCCTCACGTCCGGTCTATGCTCCGCCTCTTCCAGCAAGTCTCGTACAGCCTCGGCTGTTGCACGATCGATCGTTCCTACAGTGTGGATTCCGGCCCAAGGTAGGAATCCACGCACCAGGAATTCCGCCTGCCTTCGTCGGGATCGGTCGCCGTCCTCTTTGGTATCGCTCCAGTACCTCGCCGTCATGATCGTCCAATCTATGACGTTGAGTTCGTTCAGATCGCTGTAGAACTTGCTGATTTCCATGGCGGCGTGGCCATCGGTGAAGACGAAGCTGTGACCGGCCGCATCGATCGCTTCTGCGTTAGCGACGAGATGCAGGATCGGCCTCTGTCCTCCATTATACCCTTCCACATTCCCGCGGTCGATCGTGCACAACATCGGCAACCGTGGTGCGAAATATAACGGGACATAGTCGGCGAGTACTCCGCCGGGTTCGATAGGGACCTCTTTTCGGGATCGCCTGGCCTTGATGTGGCTGACCTGCCCCCCGAAAACTGGTCCAGTCTAAATGAGAGTCCTCCGGGATAATGGCCCTGGCGACAGGGCAAGGAGGACCCATGCGGAAGAGCCGGTTCACGGAGGAACAGATCGTCACGGCGATCAAAGAGCACGAGGCAGGGACGCCGACGCAGGAGCTCTGCCGGCGCCTCGGCATCGGCGCGCAGACGCTGTACCGCTGGAAGGCGAAGTACGGCGGCATGAGCGTGCCCGACGCGCAGCGCCTGAAGACCCTGGAGGATGAGAATCGGCGGCTGAAGAAGCTCGTCGCCAATCAGGCGCTGGACATCGACGCCCTCAAAGAGGTGGCCTCGCGAAACTGGTGAAGCCCGCGGTGCGGAGGGTCGCCGTTCTTTTCCTTGAAGGGGAACGGGGGCTGTCTCAGCGCCGTGCCTGCGGGCTGCTCACCATGCATCGTTCGACGGCCCGCTATCAGGGACACGGGCGCGCAGAGGGACCGATCCGCACGCGGCTACGCGAGCTGGCGGCCCAGAAGCGGCGCTACGGCTACCGGCGGCTGCACGTGCTGCTGCGGCGGGAGGGGGTGTGCGTGAATCACAAGTGCGTGGAGCGGATCTACCGGGAAGAAGGACTCAGCCTACGGCGGAAGAAGCGCAAACGGACGACAAGCGTGGCCCGCACGCCGGCGCCGCGGCCGCAGCGCCCGGACGAGGTGTGGTGCCTGGACTTTGTGCACGATCAACTCTGGTGGGGCCGTCGGATTCGCACGTTGAATGTCCTCGATGTCTGCACCAGGGAAGCGCTCGGCATCGAAGTGGACACGTCGCTTTCCGGCGTGCGCGTCGGCCGCGTGCTGGATCGGATTATCGATGAGCGCGGCCAGGCGCCGCAGACGATCATCATGGACAACGGGCCTGAGCTGACGAGCAAGGCGCTCGACCAGTGGGCCTATGCACGCGGTGTGCGGCTGCACTTCATCGAGCCGGGAAAGCCCGTGCAGAACTGCTTCGCCGAAAGCTTCAACGACAAATTTCGTGACGAGTGTCTCAACGAGCACTGGTTCACGACGATCTGGGATGCACGAGAGAAGATCGAAACCTGGAGGGTGGAGTACAATCGCGAGCGCCCGCACAGCTCGCTGCAGAACAGGACGCCGGAGGAGTTCAGGCGCAGCATCACAGAGCGGAAAGACCCGGTCGGACTCTCATAATGAGTGGACCAAAGATCGGGGGCAGGTCATGGCCATGCGCTATGCCGATCGCCTTCAGTTCCGCGGCGCGATGATCGCATGCAAGACCACCTTCTCTGATTATGGACGCCAAGTTCGAAATGGGCGTGATGTGGTAGATGTCAGTCAAGGATCGCTACGCGCCGCCGGCGCTCGCTTCGACCAGCGTCGGCGGTGCGGGCGACGGCGCCTTGCCGGTGCGGCTGTACTCCAGCAGCATGCTGCCCCACGCGAGCCCGCCGCCGAACGCGCACAGCGCCAGCCGCGCGCCCTCCGCGAGCCGGCCCTCGCGCGCCGCTTCGCTCAGCGCCACCGGGATCGATGCCGACGACGTGTTGCCGTACTTGTGCACCGTCACGACCGCCTTCTCGGGCGGCACGCCGAGCGCCTTCGCGGTGCCCTGGATGATGCGCAGGTTCGCCTGGTGCGGCACGAGGACGTCGATATCCTCGACGCCGAGGCCGGCCTTGGCGAGCGCCTCGCGCGTGGAGTTCGTCATCGCGTGCACGGCGAACTTGAAGATCGCCGGCCCGTCCATGTTGATGTAGCACAGCTCGGCCGCCGGGCCGCGGCCTTCGGCGTCGCGCGGGCCGCACGGGCCGTCGGCGAACAGCGCGGCTTTCTTCGAGCCGTCGCTGTGCAACACGAAGCCCAGCGGGCCGCCGAACTCCGCCGCCTCCAGCACCACCGCGCCGGCGCCGTCGCCGAACAGCACGCAGGTGCCGCGGTCCTGCCAGTTGACGATGCGCGACAGCACCTCGGTCCCGACGACCAGCACGCGCTTGCTGGCGCCCGTCGCCACGAACTGGAAGCCGGTCGATAGCGCCGAAAGGAAGCCGACGCACGCGGCGTTCACGTCGAACGCGCCCGCGTTTGAGGCGCCCACACCGCTCTGGATCAGCGATGCGACCGATGGGAACATGCCGTCCGGCGTCGTCGTCGCCGCCAGCACCAGGTCGATGTCTTCGCCGCTGATCTCGGCGTCTTCGAGCGCCATGCGCGCCGCCCGCAGCCCGAGCACGCTCGATGTCTCGTGCGGCGCCGCGATGTGCCGCTCCTTGATGCCGGTACGGTCCTGGATCCACTGGTCGGAGGTCTCGACCGTCTTCTCCAGGTCGGCGTTGGTCAGGATTCGTTCGGGGAGGTAGTGGCCGAGACCGGCGATGCGGGTGCGGATCAAGTTCGCTCCATCAACCCGCATTGCGCGGGTGTCCCGAGTATACCACCGTGAATCTGAAGGAGGACCGGCCTCAGTTCGCGCGGTAGGGCCGTATGACACGGCTCGAATGCGCCCGCGTTGGATATAGTGGCGGCGCGGTTGGGACGCGCAGCCGCATCGTAGTGAGGTCTCGGTGAAACAGGGATTGACGCTCGTCGCAGCGCTGGCGCTGCTCGCGGCCGCAGGCTGCCGGAGCAGCGGAGGACTCTCCGGCCCGGAGCGCACTGGTACGGCCGAAGGGCGCTTCCACGCCGCCACCGCGACGGCGATCGCGTCGTCCGGCCGCCCGGTGACGATGCAGGACGTCGCCGGCGTGATCAGCGTGGGGTTTACCGGCCTCGAGATCGACTATACGGCGACCACGATCGATACGTTCCGCAAGCCGGACGAGCTCCTTCCGGTGCTCGCCGACTGCGACCAGGGCCGCGGCCACGGCATCGCGCAGACGGACGAGGGCTACTGGCCGGCGGTGCTCGGCGACTGCTACGCCGTCGGCGACGCCACGAAGTGGCTGTACGAGTACACCGGCAAGCGCGAGTTCGCCTACGCCAACCAGCTCATGAAGCGCCTCATGAAGCAGAAGGTCGATGAGGCGAACGCCGATGGCGCCAGCCTCGGCGAGAGCTACTGGGACGGCGTTGTCGCCAGCGTCTACACGCTGACCCCCGGCGGTACGCCCGTCGCCGTCACCCCGCAATCCGCCGCCGACTGAGCGCGCGCCATCCGGCCGGTGCATGGGCCTATGTGCCTTGCGCCGCCGCCGGGATATGCTGGCCGGGATCGATCGCCGCCCCATCGCGGGACCAGCAGGAGCACCGGCGTGGAACACGCAGCCGTACAACGACCACCGCGGCTTTCGATGGGACAGCGCTTCCGCAACTGGCGCGTGGTGATCGCCACCTCCAACCTGCCGCGCGGCGCGGCCATGGACGGCGTCTCCAGGTGGCTGCTGATCACGCGCGCGGCCGTCTTCTCCATGACGCTGACCTCCGGCCTCATCGGCGGCCTGCTCGCCGTGATCTCGGCCGGCGCCGGCGACGTCAACTGGTGGTTCTTCGCGCTGTCGATGATCGGCCTCACGATCGCGCACGCCTCCAATAACATGATCAACGACTACTTCGACCTCGAAGGCGGCATAGACGATCTGGACTACCCGCGCGCGCAGTACGCGCCGCACCCGCTGCTGTCGAACATGATCTCCAAGCGGGGGCTGATCGCGGCGATCCTGCTGACCACGGCGGTCGACGGCCTCATAGCGCTGTACCTGTCGTGGCAGGTCGGGCCTCTGGTGATGGCGTTCGCGCTTGCGGGCCTCTTCGTCAGCGCCGGCTACGTCATGAAGCCGATCACGCTCAAGCGCCGCGGCCTCGGCGAGATCGGCGTGCTCATCGTCTGGGGGCCGCTGATGATCGGCGGCACCTACTACGTGACGGCGGGCGACCTGCCGCCGTGGGTGTGGGCGGCGTGCGCGCCGTACTCGCTCGTCGTCATGAGCGTGCTCATCGGCAAGCACCTGGACAAGTTCGAGATCGACGGCGCGAAGGGCATCAAGACGCTGCCGGTCGTGCTGGGCTACGCGCTGTCGATGCGCCTGAACCAGGTGATCATGGTGTCGTTCTTCGTGGCGACGCTCGCGCTCGTGCTCACCGGCGTCTACCCGGTGTGGGTGGCCCTCACGCTGCTGGCGCTGCCGAGGCTCTGGGTGGTGCTGGGCATCTACAACCGCCCGCGGCCGGCCGAGCCGCCGCCGAACTACCCGGTGTGGCCGCTCTGGTTCGTCTCCGCCGCCTTCTTCTTCAACAAGCGCGCGGGCGAACTGCTGGTGCTGGGCCTGATCATCGGCGCGGTGTTCCCGGTGTACCTGAGCCTGATGTAGCGGCCGGGCTGGCCGGGGCGGCGCGCTTTTATGGCGCTGTTCCGCGCTTGCGCATGCCAACGACACCGCAGACCGCTCCTGCGATCGCCAGTGCAGCGGCAAGGGCGATCGCATCTGTTGGCGTGTCACGCTGAACACCCGCGCCCGTGGGAGGCAGACTGGGAGCGTTCGACACGGGGCCACATGCACCCGTGATGTTGGCTTCCACCAGGGAACCTGCGTTCAGCACCGTTCCGTCCGCCATGAGCGCCGCGACGCCGGCAGCGATAGGCCCGCCACAGGCGCGCGAGTCGCTGGCGAGATCAAATGACGTGGAGTCCTTCGCGATGTCGTGGGTGAAGACCGGCGCACCCTGCCCTCCAACCGGCATGATCGAAACGCGGAAGCCCGATTCATCGCTGGAGTTGTCTCGCCACGACAGCACTGAACCGCTTACGGACAGGTTGTTAGGCGGCGCGTTCTGACCAGCTACAGCCACACCCACAGGTGACGCCACTGCGAACAGGGCGGTGACGATAGCTACGGACGAAAGTAGGCGTATCACGGATACTCAAGATACAATGAGCGGTCCGCGATTAGGAAGCGACTCCGAGACTGCGCGAGCGCGCCGCCATGGCGAGAGAGCGGATCGCAGGGTCCACTTTCCCACGTCCCTCTCACTCTCATCTCTCACCCCCGACCGAACGTCTCCGGCCTCCCTGCTCTCCAATCGCCTTGACCGGCCGCCGCCCCGGCTGATACACTTCCGTGCGTTAGCACTCTCGGGGTGAGAGTGCTAATCAGATACGGGTCCATGCTCACAGAACGCCGCGCAAGGCTCCTCAGCCTCATCGTCAGCGAGTACGTGGACTCGGCCACCCCCGTGGGCTCCGAGACCATCGTCCGCCGCTTCGACCTGCCCTTTTCGCCCGCCACCATCCGCAACGAGATGGCGCGGCTCGAAGACGAAGGGTTCATCAGCCACCCCCACACCTCGGCCGGCCGCGTCCCCTCCGACAAGGGCTACCGCTACTACGTCGAGGCGCTGATGCAGGAGCGCGACCTGCCGTGGGAGACCAAGCAGACCATCCGCCACCAGTTCCACCAGGCAGGGCGCGAGGAAGACGAGTGGATCCAGCTCTCAGCGGCGGTGCTCGCCCGCGCGGTCGAGAACGCGGCCGTCGTGACGGTGCCGCGGACGGCGGAGTCGCGGCTGAAGCGGCTGGAGCTGGTGGGCATCCAGGACTCGGCGGCGCTGCTGGTGCTCGTGCTCCAGCAGGCGCGCGTGAAGCAGCAGGTGCTGATCTTCCCCGAGCCCATCGAGCAGGAGCAGCTCACGTCCATCGCCAACCACCTGAACCACGCGTTCGGCGGCCACAGCGCGGCCGAGATCGCCCGCTCGAACGTGCAGCTCACGCAGCTCGAATGGCACGTGGCGAACGCCGTGCGCGACATCATGCAGGCGTCCGACCGCGGCGGCTACGACGAGGCGTACCTGGAGGGCGTGCGCAACGTGCTCCGCAAGCCGGAGTTCGGCACGAGCGAGAAGATGCTCAACCTGCTCGAAGTGCTCGAGCAGCGCAACCTGACGCGCCTCATCCCTTTCCGCGAGATCTCGAACGAGGGCGTGACGGTGATGATCGGCGCGGAGAACGAGGAGGATGCGATGCACGACTACAGCGTCGTCATCAGCCCCTACGGCCGGCCGGGCGGCATCACCGGCGCGATGGCGGTCGTCGGCCCGACGCGCATGCACTACTCGGAGACGATCTCCACCGTGCGCTTCGTCGCGGGGCTGATGAGCGAGATGCTGGCGACGTACTACGACGCCGATGAGCCGGGCGGCGAGCCGCCGCCCCACGACCAGGCGCCGCCCCGGACCCGGCGCGGCCAATAGCGCGACTTCGCTATGGCGGCGGGTCCGCCGCCGGCAGACAGAATGAGACAGACGACATCGCAGCGGAGATGAGCAGATGACCACTGAGCGCGAAGAATGGCCGGACGCGTCCGGCGCGCCCGAAGCAGAGGTTCCGGACGACGTGCGGAAGCTGAAGGAACTGCTCGACGAAGAGCGCGGCAAGGCGCAGTCCTACATGCAGAACTGGCAGCGCGCCGCCGCCGACTTTCAGAACTACAAGCGGCGCGTCGAGGAGGAGCGGTCGGAGACGGCGCGCTTCGCCAACGCCGCCCTCATCATCAACCTGCTGCCGCTGATCGATGACCTCGACCGCGCATTGCACAACATCGATGCGCACCTCGCCGGCCTGACGTGGGTCGATGGCATCCGCCTGATCCACCGCAAGTTCCAGGCGGTGCTGGACATGGCGGGCATCGAGGAGATCGAGGCCGACGGCCAGACCTTCGACCCGGCGGTGCACGAGGCGGTGAGCCAGGGCCCCGGCGAGGAGAACAAGGTGATCGCCGTGGTGCAGAAGGGCTACAAGCTCGGCGACCGCGTGATCCGCCCGGCGATGGTCGTCGTCGGCAACGGCGAGGCCGCAACGTAGGGGCGCAGCCTGCTGCGCCCGGCAGCCTGCTGCGCCCGGCAGCCTGCTGCGCCCGGCAGCCTGCTGCGCCCGCCGCGCGGCGTGGATACGACAAAACCAACCTTCGAAGGGAGACAACAAGAGATGCCAAAAGTAATCGGAATTGACCTGGGGACCACGAACAGCGTCGTCGCCGTCATGGAAGGCGGCGAGCCGATCGTCATCACGAACAGCGAGGGCGGGCGCATTACGCCGTCGGTCGTCGCCGTCAGCAAGACGGGCGAGCGGCTCGTCGGCACGGTCGCCAAGCGCCAGGCCGTGACGAACCCGGAGAACACGGTCTACTCCGTCAAGCGGCTCATCGGCCGCAAGTTCGAGGACGCGGAGGTCCAGCGCGACATCTCGCTGCATGAGCTACAAGATCGAGCGCGCGCCCAACGGCGATGCGCAGGTCGCGCTCGGCGGCCGCGGCTACTCCGCCTCCGAGGTCTCGGCCATGATCCTGCAGAAGCTCAAGGCCGATGCGGAGGCGTACCTCGGCGAGAGCGTGACCGAGGCGGTGATCACCGTCCCGGCGTACTTCAACGACGCGCAGCGGCAGGCCACGAAGGACGCCGGCAAGATCGCCGGGCTCGAGGTGCTGCGCATCATCAACGAGCCGACGGCGGCGTCGCTCGCGTACGGGCTCGACAAGAAGGGCGAGGAGACGATCGCCGTCTACGACCTGGGCGGCGGCACGTTCGACATCTCGATCCTGGAGCTGGGCGAAGGCACGTTCCAGGTGAAGTCGACGAACGGCGATACGCACCTCGGCGGCGACGACTTCGACCAGCGCGTGATCGACTTCCTGGTGAGCGAGTTCAAGCGCGAGCAGGGCATCGACCTCAAGCAGGACCGCATGGCGCTGCAGCGGCTCAAGGAAGCGGCCGAGAAGGCGAAGATCGAGCTTTCGAGCGCGCAGCAGACCGAAGTCAACCTGCCGTTCATCACGGCGGACGCCAGCGGCCCGAAGCACATGACGATCAGCGTCACGCGCGCCAAGCTCGAGCAGCTCGTCGGCGACCTCGTCGAAGACACGCTCGGGCCGGTGCGGCAGGCGCTGCAGGACGCGGGCATGACGGCGCGCGCAGATCGACGAGATCGTGCTCGTCGGCGGCCAGACGCGCATGCCGCTCGTGCAGGAGAAGGTGCGGCAGTTCTTCGGCAAGGAGCCGCACAAGGGCGTCAACCCGGACGAGGTCGTCGCGATCGGCGCGGCGATCCAGGCCGGCGTGCTCAAGGGCGAAGTGCGCGACGTGCTCCTGCTCGACGTGACGCCGCTGACGCTCGGCATCGAGACGCTCGGCGGCGTGTCGACGCCGCTGATCCCGCGCAACACGACGATCCCGACGAGCAAGAGCCAGATCTTCTCGACCGCGGCCGACAACCAGCCGAGCGTCGAGATCCACGTGCTGCAGGGCGAGCGAGCGATGGCGAACGACAACAAGTCGCTCGGCCGCTTCATCCTCGACGGCATCCTGCCGGCGCCGCGCGGCGTGCCGCAGGTCGAGGTGACGTTCGACATCGACGCGAACGGCATCCTCAACGTGTCCGCGCGCGACAAGGCCACCGGCAAGGAGCAGAAGATCACCATCACCGCGGGCGGCGGCCTGTCGAAGGAAGAGGTGGAGAAGCTGCGCCAGGAGGCGGAGCTCCATGCCGAAGAGGACCGCAAGCGCCGCGACGAGATCGAGGTCCGCAACACGGCCGACAGCCTGGCCTACCAGGCCGAGAAGACGGTGCGCGAGAACGCCGACAAGATCGACGCCGACCTCAAGTCGGAGGTCGATGGCAAAATCGCGGCCGTCCGCAGCGCGCTCCAGTCGAGTGACGCCGATGGCATCCGCTCGGCCACGGAAGCGCTGTCAGAGGCGATGCAGCGTATCGGCCAGGCGGTGTACGGAGCGCAGGGCGCGCCCGCGGGCACGGGCCCCGGCCCGGAGCCGGAGGTCGAGCCCGGCACCAGCGAGGGCACCGTCGAAGGCGAGTTCCGCGAGGTGTGAGCGTAGGTTGTAGGGTGTAGGTGGTAGGTTGTAGGGATAAGCGGCGGGGCGAATTTCGCCTCGCCGCTCTTTGTGTTGTGCGCGAGTGTGGCGTGCACGTCCACGCACCCGGCGGGATTTGAACCTGCGAGCGTGGGATTAAGGCGTCGTCGCCAAGCAGGGTTCGGAGCGCAGTGGGAAGGCGACGCAGTTATCAGCCGGAGTTCAAGCTGGTATTCCGACTTCACCAACGATTCTACTGCGGAATTCTTCCCAATCGGCGCCCGTGCGCCCGATGACCTGAGCAACGTCGAACCACGATCTCGTAGTGGGCGATTCCCCCTGCAGCTTGTCCACGCTCACTCCGCGCTTGCTGATGATCGTCCAGAAATCCCTGAAGCCATCGGCGTCGGCCTTGCGATGTGACTTCTCAGCCTCGCCGGCGCGGTTATGCACGTTGCTCACGTCTGTACCGCCCTTAATCTCAATTGCGACCTTGTTGCGAAATGCCCCGTCGAATTCCTCTTGAATGCGCACATCCGGATCGGCGGCTAGCGAGATCACGACTTCACGGCCCGACGCGTTAAACACGACTAGACGGCGCTCGGTGCGAGATGTGACGTGGTCCTTCACGATCTCTGCGATGGTGAGAAACACATCGAGAGTGGCCTGCCTCCCGATCGCCACGTTGTTACCACCCTGGAACTGAGACCCCAAGGTCAACAGCGGTAGTTCGAACACGTCCCGCGGTGTGACTTCCGGAGACAACTGACGGACGAGATCAGCGAGTCCAGTACTCATCGCGGCGCAGAAACCTGGCAGCGCTTCTTTTTGGGCTTGCCGCAATGTGCCGCTGGCTTCCATGGACTTGAACAACCCCATGCCCGTTCCCGCGCGATAGAACATCTTCTGGGAGATTCCTAGAAGCAGCCGGTAGTAGCCGACCAACGTCGGCTGCGCCTCCAACACGATTGGCGTCGGGAACACCTGCTCATCGCGCACGCCGCTCGCACCGAGGAGTTGCTGAACGTCAGCCGGCACGTACGTTGCGAGCTGATTCTTGAGTTCGATTGGATCGACTTGTCGAAGTGCCTCGTGGAGTGCGTCGACGAGCCAAGTCTTGCGCGCGCCGACGAGCAGCTGGTGAAACGCGACCTGGCGCGAAGCCGCGAATGACTTAGGCGGGATGGGCACGCGACGTACCATTCCCGCCGTTATGCATCCGGCGTTCGGCGATTTCGACATACTCGGGATTGAGCTCGATCCCGATGAATCTGCGCGACATGGCAAGTGCCACTTGCCCCGTCGTCCCCGATCCAATGAAGGGATCCAGGACCAGATCTCCCGGTGTCGTTGTGAGGGCCAGACAGCTTTCCACAAGCGCGGGGGGAAAGGTGGCGAAATGCGCGTCCGGGAAGGCCTGCGTATTGATTTCCCATACAGTGCGCAGATTCCGGTTATTCGGTCCGCGGACTGCTTCAGCATCGTACCGATAACGCTCGTTCTTGCTGAACAAGAACATGTACTCATGACTTCGAGTGGGGCGGTCCTTCACACTCTCGGGCTGACAGTTGGGCTTGTACCAAATGACGTCTGCTCGCAAGTACCAACCGGCGTGTTGTAAGGCCAAGGCGATGCGCCAAGGAATCCCGATAAGGTCTTTTGGCTTGAGTCCTTCGGGTGTGGGAGGGCGAATGTCCATAGCGCGGACAGGATTCTTCTTGTCGGGCGCTCTCCACGTGCGACCACCGGACGTATACGAATCGCCAATGTTCAGCCACAGCGTGCCGTCATCGCGGGTGACACGTCGCACTTGCTCGAATACCTCTGTAAGCCTAGTGATGTAGTCACCCACAGAACGTTCCAGCCCGATCTGGCCGGCGATGTCATAGTTTCGCAACGACCAATACGGTGGCAACGTCACGCATGTCTGGAACACCCCGGAAGGGAAGGACGATAGCACCCCTGCGCTGTCTCCAGTGATCAGCGCCGAATCGTTCGCACCTTCGGTAAAGAGGTCTCGGAAGTGATGCGGGACCGCGCCGTTCATCGGGAATATGCTCACGTGACGCTTCGGGAGTACTTTCATCGAGCGCATTATTCGCGGCTCCACTTGCGGTGTCAACGTCGCCGCTCACCGCGCGGCCGTTTGCGGCGTGGCCCACGACTCCAGCGCTTCGCCGATGCGGCGGACACGGCGGCCGGCGGCGCGGGCGACCGGACCGAGCACGCGGCGGCGCGGCCGGCCGGGCGGTTCATCGGGCGGCGGCGCGGGTGTGCGACCGCGACGGCTTGCCTCGGCTTCTTTGAGCTTCTCGCTTATATACACCTGCTGCTGCCACACGGCGGGTCCTCCTTCCGTGCCGGCGCCTAGCGCGCCGTCGCCGGCATGAACGCGTCGAGCGCACGCCGGATATCGTCCCTCATCTCCTGGTTGAGCGAGAAGAACTTCATGTTGTTCTGGCGGCGGGCGTTGATCAGCCCCACCGCCCTCATGAACGACAGGTGCCGCGACACCACCGACTGGTGCAGGCCCGTCCGCTCGACGATCTCCTGCGCGTACAGCTCGTCGCCGCGCAGCAGCCGCAGGATGCGCAACCGCTGCTCGTCGCCGAGCGCCTTGTACACGAGCGCCAGGCGGTGCGTCGCCTCGTCCTCGCCGTCCGGCGCGTCGCGGAACTCGGCCTCGCACGGGTAGTAGAGCCCGTGCACGCCGGCCAGGTCGATGCAACAGTTGTACGGCCCGACATCGACCGACGGCGTGAACACGTACGTGTCGTGCTCGCCGGCGCACACCGTCTCCAGGCACGACATGCCGCGGCCGCTGAGCCGCCGCGACAGAATCCTCCGGGCTCAGCGCAACGTCGCGCCGGTGCGCGGCGATGCTGCGCTCCATGCAGGCGAGGCGGCGCTGCTCGTCGGGCCGGTAGTGCTCGTCGTAGAAGCGCCGGATCAGCGACAGGATGCGCGCGCGCGTGCGCTCCGGTTCGTCGAACAGCGCCATCAACGATGCAGGGTCGCCGTGCGCGGACATCTCGGCATGGTCGTGAAGCGCGCGCTCGATGGCCGCGCGCCCCTCTGCGCCTGCGGGTGCCTCGAACGGCGCGTCGGACGTCCAGCGCAGCGTGTACAACGAGAGCCCCTGGATCCCGGGCTGCTCGTGGTCGCCCGTGCCGCCGGCGGGCAGGTCGCGCACGAACCGCAGCAGGTCATCGACGGTGGCCCAGGTCTCGCGGTGGAGGAACATCGAGCTCGTTGAGCGCGCCCACGATGCCCGGGTCGCCGCCCGGGAACGAGAACAGCAGGTCGAGCTCGGCGCGCAACGCGGGGTCCATGATGGCGCGCGTGTGCCGCGGCCACTCGTCGATCCCCTCGTGGGTGTCCGAGAGCACGGTGAAGTACATCGCGTTCATGAGGTCGAGCGGTACCGAGGCGACGAACTCGTTGCGGCCCTTGGAGGTGGAGGCCAAGGTGATGGCCATGGATGCGCGCTCCCATTTATGGCTATATGCAAGAAGGAGCATATAGCGGGACCTGGAGGCTGTCAATGGCTAGAACCAAGAACCAAGAACCAAGAACCAAGAACCAAGAACCTGGAACCTAGAATATAGGCGAACCTCGGAAGCTCGAACTTGGAACCAAACTCTCAATCCGGCGCACAAACGCGGTTCCGAGCCGAGGGTCTTGGTTCTTGGTTCTTGGTTCTAAGCCCGCGGCGCGTCAGCGCCCGGGCTTCACCAGCACCACCTGGTCCTCGTCTTCGTAGCCGGCGGTCCAGCCCGCCGCGCGCAGCTCGCCGGCGATGGGCAGGCGCGGGTTGAGCAGCACAACGTCAACGCCGTACCGGTCGAACGCCTCCTGCCAGCCGCGGCCGCGGATCAGCCGGTCGTACTCGACGACCAGCCCCTCGTACAGGTCCGCCCGACCGTCGATGAATACGCGCTCGCGCGGGTACAGCCGGTCGATGAGGTAGCCGCCCCACTCGTACTGGTTGAAGATGCGCGCCCCCGGATGCTCCCGGTCGATGTACGCGGCACCGGCGACCGGGTACGGGATCGCGCCGCCGGTCGGCGGCGAGCGCCACGGCACGCCATCGGGCGAGGCGGCTGCGACGGTGATCAGCGCGGCGGCGCCGGCCGCGAGCAGCGCGTAGTGCACGCTGCGGGGCCCGTGTGTTTCCGCCCGCTCGCGTCCCCACCACGGCCACCGTTCGAGCAGCGCCGGGCCGGCCGCGGCCGCCCACGCGATCGCGAACAACGGCTGGTGGCGCATCGACTGCAACGCCATCAGGCCGAAGACGGCGACGAGCATGCTGCGCCACGCGTCGAAGCGCCGGCCGTTCGTCCCCGCGAGCAATCCGCCGATGAGGAGCGCGGCCAGCGGCAGGTTGCGCATCTGGTGGAAGTCCGGCGACTGCCATTCGTCAACCTGCTGCATGCTCGCGTTACCGCCGGCGAAGTACGTCAGCGGATACAGCCACACCCTGTACGTGTAGGGGTTGAGCCCCGCGGCCAGGAACGCCACACCGAGCACGCACAGCACGTGACGCCAGTTCGGGCGCGTGGTTGCCTTCCGGTCCCACCACTGCGCGACCGCCAGCATCGCCAGCAGCACGAGGCCGATGACGTAGCCGCCGTGCAGGTTCGCCCACAACACCATGATGGGCGCCAGGTGCCAGAGCCGCTGCCGCCGGCCGCGCCGTGCCGCGCTCATCTCCGAGATGAACAGCGCGACGAAGAACACCGTGAACATCGCCGGCCGCACGCGCCAGTACATCGCGCCGAACGCCGCCGGCGCGATCGAGAGCGCGAGCGCTTGCATGCCGCCGAGTCCTTCGTCTCGCAGCAGCCGGTAGACCAGCCACCATGCGGCGACGCCGAGCGCCATGAACAGCAGGAACGTCAGGAAGTAGCCGAGCACGCCGTCGGCGCCGTAGATCAGCACCTGCGACAGCCACTCGTGGTCGGTCCACGCCTTGCCGGCGACCGTGAACGAGTAGGGATCGCTGCGGGGCACCGCGAGGCTGTGGACGATCATCTCGCCCGTGCGGCGGTGCCACCAGAAGTCGAAGTCGGCCGGCTGCGCGAGCGCGACGGCCACCGCCGCCATCGGCACGAGCAGCAGCCCGACGGCGTGCAGGCTCAGCGCGGGTAGCGCGAGCCGGGAGCGGGCCGATGCGGCGGGACGTGTGGTAGCCACGTCGTATATATCGACCCGGCCGGAGCCGCGCTGGATGCGGGAGCCGGGAAGCGTCCCAGCCCCTAGCCCCTTAGTCCCTACCCCCTACTCCCTACCCCTACCCACTCCAGCGGGAACTCCCGCAGGCTGTCGATCACGAGCGCGACGCCGTTGTGCGGCGGCGCGGCCGTCGAGGTCGCCCGCAACTGCACGACGCACGCTCCCGAGCCGAGCGCCGACGCCAGGCCGTTCGCGCTGTCCTCGACCGCGATGCACTGCTCCGGCGCAAAGCCGAGCTTCGACGCCGCCAGGACGTACGGCGCCGGGTCCGGCTTTGTCGCCGTCACCATGTCCGCGGTCGAGAGCGCGTCGAACAGCCCCGCGAGCGCGGCGCCGCCGAGGATCGCGTCGGCCCAGCGGCTGTACGATGCCGTGCACAGCGCGATGGGCACGCGGCGCGCGCGCAGCTCGTCGATCAGCTCACGCGCGCCGGGCAGCGGCGGGCGCGGCTCGCGCAGGCGCGCCATGAGCGGCGCTTCGTACGCCTCCAGGATCTCGTCGAGCCGCGCGGGCAGTTGCTTGAGCGCGATCATCTTCGCCCACATCGCCGGCGTCGCCATGCCGATGAACTGCTGGTACTCATCGACCGGCGTGTGCATGCGGTAGCGCGCGAGGATGTCGTTGACCGCGGCGTGGAACGCGGGTTCGCTGTCCGTGAGCACGCCGTCCATATCAAAGATCACCGCGCGGTAGGGGGTAACGGGAACCACAGATTACACGGATTGCACGGATTTGGATGGGTGGTTGAGGAAGCGCTTGTGCTCCAGGCTTGCGGCTCCGAAGTTCAACAACAGGGCGCGTTGCGCTCCCGTGGCCTTGAGGTAGTTTATGACCTGCGCCCGCTCGATGTCCGTGATCTGGCGGATCGCCTTGAGTCCCACGATTACGCCGTCGTAGCACACGAAGTCGGCACGATAGCTGCACTCCAGCGTCCGGTCTTTGTAGACGATCGGGATTGCCACTTCGCGCGCGAACGGAATGCCGCGCTCTTCCAGCTCAATCGCCAGCGCTTCCTGGTACACCGCCTCCAGGAAGCCCTGCCCGAGCCTGCGATGCACCTCCATCGCAGCACCTGTTATGGCGTACGTCTCTCGATCATCGTTGACGGAGCCTAAGGGCACTGCTGACTCTCCTGAACCCCAAATCCGTGCAATCCGTGAAATCCTTGTTACCCGTCGTTCTCACCTCGGTCGCGAGAAACGTCCTGTTAGATCGCCTCCATGACCGAGCCTGCGCTCATGGACCTGAAATCCGTGCCATCCGTGAAATCCCTGTTACCCGTCCCGCTCGTCGAATTCGGTGTAGGCGCGGCTGGGGGTCGGGCCCATCTGGCCCTGGTACTTGCTGTGAAGCTCCGGGCTGCCGTACGGGCGGTCAACCGGCGTCAACATGCGCAGGAAACTGAGCTGGCCGATCTTCATGCCCGCGTGCAGCGCGATCGGCATCTTCGCCGCATTCGAAAGCTCCAGCGTCAGCTTGCCGTGCCAGCCCGGGTCGACGAACCCCGCCGTCGCGTGGATCAGCAGGCCGATGCGGCCGAGCGAGCTCTTGCCTTCGACCTGCGCCAGGATGTCATCGGGCAGCGTAAGGACCTCGAGCGTGCTGGCGAGCACGAACTCGCCCGGGTGGATGAAGAACGGCCGGTCATCGCCGATGACGACCTCCTCGGTGAGGTCGTCCATGCGCTCCCGGACATCGATGTACGGCCGGCTGCTCACCTTGAACACGCGGAACACGCGGTCGATGTGCACGTCGATGCTGGCCGGCTGGATATCGGCCGGGTCGAGGGGGTCGATGACGAGCCGCCCCTTCGAGATCTCTTCCTTGATCGTGCGGTCGCTCAGCACCACGTTCGCCGCTCCTGCTGCCTGCTGCGTTATGACCGACAGCGTACCCATGACCGGCGATACGGGACAGCCGGCCGGGGTCCTACATGACCGTCGATCCGGCCGATCGGACGTTGATCGCGAGCGCACGAGAAGGCCATGATGGTGGTGGACGAGATTCGGAGGTGACCCATGAGCGAGCGATTCAAGGATCAGGTCGTGATGATCACCGGCGGCGGCCGCGGCATCGGCCACGCCACCGCGCTTGAGTTCGCCGAGGAGGGCGCGAAGCTCGTGCTCGCCGGCCGGCGCATGGACGCGCTGCGCACGGCCGCGCACGAGTGCCGCGAGCTCGGCGTCGCGGCCGAGGCCGTCCACTGCGACGTCGCGGTCGAGGACGACCTGAACGGCCTCGTGACGACGGCCATGGAGCACTACGGCCGCATCGACGTGCTGGTGAACAACGCGGGCGTGGTCGCCGGCGGCCGGCTCGACGAGATCGGCGCGGACGACGTCGGCCGCATGGTCGGCGTCAACATCTGGGCGCCGGTGCGGCTGACGCAGCTCGTGCTGCCGCACATGCGGGCGGCGAAGAGCGGGGCGATCGTGAACGTGTCATCGCTCGCCGGGCGCATGGGCCTGCCGTACTACGCCACCTATTGCGCGAGCAAGTTCGCCCTGCGCGGCTTCAGCGAAGCGCTGCGCCGCGAGGTCGCGCCGGACGGCATCCACGTCATGGCCGTCTTTCCCGGCGGCACGGCGACGGACATGATCGAGAGCGTCGAGTTCGACCGCTTCGGCATGAGCATCGCCACTGCCGGCCAGGTGGCGCGGGCGATCGTCCGCGGCGTGCGCTGGAAGCAGGCCGAGGTGTTTATCGGCATCGGTGAGTCGCTGATCTCCCGCTGGAACGACGTGATGCCGTGGACGCTCGACATCGGCGTCAACCTGGTGCGCAACCGCATGCGCGACGCCGTACGCAATCAGCGGACGACGTAGGTTGTAGGTTGTAGGTTGTAGGGGGTAGGGGTAGGGGTAGGGTCGGCGCGCCCGAGCGATCGGCCGGGTAGCGAAAGAGCTTCAGCTCCGGTTCCGCGATACGGAGCTGAAGCCGAAAACCAGCAAGATTCGCGGTTCAAACCTCTGTTGGCTGTTGTCTGTTCTCTGTTGTCTCGCCGCCGAGCAACTGCTCGCCCCGGACGTCGCGCCCCGCCTCCACGTCATCGATGAACTCGGCCACCGCGCGTAGCCAGAGGTTGGGCTGGTAGTCGGGCGTCGCGTGCGCCGCGCCGCGGATCGTGACGAGGCGCGAGTCCGCGATCAGCGCGTGGTCGCGCACGGCGCACGGATAGAACATGTCCCACTCGCCGCACGACACGAGCGCCGGCGCCGCGATCGCGGGCGTGCGCGACGTCAGGTCCGGCCGCTCGCGCAGCGCCTTGCTGGCCGCCAGGTAGCCCGCGGCAGTCATGTTGGACTTGTTCTGCCGGTTCCGTTCGTCCTGTTCTTCGAGCGAGAAGATCTGCAGGCTGGCGTAAGGATCCTGCTCGTGCCGGTAACGGTTCTCGCGCACCGCAAGCTCCGCCATCCCGTGCTTCTCGACGATGTGCGCCATCTGCGCGAACGCGTCGACCAGCGATGCCTCGGCGGCGTTCGCGTCCGCGCTCGGGCCGCGGCCGTTGCCCGCGGTGGTATCGCACAGCAGCAGCGAGCGCACCTTTTCGGGGAAGTCGCAGGCGAACTGCGCGCTGATCATCCCGCCCATCGAAACGCCGCCGGCGTGCGCTCGGTCGATGCCGAGCGCGTCCATCAGACCTGCGAGGTCGGCGGCGAACCGCGGCACGCTGAACGTCGATGGGTCAGGCACGGATGTCCGGCCGTGGCCGCGCACGTCGTACAGCAGCAGGTCGAATTGGTTGCGGAAGGAGTCGATGATCGGCGGCCATCCGGTTGTCGGTCCGGCAAAGCCGTGCGTGAGAACGAGCAGCGGCCCGGGGCCGCCCGAGCGCTCATACCAGATGTCGATCCCGTTGACGCGTGCCGTCGGCATCGGGCGTCAGCGCCCCTGGCGGGACTGCGCGCGGCTGCGACGCGCCGGCCGCTGCGGCATCGATGGGCTCTGGAGTTGCGGCGTCGCCCAGATCGTTTCCGCCGTGCGCGGCGCCCGCACGTTCCGCGGGAAGATGCCGTTGATGGCGGCGACGAACAGCGCCAGGCCGGAGAGCGCGAGCTCGGCGAAGAAGAGCACGAGCCAGGCCACGAACATCTCGCCGCGGATGCCGAGTGCGCCGGGAATGGAGGTCCAGAGCAGGATCAGCCCGAATACGAGCCAGAGCCCTGTGAACACGAAGGCCGTCACGGCCGAGCGGTAGCTTATGCGGTGCAGCATTGGGAGGATCGTAGCACATGGCGGTTTGATGATGGGCGCGCCGGGTCTGTCCAAGAACGGGTGTTCGGTAGTATGATCCGCAAGAGGCAAGTGTTTCGCCGGGAGGCCCGGATGTCCAGCACGTCATCGATCGAGTGGACTGACGCGACGTGGAATCCCGTCACGGGCTGCACGAAAGTCTCGCCCGGCTGCGCCCATTGCTACGCCGAGACGTTTGCCGAGCGGTTCCGCGGGGTGAGGGGGCACCCCTACGAGCAGGGTTTCGATCTCAAGCTCTGGCCTGAGCGGCTCGAACTTCCGCTGACGTGGAAGCGGCCGAAGATGATCTTCGTCAATTCGATGAGCGATCTCTTTCACCCGGACGTTCGGGATGCGTTCATCCAGCAGGTGTTCGAAGTGATGGCGCGCGCGCACTGGCACACCTTCCAGATCCTTACCAAGCGGCCCGAACGCGCTGCTGAGATGTCCGCTGGCCTGCCTTGGCCCGGCAACGTGTGGATGGGCACGAGTGTCGAAAACCAGCGCTTCACATCTCGCGTCTCATCGCTGACGAGGACGGATGCTCGGGTGAAGTTCCTGTCGTGCGAGCCGCTGCTTGGGCCGCTCTGCCTGGACCTGCGCGCGATTGACTGGGTGATTGTCGGCGGCGAGTCCGGCGCCGGCGCTCGGCCCATGCGAGCCGACTGGGCGCGCAGCGTGCGTCAGCAGTGCATGGACGCCGGAGTGCCGTTCTTCTTCAAGCAGTGGGGTGCGCACGATGAGGCCGGCGTGCGCCGCGGCAAGAAGGCCGCAGGGCGCGTGCTCGACGGCCGGACCTGGGATGAACTGCCGATCGTGGCGGCGCGATGAGTGGCCAAGAAGACCACGACCCTCGTATTCGCGAGCAAGCATCCGCGAGGTGCGGAATTCTTCAAGAAGATCAGCCGCCGGAAATACAGCGGTCAGGGACGCCTGGAAATGTGATGACGAGAGAGGGCTTCATTCGAAGCCCTCTCTCGCATTAGCTGTCCCTGGTGCCGCCGCGGTTACACCGCGACGTCGCCGCGCTCGCCCGTGCGCACGCGGATCGCTTCTTCCACCGGCGTCACGAAGATCTTGCCGTCGCCGATGTTGCCTGTCCACGCCGCCTTCAGGATGATCCCGACGACGTCGTCGACGTTCGCGTCGGTCACGACGGTCTCCAGCTTCACCTTCGGCAGCATGTCCACCGAGTACGGCTGGCCCGCGCGTCCGGCATGGACGATGCCCTTCTGGACGCCGCGGCCCGTCACGCCGACGATGTTGAGCCCGATGTATCCCTTCTCGGCGAGGGAGTGCTTCACGTCGTCAAGCTTCTCGGGGCGAATGATCGCCTCAATCTTCTTCATGTGGTCAACAACTCCCTGGCTATCGGGCGGCGCCCGGCTCCGGCTGCTTCAGGTGATCCGCGCCGACGGTCTGGCCCGTCGGGAACGTGTGGACGGGGATCGCCTCGGGAATGCCCAGCACCGGCCCGCTGCCTCCGAAGACGTAGGCCCGCTCGCCATGCTGCGACACGTCGAGCCCCGCGACCTCGGCCTCTTCGTCAATGCGGATGCCGAGCGTGAGGTCGAGTATCTTCAGTATCGCAAACGTCACGATAAAGGAGTAGGGCGCAACCGCGGCGACTCCTACCGCCTGCCGCCAGAGCTGGTCGAAGCCGCCGCCGTGCGTGAGGCCGTCGACCTGGACCCCCAGCGCGTTCGCGCCCGTCGTCGCCGCGGCGACGGCGAAGACGCCGGTGAGCAACGCCCCGGTCAGGCCGCCGACGCCGTGTACCGCGACCACGTCGAGCGAGTCATCGATGTTGCTCCTGGTGCGCCACTGCACGGCGAGGAAGCAGAGCACGCCTGCCGCGACGCCGATGGCGATCGCCTCCATCGGCTGCACGTAGCCCGAAGCCGGTGTGATGGCCACGAGCCCGGCGACCGCGCCCGCCGCGGCGCCGACGACGCTGGGCTTGCCTGAGACCCACCAACTCATCAGGCGTCCACGAAAGCGCGGCCGCCGCGGCCGCCGTATTCGTGACCGTGAATGCGTTTACCGCCACGGGGCTGGCCGCGCCGGCGCTGCCGGCGTTGAAGCCGAACCAGCCGAACCAGAGGATGCTGGCGCCGAGCACGATCATCGTGATGTCGTGCGGCTCCATCGGCTCCTCCTTGAAGCCCTTGCGCCGTCCGAAGACGAACGCCGCGGCGAGTGCGGCTGCGCCTGCGTTGACGTGAATCGCCGTGCCGCCCGCGAAGTCGATGCCCTTGATGTCGGCGGCGATCCAGCCGTCGACGTCGAACACCCAGTGCGCAACCGGGGCGTACACGAGCAGCGACCAGGCCGCAATGAAGATGAGGAACGGACCGAACTTGGCCCGCTCGGCGAAAGCGCCGGTGATCAGCGCCGGGGTGATGATGGCGAACATCGCCTGGAAGATCATGAATGCTTCGTGCGGGATGCCCGGTCCCGCCTGGGAGTCCCCCAGCGCGCCGACGCCTTTCAGCCCGAAGTTGTCGAGATTGCCGATGATGCCCCAGCCGCCCGCATCGGGCCCGAATGCCAGCGTGTAGCCGATGACAACCCAGAGCACACCAACAAGCCCCATGACGATGAAGCTCTGCATGATGGTTCCCAGGACGTTCTTGTTACGGACGAAGCCCCCGTAAAAGAACGCAAGCCCGGGCGTCATGAAAAGCACCAGCGCCGATGCGGCCAGCACCCACGATGTATCGCCGGCAGACAGCGGTATGGCGTCCGTCATATTCTCCTCCCCTACATGCAGTTAGATTTGGCGAGCATAGGGAACGTGTGTTACGAACACATTTCGCGGCGATGACCGTTGCATTACGCACGTCGATGACGCGTGGGAAGAGCGTTGGACCCGAGTTGGAGCTTGACGAAAGGCGTCTTAGAGTTCGACGCCGATGCCGGCCAGATCCCCGGCGGCCGCCGGGTCGATGTCGACCTCGAGCGCGTTCAGCGCCCGCGACACCATGTTGTAGTAGCCGGTGACCAGCGTCAGCTCGACGATCTCCTCGTCGTTGAGGAACTCCGCGACGGCGCCGTACGTCGCGTCCGACACGCGGGCGTCGGACGTAAGCTCCCCCGCGAACGCCAGCACCGCCATCTCCTTCGGAGCGAACAGCGCGTGGTTGGGTTCGGCGACGCCGCGGATCTGGCTGTCGGACAGCCCCACGCGCCGGCCGAACGACGACGTGCTGCGAGAACTCGTACGGCGCCCGGCAGAGGTAGCCGGCGCGCAGGATCGCCAGCTCGCGGAGCTTCGGGTCGAGCTTGCCTTCATCGAGGAAATAGCTGCCGAACTTCATGAAGCGGCGCAGCGCCTCCGGGCTGTGCGACAGCGCCCGGAAGATGTTGAGGATGCCGCCGCGCTTCTCCATGCGCTCGAACAGCCAGCGGTGGCTCTCCGGCAGGTCCTGTGTCTCGTTCAGCCGTACGCGCGCCACGTGTCACCTCCGCTCGCTGTCGTTGAGCGGGATGGTAGCAGTGGGTGGTGGGTAGTGAGTAGTGGGTAGCGAGTGGCGCCTCACTACAAACCACCAACTCGCAACAGCGCCTCCGCTTCGGCCATGAACGCCGCATCGACGGTCATGCGCCGGTTCGACGCCGGCGCTCGCGAATACGAACGTGACCTCGCGCACCGCCAGCCCCGTCACGCGATGCGCCGCCCACGCGTACACAAGCGCCTGGTTGCGGTAGAACCGCGTGCGCTCATCGACGGCCGCGCCGCTCACGGCGTCCGTCTTGAAGTCGACGATCACGAGCGCGCCGCCGGTCTCGAACAGCAGGTCGATACGCCCCTCGGCGATGCCGCCGCCGGGCAGCGCGACGGTGAACGGCGCCTCGCGCAGCACCTGGCCCGATGCGATCGCCT
Source organism: uncultured Chloroflexia bacterium (assembly GCA_963701135.1). Classification (GTDB taxonomy): domain Bacteria; phylum Chloroflexota; class Dehalococcoidia; order DSTF01; family JACRBR01; genus CAYJMJ01. The sequence goes on from OY969567.1 coordinate 3,201,720, forward strand.
CGGCGATCACCTCGCGCGCCAACGCGGCGCGCGCCACGCGCTCGATCTCGCGCTCCTGCCCGAGCAGGCCGAACTCCGCGGCGACCGTGCGCGACAGCGCCTCCGCGTCGTTGGGTCGCGAAAGGTCGATGCGTTCGAGCAGCGCGTGCACGGCGCTGCCGAAGTCGGCTGCGCGGCCGCGGCGCACCTCGCCGTCGGCGAGCCAGGGGCGCTCCCACTCCGGTTTCAACGCCGTCGCGGTCACGTATCGCAGCCCCGCGCCCGCTTCGTCAACGCGCATCTCGTGCGCCGCCTGCCACGCCTCGCGATCTTCGATGATCCGCCGCACGTCGCGCTCATCGGCCGCCGGCGCCAGGCGGCGCCACACCGGCGTCTCCGGGTCGAGCGCCGGCAGCGTCGATGCGTCGATCGCGTCGCCGTCGCCGGCGCCCGCCGCGCGCAGCCAGTCGTTGAAGCTGGCTGGCGGCTCCTGCTTCGCGGCGCGCCCGCCGCCCTCGTCGCCGAAGAACGGCACGATCAGCCGGTCGCGCGCCCGCGTCGCGGCCACGTACAACAGCCGCAACTCCTCGGCCTCGGCGTGCGCCTGCTCGCTCGCTGCCGAATCGTCGTAGCCCGGCGTCTGGAAGCCGTCCTCCTTTTTGCCGAGCTTGACGTGCAGGTGGCCGCCGCCCGTCCGGTCGGCGATCACGGTCGTGCGGTCGATACGCTTGCCGTTCATGTTGGCGAAGACGACGATCGGGAACTCCAGCCCCTTCGACGCGTGCACCGTGATCACGCGCACGACGTCGTCCGTCTCCTCGCTGATCGCCGCGTCGGTCTCGTCGGCCGCGCGGATGATGTTCTCCTTGAGCCAGCGCACGAAGCCGCGCAGCCCGCCGCCGCTCGCCTCGCCGAAGGCGCGCGCCTGGTCGATGACCTTGAGCAGGTTCGCGGCGATCTGCTCGCCCTGCGGCTGCAGCATCGCGAACTCGACGAGCCGCGTGCCGTCGAGCACGAGCCGCACCAGCTCCGGCAGCGGCGTGTCGTGCCGCTTCGACGCAAAGCCCGCGCAGCGCGCGCAGCCCGGCCGCGACGCGGCTCTCGTCGCCGGCGCGCACGTGCAGGTAGTCGAAGCGGCCGCCGTCGCCGCGGAACAGGAACAGGTCCTCGTCCGAGCAGCCGAACGCCGACGAGCGCAGCGCCGCGACCGCCGCCACCGCGTCCGACGGGGTCATCGATCGCCCGCAGCAGCGCCACCAGTTCGCGCACCTCCTGCCGCAGGAAGAACGCGCGGCCGCCCTCGTGCCGGTACGGGACGCCGGCGCGCGCGAACGCCTCCTCGTACACGTACGAGCTCCGTGCGGCTCGGGATCAGCAGCGCGACGTCGCGATACTGCGCCGGCCGCGTCGCGCCATCGCCGTCGCGCACGCGCCAGCCGCCGCCGGCGACCTCGCGCGCGATCAGCGACGCCAGCGCCTCGGCCTCGGCGCGGCGCACGTCGGTGGCGAAGCCGCCGCGGGCCTTCGGCACGACGCCGCGCACGAGCGTCACCGCCTCCTGCTCCGCGGGCGCCGGCAGCGGGCGCGCTACCAGGTCGATGTAGCGCGGCTGCACGCCGGGCTGCTCGACGATCAGTCGCTCGAACGTGCGGTTGACCCAGTCGATGATCGGCTCGACCGAGCGGAAGTTCTGCGTGATCTCCTCGCGGGTCGCCGCCGAATACGCGCGCGCTTCACCGCGTCGTACATGGCGATGTCGGCGCGGCGGAAGCGGTAGATCGACTGCTTCGGGTCGCCGACGACGAAGAGGCTGCCCGGCCGCGGCTTCGCCGTGCGCCAGTCGACGCACGGTCGCGTCCTCGGCGCACAGGTAGACGATCAGCTCCACCTGCAGCGGGTCCGTGTCCTGGAACTCATCGACGAGGATGCAGCGGTACTTCCCCTGGAAGTAGCGGCGCACCTCCGGCTGGTCGCGCACGAGGTCGCGCGCCCAGATCAGCAGGTCCTCGAAGTCGGCCTTGCCCTCGGCCTGGCGCCGTGCGCCGTAGAAGCTGACGAAGCCCTCGAGCCAGTGCAGCAGCAGCGCCGTCGCGTTCCGCCGCATCGCCTCGCGGCAACTGCTCGACCTCGTCGCGGGCGGTCGTGAGTGCCGCTTTCACGTCGCGGCAGTGGTCGGGGTCGCGCCAGTTGCGCTGGTTGCCGTTGCTCGAACTTCGGGAACGGCGACGTCGCCACGGCGCGGCGCAGCGCCTCGGGCCGGTCGCGCAGGCGCTCGAACTCGTCGAGCATGCCGCAGACCTCGACCATCGCCTCGTGCGCCTCGTCGTCGACGCCGGGGCGCGGCGCGAGGTCGCGCACGCCATCGAGCACCGCCGACATGCTGTCCAGCAGCGCTTCGACATCGACCGTTTCGGTGCGGTACGCCGGAAGCGGCAGCAGGTCGCGATGCCGGTGCAGCAGGCTCCGCCGCCTCGCGCACGAGATCGAACCTCAGCTCCAGGTTCAGCGCGTCGATGAGCGCGGCCGGCGGCGGCTCGCTCGTCATCTCGTGCGTCAGCCAGTCGCCGTACGCCGTCTCGAACGCGAGCTGCGCCGGCAAGGTCGTCGAGCACCTCGAACCCCGGGTCGAGGCCCGCCTCGACCGGGCGCTCGCGCAGCAGCCCCGCCGCGAACGCGTGGATCGTCTCGATGTGCGCGTGGTTGAGCCCGCGGAGCGCCTCGTCGAAGCGCGCGCGCGACGCATCGTCTTCGGCGTTGAGCATCGCGTCGTCGCAGGCCGTGGCGGACGCGCGCCGACAAGCTCGGCCGCCGCCTTCTCCGTGAACGTGATCACGGCGACGTGCTGCATCTTCGCGTGCCCCTGCGCGATGATCCGCACGATGCGGTCGACGAGCACGGTCGTCTTGCCGGTGCCCGCGCCCGCTTCGACGCACATGTTCGAGGTCGACGCGCTCGCGGATGCGCTCGCGCACGGCTTCGTCCTTCGGCTTGAAGTGCGTTGTCATTCGATCTCGCTCATCGCGCGGTAGGCGGCGGCGCGCGGGTCATCGGCCTTGCGCTGCATGATCGCGTCGATTCGCGTGTCGCAGACGTCGCTGTAGTCGCACCACATGCACGCCGGCTTCCCCTTGCCCGGATTCGGCGCGAACATGCCGCTGTCGATGCCGTCGGCGATCGTCCCGAGCACCTGCTCGAACTCGTCCTGCCGCTCCGCCAGCTCGGCGCCGGTAATCGTCTTGCGCTTGAAGCCGCCGCGGCTGCTGACGTAGAAGTACTGCGCTTCGCCCTGCGCCGGCGCCATGCCCAGCGCCTGCGCGGCGGCGTGGAGGTAGATCGGCAGTTGCAGCGCCCTCCCCTTGTCGAACGCGGCCTTGTCGCGCGGCTTGCCCGTCTTGTAGTCGATGACGCGAAACGCCGAGCGCCCGTCGTCCCAGTCGACGCGGTCGATGCGGCCCTGGAACGCGAGGTCGCGGCCGTGCACGCGCAGCACGAGCGGCCGCTCGCTGGAATACGTCTCGTCCTGGCTGCCCAGGCCGTAGCGCACCGGGCCGAAGCTCACCTCGAACGCGCCCGGCCGTGTGTTCGACTCGTCCTTGATCTCGGCGTCGTACCAGCGGACGAGGTCCTCCTCGATCTGGCGGCGGTCCATCTCCCAGATCAGAGCGCGGCCGGTGACGCCGCGCCGCTCGCGGTCGCGCTCTTCGTCGCGCGCGACCTCCATGAGCCGAGCCAGGTGCGCGTCGCGCCGCTCCGGCCGCGGCGGGTCGTCGCGGCCGATGTCGCGCAGGAAGCGCTCGAGAATCGCGTGGATCAGGCTGCCGCGCTCCAGCGCGTCGATGCGCTCGATCCGCTCCGGCTCTTCGACAGGATCGATGTGCAGCGCGTAGCGCAGGTAGTAGCGGTACGGGCACGTCGCGTACGTCTCCATGCGGCTCGGCGAGACCGGCACGCCGCGGCTGAAATCGGACTTCGCCGCCGCAAGACGCAGGGCCTCGGCCGATTCCATGACGCCGTCGTAGGGCGCCGAGCGCCCGGCTCCAGCGTTGTTCGCGCGCGCGCGATCGCATCGCCGAACGGCGGCGTCTCGCGCTCCAGCGCCGCGACCGGCGCGCGCTCGCCCCGTTCCAGCGCCGCGCGCACGAGGCCGCGGTCGTACTCAGCCGGCGACAGCGATTCGCCGAGATCGTCGCTCGCACAGCCGACCGGCGTTGTATCGCCGCACGTAGCGGCTGCCTTCGATGCGGTCGAGCGGCAGCCTCGCGCCCTCCAGCGCCTCTACGGCGGCGCGGAAGAAGTACGACGGCAGGTGCTTGCCGCTGCCGCCCGCCTCCGCCCGCGCATACGACATGCCGAGCCGCTCCCGTGCCGCCTGCACGCCGAGCCAGAACGTCAGCGGCTCATCGTCCGGCTCCGTGCGGAGCGGCAGCGCACCCTCGCCGGCCGCGCTGAGCGCCCGCCGCTCGTGTTCCAGCAGCAGCGGGTCCGGCCGCGAAGGCGGCGGCCACGCGCGCTCCGCCACGCCGAGCATGTGCACGGCGCGGAAGCGCAGGTGCCGCAGCGACGTCGCATCGAGCACGGCGACGCCGCGCCTGCCGAACTCGCGCACCGGCTCGTTCAGCACGCGCGTCGCGTCGCGCGACTCCAGGTCGTCGCGCACCGCGCGGCAGAACACGGCGAAGGTCGCGCGCGGCGTCACGGCCTCGATGGTTTTCAGGTCGTCGAGCGCGTCGAGCAGCGGCTCGGTGCCGGCGGCGTACTGCGATGCGATGCCGCGCAGGAACGTCAGGTGCTCATCCCACGTTGCTGCTTCCGGGCGCGCGGCGAGCGCGGCGTGGAAGTCCGCGACGAACGCGCGCAACACGTCGATACGGTCAGCGACGCCGGCCTGCCACTCGAAGTTCTCGAGCTTCGCGTTCTCACGCTTCTCCCCGGCCAGCCGCTCCAGCCGCTCCTGCCACTGCTCCGCGCCGTCGACGATGCCCGCTTCGCGGGTGTACGTCTCCCACTCCGACGGCCGGAAGTGTTCGTAGCGGCCCCGCAGCGCGCGCGAGACGCGGGTCTCCGTCAGGAACTCCATCACCTTCGCGCGCGGCATCGTGCCGTCGGCGGCCAGGTCGAGCAGCGCCAGCAGCCGGCGGCCGAGCGGGTGCGCCGCCAGCAGCCGGCCGTCGTGCAGGTACGTGTCGAGCTTCGCCTCGGAGAAGATCTCGTCGACCAGCGCGCGGTACGGCTCGCGGTTGCGGTACACGACCGCCATCTCGTGAAAGCCGATGCCATCCGCGGCCCAGCGCAAACAGGCACGCGCGGCCTCCCACACCTCGCGCACGGTGTCCGGCGCGCTCGCCAGGCCGATCGCGCCGTGTGCGTCGATCGCGTGCGCGGCGTCCGGCGGCTGAAACAGGCGCGACGCGAGCCGGACTGCGGGCGCAGGCTCGAGCGCGGCCGGAAGCGCTCGCCGCTCCGGCGCGATGGCCGACAGCCGCTCCATGAACGGCTGCAACGCGTCATCGGCCGCGCCGCCGGACGCCGGTAGGAAGAACGTGATCGCCGCGCCCGCCCGCGCGAGCCGCTCGAACAGCCGCATCTCCAGCTCGCGCACCTGCGACCAGACGCCGTACACGAGCAGCGGGCCTTCGAGCCGCGCCGGATCGGCGTTGCGATAGTCATCGGCGGAGCGCGAGACGTGCTTCGTGCGCTCCAGGTACGTGCCGTACAGGCGCGCCAGCTCGCGGAGCTTGTCGCCGTTCGCGTCGGTCTGACGGGCGACTGCGGCCACCGCGCGATCAGCGGCGGTTGCATCGAATCCGCCAAGCTCCAGGTCGCGGAACACGCGCCCCAGCGCTTCGGCGAACCCCTCGCGGTTGGCGATGCCGCCGAAGTAGCCGCGCGCGCCGGCCGCGACCTCGCGCACGAGCAGGCGCTCGGCGCCCGGCGACAGTCGCGGGCCCGCGGCGCTCGCACCGGCGGCGAGCCGCTGCGCCAATTCGTGGGGCCGGACGTAGTGCACGTTCATCTGCGCGATGCCGCGCGCCGCCAGCATGCGCCGCAGGTACGGCCGCAGCAGCACGTGGCCGATGACTACCGTCACCGGCGCGAGCGGGCCGGCCGCACGCGCGCTCGCGACGGCTTCGGCGAGTGCGTCTTCAAGCTCCGGCAGGTCGCCGCTGACGATGCTGGGTGGGGACATCGGCGCAAGTATACTCCCGGTGCGCGACAGCTTTTGTCGCACCGCGCCGCGCCAGCCATTCCGCGTGCAGGAGCTGCCCGACGAGGAGAAGCCCGGCCTGGTGCGCGCGTACCTCAAGCTCTGGGCGTGGGAGACCGGGCAGTTCTTCCAGGGAGTGAAGCACGACTCGCCGGAAGAAGACGTGCAGCGCATCGCGCCGCTCCATCCCGTGTTCCGGATCGTCGAAGCCTGATCACAGCCCGGCGTTGCGCGCGACCTGCGTCGCCGTCGCCTGGGCGACCGGCCGCACCACCATCTCGTCGATGTTCACGTGCCGCGGCCGCGTCACCGCCCAGGCGATGCAGTCGGCGATGTCGTCGCCCGTCAGCGGCGTCATGCCCTCGTACACCTTCGCCGCGCGTCCGGCGTCGCCGCCGAAGCGCACGACGCTGAACTCCGTCTCGACGAGCCCCGGATCGATCTCGGTCACGCGCACCGGCTTGCCGAGCAGCTCCAGGCGCAGCGTGCGCGAGATCGCGCGCACGCCGTGCTTCACGCTCGTGTAGCCCGCCCCGCCCGCGTACGTCTCGAACCCCGCGATGCTGCCGATGTTGACGATGTGTCCGTTGCCCGATGCTTCGAGCTTCGGCAGCAGCGCGCGCGTGATGAGCATCAGCCCGAGCACGTTCGTCTCCCACATCTGCCGCCACTGCTCTTCGTCGGCGTGCTCCAGCGGCTCCAAACCGAGCGCGCCGCCGGCGTTGTTCACCAGCACGTCGCAGCGCGGCGCCTGCGCCGCGAACGCCTCGACGCTCGCGCGGTCGCGCACGTCGAGCGCGATCGCGGTCGCGCCGATGGGCTCCGTCACCTCGCGCAGTTTCGCGATGCGCCGCGCGCCGGCGATCACGTCGAACCCCTCGGCGTGCAGCCGCCGCGCCGTCGCCGCGCCGATGCCGCTGCTCGCGCCCGTCACCACCGCCACGCGCCGTCCGTCAGCCATGCCGCACCTCCCCGCGACTGATCGCGTCGATGGATGCGTCCAGTATCGATGCACCCGCCCGCGTGGGGAAGCGCGCTACAGCAGCGCCGCCACGCGGCGCGCGATCGCCGGGCTGCACGTCAGCCCCGGCGACTCGATGCCGCCGAGGTGCACGTAGCCGCCGTCGCGCCAGATGAGGAAGTCGGCGATCGGCCCGCCCGGCCGCTGCAGCTTCGCCCGGTAGCCGACCTGGCCCGGCGCGATGTCGTCCGGCTCCAGGAACGGCAGGTAGCGGCTCGCCGCGGCGTGGAACGCCGCCCGGCGCACGTCGTCGGCGCGATAGTCGAGCGGTGCGCCGGCGTCGAGCCACTCGGTGTCCGGCCCCAGGTGCACGCCGCCGTCGACGTCGACCGTCACGTGCACGCCGAGGCCGCCCGTCGCGTGCTCCGGCACCGGGTACACGAGGTGGCGCAGCAGCGCGCGCCTTCTCCGGCGCGACGATGTCGTAGTAGCGGCCCTTGTTCACCGTCTGCCGCATCGCCGGCGTCGCATCCGTGCCGTCCACGTCGTACCCGAGCATTGCGGCGACGGCGTCCGCGCGCAGCCCCGCGCTGTTCACGAGCACCTCGGCCGTGACCGACGTCTCGGCCCCGTCCGGGCCCGCCATCCGCACGGCGAAGCCGGCACCCGCGCGCTCCACCGCCGTCACCTCGTGTTTGAGCGCGATCCATGCGCCGTTCGCCTCGGCCGCCGCCGCGTACGATGCGAAGAGCGCCGCCTGGTCGACGACGCCGGTGCTGCCGGACCACAGCGCGGCGACGCATCGCACGCTCGGCTCGAGCGCCCGCAACGCCGCCGCGTCGCGCACCATGCGCATCTCCGGCACGCCGTTCTCCGCCGCCCGCTGCGCCACGCCGTCGAGCGCGTCCAACTCCGTCTCATCGATCGCGATGATCAGCTTGCCGATGCGGTGCGCGCGCACGCCGTGCTCCGCCGCCCACTCGTACAGCAGCCGGTTGCCTTCGAGGCAGAGCGTGTGCTTCAGCGAGCCCGCCGGGTAGTAGATGCCGGCGTGGATGACGCCGCTGTTGTGGGAGCTGGTCTCCATGCCGAAGCCGCCGTGCCGCTCGATGACGGCGACCTGCCGCGTCCGCGACAGCTCCGCCGCCACCGCCAGCCCCACCGCGCCCGCACCGATGACCGCGACCTCAATGTCCATGGGAAAGGTGTACGACAGCAAACAGCAAACAGCAAACAGCAAACAGCAAAACGGCGGTCGGGGCTTTTCTGTTTGCTGTTTGCTGTGTCGCCCCGGCCAGCTGTTTGCTGTACCCTGCCGCACAGGAGGCACTCCCCCAATGGCCGCCACAGAATCGTTCGATGTGACGTCCGGCGTGGACCTGCAGGAGGTCGACAACGCCGTCAACCAGGCGAAGAAGGAGATCGGCCAGCGCTACGACTTCAAGGGGCAGAAGGCCGAGATCGAGTACGACCGCAAGGCCGGGAAGCTCACGCTCCACGCCTCCGACGAGTACTACCTCAACGCCATGTGGCAGGTGATCCGCGAGCGCATGGTCAGCCGCAAGGTGCCGATCAAGAACCTGCAGCGCGGCAAGCTCGAACCGGCGAGCGGCGGCACGGTGCGGCAGGAGGTCGAGCTCAAGCAGGGCATCCCGCAGGAGACGTGCCGGGCGATCGTCAAGCTGCTCAAGGACCAGAAGCTCAAGAAGGTGCAGGCGCAGATCCAGGGCGACGCCGTCCGCATCACGTCGCCCTCGCGCGATGAACTGCAAGGGGTGATCGCGCTCCTCAAGCAGCAGGACTACGACGTCGACCTGCAGTTCGGCAACTACCGGTAGGCCGCGCTGCGCGCGGCCAGAACCAAGAACCGGGAACCAAGAACCTAGTCTCGTAACCGCCATTGACGCCGGTATGGGAGCTTAGCAGGCTGCTGAAGAAGTCGCCGGACGGCGTCTAAACATCGATACGGAGCGGCGAGTTGAATCTACGAACGCGGGCTGGAAGCCCGCGCCACGAGAACAAGCATCGTTTTTCAGCACCCTGCCTTGAAAATAGATTCAAGTCATGCCACCGCGTCGAGGTTGACGCGATGACGCCCGGTCCCACCTATTTTCATTCGCGGGGGTGGCGCCAACGCGCCATGAGGAACTGTTAGGTTCTTGGTTCTAGGTTCTTGGTTCTGCGGGGGCTACGCCCCCGCCTGCGGCTCGTCGCCGGCGCGCCGCTCGCGCAGGAAGTCCTCCAGGTCGGCGATGATCGCGCCCGTCGGGCCGAACTCCGGTGGCCGCTGCGGCTCAAGCGCGCCGCCCTGCGCGTCGTGCTGCTCTTCGAGCGTGCGGATGCGCTCCTGCACTTCCGTGTTATCGCGCACGGCCAGCGACACCTGCCGCTCGAACTCATCGGCCACCACGCGCATCTCGCCCAGGTCCAGCCGCAGCTCCAGCATCTCGTCGAGCGCATCGAGCAGGCCCAGCGCGGTCTTCGGGTTCGGCGTCGAGCCGAGGTAGTACGGCGATGCCGCCCACAGGCTCGCGGCCGGCAGCTCCGCGCGCAGGCACGCGTCGTGCAGCACGCCGACGATGCCCGTCGGGCCCTCGTAACTGGAGCGCGTGATCCCACGCGACACCAGCTTCGACTGCACACCTTCGTCGGTCGAGAAGCCGGTGAGCGGCACGGGACGCGTGTGCGCTGTCGCGGTGATCAGCGAGCCCATCGTCACCAGGCGGCGCGCGCCGACCGAGCGCGCGAGCCGCACGACCTCGCCGCCGAACGAGCGCCACTTGAGGTTCGGCTCCGTCCCGATCATCAGCACCGCGGCGGGTGTCCGGTCGTTGCCGCGATAGCAGAAGAAGTCGTTCGAAGGCCAGGTCAGCTCGCGCTGCGTGCCCTCTGTGATGCGGATCATGGGGCGCGTGTCGGTGAAGCTGTAGTACTCCTCCGGGTCGATGTGCGCGAAGCGCTCGGCCTTCCACGACTCGATCAGGTAGCGGATGGCCGTCGTCGCGCCCTGGCCCGCGTCGTTCCACCCCTGGAACGCGGCGATGACGTTCGGGCGGTCAAGCTCGGGGATTTGGTCGATCTCCATGCGATCAGCCTAGAACATGCTCCGCCAATGTCAATCCCGGCGGACTCACGCCGTGCGGCGCTCGGCGCCGCTGGCTTGTTCGTTGCTCTGCTCGCGCGGGCGCGCCAACCGCGGCAGCAGCGGCAGCGCGACCGCCGCCGCGAGCAGCAGCACCCCGATCGTCCCGCCGCCCAGCACGTCCGAAGGCCAGTGTGCGCCGTTGTACACGCGGTCCCACGCGATGATCCCGATCGCGAGCAGTGCCGCCGCGATCGCGAACGCGTGCGCAGGCCGCGGCGCGTGCCGCCACGCGACGACGATCGCGTAGCCGTAGATCAGCGTCGCACCCATCACGTGGCCGCTCGGAAATCCGTATCCGGGCGCCGGCTCGCGGATCAGCACGTCGGCGTCCGTCGGCCGCGCGCGCTGCACCATCTCCTTGATCGCCGGGTTGAGCCCGGTCGCGGCGAGCGCGAACAGCGCGGCAAGGGCGAGGGCGTAATCGCGGCCGCGAAGTGCAAGCAGCGCGCCGGCCACCAGCACGGCGCCCTCGATGTAACGCGTCGCAAGCGCATCGGACAGTGCTTCGAGTGGTCCGCCGCCCGGCGTCTTCTGCACCTGCTGCGCGAGCGCCACCTCGCCGGGAAGCAGCGGGCCGGCGACCGCGATCGCGGTCAGCGCCACCGCAAGCGCGGCGACCGTTGCGAGCGCGGCGACCGCGAGCGCGGCGACGGAGCGGCTGTGCATGATCAACCCTTCGCCTGGAGTCTAGCGCGCATCACAGGCGGAGAAGGCGGTTGGCGAGAAAAGAGAAGGCCGGAGCCGACTGCTCCAGCCTCCATCTCCAACTCGAAATCGGGGTGCGGGCTAGCGGGAGTCGCCCGTCGCGAATTTGCCGGGCGTGTAGCCGCCGGCCGGCCGTGCCGGGCGAGCGCGCCGCGGCCGCACCGCCTTCGCGGGCGCGGTGGCGCCCCCACGCATCCACTCCGGCAGGAACTTCTGGTAGCGGTCGGGGGTGGGCGGCGCCGGGGCCGTACGAGCGGTGTCTTTCACCGGCCCGCGGCGCTTTCCACGATGTGCTTTCTGTGGCATTACACCTCATGCATCGGCGATCCGGCGCTGAGACGCGCGGTCCGCCTGTCCAAGTATCGTCAGATGTGACAGCGCAAGAGAGGGGAGAATCTTGCGAGGGCCACTGCGGCGTCCGTGCCCTGTATGTAATCTAGATGTAATTAGGGGAGTTTGTAAATAGGTTAGGGGCCGATCTTTCAAGATCTCGGCGAATTTTCGGCCCCGGACTGCATCATTTTCAGCGCATTCGCGGCGCCCGCTGCGGTTTTCGCGCCCGAGGCCGCGCCGGCTGCCCCGCCTCTCACCGCCTCACCCAAGCTCCTCCCGCACCCACTCGCCGATGCGCTCCCCGATCATGATCGCCGGCACGTTCGTGTTCGCGCTCGGCACCCGCGGCATGATCGAGGCATCGGCGATGCGCAGGCCGCGGAGGCCGTGCACGAACCCACGCTCGTCGACGACGGCCGTCGGGTCGTCGGCGGGCCCCATGCGCGCCGTGCACGAAGGGTGCGCGCCCGTCGCGGCGTTGCGCCGGATCCACGCTTCCAGCGCACCCTCGTCGGCCAACTCCGCATCGGCCGGCCGGCGGACGCCTTCGCTGACGGAGGCGATCGCGTTCGTCTGGCACAGCTCCATCGCCCGGCGCAGGCCATCGCGGATCTTCATGTAGTCGCGCTCGTCGGAGAGGTAGTTCATCAGGATCCGCGGCTTCGCGTCGACGTCGGCGCTGTCGAACTCCAGCCGCCCGAAGGAGTACGACTTGAACACGCACGCCGCCATGCCCATGAGCAGCCGCCCGCCCGGGATGTGCATGAACGACAGCGGCTCGATCTGCATGTCGTTGACGTCGCCGCTGCCGGTCGCCGTGTAGTACAGCGTGGTCTGGATCACCGGCTGGTCGAAATTGGCGACGCCCTCCTTCGGCACGAGCGTCGGGCCGATCGCCGGATGGTCCTGCAGGTGCTGCCCGACGCCCTCCAGCGCGTGCTCGACGGCCACGCCCAGGCGGTCGAGCACGCCGCCCGGGCCGATGCCGGAGCGCACGAGCACCGCCGGCGTGTGGATCGCGCCGCACGCCAGCACGACGTGCGGTGCGCTGATCGACCGCGTGCCGCCGCGGCACCGCACCTCGACGCCCGTCACGTTGCCCTGGTGGAACAGCACGCGCACCACATCGCTCTCCGGCAGAATGGTCAAGTTCGGCCGCCCGCGCGCCGGGTCGAGGTACGCCGTCGCGCAACTGATGCGCAGCGTGCCGCGTTTGTTCATCGGGTGCGGGCCGTAGCCGGTCGTGTCGGGGTCGTTGTGGTCGGGGCGCGCCGGGTAGCCCAGCTCGGCGCACGCGTCGAGGAAGGCGGCCTGGTACGGCACGAGCTCGTCGCGCGTATGGCGGCGGATCGGCAGCGGCCCCGTCTTGCCGTGGTAGAGGCCATCGAAGTCGAAGTCCGTCTCCAGCTTGATGAACGCCGACAGCACCTTCTTCCAGCTCCAGAGCGGGTTGCCGAGCGACGCCCACTCGTCGTAGTCGGAGGGCGCGCCGCGCAGCGCGATCGCCGTGTTCACGGCCGAGGAGCCGCCGACGACGCGGCCGCGCGCGAAGTTCACGGTGCGGCTCGTCGTGCTCGGCGTGTAGGCCAGCCCCCAGTCGTGGTCGAAGAACGAGGCGTGGTTGACGTTCCGGAGGTCTTCGGGCAGCAACTCCAGGTTGGGGTAGTCCGGCCCGGACTCGATGAGCAGCACGCGGATGCGCGGGTCCTCGCTTACGCGCGCGGCAACGACGCTCCCGCCGGAGCCCGCGCCGGCGACGATCAGGTCGTAGTCGTACTCCATCGTGTCGCGATTATAGGTGAGCGCCCGCGTCGCGGCGAACCGCATGCGGCATACGGATAAGAATGCCGCAGAAAGACGTGTCCCCCGCGACTAATCCCCTAATGGGGCAACCGGCCCGGCCGACATTTCTAGTGAGGGGCGCGGCGTTCCGGAGCGCGTTGCGCATCGGTTGGCGACATGGACCGGAGAAAACACCTGAGCCGGCTGCAGGAGGCCGACCAGCGGTACTGGCGTAACGTCGTCAGGTTCCGCTGGGTCGCCGTCGCCTCGTTCTTTGCCATGTCGGCGACCGGCGTGCTGCCGTACCGCATGCCGTGGTTCATCATCGCGTCCACCGTCGTCGTCGCGACCAACGCCGCCTACGCCATCTATCGGAGCCGGAGCAAAGAGTACGGCTGGTACCAGAACGTCGCCGGCTACCTGGACATCATATCCATCACGCTGATCCTGTTGAACATCGGGACGATCGACCATCACCTGTGGGTGGCGTTCGTCCTGGTCGTGCCGGCCGTCGCGAACTTCAAGCGCTTCAACTACAACGCCGTCTTCATCGCGTTTGTGATGCTCAACTTCGCCATCGTCTACCTCGTCGCCAACGTCTTCGGCAACGGCGGCGCGTCGCCGGCGTCGGCCGCCGTCATCGGCGTCTTGCTGGCGCTGACCGGCGTCAACGCGGTCATGATCAGCGCCAACAACTACCGCCTGCGCGAGCTGATCGAGGTGCAGGCTTCGACCGATCCGCTGACGGGCCTGCTCAACCGCCGCGTCCTGTTCGAGGCGCTCGAAGGGCGCTTCGACGACCGCGCGATGCTCGCGGTGATGATGATCGACCTCGACGACTTCAAGCTGCTCAACGACCGGCAGGGGCACATGGCGGCGGACCAGGTCCTGGCATCCGTGGGAGAACTGCTGGCCGAAGTTGCGCCCGACCGGTCGCTCGCGGCCCGTTACGGCGGCGACGAGTTCGTGCTGCTGACGGAGGTCTCGGCGCCGTTCGAGGCGCGCTCGATCGCCGAGCGGCTGATCCGCGCCGGCCGCGAGCGCGCCGGCGTCGGCCTCAGCGCCGGCGTCGCGCTCTGCCCGGTCGATGCCGCCACGCCCGCGCAGGCGCTGCACCTGGCCGACGAGCACCTGCGGCTCGCCAAGGCCGCCGGCAAGCAGCGCGCCAGCCTGGGCAAGGCCGCCTAGCGTCTGCAACCGCTGACGGCTCAGGATCCAAGCTGCGGGGCGCAGCGTGGATCGCAGCCGCCCCCGGCTGCATGTGCGGCGCAGACGCACCGACGCCGCGCCGCGCGTCCGCCCACCGGTCGATCAACCGAACAGCTACGCGTCCAGCACCTCGCGCGATGGCTCACGCGCGCGGTCGTCCGCCGGGAGCACGTCGTCCACCCAGCCGCTGCGCTTCCACGCCGGCGCCGGCGTCTCGCACTCGCGCTTCGGCACGAAGCGCGAGCGCTGCACGAGCTGGTACCGGTGGATGTAGCGCGGGCAGTTCGGGAAGACCTCGCGCGCCTTCACCCGCACGATGAACTGCGCCTCCGGATAGCCGGCCATCAGCGGGTCATGCTCGTCGATCGACGCCTCGCCGTTGAGCCGCATCCGGTGCTGGCGCTCGAAGTCGATGAACAGCAGGCCGACCTGGCGCGTCTTCAGCACGTTGCCCATCGACAGGTACATGCCGTTGCCGTCGTAGTTGGGAAAGGCGATCGTCTTCTCATCGAGCACGCGCACGAACCCGGGCTCGCCTCCCTTGTACGAGCAGTTCGCGTGCCCCTGCTCGTCGACCGTGGCGAGGAAGAACATATCGAGATGCTCGATGAACGCCCGGTCGTGCTCATCGATGTGGTCCTTCACGATCTGCTCGACGCGGTCCGCGAGGCGGCGCGTGTCGAACTGGTCCTGCAACTGGCGGTTGCCGTCGTGGAAGATGCTCGGCATGGCGTGGTTCCTCCGGCGTGCAGAGAGGCGAAGACGCGGCCACGAACTCGTGGCCGCGTCTCACCGTAGGTCTGCGCCGAGCCGGTTGTCAACCGGCGAGGGGCTACTGCTCGCGGACCTCCGCCTCTACGGGGATCGTGCCGCCCTTCTCGAATTGCAGGTTGATCGTGATCTTCGCGCCAACCGTGAGCGGCTGCTTCAGGCCGATGAACATGACGTGGTAGCCGCCCGGCTTGAGCTCGACCGAGCCGCCCGCCGGCACTTCGATCCGCGCCACCGGCAACATCGATGCGTTGCCGTCCACCATCTTCGTCTCGTGGATCTCGACCGTCGCCGCAACGTCGCTCGACGCGCCGATGAGCGCATCGGCGGCGCTGCCGCTGTTCTTGATCACCATGTACGCCGCGCCGCGGTCGGTGGAGCCGCCGGCGCCCGGTGTCATCACGCCGCCGCTACCCGGCGTGGTCATGCCGCCCGCGGCCGTCTGCGACTTGCGCGCCCACACACCCGTCACGCTGATCAACCCCGCGTCGCGCATCGAAGACGACGGCGTCTTGGTCAACGTCTTGCTGTCGCTTCCGCACGCCGCCGCGCCGAACGCAACCAACAGCACCGCCGCCCCGGCCGCCAATATCGTTACTCTCTTCATCCCTATTTCCGCCTTTCACTTTCTAGGTTCCAGGTTCTATCGCCCTACTGCAGCATGCCCCGCAGGTCGCCGGCGATCTCCGGCACCGTGCGGCCGTACGGGATCTTCAGCGTCAGCCGGCCGTCCTTCGCCAACACGAACAGCGACGACGGGTGGCTCACGCTGTAGCCGGTCGCGCTCTCCGGCAGCTCGTCGCGCCGTATCGTCGCGCCGAACGCCAACCACACCGGCGCGATCTCCGCCTTGCTGCCGCTGAGCCCGACGAACGCTGGGTCGAACGCCCGCACGAACGTCCTCATCACGTCCGGCGTATCATGGTCCGGATCGGCCGTGATCATCACGAACGAAATCTGGTCCGACAGCGGCCCCAACTCCTTCTTCACGTTCTTCCAGTTCACCATCGTCATCGGGCACATGTCCGGGCACTGCGTGTAGCCGATGTACACCACGCGCACCCTGCCGTCCGTGTCGGTGAGGTTGAAGGGCTTGCCGTCCTGGTCGGTCAGCGTGAAGCCGGCGATCGCCTGGGGCGGGTCGTACACGTGCGCCTTGAGCGTGCCGCCCGGCGCCTCCGGTGCGGACGACGAGTTGGCGTGGCCGTGCGAGCTCGAGCCGGAGGACATCGACCCCATGGCGAACATGAGCGCCATGCCGATGAGCCCCAGGAGCAGGGCGCCGCCGATGGCTATTTGAATGCCCAACCGCTGCATATCAAAACCGTATCGAGAACCCGGCGACGGCGTTAGGGGCCGAATGGACACTTCTTGCGTGCGAATGCCATGAGCCGCGCCGGACACGAATGCCGCCGTCTCCGAGACCGGAGACGGCGGCGGAAGACGCGCTGTGGGTCTTGGGCCCGTTAGTAGGCCTCGGCGTGCGCCGGCGCGGGTGCGTCGTTGCTCTGCCCGACGAAGTGCCCGAACACGAACCAGAGCATGACGCCGGCCGCGAAGAGCTGGAAGTCCTGGAACCAGATCAGGATGCGCATGGCATTCCAGTCGATGTAGTGCTGGCCGTTCACCAATGACACGTCGGACATCGTCACCAGCGTGATCGGTGCGGCGATGCGCACCATAGCGATCAGCAGCGCCCAGAACGCGGCCCATCGCGTGCTGCCATCCGCGTTGAACAGCCAGATCACGCTGCCCAGGCCGAACAGGTACGGCACGATCGATGCCAGGAAGTCGTCGCGGGCCACCCAGGCGCTGCCGTACGCCAGCCCCAGTTCGCCGCCCGGGTGCAGCGGCATGCCGTGCTCGAAGTAGGCCGCCATCGGCACCGCTACGAGCGATGACAGCGTGATCCACACGAAGGGCATGTACCAGCGTTGCAGGAACTCCCACGTCATAACGGCAGCATGGTACGGCCGCCGGCGTGGCCGCGTGTATCAGGGAACTCCCTGCCTTTTCGTACCAGCCGCCAACCACCAGCCATCAGCGACCAGCCCGCCGGTCTTGAACGTTGGCGGGGCGAGGTTAGACTGTATTTACCGAAGAAACTATCGCCGGAACCCAAAGGCACCACGGAAGGAGTCTCTGATGTCCCGATCTATCGTCCACTCGCTCGCGTCCCGCATCCTCCGCACCGTCGACCGCGTATCCCCCCCGCAGGTCGCCCAGGCGCACTGCGACATCCCCTGCGGCATCTACGACCCGCATCTCATGCAGCTTGGCGCGCTCACCGTCATCCGCATGAACCAGCTCATCGACGCGCTCGAGCTGCCGGCCGACGGCGCCAACAAGGCCGACCAGGCGCGCTACCACAACTCGCTCTCCCGTTACGTGCTTGTCAAGGAAGAGCACGGCGAGCTGGTGAAGCGCGAGGCGCGCATCATCTGGGGCGACTACTTCAAGCCCGAGCACGTGGAGAAGTACCCCGACCTGCACGCGACCGTCTGGAACATCATGAAGCTCGCGGGCAAGAACCGGCAGGAAGCGAACATCGACGCGGCGCAGGAGCTGCTTGCCGCCACGCACCGCTTCGCCGAGATCTTCTGGGACACCAAGGGCGCCAAGAGCAGCAAGCAGCCGTCGCGGCAGGCCGTCGGCGGCGAGCTGGTCCTGCCGGCCTGATGGCGCGCGGGGCAGCGCCCGCCGCCTAATTCGATGCCACGGACGAACGCGCTCCTGCTGCCGGCGGCCGCGCTGTTGGGCCTGGTGGCCGGGCTGCGCGGCCTGCCCATCGGCCGCTACATCGTGGAAGGGCCGAGCATGGAGCCGTCGTACCGGGCGGGCGACCGGGTGCTGGTCAACCGGCTGGCGTACGCGCGCCGTCGGCCGGCCGCGGGCGACGTCGTCGTCCTGCGGGACCCGGAGCGTCGCGGCCACTACCTCATCAAACGTATCGCGCAGGCCCCGGACGGCGCTGATCCGGGGCCTGCGCGCTTCTACGTGCTCGGCGACAACTCGGCGGCCAGCCGCGACTCGCGCGCCTTCGGCCCCGTCAACCGGAAGCAGATTGTCGGCAAGGCGTGGCTTCGGTATTAAGGGCGACCCGGCCCGACCAGGTTCTAGGTTCCAGGTTCTTGGTTCTTGGTTCCCCATGCTCCTTGACGCGCCTACTGTTACCTTGGCCCGAACGCCGAAGATGTAACTGATGCATGGTGACAGCGCTGATGTGAATTCCCGCATGAGGGGGGAGCAGGCGGCCCCGGCCCCTCGGCCCTTCGAGCGCGAGCAAGATCTTACCGCCGCGCTGCGGGCGCACGACCAGGAGGCGTGGACGCAGTTGTTCCAGGACCACTACCAGCGGGTGTACCACTACGCCTACCTGCGCACCGGGAACTCTGCCGACGCGGACGACATCGCCGCGAGCGTGTTTACCGAGGCCGTCAGGGGCATCGGCAAGTTCGAGTATCGCGGCGCACCCGTCGCCTCATGGCTCTTCCGCATCGCACACAACGAGACCGTCGATGCGCTGAAGCGCCGCTCGCGCACCGCCGCCGCCTCGCTCGACCACCCGGACGCCGCTGCCGTCGTGGATGTCCGCGACAGCATCGCCTCGGCCGATGATTGGAGCAACGTCGCGGAGGCGCTCGGCAAGCTCAAGCCGGAACACCGCGACGTGCTGACCCTTCGCCTGGTGGAAGGACGCAGCGTCCAGGACGTTGCCCGCATGCTCGGCAAGAGCGAGGGCGCGGTGAAGGTGATGCAGATGCGCGCGCTGCGGGCGCTGCGAGGCAAGTTGAACGGGTGATGGAGACCATGGACGGCCGGCTGACGGAAGACATCATCGACGAGTGCGTGCAGCGCCTGCTCGAGGGCGAGTCGCTGGATGACGTGCTGATGTCGCACCCCGGCATGGGCGCGCAACTGCTGCCCGCGCTGGAGCCCGCCATCGCGTTGCTCCAGACGCCGCTCGTCGAGCCATCGTTGCCGGCCCGCAACGCCGCCATGCACGCCATGCTCCGACAGGTGCGCGAGGAAGCGGCGCGCCCGGCACCGGCCGGCGTCTTCGCGTGGCTCGGCTCGCTGCGCGCGCGGCCGCTCGCCTTCCAGTCGCTCGCCGTCGCTGGTGCGCTCGTACTCTTCGGCGGGCTCGGCATCGGCGCGTCCGCCGCGACGGGCACCACGCCCGCGCCCGTGCGCAGCTTCTTCCGCATCTCCTCCGAGTCCGAACAGAAGGTCCACCTCAGCGGCGCCGTCGTCTCGGCCGGCGACGGCTCGCTCGTCATCCGTACCGAGAGCGGCGACCGCACGCTGCTGTTGACGGCGTCCACCGTCATCGACCGCGGCGGCCAGAACGTCGGCGCCGCCGATCTGCACGTGGGCGAGGAGGTCGAGGTGACGGGCGTCGAGCGTGCGGACGGCGGCCTGACGGCGCGCCAGGTGCACGCAAAGCCGGCGCCGGAGCCATCGGCCGCTCCGCCGCTGCTGCCGGCCGGCGACGACACGCCGGGGGCGGCACCCACCGCGGACGCCTCCCAGGACGACGACGGCTCGGGCGCCGATGGGCGGCGCGACGGCGACCGCGAGCAGCCGGAGAACTCGCCGACCCACGAGGCGGACGATGCCACCCACGAGCCTGACGACGACGCGACGCCGGCGGAGGACTCAACGCCGGAAAGCGAAGGCCACGACAGCGCCGTGACGCGCACGCCCGAGCACGAAGCCGAAGACCACCCCAAGACGCCCGAGCCTTCGGAGACCAAGTCTCCCGAATCGCACGACTCTTCGGACGACGGCCACCCGGATAGCGAACACACGCCCACGCCTTAGCCTCGTCCCCCCGCGATCTTCTCCGCCGGTCGCTGACTCAGTGATTGGCGGCTGACCGTCTGCGACCATCGCGGGTACCAGCAGCGAGCGGCCAGCGAGCGGTGCCACCATGCGGCACGAAGAAGCACGAAGGTAAGGGGTTGCCGGCGGCGCAGGGGTAGGGCTCGCCCTATCCGTGACTGCGAAAACCGCAGCGCGCCCGCACACGCTTGCGCGCTGCGCCTGCGTACAATGCCGCGGTAAAAGGGGTGCACCTATGACCACCGCGACAGCGCCGAACACCGCCCTTACCATCCGCTTGCGCGACGGCCGCGCGCTCGGCTACGCCGAGTACGGCGATCCTGCCGGCAAGCCCGTCTTCTTCTTTCACGGCTTTCCCGGCTCGCGCCTCGAGGCGGCCTTCGGGCACGGCGCCGCCGTGAAACACGGCGCGCGCCTGATCAGCATCGACCGGCCCGGTTACGGTCTCTCCGACTTCCAGCCCGGCCGCACGTTCCTCGACTGGCCGGAAGACGTCACCGAGCTTGCGGCGGCGCTCGGCATCGACCGCTTCGGCGTCGCCGGCGTCTCTGGCGGAGGTCCGTACGCGGCGGCATGCGCGTACGCGATCCCGCAGCGGCTGACAGGGGCGTACATCATCAGCGGTGTCGGACCGTTCGACGCGCCGGGCGCCACGGACGGCATGAGCAGGCAGAACAGGATCCTGTTCTGGCTGGGCCGGCACGCGCCGTGGCTCGGCGGCCTCGTGATCCGCGTGCAGGCGCGCGTCGCGAAGAATCCGTCGGGCAAAATCATGGACCAGTGGACAAAATCGATGTCGGAGCCCGACCGCGCCATCCTCCGGCGGCCCGAGATCCGCGCGATCGTCCTCGCTGACGTGCGCGAGGCGTTCCGCCAGGGCGCGCGCGGCGGCGTCCACGAGTTGCGGGTGTACTCGCGGCCCTGGGGCTTCCGGCTCGAAGACATCACCGCGCCCGTCCACCTCTGGCAGGGCACCGCCGACACGAACGTCGCGCCGTCCATGGGCCGCTACCAGGCCAGCGCGATCCCCAACTGCAAAGCCACCTTCTACGAGGGCGAAGGCCACCTCCTCATCGTCTCCCGCATCGAGGAGATCGCCGCCGCCATGGCGACGTAGACGGTCTGGCGCCCGCGTGCGAAGATCATGCATCTGTCCGCGTCGTCAGCCGCGAGAGAGTGAGCCGCACATGCCCGTCGCGCGCCTGAACGGCATCGACATCAACTACGAGGTGCACGGCGAAGGCACGCCGCTCGTGCTCGCGCACGGCTACACGGCATCGCTCGACATGTG
This sequence comes from uncultured Chloroflexia bacterium, assembly GCA_963701135.1. Taxonomy (GTDB): domain Bacteria; phylum Chloroflexota; class Dehalococcoidia; order DSTF01; family JACRBR01; genus CAYJMJ01. The sequence continues at coordinate 3,222,946 of OY969567.1, forward strand.
GCGCGAGCAGGCGCCCGCGCTCTCCGCGAAGTACCGGCTCGTGATCTACGACACGCGCGGCCACGGCGGCACGACGGCGCCCGCGGACATGGCGCGGTACGACATGGCGCGCGACTACGCCGGCGACCAGCTTGCGCTCATGGACCACCTCGGCATCGATCAGGCGTACGCCGGCGGGCTGTCGATGGGCGGCATGATCGCGCAGGAGTTCGCGCTCCAACACCCCGAGCGCGTGAAGGCGCTGCTGCTCTTCGACACCGGCCCCGGCATGGGCGGCATGTCGCGCGGCCCCGAGCAGATGGCGCAATTCCAGAAGATGCGGCAGATGATGCAGGGCGTCGCGCGGACGAAGGGCATGTCGGCGATCATCGACGCCATGCGCGACAGCGCGATGACGTTCCGGCCGCCCGGCGGCGCACCGATGCCCGACGCCGTGCGCCGCCACGTCGAGAACATGCGCAGGATGAGCGTCGATGGCTATCTCGGCGGCAGCCAGGCGATGCACCAATGGGCCGGCTCGTTCGACCGGCTCTCGTCGATCACCGCACCGACGCTGATCCTCGTCGGGCAGGAGGATCAGTTGCTGGCGCCGAGCAACGCCATGCACCAGAAGATCGCCGGCAGCCGCCTCGTCGTGCTGCGCCACGCCGGCCACGGCACGAACATGTGGCGGCCGAACGCCTTCATCGCCCAGACGCTCGACTTCCTCGCCGCGGTCGATGCCGGCAAGCCGGTCGCAGGCTACATCGTCGTCCCGTAACTCGCCCGCTTCACGTGAAACAGCGCAGCGCGCCTCATTCGCCCCTTCGCGCCTCCCCTGTTACGATCCACCGAACGCCACGACCGAGAACTGTGAACTGAACACTGTGAACTCTGCGGTGACAATGGTGACGCGGACGAAATCAGCACCGGCAAAGAAGAAGAAGGAGCCGGCGGTCGAGGAGAAGTGGGCGGCGTACGACCGCGCGCTCGTCGTGACGGCGCACCCGGACGACGCGGAGTTCCTGGCCGGCGGCACCATCGCGAAGCTCTGCGACATGCGCCTCGATGTCACGCTCTGCGTCGCGACGAGCGGCGACAAGGGCACGCGCGACGTCAGCCTGCGGCCGCAGGAGCTCGCCGCCATGCGGGAGGCGGAGCAGCGCGCCGCGGCGAAGGTGCTCGGCCTGCATCACGTCGTCTTCTGGGGCATGCCGGACGGCTTCCTCGAGGAGAACCACGAATTGCGGGGAAACGTCGTGCGGCTGATTCGCACGCTCAGGCCCGACCTCGTGATCACGTGGGACGGCTTCCGGCCCGGCTTCAACCACACCGACCACCGCGTCATCGGCCGCGCCGTGCGCGATGCGTTGTTCCCGGCCGCCCACGACCCGCACTACTACCCGGAGCTCGACGCGCGCCGGCATCGGCCCGCATCGCACGGCCGAGCTGCTGCTTGCCGGCGCCCAGGACGCTGACTACCATGTTGACATAGGGCCGTACCTGGAGCGGAAAGCCGACGCCATCCTCTGCCACACCAGCCAGATCGACGGCCGCGGCCGCGAGGAGATCCTGAAGGGCTGGCTGTCGGCCGCGAAGCGCAACCGCGAGACGCGCAAGCGCACCGGATACGACCACGCGGAGTCGTTCCGGCGCATCGAGTTCCGGCGGCCGCCCGGCGCTCCCGGCACGCCGCCGCCGAAGGCGTAAGCGCCGGTCGCGCGCCGGCAGTGTGGATAGCGAGGAGGTGCGATGGAGGCGCTGGCGTACAACTTCTTCATCACCGCGTACGTCCTGGCGCTCGCCGCGGCCGCGGCCTACGTCGCGCAGCCGCTCTGGCCCCGCGTCACCTACCGCGCCGCCGAGACCACCGCCGGCACCAGCATGACCATCGCCGCCCGGAGCGAGCCGCCCGCGTTCCTCGCCCCGTTCTCGACCGGCGCGAGCTGGCTGATGCTCACCGCCCTTACGCTCTCGCTCGCGTTCCGCTGGGCCGCCACCGGCCACCCGCCGTACGCGAACATGTACGAGTACACCATCGCGCTCGGTTGGGGCTGCTCGCTGTTCTACGTGATCTTTGAGCGCGCGTACGGCCAGCGCGCGCTCGGCGCGGTGCTCTTTCCCGGCATCGCCGCGCTGTTCACCGTCTCGCTGCTCTTCTTCCCGGAAGAAGTGACGCCGCTGATCCCGGCGTTGCAGGCCAACCGCATCCTCGCGATCCACGTCGGCATGATGATGATGTCGTACAGCGCGCTCTCGGTATCGGCCGGCGCCGCCGTGCTCTACCTCGTGCAGGATGGCAAGCGCCGCTTCGCGCGGCTCCCCTCCGGCCGCCTGCTCGAGGAGATCGCGCACAAGTCGGTGCTCGTCGGCTTTCCGATGCTCGCGCTCGGCATCGCGCTCGGCGCGTGGTGGGCGAACTCCGCCTGGGGCCGCTACTGGGGCTGGGACCCGAAGGAGACGTCGGCGCTGGTGACGTGGCTGATCTACGCCGGCTACCTCCACGCCCGCGGTCTCAAGGGCTGGCGAGGCAAGCGTTCCGCGATCGTGCTCATCGCCGGCTACGTGGGCGTGTTGTTCACGTACTTCGCCGTCAACCTCTGGGTGAGCGGCCTCCACAGCTACGCCGGCGTGTGAGCCGCCTGCGGCGGCAGAACCTGGAACCTATAACCTAGAACCTATAACCTTCGCCACGATGATCCATGCCGACCTGGTCCCCACGGAAGACACGATCTACGCCTGGATCGAGGAAGTGTTCGCGCACGGCGTGCGGCGGCCGGGCTACCGATGCTGACCGCTGGGCCGAGGGCTGGATCCACGATCAGTTCCGCACGCTTGGGCTCGAAAACGTCCGCGCCGAGCCGGTCGAGCTGCCGTACTGGGAGCCGCGAGCGTGCTTCCCTGACCGTCACCGGCGCGGATGGCGCATCGCTCGACGTCCCATGCTTCCCGCTGCCGCACGCCGCGCCGGTGACGGCGCTCGAAGCCGATCTCGTCGCGTTCGACGCCGCGAACCTGGAGCGCGTGCGCGGCGCGATCGCGCTGTACGATGTGCCGCTGCTGCGCATCCCGCATCCGGTCCTCGCAAGCTGGGCCACGTGGACGTACGATCCCGGACGGCACGTTCGCCGGCGCGAGCCACGTGCTGCCGTTCGGCCGCGAGTTCCAGGAGGTGATGGAGCCCGCGATCGATGCAGGCGCCGCCGCATTCGTCGGCACGCTCAGCGGCTATCCCGGCGACTCGCGCGACTACTACGTGCCGTACGACGGCAAGAGCCGGCCCCTCCCCGGCGTCTGGATCAGCGGCAGCGACGGCGCGCGCCTGCGCGGCGTGCTCGCCGCCGGCCCCGCGCGCGCCCGCCTCGTCGGTCGATGCCTTTCGCGAGACCATCACGTCGTACAACATCGTCGGCGAACTGCCGGGCGCCGATGACGAGACGGTGATCATCGGCTCGCACCATGACGGCCCGTGGTCGTCGGCCGTCGAGGACGCATCCGGCATCGCGCTGGTGCTGGCGCAGGCAACGTACTGGTCGCGCGTGCCGCGCGACGAGCGGCCGCACCGCCTCGTGTTCCTGCTCAACGCCGGCCACATGGCGGGCGGCGCCGGCGCCGAGGCGTTCGTCGCGGCCCACCGCGCTGAGCTCGAGCGCGTCGTGCTGGAGGTGCACCTGGAGCACGCCGCCAACGAGTTCGTCGAACGCGACGGCAAGCTGGAGCCGACCGGCCAGCCCGAAGTCGCGATGGTGGTTCACGTCCCGCATCGGCCGGCTCGAAGCCGCAGTGCGCGCCGCGATCGAGGCGGAGGACCTGCGCCGCTCGTTGATCATGCCGCCGGAGGTCTTCGGCCCGCGCCCGACGACCGACGGCAGCGAGTTCTACGTCGCCGGCGTGCCGATCGTCAACTTCCTGACCGCGCCGTTCTACCTCTTCGACGCCATGGACACGCTCGACAAGATCCACCGGCCGAGCCTGGCGCCTGTCACGCGCGCGGCGGTCCGCATCATCGAATCGACCGCCGGCGTCTCGGCCGCGGCGATGCGCGCGGACGCGGTGCCGTAAGGCGTACACTACGCGCAAATGCGTCGCCATCGATGGTTCGCGCTCGCGGCGGCGGCCCTGCTCGGGCTGCTCGCCGCTGCCTGTGGCGGCGTCGCGGGCCAGGGCGCGCCGGTCACGGTCACGGTCCCCGCGTCGCTGCCCGCGCCGTCGCCGACGATCCCCGCGCCGACCGTGGAGCCCGTCACGCGCCTGCTCTTCACCGGCGATGTCATTCCCGCGCGATGCACCCTCGCGGCGATCCGAGAACGCGGCAACGACTTCACGCTGCCGTTCCAGCCGCTGCACGACCTGCTGACCTCCGCCGACATCACCATCGGCACGCTCGACTCCACCGCGTCCGATGCCGGGACGCCCTACGGCTGCATCGAGACGTTCAGCCTCGCCGCGCCCGCCGCCGCCGTGGACGGCTTCAAGTACGCCGGCTACGACGTGATCTCGCACGCGGCGAACCACATCAAGGACTGCGGCACAGCGCCGTGCGGCGACCGCGCGATGTTCGAGACCGGCGACAACCTGCGCGCGGCCGGCATCAAGCCCGCCGGCACCGGCCGCAACCTCGTCGAAGCGCGTGCGCCCGCGATCGTCGTGCGCAACGGCGTCTCGTTCGCGTTCCTCGCGTACGATGACATCGCCGGCTACTACCACGCGACGGATAACGGCGCCGGCACCGCGCCGCTCGACCCGGATACGGTCGCCGAGGACGTCGCGGCTGCGCGCAAGTTCGCGAACGTCGTGATCATCGTGCCGCACTGGGGCGTCGAGTACACCGCCATGCCGTCAGAGCGGCAGCGCGCGTACGCGCGGGCCGCCGCCGCCGCGGGGGCGGACATGATCGTCGGCAACCATCCGCACTGGGTGCAGGCGCACGAGCGCATCGGCAGCACGTTCGTCGCGTACGCGCTCGGCAACTTCGTCTTCGACCAGGACTGGTCGCTGGAGACGCAGCAGGGCGCCCTGCTCGAGGCCACGTTCACGGGCGCGCGCCTCACGGCTACGCGCTACATCCCCGTCCGCATCTACGACCGGTTCCAGCCCCGCCTCGCTCCGCCGGAGGAAGCGCAGCAGATCCTGGACCGCATCGAGCAGGCCAGCCGGTGATCGGGAGGGCGTCCTGGGTGACGCTTGCGAAGCTGGTATAGACTGTCGCGGTAGGATGACATGACACCGAAGAAGCCACGGGACTACGATACGGCAGTCCTTCAACTGCTGGGCGATCCCCGTCAGGTTGACGATGACCTTCAGGCGTTCCGAAAAGACGCCCGGGTACTGTCCTCGCGCCGCAAGCACCTCGTCGTGCGTTACCCGAAGCAGTGGATGGGGATCTATGGCGGCGACGTGGTTGCGCACGCCAAAACGCTGACGTCGCTCGTAACGCAGCTCGATGCGCTTGGCGTGCCGCGTGGGCGCGCGATCGTGCGCTACATCGACAAGAGCCCACGCAAGATGATCCTGTACACGATCCTCCACGCCGCTTGAGCTTCCCGGAGACTCGGGTTCGGCCTCTCTCACGTGAAACACCGGTCCCTTGCCCCCACATGCCGCGCGCTCCCCTGCCGATCATGATCCCAAGAGGGGCGGCGCAGGACGCACCCCGGCGCCGCTACAATCATCATGATGCTGGAGCAGCGCGTCCTCGAGCTGAAACAGATCATCGCCGGCAACGACGGCCGCAACGCGGCCGACCGCCGCTTCGCGCGCGCCGTCGATGAGCTCGTGGGCGCCGTCTACGACGACATCGGCGAGATCAAGGACATGCCGACGCGCGCTCTCTTCGACCTCTTCGTCATCAAGGTGCTCTACGTCGGCCGCCACAGCCGCCACGCCGGCGTCATCGACTACCTCGGCGGCCTGCTCGATGATCGCCTCTACACGAACGAGCTGTTCCCGCCCGACGAGCACGGCCGCCCGCAGCGGATGTACTTCTCCGACCTGCTCGATGAGCAGAAGAGCGGCGCGCGCTTCCAGAATATGTTCGAGGCGTACCGGACGTACGGCGACAACGCGCTCTTCCTCACGGGCGTCTTCCCGTCGTCGTTACGGCGCGGTCGCGCCGCAGCGACGACGGCGCATCGGCGTCCGGCGCGCATGGTCGATGCGAACTACTACATCACCACCGGCAAGGCGGGGTACGGCATGGCCGCGCGCCATGCGCTGGCGGAGGACACGCATCAGCGCGAGACGCTCGACAAGCTGGCTGCGAACTTCGAGGTGTACGTGGATGCGCTCAACGAGATGAGCGAGCGCTACATCATGGGCTTCGACATGACGCTGATCGCCGACAAGATGCTCGACTGCATCAACAGCTATCGCCGGTCCGGCGACGAGCGCCACCTGGCCGACGCGCGCCGCTACGCCGCGATCCTGCGCGTTGACGCCGCGCGCTTCCCGGTGCTGCCGCCGCCGGGCGATGTCCACTAGCAGGCTGCTGAAAACGTCGCCGGACGGCGTCTAAACGTCGATACGGGGCGGCGAGCTGAATCTACGAACGCGGGCTGAAAGCCCGCGCCACGAGAACAAGAATCGTTTTTCAGCACCCTGCTAGACCCTTGAAAAGCGCGCACCGCCGGGGCATGCTTTGGGTATGAATGAAGCAACATTGCCCGCCCAGCCCGCCCCGGCCTATCCCGTCGCGTTCGATGTGGAGCCGCAGCTCACCGGCCGCAACCGCCTGACGGTCGCATTCCGGATCATCCTCGCGATCCCGCACCTGATCATCGTTGGCGGCCCCGGGTTCGCCCTGGGCGGCGGCTGGTTCTACTGGCGCAACGGCTTCGAAAGCTGGCGTTTTGGCGGCGGATTCAGCGGCAGCGGCGTGCTCGGCGCCGTCGCGTTCGTCGTCGCCGTCGTCGCCTGGTTCGCGATCGTCTTCACCGGCGACCACCCGCGCGGGTTGTGGGACCTCACCCGCATGTACATGCGCTGGCGCACAAAGGCCGTCGCCTACACCGCCATGTTCCGCGACGACTACCCACCCTTCGGCGAGGCCGAGTACCCGGTGACGTACGAGATCGCCTACCCGGATCAGCCGCGCAACCGCTGGTCGGTCGGCCTCCGCGTCTTCTACCTGATCCCGCACGCCATCGTGCTGTTCTTCCTCAACATCGCGTGGGCCGTGACGAGCGTCATCGCATGGTTCGCGATCCTGTTCACCGGCGAGTACCCGGCCGGCCTCTACCGCTTCGGCGTTGGCGTCATGCGCTGGGGGATCCGCGTCGAATCCTACGCGTTGCTCATGCGCGACGAATACCCGCCGTTCACGCTGGAAGCGTAGGAAGTTCACAGTGCACAGTTCACAGTTGACAGTCAGCAAGAACTGCGATCGAGGCAGTGGATCGCAGGCGCCCTCGCCTGCACGGTCGGCGGCCCACAGCTCGGCTCGAAGCGGACCTACCCCCGGATGCGCTCGATGATCCCCTCGAGCTCTTCGTCGCTGTGGAAGCGGATGACGATGCGGCCGCCGCGCCGCCCGCGCGCCACCGACACCGGCGCGCCCAGCGCGTGACGCAGGTCGTTCTCCAGCGCGCGCACGTGCGGGTCGATGCGCCGCATCGTCTTCGCGACGGTCTTCACGGCCGCGCCGGCCGTCGCCTTGAGCGCGCGCGCGATCTCCTCCGCCTGCCGCACCGTCATCGCGTCGGCGACGATGCGCCGCCACGCGTCGAGCCGCACCTGCGAGTTGTCGATGCCGAGCAGCGCCCGCGCGTGCCCTTCCGTGATCTGGCCCGACGCCAGGCTCGCCCGGATGTCGTCCTCGAGCGTCAGCAGGCGCAGCGTGTTCGCGACGGCCGTGCGGCTGCGCCCGACGCGCTTCGCGATCTGCTCCTGCGTCATCCCGAACTCGTCGGCCAGCCGCTTGAACGCCGCCGCTTCTTCGAGCGCGTTGAGGTCCTCGCCGCTGCAGGTTCTCGACGAGCGCGATCTCCAGCAGCTCGTTGCCCGCCGCTTCCTTGATCACGACCGGCATGCGCGTGCATGCCCGCCATGCGCGCCGCCTGCAGCCGCCGCTCGCCCGCGATGAGCTGGTACGTCGTCGGCCCCAGGTCGGAGCGCGTCTGCGTCACGACGACCGGCTGCAAGCACGCCGTGCTCGCGGATGCTCTGCGCCAGCTCCTGCAGCGCCTCCGAGTCGAACTGCGAGCGCGGCTGGTGCGGGTTCGGCACGATCAGGTCGATGTCGACCGTCTCGACGCCGGCGCCGGCGCCGGTCTTCGGGATCAGCGACGACAGTCCGCGGCCGAGCGCTGGGCGTGGGGATGACGTCATGCGGGCACCTCCGTGCGGGTTCCGGCGATCACTTCCTGTGCCAGCTCGTCGTACGCGCGGCTCGCGCGCGACGACGGGTCGTACTGCGCGATCGGCAGTCCGTGGCTCGGCGCTTCGCTCAGCCGCACGCTGCGCGGGATCACCGCCTTGAACGTGTTGGCGAAGTGCGCGCGCACCTCGTCCGCCACCTGCTGCGAAAGATTCGTGCGCCCGTCGAACATCGTCAGCAGCAGCCCGCGCAATTTGAGCTGCGAGTTGAGGTTGCGCCGCACCAGGTCGAGCGTCGCCGTGAGCTGGCCCAGCCCTTCGAGCGCCAGGTACTCGCACTGCACCGGCACGATCACTTCGTCCGCGGCCGTCAGCGCGTTCACCGTCAGCAGCCCCAGCGACGGCGGGCAGTCGATGAGCACGTAGTCGTACGCGTCGCGCACGTCTTCGAGCGCGCGCTTCAGGCGGAACTCGCGCGCCATCATCGGCACCAGCTCCACCTCCGCGCCGGCGAGCGCGGGCGTCGCCGGCACGAGCATCAGGCCCTCGACGCTCGTCGGCGCATGACGGTATCGCTCGCATGGCGAGTCGGCCTAGCACCACCTCGTACGTGCTCGGGCCCTCCGTGCGTGACGCCGAGCCCGGCGCTCGAGTTCGCCTGCGGGTCGAAGTCGAAGATCAGCACGCTCTTGCCGAGCGTGCCAGCGCCGCGCCGAGGTTGATCGCCGTCGTCGTCTTGCCGACGCCGCCCTTCTGGTTCGCGAGCGCGATCACCGTGCTCATCGCAGCGCGATCTCCGGGTATTGCCGCAATCGTGCTTCCACCTCGCCGCGCGACGGGATCGCCGCCGCGCCGATGCCGCCGACCGACAGGCTCGCCGCCGCCGCGCCGAACCGCGCCGCTTCGCCGGCGTCGCCGGTCTCGTGCAATCGTATCAGGAAACCCGTCGCGAAGGTGTCGCCGGCGCCCGTCGGGTCGACCTCGGTCTCCGGGAACGCATCCATGCGACGCCACGCGCCGTCGGCGTAGACGCGCGCGCCCTTCCACGACTCCGTCATCGCCACGATCGGCACGCCGGCCGTCCACGCCGTCGAGCTCGTCGCCGCCGTCCGCCAGGTCCTCGTCGGAGACGAACAGCACGTCCGCAGCCGGTCCAGAACGGCGGCCCGTCCCAGCGCGTGTGCCGCACGCTGCTCCGTCGGCGTCCGTCGACCGCAGCCATCCCTGCGCCGACACGCCGACGAGCGACGCGGCATCGAACAGCGTGCCGAAGCCCGGCTCCAGTTCGCCGAACACCGGACCGAGCAGCACGATCGGCGCCGCGCGCCACGCGTCCGGCACGTCGCCGCGGTCGATGCGTCGGCGCCTGCGCGCGCACGTACTGGCGGCGGCGGCCGTCGACGTAGACGTTCTCGAAGATCGTGCTCTGTTCCGACGGGCGCCTGCACGACCTGCGCGAACGGCAGCTCCGCCGCGAGGTCGATGTCCGTGCCCGCGCGCGTCACGACGCCGACGCTCATGCCCGAGCCGGTGCGCCTGCACCGCGGCGAACGTCACGGTGCCGCCGAGCCGCCAGCCGCCGGGCACGAGGTCGCGCACGGCGTGGCCGACGACGACGAAGTCAGGTGTGGTCATGGAGTGACGGGGCGTCAGCGGCGCAGCGAGATGGCGACCTTGCGCGCGTCGCCCTCGCCCACGCTCGACGTCTGCACCTGCCGGTCCTCCGCGAGCGCCAGGTGGACGATGCGGCGCTCGTTCGGCGGCATCGGCTCGAGCGTGACGGGCCGGCGCGTGCGCTTCACCTGGTCGGCCATGCGGAGCGCCAGGGTGTTGAGCTGCTTCTCGCGCCGCCGCCGGTAGCCCTCGACGTCGACGGTGAACGACAGGTGCTCCGCCGAGCTGGCGGCTGACCATCAGGTTCAGCAGGTACTGCAGCGACGCCAGCGTCTCGCCGCGCCGGCCGATCAGGATGCCGAGGTCGTCGCCCTCGACATCGAGCACGGCCTTTGCCATGCCGAGGCCGTCGCCCGGGGTCTCCGGGTCGCGGATCGAAACGTCGGCCTGGATCCCCATCAGCTCGAGCAGGTGGTCGAGCATCTGCGCCGCGAATTCGGCCTCGTCCTCGATGAGTTCGCCTTCTTCGCCTGCGGCTGCGTCCGCGGCTTCGCCGCCGCCCTCGGCGGCCTCATCGGGCTCGACGTCGCCGAGCAGCCGCACGAGCACGCGCGCCTGCGCGCCGCCAACGCCGAGGATGCCGCCCTTGCCCTCGGTGAGGACCTCGACGTCGACCTCGTCGCGGCCGGCGCCCAGCTCTTCGAGCGCGTTCTCGATGGCTTCTTCGACTGTCTTACCGCTTGCCTCGACGCCGCCCATGTCGTTTCCTTCGCACATCCTGCTTGCCGGTACCGGACTCAGGCTCGCCGCTGATGTCCGCCGCGCCGTCGCTGATGTCGGCTCCCGTCGCGATCGTCTTCTGCTTCTCCTGGTGCGGCTGCTGCCTCGTCACCTTCGCCGCCGGAGCGGGCGAAGGACTCAGCGTCAGCATCGACTTCCAGTCGAACTTCCGGCCCATGTAGAAGTACTGCAACACGATGCCGGAGAGGTTCGAGATGAACCAGTATAGTGCCAGCCCCGCGGGAACGCTCAGGCTCCAGAAGCCGAACATCAGCGGCATCATCCACGTCATCATCTGCGTGGTCTGCTGCTGCTGTTGCTGCTGCGGCGTCAGGTCGCCGGCGGGCGGCGTCGGCGTGATCAGCTTCTGCTGCACGTACATCGTTGCCGCGACCAGCAGCGGCAGGATGTACGTGGCGTCCGGCTGCCCCAGGTTCCAGCACAGCAGGTGGTTGTTGAGCGGCACCGCCGTGTGCACGAACGGGATCGGATACAGGTTCTGCGAAAGCGTCACCAGGCTCTCCGGCGCGTCGCCGAGCGACAGGCGGATCACCTGGTACAGCGCGATCCAGATCGGCAACTGGACGAGCATCGGCAGCAGGCAGCCCGAGCGGGTTGACGCCCGCCTCGCGGTAGAGCGCCATCGTCTCCGACTGCAGCTTCTTCGGGTCCTTGCCCTTGTACTTCTTCTGCAGCTCCTGCAGCTGCGGCTGGATCGCCTGCATCGCGCGGCTCCGCTTGTACTGGCTCGACGTCAGCGGCCACGTGATGAACCGCATCAGCAGCGTGAAGATGATGATCGCGACGCCGAAGTTGCCGCCGAAGACGCGCGCCAGCGCGACCAGCACGTTCGTCATCGGGACGACGAGGAGCAGGTCGAAGAGGTAGCCGATCCAGTCCATATGTAGGCGCCGGTCCTTTTACTGTGGCAGCGGCACGTAGCCCACGCCGAGCTGCGCGCTGGCATCGAGCACGTACAGCGTCGCGCTCGTCGGTACGACGTACACCGTGTCCGGCGCCGTCGGTCGTCAGGTCCGCAAGAATCTTGGCGCCGGCCGTCACCGGGCTGCCTTGGTCCGCCTGGCCGCTCGACGGGTCGAGCTTGAATACCTGTCCGTTGCGCGCCGCCACGATCAGCCCGCCGCCCGACGAGCGCCGGTCCGGACCGCACCGGCGCGCCGGTGTCGAACGGCTGGTCCCATCGGGACGCGCCCGTCGCCGCGTCCACAGCGTACACCTTCCCATCGAGGCTCGCGGCGTAGACGGTGCCGTTCGCGACGACCGGCGTCGCCCAGAACCAGTTGTCCGCCCTTGAGCGACCAGTTCATGGTGCCGTCCGACTTCTTCAAGGAGTACAGCTTGTTGTCGAACGAGCCGACGTACACCGAATCGCCCGACACGACGGGATGCGCGGCGATGCCGGAGCCGGCGCCGCGGAACACCCACTGCTGCTTGCCGGACTTGTCGAGCGCGTAGAGCGAGCCATCGAGCGAGGTCACGTAGAGCCGGTCGCCGTCGAGCGCGGGCGTCGCCCACACTTCGCCCTACGTGTTGAACTGCCAGGTGCGCTCGCCGCTCTTCGCATCGACGGCGTACACGCGATTCCCCTTCGTGCCGAAGTACAGCGTGTCGCCGTCGACCGCGATGCCGCCGACGATGTGGTCGCCGGCGTCGCGGATCCAGCGCGTGTGCCCGTTGCTCACGTCGAGCGCGAACACCCTGCCGCGGAACGACGTGAGGTACGCCGTCTTGTTGTCCGCGGACAGGCCGATGTCGCCGTAGAAGGCCTGAAGCTTCTTGAGCGCGTCGCTCTCGAACTTCACGACGGCATCGATCGCGCTGCTGAGCTTGTTTTTCTGATCGTTGGGAGCGGCGCTGGTCTTCAGGTCGTTCTTGAGCGCGTCCTTGCTCGGACCCGCGACCGTCAGCTCGCTGACCAGCTTCTTGAGCCGGGTCTTCGCGGCGTCATCGATCGAGTCGAGCTGGTCGACGGTGTCGGAGAGGATCTGCTGCTGCTGCTCGCTCACCGGGAAGGCGTTCTTGTCCTTCGGGGGGAACTGCCAGTTGGCGTTGCTCGAGAGGTCGGCGCTCGTCGTGCCGGGGAGCGAGAACAGCTTGGCCTTGTGCGCCACCAGCACAACACCGCCATCGGCCTTGACCGGGCGGGCGGCCGCCCATCCCTGCGGCGACGGCGGAGCCGCGCAGCCGGCGGCGAGCAGCGCGAGGCCGCCGAGGGCGAGCGCGGCCCACAGTGCGAGGCGGCGGGGGGACCGGGCTGATGTCATTGTTTCACGTGAAACACTCACGCCCGTGAGTGCCTGTGGCCGTGCCGCCGGCGTTCCGGCACCGGGTCGAGTCCGCCATCGTTCAGCGGGTTACAGCGAAGGATGCGCCACGCAGCCATCGCGCCGCCGCGCACCACGCCGTAGCCGTCGATGGCGTCGTACGCGTAGTGCGAGCAGGTCGGCTGGAAGCGGCAGGCGGGCGGCGCGCTCGCGGAGATGCGGCGCTGGTAAAAGCGAATGGCGGCGAGGGCGAGCCTCTTCACGCGTTCTCCTGTCCTTCGGCCGGCTTCGCGGGCGCTGCCAGGGCGTCCGTGCGCTTTATCAGCGCGATCAACGCCTGGCGCAGCTTCCGGTAATCCGCCTCTGCCGAGGACTTACGCGCCCCGATTACGATATCGAGGCCCGGTCTGGTTTCGATGCTTCTCGCGGCCTCGCGAAGCCGGCGCTTCACGCGGTTCCGCACGACCGCCCCGCCGACGACCTTGCCGACTACGAACCCGAAGCGGGTCACACCACTCCCATTAGGCCGTACGCGAAGGACGAGAAGTTGGTTGCCCTGGGCGCGGCCCTGCCGGTACGCCGCGGCGAAATCCTTACGCCGCCGCAGCCGCTGTTCCTTGCGCATGCCGGAGGATCCGCCGCAGCGCCTCTCAGCTCCCCGGAGGGTCGCTAGACGACGACCAGCCGCTTCCGGCCCTTGGCGCGACGCGCCCGCAGCACGTTGCGGCCTGCCGCCGTCGCCATGCGGTGGATAAAGCCGTGACGCCGTCGGCGCGGGATGACCTTTGGCTGATAGGTGCGCTTCGGCACGCCCCCTCCTCGTAAACAGACAGCGCCCCCATTCGGAGCGCGCCTCAGTATAGGTGCGATGGGGTAGTGGTACAAGCCGGTCATCCAACGCTAGGCTTAACATAAGAAACCATCTCTCTTCATGGCCGCCCGTCCGCCCCAGTTATGGCAGACGGCGCTCAAAGCCCCTCCTCCCCCATCGCATATAGTTGACGCGATGGAGGCGATGCGGTGACGGTGCCCGCGATCGAGCTGAGAGCCGTCGTCAAGGACTACGGCCGCACGCGCGCCCTGCGCGGCATCGACCTGACGATCGAGCCTGGCCGTATCTTCGGCTTCCTCGGCCCCAACGGCGCCGGCAAGACCACGGCGATCCGCATCCTGCTCGACCTGCTGCGCCCGACGTCCGGCACCGCCGCGGTGCTCGGCTTCGACTGCCAGCGCCAGTCGCTCGAGGTGCGGCATCGCGTCGGCTATCTGCCCGGGGAGCTGCGCATGTACGACAGCATGCGCGGCGATGAGTTCCTCGACCTCGTCGACTCCTTCCGCCCGGAGAAGCGCGACCCGCGCATGCGGCGCGATCTCCTCGACCGCCTCGGGCTCGATGCGACCCGCCGCATCCGCGCGCTGTCGAAGGGCAACAAGCAGAAGCTCGGCATCGTCCAGGCGCTGATGCACCGGCCGGAGGTGCTGGTGCTCGACGAGCCGACGAGCGGCCTCGACCCGCTGGTGCAGGAAGAGGTAGGGCATCTGCTCGAGGACGCCGCGCGCGACGGCCGTACCGTCTTCTTCTCGTCGCACGTGTTGCCGGAGGTCGAGCGCTTGAGCCAGTCCGTCGCGATCATCCGCGAAGGCCAGATCGTCGCGGTGGAGGACATCGCGAAACTGAAGGCGCGCTCCGTGCACGTGCTCGAAGTGACGTTCGCGCACGAACCGCCGCCGCATCTCTTCGACCTGCCCGGCGTGCGCGAGCTGCGGCGCGATGGCAAGATGGTGCACCTGCAGGCGCGCGACGGCATCGACGCCGTGATCAAGGTGATCGCGCAGTATCCCGTCGTCGATCTGCGCACCGAGCAGCCGAGCCTGGAGGACGTCTTCCTGGCGTACTACTCGGACCAGGGCCACACGCATGTCGAGGAGGGCCGCACCGTTGCGCCGGCTTAGCGTGCTGCGTAAGTCATTGCGTGAGCAGAAGTGGCAGGTCATCGGCTTCGGCCTGTCGCTCGCGCTGATGGCGATGCTCGACCTGTTCATCTGGCCCGCCTACCGCGACCAGCTCCAGAACTTCGAGCTGCCGCCGGCGTTCCAGGCGTTCCTCGGGGAGTTGAGCATCGCCACGCCCGCCGGCTTCCTCAGCGCGGAGTACTTTAGCTGGATCCCGATCCTGCTCATCGTCTACGCGGTAATCCAGGGCACCGGCGCGATCGCGGGCGAGGAGAGCAGCGGCACGATCGACCTGCTGCTCGCGCAGCCGGTGTCGCGCGAGGTGATGGTCGTGGAGAAGACCGCGGCGGTGTGCATCGGCAGCGCGGCGATCGTCGCGCTTGGGTGCGTCGGGTTTGCGATCGCTCTGCCGTTCGCGGACATGGACATCAGTTTCTTCGACATCGCGATCGCCTCCGCGAACATGCTGCCGATCACGTTGCTGTTCTTCAGCGTGTCGCTGTGGCTCGGCGCGGTCGCGCCGAACCGCGGGCTTGCGTCGGCCGTCGTCATCGGCCTCGCGACGGCGTTCTACTTCATCAACCTGCTCGCCAACGCCGTCCAGTCGCTGGACAGGCTCAACTACGCGACGCCGTTCTACTACTACGGCTCGGGGCTGCCGCTGGTCGAAGGGATCGTGTGGTGGCACGTCGGCCTGCTGCTGGGGATCGCGCTGTTCTTCTTCGCCGCGACGCTGCGCGCCTTCGGCTCGCGCGACATCGCCACCGGCGGCGCCACCGACGTCGACCTGGCGGGCATGCTCCGCCGCATCGCCGGCTGAACGCCGGCTGGCGCCGGAGAACCAAGAACCGAGAACCCAGAACCTGATCTCGGCCGAGCACAGGTTCTAGGGTCCGGGTTCTTGGTTCTCTCGTCTCAGACTTCGAGCGGCTGTACGCCCGCTGTGCGCTGCGCCGGATCGAGCGGCTCCGCGCCGCCGTGCGGCCCGAGCGCCGCGATGCCGGCCTCCCGCAGCTCGTCGCAGGCGCGCGCGTCCGTCAGCGTCAGCTCGATGCGGTCGCCGTCCCGCGCGTGGATGAACAGCCGCACCGCATCGCCGCCGGGGTACGAGGCGACGAGCGCGAACAACGCATCGAGCCGCCCGCGGTCCGCATCGGCGTCGTCGGATTCGTGGAGGTAGAAACGCAGGGTGGTCGTGGCGCCCCGCGGCTCGGTGGCCGCATCGGGCTGAGGCTGGAGGCTGGGCGCTGGAGGCTGGATCGCGCCGCCGCCGTTCGAGCCGCCTTCCAGCTTCGAGCGCCCGGCGTCCAGCTTCGGCCCGTTCTCGTGGCGGACGCTGCTCACGGACACCCCCGCCGTCGAACGAACGGCCTCCGTAAGCCACGCGGGCACCTCGAAGCGCTCGTGGCTCACGGAGCCATCGGCCGCCTGCACGAGCGACACCTGCTGCACCGCGGCCTGCAGCCGGTCGCCGCGCTCGCGCACCCGCACCAGCATCAGCAGGATGTTTCCCGGCGACCACAGCTCGCGCGTCGGCTCGTACACGTCGGGCCATACCGTCACTTCCGTGCTGCCCGAAAGGTCCTCGACCGTGACGGCGACGAACGTCTTGCCGGCCTTCGTCGCCAGCGAACGTACGCCGTTCACCATGCCGGCGATCACGACCTCGCGGCCGTCCATCTCCGCCGTGACCTCGCTCACGAGCGCCGACGTGTGCTTCGAGACCGTGACGGCGGCGCTCGAGAACGGGTGCTCGGAGACGTAGACGCCGAGCAGCTCCTTCTCCCACGCCAGCATCTCCGCCTTCGACACCTCGACCGGCACCAGTTCCAGCGACGGCAGCGGCGTCGCGACGCTGTCGCCGAACATGTCGAACATCGTCGACTGCCCGGTCTCCTTGAGCTTCGCCTCGCGCTGCGCGAGCGAGACGATGCGGTCGAGGTTCGCGAGCAGCGTGCCGCGCGATGCCGAGCGCGTCGAGCGCGCCGCACTTCACGAGCGATTCGAGCGCGCGCTTGTTCAGCGCCTTCAGGTCGACGCGCTTCGTGAAGTCTTCGACGGTCTCGAACGGCCCGCCCTCGTCGCGCGCGGCGATGATGCTCTCGGCCGCGCCGCCGCCGACGTTCTTCACGGTGGCGAGCCCGAAGACGATCGACGGTGCGCCGTTCGACGTCCTGCAGCTCGAAGTTGATGCCGCTGCGGTTCACGTCGGGCGGCAGCACGCGCGATGCCGAGGCGCACGCACTCCGCCACCGCCTCGGCGATGCGCTCGTGCGTGCCGGCGCTCGACAGCACGGCCGTCATGTACTCGTGCGGGTAGTTCGCCTTCAGGTACGCCGTCTGGTAGGCGATGGTGCCGTAGCAGGCGGAGTGCGCCTTGTTGAACGCGTACCCGGCGAACGGCTCGATCAGGTCGAAGATCGGCCCGCGCCTCATCCTCCGTGTAGCCGTTCTTCACCGCCGCGGCGATGAACTTCTCGCCCTCCGCCTGCATCAGCGCCGGCGATCTTCTTCGACATCGCCTTGCGGATCGCGTCGGCGTCCTTCAGCGAGTAGCCGGCGAACTTCTGCAGCACGAAGAGCACCTGGTCCTGGTACGTGATGACGCCGTACGTCTCGTCGAGGATCTCCGCCAGGTCGGGGTGCGGGTACTTGCACGAGCGAGCGGTCGTGCTTCGACCGGCAGTACGTGCCGATGTGCTGCATCGGCCCCGGCCGATAGAGCGCCACGAGCGCCATCAGCTCGGCGACGCTGTCCGGCCGCAGCTCCTGGATCGAGCGCCGCATGCCCGGCGACTCGAGCTGGAACACGCCGAACGTGTCGCCGCGGCCGAGCATCTCGAACGTCTTCGCGTCGCCGTCCGGCAGCGCCGTGCAGGTCGACCTTCACGCCCTTCGTGCGCTCGATGATCTCGATCGCGCGGCCGAGGATCGTCAGGTTCGCGAGCCCCAGGAAGTCCATCTTGAGCAGGCCGATCTCGGCGACCTGCGCCATCGCGAACTGCGTCGTCGGGATCGATGACTCGTCGCCGCGCGTCGGGCGCTGCAGCGGCACGTGCTCCGCCAGCGGCTCGCGCGAGATCACGACGCCGGCGGCGTGCGTGCTCGCGTGCCGCGCGACGCCTTCGAGCCGCCGCGCCGTATCGACGAGCCGGCTGACCTGCGGGTCCACCTCGTACGCGCTCGCCAGCTCGGGGCTCTCGTCGAGCGCGCTGCTCCAGCGTCATGTGCAGCGCGTTCGGCACGAGCCGCGCCACGCGGTCGACGTCGCCGTAGCCCATGCCGAGCGCGCGGCCGGTGTCGCGGATCGCCGCCTTCGCGCCCATGGTGCCGAAGGTGATGATCTGCGCGACGCGGTCGTAGCCGTACTTCTCGGCGACGTAGCGGATCACCTCGTCGCGCCGGTCGTCCGGGATGTCGAGGTCGACGTCGGGCGGCTCCTTGCGGTCGACGTGCAGGAAGCGCTCGAAGACGAGCCGCGTCGCCAGCGGGTCGATGAACGTGACGTCGAGCGTGTAGAGGATGATGCTCGCCGCCGCGGAGCCGCGCACGCCGAGCATGATGCCGGCGCGCTTGCAGAACTGCGCGATGTCGTGGACGACGAGGAAGTAGTTGGTGAACCCCGTCTTCTCGACGACGTCCAGCTCGTACTGGAGCCGCGCGCGCGCGTCGTCGGACGCGAACGGATAGCGCCGGTTGAGCCCCTCGCGCGCGAGGTGCGTCAGGTGTTCGTGCGCGGTGACGCCCGGCAGGGATCTCGGGCTCCGGCAGGTGCAGGCGGCCGAACTCCAGCTCCAGGTTGCACTGCTCGGCGACGAGCTGCGTGTTCGTCACGGCCTCCGGCAGGTCGTGGAACAGCTCCAGCATCTCGTCTTCCGACTTCACGTAGTAGGAGTCGTCGTGCATCTTGAGCTGCCGCTTCGGGTCATCGACGGTCGAGTTCGTGCCGATGCACAGCAGCACGTCGTGGATCGACGGCGTCTTCTCGCGACGTGTAGTGCGAGTCGTTCGTCGCGACGAGCGGGATCGATGTTTCACGTGAAAGCGACGATGAGCCCGCGTGAGCACTTTCTCGCACTCGGCGTTGATCTCCGGCTCGTCGTGCCGCATGACTTCCAGGTAGAAGCCGTCGAACACGTCGCTGAAGAAGCCGGCGAGCTGCTTCGCTTCGTCGTACGCGGTCCTGCGCCAGCAGCCGGTGCATCTCGCCGGAGGGACAGCCGCTGAGCGCGATGAGCCCCTTGCCGTGCTCCGCCAGCAGCTCCTTGTCCATGCGCGGCTTGTAGTAGAAGCCCTCGAGATGCGACTTCGTCGAGAGCTGGATGAGGTTGCGATAGCCCTCCATGTCCTTCGCGAGCAGCGTCAGGTGGAAGTAGTTGTTGGCGCGCGAGTCCGACTTCTTGAGCCGCGAGTCCGGCGCGATGTACGCCTCGATCCCGATGATCGGCTTGATGTCGCGCGCCCGCGCTTCCTTGTAGAAGTCGACCGCGCCGTACAGCGCGCCGTGGTCCGTCATGGCGACGGAGCGCTGGCCGATCGCCGCCACCCGCTCCATCACGTCGGGGATGCGGCTGAGGCCGTCGAGCAGGCTGAACTCGGTGTGGAGGTGTAGGTGTGTGAACATATGTTTGGAATCTGCGGCCATGGTAGCACGGTCGATCGCGACGGAGAACCGTTCGTTAGCTCTCTAGACGGCGGCCTTCACGAACTGTGCGAGCTGATCGAGGTCATGTGCCCAGAAGATCGTGAGGCGCTGGTCGTTCTGGGCGGTACGGAAACCAGCGATCTCTTCAGCGCCCCTTCGAGTTCCGGTGTGGTCCAGCGCGGCGGATCGATTCTAGCCATCGCACAACATGGACATGCTCGCGGCCGAAGGAAGCCGGATCGTAAGTCGCTCCATTTCGCGCGGCTCGAACTTCTCCAGCCCGCCCTGATACGTGCGCCCGCTGCCCCGATACGTCTCGCGCATCTCATTGAGCGTGGCGACGAGTTCAGACAACTGCTGTACGTTCAGCGAGGCAAGCGGGTACAGCCCATGGATGACGTTGAGGATTAGCAGGCCGTCGGGATTAAGTGCGAACGCCGGTGCCTGTCGCGCCATGTATGTGGCGACAATAGGCGGTGCCTCCATGGCCTGCGGTTTCCACCACGGCGTTCGATGCAACGTGACGTAGCCCTGGTGCAACTGCTCGGCCTCGCCGGCAGCCACATAGGACCTGAGCGCCCTTCGTGAACGTTCGTCCAGATCGTCCGGCGGGTAAAGCATCACCATGCTGTCCGCATGGTCGTGGACGGTACCGTTGCTCGTCAGCACTTCCTGGGCGGCAGAGAGCACCGGGCGGACGCACTTCTCCAGTCCAAGTGCTCTCGCCCTGTCCCTGGTCATAACGAAAAAGTCATTTGCGCCTGTGACGACTCCCCGGTGCACCCGCAGGATGCTGCCCAACGGTATCGCATCCTGCTCTCGGTTGTGCTGGTAATGATTGCGGGCGATCCTCCCCCATGACGGAGCGAGCTGCAGGTCGGCGTGCGGAATCTTGCGGCCCCCCGCCCCCAGCCGCAGGAGCCCTCGGACGCTCGCCGCGTTCTTGAACCGCACGTGCTTCGCATGGCCCCCCGCTCGGGCGCACACGATGACCGTGGTGCTCGCGGCGTCGCTGAACGCCGCCGCCTGTGCGTCGAGAAGATGCACTTCTTCCGCGCGCAATCCGTCCAACATGAGTTGTCGAATCCCACGCCCGTAGTTCACGTCAAGCCACTCCGCGCTCATGATGAAGCAGAGGACGTCGCCTGGGCTGGAGAGCCTCGCCGCGGCGGTGACAAACTGAGCATGAAGCCCCGAAAGGCCGGACCAACTGATGCCGAGTTCCGTCGCCAGCTCCAATCCCCGCCGCTTCTGCTCCGCGGTCATGCTGTGATGCCGGATGTACGGCGGGTTGCCGATGAACGCCCTCTTGCCCGATGAAGGAGGCAACTCGAGAGTAGTGAAGTCTGCGTTTTGAACAGTGACGTTGCGCACCCTGTTCGCCGCTGCATTGGCGCGCAGGATCAGGCACGCGAGGGGATCGAGTTCTACCGCGGTTACCGATTTCACGCTCGGGATGCGAGCAGCAGCTAACGCGAAGCGCCCGCTCCCGCTGCCGCAGTCAACCACGTGCTCCGGCGCCTGCGCCGTGACCCAGGTCATCATCGCGTCGACAATTGGAAGGGCGGTATAGAAGGCGCCGGCTTCTCGGCGGGCGACCGCTGACCTCGAAACGCAGAAGGCATCGCCCAGTGGGTCCGCTCCCTGCCTGATGAGCCGTCGTGTGCGGTCGGCTGCGGATTTCCTCACGCCCGGCGCCGACAGGCGCGCTTGATGGATGAGGTCCTGTTCTTCTTCGGAAAGCGCGCCGCCATGTTCCGCGGCTCCGAGTGACACCGCGATACAAGCGAGTTCCAGCTCAGCTTCGTTCAGCACGGCTCGACAGTAGCACCGTCAAGGCCATCCGCACAAGTGTTCTTTTCCCACGTGCGGGCTGACATTCCCTATCCCGCCGTCACCACGAACTCGCGCTGCATGCCCTCAGCCGAGTGCACGATCTGGTGGCCTTGGTACTCCTCGACAACGTCGCACAGCAGCTCGTAGCGGCCCGGCTCCAGCTTCAGCGTTAGCTCCTGCTGGCCGCCCATGTGCAGCATGTCGCTGCGCGCCACCAGGGACGATGTGCCGTCGTCGTTCTTGCGCATCGAACACCAGGTCGTGCCGCTCGCCGACGCCGCTCGCGTGGCCGTGGTTGTCAGGATGCTCGATGATCAGCTTCACGTCGCCGCCGCTGATCTCGTCGCGCGATGTGCCGATGTGGAAGTTCGTGAGCTGCACGCGCACGTCGCGCGGGCCCAACGCCGCCTCGTTCGTGAACCAGCCGCGGTCGATGCCCGTAAAGATCGTCAATGGCACGATGAGGATCACGGCTGCCGCGACCATCGAGAGCGCGGGCGCGGCGTTCGCCGCCCAGAACGAGCGCGCGTTGCGTTCGTCGAACGTGTTGCCGCTCGTTTCGGCGATCTGCTTCGCCTTCGAGCGCAGCCGCAGGCTGTTCGTCATCACCGACACCGAGCTGAACGCCATCGCCGCGCCGGCGATGATCGGGTTGAGCAACCCCAGCGCGGCGATCGGGATCGCGACGACGTTGTAGCCGAACGCCCACACCAGGTTCTGCTTGATCGTCGTCAGCGTGCCGCGGCTCAGCGCGATCGCCTCCGCCACCTTCGAGATATCGCCGTGGAGCAGCGTGATGTCGCCGGCCTCGATCGCCACGTCGGTGCCGGTGCTCATGGCGATGCCGATGTCGGCCTGGGCGAGCGCCGGCGCGTCGTTGATGCCGTCGCCCACCATCGCCACCGAGAGGCCTTCGGCCTGCAACGACCGCACCAGTTCGAGCTTGTCCTCCGGGCGCGCGCCCGCACGGAACTCGCGCACGCCGACCGCCTGCGCCACGCTCGCCGCGGCACGCTCGTTGTCGCCCGTCATCATGATCACGCGCAGGCCGAGACCGTGGAGCGCCTCGATCGCGCGCGGCGCGTTCTTCTTCACTTCGTCCGCGATGCCGACCACGTCCCTCGATCCGGCCGTCTATCGCGGCGAAGATGACCGTACGGCCGGCCTGCTCGAGGCGGTCCAGTTCGGCGGCCACATGATCATCGACCGCGACGCCGCGCTCGTCGATCATGCGCCGGTTGCCGGCGATGATCGCGCGGCCATCGACCGTGGCGACGACGCCGCGCGCTGTCACGCGACTCGAAGCCGGTCGCCGCCGGAAGCGTGTAACCGGAGTCGTATGCCGCATCGACGATCGCGCGGCTGAGCGGGTGGTCGCTGCCGTGCTCCGCCGCCGCGATCAGCGTCAGCAGCGCCTGCTCCGGCATCACGCCGGTCGGCACGACCTCCGTGACCTGCGGGCGGCCCTCAGTCAGCGTGCCGGTCTTGTCGAGCACGATGACGTCGAGCCGGCGCGTGCGCTCCAGCACCTCCGCGTTCTTGATGAGAATGCCGCGCTCGGCGCCGATGCCCGTGCCCACCATGATCGCGGTCGGCGTCGCCAGTCCGAGCGCGCACGGGCAGGCGATGACGAGCACGGCGACCGCGGCGCGCATCGCCGTGATCCACTGGCTGTCGCTCCAGACGTGCGACGGCTCCGTGAACAGCCCCCAGCCGAGGAACGTGACGCGTCGCGAGGACGATGACGACCGGCACGAACACGGCCGCCACCTGGTCGACCAGCTTCTGGATCGGCGCCTTCGAGCCCTGCGCCTCCTCCACCATCTTCGCCATGCGCGACAGCGTCGTGCCCTCGCCCACGGCGGTCGCTTCGACGCGCATCACGCCGTTCTGGTTGACCGTGCCGCCGATCACGAAGTCGCCGGCGCGCTTCTCGACCGGGATCGACTCGCCGGTGATCATCGCCTCATCGAGCGTGCTGTGGCCGTCGCGCACGACGCCGTCGACCGGCACTTTCTCGCCCGGCCGCACGACGAACACGTCGCCGACGGCCACCTGCTCGATCGGCACCTCGACCTCGGCGCCGTCGCGGATCACGCGCGCCGACTTCGCGGACAGCCCGAGCAGCGCGCGGATCGCCGAAGACGCCGCGCCCTTCGACCGCTCCTCGAAGTACTTGCCCATGGTGATGAAGACGAGGACCGCCGCCGACACGTCGAAGAACATGTTGTACGGCTTCTGCCAGACGACGACCCAGACGCTGAATGCGTACGCGGCCGTCGTGCCGAGCGCGATCAGCACGTCCATGTTGGGGTTCAGGTGGCGGAGCGAGGCGTAACTGCCCTTGTAGAAGCGCCAGCCGAGCACGACCTGGATCGGCGTGGCGAGCGCCATCACGATCCACCCGTGCAGTTGCGCGCTGCTGCCGATCTCCAGGCCGGCGATGTCCATCGCCATGGCGAGCACCACCGCTGGGATGGCGAGCGCCGCGCCGAAGAGCAGCGTGATCAGCGTGCGCCGCGCGTGCACCTCGCGCTCGCCGCCGCGGTCGCGGTCCGGCGCCGATTCCGTCGCGGCATATCCGGCCTTCTCCACGGCCGCGATAAGCGTCTCGACCGGCACGCCTGTCTCGGCCGTGACCAGCGCCGTCTCCGACGCAAAGTTCACGTTCGCCGTCTCGACGCCTTCGACCTTGCCGAGCGCGCGCTCCACCCGCCGCACGCACGAGGCGCAGGTCATGCCGGAGATGTCGAGAGTGGTGGTGAGTTGCTTGGCCATAGTCTGGAGTTCGTGGTTGGTAGTGAATAGTTAGTAGTGACTGGTGACTGGTTAGTAGTTCGTCGTGAGCAGTGGCAGGTGGCAGGCGGCCGCGCAGCATGAACTACACACTACTCACTACCAACTACCAACTACGAACTGCCAACTACCACTACCCCGCCACCGCCGCCTCGTACCCTTCTTCCTCGATCGCCGCGATGATCTTGCCCTCGTCGAAGTCTCCCTCGACCGTTGCCGACTTGTTCGCGAGCGACACCTTCGCGTCCGTGACGCCGGCGACGCCCTTCGCCGCTTCAGTCACGTGGTGCACGCAGTTGTCGCACGTCATCCCGGTGACGTTGAACACGATCGTCTTGCTCATGGTGATGTTCCTCCTGGAGTTCACAGTTCACAGTTGTCAGTTCACAGTCGGTCGGTCCGCTGACCCCAACCTCCAACCTCCAACCTCTAACCTCCAACCTCTACTTCCCCGCCATCTCGTACAGCTCGCTCAACTCGGCGAGCACGGCGTCTTCGCGGCCCTCGCGGATGCCTTCGACGACGCAAGTGTGAAGGTGGCCGGCGAGCATGATCGCCTCCATCTTCTCGATCGCCCTGCGCACCGCGTACGTCTGCTTGAGCACGTCGACGCAGTACTTGTCCGCCTCGACCATGCGCCGGATGCCCGCGAGGTGCCCCTCGATGAAGTTGAGCCGCTTGATGACTTCGGCCTTCGTCTCGTCCTGCATGCTTCACCTGTCCAGACCCCCTGGGAGGGGGATAACGAGGGCATCATACGAAGCTGGCTCGTGGATCGTCAACCCCCGGTGGAGGGGTAATACGCAGTGCCGATCGGCACTGGCGCCGGCCGGGGGCTCGTCCCCCCACGCGTTGCGGTGTCGTTGCCTGGTGGTAGCCGTGCGAGCCACGGCCCTCAGGCGCTCCCCCGATGGCGCTCCGCCCGCCATCCGCTACCATATACCCCAATGGCTATGACCTTGAGCCGCGGCAGTGTAGTAGTACCGGTACGGGGAGCCCGCTGACCGGACGCTGACGCGCGCAGAGACCGGCACGGGCCCCGACGGCGTTCGGGGCATTTTCATGCCATCGGCGAGAGGTGACGCATGACGCAGCAGGCCGAATCCGCGCAGCCGCGGGAGATGGCGAAGTCGTACGACCCGCGCGCGACCGAGGACCGCGTCTACCGGTTCTGGGAGTCGCGCGGCTACTTCAAGGGCCGCATCGATGCGTCGAAGCAGCCGTTCTGCATCGTCATGCCGCCGCCCAACGTCACCGGCGAACTGCACGTCGGCCACGCACTCACCGATACCGTCGAAGACATCCTCATCCGCTGGCACCGCATGCTCGGCGACCCGACGCTCTGGGTGCCCGGCGTCGACCACGCCGGCATCGCGACGCAGAACGTCGTCGAGAAGCAGCTCGCGAAGGAAGGCATCAGCCGCCACGACCTGGGCCGCGAGGAGTTCGAGAAGCGCGTCTGGCAGTGGGTCGGCAAGTACCGCCCGATCATCAGCAACCAGCACCGCCGCCTCGGCGCGTCGGCCGACTGGTCGCACGAAGTGTTCACGCTCGACGACGGCCCGCAGCGCGCCGTCCGCACCACGTTCAAGAAGATGTTCGATGACGGGCTGATCTACCGCGGCGAGCGCATGATCAACTGGTGCCCGCGCTGCCGCACCGCGCTCAGCGACCTGGAGGTCGAGCACGAGGACCAGCTCGGCAACCTCTGGTACATCCGCTACCCGCTCGTCGATGGCCACGACGCGGAGGGCCGCCCGCACACCGGCGACGACTACATGACCGTCGCGACCACGCGCCCGGAGACGTTCGTCGGCGACGTCGCGGTCGCCGTCAACCCGAACGACCCGCGCTACGCCGCCAAGATCGGCCGCACGGTGCTGCTGCCCGTCATCCAGCGCGAGGTGCCGATCGTCGGCGACGACGCGACGGAGATGGAGTTCGGCACCGGCACGCTGAAGGTGACGCCCGGCCACGACCCCGTCGACTTCGAGATCGCGCAGCGCGCCGGCCTGCCGATCGTCAACGTCATGAACCTCGATGCGACGCTGAACGAGCAGGCGGGCCCGTACGCCGGCATGGACCGCTACGAGGCGCGCCAGGTGATCCTCCGCGACCTGGAGGAGCTCGGCTACCTCGCGAAGACGGAGCCGCACGAGATGACGATCGGCGTCTGCCAGCGCTGCCACACCGTCGTCGAGCCGCTGATTTCGTGGCAGTGGTTCGTCAACCAGCGCGCGCTCGCGCAGCCCGCGATCGATGCCGTCCGCGACGGCCGCATTCGCTTCGTGCCCGACCGGTTCGAGCGCGTCTACCTGAACTGGATGGAGAACATCCGCGACTGGTGCATCTCGCGCCAGCTCTGGTGGGGGCACCGCATCCCCGTCTGGTACAGCGCCGACGAGGACGGCGACCGGATCATCGTCACGCTGCGCGACCCCGCCGCCGGCGCCGATGCGCGGCCGCGCGTCGCCACGTACAACGAGCTGCGCGCGGAGGGCGTCTCGCTACGAGATGATCCTCAAGCACGGCACCTGGTCAGCCGTCGAGGCGACGCCGATCGTGTCGGTCGAGACGCCGGAGCGCTCGCCCTCGGGCGGCGGCCACCTGCTGCAGGAGAACGACGTGCTCGACACGTGGTTCTCCTCCGGCCTCTGGCCCTTCTCCACGCTCGGCTGGCCCGAAGACACGCCGGAGCTGCGCTACTGGTATCCGACGTCCGTCATGGAGACGGGCTACGACATCATCTTCCTCTGGGTCGCCCGCATGATCATGCTCGGGCTGTACGACGCGGGTGAGATCCCGTACTCCGTCGTCTATCTGCACGGCACCGTGCGCAACGAGCACGGCCAGCGCATGAGCAAGTCGCTCGGCACCGGCGTCGACCCGCTCGACGTCGTCGAGCGCTACGGCGCCGATGCGCTGCGTTACACGCTCATCACGTCGAGCGGACCCGGCAACGACCTGCGCCTGTCGGACCAACGCGTCGAAGCCGGCCGCAACTTCGCCAACAAGCTGTGGAACGCCGCCCGCTTCGTCATCTCGATGATTGGCGATGCCCGCGTGCGCCTGCCGGAGACAATGCCCGGCGGCGACGCACCGCTCGAAGACCGCTGGATCATGTCGCGCGTCGAAGGCCTGGCGCGCAACGTCGACGAGCAGATGCGGAAGTTCGAGCTGGGCGAGGCCGCGCGCCAGGTGTACGAGTTCGTCTGGAGCGAGTTCGCCGACTGGTACATCGAGATAGCGAAGGTGCGCGCGCGGGCGGAGGGCGGCACCGCGCCGTCGCCGCTGCCGGTGCTGGCGTACGTGCTGGAGCGATGCCTGCGCCTGCTGCACCCGGTCATGCCGTTCGTGACCGAGGAGATATGGCAGTCGCTCGTGGCGAAGATCGAAGGCATCGATGAGGAAGCCCTGATCGTCGCGCCGTTCCCGCGCGGCGAGAGCGGCTACGCGGACGCGGTGGCGGAGCGCGAGATGGCGACGCTGATCGACGTCGTGCGCGCGATCCGCAACATCCGCGCCGAAAAGAAGGTGGAGCCAGCGCGTTTCATCGAGGCGTATGTCATCGCCGACGGCGCGCGCGCGACGCTCGAAGCCGGCGCACCGTACATCGAGTTCCTGGCCCGCGCGCGCCCGCTGCACATCGTCGGCGACGCGGCCGATGCGCCGCGCGAGCAGGTGGCGAAGGCGGTGCTCGAAGGCGTCACGGCCGTCGTCCCGCTCGCCGGCCTGTTCGATGTCGGCGCCGAACGCGCGCGCATTGGAAAGCAGATCGCGGAGGCCGCGGCCGAATCGGCGCGTATCGAGACCAAGCTGTCGAACGAGCAGTTCCGCGCCAAGGCGCCGGAGAAGATCATCGCCACGGAGGAGGAGCGCCTCGCCGCCGTGCGGGCGCGCCTCGAAGGCCTGCGCGCCAGCCTGGCCGAGCTGGGCTGACGCGCCCGACCGGGGAAACAGGGATTTCACGGATTACACGGATGAGTCTGGGGATGCCGCAGGCATCATCCGTGTAATCCGTGAAATCCTTGTTCCCGTCACCCCCACATCGCGCAATCTGCGCAATCTGCGGTTTCGTCCCCCCGCGCCCTCTCCCGCGCGCATCGCCGGTTACCGCGGCAGCCCCGCATCGGCCTTCGTGAGGCGTCGCGCGAGGATCGCGACGAGTGCGTCGCGAATGCGGCCGGCGTCCTCGCTACGGGTCGCCATGTACGTGATGGTGCCGATGATCCTGCCCCGGCGCACTTCGATGATGGCGAAGTGACCGGGCGGAGTGCTGCCTCCGTACGAATACTTGACGCGGAACTCGCTCGATGACTCGCCGGCGCGCGGTGCGCCGGCCTTTTCGAACGTGGCGGCTGCTTCGCTGTACGGAAGACCATGCGCCGCCAGCCCGGCGCGAATCTTCTCGCCGAGCACGTTCGCCAGCGCCTCTCCGCAGTTCGATAGAACGTTGACGGCTTCCTTCTCTTCCGTCCGCGCGATCTGGGCCGTGCGATAGACGGTCGCGTTCGACCTGAGGCCGAACAGCAGCTCGCCTGTGAACGTGGCGGAGTCCTTTTGCGCGATCTCGTTCGGGCCATGGATGAAGAGTTGCCTGCATTCCGCCGGCATCTGCTCCAGGAGCGCCGGACCGATGACGCTCGCGCTGGCATCTACTCGCCAGGTGCCGGGGAGGTCCTTCAGCACAAGCACGGCGTTATCCGCCGCGATCGCCGCGGCGTTGCGGAACTCCTCGTCGGTTACGGGGGTCGCGGCGGGGGTGGGGGTCGCGGTGGGGCCGCTGCGCGTCAACTGCAGCTCGCCGCAACCGCTCAGCATCGCGGTCGTCGTGAGCATCGCCGCAAGCAGTGTTCGGATCATGCGTCGCTCCGGTGTCGCTCCGGCCGGGCTGGACCTCTCCGTGGAGTATCGGCCGGACGGGCTCGGGTGTGAGCCAGCCGCCGGACACCCGTGTCCTTACGGGTTTCCCCGCGCTCGGCTCGGTGCATCACCGATGGCGCGGCGGTTGTGCTGCCGCCGACACTTCCGCGGAGATTGCCTGTGTTCGCCCGCATCCTGCTCCCCGCCGCAGTCGTCCTCGGCCTGTTCGTGTACATGCGCGGCGCTGACACGAAGGCCGCGACCGCCGTGATCGCGCAGTCGTGCGGCGCGGCCGCGCCCGCCGCCGTGCGCGTCGCGTTCGACTGGCCGGCGCCAGCCATCGAGCCGAAGGAGACGTGGCTCGACGCCGGCCTCGCGCCCGGGTTCCCGGCGGGCTCGTTCCAGGGCCACGGCCCGATCGCCCCGGCGCAGACGAGCTACGCCATCGACGCGTTGCCGTCGGGCGTGAAGCTCTACTATCGCGTGAACGCGCAGGACGCGGGCGGCTGGCACACGATCGCCTCCGGCACGTTCACCACCACGTGCGATCAGGCGTCACGCCCGCGCGCCACGCCGGCGGTCGACGTGATCAGCGCCGGCCCATAGCCGCCAGCGACGGGGGAACAGGGATTGCACGGATTACACGGATAGGGATCGGCCGAACTGCCGTTGGCCCGTATCTCGCGTCATCGCCATGCCGCGTCAGCAGCGCGAGCCGTAACCACAGCGACGCATAGTGCCCGCACGGCGAAGGGCACGGCGCACCGTGCCCTATCCAACCTATCCGTGTAATCCGTGAAATCCTTGTTTCCGTCGTCAGCGTCCGCCTCGCAGCCGCGGGTCGAGCACGTCGCGCAGCGCGTCGCCCAGCACGTTGAAGCCGTACACCGCGAAGGCGATCGCCAGCCCCGGCCAGATCGCCTGGATCGGGTGCGCGCGGAACTGCGATGAGCCGCTGATGTTCAGCATCGCGCCCCACGACGGGAACGGGTTGGGGATGCCGTACCCCAGGAAGCTGATCGCCGCCTCGGCCAGGATCGCCGTACCCAGGTTCACCGTCGCCAGCACGATCGCCACCGGCACGACGTTCGGCATGATGTGGCGGAAGATGATCCGCACGTTGGTCGCCCCGATCGTGCGCGCCGCATCGACGTACTGGTTGTTGGCCGTCGCGATCGCCGCGCTGCGCACCACGCGGATAGATGCGGCGGATACGATGAAGCCCACGATCACGATGATCCAGAACATGCGCCCGTACGGCCCGGCTGCGCCCCGCGAACACGCTGATCGAGAAGATCAGCAAGATGATCGCCGGGATCGACAGGATCACGTCAACGATCCGCTGCACGATCGTATCGACCCAGCCGCTGAAGTAGCCGGACAGCGTGCCGATGCTCAACGACAGCACCACGACGATCGCGACGGAACTGAAGCCGATCACCGCCGAGATGCGAGCGCCGTACAGGATCCGGCTGAAGATGTCGCGCCCAAGCTCGTCCGTGCCCATCGGGTGCGCCCACGACGAGCCCTGGTCCGCGTTGCGGATGTGCTGGTGGTTGTAGCTGTCGGGCGCGAGCCATGGTTCGTCGATGCCGAACAGCGCGCCATCGACGAACACGGCGATGAGCAGCATCGTCACGACGATCAGGCCGCCGAACGCGCCGAGCGGCTTGCGCTTGCAGAACCGCCAGATCGCGTGCGGCCACGTGGCTACGCCGCTTGGCCGTGCCTCCAGCGCGGACGGCTGCGTCAGGATCTGCGTGTCGACGGTCGTCGCCATCAGCTGTACCTGATCCGCGGGTCAAGGTAGGCGTAGGTGATGTCCACCGCCAGGTTCGAAAGCACGACCGCCACGGCGGTCAGCAGCGTGATCGCCTGCACCGCCGTGTAGTCGCGCGAGCCGATGGCCTGGAAGAACCATTGCCCCATGCCCGGCACGTTGTAGATGCTCTCCACGATCACGCTGCCGCCGACGACGATCGGCACCTGCAGCCCGACCACCGTGACCACCGGGATCATCGCGTTCTTCATCGCGTGGCTCACCACGACGCTGCGCTCCCGCAGTCCCTTCGCCCACGCCGTGCGCACGTAGTCCTGCCGCAACACCTCCAGCATCTGCGTGCGCATCAGCCGCATGACGGTGCCGGAGAGGCTGACGCCCAGGACCACGGCCGGCCCCACCGGCACGAAGTACCCGAACGGGAAGAGCATGAACTTCAGGTTCTGGTACGGGTCCTCCCAGAGCTGCTGGTACTCCTGCGGCACCGGCGTCGCCGCCGTGAACCAGACCGAGGCGAACACGATGATCATCGTCCCCAGCCAGAACGTCGGCACCGCGAGAAAGCCGATCGCGATGCT
Organism: uncultured Chloroflexia bacterium; assembly: GCA_963701135.1. Taxonomy (GTDB): domain Bacteria; phylum Chloroflexota; class Dehalococcoidia; order DSTF01; family JACRBR01; genus CAYJMJ01. Next base: position 3,254,368 of record OY969567.1, read on the forward strand.
GCGCGAGACGTAGTCGACGGCCGAATCCTGCCGTATGGCCGAGATGATGCCGACCGGCACCGCGATGAGCAGCGAGATGATGATCGCGAGCGCCGCCATCTCGATCGTCGTCGGCAGCGTGCGCCTTGAGCCGCGCGTCGATCGGGCTGCGGTCGCGCAAGCGAGTTGCCGAAGTCGAGCCGCACCACGCCGCCGGCCCACGTGAAGTACTGCTTGTACGCCGGCTGGTCGAGGCCCAGGTCCTTCTCGATCCGCGCGCGCACGTCCGCCGTGAGCTGATTGTCGCCGGCGATCTGCTGCACGACGCCGCCCGGGATCAGGCGCACCATGAAGAACACGATCAGCGACACGCCGATCAGCGTCGGTACGGCGAGGAGCAGGCGCTTGATGATGTATTGGCGCATAGCTGAACTCGATCCGGAGCGGCCGCCGCGCGCGGCAGCCGCTCCGTCGAATGCGTATCGCTCATGTTCGTTACCGGTGCGGCGCGCCGCGCCGCGCCCGGCTGCCCGTGCGTTACGCCGAGATCCACGTGTGCAGCGTCGATCTCCGTGCCAAGCGCGTAGGTCGTCGGGCCCCGTCGTGTTCACGACGCCCTTGAGCTTCGGCACGCGTGCCGCGAACTCCACCGGCGTGATCATCGGCACGTAGTACATCTTCGTGAGACGTGTACTTCTGCAGCTCGAAGTTCTGCTTGTGTACGTCATCGAGCGTCTCCGCTTGCAGCATCTTCTTGATGTTGGCCTGCAGCGTCGCGTCGTTGACGCTGGAGTGGTTGCGGCCGCCGCCCGCGTCGCGCGGGTAGAACATGTTCGTCCAGTACGCGGCGATGTCGCTGAACACCGACTCCAGGCTGAACGCCGAAGCCGTCGAACTTGCCGGCGAACGTCGTCGCGATGTAGCTGCCGTACTCCTCCGGCACTTCCTTCACGCGACACGCCCGCCTCGCTGAGCATGGCCGGCAGCGCCTGCCGCACGATGTCGTAGTACGGCACGATCGTCGTGTACACCGTGCTGCTGAAGTGCATCGGCGCGTCGATGCTCGTGACGCCCGCCGCGGAGAACAGCTTCTTCGCCTCCGCCACGTCGTACTGGTAGTACTTGCCGGCGTCGCCGATGTCGCTGCCCTGCGGGTCGAGCCACCACGTCTTGCCGAAGCCGGCGTTGATCGGCATGTTCGGCCAGAGCCCGCCCTCCTTCGAGACCAGTTTCAGCAGGCCCGTCGCGGTCGATCGCGCGCGACATGCCCTGGCGCACGCGCTCGTCGTTGAACGGCGTCTTGTCCTCGGTGTACGCGAGCGGGTCGAAGATCGAGCATGCTCAGGATGTTGCGCGGCGCCTGGTCGATGATCGCGTTCGGCGACTGGCTCTTCACGGAGTCGATCAGCTTGGGCGGCACCGAGATCGTGTCGAGCGTGCCCGCCGCGAACTGCGACAGCACCTGGTTCTGGTCGGTGATGATCGCGAGGTTGATCGCGTCGAGGTACGGCAGCGGGTTGCCGCTCGCGTCCTTCTCGAAGTAGTCGGGGTTCTTCTTCCACGAGATGACGCACGCTCGGCTCGAACTTGTCGAAGATGAACGGGCCCGAGCCGAGCATGCGGTCGTCGCTCGCCGTCTCGCTCGACTCGATGAACTCCTTCGGCATGATCCAGAGGTCCTGGAACGACGCGATGCGGTTCGAGGAAGAGGCCGAACGGCTCCTTCAGCTTGAACGTCACCTGCTTCTCGTCGGCCGACGCGGTGACGCTGTCGACCATGTCCAGGTTGCCCTTGTTCGGCGAGATCGAGCGGTAGCGGTTGAACGAGTAGACGACGTCGTCCGCGGTGAGCTTGCGGCCGTTGACCGGCGGCACGTTGTGGAACTTGACGTCGTCGCGAAGCGTGAAGACGTAGGTCAGCGGGTCGGGATTCTCGACCTTCGACGCAACCTCAGGCTCCGCGACGTACCATTGCTCCTGCGGCAGCTCGCCCAGCGTCGTCTTGAAGCGCATGAGCCGGCTGTATGAGTACGACGCCAGCGCATGCGTGAGGAACGTCGACGCCTTCATCGGGTCCTTGCCCAGGACCAGGCTGACGGTGCCGCGCAGCGTGCCGCCGGGCTTCGGCGTCCCCTCGCCGCCGCCGGCCGGGCCGGTCGGCGACTTGCCGGCCGCCGGCGTCTTGTCGTTGCCGTCGCCGCTGGTGCAGCCGACGACGGCGATCGCCCCGGCCGACGCGCCGCCGATCGCCGCCATCTGCAGGGCCCGCCTGCGGGTAACCCGGTTGCTGGTGAATTTGTCCCAGAACGAAGCCGTGGCGCCCATGGGTAGTCCCTCCCTCTGAACCCTCTGTCCTTCGTACGCAGAGTCTACTACGTTTCCAATGACTTTGAACCGCCTCGGAGAACACGAAAAGCGCGGATTTTCCCCTTCAGCGAAGATACGTGCGGGCCCCCGCGCTGGTTGCCTCCGAGTGAGCGTTCTGGAAGCGCGCGCTGGCTTTGATCTGACAGGCTCTTGTTATGGTTGCGCCACGGGCGGCAATTCGAACGTCAGTTGTGTGTCCTGCACGATGCCCAATCGCGCGGAGCCGCCGGCGTTCAGTTCCAACACGTAGCGGACGGGCAGCGGCGACGCGTACCGCGGCAGGTCCGCATCGGGCGTGCTCGGCGGCTCGATCGGCACGGCCGCCGTCACGCTGATCACGCGCTTGTCCTCGCCGATCCACACCAGGTCGAGCGGGAAGCGCATCCCCTTCATCCAGATCTGCGCCGGGCGCGTCTCGTGCAGGTCGAAGAGCATGCCGGTCCCGGCCGCGAGCGAATCGCGGTAGCCGAGTCCGCGTTCGCTCTGCGCCGAAGTGCTCGCCACTTCGACGTTGATCTGCGCCGGCGTCCCGTCCTTCAGGTACGACACGCTCGCGCTGCCGAAGCTCACCGGCGTCACCGTCGCCGCCGCCGTCGCGGCGGGTGTGGTCGCTGCCGGCTTGGACGCCGAAGACGAGCACGCCCCCGTTACGAACAGGACGAACAGGAGCGAGAGGGCCGTGAGTCTGTGAATCACGCCGTCATGATACAATTCGGCGATTTCTGGAAGATTGGAGGGCACGTGGCTATACGCCTGACCCCGCCATCGGCGCCGCTCCCGCCGGGGGATCGGTGAGCGACGTCGCGCAGGCGAACAGCGCCCCCGCGCCGATCGCCGGCGATACCATCACGTGGGCCGATGCGCGCCGTTGGGCGGCCCTCGTCCTGGCCGGATCGTGGACCGGCTACTTCCTCTTCACCGGCATGCCGCAGTTGACGCTGCACGTGTTCCCCCGCACGCTCACGTTCCACCTGCTCATCGCCGCGGGCGCGCTCCTGTACTTCGCGTGGCTCGCCGTGGCCCGCCGCCTGCCCGGCGGCACACCGCTCGACCTGGCGGTGCTGGCGCTCGCCGCGGCGTACGCCGCCGGCACGGCCGCGTCCCTCTATTGGCGCGTCAGCCTGGAGGCGACGCTGCAACTGGGCGCCGCCGCGATCGTGTTTTATGTGCTGTCTGATCTGCCGGCGCTCAGCGCCGCGCAATTGCGGCGCGCGTTCGTGCTCGTCGGCGTGGCGCTCTCGCTGTACACGCTGTGGGTCGTAGGCAACGACTACGCCAACTACCTTTCGTTCGCGAAGGACGTCGAGGGTCTAAGCAGCAGCAACATCTTCCCGCCGACTGTCCCGCGCGCCCACGACGTCAGCGACCACCCCAACGTCCTCGCGATGCTGCTGACGCTGTTCATGCCGATGTTCGCGCTGAGCGTGTTCCGCGCCGAGTCGCGCTGGGAGCGCCTCCGCGGCCTCGGCGCGCTGCTCGCCGGCGGCATGGCGATCTTCCTCACGCTCTCGCGCGGAGGCTGGATCGGCGCCGGCGCCGGCGTCACGTTCACCATTGTCGGCGGTTGGGTGACGGTGCGTTGGTTCGAGCGCGAACAGCGGGGCGAGCCCGCTTCGTGGCAGGCGTTGGTGCCGGCCGGCCTCAGCCCGACCGCCATCGCCGCCATCGGTGGCGCGATCGTGCTCGTCGCCGGCGGCACGCTCGCGTTTCTCGCGAGCGCTTCGACGCGCCCCGGCTGGCTGTTCCGCAGCTCCCTCTCGCCGCGCGAGGATGCGTGGCGCGCCGGCTACCACATGTTCCGCGATCATCCGTTGTTCGGCGCAGGGCCCGATGTCTTCGGCTTGCTGTACGCGCAGTACGCGCACGGCAACTTCCTGGTGCACACGCAGCACACGCACAACGGTTTCCTGCAGGTCGCCGATGATGCGGGCATCCTCGGCATCGCGGCGCTGCTCGTCGTTGCGGCGTCGGTCGTCTTCGTGCTGTACCGCACGTGGCGCGGCGGCTCGCTCGAGCAGCGGCTGCTCGCCGTCGCGTGCGGCGGCGCGCTGCTCGGCTTCTCCGCGCACAACCAGCTCGATGCCGGCAACATCTGGAAGGCGCCCGCCATCGCGCTCGCCGTCGTCGCCGCCATCATCGCCCGCAACTACCGCGAGGCGACGGGCGCTTCGTGGCGGCCGTCGATCCCGCGGCTGCCGGAGCAGTGGCAGCGCTACGGCGGGCTTGCGGCGCGCGCCCTCGTGCTGCTGCTGCTCATCGTGCCGCTCGCCGGCTGGTTCCGCATCGACCGCGCGCACTACGACTACTGGCAGGGACTCGAGAAATGGAACAAGGGCGAGCCCGGCGCCATCGAAAAGCTGCAGGCCGCCGTCAACGCCGACTCCAGCATGATGGTCTACCAGCTCCAACTCGGGCAGGCGCAGGCGACGGCGTTCAACTCGGGCAAGAAGGACCGCTCGCTCCTCGACAACGCGATCATCCACCTGGAGCGCGCGGTCCAGCTCGACTACCGCAGCGACCTTGCGCACGCGAACCTCGCTCGCGCGTACCAACTCGCCGGCCGCAACGACGATGCGGCCGCCGAGGCGCAGAAGACGCGCGTCATCGCCCGCTATCACGTGCCGCCGGTCCTGCTCGCCGCCGAAGTCTACGAGGACATCGGCCGCTCCGACGACGCCATCGACACCTACGGCCAGGTGATCTCCATGGACGCCGGCCTGGCCGACTCGACCTACTGGCAGGACACGGCGTTTCGCCGCGAGCACTTCGATGAGATCATCAAGCACTCATCGCTCGGCTTTAACCCCTGTACGGAGGGTGCGTTCCTCGTCCAGGCGCACCGCTCCAACCCGAGCTTCTCGCTCGCCGGGCTGGACGAAGCGGCGAAGGGCTGCCAGTTCATGGTCTTCGCGAGCTTCCCGGACGACCTCGTCCTGCGCGTCAACCTCGCCAAGATCCTCATGTGGCAGGACCGGCTCGACGACGCCTTCGGCCACCTGGAGTTCGCCGTCAAGAGACAGCCGGACTTCGGCCCGGCGCGCACGGAGCTGGGCCGCTGGTACCAGGCGAAGGGCGACCTGGACGAGGCACGCCACCAATGGGTCGCCGGCGGCCAGCTCGAAGAGCCGGAGTCGCTCCTTCTGCTCGGCAACTCCTACCCGGCCGGCCAAGTGCCGGCGGACCTCCCGGGGCGCCTCCGGACGCTGCTCGGGGGCTCCGGCACCAGCATCCAGAACGATGTGATCTCCATCCTCTACTACCGTTTGCGATACGGGCGCCTGTCGCCCCGCCTTGCGCTGATCCCGGGCGGATGGCAGCGCGCCGTGCCGCGTCTCTATGCCGAGATGGCCGTCGCGGCCGAACGCTGGCACCGGGGCCAGGCGGCAGCGCCCGCGCCGGCCGATTGATGTAGTAGAGTTGACGTAATACGCGCCGAATCGTTTCGAATCTGTAATGACTTCCGGCGCAGGTTAACTTTTTACGTTCCCGAAGCGTTCTAGAGCCTGAATGGAGAGAACGCATGCGTGGACGGCCTTTGGATTGAGCAGGTACTATGGCCCTGGTCCCTTCGCTCAGAAACGAGGTATCCGGGTTGGAGTTCCCGCCGTTCCAGTCCGTCTCGCTCGAAGTCGAGCGGGAGACGGTCGATCGCGCGCGTACCGGCGATCAACGCGCGCTGGCCGACCTCTACGACTGGTACATGCCGCGGGTCTACCGCTACGCCCTGGCCCGCCTCGGCAATTCGGTCGAGGCCGAGGATCTGACGGAAGAAGTCTTCCTCAAGATGCTCGGGGCCATCGGCGCCTTCCGCTGGAAGGACGTCCCGTTCTCTTCCTGGCTGTTTCGTATCGCGCACAACCACGTTGCGACGCACTTCCGCCGCAACGCCCAGCGTGGCGGTCCCACCTCGCCCATTCCCGAGGAAATGGTCGATGGGCGCCACGACATCGCGTCTGCCGTCGAGGAGCAGATCACGATGGAGGAAGTGCGGCGGGCGACCGAACTGCTGCCGAATGCGCAGCGCGAGGTGATCGCGCTGCGGTTCGCCGTCGGTCTTTCGATCGCCGACACGGCGAAAGCGCTCGGAAAACGGGAGGGCAACATCAAGGCGCTGCAGCATAAGGCCGTCGCCCGGCTGCAGCGGCTGTTGATCCCGGAGACGCCCGGGATCAAGGTGATGAAGGAGCTATGACGGAGTTCGAAGCGCGGCTGAGCGAATGCCTGGAGGCCCTCCGCGAGGGCCGCTGGGACATCGGCGAGTGCCTCCAGCGTTACCCGGAGCACGCCGATGCGCTGCGCCCGCACCTGCTCGCCGCCGCGTCCGTCATGCAGGCGTACGGCGGCACGGCGCCGTCGGGCGAGTTCGCGCGGCGCGCGCGCGAGCGCTTCCTCATCGCCAGCGGCCAGCGTCTCCAGGAGGCGCTCGACGCCGACCCCGAGCCTTCGTTCTTCGCCGCCGCCCGCATGCGCTTCCTGCTCGCCGCGCAGCGCATGCGCTTCGCCGAGCCGCGCAGGGCCCGCCGCCTGCTGCCGTTCTTCGAGACGCACTTCCGCGCGGCCGCCAGCGCCGCGGCCGTCCTGGTGCTGATGCTGTCGTTTTCGACCTACACCGTCGCCTCGGCGGCCAACGCGCTGCCGGGCGACTGGCGGTACCCCGTGAAGCTCCAGACGGAGCGCGTGCGGCTTGTGTTCGCATTCAGCGACAGCGCCAAGCGCGACGTTAAGCTCGACAGGGCGGAAGAGCGCGCGAGCGAGATCCAGGAACTGACAAAGCGCGGCCGCATCATCGGCCCCGGCGTGATCGACCGCCTGGTCGAGCAGACGCAGCCACTCGTCGATGACGCCGGCAGCGAATGGAACTCGGAGGACCTGGCGCGGCTGGAGTCCGTCGCCGAGCACGAGCAGCTCGCGCTGAAGCAGGCGAAGGAGCAGGTGCACCCGGACGCGCAGGACGAGCTGGCCGCCGCGCAGGACCTGTCGCGACAGGCCATCGCCCTCTCGAACGAGATCCTGATCGGCGCGTCCGACGGCGCCGTTCCGCGTCGTCACGCCGAGCGTGCCGCTCGATGCTTCCGAGACGGCGACGCCGGAATCGCCCACCGCGTCGCCGACGCCGGACGCGTCGGCCACCGAAGGCGCATCGCCAACGCCGGGCGATGCCACGCCGGGCGCGACGGCCACGAGCGAGAAGCCGGGCAACATCAGCGTCGATGAGACGCCCGTGCGCACGCGCGGCGGCGTCACGTGGATCCGGCTCGCCGCCGGCCGCTTCACCACGCTCATCCCTTCGCCCGAGGACGGCTGGTCCATCACGGGGATCAACGTCGCCGGCGGCCAGACCGTGGCGCCCGCGCTGATCAAGCTGTCCAACGTCAACGGCACGTCGCTCATCACGCTGAACATCCGTACCGGCGACATGTACTGGTTCATCGCCCGCAACGGGCGCTTCGATGAAGTGCAGATGCGCCTCAAGCGCGCCGATGGCGAGATCGTCGTGGTCGACCGCGACTTCCTGCAGCAGATCTACGGCGACACCGCCAAGATCCCGCTCTACGTGCTCGACAACATCGAGCTGGAGCCGGTGCCGGCCCCCACGCCGGAGCCCACCGACACGCCCACGCCGTAACATCGTCATACCGGCCCGGCCAACCGGCGTTGCGCGCGCCGTAACGCCGGCACGCGTTGACCCGACGCCGGGCGCTGCGCTCGGTTCGCCCGTCACTGCCTGGTGCGACTACACTGCAAGGCGGCGGGCCCTTAGCTCAGCCTGGCAGAGCAGCGGACTTTTAATCCGTCGGTCCAGGGTTCGAATCCCTGAGGGCCCACCATTAGATGCAACATTCGCGCGGTTACGCCCGTTATTGGCCGAAAAACAGGCCGGGGGATTCGTTCATGACCGGAGGATTCGTCCGATAATGGCGCGCCGAGCCGCCCCGGACGTTGACCGTCCGATCCTACGGAGACAACTCCCACCGCGTTCGGGAGACCGGCGGATTACCAGTCCGACGGCATCGGTTCAAGACTTGCCGGCGTGCCGCCAATGCAAGCGGACCGAGGCGGCGGTGGGAACGAGAACTGCCTGACCGCCTCGCTACCCGTCGTCGCCGGAGTGGCCGAAGTGGCAACGCTAATCAGGTACCGCACCATCTGTAGCGTCTCTGACCGCTTCGGCGCATAATTCCGGGATGAACGCCCCTCCTATCCAGTACGCACGAACGGCGGACGGCATCAGCATCGCCTACAGCACTGTCGGCGAGGGGAAAGCTGTCGTCAACATGCCCACCATCCCGTTCCGACACGTGAGCCTGCTCTGGAACATCTCGGCCGCAAACCGGAGGCAGGCGCAGCTGCTCGCCTCGGTCGGCTGCCGCTGGGTCATGTTCGATCCACGCGGAATGGGATCGTCCGCGCCGGTCAACTCGTTCTCGCTCGAAGGCTTCGTCGCCGACCTGGAAGCCGTCGCCGACAAGCTCGCCCTCGATCAGTTCGACCTCGTCGCGACCACCTACTCGAATCCGATTGCCGTCGAGTATGCCTACAGGCACCCGGAGCGCGTGTCCCACCTCGTCCTCCAATATCCGTTTCTGCGCTCCGCGGAGGCGCTCAGAACGCCAACCCTCAGAGCGGTCAAGGCGCTGCGTGGTCACGACTGGGGCGTGTTCACGGAGGCCGCGGTGCACCTCTTCTACGGACACGAGCGGTCTGAGGAGAGTCAGATCCTCAGTAGGGTGCTCAGGGAAGCGATCACGCCGGAGCGCGCTTGGCAGGTCTTCGAGCTGATCGACAAGTTCGACATCACGCAACAGGCGGAAGGCCTGAAGGTGCCGACGCTGGTAACCGCTGAAGCCGGCCGGTCCGTCTCAATCGAACAGAGCCGCCTCGTGGCGACGACGATCCCGTCCGCCCAGTTCGTTATCACGGAGTCGCTTGAACAGTTCATGCGAGTCTGCGGCGCGCTTCCTCGGGCTGGTGCCGGGCGACGCACCCGCGCCCCCTGCGAACCGCGCGGTCGGCGCCCCCGCCGTCCCGCTAACGCCCCGAGAACTCGAGGTTCTCGCGCTCCTCGTCGCCGGGCAGAGCAACCGCGAGATCGCTGAAGGCCTCGTCCTGAGCGAGCGAACCGTAGCGCGGCACATCGCCAACATCTACGCAAAGACCGGTGCCCATGGACGCGCCGAAATCACCGCATACGCGCTGCGGCACAGGCTGGCGTAGCCTACACATTGGGACATCCCCAACCGGTGAGCTGGGCCCCTGCCTTATTGAAGAACCGTGGCTGCGTACGTCGGCCTCCTAGTGTTCCGAACTGCCTCGGCGCATAATTCGGGCGTGAACGCACCCCCAATCCAATACGCGCGAACAACGGACGGCGTCAGCATCGCCTATTGCACCGTTGGCGACGGCAAGGCGCTGGTCTACATGCCGGGCGTCCCGTTCCGCCACGTGAGCCTGCTCTGGACGCTTTCGCCCGAGGACCGCCAACTGGCGCAGTTGCTCGCCTCGCTCGGACGGCGTTGGGTCATGTTCGACCCGCGCGGCATGGGATCGTCGGCGCCGGTCGATTCGTTTTCACTCGACGGATTCGTCTCCGATTTGGAGGCGGTGGTGGACAAGCTCGGGCTCGAAGAATTCGACCTGCTGGCAACAACGTACTCGAATCCGATCGCCGTCGAGTACGCCGTTCGGCACGCGGATCGGCTCGCGCATCTCGTCCTGTCATATCCGTTCTTGCGCGGCGCCGACGCGCTCGACACACCCGCCGTCAATGCGGTCAGAGCTCTCCGTGGTCATGACTGGACCGTGTACACCGACGCCGCCATGCACATCCTCTTCGGGCCAACTCAGGCCGAAGCCGGGCGACTCATGACAGAGATCCTGAGGGCGGCTGTTACGCCGGAGCGGGCCCGGCAGGTTCTTGAGTTGGTCGACAGCTTCGACATGACGAACCAGGCGAAACGTGTGGAAACGCCGACGCTCGTCATCACCGAACCGCACATCTTCATCGCCATCGATCACAGCCGAGCGGTGGCCGCGACAATCCCCGCGGCCCAGTTCGTTCTCGCGGAGACGCGCGAGGAGTACATCCTCGCCATCGGGCGATTCCTCGGTGTCTTGCCAGGCGGCGAGCCGACAGCCTCGATGGTTCACCGGGACGAAGCCGTACCGCTAACACGCCGCGAGCTCGAAATTCTCGCGCTACTCGTTGCTGGTCAAAGCAACCGCAAGATCGCCGAAGCGCTCGTCCTCAGCGAGCGGACGGTCGCGCGGCACATTGCGAATATCTACGCAAAGACCGGTGCCCATGGACGCGCCGAAATCACCGCATACGCGCTGCGGCACAGGCTGGCGTAGCCTACACATTCCGTGCCATCCAATCATCAGAAGTTGGGCAGAACAGCCGATAGGCAGCCGCACGTCCCCCACCTACAGTCGCGGATGCGGGGAGTCGCCGGACGTATGCGGCGATGCCGCCGGCGCTCGGCGGCTCCACCGCACATGCATCTAACAGCAGGAGGAGAGAGAACATGAGGGAGCGTTCAGACAGGGGAGTCGCCTCGAACCGGTGGCTCAGGCTCGCAGCGGGCGGCATTTTGCTCGTTGGCGCCGCGGCGGCGTTCGCGTGCAGTGATGACGGCGATAAGAAGACAGCCTCGGGTGGATCGACGCCCGCCGCAACAAAGGCGCCAGCGACGGCCGCCGCGAGCGCCGCCGAGAAGGCCGTTCAGCAATGGTTCCTTGGCGCGATCGACGCCTGGAACGCGAAGGATGTGGATGGCTTCGTTGCGAACTTCACCGATGACGGGCTCGTTAGTTCGTTCGGCGAGGGCGAAGGCACGGCCGCAGACGTGAAGTCCCAACTGGCGGAGTTCATCGGATCGGAGGAGTTGGGACACGTGAACTTCGTGGGCACCAGCGTATCCGGAGACACGGCCACGCTCGACGTCGTGTTCGCGTTCGGAACTTCGCTAACGCGCAGCAAGTTTACGCTGGTCAAGGTCGGAGGGGCATGGAAGCAAAACAGCGAGGAATCCAACCTGCTCGTGGATATACCGGCGGACAGGACGCTCGTGCACATCGACGCGATCGAATTCGCCTTCGGCGTCGACACGAGCGCCATCGACGCCAACGCTGCATTCGAGTTTGCGAACGTCGGCAAGCAACACCACGAGTTGGGGCTCGTCCGCATCCCCGCCGACGCGAACATCGATCAAGTGCTCCAGCAAGCTGCCGACTCGCCGGATGGCGAGGTGCCCGGCATTGTGTTCGTCGGCGGGACGGACGCCGATCCGGGCGACACGACTAGCCTCGTGTTCACGGAATCGCTCGAACCAGGACGGTACCTGATGGTGTGCGTCGTCCCCGACGAGACCGAAGGCGAGAACGGCACACCGCACGCGCTCAAGGGCATGTACAAGGAGTTCACGATCAAGTAGCGAAGCGGCGGGGCGATCCGGCGCCGGATCGCCCCGCCGCGCGGCTTGCCACTCTGCCGGAAGGCGGGCTGGCGAGCCAAAGGAGGAACCTCATGACATCCAGCACGCAATTACGCCTGGCTGCCCTGCTCGCAGCGGTCTTGTTCTCGATCGGGTATCTGGTGGTGCTTGTCATCCCCGGCGGTGGCGAGGTCACGGCGAAGGACTTTGCGGACTATTACGACTCCGTCGGCCGTAAGCGCGTCGCGCTCGTGCTGACGTTCGTCCTGATCGCCGCGGCGTGGGCGCTCGTGTGGTTCTTCGCGGAGGTGAAGGCGCGCCTGGCGGATGATGCGCTGAGTCGGGCGGCATCCAGCGTGTCGCTGCTGGGCAGCGGCGCGCTTGCCGTCGGCGCGGCCATCATGCTGGCGCCGACTGGCGTGGCGCTCAATTCGGACGCTGACTTCGTGGGCGTCCCGATCGCGCACACGCTCGCCCAGGCCGGACTCGGCGTCATGCTGTTCGTTGGCATGTGGTCGCTGGCGCTCGCGACGGCGCTCGTCAGCGTGTCGGTGCACCGCCAGGCCCTCGTGCCGCGGTGGCTGTCCATCGGCGGCGTCGTCGCCTCGGTACTCATGATCGGCTCGGTCATCTGGATACCGGGGTACATCTTCCCGATCTGGCTCGTCGTGTTCGGGCTCGTCGGCCTGCGCGAGCGAACACCCGAAAGGTGACATCGATGGAGATCCGCTACCGCGGCCACAGGCTGCACTGCACGACAGCAGGCGAGGGGCATCCTCTCGTATTGATCCCGGGGCTTACGCAGTCGATCCAACGCTGGGTGGACAGGGGCTACGTCGAGCGCTTCGCGCAGTCGTTCCGTGTGATCGCACTGGACCCACTTGGTCACGGACTGAGCGACAAGCCGCACACGGCCAGCGCCTACCACATGGCCCGTTGCGCTCTCGATGTGCTGGCCGTGCTCGACGCGGAGAGCGTGCGTGACGCGCACATCTGGGGCTACTCGCGCGGCGCGCGGATCGCGAACACGGTGGCGACCCTCCACCCAGAGCGCGTCACATCGCTGATCATCGGCGGGCAACTCGCCGCGTCCGTCAACCCGCGCATCCAGGCCATCTCCGATGAGCGGGATCGCAAGCTGAGCGAAGCGCTCCGTACGCGCGACGTGGAGACGGCGCTGGCGATGTGGGGCGCAAATGACCCGACCTTGCGAGACACGTTTCTCGCAGAGAACGATCTGGATGCGCTCGCTGCGGCCATCGAAGGCGACCTGGGCAGCAAGCCAGATCTCGATTTCAGCGGTCTGCGGCGCGCCCCGCTGGCGTACGCCGGCGACGGCGAGATGTTCTTGGCGCTGTTCCAGCACACGGCGGCCCAGGCCGGAGCCGAGTTTCACGTGATCCCGGACGCAAACCATCTGTCGGCCTTCGCTTCGATGAAGAAGGTCGCGCCTATTGTGGAGGAGTTCCTGCGGCGCGGTGCCATGTCCTGACCTCCCCGCGCAATACATTCTGATGTCCATCGTGACAAGAGAAACGAGTGATATTCTCGACCCGGACGTGGTACCAGGCGCTGGTCAAGCAGAGCCACTTTCGAACGAGAAAGACCCGCAGGCAGTGCGGTGGTAGGACTAACCGATCCCGCGCGAACAGAGTGATCGATAACTTCAATTAGACGCCGTACGAGCGTCGTTCTCCAATCCTCCGGTCAGATGTCGTCCGGGCAAGTCCGGAGGACTCGTCCGCGCTGTACGGGCGTTCTCGACTTCTGTAGATTCAGGTTGACTAACAGATACGCATACTACGTAAGGGGGACTTTTAATCCGTCGGTCCAGGGTTCGAATCCCTGAGGGCCCACCACACACCACGTTCTCGACGCTCCGGCCACGACCATTGCGCCGCCGTCGTCGAGACGGGCGACCCCCAGGCCCGACAACCTGCCGGATCCGGCCGAGGCGCTTTTGGAGCAACCGGACGCAGCGAACGCCCGCGCGTTCTACGACGCCGTCAAGAGCTTCCGGCAGTGGAACGAAGCCGGCGAGGCGTGGCAGGCGCGCTACCTCAAGGACACCGAGCTCGCGTGGATCGATGGCCGCGCGTTCGCCGGCGACCGTTGATCCGGCGCCCCGGTCGGGACACTGCCTGCCCGCGCCCGCTGCTTGCCGCGGCGCACCGCGCGGCGATCAACGGTTTCTCCAGGAATCACCGTTGCGAGTATTGACCGCCGCCGGACGGCGCCTATGATTGGGCCCGTATCCGTGCAGCAAGAAATGGAGGTCTCACATGGCGCACTACCTCTTGCAGGTGGCCTACACACCCGACGCATGGGCAGCGATGACGAAGAAGCCGCAGGACCGGATCGAGGTGGTCCGCCCGGTCGTCGAGAAGCTCGGCGGCAAGCTCTTGAGTGGCTACCTGGCGTTCGGCGAGTACGACGTCATCGCCATCCTCGACATGCCGAACAACGTGAGCGCGGCCGCGTTCTCGATCGCGGCGGCCGCCGGCGGCGCGTGCAAGGCGGTCAAGCTCACCACGCTCATGACGACGAAAGAAGGCATCGACGCGATGAAGAAGGCCGGCGCCGCCGGTTACCGCCCGCCGGCCGCGCGTGCCGCGGCGCCCCGGCGCGCGCGGGCGCGCTGAACGCGGCATCGCGGCCGCCATCGTTCGCGTCGCGGTTCGACGGCGGCGCGGCACGCCGCTGACCGGAGGACGCCATGGAAGTGAAGGAACTCGGACACGTCGTGCTGTACATCCGCGACCTGCAACGATCGGTCGCGTTCTATCGCAACGTCCTCGGCTGGCGGCAGGTGTATAGGGTGGAGGCATGGTCGCGGGATTCACGGGCGGCCGCACGCACCACGAGCTGCTGCTGATCCAGGTCGGGCCCGATGCCGCTCCCATCCCCGAGGGCCGCCGCATCGGCATGTACCACTTCGGCCTGAAGATCGGCGACTCGGACGACGAGCTGCGCGCGGCGCAACAGCAACTGCGCGAGGCCGGCGTGCCGGTCCTCGGCGCGAGCGACCACACCGTCTCGCACAGCCTCTACATCGCCGACCCCGACGGGAACGAGATCGAGCTGTTCATCGATGCCCGGCGTGGACTGGGTCAACAACCCGGAGGCGTTCGCCGCACCCACGCGCCCGCTCGCGCTCTGATCCATCGCGACGTATGGCCACGTCGCGCGGGCTCTCAACCCGCGCGATGTGCACTTCCTCCGTAGCGCGGGCTTTTCAGGCCGCGCGGGTCAGCATGTGGCCGCTCGCGCTGTGTGACTTCCACGTTCGCGCGGCTCGCGACCCGCGCGAAGCGACGGCGCAGCTTGCACGCACGCCGTCTTCGTGTCTCCCCCTTCCTTTTCAAAGTGAAGGTCAAGACAACCTACATTCGACATTCGTCCAGGAACTGGGCAGTGAGTTCGAAGCGTTCGTCGGCCGCCATCCACAGGTCTTGACCATACGTCGATTTGCCATCGACTGTGGAGTTGCGTGGTCCGTGCAACAGCCAAACGGTTACTCCTTCAGCTTTCGCGGCCTCAAACGCGGGGAGAAAATCGCTGTCTCCAGCGATTACGACCGCGTGGTCTATTTGGTGTTTTCCGCAAAGCAAGGCGAAGTCCAATCCCAGCATCAAGTCGGTGCGTTTTTGCTGGAAAATCGGATCTCCAGCCTTGTTGATGCCCCGAAAAGCCAGTCGACCCTCGCGAACCTCATAACGTTTGAGCCGAGTCAGAGCTTCGTGAAAGCCACGAGCGCTTGCATACCGTTGCCTTTCGTCCTCGGTAGGCGGACTCCCCTGGTGTGGGAGGCAGTTATAGTAGTAGGTTCGCAAGAGATCGATTGCTTCTTTCGTTGAGGCCTGAACTAACTCGGTGATTCTCTCGGAGAACTTGGCGAAGTCCAGCTTGACGCCCTTGAATTCTTTCATCGCCAGAGCGCCGATGTACCCTCCGTCAATGAAGATCGCAACCCTTGCCATCAGCCCTCCTCGGACAACGCAAAAGGGGCCTCGGCAGTCGCCGAAACCCCATGCTGGTCGAACAACATATTAAGCCTGACGTGCACCGGAGCGGACATCAGGAGACATTTCTGCCTTAGGTTATCGACCGTCCGTCTACTTGTCAATAGTCTTTGAGCGGGGATGTAGCGGCGTTCACAATTGCAGTGTCAAGCTATCCGATGCGCATAGCTACCTAACTCGCCTATCCTACCATTCGGAATCATCGAAGGCGATGGTCTTCGGTGACGATGAGAACTATTTCGGGGAGGGGGTCAGGGCCGGCGGGTTAGCCGCCGCCGAACCGCCAGCGCGTCGCGCTCCCCGCGTACACGCTCTCGGCACCCAGGCCGATGCTCGGACAGAGCCACGCGAACGCCGTCTCCGGCCGCAGCGCGTACCACCCTTCGTCCACGCGCTCGTGCCACAGGTACTTCGGCGCGTACGCATCGTTGATGCGGCCGATCAGCGCCGCATCGGCCACCGGCTCGACCGCGCCCTCGATGATCACGACGTCTTCGCCGCTCTCCAGGTGCACGACGACCGATGCGTTCGCCGCCAGGTTGCGGCCCGTGCGCGTGTTCGCGCCGTTGCTGAATTAGAAGGTGTCGTCGATGCACACGCCCCACACCGGGATCACGTGCGGGCGGTGGTCCGGCGTCGCCGTCGCCACCCAGTAGACGTACGCGTTGCGCATGCGCTCGCTGACGCGGCTCCAGGGCAGCAGCCCCAGCCCCTCGTCCGGCGCGCGCAGCCCGGACGGGATGTTCGGCCGGTCGGCCCGTGGTCCCCCGGCTGTTCGTTGGTCGCCCGCTCACGGTGTTCCCCCCTCGTTGATGTCGTGTTGCGATGGTACTCCATCTGCGAATACCGCAATCGCGGCGTGCCTGCTGTGCCGCCGCCGCTCGCGTATCTTCGGAAGCATGGCAGCACTGCGCGTCGTTCTCATCGCTCTGCTCGCGGCGTGGGCCGTCATCACGATGCCGCTCGCCCTGTTCGTGTATCTGTGGATCCGCGAGCGATACGGCCGCGTCGGCCCGTTCCCCGCGCGCCAGGCGATGTCGCTGGTGAACCCCATGCGCGCGCTGCTCCAGCCGGTCGCGCCGACGGTGCGGGCCTTTCGCCTCCGCCCCGGAGGCGTCGCGCTCGAGATCGGCCCCGGCCCCGGCTACTTCACCGCCGAGGCGAGCCGCACCATGGGGCCGGAGGGGCGTGTCGTCTGCCTCGAACGTCCAGCCCGGCATGATCGCCACGCTGCGCGCGCGTCTCGACGGGCAGGGTCTCGGCAACGTGCGCACGCTCGTCGGCGATGCCATGGCGCTGCCGTTCGCCAACCGCACCGTGGACAACGTCTTCCTCGTCACGGTGATCGGCGAGATCCCCGACCGGCCGCAAGCGTTCGTCGAGTTGAGGCGCGTGATGAAGCCCGGCGGCGTCCTCGCGATCATGGAGAGCCTGAGCGACTGCGACTACCAGTTCGAGGACGCCGTGAGCGACCTCTGCCGCGCGACCGGCTTCAGCCCCGCGGGCGTCGAACGCCGCCGCCTCGGCTACCTCATGTGCTTCACGGCGCCCGGCGCCTGACCCCGTTCGACGCGCGCCGCTCCCGCTCCATGAGGCTGTAAGAGCACCATGTTGGCCGGCCGGCGCATGGCTGCGCCGCCCACTGCTCGGCCACGGCGGTCGAGGTTTCGCGGGCGGGTCGGCGGGGCCGCACGGTCTTGCCGCTGATTGCCGGATCACCGGCGGTTCGGGGCCGTTCGGCTCTTAACGGAGCAATTGCGCCGCGGCTAATGTGATAATGTGAATAGATCGGACATCAGTTCGTGGCTGTCAAAGGAGGGACGTCATGGAACTATCGAACCACGAGGCCTGGGCGGCTGCCCATGGAGTGATCTTCGGAGCGGCGTTCCTGCTGGCATTCGCCGGCGCACTCGCCGGGTTATGGAGCCTGACCCCCGCGTGGGTCACGCGCGCAGGGCTCCGGGAGCGCATGATCCGCCTGAAGGTCGGCGTCGCATCCATGGCGCTGATCGCGTGGGCGACGGTGATCACCGGTACCTACATCGTTTACCCGTGGTACCGGGTCAAGACCCCCGACAGTCCCCGGTCGCTCCTGCTCGCCAACCCGGACAAGGCCGACTGGCATAAGTTCGGGATGGAATGGAAGGAACACGTCGCGTGGATCTCGCCGATGCTCGCCACCGTGGCGGCGTTCATCGTGCTGTACTACGGGAGCCAGTTGATCGTCAACAAGCGCCTCCGCTACCTCGCGATGACGATGCTGCTCCTGGCCTTCGGGGCCGCGGGCGTGGCAGGTTTGCTCGGCGCGTTCATCACGAAGGCAGCACCAGTCCAGTAGGAGGGCAATCATGGGAACGAGTTACGTCCGCCCCGAAGGCGGGCACCGGGTCGATGAGGTGGTCTGGACGGCCGAGGAGCTCGAGATCGATGAGCGCCCCAACGGGCCCGCGCTGGCGGCGTTCATCGCGGCCGGCGTCGGCTCGGCCGTCCTGGGCATCATGACCACGCTGGCCGAGGCGTACACCGGGTTTGCCGACAAGGTGAACTTGCAACACCGCGTCGGACCGCTGTCCGGCAAGGTGACGTTCTCCGGCCTGGCGTTCGTGATCGCCTGGGCCGTGCTCTCGCCGGTGCTCTGGAAGAAGAACCTCCCGTGGATGCCGGCGCTGGTCATCGGCGGGGCGCTGCTCGCCGTGGGCTTCATCGGCACGTTTCCCAAGTTCTTCGAATTGTTTGCGCCGGACTGACGCCCTGGCAGCGCGAGTTCGACTGATCCCAGAGGCGCGCCGTGATCCGGCGCGCCTCACTGTCGCGTCTGGTGGCATGCGCCGGAACGGGCGGGCGCGCTACGCTGAAAGCCACCCACGCGAAAGGAGCGCCCCGCATGAAGACCACCGGCGCCGCGCCCAACGCCATCATCGAAATCAGGCGCGACAGCGAGATCTACGCCATTGACGGCGGCTGGTTCCAGGCGCGCTGGCACTTCAGTTTCGACCAGTACTTCGACCCCCAGAACATGGGCATCGGCACGCTCCGCGTGTTCAACCACGACACGCTCGTGCCGGGCGCGGTCTGGCCCATGCACCCTCACCGCGACATCGAAGGCATCACCTACGTCGTCGCCGGCACATTCGAGCACGCGGACAGCGCCGGCAACGGCGGCGTGCTGCTCCCCGGCGCCGTCCAGCGCGTCACCCTCGGCTCCGGCATGATGCACTCCGAGAGGAACCACTCCAAGACCGAACCCATGCAGTTCATCCAGATGTGGATCATCCCCGAACAGCGCGGCTTGCCGCCGTCCATCGAGCAGCGCCAGTACGGCGCCGAGGACCGCCACAACCGGCTGCTCCGGATCTTGCGCCCCGAAGCCACCGAAGGCGAGGGTGTCGTCGTGCACCGCAACGTCTCCATGTACGTGGCGCGGCTCGACCCGGGCGCGCGCGTCGAGCACGTCTTCGGCGAGGGCCGCGGCGGCTACTTCTACCTCATCGAAGGCGCGATCGATCTCAACGGCGAGCAGCTCGCGACCGGCGACGCCGCGAAGGTGCTGTCCGGCGGCCGCCTCGCCGTCGCGGCCGCGTCCGTCAGCGAATTGCTGATGGTGGACACGCCGCTGTAAGCGCTGCGTGCTGGCACGAGGCGCCCGGATCCAGCCGCCGCGGCGTTCGCTGCTGTGTGACGAGAGGGCCGCCCGCGAGCGGCCCTTTCGGCTGCCAGCCGCCCGCCGGGCGCCCGCAACATAGTTGCCGCGTAGGAAAGTATACAGATGGCTTCGCAAACTGAAATTCAGGGGTTTCCATCCCGAAAGACGCCGCATCGCCGCCCGATACTTTGCCACGGGCAAAAAATAGGGGAGGTAATTCTTCAATGGCGCTTAGCGTTCGTACCAAGCTATTTGGCGGCTTCGGCGTGGGCATCGTCGCGTTGCTCATCGCCGCCGTCGTCGGGATCACCCAGATCAAGGCCGTCGGCGGCAAGGCTGACAATCTCTACAATGACAGCCTCGAACAGACCGGCAAGGCGGCGTCGCTCCGCCGCGACATGCTGTTCGCGCGCACGACCTTGCTGCAGTACGTCCTGGCGCCCGCTGACAAGCGCACGGACTTCGCGGACAAGCTCAAGCAGTACCAGGATGGCATCACCAAAGACATCGCGGAGCTGCGTGCGGAACAACTCACTCCCGCGCAGGTCGAGACCCTGAAGGAAGCCGAAGCCAGCATCAACGAGTACTACGCCGCGCGCGATTCCGGCGTGATCGCCAAGGTGGACGCCGGCGACAGCGCCGGGGCGGCCCAGGCCGCGCTGTACGGCCAGGGAGGCCAGCACTTCCAGAAGTCCTTCGACAAGGTCGTCGAGTTCAGCGCCGAGACCGAACGCGTCGCCAAGGCGTCGCACGAGTCGGCGCAGGCCGCGCAGCGCAGCGCCACCACGATGATGATCGCCATCACCGTCGTCGCGGTGCTCGCCGCCGCCGCGATCGCGTTCTTCCTGGCGCGCTCGATCACCACCGCCGTGTCGGCGGTCGTCGCGCGGCTCGCGAGCCTCCAGAAGCACGAGATCACCGACGTCGGCGCCGGCATGGCCGCGATGGCGCGCGGCGACCTCACCGTCGGCGTGACCCCCACGACGCAGAAGATCGAGAAGTACCCGAACGACGAGGTCGGCCAGGCCGCCGCCTCGGTGAACGAGATCGTCGACAAGCTCGGGGAGACGGTCGGCGCCTACAACAGCACGCGATCGAGCCTGACGGCGCTGCTGTCCAGCATCACTCACAACGTCCAGACCCTCACCGAGGCGAAAGACGAGCTGGGCCAGTCGGCCGACCAGGCCGCGCAGGCCACCCAGCAGATCGCCCAGACGACCAACCAGGTCGCCGAAGGCACGAACCAGACCGCCAAGAGCGTGCAGGACGTCAGCACGTCCATGACCCAGCCTCGACCAGGCGATCGCCCAGGTCGCGGATGGCGCGGTCGAGACGGCGCGCAGCGTCCAGGAAGTGACCTCGTCCGTTCAACCAGCTCCGCGGCGCTTCCGCGCAGGCTCGAAGAGACGGCGAAGGCGAAGGTCGCGCGCGCCGCCGACGACATGGCGTTCGAACGCCCAGTCCGCGGCCGATGGCGCACGCGTCGCGGCCGAGACCGCGCAGAACGGCGCCGAAATGGTGCAGCGGACCATCGACGGCATGCAGCGGATCAAGCAGACGGTGGACACGGCGGCCGAAGAGATCGCCCGGCTGGGCGAACGCTCGGCGGAGATCGGCAACATCGTCGCCGTCATCGACGACATCGCCGCGCAGACGAACCTGCTGGCGCTCAACGCGGCGATCGAGGCCGCCCGGGCGGGCGAGCAGGGCCGCGGCTTCGCCGTCGTCGCGGACGAAGTGCGCAAGCTGGCCGAGCGCGTCGCCGGGGCGACGAAGGAGATCTCGGGCCTGATCAACGGCATCCAGCGGAGCGTCGAAAGCTCCGTGAAGGTGATGGCGGAAGGCGCGACCGAGACCGACGCCGGCGCGCGGGTCGCCGCCGATGCGGGCGTCGCGCTCCAGGAGATCCTGGCGGCTGTCGGCAGCGTCAACAGCCAGATGGGGCGCATCGCCTCCGGGTCGGAGGACCTCCGCGGCGCCGGTGCCGAGATGGTGAGCGTCGTGACCGACGTCCGCACCGTCGTGGAGAGCGTCGGCGACTCCGTCACGAGCATCGCCGGTGTCGCGGAGCAGAACAGCTCGGCGACGGAGCAGATGCGTGGAACGGCGCGGAGCGTCGGCGACGCGATCCAGTCGATCGCGGGCGTCGCGGAAGAGAACAGCGCGGCGACCGAGCAAGTGTCGGCGTCGTCGGAGGAGATGACGGCGCAGGTCGAAGAGGTGACCGCCGCGGCGCACTCGCTGGGCGCGATCGCCGACGACCTGCACGCGAAAGTCGCGACGTTTAAGCTTGCGAACGACCAGGGCTCGGCGCCCGTCGAGCTCAGGCCGGGCGGGCGCAAGGCCGCGTAACGCGAACAAGCGGGCAAAGCTCCACAGGGGAGCGAAAGAGGCCGCACGGCCATGCCGTGCGGCCTCTTTCCATGCGTTCGTTTGAAGATCAGCGTGCCCGGCTCCGTCCTGTCGAGCGCCGGGCGGCTCGAAGAAGACCAGTGGGATCTCCTGCGCCGACACACCATCCGCGGATCGCGGTTCCTCGCCGGCAAGCCGGGATACCGCCTCGCCGCACAGGTCGCCCGCTCCCACCACGAGCGCTGGGACGGCCGCGGCTACCCGGACGACCTCGCCGATCGCCTGTTCCCGCGAGCAGTTCAGCCCGCGCGTCGTCGCCGCGCTCGTGCGCCTATACGAACGCCGCGCGCTGCCGCACGAACACCACCCGGGGCCGGACGAACTGGCGGCGTAAAGCTCGGCCGCGCACCTTGGACGCCTTTTCGTCGTTGACGTCATTACTGTTTGCATGTAAGTTAACCACCTGTCGCGCTCGCGACAGGTGTCGGGTCCTTTTCCCCGCAGCATCACCGGCCAACTAGCCAAACAGGCATATTCACGACGTGGGACGGGGTGGTCCGCGGCCGTGCCCCTTCACGGAAGGAGGTAACGCCCCCGCTCGTTCCCGAAGTCGCACCGGACACCCATTCCACTCCCCACCTCCAGAGCAAAGGAGCATCTACCCATGCGCAACACGCGCTTTTTCACGCGCGTCTCGCTCGCAGCCCTCGCGCTCGTCGCCGCGATGTCGGCGGTGCTGATTGGCAACGATGGCGCAAGCGCAGCCACCCAGACCCTGACCCATCCTTTCACCGGCAGCACGGCCCCCGTCAACGTGTTCACGATCACGGGGCTTTGCGACCTATGCATCCCGGACGCGCTGCACCCCGGGCCGGGTGAGTTCGCGCTCGGCGCCACGGTGAGCGGCGACATCGACCTGAAATGGAACGCCTCGACGTCGACGGGCGTCGACTACTCGGCCGGCCTCATCAGGCAGGGCAGCACGCTCGACACGTCGGACACGCTGACGCCGCTGGCCGGCACCGTGACCGTCGAGTACACGCTGAACGGCACCATCGGCATCTACAACAGAAATCCGGTCACCACGGACCCGAATGACTTCCATCCCATCAGCGGCGAGTCGGTTTCGCTGAGCCATACGTTCAGCCAGCCGATCGCCTGCACCATGCCGCTGCCCGGGGACTCTCCACGGACCTGCTCGCGGTCAGACACCGTGGAGCTCCTCTCGGTCAACATCGCCGTCGTGGACATCACGTTCCGGATTCGCCTCGACACGACGGTCACCGTCGATGGGACGGGCGCCGTGACGCTTCGCAAGGCGGTGATCAACGGCGGGCCGGCCATTACCGACCAGTCGATCACGTTCGACGGTGCGTCACCGTCAACGAAGGCCGACCCGTTCTTCATCAGCTGCGTGCAGCCGGTGGGCGAGGACCTCGGCTACGCGCTGACTGGTACGCACTGGTCGGCCGATCAGTCGCTGGACCACACCGCGACACTCAACGTTCTCGTTGAGGATCCGATCCTCGCGATCGACGTGTGGGACGGAGACATCGTCAGCATCAGCGCGCCGACGGTGGACTTCCCGACGATGACCCTGAACGCCCCTGATCAGTCGGCGACGCTCGGTCCGGTCCAGGCCGACGCCACGCCTCCGACCATCAGCAGCGTCGGCGGACCGTACGCCGGCACAGAGGGCAGCCCCATCCAGTTCAACGCGACGGCAACGGACAACTGCGGTCCGCCCACACTCCGTTGGGACTTCTCCGACGGCGGCGTGGCGTTCGGGCCGAACCCGCAGCACACGTTCGCGGACAATGGGGTGTACAGCGGCCTGATCACCGCGACAGACGTGACCGGGTTGACCACGACGGCCACCTTCTCGATCACGGTTGACAACGTCAACCCGACGGTCAACGCCGGCCCGGACAAGCAGAGCGACTGGGGCGTCGGCGTGGCGTTCCACGCCAACGGCTCGGACCCGGGTGCCGTCAACAACGGCAGCCTGCTCTATAGCTGGAACTTTCACGACACCTTCGACCCGGTCGGCGCGGTCGGTCAGGATGTCGGACACGTCTTCAGCCACCCCGGCACGTACAACGTCAACGTGACGGTGAGCGACAAGGACGGCGGCAGCCACACCGACACCGTCGTGGTCATCGTCACGCCGCATGACACGCCGATCTCCTACACCGGCAACGTCGCGGCCAACATCACCGACACCGCGCACTTCCGTGCCGCTCTGACCGACGAGTACGGCCAGCCGGTTGTCGGCCGCATCATCACCTTCCGCTTCGACGGCGCCGCCGTCGTGACCGCCATGACCAACGTCTTCGGCATCGCCCAGGCGAACTGGCCGGTGCCGCTCGGCACCGCGGCCGGCGCCCACACGGTCGACGCTCAGTTCGCGGGCGATCCGATGTACAACGGCGATGGCACCGCGCTGGTCTCGTTCGCGGTGTCGAAGGAGAACACGGTCCTGACCTACACGGGCCTGCTCACGTCGAAACCGTCGAAGCCGGTGGTGCTCACCGCGCGCCTGACGGACGATGAGGGCAACCCCATCGCAGGCAAGACCGTGACGCTCGCGCTCGGCGCACAGAGCTGCTCGGGCGTGACGAACGCTTTCGGGGTCGTGAGTTGCACGATTGCCAAGCTGACGCAGAAGCCGGGTCCGTACCCGCTCACGTCCAGCTTCGCAACCGACGCGGACTACAACGCGGCGAGCGATCTCGATACGTTCAAGATCGGCTAGCCGTGGCGTGAGTCGCTACGAGTGGGAAGGGGCGGCGCATGCCGCCCCTTCCCTTTATGCGCCCCGCGCGCGCGTCGCCCCCCAGCCGTCCCAGTACACGACCTTCTCCGCCGGCATGCGCGACGGCGTGCCGAAGCGCCCGCGCGGCACCCCGATCGGGATCAGCGCCATCGTCTCGACGTTCTCCGGGATGCCCAGCAGCTTCTTCACGTCGTCCTCGTGGAACTTGTGCAGCGTCGTCAGCGTCGTGCCGAGCCCCAGCGCGCGCGCCGCCAGCATCAGGTTCTGCACCGCGGGGTAGATCGAAGCGCCGAGCGTCGGCCCAATCGCGAACTGGTCCTTGCGCACCGTCGCGATCACCAGCACCGGCACGTCGGCGAGATTGCGCGCGAGATAGTCGGCGGAATGGAACGTCCGCGCCAGGTCCGGGTTCGCGAGCATCGCCTCCTTCGTCGCGCCGCCGTATGCGCGCCCCCACGCTTCCAGGTACCACGCGCCGATCTTGCGCTTCTTCTCCGCATCGCGCACGACGATGAAGTTCCACGGCTGCCGGTTGCCGCCGCTCGGCGCCATGATCGCCGTCTCCAGCAGCGTCCAGAGGTCCTCGTCCGGGATCGCGTCCGGCTTCAGCCGCCGCATCGCCCGCTGCGTCCGTGCCACCTCGAAGAACTCCATCATCGCGCTCCTTCGTCGTTGGGCTAAAGCCGGGTCGTCTGTCGATGGTGCGTTATTTCAGTTTGCGGCCGTTTGTGAAAACAACCGAGACGCGGTGGCGTTCTTATCCCCACCGTTGAAAATAAGCCGGGGACCTAACAGGGTGCTGAAAAACGATTCTTGTTCTCGTGGCGCGGGCTTTCAGCCCGCGTTCGTAGACTCAACTCGCCGCTCCGTATCGACGTTTAGACGCCGTCCGGCGACTTTTTCAGCAGCCTGTTAAGGCCGCGCCGTGCGCCGCTCCAGGACGCGCTCCTCCGGCACCCAGCGGTTGCGCAACGCGCCCACCAGGAACATCGAGCCGGTCACGCACACCACGTCGTCCGCCGACGAACCGTCCAGCGCCAGGTCGAGCGCGCGCTCGTGCGAGGGCTCGAACGCCACCGCGCCCGTGCCGAGCGCGCGCCGGAACAGCCCGACCATGCGCTCCGCGTCGCCCGTGCGCTCCCCGAGCGGCGGCTGCGTCACGACGACGCGGTCCGCCACCGCCGCCAGCGACCGCACCATCGCCGGCTGGTCCTTGTCCGCCAGGATCCCGACGACCAGGTGCAGCCGCACGCCGCCGGCGAGCCAGTGCCGCCGCAGCGCCTCGGCGAGCCGCCGCGCCTCCAGCGGGTTGTGCGCCGAATCGAGCAGCACGCGCGGCGACCGCTGCATCTCCTCCAGCCGCCCGCTGATCCACGCCGACGCCAGCCCCTCGCGCACGTGCCGCTCGCCGATGTCCGTGCCGGTCGCGCGCCCGAACGCCGCCGCCGCCGCCACCGCCAGCGCCGCGTTCGATGCCTGGTGCGCGCCCGCCAGCGCCAGCCGCGCGCGGCCGATGCTCATCGCCGGCGTGCGCACGCTCACGCTGCTGCCCCTGTCATCCGCCTCGGCGATGCGCGCGCGCACGTCGCGCCCGGCCCGCCAGAGCGTCGCGCCGGTCTCCGCGCAGCGTGCCTCGATGATCGCCAGCGGCTCGCGCGCCGTCACGCCCGTCACCACCGTCTCGCCGCCGCGGATGATGGCCGCCTTCTCGCGCGCGATCGACGTCAGCGACCATCCGAGCCGCTCGCGGTGCTCGAAGTCGACGTTCGTGATCACCGTCACCGGCTTCTCGTCGAAGACGTTGCTGTAGTCCGTGCGCCCGCCGAGCCCCGCTTCGACGACCACGGCATCGCACCGCTGCTCGGTGAAGTGCCGCATGCCCGCCGCGAACGCCACTTCGACCAGCGACGGCCGCCCGAAACCGGCCCCGTCGATCACCTCCAGGTGCATCTTGCGCACCAGCGGGTCGAGCCCGAGCACCGTCTCCGCGAACTCGTCCGGCGCGATCAGCTCGCCGTCAACGTCGATGCGCTCGATGAACGTCTGCAGGTGCGGCGACGCGTACAACCCCGTGCGCAGCCCCGCCGCGCGCAGGATCGATGCGATGATCGCCGCCGTCGACCCTTTGCCCGCGCTGCCCGCCACGTGCACGACCGGAAACCGCAGGTGCGGGTCGCCGAAGTGCGCCAGCAGCGTGAGGATGCGCGACTGCAGCGCGCGCTCCACCGGCACGATCGGCAGCTCGTGCCACAACCGCCGTTCCAGGTACTCGACCGCCTGACGATACCGCTCGTACGCCACGCCGCAGCGTAACGGATCGGTCGGTGACAGGTGTTAGGTGTTAGGTGACAGGTGATAGGGACTACGAGTACAGGCGACGGCTGTCGCTCTGCGGCCGGAGTTGTCGCGCCGCCCAACGCTTTGCTCCGGTGCGCCCCGAAAACTGGCTGTGGTCGGAGCATGGTATTATGCGCGCCATGAAACCCAGGTGGTCAACATGCGTGCTGACGCAGGCATAACGGGCGTGCGGCTCGCTCACCGGCGGCGTGCCACACGGGTCTCGATGTTGGCGACTGCCGCCGTGATTCTCGTTGCGACCGCATGCGGCGGGAGGAGCAGCCCGGGACGCCAGGAAGCCGACGCGGCATTGCTGACGGCGGACGATGTCGGCGCAGGCTGGACTTCGACGATGCCGACGCGCATAGACAACGCTTCCGGACGGAAAGGCCTCTTTGCGGTGTGCTCGTATGAGGCGTCGTCGGAGCCCCGGTCCTTTGCCCATATTGCCCGTGAAGAACCGCTCGCGTACTTCTCGCAGGGGGTGTACGCCATGGACGCAGGCAACGTCGAGCGCTGCATGGACCTGCTCGCCGCGGACTTCGCTGGAAGGGATGAGATCGCATACCCCGCGCTTGTCCCCGCACCCTGCCCGGCGGCGTCGCTGATGCTGGTGGCGGCTGGCGATTCCGGTGCTCGCGAGATCCGTTGGGCGATCATCCCGGGTGAGAAGGGCCTGATCTCGACGCTGAATCTCGCGGGCATGGCGTTCGACGACGCGTGGCCGTCCATCGTCGCATCCGCCTGCACGAGACTCCGTGAGAGCGAAGCGCAGATCGACGGCTGATCCGGGTAACGTCACCGCTTCCCGGCCGCGATCCCTACAACCTACCCCCCACAACCTACAACCTCCCCCGTCCCGTCAAGTGCGCCCGCTCCGCCAATTCGATAAGATCATCGCGCGCCGCGCGCGTTCCACCGCGTGCGGCCACCCCGCCGGGGGCACGGACGCCGCCGGCGCTTTTTTGCCGGGCGCCCGAGGCCGGAGCGAACCATGGCACTGGTCGTGCAGAAGTACGGCGGCACCTCCGTCGGCTACCGCCGAGCGCATCAAGAACGTCGCCGCTCGCATCAAGCGCCGCGCCGACGCCGGCGACCGCGTCGTCGCCGTCGTCTCCGCCATGGGCGACACCACCGACGAGCTCATCGAGCCTCGCCCACCAGATCACCGACGCACCCCGACGCGCGCGAGATGGACGTGCTCCTCAGCACCGGCGAGACG
This sequence comes from uncultured Chloroflexia bacterium, assembly GCA_963701135.1. Classification (GTDB taxonomy): domain Bacteria; phylum Chloroflexota; class Dehalococcoidia; order DSTF01; family JACRBR01; genus CAYJMJ01. The sequence continues at coordinate 3,282,500 of OY969567.1, forward strand.
CAGATCGAGCGCGCTCATGGTCATGGCGCTGCACGCCCTCGGCGTCGAGGCGATCAGCCTCTCCGGCGCGCAGGCCGGCATGCGCACCGACTCCGTCCACCGCAACGCGCGCATCCTCGCCATCGAGCCGCAGCGCGTGAAGGACGAGGTCGAGCGCGGCCGCGTCGTCATCGTCGCCGGCTTCCAGGGCCTGACCGAGGACGATGGACGTCGCCACCATCGGCCGCGGCGGCTCCGACACGACCGCCGTCGCCTTCGCCGCCGCCCTCGACGCCCGCTGCGAGATCTACACCGACGTCGATGGCGTCTACACCGCCGACCCGCGCGTCGTCCCCGAAGCGCGCAAGCTCAAGGACATCTCGTACGAAGAGATGCTCGAGCTGGCGAGCAAGGGCGCGAAGGTCATGGCGCCGCGCGCCGTCGAGCTCGGCTCCGTCTACAACATCCCGATCCTGGTCGCGTCCAGCTTCAAGGACGAGCCGGGCACGCTCATTCACGGAGGCGTCGACATGGAAGGCTTCAACCGCGTACGCGGCATCGCGCACGACCTCGATGTCGCGAAGATCACGATCCGCCACGTGCCCGACCGTCCCGGCGTCGCTGCCGAGATCTTCGAGCCGCTCGCCGAAGCGCACCTCTCGGTCGACACGATCGTCCAGAACGCCAGCGAGGAACAGCTCGACCGACCTCACCTTCACCGTCGCGAAGAACGACCTGGCGCGCGCGCTGCCGCACGTGCAGCGACATCGCGAAGAGCATCGGCGCGAAGGACGTCGTGGCCGACGAGCGCATGGGCAAGGTGAGCATCGTCGGCACCGGCATCCAGAGCGCGCCCGGCTACGCCGCCCGCATGTTCCGCACGCTGTCGGAGGCCGGCATCAACATCGAGATCATCTCGACCAGCGAGATCCGCATCACCTGCATCATCCCCGAAGACCGCGTCGCCGACGCCGTCCGCGCCCTCCACAAAGCCTTCGAGCTGGAGAAGGCGGAGGCCACGGAGCTGGCGTAGCTCGCTGCGCTCGCGAGAGCAGACAACAGACAACAGAGGGCAGACGCTCAATACTTGTAGGGACAGGGCTTCAGCCCTGTCCGCCCCCGGTGCCTCGCGCCGCGCACAGAAATCCCCGCGCGGGCTGAAAAGCCTGCGCTACGATCATGGCTCGCGTAGCGCCCGCCTTGCGGGCGCACAACAGACAACAGACAACAGAGGCGCAGCGAACACGCGGACTATGCGTAGGGACAGGGCTTCAGCCCTGTCCGCTTCGAGCTGGAGCGCGCACGCCGCCGGTCTCTCGTAGCTCACTGCGCTCGCGAGAAACAGACAACAGACAACAAAGGTCACCGGGCCTCACCCACCATCACAGCCGCAACTCCTGCGCGCTTAGCCCACCCTTCCCTTGCAGGGAAGGGCAGGGTTAGGTCCCCCCGGCGGCGACAGCGGTACGCCTCCCCGGCCGCCAACCTCTGTTGTGTGTTCTCTGTTGTCCCGTCTGCCCTCTGTTCTGCGCCCGCAAGGGCGCCCCCCATGCCGCGAGACTCAAATTTCGCGTACCCTCCTCCCGGATACCGCGTTTCCCGGCCGCGGCATGGAGGGGCCACCATGGCACACGACCACGAGATCTTCGACCTGACCATCATCGGCGCAGGCCCCACCGGCATCTTCGGCGCGTTCTACGCCGGCCTGCGCGGAGATGCGGACGAAGGTCATCGAAGCCCTCCCCGAGCCCGGCGGCCAACTCGCCGTCCTCTACCCCGAAAAGCTCATCTACGACGTCCCCGGCCACCCGAAGAATCCACGCGCAGGACCTCGTGAAGCAGCTCATCGCGCAGGTCGCCCTCTTCGAGCCGGAGTTCGTCTACAACACGCGCGTCGAAACGCTGACCCGCGTCACCGTCGAAGGTCGAGGAAGCTGTGGCGGCTCGGCTGTGCGACGTACCACCACCTGAGCAAGACCGTGATGATCAGCGGCGGCATCGGCGCCTTCGCCCCGCAGAAGATCGACAAGCCCGGCGTCTCGGACTTCGAGGGCCGCGGCGTCTTCTACTTCGTCAAGGACAAGCGCCCGTTCCGGGCCAAGAAGGTGCTCGTCGTCGGCGGCGGCGACACCGCCGTCGACTGGTGCCTCAACCTCAAGGACTGGGCGAAGGAGATCACCCTCATCCACCGCCGCGAACAGTTCCGCGCGCACGAGGCCAGCCTGGCGGCGCTGCGCGAGAGCAGACGTCCAGATCATGACGTACCACGAGATCAAGAAGCGTCTACGGCGAAGGCGACGCCATCAAGGGCGCCACCATCTACGACAACCGCACCGGCGTCGAACAGGAACTGCTGGTCGATGCGGTGCTCGTGAACATCGGCTTCAAGGCCGCCCTCGGCCCGATCGAATCGTGGGGCCTGGAGACTGGCCGGCGCCCGCCACATCCGCACCGACGGCTTCATGCAGACGAACCTCCCGGGCGTCTTCGCCGCCGGCGACATCGCCTCGGTCGATGGGTCCGAGCCGTTGAACCTCATCGTCACCGGCTTCGCGCAGGCGGCCATCGCCGCCAACGCCGCCAAGCGCCTCATCGACCCCAAGTCGCGCCTCTTCCCCGGCCACTCCAGCGAGCTCAAGCTGTAGGTTGCTGAGCTGTCGAGCTGTCAGCTGTTAGCTGTCAGCCGCCGGCGGCCAGTCACTAGGGTAGTGCTTCGGAAATGACGTTAGTTAGCGTGACGCGAAGCGTGGAGCGTAGCCGCCCCCGGCTGCGCGTCCGGCAAAGCCGGACCGACGCGGCACAGTGTCTCGTCTAGCGGACTTCCGCCGCGTGCGAGGCCTCCTGGTGAATCGCACCAGTCACCAGCCGACCAGCATGCAGTACACTCGCCGCATGACGTACGATCCCGCCGTCGCACTGCGGATGATCAACAACAGCAACCTTCGCAACGCGCAGGGCTGGTGCGAATTCCGCGACCTCCGCGGCGCACTCGCCGCCACGTCCGATGCCCCGCTCCCCGACCTCAACTCCCTCGGCGACTTCAACACCGATGAGCGCAACATCGACAGCGTGCTCAACGTCGGCTTCGCGCTGCTGCGCGCGTTCGACTGCGAGCCCGCCGTCCACGTGACGCCGCTCGACCGGCCCGCGTCGCTCGTCGACCACCTGCGCGCGCGCGGCCTGCGCCCCTCCAGCACACGCGCGTGGATGGTGTTCCGCGGCGATGTCCACGCAATCCGCACCAACGCGGACGTCGCGGAACACGTCGCCGGCCCGGACGACGCCGCGACGTTCGCATCGGTCCACGCCGGCGGCGAGAAGTGGGTGAAGCGCCTCTCGCTCTCGACCACGCTGACGGCGATGCAAGACGACGGAAGCACGTTCTACATCGGCTACCTCGAAGGGCAGCCGGCCGGCGTCTGCCACCTGCTGCGCGATGGCGCGACCGCCGGCATCTACGCCGTGGGCACGGTCAAGCCGCTCCGCCGCCGCGGCGTCTGCTCGACGCTGATGGCGCGCGCCATCGCCGACGCGCAGGCCGCGCAATGCGACGTCATCTGCCTCAGCACCACTGCCGGCAGCGACGCCGAGCGCCTCTACCAGCGCCTGGGCTTCGAGGCCGCCTTCGAATCAGTGTTGTGGACCACGCCGGCGCCTCCGGCGGTTGCCAGTCCAACCACCGCGTTCGAAGCGCCGTAGTCGTTCGCCGGAAAGATGTAAGCGCAGCGCGCACGCGCCGGGCGGACCCGGTGCCAATCCTACGATGACGCCGCAGCGGGCTCCAGCACGACGACCGGGATCTGGCGCTTCGTCTTGGCCTGGTAGTCGTCATACGGTGGCCACGCGGCGACAGCGCGCGCCCACCAATGCGCTTTCTCATCTCCATGCACTTCGCGAGCGCGCATCTCGTAGACCGCCGGCCCGTCCTGAAGCGTGACGGAGGGAGCGGCGATGAGGTTGAGGTACCAGACCGGGTGCTTCGGCGCGCCTCCCATCGATGCGACCACCGCGTACGTGCCCTCGTGCTCAACGCGCATCAGCGGCGTCTTTCGCACGTGGCCGCTTCGGCGTCCGCGCGTCGTCAGGATGATGACCGGCTTGTTCTGGAGCGTACCGCCCTCGGCGCCGCCGGTCGCTTCGTACCGCGCCACCTGGTCGGCGGCAAACTTCCACGGGCTGGGCTCGTACGTACCCCCTACTGGCATGCTGCGATCCTACCGCCAGCGCGTCGCCGGCGCTACGGCGTACCGAAGCATTCGCCCGGCGCCGCGATGGGGCAATTGCCGGCCGCCGCTCTGCTCTCTGCTCTCTGCTCTCTGCTCCAACAGGTCTGTCGTCTGTTGTCTGTTCTCTGTTGTCGGTACGCTTGACCCGCACCCACCCCGACCGACAACGACCGTAGCCGAGGCCACCACCATGGACTTCCAGCTTTCCGAAGAGCATCGCCTGATCCAGGAGACCGCGCGCCGCATCGCGAAGGAGAAGATCGCGCCGCGCGCCGCCGAGATGGACGAGACCGGCGAGTACCCGCACGACATCTTCGCCGCGTTCAAGGAGACCGGCCTCACGGGCCTGACGATCCCGCAGCAGTACGGCGGCAGCGGCGCCGGCATGCTCGCCGCTCGCGCTCGCGGTCGAGGAGGCGGCGAAGTACTGCTGCGCCTCCGGCCTGATGCTGCTGCTCTCGGCGCTGCCGTCGCAGCCGGTGATGATCGGCGGCGACGAGCGGCAGAAGAAGTGGATCGGCGAGGGCATCGCCAGCGGCAGCATGAAGGGCGCGTTCTGCCTGACCGAGCCCAACCACGGCTCCGACGCCGGCAACCTCGAGACGCGCGCCGTCGCGCGACGGCGACGACTACATCCTCAACGGCGAGAAGATGTACATCTCCGGCGGCACCGTCGCCGACTACGTCGTCGCGTTCGCGCGCACGAACGGCACGCCCGGCCCGAAGGGCATCAGCGCGCTTCATCGTGCCGACCGACACGCCCGGCTTCCGCGTCGCCGGGCAGGACCGCAAGATGGGCGTCCGCGGCGTGCCGACGGCCGACATCGTGTTCGAGGACTGCCGCGTGCCGCGCGAGAACCTCGTCGGCGGCGTCGAGGGCGCAGGGCTTCAACCACGCGATGCTGACGCTCAACTCGTGCCGGCCCGTCGTCGGCGCGCGCGGCGCTCGGCCTCGCCGAGGGCGCGATGACGTACGCGCTGGAGTTCGCGCGCAAGCGCGAGGCGTTCGGCAAGCCGATCGCCGACCTGCAGGCGATCCAGTTCATGTTCGCCGACATGGCGATCCAGATCGAAGCGGCGCGCCTGCTCGTCTACCAGGGCGCGTGGCGCGTCGACCAGGGGCTGTACGGCCGCGAGCACGCCGCCTACCTGTCGATCGCGAAGGCGCTACGCGACGGAAGTCGGCGTCAAGGTGTCGAGCGACGCGCTGCAGGTGCTCGGCGCGCAGGGCTACATGATGGACCACCCGCTGGAGCGCCACTACCGCGACGCGCGCCAGCTGATGATCGTCGAGGGCACGAGCCAGATCCAGCGCGTCGTCATCGCCCGCGCGCTGCTGGAGCGGGAGCTGGTGTACCCGTGATCTGGTCGCTGGTCGCTGGTCGCTGGTTACTGGTTACTTGGGGGGCGCTACTGTGAACTGTGAACTGACAACTGTGAACTCGCCGCCCGTATAATGGGACGATGAAGACGGCAAAGCAGGAACTCATCGAGTTACTCGAGCGCATGCCGGACGACGCGCCGATGGACGCGTTGCTCGCGGAGATGCACTTCAAGGCAAGCGTCCTCCGCGGACTGGAGCAAGCTCGGCGAGGCGACATCATCAGCCACGACGAGGTCAAGGGCAGGCTGGCCACGTGGCTCGAATCATCTGGACGCGAGAAGCTCTCTGAAACCTAGACATCATCGGCGACTACTTGCTGGACGTTGCCCCGGAGTCCGCGGCTGCGGTGGTAACGGGCATCATAGATGCAATGGGACCTGTCGCTTCGTTTCCGCGCATGGGCCGCGGTGTGCCCGAGTTCGGCGAAGACGAGCTACGCGAGGTGATCGTCGGTAACTACCGGATCGTCTACGTGATCGAAGAAGGCACGGTGTCCGTGGTCTCCGTGTTTCACGCAGCAATGGACGTTGCCGCGCGGCTGCGGCAACGCGGCGGACAGTAGCCGTGTCTACCTTGACTGTGAACTGTGAACTGACAACTGTGAACTCCCGATGCGCCTCGCACTGATCGGCCAGGCCGCGTTCGGCAAGACGGTGTTCGACGCGCTGCGCGCGGCCGGCGAGCAGGTCGTCGCCGTGTCGTCGATCACCGGCAGCGACGGAGCGGCCCGACCCGCTGTGGGCCGCGGCCGGCGACGCCGGCATCGCGCGCTTCCCCACGGGCCAGCTCAAGAAGCCGGACGTGCTCGAAGCCTTCGCCGCGACCGCAGCCCGACCTCGGCGTGATGGCGTTTGTCACGCACATCCTGCCCGAGCGCGTGCTCGAACTGCCGGCGCTCGGCACGATCCAGTACCACCCGTCGCTGCTGCCGAGGCATCGCGGCATCAGCGCCATGCACTGGGCGATCCGCCAGGGCGAGACGGCGACCGGCCTGACGATCTTCTGGGTCGACAAGGGCATCGACACCGGCCCGCTCCTGCTGCAGCGCGAAGTCGAGTCGGCCCGGACGACACCGTCGGCTCGCTGTACTTCGACAAGCTCTTCCAGCCGGGCGTCGATGCGCTCGTCGAGGCGGTGCGGCTCGTGCGCGAGGGCGCCGCGCCGCGTATCGCGCAGGACGAATCGCAGGCGACGTACGAGCCCCCCGCCGATGACTCCAACAGCGCGATCGGCTGGATCGCGCCCCGCGCGGGAGGTCTACAACCTGATCCGCGGCTCCAACCCCACGCCCGGCGCCCACGCGATGCTCTCGCGGCGAGCGCTCCGCATCTTCGACGCGCGCCTCACGCTGACTGACGGCTCGCCCGCCGCCCCCGGCACCGATCATGGCCGTCGAGGACGGCCGCATGGACATCGCGCTCGCAGGCGGCGTGCTGCACGCGCAGCGCCTCCAGCGCATCGGCGGCAAGAAGCTTCCAGCCGAAGAGTTCGCCGCGGAGATGGGCATCGAAGTCGGCGACGCGTTCGAGAACGGCGATGCTTCGGCAGCGCGTTAACCTTTTCGGCTGTCAGACGTTCTTCGTGTCGGAGGGAAAACCGTGATGCGGGTCCTCTCGTTCGTCGTCATGGTCACCGTTGTGCTCGGCACGCTTCTGGCCATTCCGCGCCGTTCGAATCGCGTGGCGGCCTGCTCCATCGCACCAAGTATGTTCGAGAATGAGGTGAAGCGCGCGGGGTTGATCCTGCTCGCCGATGCATCGGACGTGGGCGGCGGCGAGAACAGCGCGCCCACGCTGACGCCGACGCTCACACCGCCGCCGCCCGAAACGGCCACTCGCGACCCGTCGGCGACGCGTACGTCGAGGCCAACGATCTCGGTAACCGCGACTCCAGCCGCGCCATCCTCGACGCCACCGCACGAGCCGCCGGCCCGGCCCGAACTGGTTGGGCAGCGTGCGACGCTCGATGTCGTGCAGGTCTACATCGGGCAGCCCGAGCCACGGTTCGTCATTGATGGATCTGCTCGTGCAAGCTATGAGCGGGAGTTGCGCGGCGTGGAGGCAGGATTCCGTTCGCCGTGCGGTCCGTGGCCCGCGGCAAGATATGTGGAAGGGGGTCGATACCTCGTGTTGGTTGGGCGTTCAACACAGGGCGACTACATCACCTACCGCCGTCTTCGCGTGGAAGGCGATGACATCGCCCTTCACGAAGACGTGTACGGCTCACAGTACGTCTCCGGGCTGCAGATGCAGGGTGTCACATACCGGCGTTACTTCGCTGGTGTGGCGGCGCGCATCGACCAGGGCACGGACTACGACTATGCAACCATCACGGCAGACCGGCTGCCGCTCATGATGCTGGTGCACGCCATCACCGACATACGAAACGGGACGTCGATCGCACCGCCGGAGACCGGCAACGCCGGCCTCGCCGCATCGCCTTAGCAGGGCGCCACTGCGAACTGTCAACTGTAAACCGTGAACTGTGCGCTACCCCAGCGGCCGCGCCGCAAGATCGAGCACGAGGTTCACCAGCGTGCGCACGGGGATGCCGCTCGCGCCCTTCACCAGCACGCCCTTCTCCTTCTCGAAGAAGTCGACGCCGGCGATGTCCAGGTGCGCCCACGGCCGGTCGTCGACGAACTCCTTGAGGAAGAACGCCGCGGTGATCGAACCCGCGCCGCGGCCGCCGCTGTTCTTCATGTCGGCGACGTTGCTCTTGATGTGCTCCTTGTACTCGTCGAACATCGGCAGCGGCCAGCACTTCTCGCCGGACGGCGCCCGACGCCGACTTCGACGCGCTCCAGCAGCGCGTCGTTGTTGGTGAACACGCCGTACGCGACGTTGCCGAGCGCGATCGAGATCGCGCCGGTGAGCGTCGCCACGTCGATCGAGCGGCGAGAGGTCGAGCTTGCACGCGTAGCAGAGCGCGTCGGCGAGGATCAGGCGGCCCTCGGCGTCGGTGTTGATCACCTCGATCGTCTTGCCGTTCATCGCGCGCAGCACGTCGCCGGGCTTCGTCGCGTTGCCGCCGGGCATGTTCTCCGTCGCGGGCACGATCGCCGTGACGTTGATCGCCGGCTTGAGCCGCGCGATCGCCATCATCGCCGCGATGACGCAGCCGCCGCCGGACATGTCGCCCTTCATCTCCTCCATGCCGGCCGCTGGCTTGATCGAGATGCCGCCCGTGTCGAACGTGATGCCCTTGCCGATGAGGCCGAGCGGCCGCGCCTCGCCCGCGCCCTGGTACGTGAGCACGATGAACTTCGGCGGCTGCGCGCTGCCCTTCGCCACGCCGAGGAACGAGCCCATGCCCATCTCCTCGGCCCACGTCGCGGTCGTAGATGTGGCACCCGAGGCCGTGCTCGCGCGCCATCGCCTCGGCGCGCGCCGCCAGCTCCGTCGGCGTCAGCACGTTCGCTGGTTCGTTCGCCAGGTCGCGCGCGAAGTTCGCCGCCTCGGCGACGATCGCGCCGCGCTCGGCGGCGCGCCGCAGCGCCGGCGACTTTCGCGCTCGTCGTGCTCGACGATCGTGCAGCGACTTGACCTCGGACGCGTCCTCGTCGCTCTTCTTGTGGCGGTCGAAGCGGTACAGCCCAAGCACCGCGCCCTCGGCGATCGCCTGCGCGCACGCCTCGGGGTCGAGGCCGGCGATGCCCGCGCCGTGCGTGATCGTCGCGAAATCGCTCGATGCGACGGCCGCGCAGGTAGCGCGCGACGGACGCGCTGAGGTCGCGCACGCGGTCGACCGTGAATTCGGCGCTCTTGCCCAGCCCGGCGACGAGCACGCGCGGCGCCGGGAGCTTGCCGAACGTGTGGATGAGCGTCAGCTCGCCCCCCTTGCCGCGGATGTCGCCCGCGGCGATGAGCTCGCTGATCATGCCGGCGAGCGCGCGGTCGACGGCGCCCGTGGCGCCGCCGGGCGCGGTGACGCCTTCGAACAGGTTGACGACGACGCACTGCGTCTCGGCAGCGGTGATGTCGCCGGATTCGACCTTGATCTCCATGCGGGGAGCCCTCTCACTCGTTCGCGAACGTGTTATCCGCATCATATGGAGGCGCGCGATACCGGGCAATGGGCCGCCGCGATGCGCACCATACCTATGTTCGACAGGCGTGGCCGGTTGCCGCTGCGCCCGCCTTACCATTGCGTGTACTCTCGTGTGTCCATCGTTGCGATGCGCCGCCATGGTGCGACGCAAGCCGCGACCTGGCCGCGGTGGGCGTGTATGACCCCCTAGCCCCTAGCCCCTAGCCCCTAGCCCCTAGCCCCTGTCGCGTCAGCACCATCTGCCCCACGTGCTCGCGCAGGTGCTCCAGTGCGTGGAGCAGCGCCCACGCCGCAGTCACCGGCGGAGAAGCGTCGCTGCCGGGCCGCGCGTGCGTCCTGCGCATCGACCCCCAGTCAACCTCGCCGGCGCGGCGCAGAAGGTCCTCGCAGTCGGCGCCAAGCTCATCGATGACGCGGAGCAGCGCCGCCGCGTCCGGCGCCGTCGTGCGGAACTCCGACGGCCGGTCGCGCGGCGGCAGTTCGGTACCGAGCGCAACGCTCAGCCACGAGCGCGTGCTCTGCATCGAGTGGTTGACGAGCACCGCGATCGAGTTGGTGTCGTCGCCGGCGGGCCGGCGGTTGAGCGCGTCCGGCGCCACGCCGTCGATGCAGTCACGCATCTCCTTCAGCGCGAGCGTCAACACCTCCCGCGCCGCGGCCACGAACGGATCGAGGTCGTCCTGCGTCTCACCAGACATATCCATGCCTCCGACAATCAATAGGGCCGGCATGACACCGGCCCGTCTCCATCCGCGCGTGCGCGGGCTACTCGATGCTCATGCCGGGCGCCGGGTACTGCCGGCAGAAGTCTCGTACCTCGGCTGCGATGCGCTCGATCGCGGCCTCGTCGTTCACGTTGGCGATGACGTCATCCATCCAGCGGCCGATCTGGCGCATCTCAGCTTCCTTCATGCCGCGCGTGGTGACCGAAGGCGTACCGATGCGCAGACCGCTAGGGCTGAACGGCTTGCGCGGGTCGAACGGGATCGTGTTGTAGTTGCCGACGATGTTCGCCCGGTCGAGCGCTCGCGCCGCTTTCTTGCCGAACACCTTCTTGCCGGTCAGGTCAACGAGGATCAGGTGGTTGTCCGTGCCACCGGTGATCAGGTCGAAGCCGCGCTCCAGCAGCTCGCCGGCCAGCGCCTTTGCGTTGGCGACGACCTGCTGGCCGTACGCGCGGAACTCCGGCGTCGCCGCTTCCTTCAACGCCACGCCGATGCCCGCGATCGTGTTCTCGTGCGGCCCGCCCTGCAGGCCGGGGAACACCGCCTTATCGATGGCCGCTGCATGCTCGGCCTTGCAGAGGATCATGGCGCCGCGCGGGCCGCGCAGCGTCTTGTGCGTCGTCGTCATGATCGCGTCGGCGTACGGCGCCGGGTCGGGGTGCGCCCCGGCGACGATCAGCCCCGCGATGTGCGAGATGTCGGCCAGGAAGTACGCACCCGCTTCCTTCGCGATCGCGGCGAACTTGGCGAAGTCGAACTGGCGCGGGTACGCGGTGGCGCCGGCCACGATGATCTTCGGCCGCTCGGCGAGCGCCATCGCGCGCACGCGGTCGTAGTCGATGACGTGGCTCTTCTCCTCGACCTCGTACTGCACGGTCGTCCAGAACTTGCTCGTCGCGCTGGCGTTCCAGCCGTGCGTCAGGTGCCCGCCGTGCGGCAGCGCCAGCCCCATGATCTTGTCGCCAGGCGCCAGCAACCCGACGTAGATCGCCAGGTTCGCCGGCGAGCCGGAGTACGGCTGCACGTTCGCGTGGTCGACGTGGAACAGCGCCTTGGCCCGGTCCTGCACCAGCGTCTCGATCTGGTCGATGTTCCGCTGGCCCTCGTAGTAGCGCTTGCCCGGATACCCCTCGCTGTACTTGTTCGCGAGCACGGAACCCGTCGCCTCCATGACGGCGCGCGAGGTGTAGTTCTCCGACGGGATGAGCCGGATCGACTCGACCTGGTAGCGCTCCTCCTGCTTGATCAGGCGGTAGACCTCGGGATCGGTGCGCTCAGTCTCGACGAGGTACTGGTCGCCGACTTCGGTGGTCATGTCTGGGACTCCTCGGTTCAGCCGACCAGGTTCCAGGTTCCAGGTTCTTGGTTCTTGGTTCTCCCGCACGTATAACCTATCACCTCCAACCTATAACCTACAGCGGTGGACGACTTGCTCCGCTTCGAAGGCATCATCGGCTACGCGACCGCGGATGCTGAAGAGGCCTCCCACTTCTTCGAGCACACGCTCGGCCTCAGCATGGCGGCCGAGGACGGCAGCCTGCGCTTCTACCCGCTCGCCGAAGGCGTGACGCTCGCCGTCGACGCCAGCGGCGGCTCCGCCGGCGAGCCGCCGTACCTGCTCTTCAGCTCCACCCGTCTCGTCGAGGCGGGCGAGCACTTCCTCAATCGTGGCTGCCGGATCCGCGAGCTGCCGTGGGCGCCCGGCGCGGCCGGCTTCATGGCCCGCTCGCCTGGGGGCCACACCGTCTGCGTCGTCGATGAGTCGTCGCTCGGCGGCGGCGGCGGAGACACTTCGGAGTAAGCCGGCAGCTTCGCGCACGCCGGCGCGCGCAGCGGACGCCGGGGGCGGCTGCGCGACACGCCGCCGGGCTGGACCGGCGGTGAGGGCGCTCCGCTTCGCTGTTCGGGCGCCCGGCGGCGTGTCAGGCATAGGGAGGAGGGTGTACGCATGGTAAGCCGCGCTCCGCTCCATCCCGTGCCCCGCCAGGCCGCCCAGGCGCTGCAATAACGTGTCAATCCCGGTGATTGCAATTGTTAAATGGCCGCTGATATACTCGCGGCACTGTCCGCCGGGGGGCGGAAGTGCTGCCGCCACGTCGGCGACAGGGGCGGGGGAGGTGGCTTCGGATGGAGATACCCAGTTTCCCAAAATGCCAGAAGTGCAAGCAGGGCGACCTCGTCCCGCTGTCCGACTTCGGCAGCCAGGGCGCCGCAATCCACTTCAAAGCGTGGGCCTGCACCAACCCTGAGTGCGGCTTCAACATCAAGATCCGCAACGGCGATCTCTATATCGATGAGCCGATAGCCAGCGGCGCACTCCACAGCCCCCGCATCCGCTGAACCCGATTCGGCAGACCCGTTCCGCACCTGACCGGCCCATATTGGACGCCCGAGGCCCCGAGTTGACGGGCGCTGGTTCGAAGGCATCGTCTCGTCCATGATGCACGTGCTCGCGGGTGGCGCCGGCCCGCGCATCGAGACGCGCTTTGTCGCATGGCCGGGCGCCGTTACCATGCCGTTCACCCGGAGCGCCGAACCTGACCCGATGCGCCTGCCGCATCGAACGCTGAATTGCCGGACGCCGGGGGGCGTCCACGACCCGGAGGCTTCCCATGCCCGATCTCAACGACGTTGAATTCGAGCGCGAGCTGAGCGGCCATGCCGTCTGCTCGCGCGCCGCCGCGGGCATACTCGCGGGCTCGCGGCCGTTCCCGCTCACCGGCGACCAGCCGCACTATGCGCGCGACCTGGTGGTCGATGTCCGCCACATCAAGCTCGAGATCAGCATCGACCCGGCAAAGAAGCGCGTCGGCGGCACCGCCACGCACACCGTGCAGGCGATCAACGACGGCGTCCGCACGGTCGAGTTCGACGCCGCCGAGATGACGATCACGGCAGCGACGGCCGGCGGCAAGCCCGTGAAGTTCGACTACAGCGACCCCGTCCTCCGCGTCGACCTCGGCCGCGGCCTCCGGGCCGGCGCTACGGCCGATATCGCGATCGAGTACTCCGCGTACCCGCGCCGCGGCCTCTACTTCACCGCGCCCGATGCCGACTACCCGGACAAGCCGTTGCAGGCATGGACGCAGGGCCAGGACGAGGACTCGCGCCACTGGTACCCGTGCATCGACTTCCCCAACCACCAGCAGACCACCGAGGTCATCGTCACGGTACCCGCGTCGATGATCAGCATCGGAAACGGCGAGCTCAAGAGCATCACGGAGAACAAGCGCGCCGGCACGAAGACGTACCACTGGTACCAGGCGGTCCCGCACGTCACGTACCTGCTCAGCCAGATCGCCGGCGACTTCGCCGAGATCCGGCATCGCTGGCAGGGCGTCGGCATCGAGTACTTCGGGCCGCGCGGCCGCGAGAAGGACCTGCAGCGCACCCTCGACCGCACGCCGGACATGCTCGCCTTCTTCAGCGAGGCGACCGGCGTCAAGTACCCGTACCCGCGCTATGCGCAGTCGTTCGTCGCCGACTTCATCTTCGGCGGCATGGAGAACATCAGCGCCACTACCCTCACCGAAACGTCGCTGCTCGACAAGCGCGCGTCGCTCGATGCCGATTCGGACGGCCTGCTCGCGCACGAGCTCGCGCACCAGTGGTTCGGCGATCTGCTGACCTGCCGCGACTGGGCGCACGGCTGGCTCAACGAAGGCTTCGCGACGTACTTCGAGGCGCTCTACACCGAGCACCACAAGGGCATCGATGAGTTTCGCTACAAGCTGCTCCAGAACACGCAGATCTACATGGGCGAGGACGCGGCGCGCTATCGCCGCCCCATCGTGAACAACGTCTATCACGAGCCCATCGACCTCTTCGACCGGCACCTGTACGAGAAGGGATCGCTCGTCCTCCATATGATCCGCACGGTCCTCGGCGACGACCTCTGGGCGAAGGCGATCCGTCACTACGTCGGCAAGCACCGCAGCACGAACGTCACGACGGCCGACCTGCAGCGCGCGATCGAGGCGGCGACCGGCCGAAACATCGACTGGTTGTTCGATGAGTACGTCTACCGGGGCGGGCACCCGGCGTTCAACATCGGCTTCGAGTGGGACGAGAAGGCGAAGCAAGCGAAGCTCAGCGTCACGCAGACGCAGGACGAGAAAGACTCCTCGGTCTTCCACCTTCCCGTCGATGTCGATTTCACCGTCGACGGCAAGCAGCACACGTTCAAGGTGCAGATCGCCGAGAAGGCGCACAACTTCTTCTTCGTGCTGCCCTCGAAGCCTCAGATGGTGCGCTTCGACCCAGGCTGCAACTTCCTCAAGACGGTCGAGTTCAAGCGGCCGAAGGAGATGCTCCTCTACCAGCTCAAGAACGACGACGACGTCACCGGCCGCATCGACGCGGCGAAGGAGCTTGCCAAGCTCGGCACGCCGGAGGCCGTCGCCGCGTTGAAGGACGCTGTCCTCCGCGACGCGTTCTGGGCCGTCCAGAGCGAAACGGCCCGCGCGCTCGGCGGCATGCGCACGACCGCCGCGCGCGATGCGCTTTTCGCCTGCCTGAAGGTGCGGCACGCCAAGGCCCGCCGCGGCGTTGTCGCCGCGCTCGGCCAGTTCCGCCACGACGAGCGGGCGGCCGCCGCGCTCGAGGAGGTGCTGCGCAAGGGCGACGCGAGCTACTACGTCGAAGCCGCCGCCGCGCAGTCACTCGGCCAGACGCGCGCGCCACGCGCGTTCCAGGTGCTCGCCGAAGTCGCGATGCAAAAGGAGTCCCAGAACGACGTGATCCGCTCCTCCGCGCTCGCCGGATTCACCGAGCTGAAGGACGAGCGCGCGTTGCCCATCGCCATTGAGTGGACGAAGCGCGGAAAGTCGAACCCCGTGCGCGGCGCGGCGGCGTTCGCCCTCGGCCGCCTGGGCCAGCTCAGCGACAGGGCGAAGGACGCCGCATTCGACCGGCTCGTCGAGCTATTGGCGGACGAGTGGCTGCGCGTGCGCCTCAACGCCATCGCGGCGCTCGCCGAGCTGAAGGAGACGAAGGCGATCGCGGAGCTCGAATCGCACGCGCGACCGCGACCTGGACGGCCGCGTGGTCCGCACGGCGCGCGAGGCTGTCCGCCGCATCAGCGAGGGCGCCGACAAGGGCGAGGAGGTGCGCCGCCTGCGCGACGACCTGGACAAGCTGGTCGAGGAGAACCGCTCGCTCAAGGACCGCATCGAGAAGCTGGAGGCCGGCGCGAACGGCGCGAGGCCAAGGGCGGCCGCCGCGAAGCGCGGCGCGCCCGCGGCCTCGCGCTCGCGCAACGGCGCGAAGCCCGCTTCGTCGAAGAAGCGCACCAAAGTTGCCGCCCGCCGCCGCTGACCCGCGCCCGCGTCGCCGCTGCGAAAATCGCAGGCGGTTCTTGTTGATGGCGCGTCCAGGCCAGCGCTAGTGTTGGCGCGGGGGTGCGGCATGCACATCGATCCTCGGGACCCGCAGGCCGTCGCACCGGCGCTCGGTGCGTTCATCGCGAAGCACCTCGGCGTGCCGGCGGTGCGCTTCGCCGAGCCGCCGGCGGAGATCCCGTACGGATGGGACACCCACACCTACTTCTTCCGCCTGGAACCCGGTGACGCGCCGCCCCTGCCCGCCGGCTGGACGCGGCCGCTCGTCCTGCGGCTCTACGCCGACGCGGACCAGGCCGCCCGCGCCCGGAACGACGTGGCGATCCAGCGGTTCGTGGTGGGGCGCGGCTTCCCGGCGGCACCGCCGCTCGCCATTGTCGATGCCTCGGAAAGCCCGCTCGGGCTGCCGTTCTTCATCATGGAGCGGCTGTCCGGGGAGCCGATGCTGCACCGCATCACGCGCAACCCGCTGCGGGCCTGGGGCTACTTCTCGCGCATGGCGGCGCTGCACGCGGAGCTGCACCGGCTCGATCCGGCCGGCTGGCCGCTGCCGCAAGATGGATCGCTCGCCGATCGCACGCTGGCCATGCTTCGCGCCGACGCGGAATGTTACGGGTTCCACGAGCTGGACAGGCACATCGCCTGGCTGGAGGATCACAAGGGGACCGTGATCCCGGAGGAGCGCTCGATCTGCCACGGCGACTATCATCCGCTCAACATCCTCGTCGATGACGGCGGCCGGTTCAGCGTGGTCAACTGGGGCGGCGCTGCCACCGGCGACCGCCACGCCGATGTCGCCAACACAATGATCGAACTGACGCTCGTCCCCACGACCAGCCTGAGCCTCGTGCAGCGCGCGATCGCCGCGGTGGCTCGCAGGATGAGCGCCCGGCGCTACCTCGCGCGCTATCGCGCACATCTGCCCGTGGACCCGGCGCGGCTCCGTTACTGGGAGGCGCTCCTTGCGCTCCGGTGGGCGCTGCAGTTCTCGCTCGTCGTCCGCGACGGCTCCGCCGCCTACGGCCTGAAGGCCGAGACGGCCGGCTACGTGCGCCAGTCGCACGTCGATGCGTTCGTGCGGCATTTCGAGAAGCTGACCCGTGCGTAAGCGGGCGGCCGCCGCGAAGCGCCCGGTGCTCAGCCGCAAGGTGCGCGCGTTCCTCGACAAGCCGCGCGTCGCGCGCCTGGCGACGGCCGGCCGCGACGGCTATCCGCACGTCGTCACGATCTGGTTCATGCGCGACGGCGACGACATCGTCTTCGGCTGCGAGCGCGGGGACCAGAAGGTGAAGAACGCGCTGCGCGACCCGAAGGCGGCGGTGGTCATCGGCGGCGACCCGAAATCCGACGACGCCGGCTACATGGTCCAGGGCGACCTGAGCGTGGAGGACGACGCTGACCTTGGTGTGGCCAGCCGCATCGCCCTCCGCTACCTGTCGCAGCGCCGCGCCCGCCGGTTCCTGGACGAGTACGCGAGCAACGGGCCGGTCACGCTGCGGCTGCGGCCGGAGCGCGTGATCCGCGTCTGGTGGTAGCTCCGTCCGCGAACAACGCGCGAAGCCGGACGCACAGTCCGGCCTCGTCGCACGTTGCTCTTCAGTTGTAGTTCGGGCTGATCAGGCGCTCGCCATCGCCGGCGTCAGCAGCGCCAACGTCGGGATCATGCCGTCGAGGATGCGCTCCAGCGCCATCGTGTGTGCGCAGGCGCCCCAGCCGTCGAAGAAGTCGCAGCTACAGCGCCACGTCTCGCCTTCTAACGCCACCTGATGGGTATCGTTCTCACCGCGAAAATCGACCTGCAGGTTGTGCACGTGCATGCGGCTCCGTTCCTGCGCGTACTTCTTCGCCTTGTCAACTTTGCCGATGAGCCCAGAGTTCATGGTGCGGTCTTCCTTTCGCTCTGCCCAAGTGATCAAAAACACCGCACGCGGGCGCGTACGGTGTGAGGTTCACCTATATCGCTGGCGGGAGAATGCGTCCAAGGCGGCGGCCTCCTTCGACTCTTCCACGATAGTACTCGGCAGCCGGGGCTGTCAACTGTGATCACATGAGCGCGCAATTTCTCGCGCCCAGGTACACCTTTGCGCGCGCTCAAGCGTTGTAGAAGCGTCAGCACGAGATGATTCGCAGGGAGCCATGCATGCGTCACGGCCGCCTCCCGATGCTCGTCGCCGCGCTCGCCGCCTTCGCGATGCTGAGTGCGCCGGCCGGCGCATCGCCCGCGGCCGCAGCTACGCCCACGCCCACGGCGACCGCCACGCCGACCGCGACGCCGTTTCCGCCCGGCGCCACCATCCTCCGCATGCACGTCATCAATGACGTAAACGGCAACGGCGCGCGCGATCCCGGCGAGCCCGGAGTGTCGGGATGGCGGGTTCATCTCGGCTGCGGCGACGCGCTTGCCGCCACCCAGCCCACCGATGCCCAGGGCGTCGTCGCGACGACTATGCTCAACGGCTACGCGCACGACGGCGTCATCCAGGTGTGTGCTCGCATCGAGCACCCGCTCGGCTGGCTGCCGACGTCGCCCTGGTCGCGGACCGTCGACATCCCGAACGGCGCCGAGAGCACCATCACGTTCCTGGTCCATGACCTCGGCCGCAACGTCATGGAGGCCGGCTTCAGCGTGGTCGTGCGTGGCATCCCCGTAAGCGACTGGCTTCTCGCACTCGCGCCGCCATTCGACCGATGCGCCGAGCGCATCGAAGGCTTGCGCAGCCTGCTGATCATCGTAGACGGCGGCAGCCGCACCGGCTGCCCTTCGGCCGGCGACACGCTCACGATCCTCGTCAACGGTGAGCGTGCCGGGACGCTCGCGTTCGCGCCCGGTACGCGCATGTACAACTATCCCACGCTCGTCATCGGCGGCGACTCCATGCGCTTCTTTGTCGGTGCCGGCGACGAGAAAGGGACGTGGGAGATCGACGGCGCGCGCATCGAAGGCCGCGACTGCGCGGTCATCGAACGGCGTGATTCGTTCCCGCCAGGGATCGCTGTGTATGTGCTTTCGGACGAAGCCCGCCCCGGCTGTGGGCGTCCCGGCTCGACGGTGCGCCTCTATCGGAACGGCGCGCCGCTGGCGCCGACGCTTGAGTGGCAGGCGGGGTGGGTCACGGGAGAAGTCGCGGTCCTCCTCGACGGTCTGCACGTCATCACCCCGCCAGACACCGGTGCTGGCACGGCCGACGCGGCACGGGCCAATCCGCGCGCCGCGCTTCTGCTCGCAGCGGTGGGCATCGCGCTCGCGGCCGCCGGCTTCGCTGTTCGCCGTCGCGAGTCGCACAGGCTCTGACAGCGGATCTCGTAGCCCTCGCCTCGCGCCTCCCGCTTCCCACCTCCGCGTTCGCCCCTCCCCCGCGGCTCGCCTACACTTTCACCCGATGGCCGAGCACAGTCGCTCACGCGAGATCCACCAGCGCGCGCGGGAACTCCTGCCCGGCGGCGTCAACTCGCCCGTACGCGCGTTCAAGGCCGTCGGCGGCGACCCCGTCATCATCTCCTACGGCAAGGGCGCGCACATCTGGGACGCCGATGGCAACGAGTACGTCGACTACGTCGCGTCGTGGGGGCCGCTGATCCTCGGCCACGCGCACCCGGCCGTCGTCGAGATCCTGCAGAAGGCCGCGGAGCGCGGCACCAGCTTCGGCGCGACGACGGAGCTCGAAGTCGAGCTCGCGCGCATGGTCCGCGACGCCGTCCCCTCCATCGAGCAGGTGCGCTTCGTCAACTCCGGCACCGAGGCCACGATGTCGGCGCTGCGGCTCGCGCGCGCGTTCACCGGCCGCGACAAGGTGCTGAAGTTCGAGGGCTGCTACCACGGCCACTCCGACGGCCTGCTCGCGAAGGCCGGCTCCGGCATCGCCACGCTCGGCTTGCCGGACAGCGCCGGCGTGCCGGCATCGTTCACCGCCGAGACGCTGCTCGCCCCGTTCAACGACCGCGACGCCGTCGAGGGCGTGTTCGCGCAGCACGGCGCGGAGATCGCGGCCGTGATCGTCGAGCCGGTGCCGGCGAACATGGGCCTCGTGCCCCCGCGCGAGGGCTTCCTCCAGTTCCTCCGCGAGCTCACGGAATCGTCCGGCTCGCTCCTCGTCTTCGACGAGGTGATCACGGGCTTCCGGCTCGCGCTGGGCGGCGCGCAGCTTTACTACGGCGTCGTGCCGGACATGACGTGCCTGGGCAAGGTGATCGGCGGCGGACTGCCCGTCGGCGCGTACGGCGGCAGGCGCGACATCATGTCGATGGTCGCGCCCGAGGGCCCCGTGTACCAGGCCGGCACGCTCTCCGGCAATCCCATGGCCATGGCCGCCGGCATCATTACGCTACGCATACTCGCGGGTGAAGGCGTGTATCGCAGCCTCGATGAGTTGGGTGCGACGCTCGCGGCCGGATTGCGAGACGCCGCCCTCGCCGCCGAGGCCGAGGTGACCGTGACGCAGCTCGGGTCGATGATGACGGTCTTCTTCTCGCCCGACGCGCCGTACGACTACGCATCGGCGAAGCGCGCCGACACCGCGCGCTACGGCCGCTTCCACCGCGCGATGCTCGACGCCGGCATGTACCTGCCGCCGGCGCAGTTCGAGGTGATGTTCGTCTCGCTCATGCACACGCAGGGCGACCTCGCGCGCACGGTCGAGGCCGCGCGCTCCGCGTTCGAAGCCGCGCGCTAGGCCGCGCCCGTCGATACTTCATGTCGTCGCTCCCGGCCGCAACGGGCACGGCAGGCTGCCGCCGCACCGCCTCCGGCGCTGCGGACCTCAACACACCGCCCGTATCAGTGAAATCCGTGCAATCTGTGGTTCCCGTTTCCCGTCTAACCACAGATTCCGCAGATTTCACGGATGAGAGAGAAAGCTATACTGGACGGGTATCCGGTAGGACCGGCTCCAGGAGGGACACATGGTCGGACGGCTCGTCGGCACCATCCGCCGCAACCACGCGCTGGAGCACGCGACCATCGCGGTGCTGCTGCGCAAAATCGGCCACGACATCCGCATGGTCGGCCGCGCGACCGGCGACGGCTACTACCTCTACGCCGACGTCTCGACCGAGCTGCTCGAAGAGGCCACCCACGAAGCGTTGCGGCGCATGAAGTCCGGCGAGGGCTACCTGGCCGTCTCGCCGTTCTGCGGCACCAACCTGGCCGTTGCCGGCGCGCTCGCGGGCGTGGCATCGATGGTCACGATGGGCAACAGCAACCGCAGCGAGAAGGTGCCGAACGTCATCCTGGCGTCGATGCTGGCGGTGCTGGCCGCGCAGCCCGTCGGCCGCATCGTCCAGCGCTACATCACGACGAGCCCGGACGTCGCCGATACCGAGATCGTCGGCATCAAGGCCGGCGGCCGCGGCGGCGCCAGATTTCACAAAGTGCTCACGCGCCGCACGCCGTGACGCGCGCGGCGACCGGCCGGCACGCCTGCCGAGTGTCGCCGCACCCGCGCCGCAGTGTCGGCGCGCTTGTCGCTCCGCACAGCGTCGGCGCGGCCCCACGTCCCTCCGCCCGCCGGCCAGTACGGTTGCCGAACGCGCCATCACGGGCCGTCGCCCTCACCTGCGGCGTCGGCGATAATGCACCGTGACACGCCCCCGTAGCTCAGTGGACAGAGCACCGGACTTCTAATCCGATGGTCGCAGGTTCGAATCCTGCCGGGGGTGCCACTCTCTCGATCTGAATCTGGCTCGCGCATTCGCAACCACTTGGATTCGGCCCGAAGGTGCGTCGTTCGGCGCGCTGCACTTGTCCACCGAATCGGCACGGACAACGTGCGCCCGGCCATGACGACCACCGGATTACCAGTCCGACGGTGCCGATTGGATCGAGTGTCGCTGCAACTGCCTGCGTTGGCGGCCTCCTCGTTACGCCTGACCAGTTGACGGATATACGGATATCGTATATACATCCGGAAATGACAAAGACGCACGCCACGGACTGGCCCGAAGAGGAGAGCCCCGGAATCAAGGAGTTGCGGACACGCCTGCGCCAAGTCCAGCTTGAGCTTGAAACGCTACAGGAGCGGCGGAGGCAGCTGGACCAGACCGTTGAATCAAAACGGCAGGAGCGCGATGCCCTTTCGCTATCGATTCGCAGCCTGGGCGGGATCGAGGAGCCGGAACGGCACGACGGGCCCGACATTGAGGTTCGCTATCAGGGTGGCGATCGCCCGACCATTCGCATCATCGCCCGAGACCGAGCGGAGGAGTCCGGCGGTACTCTGAGAATCAGGGACCTTCTGCGAGAAACGCGTCGGCTTGGCTTCAAGAGCGATCAAGGCGGACTACACACATATCTCAAGGGGCTGGAGGAGTTCATTCAATCAGGCCCCGGCGAGTTCCGCCTCCGGATCGATGATTCCGATCCCGCGGACCAGACGGAGGAGCAGCCGCGAAAATCGACCAGGAGGGATCGATGAGTGGCAAGTCCAACGCTGGCCACGCGGCGTTGCTTGCCGGTCGACTGACCGAGGCGCAGGGCTTGCTCGAGGCGGCGCTGGCCGAAGAGCCGGGGAACGTCACGATCCGAACCGATCTGGGTTGGGCGTATTACCGTGCCAACGACTTCGCGCGCGCCGCCCGGCACGCTGAACTGGTGCCCGGGTTCGAGGCAGCCGCGGCAAAGCTCCGCAGTTTCGGTGATGAGCCGCCATATGAGTTGAGCGGAGCGCGGTGCACGCGGTTGCCCTTTGTCATGCTCGATCCGCTACCCGTGGTGAAGATCACCGTTGAAGGAGTTGATGTCCACGTCCTGATCGACACCGGCGGAGCTGAACTGATCCTCGACACCGCCTTCGCGGCTGAGATCGGCGTGCGGTCATACGGGTCGCAGGAGGGGGCATTCGCTGGTCGAGCGAAGGCATCCTATGAGCACGGGTGCGCCCAGAACGTCACATTGGGCGACATCGAACTGCGACGAGTGCCGGTGGTGATGCTTCCCGTTCGTAGGTTCTCTCTCATTACGACGCCAACCCCCCTCCTCGTCGCGTATCAGCTAACGCCCGGCTTCTTGAAGGCCCCCCTCTCGCGGCTACCGGTCAACCGTTACCGCATCGATGGCATCATCGGGACGAACCTGCTCGCTCAATTCCGCGCGACGCTTGATTACCCCGGTAAGCAGTTGGTCCTAGAGCGCGACTCATCAGAGCCTCTTGACGGCACCGAGGTTCCGTTCGTCACCCATGAAGCCCATCAAATGATCTCGCACGAAGGCTGGCTCAACGGAATCGGCCCGCTGCGCTTCTTCGTCGACTCCGGTCTAGCTGGGGCCGGTTTCACGTGCCCCCGCCGCACGCTTGAACGCGCCGGCATTGCCGAACCCCCGGTGCGCCATCGCGGTGGCATGGGAGGCGGCGGACCTGTCAGAACCGGGAGGTTCAAGATCGACGAGTTGGGACTCGGATCGCTGCGTCAGCAAGACGTGACAGGAACATACATTGAGCCGGTCTCCGGTGAAGAGACCGAGCAAGAACAACGACGAGACGGAATCATCTCCCACACCTTTCTTCGGAACTACCGATGGACCATCGACGCTAAGCGGTCGCTGTTTGTGTTCGGACAACCGTAGTGCGCCCATCACGCCGGATCGAAACAATCGATTGGACGATCCTGCTCCGCTCCTCATATAGTCCGGTCGTCAGATGCCCTGCGGGCATGAGCACCGGATTAGTTGGTGCTGCGCGCAGCGTTCGACCTTCCTCAGATTCAGACGTTGTCTGACGGACACCCGATCCGAGCACCGGACTTCTAATCCGACGGTCGCAGGTTCGAATCCTGCCGGGGGTGCCACCAGATTCGAAATTCGCTCCAACACACCGCTTCGAACGTCGCAGATCGGACCGCCGGATTGCATTCGCGAGCACCGGATTCGTCTGGAATGCACACCGAGCCCGGCCTGAGCGTTGACTGCCCGATGCCTCGGCGGTGACAGCTTCCCAGGCGATGGTTCACGGGAGTAGACTAGACCTCTTATTCGGAGAGCCATACGTGCGGGAGGGCATCCATGGCGCGGACACTGGCGGATCGGCTTTCGGGACTCGCGAGGACGTTGTTCGTCGGACGCGAGAAAGAACGGCGCATGCTGCTCGATGCGCTCGTCGCACCTGAGTTGCCGTTCGCCGTGGCCTACGTTTCCGGCCCCGGTGGCATCGGTAAGTCTTCCTTCCTCCGATCAGTTGCGGGGGATCTGCCCGATGACTGCGCCGGCGTTTATCTAGACTGCCGCGACATCGAACCCACGCCCGAGAGCCTCCTGGGCGCCATTGCCGGAGCGCTCGGGATCGAGCACCACGACCTCAGCGCGATCGCCGAGGCCCTCGGCGGGCGTGGGCGAGTCGTGATCGCATTGGACTCGTACGAGACCTTCGGGCTCGTCGACGCATGGCTCCGGCAGACGGCTCTTCCGTCGCTGCCCGCGAACGTGCTCACGGTCTTCGGTGGACGCGAAGCTCCCAGTCCCGGCTGGGCGACCGCGCCGGGATGGCAGGGCATGTTCCGCGAGATCAAGCTCCGCGCCATGAGCGATGACGAGTCGCGAGAGATGCTGGAGCGCCGCGGCGTCACCGGCGATCAGGCAGCCCGCATCAGCCGATTCGCCCGTGGCTATCCTTTGGCGCTTGAACTTGCTGCTGCCACACTCCGCACGCAGCCGGATCTCGATATCGACGAAGCGGCGATCCCGGAGGTCATGGCGCGATTGACGCAGACCCTGCTGTCCGGTCTCCCGCCAACCACCGTGGATGCGCTCCAGGCGGCGGCGAGCGTGCGCCGGATCACAGAGCCGCTGATGGCGGCTCTCCTGGGTGCAGACTCGGTGCGTGATGTCTTCGAGGAGTTGCGCGGCATGTCCTTCGCGTCGCAGCGCGCGCACGGGGTGTACCTGCACGATGTCGTGCGCGACGCCATCGCGCTGGAGACAGCTCAGCGCGACCCGCAGCTGCACGCGTTGCACCGTGAACGTGCGTGGCGATTCTTGAGCGCCGAGTCACACCGAGTGAATCGCGCCTCGCTTTGGCACTACACCGCGGATCTGCTCTACCTGGTGCAGAACCCGAACGTCCGAAACGCCTTCTTCTGCCCGGGCGCTGTCGACGTCTCGATCGAGGATCCGTCGCCCGCCGACGGCGTAGAGATCGCATCGATCGCGCGTTTGCAGGAGCCCGCCGATGGCGGAGAATGGCTTCTTCGATGGTGGCATCGCCATCCGGAGACATTCAAAGTCGCGCGTACCGGTACCGATTCCGTCGCCGGCTTCTACCTCACCTTCGAGCGGCACTCGGTGGATCCGGACCTGCTACGCGCGGATCCGATCACGGCCGCGTGGTGCGCCCATCTCGACGCGCATCCGATGCAGCCCGGCGAGCGCGCGCTTCTCTTCCGCCGTTGGCTCTCGCGCGCGGATGGTGAGGCACCATCGGCCGTCCAGGCGGCCGCATGGCTCGACATCAAGCGCCTCTACATGGAGATGCGCCCGGACTTGCGCCGCATCTATTGCCCGGTGAATGACATTGCAACCTACGCGCCCGTCGTGACGCCGCTCGGCTTCACGCCGATCGATGAAGCGCACGTTGATGTCAACGGGGTGACGTTCTACACGGCGATGCTCGATTTCGGCAAAGACAGCGTCGATGGCTGGCTTCACGGGCTGATCGGAGCGGAGCTTGGACCTCATCCTGAACGCCCATCACGCGCGGCCGCCGTCCAGACAGTGTTGTTCACCGACCTCGTCGGCCACACCGCCATGATGCAGCGCCTCGGCGACGCGAAGGGCCGCGACGTGCTGCGCGAGCACGAGCGCATCACGCGCGACCTCCTCAAGCAGCACGGCGGCGCCGAAGTGAAGACGATGGGCGATGGGTTCATGGCGTCGTTCGGCAGCGTTACATCAGCGATGGAGTGCGCGATCGCGCTGCAGCGCGGGTTCGCGACGCACACGGCATCGATGCCGGAGCCACTGCACGTCCGAGTCGGCCTAAACGCGGGCGAGCCAATCGAGGAAGACGGCGATCTCTTCGGCTCCACCGTGATCCTCGCGGCACGCATCGCGGCGAAGGCGGGTGCGGGCGAGATCCTGGTGCCGGATACGGTGCGCGGGCTGCTGTCGGGTAAGGGCTTCATGTTCGGCGACCGCGGCGAGTTCGTGCCGAAGGGGTTTGACGAAAGTGTCCGGTTGTGGGACGTGCGGTGGCAAGAGTGAAAACGGTGGTCGAACGTCGTCCGTAATGCCGTCTGCAGCGTCCGGAATTGCGCTCGCGTGAGCGTCCAGGTGCCGGCGTGAGACGGGCCGCCCGGCGCTCTCGCAGAGAAGCGATGCGCCGGACGACCAAGGGCTTTGTCGGCCGAGAAGTCGAATAGGCAGGAGGACCTGTCATGGCAAAGACGTGCATGGTCCGCGTTGTCATCGATCTTCTGATCCAGGGTCTGTCGCCCTTCACCGCCCGCCGCCGAAAGGGGCACACTGCGACGATGTGCGTGCTCTTCGGCGCCATCCTAGGGGCCGCGTGCTCGTCGTCACCGAACGCCGTGCCGACGCAACCGGCGTTGGGCACCGCGACGGCGGCCGCGCCTACAGCCGCGGTCTCGATGGCGGCGGTTCGATCCTCGTCTGGTTGTCCTGGTCCGAACCCATCGGCATCGGGCGCGGCCACCGAGACGATCGCGGTGGCGGGGGCTCAACGCACGTACCGCCGTTACCTTCCGGAGCACGCTGACAACCGCCCGTTGCCAGTGGTGATCGACCTGCATTCGCTGGGGCGCACCATCGGCGAGCAGGTGGAGATCAGCGCGTTTGAAGCCGCGGCCGCACGCGAGACATTCATTGTCCTAACGCCGCAAGGAGCAGGCACGCCAGCGAGTTGGAGTTTCGCCGAGAACGCTGCGAACGTGGACGTGCAGTTCATCACCTCGATGCTCGATGAAGTTGAAGCAGCAGCTTGCGTCGATACGGCGCGGGTTTACGTCGCCGGTTACTCCGGTGGCGCCAACCTGGCTTCGGCCCTCACCTGTCTCCGCGGTGACCGGATCACCGCCGTCGGCCTCGTGGCCGGGGGGACCGGACGCTCCGGCGCGTGCCATCCGCCGCGTGCGATCCCTGCGATGATCTTCTGGGGCAAGAAGGACGTCATGCTACCGTACTGCGGCGGCGTCGGGAACATCGTTTTTGCGCTCAATCAGAACCAACCGGTCCCGACCGCGATGGCGCCTACCTGCCCGCCCGAGAACCTATTTGGATTTCTGCCGGTCGAGCAGGCAGTCGGCAACTGGGCGGCTGCTAACGGTTGCGATCCTGACCCAAACGTTGTCCAGGTGGCCGTCAACGTTGAGGAGCGGGAGTTCGGTGGCTGTGATCAAGCCGGCGCCGTTCGGTTCTTCGTCGTCGCCGACGGCGGCCACACGTGGCCGGGCAGCAAGATCCTCCAGGCGATCAGCAACTCGGCGGATGGAGCCCCATCCTGGGGAGCCCCCTTGGCCGAGGCCATCGGATTCACGACGGACGCTATCGACGCGACCCAACTGATGTGGACGTTCTTCCAAGGTCACGCCTTGACCGACATCACCCGCTGAAGGAGCGATGACACGCAGACCATCGGTTCATCGTGTGTGACAAGCACACGGTCGCGAGGGCTTCGATTGGTGTCTCGCGGTCACCTTCATATAATCTCCTCGTCAGATGCCCTGCGGGCATGAGCACCGGATTAGTTGGTGCTGCGCGCAGCGTTCGACCTTCCTCAGATTCAGGCAACGCCTGACGCACCCGAAAATCGCCGAGCGGACTTCTAATCCGACGGCCGCGGGTTCGAATCTTGCCGGGGGTGACGGGCGGCAGCGCGCGATGCATATCGCGAGCCTCGGCATAGCCGCCTTCCCACGCGATGCACAGGAACCGGAGACGCTGCTACAGCGCGCTGACATCGCGCTGTACGAGGCGAAGGAGTGCGGCGGCAACGCGTACCGGCTGTTCGCTTCGCTGGCTCAGGATTCCGAGGCGGCGATCGATGGGCGCGGCACAGACGAGCAGCGCCCCGCCGGATAAAGCGCACTCGGCGCGAGCGCCTCGCCCGGACCTACGCCACCTCCACCAGTTCGACCGCCTCGGGCAGCCGTCCGGCGCGCCGCACCGCTGGTTGCGTGAGCGCGATCAGCACCACCAGCGCGAGGCTCGTCCAGCCGACGAGCGGCATCGTCAGCTCGAACGTCGCCCACTGCGCCAGCCCCCCGATCGGCAGCGTCAGCAACTGCGAGATGCCGCCGCTCATCATGAAGATGCTCATCACGCGGCCCTGCACTTCGTTCGGGATCAACCGCTGCGTGAGCGACGTCGCCGACACGGAGCTGACGGTCAGCAGGCTGCCCAGGCCAAGGTTCAGCACGGCCGACAGCGGGATCAGCCGCGAATAGCCGAAGCCGATCACGAAGCAGTCGAACCCGGCCGCGGCGATGATCAGCATCCAGCCCTTGGCTCTGAAGTGGCCGACATTCGTCATGGCGATCGAGCCAACCATCGCGCCGATGCCCCACGTCATCGCCAGCATGCCGACGCCCGTCGGCGACAGGCCCAGGACGGTGCTCGTCCACACCGGCCCCAGGTTCGCCACGACCGGCATGGTCAGCCCCGACACGCAAAGCGACGTGAGCATGATCCACTGCAGCGCCGGGAAGCGGCGCGCGTACGACAGCCCGAAGCGGATGTCGCTGAGCATCGACGGGCGCGCACCTTGCGGACGCGGCGCCTGCCGGTACCGCATCGGGATCAACGCGGCGATGATCGACGCGTACGTCCCCAGCGTCACCGCGTAGGTCCAGCCGTAGCCGATGGCGTCGATGAGCACGCCGGTCAGCGGCAGGCCGATCGGGAACGCAAGCTGCATCGCCACCGCGTCGAGCGCGATCGCGTTCGGCAGGTCTTCGCGCCCGACCAGCTCCGGCACCATCGCGAGCCGCGTCGGCGAATCGACCGCGCCCAGCCCGGACGCCGCGAACACCAGGATGATAAACAGCGTCATCGTCGTCGACGCGCTGCCAGGCGTCGTGAGCAGGACCAGCGCGACCAGCGCGCTGACGCACAGCCCCAGGCTCTGCGACACCATCAGCAGCTTGCGCCGGTCGAAGCGGTCCGCGAGCGCGCCGCCGAACAACGCGAACGCCAGCATCGCCGCGCCGCGCGTCGCCCCGAGCAGGCCGGCGAGCACGAGCCGGTTGCTCCCCGCGCGCTCGGAGAGGAACAGCACCTGGGTGACGAACTGCATGGGCATGAGCGCGCTGCCCATGAACATGCCGAACCACAGCAGCGTGTAGTCGCGATGGCGGAACGAACGCAGCGGCGACGGCCTGGCGCCGGGCTTCGGCGCCTCGATGGCGCTTCCGTTGCTCATCCGACGAGCATCGCAGTCCGAGGGAACACCGGGCAGCGCCAGATGGCCCTACCCGACGGCCCGTCCGTCAAACCGCGTGCGTTTCGGACGTATTCCGGACGCTGTTTCAGGCGGCGGCCTGCAGTTCCCGCTCCGCCGCGCCGGCGAGCATCAGGTTCCGCACGGCGGTGAGGGCGCGTCGCCACGCCGTCGCCAGATCATCGGTCCAGAGGTCGCCGGCCAGCTCGGCCATCGTGTCGATCAGCACCGCCGCGACGACGTCGTAGTGCGCGGGCTCGGCGCCGTAGCCCACGTGCCGCGCGCCCAGCCCGCCGACGTACGCCGATAGCTTCTCCGGCTCGCGCAGGTGCCCGACGATCGTCCCGATCGCGGCGAGCAATGCCCGGCGCTGCGCCTTCATGTCATCGGGGAAGAGGGTGCGCACCGCGGGCGCGGTCTCGAACAGACGCTCGTAGAACAGCGCCGCGAGCTGCTCGGCGTTCGGCGCCAGCAGCTCGGTACGACGACTCGATCAGCTCGATGTTCAGGCTGCCGTCATCTTCCGCGGCGGCGCCATCGGACGCGGGCGGCGCTGTACCCAGCGCGTCTTCGGCAATCCGCTCGAGCTCAAGTCCGGCGTCCACACTCGGCGGCACGTCGGCGTTCAGCCGGTCATCGACGACGCGGACGTGGTCGATCTCGAGCACCAGCCGGCCCTGGAAGCGGGCAACGGCGCGCAGGAAGACGCTGTCGCCGTGGCTGTTCTGCATCGTCTGGAAATCGCCGGGCGGCAGCGTCGTTACTTCGGACACCGCGTCGACGATGAGACCGATCTTCTCGTCGTGATAGTTCACGAGCACGATGCGCGTGTCGTGCGTGAACGGCGAGGGCGGGAAGCCCAGGCACGCGCGCAGGTCCGCCACCGGCACGACGACGCCGCGCACGTCGATGACGCCGAGCATGTTCACCGGCGACTTCGGCACCGAAGTGATCGCCGGCACCGGGATGATCTCGTGCACGTCTTCGATATCGATGCCGCACAGCGCAGTCCCGACGCGCGTGATGATGAGTTGGCGGTTGGCGTGCCGATTGTCCACGGAACCACTCCCCCGTTAGTTGCCGCAGGCGCAAGCAGCGCTGTGCGGAGATGCCCGCCTGCATATCGGCGGGCGCGGCGCGCCGCGGGATCGGGCAAACGCTGAATTCCGTCACGCTCCCTTGCGGCACGGCGACGGCGTAGGCCGTCCCTCATAGGGAATGCCCGCATATTCCGGGCCCTGCCCGCCGCCGTAAATCATCGAGAAATAGTCGCGCGCCGATGGAGCGCCCAGGCCGGCGCGCTGGCGTCCCGGCCAGTCAACCGAGGGAGAGCGAAGCGATGGCACGATCGAAGACCAACGCCAGCCAGGCGGCCGTTACCGCGGCCAAGGGCGCCGACGCCGCAAGCGGCGCCGCCATCCACGCGATCCACACCGAAAACGACGAGGCTGCCGGCTTCGGCTCCGGCAAGAACGCCCACATCGTCATCTTCAAGTCGGGCAACGGCTTCTTCGCGATCGACATCGGCATCGTCCAGGAGATCGTGCTGATGCAGGAGATCACGCCGATCCCCGGCGGCGCGCCGTACATCGCCGGCATGACGGACCTGCGCGGGCGCGTGATCTCCGTCGCGGCATTCACAGAGCTCCTCGGCATCGCGCCGTCGGAGCGCACCGATGACACCCGCATTCTCGTCGTCGAGAACGGCGGCGGCCACGTCGGCTTCATCGTTAACGCCGTCAGCGAGGTGATGATGGTCGACGGCTCGCGCATCGAAGATGCGAGCGCGCTCGGCTCGCGCGATCACGACTTCATCGTCGGCGTCGCCAAGCTCGAGGAGCATCTCGTGTCGCTGGTCGATGTCCCGCGGCTGCTCATCGCCGCGGATCGCGACGCCGCCGCGCTCGCCGCCTGATCCTTAGACTTCGGCCCGCGCGCTTCGCCGCCCGTCGCGGCCGCCGGCCGCGCGGCGCTTCTACAGGTTGACTTCCACCACGATCTTTTGCTGGTGCTCGCGCGCGGACAGGTTGACATCGTACGTGTGGCGGATGTTCGTGCCGTGCACGGAGCAGACGCGCACGACGGGCCGCGCCACGTGGCCGGCGTTTGGGTTCGACACCACGCCGGACTCGCCGGAGTTCAGCACCACGCTGACGCCCGCCGGATATTGCGGGACCTGCCGCACGACGATCTGCGCGATCTCCGGGTCGAACAACGTGCCGGCGTACGCGATGATGAACTCGATCGCCTCGTGCGGGCGGAAGGCCGGCCGGTGCGGCCGCCGCGACCGGAGCGCGACGTACGTGTCGGCCACGGCGAGGATCCGCGCGTAGAGACAGATGTCCTCGCCACGCCGGCCGGCCGGGTAGCCGCTGCCGTCCCAGCGTTCATGGTGCTGCGCGATCGCCAGGAAGACGTCGTGATCGAGCCCGCTCGCCGCCAGGATCTCCAGGCTCCGCCGCGGGTGGTTGTGCACCGCCGCCCAGTCCTCGGCCGAAAGCTCGCCCGGGCGTTCCAGCAGCTCAGCGGCCAGCGACGCGTAGCCCGTGTTCATGAGCATGGCCGCGATGCCGACGGCATGCAGTTGTCCCGCCCCAAAGTGGAGCAGGCTGCCGATGACGAGCGACAGCTCGGCGACCCGCACCGGGTGCACGTGGTGATACCCGTGCAGCGAATAGGAGCCGGAGATCGCCGGGTCGCCGGTGATGTACGGATACACCGCACCGACGAACTTGTTGACCGGATGCAGGATGCCGGCGAGACCGCCACGGGGCACCGCCGGCTGCGCGGCGTCCAGACCCGATAGCAGCGATGCCAGCGCCTGCATCGCGCGCGCTTCGACGTCGGCGGCGAAAATCGAGCCGACGAGGATGTCGTCGGTCCGCGGGTCCGCGATCAGTATCTCGGACGACGCGGCCGAGGAGAGGACCGACAGGCTCGCGTCGGTCAGCGTCTCTCTCGCGCTCAGCACGGGACGTCCCTTGATGTCGAAGACAGGGCTTGCCAGCACCATGCCCGGTGCCGCGCTCGCCACCGATACGCGACGCATACGCTACCCCCGATCGCCCTGCCGGCGTTGTCGGCGTCCACGACTCGCGCCTCATGGGCGCTTGCGCCTCAATGTGCCCGTGCTTCTCCGCCGCGGGGAGCCGGCGTTATGCCGCGCGCTTTCTCTCGCTTCGGGCGGGCTGCCCGGCCTCGACCGCGCCGCGCGGCTTGAACTCCGCCATCGCGCCTGCAGGCCGTCCGCTATCGCGCCCAGCGAGTGCACCGCGGAGGTTACTTCCTCTACCGTCAACTTCGCGGGGTCGTTCTTGGCGAACGCCTGCACGGCGCCGCCCAATCAGTCAGTGTTCGACTGATCGCCGCCCGCGAGCATCGCATCGCGATGATCCCTAAACCGCACGCAAACGCTGCCGACAATGATGGAGATACCGCCGGCGCTCACCTCGCCGGACCGTGTGCACTGCGATCGGGCCGCAGTGCTGGCGAACACGGATCGGGGGACGGATCACTTGCTATCCGCACCCGCACTCGCCCGAACGCGACCTTGGGGGAGGCAGACCATGGCTCTACAGGAGCGCGGGATCGAAGAGCGCCAGCTCGTCGTCTTCCGCCTTGCCAACGACGTCTACGGCCTTGAAATCCAGGGCGTGCGCGAGATCATCCGCATGCAGGAGATCACGCGCGTGCCCAACGCGCCCGAATTCATCGAGGGCGTGATCAACCTCCGCGGGCGCATCTGCCCCGTCATGGACCTGCGCAAGCGGTTCGATGTCACCGTGGCCGACGTCACGACCGAAAGCCGCATCGTCGTCGTCGAAATCAGCGGCGAAGACGTTGGTATGATCGTCGATGCCGTCACCGAAGTGCTGCGCATCTCCGGCGACCGCGTGCAGCCGCCGTCCGCAGTCGTTACCACGGCCGACACGCGCGTGGTCGAAGGCATCGTCAACCTCGATGACCGGCTGATCATCCTCGTTGACCTGGACACGCTGCTGAGCGATACCGCACAGGCCATGTTGGCAGGCACGGAAGCACTCGCGGCCGCGTAGCACCGGCCGTCTGGCCGTAGGAGACAGCCATGGAGCCGGTAGACATCGACCCGGAGGAGCTGAAAGTCTTCCTGCAGGAAGCCGAAGAGCAGCTCCAGTTGCTGGACGAAGACATCATTCGGCTGGAGAAGGAGGCGGGCAACGTTGACTTGCTCCAGGAGATCTTCCGCGCCGCCCACACGCTCAAGGGCTCGTCCGGCATGCTCGGCTTCGCCCGCATGGCGGAGCTGACGCACCACATGGAAGACGTGCTCGACAAGGTGCGCAAGGGTCTGCTCGATGTCACGCCCGAGCTCGTGGACGCGTTACTCGAGAGCCTTGACGGCCTGAAGAGCCTGCTCGGCAACATCAGCTCGGGCGATGAAGCCTCGGTCGACATCTCCGGCCCTGTGGCCGCGTTGCGCGCCGTCGCGAATCAGGACGGCGCCGGGCCGGCGTCCCAGGCATCGCAGGCGCCGATTGAGGAGGCCGTGCTCGGCGACGCCGCGGCGGTCGACAAGATCGACGAAGCGGTCGCGGCCGGTGCGTGGTGCTGGGTCGCACGCGTCACGCTGGCGCCGGACACAGCGTGGGGCGCCGTGCGCTGCTTCCAGATCTACACCGAACTGGCGTCGCGCGGCGACCTCATCGCTTGCGACCCCTCGTTCGAGGACATCCAGGCGGAGAAGACCGGCTCGACGCTGCAGGCGGTGATCATCACCAGCGAGGAGCGCGACAACCTGCACGCCGCGCTCGCGCTCGTCGAGGACGTGGACGCGGTCGAGGTCGAACCGTGGGCCGAAGCGGCCGCGTTGGCGTTGGAGCGGCCGCCGCACGACGACCGCACGGGCGCGCCGCCCGCTGTCGCGGGCGACCATCGGGTCATCGACCTCGGCCCCGAAGCGCGCGGCAAGAGCGATCGCGAGCAGCTCGAGATCGCGTCTCAGAAGATCGAGACGCTGCAGACGATCCGCATCGACGTCGACCGGCTCGATGCGCTCATGAACCTGGTCGGCGAGCTCGTCATCGACCGTACGCGCATCAGCCAGATCACCAAGGCGCTGCAGATCCGCTACCGCGGCGACGAAGTCGTGCAGTCGCTCGAGGAGATCTCCGCCCACATCGGCAAGATGGTCGAGGACTTGAACGAGGGCATGCTCCAGGCCCGCATGCTGCCAATCGGCACGCTCTTCAGCAAGTTCCCGCGACTCGTCCGCGATGTCGCGCGCAGCACCGGCAAGGACGTTCGAGCTCGTCACCGAAGGTGAAGGCACCGAGATCGACCGCGCGGTCATCGAGAAGATCAAGGACCCGCTGATCCACCTGCTGCGCAACGCCGTCGACCACGGCATCGAGCTGCCGGACGTACGGCGCGCCGCGGGCAAGCCGCCGGCCGGCACGATCAAGCTGGCCGCGCAACACGACCAGGGGCGGATCCTGATCACCCTCACCGACGACGGCAAGGGCATCGATGCGCGCGCGATCAAAGAGTCCGCCGTCAAGAAGGGCATCATCACGGCCGAGGCCGCCGAGCGCATGCCGGAGCAGGAAGCGCTCGAGCTCATCTTTGCGTCCGGGCTTTCGACCGCGGCGAAGACGACCGACATCTCCGGACGCGGCGTCGGCATGGACGTGGTCCGCAACAGCATCGAAGCGCTGAGCGGCATGGTGTCGGTGGAAACGAAGGTCGGCGGCGGCAGCGTCTTCACGCTGCAACTGCCGCTCACGCTGGCGACGTTCCGCGGCTTGCTCGTCGAATCGGCGAACGCGGTGTACGCGATCCCGCTCAGCTACGTGCAGGAGACGGGGCGCCTGGAGCCGCGGCTCGTGCAGACGATCGTGGACAAGGAAGTCGTAAACCTTCGCGGCAACGTGATGCCGTTGTTCCGGCTCAGCGTCATCTCGCCCGATGGCCGGGCTGGCAGCGAAGACTTCATGGTCGTCGTGAAGGTGGGCGACCGGCCGGCCGCCCTCGCCGTCGACCGGCTCATGGAGCAGCAGGAAGTCGTGGTGAAGTCACTGGGGACGACCATCGGCCGCGCCAAGGGCGTCGCCGGCGCGAGCATCCTGGGCGATGGCGAAGTCGCCCTGATACTCGATGTCGCCACCCTTATGAAGGCGGCGTGATGGACGACACATACACGTGCGATGCAGAACGAAGGAGAAGGGCATGAACGTTCAGACCGCGGGCCCGTGGGCGGAGCTCGATTGAGAAGGGCACCAGCAAGGCGATGAAGAACCTGTCACAGATGCTCAACCAGCCGATCGAGGTCTCCTCGTTCGGGCTGCGGAGCATCCCCATCGCCGATATCTCCCAGCTCGTCGGCGGCCCCGAAGTGATGTCCGTCGGTATCTACCTCACCGTCTCCGGCAGCGCCGATGGACACCTCATGCTCATCTACGACCCCGGCATCGCCTGCTCGTTCGTCGACCTGCTCATGATGCAGCCGCCGAACACGACCACGACGCTCGGCGAGATGGAGCAGTCCGCGCTCGGCGAGATGGGCAACGTCGTCGGCGCGTCGTTCTTGAGCGTCCTTGCCGATGACTCCGGCATGGACCTGCGCCCTTCGCCGCCCGCGGTGATGATGGACATGGCCGGCGCGCTGCTCGACATCATCGCCGCCGACCTGCTGATGACGCAGGACGAGGCGTTCGTCGCCGAGACCACGTTCAGCGCTCCGGACCGCGAGATCACCGGCATGTTCTTCGTCATGCCGAGCGCCAGCCTCATGGCAGCCCTGCTGGAATGGGGGAAAGCTGCATGATCCAGAGCGTCAAGCAGGAACAGGCCGTCGTCATCAGCCTCGGCGAGATGCGCGTGACCGATGATCCTGGCGCCCTGCTGGTCTGCTTCGGCATCGGATCCTGCATCGCCTTCTCGGCGGTGGATTCGGTGAGCAAGGTGTGCGGCATGGCCCACTTCGTGCTTCCGGACAGCACGCAGGGCGCCGGCGGCAAGAGCGCGGAACGGTTCGTGGACGCGGGCATTCCCATCATGTTGGAGAAGCTGGCGGACGCCGGAGCGGTGCGCTCCCGGACGATATTCAAGATGGCGGGTGGGGCCCACATGGTCATGGCGCGGGGCTTCGAGCGCCGCCTGAACATCGGTGAGCGGAACATCGAATCGGCGCGGGCGACCATGGCGGCGCTCGGCCTTCGGTTCCGGAGCGAAGACGTGGGGGGCACGCACGGCCGCACGGTGCGGCTCAGCATCGCCCGGGGCAACGTAATGGTGTCGACGGTCGGGGGAGCGAGCTACGAGCTGCTGATCCGGGTCCCGTGCAGGGGCCCGCGGCGCCGCAGAAGAAGGGAGAATCCACATGGCGAAAGTGCTGGTAGTCGATGACTCGGCATTCTTGCGCATGCGTAACGCGGCCATGGTGAAGGAACTCGGCCACGAGGTCATCGAGGCAGGCGATGGCGCGCAGGCGGTCGAGGCCTACAAGTCCCACAAGCCCGATGCGGTGCTCATGGACATCACCATGCCCGGCATGGACGGGCTCGAGGCCCTGAAGGCGATCCTGGCATTCGACCCGGCGGCGCGCGTCGCCATGGTCACCGCCATGGGTCAGCAGTCCATCGTCATGGAAGCGATCAAGTCCGGCGCTCGCGACTTCGTCGTGAAGCCGTTCGAGCCGGACCGCGTGAAGACGGCGCTCGCCAAGCTCGTCGCCTAGCGAGGCCCGCGGCGCCGATGCGCCGCGGGCGTGGAGCAGCGTCCAGGGAGTGATCTGTTGGAAAACCCGGAATTCGCACCGAAGGTGCGCGTGCTCGTCGTCGATGACTCCGCGACGATCCGCGCCATCCTCTGCCGCGAACTGCCGAAAGACCCGGCGATCGAGGTCATCGCCTTCGCGCGCGACGGGCTCGACGGCGTCGAGAAAGCGCTCGCGCTCAAGCCCGACGTCATCAC
The DNA here is from genome assembly GCA_963701135.1 of uncultured Chloroflexia bacterium. Taxonomy (GTDB): domain Bacteria; phylum Chloroflexota; class Dehalococcoidia; order DSTF01; family JACRBR01; genus CAYJMJ01. The sequence continues at coordinate 3,319,532 of OY969567.1, forward strand.
GCTCGACATCGAGATGCCGCGCCTCAACGGACACCAGGCGCTCGATGCGCATCATGGACGAGTGCCCGACGCCCGTCGTCATGGTGAGCTCGCTCACCCGCGCCGGCGCCGATGCCACGATCACCGCGCTCGAACTCGGCGCCGTCGACTTCATCGCCAAGCCCGTGCACGGCGGCATCGCTTCGGTGCACGGCGTGATCGATGAGCTGCGCGAGAAGGTGAAGAACGCGGCGCGCGCCCGCGTGCGACGGCGGCTGCCGGGCGTACCGCAGCCGATCGCCGTGCCCGCTGCCGCGGCAGGCCCGTACGGCTTCCGGTGGCTGGAGAAGGTCGTCGTCATCGGCAGTTCTACCGGCGGGCCGCAGGCGCTGCGCGCGGTGCTGACGTCGTTCCCGCCCGACACCGGCGTGCCGATCCTGGTCGTGCAACACATGCCGCCCGGCTTTACGCGCGCGCTCGCCGACCGCCTGAACGAGGCTGGCCCCCTGAAGGTCGCCGAAGCGCGCCCGGGATCGAAAGTCGAGCCCGGCGTCGCGCTCATGGCGCCCGGCGGCTTCCACATGGCCGTCAACCGCAAGGGAGAGATGGAGCTCGAACCAGGCGCCGTCGGAGTGCGGCGTGCGCCCCGCCGTCAACGTGCTCATGGAGTCCGCGGCCGCCGTCTACGGGTCCGCGACCATCGGCGTCATCCTCACCGGCATGGGCCGCGACGGCACGCGCGGCGCCGGCCTGATCAAGGAAGCCGGGGCGGCTGATCGTCGCGCAGGACGAGGCGACATGCGTCGTGTACGGCATGCCGCGCAGCGTCGCCGAGGCAGGATACGTCGAACAGGGTCGCGCCGCTCGAGGAGATCGCGGCCACCGTAGTGCGCCTGTGCAGGGGGCGCGCAAAGCAGGAGGCGCCGGCATGAACGAGCACGAGTACACGTTTCTCAAGAAGCGGATCCACGAACTGCTGTTGATCGACATCGACGCGTACAAGACGCAGCAGATGCGCCGCCGGCTCGAGGCGTTCGTCACGCGCCGCGCGCCCAACGCGCCCATGGAGTTCTGCAAGAACCTCCAGTCGGACGCCGACGCGCTCGAAGAGCTGCGCAACATGCTCACGATCAACGTCTCCGAGTTCTTCCGCGACCCGCAGCAGTTCGAGCGCCTGCGCGCCGAAGTGCTGCCCGGACTGCTCGCCGGCGGCCAGAAGATCAAAATCTGGAGCGCCGCCTGCTCACACGGCGAAGAGCCGTACTCCGTGGCGATGATCCTGCATGATCTGAACGCCGCGCACCGCGCCAGCATCCTCGCGACCGACATCGATCGCGTGGTGCTCGCCCGCGCGCGCGCCGGCGGCCCGTACCAGGCGAACGAAGTGCGTAACCTATCGCCGAAGCATCTCAGCGACTTCTTCACGCAGGCCGATGGCGCCTACACCGTCGTCGACACCGTGCGCCGCCGCATCGAGTTTCGCGAGCTGAACCTGCTCGCGGGCCGGTTTGACCGCGGCTTCGACCTGATCATCTGCCGCAACGTCATGATCTACTTTTCCGATGAGACGAAGCAGCGGCTGTTCGAGCGGTTCAACGACTCCCTGAACCCGAACGGCGTGCTCTTCGTCGGCGGCACCGAGGCGCTGATCGGCCCGGACGGCCGCGGCTTTGAGCGCATCGGAGGGAACTTTTACAGGAAAGCCGACGGTGCCGCGGCTACCGAACGGACGAGACTGTCAGCGTAAGGGTTTACGAGGGGTGATCCGCCGTGCGACGCGTATCCACCGCAAACGCCAGGCCCGGCATGGTGCTCAAGGCCGCGGTCTATGACGTGAAGGGCGTCCCCGTCATCGAGATGGGGGAGACCCTCACCGAGCAGAAGCTGCCGCTGCTCGCCCGCTCCTGCTCGGCCGAAATCCTGATTCAGGACCCGCGCACCGAAGACATCCTGGTCGGCACGTTGTTCAGCGCCGACCTCGAGGCGAAGGCGTCGCAGGCGCTCAACATCCTCATGGTGGTGAACCAGGGCGTGACGCAGGGCATCCAGAAGGGCGGGCTCATGGGCCTCATTCCGCCCATGAACAAGCTGGTGAACTGCCTCTACCCGGACATGATGGGCGAAGCCGACATCTCCGGCTCGTACTCGCTCCAGGGTTACCAGTACATCCACCCGGTCAAGACCGCCGACCTCGCGATGGTCATGGCGCGCCTGGCCGGCGCCGACCGCAAAGAGCTGCTCACGCTCGGCGTCTCGGCCGCGCTGATGAACATCGGCTACATGGCGCTGCGTCCCGGCTTGCTGGAGTCGCCGCGTCCGCTCGAGAAAGACGAGTGGGAGCTGCTGAAGCGCACCCGGCCCACAGCATCGTCATGCTCAAGGACGCCGGGCTCGCGAAGGACGCGATGCTCGCCATCTCCCAGCACCACGAGCGCTGGGACGGCAAGGGCTACCCGGATGGACTCAAGGGCCACGAGATCTCGCTGTACGCGCGCATCATCGGCATCGCCGATACGTACATCTCGCTCCGGTCGCGCCGCCCGTACCGCAAGGCGCTCCGCCCGCACGAGGCGATCGAGTTCATCATCGCCTACTCCGCCGAGCTGTTCAACCCGGAGTTGGTGAAGATCTTTGCGCGCCAGATCCCGCAGTATCCGGCCGGCATCACGGTGATCCTCAGCAGCGGCGAGGGCGGCGTCGTCTCGGCGCCCAACTCCGGCCACGTCGCGCGGCCGGTCGTGCGTGTGCTCACGGTCAACGGCGTGCCGGTCAGGGAGCCCTACGACCTGGACCTCTCCGGCCCTGAATGCCAGCGCAAGATCATCGTCGAGGTCAACATATGAGCGACGCCGTCCTTTCGCAGGCGGATATCGACAAGATGATGGCGTCCGCGCCGCCGCCTCCCGCGGCTGCATCACCTGATCCGGAGCCGCCCGTCATGGCCGCCGAGCCGGAGCCCGAACAGCCCGACGTGCCGCTGCCGCCGCGCAGCGAAGCGCCGCCGCCCGCCGCCGAGGCGCCCGCGCCGGTCAAGGTGCAGCAGGTGAAGGTGAAGTCCGAGAATCCGCCGGCCGCGCGGCAGGTCGTGCCCGCCGCCGCGCCCGTCGCCGTCGCCGTGGCGCCGCGGCCCGCGCCCGTGCGTCCGGCCGCGCAGCCTGCGCCCGAGGTCAACCCGGCCGCCCTGCGCGACATCACGCGGCGGCTGCAGCAGCTCGAGCAGTCCGTCGCGACGCTGCGCCGGACGGGCTCGCCCACAAAGCGCGTCGAATCGCAGGTGCGCACGCTCTCCGGCCACGTGCGCGCGCTCCAGGTGCGGCTCGACAACGTCGAAAGCCGCCTGCCGAAACGGCGGGCCCGCCGCGCCGTACGCCGCACGCTCTGGTCCGCCGGCCTCTACGTCAACCACGCCTCCCGCGGCCTCTGGCTCAACTGACGCTGCGATAACCGCAACCTCGCCCGACTGGCGCCGCGTCGCCGATCAGTGCGATGATCGCCGCATGTCTGCGTACATGGACCCGGCTCGATGACCACGGCGGCTAGCCTCCGAAAGATCGCCGAGGGCCGCGAGGCGGAGATCTTCGAATGGGAGAAGGGCGCCGTCCTCCGCCTCTTCCGCGATGCGCGCGACGGCGCATCGGTTGAGCACGAAGCCGCGGCCATGGAGGCGGCGCGCTCCGTCGTGCCGCTGGTGCCGGCGATCCTCGGCCGCACCGAGGTCGATGGCCGCCCCGGCCTGATCATGGAGCGTGTCGATGGGCCGGACTGGCTCACGCTCCTCGGCAGGAAGCCGTGGTTGGCGTGGCGCGCCGGCACGATCACGGGGTCGTCGCAGGCGCGACTGCACGACGTCGTCGCGCCGCCCGGCATGGTGTCGCTGAAGGACCGCATCCGGGCGATGATCGTGCACCCGCTCGTGCCGCCGCACGTCGCCCGCTTCGCGGCCGATCGAGCTCGATGCGCTCCCCGACGGCGACCGGCTGCTCCACGGCGACCTCCACCCCGGCAACATACTGATGTCGAGCCGCGGGCCCATCGTTATCGACTGGCCGAACGCCGCGCGCGGCGACCCGCACGCCGACCTGGCGCGGACGTTGCTGATGTTCCGGACGGCCACGCTGCCGCCCGGCGCGCCGCTCGTCGTCCGCCTGGGCGACCGCCTGGTGCGGAAGATCGTCCTACGCCAGTACGAGCTCGCTTACCGGAGCATCCGCCCGTTCGACGCCAATCTCGTGGAACGCTGGATCATCGTGCGAGCCGCCGACCGCCTGCGCGAAGACATCGTGGAAGACCGCGCCGCGGTGCTGCGGCTGCTGGAAGAGGCTGGCGTCACTGGCTGAACACGGCGCCGGCACACCGCGCACAGCGACCCCTACAACCTGTCCCCTGCCACCTACAACCTTCGTCAAGCGTGTCGCGCGACGAGTGCGGGGCTGAGCAGGAACGCGATGAGCATCGCCGCACGCCCGGCCAGTGTCGCCACGCCGCCGCCGGGATCGACGAGCAGCGTCGAGCCGGAGAGCAACAGCAGCGCGCTGCCGACCAGCGTCATCACTTTCAGGCTGCGCACGGGTGCGCGCAGGAGCATCAGCGTCGCCACGGCCATGCAGAGGTAGACGCCGAACAGCAGCGCCGCCGTGCCGGATAACGCATCGCCGCCGGCTGCCGGCCCGCCGGCGCGGTGCATGGCGATGATCGCGGCGAGCACGCCGGGCAGCGGCGACAGCAGCACGGAGGCGTCGAGCCAGTCGCGGCGCACGGCCACCAGTATGCCCGCGCAGACCACGAATAGACCCACGGGGAAGTACAGCGCCGCTCCCGCGAGCCCCGCGACCGCGAGCCCGTTGACGGAGCCATCGAACAGCCGCGGCACCTCGCGATGCAGCACCGCGAACGCGATGTACCCGGCGGCGAGCGGGATCGAGAGCGCCGCGCCGGCCCACGGATAGAACCATGCCGGCCGGCCGAGCCAGAGTCCATACAGTGTGACGGCGATCACCACCCCCGCGGCGCCCGCGCCCAGCACCGGCGCCTGCCAGAGCTGCACGCCCAGGATCAGCGCCACGAACACGAACGCCGATGCCCCGAGCAGCGCCTCGCTCCACGGCGTGATGAGCCTGCGCCTGGCGAAGCAGGTGCGCCAGCGTCTGCGGCCTGCCGAAACCATCGAGCGTCATCCGGCGGGCGCGCTCCTCCGGCACGCCGCGGCGTGCCAGTTCGGCCACGCGGTCGTCGACGTGCGCGGACAGCTCTCGCGTCACGTCGGACCCGAAACTGTCGCCCAATTGCAGGTGGGCGCGGAGACGCTCGAAGTAGCCTGCTACTTCGGAGGACATCCGTATCCTCCTCTGCTGACTTATCTGCTTTGCGTGGTGACGAGGTCCATGGCCGCGGCGAACCCGCTCCATGTCGAGCGGCACTCCTGAAGCCGCCGCTCGCCTTTCTTCGTGACCGCGTAGACCTTGCGTTCCTGGCCTGACCGCAACTTTGACCAGCGGCCGCGGATGAAGCCTTCGCGCGCCAGGCGGTAGAGCGCCGGATACATCGTGCCTTCGCTTACCTGGAAGAAGCCCGCTGACACGTGCTCCAGCTCCTGCATGATCTGGTGTCCGTACATGGGCTCCCGCTCCAGCAACGAAAGGATCAAGACATCCGTGTTGCCCTTCAGAAGCTGCGTGAGGTAGGTGCCCAGTACCATCGATGTCCGTCCGATCGTACACGCTCGTCGCCACCGGAAGTCTCCTCCATGAGGGGTATCGCGGTCAAGGGGATTGACACGCCCGCCCGGCGCGCTATGATCCCTCGTACTGCAAAGGACTATGCATTGCAAGGATTAGCGCCGCCCCGCTCGATCGTGCCTCCACCCACGCTCGACGCGCTCCGGTCCCATGCCGCGGCCCGCATGCGCGACGCGCTCGCCCCGTACGGCGGCGGCGTCTACGCGCTCGTCGCCTACCACCTGGGCTGGCGCGACGAGCATGGCCGGCCGGTCGATGCAGGCGCCGGCAAGATGCTGCGCCCGGCGCTTTGCCTGGCCGCCGCCTCCGGCTACGGCGACGCAGCCGTCGCGCTCGATGCGGCCGTCGCGCTCGAACTGCTGCACGCGTTTTCGCTCGTCCACGACGACATCGAGGACGGCGACCGCGAGCGGCGCCACCGGCCCGCCCTGTGGGCGCTAACGGGCGTGCCGCTGGCGATCAACGCCGGCGACTGCCTCTTCGCGCTCTCGCATCGCGTGCTCCACGATGCCCTCGCGCCGCTGCCGCCGTCGCGCGCGATGCTCGCGCTGCGCATCTTCGACGACGCGTGCCTCCGCATGATCGAAGGCCAGCACCACGACATCGAGTTCGAGTCGCGCGCCGTTGTTTCACGTGAAGCGTACGAGGCGATGTCCGCCGGCAAGACGGGCGCGCTCATCGGCGCGTCGCTGGCGCTCGGCGCGCTGTGCGCAGGCGCGCCGGAAGGCGACGCGCACGCTCTGCGCGCCGCCGGCGTCGAGGCCGGACTCGCGTTCCAGGCCGTCGACGACGCGCTCGCCGTGTGGGGCGACCCCGCGGCGACCGGCAAGCCGGCCGGCAACGACGCGGCCCGCGGCAAGAAGTCGCTGCCGGCCGTCGTCGCGGCCGAGTGCGCGTCCACGCTCGACGAACCGGCCGTGCGGGCCGCGGTGACGGCGATCGCACACGCGCACGCGGACCGCGCCCGCGTCCTGCTGCGGGATACGGCGCTGGCGCCGGACGCGCTCACGTCGCTCGACGAGATCATTCGCTTCATGGTGGAGCGGGAGTGGTAGCGATGACCATCGACATCAGGATCGCCACGTCGCTCGGGTTCTGCTTCGGCGTGCGCCGCGCCATCGAGATGGTGGAGGACGCCGCGGCCGAGAAGGGCCGCATCGACAGCCTCGGCTCCATCGTCCACAACCCCGTCGTCGCCGAGCGGCTCGATGCGCGCGGCGTCGGCATCGTCCAGGGATTCGGCGACGTGGCGGCGCCAAGCGTCGCGATCACGGCGCACGGCGCGGGGCCGGAGGTCTACCGCAAGGCGAAGGACTCCGGCCTCGACCTCGTCGATACGACGTGCCCCATCGTCGCTCGCGCGCAGCGCGCGGCGCGCCGCCTCGTGAACAGCGGCTTCAAGGTGATCATCTACGGCGACGCCGCCCACCCGGAGGTGCGCGGCGTCCTCGCCTGGACGCGCGGTCGCGGCACCGTGCTTGCCAGCGCCGACGACCCGGTCGAGATCCCGCGCCGCAAGGTCGCCCTGCTCTCCCAGACGACCAAGAGCAATCAGATGTTCACCGACTTCGTGGCGCGCTTCCTGGCGCTGCACATCGACCGGATCAACGAGGTGCGCATCATCAATACGACGTGCCCCGAGACGGAGGAGCGCTACGCCGCCGCGCGGGAACTGGCGCACGACGTCGACCTGATGATCGTCATCGGCGGTCGCAACAGCGCCAACACCGGCAAGCTTGCCGGCACCTGCCGCGTCGCCGGCGTCGAGACACACCAGGTCGAACGCGAGGACGAGATCGTGCCGGAGTGGTTGCGCGGGAAGCGCCGCATCGGCGTCACCGCCGGCGCGTCGACTCCCGATGAGTCGGTGGCCGCGGTCGTGCGCCGCCTCCGCGCCATCGATGACGAGATGTCCGCGGCCGCGAGCGCCGCGACGGCACGGGCAGGATGATCAGGGAGGAGACACCGGTTGTGCGCTGAACTCACCGTTGCTTCGCGGCCGTCGCTGAACGGCACGCACGCCGCGCCCGGGCCGCGCATCGAGCGCTTGAGCTACACGACGACGCACGCGCCGCAGTTCATCGACATCACCGATGACGTGCGCGGCGTGCTCGCGCGCAGCGGCGCAGCGCACGGCTTCGTCGTCGTCTTCTCGCGCCACACGACCGCCGCCGTGCGCATCAACGAGGCGGAGCCGCTGCTGCTGCAGGACATGGAGGCGATGCTCGCGCGCATCGCGCCACCCAACGTCTACTACCGTCACAACGACCTGACGATCCGCACCGTGAATCTCACCGAGGACGAGGACCTCAACGGCCATTCGCACTGCCAGCACCTGCTCATGGGCGCGAGCGAGGCCATCCCGTTCGCCGATGGCGAGATGCTGCTCGGCACCTGGCAGCGCATCTTCCTGGTCGAGCTCGACTGCGGCCGCGAGCGCGAGGTCATCGTGCAGGCGATGGGGATGTAGCCGATGGCGCTCGATCTCCGATCTACGAATGTCGCCGATGCGCTGCCGCGCGCCGATGCAATCGATGCCTGCATCGAACGCGCGGTCGCCCACATGCGGTCGATCCAGCACCCGGACGGCTACTGGTGGGGGGAACTCGAATCGAACGCGACCATGGCGGCCGAGCACGTCATGCTCGAGCAGATCCTCGGCATCGCCGAGCCGTCGCGGACGCGCAAGCTCGCCGGCTACCTGCTCGGCCTCCAGCAGCCGGACGGCTCGTGGCCGATCTGGTACGGCGGACCCGGCGACGTCAGCGTCTCGACCGAGGCCTACTTCGCGCTGAAGCTCGCCGGCGCCGATGCGACGTCGCCGGAGATGGTGCGCGCGCGCGAGTTCATCCGCGAGCACGGCGGAGTCGGTGCGACGCGCGTGTTCACGAAGCTCTGGCTCTCGCTCTTCGGCCAGTTCGAATGGTCGGCCATGCCCGCCATGCCGCCGGAGGCGATCCTGTTCCCGGACCGCTTCCCCTTCAACATCTACGAGTTCGCATCGTGGGCGCGCGCGACGATCGTCCCGATCCTGGTTGTCTGGGCGCACCGGCCGGTGTTCCCGGTCGAACCCGGCGCCGCGATCGATGAGCTGTACGTCGATCCGCGTCACAGGCATCGCGCCGGCTTCGCACGCAGCCGCTCGCCGCTGAACTGGCGCAACTTCTTCCTCGGCGCCGATGCGCTGCTGCGCGTGCACGAACGGTCGCCCTGGAAGCCGCTGCGCCGCCGCGCGCTGCGCGAGTGCGAGCACTGGATCGTCGACCACCAGGAGGCGGACGGCTCGTGGGGCGGCATCCAGCCGCCGTGGGTGTACTCGCTGATCGCGTTCAAGTGCCTGGGCTATCGCAACGACCACCCGGTGATGGCGAAGGGAATCGCCGGCTTGCTCGGCGGCTTCGCGCTCGAAACCCGGGACACGTTCACGGTACAGCCGTGCGTCTCGCCCGTCTGGGACACGGCGCTCGCGATCACCGGTCTGCGCGAGGCCGGCGTCGCCGCCGACGACCCGATGCTGCTCCGCGCCGGGCGATGGATGCTGTCGAGGGAGATCCGCGCGCCCGGCGACTGGTGCGTGAAGGTGAAGGACCTCGAGCCCGGCGGCTGGGCATTCGAGTTCGCCAACGACAAGTACCCCGACACCGACGACACGGCCGAAGTCCTGATCGCGCTCCGCCTGCTCGCCCTCGGCGACGAGCCGGCCGCCGCGACGGCGCGCGCCAACGCCTGGCTCCGGGCCATGCAGTCCGCGAACGGCGGCTGGGGCGCGTTCGACCGCGACAACACCAAACGCTCCGTCACGCGGATCCCGTTCGCCGACTTCGGCGCCACGATCGACCCGCCGAGCGAGGACGTAACCGCGCACATCGTCGAATGGTTCACGCTCGCCGGCGCAACGCCATCCGATCCGACGATGCGGCGCGCCCTCGACTACCTGTGGCGCACGCAGGAGCCGCGACGGCTCGTGGTTCGGACGCTGGGGCGTGAACTACGTCTACGGTGCCGGCGCCGTGCTGCCGGCGCTCATCGCCGCCGCCGCCGATCCGGGCCGCCCGCGCATCCGGCGCGCCGTGCGATGGCTCGAAGAGCACCAGAACGCCGACGGCGGCTGGGGCGAGACCTGCGCCTCGTACGAAGACGCGGCGCTGCGCGGCCGCGGCCCGAGCACCGCGTCGCAGACGGCGTGGGCGCTGCTCGCGCTGCTCGCCGCGGGCGAGGAGCGCGGCGAGGCCGTCGCGCGCGGCGTGGGCTACCTCGTCGAGACGCAGTCGCCCGACGGCCAGTGGGAGGAGCCGCACTTCACCGGCACCGGCTTCCCGCGCGACTTCATGCTCAAGTACCACCTCTATCGCAACTACTGGCCGCTCTGGGCGCTCGGCCGCTACCGCCGCGTGCTCGCCGGAATGCCGCTCCACCTGCCCGGCACGGACCCGCTGTCATGAGCACGACGATCGCCGTCCCCTCATCGGCCGCGCTCGCCGAAGCCGATGCATTCGGCTGGTGCCGCCGCTACGCGCGCGCGCACGATGAGAACTTCACCGTCGTCTCGTGGTTCCTGCCCAAGCGCCTCCGCCCGCATTTCTTCGCGCTCTACGCCTTCTGCCGCTGGACCGACGATCTCGGCGACGAGGCCGAAGGCGACCGCCTGGCCCTGCTCGACGCATGGGAGCGCGACCTGCGCGACTGCTACGCCGGCCGGCGCACGCAGCCGCTGTTCGCCGCGCTCGGCGCTGCCATCGACCGCTTCGACATCCCGCCGGCGCCGTTCCTGCGCCTGATCGAGGCCAACCGCATGGACCAGCGCATCACGCGCTTCGAGACGTACGGCGACCTGCTGCGGTACTGCGAGCACTCCGCCGCGCCAGTCGGACGCATGGTGCTCTACGTGCTCGGCTATCGCGACGCGGAGCGCCAGCGCCTGTCCGACGCCACGTGCATCGCGCTTGCAGCTCGCCAACTTCTGGCAGGACGTGAGCGTCGACCTCGCGAAGGGCCGCATCTACATCCCGCTCGAAGACCTGCGCCGCCATGGCTGCGATGAGCGCGACCTGCACGCCGATATCGCGCGCGGCGCATTCCGCGCGCTCATGCGCTTCGAGGTCGAACGCGCCCGCGCGTTGTTCGCCGAGGGCCGCCGGCTCGAGGCGCTCGTCGACCGCCGCGCCCGCACCGACGTCCGCCTCTTCCGCCTCGGCGGCGAGGCCGTGCTCGACGCCATCGCCGCCGCGGACTACGACGTCCTCCGCGCCCGCCCGCGCGTGGGCAAGGCGAAGAAGCTCCGCATGGCCCTGTGGAACGGACTCCGGATGAAGGTGGGGGTGTGAGGATGACAGCAAACGGCAAACAGCAAACAGCAAAGATCACAAGCGGCGATTTGCTGTTTGCTGTTTGCTGTTGCCCGAGAGGAGCAGTACATGACAACCGCCACCTCGGTTCTGAAAGTGCCCGCACCCTCGCTCCCCTCCTCCTACCTCTGGTGCAAGGAGTACACGAAGGCGCGCGCCAAGAACTTCTACTACGCCTTCGCCATCTTGCCCGAAGCGAAGCGCAACGCCATCTACGCCGCATACGCCTTCAGCGGCTACGTCGATGACATCGCCGACGAGCTGACCGACCGCGCGCGGCAGGAGCGCGAGCTTGCCGAAGCGCGCGCCCGCCTCCGCGCCTGCTACGGCGGCGCGCGAGAAGGCCCGATGTTCACCGCGCTCGGCGGGGCCGTCGACGAGTTCACCATTCCCGTGGAGTTCTTCGACGAGCTGGTCACCGGCGTCGAGATGGACTTCACGATCAACCGCTACGAGACGTGGGACGAGTTGTACCGATACTGCTACCGCGTCGCGTCGATGGTGGGCCTGATCTGCACGTCCGTCTTCGGCACGAAGGCCCACCCCCACGCACGCGACTTCGCCATCGATATGGGCATCGCGCTCCAGATCGTCAACATCATGCGCGACGTGCGCGAGGACGCCGAGCGCGACCGCGTCTACTTCGCGGCCGGCGACCTTGCCGCGCACGGCCTTACCGCCGAGGACATCCTCGCCTGCCGTTACGACGATCGCTTCGCCGCGATGATGGCGCTGTACGGCAAGCGCGCGCACGCGTACTTCCGCCGCGGCAAGCGCCTGCTGCCACTGCTCGACCTGCGCTCCCGCATGTGCGTCAACGTGCTGCAGGGTGTGTACGCCGAGATCCTCACGCGCATCGAGCAGCGTAACTACGACGTCCTGCACGACCGCATCAGTCTTTCTGGTGGCGAGAAGATGACCGCGATCGGCAAGCTCTGGCTCGGTGCCGCGATGGTGAGGCCGGCATGAACGTTGGCGTCATCGGGGCCGGGCTTGCGGGACTCGCGGCAGCCTGCGACGTGGCGGACGCGGGCTGCCGCGTTACTGTCTTCGAGCGCCGTCCCTGGCCCGGCGGCAAGACGTACTCGTTCACCGACGACGAGAGCGGCCGCGTTATGGACAACGGCCAGCACATCCTCATGCGCTGCACGACGGCGCACCTCGATTTCCTTCGGCGTCTCGGCACCGACCGCCTCATCGACTGGCAGCCGCGCCTGCGCGTCCCGGTGATCGATGCCGCCGGCCGCCGCTCGGACCTCGCCGCCGTGCCGCTCCCCGCGCCCCTGCATCTCGCGCCGTCGTTCGCGCGCTACCGGCACCTGTCGCCGGCCGCGAAGCTGCGCGTCGCCCGCGCCATCGCCGCCATGCGCCGCACGTCCGCGGACGATGCCACGCTCGCGGACATCACGTTCGGCGCGTGGCTGCGCGCGCACGGCGCGATGGTTACGGACATCGCGCGCTTCTGGGACCTGATCGTCGTCCCCGCGCTCAACTGCCGCTGCGACGATGCATCCGCCGCGCAGGCGCTCTTCGTCTTCCGGCAGGGGTTCCTCAAGTCGGCGTCCGCGGCCGCGATCGGCGTGCCCTCGGTCGGGCTGACCGACCTGCACGTCGCGCCCGCTGCTCGTTATGTCGAGCGCCGCGGCGGCGAGGTCCGCACGGGCGCCGGCGTCGATGCCGTCGAGATGCGCGACGGACGCATCGCCGCGCTGCGGCTGTCGTCCGGCGAGCGGTTCGAGGCGGACGCGTTCATCTGCGCGCTGCCGCCGCGCCCGGCGCTCGAGCTGCTGCCGCCGCACCTGCGTGCCCTGCCGCCGTTCGATGCGCTGGCCGCGTTCCGCGCGTCGCCCGATCGTCAACCTCCACCTCTGGTTCGATGGCCCGGTGGCGCAGTTCCGCTTCGCCGCGTTCACCGGCAGCGACCTGCAGTGGGTCTTTCGCGCGCACGACGCCGCGCCCGAAGAGCACTTGGTACTGTCGATGAGCGCGGCCGAGCGCCAAATGCCGCTCACGAAGGGCCAGCTCGTCGAGTTGCTCCTGCCGCAGCTTCAGCGCGCGCTCCCTGCGGCCGCGAGCCGCCGCCTGCTGCACGCCGCCGTCATCAAGGAGCCGGACGCCACGTTCGTCCCCGCGCCGGGCTTGCGCCGCCCCGGCGCCGCGACGCCGGTCGATAACCTGTTCCTCGCCGGGGCATATACCGACACCGGCTGGCCCGCGACGATGGAGTCGGCCGTCCGCAGCGGGAGCATCGCCGCGGCCGCGCTCGTCGCACGCCGTGCGCGGTTCGAGCAGTACGCATCGCAAGCATCAGTAGCGTAGGAGGCCGGTCATGGGCATCCCAATTCGGCAGGCGGTCGCGGTCAGCACCTACCTGCTCAAGCAGAAGATCAAAGGCAACAAACGTTATCCGCTGGTGCTCATGCTGGAGCCGCTCTTCCGCTGCAACCTCGCCTGCGCCGGCTGCGGCAAGATCCAGCACCCGGAGCCCGTCCTCAACACGTATCTCTCGCCCGAAGAGTGCTGGGCCGCAGCGGAGGAGTGCGGCGCGCCCGTCGTCTCGATCGCCGGCGGCGAGCCGCTCGTGCACCCGCAGATCGACGAGATCGTGGCCGGCCTCGTACAACGGCGCAAGTTCGTCTATCTCTGCACGAACGCGATCCTGCTCGAGCGCTGCGCTGCCGAAGCTCACGCCATCACCCTACCTCACGATCAGCGTCCACATGGACGGCATGCGCGACCTGCACGACGCGATGGTCGACCGTGCGGGCGTCTTCGACAAGGCGGTCGCGGCTATCCGCGAGGCGAAGCGCCGCGGCTTCCGCGTCAGCACGAACACGACGGTGTTCGCCGACAGCGCTCCCGAGCAGATCCGCGATCTCTTCAACTTCCTGAGCGACGATCTGCGCGTCGATGGCATGATGGTGTCGCCCGGCTACGACTACCCGAAGGCGCCGAACCAGTCCGTCTTCCTCAAGCGCCCGCGGATGATCGAGACGTTCCGCCGCATCCTGTCGTACCCCGAGCGCAAGCGCTGGCGGTTCTTCCACACGCCGCTGTTCCTCGACTTCCTGCAGGGGAAGCAGGCGATGCAGTGCACGGCGTGGGGCAACCCCACGCGCAACGTCTTCGGCTGGCAGCGCCCCTGCTACCTGATGAACGAGGGCAGCGTGCCGACGTTCCGCGAACTCATCGAAGAGACGGAGTGGGACCGATACGGCTACGGCCGCGACGCCCGCTGCACGAACTGCATGGCCCATTGCGGCTACGAGGCGACCGCCGTGACCGCGACGATGGCCAGCCCGCTCGAAGGCATCCGCGCCGGCATCGGGACGATGATCGGCCGGAGCGCGTGACGATGCGTTCACGCATCCTGGTCGTCGTCGCGATGCAGCGTGAGGCCGCCGCCGTCGGCGCGGATCTCGTGTGCGGCGCCGGTGAGCGCGCCGGGTACGCTGTCGATGCGACGCTGCGCGCCCAGCCGCGCGATCTGGTGGTGATCGCGGGCGTTTGCGGCGGCCTCGATCCGTCGCTCGCGCCCGGCGCCCTCGTGCTGGCGCATCGAGTCGTCAACGAGCGCGGCGACGAGCGCGCCGCCGGCCGCGCATTGTTCGATGCCGCACGCCGCGCTCTCCGGCGGCACGGCTCGAAATTCGCGCCATCGTCGCTGCTCACGGTGGCGCGCCCGGTCGCAACGCGCGCTCAGAAGACGGACCTCTGGAACACGCACGGTGCTGCCGGCGTCGATATGGAGACGTGGCACGTCATCGAAGCCGCCGCGTCACATGGCGCGCGCTGGCTGGCGCTGCGCGCCGTGCTCGACCCCGCCTCGGATCTGCTGCCGCCGTCGCTGCGCGACTGGAACGGCGCCACGTCCGATGCCGCGATCGCGCGTGCGCTCGTCCGGCGCCCGCTCGAATGGCCGGCTTACGTCCGCCTCGCGTTGCAGTCGCGCGCGGCGTTGCGCTCGCTGCGCACGGCGCTGCCGATCGTCATTGCGGCGGCGGAATCGGCGATGTTGTCGCGCGACGGTCAACCGGAGAAGGAGATCCCGCTGGCCGTGCGGCCTTAGGCGCTGCTCGTGGCCAGCGCCTCGCGCTGCGCGGCAGCCGGCGCTTCCTGGTGAGAGTAGGTCCTTCGCCCGGGCGCCAGGCCCAGGAACGGCGCGAGCGGCTTCGCGAGCATCAGCGTCGCCGGCATGTAGGCGGCCAGGTACAGCCACCAGAGCCCAGTCGGGATCTCCTCGACGCGCAGGAAGCTCGCGATCAACCGCAACGGCTCGTTCGCGATCAGGATGCTGTACGAGTACAGACCCGCCCACGCGAACAGCCGCGCCGGCGCGCTCGCTTCGAGCCGCCCCGCCGGTTTCGTTATCAGAGGCAGCGCGATCAGCGCGACGCCGGAGATGATGATCGGCGCGGCGATCGCGCTGTGATACGTCGCGCGGTCGTCCATCATCGTGCCGGCGATGATCAACGCCAGTCCGGTGGTGACCAGCACGGCGATCGTCCGTGGCGGCGACACGAGCTGGGTCAGCCGCTCACGATGATGCACCAGCACGTACCCGAGCGCCATGCCGAGCGCGAACTCGAAGCCGCGAAAGATCGCCATGGAATGGTTCAGGTACTTCGCCGGGTCGTGGTCGAGCCCGCCGGCGAAGAAGATCAGCGCCACCTTCGCCGTGGCCGTGATCGCCAGCGCGCCCAGCAAGAACCGCGCCGGGCCGAAGCGCTTGAGCAGCGGCGCCAGGAACGGGAACAGCAGGTAGTACTGCACGAACAGCACCACGAACCACATGACGCTCGGCGGTACCATCAGCCACTCGCTGCGAACGGCGCGCGGCAGCACGGCGATGCTCGCGAGCAACTCCCACCGTCCCGGCGCGACGTAGGTCCACCGTGCCTGCGTGACGTGGTGATACTGGTAGGCGAACCCGTGCCCGTGCAGCGCCATCTGCAGGAGCGCGATGCCGCAGATTACGACCATCACCATGGCGATCGCGAACCAGTACGGCACGAGCAACTGGCGCAGGCGCCTTCGCCAGAACACCAGCCGGTCGATGCCGCCGCCCTTGCGCGCCGTCGCCATGTAGAGCGAAAGCCCGGTCAGCATCATGAACGTCGCGATGATGAAGCCGCCGCGCATGACGATGTCGAGCAAAGAGGTAGGGATGCTGCTCCACTCCCCGTCGCGGATGCGGCCGCCGAGCTGTTCGTAGAACCAGTTCGGCGGGTACGGCAGGAAGCGGATGTCGTCCCACAGGTGGTACAGGACGACGTTGATCATCGCGTACCCGCGCAGGATGTCGATGCCGATGATGCGGCTTGTGTTCGGCGTCGCTGCGCCTGTCTTCGCCACGTCGCTCCGTCCCGGGAAATGAGATGAGACGATGGTACACGGATCAACGAGCGGGTGCCGTTAATCGTGCCGTGTTTCTTGACATGCGACGCGCCCGCGTGCCGATGACGAAGCGCAAATTGCCGCGTGCGCTGCCCACCCGATGGTCAAGAACCGCCGCTCAGACCGTCCATCATTGTGTGTACGCCTCCGGGTTGACGCAGTGCGACAGCGGCTCGCCGCGCAATCCGGCGATGCAGTTGTCGACCGCGATCGACGCCATGCGCTCGCGCGTCGCGTGGCTCGCGCTGCCGATGTGCGGCAGCAGCACGACGTTCCGCGCGCGCAGCAGCGGGTCCCCGGCAGGCACCGGCTCCACCTCCGCCACGTCGAGTCCCGCGCCGGCGATCCACCCCTCGTCGAGCGCGCGCACGAGCGCCGCCTGGTCGACCACGCCCCCGCGCGCCGTGTTGATCAGGAACGCCGTGCGCTTCATGACGCGCAGTTGCGGCTCGCCGATCATGCGATCCGTCTCCGGCGTCAATGGCACGTGCAGGCTTACGAAGTCCGACGCCCGCAGCAGCTCATCGAGCGTCACGCGCGCGGTGCCGGAGTGCGGGTCGCTTGACGGCGCCCGGCTCGCGTACAGCACGCGCATGCCGAACCCCGCCGCCCGGCGCGCGACCGCCTGCCCGATGTTGCCGAAGCCGATGATTCCCAGCGTCGCGCCGTGCACGTCGTAGCCAAGCAACAGATTCGGGTCCCACGTGCGCCAACGCCCGTCCCGTACGAAGCGTTCCGCTTCGACGATGCGCCGCGCGCAAGCCAGCAGCAGCGCAAACGCCAGGTCGGCCGTCGTCTCGGTCAGCACACCCGGCGTGTTGCCGACGGGTATGCCGCGCGCCGTGGCCGCCGCCACGTCGATGTTGTCGTAGCCGGCGGCGACGTTGCTGATCACCCGCAGCCACGGCGCCCGGTCGAGCAGCGCACTGTCGATCCGGTCCGTCAGCAGGCAGATGAGCCCGTCGGCGTCAGCGCCGCGCCGCGCCAGCTCCTCGTACGGCGGCGGCACCTCGCCCGGCCACACGTCGGTGACGGCATGCTGCGCCAGCCGTTCGATCGCGTCGCCCGGCAGCCGCCGCGTCACAAACACCCGCGTCATGACGCCTCCGCTCCAGCGCACCGCACCGGCGTTGGTGCACAAACAGGTACGTCTGGTGTGATTCGTTGGGGAGCGCGCTAGCCATAGCTGATAGCTGAAAGCTGATAGCTGACAGCTACACGACGTGCGGCACTACGTCGTCTCCGACGCCCTGCCGCCGCCGGCCGGCGCGGCGCACCGCCGCTTCCATCGACGATAACTGCGCCAGCGCCTTTCGCGTGTCCGATGCCACGCGCGCGGGCTCCGAGTTCTTCACCCGATACTTGAAGAGCCAGTACATGAACTCGCGCAGCTCGGTCAGCGAGATGTGCGGACTCTGCGGCAGCCGCGATTCCTCGCGAAACTCCTTGAGCAGCACCGCGCGCGGCTGCCCGTAGATGCGCTCGTGCACGGGGTCGACCGCGGCCTCGTCCGTGCGCGGGTCGCGGATGTGCCCCGTCGTCCGCTCTTTCGAGACTTCCAGCTCGACCGCGTACTGTAGCGCCTCCTCGACGGTCACTCCGTAGAGGTAGTTGAGGTGCGCGCGATGCTTCGTCTCGCCGATCAGCTCTTGCAAGCGCTCGTCGGGCAGCCGCGCCCCGGTGGCTTCCGCCGCTTCCGGCAGCGCCCCCGCCGGAGGCTGCGCCGCGAACAGCAGCCGCTCCGCCTCGTCCGCCGGGATGCGGCCGTCCGCCTCGGCGATCAGCCGCTCCGCCAGCAGCAGCCAGTCGAACGCTTCGCCGCCGATCAGGTAGCGATACTGCCGCCCGCCCGCCGTCTCCTCGGGACGCCCCCACAGCGCGATCGCGCGCATCAGCGCTTCGAACCACGGGTCGCCGGCGTCGATCGACGCCAGGAATCGCGCCACCGGCTCGACGTCATCGGCGTCGCCGCCCGCGAATGGGCGCCCCTGCAAGTATGCGGCGTAGACCGGCGAGCCGAAGAAGTCGTCGAGCACGTCGCGGTGGTTGTAGGCGACCTCGATCTCCGTGACCTCTTCGGGCGAGAAGAAGCGCAGGCCGCGCCCCTCGCCGCAGACCATCTCGTCGACCGGCGTCACGCACGGGGCGTGGAACAGGTACAGCTCGAAGTCGGCGCTGACCTTCGGCGCGCCGGCGCGCGTGCCAGTGCGGGTCTCCTGGAAGTAGTACGCGCGGAACGGGTCGATCTTGCCGAGCGTCAGCCCCGTCTCTTCGACGACTTCGCGCCGCGCCGTCTGCTCCGGCGTCTCGCCGGCGTGCGCGGCGCCGCCCGTCAGCCCCCAGTGGCCCGGGAACATGATCGCCGGGTCGTCGTCGCGCAGCTGCATCAGCACGCGGCCCTCGGGATCGACGAGGATCACGCCGGCGCTCATCTTTCGGGGTACGGAACGTGGTTCAGCCATCGTCAAACAAAACGCCCGCAACAACGCAGGGCGGGCAGATGGATTATATCAAGTTGGCCCGCTCGACGATCGGCTGGCGCGCCTTACGCCGGCGCAGCGGCGCGCCGCGCCGTCTCCATATACATCGGCTCCGCCACGAATCGCTCGATGAGCCCCCGCAACGCCGGCACCGTCATCTCAGGCAGCGCGCCGGGCGCGAAGAAGGCCATCGCTTGCCCTTCGCCCAGCACCATCTCGCCGAGCGGCACGTCGACCGGCGCCGCGTACACGTAGATAAGCTGGCGGCGCGGGTCGCCCCCGGCGAGCGTGCGATAGCCGAATGCGTGGTACAGCTCGTAGCTTCGCGGCCGCCACGAAAGCTCCTCCGCGATCTCTCGCACGAACCCCTCGGCCGGCGTCTCGCGCTCGTCCGTCTCGTGCGGCTCCACTCGCCCGCCGAACGACCCCCAGAGGCCCGCGTTGGCGATGCCCGGCTTGTCGTCGCGCAGTTGCAGCAGGAACCGCCCCTCCGCGTCGACGAGCAGGCCCGTCGTGCTGATCAAGTCCCACTCGCGCCGCACCCGCTCGTACACCGGCGATCGCGCGAACTCCTGGATCACCTCGACCAGCCCCGGCACGATGCCCGCCGGCAGCGCGTCCGGCGCGAAGAGCGCCATGCCCTGCCCCTCGCCGAGCGTGAGCCCGTCCACCGGCACGTCGAGATGCGCCGCGAACACGTGCGAGATCACGCCCAGCCCGTAGCCCTTGTCGCCCGGCAGCGGCGGTGCGTCCGTCGTCAGGTAGTGCTCGAAGTGGCGCGGACGCCAGCCGAGCTCCTCGTCCATCTCGCGCAGGAACGCGCGCGACGTCGCCTCGCCCGCCTCGACGTGCCCGCCGAAAAACCCCCACAGCCCCGCGCCCGTGATCTCCGGCTTCGCATCGCGATGCTGCAACAGCAGCCGCCCGTCGCCGGCTGCGATCAACCCCACGGCCACTTCGTGCGTCGAGCGATCAGCTATCGGTCGGTCAGCCATCGATGAGGTCTTTCAGCCGGTCAGTCTTTCGGTCTGTCAGTAGCGCGTGCATTCCACTCACCGCTCCGGCAAACGAAGAGCGGCCACAGATGGCCGCTCCATGGGATTATCGCTGTCCGGCGTTCCCTAGCCCCTAACACCTACCCCCTACCCCCTACCCCCTACCCCCTACTCGCCCCCGTGGCACTTCTTGTACTTCTTGCCGCTGCCGCACGGGCACGGCTCGTTGCGCCCGACCTTCTGCGCCGCCACGACGGTGCGCCCGCCGCCCCCGCCGTCGACCGGCTGGTTCGTGCGCAGGTTGCGCGGCGGCGCCTTCACGCCCCGCGGCCGTGGCGACCGCGCGCTGGGCGCGATCGTCTTCCATCAGGCTCGCCGGCGCCGCTGCCGTTGCCGTCATCGGCCACGCCGGGCTGCGTGGCTACCATGACGGGCGGCGCCGCGGGCTGCGGCTGCGCTGCCAGCTCCACGTGGTAGATCGAGCGCGTGATCTGGTTGCGGATGTTCACCAGCAACTGGTCCCACATGTCGTGCGCTTCGCGCTTGTACGCGACGAGCGGGTCGCTCTGCCCGTACGCCTGCAGGCCGATGCCCTGGCGCATCTCGTCCATCGCCGTCAGGTGCTCCACCCACAGCGAGTCGATCGACCGCAGCATCACCAGCCGTTCGAGCGCGCGCATGATCTCGCTGCCCAGCTCCTCTTCCTTGTCCTCGTACGCGTCGTCTGCGAACTGCATGACCGCTTCCAGGATCGCGTCCGGCGTCATCGCGGCCAGGGCATCCGGCGTGAACTCGTCGGAGAGCTTGACGACCGCGTTCACTTCGGCGAGCAGCGTCTCCAGGTCCCAGTCTTCGGCGTTGTCTGAAGGCAGGTTCGCGCTGACGATCGCCGTCAGCTCCTCGTGCACCATGTCCAGGAGGTTCGACTTCAGGTCGGCGCCCTCCAGGATCTTGCGGCGCTCCTTGTAGATCACGTCGCGCTGCGTGTTCATCACGTCGTCGTAGTCGACGACGTGCTTGCGGATGTCGAAGTTGTGGCCCTCGACCTTCGTCTGCGCCGTCTCGATCGCCTTGCTGACCCAGCCGCTTTCGATCGGCATGTCTTCTTCCATGCCGAGCCGCGCCATCATGCCCGGCAGCCAGTCCGGCGCGAACCGCCGCATGATGTCGTCCTCGAACGACACGTAGAACCGCGAGCTGCCCGGGTCGCCCTGGCGCCCCGCACGGCCGCGCAACTGGTTGTCGATGCGCCGCGACTCGTGGCGCTCCGTGCCGACGATCTCCAGCCCGCCCGCCTCGACGACGCGGTTGTGCTCCCCTTCCCACTCTTCCTGCGACCGGCCGTCCGGCTTGCCGCCGAGCACGATGTCCGTGCCGCGGCCTGCCATGTTCGTCGCGATCGTCACCGCGCCGTAGCGCCCTGCCTGCGCGACGATCCCCGCTTCCTTCTCGTGCTGCTTCGCGTTCAGCACCTGGTGCTCGATGCCCTTCCGCTTCAGCAGCTCCGACAGGTATTCCGACTTCTCGATCGAGACCGTGCCGACGAGCACCGGCCGCCCCTGCTGCTGCAGCTCCGCGATCTCCTCCGCCACGGCGTCGAATTTCGCGCGCTCCGTCCGGTACACCAGGTCGTTGTAGTCGTCGCGGACCATCGGCCGGTGCGTCGGGATGACGACGACTTCCAGCTTGTAGATCTTGAAGAACTCCTCGCCCTCGGTCGCGGCCGTGCCCGTCATGCCGGCGAGCTTGCCGTACAGGCGGAAGTAGTTCTGCAGCGTGATCGTGGCGTACGTGATCGACTCGTTCTGGATCCTGACGCCTTCCTTGGCCTCGATGGCCTGGTGCAGGCCGTCCGACCACCGCCGTCCGAACATCAGGCGTCCCGTGAAGTCGTCGACGATCACCACCTCGCCGTCCTTCACCACGTAGTCGACGTCGCTCTTGTAGATGACCTGCGCCTTCAGCGCGGCCTCCATGTAGCGCGTCAGCCGGTAGTTCTCCGGCGCGTAGATGTTGTCGATGCCGAGCAGCTTCTCGATCTTCTCGACCCCCGCCTCGGTCAGGAGCACCGCCCGCGCCTTCTCATCGATCGTGTAGTCCTCGTTGACGGTCAGCCGTGGCGCAAGGCGCGCGAACGTCTGGTAGCGCGCCGCGCTGTCCTCCGCCGGGCCGCTGATGATCAGCGGCGTCCGCGCCTCGTCGATGAGGATGTTGTCCACTTCGTCGACGATCGCGTAATGCAGCTCACGCTGCACCGCACCGTCGAGCGTCACCGCCATGTTGTCGCGCAGGTAGTCGAAGCCGAACTCGTGGTTCGTGCCGTACGTCAGGTCGGCGTAATACGCCTCGCGACGGCTGCACGGCTTCAGGTACTCCATGTTCTCCGTGTCGCTCTGCTTGTCCGGCGAGAACAGGAACGCCTCTTCATGCTGCAGCACGCCGATGCTCAGGCCCAGCGCGTCGTACACCGGCCCGTACCACTGCGCGTCGCGCTTGGCCAGGTAGTCGTTGACCGTCACCAGGTGCGCGCCCTTGCCCTCGAGCGCGTTGAGGTACAGCGCCAGCGTCGACGTCAGCGTCTTGCCTTCACCGGTCTTCAGCTCGGCGATCCGCCCCTGGTGCAGCACGACGCCGCCGATGATCTGCACGTCGTAGTGCCGCTGCCCGACGCGCCGCTTGGCGGCCTCGCGCACGGCGGCGAACGCCTCCGGCAGCAGGTCGTCGACGGTCTCGCCGTCGGGCAGCCGCGCCCGGAACTCGTCCGTCTTCGCCCGCAACTCCTCGTCGGAAAGCGCCTCGAACTCCGGCTCGAGCGCATTCACCTGCTCGACGGCCGGCATGTAGCGCCGGACCTCGCGGTCGTTGTCGCCAAAAATCTTGCTCAGAAGCTTCATGTGGGGCCTTTTGCGATGGTCGTAGTTGGTATCAGTGTAGCGAACGCGACGGGGGAGGTTATAGGTGATAGGTTATCGGTTCTAGGGGTCGCGACCGAGAATCGCGCCGGATTCCCCCTACCTCTGCAGCATCCGCTTGCGGAGCGCCGTCAGCATCCGGCCGACTTCATCGATGAGTTGCAGCGCCGGCTTCGCTGTTGCTTCGGTTGCGAACCCGAGTCGTATGGCGAGGAGCACGTAAGTCTCAGTCTCCGCGAGCGATCCTTGGGCGATCGCTAGGAAGTTCGCGTAATCCTTGCGGGTTGAGCGGGCCCGGCCCTCGGCGATATTCGCCGGAACGGACACGACCGAACGCGTGATCTGTCCCACCATGCGGTACATCTCCGAAGTCGGGAACTGCCCTGCGAGTTCGTACACGGCGATGGCGAGATCCATCGCCTTCTGCCAGACGATCAGATCGCGGTGGGATTGAATCACGCTCATATAACGTCTCCGATGAATGGACAGAGGCCGCATCCGCGACCCCTATCACCTAGCACCTATCACCTAGAACCTAGCGCCCTACTGAAACAGCGCCCCCACCGACTGCCCCGTGTGGATCCGCGTGATCGCGTCGCCGAGCATCGATGCGACGCTGAGGACGGTGATCTTTTCGTGGCGCTTGTGGGCCGACAGCGGAATGGTGTCCGTCACGACGAGTTCCTGGATCTCGCTGCCGCAGATCTTCTCCGCCGCCCGGTCCGAGAGGATCGGGTGCACGCACGCCGTCGTCACGCTCTTCGCCCCGCGGTCCAGCGCGATGCGCGCCGCCGCCAGGATCGTGCCGCCCGTGTCGATTTCGTCGTCCGGGATGATCACGTGCCGCCCCTTCACGTCGCCGATGAGGCTGAGCGCCGAGACGCGCTCTTCGTTCCCGATGCGCTCCTTGTCGACCACCGCAAGCGGCGTGTCGAGCTGCCGCGCGATGTTACGCGCGCGCTTCGCGTCGCCGACGTCCGTCGCCAGCACGGTCACTTCCGACAGGTCGCGCTCCTTGAAGTAGCGGCTCAGGATGTACAGCGCGGTCAGCTCATCGACCGGGATGTTGAAGAAGCCCTGGATCTGGCCCGCGTGCAAGTCGACGGTGAGCACGCGGTCCGCGCCCGCCGTCTCGATGAGGTTCGCCAGCAGGCGCGCCGTGATCGGCACGCGCGGCTGGTCCTTCTTGTCGCTGCGCCCGTAGCCGTAGTACGGCATCACCGCCGTGATCCGGCCCGCCGACGCGCGCTTGAACGCGTCGATCATGATCAGCAGCTCCATGACGCTCTTGTTCACCGGCGAGCACAGCGGCTGCACGATGAACGCGTCCTGCGACCGCACGTTCTCCATCACCCGCACGAAGATGTTTTCGTTGGAGAACTCGAACACCTCGCACTGGCCGAGCGGCATCTCCAGCGAGTCGCAGATGGCATGCGCCAGCTCCGGGTGCGCGTTCCCGGTGAAGATGCTGAGATCCTGGTACAACGGAGCCTCCATCAGAGCTGAACCACCTGCCGCCGACAGGTTACAGGTTCCGTGAGCGAGATTACAGCCGCCCGTGCGCCACCTGTTGCCGCGCACCTCTCATCGCCTCAAACCCAGTACGATGACGCCAATGACGCGCACATCGGACATCAGCGCCTGCCTTCGTACCGCCGCCGGCGAGCTCCAGCTCGGCCTCGCCCCGGAGGCCATCGCCCAGGCCGTGCGCGGCGGCGAAGGCCTGCTCTGGGTCGACATCGACGCCGACGGCCGCGAGGGCGGCGAGCCGCTGCTCCGCGATGTCTTCGGCTTCCACCCGCTCACCATCGACGACTGCTACAACACGCTCATCGACCCGCCGAAGATCGACGACTATGGCACGTATCTCTTCGTCATCGTCCACAACGTGCTGTACGACGACGAGGCGAAGCGCCTCACCACCAACGAGCTCAACCTCTACATCGGCGCCAACTACGTCGTGTCCGTCCACCGCTCGCCGGTGCGCGCCGTCGACGAGGTGCGCCGCCGCGCCGAAGCGCACGCGCTCGTGCTCGACCGCGGCCCCGGTTTCCTCGCCCACGCCCTGTTCGATGTCATCGTCGATGACTTTCACCCCGTCGTCGAGCGCATCGACGAGCAGATCGCCATGATCGAAGAGCTGGTGCTGGTGACGCCGGAGCGCGAGATCCTCGAAGAGGTGCTGCTCCTCAAGCGCAACGCGCAGCGGCTGAAGCGCTCGATCCTGCCGCAGCGCGATGTCGCCAACCGCTTCGCACGCGGCGAGTACGCCGCCGTAATCCCGCCCGATGCCCTCATGTACTTCCGCGACGTCTACGACCACACCGTCCGGGTCGAGGAGATGATCGAGAGCGTCCGCGACCTGGCCGACGGCGCGCTCAACACGTATCTCTCGTCGGTCAACAACCGCATCAACGAGGTGATGAAGACGCTGGCGATCGTCACCGTCGTCTTCCTGCCGCTGACGCTCATCGCCGGCATCTACGGCACCAACTTCAACAACGTGCCGGAGTACGGCTATCACCTCGGCTACTTCGGCATGCTCGCGGTGATGGTGGTGGTCGCCGCGGGCCTCCTCGCGTGGTTCCGCCTGCGCCGCTGGTTCTAGGCGAGTTCACAGTTGTCAGTTCACAGTGGGACTGGAAACTGTGAACCCCAGACTGTGAACTGACAACTGTGAACTGTAAACTCCTCCACATCACCGCCTACTCCGACTACGTCTGCCCGTGGTGCTACATCGGCCTGCAACGCATCGAGCGCTTGCGGCGGGAGTTCCCGGTCGAGGTCGAGTGGCGGCCGTTCGAGCTGCACCCGGAGACGCCGCGCACGGGCGCCGGCCTGCGCGGCCGCTTGGGCAGCTCCGAACGCGCCGCGGCCTATGCCAACAACATCGTCGCCCTCGCTCGTGATTCGGACATCGCCATGCGGATGCCGATGGTGGTCGCCAACTCCCACCGCTCGCTCGAAGCCGCCGAGTTCGCCCGCGAGCATGGCGGCTTCGAGCCGTACCACCGCGCGCTGTTCCACGCGTATTTCGAAGATGCCCGCGACATCGGCGACCCGGACGTGCTGTGCGACATCGCCCGAAGCTGTGGGGTCGACGACCAGCGCCTGCGCCAGGCACTGGCCGATGGCCGCTACACGGCGGCGGTCGACCGCGTCACGGCTGAAGCACGCGAGGCCGAGGTGCTGAGCACGCTCACCTTCATATACGAGGGCGGATTCCGCCTCATCGGCGCCCAGGATTACGACGTCTTCGCCAGCGTCACCGGCCGGCTTCTGGCCCGCCGCCAGGCGTAGCCGAACGCACGCTAGTTCGCTGGGCCTACGAGCCACACGCTTCCGACGGTGAACTCGACGCTTCCTGCCGAGGCGGAATCCACATAGAGCTTCGTGGGTTTGCCAACCTTTACCCGAATCGCAACGGGCTGTGCGAGGAATCGCCGTACCACGTCGTCCGGAAGCGAGCGGTCGCAGGGGAGCTCCGCGTACAACGCCACCTCCGTCGTCGCGATGACCACGAGGTCCCCTTCGCAGCGCAGGGAATAGAATATGTTCGACGGCTGAGCAGAGCCTTGCGACACGCTCCGTTCTCCCACGATCAGATCCTCTGCGAGCAGACGGGCCGCATCAGGCACTCCAGGAAGTTTCGCGGCATTCCGCGCTGCCCCTTCGTCCGGTGCGGCGGCTCGTGGCGATTCCGCACCCGGCGCTGAACCGCCCGAGCAACCGATGGCAAACGTGCCGGCGATGAGGCAGAAGAAAGCGCCGCACGACAACCGAAGGAACATCAAAACCTCGCCGAGGGCATGCTCTGCGCTCGATTAATCAGCGTCTTGCGGCACTGTTTGTCTTAGAACGATGATTCATCGTCGTCGGGCGCCGGCCAACCGCAGGCGCGGTCATCGCGATCGAAGCAAACGGCGTTGGATACGGGATCGGAGCCGGGCAGAACGCGCTGTGTCTCGTATTGCCCAGAACGCCGTTCACCACCAGGACGACCGAGGGGACGGATGCGTTGTTGCTGCCGATGAATTCGGAGGCCCGAGGTTCTGGAGGTCGGCGACAATCTAAGCCGACCTGACCTCCTTCAGAAATGACCGGATGAGGTAATAACCGCCACCAGAAAGACCGGCGCGATAAGCCGGACTCCACCCGAGCGCCGCAGATTCGCTTGAGGTGCATTTGGAAGCTAATACTGCCATCCGCTGCGTACTATGTCAACGTGCTGCCGGTGAAATCCTCAATTGCGCGGATCGAATGCGGGGCTGTCACCGCCGGCTACCCGCGTGCGGATGCGCCGGTGGCTGGGACGCGCATGCGCTGCCGCATCTGTCAAGTTCGTGGCGACCTCGTCATTAGGTTTTGAGTGCGCTTGACAGCTTCTTGCCTCGGGGTCTACTATCCGCATCGAGCCACTGTCTGGACAGGCTCCTCCCCCGCATGTGTCCTGGATAGCTTGACGTCCGCGTTCGCTGAGGCACGCTCGGAATTGGGGGGGCATGTGCATCGCGCACTGGTGATCCGGATCGCTGGCGTCGTCGCCGGTGTGCTTGGTGTTGTCCTGCTGGCAGCGCTGGCGTTCGTCGTGTCGCGCGGGACCGCCGAGGCCTTCAGCCTGACCGCGGGAAGCGGCCCCTACAACGCCGGCCAGAAACTTCTCCTCAACAACGAGGCGGTGGATGTCAGATTCGTCAGCGTCAGCGCCGGATTCAACAACGAGTTCGGTAGGGCCGTCCCCAATCCTTCCGATCCGAACTACACGCCATCGGGTTCCTACTTCATCTGCAAGAACATTCCCGTCGGCTACACCGTCAACGCCGGCAGCTTCTTCGGATCGCAGGAACTGGTGTTCTACCTCAAAACAGACGAGTCCACACCGCACACCTGGTACACCGGACCGGGCAACCGCAACAGCGACGGCACCGCGCACGCTCGACTGACGCAGTTGAACTCCACGACGGTGCGCCTGGAGTGGGAAGACCTGGTCAACAGCGTCAGCGATCACGATTTCAACGACTGCGTCGTCAACATCATCATCACGCCGCTGCCGACGCTGACGGTGATCAAGCAGGTGATGAACGACAACGGCGGAACAAGCGCCGTTGGCAGCTTCACCATCCACGTGAAGAGCGGCGGCACCAACGTCAGCGGCAGCCCGCAGCCCGGCTCCGGTACGGGCACGACGTACACCCTCAATGCCGGCACCTATGCCGTCAGCGAGGACGCCGTCAGCGGCTACGCCGCGACGTTCAGCGGCGACTGCGACTCGAGCGGCAACGTGACGCTTGCGCTTGGTCAGAACAAGACTTGCACAATTACGAATAATGATATCCAGCCGCAGTTGAAGGTGATCAAACACGTTGTCAACGACAACGGCGGTGCGTTGACCGCCTCGGCGTTCACGATGACGGTGACGGGCAGCAGCCCGAGCCCGGCGTCGTTCCCGGGCACCGAGTCGCCCGGCACGACGGTGGCGCTCAACGCTAGCTCCTACAGCGTGGGCGAGACGGGCCCGAGCGGTTATGCGTCGTCGCTCTCCGCGCAGTGCACTGGCACGATCACCATCGGCGAAGTGAAGACGTGCACGATCACGAACGACGACATCGGGCCGACGCTGACGGTGAACAAGGTCGTGGTGAACGACAACGGCGGCACGGCGACGGTGAGCTCGTTCACGCTGAAGATCGATGGCAACACCGTCACGAGCGGCGTGGCGAACGCGGTGACGGTGGGCGCACACGTCGTGAGTGAGGTGGCCGTCTCCGGCTACGCCGCGACGATCTCCGGCGACTGCGACGGAGCGGGCAACGTGACACTGGCCATCGGCGATGCCAAGACGTGCACGATCACCAACAACGACATCGCGCCGACGCTGACGGTGAACAAGGTGGTGGTGAACGACAACGGCGGCACGGCGGCGGTGAGTTCGTTCACGCTGAAGATCGATGGCAACACCGTCACGAGCGGCGTGCCGAATGCCGTCACGGTGGGCGCGCACGTAGTGAGCGAGACGGCCGTCGCGGGATACAGCGGCACGATCACGGGCGACTGCGACGGCGCGGGCAACGTGACGCTCGCGATCGGCGACGCCAAGACCTGCACCATTACCAACAACGACATCGGGCCGACGCTGACGGTGAACAAGGTCGTGGTGAACGACAACGGCGGCACGGCGACGGTGAGTTCGTTCACGCTGAAGATCGATGGCAACACCGTCACGAGCGGTGTGCCGAACGCGGTGACGTTGGGCGCGCACGTAGTGAGCGAGACGTCCGTCGCGGGCTACGCGGGGACGATCACGGGTGACTGCGACGCGGGCGGCAACGTGGCGCTGGCGATTGGACAGACGAAGACGTGCACGATCACGAACGATGACATCGCGCCGACGTTGACGGTGAACAAGGTGGTGGTGAACGACAACGGCGGCACGGCGACGGTGAGTTCGTTTACGCTGAAGATCGATGGCAACACCGTCACGAGCGGCGTGCCGAACGCGGTCACGGTGGGCGCGCACGTGGTGAGTGAGACGTCCGTCGCGGGCTACGCGGGGACGATCACGGGTGACTGCGACGCGGGCGGCAACGTGACGCTGGCGATTGGACAGACGAAGACGTGCACGATCACGAACGATGACATCGCGCCGACGTTGACGGTGAACAAGGTGGTGGTGAACGACAACGGCGGCACGGCGACGGTGAGCTCGTTCACGCTGAAGATCGATGGCAACACCGTCACGAGCGGCGTGGCGAACGCGGTGACGGTGGGCGCACACGTCGTGAGTGAGGTGGCCGTCTCCGGCTACGCCGCGACGATCTCCGGCGACTGCGACGGAGCGGGCAACGTGACACTGGCCATCGGCGATGCCAAGACGTGCACGATCACCAACAACGACATCGCGCCGACGCTGACGGTGAACAAGGTGGTGGTGAACGACAACGGCGGCACGGCGACCGTGAGCTCGTTCACGCTGAAGATCGATGGCAACACCGTCACGAGCGGTGTGCCGAATGCCGTCACGGTGGGCGGACACGTCGTGAGTGAGACGGCGGTTGCGGGCTACGGCGGCACGATCTCCGGTGACTGCGACGGTGCTGGCAACGTGACGCTGGCGATTGGACAGACGAAGACGTGCACGATCACCAACAACGACATCGCGCCGACGCTGACGGTGAACAAGGTGGTGGTGAACGACAACGGCGGCACGGCGACCGTGAGCTCGTTCACGCTGAAGATCGATGGCAACACCGTCACGAGCGGTGTGCCGAATGCCGTCACGGTGGGCGGACACGTCGTGAGTGAGACGGCGGTTGCGGGCTACGGCGGCACGATCTCCGGTGACTGCGACGGCGCTGGCAACGTGACGCTGGCGATTGGACAGACGAAGACGTGCACGATCACCAACAACGACATCCAGCCCCAGCTCACAGTGATCAAGCACGTGATCAACGACAACGCGGGCACGTCGGTGGCGTCCAACTTCACGCTGACGGTGACGGGCAGCAGCCCGAGCCCGGCGTCGTTCCCGGGCGCGGAGTCGCCGGGCACGGTGGTGTCGCTGAACGCGGGCTCGTACAGCGTGGGCGAGACAGGCCCGAGCGGCTACACGCTCTCGGCGTCGAGCGACTGCGCGGGCATGATCGCTGTTGGCCAGACGAAGACCTGCACGATGACGAATGACGACAATGCGCCGACGAGCGGGACGCTCACCGTCATCAAGCAGGTGACAAATAACAACGGCGGTGCGGCGACGCCGGGCAGCTTCACGATCCATGTCAAGAGCGGCGGCGTCGACGTCGCGGGCAGCCCGCAGCCGGGTTCCGCGCTGGGCACGGCGTACACGCTCGGCGCCGGCACCTACGTCGTGAGTGAGGACGCGAACTCGGGCTACACGGGCACGATCACCGGCGCCTGCACAGCCGGTGGCAGCGTGACGATCGCGGCGGGCGACGCAAAGACGTGCACGATCACCAACGACGACATCCAGCCGCAACTCACCGTCATCAAGCACGTGATCAACGACAACGCGGGCACGTCGGTGGCGTCCGACTTCACGCTGACGGTGACGGGGTCGAGCCCGAGCCCGGCGTCGTTCCCGGGCGCGGAGTCGCCGGGTACGTCGGTGTCGCTGAACGCGGGTGCGTACAGCGTCGGCGAGACCGGCCCGAGCGGCTACACGCAGTCACTTTCATCGGGCTGTAGCGGCACGATCGCTGTCGGCCAGACGAAGACGTGCACGATGACGAATGACGACAATGGGCCGGTGCCAAGCGGTACGCCCGTGCGGATGGTCAAAGATACGGATGGCAACACAGACGAGTCCTTCGAGATGGCGAATCTGTTTCTCTGTCAGGGCAACAGTTGCATCGCCAACGGGGAGGGTCACCTCGACGTGAACGAAGTCGTTCTGAACGTCGGCGGCGATCCCGATGGCGTGGGCGCCTTCGAGTTCCAGCTCAAGTTCGACCACAAGATCTTCGACATCCTGATCTGCGAGGGGAGCGCGCTACTCGACCCGGACGGCACGTGCGATGACGACCAGCTGCCGCCTGCCGAGCACTGGCTGTACTCGACGGGCCGCATTCCGGGGGCTGCTGGCGTCGGTGGTTGTGCGGCGACCATCGTCACCGAGAACGACATCCGGTTCGGATGCGTGAGTAAGAACCCACAGAACCCGGTTGTCATCACGAACGGTGTGCAGACGGATGGCATTGCGGCGATCATCCACGTGACGCCGGAAAGCGACCTCGTCAACCGGCTGACGCCGGGCAACAACAACGGCGTCATCCGCACGCTCCTGAACGAGAACTGCGAGCTGGCCGACATCTGGGGCCACCCGCTCAGCTCCAGCCCACCGCTCGACGCGCTGGGCCGCGAGATCCTGCTTCAGGGCGTGGTCACCGGCGGCATCGTGGAGGACTGCGCGGACATCACGATCACCGTGCGGATCCTGGAGGGCGACATGAACCTCGACTGCAAGGTTGACGTGTTGGACGACCAGGCGATCGCGTCACATTACAGCGCGTTCTTTGGGGCGCTGATGTACCAGCCGTGGTACGACCTGGAGCCCGCGCTAAAGGACTTTGACGTGGACATCAAGGACCTCCAGAAAGTATTCGGCCGCAACGGCTCGACGTGTGCCGCTCCGATCCCCTTGCAGGATCCCCTGCCGTCGCCCCAGTAACGGCTCCCGTAGCGTTCCGCGGATCGGACCTGAGTAGAGACCCCTCCCCGGCTGTACCAGAGCTTCCGTCAAGGCGCCTTGGTGCGCTAAGGTCACGGGTCGGTGGCTGTTGACGATGAGTCGGCGTGGTCCTCAGGGTGCCGGGAGAAAAAGGCGATGATGTTCAGTCTGGCGGGAAGCGGACGTGTGCGGCGGCGGCTGGCGCTCACGCTGGTGATAGTGGGCTTGGCATCATTCGCGGCATGTCGCGGCGGCAGTAGTGGAGGCGTGATCAACGAGTTGACGTTAACACCTGCCCCTCAGCCCGAACCGACAATCGCCGGAAGCCGGTACTATTTCCCCGCGCGGGGATATGAAGCGCTGATTCCCGATGGCTGGCACTCCGACGCGAACACCGTCGTGGCGGGTCCGCTGAAGGTCGATACGTTCTTCTCACCGGGTGAGGTTGACGGTGTCCAGGCAAACGTCAGTGTCTCGTGCGAAGAGAACCCGTCCGGCGCGTCAACCGAGCAATATGTGGAGAACCGGCTCGAGACGCTCCACCAGCTTGCGGCGACCGACGTCAAGGAACTGGGTTCGATCTCGGTAAGCGGCGTGGAGGGGCAAATGGTCTCCTACACGCTGGTCCGCGGCCAGACGACGATCCGTAAGACCGATGTGATGGTTGTGGCTTCGCGGTGCGCGTGGCTCCTCGCCCTCGCCACGGCGCCGTCGGAGGAAAACCAAGTCCGCGATGTGTTCGACAGGTTCCTCGCATCCTTCCGTCTGATCGACGATTCACCGCCGAAGGGCGGTTCTTAACCTTGGAGCGTTCCGTTTGCGCGTAGCTCGCACTCCTGACCGGCCCCGCCCATAGCCGCGAACCGAGCCGTCATCGCGTTCCAGTCTTGCCCTTCCGGCCCACGTACCAGCTACCGATGCTGATGGTTATGACCGCTGCCAGCACTGTGCCACCGACGCGTAGACCGTGCGATGGTCGCCTGATGCGGTCGAGGTACGCGAACGGCAGCGCGGTCGCGTCTGGCTGTTCGGCGATACGGCGGACGCTGTTAGGCGAGCACGTGCCACTCGGACACGTCGGTGTTGGACCGGGTGGTAGACCGGCGTAACCTAGAGTCGCCAACCGTAAAGCGATGACGACGTGTCCGAGCCAGTTGGGATGCACCCCGTCGGACAGGATGTACCCTTTTGCGTATGGATCGTCGGTGCCTTTCGGACCGTTATACACGAGGTGCACATCCGCCACCGGTCCACCTGGATTGCTCAAGATGTGGGCGTTCATCTGCGAGAGATACGGGTTCAGAATGCTGAAATTGCCTGAGCCTTCGTCGTACGCCGCGACCGCGTAATAGATGTTCATTGTTCGCATCGTGGCCGAAGGCGCGAGCGCATGGATTTCGCTGACCAAGAGATCCCAGTTCACGTCGAAGCTCGAGACCATGGCTCGCAGGCAATCTTCGTTGTCGGATCCGCCGCAAGTGCCGTTGATGTATTGGCCGCGCGCGAAAAGGAAATCATTCATGCCAGCTTGATACGTCACCAGATCAGCTCTCGCGATCGCTGAACTCACGGACGAGTCGTGGCTGTACGGAAGCGAGGATCTGATCGCTGGTTGCGCGAGGGATTCCGAGGTTTGTAACGGGTGTGCTCATGTGGAGAGCGGAGCCGAGATCCGACGCGTAGAGATTCACCCAACCGTTAGACGCGGTCACGCCGGTGTACGTGATCGAGTCGCCGAGCGCGACGTAGTTGAGTACGGTGGCCGCGGCCGCGGGGAGCCGCTCTGACGCAGATGCAACCGCGATTGCGATGACTGAGGCTATGGCGAAAGCGCCAGCGCGTGCGAGATTCATACGGCCCCCAATGCCCCGCTCCGTCCTAGCGACGATCCTTGCGCAGCCATCGGTGCCTGGTCGCCGCGAGGGCCAGCGCGAACCCCAGAGCGGTAAGAGTAAGACTGACCGCCGTCCATCGCCGCGCAGCCACCCACGTGTCCGACGGGCCCGTCAAGCCGCTGGGCGGAA
Source organism: uncultured Chloroflexia bacterium (assembly GCA_963701135.1). Lineage (GTDB taxonomy): Bacteria > Chloroflexota > Dehalococcoidia > DSTF01 > JACRBR01 > CAYJMJ01. The sequence continues at coordinate 3,353,583 of OY969567.1, forward strand.
GCTCAGGTGGAACGGTGAGGGTGGGCACCGACGTGATTGTGATCGGCAGCACGGTCGAGAACAATGTTGGCGTACCCGTCGGAGTCCCGGTGGTTGTCGGGCTTGCAGGCCTGGGAGTCTCGGTCGCTCGGGCGATCGGCGTGCGGGCCGTCGAAGTTGGAGTCGGCGTGCTGGTGCGCGTCGGGGTCTTGGTTGACGTGCCGGTCGGCGTCGGCGTCGGGGTCGATGTGGAAGTCGGCGGGATGGTGGGCGTCTGGCCGGGCGGTGGTGTTTGCGAGGGAATCGGTGCGACACAGGTGCTGCCGTTTCGGCCGAAGACGAACTGCAGGTCTTTGATGTCAATGTCGCCGTCCGTCGATGAGGGCTCAAGGTCAAACCACGGGTCATAAGCGAGCATGCCGAAGATCGCCAGGTATCTGGCCGCGATCATTTGATCATCGACGACATTCACCTTGCAGTCGCGGTTCAAGTCACCTTCGAGTGCGCGCACGACGACGATCGCATCTCCGACGGTCGCGAGGGATATCGGCGTGCCCTTCACGTCCTTCAGGACCACGCTGGCCGTGATGTCGTCGAGGAGAGCGACGAGACCGTTCGACCTGGTCGGGCGCAGATTGAGCGAGGTCCGCGGGCGCACCTCCAATATGGCGATAACGCCGCGTCCCTCCGGCCCGGCGGTGGGTGTGCCGACGACGGCGCAGGAGAATCGGAGCTGGCCAAGGCTGAGGTACGTGGTTGTGCACGCCGTGGGATTGCCCGTGCTCGAAAGGAATGGACCTTCTTGCACCGCGACAGTGAGGATGCTGGCATTGAAGTCCACCCCAAACTCAAATGAACCGAGTCCCGGAGCCCCAACGAGTGCTACTTCTTCTTGAACGAGGAGGGAGTCGCCTCCGACGAAGAGGTTTCCTGACGAAGGCGTCTTGAACATCGCAACGGTGTTAGCCGCCTCCGCCATCAGGGCAGGCGCTAGAAGTGCGGCCAAGAGCAGCAACGCGGCCGCGCTCGCAGGCGGCGTGGGGATTCCCCATGCGGCTGGGAGCGCCACACCTCTGACGCGCGCCGTGATGGCCAGCGCGATGAGCAGCAAGAGCGCCGCGAACGCGAGTGCGGCGAGCAGCTCCGGCCGGACGTTCCGCGTGTCAGTTACGGTCTGCGAGTCCGTCGGATATGCCGCTACCGTGCGCAGCAGCGACGCGGGCTCGTCGCTCGCAGGGCCGTCAGCGGCGGACGGCGGCGCCGCCGGTGCGCCGCTCCGCGGGCCGGCCGACATCGCGTTCGGGATCCGGTCCGGAGCGCCCGGGCGCGCCAGGAGCTGCGCCCGCCAGCGACAGGAGCCCCGTCGGCGCGCCGATCGTCACCGTAGTGGCCCCGCTGACCAGGAAGGACAGCGGCTGGCCCAGGGGGTCGCTCAGACCGCCCGTGGACGGGTTGACGCTCAATGCCATGGGCCGTGTCGAGGGCTTGAGCACCCTGAAGGTGAAGCTTGCGAGGGTGCCCGAACCGCTTGGGCCCGGCGGGAGGGGCCCGCTCGTCACGCAGCCGAAGCGCACGCTGAGGTGGTCCACTGCCGGGTCCAGACACGTGACGGGCCGCCCGGTGCTCCCCAGGAACGGGCCGTTCGCGACGCCGGCGAACTCGAAGACGTCCGGCTCGAAGGCGCCCAGATCGTTGAACGCGTATTCGAGGAGCACCTCGTACGATCCGACATTCGTGGCATTGGACACTGTGACGTTGACGGTGAACTGAGCGCCCAACGCCACGTTCGAGCGCCGTCGGCGACGTGCCGAGGACGGCAACGCTTCCCGGTATCGGTGTTGGTGTCGGTGCTCCCGGTGTCGGCGTCGGAGTCGCAGTCGGGCAGGGCCCAGAACATGGTTCGACGGTCACGGCTCCGTTGACGACGCTCTCTACGGGAATCGATGCGGCCAATCTGGTCAGCACGATCGGGCCGGTAAGCGTCAAGGAGGTCGTACCCGTCGCGTCGCCGACGAACGTGAATCGGGCAAGCACACCGCTCCCCGTCGGCCCTGCCGGTTCGGAGCCCAACGTGGCGCATCCGAATCGCACCGACCCTACGCCTGCCGAGAACGACGGACATGCGACGGTACGCCCGGTGCTGCCAAGGAATGTGCCGTTCTCGACCGAGAGGAGTGACACGAGCGATTCGTCGTAGCTGACGCCAATCTCGTATGCACCAAGATCGGCCACGTTTTCGACGGCCACGTCAAAGGTGAATCCGCCCGTCTGGAGCACGTTCTGTGTTGCCGGCACGACCCGCAGGGTGACGGGCAGAGCCGGGGTAGGAGTGCTGGTCGGGCCGATTGTGGGTGTGTTCGTTGGCGTGTTCGTGGTTGTATCCGTCGGGCACGGGCCGACGCATGGCGTTGGCGTCGATGTTGGAGGCGGCGTTGACGTCGGTGTCGCGGTTGCGGTGTTCGTGGGCGTCCATGTGGCGGTGGGACAGGGCCCGTCACAGGGACCGATCGTACGCGATCCGGAAACCGCCGAAGACGGAATATTGAGGCCCTGGACGTTCGTGATGATCACGTCGCTGAGGGCGAGCTGCGTGGATCCTTCAGCGAGCGCGGAGAAGGTCACGAGCGCCATAACCCCGTTGCCTGTCGCTCCGGCCGCTGGTTGATCTCCCAGCGTGACGCACGTCCAGCGGACGCTGCCCGCGGTGAGTTCGGGAGGGAGACAGAACACGGTGCGCCCGGTGCTGCCCAGGAATGGGCCTAGCGTGACTGTGGACGCCGCGAGGATCGCGGGATCGTACCCGAGCGTGAACTGAAATGCCCCCAGGCTCGACACCTGTTGAACGGCAATGGCTGCATCGAACGTGGAACCGTTGGACCGCGTTTCGGATAGCGGCTGCACGCACACCGCGGTACCGGCGAGTCCGCAATCGATCAGCGGCGTGGGTGTGGGGGTTAACGTCTCCGTAGGTGTCGGCGTCGCCGTATCGGTTGGGCACGTGCCGCCCGGGCACGGGGTCGGCGTGCTGGTGGGTGTGGGCGTTGGACCGGACGTAACCTGGATCGTTCCATCATAGGCCACCGCGAGAATGGCATTTCCGAGAGGGTCCGCGAGTGAAGGAGCGAGATTCAGCAGCGTGGAACCTTCGGCCGCGGGCGCCCACGTGATGGTGGCGAGGATGCCCGCGCCGGTTGGACCGTCCACTGCGCCGATGGTTCCGCAGCCAAAGCGAAGGCGCTTCATCGTGCCGGTCAGTGTGTCGATGACTTCGCCCGGGCAGAAGGCCGATCGCCCCGTGCTGCCCAGGAACGCTCCGTTGCTCGCGGACACGAAGGTCACGACAGCGGAGTCGTACCTGATGAGGACCTCGTACGCTCCGAGGTTCGTCACCAGCTCGACGGTGATGTCCGTGCTGAACGATGTGTCGAGCACGTTCACGATGAGCGCGTCCGGCTGCACGCGCTCAATCGCCGCGCCTGCGGGAGCCGTAGCTGTGGACGCGGGCGTGCTCGTCGGCGTGCTCGTCGGCGTGTCGGTCGGTGTCGGCGTGTCTGCGGGCGTGTCCGTTGGTATCGGCGTGTTCGTGGCGGTGTTGACGGGCGTCGGCGTGTCGGTCGGCGTGTCCGTGGGTGTCGGTGTCTCTGTCGCCGTCGGCGTGTCCGTCGGCGTGGGCGTGTTGGTGGGCGTGGGCGTGTCGAGCGCGCCATTCGAGAGCGCGATGTTGTCGAAGTACGCGAAGTCGCTGACGACGTTAGCCGAGACCGTGAGCTGCACCCTTGCGGACAGCTCCGTCGTTACGGCGATCGTCGTCGCGACGGTCTGCCATGCGGCATTCGGAGCTACCGCCGGCGAGGTAGCGGATCCCGCGGCGCCCGTGCAATCCGCGGCAGCGTAGAGTTGGACGGTGACCGAGGCGGTGCTCGCCGGATCGCTCGTCATCGGCAGCAGCACATCCGCTGCCAGGTCATAGATCCCGGCGCCGTTGAGCACGATGCACGAACCGCTGTCGGTGATCGCCTCGGCAGCGACAGGCGCCGTGCCGCTCGTCGCCTCGACCTTTGCCGATCCAACGCTCGGGTTTCCGAGCGTCCCGTCGAAGCTCAACGTCGTATCGACGTTGGCCGCGACCCAACCGGAGACGTTGGCGTCAAACGTGCCGTTGGTCACGAGGTTCGGTGCGGCGTTCGCGTCGCCCCCGGTCAGGAGCATGGCCGCCATCACAACCACGACAAAGCTGATTGCCGCGACGAACGCGGCGTGCATGCGTGGCCGCGTCATCGGCGTGCTCCTTGCGAATCCGCCGTCGCGTACCGTGGCGTCGTGTTCGTGAACGCGTCGGCCACCTCAAGCGCGAAGACTCGTAAGGCGTCTGGAGCCGAGACCGGCGGCTTCGTAGGAGCCTGCTGAATGAAAACGTGCGCGAAGCTCGACGGCTTGTTGGACGGCAACATGCGGACGCGGGGCGCGGCGCCGGTATCGAAGGTCGTCAAGTATGGGTGCACGCAGGTGCCGGTATGCATCGCTGCCTCAACATCACACAACGCCGGCGCCGGCTTGGGATTGCAGTCGTTGGATCTACTGAGGAGCGTACGGGCGCACATAGGCACGGGAGAGCCTCACAAAGCCCCCCACGCTTCGCCTCTGAATCACAAAACCGACGGGGTGAGAGTTGCCGAAAGAACGGGCGGAGTTTACCATAAGCCACTTGCGCCTATCAAATGAACTTGACGCAGAGAGCGCTTGGGAGAAGATATGTTGAGCTTACGTCGCGGCGCGCGCCGCATGTCCGGTTCTTGGGTTGTGCGACGTCCCGGCGCGCGGCGAGCCGTGCCGCCGAAAGCGCAGGCGGGGGCGGTCCTGCTCGTCTTGGCAGCGGTCATTGGATCGTTTGCACAGGCTTGCCGCTCCGGCTCGTCTCCCGGTGCGTCGCCCGTGACGCCGGGCTCCGCTGCCGCGGTCGCTTCGCCGGCTGCCACCTCTCTCGACCCGAACTCGTTTCAGCTTGAGACCGTCACCGGGGTGTCCAACAGCTACAGCATCGCGATCCCAGCCGGGTGGACGGCGGACGACCCGACGGCGCCGGGCGGCTTTGCCCGCCGCTATGTCCTGAAGGAGAGCGGCACGACCGTGGTGCAGATCTTGGTGAGATGCCAGATGCGCGCGAGCATCGATGACATGATGAACGCGGACGCCCGGATCGTCAGCGCCCGGGGGGCGGGCCAATACCAGGTCCAGAGTGCGAGCATTACCGTCGGCGATCTCCAGGCGAAGCAAGCGGACTACGTCACGAACTCTGAGGGGTCCGCCCTCGAGGCAGCGTGCCGCGTATTTTGAGTATGCCCCGTGCGGCTGGCGGATCGTCCTGCAGGCGTTTGGCAGCGGGCAGCGCCAGCGATACGAGCGGCTCTTTGACCGGGTACTGTTGACGTTTCGCCCGTTGACGGTCGAAGGTGGGTAGCCGGGCGACCGGGTAGGCGCGTGGGAGGCCGCTCGCCGGCAATTCGCGGCCGGCTAAGGTGTTCATTGACAAGGAGAATCGCCAGACGAGGGACGGATGCCGCGGCGCCGGACCGTCGTTATGATATAGTGCCCGGGAGCCGGGCGCCCTGACGGCCCGGCTAGCTGTTGCCCCGCATGTACCCCGTACTCACGCAGACCCCGCCTGCGCACAGTGGAAGGTAGGAGGAGTCGTTCATGACAAGACGGATACGTGCGGCGTTTTTCGTGTTGCTGGCCGCGCTGGTTCTGCTCGGCGGCGCAAGTGCCGGCCTGGCGGGCCGTGCCGCGGCTCAGGAGCCTACGCCGACCCCCGAGCCCATCGTTACCGGCAACATTCCCGTGATCGCCATCTCGCCCGAACTCTGCTTCCTGCTGACCGCCGCCCGTCCCGGAGAAACGCTCACTGCGCCTTCCTGTCAGCAGTTCGACACCGATCCGGGCAGCGTGCTCCGGATAGCGGAACTCTTCGGCAACGGCGATGGCCGCATCCAGCCGGAGGACTTCACGGGGATCGATCTCGACGGCAACCAGCTCCACCAACTGGACGATTTCGTAAACAACACCAGTAACAACGGGAGCCTGTGGATCATCGCGTTCGTCGCCGACGGCGCTCCGGTGACGTTCAAGACCGACCGGGGCCTGTTCGTACCGCCGAATTCTCCGGGGCCGGGCGTGCCTCACCCCTCCGCCGATGACGTTGACAACGAGTACTACTGCGACATGGAGACAGGGCAGGTCAGCCCGGCGACAGAGGACGCGGACTGCGCCGACGGCGGGGCGGGTGGTGACGGCGTCGTCGTTGCGCGCCTGCGGTCTCGTTACGGAAGCAAGATCGCCGACATTGGGCCTGGCACTGTCACCATCAAGCAGGAGCACGATCAGGCGACGATCAAGTTCAGGGTCGTCGGTGAACCGTGGTCGCTCAGCTTCACGACGCTGGAGTCGAAAATTCAGAATGGCCTGAGCAACCTGGCGACCGAGTGCCCGCTCCCAGGGGATGCGGCGGGCTTCCTTGGCGCCAACGGCACCGCCGAGCGCTCCATCGTCCTTGCCATCGCCCGCGACCATGACGGCAACGCCGTGACCGGCGCGATCATCAACTGGAAGACCGATGACCCGCACAAGGCCGCGATGGCGACGGGCTTGACGCCTACGCTTGACCTTGGCGCGTTCGGCTTCGGCGCGCCCAACATCATCTGTGGCACACGAGACCCGGGCACGGTGACGGTCACCGCGGATATTTCACGCGACATTAACCTGGGGACTACCCATGTCGGCGATGCGGACCCGGAGGCGTATCCCGATAAGAACACCGTCAAGTTCAACGTCGTGGGCGTGCCCGCCAGTATGACGCTCATCGCCGCGCCCTCGGAGCTGACGTGCGATGGCGTTGCGTCGTCCACTGTCAGTGCGACCGTGCTGGATGCGGCTGGCACGTTGGCGGCGGCCGGCCAGAAGGTCCAATTCGTTGTGAAGGTGCTGGGAACCGCGAGCCCGGTCATTGCGACGACCAATGCCGATGGAGTCGCGACGAGTGCCATTACGCCTCTGACCGCCGGCCTGGCCGGCGTGCCGGTGGTCGTCAACGCCGGAGATGCTCAGGCCTCGATCATGATTTCCTGCGGCAAGGGCGCCCCGCTCCGGCCACGGAAGCGCCGCCGCTGCCTCCGCCATCGACTGACGTGGCCGGGGCCGCCGCCGCGCCGGCGCCCTCGGCGCGGCTGCCCAGGTCGGGTGGCGCCACGGCTCGATCGATGAGCATATTGCCGCCGTGGATGTATCTGCTGGCGGCAGGGGCGGTTGGGCTCATGACATTCTCCGCCCTGTCGACGATTCGAGCGAAGAGACGATGAGCCGTCGTTCGACGGTAGGAGGGGCCTCCGGCAAGTCCGGAGGCCCCTCTCCGTCCGCCCGCGCCGAGCGGCGCGGGCAACGGCGCAAGCTACGCCGCGCGCCAGCGCGGACCCCCGCGCCGCGGGCGTGGTTTCTATCATCGTCCGCCGCACCGCTGCTTCTGCTGGCCGTCCTCGCGGCGGGCGTGCCGCTGTTCGTCTGGGGCTCGTTGAGGGACCAGGTCGTGTTGCCACGCCTGGCGGCGTCGTACTGGCTCGCCGGCCTTGCGCTGGTCGCGCTTTCATGGACGGACGCGTGGACTCGCGTTCGCTGGCGTGCGCTCGCGTGGCCGTGCGCCCTGCTCGCTTCGTTCGTCGCCGTCTCGGCGGTGGCTGCCGCGGCCGGCGTCGATCCCATGGGGAGCTTGCTCGGGGAGTATCTGCGGTACCAGGGGCTCCTGCCGTTGGTGATGTACGCGGCGATGATGGCGGCCGCGGTCGCTGCCACGGCGTATGCCGGGACGTTCTCGTTTGCTGCTGGCCGGCCTGTTCTTGGGTGGCAGCCTTTCGGCGGCGTATGCGCTCATCCAGCGGGCAGGTCTTGACTGGGTGCGGTGGGCCGGCTTGCCACCCGGCCGTATCGGCGGCGCGTTCGCGCAGCCGGATGCTCTCGGCATTGAGCTCGTCGCGGCGGCCGCCGCATCGACGGGCCTCCTGGCCGGCGCCGGTCCCCGCGCGCGCGCCGTGATTGGCGGCGGCGTGGTCCTCATGCTGCTGGCGCTCCTGCTGACGCTGAGCCGCGGGGCCTGGGTCGGGGCGGCCGGGGCGGGCGCCGTCCTGCTCATCTTCAACTTCCGCCGGCTGCCGCCGTGGCGGTCATTCTGGTACCTCGCGCCGGCCCTCATGCTCTTCGCCGCGATCGCCGTCGCCGTGCCCCCGGGACGCGCGGTGCTCTATCGCGTGCGGTCGGCCGGCGACTTCGGCGAGACCTCCGTGGCGCAACGGATCGGCCTCTGGCGCACGTCGCTGGAGATGGCCGCGGATCGTCCGGTCCTGGGCGCCGGCCCGGATTCGTTCCCCACGTTGTTCCCCTCGTACCGGACGCCCGATCAGCCGGGCATGGGCACCGCGAACATCCGCCCCGAGAGCAGTCACAACGTCTTCCTCGACCAGTTGGTGGATACCGGCTTCGTGGGGCTGGCGGTCCTCCTGGGCCTCATTGGCGTGTGTGTGTGGATGGGAGTCCGTGCGCTGCCGGCGCTCGACCCGCCTGGGCGGGCCGCGGTGGCCGGTATGATCAGCGCGCTGGCCGGGTACTACGCCGCTGTGTTCTTCTCGTTCGGGCAGGCCATGACCGGCTGGATTCCGTGGATCCTCATGGGCGCCATCGCCGGCGTGGCGGCGTCCGCGCCGGCGCCCATCGATGATCGGCCGGCGCGCGCCCCCGCTGCCTGGAGGGCCGGGGTGGTGCGCATCGCGTGGGCGCTTGCCGGCGCGGTCCTGGTGGCCGCGGGCCTGGCGCTCGTCCTTGCCGAACGCAGCGCCGGCCGAGCGGAACAGTTGGCGCGCCGCGGCGATGTTATCGCGGCGGTCAGCAGCGCCCGCGCCGCGACGCGGTGGGACCCGCTGCAGCCGCGGTACCTGCTCGAGCTCGGCTTTTACGAGGAGGCCGCCGCCGCGACCGGTGGTCCCGCCCATCGGAACGCGGCGCTGTCGGCGTACCACCGCCTGAACACCCGCTTCAAGCCTACCGCGGTGGGCCTCGTGCGAGAGGCGCAAGCGCAGGCCAACGCCGCCTTCAGCACGCCGGAGGACAAGGACCGGGTCTTCAGTCTGCTCGAGCGCGCGGCCCGGCTTGACCCCTTCAACGCGGAGCTGCGCCAGGGCGTCGCCGACTTCTACGCGTCCGTCGGCGAAGACGAGCGCGCCCGCCCACACCGGACCTGGCTGGAGAACCTGCCCGCCGGGCAGCGCCCCGCCGCGCCGTAGACCGGCGCCGGCGACCGGGCACTCCCGCCTGGGGCGCGGGGCCGTACTTAACAACCCCGTATGCTTCCAGCAGATTTTCTTCCCGGGCATATTGACAGTTTGATCGCAACTCTGTTACAAGAATGTTGCTGGTTTCCGGGACTCCCCGCCCGGTCTTTTGCCACCGAAGCTTCCGCATCCAGTCTTGGTCCCCCGCGTTCATCGGAGCAGGATGCTCTTCCTCTCGGGAAGAGCCGCGATTTGCATTGTGCCATTCGCCAGGCCGGATGTCCGCTCGATGGCGTGCGCTCACGAGCGGCCCCGCCGGAGAATGGTGAAGGAGGTGGAAGGGGGGCACAGGAAGTTGACACCCGTTCCCGTCAGTTTCATCAACAGGAGGATTTTCGTGGGGAAGAAACTAACGCTTCTTGGCGCGCTGTTTGCGCTCACCATGCTCGTCGTCGGGGGGGGGTATTTGGCGCCCCGCGGGCGTACGCCGACCCCGGCGGCACTACCTTTGACCTGGACATGATCGCATGCACCTCGGCTGGTGTAACTGGGACAGCCACCGGATCCAACGCCACAAGCATGACCGACACTGGCGCAACCTGGACGGTGGGCCAGTTCGTTGGCGCCGTTGTCACCATGGGCGGCTCGACGGCTACGGTAACCAGTAACACGGCCACGGTGCTGACCTTCTCGGCGTGGGCGCCGACAGGTCCAACCACGGGCGCGTACACCATCTCGTTTCCGTGCAACGGCGACGCTAACCAGGACGTTGGCGAGGTGGTAACGACGATTGTCAAGACCGGCCTCGTGGCAAACGGCGGGTCGTTCTACGATTCTCCGGAGACGCGCTACACCGGCGTCACCCTGGAGGCGTACGGAAACGTGCCGGTCGGCGACACCGTCGGCTCCGGGACGTTCACGATCCACGTTGGGGACGACACATGCTCCAGCGCGTCGGCGTCCATCGGCCCGGCGTACACGATCTACAACGGCCTGAAAAACCCCCCTCTGACGCCGTATCCGGTAGGGGGATACGCCGGGGGCACGACCCCTGCCGAACTCGCGGCGTGGGACGCCACTGGGTTCGGCCAGAACTGGGTCGCGGACTTCGATGACGACAACCACAACAACGTCCCCGACTACAATGAGGTTAACACCGGCGACACGCTGGCGGAGACCGTCGAGGATAAGTTCAACGACGCCACGAACACCTGGACGGCCTACACGACCCCCCCCGCTGCCGCTGAGGCTGCCGACGGCATACTCGACGGCGCGCAGCTCGAGCCCCTGTACCTGCCGGACTTCGACCTGCAGATTACCGGCGCAACGCACACCCACCGGGCCATCGGCAACGCGGTGGTTGCGCCGGGGACGCTTGAAGTGCCGGTGGACTTCGTGTCATACGTCGGCTTCCCGGCGGCCGGGACGACGACGCAGGCCGCGGTCATCCAGGAGGGTTCGGGCGCCGGGCTGCTGCCCGGGAACCCCGCGTCAAGCGGCACGGTCACCTGCCCGTCCTTCACGAGCGCGATCACGACGTTCGGGGCCAGCGGCACGGGCGTTGCGGTGCAGCGGATGACCGCCTCCGGGGACTTCAAGTTCGCCAGCTCGACGGCGGCTGACTTCGACGGCGACGGCAAGGCCAACTACAACGACAACTGCGACGCGGTCGCGAACTCATCGCAAGCGGACGCCGACCTTGACAAGATCGGCGACCCCTGCGACAGCGACGACGCCAACCCCGTCAACCTTACCGGGACAGCCAGCGCTTCAGACGCCACAAGCATGACCAGGGCTGGCGCAGGCTGGACGGTAGGCCAGTTCATTGGCGCCACTGTCACCATGGGCGGCTCGACGGCTGTGATAACCAGTAACACGGCCACGGTGCTGACCTTCTCGGCGTGGGCCCCGCTAGGTCCAACGACGGGCGCGTACACCATCACGAAGGTGGACTTCGACCAAGATGGCTTCGCCAACGCGAACGACTCCTGCCCGGAGTCGGCCGTTCAAAATGACAACGACGACGACGGCATTTCCGACGGTTGCGACCCGGATGACACCGTTGACGGCGACGGTAACGGCTACGGGTTCGCGACGGCCTGGGGGACGACGGGGCCCCTCGGCAGCTACGACGACCACGACTCCATCGACACCGACTCGTTCACGGCAGGCGCGAATGAGGGGCTGAACGACGCGGTCGTCGGGCCCATGCTCGACTCCGACGACGACCACACCCCCGACGCGCTGCCGGACCTGAACGGCGACGATCAGCCCGACGACTTCGACCTGTCGGACAGCGACGGCGACGGCTGGCCGGACGCGTGCGAGACCGGGTACCTGCTCTACGGCCCGACCGGGGGCTCGGACGCGCTCCAAGCGGCGTCGGTTCCGAACGCGGCGGCAATCCAGGCGGCGTTGGGGTCACCCAACCTGCCGACCGGCGCGGACTGCGACGGCGATGGCACTGCCAACGCCACCGATACCGCGATCCTGAGCCTCTCGCCGATGTACGACAGCGACGGCGACGGGTGCAAGGACTCGGCGGAGACGGCCCGGTTGCCGAAGACCGGCGACCCGAACAACCAGTGGGACTTCTACAGCGTCCCCTCCCCGGCACTGCTGGCGGGCACGCCCAGTACGGCTGACATGGGCATCGGCATCACGACGGACGTCGTGGCGCTGCTGAAGTACGCGGGTAAGAGTCAGGGCAGCGCGGAGTACGACAAGGATGTCGACATCAACGGCATACCGGATGGCCGCCAGTACGACCGCTCGGCCCTTGTGTTGTACGGCGGCAGCTGGCCAGGCCCGCCCGACGGCGGTATCGGCATCACGACCGACGTGGTTGCGATGCTCGCGCAGGCCGGGTTCACCTGCGCCCCGTAAGGTAGGAGTGTGAAGCGTGGTGGGCCGGAGCCCGGCTCCGGCCCACCACGGAAGCACCGATCACATCGCCGGCCCCCAGCGCGGCCGGTTCGGCCCGGAAGTGGGGGCGGCACGTTCCGCGGGAATCGGAATGCCGCGTGTGCTCAGGGAGGAGGTGACCTTATAGAGCGCGATTAGGCAACCGGAAGAGTACGTCCCCGCCGCACGGTCAGGCACTTCCTGGCCAACTAGGAGGTCAGTTTCTTCATGCACGCTATTTCCTCCAGAATAGGGATGGGATTGATCGTGGCGGCCGCGGTCGGCTTCGGACTGGTCTGGGCTATCCAGTCGGTGTTCGCCAGTGTCCCCACGACAAATACCTATGCTGTGGACGCCATCTCCGGCGGCGCCGTCAACGCGTCAGCGTCGGTGCCCGTCAGCGGCACGTTCACCTTTGACACCGTCATTACCTCTGCGGGCGACGCGTGGTCGGCCGAGCAGAGCAACGTCGGGTTCAACCCGGCGATTATCTCGTACGTCAGTGGACCCGTGGACACGAACCTCGGTGGCGCCGCCCTCTGTGGCACCGGCACCGTCGGCGGGTTCTACGTGTACAACGGGTGTGCCAAGGCCAGCGGGTCGTCAACGGCCACGGGTGTGACCCGGAGCTGGACGATGAAGTGCGAGGCTCCAGGCTCGACCGCCCTGCACCTGCTCACGGACACAGAGATGGGCGGTCCCGCACTGGGCACCAACTTCGCCATCGCCGCCGGCGAGGCCGAGGGGCCGCTGGTGGACGCGTCCGTCACGTGCACGCTGCCGATCACGAAGACGGACGACACCGGGACGGGTAACGTCACTCTTGGTGGCACCGTCACGTACACGATCCACGTCGGAAACCCTGGGCTCGTGAGCAACCCTGGCCACACGGTGACCGACCTGGTCCCCGTGGCGAGCTTGGGCAACGTTACGTTGGGCGCCCCCACGAACGGCACCTGCGACTTCGCCATCACCACCCCCCCCGACACCATAACGTGCACAGGCGTGGCGCCGGAGCCCGACCCGACGGGTTGGACCCTGACGTACACGGTTAGCGCCGACGTGGCTGGGAACGACGTTCTGCAACACGGCGACGCTGGATTCGATCGTCACCGCTGAGGACTGCATCAACATCAAGGCGCCCTTCGCGCGCGTCGCGTTCCGGAAGTCCACGGACGCTATCGATGAAGGCCGCGAGGATCCTGCGGACTGCGCCGACGCACTTGACGACGACGGCGACGGAAAGGTCAACGACGGCTGTGATGCCGCCGGGGCGCCGGAGACCGGTGCCCAGTGCGCCAACGACGAGAACGACGACGACGACACACTCTTTGGCGGCGACGCCCTCATCAATGGCCTCTTCGTCAACGATGGGTGTCCGATCGTCAACCTCGTCAATCTGTGGCTGGGCCAGGGTTCCCTCGACCTCAACGAGTGGATCATTCCGGCCACCCTGACTGGACAGGACCCCGAGGGCGTGGGTGCCTTCGAGTTCCAGCTCAAGTACGACCACAAGATCTTCGACATCAACATCGAAGCTACGGACTGGCTGTACTCGAGCGGGCGCACCCCGGGCGTTCCAGGCATCGGCGGTTGCGCGGCGACGATCGTCACCGAGAACGACATCCGCTTCGGCTGTGTGTCCAAGAACCCGTTGGTGGGCGAAGGTGGCAGCAACGGAAACGTGAACTGCTACGACGGCTTGGACAACGAAGTCATCCCCGACCTCCTCATTGACTTCGACGACCCGGAGTGCAACCAGTACACCGGCACACAGACCGGTGTGAACGAAGCCGGCGTTGCGGCGATCATCCACGTGACGCCGGAAGCCGACCTCGTCAACCGGATCACACCCGGCAACAACAACGGCGTCATCCGCACGCTCCTGGACGAGAACTGCGAGCTGGCCGACATCTGGGGCCACCCGCTTGCTGATGGTGTCGACCTCCTGGGCCGCGAGAAGCTGCTGGACGGCGTCGTCACCGGCGGCATCGTCGAGGACTGCGGCGACATCACCATCACCGTGCGGATTCTCGAGGGCGACATGAACCTCGACTGCACGGTCGACGTGCTGGACGACCAGGCCGAGGCATCGCGCTACGGTGCGTTCTTCGGGAACCTGATGTACCAGCCGTGGTACGACCTGGAGCCCGCTCTGAAGGACTTTGACATCGACATCAAGGACCTCCAGAAGGTCTTCGGCCGCAACGGCTCGACCTGTGAGGTTCCGATTCCGCCACAGGACCCGCAGACGGAACCGATCCCGCAGTAGGGAAGGAAGAGGAGCTTTCAACAGGCCGGCGCAAGGCCAGCCTGAGAAGCGACTGAGGAGCAGCGGGGGAGCGGTGCTTGATACGAGCACCGCCCCCCGCTCTCTTTTCACGAAACATCGGAGATTCGTTTACGTTTGCATGAGATGGTAAGACGAAGAATCCCCGCAAGGTGCTGAAAGGGTTCGCGCCATCCGTAGCGCGGGCTTTCAGCCCGCGTATCGGCTGGCGACGGAGCCGGCTATCCGTAGCGCGGGCTTTCAGCCCGCGTATCGGCTGGCGACGGAGCCGGTCATGGAGTTTGTCAGCGCCCTGACAGGGCGCCCAGCGGCGAGCCGGACACGGGGGATGGCGGCGTGGTGATACGAAGAGGCAGACACTCGTTATCGATGCTGACGGCGCTGGCTGGCGCGCTGGCGCTGCTCGGCGCGGCCGCGGCGCTGCGGGCGTCGGCGAGCGGCGCCGCCGTCGTCAGCATTGAGCCGCCGAGCCAGGCCGTCCAACTGGGCGAGCCCGTCAAGTTCGACATCGCGGTGTCGGGCGTCACGAATTTGGGCGCATGGGAAGTGATCCTGAAATACGACCCGCGGGTCCTCGCCTTCCAGTCGTTGGAGGAGGCACCGTGGATGAGCAGCACGGGCCGCCAGGTGACCTGTACGGAGGACGACGACGAGGCCGCCGGGGAGGTGCAGATGGGGTGCGGATCCATCGGCGAGACGCCGCCCGGACCCGATGGCTCGGGCGTGCTCGGGCACGTCGCGTTCTCGACGAAGGCGTCGGGCACGAGCTACCTGGAGTTTGTCAAGGTATTGGTGGCGAACCCCCTCGGCGACGACTGGTGCTGCGCAGCGACGGTCGCCGAAGGGGCGGTGCGCGTCGGGAGCGGGGACGGCGACGTTCAGCTTCCGCCGACGCCGACTCCAAACCCGGTCAAGCTGACGCCGACCCCGGTCCACGCTGACAGGGGAGAGGTGCTGCTGCTGACGCCGGTTGTGGGAGCCCCCGTTGAGGATGCTGGACCGCCGCCGCCGTCCGGACCGGCGCCGGCCGGGACGCCTGCGGAGGGCGCCCGGCTGGGCCAGGTCGCCGGCGCCGTAAGCTCATTGTTCGGCGGGACGGATGCCCGCGCAGCCCGCTCGGGAGCGCCGATCGCCGGGACTGGGTCGCGGACCGCGGTCCCGTCCGCCGCCGCCGCGGCGACAACGATGGCGCTCGGCGTCGCGGGGCTGATCTGCATCGTCGCGTCAGGTGCGGGCAGGATACGCACACGCGGAGGCCGCCGGATGACGGCGCGGCCCCCCAGAGGGTGAAAGGAGTCCATCATGTCGTTGCGTGAGATGACCGGCCGGGGCGCGCGCATCAGCGCCGCCATCGCACTCGCGGTGGCCGCGATGGCTATGGGCGACGGCGGGCGGCGAGCGGCGCCGGTCGTCACCGGCGATTTGGGGACCGTTAGCGGGGGGCAAAGGCCGTCGATTTCCATTGGCGACCTGGGGATCGTCGGCAATTTCGGCACCGCCGGCGTCCAACTCAGCCCGACGCGGAAGCTGCTCGCGAAGGGAGGCACCGCGCAGAGCATCAACATCATGGCGACCGACCTCACCACGCCGGCGATCAGCGTCAGCGGCGACGGAGTGGACAACGACGGCGACGGCAAGACCGACGAGGACCCCGTCACCGGCATCGACGAGGACGGCGACGGCACGAAGGATGAGGATCCAATCGACGGCCTGGACAACGACGCCCGCGAGGGCGGCATCACGAGCCTCCTCCCGATGAGCTGCTTCGACCAGGTGGACAACAATAGCGACGGACTGATAGACGACCAGTTTGACGACGACGATGATGGCCTCGTCAACGAGGACCCCCTCGACGGGATCGACAATGATGACGACGGGCTCGTGGACGAGGACGGCCTTCCCGACCCGGGCTGCCTCGAGGGCGATGCGCTGGCCGACGAGGACCCGCCGCCCGGGCAGATTGGCTCGGACGACGACAAGGACGGCCGTGAGGGCGGACCATCGTCCGCCGCCGGCACCTGCGACGACCAGCTCGATAACGACAGCGCCGGGGGGAGGGACCTTGCCGATGCGGACTGCGCCGGCCGCATCGACGAAGACCCTGTCCGCGGGATCAACCCCGATGGCGATGCCAACCGCGACGAAGACCCGCCGGACGACGACCTCGTGGGAGAGGGCGGCACGAAGTACATCATCGGTAACACCGTGGCCGCTGCGAACCAGACGGTGATCACCACGGCGGCCCCCCACGGCCTGGTGGCTGGCAACGAGATCACCATCATAGGCTCGGACAGCACGCCGTCGATCAACGGCGCCAGGATCGTCGCGGCGTCCGGGTTGACTGCAACGGCGTTCAAGCTGACCAGCAGCCCCGCCGTGACCGTCGCCGGCGCCACCGGCACGATCTTCTACCAAACCCCGATGAACTGCGTCGACGGCATCAACAACGACGGCGACGCGTACACCGACCGGAACGATCCGGACTGCCAGGGCGACGGGCGCGTCGATGAGGACCCGATCGGCGGCGGCGACACCGACGGGGACGGACGCATCGACGAAGACGGGAATCTCACGGACTGCCTGTCGAACGGCTTCACGGCCGTAACCTGCCCGTTCAACCAGGACCACGACGGCACCACCCCGGCGCCGAAGGTGGACGAAGACGGCCCCAACGACGACATGGACGGCACGGGGCGGGAGAGCGGGTCCGGCGCCGAGCAACTGCAGCGACGGCATCGACAACGACGGCGACCTTAAGATCGACGGCTGGGACGCGCAGTGCGTGCAGCGCGTGAATGAGGACGGCAAGAACGAGGACGGCGACGGCAACGAGGCCGGCGGCCGCGACCCTGCGAACTGCGCCGATGGCATCGACAACGACGGCGCCGGCGGCGGCGACGACGAGGACCCGCAGTGCGCACCCTACCTCGACGAGGACGGCGGCCAGGACAACGACGGCGACGGCCGCGTTCAACGAAGACGGTCGCGACGACGACCGGGACGGATTGACGGACGAGGACGGCCCGCTGCCGTGCCTGGTGGACCGCCTGAACCCCCTCGCGGGGTCGCAGCCCTGCGGCATTGGAGGGTACAGCGTGCGGATCACCTATGACCCGTCGGTGCTCCAGTTCGCCGGCATCACAAACGGCGCGTTCTTGACGAGCAACAACCGCACGCTTGAAGTCTGCTACCAGACGGCCGGTGCGGACTGGGTGGAGTTCTTCTGCGTGGCACGCGAGAAGAAGAATACCCCCTCGACGTGGGTGGGCCCGCAGGGGACCGGCGTCTTGGCGACGGTGAGCTTTTCGGCCCTTACGCTCGGTGATTCGACGCTGGACTTGACGGGGTCGGAGCTGCTTGACGTGCAAGGCCGCCCCCTGAGCTTGACGTTGACGGCCGGGACGGCGTCTGTTGTCCGTTGCGCCGATGTGCCTACGGGTAATCCGCCGGCGTACGATGGCACCATCGGGATTACCACGGACGTGGTCGAGGAGCTCAAGCACGTGGGTGCCAAGTCCACAGATCCGGACTGGCCTGTCCATCAGCCGTACGATGTGGATGTCGATGGAGGCATCGGCGTGACAACGGACATCGTCAGGATGCTGGGCCTGGTTGGGCAGTCATGTACCCTCGGGTGACGCCCGTCAAGGAGAGGAAGCGTCGCGGCGTTGACGGCCTGGGGACGGGTGGGCTATAGTTTCGTCGCTTACCCCGCCCCGGAGATGAATCCCGCCGCATCCTCAGGTCCAGCGCAGCTATGGAGGTATTTTCATTGAGTGCCTGAACTGAGGTGTTATCTTCGAGGAGGCCGCGCGTTTACATGGAAGAATTGAATGAGTTTACGCAGGGATGCGCTCGAATGTTCACCAGCGGATGGGTTGGGAGGAGAGCATGAGAATGCAGACCTTGCGGGGGCGAATGGGAATGAAACCGGCTCTTGTCTTTGCCGCGCTGGTCGCGGTGGGATTGGGGTTGGTCTGGATGATCCGGGAGGCAAATGCCGCGGCGACGGCGAATGTCTACTCCGTTGACGCGAACCCGAGCACGGCGGGCGTCCAGAACACGATATCGAAAAATGTTGGCCAAGACTTCACCGTTGATCATGTGATCGTCTCCGTGGCGGACGCTTGGTCAGCCGAGCAGACCAACATGAAGTTTGACCCGGCGATCGTCCAATTCGTCAGCGGACCCGTGGACACAAACCTCGGCAGCGCCGCGCTCTGTGGTGGTACCACCGGCGCCGACTTCGTGTACGAAGGATGCGCCAGGATCTCCGGCACGTCGACCGCCACCGGAGTGACGCGGAGTTGGACCCTCCATTGTGCGGCGGCTGGGACATCTGCGCTGCATTTGCAGACGAACGCCGAGGTTGGTGTGGCGACGGGCACCAACTTCGCCATCGTCGGCGGCGCCGCCGACCCGGTCCTGCACGATGCTTCTGTGACGTGTACCGCCGTTGGCGGCGATGGCGCCACGCCGACCGCCACGAGCTCGCGAACGTTAACGGCGACGGCGACGGCGACGGGGACGGCCACGCCGACCGTGAATGCGGCGACGCAGACGGCTCAGGCCGCCACGAAGACCGCGCAGGCCTCCACGGAATTGAAGACCCACACCCCGACGAAGACTGCCGTCTCGGAAGCTACCGCGACCAGTCCTGCGACCCAGACGCCGGTGTCGGTGGTGAGTCCTGCGGTTCGCACGCCGGCCATCCCGACCCGGACGGGGACGACGAGCCTGCCCCCCTCGGGCCGCGGCACCGTAGCCAGCTTGGACACGCTGGGCGGCCTGTGGCTGATCCTGGGCGTGGTCGCCCTCGGGGCCTTGGGTGGTAGCATCTACCTCAAGTCTCGGAGGAGCTCGTAACCGCGGCGGCCGAAGGCCTGACGCGAGCGGGCGTTTGTGTGATACCAAGGAGCGAGCGGCGGGGTGACAGTCCCCCGCCGCTCACTCGCTGGCGCTGTGTTTGGCGCGCCGACGGTAGTTGCTGGAGGAAGCACAAATGTACCGGTCCAAGGGGTCTGATGCCGTCTTGCGTGAGCGCTGGCGCGTGAAACGCACTCTTGGCTTGGCCGTCCTGGTCGCGGTGGCAACCGGGCTGTTCTGGGTGGCCCAGGACGCAGGTGCCGCGCCGACGGCGAATGTTTACGCGGTTGACGCGAACCCGAGTGCGGCCGGCGTCCAGGACACGATATCGGTCGCTGTTGGCGCTGACTTTACGGTTGATCATGTGGTCGTCTCCGCTGCGGATGCTTGGTCAGCGGAGCAGAGCAACATGAAGTTCGATCCGGCCATCGTGCGGTTCGTCAGCGGACCCGTGAACACAAACCTTGGCGGCGCCGTCCTCTGTGGCGAGACGGAGGGCTCCGACTACGTCTACGGCGGATGCGCCCGGACTTCCGGGACAACGGCGGCGACCGGTGCGACGCGAAGTTGGAAGCTCCATTGCGCGGCAGTTGGGACATCTGCGCTGCATTTGCAGGGTAGTCAGGAAGTTGGCGAGGCAACGGGGACGAACTTTGCCATCGCCGCCGGCGTCGGCGATTCTGAGCTGCAGGATGCCGCTGTGACGTGCACTAGTGGCACGGGCGGTGGAGACGCGCAAGCGAGCCGAACGGCAGCGGTCACCGCCACGCAGGCGGCGTCTGCTGGTGGTGGCGCTAATGCCAGCAGCCCGCGAGCGGGTTCCGGGAGTAACTCAACTGTATCGAGTCGGCTGATTTCGGTCCTTGTGGTTGGCTCGCTGGCCATTGCGGCTACTGCCGCGGGTGCGGCTGTGTGGCGGCGCCGGAATGCCTCTTCCGGACGTTGACCGCAATCTGTGCCGCCGCGGTGAAACGCGCGACATAGGTCGCACGTTCGGGGTGATAGAAGCGCGCGTTCGCTTCTGCCGGGACGGACTCGATGATGCCTGAGACGCTACGGGCGAAGGAGATCGCGTGACGGTACGGCAAGCCGGCTGGACGATTCCTTCCCTTGGCACGTTGGGGCTGGGCACACTGTCCATGACGGCGGCGGTGATCCTGTTCCTCCTCCAGTCCATTGGCTACTTTGATACGCTTGTCTTCAGTACGCCCGACACCGGAACGGCGTTTAACGTCTCGTCGATCGAGCAATCTGGCATAGCTTCCGGTGTGTCTCCCGTCCCCACAGGTACGCCGCCCAGCAGCGCACCAATTGCCCGGCTGATCATCCCCAGCATTGGCGTCGATGCCGGGGTTGTCGTGAAGGGCGTCGGTCCGGACGGCGTCATGGAGGTGCCGAACAACGGGTACGACGTTGCTTGGTACGACTTCGCGGCGCGACCGGGTTTTGGCGGCAACGCGGTGTTTTCGGGCCACGTTGACTTCCGCGGTCTCGGGCCAGCGGTGTTCTGGGACCTGGGGAAACTCATGCCGGATGACGTGATGGAGGTCCGGCTCGACGACGGGACCGTGTACCAGTATCGGGTGACCGGAAAGGGCGCATTTGACGAGGAGGCCGCTCCCGTCGAGCAGATTATCGGGCCGACGCCTGTGGAATCGGTGACGCTCATTACTTGCACCGGGACGTTCAACCCTGCGACGCACCAGTACAACCAGCGCCTTGTTGTCCGGGCTGAGAGGGTGGTCGAAACGGTGCCGGCGTCGGCGAGCGACGCCCACCCGTCGTCCTGACCATGCGCCTCGAACTGACGCGAATGCAGGGCCGTGCGGATCGACGTCGGGTTCACCGACGGCGCGTAGCGGCTGCGGCGATGCCGCTGTTGACTACATCGGCGGAGAAGCTTCGCCGGGCTGATGAGCCGACCGCTTGCGACTAAGCCGCCAGACGAATGTTGTGATGAGAAGTAAGAGAAGCATCGCCGCTATCGCCACGAGCACGGCTTGCCACGGCTCGACCCAACTGCTGCCGCCACCGACTACCAGGTTGCCGTTCAACGGTGCGGCTGGGTAGCTCCGTACCATCCGGGTGAGCCAACTTGACGCGGGAGAGGGCGAGCGGCGAAGTTCCATGAGCCAGAGGCTTGAGCGTTACGATCGCCAGGGTGCCGGAGCCGTTGACACCGGGGGGGCTGTCCCGCAGCGTTACGCACGTGTATCGGATCGCCGCGGGTTCAAGAGTTGGGTCCTGGCAAAGGATCTCACGGCCGCTCTGCGTGAGGAACGTCGTCTTACTAGCGGAGACTGGGCGCAACAGCTGGGAGTCCACGTTCAGGATAAACTGAAAGCCAGCGAGATTGCGCGCGTTCTCGACATCGATGCGTATGTCAACTTGGTCTGCCGATGCACTCACGCTGCCAGGTGCGACGATCGTGATGGTCGCCTGCTGGTCTTGGCTGTGAGCTCGCTGCGGGGCCACGGCCGCAGCCAACAGTACTACGGTGGCCAGGACCAGTTTCAGGGACCGGGAATGGGTGGGCACGTTGATCTCCCTCTGAATGCGTGGCGGGTTGGCGACAGTGCGTCCGCTAGGGCCAAGTATATGCCAACTGCGGACACCAGATCACTTGGCAGTGGGCTACGAGGCGCAAGGTGAGCACAACTGAAACTGCGCCGGCTTTCAAGGGGATACCGCTGGGCTTGCTCGCGCGCGCATTCGCCTTTGGCCGGAAGAGGCTCATTGAGCCACCGGGTCTGTGCGTGGGACGAACGGCAACATGAAGAGTTGACACGTCGGTGGCGGCCGATCGTTATGATTGACAGAGAAGAGCGATGTCGGAAGTAAGAAGCGGAACCGGTATGCTGGAGAAACCCTTGCGGATTAGCTGGCGTGACAGGCTCACAGATCCCTGGTACGTGCTGCCGGTGTGTGCGCTGGCCGGCGCTGTGCTGGCTCTTTCGCTTGCGATCGCGCTGGAGCCCGACAACGCTGTCACAAACAGTTTGGTCACCGCCGCGGATGCGACACATGGTGGAGCGGCTGCCGAGACCCCGGCAGTGACACCGACGCCGAACCCCATGGCGCACTATCACGATCTGGGGCGCGGCATCGACGCCTACAAGATCACGCAGGCGTCGTTCCAGTACTACAGAGACCACAAGGTGTATCCCTACGACACCGGCGGCGTCGTCCAGACGCTCTGCGCGGACAAGGCGGTTGACGCTGGCTGCAAGTTCGAGCCGTACCTGGGCCCGGTGCCGATGGACCCACGCGGAAACTCCGCGGCAAACGGCTACTGGTATCAGTCGGACGGACTGAGCTACACGCTCTACATGTCCATGGAGAGTGGCGAAGGCCTGGATGACTCAAGTTGCCCCAGCCCGCGTCCGAAGGAGCTGGCGGACATCGCCCACCTCTACTGCGCGAACGTGGGCCCTCCCAGGCAGTAGGTAGCGGCAGGCAGGGACGCTCGCGTTTCCGCCAGCGCCACGGAGGAGAGCCGATGAGCCGGCGCAAACGTCGATACTTCAAGGCGCCGCGCGGTGATGCTGACCGCGCGGCGCCGCGTGGCAACGGACGCCCATCGCGACGCAAGTGGCTGGCCGTCGCGCTCATCGCGCCGGCTGTCGCGCTGGCGGCGATCGTCGCCCTCGTGTATCTGCGCGTGGGCGGCGGCCCGGAGCCCCCGCGTGCGGCCATCATCGACCAGCTTGCACTGACGGATCCGAATCCCTCGCTCATGGAGAAGGCCCGGCAGATGCTGGTTGACGCCGGGTACACCGTCGACTACTACCCGAGCGCGCGTGTGACGGTGGATCTCTATCGTCGCCTGCCCGCGCGCGGCTACAAGCTGGTGATCGTCCGGAGTCACTCGTCGGGAGAGCAGGAGAGACGTGATTTCACCGCTGGCGGTCTGGTGCACGTTCCTCTGATCAGCCTCTTCACGTCTGAACGCTATGTCGCGGATCGCTACGTAGACGATCAACGTGAGCGCCGCTTGGATGTGGTGCGGATCGGGCATCGATGGAACGACGGACCGTTCGGGCCTGGTGTCGAGGTCTCCGACCCGCCGGCCGATCGCTACTTCGGCATCACGCCGGCGTTCATAGAGACCGGCGCACAGGGACGCTTTGACGGCACGACCATCCTCCTCATGGGTTGCGACGGCGTGAATACCGACGGCATGGCCGCCGCACTGATGCGAAAGGGTGCCGAAGCCGTCGCAGGATGGGATGCCCAGGTGACGGCAACTCATACGGATGACGCACTTGCGCACGTGCTGCGGCATCTCCTCGTTGACCGGCTTGCGCTCCGCGATGCCGTGGCCAGCACGATGTCCGACATCGGCCCCGACCCCGCTTTCGGGGCGAAGTTCGTCGCCTACCCAAAGAATTGACGAGAACCGAGCCACAGCACGTGGCAGGTGTCTGTCAGGCGAACGCATGATCTGGCGTCGCCCACCCGGATGACCCGCCCCGCAGGCTGCTCCATTCTTCGTGAGCGTCAGGCTCTCGCCGCGGCTCTTCGACGGCATCAGTCCATGTGGGTAGCCGATACCACTCGTTCGATCCTGTGTGGACGGGACACATCGTGGACGAGGGCGCCTGGCCTGCCGTGAATCAGGGCGCCGGTGGCGGCAACTAAGGGTGTTTTCTCATGACCACGCATACCTCCCCTAGCCATGATCACTCGTGTGGGTCGGAACGGCGGGAGCGTGGAGATGCGGCCAACGAACGATGTGCGCGTGAGTGGGGGCAGGTCCGCCTGGCGAGGCCTGTCTCTCCTGGCGATCGTCTTGGTGGCGCCGGTATTCGTCATCAGCCCGATGGCATTCTGGCGGTCTCGCCAAACACCGGTATCGTCAGCGCAGGCCATCGCTCGTAGCGGCCGTCCGGTGCGGTTGGCGGGGAACGGAGAACGCGCAGCGAGAGACCGGTGGGGCGGGCGCTCTTCGGCGGCAGATGCACAGACGAACGCGAGTACGGTGCTCGGGGCCGAGGCGACGCCCGAGGCGGCGGATGAGCTGAACCGAGCGGGCCTGCTCCCGGCGCCGACGCCGGTGCCGCTCATCGACGTGCTGCGCGCTGCGGACGAGCTGAATCGGGCGGGCCTGCTTCCGGCGCCGACGCCGGTACCGCTGATCGATGTACTGCGTGCGGCGGATGAGTTGGTGAAGGCGGGGCTCATGCCACCGCCCGCGGCGACGCCCGTGCCGTTGATTGACATCCTGCGCGCGGCCGATGAGTTGAATCGGGCGGGCCTGCTTCCCGCAGCGACGCCGGAGCCGGCGCTGATTGACATCCTGCGAGCGGCTGACGCGCTGGTGAAGGCGGGGCTCATGCCACCGCCCGCGGCGACGCCCGTGCCGCTGATTGACATCCTGCGCGCGGCCGATGAGTTGAATCGGGCGGGCCTGCTCCCGGCGCCGACGCCGGTGCCGCTGATCGATGTGCTGCGCGCCGCGGACGAGCTGAACCGAGCGGGCCTGCTCCCGGCGCCGGCGCCGGTGCCGCTGATCGATGTGCTGCGTGCGGCGGATGAGCTGAACCGAGCGGGCCTGCTCCCGGCGCCGGCGCCGGTGCCGCTCATCGACGTGCTGCGCGCGGCGGACGAGCTGAATCGAGCGGGCCTGCTCCCGGCGCCGGTGCCACTGATCGATGTGCTGCGTGCGGCGGATGAGCTGAATCGAGCGGGCCTGCTCCCGGCGCCGGTGCCACTGATCGATGTGCTGCGTGCGGCGGATGAGCTGAATTGAGCGGGCCTCGTTCCGGCACCGGCACGGCAGGGTACGATGAATGATCTGGCGCCGCTGAGAAGCCGGGGCACGAGATCCGACGTTGTCTTCTTCGGCGACAGCGTCACATTGGGCGCGGGAGCCAGTTCGGACGATCGGCGGTTTGTCAGTCTGGTGGAGGATCGCCTGGCGCCTGAGCACTGGGTGGGGACTCGCCACGTCGTGATTTCCGCATTCGGCGGGCTGCGCGGTGACCTGGACAACACGCGCCAGGTGATGCGGAGCGGTGCGGGACTCATCGTCGTAGAGGTAGGGGCTCATGCCGCCATCGAAGACCAGGCGTCACCGCTTGATGCGTATCGTAGTGCGTACGGACTGATGCTCGACTGCCTGCAGGCGTCGGGAGCGGCGGTCGTTGTTGGTACGGTGCCCTGGTTGTATTGGCCTCGTTCTAACCCAGCGTATGCTCGCGCGGACACCCTCAGCGAGATCATCCGGCAGGAAGCCGCGAAGCGCCAGATTCCTGTCGCTGACCTCTGGCGCGCCACCAAAGACCGAGCGGAGTACATCTCGCCGGACGGCATGCACCCGAGCGACGCGGGACATCAGCTCATCGCTGATCTGTACTGGCAACAGATCGAGCCGCAGCTTTCGATGACGCTGCGTGTTCGGTGGTCGCCCTGCGGTGGTGCCGGAATGCCCAAGGATGAGTATCCCACTCCGCTGGCGGTTGTGCGCAGGTTAAAGCTGTGGCTTCAAACCTTGGCGATGCAAGCCCACGCGAACTGGCACTCGTCTTAGGTAGACAGTCTGGTGGGTACGGCTTGTCGCGACAGCGCATCGCTGGCGGGCCGGGTTCCGCGATCCGCGTGCCGCCGCAACCCGGAACGCATGAGCTTGGCGTACTGGTGTTGTTCTTCGAACCGGAGGACCCCCCAACGCCATTGGCCTAACTATCTCAGCGGAGACGATGATAGCCAATATGCGGTCTGTGTGAGCCCGCGGCTGGGCCTGACAGAACGCATGTGCGGACGAACGAGCGGCTGAACCGAGTCCGTTCTTTCTCGGAAACGAAGCTATGAACAGCCCCCGCCGCCCCGGATTTGAGGGCAAACCCCGACAGAGAGATCGCTCCTACCACCGTTAACCTTTTCCGCGTCGCGGGCGTTATACGGCATGGCGCCCCGCACGGGCGCCCTGTGGCTGTATCCCGCACGGAAGCGGTGCACGACTCCCGCATTGGAGGAGGAAAGGAGGGCAGGAGGCCAACCGGTGGAATGTGGAATCCAGGTCAGGCGCGTCGCCATAACTCGGCCGAGGACGACCCGCACACCCGGAGGAAGCATCCGCCGCACGGCATGAAGCCAAGACCAAGAAACGAACATTCGGCCGGAATACGCGGTGACTTGAGGAAAGCCCGCGTACCCATCAGGAGGAACAAAACCTTGAAGACCATTGGATTCGCGGTCATCGCGGCGCTCGCGGCCCTGGTACTGGGCTTCGGCGCTCGCCTGTCCGCACCTACCGCCCACGCCGACACGACGGGAGTCTCGTCGGTCGGTTGTGAGCTGCTCGCCGCCGGCATCGACGGCGACACCACCGACGTGACAATCGGCGCCCCCGCGTACACTGACTACATCGAGGCGTGCGACGGTATCGACGCCGCCGACGTGATCGCCCTGGCAAACGCGCTCGGCGACGAGGACGACGTGCTCGAGAAGAGCGACCTCGATGACCTGGACGCCCTCGACGGCAACCAGCTCGGTGAGGATTGTGACGACGATACCTTCGGCGCTTACCCCCAGGCGCTTCAGTGCTTGATCGTGGGCTTCGTCTTCGTCGACGACGAGGCCGCTGTCACGGTCGACCCGCCGGCCGGCCTCCAGACGAGCGAGGGCGGCACGATCAACTGGGTCTGCGATCTCAACACGGAGGACGAGGACTGCTCGGACTCGGTCGCGAATGACGGAGACGGCGTTGTCACGTTCGGCCTCTTCAACGAGACGGCCAACGCTGGCGATGTCAAGACGACCAACGTGGAGCAGGAAGCCGTCCCTCAGAGCTTTGACACGACGATCGTCGGGGCTCCCCACGACGTCACGGTCGCGCTCGTCGAGACGGTGATCCAGAGCAACGAGTCGACAAGCGGGGCCGCGGCCTGCCAGGATGAGAACGACGTCGCTGACGCATCGTCGATCTCGCAGGCTACCACGACGGTCGGCGCCGCCACCGTGACCGACTCGGACGACACCAAACTGGCGCGCGTGAGCGTCACGGTCGAGTCGGATGACACCGATGTCGCCCTCATTGCCACGAATGATCCGGCTAACGGCATCGTCGGTAACACGGGTCAGACCGTGGACGCCGGCGATTCCGGCATCGCCCAGTTCTTCGTGGTGTGCGGCGGCAAGGACACCGGCACTGCCGCGATCTCCGCGACGATCAACGACGGCGAGGACGACTGAGGACAGCGACAGTGCGGACATCACGGTCGTCGGCGCGCCCGGCGTCGATCGCCCTGACCGCTTCGCCGGCCCAGATCGCCTGCGACGGCTCCGCTACCTCGAGCGTGACGGCGAAGGTCACTGACTCCGCCGGCGACAACGTCGCCGATGGCGTGACCGTGCTCTTCAGCGTCGTCGCCCTCGGCACGGCGAACCCGATCAACGTGAAGACCGCGGCAGGCTCGGCCTCCAGCACCATCACGCCGCTCTCCGGCGCGACCGCTGGTGTGACCGTCGTCGTCAGCGCTGGCGAGGCCCAGGCTTCGATCCGCGTGGACTGCTCGCTGCCGATCCCGACCCCGACGTCCGCCGCTCCGGTGCCGACGCCGACGGGCGGCCGCGGCGCCATCACCGTTTCCGACACCGGTAACGGTGGCTACCTTGGTCAGGACGGCTCGGCCGGCTTCCCCGCGTGGACGCTCGTCGCGCTGGCCCTGGGCTCGGTCGCCCTGGTCGCCGGTGGCCTGGTTACGCGCCGCGCTGGCAAGTAACCAATAAGGGCACTGGTCCTTAACCGGGGGGCCCTCGCCGCGGCGAGGGCCCCCCGGCACGTTCGGGCCCGCAGGCGCCCGAAGGCGGGCTTAACACGATGGCAGGGCCTTCAAGGGCTCCTGATACGTAAATATGGCAATATGGTGGCGGTGTTGAGGGTCCGCCGCAAGCGGACGAGGGTGAGGGTTGGTATGCGACAAGACGGAACAGATGAGATGACGAACGTAGAACCGGCGCACGTCAAAGCTCGCGCCGCGTGGCGCGGCCGCATCCGGCAGGCGCTCGTGATCGGCATCGGCGCGGCGGTGGTCCTGGCGGCAGCGGCGTGTGGCGGCGGCGGCAAGTCGGATGCATCGGGCACGACGACGGCGGACGCGTCGAGCACCGCCGTCGAGACGCCGACGCCCGGCCAGAGCGCCGGCCTCAAGACGCCGATCGCCATCAGCCCCGGCGACCAGCTCACGCCGCAGGACCTCGCCAACCGCGGCACCGGGACGCCCGGCCGCGGCGACTTCACGGGCGCCCGGCTGATCATCCCGAAGATTGAGATCGACGCGCCGTTCTCGTACAAGGTCGTCGGCCCCGACGGCCAGATGCCCAACCCCAATAGCTGGGATGACGTGGCCTACTACGACTTCTCGCAGTGGCCCGACCTGGGCGGCCTGCCCGGCAAGGGCGGCAACATCGTCGTCGCCGGCCACGTCGACTACATCCGCCACGGGCCGGCCGTGTTCTGGCGCATGCACGAGCTCGAAGCGGGCGACGTCGTGACCGTCAAAATGACCGATGGCAGTGAGATCAGCTACAAGATCGAGTTCAACAAGGTGGTCGACCCCGAAGGCGCGGACTGGACCGGCATCGTCGCCGCCACCGCCGATGAGTCGATCACGCTCATCACCTGCACCGGCGAGTTCGAAGCCGGGCACTACAACAACCGCCAGATCGCCTGGGGGCGGCGAGTATAAGCGTTTCCCCTAATGGCCCGCCGCCTGCCCGGTGGCCGATCATAGAGGCTGACACAGCGAAAGGGTGCCGGCATGAGCGAATCTCTGAAACTCCTCTGGCGCGAGGCGAGCGCCGTGAAGCGGGCGCTGCTCGTCGGCGTCCCGATCGCGGTGATCGCGCTCGCAGCTGCCGGCATCGGCTTTGCGATGACCGGCGGCGGCGGCGAGGCCTCGAACAAGGAGGCTGTTGTCGCCACCGGGGAGTCTTCGGCCACACCCGGGCCCGCGACGTCAACCGCTGTCCCGATCCCGACGGATACGCCGGCCAGCGCCGGCCTCCAGGCGACGGACGAGAGACCTGCGAGCACCGGTGGCGGCGGCGGCACGGCCCGCCGCGCTGACCCGCCGGCGCCGAACCTGTCGGGCCCGGGCGCGCCCACGGGCACCGGATGGTCCATCTCCATCCCCGCCATCGGCGTCAACGCCTCCGTCTACGGCCGCACGATGGGCGAGAACGGGCAGATGGGCAACCCGAGCGGCGCCTGGGACGTGATCTGGTACGATTTCTCGCAGAACTGGGGCGGGCTCGGCGGCGCGCCGGGCGAGCCAGGCGCCAACGCCGTCTTCGCCGGTCACGTCAACTATATCCGTGTCGGCCCTGCGGTGTTCTGGAGCATTCGGGACCTGCAGCCGGGCGACCAGATCACCGTCACGACCGATAGCGGGCCGGTCACGTACGCCGTCCAGTGGAGCCAGTGGGCCGAGCCGGACCAGGACTTCACAGGCTTCGTCGAGCGCACCGGGCAGGACAGCATCACGCTTGTGACCTGCATCGGCGGCTTCAGCGGCGGTCACTACAGCAACCGGCTGGTCGTCCGCGGAGTGCGCATCTAGGAAACGCGGGGCCGCGCGCCGGCGTCTCCGTCAAATAGTCGAAATTACGAAACAAAACCCTCGGCAGATTCAAATCGCACGACATAATGCCGCGCAGGAGGGTTTCGAGGGCTGGGTTCCGGGGCTGGCAGGCCCGCGCGCCGGCGTTTGGACGTGCTGAGGGAGCGGTGCACGCGTGAACCAGAACAGGCTTTCGATCGCGCTCATGGCGGCCGGCGTGTCGATGATGGTCGGCGCGCTGATCCTCATGCTCATCGCCACCGGCGTCATCTTCAGCAGCGACGACGGCAACAGCAGCCTGGAGACCATCGCCGCGTTCGGCGAGCCCATCCGCACGCCGACCCCCGGCCCCACATCGACGCCCACGGGCCAGTTCCCGCCCGGCTCGCACTCGCCCGTCATGCGCCTCATCGTCGACAAGGCCGAGATCGATGCCCCGGTCATCCAGAAGGGGATCGATGCCCAGGGCGTGATGCAGTCGCCGGATAACGCCTACGACACCGCCTGGTACGACTTCAGCGCCCACCCGGGTTTCGGGGGCAACGCGGTCTTCGCGGGCCATGTCGACTACATCCGCGTCGGCAAGGCGGTGTTCTGGAACCTCAAGGACCTTGAGTCCGGCGACCTCATCCAGGTGCGTCTCCAGGACGGCACGGTCTACAAGTACGCGGTCAACTTCAAGCAGCAGTTCGATGCCGCGACGGCCCCCGTGGACCAGATCGTCGGCCCCACGCCGAACGAGACGGTAACGCTGATCACCTGCGGCGGCACCTTCAACCCCGCCACGCACCAGTACGACAAGCGCCTCGTCATCCGCGCCGAGCGCATCGCCGATACGGCGCCGGCGGGCGCCACGAGCCCGGGGACGTAGCCGCGCGCCCCGGCGCTCCGAACCTACCGGCTACCGGCCCCGAACTGGTAAAATGGGTCTATCAAACCCGGGCCCGCGCTGAATCTACGCGCGTCGCGAGAATTACTGTTTCATGACCCAGGACTCCGGAATCGGCAATATCCGCAACAGAGGCATCGAAGACGAGATGCGCTCGTCGTACCTCGATTACGCCATGAGCGTGATCGTGGCGCGCGCGCTGCCGGACGTGCGCGACGGCCTCAAGCCCGTCCAGCGCCGCATCCTCTACGCGATGCACGACATGAACCTGCGGCCGAGCTCCGCCTACCGCAAGAGCGCCGCTATCGTCGGCGACGTGCTGGGGAAGTACCACCCGCACGGCGACAGCCCGGTCTACGAGGCGATGGCCCGCATGGCGCAGGACTTCTCGCATGCGCTACCTGCTCGTCGACGGCCAGGGCAACTTCGGCAGCGTCGACGGCGACCCGCCGGCCGCCATGCGCTACACCGAAGCGAAGATGACCCGCATCACGGAAGAGTTGCTCGCCGACATCGACAGCAACACCGTCGACACGCGTCCCGACCTACGACGACTCGCGGCAGGAGCCGTGGGTGCTGCCGGCGCGCATCCCGAACCTGCTGCTCAACGGCTCGTCGGGCATCGCCGTCGGCATGGCGACGAACATCCCGCCGCACAACCTGCGCGAGATCTGCGACGCCGTGATGGCGCTGATCGAGAATCCCGAGACGACGACCGAAGAGCTTGCCGGCATCGTCAAGGGGCCGGACTTCCCGACGGCGTGCACTCATCTACCGCATGCGCAAGGACGCCGCGCTCGACGACGAGGGCAAGCGCCACGACGTCATGCGCGACGCCATCAAGGAAGCGTACGCCGACGGCCGTGGCCGCATCATCATGCAGGCGCGGGCCCGCATCGAGCAGATGGCGCAAGGGCAACCGCGAGATGATCATCGTCTCGGAGCTGCCGTACCAGGTGAACAAGGCGACGCTGATCGAGAAGATGGCCGACCTGGTGAAGGACCGGAAGATCGTCGGCATCAGCGACCTTCGCGACGAGTCGGACCGCCACGGCATGCGCATCGTCATCGAGCTGGGGCGCGAAGGACAGGCCGCGAGCGTGCTCAACCAGCTCTACAAGCACACCGCCATGCAGTCGTCGTTCGCCGTCAACATGGTGTCGCTCGATGCCGGCCAGCCGAAGACCATGGGCCTCAAGCGGATGCTCGAGGCCTACATCGACCACCGCCGCGACGTCATCCGCCGCCGCACGCAGTTCGAGCTCGAGACGCGCGCGCGACCGCGAGCACATCCTGCTCGGCTACCTGATCGCGCTCAAGGACATCGACAAGATCATCCAGACGATCCGCGCCGCCGCTTCCGCCGAGGACGCCAAAGAGAAGCTGATGGCGAAGCCGTGGAAGCATGAGCGACAAGCAGGCGCAGGCCGTGCTCGACCTCCAGCTCCGCCGCCTCGCCCAGCTCGAACGCGACGAAGATCGAGGACGAGTACAAGGAGCTGATCAAGCGCATCAACTACCTGGAGGACCTGCTCAAGAACCCGCGCAAGATCGACTACCTGATCCGCGACGACATGGTCGAGGTCAAGAAGGACTACGGCGACGAGCGCAAGACGCAGATCATCGACTCCGGCGCCGAGGACATCGCCGAGGAGGACCTCGTCGCGCACCAGGAGGTCGTCGTCACGCTCTCGAACCGCGGCTACGTGAAGCGCCTGCCGCTCGAGACGTACCGGCTCCAGCGACGCGGCGGCAAGGGCATCACCGGCATGGTCACGCGCGAGGAGGACGCCGTGCGCAGGCTCATCGTCTGCGACACGCACGACAACGTGCTGTTCTTCACGGAGCGCGGCCGCGTCTTCCAGTCGCGCGCATTCGACCTGCCCGACGCCAAGCGCCAGGCGAAGGGCATCCCGCTGGTCAACGTCATCGACTGCGAGCCCGGCGAGCAGGTCACGGCGCTCGTCACGATCCGCGACTACGACAAGGACTTCATGGTCATGGCCACGGCTAACGGCGAGGTCAAGAAGACGCCGCTCGCCGACTTCAAGGAAGTGCGCCGCAACGGCAAGATCGCCATGGACCTGGAGAAGGACGACGAGTTCATCGCCGCCAAGCTCGTGCACGACGACGACGAGATCGTCCTGATCACGTCGAACGGCCAGGCGATCCGCTTCCCGGTCTCCGTGCTGCGGTCGGCCTCGCGCACGTCGGGCGGCGTCCGCGGCATCAAGCTGGAAAAGGGCGGCAAGGTCGTCTCGCTGGAAGTCGTCACGCCGGACCACGAGCTGTTCAGCATCACCGAGAACGGCTACGGCAAGCGGACGCCGTTCGAGGAGTATCGCGTCACCAACCGCGGCGGCCAGGGCGTCCGCAACTACGCGATCACGCCGAAGACCGGCAAGGTCATCGCCTCGCGCACCGTGAATGCCACCATGGAGCTGATCGTCATCAGCCAGGACGGCATCGTCATCCGCACGCGCATGGACAGCATCCGCATGACGGGCCGCTCCGCACAGGGCGTGTCGGTCATCAACGTCGCGCCGGGCGACTGCGTGGCGTCGCTGGCGACGATCGAGATGGGCGGCGGAAACGGCAACGGCGGCAAGCCCGAGCCGGAGCCGAAGCAGCCCGCCCTCGCCGGCATGGAGCCGCCCGCGGCGGCCGGCGCAAAGCCGGCTGGCAGGAAACAGCCGGCGAGGAAGCCCGTGCCAATCAAGGGCCGCAAGCCGAAGGGGCGCAAGTAAGCTGTCAGCTCTCAGCGCACAGCTCTCAGCTCACAGCGGTCCGGAGTACGGTCGGCATTACCCCGCGCGGGCTGAAAAGCCCGCGCTACGGCTGACCTGACCTGAGACGCTCCAGAAGCCCGGGCAACACATCCGCACTACTCACTACGAACTACAAACCACTCACTACTCACTACTGGGGCTTCTCCACGCACGGATGGTCATCGATCGCCGGCTTGATCGTGAGCGTATAACCATCCTGTCGTACCTGCTCCATGTTGTACGTCCGGAAGATCGCCTGCGTCGACTCCGCCTTGATGTAGCGGTACGTCGGCAGCTTCTCGTCGGTGAACTCCGCCGTCGCTCCCGGCTGCACGCGTCCGATGGGGTAGCCGTTGTCGAAGCGCACGTGCAGGATGCACGGCGTCTCGTTCGTCACCCGCAGCACGGTAGCGGCGGGCGCCGCCTTCTTCCCGCCGCCGCACGCCGCCATGACCAGCAGCACCGCCGCCACGAGCACCGCCACGGGCGGCATCGCCGCACCGCCACCTCTGGTTGTCCTTGATGTCATCGTGGCCGGGATTGTATCACCGTCCCTGCTAGAATCCTCAGCATGTCGTGGTCCGTCTCCGAGCGCATCGTCCCGCAACCCGTCATCCGGCGGGCGCACGTGCACGATCTGCCGCGCCTGGTCGAGCTCCTGCAGCAGGAGTCGCTGGCCGGCGAGCGGCGCGAAGACGTCGGCCCGCCGCTGCCCCGGCGCTACTACGACGTCTTCGCCGCGATCGAGGCCGACCCGCGGAACGACATCATGGTCGCCGAGATGGACGGGCACGTCGTCGGCATGTTCCAGATCACCCTCATCCAGCACCTGATGCGCGCCGGCGAACTCGTCGCCGAAATCGAGTCCGTCGTCGTGGACGAGCCGTTCCGCAACCGCAAGATCGGCGAGGCGATGATGCGCTGGGCGATCGATGACGCGCGCCGCCGTGGCTGCTCACGCGTACAGCTCACCAGCAACGCCGCCCGCAAGGACGCGCATCGTTTCTACCAGCGCCTCGGCTTCGTGCCAACGTCGGTGGGGATGAAGCTGGTGTTGTGAGCGAGTCTGTCGGTCTTTCAGTGGGTCAGTCGCTCGCGCCCCGGCTTCCGTCCACGGCTGGCGACCCCTACAACCTACCCCCTACAACCCACAACCTACTCGAACACCCACGCGTCCGTGTCGCGCTTCCACGCGATCGGCGGCGCGTCGCCGAAGAACAGCGCGATCTCGCGCTTCGCGCTCGCCAGTGAGTCCGATGCGTGCGTCAGGTTGCGCCCCTTGTCGAGCCCTAAGTCCGCGCGAATGCTCCCCGTCGCAGCCTCGACGGGATTCGTCGCGCCCATCGTCTGCCGCGTCGCCTTGACCGCGTTGCTCCCCTCGAACACCGCGGCGATGATCGGCGACGACGTGATGTACTCGACCAGCCCCTTGAAGAACGGCTTGCCTTCGTGCTCGGCGTAGTGCTGCTTCGCCAGCTTCGTGCTCACTTTCATAGCCGGACGGCGACGATCTTCAGACCGCGCCGCTCCAACCGCGAGATCACCTCGCCCGCGAGTCCGCGTTGCATCGCGTCAGGCTTGATCAGGACGAGCGTGCGCTCCACGTCGAATCTCCTGGTCGCTGTTGGATGGTGGACGTTGGCAGGCATCGGATCCACCGGCGGCAGTATACGGGGATCGAGCGCGCTGGATCACGCGGCGCGCCTCTGGTCCTGCGGCGGCCGGGCTTAGTGAGAGGTTAACCTTTCGGCGCGGCGCGCGTTAAAACAAGCAGATGAAACTCGCACGCCCCTCACTGTTCCTGCTCTCGCCGCTTCTCTTCGTCGGCGCGACGTGCGTCACGAACGTCTCGCAGCACGGCGCAGCCGGCCCGTGGACGGGCGAACTCGTGAATTCGGGCGGCCAGACGGTGTCCGCCGCGGCGGCGACTGCGCGCATGCTGGACGCCGCGGGTCGTGAGGTGTACCCCGGCCGGATCGGTGTCTCAGCATGTCCGTCGAAGCTGCTGCCCGGTGAACGCGCCGCATTCGAGCTGTTCAGCGACGCTCCTGATTACCCGACGCCGAGCATTCCGCTCGCGGTGGCCAAGTTGCCCCTACGTGCGGAGTTCGATGCGCTCGCTGGCGAAGTAGTGAGCAGCGGGCCAGCCCGCGGGGACGGCCTGCTGGTGACGCTCCTCCATCGCGACGCCAAGACGAAGATCGCCCACGTGAGGCTGACGAACAACCACAGCGAGGGCTACTATCAGCAGGTCACCGTTTGTGGCATTCTGCGCGCGGGTGACGGAAGTGTCCTGTCGGTTGGTCGCGGTGACGGGCCACCGATGCCGCACGCGCTCTTCCCGGGCGAGAGCGTCGATATCGACGTGCAGTTCGACGCCATGCGCGAGGGCAACCTGCGCTTCTACGCCGTCGGCTTGCTCGCGGCTCCTTACGCGGATTGCTGCCCGCTCGGTCCTTCGACGTGGACCTCCGTGGACACCGGTCCTTTCTCGGTGCTTTTGCCGCCCGGCTGGCAGTACCAGCCGGCACAAGGAATTGATTCCTTCGTTGGCGCCTTCTCGGGTGACGGCATGACGCTCACCTTCGACTACGGCATGTACTCTGGCGCACCGCCAGACACCAGTGATCCCGCGTTCGCCGCGCACGATGAGACGGTCGGCGGCTTCACGGTTCGACTGTTCTCGCCAAGAGTTGACGGCGCCGGAAGGACGGGGATCTACGTCCGCACCGCCGACGTGTCGCCGCCGTTCGGGTACCCGGTCGCGCTGAGTCTGTCCGGGACCGGTCTCTCGCCCGCGCAGCAGCAGATCGCGCTGCAGCTCTTCCGCTCGCTGCGCATCAGGCCCTGAACGTCTGGCTGCTGCGCGATGGCCGCGCGCCTCACCCCCGCGGCCCGATGGCCGGCGCGCGCAGGTACAGCGGCACCAGCGCCATCGCATCGTCCGCGCGCCCCGCGGCCAGCCGCCTGTGCCCCAGCGCCGCCAGCGCCACCACGCGATGCCGCTGCGCCGCCAGCGCCACGCCGCCCGCACGCTGGACGACATCGGCCAGCTCGTCGTCGATGTCGCCTGTCACGGCGTCGCCCGCGCTGATCTCCGCGTACAGCGCTTCGTGCTTGCTCATGCGCGGCGGCGTCTCCTCGCGCCAGTCGCCGCCGTCGCCGCGATACGACGCCCAGGCGACCTCGCCGCGCCCGGCGCGATGCACCGCCACGATACGCCGGCCGCCGGCCTCGCCCGCCACGCCGTACGCATCCAGCTCCAGCCGCCCGATGCCCGCGATCGGCACGCCGAGCCCGTGCGCCAGCGCCTTCGCGATGCTCACCCCCACGCGCAGCCCGGCGTACCCCCCCGGACCGATGTCGACGAACACCGCCTCGATGTCATCCTTCGTGCGCCCCGCCTCGTGCAGCAGCCGGTCGATGTTCGGCAGCAGTTCCACCGAGTGGTTCTGGTGCGTCACCCACGTAGCCATGAGCGCGGCCAAGCCGTCGACGGAAAGCGCCACCCCGGTATCGTCCGACGCCGCCTCGATCGACAACTCCATGTTGGTCCCCTGGTTGCTGGTGACTGGTGATTGGTTACTGGTGACTGGCCGCTTGTGCCTGCGCGAACTCCCCTTCCCTTCCAGGGAAGGGGCTGGGGGGTTAGGTCATTCGTGCGACACCGCGGCAGCGATCGCCCAGCGACCACTGACCAGTGACCACTCGACCAGATCAGTATCCGCGCGCCGGGTCGACGACGTTCTCGAGCGGCTCGCCGCGCAGGTACCGCGCCAGGTTCCGCGCGAAGATCTCCGCCGCACGCTCGTTGTAGATCTCCGTCCCGCCGCTGATGTGCGGCGTCAGGACCACGTTCTCCATGTCCCAGAACGGATGCTCCGGCGGCAGCGGCTCCTGCTCGAACACGTCGAGCGCCGCGCCGGCGATCCAGCGCTCGCGCAGCGCCTGGATCAGCGCCGCCTCGGCCACCACCGCCCCGCGCGCGATGTTCACCAGCACAGCGGTCGGTTTCATCGCCCGCAGCTCCGGCTCACCGATCATGCCGCGCGTCTTAGGAGTCAGCGGCATGCTCAACACCACGTAATGGCTCTCGCCGAGCAGCTTGTGCAGTTGGTCCGACGGCATGATCTCGTCGGCGTTGGGCGCGCTGTGCCGCTCCTTCGCCGACCGATTCGTCGCGATGACGCGGCAGCCGAACGCCTTCGACAGGCGCCCCACTTCCTGGCCGATATGGCCGAAGCCCACGACGCCGACGGTCTTGCCGTACAGCTCGCGCGGCGCGAACCGCGTCCACTCGTGCCGCATCTGCGCGCGCATGGCCCCCGGCGCTCCCTTCGCGAACATCAGCATCGCGCTCAGCACGAACTCGCCGATGGGTGTCGCGTGCAGCCCGCTGACCGTCGTGACGATCACGCCTTCCTCGATGAAGCCGCTGTTCAGCAGCCGGTCGGCGCCGGCGCTGGTGAGCTGGATCCACTTGAGGTGCGGCGCGGCGTCGCGCAGCGTCAGCTTGCCTGCGACCGCGCCCTTCGCCGTCGCGTACGTCAGCGCCGAGTGCAGCTCCGCGCCCCAGAAGCCGAATACGACGTCGGCGCGGTCGAACGCGCCGTGCAGTCCCTCGGCGACCGCCTCGCGCTCGCGCTCGCTCGGATACTTGAACCCGCGCAGAAGCCGCCGCTGGTCCTGCCCCAGCAGCTCGATCTCGACCCGCTCCGGGTCGACCGCCCGTATCCGCTCCACCAGCTCCGGCTCCAGCGCAAACGTGATGAGGACGTGCAGCTTCCCGCTCATGGCGTGCACGTACAGCAAACAGCAAACGGCAAACAGCAAAACATCACGCGCGGCAGGTTTGCTGTTTGCCGTTTGCTGTTTGCTGTCACTCGGCCTCCCACACGTCCGTCGCCATCAAGTCGGCGTACGTCTCGCGGCGGCGGATCAGCCGCGCGCGGCCGTCCTTGACGGCGACTACCGCCGGCTTCAGCGCCATGTTGTAGTTGCTCGCCATCGTCAGGCAGTACGCGCCCGATGCCGGCAGCGCGATGACGTCGCCCGGCGCCGTGCGCGGCAGCCGCGCGTCTCTGCACCAGGATGTCGCCGGACTCGCAGTACTTGCCCGCGATGGTCACCGTCTCCGAAGGCTCATCGTCGGCGCGGTTCACCACCACCGCCTCGTACTTCGCGTCGTACATCGCGGGACGGATGTTGTCCGCCATGCCGCCATCGACCGACACCCACGTGCGCAGCCCCTCGATCTCCTTGCGCGCGCCGACGGTGTACAGCGCCACGCCCGCGCGCGCGACGAGCGACCGGCCCGGCTCGACGAACAGGTGCGGCAGCGGCAGCGCGTTCTCCGCGCAGCGCCGCCTGAACGACGACACGATCTCTTCGGCGTACGCCTCGACCGGCGGCGCCGGGCTGCTCGCGCACGTACTGCGATGCGAAGCCGCCGCCCGGGCTGTACTCGCGAAGCGCAGGCCGTGCTTGCGCACCATCTCCGCCGCGAACGACAGCATCACGCGGTTCGCCTCGTCGTACGGCTCCAGGTCGAACAGCGGCGAGCCCAGGTGGCAGTGCAGCCCCACCAGGTCCACGCCGGCCATCCGCTGCGCGTCCGCGACCGCCTGCTCGGCCGCGCCGGTGCTGATCGGGAAGCCGAACTTCGTGTCGAGCGTGCCCGTCGTCGTCTTCGCGTGCGTGTGCGGCGTCGACGCCCGGCGACAACCGCAGGATGATCGCCTGCACCTTCCCCATCGCCCGCGCGATGCCGTCGAGCAGCTCCAGCTCGTGGAAGTTGTCGACGATCGACGCGGCCGACGCCAGCGTCGAGCGCCTCGCGCAGCTCGTCTTCGCCCTTGTTGTTGCCGTGGAAGTGGCATGCGCTCGGCCGGGAAGCCCGCCGCCAGCGCCACCGCCAGCTCGCCGCCCGAAACGATGTCCAGCCCGATGCCCTCGTCGCGCGCAACGCTGGCCATGAAGCGGCTCAGGTACGCCTTCGATGCGTACGTGACCTCCGTGTCGGCGTGCCGCGACGTGAACGCCTCGCACGTACTCGCGGCACGTCTCCCGCAGCTCCGTCTCGTCGAAGACGTACAGCGGCGACCCGAACTCGCGCGTCAGCTCCTGCGCATCGCACCCGCCGATGCCCAGCCGGCCGTCGCGCACGGCCGTCGTGCGCGGAAAGATCGAGGCATAGGCGGTGTCAAACGGCATGGTGAATCGAGTATACGTTTTGCGCCGCCTAGCGGCCCAATACCGGGCGTCTGGCGTCTGGTGACTGGTGGCTGGTGGCTGGTGACTGGTGAATGCCCCGCTTGCCGGAGAGGGGCCAGAGGTGAGGTCGCGCGCAGCGCGCGCATCCTCCGTTACGCCACACGGCCGCACCGGCTACGCTGTGCCCGGCAACCGTGCATCCAGCCGATAATCGAGGACCGCATGACCAGGAAGACCGCACCCAAAGTCGCCCGCCGCCCGCGAACGACGCGCGAGCCTGAAATCACCGCACCGGCGCTGCTCTGCGACGAGCGCGGGCGCCTCCGCCCGGAGGCCGTCGGCTGGTCCAGGCGTCCGCTGCACACCTGCAACGTCAGCGGCCACGCCCCGCGCAAGAAGCGCTGGAACTACTGGGCGCTCAACACCGACAGATTCCTCTTCTCCGCCACCATCGCCGATGTCGACCACTACGTCCTCGCCTTCGCGTATTTCCTCGAGTTCGAGACGCAGCGCTTCATCGAGAAGACCGCCATCCTGCCGCCTGGCGCGCTCGCGCTGCCCGACACCGTGCGTGCCTCGACCGTCTTCGAGCAGGGCGGCATGCGGCTCGCACTCGAAGACGAACGCAAGGGCACGCGCATCAGCGTGCGATGGCCGGACTTCGGCGGCAGCACGCTCGTCGCCGACCTGCTCGTCGAGCAGCCGCGCGACCACGAAACGCTGAACGTCGTCATCCCGTGGAGCCGCGACCGCTTCCAGTTCACGTCGAAGCAGAACACGCTGCCCGTGTCCGGCGTCATCGCGCTCGGCGATGAGAAGCTGCGCATCAAGCGCGGCGACGGCTTCGCCTGCCTCGATTTCGGCCGCGGCGTATGGAAGTACCGCACCGCGTGGAACTGGGGCGCATCGTCCAGCGTGTTGCCCGACGGCCGCACGCTCGGCCTCAACCTCGGCGGCAAGTGGACCGACGGCACCGGCATGACCGAGAACGGCATCTGTCTCGATGGCCGCCTGAGCAAGCTTGGCGAGGACATCGCCTTCGTCTACGACGAGCGCGACTTCATGAAGCCGTGGAAGATCCGCGCGAAGTCAAAGCGCGTCGACCTGCGCTTCACGCCGTTCTATCAGCGCGTGGCGAAGGCGAAGACCGGCATCCTCGCCTCGGAAGTGCACCAGATGTTCGGCCACTACACCGGCGCCGTCATCCCCGACACCGGCGAGCGGATCGCCGTCGACGACGCGTTCGGCTGGATCGAGGAACACAAAGCCCGCTGGTAGCGTTGGTCGCCTGGTCGCCTGGTGACTGGTGACTGGTGACTGGTGACTGGTGACTGGATCGAGATGTGCCCACCTCTGACGTCGCACCTCCCAGTGCCTCCCCGGCAACGCCGGCGACTGTCACCCGCCGAGGTGCGCCACCGCCGCATCGAGCTGCGGGTCGCGGCCCGCGGCGATGTCCGCCTGCGTCCGCTCCACCGCCTCATCCGGGATCACGCCCACGCCGTTCAGCGGCCGGTCCGTCACCGGTCCCAGGTTCACGTGCGTCGTTACCGCGATCGATGAGCCGTCGCCGAGCGCCGCGATGTCCGTGAACCCCACGCAGCCGTTCGTCGCCGCGCCGACGACGTACGCCACGTGGTACTCCTGCAGCGCCGCCGCGAACGCCTCGGCCACCGAGCCGGTGCGGTTGTTCGTCAGCAGCACCAGCGGGCGGATCACCGCCAACACGTCGCCGCTCGCGCGCGTCTCCTCGATCTGGCGGTTGCGGCCGCGGTCGCGCGTCGTCACGCCGTCCTTCACGAACAGGCTGATTGCCTCCGGGTCGAACTGGCCGCCCGGGTTCCCGCGGATGTCGATGATCCATCGCGTCACGCCCTGCGCGTCGAGCGCCGTCAGCGCGTCGCGCAACGGACCCCGCACACCGCTCTCGACGAAGTTCCGGACCCGCACGTAGCCGATGCCGCCGGCGAGCACGCGCGTCTCGATGTTCCGCGGGATGACGCGCTCGCGGCCAATCGTGAACTCGACCGTCGCATCGACGCCCGGACGCCGCACGACGAGCCGCACGCTCGTCCCCTCGTCGCCGTTGATCCGCTCGAACGCAGCCGATGGCCCCAGCGCCGATGCGTCGGCGCCGTCAATCGACGCGATGCGGTCGCCGACGAGCACGCCCGCGCGCTCCGCCGGGCCGCCGGCGATCACCTCCGTGACGAGCGCCGGCGTACCGATCAGCTCCACGCCGATGCCCACCGAGCCCTTGCCTTCTCGCGTCTCGTTGATCGTGTCGCTCGCTACCGGGCTCAGGAAAAACGTGTGGCAGTCGTGCAGGCTCGTCGTCATGGCGCGGATCGCCGCGTAGCGCAGCGCCTTCGGGTCGGCCGCCGCCGACGCGAGCGGCACGTACGCCGCGCGGAAGGCCGCGAAGTCAGCCAGGCGGTCGCCGCTGAACGACGGCTGCGGCGGCACGGCCAGCTCCTGCGCCGCGCCCTCCGTCTGCACGCCGTACCACGCCTGGATCAGCAGCGCGCGCGGCTCCAGCGGGTCGATGTACTCATCGAGCAGGCGGTCGTACGCCGCCTCGATCACGACGATGCCGCCATCGCGCGCGAGTACGACCGGGTCGGCGGTGGGCGTGGCCGTCGGGCCAGCCGGCGTGGCCGTTGCGGGTATCGCTGTGGCGGTCGATGTCGCCGGGAACGGCGTCTGCGTGGCGGGCGGCGACGATGAGCCGCACGCGCTCAGAGCGAGCGCGAGCGTGAGCGCGCTGAGCCACGGGATGGCCCAGGCTCGCCGGAACGAGTGATTGATCCTCACGGGCAGGCGCGAAGCGCGTGGGGTAGCCGCGCTCGGTCGAAGACTCGCCGCGGCGAGCTGCCCATCCGGCCAGGCCGGATCACGCGCTGCCTCCCGCCCGTCATGAAGCTGCACCCTGCGTGCGTCCTCCGTGTTCAGCCCGAGGGAACGCCCACGCCGGGCGACACTCGGCTGCTCCATGCGGTGAGTGGTGTGACCGGCGCAGTGTAACGGAGCCCGGCAGCGGCCGCATTGGATGCGCCTCAACCGCGCGAGGCCGTCTTAGCGCCGTCTCGATCGACGCCACGCCGCACCCACGCCTCGCGGTCGCGGATGTCGCGGTCGAACACGAGGCGGTTCCACCACACGCCCGGCCGCGGCGACTCGGGGCCCGGGGCGCCGTTCGCCAGCACGCGCTTGAGCAGCACCAGCGCCGCCACGGACCCGCAGCCCGCGACGGTGGCCGCCGGCTCGCCGCCAACGTACGCCGCCGCCGGCGTCACGAGCAGCGCCAGCGCGACGCTCTGCGGGATGACGCCGAACGGCACCCCCGCCACCGCCACGACGATGAACGCCGGCAGCGCATCGAGCGTCGCCAGCCCGAGCAGGAAGCCGATCGCCGGCCCGACGCCGCGGCCGCCCTGCAGCCTCAGCCACGGGTTCCAGTTGTGCGCGGCGATCGCCGCCAGCCCGCACGCCGCCTGCACGCCGTCGCCCTCGCCCGCCGCCTTCGCGATGAGAATGCCCGCGAGTCCCTGGCCGATCTGCGCCAGCCCCACCGGCGCCACGAGCACCTTCGATACGCTCTGCCACACGTTCGAAGCGCCGACGTTGCCGCTGCCGTACTCGCGGAGGTCCACGCCCCCGCGCAGCCGTCCGGCGAGCCACGCCACCGGTATCGAGCCGATGAGGTACGAGACGATGATCGTTCCCGCGGCGCCGAGCATCAGGACGGAGCGGGGTCGCCGCCCGTGGCGCCGGCAGGGCTGCGTGCCAGCCAGAGGCCGCGCGCGTGCTCCAGCCCGTGCTCGATCATGTGTTCGATGCCGCGGCGCGCCGCCTCTTCGAGCTTGTGGTCGTGCTCCGCGACGTGCACCAGCACCTCCGCCGGCGACCATTCGCCCTCGACGCCCCGCACAAGGTGGTCGCCGTCGACGTCGCCCAGCGCCGACTCGAACGCCTCGTACACCGCGCGGAACGCCCGCCGGTGCGCGTCATCGGCCTGGAAGTGAGCGATGAGCTGCTCGTGCGCCCGCCGCACCTCCTCGAGCAACCGCTGCGCCTCCGGACT
The DNA here is from genome assembly GCA_963701135.1 of uncultured Chloroflexia bacterium. Lineage (GTDB taxonomy): Bacteria > Chloroflexota > Dehalococcoidia > DSTF01 > JACRBR01 > CAYJMJ01. Next base: position 3,397,449 of record OY969567.1, read on the forward strand.
CAAGTACATCTCTGGTCGCCTTGTCTCTGGTCACTGGTCGCTAGTACTGGTCGTTGGTGACTGGTGTCTCGTCGCTGTTTCTCCGTTACCGTCTCTGCTCTCTGCTCTCGTCCCCTACCACCTATCACCTACAACCTACAACCTCCCTCACCCCGGCCGCGGCGTCCGCTCCTTCGCCGCCATCGCGATCAGCCGGACCGCCAGCTCGTGCGAGATCCGCCCGGCGTGCAGCATCAGGTCGTACAGCCGCGGGTCCTCCGGCTCCACCTTGAAGTAGCGTCGATGGAACGCCTGCCGGTACTGGTCGCTCTGCTTGATGCGGCGCTCCGCGTCATGCGCGCTCATCTCTTCTCGCTGCACCAGCCCGTCGATGCGCTGCTGCTTCGGCGCGGTGATGTACACGTGCAGCGTCTCCGGCTCGTGCTGCAAGATCGCCTGGCTGCCGCGCCCGAGGATGACGACGTTGCCGCGCGCCGCCACGCCCTTGATCACCGATGTCAGCGTCCGCAGGTAGCTCTCGTCATCGAGCTGGCCGCGCGCCGCCTCCGATGGCAGCTCGGCCGCCTCGCCGTACGAGCGCGCCAGCACCGTCTCCAGCCCGCCGCCGCTGATCGGGTCCGCCGTACCTGCCGCCGCCGACCGCTCCATCAGCGTCCGCATGACCGATGCGATCCGCTCGCCGAGGCTGCTCGGCCGCTCGTCGCGGCTCTCCACCGCGGACACGCTCACGCCGAGCTCGCGTGCCGCCTCGACCAGGATCTCCTGGTCGATGTAGTCGAGCTGCAACTCGCGCGCCAGCGCCTGCGCGATCTCTCTCGCGCCGCTGCCGAGGCTGCCGGATACGGTGATGACGGGCATGAGTCGCGCCTCCTTGCTCCAGGCGAGGCGTTGATGCGGAACGCTCCACTATTGTATGCCCGTACAGCCCCGCCCGCACGGAGCGGCGCCCGGCGGCCGCGGCTGGAAACGAGAGCGCCCGCATCTCGGCGGGCGCTCGGGAATCGCGATGGCGATGATGGCTAGACCGGCGTCACTTCCAGGCGTTCACTGCGGTTCAGGGGAATGCTGACCGAGACGTCGTGCGGGTACTCGAGCCCGCGCTCGAGCTTGTGGACGCGCGTGGCGGCCAGCGAAAACGCATCGACGATGCGGTCGATCGCGGGGATCTCGTCGAACCCCTTGCAGGAGAAGATGTCCACCCACACCTGCCGGTGCTCGGGGAAGGTGTGCACGGCAATGTGGCTTTCAGCGATGAGGACGAAGCCAGACACGCCCCAGTCCTCCGGCTTCTCTCCGCGGTACTCGAAGACGTGCGGCTCCGAGATCTTGGTCATTCCGATTTCGTCCGGATAGCGGTCGAGCAGGTTGCGGACCAGCTCCACACTGGAGAGCTGCGCGGGGTTTCCGCCGAACCCATCGATCGTTACGTGCATTCTCGTGTCCTTTCTTCCCGCGAACGCGCGGACGGAATGCCCGGGACGAAACCCGGGGCCGCTAGGTGAAGCCGGTCTGTCTATCGACGTCCATATCCCACCTGACAACGCAAAAGGCCCCCGGCAGACCCGCTCACATTGCGAGTGCTGCCAGCCAGGCCCTGGGTCATCTCTCCTCACGGAGCGCTGTGGCCAAACTGTTATTCACGCGGTCCCCTGGACACGCAAGCAGCATGGTAGCAGCGTGCACCCCCCTTCGCAATGCGCGCGCCGCAAGCGTTGAATCTGCCTAAAATGTCGCTCCGCTGTGACACGTAATGTGTTGTTCACCAGCGCGTCTTGGGGCAACGCGGGTGCGGCGGTAAGATAAGCATGTTCTATCGCCGCGATTCACTCTCTGAATACCCCAACACGTAACGCGGCCGGCCGTGAGCGCCGCCCTCAGCCTCGAAGCAAGGAGCGTCCCGCATGAGCAGCATCGGCACCGGACTGAAGGGCGTCGTACTTGACGAAACGCGCATCGGCTTTATCGACGGTGACGCCGGCAAGCTCGTCTACCGCGGCTACAACATCCACGACCTGGCGCAGCACGCCACGTTCGAGGAGGTCTGCTACCTCCTGCTGTACGGCGCGCTGCCGGCGCGCGATGAGCTCGCCGGATTTGCGAACCAGCTCAAAGCCGCACGGCCCGTCCCGGAGCCCGTGATCGAGATCATCGAGCGGGTGAAGGCCGCGCACCCCATGGACATCCTCCGCACCGCCGTCTCGGCCGTCGTCGCGCTCGACGAGAACAGCCACGAGGCGACGGTCGAGGTCGGACTGCCGGCCGGCATCAAGATGATCTCGCAGGTCGCGACGATCGTCGCCGCGATGCACCGCATCCGCAACGGCCTCGACCCCGTAGCGCCGCGCGACGACCTGTCGCACGCCGCAAACTTCCTCTACATGATGTTCGGCAAGGAACCCTCGGCCGAGGACGCGAAGATCATCGACCTGGATCTGGTGCTGCACGCCGAGCACAGCTCCAACGCATCGACGTTCGCCGCGCGCGTCGCCGCCGGCACCGCCGCCGACCTGGGCTCGGCGATCGTCGCCGCCATCGCCACGCTGAAGGGCCCGCTCCACGGCGGCGCCGCGGAGGCCGTGCAGAAGACGGTCGAGGACATCGGCGACCCCCAGCGCGCCATCGAGTACATCAAGGAGAAGATCGAGGCCGGCGAGAAGGTTATGGGCTTCGGCCACCGCGTCTACAAGACCGAGGACCCGCGCGCGCATCGAGCTGCGCGGCGTCGCCCGCGACCTCGGCCACAAGCTTGGCAACGACCGCTGGTTCCAGATCCTCCAGGAGATCGAGAAGGCCATGGAGCCGTACCGGCCGAAGGGCATCTACCCGAACGTCGACTTCTACGCCGGCGCCGTCTACTCGCTCCTCGGCATCCCGGAGGAGCAGTTCATCCCGATGTTCGCCGTCGGCCGCATGCCCGGCTGGGTCGCGCACGTCCTGGAGCAGTACGCCGACAACGTGCTCATCCGCCCGCTGCTGGAGTACACCGGCCCGCGCCACCTGCGCTACGTCCCCATCGACCAGCGCTGATGCGCGAGAGCGGACAGAACCAAGAACCTGGAACCTAGAACCTGAGCGACGCGTCATCCGGCCCCTAGGTTCTAGGTTCCAGGTTCTTGGTTCTTCCCCGAAGGAGGTGCGCCATGATGCGGAAGCTGATCGCTGCGCTCGCCGCCGCATCCCTCATCTACGTGTACGCGACGCGCATCCGGCCGTGGCACCTGCGCTGGGGCGCCACCGCCGACGACGTGAACACGCCGCGCCCCGGCGACGAGCGCGTCCCGGACGCGGACGTTGTGAGCAACCACGCCATCACCATCAACGCGCCCGCCGAGGCTGTCTGGCCGTGGCTCGTGCAGATCGGCCAGGGCCGCGCCGGGTTCTACAGCTACACCTGGTTCGAGAACCTGTTCCTCAGCCACATGCGCAACGCCGACCGCATCATCCCTGAGTTCCAGCACCTGGCGCCGGGCGATGAGGTCCACACGCACCCGTTAGTGGCGCTCCGCGTCGCCGAGGTGATCCCCGGCCGCGCCATCGTGCTCGAAGACGACTGGGGCTTCTTCCTCGACCCGGTCAACGACCACACCTCGCGCGTGCTCGTCCGCTCGCGGAGCCTGTTCAAGCACCCCGACCTCAAGCTGCCGCCGCTCAACTTCCTGTACTGGCGGTGCCTCTTCGAGCCCCTGCACTTCATCATGGAGCGCGGCATGCTCCGCGGCCTCAAGCACCGTGCCGAGCGCGCCTACGCCGAGGCGCGCGCCCCCGCGCCCCCACGCCATCGTGTGAGATCGACGTTGTAGGGAAGCTTCAGCTCCGTCCGCACACTGTTCCTACGGTCGCGGCTTCTTCCGCGGCTGCCAGGGCTTGCGCTTCGCGTCCTCTTCGGCCAGCCACGCGAGCGCTCCGGGCGTTTTGCGCCACGCCCTGACCGCGTAGAACGCATACGACCGCGCCTCGTCGGCGCCGCCCTCGAAGTAATCGAGTGGAGGCCGCGCGGGAATCGGCTTGGTACCGATGAGAAACGGCGGGACGTAACGGTTCGTCATCATGGCGAAGTGGAGAGACCGGAGCGCGCCTTCGGTCCGGCCGTGCTGGTGAAACGCAAGGAGTGCCAGCGAATACACCCACTCGGTGCTGCTGTCGCGCTCGTACATTGCCGCCAGCTCGGCGGCTTGCCCGTCCCCGCCCGACTCCATCAGCACGCTGAGCTGGTTGAACCGGACGCCCTGGTTGTCATTGGGATTGATATCCAACAGGTGCGCGAAGCCGGCCGCTGCCTCTTCCAGGTGGCCGGCCTCCCATACTGACATCGCTAACCCCTGGACGGCGCGCATGTACGGGCGCGTCCGGATGTCAGCCCAGAACTCGCCGCGAAATCGCGTGCGCCAGTTCTTGCCAAGCGCACGCTTCCCCGCCTCCACGCCTTGACGGTACAGCTCCGTCCGCTCCTCGATCGTGCCGGCCTCGTCGAGCGCGAGGATCACGTACGCGTCCGCCGCGTCTTCGGTCATCTCCAACGCGCGGTGCGCCATGCGTATGCGCCGCTTGCGGTCGGGGTCGTCCCACGCGTCCCAGAGCAAGTCCTGCGCCTGATCGAGCAGCCGCGCCCTCATGGCATCAGCCGCAATGCCGGTTCCTTTCGACAATTCGATCTCCAGCATTCGGCCAGAGCCCAGCCGCTTTCGCCGTTTCTTGGCCGCTGCGTCGTTTTCCATCATGGCCTTCCGAGACTAACCTCTGTTGTCTCCCGCCCTAGGGTTTCGTTGGACACCTGATTGGGGCACGATGCCCCGTAGCAGGAGGTGTCCATGACGAAGACGACGAACGGTGCACGACGTGGTGAGGAGGAGCGCGGCCGCTTCTCGTCGCGGCGGAAGACGGAGGCGGTGCTGCGCCTGCTGCGCGGCGAGGAGCTCGATGTCCTCTCCCGCGAGCTCGGTGTCACGGGCGCCGCACTGGCCCAGTGGCGGGAGCGCTTCCTGCTCGCCGGGCAGGACGCGCTGAAGAGCCGCCTCGCGGATGCGCGCGACGAGGACGTGCGGCGCCTGCAGGCGAAGATCGGCGCCATCACGATGGAGAACGAGCTGATCCGCGAGCGCTGTCACGCGCTGGAGGGCGGACGCCCTTTGGCCCCACGGAGGTCGAGGTCATGAGTCAGGCCGCCTCGCCTTCCGCCGATCGCCCCTACGGCCTGGCTCGCGTCTGCCGTGTTTGGGAGCGCGCACGCTCCACCGTCTATGCGCGCCGGCACCTGTTGCCGCACGCACCACACAAGCGTGGTCCGAAGACGGCGTGGACGGACGCCGCGCTCACCGAGGAGATCCGCCTGGTCCTCGCCCGCTCGCCCTTCCTCGGCGAGGGTCATCGCAAGGTGTGGGCGCGCCTGCGCCTGGCCGGCGTGCGCACGTCGAAGGCGCGCGTGCTGCGCTGCATGCGGGAGGCCGGGCTCCTCGCGCCGGGCCGCATCGGGCGCGCGCACGGGCCCAAGGCGCACGACCGGACGATCGTGCCGGACCGCCCGGACGTGATGTGGGGGACGGACGCCACGGCCTGCTTCACCACACGCGAGGGCACGGCGACGGTCTTCATCGCCGTCGACCACTTCACGGCTGAATGCGTGGGCATCCACGCCGCGCGGCCAGGGACGCGCTTCGAGGCGCTCGATCCGCTACGCCAGGGGCTGCGCGCGCACTTCGGTGACTACCACGCAGCCGTGGCGCCAGGGCTCACCGTCCGTCACGATCACGGCAGCCAATACATGAGCGACCACTTCCAGGACGAGCTGCGCTTCCTCGGCATCACGTCGAGCCCGTCCTTCGTCCGGGAGCCGCAGGGAAACGGCTGCGCCGAGCGCTTCATCCGCACCCTCAAGGAGCAGCTCTTGTGGGTGGAGACCTTCGCCACGGTCGAGGAGCTGCGCCTGGCGCTCCTCTCCTTCAAGGAACGCTACAACCGCGCCTGGCTGATCGAGCGGCACGCGTATCGCTCGCCCGCCCAGGTCCGCGCCGCCTGGGCCGCTACCGCCGAGGTCGCGGCATGATTACCATCAACGAAGTGTCCAGCAATTCCGGCGCGGTACAGTTGTCTGTTGTGGCCCTGGGCCAGCACAGCAGACACCGCCGCCCGCCGCCTACACGCGCCGGCCGCTGATCAGCACCAGCTCCTGCCGCATGACCCGCGGCGATGCCGGATCCGGCCACATCTCGGCCTGGATCGCCGCCTTGATTTCGGGCTCCAGCTCCGGCGGCATGCTCGCGGCCGTCACCCGCGTCGCGGCCGCGTACGCCTGGTCGAGGCTCATGAACGTGAACTCGAAGACCTCGCGAACAGCGTTCGCCTCGATGCCGGCGTCGCCCAACTGGCGCAAGAACTCCGACGGGTCGGCGAGCGCCGAAGGGCCGGTGCCCGGCGGCGGCTTCTTCGGCGCAAAGCGCCCGATGATCTGCTGCAGGCGCGGGAGATCCGCGCGCTCCGGCGGGCCAAACACCGATGCGACGAACCGGCCGCCCGGCCGCAGCACGCGCGCGCACTCTCGGGCCGCGGTCGCGCGGTCCGGCACGAACATCAGGCACAGCGACAACGTCAGCACGTCCACCGAGGAGTCCGGCGCCGGAATGGCCTGCGCGGCGCCCTCGCGGAACGTGACGTTCGTCACGCCGTCAGCGGCGGCGCGCTCGGCCGCCACGCGCAGCATCTCAGGGCTGAGGTCGACCGCGAGCACGCTCCCCGACGGCCCGACCGCGCCGGCCGCCTTCAGCGCGACGGAGCCCGTGCCGGTGCCCAGGTCGAGCACGTCATCGCCCGGGCGCAGCGTCGCCCGCGCGATGACGTAGTTGACGGCGGGCGCGAACCGCGGGTCCTCCTCGTGCCGGTACGTCGCCGCCATGCGGTCCCACGTTTCGCGCTGAAACGGAGCGGCTTGTTGCTCGTCAGGCATCGGGTTCTCTCCTCCGCGGTCGCCGGATCAATCCTCTGTTGTCTGTTGTCTGTTCTCTGTTGTCCCCCCACCGGGCAGCCACGCGCCGGCCGCGCGCAGCGCCCGCTGCAGCGACGCCACGTCAACATCCCGCACCGCGCGCCCGGAGCGCAGCGCCTGCACCGCGGCGATGCCCGCCGCCTCGCCGGTGGCGAACGCCGGCGGGATCTCCTTCGTCGCGTGGTGCACGCGATGGTCCACACTGATGCAGCGCCCCGCCACCAGCAGGTTGGCCGCGCCGCGCGGCAGCAGGCTGCGATACGGGATGTGGTACACCGCTCCGTACTTCGTCCAGTGGCCGGTCGTCGCGATCGTATCGTCGAACACGCGCCCCACGTCGTCGCGCGCGAGCGTGTACGCGCCCGTGAGCCGGCGGGACTCCGTGACGCCGAGCGTCAGCGCCACGTCGGTCAGGTACGCCTCCTCGAAGCCCGGCACCTGCGCGCGCAGCCGAGCGACCTCGTCCATCACCATGCGCCGGCACTCGACCTCCGCGAACGTCAGGTCGTCCGGGTCCGTCGCGTCGATGCGGCGCTCGATGCGCTCGGCCGCGCCCCACGGCATCAGCACCTGCCCCGGCCGCACCGTCTTGAAGAAGAAGCCGCCGTCGCCTGCGGCGACCGCATCGATGTCCGTCACGCCGGACATGCGGAACCACAGCCACGGGTGGACCTGCTCCTTCTCCGATGCCTCGCCCGCCATCGTGAACACGTCGCCGTCGCCCGTCGCATCGATCACGTACGACGCGCGCACCGCCTGTCGCCCCGCCTTCGACGTGAACACGACGTGCGTGATCCTGCTCGCCGTCCCACGCTCCCCCTCTCCCGCCGTGGGAGAGGGGGCCAGGGGGTGAGGGCCCTCCACCACGACGTCGCTTGCCCAGCGGTGGTACATCAGCCGCACCTTCGCTTCGGCGACCCACGTGTTCGCGACGAACTTGAACTCCTCCGGGTCGTACGCCACCGAGTACCGCACGCGATGCGGCCCCGAGCCCCACACCAGCCCCCAGCGGCGGTACTTCTCGACGAGCGCCTCGTCGTAGTTGCCCCACTCGTCCTTCGACGGATAGAAGCACGCCCCGCGCGCCTCCAGCCGCTCGACGAGCTCCTGGCACTGTCCGGCGATCACCTGGTGGCCGTCGCCGTCGTCGAGCGTCAGCAACAGCACGATCAGCCCGCCGGACGCCAGCCCGCCGAGATAGCCGTAGCGCTCGACGAGCACGACGTCGGCACCCTGCCGCGCGGCCGCGATCGCCGCCGACATGCCGGCCGCGCCGCCGCCGACCACGAGCACGTCGCACTCGGCGACGACCGGCACCCGCTGCTCCGGCAACGTGACGTAGTTGACCATACGGCGATGGTACTGTGTTGGACGCGAGAAGCGCGATACGGGAAGCGGGAACGCAGGCACGTTACCCTCTCCGCCGGGCGGAGAGGGCCGGCCGAAGGTCGGGCCGCAGGCTCGCCGGGGAGAGGTGAGGTTCGGGGCGGCGCGAGGACAACCACCAACCACCAACCACCAACTACGAACCACGAACTACGAACTACCAACTACGAACCACGAACCACGAACTACTCACTACAAACTCCAAACTAAGGGAACCGACGCCCCCAATTACGCCCCGCGCGCCCGGCTCGCAGGGTTTCTCCCGTCGCCGCGGCCCGGCGTCAGCGCGTAGCTTGGTCTACCTGAGGGAGGAACCAGCGGTTCCAAGGAGGAAGCGGATGAAGAAACTCGTAGTGCTGATTGGCGTCGTCGCCGCCGTCATCGGCGCGAAGAAGCTGCTCGGCGGCAAGGAAGAGCAGTCGATCCAGCCGTACGGCGCCTCTGACTACACCCCGCAGACCCCGAACTAAGCCCGGACCACACGACAACACCTCGCGGACGGCCCCGAACGGAATCGGGGCCGTTTCAGTTTGTCAGTCGTTCAGTCTGTCAGTCCGTCAGTTTGTCAGTCTGTCAGTGTGTCAGTCTGTCAGTCTGTCGGCCTGTCAGTCTGTCAGTCTGTCGGCCTGCCAGTCGCAGTCAGCGCCTCCGGCCCCTCCATCTGCGAAATCTGCGTAATCTGCGGTTTCTCCCCCGTCTCCATCCGTGCAATCCGTGAAATCTGTGGTTCCCCGTCGCCCGTCACTCCGGCTCGAGCCCGAACAGCGGCGACCGTAAGGACGCCGGCACGATCACGTGCAGCGCAAGCGGCGCCACCTCGAACGTCATCGGCGTTTCGCCCAGCAGATCGCCGTCAACCTGCACCGGCAGGCCCGGCGTGATCACCTCCACCACCTTCGCGCGCGTGTAGTCGACGTTTGGCGAGCGGTCGTGCCGCCCGAGGAACGCGCGCACGCCATCGACGATCAGGTGGAAGATGCCGCCGCGATGCATCACCGCGACGTCGAGCAGGCCGTCGTCGGCCTGTGCGTGATGCGTGATCCGCACGAGGTGGCCGTACGACCTCGTGTTCCCGGCCAGCATCCAGAAAAGCGGCATCTCGCGCGGCACGCCGTCGATGCGCACCTGTACGCTCCACGGCCGCGTACGCAACGCCGTCACGACGCCCGCCGCGATGTACGCCACGCGCCCCAGCCGTCGCTTCAGGCGCCGCCCGACGCGCGGCACGATCGCGGCGTCGAGGCCAATGCCGGCCATGAGCAGGAAGTACCGGCCGCCCGCGCGCCCCAGGTTGACGCGCCGGCGCACGCCGTTCACGATGTCCAGCACCGCCTGCGATGGATCGTCGTGCATGCCGATCTCGCCGGCCCAGACGTTCGCGGTGCCGCCCGGGATCACCGCCAGCGCCACGTCCGACAGCGCGATGCCGTTGACGACCTCGTTGATCGTGCCATCGCCGCCGTTGACGATGATCACGCCGGCGCCCGCTGCCACCGCGGAGCGCGCGATCTCGGTGCCGTGGCCCTCGTACGCCGTCGCCACGCCCTCGATGTGCCAGCCCGCCGCGCGCGCGTGGTCGAGCGCGGCCTGCAAGCGCTCCTCGCTCAGGCTCCGCCGCGACATCGGATTCCGGATGACGATGCATCGCGTCATGACAACGCCGCAATAGTACGGGGGCGAGTCAACTGCCGGCAATCGGGGCTGCCGCCCGTACCCCCTACCCGTGGTCCGTCGGCACGAACTGGCGGTCGGGCGACGAGAACACGATGACCGTCCGCGCCGGGCTCTGGCCGTCGTTGATGAGACGGTGCGGGACCCCGCGTGGCACGACGATCAGGTCTCCGGGCCCGAGGCGCGTGCGCTGTTCGCCGAGCGTGTGGTCGATCTCGCCCTCGACGACGTACACGATCTCCTCGCAGTTGGGGTGGGTGTGCTCGACGTTGCCTTCGCCGGCGTCGAAGACGGCGACCGCGAACGTCTGCTCGGCGCCGGGCGGGTCGCCCTCGCGCACGGCCCACTGCACGCTGCCCCACGGCGTCAGTTCGGCATCGGCGCCGACGTCGCGCTTCACCTGCCGGTCGATAGGTGGCGTTTCCATGCTGGTCCTCCCGTGCGCCGGCGGCCTACGCGCGCCGGAGCATGCGGCCGGCGCGCGCGCCGGTCTGCCGGCCCTGGTCGACGGCGACCTGGCCGTTGACGACAACGTACTCGATGCCGGCCGGGTACTGGCGCGGCTCCGCGTACGTGGCCACGTCCGCGATCGTATCCGGATTGAAGACGACAGCGTCGGCGAACGCGCCGGCGCGCAGTTCGCCGCGGTCTTTCAGCAGGTGCTTCTTCGCCGGGAACGACGTCATCTTCCGCACGGCCTCTTCGAGCGAAATCACCGGCTCCTCGCGCACGTAGCGCTGGATCGTGCGCGCCATGGTGCCGTACAGGCGCGGGTGCGGCTTGCCCTCCGACGGCAGGCCGTCGGAGCCGATCATCGACTGCGGGTCGGCCACCACGCGGCGCACGTCGTCCTCATCCATGATGAACATGATGACGCTCGGCGAATTCTCCTCGTCGTGCAGGATCTTGCGGACGGCGTCGCCGATCGACATGCCGAGCTCGGCCGCGATGTCGGAGATGTACTTGCCCTCGTACTTCTCGTGCTCGTACTTGACGCTGGCGATGATCGACGGCACCGCCTCGAACACCCGCTCGCGGCCGATGCGGAACATGGCGGCGAGCGACGACGACGACGCGGTGTACGGGTACACGTCCATCGTGACATCGACGCCGCGCGCGCGCGCTTCGGCGATGAACGCGAGCGACTGCTTCGTCAGGCCCTTGACGTGCGGCCCGGCGGCCTTGTGGTGGGAGAGCTGCACCGGGCAGCCCGACTGCTCGCCGATCGCGATCGCCTCCGCGACCGCCTCGACCACGCCCTCGGCCTCGTTGCGGATGTGGCTGGTGTAGATGCCGCCGTACTTCGCGGCCACTTTCGCCAGTTCGATGATCTCCGGCGTCGCGGCGTTGCTGCCCGGCAGGTACACCAGCCCCGTCGACATGCCGATGGCGCCGGCCTGCATCCCCTCCTCGACCAGTTCGGCCATCCGCCGCAGCTCGGCATCCGTCGGGGTGCGCTTTTCGAGACCCACGACGTTGTAGCGGACGACGCCCTGCGGCACGTACGCCGCCACGTTGCACGCCGGGTGCGCCTCATCGACCGCGGCGAAGTACTCGGCCGTCGTGGTCCACGCCAGGCTAGACTCGCCGAGGATCGGCGCGAAGCCGGCAGCGTAGTACCGGCGGAAGCCGTCGTTCGTCGGCGCGACGCCGACTCCGCAGTTCCCCGCGACGTCCGTCGTGACGCCTTGCATGATCTTGAAATCGACGCGCGGGTCGCGCACCACCGCCGCGTCGTCGTGGGTGTGGACGTCGATGAAGCCGGGCGCGACGGCGAGCCCGCGCGCGTCGATCTCGCGCTTCGCCGTGCCGGCGACAGCGCCGACGGCGTCGATGCGGTCGCCGCTGACGGCGACATCCGCCGGGCGGCCGGGCGCGCCGCTCCCGTCGATGACGTTGCCGTTGCGGATGATCAGGTCGTAGTCGGGCATGGTGTCCTCGATTCAGTCAGGCGTGCTGCCGGAGACGCAGAGGCATTCGATCGTGATCTTCGGTTCGTGGAGAAGGGCGCGCTCGACGGTGACGGCGGAGAAACCGGCCAACTCAAACACCGCGGCAAGCTCCGCCGGCTGGTAGTAGGAGTAATGGGCGGTGGCGTGGTCGTCGAGGTGCGAGAACGTCGTGTCTTTCTCGCCCTCCCCGGCGAAGAACGTCATTTCGACCGGGGTGCCGGGTTGGAGCAGGCCGTGCAGGTCCGCAAGCGTCGCGGCCAGCTCCCTCTTCGTCAGGTGGATCAGCGCCAGGCAGGAGAACGCGCCGGCGAACGATGCGCGACGGAACGGCAGCGCGCGGACGTCGCCGAGGACGAGATCGCTGTGCGGCGCGCGGCGGCGTGCGGCGGCAAGCATGCCTGGCGAGCTGTCGATGCCGGCGCCGCGCGCGAACAGCGTCAGGTCATAGCCGGCGCCGCAGGCCAGGTCGATGACGCGTCCATCGACGCGCCCTGCGAGCCGTTGCGCGCGCGACCAGCACGGCGACGCCGTCTTTGGGCCGTACGCCTCCTCGTACCGCTCGGCGATGATGGCCCACACGTCGGCGGGCTGTGACATCCGGCCTCCTACGCGAGATCGACGGGTTGCCCCTGCTTTGCCGAGTCGTAGATCGCGTCGACCACGCGGTGGGCGTAGAGCGCGACGTCGAAGTCGAGCCAGCTCTGGCGGTCCTCGCTCACGGCTTTGAGGAACGTGTAGTCCTCCAGCAGGTACGCCTGTCCCAGGTCGTGCGGCATGATCGTCTGCCGCAGCCGCTCGTCGGTCACATCGGCGCCCTCCAGAAAGCGCGCGATCACTTCCTCCGACGAGATTTCCGTGCGAGCGCCGGACGCGTTGGTCTCGCAGCGGATCGGCCCGGCGTAGTCGTCGTCCTCCCAGCTATATTGCGCGTTCTCGCATGTCACGTGCATGCGGCGGCTGGAGCCGCGGTGCAGCACGTTGTGCCAGATCGACGTGTGGCTGACGGTGACGCCGCTTTCGAATTCGAGGATGGCGCTGCTCAGGTCTTCGACGCCGTCACGTTCGAAGAAGTTGCGCGTGACGCCGTACACGCGCCGGACGCGGCCGAAGTACGAGATCAGGATGTCGACGTCGTGGATCCCGTGCTCGAGCAGCGTCCCCGCCCCGACGTAACGGACGTCGCCCCGCCATGTGCTGGCGTAGTGACCCTGGATAGGGAAGAACTGGTCGTCGACCATGACGCAGGTCATGGCGCGGCCCGACGCGGGGTCCCGGATCAGGTCGCGCGTCACGCTGATCACGGGCGAGAAGCGCATCACCAGGCCGACCTGGTGCGTGACGCCCGCGGCCTTCGCCGCGTCCCGGATGATCGCCGCAGCGTGCGCGTTGAACGCGAGCGGCTTCTCGCAGAACAGCGCCTTGCCCCGGGCCAGCACCTTCCTGGCGAGTTCGACGTGGTTGAACGTGGGTGTGCAGATGTAGACGGTGTTGACGTCGGGCGAGTCGATCGAGCTCATCGGCATCGGCCGTGACGAACGGCACGCCGGCGGCCTTCGCGTACCGCTCGCGGCGGCCGGGGTCAGACTCGGCCAGCGCCACGAACTCGCCGTCGATCAGGCCCGATTTGAGGCAGTAATGGACCGTCTTGCCGTGCGCCGTGCCCATGACGCCGGCGCCGATCACGCCGATCTTCGGACGCATGCCCCGCTCCTTGTTGCAGGGTGCAGGGTATAGGCAGGGCGCAATAAGCAATAGACGGCGGCGGCGGGATGGAATGTTTGGGGCGCCGGGCGCGAAGCCGTCACTCTCGGCGGCCGGACGGCGTTAAGCCGGAAGAGCGGCGGTTTGTTTCCGGACCACCCCCATCGACCGGAGACAGCCGCCGCTCATGCGTTGGCGCCGGCGTCCACGAGCCAGCGGCGCGGCGGCAGGTGGTCCTGGACCGCGGCCCAGAGCCGTTCGAACAGCACGTTAACGTCAATCTGCTTCAGCAGCCACTCGTGCGCGCCGGCGGCCCGCGAGCGGCGCCAGTCCTCCGCATCGAAGAACGACGTGTGGACGACGACGAGGGGGCGCGCGGCCTCCGGCAGGCTCGCCAGGGTCGTGATCACCGCAAGCCCCGCCTCGTCCTGCCGGCGCGTGTCCACGAGCGCCACGTGCGGCGCGTAGACCTCGACAAGGCGCCGGGCCTCCGGCAGGTCCCGCGTTGCGCCCACTACATCCAGCCGGTGGTCGGCGCCAAGGCGGCGCACCAGGGCCTCACGGGCGCGGTCGTGGTCATCGACCAGCACCAGCTTCAGCGTGACTCCGGAGGTGTTGCGATCTCGGCATACATGGATGCTATCGCCACCGCCGGTCAGTTCAGACGGGCCGATCGTCCGTTAAAGCCGCGACGGATGGCCCGTGTATATCGATACGAGCATCGCAGAGCCATTCATCTGCGATACATACGCCCGCCAGAGCATTTGACGCCACGGCCAGTTGGGCGGATGATTCGGGCGGCTACGGGCGAAGATAGGCCCGGGCAGTAGGAGGAGTCCCGCATGAAACCGGCATCTCACAAGCTCAGGATGGCGCTGCTGGCTCTCGTATCGGCCGCCTTGATGGCGTCGGCCGCCTGCGGCGGAGGCACGAGCAGCAGTGACAAGACGGCGACCGCCGCGGCCAAGGGCGGCGGCGGTACACCGGGGGCGACGAAAGCAGCCGGCACGGCCACTTCGGCCGCGGCCAAGATCGACATCTCGGGCGTCGATGAGCTCAAGGACGGCTCGCTCGACATCGGCTCCGACATCGCCTACGCGCCGATCGAGTTCGTCGACGAGAAGACGCAGCAACCGGTGGGCCTGGACGTCGACATCGCGAACGCGCTGGCCGGCGCGCTGGGAGTCAAGGTGAAGTTCAGCAACGCGCCGTTCGATGGCCTGCTGCTCGCGCTCGACGGCAAGCGCTACGACGTCATCATGTCGGCGATGACGGCGAGCGCCGAGCGGAAGAAGACGGTTGACTTCGTCGAGTACTTCAACGCCGGCTCGGGCATCATCGTCTCGAAGGGCAACCCCAAGTCGATCAAGACCGCCGATGACCTGTGCGGCAAGAAGGTGGCTGTGCAGGAAGGCACCGTGCAGGTCGACTTCCTCGTCGGCACAGCGGACAGCCCGGGCGGGCTCGACAAGACATGCAAGGACGCCGGCAAGAGCGGCATCACCATGCTGAAGTTCGGCACGGACCCGGAGGCGGTGCAGGCGCTCGCGGCCGGGCAGTCCGATGCGGAGATGGCGGACTTCCCGGTAGCGGCGTACTCCGCGGCGCAGAGCAGCGGCGCGCTCGAGGTCGTCCCGAACCAGATCGAGCCGGCGCCGTACGGCATCGCCCTGCGCAAGACCAGCAAGGCGCTGAACGACGCGCTGACCAAGGCGTTCGCTGAGATCAAGAAGAGCGGCAAGTACGACGAGATCCTGAAGAAGTGGAACCTGGAGGCCGGCAAGCTCCAGTAGCCCGGAAAGCGAATGGAACGGCCGAAGGGCCCCCGGCTCCGGGGGCCCTTCGCTGACGCGCATGATCGACGTACTTCCGCACGCGCACCTGTTCTCCTTCGACAGCGGCATCGTCCGCGAGTACCTGTTCAAGGACATCATCGTGCGGGCGGCGCTGCGCACGCTCTGGATCTCGGTGCTTGCGCAGGCGCTGGGCGTCGGCTTCGGCATCCTCGCGGCGGTCTCGCGCAACCTCAAGATCCCGGTCGCGTCGCAGGCCGCCAGCATCTACGTCTGGTTCTTTCGCGGCACGCCGCTGCTGCTCCAGTTGTTCTTCTGGTTCTTCGTCGTGCCGCAGAACGCGCCAGGCGACATCGACCTCGGCATCTTCACCATCAAGCATAGCTGGTTCGTGCTCTCGTCGTTCGAAGCGGCGCTCATCGGACTGGCGATGAACGAGGGCGCGTACATGGCCGAGATCGTGCGCGCCGGCATCGAATCCATCGAGCGTGGACAGATGGACGCGTCGAAGGCGCTCGGCATGACCAACCTGCAGGCGATGCGGCTGGTGATCCTGCCGCAGGCCGTGCGAGTCATCGTGCCGCCGACGGGCAACGAGTTCATCGCCATGCTCAAGAACTCGTCGCTGGCCTCGGTGATCGCGTACCCGGAGCTGCTGTTCGTGGCCCGCGGGGAATATACTCGCAACTTCAAGATCCTGGAGTTGGTGACCGTGGCGGGCATCTGGTACCTGTTCTTTACATCGGTGTTCAGCGTGCTCCAGGCGGAGCTCGAGGCGCGCCTGCGTCCGGAGCAGGAGCGCAAGGGGTTGATGGCGATCCTCGGCCGCGCGCTGACGCCGCCGGGCGACTGGACCGGCGCCGCCCCGGGTGATCGACGGTGAACGACGTGATGGTGCGCATCGACGACGTGCACAAGCGCTTCGGCCGCAACGAGGTGCTGAAGGGCGTCACGTTCGACGTCCAGCGTGGCGAGGTCGTAGTCATCCTGGGCCCGAGCGGCTCCGGCAAGAGCACGCTGCTGCGGCTGATCAGCCACCTCGACGAGCTGGACGGCGGCCGCATCTACGTCGATGGCCGGCTCGTCGGCTACGAGGAGCGCAACGGCAAGCTGCACGCGCTCAGCGACAAGCGCGCATCGATCGCGCGGGCCGACGTGGGGATGGTGTTCCAGCGCTTCAACCTCTTCCCGCACCTGGATGCGCTGGGCAACGTCAACAGCGCGCCGGTGAACGTCAAGGGCGTGTCGAAGAAGCAGGCCGCCGAGCGGGGGATGGAGTTGCTCAAGCAGGTGGGGTTGGGCGACAAGCTGCACGCGTACCCGTCGCAGCTTTCCGGCGGCCAGCAGCAGCGCGTCGCGATCGCGCGCGCGCTGGCCATGGACCCGAAGGTGATGATGTTCGACGAGGCGACGTCGGCGCTCGACCCGGAGCTGGTTGGCGAGGTGCTGGAGGTCATGAAGGTGCTGGCGCGCGGCGGCATGACGATGCTCGTCGTCACGCACGAGATGGGGTTCGCGCGCGAGGTCGCCGACCGCGTCATGCTGATGGACGGCGGCGTAATGGTGGAGTCGAACACGCCGGCCGAGTTCTTCGACCACCCCCAGCACGAGCGCACCCGCTCGTTCCTGTCCAAGATCCTCTGACGGGCGAGAACTTAGAACCGAGAACCAAGAACCTGGCCGCCGGCCGGAGGCTAGGTTCCAGGTTCTAGGTTCTTCGGCGCCCCCGGCGCCGAAACTTTACGTTTGCCAACTACTCCGGCAACCCGGTGTGGCTCGACAAGGCGGGCTGGCTCGTGCACCTCTGGAACTTCGTACCGAACCGGGCTGGAAGGTTCGTAGAGGTGAGCAACTCGTTCGTCGGCCTCCCGTGACGGAGAACCAGAACCAAGAACTTAGAACCAAGAACCTGGCCTCCGTCCGGCGTTGGGTCCAGGTCCCTGGTTCTCGGCCCCCTACAACGTGCCGAGGAGCGAGTAGCCGCCGTCGACCAGCAGCACCTGGCCGATGATCATCGCCGCGGCGGGCGACGCCAGGAATGCGACGGCATCGGCGACGTCCTCCGGGTGCACGTGTCGCCCGGCCGGCACCTTCGCCTCGTAGTTGCCGACGAGCTCGCTGTCCATCATCCGCACGCCGTCGGTGCCCTCGACGAGCCCCGCGGACACCGCGTTGACGCGGATGCCGCGCGGCGCCAGCTCGACCGCCAGGTAGATCGTCAGCGACTCCAGCGCGCCCTTCGACACGCCGACGGGCGCGTACTTCGGCAGGTAGCGGTCGGAGCCGGGGCTGAGCAGGTTGATGATCGCGCCCCCGTCCTTCATGTACGGCACGGCGGCCTGCGCGGCGAACCACGGGCCGAACACGTTGACGTCCATCGTGTGTTTGAGGTGCTTCGGCAGCGAATCGATCGCCGGCCGCGGCCGCTCCAGCCCGCGTGCCGCGCTGTTCACCAGCACGTCGATGCGGCCGAAACACTCGCCGACCGCCTTCACCATCGCGAAGACGGCGTCGCGGTCGCCGATGTCGCACTGGTACGCCTCCGCCCGTGCGCCGAGCGCGCGCAGCTCGGCGATGGCCGCATCGGCGTGCTCCTTGCTGCGGGAGTAGTTGATCGCGACGGCCGCGCCCTCGCTCGCGAACTTGACGGCGATGGCCTTGCCGATGCCGCGCGTGCCGCCGGTGACGAGCGCCACCTTGCCTTCGAACTGGGACATGATCAGCTTTCAGCTACGAGCCTCGATCGGCCAGCGCCTGGCTGGCGGCCGGCTCCCTTGCGATGCCATGAATGTAGCGGGTCGGGCGGGAGGGAACCACAGACCGCTCGGGTTCACTCTCGTTGGGCACGGCTGGCGCGCGTGCGTAGCATCCGGGGCTTGACCCCTGGCCTGGCGCGCGTTGCGGCGGATGCGGGGACGCGCGCATACTCCCCGCATGGGACTCGAAGGACGTGTGGCGCTCGTGACGGGCGCGGGCGGCGCCGGCATGGGCCGCAGCATCGCGCTCACGCTCGCGCGCGACGGCGCCGACGTCGCGCTGAACTACCACCGCGCCCGCGACGAGGCGGAGCAGACGGCCGCCGCTATCGAGGCGATGGGCCGCCGCGCCGCTTTGGTGGCCGGTGACGTTGGCGACGCCGCCTCGGTCGATGCGCTGGCGCGTGAGGCGGCGGAGCGGCTCGGCACGGTCGACATCCTCGTCAGCAGCGCCGGCGGCCCGTGGAAGCCGCGGGACGTCACCGAGATCGAGCCGGCGCACCTGCGCCGCGTGCTCGCGCAGGAGATCGAGGCCACGTTCTACCTGCTGCGGGCGCTGCTCCCCGGCATGCGCGCGCGCGGCTGGGGCCGCGTCATCAGTATCGGCGGGCATCTCGCCGACGACTGGCGCTTCGGCCCGCCGGACGCGCCGCTCGATTATCCGCTGGGCAAGGCCGCGCGCCACTGGCTGACGCGCACGCTCGCGCCGCGCGAGTTCCCGCGCGGCATCACCGATCAACGCCATCGCGCCGGGCCCGACGCCGCGCGTGACGTTCGATGACGCGCTGGCGGCGCTCCGTGGCAAGCGCGCGAGCGGCGCCGGCAACACGCCGCAGGACATCGCCGAGATCGCGGCGTTCCTTTGCTCCGACGCGGCCGCGCGCATCACGGGCGCGGTGATCCCGGTGCCGGGCGCGAAGCCGGTGTAGCCCGCGTGCGCGCGAGAGCAGAGAACAGAGAGCAGAGAGCAGAGAGCAGAAGCGCGGAACAACGAGCAGCGAGGAACGCCGTGCTCCTCGTGCAAGAAGTTGGCTCGCGTGACATGCCGCCGCGCTACGTGCCCGCGCGTGTGACCAGGTTCCGCAGTTTCTTGCCGCGCGCGAAGCGGTCGAGGTTGTCGAGGAAGATCGCCATCGACCGCTCCATGTTCAGCGGCGAGAAGCCGGAGTTGTGCGGCGTCACGACGACGTTGGGCATGTCCCAGAGCGGGCTCGATTCCAGCAGCGGTTCGACGGTGAACACGTCCAGGCAGGCGCCGGCGATCCACCGCTCATCGAGCGCGCGGATCAGCCACGCCTCGTTGACCACGCGGCCGCGCGCGATGTTGATCAGCGTCGCGGCCGGCTTCATCGCCCGCAGCTCGCGCTCGCCGATCAGGCCTTCGGTCTCCTTCGTCAGCGGGCAGGCGAGCACCACGAAGTCGCTCTGCTTCAACAGGTAGTGCAACCGGCGCATCGAGACTTGCTCATCGACATAGCGTGCGAGCTTCGACGAGCGGCGGGCGCCGATCACGCGCATGCCGAACGCCTGCGCGAGCCGCGCGACCTCGCCGCCGATCGCGCCGGTGCCGATGATGCCAACGGTCTGGCCGGTCAGCTCGCCGGCCGGGATCTGCGTCCACTCGTGGCGCTTCTGCTGCTCGCGCCACTCATCGATACGCTTGACGCGGTACAGCATCATCGCCAGCACGTACTGCGCGATCGACGGCGCCGACGCGCCGGACGAGTTGGTCAGCACCGTCCCGCGGTCGATGAGCACCTGGAACACCGGGGAATCGACGCCGGCGCTGAACGTGTGCAGCCAGCCGATGCCCTGCACCCGGAACAGCGCGGGCAGGATGAGCCTGCGAGAGTCCAGTTCCTGCCACATGTCCTCGGAAAAGCAGCAGACGGCGGCCCCGCCCGGGTCGGCGGACCAGGCGACCGCGCCATCGCGCACCGACGGCACGGCGAGCGTCGCGCGCCCGGCGATCTTGCGGATACGCGCGCCGTACTCCCGCGCGACCCGCTCGGACACGATCAGTTTCATCGGATTTAGCGTACAGGGGCTGGGTGTTGGACGTTAGCAGGGTGCTGAAAAACGATTCTTGTTCCCGTGGCGCGGGCTTTCAGCCCGCGTTCGTAGATTCAACTCGCCGCTCCGTATCGACGTTTAGACGCCGTCCGGCGACTTTTTCAGCACCCTGTTAGAGGTTAGAGGCGCCGTCCTCCCAGTAACCAGCGACCAGAAACCAGCGACCAGATCACCGGCGTTCGCGCGCACGGAAGGCGCGCAGCAGCGGCTCGACGTATGAGCCGCCCGTGTCCAGCACGATCTCGTCGACGCCGGCCGTGGCCAGCGAGCGGCGGCGGCCGGCCGCGCGCTCGGCCGCGCGCTCGGCGTAAGCGCGCCGCACGCCGGCGTCCGACGTGTCGAGCAGCACGCGGGCGCCCGTCTCGGCGTCGTGCAGCTCGAGCAGGCCGACGTCCGGCAGCGACGCCTCGCGCGCATCGGCGAGCGTCAGTGCGATCACTTCGTGGCGGGCGGCCGCTGCGCGGAGCTGCGGCTCGTAGCCTTCGTCGAAGAAATCCGACAGCAGGAACACGATCGATCGCCGGCGTGTGACGCGCGCGAGGTACGAAAGCGCGCCGGCGATATCCGTACCCCGCCCCTGCGGCTCCAGGTACAGCAGCTCACGCAGGATGCGCAGCACGTGGCGGCGGTCACGGCCCGGCGGCACAAACTTCTCGATGCGGTCGCTGAACGCGATCAGGCCGACGCGGTCGTTGTTGGCGACGGCGGCGAACGCAAGCGTCGCGGCGACCTCGGCCGCAAGCTCACGCTTCGTCATGCCGGTCGTCGTGAACGCCGAAGACGCGCTGACGTCGACGGCGAGCATGACGTTCAGCTCGCGCTCCTCGACGTACTTCTTGATGTACGGGGCGCCCATCCGCGCCGTCACGTTCCAGTCGATCGCCCGCACGTCGTCGCCCGGCTCGTACTGCCGCACCTCGGAGAACTCGATGCCGCGGCCGCGAAACACGCTGTGGTACTCGCCGAGGAACACGTTGGCGACGGCCTTCCGCGCCCGGATCTCCAGCCGCCGTATGCGCGCGAGCAGCTCAGGCGGCAGCGGCCGCGCCCCGGGCGAGGCATCGCCCGCCGCCCCTTTGCTGTTTGCTGTTTGCTGTTTGCTGTCGACCACGGCGTTTAACGCTCTGTTGTCTGTCCTCTGTTGTCTGTTCGCGCGCGAAGCGCGCGTCAAAACACGTCCGGCGACTCGTCGATGAACTCCCACGGGATGCCGGCGTGCGCGCCCAGCCGCTCGCCGAGCGCGCGGATGCCCGGCGCCTCGGTGGCGTAGTGCGTGCCGAGCAGCAGGTTGATGCCGCACTCCTTCGCGAACATGCGGGTGTACATGCTGCCCTCGCCCGTGACGTAGGTGTCGCAGCCGAGCTGGCGCGCGGCATCGATGTCGGCGGTGCCGCCGCCCGCGCCCGTGACGATGGCGACGCGGCCGAAGGTCTTGCTGTGCTGGTGCGCTTCGACCTGTACGCCGAGCGCCTGCTGCGCGCGCTGGATCAGCTCGCCGAACGAGCCACCGCAACGGCCGACGACGCCGGCGTGGCCCCCCTGGTACTCGCAGAACGTCTGGTCCACGGCGACGCCCAGCGCCTCGGCCAGCACCCAGCCGTTGCCGATGCGCGGCGCGCAGTCGAGCGCGGCGTGCGCGCCGTACAGCGAGATGTTCGCGGCCGCGAGCGCGGCAAACTTCTCGTCGCGCAGGTGCAGGTCGATCTCGCGCCACGACGTGTGATGCACGACGAGCAGGTTGGCGCCGGACTTCGCCGCGCCGAAGATCGTGACGAGCGACGTGTTGACGGCGACGGCGAACTTCGAGACGCCGTCGCCCGCGCTCGACGCGTGGAGCAGGCCGTTCGATTCGACCTCTTCGGCGTACTTTGCGACCTCGAGCTGCTCATCGAGCCAGCGGACCATGGCGGCGAGCGATGCGTTCGCGTGCATACTGTGAGTGTACGTCAGCAGGGGTTAGGGACTAGGGATTAGGGGCTAGACCAACCAGCGACCAGCTCACGTCTTTTCGAAGCGCTCAACGTCGACCACAAAGACGATGGCGCCGCCGACGCGCACCTCGATCGGCTCCTGGAGCACGGAGCCTTCGCCGAAGAACGGCAGCGTTTGCACGGGGACGTACTCGGTGCGCGCGTAGCACTCCGCCCGCACCATGGCGATGATGCCGTCGACCTCGTTAGCCTCGACGCCGGAGAGGATGGTGGCGTTGCCTTTGCGGAGGAAACCGCCGGTGCTGCTGACCTTCGTGGCGGGGTATCCCTGTTCGACGAGCTTGCGGGTGAGCTTTTCCGCGTCGGAGTCGGACGCGATGATGATCACGAGCTTGAGCTGACCGTTCTCCTGGCCGTCGTTCAAAGAACCTCCGTCCTCGTGCGCCCAGCGGCATCGTATTCCGGCGCTCCGGGGCTGTCAACGAGCGCGCCCCGCCGGCGGGGGGTGGGTTCTTGGTCTCGGGGCCGGTACCCTGTCACCTGTTCCGCGCGGAGTCATCGCCCACCCAGGGCGGGAGGTTCAAGTTGAGTGACGATACGGCCGAACTGAAGCCGAACACTGACATGGAGACGCTGGTCTCGCTGTGCAAGCGGCGCGGATTCCTCTTCCAGAGCAGCGAGATCTACGGCGGCCTCGCGGGCGCCTGGGACTACGGGCCGCTCGGCGTCGAGATGAAGAACAACGTGAAGCGCGCGTGGTGGCGGGCGAACGTGCAGGAGCGCGACGACATGGTCGGGCTCGATGCGGCGATCCTCATGCACCCGGAGGTCTGGCGCGCCAGCGGCCACCTCGACACCTTCACCGACCCCATGGTCGACTGCCGCAACTGCAAATCGCGCTTCCGCGCCGATGAGCTGGACTCCGACCGCTGCCCGAACTGCGAGCAGCGTGGCCAGTTCACCGAGCCGCGCATGTTCAACCTGATGCTGCGGACGTTCGTCGGGCCGGTGCAGGACGATGCGGCGGTGGTGTACCTGCGGCCGGAGACGGCGGCCGGCATCTTCGTCAACTTCGAGAACGTGCTGACGACCACGCGCCGCAAGCTGCCGTTCGGCGTCGCCCAGATCGGCAAGTCGTTCCGCAACGAGATCACGCCGCGCAACTTCATCTTCCGCACGCGCGAGTTCGAGCAGATGGAGATCGAGTACTTCTGCCGGCCCGAGGACTCCGTCCGCATGCACGAGCAGTGGATGGCCGACCGCATGGCCTGGTACGACCGCTTCGGCATGAAGAAGCAGCGGCTGCGCCTGCGCGCCGCACGACAAGGAGGAGCTGTCGCACTACTCGCGCGGCACGTCCGACGTCGAGTACCTGTTCCCGATCGGCTGGGCCGAGCTGGAGGGCATCGCCAACCGCGGCGACTTCGACCTGACGCAGCACGCGAAGTTCAGCGGCAAGGACCTGAACTACTTCGACGATGAGCGCTCGGAGCACATCGTCCCGCACGTGGTCGAGCCGTCGCTCGGCGTGGACCGGTGCACGCTGGCGTTCCTCGCCGACTCGTACGACGAGGAGGTCGATGAGAGGGGCGAGAAGCGCGTTGTGCTGCACCTGCACCCGGCGATCGCGCCGATCAAGGTCGCGGTGCTGCCGCTCAGCCGTAATGAGAAGCTGACGCCGACCGCGCGCGACATCTACGCGCGCCTGCGCAAGCACTGGATGACCCAGTACGACGACGCGCAGAGCATCGGCCGCCGCTACCGCCGCCAGGACGAGATCGGCACGCCGCTCTGCGTAACGGTGGACTTCCAGACGGTGGAAGAGGACCAGGCCGTGACGATCCGCGAGCGCGATAGCATGGCGCAAGTCCGCGTGCCGATCGAGGGCCTTGTGGAAGCGCTGCGCGAACGCCTGGTGGACGTCGGTTAGTGCTCGTGATGCTGGCGGCGTCCTCGAACAATCCTGACGCCTGGACTTTCCTGCGGGTGTTCCTGGATGTGCATCGCACGGTCTGCTCGTTACCTGTGCGCCGGGGCGGACAGGTCTGAAGACCTGTCCCTACGATGGCCGGATGTTCGGCGGGTTACCCCACCTCACCTCACACGTCTCACCTCTCACTGCCCCAGCACGATGCCGCAGTGGCCGCAATGCTTCGCGCCGGCGGGCGGCAGCGGCACGCCGCAACCGGGGCACTCGGTGGCGAGCCGCGCGTCGCAGTGCGCGCAGAACTGCCAGTCGGGCTGCAGCTTGCCGCGGCACTTCGTGCATTCGCCGTCCAGCGTGCGGTACGCCAGCGCGATGCGCTCCAGGTGTTGCCATTTCTCGTCGGGGGCCTGCTCGGTCATCGTGGCGCCTCCTCGGTGAGGGTTCGGCGTCATCATCGCATGTTGAGCGCACGGTGCGTAAGGGCCGGAAGGGAGTGACACAAAGGGCGCTACCCCCTACCCCCTACCCCGGCGTATTGCCCAGCACGCCGGCGAGGCGCAACTCGTCGATGCGCCGGTCGTCGTAGCCGAGCTCGCGCAGCACCTCCTCGGTGTGCTCGCCCAGCATCGGCGACGGGCCCTGCACGGCGAGCGGCGTCTCGCTCATCTGCAGCATCGGGCCGTGCATGCGTACCGGCCCCATGATCGGGTGGTCAACCGTGGTCACCAGGCTGTTCTCGACCACCTGCGGGTCATCGAGCAGCTCTTCCGTGAACTTGAGCGGTCCGGCCGGCACGCCCGCGCCGTCGAGGATGCGCAGCCACTCCTCCGTCGTCTTCTCGGCGAAGATCGCCTCGGCCTGGGCGACGAGCTCCGCGCCGAACGCCTTCACCTCCGGATTCGTCGGGTCGACGTCTTCCGGCCGCTTGCCGATGCGCCAGTCCTCGAGCCCGATGGCGGCGACGAGCTTCTTGCGCAGCGGCGTGCTCAGGCACCCGACCGCGACGAAACCATCGGCCGTCTTGTAACAGCGGTAGTAGATGTTGCCGACGACCGGCCGGACGCCCGTCATCACCTCGATCTGTTCTTTGTACGAGCCGCCGTTCCGGCGCAGCTCATAGACCCGCGCGAGCGCCTCGTGGCGTTGCTCCGAGTCCGTCGCCTCGATCGACATGAAGCGGGTGTTCTGGATCGCCAGCGCGCTCGCCATCAGCGTCGTGGTGATGCACTGGCCGTGGCCCGTGCGCTCGCGCGCGTACAGCGCCGCGCAGATGCCCCACGCGATGGCGATCCCCGTCGAGAGGTCGGCCGACGGCAGCGCGTTGACCAGCGGCACGCCGTTCTCCTGCTTGCCTTCGACCGACATGAGCCCCGTGACGGCCTGCGCGATGAGGTCGTACCCCGGCCGGTGCGAGTACGGGCCGCGCCGCCCGAACGCCGTGTTGTCGCAGTAGATGAGCCGCAGGTTGGCGGCGGAGAGCGTCGCGTAGTCGATGCCGAGCTTGGCGGCCACGTCCGGGCGGTAGTTGATGATCACGACGTCGGACTGCGCGGCGAGCCGCTGCACGATCTCGCCGCCTTCGGGCGCGTTGAGGTCGATGGTGATGCCCCGCTTGCCGCGGTTCAGCGAGATGTAGCCGCGGCCCTCGCGCAGGCCCAGCGGCTGGAAGCCGCGCCACGGGTCGCCGGCCGGCGGCTCGACCTTGATCACGTCGGCGCCCATATCCGACAGCATCATGCCGCCGAACGGCGCGGCGATGATCTCGGAAAACTCCAGCACCTTGATGCCGGCCAGGGGGCCGGAGTGGCCGTTCGCGCCCATGCTCACCTCGGTTGTCCGATCCGCAACTACCCGGAAGATAGGCCACAGTATAGGACCTGCCGGGCACGGATTGAACCAGCGATTCAGGTTTCTGGCCGTCGACGGAGCGGGGGCGCGGCAGAAACGCGAGGCTACAGCCGCTTCTCCATCGCGATGTGCGGGATGCCGACCTCGTCGTAGACGTCGCCCACGGCCGTGTAGCCGCGGCGCTCGTAGAAGCCGCGGGCGTGGAGCTGCGCGCTCAACTTGAATTGGCGCGCGCCGCGCGCCGCGCCCTCGCGCTCTAACACATCGAGCACGCCCGCGCCCAGGCCCGTGCCGCGATGCGGCGCCAGCACCGCCATGCGTCCGATCTTCCCGGAGCCGTCCGCGAGCAGCAGGCGACCCGCCGCGACGGGCACGCCGTCGGCGTAGCCGACACAGTGCACCGCGACCGCATCGAGATCGTCCAGCTCTTCGCTCCGCGGGATGCGCTGCTCTTCGACGAACACGGCGATGCGGACGGCGAACGCGTCGTCGCGCTGACGCGGCGTCGTCGCGATGACGATCTCGGTCATGCTGCCGGGGTCGTGCGGGCGACGCCGGCGATCGCCGGCATCCACGGCGACATCTTCAAATGCTGAAGATCGACCATCTCGAAGCCCGTGGCGGTGAACGCGGCCTCCGTCCGTCGATTGACGTTGCAGCCGGCGCTGCCAGTACCCCCAGACGGGCTGGATGAGGTCGTGGATGCGGCCGAGGACGCCTTCTCCCCGCACGTGCTCCAGGAACACGAACCGGCCGCCGGGCCGCAGGACGCGACGGACCTCCGCGAGCGAGCCGGCAAGGTCCGCGACGGTGCACAGCACGAGCGTCGAGACGACCGCGTCGAACGAGGCGTCGGGGAACGGCAGCGCTTCCGCGGGCGCCTGGCGCAGCTCGATGTTCGAGAGGCCCGACTCGGCGAGGCGCTTCTGCCCGCGCTTGAGCATGTGTGGGTCAGGCTCCAGCGCGATCACGTGCGCGTCCGGACCGTAGTGGACGATGTTCGCACCGGTGCCGGCGCCGATCTCGAGCACATCGCCCTTGAGCCCGGCGAGCAAGCGGTGACGGATCGGCCCGACGCGCCGCTCGCCGAGCTGCATCATCCTGTCGTAGAAGGCGGCGAACCAGCGGTGGCCACGTGTGCCGGCGGAGTCGGTCATAGCACCTCTTGCGCGGGAGCGGGGCCGCGCGCGTGTATATCTATGCTACGTCATTCACGCGGGGCGCCCATCCGAGGGTGAGTGTCATTGCGGCGGGTCCGGAGGCGGCCCCTGCGGCGTCTGTCCCGGGGGCGCCCCTGCTGCTGCCCGGCGTCGCCGCCGCGGTGCCGCTGGCGTCCGCCGCGGCGTCCGCGCCGGCGTCGCTTCTGCGCGCCGTCGCCCGCGGCCTCGGCCGCCTTGGGCGCTGCCTCGCCGGGCGCCGTCTCTGCGGCCGCGCCGGGTCCGGTGGCCTCGGCCGGCGCCAGCTTCAGCGGCTCTTCGATCTCGCGCACGAGCTCGACCGGCCGCACCGTCAGGCCGTACTGCATCTGCAGGTCGACGGCGGGCATCTCGATGACCTGCTTCTGCTCGGTCAGCCACAGCCGCACCGTCTTGCGCAGCACGTTGACGCTGTTCACCTTCGCCTCGCCCGCGGGCGTCGACACCATGCTGCCCACCTTCGGCAACTGGCCGCGCAGCTCGCGATAGCCGTCGTACTCGAACGTCAGGCAGCAGTAGAGGCGCCCGCACACGCCCGAGATCTTCTGCGGGTTCAGCGGCAGGTCCTGCTCCTTCGCCATCTTGATCGAGACGGAGGGGAACGACGTCTGCCACGAGGCGCAACAGAGCCGCTGCCCGCACACGTCGTAGCCATCGATCAGCTTGGCGCGGTCGCGCTCGCCGACCTGCAGCATCTGCACCTTCGTGCCGAAGCGCGACGACAAATCGCGCACCAGCGGCCGGAAGTCCACGCGGTCCTCGGCCGTGTAGTAGAACGTGATCTGCGAGCCGTCCAGGGTGTACTCGCCCGACACGATCTGCATCTCGATGCCGGAGCCGGCGGCCTCGCGCTTCGCCTCGCGCAGCTCCGCCGCCGCCCGCTCTTTGAGCGCGCGCCACTGCTCGATGTCTTCCGGCGTCGCCGCGCGCATGATCGGCTTCAGCGACTCCTTGATCTCGCTGGCGATCACCTGCTCGGCCGCGATCACGACGCGGCCGATCTCCTGGCCGTGCGACGTCTCGACCACGACGTAGTTGCCGACGTCGAGGTCGTGTTCGCCGCTGTCGAAGTAGTAGACCTTGCCGGCTTCTTTGAAGCGTACCCCGACCGGTACGCGTTGCTGGTCGCTCATGTCACTCCTGGTCCCGCGCCGGCCCGATCGTCCGTTATCGCCCGGCGAGTCTTTCGCTCACCGCGTTCGGGCGCAGCTCCGGCAGCGCCAGCATCATCACTTCCAGCGCCAGAGCCGGGCTCGCGTTCTCCGCGAGCTGGCCGCCGCGCCTCGCCGATGGCGCGCAGGGCGCGCACGGCCTGCGGCACGCCGCATTGTGCCGCGAGCGGCCGCAGGCTGTCCAATCGTTCCCGGTGCGCCGCCTGCTTCTCGCGCCCCGCCGTGATGAGCAGGATGTCGCGCCACCACTCCTCCCACGCCTCCAGCGTTGCCTGCACGCCGGCCCGGTTCCGCGTATAGGCGCCGCCCAGCTCCGCCGCGAACGCGAACCGCTCGCTCAGCGGCGCCGAAGCGAGCGCCTGCGCCGTATCGAGCGCCTCGCGCCGCTGCTCCAGCACCCGCTCGTCGTGCAGCGCCAGCACCGCCCAGCCGAGGCGGCCGCGCGACAGGCGCGCCAGTTCGGCCGCCCGCTGCGGTTCCACGTCCCACCGTGTCCGCAGCGCCCGCTCGATCGCGTCCTTCCGCAGCCCCGCGAACGCCACGCGCCGCGCCCGCGAGCGGATCGTCGGCAGCAGCATCTCCTCGCGGTCGGTGATCAGGATGATGACGACGTTGTCCGGCGGCTCCTCGAGCGTCTTCAGCAGCGCGTTCTGCGTCGTCTCGTTCATGGTGTCCGCGGGCTCGACGATCAGCACGCGGTACGTCCCCTCGTACGGCGCGCGGCTCACGACCTCCTCGATCCGCCGGATCTGGCAGATTCGGATGTCGCGCGAGCTGTCGCGCGCGTGATCGTGCTGCGACTCCTTGCACAGCCCGCCGACCGTCACGATCTCCACGTCCGGATGCGCGACCGCGGCGATGCGCTCGCACTGGCGGCAGCGCCCGCACGGCGGCGCCTCGCCGGTGCAGTTGAGCATCTGCGCGAACTGCAGCGCCGCCACCGTCTTGCCGACATGCGCGGGCCCCGCGAACAGGTACGCGTGCGCCAGCCGCCCGCGCTCCACCGCGCCGCTCAACACGGACACTGCCCGCTCTTGTCCAACGATCGTCCACGTCATCGCGAGTCTTTCAGTCTTTCAGTCTGTCAGTCGGTCAGCTCTCAGCGGTTAGCGACTCTGTTCTCTGTTGTGTGTCGGCCTTTGCTGTTTGCTGTTTGCTGTCGCGCGCAGCCGCTTGAAATACACGATCTCCGGATCCCCCTCGTCGAGATTCTCGATCCGGCCGCTGCGCTCGAAGCCGAGAGCGCCGCACACGCGCTGCATCACGACGTTCGACTCGTTCGTCGAGGTGAACAGCTTCTCGCCCGGGCAGTTCGCTTCGATGTGGCTCACCAGCGCTCGCGCGACGCCGCGCCTTCGACGCGCGGCGTCCACGTGCAGCAGCGAGATGAACGGCTGGCCGTAGAACGATCGGTCGAACACCGCAAACCCCACGATGTCCGCGCCGCTCCGCGCCACCAGGCACTCCCCGGCGGCCGCCGCCCGCTCCAGGAACTCCCGCCGCCCCGGCGTATCCTCCGCCTGCGGGTCCATCGCGATGACCGAAGCCAAGTCCGGCCCACGAGCCTGCTCGACGACGAAGCTGTCAGCCATCAGCTCTCAGCTCTCAGCGGCCAATCAGCCATCGATCGCTCCACGCTTCGCTCATCGCTTTGAACCGCTCTGTCGTCTGTTGTCTGTTCTCCGTTGTCCCCCGCCCTTTGCTGTTTGCTGTTTGCTGTATCTCGCTCTGTTCTCTGTTGTCCCACGCTACCGCCCGACCGCGAGCCGCTCCGTCAGCCACGTGTCCAAGCCCGCCCGGCGCATCTTCTCCTGCGTCGCCGCGATGTCGTATTCGACCCGGTGCCACGTGATCGTCGCTGCGCCCTCATCGTACAGCACGAACGATGCGCGCGGGTCGCGGTCGCGCGGCTGCCCGCAGCTCCCGGGATTGATGATCAACCGCTGCTCGCCCAGCTTCACGATGGCGCCGTCGTCCGCCGGGTGGAACGCGGGCGTCCGGCCCGGTTCGTCCTCTTCGACCCAGAACGGCAGGTGCGAATGGCCGACGAGGCTGTACGGCGTCCCCTGCAGCTCAAACTGCGCCAGCGCCTGCTCGCCCGAAAGCAGATACTCCCACTCCGGGTAGCGCAGGCTGCCGTGCACGAGCGTGAACGCACCCTCGGTCACCGCCAGAGGCAGTTCGCGCAAGAACTCGCGCTCCGAGACGGAAAGTTGCTCCGCCGTCCACAGCGCCGCCTCGGCCGCCGCCTGGTTGAAGTCTTCAACCCCCATGCGGCCGCACGCCGCCATGTCGTGGTTCCCCGCGACACACGTCAGCCGCCGCATGCGCAGCCGCGCCAGCACCGCCGAAGGCTCCGGCCCGTAACCGACAACGTCGCCCAGGCACCACACCGCGTCCACCGCCCCACCTTCCTCCGCGCGGTGCAGCACGGCCTCCAGCCCCTCCAGGTTGCTGTGTACGTCGGAGACGATCGCGATGCGCATGCCGCCATCGTAGCACCGTCCCCGGCCCTGCGCGCCAGCCTGTAACCTGATGTTGATGAACGTCGGCGACATCGGCGAGTTCGGGCTGATCGAGCGGCTGCGGCGCGCCCTGCCGCCGGCCGGCGAGCGCCTTGCCGCCGGCATCGGCGACGACGCGGCCGTCTGGCGCGCCGCCGATGGCTTCGCCATCGCCACCACCGACACGATGGTCGCCGGCGTCCACTTCCTCCCGGCGGCCGCCAATTGGCGCGACGTCGGCTGGAAGGCGCTCGCCGCCAACGTCAGCAACGTCGCGGCCATGGGCGGCACGCCGGCGTTTGCGCTCGTCACGCTCTGCCTGCCGCCCGACGCGGAGGTCCGGGCCATCGATGCCCTGTACGCTGGCATCGCCGAGTGCGCGCAGGCGTACGGCGTGACGGTCGCCGGCGGCGACATCGTCTCGTCGCCCGTCTTCACGATCACGATCGCCCTGTACGGCACCGCCGCCGCGTCGGCCGATGGCACGCCGTCGCTGCTCCGGCGTGACGCGGCCCGCCCCGGCGACGCGATCGCCGTCACAGGGCCGCTCGGCGGCTCCGCGGGCGGCCTGCGCGCCTTGCGCGAGCACGCGCCCGCATCGCCCGCGGTCGATGCGCTGATCGCGCGTCACATGCGGCCGCGCCCGCGCGTCGATGCCGGTCACGCGGCCATCGCCGCCGGCGTCCGATGCGCGATCGATATCAGCGACGGCCTCGTGCAGGACGCCGGCCACGTCTGCGAGTCGAGCGGCGTCGATGCGGAGCTGTGGCTCCCGCGCATACCCCTTGAACCCGCGCTCGTCGCGGTGTACCCGGACGCCGCGCCGCTGCTCGCGGCGACCGGAGGCGAGGACTACGAGCTGGTGCTCGTCGGCGCCCAGGCGGCACTCCACGCGGCTGGCGCGGCGCTGGGCGCGCCGCTCGCGCTCGTCGGCCGCACCGTCGAGGGCGCCGGCCGTGTGCGCCTGCTCGACGCGGACGGCCGCGAGATCGATGTTGCGGCTGCCGGCTGGGATCACTTCAAGTAGCCCGTTGCGAGACTCCCCGTTAGGGGCCGGGGTGAAGCGGCAAGATGCGGTCGGCCGAAATCACATGCATGTGGAGTTTCTTCTTCGCTGGGTGGTAGTTCATTCGCCAGTAGTGCAGGATGTCCCGCCCTAGCAACAACGGCAGGTCGCGGATCTTCGGACTGTCAGCGACGATCTTCAGACCGAATTCATAAACAAAAATGCGGTGGGGCGGTTCGGCGAAGGCGAGGACCGCTGCTTCCTCGAAAATGGA
The DNA here is from genome assembly GCA_963701135.1 of uncultured Chloroflexia bacterium. Taxonomy (GTDB): domain Bacteria; phylum Chloroflexota; class Dehalococcoidia; order DSTF01; family JACRBR01; genus CAYJMJ01. The sequence continues at coordinate 3,429,615 of OY969567.1, forward strand.
AACCGACCCGCCGACCCCTACGCCTTCCGTCTGGCCGCCGAGCATGGTGAAGTCAACGCCGAGGCGCAAGCTATCGATCGGCATAAGGATGGTGCGGTCCGCGCCGGTATCGACGCAGAATGAAATATTGGTGCTGATCCGAAGCCGGGGAACGACAAGGCGGCCCTCGATATAGGGCCGCCCACTGGTATCTCCGTAACGACCTTTAAGCACGGCCGCTACAGTATCATGGTCCTCTCGCTTCTGTCGATGAAACGTACAATCGCACGATCCCGAGGAATTCGAAGCTCGTCGAGTTCCTCGAGCAGCTTGTTCAGGCTACGAGCGTGAGCCCGAACAGTACCTTCGTAGACGGCCACCCACTTCTTTGAGTACTTGGCGATCAAGTGCTCGCGCTCGGACGAGAAGATCGCCGCATCCCTGGCGAACGAATCGAGTTCGCTGGCCAGTGCCGCGGGATCGCCGAGGAACATCCTCAAGATCGCCGTCGTGCGCCTTCATCAGTACCGTCATTGTCGGCAGCTCCCGCTGTCAGCTTCGCCGTCCAGGCGACGGGTTTTGTTGCGAACGCGTGCAAATGGATGGGTGGCCAGTCACCCCTGCCGCAGCCGTCGATAGTCTACACTAGGCGTCAAGCGCCAGCCGGACGCGATGCGGATGGTGGTGAGCAGCGTTCGCGGGCCTTCTTCTTGAACTGAAGCCGTACAGCGGGCTGGGAGCGCAAGACCAAACGTGACCCACACCGTCGTCCGGACGGCCACGCCGGGACAGACGCGCCGGCTCGGCGAGCGTATCGGCCGCATGCTGCGAGCGGGCAACGTCGTGTTGCTGTCGGGCGACCTCGGCGCGGGCAAGACCGTGCTCGCGCAGGGCATCGGCCGTGGCCTCGGCGTCGCCGATCCGATTAAGTCCTCTTCGTTCGTCATCATGAACGAGTACGAAGGCGCGCCGCTTCGCCTCTATCACGCCGACCTCTACCGGCTCGAAGACCCGGAGCAGGTGGCTGAACTCGCGCTCGATGAGCTGGCGGCGCGCGGGGTCCTCGTCATCGAATGGCCCGAGCGCGCCCCCGCCGAACTGCCGCCGGAGCACCTGCTCGTGCGCCTCGCCTACGACGGCGCGCGCGGCCGCAGGATCGAGATCGAAGCCGCCGGCGCCCGCTACGAGGAGATTGCGCGCCGCCTGCGTCCGAAGTCAGGTGCGCCGTGAGCCCCAACGTCGTGTGGCGCTCGCCCACCTTGCACGACCTCCAGGGGATCGCGGCGTTGGCTGCGATCTCCGATCAACGAGACGGTACACTCGAAGCAACCCTGTTTGCCGAACTCGCTTCTCGCCTCCGATCGGACAGAGATATCGATCGACTTTCCCGCGTTGTTGCCGTGGATGGCAGGGTGATTGCGGCAGGTTGGGTGCGAGCTTCGGGCGCGGCCGGGTCATCGAACCGGCGGGCGTGTCTTTACGCATTCGCGACGCCTGACCAGCCGGGACTCTATGCGGAGCTGTTAGCGTGGTTGGACGGTATCGCCGCTACGGCACTCGAATCCGGCGGTGTGCTGCGCATCGAACGCGTCCTCAGCCCATCGACCGCCGCGCTCCCCGAGCAGGCGATCGCGCTCTACGAAGCGCTTGGCTACCAGCGCTTCTACGTCGAGCACGAGATGAGCTGCAGCGTGACCGGCACGCCCGCGGGAGGAAGGATTGACGGGATCTCCATCGCCCCGTGGACATCGGCTCGCCACGCAGAGATTCGCGATGCGTACAACGATGCGTTTCGACAGCGCGGCTTCGAAGGATACGCACCAGACCAATGGGGCGAGGCGTATTACCCTGAAGATTTCCGCCCGGAGCTGTCTTTCATCGCGCTTGATCGGGATCGGGTGGTCGGGTTCACGTTCTGCACAGTGCTCGGCGATTCCGATCCGTGGACGGATCCTGCGATCAGTGGCGCGGGTTGGATCGACATAATAGGCGTCCGCCCACTACACCAGGGACGTGGGATCGCATCCAGCCTCCTGGCGTGTGCGATGGCGGCGCTCAACGCTTCCGGTGTGGATCGCGCCGTGCTGCGAGTCAACGAGGATAACGGGCGCGCAGAAAACGTCTACCGGAGGCTCGGTTTCAAGACGGTGCGGAAGCACATTGTGTACAAGAAGGCCCTGTAGCGCGCCTACTGCATGTGCACGACGGACACGCCGCGCGCCCACAGCCCTTCGATGTTGTAGTACCGCCGCTCTTCCGGCGCGAACAGGTGCACGATCGCATCGCCGAAGTCAACCAGCACCCAGCCGCTGTCCGGCGTCCCTTCCGTCCGCAACGGCCGCGCCGCCGGCCGCAGGTCGCGGTCGAGGGAATCGATGAGCGCGTTCATCTGCCGCGGGTTCGTCGCGGTCGCGATCACGAAGTAGTCCGTGAACGACGACACCTTGCTGATATCCATCAGCACAATGTCTTCCGCCTGCCGTTCGGACAGGAGATCGGCGATGCGTTGGGCGAGTTCGGCGGACTCCAGTAAGCGTCTCCGTCGGTGTGGACGTGGCGCCGGCGTTCATGCGGCGCCTTCGGGGTACGGCGAGTATACCATTGGCCGCCTCCGCGGGCCGTACGCTAGGCTGAGTGCGCAGCGGAGAGCGAGCGAATCGGCCGCATACGGCGGCCCGGGACGGACATGAAGCAGCGGCAGCGCGTGGTCGTAGCGATGAGCGGCGGCGTCGATTCGGCGGTCGCCGCGGGCCTGCTTGCGCGCCAGGGGTACGAGGTGATCGGCATCACCATGCGCCTCTGGACGCTCGAAGACCCGGACGCGCCCGCCGGCAAGAAGCGCTGCTGCTCCGTGGAGGACACCGACGACGCGCGCGCCGCCGCCGATGCGATCGGCATCCCGCACTACGTGCTCAACATGGAACGCGAGTTCCACGAGCGCGTCATCGACTACTTCGTCGCGGAGTACGGCCGCGGCCGCACGCCGAATCCCTGCCTCGCCTGCAACGAGCACGTCAAGTTCCGCGCGCTCCTCGACCGCGCCGTCGCGCTCGATGCGGACTTCCTCGCCACGGGCCACTACGCGCGCATCGACCGGCAGGGCGGCCGCTACCGCCTGCTGCGCGCCGTCGATGACGGCAAGGACCAGTCGTACGTGCTCTACACGCTGGGCCAGGCCGAGCTTGCACGCACGCTGTTCCCGGTCGGCGCGTACGACAAGCCGCGCATCCGCGCGCTGGCGCAAGAGATGCGCCTGCCGGTTGCGGACAAGCCCGACAGCGCCGACATCTGCTTCGTGCCGGACGGCGACTACAAGGCGTTCGTGCGGAAGCGGCTGCCGCGGGCCGCCGGCGTCATGCGCGACAGCGCCGGCAACGCCATCGCCGAGCACGACGGCGTCGCCGGCTTCACCATCGGCCAGCGCAAGGGGCTGGGCGTCGCGCTCGGGGAGCGGCGCTTCGTGACGGACATCGACCCGGAGTTGAACGTCGTGACCGTGGGTTCCGAAGAAGAGCTCATGTCGTCCGCGCTGATCGCCGAGAACGTGAACTGGCTCGCGGGTCCTGCTCCGGGCGGCCCGCTGTGCGCCGCCGCCAAGATCCGTTACCGCACGCCCGCCGCCGCCGCCACCGTCACGCCGCTCGACGATCGACGCGTGCGCGTTGACTTTGAGCGCCCGCAGCGCGCCATCACCCCCGGCCAGGCCGCCGTCTTCTATGACGGCGACGAAGTCCTCGGCGGCGGCGCCATCCTCCGCACCGCGCGCTGACCGCGGGAACGACGGACGACGGACAACAGACAACAGACAACAGACAACAGACAACAGACAACAGATGCTCGCTTCCCGCCTCTAACCTCCAACCTCCAACCTCCAACACCCAGCTGCCCCTTGACCCATGCGTCACGCAGTGACACTCTTGTCCGTACGTAGTGACTACACGGAGGTATACCCATGCAAGCGACGAGCTACGCCAAGCTCCAGATCGAGCAGGCCTTCAACCTTCTCAACGGCACCGCTCAGGGCATGGACGACAAGCAATACAACTGGAAGCCCGAAGGCACCTGCAACCCGGCCGCCAAGAACCACGTCCACATCCTCACCGCCGTCAACTTCTTCCTCAACGCCATCGCCCAGGGCAAGCCGACCCTCTGGCAGCCCATCGCCGAACAGAACGCCATGCCCGTGAACCCGCTCGAGATCTGGGGCTACGCCGGCGACATCCCACTGGCCGCGATCACCGCGTACGGCCAGCAGGTGCAGAAGTCCGCGCTGGACTACATCGCCACGCTCAGCGATGCCGACCTCGACCGCGAAATCGACACCCGCTTCTTCGGCAAGCAGTCGCTCGCGTTCGTGATCCAGCTCGCCGGCATGCACACCGCCGGCCACACCGGCGACATCGCCTCCATCAAGGGCATGCAGGGCCTCAAAGGGCTGCCGTTCTAGGGACCAGGGACTAGGGGTTAGGGGCTAGGGGTTAGGGTCTCGGGCCAGGGATCCGGCCACCCTGCCTCACCTCTCACATCTCACTTCCCATAGCCTCGGAATTGACGGGGCGGCGGCCGCTCGATACCTTCGATCAGCAGTAACTCGCGAATCCCGCGCCCGCGGGCGCATGACGAAGGCCACGCCCCATGCAAGCTGTCGTGCTCGCCGCCGGCGACGGCGGCCGCCTCTTGCCGCTGACCGCCGGCACCCCCAAACCGCTGCTGCCGTTACGCGGCCGGCCGATCATCCAACACGTGCTCGAAAGCCTGCACGCGGCCGGCGTCGATGACGCAACTATCGTCGTCGGCTACTACGCCGGCCGCATGCGCCGCGCGCTCGCGGGCGCCGCGCCGCCCGGCATGACGCTGCGCTTCGTCGAAAACGTGGACTACGCGCTCGGCAACGCGCGCTCGCTCTGGGCCGCCCGCGACGCCGTCGATGGCTCGTTCGTGCTCGCCATGGCCGACCACGTCGTCGAGCCCGCGCTCGTGCGCTCGCTCGTGGACCGTGCCGGCGGCCGCTGCCGCCTCGCCGTCGAGCGCACGTCCGCCGCCGACCGGCGCGCCGGCGAGGCGACGCGCGCCCGCGTGGACGGCGGCCGCGTCGTCAACCTCGGCAAGCGGCTCGATGATTGGAACGCGCTCGACACAGGCGTCTTCTGGTGCACGGCGCGCGTCTTCGACGTCCTGACGCCGCCGCTGCGCGACGGTGAGGCGGGCGATGTCTTCCGCGCGCTCGCCCAGGCCGGCGAGCTCGACGCCGTCGACGTCACCGGGAGCTGCTGGGTCGACATCGATACTGAGCAGGACCTGCGCGACGCGGAGGCCATGTTGGCGGGACGCGGCGATGACTCTCTCGCTTGACGGCCCTGTCTCCCGCTACCTGAACCGGCGCTTCTCCGTCCCGATCGCGCGTGCGCTCGCGCGCACGCCCGCCACGCCCAACCAGATCTCGGCCGCCGCGCTGCTCGTTGCGGCGGCGGCCGCCGCACTGCTCGCGGCCGGCCGTAACATCGAGGGAGCGCTGCTCATCCAGGCGTCGTCGATCATCGACGGCGTCGACGGCGACCTGGCGCGCGCGAAGGGCATGGCGAGCCGCTTCGGCGGCCTGTTCGACGCGGTGCTCGACCGCTACGCCGATGCGCTCATCGTGGCCGGCATGGCGTGGTACGCCTACAAGCACGAGGACTGGCCGCAACCGCTGCTCGCCGGCTTCGCTGCGGTCGTCGGCTTCCTCCTTGTCTCCTACTCGCGCGCCCGGCTGGAGACCGAGGGCGGCCTCGGCGTCGCTTCGAACCTGCTCGGCATCGCCTCCCGCGACGTGCGCCTGCTGGCGCTCGCCATCGGCGCATTGTTCGGGCAATGCTGGTGGACGCTGGTGGTGGTAGGGGCGTTCAGCTACGCCACCGTCGCCTGGCGGATGCGCCGCTTTGCGGCGCAGAACCAGGAACCTGGAACCTAGAACCAAACGGGGGAGAGCCGAGAACCCGGCGCCAAACCCAGGGCCACGCGATGTCAAGGAGACATTGGTTCCAGGTTCTTGGTCCTTGGTTCTGCGGTGTTGCGCGCCCGGCGCGCGCAACACCGCCCCGTGTTATGATTCCCCCGCACTCCACCTGACGAGGAATCGACGTGAACGCCCTGCCAGAGCTCTCCCTACTGTTCGTCGCTACGTTCCGCGACTGGGTGATCATCTTCATGGGGATCGCCGTCGCCGCCTTCTTCTTCGTAGCCCTCATCATGACCATCGTGCTCGGCCTGCTGGCCCGCGCGCTGCTGAAGAAGACGTTCGAGCCTGCTCGATGAAGGCGTGAGGCCGCTGCTCGGCGCCGCGCGTCAGACGGCGGAGAACGTCAAGGGCACCACCAGCTACGTCTCCGAGGCGGCGGTCACGCCAATCATCCGCGTATATGGCGTCGTCGCCGGCGTGCGCCGCGCGGCCGGCGTGCTTGCCGGGCTCACCGGCGCCGACACGAAGAAGCCGCGCGACTGACATCCCCTCATCGTTCTGGTCCCGCACGGAGGTCTGTCATGGCAGAGGATGAAGCCACCACCCGCAACGACGCGTCCGTAGCCCTGACCGAGCGCGAGGAACCGAACGTCGCGCCCGCGCCCACCACTGTCGCGGCGCCGCTCGCTGCGCGCGCGCCCGCAACGGCTGTAGGGGCGCCGCCTGCTGCGCCCGCAACGCCCGCGCCTGCCGCTGTAGGGGCGCCGCCTGCTGCGCCCGCAACGCCCGCGCCGACAGCCGTTGTAGGGGCGCAGCCTGCTGCGCCCGCAACGCTTGCCGCGCCCGCCGCGGAAAAGCCGAAGAAAAAGAACAAGAAGAAGGACGAAGACGAGGAGCCCGAGTACGAGGTCGAGTTCGCCACGCCGTTCGGCAAGCTCGAGTTCGAGTTCGAGCCCGCGCCGAACAAAGAGAAGCGGGAGCGCCACAAGCGCGAGAAGGCCGAGCAGGAAGCGACGAAGGCTGCCGAAAAGGCCGCCAGGAAGGCCGAGAAGCGGAGCGCGAAGCAACAGAGCGCGACCGCCAAGGGCGGACGCCGCGGCGCGATCCTCGCGATCCTGCTCATCTTCGCGATCATCGCCGCCGCCGTCGCGATCGCGGTGTGGCTGTTCGCGCGCCCCGGACCCGAAGAGGCCGAAGAAGTGCCGGAGGAGTTCCGCGCGCCCGACATGGAACCCGTCGCCGAGCCGCAGGGCTTCCTGCCGAAGATGCGGCAGCGCATCCGCCACGCCGTCCGAGCCGGGCGCAGCGCCTCGCGCGAGGCGCAGCAGGCGCAGGAGCGCCGCTTCCAGGACCTGACCCGCGGCCGATGAGCGCGCCCGTGCGCCGGTGATATACTTCCGTGCGGCCCCGCGGCGCGGGTGCACCGTTCGGAGAGGTGTCCGAGTGGTTGAAGGTGCCGCTCTCGAAAAGCGGTAGGCGATGAGCCTCGTGGGTTCGAATCCCACCCTCTCCGCCACTAATGCTGATCCCGAACCTGGAACGCGCGGCGGTCCAGGTTCTTTTCATGGGGCGACTGCCCCGGGCCGCGCGCGGAGAGGTGCCGGAGTGGCCGATCGGGCACGACTGGAAATCGTGTGTGCGCGCAAGCGTACCGTGGGTTCGAATCCCACCCTCTCCGCCAGCCACAGGTTGTAGGTGATAGGTTGCAGGTTGTAGGGTCGCCTGCCAACATCTACAACCTAATCCGTACAACCACCGTAGGTTGTAGCGTCGTCTGCCACCTCTACCCCCTACCCCCTACTCCCTACAACCTACAACCTCCCCAACGGCCCGGGCCTTTTGGCCCCAACTTGCGCGCACTGCCGTGATTCCGGCCCGGCGCCTGTTTGCCGTTGCCCGGCGATCCCGCACAATGGCATCCGCTACCCCGGCCGCTTGAAGAGAGGCACTCATGGAACTGAAGAACGCCGTTGCCATCGTCACCGGTGGCGCGCGCGGCATCGGCCGCGGCATCGCCTACGAGCTTGCGAAGGAGGGCGCGCGCATCGTCGTCGCCGACCTGCCCGTCACCGCCGCCGACCGCGACGAGACCATCGCCGAGATCAAGCGCCTCGGTTCCGACGCCATCGCCGTCGATGTCGACGTGCGCGACTTCGCGGAGTGCCAGGCGATGGTGCAGGCCGCCATCGACAAGTGGGGTCAGGTCGATGTGCTGGTGAACAACGCCGGCGTCATCCGCATCGGCCCCGTCGTCGCGTTCTCAGAGGACGACTGGGACCTGGTGGTCGATGTCAACCTCAAGGGCACGTTCCTCTGCTCGAAGGCCGTCTCCGGCCACATGATGCAGCGCCGCGCCGGCCGCATCATCAACCTGTCATCGATCGCGGGCAAACGCGGCTCGCCGATCACCTCGTGCTACAGCACCACGAAGTTCGGCATCATCGGCTTCACGCAATCGCACGCGCAGGAGATGGCGCCGTTCAACGTCACCGTCAACTGCATCTGCCCCGGCGAGGTCGAGACGCACATGTGGACCGACATCCTCGCGCCCGCGATCGGCGCCGCGAGCGGCGTGTCGGCGGCGGAGGCGTTCGACGCCTTCATCAAGCAGCGCGTGCCGCTCGGCCGTCCGCAGACGGCGGCGGACATGGGGCAGGCCGTCGTCTTTCTCTGCAAGGCCGACAACATCACCGGCATCGCCCTCAACGTCAACGGCGGCACGGAGATGGCCTGACTGGTCGCCTGGTGGCTGGTTACTGGTTGGTAGTGCGCGCTCGTGCCGCGGGCTTTGCAGCCCGCGCGGTGTTGCGCGTGCTGCTGCCTCATTCTCGCCACCACCATCTCCGAAACGAGGCGCGAAGCGCGTGGGAGCTGCCCCGACTGTCCATCCGGCGCAGCCGGATCACACGCGGCTGCACCCGCGCGATCGATCCAGCCTCCAGCCTCAAGCTTCCAGCCTCGCTATCGACCCGCTCCGACCTCCGACCTCCAACCAGCCCCTAGCCCCTAGCCCCTAGCCCCTGAATAATGCCCGCATGACAAAGATCGCATTCATCGGCGGGACGGGCGAAGAGGGCATGGGGCTGGCGTACCGGTTCGCGAAGGCGGGCCACGCGTGCATCATCGGCTCGCGCAGCATCGAGAAGGCGCAGGGCGCCGTCGCCGAGTTGCTCGAGAAGGATCCAGCGCTCGACATTAAGCCCGCCGCCAACGCCGATGCCGCCGCGGCCGGGGAGATCGTCGTCGTCACGACGCCGTACGCCGCGCAGGCGGACACGCTGCCGCCGCTCGCCGCCGCCGTCGCCGGCAAGATCGTCGTCAGCACCGTCGTGCCGATGTCGTTCGAAAGCGGCCGCGCGTCGCTGCTCGCCGTGCCCGAAGGCTCGGCCGCGCAGCAGGAGCAGGCGCTGCTCCCCGGCGCGACGCTCGTAGCCGCGTTCCAGAACCTGAGCGCAAAGAAGCTGCTCAAGGGCGGCCCGCTCGATGCCGACGTCGTCGTCTGCGCCGATGACGCCGCGGCGAAACAGCGCATCATGGCGCTCGCCGCGGACATCGAGGGCGTGCGCGGCGTCGATGGCGGCGCGCTCGCCAACGCGCAGATGGTCGAAGGCATCACCGTGCTGCTCGTCAGCATCAACCGCAACTACAAGACGCAGGCGGGGATCCGCATCGCGGGGATCGCGTGAGCGGCGACGTCCGCATCGTCGGCCTCGAAGGCATCCCGGAAGTGCACGCCGGCGACGATCTGCCGGCGCTGATCGTCGATGCAGCGCGCGCGCACGGCGTGGCGATTGAGCCCCGCGACGTGCTCGTCGTCACGCAGAAGATCGTCTCGAAGGCCGAGGGGCGCATCGTCGACCTCGCCACCGTCACGCCGTCGCCGTTCGCGCGGCGCTACGCCGCGATGTTCGAGAAGGACGCGCGCCAGATCGAGGTCGTGCTCGGCGAGACGAAGCGCATCGTCCGCATGGAGCACGGCGTGATGATCTGCGAGACGCACCACGGCTTCATCTGCGCCAACGCCGGCGTCGACGCCTCGAACGTCGAGAAAACCGGCACCGTGTGCCTGCTGCCGGTCGATTCCGACGCCTCGGCGCAGCGCATCCGCGACCGCGTGAAGCACGCGCTCGGTGTCGAGGTCGCGGTGATCATTTCCGACACGTTCGGCCGGCCCTGGCGCGAGGGCCACGTGAACTTCGCGATCGGCGTCGCCGGCATCGCGCCCCTGATCAACTACGCCGGCCAGTTCGACCCCGCCGGCTACGAGCTGCGCGTCACGCAAATGGCCGTCGTCGATGAACTCGCCGCCGCCGCCGAGCTGGTGCACGGCAAGCTCGCGCGCGTGCCCGTCGCCATCATCCGCGGCGTCGACTACGACCCGGCCGGCGGCACGGTCGCGGAGCTGATCCGCGCGCCGGAGAAGGACATGTTCCGGTGACGAGGTTGTAGGTTGTAGGGCAGGTTGTCGGCGTTCGGCGCCGGACAACCCATCAGCCCACCATCAGGCGTCGTCGGCTCGGGCCGGAAACGAAAATGTAGGGGCGCAGCAGGCTGCGCCCGCGGTCGCGACCGGCGGCGTGGATCGCAGCCGCCCCCGGCTGCCCATCCGGCGTAGCCGGATCACGCGCGTGAAGCCGGCGGAGTCACTGTGATCGCCGCGTGCGTGCTGGATGCAGCGCTGCGGGCGCAGCCTGCTGCGCCCGCGGTCGCGACCGGCGGCGTGGATCGCAGCCGCCCCCGGCTGCCCATCCGGCGTAGCCGGATCACGCGCGTGAAGCCGGCGGGGTCGCCGTGATCGCCGCGTGCGTGCTGGATGCAGCGCTGCGGGCGCAGCAGGCTGCGCCCGCGGTCGCGGCCTGCGTCGTGGATCGCAGCCGCCCCCGGCTGCCCATCCGGCGCAGCCGGATCACACGCGTGAATCCGGCGGAGTCACTGTGATCGTCGCGTGCGTGCTGGATGCAGCGCTGCGGGCGCAGCCCGCTGCGCCCGCAGTCGCGACCGGCGGCGTGGATCGCAGCCGCCCCCGGCTACCTATCCGGCGTAGCCGGATCACGCGCGCGAAGCCGATGGGGTCGCCGTGATCGCCGCGTGCGTGCTGGATGCAGCGCTGCGGGCGCAGCCTGCTGCGCCCGCGGTCGCGACCGGCGGCGTGGATCGCAGCCGCCCCCGGCTGCCTATCCGGCGCAGCCGGATCACACGCGCGAAGCCGGCGGAGTCGCCGTGATCGCCGCGTGCGTGCTGGATGCAGCGCTGCGGGCGCAGCCTGCTGCGCCCGCGGTCGCGACCGGCGGCGTGGATCGCAGCCGCCCCCGGCTGCCTATCCGGCGTAGCCGGATCACGCGCGTGAAGCCGGCGGAGTCGCCGTGATCGCCGCGTGCGTGCTGGATGCAGCGCTAGGGGCGCAGCAGGCTGCGCCCCTACACGGCGTGTCCCTTGCCTCGCGCACTTCGCGGGACTGCGCGCAGCGCCCTACAACCTATCCCCTACCACCTACAACCTACGCGCGCCGCGGCGCGAGCATGCCGTAGTCGCCGTCTTTGCGCTTGTACAGCAGCGCGTAGTCGCTCGACCCCGCATCGAGGAACAGGAAGAAGTCGTGGCCGATGAGGTCCATCTGCGCGAGCGCCTCCTCCTGCGACATCGGCTTCGCTTCGAAGTGCTTGACGCGCACCACCTTGCCGAGCATGTACTCCTCGGCGTCTTCGTCGTCGATGGCCTCCACGCGCGGCTCGCTCATCGCCGCCGCCGCTTCCTTCGCGCCGTGGTGGTTGCGGTCGTCCAACCGCTTCTTGTGCCGCCGCGCCTGCCGCGCCAGCACGTCGGCCGCGACGTCCAGCGCCACGCGCGGGTCCGCGCCCCGCTCCTCGGCGCGCAGGATCGACGTGCCCGCGTGCACCGTCACCTGCACCGCGTAGCGATGCGCCGCCGCGCGCGTCTCCTCGTGCTCGACCTCGACGACGACGTCGTCGACCCGCGGGAGCAGGCGTTCGAGCCGCGCCAGGCGCTTCTCGGCGTGCTCCTGAAAGTTTTCAAAAGTGGACGTGTTATGGGTACGGATGGTCAGTTTCATAGCCGCGAGTGTATCGAGCGCATTCCCGGACGGGCAATCGGGGGACCGAGGTGATAGGTGATAGGGGAAAGGTTATAGGGGAGCGGCGACGGCCGGTTCGCCCGCCGAGGCGGTATGCTACGTGGAGCATAACCGATTCGGAACCAGGCCCAGGAGGCGAACTGTGGCAGCCGAAACGAAGGCTCTCTGTCGTCTGTTCTCGCGCCGCGAAGCGGCGCGCGTCAGCGCCGCGCGAGCGCGAGCCGCACGCCCATGCCGACGAGCACAGCGCCGGTCAGGCGCTCCATCCACGCGCGCACGTTGGAGTGCCGGAAGACGCCGGACAGCCGGTCGAGCGTCAGCACCCACACGGTGAGCCAGGCGCCCGCCATGAGCGCGAACACCGCGCCGTGCGCGAGCATGCTCAGCTCGGGCAGGTTGTCGGGATCGACGAACTGCGGCAGGAACGTCAGGAAGAACACCGCGAGCTTCGGGTTGAGCACGGCGGAGAGCACGCCCTGCAGCGCCGGCGACGACGTCGCGGAGACGAGGCGCGGCGCCGATTCGCCGAACAGCTCGGCCTCGGCGTTCAGATCATCGCCCGCGGGCGCGCGGCGCGACGCGAGCAACGTCCGCGCGCCGAGCACCAACAGGTAGCCCGCGCCCACGAGCTTCACGGCCGAGAACGCCAGCGCCGAGCCCGTCAGCACGGCCGACAGCCCGGCCACCGCCGCGAGCACGTGGATGCTGACGCCCGCCAGCGCCCCGCCCGCCGTCTGGAGCCCGGACGCGCGTCCGCGCGCGATCGTGTTGCGCGCGACGAGCGTCATGTCCGGCCCCGGCGCGAGGATGATCAGCACCGACGCGATGATGAATGCGAACGGCGACTCGCCGATGATTGCGTGCACGTGGCGATGATACCAGCGCCGCATGCCGTCGGCAGCGGCTGCGCATCGAGTCAGGGCGCCGTCTTGGGCAAGACGCCCTCAGCCCCACCGATCAACTGGAATTAACGCGAGCGCGGGTCGAGCGCGTCGCGCAGCCCGTCGCCGAGGAACGTGAAGCAGAGCATCAGCACCGCCACCGCGCCCGCCGCCGGTACGACGTTCCACACGTTGCGCTGGATGGTGGAGTAGCCTATCGCGACCAGCGTGCCGAGGCTCGCGGCTGGCGGCGGAACGCCGAAACCGATGAAGCTCAGCGCCGCCTCGGCGAAAATGGCGACAGGGATGCCGAAGGTGATCGCCACGATTACCGGCCCCAGCGTGTTCGGCAGCATGTGCTGCATGACGATGCGCCAGCGCGGCGCCCCCAGCGCACGTGCGGCTAGCACGAAGTCGCGTTCGGCCAGTGAGAGCATCTGGCCGCGCACCAGCCGCGCCACCGTCGTCCAGTTCACCATGGCGATGGCAATGATGATCATCACCCTCTGGTTCGTGACGAAGAAGATGTCCCGGTTCGTCAGCACCGCACGGATGAGGATGATGAACAGCAGGTCCGGGAACGCGTAGGTGATGTCGGTCATGCGCATCAGGAGGTTATCGCCCAGCTTGCCCCCCAGCGCCGCCCCGGCGCCGACGAGCAGGCCGATCGCGAGCACGATCACCTGCGTGCCCACACCGATCTGCAACGAGATGCGCAGCCCCTCCAGCGTGCGCGCCCACATGTCCCGCCCGAGCTGGTCCGTGCCGAACCAGTGCGAGCCTGTTGGACCGAGCTGTTTCAGCGCCGGGTCGTAGTTCTGGTCATTCGGACCGTAACGCCCCAGCACGGGCAGGTGGGGCCCGACGAACGCCACGAACGCGATGAGGATGAGCGCGAACAGACCGAACATCGCGAGCCGGTTCTTCATCAGGCGTCGCCAAGCGTCGGACCACAGGCCGCGCTCGCGCCTTGGCGCGAGCGCCTCTTGCAGGAGGTCCGGCACCGCAGCGGTCGTGTGGGCGCTCGATGTTGCCATCAGCGATACCGGATGCGCGGATCGACGGCCGCGTACGCGAGATCGACGGCGAGGTTGGCGATGGTGACGACCAGTGTGTAGAACAGCGTGCTGCCCATGATCATGCCGTAATCGCGGCGTCCAACGGCCGTGACAAAGGCTCTGCCGATACCCGGAATCCCGAACATCGTCTCGATGATGAAGGAGCCGGTGACCAGCGCGGCGGCGGTCGGGCCCATGATCGTCAGCACCGGTATCAGCGCGTTCTTGATCGTGTGCCGGAGGACCACCCGCGACTCCGGGAGTCCCTTCGCCCGCGCCGTGCGGATGTAGTCCTGGTTCAGGACCTCCAGCACGCTGGCGCGTGTCACGCGGGCAATGAACGCCGCCGGCAACACGCTCACGGAGATGACCGGGATGATCAGCTTGTGCCAGTTGTAGGCCGACGCATGGAACAGGTCTCCGAGCTGGACGGGGCCGCCCCATCCGAGTGAATCGAGCCAGTGAAGATTTACGACGAACACCACGACCAGGAATGCGCCCATGACGAAGTTGGGGACGCTCGCCCCGATCGTCGCGAAGACAACGCCGAGATAGTCGAGCGGTCCGTTCTGATTGAGTGCCGAGAGCGTGCCCAGCAGCATCCCCACCATGGCCGCGACGACCAGGCCCATGAGGCCCAACTGGGCTGTGACGAAGAATCCGTCCTTGAGCAGGTTCGCAACGTCACGATCGCCCTGAAATGAGAGCCCCAGGTCCCCGTGCGAGGCGTCCCACAGGTAGAGCGCGTACTGTTGGTAGAGCGGCTTGTCCAGGTGATAACGGCGGTTCAGCGCCTCGTTCACCGCGGGCGGCACGTCCTTGTCCTGCGTGAACGGGCCGCCGGGTACGGCGTGCATCAGGAAGAACGTGATGGTGGCGACCGCCCAGAGGACGGGCAGCACCCACAGGATGCGGCGGATCGTGTAGCCGGTCATGGAGGCAGGCCAGCGAGAGCGAGTTGCCGCTCCCGCTGGCCGTCAATCTCCTCACTGTCGCCCTGGGCGACCGCTACTTCTTCACGTACCAGCACTCCGCGCAGTAGGCGCCCGGCTCGCTGGCGTGGATCACGCCGTTCGTGCCCACCCCACCGAGCTTTGAGCTGACGAGGAACGGCACCGAGTCCTGGTAGATCGGGATGGCCCCGCACAGGTTCTTGATGATCGCCGTTTCCACCGACTGGTACGCCTTGATGCGCGCGTCCTCGGTCGTCGCCGCTGCCGCGTCGGCGTAAGCCTTGTCAACGTCCGGGTTCGAGCAGTTGTACTTGTTGTTGCCGCCGCCGGTGTCGAACAGGCCCACCAGCGGGTTCTCGATGTCCGGGTAGTCCAGCTGCCAGCCGCCCTGGAAGAGCTGGAACTGCTGGCTGTTGAACGCGGCGGACCGAGCCTTGGAGTCAACGTACTGCATCTCCACTTTGATGCCGACGTCCGCCCACGCCTTCTGCAGGAAGTCACCCTCGTTCCGCCGCTCCGGCGTGTCTCGGTAGATCAACGTCAAGGTCGGCAGCCCCTGGCCTCCCGGGTACCCGGCATCCACCAGCGCCTGCTTCGCCCCTTCGAGGTCGTAGTCAATCGCCTTGAACGGCTCGTTCCCCTGAAAGCCCTTCAGCCCCTTCACCACCCAATACAACGCCGGTGTATGCACGCCGTCATACGCGGCATCCACGAGCTGCTGGCGGTTGATCGCCTTCGACAGCGCCAGCCGCAGGTTGTACGCCTTCGGGTCGGTAGAGCTCGTGCCGCCGAGCACCGGGTCCTTCATTTGGACTTCGATAGTCGTGATGCGGGACGATGCGATAGTGATGAGCTGACTCTTGAGCGACGCATCGCTCGCCGCGACGGTCGAGTCAGTCGCGAGGATTTGCGTCGCCTGCAGCTCGCCGTTCTGGAACGCCTTGAACGCGGCCGATAGGTCGTCGATGAACTTGAACGTGATCCGCTGGAGAGCCGGCTTCTGGCCGCTCCAGTTCGGGTTCGGGATCAGCGTCGCGTGGTCCTTCGCCACCACTTCCTTCAGCGTGAACGGGCCGTTCGTGACGATGTTCGCCGGGTCCGTCCACTTGTCGCCGAACTCGTCGATGACGTCCTTCCGCGACGGGAACGTCGCCCACAGCGACCAGATCGTCGTGAACGTCGCGATCGGCTTGTTCAGCGTGAACTCGATCGTCGTGTCGTCAACCGCCTTCACCCCCAGCGCGGCGACGAGCGCGGCCTTCTGTGCGGCGTCCTTGTTGTTGAACAGGTCGTCGCAGCCCTTCAGGTCGCCCAGACCCGCGCCCAGCACGTACTGGTAGGGGCTCGCGACCTCCGCGTCGCACTCGCGCTGGAATCCATAGACAAAGTCCGCGGCCGTCAGCGGCTGGCCGTCCGACCACTTCAGGCCGGACTTCAGCTTGACCGTGTAGACGCTGCCGTTCACGGTCGGCTCACCGGCAGCCATTTCCGGCACCACTTTGACCCCCCCGCTGCCGTCGTCCGCGAGGTTGTAGAGGCCTCGGAACAGCATTCGCTCCACGGCGATGTCCTGCTCGAAGTTCGAGCGGTGCGGGTCGTAGAACTCAGGCTCGCCGACCTGGATGGTGATCTTCTGCTGGTCAGCGGGCGCCTGATCGGCTGTGCCGCCGGCTGGGGTGGTCTTTGCGGCGCCACCGGCGGCTGCGGTCGCTGTCTTGTCGCTACTGCTGGTGCCGCCGCCGCACGCTACAGTCGCGATGAGTGCGACCGATATCAGCGCGCTGAACAACAAGAACCAGCGGTTTCGTATACTCACAATTCCTCCTCTTGACGGAGGATCCCTCCGTACTTCTCCAACGTGTGTTTCCGAGACGGGCCAGCGGGGCCCCGGGGCAGCGGGTTGGCTCTCGGGCGCACCTCCTTGCGTATGTCAATCGCCTGTTTGGAGCGAACTCAGACTAAGCCCGATCCTATCAGTGCTGTCAATATGCGGCAACGAACTTCTCGATGCGGTGCTGCCAATATCGCAACACCGTGAGGCGTCGCCGTGCCCCGGACCTTGCAACCGCTACGATTTCCTCCATTTGACCTTTGGAGAATGCGCCTGATCGCATTCGCTTCGCCCCGGCCAAATCTTCTCTTTCGCGGGCGCCATGCGCCACGCCGGGGCAGGCGCTATCCTATCGCATCATCGGCCGGGGACGGGGATCCCGGCCACCCCGAACCACGCACACTTCTTGCGCCCGGCAACGCGGAGGAACGCCATGAGCACCGTCACAAAGGACCTGTACGAAGTCGGGGAGACGCCCCCGCTCGGGCACGTGCCGCCGCGGATGTACGCCATGACGATCCGGCGCGAGCGCTTCGGCCCGCCGAAGGACGCCTTCCAAAAGGAAGTGGTTTCGACGCCCTCCATCGGCCCGCGCGAGGTGCTGGTGTACGTGATGGCGGCCGGCATCAACTTCAACAACGTGTGGGCGGCGCTCGGCGTCCCCGTCGATGTGATCAAGGTGCACGCGCAGCAGGGCGATGACACCGGCTTCCACATCGGCGGCAGCGACGGCTCCGGCATCGTCTACGCCATTGGCGATGAAGTGACGAACGTGAAGGTCGGCGACGAGGTGGTGATCCACTGCGGCGCCTGGGACCCGGAGGCGCCCGACGTGAAGGCTGCGGACGACCCGATGTTCGCGCCGTCGTTCCAGATCTGGGGCTACGAGACGAACTGGGGCAGCTTCGCGCAGTTCACGAAAGTATGGGCGCACCAGGTGATGCCGAAGGCGAAGCACCTGTCGTGGGAAGCGGCGGCCGCGCCCACGCTCGTCGGCTCGACGGCGTACCGCATGCTGACGAACTGGACGCCGCACATCGTCCGCCCGAACAACGTCGTGCTGGTATGGGGCGGCGCGGGCGGTCTCGGCACCATGGCCATCCAGACTCGTGTGCGCGTTCGGCGGCATCCCCATCGCCGTCGTGTCGAGCGATGCGAAGGGCGAGTACTGCAAGAAGCTCGGCGCGCACGGCTACGTCAACCGCAAACAGTTCAACCACTGGGGCCGCATGCCCGACTGGACCGACGACGAGAAGTACGGCGAGTGGGTGCGCGGCGCGCGCGCGTTCGGCAAGGCGGTGTGGGAAGCGCTGGGCGAACGCCGCAGCCCGCGCATCATCTTCGAGCACCCCGGCCAGGACACGGTGCCAACGTCGGTGTTCCTCGTCGACAACGGCGGCATGGTCGTCATCTGCGCCGGCACCAGCGGCTTCAACGCCAACGTCGATCTGCGCTACCTGTGGATGCGGCAAAAGCGCCTGCAAGGTTCGCACTTCGCGAACGACGAGCAGGCCAACGCGTTCAACAAGCTCGTGATCGATGGCAAAGTCAACCCCTGCCTGTCCCGCGTGTTCCCGTTCGAGGGCGTCGGCGAGTGCCACCAGCTGATGCACGAAGGCAAGAACCCGGACGGCAACATGGCGATCCTCGTCGGCGCGCCACGTGAAGGAATGACGGAAGTGCCGTGACCGGCAACGGCGGGTGGAACCGCGGATTACGCGGATTTCACCGATAGGGGATCAGTTGTTGACGAGAAAGCGCAGGGCGATGCATCATCGTCCGCATCCCAGTTGCCACGGCCGCGTCGTGTACATCCGCGAAAATGGATGAGTCTCTGTTGGGCGCGCCGCGGGTCGGTGCCGCACCAGCGGCAACGTCACCTAATCCGCGCAATCCGTGAAATCTGTGGTTACCGGTCCGCGCCCGCGCGCTCATCCTTCGGGTGCACGAGCAGCACCGGCGCGACGCCTGACCGCACGACCTTCTCCGTCGTCGAGCCGAAGAGCGCGTGCACCAACCCCGTCCGGCTGCGCGTCGCCATCACGATCACGTCGGCCTGGCGCGCCTTGGCGCAGGCGATGATCGCGTCGGCGGCGTCGCTCGACACCTCCGTCACGATGTCAACGCGCGCTGCGGGGGGAAGCTGCGCCGCCAGGTCGCTGAGGTAGTCGCTGAACTGCGCGCGCTCGCGTTCGATCGCCTGGCCCTTGTTCTCGGCCCACACGGGGTCCGGCGCATCGACCACCACGGGCGTCGCGCCCGCGACCGACGCCATCGCGCCGGGAGGCCCGCCGCCGGGGCGCTGCAGCCGCCCGTGAGGCTCTCCGGCAACCGCAAGAAACGCGAACTCCGCCGTCGGCAGGTGCGCCATCATCGTCAGCGTGGGCAGCGTGGACTCGGAGAGCTTCGAACCGTCGAATGTCGCGAGGATCTTCATCACCGTACTCCTATCGCGCGACGAACCCCCCATCGACCGGGATCGCCGCGCCGGTCACGAACGAGGCCTCGTCGCTGGCCAGGAACAGCGCCAGCGCCGCCACTTCTTCCGGCTGGCCCATCCGGCCCACCGGTTGGAGCTGGGCGAACGCCGCCCGCGCCGTTTCGTCCGGAGCGGCCCGCCGCACCATCGGCGTGTCGATGACGCCCGGGCACAGGCAGTTTACGCGGATCCCCTGAGTGGCATACTCCAGCGCCGCCGTCCGCGTCAACTGCACCACCCCGCCCTTCGATGCACAGTACGCGGGAATCCCCGCGAAGCCGACAAGCCCGGCTACCGACGCGTTGTTCACGATCGAGCCGCCGCCCCCCTTCAGCATCTCGGGGATCGCGTAGCGGCACCCCAGGAACGTGCCCGTCAGGTTGACCGCGATGACGCGGTTCCACAGCTCGAGCGAATGATCGCCCGTGAGCACGCCCATCTCGCCTTCGATGCCAGCGTTGTTGAACAGCACGTCGAGCCGGCCGTAGGTGCGCACCGCGGCGGCGATCATGTTCCGGACGTCGTCCTCTTTCGACACGTCCGTCTTTGCGAAGATTGCCCGTCCTCCGCTTGCCACGATCTCCTTCACGGCCCCGCTCCCGCCTTCTTCTTCCCAGTCGGCCACGACGACGGTCGCGCCCTCGCGCGAGAACAGCAGCGCACTCGCGCGGCCGATGCCGGAGCCGCCGCCGGTGACGATCGCGACCTTCCCGGCGAGCCTCAACGGCCGCTGGCCCTCAACCGATACACCTTCCGGGAACATCGTGTGCCTCCTTCCAATCGCCGCGTTCTCCGTGCGGCCCGCTTCCAGCTTCAGGCGCCCTGCCGCGCATCGCCAGTGCCGCCCGGCTCACGCGCCCCCGCCGTTTGTTATGATCCCACTGATGCGATTCGACACCATCGCCCTTTCGAGGCATGGACCGGTCGCCGAGATGCGGCTGAATCGCCCCGCGCGCCGCAATCCGATCGACCCGCCGTTCCTCGACGACCTCGCGGCCGCCGCGGCGCTGCTTCACGACGATGACGCCGTCACGGTCGTGCTGCTCACCGCGGAAGGCAACGTCTTCTCCGCCGGCGAAGAGCAGGACGCCACGCCGCCCGCGCCGTCGCGAGACGGCCTGCCGTTCCGCTGCCTGGAGCTGATGGCGCAGCCCGTCATCGCCCTGCTCGAAGGCGACGCCATCGGCGCCGGGCTCGAGCTTGCGCTCGCGTGCGACGTCCGCGTCGCCGCCGATCACGCCATGTTCGCCATGCCCGGCCTGATGATGGGCGCGATGCCGTCCGGCGGCGGCACGCAGCGCCTGCCGCGCCTCATCGGCCGCGCCATGGCGGCCGAAATGGTGCTGCTCGGTGAGCCCATCGGCGCCGCGCGCGCGCTGGTGTGCGGCCTCGTCAACCACGTCGCGCCTGCGGCCGAAGCGCGTGCCACGGCCGAGCGGCTTGCCGGGAAGATCGCGGAGCGCGGCCCGCTGGCCGTCCGCTACGCGAAGGAGGCGATCAATCGCGGCCTCGACATGCCGCTCGACCAGGCGCTGCGCTACGAGACCGACCTCACGGTCATCCTCCAGACCACGTACGACCGCGCGGAGGGTGTGCAGGCGTTTCTCGAAAAGCGCCCGCCGCGATTCGAAGGCAGGTAGCCACATGAGCGACCGCGACGGCCGCCCGAGCTTTCGGTCCGCCATCACCAACTGGCGAACGTACGAGGCACCTGTCGCGACGAAACTCCGGATGATGCTGTCGAATAGCTGGACCAAGCTGCGCACGCGGCGGTCCTGCTGCGGCAACGCCGGACAGCCCGGCTGCTGAGAGACCGAAGCGGAGCCCCGTGCGGGTTCCAGTGAGTCCGGCCGGGGCGCCCCGCCCTGACGCACTGGGATTCGGCCCCGCCCGCCATATTGGGAGCGGAAGTCCGGCGCCAGGCCGTCACTTTCCGGTTGCCCGGCCTGTTATGCACCATGAACAGCAACGGCCCCCGGGCCACCCCCATCGACCGGCGGCCGGACCTGTTCCCAGACTGAGCATCGCCGGCCCCGGACCACCCCCATCGACCGGGGCCGGCGAGCGCTCAACCCATCCACCCACTCCCCTGCCGCGCGCCTACACTGCCTTATGCGGATCGATCCCCGCGCCGGCCTTTGCGACTCGTGCGTCCATGCCCGGACCGTCGCGACCGCGCGCGGATCGCGGTTCGTCCTCTGCGGCCGTTCCCGCACCGACTCGCGCTATCCTCGCTACCCGCGCCTCCCCGTCGTTACGTGCCCCGGCTACGAGCAACGCCAGGCATCCGCCACCAGCGACCGGTGACGCACGCCTACCAACTACCAACCGCTAACTACTAACTACGAACTCGCCACTACCCACTACGGACTACAAACTCCACACTAACCCTCATGGAACGGCGAGGCGCATGGATCTGGCGTGACCGCGGTATCGGGTTCGGCACCGTCGACGAGAAGCTCGACGCCAACGTCTACGTGCAGTTCCGCCGCACCCTGCGGCTCGATGCCGTCCCCGCCGCCGCGCTCGCGCGCATCTCCGCCGATGGCCGGTACCGCCTGTTCGTCAACGGCGTCTACATCGGCCGCGGTCCCGCGCGATGTGAGCCGTTGTTCCAGTACGTCGACACGCACGACCTGGCGCCGCGCCTGCGCGCCGGCGACAACGTGATCGCCGTGCTCGTGCACGCCTACGGCCGCGACATGTCGTGGTACGAGCTGCCGCGCACGCAGTGGTCGCGCGCGCTCGGCTGCGGCGGCTTCTACTTCGACTCCGATGCGCTCGGCGTCGCCACCGGCGACGGCGCCTGGCGCTGCCGCGTCGCCGATGAGTGGGAACGCGACACGCCCGCCGGCTCCGTCGGCTTCGCCGAGGTGTACGACGCCCGCCTCGCGCCCCACGGCTGGACGGCGCCGGACTTCGACGACGCCGCCTGGGCCGCGCCCGCCGTGCTCGCGGCACCCGGCATCGGCATGGCGCCGGACATGGCGCCGTTCCCGCACATGGTCGCGCGCGACATCCCCTTCCTGCTCGAAGAAGCGCGCGACGCCGTCGCCGTCGCCTCGATCACCGAACTGGCGCTCGTCAACGCCCGCGACATGATCGCGCTCGCCGAAGCGGCACCGTCGCCGCTCGCCGCGTGCGCCGTGCGCGATGCCGGTGCGCTGCTGCACGGCGACGGCGCCGCGGACGTGCGGCTGGCGCCCGGCCGCGCTGTCTCGCTCGTCGTCAACTTCGGCCGCGACGTCAGCGGCTACCCGCGCATCAAACTCGATGGCCCCGCCGGCGCCGCGGTCAACGTGTCGTACAGCGAGCGCCTGCGCCCGGACGGCCGCGTGACGGTGCAACGGCCGAACCCGATCACCGGCCAGAACGTGCATCGATACATCCTGCGCGACGGCCACCAGTCGTGGGAGAAGTTCGATCGCGCCGGCTTCCGCTACCTGCAGCTCACGCTGTCGCCAGCGCCGGATCGCCCGCACGAGCCGCTCAGCATCCGGCGCGCCAACGTCAACTTCACGTCCTACCCCGTCGGCGGCCGCGGCACGTTCGCCTGCTCCGACGACGCGCTCACGCGCATCTGGCGCGCCGGCGCGTACACGCTCCAACTCTGCATGCAGGACGGCTTCGAGGACTGCCCCTCGCGCGAGCAGCGGCAGTGGGTCGGCGACGCTTACGTCGAGTCGCTGGTCAACTACGCCTGCTTCGGCGATGCGCAGCTCACCGCCAAGCTCATCCGCCAGGTCGCGCAATCGCAGCGCCGCGACGGCATGACGCAGATGGCCACGCCGAGTGACATGTCCGCGCGGTGGCCGCTCTACATCGTCGACTACTGCCTGTCGTGGATCATGACCATCGCCGCGTACGTGCTCCACACCGGCGACGACGCGATCGTGACCGGCGTGTTCCCGGAAGTCGTCCGCGCCGTCGCCTGGTTCGAGCGCCATGTCGGCGGCGATGATCTGCTCGTCGAGCCGCCGGGCTGGATCTTCATCGACTGGGCGGAAGTTGACAAACGCGGCGCGTGCGCCGCTCTGAACGCGCTGCTCGTGGCCGCGTTGTACAACGCCGCTGCGATGGCGGACCACGAGCACGCGGCCGCGCACGCCGCCCGCTGGCGAGCGCTCGCCGCGCGCATCGTCGGCGCGCTCAACGCCCGCCTGTGGGACGAGGCGCGCGGCGTGTACGTCGATGCGCTCGTCGCCGGCGAGCAGAGCCGCCGGGTGAGCCAGCACGCGAACGCGGCGATGATCATGGCCGGCGTCGCGCCGCCCGAGCGCTGGGCGCGCATGCTCGATTACATTCTCGACGCCGCGCGCCTCGTCGAAACGAGCACCGAGATGCTCGTGCAGCCCGCCGCGTTCGACGAAGAACGCAACGTCGTGCTCGCGCAGCCATTCTTCTCGCACTTCGTCCATCGCGCGCTCGCGCTCGCCGGGCGGCACGATGCGATCGTGGAGAACATCCGCGCGCGCTGGTTGCCGATGCTCGATGCGGACGGCACGGAGACGTTGTGGGAGCACTGGCACGGACGTGAGAGCCGCTGCCACGCGTGGTCGGCCACCCCCGTCTACGACCTCTCGCGCGAAGTCGTCGGTGTGCGCCCGCTCGCGCCCGGCTACGCGTCGTTCTCGGTCGAGCCGTACACCGCGGGCCTCGCCTGGGCCGAGGGGCGCTACCCGTCGCCGCGCGGCGACATCGGCGTCGCGTGGCGCATCGCCGAAGGCCGCTTCGTGCTCGAACTCGACGTGCCCCCCGGCAGCGAAGCGCGCGTCGTGCTGCCGCGCGGCGTCACGGCGCCCGATGGCCAAACGATCGTCAGCGGCCTCGGGACCGGCCACCACGAAATCGCCGCGGGCGTTTCCTCATGATGCCGGTCGCACTCAATCCGCCCTCCATCCGGACGATCGTTTCGTGCCATCCGTCGGCGTTGAGTACCTCGGTGCGCACTTGAATCAGCAATTTGTTTCATCCGATAATCAAATCGGCACCAACGGTAAGCGTCTGAAAGCGAAAGGAGGGAAGCCATGACCAAGTTAGTGGCACTCGCATTGGGATTCGCCGCCTGGTCGGGCGTGACGGCACTGGCGCTCTTGATCACCTTCAACATGGGCGACAAGAACCAGATCCTCATGTTCCTGCCGATCCTGGCCGCGGTCTTCGTCGCGTGGGGCGTCGGTGAGGTCGTAACGGAGCGCGTGCTCGAGAAGAAGGAGCAGTAGCCATGGCCTTCACACGCACATTCGAAAAGCGTGAACTGCACGACCCCGGTTTCATCAGCCTCATCTTCAGCAACACATGGCTGTCGCCGCTGTGGCTCGTAGCGCGTGTGTACCTGGGTTACCAGTGGATGCTCGCCGGCTCGCACAAAGTCTGGGGCGCTGACCGCTGGATCTCCCGGCCGGGCCCCGATGGCCTGTCACTCAAGTCGTTCTGGGACCGCGCTTCCGCCATCCCCGCGCAGGGATCGCCGCCGATCAAGTATGACTGGTACCGCGACTTCCTCAGCTACATGTCCGACAACGGCTGGTATCACTGGTTCAGCTGGATCATCGGCTGCGGCGAGGTCGCCGTCGGCGTCCTGCTGATCGTCGGCGCCTTCACGGGCCTGGCGGCCGCCGCCGGCGCGCTCATGAATTTCAACTTCATGCTCGCCGGTTCCGCGAGCACGAACCCCGTCCTGTTCATCCTGGCGGTCCTCATCCTGCTCGGGTGGAAGGTCGCCGGCTGGATGGGCGTCAACCGCTGGCTGCTGCCCGCCCTTGGCACGCCGTGGGAGCCCGGCAACGTCGTCCCGGCGCTCCACCGCGAGGAGGGCGGCCCGGCACCGGGTTTCAGACCACAGAGCGGACCTGCTTGACCATCAGGGCCGTGGCGCCGGAGAAGGAGGGGCGTGCAATGCGCCCCTCCTTCGCGTTTCGCAAGCCCCCGCCCGCCTCCTGTCCATCCCGCCGGCCAGCGACCGGCAACTGCTGTCCACCGGCCGGATCACGGGCACGATCCCCAGGCCTTCGCCACGAGCAGCATGTCCGTCGAGTTGATCACGTTGTCGCGGTTGATGTCGAAGTCCGGCGCGTACTTCGGGCTCCCCGAGTAACCAAAGCTCTGCGCCACGATGAGCTGGTCCGTCGAGTTCACCTTCAGGTCGTCATTCATCGACGCGATCTCGCGGGCGTCGCCGCATCCATCGCCGTCCGTGTTCGCTGCGAGCGGGTTCGTGTTGTAGAAGAGGTACTCGATCCCGTCGCCGATGCCGTCCGCATCGCTGTTCACCTTCGCGGGATCGGCGCCGATCAACGTCTCAAACGCGTTCGGGAGTCCGTCGTGGTCCGTGTCGCCCGCGGGCGCGTTCGGCGGCCGCAACGTGTTGTCGGCGGGATCGTACCCCAGCGCGCACTCCGCCCCATCGAGCACGCCGTCGCCGTCGGCCTTCAGCGGGTCGGTCGCGGCCGTCGCCGGCTGGCACGGCGGCGTCACTCCCTGCTCGACGTTGTCCGGAAGCCCGTCGTTGTCGTCGTCGGCGTCGCACGCGTCGCCCAGCGCGTCGGAGTTGGCGCGCGTCCCGTCGTTGAACAGCTTGCCGTACAGCGACAGGTCGATGAAGTTGCCGTCGTGGTTCGCCTGGTCCGCGTTTGCCGCCGATGGGCAGTTGTCGGCCGCGTCGGCGATGCCCCCGCTGCGGCGCCTCGCCTTCTCGCCTGGCTGCAAACTTCGTGGCGCATAGCGACCTTGCTCGCACCACGCACTGCCCCGACGTAGGACCTTTCGGCAACAACCCCGCACAATGGTGACCGCTCGGCGCTCAGATGCAGCCGTATGCGACGAACTCGAAGGCGATGCGCGGGTCCTCCTCAGAGACTAAGTACACGCGCGTCGCGTCTTCGCCCTGCAAGATCTGCCATGCGCCATGACGGTAACCGGTCGAGTGCCAAGCGGACTGGCGCGGGACCGCGGCGACACTCCAGAAGCCCAGCGCATCCGCCACATTGATGTACGCGGGCACGCCGAAGTCGAGACGTAGCTCCGGTGATCCGCAGTGTGCTACGCCCTGGGTGTACACGGCATCGGGCCCGTCCCAGACGAGCCTGCCGTCGGGATGCGCGAAGAAGACCGCCCCGGGGGGTACGATGGTCGGGGTTGGAGTGAACGATGGCTCCGGTGTTGGCGGCACGTCGGAGAGATAGCGAAGCAGCAGTTCGGCGAACTCCGGCGGGATCTCCCATTCGACATCCGCTGCACCACCGCTGAGGATGCCGCGCGGCACGTCGATCCCGAGCTGTGTGAAATAGCCGTCGATCGTTCCGGCGAAGGGATCGGCGCCGGATGCCCGCCGAACCGACAGGGCGATCGGGCCTTCGCGCCGCTGGTACAGTTGCTCGCGATCGAGCGCCCGCCCGCGGACCTCCCGATCGAGCGTCCGCAGGATCTGCTGTACTCGCGTCGGGTCGAGCACGTACTGGTAGGGCGCCTTGTAGAACTGCGCCTCGACGAGCACTGCACCTTCCATCCGCAGATCGCGATACAGATTCAGCATGTCGCCAGGGCGTGCGCACTCGAACAACGGGAGCGGCGGGCAGTTGCCGTTGCCGCCGCTCCGCTGTCCGGCCACGGGCGTCGTCGAAGGTGTGGGCGTCGCGCGCGCGAGAAAGCCGACAGGTTGCGCGAGACCCCTCGCCGCGGTTGTCGTTGCCTGCGGCGCAGTGCCGGCCGCTGGTGGAGCGCTATCGCCATCGCCGCTGCAAGCAGCCACGGCGACGGCGGCTATCGCAAAGAGCACGCCAATCCGCCGCACATCCGCCTCCGTCCGTTATAGGCATAAGTATATGACGCGACGGCGGCGTTGTGTGTTCCGATGCAAGTGGACCCGCGGTCAAGCGAGCATACCGAGAGCCGGGGGTTAGACGTACGCAGACGGAGGCGGTAGACGGGTGTGCCGCGCGAACCACACCATCGCAGAATGGTACGCGCAGCGGCACGCCCGGGCCAAAAGCCCCGGTTCTCCGTCAATCAGTGTGGATTAGGTTGAGGATCCTGAGCTGAAAGGTCTGGTTGTTCCGGTAGCCGTACGCCCTCCGTTTCAGCACTTTCACGCGGTTGTGCTTGCCCTCGACCACGGCATTCGTGATCGGATACCGCCAGTAGTTCAGGACCTCGGCGCGCCACGAGCGCAGCGTGCGCGCGGTGCGCACGAATGGCCGTAGGCCACTTGCTTCTGCGTCGTGGATCCACGCGGACAGCGCCCGCTCCGCCGCGGCCTGCGTCGGCGCGCGGTAGACGGCGCGCAGCTCTTCCTTGAGCGTCCAGGCGGTCGTGAGCGCGCGGTCCTGCCGCAGCGCCGCAGCCAGCCGCAGCTTGTCCGCCGCGTGCAGCCGCTCGACGCCGCGCTGGAGCAGCCAGGCGACGTTGCCGCGCCGGCGCGTCTCTCCGTGCACCTCCTGGAGGGCGCGGCCGGCAAGCGCGATGACGTGAAACTTGTCGGCGACGATCGCCGCGTCCGGCAGGACCAGCTGCACCGCCTGCCGGTACGCCTCCGAGAGGTCGATGCTGACGGCCCGCACCGCGTCTCGCGCGGCGTGCCGCTCCAGCATCCTCTCCACGTCGAGCTTCCGTTCTCCGGCCACCACGGCAATCGGATGCCGCGTCTGGAGGTCCCAGAGGCCCGTCCACATCGCGCCCGGCCGACGCACACAGAAGCCGTCGAGACCGATCAACACGTGCGGTTTGGGCGGTGTCGCAGGGGAGCGATGCGCCTCCAGCCAGCTACGCTGTACGAGCCCCTCACTCACCCCGTGCCAGCGTGCCACGGTCCGGACCGGCGTTTCCTCCGCGTCGCGTGCGACGGTCGCACGCAGCCGGCAGGTCGTACGCCGTCGGCGCCCGCACGCCGCGTCCTGTTCGGTGAAGATGCACCCGCAGGTGCGACAGCGAAAGCGCCGCTTCCAGAGCAGAATCCAGACCTGCTTTCCCCAGAGCTGCGCGTCCCGCTTGTACTGGCGGTGCACCTGATGCACCTGCCACGCCGGCTGGTCGCACCGCGGACACGGCGCCTCCGCAGCCGCGTACTGGGCCACGACCTCGATCGCGTCATCGCGCTCTTCCACGCCCCACACCGCGAGTCCTGGGAGTCGTAACTGCACCGTGATAGCCTGAGACAGCACCTGGCCTCCTTCCTGTTGCTGGCGTCTTTGATCAGCCCAAGGCTACAGGAACACCAGGTGCCTTTCTGTTCAGCCTCCTGCTCTCAATCCACACTGACGAGTGTAGAACCGCGCGCTCGCCGCAATTGACGCTCCTCTTTGCGCCTTCATATACTCCGTGGCACACAGGATCAGCCCCCGTAGAGAGCGTCGCCGGCACGGCGCCAGGAGTCCCAACAATGGAAGATGTCGTCATCGTCAGCGGCGTCCGGACGCCCATCGGCCGGTTCCAGGGCGCGTATTCGAACCTGTCCGCGTCCGACCTCGGCGCCATCGTCATCAGGGCGGCGGTCGAGCGCGCCGGCATCAAGCCCGCAGCATGTCGACCACGTGGTCCTGGGCTGCGTCGGCCAGGTCGCCGAGGACGGCTACATCTCGCGCCACGCCGCCGTGAAGGCGGGCATGCCCATCGAGACGCCGGCCGTGCACCGTCAACCGCATCTGCGGCAGCGGCCTCGAGGCCATCAACACCGCCGCCCGCTACATCCAGACCGGCGACGCCCGCGTCGTCGTCGCGGGCGGCGCCGAGAACATGACCATGATGCCGTACTACCTGCGCCAGGCCCGCGCCGGCTACCGCATGGGCAACGGCACGCTCGAAGACGGCATCCTGCACCTGCTCGGCGACCCCTTCAGCAAGGTCGCACATGGGCATCACGGCCGAGAACCTGGCCGAGAAGTACGAGGTCTCCCGCGAGGCACAGGACGAGGTCGCCGTCCGCTCGCAGGAGCGCGCCGCCGCCGCGATCGCCGCCGGCAAGTTCAAGGACGAGATCGTGCCGGTGGAGGTGAAGCAGGGCAAGGAGACCGTCACCATCGACACGGACGAGCACCCGCGCCATGACCACGCATGGAAGCGCTCGCCAAGCTCAAGCCCGCCTTCAAGGAGGGCGGCATGGTCACGGCCGGCAACGCCAGCGGCATCAACGACGGCGCCGCCGCCGTCGTCGTGATGAGCGCCGCCCAAGGCGCGCGAGCTCGGCCTCAAGCCGCGCCTGCGGCTCGTCGCCCGCGCCGAGGCCGGCGTCGAGCCTTCGATCATGGGCAGCGGGCCGATCCCGGCGGTCAGAAGGCGCTCGAAAAGGCCGGCATGACCATCGACCAGATCGACCTCATCGAGCTGAACGAGGCGTTCGCCTCGGTCGCGGCGGCATGCAGCACCGCGCTCGCGCCTGGACCCGGAGAAGACGAACGTCAACGGCGGCGCGATCGCGCTCGGCCACCCGGTCGGCGCGACCGGCGCGATCCTCACCGTCAAGCTGATGTACGAGCTGGAGCGCCGCAACGCGAAGTACGGCCTCGTCAGCCTGTGCATCGGCGGCGGGCAGGGCATCGCCAGCATCTTCGAGCGCATCTAAAGGGCGTTAAGAGCGGCGTGTGAGAGGGAGCGGTCGAGGTACGGCCGCCCCCTCTGCTTTCGCGCATTTTGGAGGCCGTCGCGCCCCGCGGTTTGGGCATATTTTGGCCCTTCCGAATGGTACACAGGGCACGCGGCGCGGCTCGAAGCTGGAGGACGGCTTTCCAGATTCGAATATCGCTCGTTAACGAGCGCTCAGGCGGCCTGCGGACGCACCATAATGCGGGCTTTTCCTGAGCCGATCGGCCTTGACCCGGCCGGTTCCGGGGTTATAATGCGCCCGTTTTGTGCCCCATGTCCTGGTGGCAGGGAGCCCGCCCACGGCGGGTGGCACACGCAATCTGGACCCCGTCGTTCGGAGCAAAGGAGGGACGTCTGAGTTACCGAGGATTCGTTGCGGGCGCGAAAGCGACCATGATGGTGGCCGGGGCCGCCGCGTCGGTCGGCCTCGCGCTCGCCAACGACCGAAGACTCACGCCTGTCTTCGTCGAAGCCGCACCACAACCGCAGCCCACCGTCGCGCCGCCCCCGGGCGGCTTCGCTGGACTGCAAGACGCCGCGCGGGACTTCATCGCCCGCCGGTTCGCCCTCGCCACGCTGATCGGCGTTGGCATTCTCGCCATCGCCGCTTCCATGCCCGCCATGACCGCATTCGCCAGCAGCCTGCGATCGCCGGCCGCGGGCCCGCAGGCCTTCGGCCCGCCGCTCCACCTCCGCGCCGCGGCCGGGGTGAGTGGCAACTGGGAAGAGTCCTACCGCCTGGCCGCTCCGCCGGCCGGCCAGCTCGGCGCCGTCGTCGTTGCCGGGGCGGAGGAGCGTCACCAGCAGGATGTCATGAAGGCCATGATCGCCATCGCCGACGAACGGGCGGCAGCCGAGGAGCGTGCGGCGCAGCACGGTCGTGCGGCCGCGGCGCCGTACTCGGCGAACAGCGCGTCCGGCCTGGCGCCGGGCACCGTGATCCGGGCTCGGATCACGATCTATGGCTGCACCGGCCCCGGCGGTGGCTTCTGCAACCACATGGCCAGCGGCGGCTCCGTCTTCGAAGGCGCCGCGGCGTGCAGCAACAACCTGCCCTTCGGCACGAAGCTGAAGATCGCCGGCGACCCCACCGGCCGCGTGTACGAGTGCCTGGACCGTGGCTCGCTCGCACCAACGTGGATCAACGTCTATTTCGAGGACACGACCGACGGCATGGCCTGGCAGAGCGCGCTCGGCACGACCACCGCGGACATCGAGATCGTCAACTAGCGCATCGCGATCGAAGATCGGGCAAAGCAGAAGGCCGGGCGCGTGCGTCCGGCCTTCTGCTTTCGCGCGCACGGCGTGCGCCGTATGCTCGCCGTATGCCCCGCACGACCGCCGCGCGCAAACCGTCGCCGTTCTCCGCCGCCCGCATCGCCGAGATCATCGCACGGCTCGATGACGCGTACGGCATACCCGAGTGGCGGCCGCACCACGACCCCACATCGGAGCTGGTGTTGACGATCCTTTCGCAGAACACGTCTGACGCCAACTCCGGCCGCGCCTTCGCGCGCCTGCTCGCCGCGTTTCCGGCGTGGGACGATGTCATCGACGCGCCGCTGGCGAAACTCATCGAAGCGATCCAGCCGGGTGGCCTCGCGCCGACGAAGGCGCCGCGCATCCAGGCCGCGCTGCGCGACATCAAGGAGCGCAACGGCGGTTTCGATCTCGGCTTCCTGGCGGACCTACCGCTGGAGGAAGCGCGCGCGTGGCTCCGCTCGATCCACGGCGTCGGTCCGAAGACTGTCGCGTGCGTGCTGATGTTCGCGCTCGGCCGCCCGGCCATGCCCGTCGATACGCACGTCTTCCGCGTCGCGATGCGCCTCGGCCTCATCCCCGAGCGCGCCGGCAGGGCCGCGATGACCGCCGAGAAGGCGCACGGCCTGCTGGAAGCCGCGGTCCCGCCGGACGGCTTCTACGCCTTCCACATCGGCCTCATCAAGCACGGCCGCCGCACCTGCACCGCACAGCGCCCCCGCTGCCCGGAGTGCGTGCTGAACGATCTTTGCCCCAGCGCGGCGAAGTATCATCCAGAGCTTCGTCCGCGGTCGCGCCGCGCGGGCGCTGGAAGCTAGAAGCTGGACGCCGGAGAGTGGGCCGAGCGCGGTTACTGCCGCGTCCCGAATACCGTGAAGACGCGCGCGTCGGCATCCGCAGGCTCGTGCGTGAAGCCGCTCGTCATACGCACATCCACAAACCCCGCAGCCGCATACAACGCCGACGCCTGCGCCTGCGTGTACCAGCGCGCGGCGGGCGAGCGGCGATGCTCTTCCGTCTGCACGATCTCGCCGCCGGCGATCACCTCGTAACGGTCTTCGGTGTGCTCGAACTGCGGCGTCATGTCGTACCGCGCGCGCTGCCATCGCCGCACGAGCGCGCCGTCGTCGGGGCGCTCTCGTTGCGCGGTCACGTACCACTCGCTCCACGCGCCGTCCTCCGGCGGCTCGCCGCTCCAGAGCGTCATGAACGGCATCACCAGCACGCCCCCGGGCAGCAGATGCTCGAAGAAGCGCCGCATCGCCGCCCGCGCATCCGCTTCGTCCGTCAGCAGCTGGAACGAGCTCGATGGCACGAAGATCGTCCGATACCGGCGCGGTAGGTCGAGCGACTGCATCGCCTGCTCATAGATCGACGGCGAGATGCCCATCGGCCGCGCCTTCTCGCGGCAGATCGCCAGCATCTCCGGCGACACGTCAACGCCGTCAACGTCCAGACCCGCCGCGGCGTAGTCCAGCACCAGCCGCCCCGTCCCGCAGCCGACGTCGAGCGCAGGCTCCCCGTCTCTTTCGATGATCTCCCGGTAGAACGCCCGGTCCGGCCACGCAGAGTAGTCGCCGCGAAGGAGATCCCACGCCGCCGCTATCAGCCCGCGATACTCGTAGCCGCCGTCTTGCGCGTCAAGCATTGCTGCGAGGATACGCGCGGGAGCCCGCAGCCGCATCCCGCACGGTGCCGGCATGGGCGCAACGGACCGGCGCGCATGGGATTGCTGGCGATGGCCGCGGTCCCGCCGGACGGCTTCTACGCCTTCCACATCGGCCTCATCAAGCACGGCCGCCGCACGTGCGCCGCCCAGCGCCCGCGCTGCCCGGAGTGTGTGCTGAACGATCTCTGCCCCAGTGCCGGGAAGTTTCACCCAGAGATCAGGCCGCAGTCCCGCCGCGCCGGCCCGCGCTAAGCCTCGTCCGCGGCGTTGCGCCTGACCGCGTTCCAGGCCGCGTCCGCGAATATCGCCTCGGCGCGCTCGATCGTCGTGACGGCACGGCCGGCCAGCCACACGCGTCCGAAGGCCTGCGCCGGGCCGAGCAGGAGCGGCAGCAGCGTGTCGGGCGCGAGCGCCACCACCTCGCCACGGTCCGCGCGCGGCCCGATCCACCCGGCGATGCCTTCGGTCAATCTCCGGTTCATCTGGCGCAACGCGAGTTCGTTTGGGGACATGAAATCCGCATCCCGCGCGGCGAGCAGGAATCGCGCCCAGTTCGCGTTCCCCTTGATCCACCCCAGGTGGTACGCCACGGCCGCTCGGATGCCCTCGCGCGCGGTGTGCCGCTGCGTCATCTCTCGCAACAGTCCGTCCTGGTACTCGCCGATGCCTTCAAGGTAGAGCGCCGCTGCCAGCAGCTCTTTGCTCTCGAAGTGGTGGTAGATGCTGCCGATGCTCGCGCCGGACGCCGCGCGGATGTCTTCCATCGTCGTCGCGGCGATGCCGTTGCGCACGAAGCAGTCGAGGGCCGCGGCGAGGATCGCGCGGCGGCGCTTCTCGCTCGCGGCCGGCCGGGTGTTCGTCATGTCACGGCTTTCTGCCCGCGGGCCATGTCGCGGCCAACGAAGGCGTTGGTCATCCGCTCATCAGCGGCAAGATCACCGCGCGGTCGAAGTACACCTCGTTTCGCTTGATCAGGTCGCCTTCGAGCAGCACGAGGTCCATGCCGTCCGCCTCCACCGTCGCCGATCTCCCGAGCCGCTGGAACGACGCGCGCCAGAGGACAGCCGTGCCGTCCTGCCCGGCGAGCGCGAACGGCGCCGCACGCAAGCTCCAGTGCATCTGCCATGCGCCGAACAGCTTCGCGAGGTACCGCCGCAAGGCGTCCGCGCCGGCCACATCACCGCGCGTGTTCGGGTCCCGATATGACACGTCGGGCGTGTAGCACGCCACAACG
Organism: uncultured Chloroflexia bacterium; assembly: GCA_963701135.1. Taxonomy (GTDB): domain Bacteria; phylum Chloroflexota; class Dehalococcoidia; order DSTF01; family JACRBR01; genus CAYJMJ01. The sequence goes on from OY969567.1 coordinate 3,463,563, forward strand.
CGCTCAACGTCCTGCGTGTTCCAGGCGGAGAGGAACGCCTCCGCCAACGCGATGTGCCGTTCTTCGATGCTGGTCCCGGTCGTCATGTTCGTGCCTCCGTTGAAATACGGCGCCGTGCCATCTAGAACAATATTCTAGAGTGACATTCTGATGCATTGCAAGGTCCTCGTCCGCGGGAGCGTCGCCTTGACTCCCCCAGCCCCTCGATCGATAATGTTGACTAACTCGATTCACTTTACGGCAATAGCCTGGCCGGGAGGCGCCTCATGGTCACGCAAAGCACGCGCTCCGAGTTCGCTCAAGACAAATCCAACGACCCCATCGTCAAGGCCGAAATCGATAACTTCGAGCGCGAGGCCCTCGCCTGGCGCGCAGGCGGCGGCCTCGGCGACGACTTCCGCCCGTTCCGCCTCCAGCACGGCACCTACGGCCAGCGCCAGGCCGACCGCCAGATGATGCGCATCAAGGTGCCCCACGGGACGCTCACGCCCGGCCAGCTCCACGCCATCGCCGACTGCGCCGAGATGTACACCCCGCGCAAGCTCGGCCACGTGACGACCCGGCAGGCGATCCAGCTCCACTTCGTCATGCTCGAAGACTCACCGAAAGTGATGCGCCGCCTCGCCGAGGCCGGGATCACTACGCGCGAGGCCTGCGGCCACACCGTCCGCAACATCACCGCGGACCCCCTCAGCGGCATCGCCGAGGACTGCGTGTTCGATGTCACGCCGTACGCCGAGGCGGCGATGCGCTATTTCCTGCGCAACTCCGTCAACCAGAAGCTGCCGCGCAAGTTCAAGATCAGCTATTCGGCGAGCCCCGAGGACCGCGGCCTGATCCCGATCCACGACATCGGCCTCATGGCGGTCGAACGCGACGGCCGGCAGGGATTTCGCGTGAGCGTCGGCGGCGGCCTCGGCGCCGCGCCGCGCGTGGCGGACGTGCTCGTCGACTTCATCCCCACCAGCGAGCAGCTCCGCACGATCGAAGCAGTGATCCGCGTCTGGGACCGGCTGGGCGAGCGCCGCAACAAGAACAAGGCGCGCATCAAGTTCCTCGTCGCGAAGCTCGGCATCGACGAGTTCCGTCGCCTGTACGAGGCCGAGCTGGCGACGCTGCCGCCGGCGACCCACGGGCAGTACCGCGAGCCCGACTTCACGCTGCTCGAAGAGGCGCCCGCCTACGGCTCCCACGCCTCACGCAACGGCGGCGTGCAGGCGGCGCTCGATGGCTTCGACGTGTGGCGCCGGACGAACGCGATCAAGCAGGCGCAGCGCCCGTACTTCACCGTGCACGTGCTGCTGCCGATCGGCGACGTGTCCGCGGACCAGATGCACGCGCTGGCCGAGATCGCGCGTAAGTACGCGGGCGGCCACATCCGCACCGCAGCCACGCAGAACTTCGTGCTGCGCTGGGTGCACGAGGACGACCTGCCGGCCGTGCACGACGAGCTCGCCGGCATCGGCCTCGCGGAAGCGCACGCGATGACGATCTCCGATGTCATGACCTGCCCCGGAGCCGACACGTGCGCGATCGGCGTCACGTCGTCGAAGGGACTGGGCACGGAGCTGCGGACGCGCATCTTCGCCGGCAACGGCATGTACCGCGACCCGCTCGTCAACGAGATCAAGCTCAAGGTCAGCGGCTGCCCCAACTCGTGCGGCCAGCACCACGTCGCCGACATCGGTTTCTACGGCATGGCGGTCCGCAACGGGGACCGCCAGGTGCCGGCGTTCCAGTTGCTCCTGGGCGGCAACGCCCAGGGCGAAGGCCGCCTGGCGAAGCTGACGATGAAGATCCCCGCGCGTTACATCCCGGACGCCGTCGAGAAGCTCATCGGCACCTACGTCGCCGAGCGCAACGACGGCGAGAAGTTCGGCGCGTGGTCCGCGCGCGCCGGCACCCCGCGCGTTCGGGAGCTGCTCGCGGAGTACAGGATCGTGCCCGACTTCGACAAGGACCCGATGGCCTACGTCGACTGGGGCCAGAGCAAGCTCTTCACCCTCGACGACATGGGCGAAGGCGAGTGCGCCGTGTAGGGCACGGCGCGCCGTGTCGCGACGCGGCGCATACGGCGACGCCAGGGTGTAGTGGGCACGGCGCGCGGTGCCCATCGCAGGGGCGCAGCCTGCTGCGCCCGCAACCGACAAGACCGTAGCGCGGGCTTTCCAGCCCGCGCTACGGTACGCGAATAGATGGACAACCGGCGACGCCAGCGTGTAGGGGCACGGTGCGCCGTGCGCACCGTAGGAGCGCAGCCTGCCGCGCCCGCAACCGACAAGACCGTAGCGCGGGCTTTCCAGACCGCGCGGCGGTACGCGAATAGACGGACAATCGGCGACGCCAGCGTGTAGGGGCGCAGCGCGCTGGGCCCGCACAACGAGGAATCGATTCATGACCCACCAAGCGCTCGACGAGCACACCGCGGCCGCCCTTGCGGCGGCATCGGCCGCGCTCGAGGACGCATCTCCGCAGGAGATCCTCCGCTGGGCCGTCGCCGAGTATCAGCCCGGGCTGACGCTCGCCTGCTCGTTCGGCGGCCCCTCCGGCATGGTGCTGCTCGACATGATCATGGGCATCGACAAGTCCGTCGAAGTCTTCTACCTCGACACCGACTTCCTGTTCCCCGAGACGTACAAACTGCGCGACGTTGCCTCCGCGAAATACGGCTTCGAGCCCGCCGGCTACATGTCGCTGCTCACGCCCGCGCAGCAGGCCGCGAAGCACGGCGACGCGCTCTGGGCGCGCGACCCCGACGCCTGCTGCGCCATTCGCAAGGTGGAGCCAAACCGCCGGGCGCTCGAAGGCAAGCGCGCGTGGATCAGCGGCATCCGCCGCGACCAGGCGAAGACGCGCACCGACATCCCGCTCGTCGAATGGGATGACAAGTTCGGGCTCGTCAAGATCAACGCGCTCGCCGCGTGGACGGAGTCGCAGGTCTGGAAGTACATCTCGGACAACGGCGTGCCGTACAACGAACTGCACGACCGCGGATACCCCAGCATCGGCTGCACGCACTGCACAACGCCGGTGAAGCCCGGCGATGACCCCCGCAGCGGCCGCTGGCAGGGCTTCGACAAGACCGAGTGCGGCCTCCACGTGCCCGAAGGCGCCACCGGACGGACACAGGGGGTTGCCGCGGAGTGACTCCGGCGCGTACCCTCCGAAACGCCCGCACCGAGACAACCGTTATGTATCAGTGACATGCCGCGCGGGAGGTCAACTCCTGCGCGCGACTGTGCGAGCGGGAAATCCTACTCAATCGATAGAGACAGGGAGGAACAGGCAGGTTGGAGCAGCAGGGATTCACAGTCTGGTTCACAGGGCTCTCGGGCGCCGGCAAGACCACCATCTCCGACGCCATCGAGCCGCTTCTGCGTGAGCGCGGCGTCGCCAAGCTCGAAAAGCTTGACGGCGACGTCGTCCGCACGCACCTGAGCAAAGGGCTTGGGTTCAGCAAGGAAGACCGCGACACGAACATCCGGCGCATCGGCTGGGTGGCCGAAGTGCTCACCCGCAACGGCGTCTGCGTGCTCGCGTCCGCGATCTCGCCGTATCGCGAGATCCGCGACGAGGTGCGCGCCCACGTCGGCAACTTCGTCGAGGTCTTCGTGAAGTGCTCGATCCCGGAGCTGACGCGGCGCGACGTGAAGGGCCTGTACGAGAAGGCGCTCAAGGGCGAGATCCAGAACTTCACCGGCGTCAGCGACCCGTACGAGGAGCCGCTGAACGCCGACGTCGTCGTCGACACCGAGACGGAGGAGCTGGCGGAGAGCGTCGCGAAGGTGCTGGCGAGGCTCGAGGAGAAGGGCTACATCGCCGTCGCCGCGACGGCGTAAGAGGCGCGCCGGGGCGGCGACGATCGAAACGCGGCGCGGGCTTTCCAGCCCGCGCGGGGGCGATGGGAACCATCGTAGGGGCGCAGCCTGCTGCGCCCGGTGCCGCGGGAGTTGCCGCGGTTTGGGTGAGGTAGGGGCGCAGCCTGCTGCGCCCGGTGCGCAAGCGCGAGCACAACAACGCAAGGGGAGAACCACAGGCATGGCTGACGGAGTCGAACACGGACTGATCGCGCCGCACGGCGGCAAGCTGAACCCCCGCCAGGTCACCGGCGATGCCGCCCGCGCGCTCGAAGACCGGGCGCGCTCGCTGCCGCGGCGCCAGCTCAACTCGCGCGAGCGCTCCGACCTGGAGCTGCTCGCCAATGGCGGCTTCAGCCCGCTCGATGGCTTCATGGCGCAGGCGGCGTACCGCGGCGTCGTCGATACCATGCACCTGTCCGATGGCCTGCCGTGGTCGATCCCCGTCACGCTCAGTGTCTCGAAGGAACAGGCGAACGCGCTCAAGGGCGAGCTCGCCCTCACCGATGACGACGGCGCGCTCCTCGCCGTCATGACGATCACCGACACGTACGAGTACGACAAGCAGCACGAGGCCGAGAAGGTCTATCGCACGGCCGAGGACAAGCACCCCGGCGTCGCCGCTGTCTACGCCCAGGACGAGCTGCTGATCGGCGGCGCGGTGCAGGTCTTCCGCCGTCCCGCGAACCCGTCGTTCCCGGAGTACCGGCTCGACCCGGCGCAGACGCGCGCCGCGTTCGTCGAGCGCGGCTGGAAGCGCGTCGTCGGCTTCCAGACGCGCAACCCCGTCCACCGCGCGCACGAGTACATCCAGAAGGCCGCGCTGGAGATCACCGACGGCCTGCTGCTGCACCCGCTCGTCGGCGACACGAAGTCCGACGACATCCCGGCCGACGTGCGCATGGAGTGCTACCGCGTCCTCCTTGACAACTACTACCCGAAGGACCGCGTGCTGCTTTCGGTGCTGCCCGCGGCCATGCGTTACGCCGGCCCGCGCGAGGCGATCTTCCACGCCATCATGCGGAAGAACTACGGCTGCTCGCACTTCATCGTCGGCCGCGACCACGCCGGCGTCGGCACGTACTACGGCACGTACGACGCGCAGTTCATCTTCGACGAGTTCGATCCACAGAGGCTCGGCATCACGCCGCTCTTCTTCGAGCACACGTTCTTCTGCAAGAGGTGCGAGGGCATGGCGTCCAGCAAGACCTGCCCCCACGGCGCCGAGGAGCGCATCTCGCTGTCGGGCACGCAGGTGCGCGAGTTCCTGTCGAAGGGCATCGAGCCGCCGCACGAGTTCTCGCGGCCGGAAGTGGCGCGCGTGTTGATCGCGGCGGAGCGCGCGAAGGTCTCGTAGTGGACGCCGGGCGCGCGCAACAGGCGGCGGTGGCAGCGCCAGAGTACACCGCTCCGGATCACGGCGCGGCGCATGGCGGCCGTATGTCGGCGTGGCGCCTGGGCGGAGCCGTCGCGATGCGCGCCGTGTACGTCATGCTGGCGCTCGCCGTGTTCGTCTTCGCCCTGCAGGTGCTCAAGGCCGGCGCCGGCGGCCTCAAGCCGGTCCTCAACCAGGTCGACGCCCACGGGTCGGTCAACATCCTGGGCTTTGGCTGGCTGGGTTCGTACGCGGTCCTGAGCGGCTCCCCTGTCGCGGCGATCGCCCTGTCGCTCTTCTCGAAGGGCGTGCTGTCGGACACCGAGACCTTTGCCATGATCAACGGCTCGCGCATGGGCGCGTCGTTCATCGTGCTCCTGGTCGGTTTCCTCTACTGGATACGTGGTAAGCGCAATCCGGACGGCCTGTACATCGGCGTCGTGGCGCTGCTGACGGCGTTCAGCCTGTGGGGGCCGGTGGTGCCGCTGGGGCAGTTCGTCCTGCGCCAGGGCTGGCTGGACGGCGTGCGCGTCGGCAGCCCCGGGCCTGTCTCCTCCATCGTCAACGTCGTCTACGACCCCATGGTCACCCGCATGGCGGACCACCTGCCACGGCTCGTGATGTTCGCGATCGGCATCGGCGTGCTGGTGGTCAGCTTCAGCGTCTTCGACCGCGTGCTTCCGAACCTGGAGCAGCCGGGCCCGCGATTCGAGGCCGCCTCCGCCTTTCTCCACAAGCGGTACTCGATGTTCCTGTTCGGCGTGGCCGTCACCGGCATGACGCTCTCGGTTTCGCTCTCCCTGACGATCCTCGTGCCGCTCACGCTCAAGGGCTACGTGAAGCGCGACAACATCATCCCCTACGTCATGGGCGCCAACATCGCCACCTGGGTGGACACGCTCTTCGCCGCGCTTCTGCTGGATTCGCCGCGCGCGTTCACCATCGTGTTCGTGGAGATGCTCACGGGCGGCGCGGTCTCGATGATCGTATTGCTGTTCTTCTACGAGCCGTATAAGCGTGCGGTGCTCCGGCTGGCGCACCTGGCCACCACGGACCGCCGCGGCTTCGCCGTGTTCCTCGGCGTCATCTTCGTCGTGCCCGCCGTCCTCCTCCTCGTGTAGCGGCGGAAATGCGCGCTTTGAAACTGGAAAACCTGCGCAGCCCGGCAAGGCTGAAACGGTTTTGCAAGGCCCGGCCGCCACATCGCCTCGGCGCCCTTTGGTACGATCGGCATTGGCGCAGGGGGGGTGGATTCGGCCTGCCAACGCCGAGGCGCCGTCCGGCGCGTACGATTCCCTGGCAGCGCGCGGGCGTCCACAGCCGGGTGGGTGTTGGATCGGAGGAGATCCTCGTTATCAAGCAGGGCAGAGGGCAACCCGACGCACGTGGGCCCGCGCATGGAATCGCGGCGGGCCGGTCCCCGGAGGAGCAACTCCTCGAACTGACTGACCTCTTCGAACGGGCGGGCATCGGTCTGCTGTCGCTTGCGCCCGACGGCGCCATTCTGGACGCCAATCGCGCCGCGCTCGACCTGCTGGGCTACTCGTCCGAAGACATCGCCGAGAAGAGCATCGCCTGCCTTTACGCCGATCCGGACGCGTGCCAGAACGTGCTGGCCGCCATCGGCAACGGCGATTCGCTGCGCCACGTCGAAGCCCGCGTCCTCACGGCCTCCGGCGATGTCGTCAACGTATTGCTGGACTTCGCCGTCGAAGGCGCCGAGGACGGTGCGGGTCCGCCGCGCGCCCGCTGCCTGATCCACGACAACCGCGAACGGAAACGCGCCGAAGAGGCCCTGCGCCAGAGCGAGCAACGCTGGCGGCGCGCCGCCGAAGCCGCCCAGGAGGGCATCCTGATCACCGATGCCGCCTCGCGCATCACCTTTGCCAACGAGCGGCTCTCCGCCATGGTCGGCTGGCGCCCGGAGGATGGCATCGGCAAAGACCTCGCCGATTTCCTCGATACCGACGCCCACGCCCAGATCGAGGAACGCGTAGCTCGCCGCCGTCAGGGGATCGCGGAGCAGTTCGACCTCCACGTGCGCCACCGCGATGGCTCGCCGATCTGGCTGAGCGTCAGCGCCACGCCGCTCTTCAGCAGCAGCGGCGTCTACGCTGGCGCGCTCTCTATGATCACGGACGTCACCGCACACCGCCGTATCGAGGAGACCATTCGCACCAGGCAGACGCGTTATCGCTTCATCGCCAACGTCGTCCCGGGCATGATCGCGGTGAGCAATCCGGCCGGAAACCTCGAATACTGGAACCGCCGCGTGGTTGACTACACCGGCCTCACGGAAGAGCAGTTGCGCGCCGGCGACGTTGGCGAAGTCTTCCAACGGGAGGATAGTGAAACCCGGCTCAAGGAGTGGCAGGACAGCTTCCGAAATGGCGAGGCCGTCGAGGGCGAGGTACGCCTTCGCCGCTACGACGGCGTGTATCGCTGGCACCTTGGCCGGGTCGCGCCCGTCCGCGATGACGCGGACCAGATCGTCATGTGGGTGGCCACGTTCATGGACATCGATGACCGCCGCCGCGCCGAAGAGAGCGTGCGGCTCAGCGGCGAGCGCTGGCGCGGCCTTGCCAACGCCATTCCCGCGCTCGTCGGCACCACCGCGGCCGATGGCACGCCGGAGCAGTTCAACGACCGCTGGTATGAGTTCACAGGCCTCCCTCGCGGACGGCTCAGTTACGAACAGCTCGGCTCCGTCTTCCATCCCGACGAAGTGGCGATGATCGCCGGCCTCTGGGACCGCGCCATGAAGAGCGGTGAGCCCTACAGCGTCGAGTTCCGCATGCGCCGAGCCGATGGCGCCTACTGCTGGCACCTGGCCCATATCGTCCCCGTGCGCGACGAGCACGGCGAAGTCAAGCAGTGGATCAGCTCCAGCGTCGACATCGACGACCGCAAACAGGCTGAACAGGCGCTCCGCGAGAGCGAGCAGCGCTTCCGCCAGCTCGCCGACGCCATGCCCCAGATCGTCTGGGCTGCCCGCCCGGACGGCTTTGTCGACTACGTCAACGAGCGCTGGTACATGGTCACCGGCGGGGCGGCGCCGGTTGCGGGCGATGAAGGCTGGCTCCCCGCGATCCACCCCGACGACCGCGAGCGCGCGCGGGCAGTCTGGTACGCCTGCGTCCGCTCCGGCGAACTGTATGAGTCCGAGTACCGTCTGCTCTACGCGGACGGGCGCTACCGCTGGCACCTGGCGCGCGCCTTGCCGGTATTCGACGACCCCGGCGCCATCGTCCGCTGGTTCGGCACCTCCACGGACATCGAAGACCTCAAGGGCGCCGAACAGGCGCTGCTCGAGGAGAGCCGCGTCGTCGAGACCCTGCAGGGCATCGGCGTCGCGCTCACCATGGAGCTGGACTTGCACAAGGTCGCCCACACGGTCATCGATTCAGCGACGCAGCTCACCGGCGCTCAGTTCGGCGCATTCTTCTATAACCTCTTCGATGAAGAAGGCGATGGCAACACGCTGTACGCCCTGTCCGGTGCGCAGCGCGACGTGTTCGGCGAGTTCCCGCTGCCGCACCAGACCGAGATCTTCGCGCCCACCCTCTCCGGCAAGGCCATCGTCCGCTGCGAAGACGTGACGGCCGACCCCCGGTTCGGCAAGAACCCGCCGCACTACGGCTGGCCGGAAGGCCACCCGCCCGTCAAGAGCTACCTCGCCGTCCCCGTGATCGCCCACTCCGGCGATGTCCTCGGCGGCCTGTTCTTCGGCCACGAGGAGCCCGGCCTCTTCGGCGAGCGCGAGGAGCGCATCGCCGCCGGCATCGCCGGCTGGGCGTCCGTCGCCGTCGACAACGCCCGCCTGTTCGAGGAGGCGCAGCGCAACGCGCTTGAGTTGAAGAAGGCCAACGCCGCGAAGGACGAGTTTTTGGGCCTGGTCTCTCACGAGCTCAAGACGCCGATCACCACGATCTACGGCAACGCCGAAGTGCTCCGCCGCCGCCTTGACCGGCTCGACGACGAAAGCCGCGTCTCCGCGCTGGACGACATCAGCAATGAGGCCGAGCGGCTGCACCGCATCATCGATAACCTGCTCGTCCTCGCCCGGCTGGAGCGCGGGCAGGAGATCAGCTCGGAGCCCATGCTCGCGCGCCGCATCGTTGATCGCGTCGTCGCCGATCACCGCCGCCGTTTCCCTCATCGGACCGTCCGTGTGGAAGCCGACGAAAACAGCCAGCCAATCACCGGCGAGCCCGTGTACGTCGAGCAGGTCGTGCGGAACCTCCTGAGCAACGCCGAGAAGTACAGCCCGGCGACCGAGCCCATCGACGTCCGCATTCAGGCCGCCGGGGACATGCTCGAGGTCTCGGTGCTCGACCGTGGCCATGGTTTTGCCGCGGAAGAGGCTGATCTGCTGTTCACGCCGTTCTACCGCTCGCCGGCCACATCGGACCGCGCAGGCGGCTTCGGCATCGGCCTTGCGGTCTGTAAGCGGCTCATTGAGGCCCAGGCCGGCACCATGTGGGCCCGCCAACGCCCGGGCGGCGGCTCCGACATCGGCTTCGCGCTCCGCGCCGCCGACGACACGCTCGACGACTGAGCGAGGGCTTGGCGCGCGGGTGCCGCCGCAGGCCCCATCTCCGCCTCCGGCCTCCGGCGTCCCCCAGCCCGGCCCTTGCGCCGCCCGCGCGGCCCTCGCTACAATTGTTGATGTAATCGCTTAACTTTACGGACTTCCCGCCGGACAGATTCAAATGCGCATCTCCACCAAGGGTGATTACGGCGTCCGCGCCCTCATCGAGCTCTCCCATCACTACGGCGAGGGGCCGCTCCAGAGCGCCGAGATCGCCGCGCGCCAGCGCATCCCGGAGCCCTATCTGGACCAGCTCCTGACCACGCTCCGCAAGGCCGGCTTCATCCGCAGCGTCCGCGGCCCCCAGGGCGGCCACGCGCTCATCCGCCGGCCCGAAGAGATCCGCCTGAGCGACGTCATCCGCACGCTCGAAGGCTCCCTCTCCCCCGTGTCGCACCTGCACGACGAGGGCTACCAGTGCCGCGCCGCGCACGAGGTCTGGCACACGGTCGAAGAGGCCACGGTGCGCATCCTCGATGGCGTCACCATCGGCGACCTCGCGGCGCGAGAGCTGGAATACGACAGGACGGGTGGACGCTATGTCATCTAGCACACCGGCGCTGCGCCGCGAGCCAGGCATCGCGAACAGCGTACTCGACCTCATCGGCGGCACGCCGCTCGTGCGCCTCGCCCGCATCTCGCCCGAAGGCGGTGCCGAGATCCTGGGCAAGATGGAGTCGCTCAACCCCGCCGGGAGCGTCAAGGACCGCATCGCGCTGGCGATGATCGAGGCGGCCGAGGCGGCGGACCTGATCAAGCCGGGCGACACCATCGTCGAGCCGACCTCCGGCAACACCGGCATCGGGCTCGCGATGGTGGCGGCTGTGAAGGGCTACAAGCTGATCCTCACGATGCCGGAGGACATGAGCATCGAGCGCCGCCGCCTGCTCACGCGCTTCGGCGCGCAGCTCGTCCTGACGCCGGCGATTGAAGGCATGAGCGGCGCGGTGTACGCCGCCCAGGAGCTGATCGACAAGAACGGCCGCTACTTCATGCCCCAGCAGTTCAACAACCTCGCGAATCCCGGAGGTGCACCGCCGCACCACCGCGCGCGAGATCCTGCGCGACACCGGCGGCAAGCTCGATGCGTTCGTCGCGGGCGTCGGCACCGGCGGCACTATCACCGGCGTCGGCGAGGTGTTGAAGGAAGAAGTGCCCGGCGTGCTCGTTGTCGCCGTCGAACCGTCGCGCTCGCCCGTGCTCGCGGGCGGCAAGGCCGGCATCCACGGCATCCAGGGCATCGGCGCGAGCTTCGTGCCCGGCGTCCTCAACCGCGAGGTCTACGACGAGCTGATCGCGGTCAAGGATGAGGACGCCTTCACGATGACCGGCCGCCTCACGCGCGAGGAGGGCTTGCTCGTCGGCATCAGCGCCGGCGCGCACGTGTGGGCGGCCGTCCAGGTGGCGAAGAAGCTCGGACCCGGCAAGCGCGTCGTCACGATGCTCTGTGATACCGGCGAGCGCTACCTGAGTGTTAGCTTGTAGGTGAGACCAACGGGCGCGGCCGGCGCCCCGGTAAGGGAACGAACATGGACCACGGACATCTGCACATCGACCGGGGCACGCGGGCCATCGACCCGGCGTCCCGACCGCCGTTTATCGCGTCCAGCGCCGCGCCGGCGCCCGGAGGTGCCGTCATGCCCGCCGTCTCCGTCTACATCCCCACGCCGTTCCGCAAGCTGACGGGCAACCGCCAGCACGTCGAGGCGGAGGGCAAGGACGTCGGCCGAGGTGCTGGCCAACGTCGACAAGCAGTTCCCCGGCTTTCGCGCGCTGGTCTTCGGCAGCGGCAGCGACGTGCCCGCGCACATCAACATCTACGTCAACAAGCAGGAGATCAGCGCGCTCCAGGGCATCGAGACGAAGCTCAACGAAGGCGACGAGGTCGCCGTCATCCCCGCCATGGCCGGCGGCTCCGGCGATGGGCCGGCGCCGGAGCGCAAGCGCATCGGTGCGCTCACGGCGGAGCAGGTGAACCGATACTCGCGCCACATCATCATGCCGCAGGTGGGGCCGAGCGGGCAGCGCAAGATCATGGAGTCGAGCGCGCTGATCATCGGCGCCGGCGGGCTCGGCTCGCCGATCGCCGTCTATCTCGCGCTCGCCGGCATGGGCAAGATCGGCATCGTCGACTTCGACACCGTCGATATCAGCAACTTGCAGCGGCAGATCCTGCACCAGAACGACGACATCGGCAAGCCGAAGGTGGTCTCCGCGAAGGAGACGATCAACGCCTACAACCCGGACGTCGAGGTGGTGACGCACGAAGTGCCGATCACGTCGGACAACGCGATGGAGATCATCGCTGGCTACGACTACGTGATCAACGGCGCCGACAACTTCGCCGCGCGCTACCTGGTCAACGACACCTGCCACTTCCTGCAAGAAGCCGCTGATCGATGGCTCGATCCTGCTGTTCGACGGCCAGGTGACGGTCTACCTGCCGGGCAAGGGCTGCTACCGCTGCCTGTACCCCGCGCCGCCGCCGCCCGGCATGGTGCCGAGCTGCGCCGAGGCCGGCGTGCTCGGCGCGCTCTGCGGCACCGTCGGCACGATCCAGGCGACCGAAGTGCTGAAGCTCATCCTCGGCGTCGGCGACTCGCTGCACGGCCGGCTGCTGCTGTACGACGCCCTCGCCATGGAGTTCCGCCAGGTGCGCATCCGCCGCGACCCGCACTGCGTGCTCTGCGGCGACAATCCGACCGTGACGGAGCTGATCGACTACGACGCGTTCTGCGGCGGCGCCTTCGGCCACACGAACGAGGAAGAGCAGAAGGCGGCCGACGCGGCGAAAGCCGCCCGCGAGCGCGCGCAGGTGTAACCGCGCACACGTAGGGGCACGGTGCGCCGTGCCCGCGCAACGTAGGGGCGCAGCCTGCTGCGCCCGCAACCGGCGGCGATGGCCGCGAGACCGTAGGGGCACGGCGCGCCGTGCCCGAACACCGTAGGGGCGCTGCTTGCCGCGCCCCGGTCGGAATGGGAACCAACGCCGGCGCTTCCGGCGCAACGACAGACGCGGACGGCGTTCGCCGCGATCTAGAGGGACGGACGACATGGCCGTAGAAGTGAAAGTGACATCGGTGCTGCAGAAGGTCACCGGCGCGAAAGTCGTCGCCGGCGAAGGCGGCACCGTCGCGGAGCTGCTGACAGACCTCGATGGCAAGTACCCCGGGTTCAAGCAGCAGATCATGCAGGGCGACCACCTGCACCGCTTCGTCAACATCTACCTGAACGATGAGGACATCCGGTACCTCGACCAGCTCGACACGCGGCTCAAGGACGGCGACAGCATCTCCATCCTGCCGGCGCTCGCGGGGGGAGGGAGTTAGCAGTACGCAGTGAACAGCGCACAGCAGGCGCCACGCCGCGCCCGACTGTGAACTGCAAACTGTCAACTGTGGACTAACATGCTCTACAGCAACTTGATCGACGCCATCGGCAACACCCCGCTCGTCGAGATGCCGCGGATGAGCCCGAAGCCGTCGGTCAGGCTCTTCGCCAAGCTCGAAGGCCAGAACCCCAGCGGCAGCGTCAAAGACCGCATCGCCAAGTACATGATCGAGGACGCGGAGCAGCGCGGCGTGCTGACGAAGGACCGCATCGTCCTGGAGCCCACGTCCGGCAACACCGGCATCTCGCTGGCGATGATCTGCCGCATCAAGGGCTACCGGCTCAAGGTCGTGATCCCGGAGAGCGTCAGCGCCGAGCGCACGGAGCTTCTCACCGCCTTCGGCGCCGAGATCGTGTACTCCGACGGCGTGCGCGGCACGAACGGCTCCATCGAACTCGCGAACCAGATCGCGGCCGAGGACCCCACGTACTTCATGCCGTACCAGTACGGAAACGAGATGAACCCCCGCGCCCACTACGAGACCACCGGCCCGGAGATCCTGCGCGACCTGCCGGAGATCGACGTCTTCGTCGCCGGCCTGGGCACCGGCGGCACGCTGACCGGCACCGGCCGCTACCTGAAGGAGAAGAAGCCGTCGGTGAAGGTCGTCGCCGCGGTGCCGCACCCGGGCGACCTGGTGCAGGGCCTGCGCAGCCTCGAAGAGGGCTTCATCCCGCCCGTGCTCGATGAGACCATCCTCGACGGCAAGATCGTCGTCGACTCGCATACGTCGTTCGCGTCCGCGAAGGAGCTGACGCAGCGCGAGGGCATCTTCGCCGGCATCTCCGCCGGCGCCGTCGTCAAGACGGCGCAGCGCGTCGCCGCGGGGCTCGATGCCGGCAGCATCGTCTGCCTGTTCGCGGACGGCGGCTGGAAGTACCTGAGCACCGCCCTCTGGACCACCGACTACGAGGACCTCCCCCAGGACATCGAAGACAAGATCTGGTGGTAGAGATCGAGAACAGACGGGCCGGCGTCACATTCGGCGCGACGACGGCGCGATGTGCAGCCGCGCAGGCGAGCCAGCACCGTTCACGGCAGGCTCGCGGAGAATTGTCCCGCCTACGCGCCGGCGACCCGGCGCTTCTCGCCCGCCCAGAAGGGCGCCCGCAGCTCCTTCTTCAGCACCTTGCCGCTGGCGTTGCGCGGCAGTGCCTGGATGAAGTCGACTGAACGCGGGCGCTGGAAGCCGCCCAGCTTGTCCCTGCAGAAGTCCATCAGGTCCGCGGCTGTCGCGTCCCGGCCATCCTTGAGCACGACGATCGCTTTCACCGTCTCGCCCCACTGCTTGTCCGGCACGCCGATCACGGCTACGTCGGCGACGGCGGGGTGCTTGAACAGCACGTCCTCGATGCTGCGCGGGTAGACGTTCTCGCCGCCGGAGACGATCATGTCTTTCACCCGGTCCTGCACGAACAGGAAGCCCTCGTTGTTGAGGTAGCCGGCATCGCCGGTGTGCGACCAGCCGCCGCGCAGCGCCTCGGCCGACTCATCGGCCAGGTTCCAGTAACAGCGCATCAGGTTCGGGCCGCGCGCGACGATCTCGCCGAGCGTGCCGGGGGCGACCGCCCGGTCTTCCTCATCGACGATGCGCAGATCGACGCCGACGATTGCGCGGCCGGCCGAGAGCAGCAACTCCGGCTGGTCGCGCAGCGCGGTGTTGTGGTGCTCCGGCAGCAGCGCCGTCAGCACGGCCGTCGTCTCGGTCATGCCGTACGCCTGCGCGAAGTCGCATTTGAACACCTCGACCGCGCGCCGCAGCGTCTGCTCCGATATCGGTGAGGCGCCATAGATGATCTCCCGCAAGTGTTCGTACTTCCGGGAACCGGCGTCCGGCACGAAGACGAGCATCGCCTGGATCATCGCGGGCACCAGCAGTGCCACGACGATGCGTTCCTCGTCGATCGCGCGCACGGCCTCGACCGGGTTGAAGTCCTCCTGGATGTAGAGCGTGCCGCCCGACTTCACGCACGAGAACGTCGTGACCGCAGCCGCGGCGTGGTAGAGCGGTGCGACGATGAGGAAGCGCTCGCCCGGCCGGGCCTGCGCGATGGGCTCGACCTGCGTGAGGTTGGCGCTTACCGCGCCGTGCGTGAGCACCGCGCCCTTTGGCTGCCCCGTCGTGCCGCTCGTGTACATCTGGTACACGTCGTCTTCGATGCGGATCGTGCGGTCGGGCGCCGTCGCGGGCTGGCCGCCGATGAACGACCGGTAGTCGCACCAACCGGCCGGCGCGAGGCCAGATGTGTTGATGAACGTCTTCGCGGTCTCGAGGCCGCCCTTGAAGCCCTCCACGGCCTCGACGTAGGCGCCGGAAGCGATCACGAGCTTCGCACCGGCGTCATTGATGATGTAGGTCCATTCGGGCGGCGCGAGGCGGTAGTTCATCGGCACGGGCACGACGCCGGCCTTCGACGCGGCGTAGTACATCACCGCGTACTCGATGCTGTTCTTCGACAGCATCGCGATGCGGTCGCCGGCCTGCAGTCCCGCGCCGATGAGCGCATGGGCGAGCCGGTGCACCTCGGCCTGAGCCTCGCCGTACGTGAATGTGCGGTCGCCGAGCACGGCGAAGGGCGTGTCCGGGTACTCGCGGGCGGAGAAATCGAAGTAGTCGTGCAGCCGCATGGACGATGCTCCTGTGTGTACAAGCGAAGGCGACGCGTGTGCAGTGCTGGTGTGCATTGTACGATCCCGGCAGGCACCCCGACGCCGCGACGCCGGCCCGGGCGGGCGGCACGACGGTTGATGGTGCCTCGGCAGGCGGAACGCCCGGCAGGGTCGAGCTCAGCCGGCGCCGTCGTCAAGACCGCGCAGCGCGTCGCCGAGCGGCTCGATGCCGGCAACATCGCCTGCCTCTTCGCCGACGGCGGCTGGAAGTACCTGAGCACCGCCCTCTGGACCACCGGCGACGAGGACCTCCCGCAGGACATCGAAGACAAAATCTGGTGGTAACCGCGTTGATGGCTTCGCCTCGCGTGCGGCCGCGTGCTGGTAGACTACGGTTGCGCGAGGAGGATCCCATGGACCAGTTGTCGCTCATCAGCGTTGACCCGCAGATCGCCCATGGACAGGCTTGCATCAAAGGCACGCGCATCCCCGTGAGTGTCGTACTGGACTGCGTCGCTGCCGGCATGTCCGACGCGGAGATCATCGCCGAATATCCGACACTGAACATCGATGCGATCCGCGCCGCGGCATCATACGGCGCGCTGCTTGCGCGCGAAGAGATCCTCCCGCTCCAAACCTGAGTTGGGTGCGGTTGGTCATCGGCAGTGGTGCTTGGTCCATGAATCGCCCAACTCGTCAAACAACACGCGACTGCCGCAGTCGCATGTAAAGAAAAAGATGTCCTCATGGCAGCGGCGGCACCGGGTTGGCCTCGTCCGGGCGTTGCAGGCCGGGCCATGGTTCTTGTGGTTGTGAAGGCGTACGGATCCCCTGCCGCTAAGGAACATGATCGCGAGTAGCACGACGGCGACAACGATTAGGATCTCCATAGACGTTGTCCTAATCCCTGTAGCCTGGGCGCTCCGGCGTCTCGCAGCGGGCTGCGGGACTTGCCCTTCCACACGGCCGTCGCGGTCAATTCTTGATCGCGCGATTGATCCATTGGATAACCAGCGCTCCTATGAAAACCGAGGGGGCATAGACGATGAAGCTCGTGATCCCGTAGCCAATGGCGTTGCCAATGGCGCTGCCCGTGCAGTCTTCGGCCAGGCAGGAAGCCTGATCGTAGCCGTACCATGCCATGATGACGGCCAAGAGACCGCCAACCCAAAGAGCCCAGTTTCGAGCGGTCGTAACCACAGGAAGCCTCCTCGCAAAGGCGTTGTCTCTGAGAGTATCGGTGGATATCTCGTACGTCTGGAGGGGTGATGTGTTGAGTCCAGGCCCCCCAAATTCGGCGAAGCTTCCAAACACAGGTAGCAGCGCGATCGCACGGGACGGAACGGGGCCGGCGTCCGTCGTAGGGGGTCGTGGCACTGGCGCCCGTGGGGCTGTTGAGTTGCGAATTGGCGATCGGAGCGCGGCGCAAGAGCGAGCGCTCGTAGCGCCGGGTCGCCACCTGTCGTTAACGTCCACGCCCCGAACTCAGCGCTAGGCCAGGCAGCGCGGCATCTGGCCGCCGTTGAAGGCGATCATGTCCGCCACCGCCTTGCCGGACAGCGGCACACCGCGCGGCTCGCCTCGCAGACTCGCTGTACGCACGGTGCAGGTTCGCGGCCAGCCGCTCCCCGTCGAGCCACTCGCCGAACCGGCCGAGATCGAGCTGCCGGGCAACGTCCAGCGGCTCCAGTCCGGCTTCCATGCCCCGGCGTGCGGCATCCAGCACAAGCTCCAGGTACGCGGCGACATCGTCGAGCACGTCCGGCCCGGAGATCGGGCCGTGACCGGGCACGATCGTTTCGGCGCCCAGCGCGCGCAGCCGGTCCAGCGCGTCGAGCCATCCGCCGATGGAGCCGGCCAGCGCGAACGGAGCGCCGCCGCTGAACACAACGTCGCCCGCGAACAGCACCTTCCTCTCGGGCATCCACGCCACCACATCGTTCGTCGTGTGCGCGGGCGCCACGGCGATCAGATCGACCTTCAACTCGTCGACCCAGAGGTCGAGCCGGTCGTCGAACGTCACCGTGGGCGGCGCGACCTCGATCTGCCCCCACTCGACGCCGGGGAAGAACCCCTGTGTGTTCAGCCCTTCGGCCAACACCGTCTCGCGGCAGCGCTCGTGCCCGACGATTGTCGCGCCCGGGAGAAACAGATAGTTGCCGAACGTGTGGTCGCCGTGGTGATGCGTGTTCACGAGCGTCCGCACCGGCCGAGCCCCCGCCTGCCCGCGCACCGCGTCGAGCAGCCATCGCGTCCGCCGCTCCGTGAAGCACGCGTCGATTGCCAGCACCGCGTCGCGCCCGACGATGAAGCCGGTGTTGTTCAGCCCCCAGCTTCCGTCCGCCTGGACGAAGGCGAAGACGCCGGGGCTCACCTCCTCCACCTGCGGCGGCGGCAGGTCAGCCTGTTCGTGCACGCGGCTCGAGGTCATGCTCGGTCTCCTGCTTCATGTACCGGCGCCAAATCCAACCTCCAACCTCCAACCTCCAACCTCTAACCTCTAACCTCTAACCTCTAACCTCTAACCTCTAACCTCTAACCTCTAACCTCTAACCTCTAACCTCTAACCTCCAGAACCATCTGCGTCTGCGTCACCATCGCCAGCAGCCGCCCCTCGGCCGATGTCACGCGCGTCTGCCACACCATCGTCCGCTTGCCGCGATGCAGCGCCACGCACTCGCCGCGGATCGTCTCGCCCGTGCGCGCCGGCGCGAAGAAGTTGGTCTTCGACTCGATCGTCGTCGTGCCCGCGCCCGGCGGCAGGTTGAGGCTCGTGGCGCTGCCCCCGAGCGTGTCCGCGAACGCCATGATGGCGCCGCCGTGCATGATCCCCGGCGTCGTGCATAACTCCTCGCGCACCGTCAGCTCCGCGACGACGCGCTCCGGCGCCGCTTCGATGAACCGGACGCCGAGCGCCCCGGCGAACAACCGCCCGGCGTACGCGTTCAGCCTGTCAACCTCGCCCATGTATCGCTCCTGTCGTGACCCGCTCTTGTAGGGGCGCCGCCTGCCGCGGCCCGCTGCCCCATCGCCCGCTGCGCCTCATCCTGCGATGGACGCCCCGTCCGGGCAAGTGCCGATGCCCGCTCTCAGCCCCCAGCTCATATCCACGGTAGGTCCTTGGTTCGAGGTTCTTGGTTCTACGCGCGGGTCCGCGCGTTCTACGCGCGTTCTACGCGCGTTCCTTGTAACATGACAAATGAATATGGTTCAGCGATCGTCCACCTACGGCACACGCAGCCGTGGCGCCGCGCCGCGCAACCGCGTCCGGCGCTTCTTCAACGTCGGCCAGATGCTCGCGCGCGTCTTCATCGGCTACAAGCTCATCAGCTTCCGGGAGAAGCGGAAGGGCAAGGAGTGGGGCGAGCCGCGCCGCGAGAAGCACCACTACTGGAGCGCAAAGCGGCTCTACGAGACTGCGCTCGAGAACCAGGGCCTGCTGATCAAGACCGGCCAGTTCCTCGGCACCCGGCCCGACGTGCTTCCCGAGGCCTACGTTGAAGTCCTCTCCGGCCTGCAGGACGAAGTCCCGCCCGAGCCATTCGAGGCGATCAAGGCCCACATCGAGCGCGAGCTGGGCAAGCCGCTCTACGATGTCTTCGACGAGTTCAGCGAGCAACCCGTCGCCTCCGCTTCGCTCGCACAGGTGCACCGTGCCGTGCTCAAGGACGGCCGCGTCTGCGCGGTCAAGGTGCAGTACCCCGGCGTCGAGCACATCGTCGACATCGACCTCGCCAACATGTCGTTCTTCATCAGCGTGCTCAACCGGCTCGACCGGTCGATGGACTACCGCTTCGTCGCCGAGGAGATGCGCAAGCACATTCCGCTCGAGCTCGACTTCATCAACGAGGGCCACAACGCCGAGCGCATCGCCGCTGACTTCGCTACGGTCGAGGACATCGTCGTCCCGAAGATCTACTGGGAGTACACGAGCCGCCGCGTCCTCACCATGGAGTACATCGATGGCGTGAAAATCACCGACATCGAAGGCATGAAGCGCATCGGCGTCGATGCCTGGGATATCGCCAAGATCCTCGTCTTCGCCTTCGCCGAGATGATCGTGCGGCACGGCTTCTTCCACGCTGACCCGCACCCCGGCAACCTGATGGTGCTGCCCGGCCCGAAGCTCGTGCTCATCGACTTCGGCCAGGCGAAGGACCTCGGCCCGGCGTTCCAGGAAGTGCTCGTGCGGTTCACCCGCACGCTGCTCAACGGCGACAACGCGGCGATGGGCGCCGCGTTCCGCAACCTCGGCTTCCGGACGAAGAAGGACGACGCCGCCGGCTACGAACAGCTCGGCGACGCTTACATCGGCAGGGTCGCCAAACAGATGCAGGACACCGGCGCCGGTTGGGCGGAAGGCGAGATGTTCGAGGAGTCGTACCAGGACGTGACCGGCCTCCTCCGCAAGAACCCGCTCACCGCCATCCCGCCGGAGCTGCTGATGGTCGGCCGCGTCTTCGGCCTGCTCAACGGCCTCAGCAAGACGCTGCAAGCCCGCACCAACATGCTCGTCGCGTTCGCCCAGCTCGCCGACGAGCTGGAGTCCGCTCGCGCGGAAGCTGAGCTCGCCCCCGCCGGCGCCCCGGCCGCCCCACCAGAACTTCGCCGCCTCCTCGAAAGCTGACCGGGAGACCCGCCGCCGCGTATACTGCGGTGCGTGAACCGACGGAGGAAGGTGACCGGTCATGGCCGCGCGACGCAACGCCCCTGCGACGCCGGTAGACAAGCAGATGAAGAAGGAAGACCGCGCGAGGCGAGTCGTAGCCAAAGCTCTCGCCGATGAGCACTTCATGTCCGGAGTGAAGGAAAGCCTGGAGGCGCGCCGCCGCGGCCAGCGCGGCGTCCGCTTCGATGACGTGAAGCGGAAGAATGCATGACCGTGTCGTCCCTCCAACCTCTAACCTCCAACCCCCACCTATCCCGTAGCACCAAACACCTAGTATCCTCCCAAACGATTTCTAGAATCAGGGTGGACCGATGACCGAACGCGCGCTCTCCGGCCTCCGCGTCGTCGATATCTCGCAGGGGATCGCCGGCCCGTACGCCGCCAAGCTGCTGGCCGATGCGGGTGCGTCCGTCATCAAGGTCGAGCCGCCGGCCGGGGACTACAGCCGCCGCCTCGGACCCTTCCCGGGCGACATCCCCGACCCGGAGAAGTCCGGCCTCTACCTGCACCTCAACACCAGCAAGCGCAGCATCACGCTCGATGTCTCGGTGCCGTCCGGCCAGGTCGTGCTGAAGAAGCTGCTCGCCAACGCCGATGTCTTCGTGGCCGGCGAACGGACGTCGACGCTCAAGGCCTGGGCCCTCGGCTACGATGACCTCAAGGCGGACTTCCCCGACCTCGTCGTCGCGCAGGTCTCGCCGTTCGGCGCGACCGGCCCCTACGCCGAGTACGACGGCAACAGCCTCACCGCCCTGGCGATGAGCACCATCATGTACAACACCGGCGAGCCCGACCGCGAGCCGCTCGCCACCGGCGGCGAGCCCGGCGAATACATCGCCGGCGTCCAGCTCTGGATCGGCATCCTGGCCACGCTCGAGAACCGAGCAAAGCGACGGCGGCGGCGACCACGTCGACGTGTCGATGGCCGAGGCCGTCGCCGCCGCCGACGAGTACAACGCGGCGATGTACGCGTTCCAGGGCGCCATCCGCCGCCGCTACTACTCGCGCCACATCTTCGGCTACCCCAACGACATCATGGCCTGCGCCGATGGCTACGTCGTCGTCATCCCCGGGGCCAGCGGCTTTCCGTCTCCGCTCCAGCCGGACACGATCTCGCCGATGGCGTTGCTCATGGAAAACATCGAGCTCGACAAGGACCCCATGTTCCAGCAGATGGGCGAGCGCATGGTCCGCTGGCGAGACTTCGAAGCGCTCATGCAGCCGTACCTGTCGACGCACGCCGCGGCCGAGATCGTGTCGACTCGCGCAGGCGCTGCGCATGCCGTTCGCCTACGTTCCGGACGCCGCCGGCCTCCTCAACGACGAGCACCTCGCCGAGCGCAAGTTCTTCGAGCGCGTCGCGCATCCGCAGGCGGGCGAGCTCGACGCTGCCCGGTGCGCCGTTCAAGATGTCGGAGACGCCGCTGCAGGAAGCGCCCGCCCCCGCGCGCGGCGAAGCGACGGCCGAGGTCCTGGTCGAGCAGCTTGGCTACGACAAGGGCGATCTCACGATCCTGAGCGACCAGGGGGTGATATGAGCGAGCAGCGGCAACTCCCGCTCGAAGGCGTCCGCGTCATCGACCTGGCCCAGGTGTTTGCCGGCCCGGCGTGCACGCGGATCCTCGCCGACCTCGGCGCCGATGTCATTCGCTTCGAATCGCCGAACCGGCTCGACGTCACGCGCAACCTGATCCTCACCGAGAACGACGGCCTCGACCACTTCTACCACCGCGCCTCCTACTTCGTCATCCGCAACGCCGGCAAGCGCGAGATGATGGTCGACCTCGCGAAGGACGAGGGGCGCGCGATCGTGCGCAAGCTCCTCGCCGGCGCGGACATTCTCGTCGAGAGCTTCACGCCGCGCGTCATGGCGTACTTCGGCCTCGACTACGATGCCGTGAAGCAGATCAAGCCCGACATCATCATGTGCTCGCTCTCCGGATACGGGCAGTACGGATCGATGCGCGACTTCGGCGCCTACGGCATGGGGCTGGAGCCCGCCTCCGGCATCTCATCGATCACCGGCTACGCGGGCGGCCCTCCGATGCGTTCGGGCCTGTCGTTGACCGACCCGTACTCCGGCTTCATCGGCGCGGGCGCGATCCTCACGGCGCTCCAGTACCGGCACCGTACCGGCAAGGGACAGTACATCGACCTTTCCGAGCAGGAGGCGGCGATGCCGATCATGGCCGCCGCGCTGCTCGACTACCAGATGAACGGCCGGCTGAAGGAGCGCCAGGGCGACCGCAACGACTGGGACGCGCCGCAGGGCTGCTACCGCTGCGCCGGCGACGACCGCTGGGCCGTGATCTCGTGCGCGAACGACGCCGAGTTCGAGCGCCTCGCGAAGGCAACCGGCCACGCGGAGTGGCCGGCCGATGAGCGCTTCGCCACCGTGCTCGCCCGCCGCAAGTACCACGACGAGCTGGACGCCGCGATTACCGAATGGACGTCGAAGCGCGACCACTACGACGTCATGCACACGCTCCAGGCGGCCGGCGTCAAGGCCGCGCCCGTGCTCGATGGCAAGGAGATCCTCTTCGACCCGCAGTTCCGCGCGCGGCGCCACTTCGACGTCGTCGACCAGCCGCTGCTCGGCAAGCGGCCGGTGCAGCGCCACCTCGCTGCGAAGTTCACCCGGTTCGAGGCGAAGGCCACCGGCCACGCGCCGCTGCTCGGCGAACACAACGACGAGGTGCTTAAGGAACTGGGGTACGCGGAAGCCGACATCGCGAAACTCCGCGAAGACGCCGTGATCGCCGAAACGCCCAACCTGCCCGTGCCGCCGCAGTTCGTCGCGATGGCGCTCAAGCTCCCGTACGACACCTACGTCGAGAACGGCATCCTCCAGCAGATCGACCCGGACTACCGCGAGCAACTCGGCATCGCCGACTAGCGGTTCTGGCGAACGACGACAACAGACAACAGACAACAGACAACAGACAAGAGAGCGCGGCGAGCAGAGAGCAGCCGGCCCGAGCTCGACCGCGTGGGGTAGCCGCCCCCGGCTGCCCATCCGGCGAAGCCGGATCGCACGCAGCAAGCTGATCGCGCCAGCTCCGTCCGCCGCGTGCGCCGGCGTCGCAGCATACCCAGCAACCCCATCTGCGCAATCCGCGGTTGGCCCGCCCGCAGCGTGTGCCCGCAGCAACCGGAGCCGCGAAGCGCGTGGGGTAGCCGCCCCCGGCTGCCCATCCGGCGCAGCCGGATCGCACGCAGCAAGCTGATCGCGCCAGCTCCGCCCGCCGCGTGCGCCGGCGCCGATCACACGCCGAACCCATCTGCGTAACCCGCGCAATCTGCGGTTCCCCCGTGGCCCCGGGGTGCATCAGGCTGCGCCCGCAAATGCCGAGATGGCGCGCGTGCGCCGTAACAGCCTCCCCCGTCTCGAAGCGAGACGCGAAGCGCGTGGGGTAGCCGCCCCCGGCTGCCCATCCGGCGCAGCCGGATCGCACGCACAGCAACTGGCCGCGTCAGCTCCGCTCGCCGCGTGCGATCCGTCCGTCCCGTGAGTCCCCTCCGTACCGCTGCCGCGGGCGCCCGCGTCGCATCACACCCACCCAACGCATCTGCGAAAATCTGCGTAATCTGCGGTTCCCCGTCGCGCCCTTCGACTTCCGGCCTCCGACCTCCGGTCCACTGGCCTCCCGCCGCCGGCGAGGCTACGCTTCGCCCATGCCGCACAGCGTCACCGTCCGCGTCCCCGCCACGTCCGCGAACCTCGGCCCCGGCTTCGATAGCCTCGGCCTCGCGCTGGCGCTGACGCAGGACGTGACGCTCGCGCTCGGCCACCAGCCCGACACGCCGGACGGCCTCGTCCGCCTCGTGCTCGATGCCGCGCGCTCGGCCTACCGCCTCGCCCACGTCGAGGTCCCCGAGCTGTGCGCGTCTGGCGCGCAGACGATCCCCATCGGCCGCGGCCTCGGCGCAAGCGCCGCCGCGCGCGCCGCCGGCATCGTCGGCGCCAACGCGCTGATGGGCGGCCCGCTGACCGATGCGCAGATGCTGACGCTCGGCGCCGGGCTCGAGGGCCACGCCGACAACATGGCGCCCGCGCTCTTCGGCGGCCTGCGCGTCGTCGTGCGCGACGGCGACGCCTACCGGCACATCGCCGCGCCGCTCGCCCCCGGCCTCAGGGTCGTGCTGTTCATCCCCGACTTCGAGATGCCGACCGGCGAGAGCCGCAAGCTGCTGCCGAAGGAGCTGTCGAAGGACGACGCCGTGCACAACATCGGGCGCGCCGCGCTGCTCGTCGCCGCGCTGGGCAGCGGCGCGTGGGACGCACTCGACATCGCGACGCAGGACCGGCTGCACCAGCCCGCCCGCGCCAAGATCTTCCCCGCCATGCCGGACATCTTCGCCGCGGCCAAGGACGCCGGCGCGCTCTGCGCCTACCTCAGCGGCAGCGGCTCCACCATCGCCGCGTTCGCCGTCGAGCACGAAGAGCGCATCGCCCGCACAATGATGCAGGCGGGCATCGCCCGCGGCTTTTCCGGCCACACCGAGATCACCGCCCCCAGCGATGCCGGCGCGTGCGTGATCGCGTCAACCTGAATAGACCGCCAAATCCATCGGCGTGAATCTGCGCAATCTGCGGTTCCCCTGCGTCCGCTCCCCCTCATGTCCCGCACCAAAGCCAAAGGCCGGCTTCCGTGCCGGCCTTTGCGAGGAATGGACCCAGCGTCCTGTCCAGCGTGCGTCGCGGTCGCGCCCCGTCAGCCGCGGCCAGGCTGCTCAGCCCCGACACGCGCCAGCGCGCACCCGCATCTCATGCCGGACGCCGTGGCAGCCGTACGAACGTTAACCGCACCTGCACCGGGAAGCGCCGTCCGCCCGATCGCGGAACGCGCTCCTGTCTCGTATTCGTCATCGGCGTGGTCCGCTGCATCGCTTGCGCCAAAGGCACCTCCCAGGCTTGTCCGTTCCTCGCAGCCGGCCGGCGGGGCCTGCTGACAGGAGCATTATGGGTGCCGCAGATGACGCCAGCGTTGCCGGACTGTTACGGCTGGATTGAAAGTCCGTAACAGCCGCCGTCTCCCGGACTCGGGCCGCCCTCCAGCAGGCGCGCCGCGCTCCGTTCCGAACGGGCGCTATCATGCATGCATGGACGAACGGCGCATCTACCTGGACCACGCGGCGACCACGGCGCCCGACCAGCGCGTCGTGGCGGCGATGCTGCCGTACCTGACCACGGGCTGGGGCAACCCCTCCAGCATCTACGCCGAGGCGCGCGAAGCCCGCAAGGGGCTCGACGGCGCCCGCCGATCCGTCGCCGCTGTCCTCGGTTGCAAGCCCAACGAGGTCATCTTCACGAGTGGCGGCACCGAGGCCGACAACCTGGCTCTGCGTGGCGTCGCCATGGCCGCGCGCCATCGCGGCGACCACATCATCACCACCGCCATCGAGCACCATGCCATCCTCCACGAGTGCGACGCGCTCGCGAAGGAGGGCTTCCGCATCACGTATCTCCCGGTCGATGCCGAGGGCTTTGTCGACCTCGATGCCCTGCGCGCCGCGCTCGACGACCGCACGGTGCTCGTCAGCATCATGTACGCCAACAATGAGGTAGGGACGATCGAGCCGATCGCCGAGGTCGCCCGCATCGTCAAGCAGCGCGGCCCGCACATCGCCGTCCACACCGACGCCGTTCAGGCGGCTGGCGCGCTCGACCTCGACGTTGACCGCCTCGACATCGACCTGCTGTCGATCGCCGCGCACAAGATCTACGGCCCGAAGGGCGTGGGCGCACTCTACGTGCGCGGCCGGACGCCGTTCCTGCCGCAGACCGTCGGCGGCTCGCAGGAGCGCAACCGCCGCGCCGGCACCGAAAACGTCGCCGGCGCCGTCGGACTCGCGACGGCGCTCCGGCTCGCCTGCGACGAGATCGAGGCGCGCAACGCGCATCTCGTCGCCATGCGCGACCGCCTGCTCGACCAGGTGCCCGAACGCATTCCCGACACCATCGTCACCGGTCCGCTCGACCGCGCGCGCCGCCTTCCGAACAGCGCCAGCTTCGCCTTCGCTCATCTTGAAGGCGAAGCGGTGCTGCTCCAGCTCGACCTGCAGGGCATCGCCGCCAGCAGCGGCTCCGCCTGCACGACGGCCTCGCTCGAGCCCTCGCACGTGCTCGTGGCCATGGGCGTGCCCGAGACACACCTGCGCGGTAGCCTGCGCCTGACGCTCGGCACCGGCAACACCATGGACGACATCGACGAGCTGCTCGAAGTCCTGCCAGGCGCCGTCGCCCGCATCCGCGCCCTCGCCCCTGCCGTTGGGCTGTGAGCGGTGAGAGGCGAGAAGTGAGGCCGGGGATAGGTCCTAGGTTCCAGGTTCTTGGTTCTCCCCCGCAGGAGTCCCCGTGAAGCGCGCCGTCAGCATCTCTCTCGGCTCATCGACCCGCGACAAGGCGGTGGAGATCGACCTGCTCGGCGAGCGCGTGCGCATCGAGCGCATCGGCACCGATGGCGACATGGAGAAGGCGGTCCGGCTCTATCGCGAGCTCGACGGCCAGGTCGATGCGTTTGGCGTCGGCGGTACCGACCTCGGCGTGCTCGTCGACAAGACGTACTACCCGCTGCACTCTGTCCGCAAGCTCGTGCGCGACGTGAAGACCACGCCGTACGTCGATGGCGCCGGCATCAAGAACACGCTCGAACGCGACGTCGTGCCGTTCATGGAGTCGCAGTTCGAAATCGCGCCGAAGCGCGTGCTGTTCACGTCGAGCGCGGACCGCTGGGGCATGGCGATGTCGTTCTACGAGAACGGCTACGAGTGCGTGTTTGGCGACCTGATGTTCGCGCTCGGACTGCCGGTCGCGCTGCGGACGCCGCGCCAGCTCAAGTGGTCGGCGCGCATCATCATGCCCGTCGCCGGCCGCCTGCCGTTCTCGTGGATCTACCCGACGGGCGAGAAGCAGGAGCGCCCGCAGCCCAAGTACGAGAGCCGCTACCGATGGGCGACCGTGCTGGCCGGCGACTGCCACTACATCAAGCGCCACATGCCGGAGCGGCTCGACGGCAAGATCGTCTGCACCAACACCACGACCGAGGCCGACGTCGCCCGCTTTCGGGAGGCCGGCGTGCGCTGGCTCGTCACGACCACGCCGGTGCTCGAAGGCCGTTCGTTCGGCACGAACATGATGGAGGCCGCGCTCGTCGCCGCCGCCGGCAAGCGCCGCGCGCTGACCCTCGACGAGCTCGCTGCGCTGATCAAGGAGCTGAAGCTCGAGCCCACGGTCCAGCGTCTGGACGTTCTAGGTTCTAGGTTCTAGGTTCTAGGTTCCGCCGCCCGCGGGCGGCGAAGTCCGCGTTCACAGCATCCAGCAGCCCCGGTTCCAGCGCGACGTCGATCGCCGTCATCGCCAGCGTCTTCGCCGTCTGCAACATGCCCGCGTGCGCCGCGTCGGTGATCGCGGCGGCGGTGAACTCCGGCGAGTGCGTGAACGCCGGCGTGCCGACGCCGAAGTTCGGGTGGATGGAAGGCACCACCTGGCTCACGTTCCCCATGTCGCTGCTCCCCGTCGACAGGTCCTTGAGGTCGATGAACAGCTTGCCCAGCGCCTCGCCGTTGCGGCGGTACGCCTGGCCCAATGGCCCGTTGTTCAACATGGGCGCGTACTCCGCGTCCTCGTGCCAGTGAATCGTCACCTCGCACCCCGTCGCGAGCGCACCCGCCTCGAAGCAGTGCTTCACGCGCTGCTTGAGTTGCTCCATGTACCACGGCTTCAGCGCGCGCACGTAGAACGTCCCCTTCGTGTACCCCGGCACGATGTTCGCCGCGTCGCCCCCGTGCGTGATGATGCCGTGGATCCGCGAGTCGCGGCGGATGTGCTGCCGCAACTGCGCGATCGCCTGGTACGCCGTCACCATCGCATCGAGCGCGTTCAGCCCCTGCTCCGGGAACACCGACGCGTGCACCGCCTTGCCTCGGTACTCCACGTCCACGTGGGCGACGCCGAACATCGGCAGCTCGACGATGTCCGCCGGGGCCGCGTGCGCCATCATCGCCACGTCGACGTCGTCGAAGCAGCCCTCCCGCACCATCACGACCTTGCCGCCGTGCCCCTCTTCCGCCGGCGTGCCGAGCACCACGATGCGCGCGTCCGCCGGGTCGAGCGCCTTCACGAGCGCCGCCGCCGCACCAACGCCCGCCGTCGCGATGAGGTTGTGCCCGCACGCGTGGCCGATCTCGGGCAGCGCGTCGTACTCCGCGCAGATCGCGATCGTCACCGGGCCGTGCCCCCATTCGCCGCGGAACGCCGTTTCCATCCCGTACGCCGGCGTCCGCACCGCGAACCCCTGCGCCTCGACGAACGGCACGAGCTGGCCGCACGCGTAACGCTCCTCGAACGCCAGCTCCGGGTGCGCGTGGATCTCGCGCGACAGCCGCACCAGCTCGTCAGCCACGCTGTCGACCGCCGCCTGCGCGCGCTGCTTCGCCTGCTCGATCCTGTCGGTGCTCGCCGTCATGGCATCCCTCCCCTGGTGACCGTCAGGTTATACCCGGCGCGGCGATTCGGTCTATTTGCATTGGCGCGCCGATCAGGCAAAACAGAGGCAGAGCATTCAAAGGAGGATGTCATGCCGGTGATGGAACGCAGAGCGGACGTCATCTGGGAGGGCGACCTGCAGACGGGCGCCGGCCGCCTCACCGTGGGGAGCGGCGCATTTCCCGAGCTGCCGATGACCTTCGCCGCCCGTACCGAGAGCGCCGACGGCAAGACGAGCCCGGAGGAGCTGATCGCGGCGGCGCACGCAGCCTGCTACGCGATGGCGTTCTCAAACACCCTCAAGCAGCAGGCCAGTGCGCCTGAGCGGCTCGAAGTGTCGGCGCTGTGCACCCTTGACCGCGTGGAGGGCGGGTTGAAGATCATCACCATGGACATCACGGTCCGCGGCCGCGTGTCCGGCATCGATGACTCCCGGTTCAGGGAGCTTGCCGGCCTCGCCGAGCAGCGCTGTCCCGTCTCCAACGCCCTGCGAAACAACGTGGATATCCGCCTCCATCCCGAACTGATGTGATCGCGCCGAAATCCGCGCAACAAAAAGGGGCCGGCTTCGCGGCCGGCCCCTTCGTCACGTTGCGCTGGTCCGATGCCTACTTGCAGAACCCTTCCGGGTCGAAGCGGCACGAGTTCTTCGCGATGAACTGCTCCACCGCATCCTTGTCGTAATCCTGGTAGTTGAACACGTACACACGCGTCCACGAGGAGATGCCGATCGTCCCTTCGATCAGGTCGTTGTCGTGCGCCATCGTCACGCGGTCGTCGTTGTTGTCGATGCGGTCGTTCACGAGGTCCTTGATCTGGTTCACCACGTCGTCACAGGCGGTGTCGCCCTGCTTGCAGTTGTAGCCAAGGAACACCCCCGCGTGCTCCAGGGCGTGCGCGATCGCGTCGCGCGGGATCTCCACGTCCGACGGGTAAACGTCCGGGTCCGGCGGGATCTTGATGATGTTCCCGTTGCCGACGTCAACGTTCTGCTGCACGTTGAGGTGCTTGCCCGACGACGGCGGATTGCTGTTGTAGCAGTTCGTCGGCACGGTCGGCGTCGAGCCCGCGGTCGTCGTGCCGGGCGTGGCCGTCGCCTGTGCCGTGGGCGTCGCGGATCCGGCGGCTTGCACATCGGCGCCGGAATGCGCGACGCCCTCGCAGAACGGCGTCGGCGGCCGGCTCGGCGTGTAGCCGCCGGTGAAGTGGCCGCGGCCCTGGCTCGGGACGTACGTCCCCGGGATCGACGTGCTCGAGTCAGCCTCCGCCTTCTCGGGCCCGCTCAGCCCCGTGTCGCTCGAGTTGGACTGGAGGATCAGGTACGCCAGCAGTGCGATGATGAGCACCACGCCGCCCGCGATCGCCACCGGCATAGTCGGGAAGCGGCTCCCGCCGCCCACCTTCACGGGCGTCCGTCGCGATGGCGGCGCCCCGCTCGGCGCCCCCGGCCGGGCCTGCGTCTTTCGGTCCATCCTCCGTTGTTCTCGGCTCATCTGCGCTCGATCTCCCTGGCAATGGCCTCCACGGCCTGCTCGATGGCACCCGTCGTATCCACTACATAATGGGGAGCCGCGATCGGTTGCCGGCTCCGCCGCATCCGCTCGAACACCTCCGTGCCCGCCTCCGCGCCGCCCGCGCTCTCGCGCCGCGACCGCAGCCTGCGCCGCACCACCGCCGCCGGCGCCGTCGTCCTCACGACGATCAGCCGCGCGGCGGCCGCGCGCGCAACGCCGTACATCACGGCGCGCTGCGCTTCGACGAGGTTCGTCGCATCGACGAGCGTCGCCACCCCGCGCCCGAGCAGGTCGCGCAGCGCCGCATGCACCGCATCGAACACCGCCGCGCTCTCGTCCTTCGCATGCGCCGGTCGCTCGAACATCGCCCGCCGCACCGCGTCGCTCTCGATCACCGCGATGCCCGTCCGCTCGCGCAGCGCACGCGCGAACGTTGACTTCCCCGTGCCGACAACGCCCGACAGCATCACGAACGCCGGCGCGGTCCGGGGCGCCGGCAGCCGCCCCGCCATCGCGATGACGCGCGCGGCCCGATCGCCCTTGACCATGACATCCGCTCTATCAGACACGTGGCGCATTATAACGGCCGCATGCCGGTTAGGTGATGGGTGCTGGGTTATACGTTGCCAAGGCCGGCACCGGCCGATTGAATTCTGCGACCCGGCCGCCCCCTACAACCTATCCCCTATCACCTATAACCTCGCCCTCCGCCCACCACGCCAGCCCCACCAGCCCCGGCCCGGTGTGCACGCCCATCACCTGGGTGAACTCCGTGAGGTACGCCTCCGGGAGGTCGATCTGGCGCTGCGCGCCTTCGAGCAGGTAGCGCGCGTCCTCAGGCGCGTTCGCGTGGTGCACCGCCAGGTGCAGCCGCCGCCCGGCCGCCATCTCGACGAGCAGTGCCAGCATGCGGTCCAGCGCCCGCTTTCGCGTCCTCGTCCGCGCCACCAGCTTGATGTCCGATGCGCTGAACCGCACGATCGGCTTCACCTGCAGCATCCCCGCCGCCCACGCCGCGACGCGCGGCACGCGTCCGCCGCGCGCAAGGTACGCCAGCGTGTCGAGCATCGCCAGCAGCGTCACCTGCCCCGTCATCGCCTCCGCGCGGTGCTCCACGTCCGCGATCGATTTGCCCGCCGCCGCCGCGCGCGCCGCCTCCAGCACGACGAACCCCTGCGCCATCGCCGCGTTGCGCGAGTCCAGCAGGCGGATGTCCGCCCCCGGCGACTCCGCCTTCGCGATCTCGATCGCCTGCCGCGCCGAGTCGTACATCGCGCTGAACTGCTTGGAGACGGTGATGCACAGGACGGCGTCGGCGCGCCGCGCCGCACGGGCGATCGCGTCCAGGAACATGCCCGGCGAAGGAGCCGCCGTCGTCGGCCGGTCGCTCAACGTCCGCAGCAGCGCGTAGAACTCCGACGTATCGGTCGTCAGCGAGTCGACGAACGTCCGTCCGCCGAAGATCAGGTGCAGCGGCACGATCTCGATGCCGTAGCGCTCCGCCACCTCCGGCGGGATGCACGCGGTGCTGTCCGTGACGATCGCAACGGTCATCTTCGTAGTAGTGTACGACAGCCCCGCCATGGAACAGCGCGTCGAGTTCCGCACCACTTCGCCACCCTGAGCTGACGGCGACACTCGCATGAAGTTTGGACTGAGATCGTCGCGCTCCGGCGCGCGCTCCGCTCACGGCTCCCGCCCGCCGCTTGCACCACAGATACACCCCAGCACTGCCCGCGTGCGGCGAACTCGGCGACACTCGCATGAAGTTTCCTGTACGATAGCGCCGTCATGGAACATCGCGTCCGTTCCGGCTCGCTTGATGCGCCCGCGGCGTGGAGTGTCCTCTCCTCCGCTGGTTTTGTCGCGGGTCTGGCGCTGCTCTTGCTCAACGACTTCGCCCTCAAGCAGCACTACCCGGGCATCGTCACCGGCAAGCTGTCGGACTTCGCGGGGCTGTGGGTCTTTCCGATGTTCGTTCTTGCTTTCGTTCGGGGCCGGGCGGCGGCGATCTACGTCGCCACAGCGCTCGGATTCGTGCTCTGGAAGTCGCCCCTATCACAGCCCGTCATCGACACGTGGAACGGCCAGGGAATCTGGCACGCGGCCCGGGCTGTCGATTACACGGATCTCGCGGCGCTTGCCGTGCTGCCGATGTCCCTGGCGTACGCTCGCCGCATGATCGCCCGGCCCCTGCGGGGATCTGTCGCGGGCCTTGTCGCTCTACCGCTTCTTACGGCGACCGCATTGTTCGCGTTCGTGGCGACATCAGTGTCGTACACAATCGCCACCGCGACATATGGCGAATCGGATCCGGCCAACATCTATCTGTTCGATGTGTCCAAAGACAACATCATCATGAGGTTGGACAATCTACGGATCGACCGCGACGAGCGTCATTATCGCGTGCCAGACCCGCCGGCCTACTCGTTCACGTACGACATCGCGTTCAAGTCGGACGTCTGCAAGAGTTGGTACAGGGCTCCCGAGGCACGCGCGGAGTTCCGCGACCTGCCGAGCGGCCGCAGCGAGATCATCCTCCTGGAGATCCGCCACACCTGCGAACAGGCCGACGGTCCCAAGGTCAGGTTGCGCGAGCAATTCGAACGGGAGGTCATCGAGCGGCTGAGGTCGTAGCGGCTGCCGTCGCGGCGTTGCGTACAGTCTCCAGCCTCGCCCTCGTTCCAACCTCCAACCCCCAACCCCCAACCCCCAACCTCGAACCTCCAACCCCCAGATTTGCCCAGGCCCCGGCCGCTTGTTATGCTGCACTCTGATATGCCACTAGCTACCGAGCGCAAAGCCGAGATCATCGGCCAGTACAAGGGCCACGCGACCGACACCGGCTCCGCCGAGGTCCAGATCGCACTCCTCACCGACCGGATCAACGCCCTCACCGAGCATCTCAAGCAGCACAAGCATGACTACCACACCCAGCGCGGGCTCCTGAAGCTCGTCGGGCAGAGGCGACGGCAACTCGCCTACCTCAACAAGTCGGATGTGACGCGCTACCGCGCGATCCTCGCAAAGCTCGGCCTCCGCAAGTAAAGGGCGAAGCCCCGCGGAGGCCCTTCTGTATCTGTCCGGTCAGGGACCGGGCCATGACGTTGGGAAGATAACGACAGTCACTCCTCGAGCGCGGGCATGCGGAACGGCCGCTGCGGCGGACCAGCCCGGACCAGATCCGTTCTCGAGTCGTCAACGCAGGCGGAGAACCAGCCGCTGCTTTTGCGGATCAACACACCAGACACGGGTTCGAATGTAGCCCGAGATCCCATGAAGGATGGAGGATCCATACACGCATGCCTGAAATAAGAACCTTTTCGCGCGAGATCGGCGGCAAGACGCTGACCATCGAGCACGGCCGCGTCGCCAACCTCGCCGGCGGCGCCGTCCTGCTCCGGTACGGCGACACCGTCGTGCTCTGCACCGCCACCATGGCCCGCCAGCCCCGGCCCGGCACTGACTTCTTCCCCCTCACCATCGACTTCGAGGAGAAGATGTACGCCGCCGGCCGCATTCCCGGCTCGTTCTTCCGCCGCGAAGGACGCCCCTCGTCCGAGGCCACGCTCAGCGCCCGCCTCACCGACCGTCCGCTGCGCCCGCTCTTCCCCAAGGGCATGCGGAACAACGTCCAGGTCGTCATTACGGTCCTCTCCGTCGATAAGGAGAACGACCCGGACGTCCTCGGCACCGTCGGCGGCTCGGCCGCCCTCTGCATCTCGGAGGTCCCCTTCGCGGGTCCCGTCAGCTCCGTCCGCGTCGGCTACATCGATGGACAGTACGTCGTCAACCCGACGTTCCAGCAGCTCGAAGAGAGCCTCATCGACATCGTCGTCGCCGGCACAAAGAGCGCCATCATGATGGTCGAGGCCGGTGCCAACGAGGCGCCCGAAGAGGTCATCCTCGGCGCGATGGAGTTCGCCCAGCAGCAGAACCAGATCCTGATCGAGCTGCAGGAAGAGATGGTCGCCGCGCTCAAGCCGGTGAAGTGGGAGTTCAGCCCCGCCATCGTCCCCGAAGACCTCAAGAAGCTCGTGTTCGCCGACCTCGCCGGCAACGTCGAGGAGTTCCTGGCGCTGGCCAAGGACGAACGCCAGGGCGCGCTCGATGACCACAAGGCCCGCCTCGTCGAGAAGTTCGGCGCGGAGTACACCGAGAAGGCCGTCGGCGAAGCGCTCGACGCCTTCGTCAAGAAGACGGTGCGCGAGTCCATCCTCCAGCACGACCGCCGGCCGGACGCGCGCAACTCCAAGACCGTCCGCCCCATCACGTGCGAGGTCGGCATGCTGCCGCGCGTCCACGGCACGGGGCTTTTCACGCGCGGCCAGACGCAGGTGTTGAGCGTCACGACGCTCGGCGGCGTCGGCGACGCACAGCGCCTCGACACGCTTTCGCCCGTCGAGAGCAAGCGCTACCTGCACCACTACAACTTCCCGCCGTACTCCGTCGGCGAGACCGGCCGCATGGGCGGCGCCGGCCGCCGCGAGATCGGCCACGGCGCCCTCGCCGAGCGCGCGCTCGTGCCCGTGCTGCCCGGGGTCGAGGACTTCCCGTACACCATCCGCGTCGTCTCCGAAGTGCTGTCCAGCAACGGCAGCACGTCGATGGCGAGCGTCTGCGGCAGCACCATGTCGCTGATGGACGCGGGCGTGCCGATCGCCGCGCCGGTCGCCGGCGTCGCCATGGGCTTGATCATGGGCGAAGACGGCAACTACAAGGTGCTGACCGACATCGCCGGGCTCGAAGACGCCATGGGCGACATGGACTTCAAGGTCGCCGGCACCGAGGAGGGCATCACGGCCCTCCAGATGGACATCAAGATCCAGGGCATCCCCATGTCGGTGATGCGTGATGCCGTCGCGCAGGCGCGCGAAGGCCGCATGTTCATCCTTGGCAAGATGCTCGAAGTGATCGCCGAGCCGCGCAAGGAGATGTCGCCCTACGCGCCGCGCATGTACCGCCTGCAGATCGACCCCCAGAAGATCGGCACGGTCATCGGCCCCGGCGGCCGCGTCATCCGCTCGATCATCGAAGAGACCGGCTGCACGGTCGACATCGAGGACGACGGCTCCGTGTTCATCGGCGCCACGAACGAGGAGTCGGCCCGCAAGGCGATCGACATCATCGAAGGCATGACCAAGGACGTGGAAGTCGGCCAGATCTACACCGGCCGCGTCACGCGTCTCATGAACTTCGGCTGCTTCGTCGAGATCGCACCCGGCAAGGAAGGCCTGGTGCACATCTCCGAGCTCGCGGACTTCCGCGTGCCGTCGGTCGAGGACGTCGTTTCGCCCGGCGATGAAGTGATGGTGATGGTGACCGAGATCGACTCGATGGGCCGCGTCAACCTCTCCCGCCGCGCCGTGCTCGCGGGCGAGACCGACGCGGCGGCGGTGGTCGCGCGTCAGAGGGCCGAGCGCGAGAGCCGGCCGGAGCGTGGCGGCGACCGTGGTGGTCGCGGCGGCCCCGACCGCGGCGGACGAGGCGGTGGTGGTGGTGGCGGTTACGGCGGCCCGCGCCGTGGCGGTGGTGGTGGCGGTGGCGGTGGTGGCGGCTACGGCGGCCCGCGCCGCGGCGACGGCGGCCCGCCCCGCGGCGATGGCGGCCCGCCCCGGCGCAGCGCCGACGGCGGCCTGCGCGACCGGCGCCCGCCAGCCGCCGAGGGCCCTCCCGGCCCGCCCCGGCCCCCGTTCGGCGGCGGCGGCCCTCCCGGCCCCGGCTCGGAGTAGTCGGGTAGTTCGTAGTGAGTAGTTCGTAGTGGGGGTGCCACAGCACCCCCACTACGTTTTCATCTCGGCCCGAGACGCTTCGTAGGGACAGGTCTTCAGACCTGTCCGCCCACGACTGAAAACTGTGAACTCCCCTACAACACCGCCACCGGATTCACCGGCGAGCCCGTCCCGCCGAGCACCGGCAGCGGCGCAAGCGTCAGCATGAACTCGTACCGCCCCTCGTCGGCGCACGCCTGCGCCAACGGCTGCACCAGCGCGTTGTCGACGAGCGCCACGCCGTACGCGAAGATCGCCCCGTGCACGGTCCACGGCACGCCGTACTCGTTCGGGTTCGCGTCCATCAGGTCCCACACCAGCACCGAGACGTCGTGGTCGCGGAGGAACGGCAGGCACGACGCGTGCAGCCCCGGGCTCGGCGGCCGGTAGCCGCTCCAGTCCGGATGCGCCGCCTGCCAGGCCTCGCGCCCGCTGTGCACCACTAGCGCATCGCCCGGCTCGATGCGCACGCCCTGCTTCTCGGCGATCGCCTCCAGCTCCCAGCCGTGCACCGGCTTCTCCAGCGTCACGCTCGGCTCGCCGCGGAACTTCGGCACATCCAACAGGACGCCGCGCGTCGTGATGCCGTCGCGCCACTTGTCGATCGCGCCGAACGCCGCGCCGCCGCTCGTCACCTCGTGCTTGGGGTCGCGGCCGTTCCACATGCCGTCGTCGTCCCACACGTGGCACAGCGCATCGACGTGCGTCGCGACGTACCCGTGGTAGACGATGCCGTAGTAGTCGACGACGGCGTTGTCCATCACCCGCACGAAGTGCTGGGCCGGCATCGGGTTGCCGCGGCCCGGCATTGTCGGGAAGTCGCGGCTCAGCGACACGCTGCGTCCGCTCTTCACGAGCGACGCCGCCCGCACCTGCTTCTCCGGCGTGATGAGGTTGATCGCCCCGCGCTGGTCGTCGGCGCCCCAGCGCCCCCAGTTGCGACGCTCCCGCAGGTACCCCAGCACCTCATCCCGCGTCGGTACGTTTCGGCTCCGCCATCTCGCTCCTCCTTGACTCTCTGTCGATGCCCTCAGCCCCCGTATCTTCGCGCCGCGCCCGCTATCGGCAACCCCGTCCCCTATCACCTATCCCCTAACACCTATAACCTACGCTCATGGCAGTGAACTACGAGCGCCACAACGCCACCCGCATCGTCACCATCGATCGCCCTGAGCGACGCAACGCCGTCGACCGCGAGACGGCCGAGGCGCTCCGTGCCCACTACTACGAGTTCGCCGCCGACGGCGACGCGCGCGTGCTCGTCGTCACCGGCGCTGGCGGCCAGGCGTTCTGCGCCGGCGCCGACCTCAAGGCGATGAACAGCCCCGTCGCCGCGGCCGAAGGCCCGATGGGCTTCACGCGCGTCATCTCCCCCAAACCCACGATCGCCGCTGTCGAAGGCTGGTGCGTCGCCGGCGGGCTCGAGATCGCCTGCTGGTGCGACGTCCGCATCGCCGCGCGCGGCGCGAAGTTCGGCTGCCTCGAACGGCGCTGGGGCGTGCCGCTCATCGACGGCGGAACGCAGCGCCTGCCGCGCATCGTCGGCCTCGGCCGCGCGCTCGACCTCATCCTCAGCGGCCGCGTGATCGATGCGCAGGAAGCGCTCGCCATCGGCCTCGCCAGCCGCGTCGTCGATGACGGCGCCGCGCTCGACGCCGCGCTGGCGCTCGCCGATGAGCTTGCCGCGTTCCCGTGGGACTGCGTCATCGCCGACCGCCAGGCGCTCTACGCCGGCCTCGGCCAACCGCTGCTCGAAGGCCTCAGCATCGAGGCCGCGCTCGGCCGCGAGGTCCTCGCCGAGGCGCAGAAGGGCGCCGCCCGCTTCGCCTCCGGCGAAGGCCGCCACGGGCAGAGGCCGTGAGAGGTCAGAGGTGAGAGGTCGGGTTGAGCCGGTGCCGCCACACAAATCGTAGGGGCGCAGCCCGCGTCCGACCGAAAACTGTGAACTGACAACTGTGAACTGAAAACTCGCTACCCCGGCAACGCCTCCGCCAGCGGCACGAACGGCAACCCCAGCGACTCCGCCAGCGCCTCGTAGGTGACGTGACCTTCGCTCACCAGCACGCCCTTCGCCAGCGATGCGTCGGCGAGCAGCGCGTCGCGCGTGCCCAGGTTCGCCAGCTTGAGCACGTACGGAAGCGTCGCCGCCGTCAGCGCCGCGGTCGATGTCTGCGGCACGGCGCCCGGCATGTTCGGAACGCAGTAGTGCACGACGCCCTCTTCGACGTAGATCGGCTCGTCGTGCGTCGTCGGGCGCGACGTCTCGCACGTCCCGCCCTGGTCGATCGACACGTCGACGATCACCGCGCCCTTCCCCATCGACCGCACCATCTCGCGCGTCACGAGCTTCGGCGCCGATGCCCCCGGCACCAGCACCGCGCAGATCAGGATGTCGGCGTCCTTCAGCGCTTTCGCGATGGCCAGCGGGCTCGACATCAGCGTCGTCGTCCGCCCCGGCCACAGCCGCTGCACCAGGCGCAGCTTGTCGAGCCGCGTGTCGAGCACCGTCACGCGCGCGCCCAGCGCCACCGCTGTCTCGATCGCGTTCTCCGCCACGATGCCGGCGCCCAGCACGACGACGTGCGCGGGCGGCGCGCCCGGCAGACCGGAGATCAGCTTGCCCCGCCCGGGCCCCGGCTTGCGCAGGTAGTGCGCGCCGACCTCCGTCGCCATGCGCCCCGCGATCTGGCTCATCGGGATCAGCAGCGGCAGCGAGCCATCCGGCAGTTCCACCGTCTCGTACGCGATCGCCGTCACCTTCGAGTCGATGAGCACGCGCGTGAGGTTCGGGAGCGCCGCCAGGTGGAGGTACGTGAACAGGGTCTGGTTGTCGCGGATGTGCGGGTGCTCGGGGAAGAGCGGCTCCTTCACCTTGACGATGAGGTCCGCGCGCTCCCACACCTCGCTCGCGTGCGAGGCCACGATGGCGCCGGCGTTGCAGTACGCCTTGTCGCTGGCGAGGATGCCGGCGCCGGCGCCCCGCTCGACCAGCACCTCGTGCCCCGCATCGACGAGCGCGTGCGCCCCTTCGGGAGTCAGCCCGACGCGGAACTCCTCGTTCTTAATCTCCCGGACGGTGCCAACGATCATCGTGTTCTCAGTATCGGCCGCCGCCGCCCGCCCCGGCATGCCGCTCCGGTCCAGTCTAGCGATTTACGTATCCCGGCCGTCCCGCCTGTTCCGCCCGTCTCGACATGCCGATCGGCCCGGAGATCTGTCGCCGAACTCGTCTGCGCACCGCGTCGGCGGTCGTGCGATAATCGCGCATGGCCACGAAGACAACTGAGGAACTCCACTTCGAAGACGTTGACGGCAAATCGATAGCCGTCGCCTTCCACGATGCCGGCACCGGCCGCGCTCGAACGGGTCGTCGTCATGGCCCACGGCTTCCACGGAGACAAGGCGGGTGGCTCCCGTCACTTCGTGGATCTCGCGCGCGAGCTCTCACGCGTCGGCGTCTCCACGCTGCGATTCGACCAGCCCGGCAGCGGCGATTCCTCTGGCAGCTTCGAGGACGCCTCCTTCGATACGTGGGTCGCGACGATCGAGCACTTCGCGCGACGCCTGCACGCCGCCGGCTACGCGGTGGCGCTGCTCGGCGAAAGCATGGGTGGCGTAGCGACCATGGCAGCCGCCGCGAGGCTTGGCGAGTGCATCCGCGGCATCGCGCTTTGGAGCCCCGACCCGCTTCTCAACGCCGGCGATCCGCCGCCCGAGGACGGCCGGATGCCAGAAGAGGGCGGCCAGCGGGTGAGCTGGCACTACTGGCGTGAGGCGGTCGCGCTCGATTTCCTCGATGCCTACCGCCGCCTGACCGTGCCGGCCTACATCGTCTTCGGCACCGCCGATCACCTGATCCCTGTCGCCGCCATGCGCCAGGTCGAGTCGCTATGCAAGCCCGGCGATCGCATCCGCGTGATCGAGGGCCTCCCCCACAGCGCGTGGCCTGTAGCCAGGCGCGACGAGATCTTCCGCGAGACCTTGGACACCCTCGCCACTGCAACCGGGTCAGAGAGCTAAGCACGCGTACGCCGACGACGGTGCGGGCGCGGGCGTGTCAGCTCCCCACCCGGTTCCGCAGCACCCCGATCGCCGGGATCTCCGCCTCCACCACGTCGCCCGGCTTCAGGAACTCCGGCGGCGTGCGCCCCACGCCCACGCCGGATGGCGTGCCCGTCAGCAGGATGTCGCCCGGGAACAGCGTCATGCCCGCCGACCACTCGACGATCAGGTGCGGGATGTTGAAGATGAGGTGCCTAGTGTTCGACCGCTGCTTCTCGACACCGTTCACGCGCAGGCCGATGTCGAGCGCGTGCGGGTCGCCAATCTCGTCCGCCGTCACCACGACCGGCCCGAGCGGGCAGAAGCCGTCGAGCCCCTTGCCCTTGTACCACTGCCCGTGGCGCTGCTGCAGGTCGCGCGCCGTCACGTCGTTCGCCACTGTGTAACCGAACACGCACGCCAGCGCCGACGACTCATCAACGTCGCGGCACTCGCGGCCGATGATCACCGCCAGCTCGACCTCCCAGTCGATCGACGTGCTGACGTGCCCGTGCCACGGGATCTCGTCGTCCGGTCCGATGACGGTGGACGGCGGCTTGGTGAAGAAGACGGGAAACTTCGGCGGGTCGGCCCCTGTGACCGACTTCGATTCAGCGACGTGGTCGGCGTAGTTCAGCCCGACGCACACCACGTTGCGCGCCGGCCGCGGGATCGGCGCGCGCAGGCGCACGCTGTCGAGCGGCAGGCCCTGCGTCGCGTCGCCGGCGAGCTTTGCTTCAATCGTGCGCGCGGTGTCGAGCGCGGCCGCGCCCTGTGCGATGAACCCGAGCATGTCGTCGGGCACGTCCGGCAGGCCGAGCGCCTTCGCCGTGGCCGCCAGGTCGATGACACGCTCCCCCAGCACGAGCCCGAGGTGCGTGGCCCCGGTGCCGCGCTCACTGTAGGTGGCGAGTCGCATGGATCAGTACCAGGATGATTCGATGATGAGTCCGGCGTGGTGGCCCAGCACCTTGAGCACCTGCTCGTCCTCCTCGCCGAACTTGCCGCCGCCACGGCGGTCCGTCACGTAGATCGCACCTCGCACGTCGCCTCCGGCGAAGATCGGCAGCCCCAGCAACTCCTTCATTTCCGGGTGCTTCGGTGGGAAGCCGAACGCGCGCGTGTGCTCCGTCACGTCCCGCAGGCGCACCGGCAGCCCGTCCTGGCGCATCGTGCCGAGCGGGCCGTGGCCCTGCGGCGGGCCCTTGAGCGCCCGCAGCGCCGCGTCGTCCATGCCGCTGACCAGGAACCCCTCGACGTAGTCGTTCGTGCCGGTGACGGCGAGCGCGCCGTACGTTCCGTGCGTCATCTCGCGCGCCACGTCGATAACGTGCTGGAGCGCGTCGAGCGGCGTCTTCGGCCGATGCTTTCGGTTGCGGCTGGCGAGCTTCTTGAGCGCGCGGTACTCGGGGTCCCGGGTGAGCAGCCCGCGGCGTGGCCCGGCGGCGTCTTCGGCCCGCTTCGCCAGCTCGCGCTGCACGTCGATGCTCATGGTCACAGCTTAACGACCGCGGCGCCCGGACGACAGATCAGGGGCTACCCCGCGGCCGCTTCCGCCGGCCGAGCGCCCAGCCTCCCGCTCAGTACTTCGTTCGACGAACTGCGTGATCGCCGGCACGACGAGGTCGGTGTTGATGTCGGAGTGCCCCCCGTTGGGGAACTGCACGTACATCTTCGGCTCCGGCGCCGCCTCGAAGACGCGCTGGCCCATGTACTCCGGCACCGTCTGGTCGTTGTCGCCGTGCATCACCAGCAGCGGCCGGTCGAGGCGCGGCATCTTCGACAGCGTGTCGTAGTTCGTCAGCGGCAGCCACGGCGCCGCCGCCAGCACCGGCCGCAGCTTCGGGTACCAGTCCCAGATCATGCCGCGGACCGACGTGAACGGCGCGCGCAGGATCAGCCCGGCGCTCGGCTCCCGCATCGCCAGCTCGGCGGCGATCCCCGTCCCCAGCGAGAAGCCGTAGAAGAAGATGCTCGCCGGGTCAACGTCGCCGCGCTGGTACAGCCACGCCAGCGCGGCCGCGCCATCGGTGTACGTGCCGTCCTCGCTCGGGGTGCCGCCGTTACGGCCGAAGCCGCGGTAGTCGAACACCAAGAAGTTGCAGCCGATGCCCCGCAGGAACTCGTGGAACGCCTCGCGGCGCTCCGGCGTCAGCCACATGTCGCTGGCGTTGTAGCTGGTGCCGTGGAAGAACAGCAGCGTCGGCGCCCGCGGGCGCTCGGCCTTGAAGAACCACCCCTGCAGCTCCAGCCCGTCCGCCGTGAAGATGCGCGCCTCTTCGTACGGATGCCGCATCGCGTCCGGCGGCTCCGAGTGCCACTCCCCGGTGAAGAACAGCCGCGGCCGGATGATCCGCTCGGCCGCAACCGTCACCCCAAGCCCGGGCGCGCTGAGCGCAGCGGTGGTGAGCAACAACTTCTTGAGCATGGTCTGGAGAGTGTAGCTGGCCAGCTATCAGTCTGTCAGCCGTCAGCTATCAGCCGTCGGCGCGCCCTCTGTTCTCCGTTCTCTGTTGTCCGGCCGCCCTTTGCTGTTTGCTGTTTGCTGTTTGCTGTTTGCTGTGCGGCGCGAAGCGCCGCTACCTCCTCCCCGCCATGTACACGAACTCGCCCCCCACCAGGTACCGCCCGTTCGGCTGCCGGAACTGGGCGATGCCGTCGATGAACTCCTGGTGGACCTGGCCGCGCGTCGCCTCGTCCATGCGAGAGTACGCCAGCGCAACCGGCCCGCCCGGGAACATCGCCCCGCACGCCTCCTCGCCGTCGCGCCAGTCGAGCGTCTGGCTCGCGCGCTCCTCGTGCAAATCCGCGAACCGGGCGCGCTCGAACGCGTACTGGAGCGCCCCCTCCGCCCCGAGGAAGAAGAACATCGGGCAAACGTCGCTGTTCACGCGCGCATCGACGATCGGAAACACGTGGTTCCAGCCGCAGCGGTCGCGCCGCCCCCACACGCACACGGCCGCGCGCCCGCCGGGCCGCAGCACGCGGTACATCTCCTCGATCGCGTGCTGCGGGTCAGCCGGGTACATCAGCCCCAGCGAGCAGATCACCACGTCGAAGGAGCCGTCCGGGAACGGCAGCTCCTCGGCGTCCGCGCGCTCGCAGCGCATGTTCGCGACGCCCCTCGCGGCGGCCGCCTGCTGCACCGACTCCACCATCTTCTGCGACAGGTCGGTGGCGACGACCGCGCCCTGCGGCCCCACCCGCTCGGCGGCCATGAACGCCGCTACGCCGGTGCCCGTCGCCACGTCGAGCACGCGCTCGCCCGGCGCCGGCGCCGCCGAGCTCCAGGCAGCGCTCGCTGCACGCGCGCAGCACCGGCACCCAGTAACGGTCGTAGGCCTCCACGGCCAGGTCCCACCCATACCGTTGTACTCTTCGATGCAGCTTTGGTTCCATGATTCCTACTCCTTCACGAGCGCCGTCACCCGCACGTCGCGCGCGACCGGCAGCGCGCGCGACATGTCGTCGAGCAACGGGCTGTGCCGGTCGGCCATCTCCACCATCTCGCGCACGCGCTCTTCCGGCGCGGGGCTGCTGATCCGGACGATGCATCGCACGCCGCCGTAGCCGGCCGGCACCGCGTCGTCGACCGCGTACATTCCGCGCGCGTCGTAATCGGTCTCGACGGTGACGGTGATGTCGTCGATCGGCACGTCCATGCGCGCGGCCCACAGAACGTACCCCAGCGCCATGCACGAGCCGAGGGCCCCGCGCAGCAGGTTGCCCGGATCGGGCGCGCTCTCGTCGCCGCCCATCTCCTTCGACATGGCGCAGCGGAACGTCCACGGCCCGTCCTCGATGTCCACCGAGGTTGCGCCCGCAGCCAGCCGCACGACGGTCGTCGCCGTCCCCTGGCCTATCGATGGCCGCAGCGCCAACGCCCTGGCGTTGCGCTCCGCCGTCCGCTTGAGCTCCGTATTCGTCGCCGTCACGTCGCGCCTCCCCGCCGATGTACCTTGCGATGCTGTCAGTTTCGCTCGGTTCCGGGCGCGGCGATTCGTGGGAACCACGGATGTTTTCGAGAGGCGGCCACGGAGATTGGCGCTCGCCAGATTCAGATTCAAGCCGCGCGGGGAGTGATCCCGGACGAACCGTCAGTTGTCGAGACGGGCAGCGCGGGGCACAGCCGCCCCCGGTCGAAGACTCGCCGTGGAGAGCTGTGCGTCCGGCCGTCGCGTGGCGTGGAGCATAGCCGCCCCCGGCTGTGCGTCCGGCGAAGCCGGACCGACCGCGCCCCGCCCGTACATCCCACGTCGCGTGCGATGACGCTGACCGGTTCATGCTGAGCGCTTGACGAAGCTACGATGCCAGCGGCAGTTCAATCGCCTCGGCCTGCGCCTCTGCCGGACGCGGCCAATCGTGCACGAACACCGCGTACGCCGCCAGGATCGGCACGAACATCAGCGCCGCCCCGGCGATCGCCAGCAGCCAGAAGCACGCCATTGCCACGTACGCCGCAAGCACCGCCTCGACTGACGGCGGCTGCCCGGCGTCCGCGCGCGCCCGCACGAACAGCACCCCCGACGCCAGCAGCAGCACCATCGTTTGGATGTGAAGG
The DNA here is from genome assembly GCA_963701135.1 of uncultured Chloroflexia bacterium. GTDB lineage: Bacteria > Chloroflexota > Dehalococcoidia > DSTF01 > JACRBR01 > CAYJMJ01. Next base: position 3,508,431 of record OY969567.1, read on the forward strand.
TGCGGCGAGTAGAGCAGCGGCAGCGCGAAGACCAGCGCCCACGATTGGGCATCGGTCGCCGGCCGGCGGCGCCACGCGCGCGCGGCCACGCCCACCGCCACGGCGGCGATGATGACCAGCGGCGGGCCCCAGAGCCACGCGCTCGAAGACCCCGTGAGGCTCGTGACCGCACCGCGCACGTTCACCATCATCGGGGCCATGACGCTGAGGCCGGTCGAGGCGCCCGGGTACGACGTCATGAGCCTTGCCTGGTCGGCGGCGATGCCCGGTCCGAGCAGCAGCATTGGCGCAAGCAGCAGCGGCGCACCCGCCGTCGCGAATCCGGCGAGGGCCCGCCACTCCCCTTTGACCGCGAGCAACAGTACCGCCGCCGCCGCGATGTGCGGCTTGACCAGCGCCAGCGCCAGTAGCGCGCCCGCGCCGAACGGGCGCCCTCGCGCCAGCAGCGCGTAGCAGGCGGCCATCGTCGCCAGCACGACGAGGTCGAGCTGGCCCAGCAGCAGCGTGTTGACGGCGGGCGTCAACAACGCCGCGCACCCCACGAACGCCAGCCGCAGCCGGCGCGGCGCCGAATCCAGATGCCGCCAGGCGGCGCGGGCAAGCATCGCGGCCAGCGCCGCGTTCACCGCGAACCAGGCGCCGTAGCTTGCGGCGAACGACAGCCGCGAAAGAGGCGCGAACGCGTACGCCGCGAACGCCGGCTGCGGGTAGCCGAACGCCCGCACGCCGTCGCCGAAGAGCGAGCGCTGGAGCGCAACTTCCGCCGCGGCATCGTACAGGCTCGCGCCGTGGCCGGTGCGCACCATCGTCCCGGCGGCGTAAAACGCCACCCAATCCCCGATTCCCTCGCCCCGCGCCACCGCCATGAGCACCACGGCCGCGGCGAGCACGTGGAGCAGCACGACGCCGCCAGCCATCATGGCCAGCATCGGCAGGTAACGATTCGTCGCCGCCAGGCTCCGGTCCATGCAAGAGTATCGGCACCCGGCGCCCGGCTCCCTCACCTCAGGCCCTCCGGCCTCCAATCGCCCGCTGCCCGCCTCTAAACCAGCTACCCTGTGCCCATGCAACCCGAGCCGCGCCACCAGTTCGTCGAAGCCAACGGCGTGCGCTTCCACTACGTCGAGCAGGGTTCCGGTCCGATGGTGATGCTGCTCCACGGCTTCCCCGAGTGCTGGTACTCATGGCGCGCCCAGTTGCCCGCGCTCGCCGCTGCCGGCTACCGTGCCGTCGCCCCCGACATGCGCGGCTACAACCTCAGCGACAAGCCCCGCCGCGGCTACAACATCGAGCAGCTCGTCGATGACGTCGTCGCCATCGCCGCCGCGCTCGGCGAAGAACGCGTGCACGTCGTCGGACACGACTGGGGCGGCATCGTCGCCTTCCAGGTCGCCTGGCGCTGCCCGGAGTTCGTCCGCAGCCTCGTCGTCATGAACGCGCCGCACCCATCCGCGTTCGCGCGTTACGTCCGCGGCAACATCAAGCAGATGCTGAAGAGCAGCTACATGCTCTTCTTCCAGATCCCGGGACTGCCGGAGTGGCTCCTGCGGCGGAATCGCGCGGCCGCCATCGCGTCCGCCTTCCGGCGCAGCGCCGGCCGCCCCGGCGTCTTCTCGGCCGACGACCTGGAGGTGTACCGCGAGGCGTTTCTGCGCCCCGGCGCCGCCCGCTGCACCCTGAACTACTACCGCCAGGCCATCCGGCAGGGGCCGGGCGCCCTCCCGAAGAGCCCCATCGTCGTACCCACGCTCGTCCTCTGGGGCGAAGCCGACCCCGTCCTGCAGCGCCCGATGAACGACCGGCTGGGCGACTGGGTGAAGAATCTCACGTTCAAACCCATCGCGGACTGCGGCCATTGGACACAACAGGAGCGGCCGGACGTTGTTAACGGTGAGCTGTTGGCGTGGCTCAGGGCGCACTCGTAGGGGATCTCCCTCCCGGGTGACCTTTAGCCGCGGCCTCTGCCAACCGATCATTCTCTAGCGCCCGGCCGCACGTGCGGCCGGCCGGAGGTGTGCCGTGGGCGACACCACGAATTGGGAGTTCGCCGCCGCCGTAGCTGCCGTCACCATGGGGCTCGGCGGCCTCTTGCTGTTCACGATGATCGGCACCATCGGCTCGTGGCGCATCTTCGACCGCGCCAGCCGCGCCGCCAACGAGTCCGCCAAGGCCAGCCTGGCCGTCCAGGACCTCGCCCGCTACCTCGCCTCGCGCGAGACGATGCACGCCGTCGCGCCCGCCGTTGACCTCAGCCAGGCCGCCGGCGAGCTGACCGGCCTCCGCCAGCAAGCCGATGCGCTCATCGACGAGCAGTCGCGGCTGCAGGAAGCCGTCCGCAACCTCGTCGAAGCAGGTGTGCTGCGCGGCGAAGACTCCCGCGAGCACCTTCGCGAGCTCGAGAACGCCGTCAAGCGGCTCGAAGAGAACATGGGCCACATCGCGGCCGCGGTCGCGAACCTCAGCCAGCGTTAGTCCGAAGGACAACCACATGCCCCGCACCAACAAGCAGAACAACGCGGCCGTATCCGGCGACCCGGCATCGAGCGTCATGGCGGCGCTGCTGCCCGTGCACTCGGCGATCACCCTCGACTGGCTCGCCGATGCCACCGCCACAGCCGCCGAGCGTACGCTCAACGCCACCTACGCGTTCGTGTACTTCGAGGACGCCGGCGGCAGGCTCGACCGCAAGGCTCCCGCGTCCGACCTGCGCCGTCGCTCGCAGCAGCGCGCGATCGACGCGTTCGGTAAGGGCGTGCTGCGCAATCGCATCGACCCCGCCGCCACGCCGGCGATCGCCGAAGCCCTGGACGCTCTCACGCCCGTCACGACGTCGGCCGCCGAACTGTTCCGGGGCCTCGCCGATGCGGCGCACGCCGCGGCCGCGCAGGCCGAGCTTGGGATCGCGTCGCTCGCCATCGCGCCGCTGGCCTCGGCCGGCGAGCGCATCGGTGCGCTGCTGCTGATGTTCGGCGGCGAGCAGCCGGCGCCGGAGCACGTCCGCCTCTTCGCCGACCACGTCGCCTGCGCTACCGTCAACCTGCGCCAGTCCGAGGCCGCGCGCGACCAGGGCGTCATCGACATCACCCGCTCCGTCTTCGATGCCCGCAAGCTCGAATCGGACCTGCAGAAGGAGCTCACGCGCGCATCGCGCTACAAGCACCAGGTCTCCATCGCCGTCATCGAGGCCACGAACCTGCGCCTGCTCTACGAACAGTACGGCCGCTTCCTCACCGACCGCCTCCTCCAGCGCCTCGGCGCCGCCCTGGCGCAGGACGCCCGCGACATCGACGTCATCGGCGCGTACAAGGAGAGCGGCTACACGATGATCCTGACCGAGGCCACTGCCGAGGGCGCGGCCGCCGCCGCGGCACGCCTGCTGCGCACCGCCGAAGGCGCCAGCCTCGATGGCGAAAGCGTCCCCGGCCTCGAACTGCACCTGGCCTGCGGCTGGGCCACCTGCCCCGTCGACGGCGCCACCACTGACGCCCTCTTCGCCGCCGCCGAGCGTCGCATGTACGAAGCGGCAGCGTAGCGGACGAGTTTGTAGTTCGTAGTTTGTGGAGAGGTTACGCCGTAAGGGCGGACCGACGCGTCCGCCCTGCTCGAGCCATGATGGTAGTTGGCAAACAACGAGAGGCCCTCGCGAAGCGAGGGCCTCTCACCTTGCTGACCGCTGAGAGCTGACCGCTGATAGCTGCGCGCCGCAGGCGCGCTACGCCGCATCCTCCAGCGCCACGATCGTCACGTCCTGGTCCGGTGAGAACAGCTCCGACGCCCGCTGCTTCAACGCGTCCTGCACGTCCGCCGGGCTGGCTGTGCCCGTGATCCACACCTTCAACGTGGCGCGGCGGCCGTCGTAGTCGAGCAGCGCCACGTCGCGCACCGCCGGGTGCTCGCTCACGGCGTCGTCCACCGTCCGCAGGTCCAGCGGCCCCGGCTGGCTTTCGAACTCCAGGCGGAAGCACAGCAAGTCGTCGCCCGCGGCTTGCGCCGGCTGCTCGGCCGGCTGCTCGGATTCAGCCGCCGCTTCCAGCACCGGCGACCAGTCGTCGCGGGCCGGCTCCGGCGTGGTGAACGAGGCCGATGGCTGCAGCACCGGCGCCGGGCGCGACGGGCTCGGCACCACGAGCGTCGGACGCGAGAACACGGCTTGCGGCTGGACCGCTGCCACCGTTCCAGTGCCGATGTTCTGGCGGCCCGCGCGCACGAGCGCTTCGATCTCGTCAAACAGTGAGCCGGTGGCGGCGAGGCGTGGCACGAGTCCCTTGATGGTCGCGGTGGCTTCGCTGGCGCGCTGGAGCGCCGCTTGCAGGTCGTCGAGCGCGGTCGAAAGCTCAGCGCTCGAGTCCGGTCGGCTGGTCGTTGCTCGGCATGTCGTCTCCTCGTTCCATCTGCTGGGTTCCACAGGAGTTATCGACCGCCGATGCGCGCAGGCGAACCACCGGGTGCGAAAATGGGGGTTTCGGCGCAGGATGCATGCGGGGAGGCGCCGCCGCGCCGGGTGCCAGCGCCCCACCGGCGCCGGGTGCCCGCGCATCAACCCGGCGGCGTCACCACCGGCCAGCGCTGCCGCACGTACGACGCGAGCGCCGGGTACGCCCAGCGCTGCATCAGCGCCGCCAGCACGATGCCCACCAGGCACACGATCAGCCCCGCGAACGCGTCGAGGATGTAGTGGTTCGCCGTGAAGACGATCGCCGCCATCTGCGCCCACGGCAGCACGATGCCGAACGCGCGCGCGAACGGATTGCGCGTCGCGATGATGATCGAGCCGCCGATGACCACGGCCCAGCCGAAATGCAGGCTGGGCACCGCCGCGTACGGATTCACGAACGCCTGCATCGACTGCGCCTGGTAGCTCAACTGGTTGTACTTCTCGATCGTGCCGATGAACTCGCCCGTCGGCAACAGCCGTGGCGGCATCACTGGATACAGGTTGTAGACCACCAGGCTGATCGCGCCTGACAGCAGCAGGGCATCGCGCGCGATGGTGTACTGGTGCCGCCGGAAGAAATACAACAGCAACCCGACGAGCACGACCAGCGGAAAGTCCAGCCAGAAGTAGATGAAGTTGAACAGGTCGACGAGCGGCTTTCGGTTGAGCACCACCTCCTGCAGCCGCGGCTCCCAGAAGATCCCGAACGCACGCTCCATGTCCATAATGCGGTTCGCGTTGTGCAGCGCCTCGCCGTGGCGGTCGATGACCGCGCCGCGCACCAGGAAGTAGCATAGGAACGCCAGCGCGACGAGCCCGATCTCGAACACGTCACGGTACACGCGGCGGCGCTGGATCGCGGCGATCGCCCGCGCCAGCGCGCTTGCCTGCGGTGCCGGGAGCGACTTCGCCTGTTCCATCGACCTCCGATGCGCCGTTGTGCGGCGCCCCCACTGTAGGTGCCGCGCGCGCGTCGAGGCAAACGCCCGGCACCCTCGATCGATGCGCACCTGTTACGAACAACGCACGTCGTAGCGCGCTACGGAAAGGGGAGAAATTTCACCGGAGAAGTCGTCATAAAAGCCTTGATCGCGATCAGAGCCAACTGTATTCTTCGGCCTGTCCTGAGGGTTGCCAATCACCTCACCCGGCCCGTCACCGCCACCCCGGTGCGGGTCGTTCGCCCCGAATAGGGGATGGAGCAAGAGCCGCTGTGGGGTCGGCTCGCACGTGGGCACTCCACCTTCAGGTCTTTCTGTCTGTAGCCTCTCGTGTTCATCGTCATCAACCGGCGCTCCCGCCGGGAGGGAATCGTGTTGCTTGTTGCAGGATGCCGCCGCACCGATCGTTCCGTCCGCGCGCCGATGATCGGAGCCCCCGCACGATGACCACCGCCAACCCCGCCGCGACCTGGACCGCCACCCTCGGACAGCTCGAAATGCTGGTCACGCGCGCCAACTTCGACACGTGGCTGCGCGACACCATCGGCCTCCGCCACGAAGACGGACAGTTCGTCATCGGCGCGCAGAACGACTTCGCGACGGAGTGGCTCGCCACCCGCCTGCGCCCGCTCATCACGAAGACGCTCGCCCGCGTCCTCGGCCACGCCATCGACGTCGTGTTCGAGGTCGTCCGGCCCGCCGGCATGGAACCGCCTGTTCTCCTGTCTGAGCCCGACGGCGCGACGGAGCAGGGACGCCCCGGCGTCCGCTCCGTCGCGCCGCCAGCGCTCAACCCCGCGCTCACCTTCGACGCCTTCGTCGTCGGCGATGAGAACCGCCTGGCGTTCGAGGCCGCGCGCAAGGCGCCGCTCCAGCCCGGCGTCCTCAACCCGCTCACCATCTTCGGCACCTCCGGCCTCGGCAAGACGCACCTGCTCCACGCCATCGGCCACGCCGCCTACGACCGCGGCCTCGCCGTGATCTACGCGCCCGCCGAGCGCTTCGGCAACGACTACGTGCGCGCGCTCGGCAACAGCGGCCTCGACCAGTTCCGCCGCCGCTATCGCAGCGCCGACGTGCTCCTCGTCGATGACGTGCAGTTCTTCGAGGGCAAGGAGAAGTTCCAGGAGGAGTTCTTCCACACCTTCAACGACCTGCACGCCGCCGGCAAGCAGATCGTCGTCTCGACGGACCGTGCGCCGTCGCACTTCGGCGGCCTGATCGAGGCGCTGCGCACGCGCCTGCAATGGGGGCTCGTCGCCGACCTCCAGCGCCCCGCGTTCGACACGCGCCTGGCGATCCTGCGATCGAAGGCGCGCCAGCACGCGCTGCAACTGCCGCACGACGCGCTGGAGATCATCGCCGAGCGTTGCTGCGCCACCGTGCGCGAGCTCGAGGGTTGCCTGAACCGCGTCCTCGCCTACGTGCCGCTCGTCGGCGGCCCCGTCACGCGCGACGTCATCGAGCGTGCGCTCTCGCCGCTGTCACCGGTGCCGCACGGCGAGCCCGAGCCCGCCTCGGCCGATGACATCATCGCCGCCGTCTGCCGCCGCACCGGCGCCCAGCCGGGCGACCTGCGCGGCCGCAGCCGCAACCGCGACGTCTCCTACGCGCGCCACCTCGCCATGTACCTGCTGCGCGAAGACGGCCGCAAGAGCGTCGCCGAGATCGGCCGCCTCTTCGGCAACCGCGACCACTCGACCGTCATCGCCGGCATCCAGCGCATCTCCCTGGAGCAGGCCACCCGCACCGAAACCCGCACCGACCTCGCCGCCACCCGCGACTCCCTGACCGCCGAGCTCGCACGGGTGGCAGCCGCTTCTTGAAAGATACACGCTACCGTGTATTGACAGCGGAGCAAACGGCGCGTATGATCGAACAAACGTGCCGCACGCACGTTCGGCAAGAAATAGCCCCCGAGCGGCAACTCAGGGGCGTGAGTCACAGGTAGGAGTAGTACCCATGACCCGTGAACAGATTAACCAGCGGGTGCCAGATCCCCCAAGAGACGTTCCGTGCAGATCGTGCCGAAGGGGGGCCTACTTAGTCGGTTTTGACTCGGCTTACGTGCAATATAAGTGTCCTATCTGTTCTTTTCTCGCGCCCGGTTGGTCCGAAGAGAGAGACTTTGTGTGTGGTAACTGCGGGGAGATGCGCTCCCAGCACGAGAAGGTGTCCTCCGTCCGAACCGGCGAAATATTCGTGTGTCGTGAGAAGTTCGATGCGGCGTTCTTTCGATTCACCACGCCCATTCAAGAACTGCGAAATGCCGGATAGCCCTCTGACGGTTGTTGAGATTTGCGCGGGAGCGGGTGGACAGTCGCTCGGCCTAGAATAGGCGGCTTTCGCGCACGCCGGATCCGTCGCGAGTCGGCTCCACGCGATAGGTATGGTGCCACACTCGTTCTGATAGGGCCGAAGCTCGAACATGCCCGCCAACCGATCGGCAGGGGGAATGCGGCCATTTGATCGCTGCGGCGCGCGTGATAAGTGACGACGATGCGCGGCGCATTACGTGACGTAACGGTGCGGGGCGCAGCCGTGACTCGCGCTACAATGGCGTCGCCATGACGGAGGAGCGGGGGACGTACCACGGCGACAACCTCACGCCGGAGCAGCGCCGTAAGGCGATGCGAGCGGTGAAACGACGCGACACCGGGCCCGAATTGGCGCTGCGAAAGGCGCTGACGAAGCTTGGGGTGCGCGGCTACCGCGTGGATAGTCCTTCGCTCCCAGGCCGCCCCGACATTGCCTTCGGAAGTGATCGTCTCGCTGTCTTCGTCAACGGCGCATTCTGGCATGGCCGCCAAGACAAAGTACGTGAAGGTCGGTCGCCATACTGGGACGCCAAGATAGAACGTAACCGGGCACGCGACAAGCGGATCGACGTAGAGCTCAAGGAGGCTGGCTGGTCGATCGTTAGGCTATGGGATGACGATGTACTCCGAGGCCCCAACCGCGTCGCGCGCCGAATCTATAGACGACTGAACCCCCTGCCAGCCGCCGAATTCTTTGCCGGCATCGGCCTTGTTAGGGCTGCAGTTGAGACCGCGGGATTCAACGTCGTTTTCGCGAACGACATTGAGCCGACGAAGCAACGGCTATATGCGGCGAACTTCGACGCATCGCACTTCCTGCTCCGAGACGTCCGTTGTGTACGTGGGAGCGATGTGCCGGACATCGCTCTGGCGACAGCCTCGTTTCCCTGCACGGACCTCTCACTCGCTGGAGGCCGCCGCGGCCTCAGGGGCGACCAGTCCGGGATGTTCTGGGAATTCGCCCGTGTGATCGCCGAGATGGGGCGGCGGAAGCCGAACGTGATCATGTTGGAGAACGTCCCGAGCTTCGCCACCTCGCACGGCGGCGACGATCTCCGTGCGGCGATCGCGGAGTTGAATGACCTCGGGTACTGGTGCGACTTGATCCAATTGGATGCCAAATGGTGGGTGCCGCAAAGTCGGCCGCGCGTGTTCATAACAGGTTCTCTGCAGCCGCTCCCGTACATCAGCGATTGGACGCCCAGCGCGATCCGTCCCGGGTGGGTTGCCGACTTCGTGAGGAAGAACCGTTCCCTCCGTCTCCAAGCGATGCCGCTCGTGCCCCCGCGCCCGGCGACACCGATGCTGGCCGATGCCGTCGAGCGACTGTCACGCGACGACCCGCGCTGGTGGGATAGCGAGCGTGTGGGGCGATTCGCCCAGTCGCTGTCGTCGCTGCAGGCGGAGCGACTTGAAGGGCTTCGCCTTACGAAGCACGTGACCTGGCGCACAGCCTACAGAAGGACCAGGGCTGGGCACGCCGTCTGGGAAATACGAGAGGACGACATCAGTGGTTGTCTTCGAACCGCTCGGGGCGGGTCGAGCAAACAAGCGCTCGTTGAAGCGGGCCGCGGAGAAGTGCGGGTGCGGTGGATGACGTCGCGAGAGTACGCACGCCTGATGGGTGCGCCCGGTTACGTTCTGTGGGGTGCCAGCGAGAATCAGGCTCTCTTTGGCCTAGGCGACGCGGTGTGCGTACCAGCGGTCGAATGGCTGGCCCAGGAGTATCTTGGCCCGCTCGCGCATGGAGAGTTGCAGAGGGAATTTGCCGAAGCGCAATCCTGACACGCCGAAGAACGCGGCACCGATCCCGCCGTCGGCACGTCTAACGCCAGACGTTCAGGCGATGCTTCGCGGGCTCAAGGCGTTCCTCGACTCGACGGATCAGACCGGGCGAGTCGTCGGCAACGCGAAATGCGGAGTCTACGCCTTCTATGACTACGACGACGAGCCGATCTACGTGGGGCAGACCTACGAAGGCCTGCGTACCCGAATTCGGCGCCATTTAACTAATCAGCGAACTGACGCCGTTGCGATGCACGTGCTCGATCCAATGGAGGTCGCGCGAGTAGAGGTGTGGCCTTTCTGGGGGCTTGAGGCTTCCCCCAGAACGACACAGAGGGAGACGCTCCATCGTGCGGAATTCACCGTCTACGAGAAACTCACTCAACGGGCGCGCGTCAGCAAATTGCTGAATGAGAAGATTCCTGCGCCCGCAGCGCACGTCGATCTCCCAGAGCCCCATTCGGCGCTGATCATCTCGGACGACGTTCGTTCACGACTCGGGCATTCGGATGAGCGCATCGCTCGTCGCTCCGCAACGATCGCCAACCTCGCTCAGGTGATTAAGGAGCGAGACGTCTCCCTCGGTCTCCGCGTGACACTCGTCACCCAGGCTGAACGACTGCAACTTCTCGCGACACAGCGACTGAATGAAATCGTTGGCCAGATGGAGCCCGGTGAAATATCGGCCGAGACGCAAGAAGTCGATGACGACGGCGACGTGTCATGAGCGCGCTTGTCCAACAACGGCGGAGCGCATTGTCGTATGCCTGGCGTACCCCCTGCTCCATTGAGAAGACGTGGAATTCGCTCCAAGAGCGCGGCCGCCTGTACCATCGCGCCGCCCTCCGCGCCGGGGAACGCGGAATCGAAGTGCTGCTGACCGCGTTCCCAATCGGCGTGCCCGCTCGACAAGTGGCCCAAACGTTGGCGAAGGAGATCGGCTAGGCGATTAGGCCAAAGGCCGCGCACCGAAGGGAGTCGCAATCATGGCGTGGGACATCCAGATCAACCCGCAGGCGGAGGCCCACCACATCAGCTACGAGCTCGTGGAGGCGCTCGATGCGCTCGTCGCGGACTTTGACATCCGCTACTGCGCGCTGGAGCCGAGCAAGCGCGCCATCGCCGCGCTGCGGCGCGTGCACGCCCAGAGCCCGGAAGAACAGCAGGCCATCGACCAGATCGTGGCCGAACTGGAACGCCGCGAGCCGGTCGAACTGCTCATCGGCCACTGACCGCACCCTCACCTCCCACCGCTCACCTCTCGTAGCCCCGCACGTGCGCTATCCTCAGCGTGCGCCGACCGCCCAGGAGGGACAGGCATGGACGTCAAGACCGGCTCCATCTCCACCTACGTCTTCACCATGCTCCATGGCCGGCCGTCGTTCCTGCTGCTGTATCGCGCACCCCACCTCATGCACGCCGACACCTGGCAGGCCGTCCACGGCATGATCGATGACGGCGAGAAAGCGTACGACGCCGCCTGGCGCGAATGCGTCGAAGAAACCGGCCTCACGCCGGAGCGCTTCTTCCGCACCGAGTACGTCGAGACGTTCTACAGCGAAGGCACCGACGGCGTGCACCTCGTGCCCGCGTTCGCAGCCTTCGTCACCGGCGCGCCCGGCGCCGCGGTGTCCGAAGAGCACACCGCCTACGACTGGTGCGACCTCGATGACGCGCTCTCGCGCCTCGTCTGGCCCTCGCAGCGCGACGCCGTCCGCCTCATCGCCGAAGCGACGGCCGCCTGGCCCGGCGTCGGCCCCGCCATGCGCGACATCACCGGCATGTTCCGGTTCTAGCCTTCGGCTAAGAACCAAGAACCAGAGCCTCCGGCTAGAACCAAGAACCAGAGCCTCCGGCTAGAACCGAGAACCTAGAACCAAGAACCATAGCCTCCGGCTAGAACCAAGAACCGAGAACCAAGAACCTAAGCTCGGCCGAAACTTGGTTCTAGGTTCTAGGTTCTAGGTTCTAGGTTCTATACCCTAACCTCATGGACCTTGGCATCATCGGCTTTCAGCGCAGCGGCAAGACCACGATCTTCAACGCCGTCACGAAGGGCCACGCCCAGACCGGCGCGTACGGCGCCGGCGTCCAGCCCAACATCGGCGTCGTCAAGGTGCCCGACCGCCGGCTCGAAGATCTCGCCAAGCTGTTCAACCCCAAGAAGTTCACCCTCGCCGACATCCGCTACATCGACTTCCCCGGCGAGGCGTTCAGCGACGGGCAGGGGCCGCCGCCGCAATTCCTCGCCCAGCTCGCCCGCTGCGACGCGCTGATCCACGTCGTGCGCGCCTTCGCCGACGAGACGGTGCCGCATCCGCAGGTCTCCATCGACCCCGCGCGCGACGCCGCCGCCATGGAGCTGGAGCTCGCCTTCGCCGACGCCGCGTTCATCGAGAAGCGCCTGGAGCGCATCGAAGCGGCCATGCGCTCGGTGAAGGCCGGCGAGCGTGACGCCGCCGAGCGCGAGATCGCGCTGCTCACCCGCCTCAAGCAGGGCCTCGAAGCCGAGAAGCCCCTCCGCGACCAGCAGATGAGCGCCGAAGAGGAGAAGATGCTGGTCAACTACCAGTTCCTCACCGACAAGCCGCTGCTCGTCGTCCTGAACATCGATGACGCTGACGCCGCGCGCGCGCCCGAGATCGAGCGCGACTTCGCGCCGAAGCTGCACGGCGGCCACATCGCCGTCGCGGCGATCAGCGGCAAGATCGAGCAGGAGCTGGCGCAGCTCTCCGACGAGGAGGCGGTGGAGTTCCGCAACGACCTCGGCATCACCGAGCCCGGCCTCGACCGCATGATCCGCATGTCGTACGAGCTGACGGGCCTCATCTCGTTCTTCACCGTCGGGCCCGACGAGTGCCGCGCCTGGAACGTCCGCCGCGGCGCTACCGCGCCCGCCGCCGCCGGCAAGATCCACACGGACCTCGAACGCGGCTTCATTCGCGCCGAAGTCGTCCGCTGGGACGAGCTGCTCCAGGCCGGCTCCATCGCCGAGGCGCGCAAGCACGGCCACCTGCGCCAGGAAGGCAAGAACTACGTCGTCCAGGACGGCGACTGCCTGAACATCCTGTTCAATGTGTGACGAGTTCATAGTTCACAGTGGACAGTTCACAGTCGGCGCCAGCGGCGTGCGTGCGTGACGGCCGTCCTTGACTGTGAACTGTGAACTGTCAACTGTAAACTTCGAACCGTGAACTCGCCCCTCAACTCCTTCGACCGCGTCGCGCACTGCTACGACGAGACGCGCGGCCTGCCGCCTGAGGCCGCGCGCCAGATCGGCGCCGGCATCGCCCGCATCGTGCGCGAGATCGCGCTGTCGCCGCGGCTGCTCGAAGTCGGCGTCGGCACCGGCCGCATCGCCGTGCCGCTCGCCGAGGCCGGCGTGCGCGTCGCCGGCATCGACATCTCGCCGAAGATGCTCGCCGTGTTGCGCGAGAAGCGCCGCGACGTCGACGTCATGCTCGCCGAGGCGTCGCACCCGCCGCTTCGCGACGCCGCGTTCGACGCCGCGCTCTTCGTCCACATCCTCCACCTCGTGCCCGATGCCGCGGCGACGCTCCGCGCGGTGATGCGGCTCGTGCGCCCGGGCGGCGTCGTCCTCTTCGGCGCCGATGGCGGCCGGGTCGGCCTGCGCGGCGAGGCCGACCGCCTCATCCGCGACGCGGTCGGCGACCTCGCCGGGGTCGATATCGCATCGTGGGACAGGCACGCGCACGCACGCGCGCTGACCGAGCGCATGCTCCGCGAGGCCGGCGCAGGCGTGGCGGTCGCGACGCTCGCCCGCTGGCCGGAGCACTCGCGCGGCCGCACCATGCTCGACCGCCTCGCACGCAAGGACTACTCCAGTTCGTGGATGATCCCCGACGGCGCGCTCCCCGCCGTCATCGAGCACGTCACCCCGCAGCTCGAAAAGCTGTACGGCGGCCTCGACCGCGACATCGAGTTCGAGCGCACGTTCGAGGTCCTGGCCGGCCGCCTGCCGGCGTAACGGGCCCAACTCCGCACTACCAACCACCTACCACCAACTACCTACGCGTTTCCCCGCCTTGACTCGCGCTTCGGGCGCCACCTACAATATGTCCACAACTGAATACAGACTCTTATCAAGAGTGGTGGAGGGATCGGCCCGACGAAACCCGGCAACCCGCGCAGGCGGGTGCCAAATCCGACTCGCTGCGGCGAGAACGATGAGAGAATCGCGAAGCTTCTCACCACCCGGACGAGAAGTTTTTTGTTGCCCGAGAATCAGATGACCCACATCCAGCCGATCGAGTGGTGCGGCGGCGTCCTCCGCATCCTCGACCAGACGCGCCTGCCCCACGACGTGCGCTACATCGACGCGCGCGACGCCGCGACCGTCGCGGCGGCGATCGGCACGCTCGCCGTGCGCGGTGCGCCGCTGATCGGCATCGCCGCCGCCTACGCCCTGGCGCTCGAAGCGCGCGCCGGCCGTGACATAACGGCTGCCGCCGATGCGCTCGCCGCGGCCCGCCCCACGGCCGTCAACCTGCGCTGGGCGCTCGACCGCGTCCTCGCCGCCGCGGCCGGCGACCCGACCCGCGCCGAGCCCGAGGCCGTGCGCATCCACCACGACCAAATCGAGGCCGACGAGCGTATCGGCCGTCTCGGCGCGGATCTGATCCAAGAGGCGAGCACCGTGCTCACGCACTGCAACGCCGGCGGCCTCGCCACCGGCGGCATCGGCACCGCGCTCGGCGTCATCAAGACGGCGCACCGCGACGGCAAGCGTGTCCGCGTCCTCGTCGATGAGACGCGGCCACTGCTCCAGGGCGCGCGCCTCACCGCGTGGGAGCTCGCGCAGGACGGCGTGCCGCACGAGATCATCGTCGATGCCGCGGCCGCCGGGCTGATCGCGCGCGGCCACGTGCGGGCCGTCGTCGTCGGCGCCGACCGCATCGCCGCCAACGGCGACGTCGCCAACAAGGTCGGGACGTACGCGCTGGCGCTCGCCGCGAACGCGCACGCCGTGCCGCTCTACGTCGCCGCGCCGCTCAGTACGATCGATGCCGCCACACCGTCCGGTGACCGCATCCACATCGAGGAGCGCGGCGAAGACGAAGTGCTGGCGTTCGCGGCAACGCGCACCGCGCCCAACGGCGCCGCGGCCCGCAACCCCGCGTTCGATGTCACGCCCGCCGCGCTCGTCTCCGCGATCATCACCGAGCGCGGCGTCCTGCGCGCGCCGTACACCGCCGCGATCGACGCGGTCGTACGACAGCCGGCGGTGACGTCATGACATCGGCGCGCTTCGCCGTCATCGGCGGCTCCGGCTTCTACGAGATGGACGGCATCGCGGATGTTGAGACCGTCACGGTCGACACGCCGTTCGGCGCCACATCTGATGCCATCGTCATCGGCACGCTGGAAGGCGTGCGGACGGCGTTCCTGCCGCGCCACGGCGTGGGCCACCGCATCCTCCCCGGCGAGCTGCCGCAGCGCGCGAACATCTGGGCACTCGCGTCGCTCGGCGTCGAGTGCGTGCTCTCCGTGAGCGCCGTCGGCAGCCTGAAGGAAGAGGTAGCGCCGCTGCACATGGTCGTGCCGGACCAGATCATCGACCGCACGCGCGGTGCGCGCCCGTCGACGTTCTTCGGCCGCGGCATCGTCGCGCACATCGCCTTCGACACGCCGTTCTGCCCGCTCCTCGGGGCCACGCTGCTCGACGCCGCGTCCGCAGCCGGCGCGCCGGCGCACGACGGCGGCACGCTCGTCGTGATCGAGGGGCCCGCGTTCTCGACGCGCGCGGAGTCGAACCTCTACCGGAGCTGGGGCGCCGACGTCATCGGCATGACGGCGCTACCGGAGGCGAAGCTCGCCCGCGAGGCCGGCATCTGCTACGCCATGCTCGCCTGCGTCACCGACTACGACACCTGGCACGACGGCCACGGCGCCGTATCGGTGGAGATGATCGTCGGCAACCTGCGCCGTAACGTCGCGAACGCGCGCAAGATCGCGGCCGCCGTCGCCGGCGCGCTGCCCGGCGCGCCCACGTGCGGCTGCGCCTCGGCGCTCGCCAACGCCATCATCACGCCGCTCGACCTCGTGCCAGAAGCGACGAAGCGCGACCTCGCGCCGATCCTCGCGCGATACCTGGAGGTGGCGCGATGACGCGCGCCGAGCGCAGCGCGGCCGCCCTTGAACGGTGGGACGAGTTCGCCATCAGTCCGCTGAAGGACCGCGAGCAGATCCGCCGCATCCTGGAGGGACGCCGGCCGTACGCCGCGTACGCGCTCGGCCAGCTCGAGCCCGTGCTGTTCCGCATGACGGAGTGGTGGATCGCCAGCAGCGCGCGCAACCAGGCGCTCATGCTCCACTCCCGCGGCGGCCTCGGCAACGCCACCTTCGCCATGGGCGAGGCGTCGGCGCTCGAAGCGTTACTGCGGACGCATCCGGGCTTGCGGCAGACGTTCCTGACGTGCGAGGTGAGCCACCTGGACACGGTGCTCCGCTACTTCGCGCTCGATCAGCGCCAGACGATGATCCGCATGGAGGTGACCGCCAGCGCCTTCCGCCCAATCACCGGGGTCGGCGTGCGGCGTCTGGAGGGCGCGGACGCGCGTGAGATCAACCGGCTCTACCGCACCGACGGCGTGCCCTCGTTCTACTCCGCGCGCCAGATCGACGACTCCGTCTACTTCGGCGCCGAGCGCGATGGCAATCTGGTCGCCGTTGCCGGCACGCACGTCATCTCCAGCGCAAGCGCGATCGCAGTCGTTGGCAACGTGTACACGCACCCGCGCTACCGCCAGCAGCGCCTCGCGCAGGCGACGACCAGCGCCGTCACCGAGCAGTTGCTCAAGTTCTGCCGGGAGGTCGTCCTCAGCGTCGATCCGACGAATGCGCCCGCCGTGCGCGCCTACGAGCGCCTGGGCTACGCCGAGGTCGCGCGCCTGATCGAGGGCGCGGCGACCCGGCGTGATTCGACGGGCGCCGTCACGGCCATGCGCCGGCTCGCCGCCCGTCTCCGCGGCCGCGGCGCCGGCGCCGAGATCGTGAGGCTGCCCCGCGTATAACGACGTACCGCGCGCCGCCGGGGTGCGCTCACAGCAAGCAGGAATCGGCGCTTTCGCAGGCGCCCCAGAGGAAGGACGACCTTGACGACGAACACCATCCCACACGACGTGAAGGACCTGCGGCTGGCCGAAGAGGGCGTGCGGCGCATCGAGTGGGCCGCACGTGAGATGCCGGTCATCGCCCAGATCCGCGAGCGCTTCGCGAAGGAGCGGCCGCTCAACGGCCTCCGCGTCGCCGCGTGCCTGCACGTGACGACGGAGACGGCCAACCTGATGATCGCGCTGCGCGACGGCGGCGCCGAGATCGCGCTCTGCGCCTCGAACCCGCTGAGCACGCAGGACGACGTCGCCGCCGCGCTCGTCGCCGAGTACGGCATCTCCACCTTCGCGATCAAGGGCGAGGACAACGAGACCTACTACAAGCACATCGATGCGGTGCTGGACACGAAGCCGCAGTGCACCATGGATGACGGCGCCGACCTCGTGGCGCGCCTGCACCGCGACCGCATCGACCTGCTCGGCGGCGTCATCGGCGGGACGGAGGAGACGACGACGGGCGTCATCCGCCTGCGTGCGCTGGCCGGCGAGAGCCGCCTCAAGTACCCGATCATCGCCGTCAACGAGGCGAACACGAAGCACATGTTCGACAACCGCTACGGCACCGGCCAGAGCACGCTCGACGGCATCACGCGCGCGACGAACATCCTCTGGGCCGGCAAGAACGTCGTCGTCGCCGGCTACGGCTGGTGCGGCCGCGGCGTCGCCTCGCGCGCCCGCGGCATGGGCGCGCAGGTCATCGTCACCGAGGTCGACCCGCTGCCCGCGCTCGAAGCGGTCATGGACGGCTTCCGCGTCATGCCCATGGCCGACGCCGCGAAGATCGGCGACATCTTCATCACGCTCACCGGCGACATCAACGTCATCGACCGCCACCACATGGAGGCGATGAAGGACGGCGCCATCGTCGCCAACTCCGGCCACTTCAACGACGAGATCAACCTCCAGGCGCTCGAGAGCGATGGCCGAAGGCCGCCGCCAGGTGCGCCCGTTCGTCGAGGAGTTCAAACTCGGCGACGGCCGCAAGCTCTTCCTCCTCGGCGAGGGCCGCCTGATCAACCTCGCCGCGGCCGAGGGCCACCCGGCGAGCGTCATGGACATGAGCTTCGCCAACCAGGCCCTCAGCTGCGAGCACCTGGTCAACAACGAGAAGAAGATGAGCGTGGCCGTCTACCCCGTCCCGCCCGAGATCGACGCCGAGATCGCCCGCCTCAAGCTCCAGGCCATGGGCATGTCCATCGACACCCTCACGGCCGAACAGCAGAAGTACCTGTCGTCGTGGGAATCGGGAACGTGACAGGTTAGACGTAGGGGCGCAGCCTGCTGCGCCCGCGAACGCTAGGGGCACGGTGCGCCGTGCCCGGAAACACCGTAGGGGCACGGTGCGCCGCGCCCGCGAACACCGTAGGGGCATGGTGCGCCGTGCCCGAAACACCGCAGGGGCACGGTGCGCCGTGCCCGGAGACACCGCAGGGGCGCTGCTTGCCGCGCCCGCCAACACCGTAGGGGCACGGTGCGCCGTGCCCCCGTCACAGGGAGGAACACACAATGACCACTACATTCATGAGCTCGCCGTTACTGAGCCTCACGTCCGAATCCGTGACCGAAGGCCACCCCGACAAGATGTGCGACCAGATCAGCGACGCCGTCCTCGACGCCATACTCCGCGATGACCCGATGGGCCGCGTCGCGTGCGAGACCGCATGCACCACCGGCCTCGTCCTCGTCATCGGCGAGATCACCACGAGCACCTACGTCGACATCCCGTCGATCGTCCGCGAGACGGTGCGCGACATCGGCTACAACAGCCAGCACTACGGCTTCGACTGGGAGACGTGCGGCGTCATCGTCTCCATCAAGGAGCAATCCGGCGACATCGCGATGGGCGTCGACAAGGCGCTCGAAGCGAAAGAGGGCGCCGGACTCGGCGATGACCTCGACACCGGCGCCGGCGACCAGGGCATGATGGTCGGCTTCGCCTGCAACGAGACGCCCGAGTTCATGCCGCTCACCATCTCCCTCGCCCACCGCCTGTGCAAGCAGCTCGCCTACGTCCGCAAGATGGGCGCGCTCACCTACCTCCGGCCCGATGGCAAGTCACAGGTCACCGTCGACTACGAGTACGGCAAGCCGCGCCAGATCAACACCGTCGTCATCTCCACGCAGCACGACCCGGATATCTCGCGCGAGGCGCTGCAGAACGACGTCATCGAGCAGGTCATCAAGCCGATCCTCCCCGGCAACCTGGTCGAAAAGTCGCCGCGCATCCTCATCAACCCGACCGGCCGATTCGTTATCGGCGGCCCCATGGGCGACGCGGGGCTCACCGGCCGCAAGATCATCGTCGATACCTACGGCGGCATCGCCCGCCACGGCGGCGGCGCGTTCTCCGGCAAGGACCCGACGAAGGTCGACCGCTCCGCCGCCTATGCAGCGCGCTATGTCGCGAAGAACATCGTCGCCGCCGGCCTCGCCGACCGCGCCGAGCTGCAGCTCTCGTACGCCATCGGCGTCGCCCGCCCAACCTCGATCTCGATCGAGACGTTCGGCACCGGCCGTATCGACGACGCGAAGATCCTGGACCTGGTGCACAGGCACTTCGACCTGCGTCCGGCCGCCATCATCCGCGACCTGCAGCTCCGGCGGCCGATCTACCGCGCCACCGCCGCATACGGCCACTTCGGCCGCGACGACATCGAAGCGCCGTGGGAGCGCACCGACCGGGCGCAGGCCCTGCGCGCCGACGCCGGCGTCCGCGGCGAGCCCGAGGGCGTACCCGGCGCCTGACAGCGTGCGGCAACAGCGCAAGACACAGGGGGCGGACCGAAAGGTCCGCCCCCTGTTCGCCGTCAGCCCCGCGCGTCCGAACGGGTCGAATGCAGCGTGCGCATGACGTGTGCACGCGCCCGTCCACGTTCGCCGGCAAACGGCGTATGATCGACGCGAGGGGCGGCATGAAACGCTTCGTCACCTGGTCCAACGTCCTCGCCCTCGCGATACCGGCCGCCGCTGCGGTCGCGGGCACATGGCACCTCGTCCACAACCACGACGGCAACCCCCTCGGCCGCACATCCGCCGAGATCGCGCTCCTCTTCGTGCTGTACGGGGGCGGCTACGTGTTCTGGGGCGCCCTCGCGCGCGGCATCGGCGGCGCCAGTGTGCTCGCCGCCACGGGCGCGCTGTTCCTGATCGGCACGTTCTTCTCGGTGTCCGCCGCTATCGGGCCGTTGATGATACCGGCGGTGGCCGTGCCGAGCCTGGGCGGGCTCGCCGCGGCAGCCACCTGGGGGTGGCGGCGGGAGGAGCAGCCGGGCACGGCGCCGCCAAACCACCGTCAGCCCGCGAGAAGCGTCAACCTGGCGCTGATTGTGCTGGCCGGCATCTTCGCGGTCGCCGCGCTCATCGCCGGTGTCGCAGGCGATGGCTCACCGCCGGTCGCATTACGGCCGTGGGCGGTCGTGCTGGAGTACATCGCGTTTCTCGGTGGTTACGGGTTCTGGCGGCTCCAGCCGCGCGGGGCCGCGAGCCGCGTTTTCGTCCCGGCCGCATTCATCGCAACGCTCGCCATGCTGTTCGGCGCGACGTGGGACCTCGGTGTCCTCGTCGTGCTGTTCGTCGCCATGCCCGCGGCCGGCGCAGCCGTGGCGGGCATCGTGTTAACGACCGAGCCGCCCGCTCTAGCGGAATCTCCGTATCCCGACGTCGAATAACACGAGCCTCGGTGCCGCGCTCATCCCTCGTGCAGAATCGACTCCCGCAAGATCAAAGTGCCGCGGGGGATCACCTCGCACTCGATGAGCAGGTGCACGAGTTCGCGCATCCGGTCGGTGAGGCCATACGCGGCGATCTGCTGGAGCTTGTCACGCCTCGCGAGGTGCGTGATGAGCTGGTTGTACTCCGTTTCGGTCATGGATTGCCCTCGACTTCCAACCGCAACGCCGTTCGATTATCGGGTCGAGATTGCGGCCGGGGCCAGTTACAAGATCATCTATGTGCGGTGCTTGCCTAGATGCGAATAGATCGCGGCGGCGAACCTTCGCGAAATCCCGCCGCGGGGCCGCCTAATCGTCGCCCGAAGCAGGCGCCCTGAGCCGCAACACGCGCCGCATCAGCCCTCTGCGCAGCGATGCCCACGCCGCCTCCAACCGCTCCGTCTCATCGTCCGCCAGCGCCTTCTTGCCGAACCGCGTGCGCTCGTACACCGCCGCGATGTAGCGCGCTGCGCCGGTGCCCGGCACGTCGCGACTCAGCCGCGCGGCGAACTCCCGCGGCGTCTCCGCCGGCCGCGCCCCCGTCTTGCCGAGCGACGCGAGCCGCAGCGTCTTCTCCCAAACCTGTACGGGCCGTGGCATGCCGCTCAGCCCGAACTCCCACGCCACTTTGCCCGCGCCCGCTGCCGCGATGGCCAGCCCGCCAACCACGGCCAGCGCGATGATCATCGGCCACGGGCTGGAGCCGCCGCCCGGCTCGTCCGTCGCCGGCTGCTTGCCCGGATCCGCGGAGCCGATCCCGAGATCGATCGGACCCTCGCCGCGGAGGTTCGGGTCAGGCGCCTCGGACGGCTGCGGCGCGACCGCCGGCGTGCCGGGGCGGTTGATGCGCGGCTGCGACGGCGTCGGGCTGAACTCCACCCAGCCAATACCGGGGAAGTACACCTCCGGCCATGCGAACGCGTTGCGCTCCGTCAGCTTGAACGTGTCGCTGTCGCCTTCCCGCTGTAACCCGGTCAACGGCGTAGCCCGTCGCGACGCGCGCCGGTATGCCGAGCGAGCGCAACATCACCGCCATCGCCGAGGCGTGGTAGTCGAAGTAGCCGCGCTGCAGGTCGAACAGGAAGTAGTCGACCGTGTCGCGGCCCGGAGGCGTCGTCCGGGACGTCGTAGTCCACCGGGAAGGTCCGCAAGTACGTCTCGATCGCCGCGGCCCGCTCGTATGGCGTGCTCCCCGCGCCCCGCACCACTTCGCGCGTTTTTCGCCGGACGCGGCGCGGCAGGTTGTCCGGCAGCCCCAGATAGCGCTCCGTGACCCACGCCGGGTAATCCGAGCCGGCCGCCGTGAGCTGGTCGACCGAGGCCACGACCACGCTGCCCGTCACCTGATATTCGTCGCCGTTCCGCAGGTGGTCCACCGGCGTCAGGCCGCTGACGTCCGCGGGATTGTCGCCCACGCGCGCCTCGGCGTTCTGGTCCGTCTGCTTCGGCTGGCCGACGCTGTACAGTACGCCGTTGTTGCCGCCTTCGACCTTCACGTTGATCGTGACGTCCTTGCGCGCGTCCGGAGTTTGCGGCTCCTGCACGCCGGTCGCGTCGCCCGCCGCGAGCGGCAACGTCCCCGTCGATGTTCAGCTTCCATCCGTCGGACGTGTACTGGTCGAACGATTGCGCCCGCAGGAACGCCGCCATTTCGGGTGTCAGCTTCACGTTCACCCGCACTGCGTCTTTGCCGCTCAGCGAGATCTTGCCCTGGAACGGCAGCGCGTCCTTGAGGTTGTGGATGGTGATCGGCTTCTTCGCGTTGACGGAGATGAAGACCCGCGCCATCGGCTCCAGCTTGCGCGTATACGGCGTCGTAAAGTCGTTCCAGCGCTGGTGCGCCGTGTCCGACCTGCTCGCCAGCGGCATCCAGTACACCAGCAGCAGGATCGCCACCGTCACCCAGAACGTGATATGCAGCACCGAAAGGCTGATGAACTCCGGGTATGCGACGCCCGCGCCGTCCCACTCGTACTCCTTCCGCGCGACGTGCAGCCGCATCACCAGCAGCACCGCGCCGAACACGAATACCACGAACGCGGGGCTGAACTGCCCCGGGATGAAGCTGATGTTCCACATCAGCGCCGTCCCGCCGGGCACCAACCCCAGCCACGGGTTGCGCCACCGGAAGATCGCCCACGACGAGAAGTACGTCCCCACCCACGTCAGCACCAGCGTCAGCACGATGAACGGCAGCGTGTCCGAGCTGATCCCGTCCTGCGTCGCCGCCGACCACCACACGTACATCCGGTCGACGATGTGGTCGATGCGCAGCGCCGGCGAACCGCCCGGCACGATCGCGATGAGTTGCAGCAGGATCAGCGACGGCGCCGGTGAGCAGCGCCAGCGGGTGCAGCAGCAGCTCGTTCCGCCGCACCCGCGCGAGCCCGTAGCCGATGATCAGCGCCGAGAACCCGACCGGGTACAGCGACGGCATGTCGTTGACCCATCCCGCGCTGTCGATCGAAGCCACCACGCTCATGAAGACGACCGCCGTGATGAGGAACGTCAGCCAGTCTTCCCACGGCACGAAGGCCGACAGCCGCTCGTCGCGGCTCGCCGCCGGCTCCTCAACCCGCTTCTGGAAGATCTCGTCCCAATTAGCTTCGCGCATCGCTCTATCAGCTACTACTCACTACCAACCACAAACTACTAACCATCAGCCCACCGCCTCACGCCCCGGCCTCCGTCGCCAGCGCATCCGCCAGGTCGTCCGCGTGCTTCACCATGTACGTGAACACGTCCGTCACCGCGAGCGACTGCGAACACCTCCAGCGAGCTCCGCTCGCCGCCGAACGTGCTCGGCTCCAGCACGATCGCCGCCACCTTCACGCCCCGCGCCTGCAACGCCCCCAGCCCGGCTACCCACTCCTCGTCCGTCGAAGGCGTGATCACGATGACCGTCGTGTGGCGGCCGAAGCGCCGCGCCTCGTTCGCCAGCAGGTCGCCCAGCGGCACGTCGCCCCACGCCCGCGCCATCGCCAGCGACTCGAGGATCCGCGTGTACTGCGGCAGCCCGCGCTCCGCCTCGACCACGTCGAACCCGCGGCCGTACGACAGGAAGCCGACCGTGCGGTTCGCCGTCAGGAAGTAGCGCGCCACCGACGCCGCGATGCTCACGCCGTACTCCTCGGTGGAGTCGTCGCCCTCGCCGGCGTGTGCGTCGCGGTTCAAGTCCAGGATCACCCAGATGTCGCTCGCCGGGTCCAGCTCGAAGATCTTCACCATCAGCTCGCCCGTGCGCGCCGTGCTGCCCCAGTGGATGCGGTTGAAGCTGTCGCCGAACTCGTATGGCCGCACGCCCGATGCGTTCGGCGTCACGTAGTGCGTACGCCGCCGGAAGCGACCTTCGCCCGGCAGGTTCGCCGGCGGCACCGAGAAGCGCGGCAGCTCGAACGCGCGCGGGTACACCAGCACGTTCTGCGGCCGCCCGAACGTGCGCGTGTGGCGGAAGAGCCCGAACGGGTCGCCCGTCGTCACGGCCACCGGCCCGACGCTGTACAGGCCGCGCCGCCGGATCGTCGAGCGCACCCGCCACGTCTTCTGCCCGCGCGCCGGCACCGTCACGACGCGCTTCGCCTCGTGCCCCGGCATCTCGCTCGGGTCTTCGACCTCGAGCCAGATCTTCGGCCACCAGCCGCGGTTGCGGACGGTGATGCGCTCCTCGTACTGCGCCGCCCTCCTGCAGCCGGTCCGTCGACCGGTCCGGTTCGATGTCGAGCCCAGTCAGGTTCAGGCGCGACCAGACGATACGCCACCGGCACGCCGACCATCGCCACGTACACCAGACGCCACGTCAGCCAGAACCCGGTCGAGATCGCGATGACGATGCACGTCGCCCACAGGATCACCACCGCCGTGAGCGTGCGGTTTGTGACGAAGATCCGGCGGTATATCTGCACGAGGCGCCGCATGGTTGCGCTACCGGTTCGCGGGCTGGCCGGCGTCGCTCGATGACTGGCGCGCGCGCCCGCCCGGCACCGGAATGCGCTCCAGCGTCTGTTCGACGACCTCGCGCGCGGCGATGTTCTTCACCCGCGCCGAAGGGCTGATGATGATCCGGTGGCCGAGCGTGGCGTACGCAAGCGCCTTGATGTCGTCCGGCACCACGAAGTCGCGCCCGTCGAGCAGCGCCCGCGCCTGCGACGTCCGGTACAGCGCAAGCGACCCGCGCGGCGACGCCCCCAGGTACACCGACCCGTGCTTTCGCGTCGCGTCCACGATCGAGACGATGTACTGCTTGATCAGCGGGTCGACGTACACGTCCTTCACCGCCCGCTGAATGCTCAACAACTCGTCCGGGCCCGTCACGCGCTCCAGCGAATCGATCGGGTGCGCGCGCTGCTGGCCCTCCATGATCAGCACCTCATCGACCATGCGTCGGGTAGCCCAGGTGAATGCGGAGCAGGAAGCGGTCGAGCTGCGCCTCCGGCAGCGGGAACGTGCCCTCGTACTCGATCGGGTTCTGCGTCGCGAGCACGATGAACGGCTGCGGCATCTTGTGCGTGACCCCGTCGACGGTCACCTGGCGCTCTTCCATCGCCTCCAGCAACGCCGACTGCGTCTTCGGCGTCGCCCGGTTGATCTCGTCGGCCAGCACGACCTGCGCGACGATCGGCCCCGGCCGGAACTCGAAGTCGCCGGTCTTCTGGTTGTAGATCGAGACGCCGCTCACGTCGCTCGGGAGCAGGTCGGGGGTGAACTGGATACGGCGGAAGTTGCAACCGGTCGATGTCGCCAGGCTGCGCGCCAGGATCGTCTTGCCCACGCCCGGCACGTCTTCGATCAGCACGTGCCCCTGGCATAGCAGCGCGATCAGCGCCTGCTGCACCTCCGCTCCCTTACCGATGATCACCTTCTCGACGTTGGCGATGATGCGCTCGGCGATGATCTTGGGGTCTTCCATGGGTCCTCCCGAGGGGGAAAGCGAGGCGAAGAGTTCTCTCCGATGTATACGTGCTTGGCGGCGGGACGGTTCCTGATTATATCAACGTCATCCAGCCCCTATACCCGACGCGGAACCTACGCCACCCCGCCGCCTTGCGTTCTTCACAACTCCTTATCAATGCCCGCCTCGCGGCCCGCAATGCCTCGTCCGGGGAAGGTGAGCATGCACCGCGGCCGAAACGCCCTCGCCCGGCGTCGGTGCCGCGCCACCCGCGCCCGTAGCGAAGGAGCTTCAGCTCCGCCCCCAACTCCTCATCAAGTGCCCGACGCGGCCCGCAATGCCTCGTCCGGGGAAGGTGAGAATGAATCGAGCACGCAGAGCCCCGTCCCCGCACCGGTGCCGCGCGCAGGGAAGTAGCGAAGGAGCTTCAGCTCCGCCCCCGATGAAATGCGCGCCGCGCCCGCACCGCCTCGTTCCGGGGAAGGTGAGCACGCGCCCGTGGCCGAAGACGCCGCCGTCCGGCACCGGTGCCGCGCGCAGGGAAGTAGCGAAGGAGCTTCAGCTCCGCCCCGTGGCGGCGTTCATAGCCGCATGCGCCCAACCGCATCGCGCGCCGCGCATCCTCTGTTGTCTGTTGTCTGTTGTCTGTTGTTTGCTGTCTGCTGTCTGCCGTCGCCCGCGCAGCGGGCGTCCTACGCGCCCGCGATCCCCGCAAGCATCTCGTCGAGCAGGACGATGAACTCGCACGTGACTTCGGTGCGGACGGCGTCGGTGGTGTAACCGCCGGTGTTATCCCACGCGCCCTCAGGCGTCTGCTGGTCCAGCAGCGCCCCGCCGACGCGCTCCGTCAGTTCCAGGTAACGGCGCTCGCCCGTCACGCCGTACGTCAGCGCGGCGCCCCAGCCCACCTTGCCGGCCTGCGCCGTCTCGTACATCTCGTCGAGCACGTTGAAGCCGATCTCCAGGTAGCGTTTCCCCAGCTCGGCCCACTCGCGGTCGCCCGTCGCCATCGTCAGCCGCGCCAGGAACGCCGAGGCGATGCCGATGTTGAAGTACATCTGCCGCCGCCGGTCGATGCGGATCGAGTGCAGCCGCTGGCGTTCCTCCGGGAACTCCGTGCGCAGCCCCTGCCCCGGCTTGTAGAGCAGGAACAGCTCGCGCTCCGGGTGCGGCTGCGCGCCCCACACCGTACGCAGGAAGCGGCCAACGTTCTTCGCCTGCGCCAGGTGGCCGGTGAACAGGCAGGCGTTGCCGCCCTGCGAACTGCACAGCAGGTCCTGCGGCGCCTCCTCGTTGTCGCGCTGCATGCGGAAGCCGCCGTCCTCCGCGTGCTGCAACAACAGCAGGAACTCCATGCCTCGGCGGGCGATGTCGAACCGGCCGAGCTTCTGCGCCCCGCAGATGATCCACGCGTTCGCGTACGAGTAGCTGTAGTTGTGGGCGTCGCCGCGCAGCGCGCCGGCGAAGTCGCCCTCTTCGCTCAACACGTTGCGCGCGATCCACGTCGCAAGGCGATTGCCCTCGACGGGGCGGCCGCCCGCGGCGAACGCCCACAGCGCCTTGTAGTACGGGCCGATGCCCTCCGTCTCCGGCTGGCCCATGGCGCCGTCGTCGCGCTGCTGCCGCAACACGTAGTCGATGCCGCGGTCGCGGCCCTCGCGCAGGCGGCTGATGACGGAAGCTTCGACGACCATGGCGACCTCCTGCCGTGTGGGCGGTGCGTGCGCTTGATGCGGGCGATCGCAGTCTACGCCCCGCTACCGGGCCTGTCGACCGGCTTCCCGCGCCCGTTCAGTCTTGACGTGGGTGGACAGGCTTGACGTGAAACGCTGGAAGCGCGCCCGCGCTAGTAGTAACGTGAGAGTACCCCCGCTCGGTGGTCTCGGATGCGTGTCCGAGTCCGTCGATCTCACTGGCACTCCGCAATCGAAAGGGCGACCGATGAGTCCCGCCGAGTGGCTGTACTACGACCTGTTGGGCGTCGTGCTCGTGTTCGCGGCCGATGTCTTCCACCTGTGGGAGCCGTGGGCCGCCGCGCTGACCCGCGTGTACGAACGCCTCCGCGGCAAGCGCCTCCGTCGCTGATCTCCGGCCGCCCCGTCATCTGGCGGCATGCCGAGACGGGGCAGTCTCCAACCTCCAACCTCTAACCTCTAGTCACTAGCGGGTGTATCATCCGCCCATGGTCTCCGACAACGTCCGTGAGCGGGTTACGTCCTACATCCGGCACCAGGCCGGGAAGAGCCGCGCAGGTCTGACCGAGCCTGGTCAGCACGAGCCAGGCCGGCTTCATCGATCTCGCGGCGGCGGTGGACGATGCGACGGCGGGCCGCCAGCCCGCGGCCGGCGAGTGGTCGCTGCGCGAGCTCGTGCGGCACGTCATCACGTCCGGGGCCGGCGTCGCGCACGTCATCGAGACGACGTCGCGGGGACAGGAGCCGCGGGGCCGCGGCAGCATCGGCATGATGGCCGACGACGGCGGCGAACCGTACCCGGCGCTCATCGAGCGGCTGCGGGAGACGAACCAGCGCCTGCTCAACGTCATCGCGGCGCTGCCGGCGGAGCCGGACATGACGGTGCTGGCGCCGCACCCGTTCTTCGGCGACCTCAACTGCCTTGAGTGGGCGGTGTTCCAGCGCGTGCACGACATGGACCACATCCAGCACGCCGGAAAAATCCTCGAAGCGCTGCGCGCCTGATATCGGCCCCGTAGCGCGGGCTTTTCAGCCCGCGCGGATATGCGTTTGAACTGAGCGTCGGGGGGCGGCTAGTCAGCGCCGCCCGGCTCTTCCGAGTGGCGGCGGCGCATCATGTAGGCCAGCAGCATCTGCTCGCGCTCCGCGTGCGATGCCTCATCGGGCACCATGAGGCGCGCCATCGCGTTCGTTGCGGACTTGGTCATGGCGATCGAGAGCGCGTCCTTGGCGAGCAGCTTTTCCGCGAGCTTGCGCGCCTCGGGCAGCACCAGGTCGTCGGGATAGACGTGGTTCACGAAGCCCCACTCGAGCGCCTGCGCACTTGTGAAGCGGTCGCACGTCATCACCAGCTCCTTCGTGCGCGCGGGGCCCAGCTCGCGCATCAGCCGCGGCAGCGCGCCCCACGTCAGCGGCAGTTCAACGTCCACTTCCGGAATCGAAAACCAGGCCGACTCCGCCGCCAGCCGGATATCGAGGCAGCTCGTGAACACGACACCGCCGCCGATCGTCAGCCCGTTGATCGCGCCGATCGTCACCTGGTCCAGGCCTTCGAGCAGCGCGCACGTGCGGTTGCCCATACCGACGCGCAGCCGCCGGTCGATGTCGTTCGCCGGCGGCCCCGCCGGCCGGCTCGTCAGCTCCGCGCCCGATGAGAACGCGCGCCCCGCGCCAGTGACGACGACGACGCGCGTTTCGTGGTCGGACTGCAGGTCGCGGCACACCTGTTGCAGCTCTTCGTGCATGGTGACGTTGATCGCGTTGAGTTTCTCCGGCCGGTTCAGCGTGATCGTCGTCAGCCCCGGCAGCGCGCCATCGCGCTCGACGAGCAACGT
Organism: uncultured Chloroflexia bacterium; assembly: GCA_963701135.1. Lineage (GTDB taxonomy): Bacteria > Chloroflexota > Dehalococcoidia > DSTF01 > JACRBR01 > CAYJMJ01. The sequence goes on from OY969567.1 coordinate 3,537,170, forward strand.
CTCCATGGTCATGGCTCCTTCATCTATCGCCGCTCGCCGGCGCGGTGCGTATCGGGCTTTATTGTGCCGCGTTGTGCGGTACGCGCGACCGCCGGCCGGCGAGCGCCGGAGCCCTGCTTGACGCGCCTCGTCCAGATTCGAGTCCGGGCGTCCGGGGCAAGGCAAATCCGGCCCGAAAATAAGGGTTAGCCGCGCCAAAGGGCGGCTAAACACCTTGCTATAATCAGTCCGGTTCGAAGCTCCCCGCGCCGATACATCACTGTCCGGCACGTCGCGATTGCCGCTCCGCTCGGCACGCACGCGGCGCCCGGACCGGCGGCATGGACCACGCTGCCGATTCCCACTCGCAGGACGCGGCGTGTCGATCATTGGGATGTGTATTTCGACTGGAAGCGTATGACGGCCGACACTGCCCCGACGCCCAACGACGAGCCCATTGAGCGAGCAGCCAGGATCATCGCACAGGCGCTGATGGAATCCGAGGCGATCATCGCCGCGGACCGCGACGCGCGCGCGAAGGTCATGCCCGTAGAGGTGCTGGAGACGCTGGAGCGATTCAGCACCGTCATCACGAAGCTCGTCGACCACACGGAGCAGCTCGCCGCGCGCGTCGCCGAGCTGACCGACGCCGTCGTCGTGATCGCCGAGCAGCGCGCGCGGGCGCCGCAGCCCGTCGTGCCGGCGCCGGCCGCCAAGCCGCAGTTGCCGGAGATGGAGCCGTCGTTCGCCCCCGGCGGTGAAGGCGTCAACGTCACGATCGCCGCCGTGCCGGGCTTCCAGGGGCTGATGGAAGTGCAGCGCGCCCTCGTGCGCCTGCCCCAGGTCCAGTCCGCCGCCGTGCGCCGCTACCAGGACGACGAGGCGGCGATCCAGACTCGTGCTCTCGCAGCCCATGACCGCCAGCGCGTTGGCCGAAGGTGTCAGCAACGGCACCGGCAAGCGCCTGATGGTCGATGAGTCCCGCCCCGACGCCCTCCGCCTCCGCCTGCGATTCCTCGACGCCTGACGCGCGCTGCGCGCAGCTAGTCTTTGCTGTTTGCCGTTTGCTGTTTGCTGTCCCGCCGCCGCGGCTTCCCGTGGCTCCGGCGGTAGAACTGGCGGCCCGCGAAGTCGCGCAGGAACGGGAAGAAGCCGTTGATCCCGTACGCGAAGCGGAACATCCGCACCATGTTCACCTCCGGCGTGGCCTTGCGCACCGACCGCACGATGGCGCGCGCGACGGCGTCCGGGTCCTGCTGCGGGCCGGTGGGGGCCGAGACGTGGCCGTCGTTCGTGCGCTGCGCCTCGAAGAACTCCGTGCGCGTCGAGCCGGGGAGCACGGCCGTCGCGGTGATGCCGGAGCCATCGAGTTCGCCGCGCAGCGCTTCCGTCATGCCGATCATCGCGAACTTCGTCGCCGAGTACGCGCCGTGGAACGGAAACGCGATCTTGCCGACCACCGACGCGACATTGACGATGTGACCGCTCCGCTGACTGCGCATGTGCGGCAGCACGGCGCGCGTCGCGTTGAACGCGCTCATGTAGTTCACGTCCATCAGCTCGCGCATGTCGGCCTCGGTCGTCTCCTCGATCGTGCCGCTGAAGCCGAAGCCGGCGTTGTTGACCAGCACGTCGATGCGGCCGAAGCGGTCGAGCGCGGCCTGCACCAGGCGGTCGATGTCATCGCCGCGGGCGACGTCCGTAGGGACGGCGAGCGCCTCGGCGCCCATGCCGCGGATCTGCTTGGCGAGCGCCTCCAGCCGGTCTTCGCGCCGGGCCGCCAGCACGACGCGCGCGCCCTGCCGGGCGAACTCCAGCGCCGTCTCGCGGCCGATGCCCGCGCTCGCGCCCGTAACGATGACGACAGCGCCCTTGAGTTGCATGGGGCCCTCCGCTCGACGAGCGCTACACGCGCGCCGGCAGCGATGCGCGCAGCCGCTCGCGGATCTCGCGATAGCCCGTGAGCTTGATGCCGAGGCTCTCGGCGTATGCGCGCAGGTCCGGCCTGGTGAACAGCTCGCCTTCCTTCGCGCGGTTACGGCTGTCGACCGGCGTCATCGCGTCCAGCTCGTCGCCGCCCTGCGCCGGGTGGACGAGGAAGTGCGTCAGGCCCGGCTTGACGCTGGCGAAGATCTCGCGGAAGCGCGCGTCCTTGTCTTCGGGCGCGATCTCGCCCAGCGTACGGTGGATGATGGTGTCGAGCAGCGGCCAGCCGAGCGCTTCGAGCTTCGCCGACTGCTCGGCGTAGACCCGCTCACCTTCGCCCTGCGCCGTGAGACGGCGCTCGTTCATCCGCATGAAGAAGACCGGCAGGCGGAACTCGATCGCCAGGTCGATGTACGGCGGCAGGTACCGCGGCAGCATCACCGTGCCCATGTGCGTGTCCAGGTGCGTGACGTCGATGCCGCAGGCGAGCGCGTGCTCGACCTGCGCGCGCAGCTCCGCCGCCGCGACCTCGGCCGAGACGTGCTCGACGACGCTGGGGACGTTGCGCCACATGCCGCCGTCCGGGGCGTGCAGCGACGGCGCGCCGGTCATCGAGCGCCAGCGGTACGTCTCGTACTCGGCGGTGAGCGTCATGTGCACGCCGATGTCGGCGTCCGGGTGCTGCTCTGCAGCTTCGCCGTCTCCATGAACCAGGGGCCCGGCACCAGCGTCGATGCGCACGTCAGGCTGCCGCGCGCCATCGCCTCGAACGCCGCCACGTTGGAAGCGTGCGAGAAGCCGATGTCGTCGGCGTGGATGATGAGCACCCGGTCATCGGGCGCATACCCGAGCAGTTCCAGTGTTTTGGTCATGGGAGTAGTAAACAGCAGACAGGCGACAAGGGACAGCCGCGGGCGGAGCGTGGCCGGAGCGGCGCTGCTGGACCATCAAACCGCCAAAGGCGCCCTTCAGAACAAGCGGTTCTGCATTGCCCCCGCATGCATCGGACTCAGCTGGAGATCATCGTGTAGCAGGCGAAAAGCGCGCCGTGCCCGTGGTGACCGATGCTTCATAGGTAACCGAGCGCTTGGAGCTTGTGAATGTTGTCTCGGATGAACGGATCTTGAAACTTCCGGCCTTTCCACGCTTGGACGCGACCGACCAGCATATCGTTTCCTTGCGCCGAACCGTCGTAGCCGTGGCGCTCCGCCAAGAAGTGAATCGTCGCGAGCAATTCTAGAGTCAAGCCACCTTCGTTACCGAATCTCTCTATCACTCGATCGACCTGAGAGTCGGCCGAAGTATGTGGCGTGGCAGTGAGGGTCTTCCCGGGACGAAAAGTGAACCCTGCCTCGCCGCTATCTGTTATCGACAGGACGCCTCGCTCGCCCATTTCCTCCGTCAACTCATCGAGCTCATCAGAGAATGGACCGTAATGACGCATGCGGAATGACAATCCTAACCGCACGCCTTCGCCTTCCTGAACGAAGTACACGAGCTTCTGCAGGACCTTCTTGCCCCTTATCACGCTCTTTTCAGCGACCAGCCGAGCAATTACTTCATCCACAAGGTCTCCCATCGCTCTACTCCCTCATCCGTGCCGGGCATAGGCGGTGTCCCACGCCGATCGTACTTCATCCAATCGATCCGGGCTAGTGTATAAGCGCATTAACCTAATCTTGCGTTTCCCTAAATCGGCGACCATTTCAGATTTCTTCTCGACGAGTTCTGCGGAGCCGTTGTCGCAGAGAATCAGGATCTTAGGACGCTCCTCGGGTTCGGCGCTGACTGTTATGTACGGATTGGGCTCCGTCCGCTGGAAAGCCTTACCCCTTGCATCATCCAGAACGACAACATCCTCGGTGAATTCAGTGTGAAGGTCCCGAACCGCATGCATCCAACGGATCTGATCCGAACCCGCGTCGCCGACATTCAGCCATGCAACAACAGTCCAATGATGCCTGTTGTACAAGCAGTCGGCCCATACATTCCCTCCGGCAACCATCTCAGGAAGCTGTGACAGCAACCAAACGTCGTCGTGCTTGATGAACTCCTGCCACTCGCCGGGCAGTGGGTACACGCCATCGGGGAGCAGCGCCTTGACGACATGGATCAATGCTTGGTCATAGAACCTGCGGTGCTTGTTCAAGTAGACCTGAAGGAACATGTAGTATCGGGCAAGTAGGAACTCTTCCAGTGCAAACAAGCCTCCTTCGTTGACGGCCAGGTGCAATACCGCTTCGTCCTCAACGGCCGTCACAGTGTCTAGCAGGCGCTCTAAATCATACTTGCCATAAGACACACCAGCGTAGTGCGAGTCCCGTGCAAGGTAATCCATTCGGTCCGCGTCCAGCTCACCAGCGATGATGTCTTGTAACAACACGCCGACTCGACCGAGCCCCGACGCGTCGGCGTACAGGCTAACGACGTCTTCAATCCCGATCCCTTGTGCCTCGAAGTTTCTCGAGATCAGTTCGCCCAGTTCCGAATTCCGAATGAGCGAAATAGTGTAATCCTCGTGCTTCAACCGGCGGCCAGAAGTTGGTTCGCGTGGGAAAATCTCGTCAGAAGCATGCGAAAATGGGGCGTGTCCGACATCGTGCAGTAACCCCGCCAAACGAAGGATCTGCTCATATCGAGCCCACTCTTCCTCGGCTGCGAGAAGGTCTGGTCGTCGCCGACGGATCGCTTGGAACACTTTCGTAGCCACCTCCATGACACCCAGGGAGTGGCCAAACCGCGTGTGCTCAGCTCCGTGATAGACCAGATAGCTCGTGCCAAGCTGGCGGACGCGGCGTAGCCGCTGAAACACGCTGCAGTCGATGATGTCCCTTTCCGCGCGATTCACACGAATGAACCCGTGAATCGGGTCGCGAAATGAGTGCGTGCGCTCGAACACTTGTTCTACCATATCACACTACTGAGGCATGTCAAGGCAATGATTACTCAGGCCCGTGGAAGTGCGAAGCTCGCCGGCAGGAGCTTAGAGATTGGTTCACGCTTTTCGCGCTCGCCATCGAAGTACAGGATCGCTACATCCTCGCCGAATTCACGAATCACCTGTTGACAGGCACCGCAAGGGCTACACGCGCCGCCCGATTCAGCCACCACAGCAATCGCTTCGATCGCCAGCGCTGCGCCCTCCGCGGCTACAGCCATACTGATCGCCGCGCGCTCCGCGCAGATCGTCAGGCCGTATGAGGCGTTTTCGACGTTGCAGCCGCGGTATACATTGCCGCTTCTCGCTTGCACGGCGGCGCCGACCGCGAAATGGGAGTAGGGGGCGTACGCGTGCCCGGTGACCTCTCGGGCACACCGCATCAACTCAGCTCGTTGGGCGTGACTCAATCGCCGCAAAGCAAGGTCCTCCCCTCCAGTCTGTGCGCGTTGCGTCCAGCTCGATTCAGCCGTTCCAACTTGACCGAGTGTCGATGATCCGTGGCTCTCATGCAAGCGTGATCCAACCAGCAGGAAAATTAGTCTTCCCACCCCGACCGGCTCGACCGCGATGTCGCGCTACTTCGTCGTTCGGCGGGCCCTGAACACCGCTAAGTGACACCCGCCCCTCGGACTTCCGCCCGTAATCCCCTACCCTCGCCCCCACAGCACCGCGGCCGCAAGCCGCCGAACAAGCTGATAGCTGAAAGCTGACCGCTGACGGCTGCGACCGAAGGGAGCCCCCCATGCGCCGCGGAGGAAGACGCCCCGGCGCGGGCGCCCAAGGGCAACATGAACGCCCTCGAGAGCGGCGCCAGCTCGCCGCGCGTCCGCGCCGTGATGCAGGCCCTGGCCGAGAACCCCGAATCCCGCGCCGCCCGCCTCCTCGAGGGGAGTTCGCCATGACTGGCCACCTGCCGCACATGACTACCCGCAAACTGCGTCCTTCCGCCGCGCAGGCCAAAAGTGCCGACCAATTTGCTTCCGGCGGCCGCAGCCTCGGCCGAACCATCACCCGCAATAGCACCGCTCCAGCTTCGGAACGATCAATCCCGCGCGAAAAACGCGAAATTCGATACGGTCAATCAAAGCGCCGTTGCACCACCACCGCCGGGTCGCCGATGATGGGCGCACGTCGCGGGCCGCGCGGCGAGCCGCAGGTTCTTGGTTCCAGGTTCTGGGTTCTTCAACGATGACCACCATCCACACCACACGCCACGACCGGGTCGCGCTGCCGGAGCGGTTGCGCGGGCAGGGGCTCGATGAGCATCAGCAGGAGTCGGGCGACCGCGCGATCCACGCCATCCTCACCGACGCCACGGGGCCGCAGACCGACATGGTGATCACGTACCGCGACGGCGCGTACGAGGCGTGGGCGGCGCGCGGCATGGTCCGCTTCCAGCGGCTGTACGCCGCCGACGGACGCGGCTACGAGTATCGCGTCATCGAGCAGATCGGCGAGAACCCGCTGGCGAACCAGGACCGCAAGGCGCTGGCGACGGTCGACGAGGAGCTGGCGGCGTCGAAGGCGTCCGGGTTCCCGGGCATCGACCCCAACACGGCGTACGTCGAGCCGGAGCACAACGCGTATCCGTTCGCGTACGAGCGCATCGCGCAGTTGTTCGACAGCCCGAACGCGCCGGACCTCGTCGTGAACCCGAAGGCGTATGCGTTCGGCCGACAGCCCGGCCAGCACGGCGCGCTCGACGCGATCCACGCGCGCTCGCCGCTGGTGTTCTCCGGCCCGGGCATCAAGCGCGGCGCGCTGACCGATGCGCCGTCGCTGCAGGTCGACATCGCGCCGACGATCGCGATGTTGTGCGGCTTCCCGCTGATCGACGGCATGGACGCGACGGGCCGTACGTCGAGCGAGCGCGGCGTCGCGCCGGACGTGTACCTGAAGCGGCAGGACGGCCGCGTGCTGGAGGAGATCATCGATGACGTCGACGTGCGGCGGCCGGAGCGCGTGTACATCTTCCTGCTCGACGGCCAGAGCAACACGGAGCTGAAGCATCGGCTCGAGCACGACGCCGACGCGATCCCCAACCTGCGGCGGCTCATCCGCAACGGCACGATGTTCGACTACGGGTCGTTCACCAACTTCCCGAGCATCACCTGGCCGAGCCACAACGCCATCGGCACCGGCGCGTGGGGCGGCCACCACGACATCGTCAACCCGACGTACTACCTGCGCGAGACGCGCGAGGTCGTGACGCCGCAGGGGCAGCAGTTCGACACGGCGCGGTTCCTCGGCGACGGCGTAGAGACGCTGTACGAGGCGTTCCATCGCGTGTTCGGGCCCTGGCAGGGGATGAGCGGCGCGTTCACGGCATCGATCCACGAGCCGTGCACGCGGGGCGCCGACCACGCGACGCTCGAGCGGCTCGTCATCGGCGACCGCGACCGGCTGCGCGAGCTGACGGCGCGCTACATAGGCGACACGAGCCCGCGCTGGCAGGCCGACGGACAGAAGGGCGCCGTCGGCGAGTCGATCGTCGAGAACCGCGGTCTGGCGCAGTCCATCGTGCTGTACACGGACGACGCGCACCCGCCGCCGAAGTTCATGTTCCACGAGATGCCGCTGACGGACGGCGTCGGCCACGACTACGGGCCGCACTCCGAAGGCCAGCGCACCGCACTCGACGAGTCGGACGTGCGCATCGGCCGCATCCTCGACGAGCTGGCGGCGCAGGGGCTGTTCGACGACACGCTGTTCATCGTAACGACCGACCACGGCATGGCGCCCACCGACGCATCGTTGAAGGCGACGCAGGTGCGCGCCGTGATCGACGCCGGCATGAAGGCCGTGACGCCGGACCCGCTCGTGTACCTCATCGACATGGCGGTGCAGCTGACGAAGCACGAAGACGGCCGCACGGCGATGGTGGAGGTGCTGGCGAACGACGCCGACGCGTCCGGCGAGCGGCCGCCGGTCAGGGGCGCGGAGGTGACGTTGAGCGGCCACGGCGCGAAGGTGCTGGCGCGCGCTCGGACGGACGCGGGCGGCACGTGCGGCCTGCCGCTGCCGGTGGACGCCGGCCCGAGCGACCTGTTCGTGACGGTGCACCACGACGGCTACAACCCGCGCCACCTCCGCCTCGACGGCACGCCTGTGCGGGAGGACCTGCGGGAGTTGTTGTACGGGGAGATGGCCTAACGGGCGTTGCTTGCCGCGCCCCGTCGTATCCACAACACCCGTCGTCGTACGGGCGACGCGGACTTGCCATGAATGAACCGCCACGCCGCAAACCGATGCGCCTCCCGTCGTGGGATTACGCGTCGCCGGGCGCGTACTTCTTCACCGCCGTCGTCGTGGACCGGCTGCCGCTGCTCGGGGTTGTTCGGGGCGATCTGGTGCACGTGAATCCCGGTGGCGCCGCGGTTCGGGGCGCCTGGGGCTGCCTCCCGAGCCTGTTCCCTTCCTTGGAACTCGACGCGTTCATCGTGATGCCGAACCACGTGCATGGCGTTGTCTGGCTGACCGACACCGTGCCGCCAACTGGCCGGGGCGCGGCAAGCAGCGCCCCTACGTTGGGTGCCGTGCTCCGCGGGTTCAAATCGATTGCGGCCCGCGACGCCAATCGTGCGCTCGTCCGTTCCGGCAGGCTGTGGCAACGCGGCTATTACGAGCGGGTCGTGCGAACTGAGCGCGAACTGCGGGACATCCGCGCGTACGTCATCGACAATCCGCGGCGGTGGGCGCTCGATCACGAGAACCCAGACCGTGGCTAGCCTCCCGAGCGGCCGTTCTGCCGCGCGCCGCCGTCCGGCCGGTGGCGCAGATTTCGGGTGGAGATACTTCTGAAAATAACGAAACAGGCCGTCCGCTTTACAGATTCCGTACAAACAGGCGCAAACCCGTTGACAGGATTCGTGTTCTCGTCGTAACATGTACCGGAAATCACAAACGGCCTCGAACGCGCGGCGTCGGGGCCTTAAGCCCGCCCGAAGCGGGCTGTGCCGAACCTCGCCGAGCCGGGCATCCGGCAGGCGAGGACGGGGGAACCAGGTTCCGCAGCAGCGGACGGGGTGAATCGCGCGGCGACCCGGCAACGGCGCGCTGACGCGTAGGACAAGCCTTTCAGTCCGAACCCGACAGCTAACCCCGCAGGCAACGGAAGGCCCGTGATTCGGTAATCCGGTGGCTTTCTGATACCCCCACGCTCTCGGGCGGGGGAAATGGCCCACGGGCCCTGGGAGGACTGCCCTCATGAACACCGCTCTTCCCCGCACCTGCCCCCGCTGCCGCGGTTCGATGATCGTAGAGCGTGACTGGTACGGCGCCTACAGCACGTGCCTCTGCTGCGGCTACGTGCACGAGGCGGTCTCGACCCCGCCCATCGAGCTGCTCGACGAGGATGAGGGCCACCCGCGGCAGCGCCGGCGTCAGCCGTCTCACGGCAAGCTCCGCCTCTAGGCCGAGACTTCGCATAGCAGCCATGCCGCTAGAAAACGCCCGGAGCGCTCCGCTCGGGTGTTTTCGTTGCCTCGGCGGCAAGTGTTAGCTTGCGGCCGGCGGGGCTAGGTGCGATGGGCGCCCGATGTGGTGAGAGACAGGATGACGGGGGCGGACAGGGCTGAAGCCCTGTCCCTACGGGGCCTCGGCGCGTGGTTGGGAACGCGCCGGGTTCGCGGGGTCACACCGGCGATGGCGCCATCGTCTCTTCTTCGAGCTCGGCGAGGTCGGGCTCGGTGTTCATCATCGTCCAGCCGACCCAGAACGCCAGGGCGCTGACGATGCCGGTCGCCGCGAGGACGGGCAGGGCGATGACCATGTAGCTGCGCCGCAGGGTGCCGATGAGCATCACCAGCATCTGGATGCCGGCGCCGATGACGATGAACATGCCCAGTTGTCGCGACCGTCCCATGGTGATCCCTCCGGGCGGAACTTAGGTGCCGCTGGCCGCCTTGCGCAGGTCGGGCGGCAGCAGGTTCGGAATGCTGTCCTCGATCGGGTAGCGCTCGTTGCACGTGGCGCAGAAGAGCGAGCCGCGGACGACCTCGTCGTCCTTCTCCTCGTCGATCGAAAGGGTGATCTCGCCCTTGCACATGGGGCAGGCAAGGATCTCCATCAAGTCTTTGCGCATCGGCCACACCTCATCGCCGGCTACGGGGTCTGGATTACCAGAGCACAGCGTACAGCTTTCGGCGCGCAGGTTACAGTGGCCGGAGTTGCCGTGTTGTTGGTTAGCGATTTTGTCCGGGTCTGATTGGTCAGGGCGGCCTCGCCCGCGGCGGGTTGACGGCCCGGCGATTACGTTGACTTCGAAGCGGGCCGTTCCTATAATTCGTTGCGCTGTCGAGACCTCGGCCAGCGGATGCTGTTCAGTCAGCCCGGCCTCCGAGCGAGATACACGGAGTGCGCGGGCGCTTTGTTTTGAGAGAATCGGCCTGGAGGTGAGCTTGCACGAATACGAACTTGTCGTGGTGATGAGCCCGGAGGTCGCCGAGGATGACGTGTCCGCGGCGATCGAACGGGTCACCTCGGCCGTCACGAGCCGCGGCGGCGAAGTCGTCGAACATCGCCCCCTGGGGCCGCCGAAAGCTTGCCTACGGGATCAACAGACACCTGGAGGGGAACTACGTCGTCACGCAGATCCGCCTCGACCCGGCGCGCGCGCACGAATTGGAGAGCGGCTTCGCCATCTCCGATGACATCATCCGCCACCTCCTGATCCGCAAGGACGAGGAGTAGGGCGGCGCACGCCGGATCGTCGCGTTTGCGGACGCGCGAGAGGGAATTCAGATGGCGGGTTTGAACAAGGTTATGCTCATCGGCAACATCGGGAAGGACCCCGAGATGCGGTACACGGCCAACGGCAAGGCCGTCACCACGTTCTCGCTGGCGTGCAACCGGACGTACAACACGCCGGAAGGTGAGCGGCGGGAAGAGACCGACTGGTTCGACGTCGTCACGTGGGACAAGCTGGCGGAGCTGTGCAGCCAGTTCCTGCAGAAGGGCCGACAGGCGTACGTCGAAGGCCGGCTGCAGACCCGCTCGTGGGAGGGTCAGGACGGCCAGAAGCGGTACAAGACGGAGGTCGTCGCGCAGACGGTGCTGTTCCTGGGCAGCGGCGGCGGCAACAGCGGAGGCGGGGCGGCGCGGATGCAGGAACGCGACGACGCCGGCGCCGTCGCGGCGGCGGTGGATCCCGACGACCTGCCGTTCGAGTAAGCAAGCGGATGCGGCGCTGCTGCGCCGCGGTTGAGCGACATGGAGGAACAAGCCTTGACCACTGAGGTGAGCGAAAGCAACGCTCCGGCGACGACGGCACCGGCCGAGAGTGCGTCGCCCCGGCCCGAGGGCCGGTCCGAGGAGCGATCGGGCGGCCCGGGCCGCCGGCCGGGCGGCGGCGGCGGCAGAGGGCGTTTCGGCGCCCGCCGGAAGGTCTGCGCCTTCTGCGTGGACAAGATTGACGTCATCGACTACAAGGACCCCGTCAAGCTGCGGCGCTACATCTCCGACCGCGGTAAGATCGAGCCCCGCCGGAAGACGGGCACGTGCGCGCGCCACCAGCGCCGCCTGACGCTCTCCATCAAGCGGGCGCGGCACCTGGCGCTGCTCCCGTACACGGCGGACCACATCCGCACGACCAGCACGTTCTCCGCCCACTAGCGGGCGGTCCGGCCGGCTCGGGGGAGATGCTCGCGCGCCGGGCAACGCGCCTGCCTCTCCGGCGTTGTAGCAGAGAGCGGCGCAGAGGGGTGAATCGATGGCGAGCGACAGCAAATCACGACGTGCGGCGGCGGCCAACCAGCCCGCGAAGAAGCAGCCGGCGGCCGCGCACAAGCGCCACGGCGGCGGGCTGCTCAACATGGACTCCGAGCAGTCCACGCGCCTGCTGCTGATCAGCGCCGTCGTCGGCATCATCGCGATCGCGATGGGCTTCATCGCCTTCGGGTACTGGTACTCCGTCGTCAAGCCGCGCAACCGCACGGTGCTGGAGACGGAGGGCATCAAGATCTCCTACACAGCCATGAAGCGGCGCATGGCCTACGAGTACTTCCAGAACATCAACTACCAGCAGATCCAGGGTGCGCTGCCCGAGGGCACGTACCTCACCGTGCTCGACGAGCTGACGGTGATCACGCGGGCCGAAAGCGACCTTGGCGTTACCGCGACGCAGGATGAATTCGACCAGAAGCTGCGCACGCGCGTGGGCGTCGGCACGGAGGCGGACCAGAAGGCGTTCGCCGATGCGCTGCGGCGCCAGCTCGACACGAGCGGCCTCAACGAAGACGAGTACCGCCGCCTGATCCGCGCCGAGCTGCTGACCCAGAAGATCAAGGACAAGCTCAAGCTCCAGCTCCCGCTCACGGCCACCCAGGCCAAGGTCGAGGTGATCGCGACCAATACCGAGGATGAGGCGAACACCGCGATCCAGCTGCATCCAAGGGGGTGAGGACTGGGCGACCGTCGCGAAGGCGATGTCGGCCGAGGTCGACGTGCAGACCACCGGCGGCCTGCACGACTACGCGCCGCAGGGGTCGTTTAACGCCGCCTACGACACGTACGTGTTCTCGGCCGAGATCGGAACGATCAGCCCGCCGCTGTCAGCGCCCAGCGGGCAGTTCTTCGTCGTGCGCGTCGGCGATCGCGCCGAGAAGCCGGTCACCGAGGACCAGAAGCCCAGGCTCACCGAGAAGGGGTATAACGACTGGCTTTCCAGCCAGCAGGACCAGATGGAGATCAAGCGCGACTTCGACAAGAAGGCGGAGGCAGCCGCGTTGAACAGCGTGCTCGCGGACGCCGGGCCGCGCCTGCAGAAGCAGCGCCAGGCGCCGGTGCAGCCACAACAACAGGCGCCGGCGCAGCAGCAGCCCCAGCAACCGGCCCCGGTCGACCAGCCGCCGCCGGCGGCCGGCTCCGGCGACCAGGGCGGCCAGAACCAGCCGGCGCCGGGCGCCCAGCTCCGGCCGGCGGCAATGGGCAGTGACCGCAGGGCGATCGGCATCGGCCTGATGGGCCTGGGCGTCGTCGGCAGCGGCGTCGCCCGCATCCTGCACGAAAAGGCCGACGTGTACGCGCGCCAGATCGGCGTCCCGCTCGAGATCCGCCGCGTCCTCGTCCGCGACCTCCGCAAGGAGCGCAACTTTCCCGTCAGCCCCGCGCTCGTCACCACCGACGCCGACGATCTGCTCAACGATCCCGAGATCGATCTGATCATCGAGGTGATGGGCGGCGAGCAGCCGGCGTACCCGTATTTGCGGGAGGCGCTCAAGGCCGGGAAGTTCGTCGTCACGGCGAACAAGGAAGTGATGGCGAAGCACGGCGCCGAGTTGATCATGCTGGCGCGCGAGCACAACGTCGACCTGCTGTACGAGGCCAGCGTCGGCGGCGGCATCCCGATCATCGCGCCGCTCAAGCGCGACCTGCTCGCCAACGACATCGTCGGCGTGACGGCGATCATCAACGGCACGACGAACTACATCCTGACGGCGATGAGCAAGGGCGGGGGCAGCTTCGAGGACGCGCTCAAGAGCGCGCAGGCGCTTGGCTTCGCCGAGCCCGATCCCACGAACGACGTCGAGGGCATCGACGCCGCGTACAAGCTCTCGATCCTGGCGACGCTGGCGTTTCACGTAGACGTGCACCCGGAGAAGGTCTACCGCGAGGGAATTACATCGCTCGCGGCCCGCGACTTTGCGTACGCGCGCGAGCTGGGGTACGCGATCAAGCTGCTGGCGATCGGCCGGAAGTCGGGCGACGCGGTGCAACTTCGCGTGCATCCGGCGCTCGTGCCGCACGGCGAGCTGCTCGCGAACGTCGATGGCGTGCTGAACGCCGTCGAGATCGAGGGCGACTTGATGAACCGCGTGCTGTTCCAGGGGCCGGGCGCGGGCTCGCTGCCGACGACATCGGCCGTCGTGGCCGACGCGCTGGACGCGGCCGTGAGCATCAGCAACGCCGTCTACTGGCCGCATTCGCTGCGCCGCGAGGCGGGCCTGCGCATCATGCCGATGGCGGACGTGCGCACGCGCTACTACCTGCGCATCGCCGTCGCGGACCAGCCGGGCGTGCTGGCGCGTGTCGCCGGCACGCTCAGCGACCGCGCGATCAGCATTGCCTCGGTGATCCAGAAGGAAGTTGACGGCGAAGGCGTCGCCGAGATCGTTATCATGACGCACGACGCGCGCGAGGAAGACATGCAGCACGCACTGGCGGACATCGCGAAGCTGGCGGGCGTGCACCGCGTCGAACAGACACTGCGAGTGAATTCATGACGATGCAGGACCCACAGGGAGAAGCGCGCCCGGCGATCGACACCATCAACTGGCTGCAGGACCAGGTTGGGCAGCTGCGGACGCAAGTCGGCCGCATGTCGCAGCAGGGCGACCAGATCCAGGCGGCGATGCTCGACGTGAACGAGAAGCTGCGGGACGCCGAAGGCCGCCTGCGCGAGATCTCGGCCAAGACGGTCGGCCTGCCGACGATGCAGGATCAGTTCCGCCAGGTGTCCGGCCTGCTGGAGCGCATCCAGGACGCGGAAGTCCTCATCGACACGAAGTTCGAGATGCTGGAGCGCACGAGCGGCGAGGAGCACTCCCGCGAGCAGTCCGAGAAGAACGACATGTACCGCCGCGTGCAGGACCTGGAACGGCGCACCGAAGGGCTCTCGGAGCGCCAGGCGACGGTCGATGACACGAACCGCCGCTTCCAGGAGGAAGTCTCGCGTTCGCACCTGCAGTACCAGGGCCTGAACCAGCGCCTGGAAGCCGTCGAGAGCCGCACGGCGCGCAACCTCGATTCGATCACGCGCATCGAGCAGGCGAACTCGGAGATCGAGTCGGCGATCCGCGCGCTGCGGCGCGAAGACGACGTGCTGGCGGAGCGGGCGCGGCTCGCGCACGAGGTGGGCGCGCGGCTGGAGACGGAGATGCACGCGCAGCAGGAGGAGTACCGTCAGTTGCCGCTGCTCGCGGAGCGCCTCGAGCTGTTGCGCGCGGAGCGCCAGCGGCTCGAGGACCGCACGTCGCGCGCGGAGGAGTCGCTGGAGGACGCGCGCACGCGGCTGGAGCGACAGGAAGACGCGGCGACGCAGTTCGACACGCGCCTGAAGGCGCACGACGCACGCATCGACCACGTGCACACGAGCACGCTCGACTATCGGCGGTCGCTGACCGAGCAGGTGCTGAAGCTGAACCAGATGATCGAGCGGATGAAGCGCCGGCAGCTCGAGGAGCTCGAGCGCCAGGTGAAGGAGCTGCGCGTGCAGTCAACACAGCTCAAGAACGAGGAAGAATGACCGCCGACGCCGCGCCGCGCACCTACGGAGACCTGCCGGACCGCGGCGTCCTGCGCCGCTTCGCCGATCACCTGCCGCTGACCGGCCGCACGCCGATGATCTGCCTGGGCGAAGGCGACACGCCGCTCGTGCGGTCGACGTCGATCGAGCGCGACCTCGGCTGCAAGGCGCTCTACTTCAAGCTCGAATCGTGCAACCCGACGGGGTCGTTCAAGGACCGCGGCATGGTCGTCGCCGTCGCCAAGGCGATGGAGGACGGCGCGAAGGCGATCATGTGCGCCTCGACCGGCAACACAAGCGCGTCGGCGGCGGCGTACGCGGGGCGCTACGGGCTCGCGGTGTACGTCATCGTGCCCGATGGCAAGATCGCGCGCGGCAAGCTGGCGCAGGGCGTGGTGCACGGCGCCGAGATCATCGCCGTCGATGGCAACTTCGATGTGGCTCTGCGCATGGCGCGCGAGGTCACGTCAAAGCACCCGATCGCTCTGGTGAACTCCGTCAATCCGCACCGGATCGAGGGCCAGAAAACGGCGTCGTTCGAGATCGCCGATGCGCTGGGCGACGCGCCCGACGTGCTGGCGCTGCCCATCGGCAACGCGGGCAATATCACGGCGTACTGGAAGGGCTTTGTCGAGTATCACCGGATGGAGCGCACGAGCCTGCGCCCGCGCATGCTGGGGTTCCAGGCGGAAGGGGCCTCGCCACTCGTGCAGGGAGCACCCGTCGAGCACCCGCAGACGATCGCGAGCGCGATCCGCATCGGCAACCCGGCGTCGTGGAAGACGGCGATCGCCGCGCGCGAGGAGTCGGGCGGCAGCATCGATGCCGTGACGGACGATGAGATCCTGGCGGCGTACGGGCGGCTGGCGCGGGAAGAGGGCATCTTTTGCGAGCCGGCGTCGGCGGCGTGCGTGGCCGGCGTGCTGAAGAAGGCCGCGGCGGGCACGAGCTTCGCGGGGCAGACGGTCGTCTGCATCATCACGGGCAACGGGCTGAAGGACCCGGAGACGGCGCTGCGCGTCGAGCCGGAGATCCACCACGTGCCGGCCGACCTCGCCGCGATCGAGCGCGCGATGGGGTGGTAGCGCGCTGCGCGCGCAGAACAGACAACAGAGAACAGACAACAGAGGGCGGAGCGAGCGTACACAGCAGTGGCGCGAGTCGGTGCGTACTGCTTCGTCGCGGCGTCCGCTAGAATCTGGCAACAGTCACCGGATTACACGACAGGACGCCCACATGCGCATGTCACGGCTCTTCGGCAAAACGCTGCGCAACGCACCGGCCGATGCCGACACGGCGAACCACCAGCTCATGTTGCGCGCGGGGCTCGTGCAGCAGCTCGCGGCGGGCATCTACAGCTATCTGCCCATCGGCTGGCGGGTGATGCGCAAGATCGAGCAGATCATCCGCGAGGAGATGGACCGCGCGGGCGGGCAGGAAGTGATCATGCCCGTGGTGCAGCCGGCGGAACTCTGGCAGGCGTCGGGCCGCATCGACACCATGGGCGACGTGCTGTTCCACCTGCACGACCGGCGCGAGCGGGAGCTGGTGCTGGGGCCGACGCACGAGGAAGTGGTGGTCGACCTGTTCAAGAAACAGGTGCAGAGCTACCGCGACATGCCGCTCATGGTCTACCAGATTCAGACGAAGATGCGTGACGAAGCGCGGCCGCGCGGCGGCCTCATGCGCGTGCGCGAGTTCACGATGAAGGACGCGTACAGCTTCGACGCCGGCTGGGACGCGCTCGACGGCAGCTACCAGGCTGCGCGCGCGGCGTACACGCGCATCTTCGACCGCTGCGGCGTGCCGACGATCCCGGTGCTCGCCGACTCCGGCGCCATCGGCGGCAAGGACAGCGAGGAGTTCATGTACCTCACCGAGGTGGGCGAGGACACGATCCTGCTGTGCGACAACTGCGGTTACGCCGCGAACGAGGAGAAGGCGGATCACAAGAAGCACGAGATGCCGCAGGAGGCGCTGCTGCCGCTCGAAGAGGTCTCGACGCCGGGACAGAAGACGATCGACGACCTGGTGCGGTTCCTCGGCGTGCCGCACGAGCGCACGCTGAAGGCGGTGTTCTACGAGATCGATGGCGAGCCGGTGTTCGTCGCCATCCGCGGCGACCTGGAGGTCAACGAGGCGAAGCTCCGTAACGCGCTCAAGGCCGTCGAGATGTCGCTGCTGGACGACGACGGCGTGCGGAAGCACGGGCTCGTCGCCGGCTCGGCGTCGCCGGTCGGCCTGAAGGGGATCAAGATCGTCGCGGATGACAGCGCGCTCGGCGCGCAGAACCTGGTCGCGGGCGCGAACAAGGCCGACGTGCACTACCGCAACGTCAACCACGGCCGCGACTGGAAGGCGGACGTCATCGCCGACATCTCGCTGGCGCGCGCGGGCAACACGTGCGCGAACTGCGGCGGCACGCTCGAGACGAAGCGCGGCATGGAGATGGGGCACGTCTTCAAGCTCGGCACGGTGTACACGGAGAGGATGGAAGCGAACTTCACCGATGAAGCGGGCAACCTGAAGCCCGCGGTCATGGGCTGCTACGGCATCGGCGTGGGGCGCGTGTTCGCGGGCGCGATCGAGGCGAACCACGACGAGCGCGGGATCATCTGGCCGCGCGAGCTGACGCCGTACCACGTGCACCTCGTCGGGTTGGGGTTCGACAAGCCGGGCGTGCGCGAGAGCGCGGAGCAGGTGTACCAGCAACTGCAGGACGCCGGGTTCGACGTGCTCTACGACGACCGCGAGGAAGGCTCGGCGGGCGTGAAGTTCAACGACGCCGACCTGCTGGGCATGCCGGTGCGCGTCACCGTCAGCCCGCGCAGCATCGAGAACGGCGGCGCGGAGATCAAACGCCGCACGGAGAAGGATGCGCAGGTCGTGGGGCTCGCGGAGGCGTCGGGGGCGGTGCGGCGGCTGCTCGGCGAGTAGCGCTGCGGCCGCGTGCAGCGCCGAACAGGGTGGCGTCACCGGCGCTCTAACGTGAGTCCTTCTGGTTGAACGAACGTGAGCGTGTAGTGGGCCAAAACGTCTCTGCCAAGCAGCGACTCGTGCTCCTGGTTCAATCCACCGGGCTCCGCGATCCAGATCGTCATCTCGACCCCGTCGGTGGTCTCGTCTTCGTGGGAAAGGAACAGTACTGCCGGTACGCCGTAGTACGGGCGGCCCGCGCCGGCGCCTCCGAAATGCTCGGTGTGGAAGGTGCGGATGACCGTCCAGTCTTCGTCGGATGGAAGCAGTCGCAGGCTGTCCTGCGCGTGAAGGACCGTCATATCGGCTCCGGTATCGACCAGGAACTGAAGAGACACGTGCGCGTCGACGCACGGAACATACAAGAACGCGTCCAGGAGCGGAACTTCAGTGAGGGCGGGATCGTTGCGCCCGAGGTGTGCCGGAGTGAAGAAGCCCCGGATCACTACAGGAGAACGGCCGGGCGCTCCCGAGTGAGATGATCGATCGCGATCACATCGAGCGGCCACCCCGCTTGCTTCGCAGCCGCGAGTACGTCTTGAACCGAGGCGCCGAACACGAATTGGCCCTTGTACGCAGCCACCCACTGCCCCTCGTGATCGGTCACGAGCGTGTCCCACGCGCGCTCAAGTTCCAGAGCGTACGCGTGAGATTCGGCAATGTGCGAACGCACGCGGCGCTCGTCGAAGCCTTTTGGCAGGTCGTTGGGAAAGCTCTGAGAAGCCAATCACGCCTCCGCCCCGAGCAGGGTCGCCACCGGTGGTGATCGCACCGACTGTTGGTCGTGTTCAATTATAGGCCCTTATGATCAATTGGCAACTTGAGTTCCGCCGCCCGCGCCCGCTCCTCTCACTTCGCTCACACCCGACCTCGGACCGCTCATCTCCAAGAGCGTCCACGAAGCAGGCGGTTGAAAACGCGGCGCGGCTGCCGTACGCTGGTCGTCGAATGGCTCGCGTGTTGATGATGTGGAGGTCACAGATGATGGGTGCGCGACGCTTTCTCGGCCTGGGTTCGGTCGCTGCGGTCGTGTTGCTCGCGGTCTTCGCCGTCGCGGATTCTTCGAGCCGGCGCGTGCCCGCCGCCGAGGCGGCGGACTGCAACAAGCTCGCGTTCCCGGACACGCTCCAGCATCTCGTCAACATCGGGCAGCCGGGCGACGTTATCTGCATGGCGCCGGGGGTGTATCGCGGGCCGCTGACGTTCCAGGACCGCCACGGCATCACGCTCCGGGGCATGGGCCCGCGCGTCTCCATCCTGGCCGGCGGTGACAAGGACTCGATGCTGATCTTCAACAGCAGCGACCTGACGTTCGAGGACTTCACGCTGTACTTCGGCCACCCCTCCAACGCGTACCTGAACAACAGCCAGAACGTGCTGTTCCAGCGCATGGACGCCGGCGGCGGCGGCATCGGCATTCACTACGACGTGGGCAGCACCGGCCGCATCACCGACTCGTTCGTGTACGCCATGGACGGCGACGGCGTGCTCATCCGCCGCAGGTCGAACGTCACGGTCGAGCGGAACTGGGTGTTCGTGAACGGGGGCGTCGGCGTGTTGACCGTGGGCCAGGCGGCGACGACGACGATCGTCCACAACATCATCTCCGACAACGAGGGTCCGGGCGTCTTCGCCGGGCAGACGCCGTGCGCGTTGCTCCCGCCGGGCTTCGTCGAGGTGCCGGACTGCTACCTCGTGAACCTGCAAGCGTTTGTCGGCGATGCGAACATCATCCTCGACTCGAACGTCATCCAGAAGAGCGGCAGCACCGGCATCGTCATGTTCCCCGGGACGCGCGCGACGATGCGCGCGAACCACATCTGGAGCAACGAGCTGAGCGGCCTGTTCGTCTGGGGCGCGTCGATCTCGTCGGAGTCCGACGAGTACAACGCGAACGAAGAGCACGCGATCGAGTTCCGCGCCTACCCGGACCCGTTGAAATACGGCAAGGTGGGCAACCTGTTCCCCGTGCGCGCCGTCGGCCGCATCAACCACGCCGACATCCACGATACCGTCGTGCTGCCGCAGACGCGCACGCTTGGCGGCGGCGTGCTCGGCCAGGGCGCGAACCTGGACGTCTCGAACTCGCGCATCTACCGCAACCGGGGCATCGGCGTGTCGTACGTCAACACGTCGCTCGGGACGATCGATGACAACACGATCTTCGACAACCGCGGCTCCGCGATCTGCATCTACAAGGCCGGCAACGTCATCACCACCAACAACAACGCCTACGGCAACGCGGACGACACCGTCGGCGCCTGCCACGAGACCACGCCGTGAGCGTGGGGCGATGGGACGTGGGACGTGGGGAGGTCTTCGAAGCGAGAAGCGAGAAGCGAGATGCTCGTAGCGCGGGCTTTTCAGCCCGCGCGGGGTTTAGCGTGGCGGCTTGCTGGGAGGCCTCGCAGGCGGCGGAAGTCCATCAGCGAACTCGTAGCGCGGGCTTTTCAGCCCGCGCGGGGTGCGTCAACCTCGTCGCAAGCCCGCTGGTGTAGTGCCTTTAACGCTTCTTTAGCGTGGCGGCTTGCTGGGAGGCCTCGCACGCGGCGGAAGTCCATCAGACGAGGCGCTGTACCGCGTCGGTCCGGCTGTCTCCTTCGGCGACTCGTGGATCGCCGGACTCACAGCTCTCCACGGCGAGTCTTCGACCGGGGGCGGCTCTGCTCCACGCTTCGCGTCGCGTTCACTCACGCCAATTCGAAAGCACTACATTAGGGTTGAATGACGGAACGCCAGCGGTCGCGCAGGGCGCGGACGTCGTCGTCGCTGAACGTCACCAGGCCGTAGCGGGATGCCGCGAACGCGTCGCTGATCGCCGAAGGAGCATCGGACGCGAAGTGCGCGTCCAGGCGCGGCGCGAACTGCGACGCCGTCGCGGCATCCGGCCGCTCGACGCCGCCGCGGGCCGCCTGTTCGAGCATCTCGTGGTACAGCCGCCGTATCTCCACCGGCGACCGATCGTCGCGTGGGCGTCGCGGACGCCACAGCAGGCTGCCCAGCAACGCGCCGATGCCGTCGCCCTCGCCCGATTCGCGCTCCACGTTGTCGCGGCGTTCGCCGGTATCTTCGCGCGAGCGGCTGTAGCGCCGGAACGCCAGCCACAACCCCGCGACCAGGGACGCGGCGACGACCGCCAGGAACCCGCCGGCCATGACGTATGCGACGATGCGAAACCACAGCGGTGTGCCCTGCTGGTCGTTGTTCGCGGTAGGGGCGTGTGGCACGTCCGGCGGCTTCACCGCGTGCGGCGCCGGGATGATCGCGTCGATCACCCAGGCGATGCCGCCGATGATCGGCCCGAGCGTGTAGCGCGCTACGGTCTCGATCACGAGGAGCAGCGGCGCGCCGATGGGCGCGAGAACGCCGAACGCGGCCGGGTCGATCGCGGCGGCGACCACCGTGAGCGCGAGCGCTCCGCCGATCAGTCCGGCGACGGCGGCGCTCCAGCGGGCGGCAAACGCGCGCACGGGGACATCGGCATCGGGCGCCTGGTAGAGCGCGAGTACGGCGAGGAACGCCACGACGTAGAACAGGGCGAGGGCGCCGAACACGTCGGGCCCGCGCGTCGTCGGCAACGTCGCGGCGGCGAGCGCGACGGCGGCGAGCCCGACGGTCCCGCTGCCGAACACGGCACGCGCATCCAGCGTCTCGCCTCCGCGCATGACGCCGCGCAACCACAGCACCGTCAGCACGATCACGCCGGCGAAGACGTGCGCGGCGCCGCCCGAGAACTCGTTTGGCGCGGCGATCAGCGTGCGCAGCCAGCCGAAGTCCCACGGCGCGGACGATGGCGCGTACTCGAAGTGCAGGATCGTGTAGAGCGCGACGAGGCTGGCGACCGCGCCGGCGTTGCGCATCGCCGTCTCGTCCAGGTCCATCTCGCGCAACAGCCGCGCGAGAGCGAACGACCCGCCGGCGACGGCAGCGACAGCGAGCAGTGACGGACCCGGCCCGTTCGCGCCCGAGAGCACCTGCACGGCTACCGACGCGATCGCATACGCCCCGAGGACATCGACGAGCAACGCGAGCGGCAGCCGCACGCGGCGGACCGTCATGTTTCCTCCTCCTTGCGCCAGATCGCGTTCGACGCGCGAGACGTCGCGCACCACGATGTCCCCGAGCAGCTCGGTCCACGTGTCGCCCGACGTCGACAGCACAGCCACCGGGTGGCCGCGGCGACGCAGACGTTGAAGAGAGGCGGCGAGGCCCGCCGGCATGAGCGCCGTGACGACGACCACCGTGGTGCCTGCGGTCAGGCGATGCTCCTCGCGGTCGAGCTGCGCCGCGAGTGGCTCCAGCACGAACGGCGTCACGAGCGCCAGCGCTTCGAGCATGCGGATGAACTGCTCCGGGCGGCGGCCGGGCGCGATCCGGATCGAGCGGTCGGCGTCGGGCACGCTGGCGTTGGCGAGCAGGCCGACGGCGTATCGCCGGTCGTAGGCGTCGCGCGCGAGCGAGGCGGCGACGGTGATCGCGCGCTCGAGCAGGTCGTGAACGTAGCCCGCCCACGCCGGCTCGATGGTCTGCGTGTTCACGCACAACAGCAGGTGCTGCGACGACGTCGGGTCGTAGACGCGCGATTGGAGGCGGCCGAGGCGTGCCGTCGCGTTCCAGTCGATGCGGCGCAGGCTGTCGCCCGGCGTGTAGTCGCGGATGCCGGCCGCGCGCGCCGGGTCTTCGAACACGGGCAGGCCGCGCGGCTGCTCGCCGTACGGCCGCCGCGACGGCAGCCCCAGCTCGGCGAGCGGCACCGTGCGGGGGTAGACGATGACGCGCGAGCGCCGAGGCTCTTCGCGCTGCTCGTCGAAGAGGCCGAAGGGGTCGCCCGAGCGCGTGACGGCCGGGCCGATCTCGTACATGCCGCGCTCGGGTGCGCGCAGCTCGACAGCGCGGCTGACGCGCTGATAGCCCGCGGCCGACGTGCGCCACGAGAACGCCAGCAGGCCTTGCTGCGCGGACCGCATGAAGCCGTCCGCCGACGGTACGATCGACTCCGGGAAGCAATCGTGCGCCTCGATCCAGGCGAGCGGCAGCGGCTTGCGGTTGGTGATGCGAAGCGTGACGGCGATCGGTTCGCCGCTGAACGCGTGGTCCTCGGGAATGATACGCTCGTACGTGACGCGGCGGAGCGACCAGCGCGACCACAGCATGGCGCCGCCGCACGCCAACGCGACGGCGAAGCCGAGCGCGACGACCGCGGCGTTTTGGGCGGCCAGGCCAGCGATGACGAGGAGCGCGCATGCCCACGGCCAGAGCTCGGCGCAGCATCTAACCCTCGATCGGGACGGGCAGCTCGTCGAGCACGTCGCGCACCAGGCTCTCGGCGTCGCGGCCGCGCAGCCGCGACTGCGAGCTCGAGCATGATGCGGTGGCTGAGCACCGCCACGGCGAGCGCCTTCACGTCGTCGGGCATCACGTAGTCGCGGCCGCGGATTGCGGCGAGCGCGCGCGATGCGCGGAACAGCGCGAGCGTGGCGCGCGGGCTCGCGCCGAGCTCGACGGCCGGGTGCGCGCGCGTCGCCTGCGTCAGCCGCACGACGTACTCGCGCACGGCGGGCTCGACGTGCACCGCGGGCAGCGACGCCGACAGCCGCACGAGTTCGCTCGCCTCGACGACCGGCTCGAGTGCCGCGAGCGGGTTCTCGCCCTCAAAACGCAGCAGGATGGCGTCCTCCTCGCCGGCGTCCGGGTAGCCCATGCGGATGCGCAGGAAGAAGCGGTCGAGCTGCGCCTCGGGCAGCGGGAACGTGCCTTCGAGCTCGATGGGGTTCTGCGTCGCGAGTACCAGGAACGGCGCGGGGAGCGGCGTCGTCACGCCGTCGATCGTGAGCTGGTGCTCCTCCATCGCTTCGAGCAACGCGCTCTGCGTGCGCGGCGTCGCGCGGTTGATCTCGTCGGCGAGGACGATGTTGGCGATGATCGGGCCGGGGCGGAACTCGAACTCGCCTGAGCTGCTGGTTGTAGAAGTTGATGCCGGTGATGTCGGACGGCATGAGGTCGGGCGTGAACTGGATGCGCTTGAAGCTGCACCCGACCGACCGCGCCAGCGCCTTGGCGAGCGTCGTCTTGCCGATGCCGGGCACGTCTTCGATGAGCACGTGGCCGTCGCAGAGCATCGCGACGAGCGCCAGCTCGATCGCGGCTTCGCGGCCGACGATGACGCGGCCGACGTTCTCGCGCACGCGCGCGGCGGCGTCGCGAATGGCGGCAGCGGCAGCGGACCGCTTCGACGCATCGGCGCCGGTGGCGGGCTCGCGCGGCTGGCGTGCGGGTTCGACGCTCATGGACTGCCTTTCTCCCGGCGGCGGAGTCAGGATAGCATGGTGATCGGAGCGCCCATGAAGATCAAACGCGTCCACCACCTCACCCTTGCCGTGCGCGACCTGGGCGCCGCCCGTGAGACGTTCGAGCGCCTCTTCGGGGCGGCTGCGACGGACGCGGTGCAGCAGGTGCCCGCGTTCGGCATCCGCTCTCTCGACCTGCGGCTGGGCGACGACACGCTGCAGCTCGCATCGCCGGTGGAGGCCGACAACCCGGTCATGCGCTTCCTGGAGCGCAAGGGCGAGGGCTTCTACAACCTCGCGCTCGAAGTCGATGACCTCGCCGCGGCGGTGGCGGAGCTTGCGGCGCAGGGGGTGCGCGTCAGCGAGCCGGTCGAGGCCGAGCCCGGCGTGCGGTCGGCGTTCGTGACCATGACGGCGACGCACGGGCTGAGCGTCCAGCTCATCGAGCTGCTCCAGCCGGAGTCGCCGAGCGACGTGCCGAACAGCGCCCCCGAAATGCTGTCCGTCGACGCCGTGCGGAGCGACGAGCAGTGGCCGAAGCCCTCGGACCCGCCGCTCGACCTGACCCCGGACGAATGGTCGGACGTCGATTGAGGTCTCGCTTACGGCCGATGACGACGTTGAGTCTTTCGGGGCAAGCCGCGCGGGAAAGCCCGCGCGGTGGGTGGCGATAATCCGCGCGGGCTGAAAAGCCCGCGCTACGGCCGATGAGGACGTTGAAAGCCCGCGCGGTCGGTCGCGCTAATCCGCGCGGGCTGAAAAGCCCGCGCTACGGTGGTGGCAATAGTCGACAGCTGACTTACTGACTTACTGACGCACTGACTTACTGACGGACTTCGCCAACACCTCGCCATACAGGTCGAGCGTGATCTTCGCCGTGCGCTCCCACGTGAAGTTGGTGCGGATGTGCTCGCTCGCGGCGGCGCCCATCCGCTCGCATCGCGCGGGGTCGCAGAGCAGCGACTTGATGGCCGCGGCCAGCGCGTCCGGGTCGCCGGGCGGTACCAGGATGCCGGTGCGGCCGTCGTCGATGAACTCGGGGAACGCGCCGGCCGTCGTTGCGATGACGGCGGTGCCGCACGCCATCGCCTCGGCCGCGGGCAGGCCGAAGCCCTCGTACAGCGAAGGCGACACGACGATCTGGGCGCTGTTGTAGAGCCGCAGCAACTCATCGGTCGAGAGGCGCGGGATGTACTCGACGAAGCGCTTGAGGCCGTACTTCCAGACAAGCGGCGGCACCACCTTCATATCCTGCTCCTTCTTGTCCTTGAAGAGCAGGCGGAAGTCCATGTCGTGCTGAAGCCGCGCGCACGCCTCGATGAGGAAGCGCGCGCCCTTGTTGCGGTCCTCGGAGTCGCCGACGAACAGGATCGTGCCTGGCTGGCGCGCCACGCCGGGGATCGGCCGCATCACCTCGTGGTCGACGCCGTACGGCGTCTGCCGGATGTGCTCGAGCGGGATGTCCATCGATGCGCTGACGGACAGCGCGGAGTTGCGCGAGCCGGTCAGTATCATGTCGATGCGGTTGGCGACGTAGGACTGCATCTTCCACGGGAACCAGAGCTCCTTCTGGACCCGGCTGATGATGGTCTTCGCCTCGCGCAGGTTGTTGAGCTTGTCGATCGCCAGCGGGTGGTGCAGGCTGGCGACGACGGGCTTGCCCATGAGCTGCTTCATCGCCAGGATGCCGTAGCCGAGCGTCTGGTTGTCGTGCACCAGGTCGAACGGCCCGTGCTCGGCCTCGAGCTCCGCGAGCTTCTTGTACGCGCGCACGCTGAACGTAAAGAACAGCGACGCCAGCGAGACGCGCGTCGACGCGAACTCGTAGAAGTTCCAGGGGTGGAAGAACTCGGCCGGGTTGTGCGCGTGGTCGTAGGCGTGCTCGTCGCGGCCGTTGAGGAAGGCCCAGAAGCTGTACGTGTGCAGCTTGTGGTGGACGACGCCCTCGGCGAGCCGCGGGTACGGCCGGCCGGAGATCACGTGCACCTCGTGCCCCATCCGCACCAGCTCGCGCGTCATGTAGTGGAGGTAGACCCCCTGGCCCCCCGAGTACATGTTGCCCTGGTACATGATGAAGCAGAGTTTCATCGAGAGTTCACAGTCGTCAGTTCACAGTTGTCAGTTCTGGCGGGCCGGATCATTCAGCGCCACGTATCGTTGCGATGAGTGCGGACAGCATGCGTTTGACTTCTACGGCCTGCCCGGACAGGCGGTCGTGCGACTCAAGTGGAAGGAATCCGAGATCGCGACAGAGTAGCAGTTGGTATTCAAGTTCGTTTGCGGAGGCGAGCGCAATGTAGAGAAATCGCTTCAACTCGGCGTTCGAACCGCGTCCGCACCCCTCGACGATATTCGACGGGACCGACGTGACGGCCCTCCTGATCTGGCTCGTCAGGCCGTATACCTCTTCCCGCGGGAACGCCGAAGTAGCTTCGTACACGGCTAGCGCAAGGTCATGGGCCTTTTGCCACACCTTGAGCTTTCGAAAGTCTTGCACGTGTCGCGCCTCGATCTCGACCGCGGACTGTGAACTGCGAACTGTCAACTGTGGACTACCGACGCACCTCCGGCAGATGCTCCTCCTGGTAGTGGTGGGCGGACACCATGAGGAGGTAGACGCCGCAGGGGACGGTGCCGCCGAGGTCGGGCCAGAAGAACTGCGCGGTCTGCGTGAGG
Organism: uncultured Chloroflexia bacterium; assembly: GCA_963701135.1. Taxonomy (GTDB): domain Bacteria; phylum Chloroflexota; class Dehalococcoidia; order DSTF01; family JACRBR01; genus CAYJMJ01. Next base: position 3,564,198 of record OY969567.1, read on the forward strand.
GCCGATGCGGGCGCGCGCTCCGCCGCGGCGATCAGCGATTCGAAGACGGCGTCTGATTCGGTGAGGATGTCGGCCCACGGGCGCTCGCGCGCTTCGGCCATGCGGGCCGCGTTGAACGCGTCGGTGGAGCCGTAGCGGCCGATGCCGGCGGGGTAGCCGGACAGCGACATGATCGAAGGTTCGGTGACGCCGCTCGCGATCTCGTCGATCGCCGAAGCGACCCAGCGCTCCCAGCCCATGATGTGGCCGACGATCTCCTTCAGCGTGCGGCCGTCCGGCGTCCACGGCGTCGATGCTTGCTCGCCGCTCAGGCCCTGCACTTCGCGCATCATCGCAAAGCGGCACGAGCGCAGGATCTCGACCAGCCGGCGCTTCTGGTCCTCGCCGTCCAGCTTGAGCGCGACGCGCAGCTCGTCTTCGAGCGAGAGCGCGGCCGGGCGCGGCTCGGCGGCCGGCGCCGGAACGCCGGGGTCGATGGCGAACGGCGCCGGCACGGCGCGCACTTCCACCGTCGATCGCTCGTCTTCGGGCTCGATGCGCGTGCCATGCCCGTTTGTGGAGTGCGAGGCCGCGGCATCGAGCGGCTCGCCGATCGCGTCGCCGAGCGGCTTGCGGCTGTAGACGACGATGCTCTTCGGCAGGATGCGGTTGCCGATGTCGTCGAGCGCGGTGACGATGCTCGACTCGCGCGACCGCTGGGAGTCGAGGGCTTTTCGGAAGACGCGCGTGATCGGCCCCTGCTTACCCCAGTCGCTCCAGAACGCCACGTGGCTGAGCCAGTACAGCGCCTCGAGCGAGTGGCGGTAGCGCACGGCGTACGGCCGCAGCCCTGCCTCGCGCATGAGCGCGACGATGCGGTTGCGCTCGTAGATCCGGACGTGGCCGCCGGCGTGCGTGCGGTAGTTCTTCGACAGCTTCCAGAAGATCTTTTCAGAGAACTCGTCGGGGACGCTGACGGCCAGGATGCCGCCCGGCTTGAGCACGCGCGCCAGCTCGCGCGCGAGCACGCCGTCGTCATCGACGTGCTCCAGCGTCTCGGTGCAGATCACGCGGTCGAACGCGCCGTCGATGAACGGCAGGCGCTCGCCGGCCGTCTGCAGCCAGTGCACCCTCGCGCGCACGTCGCCGTCGCGGCGCATGAGTTCCAGCAGGTAACGGCCGACGCGCAGGTCATGGCGCGAGATGTCGGCGCCGAGGATCGTGGTCGGCGACTTGCACAGCTCGAGCACGTGGCGGCCGGTGCCGCACCCCAGGTCGATGACGCGGTCGTCCGGGCCGATGTCCAGCAGCGCGGGGTCGATCGACTGGAAGCGGTCGAGCGGCATGACGGGCCTACCCTTCGCTGGAGCGCACCGCGTGTGCCGCCCCGGCGCCGTTGTGCGATGCGTCGCTTGGTGACTGCCCGCGCTTGCGCCCGTACAGGATCATGTCCTTGCCGATCACGAGGTTGGCGGTGGCCTCGACGTACTCCAGCAGCTTGATGCGCCGGTTGTGGTGCCAGTTGATGAGCTTGAAGAAGGCGCGCACCGGCAGGAAGTTCTCGTTGTCCTTGCCGAAGAGACAGCGCAGGAACCAGTACACCGCCTGCGACGAGTGACGGTTGCGCTGGAAGTAGACGTCCATGTTCTGGCCTTCGAGGATCTTCCACATCGCCCCGGGCTTGTAGCGGCGCACGTGGCCGCCGGGCGTGTGCCAGTACTCCCAGCTCAGCGTCCAGAACACCGTCTCCGGCCAGTAGTTCGGCACGCTCACCGCGACGTCGGCGCCGGGCTTCGTCACCCGCTCGAACTCCGCGATGCCGCGCCGGTCGTCCGGGATGTGCTCGAACACTTCGGTGCACAGCGACTTGTCGAAGGCGCCGTCCTTGAACGGCAGGTTCTGGGCATCGCCGACGATGAAGTCGACGTGGCCCTTCGCCTCGCCTTTGCGCTTGAGGTCGGCGTACATGAACTTCGCCGCGCGCAGGTCATCGGGCGAAAAGTCGAGCCCGACGACGTGCACCGGGTAGCGTGCGGCCTCCAGCGTGTGGCGTCCGTTGCCGCAGCCGAGATCGAGCACGCGCTCACCCGCTTTCAGGTGAAAGTGCCGGCGGAAGTCGATGTTGACGATGTTATCTGGCACTTCGTAGAACCTAGAACCTGGAACCTAGAACCAAGGTTTGAGGCGGGCCGCCGCGCCTTTGCTGTTTGCCGGCTGCCGTTTGATGTTCGCCGCTTGCTGTTTGCTGTAACACGTGTGCTCTCTGTCTCAGGTTTGGTTCTGGGTTCTAGGTTCTTGGTTCTGCGGCGCCAGCCGCCCACGTGAAGGTGCGCCGCTTTGGCGGGACGATCTCCTCGTACACCGCCAGCGTCTCCTCGGCGGCCTTGCGCCAGTTGAACTTGCTCGAGGATCCGCTGGCGGCCGCCGTCCGCGAGGCGCTGGCGCAAGGATGCGTCATTCCACATCATCCGGATCGCGTCCGCAAGCGCCCGCGGGTTCGAGCGGCGGCACGAGCCAGCCGCTCTTGCCGTGCTCGACGATCTCCTCGTAGGCGCCGATCCGCGTCGCCACGGTCGGCGTGCCGCACGACATCGCTTCCGCCAGCGGCAGCCCGAACCCTTCGTGGACCGACGACGTGACGAGCAGCTTCGCCTCATTGTAATGGCGCACCAGCTCCGGCGTCGGTATCCGTCCGGTGAAATCGACGCGCGAGTTGAGGCCGAACTCGTCGACCAACCCCGGCACGAGCTTCAGGCGCCACTTCTCGTTGTCGACGAACGTCACCCGGAAGTCGAGCTCGTCCTTGAGGATGTTCAGCGCCTCCATGAAGTAGCGCGCGCCCTTGTTGCGGTCCTCCGAGTTGCCGACGTACAGCAGCTTGTCGGGCCGCCGCTCGACTCCCGGCAGCGGCCGGAACGTGTCGGTGTCGATGCCGTTGTAGACGGTGCGCACGCGCTCGGGCGGCAGCTCGAACGCCGCCTGGACATCGACGCGCGACGTCTCGGACACGACGATGACGCGGTCGACGCCCTTCGCGGCCCACTCCTGCATCATCCAGGGCGACCAGAGGATGCGGCGCGCCTTCTCGTACGTGCTGCGCGACTGGCGCAGCGCGTTACGCAGGTCGTACTTGAGCGGGTGGTGGATCGTGGCGACGAGCGGGAAGCCGGTCTTATGCATGGCCCAGACGCCGTAGCTCAGCGTCTGGTTGTCGTGGACGACGTCGAACCGATGCTCGCGCGACAGCTCGCGCAGCTTGAAGTAGGCGCGGATGCTGAAATTGGCGAGGAGCGACGACAGCGTGATGCGCGTCGAGATCAGCTCGTAGAAGTTGACGGGGTGGAAGTAGCTGAGCGGCGGCCGGTTGAAGACGAAGTCCTTCTTGTAGTGGTGGTAGCTCCAGAAGCTGTAGTCCGTGATGTTGTGCGTCGTCACCGCGTCATCGAGCGTGGGGTACGGCGGTCCGGCGATGACGTGCACCTCGTGGCCCATGCGCGCGAGCTCGCGGGTGAGGTAGTAGAGGTACACGCCCTGCCCGCCGGAGTACATGTTCCCTTGATACATGAGGAAGCAGATTTTCATCCGGACGCCTCCCGCGTCGCCTATATGGTACCGGCGTGGGACGATAGCCGGAATCGGCGGATCGCCGGTGGCGTTTGCCCCGCGCCAGTGTCGGGGCGTATAATCCGCGAATCTCGCCCGGGGTGCGAACCGGATGGAACGTCAAGACCGGGGCGTACGGACAGAAACACGCGGCGTACTTCGAGAACACGAGGCCGGAAGTGCGGCGCCAGATCGCCGGACGCGGACTGCGTGTGCTCGACGTCGGCTGCGGCACCGGCGCCCTGCTGGCCGCGCTGCGCGATGAGGGCAAGCTCGCGGAGGGCGTCGGCATCGAGGTCAACCCGCGTGCGGCCGCCCTCGCCGCGGCGCGCGTTGACCGCGTGCTCGAGATCGATATCGAGTCGTCGGCCTTGCCGCACGACATCGGGCCGTTCGACTACATTGTCTGCGCCGACGTGCTCGAGCACCTGGTCGATCCATGGTCGGCGTTGGCGAAGCTACGCCAGCTGTTGGTGCCGGACGGCCGCGTCGTCATCAGTATCCCCAACATCCGTCACCTGACCGTGCTGCTCGCGCTCGCCCTGCGAGGGCGCTGGGACTACGTCCCCGAGGGCATCCTCGATGCAACGCATCTGCGCTTCTTCACGCGCGCCACGGCGCTCGAGCTGGTGGAGCGAGCGGGCCTGACGACGCGGGAAGTCGTGCCGATCATCCGCGGGCGCAAAGCGCGGGCGCTCCAAGCCCTTTCCGGCGGCCTGCTTCGCGACCTCGTCGCATTCCAGTACGTCATCGTCGCGGGTTACCCGCGGCCGGGCGATCCGGCACCAAGGCACCAAGGCACACGGCGAGTTGATGGTTCATTCTGGGAAGACGACTACGACTGACGACCGGCGACTGAAGACTGACAACTGACAACTGACAACGGTAGACTTCCCGCACGGAGGGGTGTCCGAGTGGTTGAAGGAGACCGTCTTGAAAACGGTTGGTTGCTGAAAGGTGACCCGTGGGTTCGAATCCCACCCCCTCCGCCAGGTAAGAACCCGGGCGAACGATCTCCTCAGAAGTACGTGATCAGGACTCGCCCTGGCGAAGCTACCGGATGCCCGGCCTGCATCCGGGTCGGTTAGCTCGCAATGCCATGAAGAGTATGAAAAAGATAACATCGGTAGATGATTACCTCGCGGCGGTGCCAGAGGAAGCGCGCGCGATGCTTGAGAAACTTCGCAAGACGATCAAGTCCGCCGCGCCCCAGGCCATCGAAGGCATCAGCTATCAAATCCCGGTTCTCAAGCACGAAGGCCGTCCTCTCGTCGGTTTCGGCTCCGGTTCGAGACGAGGCGGGGCAACCAAGAACCACTGCAGTTTCTATGTCATGAGCCCTTCCGTCATGAAAGCACATGCGGATGAACTAGAGCCGTACGACACGGCCAAGGGAACCGTCCACTTTCCGATCGGCAAGCCGCTCCCCACCGGGCTGGTGAAAAAGCTCGTCAAGGCGCGAATCGAGGAGAACGCGGCAAGACGGACACCGCCAATCGGACACTGAGCCGCGCGGCTTGTCTCCCATTCGCACGTACACTAACCTGCGTTCGAATCCAGTTTCGCCACACCGGAGGGTTCCGTGAGCCTCGAAACGACGCGCTGGGAAAACGTTGACAAGCTGCTGACGCGCACGGAGCGCACCAAGGACGAGGCGCGCGTCAAGGCCGCACGGGAGATCGCCGAGGCCCGCTTCAAGTTCCCTACGCCGGCCTACCCGGCGTACCGCACCTACGTCAACCTTCCCGAAGTCACGATGGCGGTGAAGGCCGGCAACGACGAACTGGCCCCGGACATCGTCGTGGTCGAGAAGCTCAAGACGGGCGAGACGTTCCTGAAGATGACGGCCGAGGTGACGATCGTGGAGGAAGTGAACGAGGACGAGGCGCGCAACAACTGGGCGCGCATCGCGGCGGTTCCCGACCAGGCGTTTTACCTCTACGTGCCCGTCGGCTCCGGAGCCGAGGCGAAGCGGATCTGCCGCAAGCTCAAGATCCGGCCGGAGGGCTACCGCACCTGGCGCTACACGCCGCGGGGCCTCGAGGTCAACGATATCTCCCAGCCGGCGTCGCCGCTCGCCGCGCTGATGCCGGCCTTCGTCCGCCGCGCGCTGGCGACACCGTAGGGGGAGTCGGTCAGTAGTTCAGTCAATCAGTCGGTCAGATATTCAGAAACGTAGCGCGGGCTTTTCAGCCCGCGCTTCACTGTGAACTGACAACTGTGAACTGTGAACTACAGCGCCAACATCCGGTCGAGCGCGAGCTTTGCGTTACCACGCACGCCATCCGGCACGATGATCTGGTTGACGACGCGTCCTTCGACGAGCGACTCCAACGTCCACGCCAGGTACGCCGGGTGCACGCGGTACATCGTCGAGCACGGACAGACGACGGGGTCGAGGCAGAACACCGTCTTGTCGGGGTTCTCCTTCGCCAGGCGGCTGACGAGGTTGATCTCGGTGCCGACGGCGAACTTCGAGCCGGCGGGCGCCTGCGTGATCGTCTTCGCGATGAACTCCGTCGAGCCGTTGAGGTCGGAGGCGAGCACCGTCTCGAGCCGGCACTCCGGGTGCACGATCACGGTGATGTCCGGGTACCTGGCGCGCGCTTCGGCCGCCTGCCGCGGCGTGAAGCGCTGGTGCACGGAGCAGTGCCCCGCCCACAGGATGATGCGGCTCGCCTGCAGCGCCTCCAGCGTCTGGCCGCCCATCGATCCGTACGGACGTGCCCAGCCCCAGAGCACCATCTGCTCGAGCGGCAGGCCCATGGCGTAGCCGGTGTTGCGGCCTAGGTGCTGGTCGGGGAAGAACAGCACGCGCTTCTTCCGCGCGAACGCCCACTCCAGCACCTTCTTCGCGTTGCTCGACGTGCACACGGCGCCGCCTCGCTCACCGACGAACGCCTTGAGCGACGCCGCGGAGTTCATGTACGTGACGGGCAGCGTGTCCTGCGCGATGCCCAACTCTTCCATCTCCGCCCAGGCGTTGTAGACGTCGTCCGGGTCGGCCATGTCGGCCATGGAGCAGCCCGCGGCCATGTTCGGCAGCATCACCTTCTGGTGGGGCGCGCTGAGGATGTCGGCGGCTTCGGCCATGAAGTGCACGCCGCAGAAGACGATGTACTCCGCCTCCGGCCGCTCCGCCGCCCACTGCGACAGCTTGAAACTGTCGCCGCGGAAGTCGGCGAACTGGATGATGTCCTCGCGTTGGTAGTGGTGGCCCAGGATCACGAGCCTCGTGCCGAGCTTCTCGCGCGCCGCGTGGATGCGCGCGGTCAGCTCGGCGGCGCTCAACGCCCAGTATTCCTGCGGGATGTCCTGCTGCCAGTAGGCGAACGAGCGCTCTTCGGAGAGCGGCACTGTGGCGATGGTGTCGCTTTCGCAGGCGATGCCGCCGGCGGGCGCCGTGCGTGTGGGGGTCATGAGCATCGTCATGGGATTCGATCCTCCGGACCGGCCCGGGGCTCCGCCCCGGGCTACTTAGTGTCATTGCGACACTAACAAACCCTATCACGACCATCGGCTTGGTGTCAACGGGACACTAACCCGGAACGCGCGAATCGGATGGCGGATGGCGGATGGCGGATACGCCTGCGCGCCTCGGCCGTTGGGGACGTGGCCGGGCAGGCAGGAGCAAGGCGAGGGTGCGCAGGCGCATGACTTGCCGTGACGGTCGCCCCCGCCGATTCGCCGCGCGGCGCAGGTTCGGCACGGTTTGCGCTGAACGATGACAACGCTGGAGCGATCCGGAGCAATTCGCGACCATCGACGTGCAATCGCTCGCTCGTGTTTGGCGCAGGGGTCGCGCGATACGCAGACGAAGTCACGCTCGCGCCTCCTCCACGGCCGATGATCGCCGAACGTCCACCGCACCTCATCGCCCGAGGAAGCGTAGAGACCGCCGATGTCATTCTGGACGGGCTGGGGGGGCGTGAGTACAATTCAACTACCACCGCGGGAGACCCCGGGATATGCCCCATCGAGAGTCCGACAAAGTCCAGCGCGAAATAGAGGAGCTGCTCGACAAGCTCGACAACTTCGTCCCCGAGGAGCGGCTCGTCTCCAAGATCCGCAAGCGGCGCAAGGACGAGTCGGGGCCGAGCATCTTCGAGCGCGGCTGGAAGCGCGTGTCGCGCATCGGCCTCGGGCAGGCGCTGCTGGCCGGATTGGCGTTGCTGCTCATCGGCACGTTCTTCCGCGGGCCGCTGGGGGCCGCCGCGGGGCCGGTGTTGATCACCGGCATCGTGCTCGCGGTGGGCGCGTTCGTGCTGTCGATCGTCAACGGCGACAGCCGCCGCACGATCGCCGGCGGCCGGCCGGAGAAGCGCTGGCGCGGCCAGGTCATCGACTACTCGGAGCCGTCGTCCGCGAGCCGGCGGCTGAAGGACTGGTTCCGGCGCCGCCGGCACTGAATCCGCTGCGCACCCTCTGCCGTATACTGAGCCGCACACCCGCCGCCCGGGCATCACGCCCGGCGTGCCGTCCTGCTCGACGGGAGATCATCCTGCGTAACCCCCTTCGCCTGTTGCTCCTCGCACTGATCGCGGTCGCGCTGGCCGCCTCCGCCTGCTCCGGAGGCTCCGCAAGCTCGACGGCGCCCTCGTCCGAAGCCGGCACGGCGACCGTCGCCGCTTCGCCGACGGCGGTGGCCACGCCCACCGCGGGCGTCGATGCCGGCCCCGCGGCAGCGGACGGCCAACGCGCGTACGCGCACGTCCGCAAGCTCGCCGTGGACATCGGCCCGCGCGTGGCCGGCACCCCCGGCGAGACCGCGGCGCGCGACTACATCACGAGCACGCTTGAAAGCTACGGCTACGACGTGACGGTGCAGGACTTCGCGTTCGACGCGAGCTCGTACCTGCCGGCGCGCGTCGATGCCGGCGCATCGGCGATGCCGGCGTTCTCGATGCAGGGCTCGGCGGCGGGCACGGCGGACGGACCGCTCGTGCTCGCGGGCACAGGCGTGCCGGAGGCGTACCCCCCCGGCGGCGTCAACGGCGGCATCGCGCTCGTCCAGCGGAGCGACGTGCCGTTCTCCGACACGGCGCGCAACGCCATCGCGGCGGGCGCGAGCGGCGTCATCATCTACAACAACGACGCCGGCGTGCTGCTCGGCGACCTCGGCGGGCCGGTGGGCATCCCGGTCGTCGGGATGAGGCGCGTCGACGGCGAAGATCTCGCCGCGCGCGCGGCCGCCGGGCGGGTCGAAGCGAAGGTGACGGTGCCGCCGCCGAAGGGGACGGCGTACAACGTCATCGCCCGGCCGAAGGGCGTGACGCAGTGCGCGACCGTGACCGGCGGGCACTACGACAGCGTCGCCGTTACCGGCGGCGCCGACGATAACGCGGCGGGCGCGGCATCCGTGCTCGAAGCCGCGCGCGTGGCCGCGGCGATGCATCTCTCCGGCGCCAACTGCTTCGTGGCGTTCAGCGCCGAGGAGTTCGGCCTGTTCGGCAGCAAGGAGTACGTCGCGCGCCTTTCGGGTGCCGACGTCGCCGCGCTGCGCGGCATGATTAACCTCGATGTCGTCGGCGTCAAGGAGGCGCTGAACCTGATCGGCAGCGCCGACCTGGTCGAGACGGCGCGGCTGGCGGCGCAGGAGCTCGGCGTCAGCGCGGCCCCCGCGACGCTCCCGAAGGGCAGTGGCAGCGACCACCTGAGCTTCGAAAAGGCGGGCGTGCCGGTGCTGATGCTGTATCGCAACGACGACTTCATCCACACGCCGACGGACGCCATCGACCGCATCGATGCCGGGTCGCTGCAGGAGACGGTGGCTGTCGCGGTCGCCGTGCTGCAGGCGCTCAACGGCGGTTGAGGCTGTTTGCCCGGCCCGGCAGCGTCGGTTACGATCCGCTCGGTTCCAGACAGTCCCCGGAGGCCCACATGAGACTCGGCCGAGCCCTGCCCGCCGCTGCCTGCTGCCTCATCCTGGCGGCGCTGGCGGCCGCGTGCGGCGGCGGATCGTCGAACGGCAAGGCGCCGGATTCGAGCAAGATCCCGACGGCGACGCTCCCGGCGACGCTGCCCGCGCCGCGCATCATCAGCAGCGGCGCGCTGCAGCCCGGCGGCGGCGCGTCGTACACGGTCAAGGAAGGCGACACGCTGGCGGGGATCGCCGCGCGATTCGGCGTGAGCCTGCAAGACCTGCGCGACGCCAACCCGAGCCTCGACCCGTCGCAGCTGTCGATCGGACAGACGGTGAGGCTGCCGGCATCGAACGACGCGCCCGCCGCCGCGTCGACGCCCGCGCCGGCAGCGACGAAGCCGCCCGAAGCCACCGCGACGGAAGCGCCGCCGACGGAAGCGCCGCCGACGGTAGCGGCGCCAACGTGAACGCCGTCATCGCTGGGGCAGACCTACGTGGTGCAGGACGGCGACATCCCGGTGAAGATCGCGGAGAAGTTCGGGATCACCGTCGAAGAGCTGCTCGCCGCGAACCCCGGCATCGATCCCACGAACCTGCATATCGGCGATGTGCTGATTATCCCGCCGAAGCGCGAAGGTTAGCAGGGTGCTGAAAGACGATTCTTGTTCTCGTGGCGCGGGCTTTCAACCCGCGTTCGTAGATTCAAGTCGCCGCTCCGTATCGACGTTTAGACGCCGTCCGGCGACTTTTTCAACAGCCTGTTAGACCGCGAGCCGCTCGCGCAGCAGCGCCTCGGCGATCACCAGGTCCTCCGGCGATGTGACTTTGAGATTGGCGTAATCGCCCGCGTACACGCGGACGGCGTGCCCCATCGCCTCGACCAGCGCCGCATCATCGGTCGCGTCCGACGTGGCGCGGGTGTGCGCTTCGAGCAGCAGCGCGCGGTCGAAGACCTGCGGCGTCTGCGCGAGCCAGATGCGCGCGCGGCCGGGCGTGCCGGCAACGACCGGCGGATCGCCATCGACCTCCTTCACGGTATCGCGCGCGGGCACGGCGCACAGCGCGGCGCCGCTTTCGCGCGCGAGCGCGACGCCGCGGGCGATGAGGTCGGGCGTGACGAGCGGGCGGGCGGCGTCGTGGATGGCGACGATCGCCGCGCCGGCGGCGGCATCGATGCCGGCGCGGACGGACTGCTGGCGGGTCGCGCCGCCGGGGACGGCGGCGCTGACCTTCGTGAAGCGCCACTCCGCCACCAGCGAGCGCATGCGGTCGAGCGCGTCGGGATTGGCCACGACGATGATCTCGTCGATCTCGTCGCATCTATTGAAGGCGGTGAGCGACCAGGCGAGCAGCGGCCGCCCCACCAACTGCGCGAAGACCTTGTCAACGCCGCCCATGCGCTCGCTGCGTCCGGCGGCGACGACGATACCGAAGGCGGGGCCCTGCCTGGCGCCGTTCATCATGCACACCATGGTACGGGAATCGCGATGTACACTCACGCCATGGACGAGTCACGGCTCCGCGCCGAGCAACTGCTGACGCTTTCGAGCGCGGCCCGCCGGCTATCCGACGTGGTGGCCGCGAGCGAACGCCTCTGCGGTACGAGGTGGCGCGCCACCTGCTGCGGGTCAGCGAAGAAGACATCATCGACGTGCTGGAGGAGACGGTTGTGGCGCGCCTGGTGCGGCGCGGCGAGGACCCCTTCACGTACGTGCCGTACGACGAGGCGACCGGCGAGGCGATCCGCGCGAGCATGGAGGGCGAGCGCCTCGCGCGGTTGCGGGCGCAGATCGCGTCGGCGGCGACGCGCGTCTTCGGGCAGTAGAGGAACGAGCTGTCAGCTATCAGCTATCAGCTGTCAGCCGGCGTAGGGGCGCAGCCTGCTGCGCCCGGGCGCGCGTACGTGTGCGGGCGCCGGAGTGTGCGAGATGAGAACGTAGATGCGGCGATTTGCGGTGATCAAGAGGCTGCGGGCGCAGCAGGCTGCGCCCCTACTTCGGTGCCGCGGTGGCGTTGCGGTCGAGGTGGCGGCGTAGTGCCGCGTTGAAGAGGTCCGGGCGCTCGTACTGCGGCGAGTGCGCCGCCTCCGGTATCACCTCGAGCGTCGCGCCCGCGATGATCAACGCGAGGTGGCGCGCCGGATCGATCAGCGGCTTGTCGAGGTCGCCGTAGATCACCATCGTCGATGCGGTGATGGCGGCCGCGCGCTCAGTGGTGCCCTCCCATCCTTCGAGCCCGCGCCACGCACCGATGAACGCGTCGGCGGACATGCGCGCGAGGCGGCGTGCCTCCTCATCGAGCCGCTCCGCAGGCATGTACGGCGGTGGCGGGATCACCCGCGGCATGTTGGCGAGCGCCTCCATGCCCTGCTCCTCGGCGATCTTCGTGCGGGCAGCGATGTACGCGGCGACCGCCTGGTTGCGGCTGATGGCGAAGTTGTGGCCGGTGTCCTGCAACGTCAGCGAGAGCAGGCGGCCGGGGCTGCGCAGCGCGATCTCCTGCGCGATGGCGCCGCCCATCGAGTGGCCGAGAAGGTGGTAGCGGTCGAAGCCTACGGCGGCGATCAGCGCCTCGACGTCGTCGGCCATCTGGAGGATGGAGTAGGCGGCGCGGTCGGCCGGCGCGTCGGAGCGGCCGTGGCCGCGGTGGTCCATGACGAGCACGCGGTGCGTGCGCGAGAACTCGGGGAGCTGGTTGCGCCAGTCCGTGACGTCGCCGGTGTAGCCGTGCACGAGCACCAGCGGCTCGGCGCCGTCGCCGTGCAGCTCGAAGTGCATGTTGACGCCGTTGATGCGCTCGAAGGGCATGGGAACCTCGCTTTTTCTCGGCGCGGGGACCGGGTTGGCTTCGATCATAAGGGTTCGAGCCGCTACTGTCTCTCAATTCCGCGGCCGGCGGTGCATCGAGAAGGAGAACGACATGGAGGCCGGACCCGCAGTTGCAGGCGTGATGGCCGTCAACCGTCGCGGGCGCACCGCCGATCCGCCACGGGGCGCCGCTTGCTAGCATGTGCCGTATGACCGCACCGAACGCCGTCGAGACCATCACCCGCAACCTCGACGAGGTGCTCACGCGCGAGGACCTCGAGCGGCTCGTCGCGTCCGGCACGCCGCTGCGGCACTACATCGGCTTCGAGATCTCCGGCAAGATCCACCTCGGCACCGGCCTCGTCTGCATGGGCGAAGGTGAAGGACTTCGTCGATGCCGGCGTCAACTGCACGATCTTCCTCGCCGACTGGCACTCCTGGATCAACGACAAGCTCGGCGGCGACCGCGACACGATCCGCCGCATCGCCTCGGCTACTTCGCCGAGGGGCTGAAGGCGTCGTTCCGCTGCGTCGGCGGCGACCCGTCGAAGCTCAACTTCGTGCTGGGCACCGACCTCTACCACAACAACGACCACGTACTGGGCGACGCTGATCGACGTCGCGAAGAACACGACGCTCGCCCGCATGCAGCGCAGCATCACCATCCTCGGCCGCAAGCGAGGGCGAGTCGGTCGACTTCGCGAAGATGATCTACCCGGCGCATGCAGGTCGCCGACATCTTCATCATGGGCGTGAACATCGCCCACGCCGGCATGGACCAGCGCAAGGCGCACGTCATCGCGCGCGACGTCGCGTCGAAGATGAAGCGTGACGCCGCTGCTCGATGCGAAGGGCGCGCAGATCAAGCCGGTCTGCGTGCACCACCCGCTGCTGCTCGGCCTGAAGAAGCCGCCGATGTGGCCGCCGCCGGAGGCCGACCTCACCGACTTCTGGGCGTCGATGAAGATGAGCAAGTCGGACAAGAACTCGGCGCTCTTCGTCCACGACTCGCGCCGACGAGATCCGCGCGAAGGTGCGCAAGGCGTTCTGCCCGCCCGACTCCGCGCAGTTCAACCCGATGCTCGACTGGGCGCGCAAGCTCGTCTTCGCGCGCGACGGCGAGTTCCGCATCGCCCGCACCGCCGAGCACGGCGGCGACCTGCGTCTTCACGTCGCCCGAAGAGGTCGATGAGGCGTTACCTCGACGGCGCGCTGCACCCGGCCGACCTCAAGAACGGCATCGCCGAGTGGCTCGTCGAAACGCTGGAGCCCGCGCGCAAGGCCTTCGAGTCGCCGGAGCAGCGCGCGCTGCTCGACGAGCTGGAGCGGTTGACCTGACGCCGCCCCGGCGCAGGAGGTGACGATGGCGCCGCTGTTCCGCAAAGTCGATTGCGTCCGCATGCCGGTCACGGACCTGGAGGCCGCGCTCGTGTTCTACCGCGACCGCCTCGGCCACGAGCTCAAGTGGCGCACGGCGACCTCGGCCGGGCTGCGCATGCCGGACAGCGACGCCGAGATCGTCGTTCACACGGAGGGCGGCTGGACGGAGACCGACCTGCTGGTCGATGCGGTCGATGACGCCGTGGCGCGCATCGTCGAGGGCGGCGGCAGCGTGGCGCAGCCGGCGTTCGACATCGCGATCGGCCGATGCGCGGTGGTGCGGGACCCGTTCGGGAACATGCTGGTGGTGCTGGACATGAGCAAGGGGCCGCTGCGCACCGGCGACGCCGGCAACGTCATCAACCAGCCGTAGCGGCGTCATCACCAACCAGGCTTGTCATCGACACGCGAAGCGTGGAACGTAGCCGCCCGTGAGGTACGGCCTGTTCGTCGTGAGACTCGTTGGCCGGCGTCAGCGTGCTTCGACGGTGCGAGCCGCTCGCCAGCGCAAGCCTCGCCTTCGAGCCATCCGCGCCTCCCACGACGACTTTAGGGTGTATTGACAGTGTTTTGTGGACGGGCGAGTCTGTACCAGAGGGCGCGAGAATATGCCGCTTGAACGTATCCGGGCGGGTCTCGGCGCTCGGGCTCCCGGCGGTCGGTTAATCGATGGTGGCCCGGCAGGGCCACGGAAAAGGATGTGAACGTTGTCCGCAAAAGATATTGCCCGAGAAAGCATGGAGGCGTGGAACAAGCGTGACTTCGCCAAGATGCGCGAGTTGATGCACGCGGAGTACAGCTACACGGGCGGCGACGGCCAGGAGCAGAAGGGGGCCGATGCCGGTATGGCGGTCGCGCAGATGTTCGCGAGCGCCTTCCCGGACGGCCGGATCGACATCGTGAACATCAAGGAGGCCGGCGACACGGCCATCGTGGAGTTCATCGGGCGCGGCACGCACAAGGGCGACCTGATGGGGGTCGCGCCGACCGGCAAGACCATCGCAATTCCGGTGTGCAACGTCATGGAGACGCGCGACGGCAAGATCCACCGAGAGCGCGAATACATGGACATGATGACGCTGATGACGCAGTTGGGCGCCGTTCCAGCGCCCGCTCACGCATAGGGTTACCCGGCAGAGCACACTGCGACACGGAAGGGGGCGATGCTCGCCCCCTTCCGCACGACCCGCGATCGCGCACGCCGCGCAGGACGAAGCCTGGGCGGCCTCACGATCCTGGAGGGCCCGTCGGAGATGCAGCGCCTGACCATCTCGCGGCGCGTGCTGAGAGAGTAGCGGATGTCGGCCGCGCGACCGGGGCGGCTACGTGTTTTGCGGTGCAGTCCGCATCGCGTCGCCCCTTTCGCGCACCATCATATAGGACGGGTTTCAGCCTGGTGGCAGGTTCTCCGCGCGCGCGATCGGGAAGTAACGGTGATGTGAGCAGCCGGTGAGCTCGTAGATCGCGGTGCCCTCGCGGCCGTCGTCCGTGCGCACGCGCATCTGGTGCTGGCCGCCGCCGAACGGGCCGTAGAACGCGCAACGCGGCCCCTCGCCCTCGATCGCGACCGTGCGGCCGCCCTCGAGCACCAGCTCGACGCGGCCCGCCAGGCCGTGCGTGCCGGCGCCGTCGCGGCCGTAGTCCGCCGGGGCGCCCGCGGCGTCGATCCAGTGGAGGTCGTGGCGGAAGTCGATCACCGGCACCGGCGTGCCGCCGTCGGCGGGGGCGTAGCACCCGTCGGTGAAGACGCGCGCGCCGTTCGCGTACTCCCAATGCCACACGCCGTACATGCCGTCCGGGAACTGGATGGCGAGCCACAGCCACATGGGGCAGCGCGCGTGGTCGCGGATGCCCCAGGAGTGGTCCCGCTGCCCCCACCAGTCGTCAACGCGCTTTGTCACGCCCTGGTACGTGTAGCTGCCCGAGTACGTGCCGGACTGCAGGAAGTGACTCTGGTCCCAGATGATCTCGTCGCCGCGCTTCATCGTCCCGCGGCGCAGTCCGTGGGCCTGGCCGCGCGCCGTGAAGGTGATGTCGAACGCCACGGGCGCCTCGGCACCGTCGCCGCGCAACCGCAACGTCTTGAACGGCTCGACGATCTCGACGGAGATGGGGCCGACGACCGATGTGTGCGGGTCATCGCCGTACGGCCGCGTGAAATGCGCGAACAGGCGTTCACCGTTGACGAAGCTGAACTCGTGCGAATCCAGCATCTCCCGCTTCGGGTAGTGGGCCATCGTGAGGATGATCGCATCGCCGACGCCGCCGCGCGGGTGCATGCCGAAGTAGTAGCTCTCGCGCCAGTGGTCGTGGTGCACCGCGACGTTGGGCAGCGGCTCCGGGATCTGGTGGACGAACAACTCGTCGGCGGCGGTGAGCCTGACCATCAGAAGCTCCTTCGTTGCAGCGACCCGCGCGATCGCATCGATGATCTTCGCGCGTCGCGCAGGGCAGCGTACCGCGTGCGGGACGCCCGCACGCTACGCTTGCCTCGCACGCGATGTCAGGGTCAAAAAGCCGGGCGGAGCGGGCCGATCGGCCCGCCGGGGGCGGCCCGCCGTGCTTGATGCGGCGCGCGACGGCATGTGGTGGATAACGCGAAACCCCGGTGCGCTCGCGCCGGGGCTCACCTCGTCTATTTGTTTGTCCGCTCCGGCGCTCCTCGTCTTGGCTCGCGTCCGGCCTATTTGAGGCCGAGGGGGCGTCGCCACGTCTTTCGACTGGTCCTCCGCCCGCAATCCGCGCCTTCGAGCGTTATCTTTTCAGCGAGTTACGAGTCGGAGCGCCGAAGCCCGATGTATTCTCCACTAGGCTTCTCGTACCTCCTTCCAACTCCATCATACTCCCGCCGCGGACGGCTTCAATATGCCGTTCGGACTATTCGTATCGCATCGCCTCCGCCACGGTGACGCTCGATGCCCGGACGCCCATCCTGGTCGCGCCTGCCCGGCGAGGCGCACTCCGCTCCACGTTTACCGCCCGTTAATCACCATTAACAGGCGGTTAACCGCGTCCGGGTAGGCTCCTCATCGAGCTGCACCAGACGGCGGCGGGGGCTCGCCAGCAGCAAACGGAGAAGGAGAAACATGGCAATCATGAACAGTCGCCACTTGCGAGGTCGCACGATCCTTACGCTAACCACGGCCGTCGCGGCTGCCGGGCTGCTCGCCGCGGTGGCGTGCGGCGGTGGCACGAGCAGCGGCGACGAGACGGCCACCGCATCGGCGAAGCAGCCGGCCGCGGCCGCGACGAAGGGCAGCGCCACCGTAGCGGCGAGCGGCGGCAGCATCCCATCCAACGTCGGGAAGGACGACAAGGCGCAGCTCACGGGCGCCGGCGCGACGTTCCCGAACCCGCTCTACACGCGCTGGTTCTCGGATTACAAGTCGGGCGTCGCTCCGGGCGTCGAGGTGAACTACCAGTCCATCGGATCCGGCGGCGGCGTCAAGCAGATCACCGAAAAGACCGTCGACTTCGGTGCCAGCGACGCGCCGCTGTCCGATGACGAGACGGCGAAGGCGCCCGGCATCCAGCACATCCCGACGACGCTCGGCGCGGTCGTCGTGACCTACAACCTGGACGGCGTGAGCGCGCCGCTCAAGCTGGACGGCGACACCATCGCGAAGATCTACCTCGGAACGATCACGAAGTGGAACGACCCGGCGATCGCCGGCCAGAACGCCGGCGTCACGCTCCCGTCCGCTGACATCGTCGTCGTCCACCGGTCCGACGGCAGCGGCACGAGCTACGTGTTCACGGACTACCTGAGCAATGTCAGCGCGGACTGGAAGAGCGGCCCCGGCACGAGCAAGAACCCGCAGTGGCCGGTGGGCCTCGGCGGCCAGGGCAACGACGGCGTGACACAGCAGGTGAAGCAGAACGAGAACTCGATCGGCTACGTGGAGCTGATCTACGCGAACAGCAACAAGCTCCCGGCGGCCCAGGTGAAGAACAAGTCGGGCGACTACGTAAGCGCGACGACGGACACGACCTCGCTCGCGGCGTCCGGCGTCACGATCCCGGCCGACTATCGTGTCAGCGTCGTGAACTCGCCGGCGAAGGGCGCGTACCCGATCGCGAGCTTCACCTACATCCTGCTCTACAAGAGCCAGCCGAATGCCGCGAAGGGGAAGGCGCTGGTCAACCTGCTCTGGTGGGCGGTCCACGACGGGCAGAAGACGACGAGCACGCTCGACTACGCGCCGCTCCCAAAGGACGTCGTGACCATGGTCGAGAAGACGCTTACCACGGACATCACCGCGAACGGCCAGCCGCTGCTCCAGGCGCCGTAGGAGGACGAGGTCTCACGCGAACGAAGAGCGGGCGGATGGCATGCCATCCGCCCGCGCCGCGTTTCTACGAAGTGCCGGCCGCTTACCGGCGGCCCGCCGCCTGCGGCTCGCGCTTCTGCTTCGATGGAGCTTCCCGATTCGCGCCATAGGCCAGGTTGCCGTAGCGGTCCAGGAATCCCTCGATCTCGCCTGCGATCTCCGTCAGGCTGCGCGTCTGCATGGCGACCTCGCCGATCTGCGCGGTGATCTCTTCGATGCTCGCGGACACCTGCTGGCTCCCCGCCGCCGACTGCTCCGAGATGGCGCTCGCGCTGGCGATCGCCTCGTTCGCCCGGCGGCTCCCGGAGTTCATGTCGGACGCCAGCGCCGTTGACCGCTCGGCGATCGTGCCGACCTGCTCCAGCACCGTCACCAGCTCCTCGGCGTTGGTCTCCATACGGCCGGCCGCGTCCGTGATCCGGCGGATCTCCGAGTTCACTTCGGTCGCACTCTCGACGATGCGGCCCAACGCTTCGCCCGCCTGTTCCGCCAGCGCCGAGCCGTTCTCGACGTCCTTCACGCTCGTCTCCATCGCGCGCACGGCCTGGCCGGTGCCCTGCTGCACCGCCGCGATGAGATTCGCGATCTCCTTGGTCGCCACGGCCGTTCGCTCCGCGAGCTGGCGCACCTCATCGGCGACGACGGCGAAGCCGCGGCCCTGCTCGCCGGCGCGCGCCGCTTCGATGGCGGCATTCAGCGCGAGCAGGTTGGTCTGGCTCGCGATCTGGTCGATGGTCTGGACGATGCTGCCGATCTCCGACCCGCGCTTGCCGAGGTTTTCGACCTCCTGCGACGTTGCGAGCACAGCGCCGCGGATCGCCGACATCGCATCGACGGTCTGCTGCACGCTCGTGACGCCGCCCTTCGCGGCATCGAGCGATGCGGCGCCCTTCTCGGCGGCGGCCTTCGCCGCCTGCGCCATCTCGGTCAGCGCCTGGCGCATCTGCGTTGCCGACTGGTTGGCGGTCTGGATGTTCTTGAACTGCTCCTCCGCGCCGGTCGCGACGTTGGAGCTGGCCTTGGCGAGGTCCTGCAGGTCGCCGCTCATGGTCTGCATGGCGCCGGACTGCTCGCCGGCGCCGGCGGCGATCTGCTGGATGACCTTCGCGATCTCCTGCGCCGCCGTCTCGACCTGCCCGGTGCTCTCGCCGAGGAATTTCGATGAGCTGTCCAGCGTGTCGTAGAGCGTGACGAGCTGTTGCAGCACGCCGGAAATGTACGTCTCGACCGCGAGCGCGATGTCGAGCGTGAAGAGCTTGTGAAACCCCAGGATCGTATCGACCAGCTTGTCCCGGTCGGTGTGCTGCGCGAGGAGCGGGTACACCAGCTCGCCGTACAGCGCGTAGTTGCCGATGTTCCAGCGCGGCTCGATGTTCAGCTCGGCGTGCCGCGCGCCGATCTGCAGCCGCTGCTCGAAGTACGACGTGTTGACCACGCCGTCGAGCAGCTTGAGGAAGTACGCCTTCTGCGCGCCCTCCAGGATGTTGCGGGCGGAGTTGACCTCCCGCACCTTGTCCACGAACACCGGAAACGAGAACGAGTGGTCGTAGAACTTCGACACGATGTCGTCGGCCTGCGCGCGCAGGAAGCTGCCGGCTTCGCGTACGAGGGCGGTGTCCTGGTCGCTGATTTTCATCCAGCGCAGGCGCAGTTGCTGGTCGGCGGCATCGATGCCGAGTCGTTCGGTCAGTATCTCTCTCGCCATGACTCCTCCTTGAGTGCTTCATGCATGGAGTGTGATCCCCCGATCGCGGTCATTAGATCATTCGCAACTATCGCATTCAATAGGAGTCCTCCCCTTGTTTGTGTTTGCGCACTTCATACTGTTCGAACAACGCGTTGTCGTGGAACGCGCGCCGTGTGTGCGCGTTCTGTCGCGGCGCTATTCGACAGTTCAGCACTGATATGAAAACGCAGCGTTACATACGCGCGACCGCGCGGGGCAGGAAGTTGTGCCCGGCACAGCCAGGAGTTTCCTATGGCACTTGACGCGCACGTTCTTCCGTGGATCGCCGTCCGTCGATGCGTCGCTATCGACTGATGTGCGGCGCATCGTGTTCCGGCGGCGAAGGCGCCGCGAGCGGATGGTGTACGCCGTCACGTTTCGGACCGCCGGCATCGTGACAACGGTGTCAAGTTTCGGGCCACGGGGCCTGTTATCCGCGCGCCTGCGCAACGTTTGGATCAGTGGAGTGCAGAGCCCGCCGGAGCGGAGGTGCCGAGATGGGAAACATTCTCGATCAGGTGGAGGGGCAGGAGGCGCCCGGCGCCGTCCGGTGCCCCATCTGCGCGCAGCTCAACGAGCCGATGCGCTACTGCCGCCACGCGCGCTGGACCTTCGACCAGGGCGGCCCGCTCGATTTCGCCCGATTCGCCATCGAAACGAGCCCGTACGTCACCGCGCGCGGCTTCAAATCGAGCGACATCCCGAACCTGTGGTGGAACGAGCGGGCGGAGTGGGTCGTCGAGCGGGTCTTGCTTCACTTCGACGCCGCCGATGGCTACGTCTTCGGCGACCTCGCCGGCATGGACCTCCTGGCCCGCGACATCTGGAAGGAGTTCCATCCGGATCCGGTGCGGCCGTCGTACACCCGCTACTGACGGATAGAGCAGAGAGCAGCGAGCAGAGAGCAGAGCCGCGTTCACGTTCTGCTCTCTGCTTTCTGCTCTCTCATCCGTTACGCTGCCGATATGTGCGGCCGTTTCACGCTGACGCGCAGGGACTTCGAGGAGCTGGCGGCGACGCTCGAGGCGGAGGTGCGGCCGGAGTACGCCGCGCTCTATCGCCCGCGCTACAACATCGCGCCGACGGACCAGCACTGGGTGCTGCGACAGAAGCGGGAGCATCGCGAACTGCTGCCCGGGAAGTGGGGGTTGGTCAACTCCTGGGCGAAAGACCCGAAAGGCGCCGCACGCCAGATCAACGCCCGCGCCGAAACCGCGTCGAAGAGCCGCGCGTTTCGCGACGCATTCGTCGAGCGGCGGTGCGCCGTCCCCGCCGACGGCTTCTTCGAGTGGGTAGGGGCGAAGGAGGCGCGGCGGCCGATCTGGTTCCATCCGCTGCACGGCGACTTGCTGCTCTTCGCCGGGCTGTTCGAATCGTGGCTCGATCCCAACCTGAGCGAGTGGCAACGCACGTTCACGATCCTGACGACCGACGCCAACAACGTCGTCGCGCCGGTGCATGACCGTATGCCGGTGATCCTGCCGGCCGACCGCGTCGATGAGTGGCTGTTCGTCCCCGCGCAGGACCGCGAGCGCCACGCCGCGACGCTCACGGCGCTCCTCCGCCCCGCCGGACCCGGCGTGCTCGTCGCGGCGGAGGTGTCGCGCCGTGTCAACTCCGTCGCCAACGACGATGAGGCGTGCCTGGCGCCCGCCGACGACCGCGAGACGCCCGAATCGCCGCGCCTGCTGTAGCCGGCGCGGCGAATGTAGTGCGTCTGGCCGGGTGCTGAACAAGCTCAACGCGACCGTTGTGGGTCGACGGAACCCCGCCGGCTCTTGGCGGTTCGGCTGAAGGGATCCGCAACTCCGCAGGCTGTTCGTTATGCGCCGCGGCGGCTATGCTCGCGCAGGAGCAGCATGGAGTCACGCCCTGTCATGAACGTTGCCTTGCTCGGCGCGGGAGCGATCGGCCGGGTCCACGCCGAGACGATCACGCGCCATCTGCGCGGCGTGCGGCTCGCGGCCGTTGTTGATCCAATTGGCGGCAGGGCGAAGGCAGTTGTCGCCGACCGGACCGGCATCCGCGTTGCGGCCGACGCCGAAGTCGTGCTCCGAGACGGCGCCATCGATGCGGTGATCATCGCGACGCCCGCGCGTCTGCACGCGTCGCTGATCGCCGCCGCCGCGCGGGCCGGTAAGCACATCTTCTGCGAGAAGCCCATCGCGCTCACGCTCGAAGATGCGCACGAGGCGGTCGCGGTCGCGCGGTCGTGCGGCGTGAAGCTGCAGATTGGCTTCCAACGCCGGTTCGACGCCGCATACGCCGGCGCCAGGGACCTGATCGCCCGTGGCGATCTCGGCGCGGTCGAGCTCCTGCTTTCGACGACGCGTGACCCCGCGCCGCCGGAGCCGGGCTACCTCGAAGCGGCCGGCGGCATGTTCCTGGACACTGCGATCCACGATTTTGACAGCGTCCGCTACCTCTCGGGCTCGGAGGTCGTCGAGGTGCACGCGACCGCCTCATCGCTCGTCACGCCCGAACGGCGCGGGCCCTTCGAGATCGACACCGCCATCACGATGCTGCGCCTCGCCTCAGGTGCGCTGGCGGCTGTCACGAGCTCACTGCGCACCGGATACGGCTACGAGGCGGGCGCCGAGGTGTTCGGCTCGGGCGGCAAGCTCGTGGTCGGCGGAAGGAGCGATCTCGGCCTGGAGCGGTTCGCCGCGGGGCAGGTGGCGACGGCTTATCCCCAGACGTACCACGAGCGCTTCGCACAGGCGTATCGCGACGAGATCGCGGACTTCGTGCGCTGCATCGTCGAAGACGAGCAGCCCCGCGTTGATGGTGACGACGGCATCCGCGCGCTGGAGATCGCCGTCGCGGCGACGCGATCGCAACAGGAGCATCGCTCAATCACGCTGGCACCGCGTTGATTCGGCCGCTCGCTCCGGCGAGCACTTCCGCGGGCCGCGCCGTTCGATGACAATGCTCGAATGAGACTCGCCCTCAACGGCGCCACGATCATGCACTCGCCGATCGAAGACAACGTCGAGATCGCGGCGGCATGCGGCTACACGGTGCTGGAGATCTGGGCAGGCAAGCTCGGTCCCTACTTGCGGAGTCACACGCTCGAGCAGCTCGGCGAGCACATGCGCGCGTGCCGCATCGCGCCCTGGTGCATCAATTCCATCGAGGACATCACCTACCGCGGCGCGGCGGGGCGCGGCGCACTGCTCGAGGAGTTGCGGAGCATGGCCGCCGCCGCGCGCGCGCTCGGCGCCCCCAGCATCGTCGTCGTGCCGGGCCCGCAACCCGACGGCCGCAGCCGCAGCGATGCGGTACGCGAGTCCGTCAACGTGCTCCGCGCGATGTCAGACGTTGCGGGGGATAGGGGCCTCGCGTTCGAGTTTCTCGGCAAGCCGGGGTGCGCGGTGCCGCTGCTCGACATGGCGGTCGAGATCGTAGGGCGGGTGGACCGCCCGAACGTCGGCATGGTGATCGATACGTTCCACTTCTACGCGGGAGGCAGCCGCGTCGAGGATATCGACGCCGTCGCGGTGGAAAAGCTCAACGTCGTGCATCTCAATGGCTGCGAGGACATCCGCCGCGCCGCGCTGACGGATGCGCACCGCCTCTATCCCGGCGAAGGCGTCATCCCCATCGAGTCAATCCTGACGGCGCTGCACGCTCGCGGCTACGACGGCGTCGCCTCGATCGAGATCTTCCGGCCGGAGTACTGGGAGCAGGACCCGCGCGAGGTCGCGCGGACCGCGTTCGAGCGGGCCGGGCGCGTGCTCGCGGCCGCCGGCTACTCTGTTGATTGAGTTCTCCCAACCCACCTGTGCCGCCGCGACGTTACTCTCACAGCCCTGGCGTATTGAGCGCGTCACGTTCCGCGGTGGAGAGCCTTATTGGCGGCTGAGTACGTGTTCGCCGACCCGGCACGGCCGCACGATCGTGTCACCGCGCGTTCATGTTGCCTTCGCTGTTCCGATCGCCGACGCCGCACGCACTTCGTTGAGCCGGCCTGACTTCACGTCGTAGACGTAGCCGTAGATCGTGATGCTGGGCGGAACAAGCGGGTGACTGCGGATCCGCTCAATGTCGTCGGCCACACTCTGCTCCTGGTCCTTGATCGTCAACCAGTCGATGTACTGGCCATGATTCGAACCTGCGATGTCGCCCGTGTTGTACCAGCCTTCGCTGCCGACCGCCGCCGGCGAGAGGCTCTTCGAAAGCAAGTCACGGATGATCTCGTCGGTGAAGAACTCCATCCCGCAGTTCGTGTGATGAATGACGAACCATTCACGCGTGCCGAGCAGCTTGTACGAGATCACCAGTGAGCGGATGGCGTCGTCGCTGGCTCGTCCGCCGGCGTTCCGAATGACGTGCGCGTCGCCTTCGGCCAGGCCGGCATACTTCGCAGGGTCGAGATGGGCGTCCATGCACGTAAGGACGGTGAAGTGCCGGGCGGGCTGCATTGCGAGCGCGGACCTGGTGCCAAAACCGGCAACATATTGCTCATTAGCGGTAAGGACTTCTTGAAGGACGCTCACGAGTCGCCTCCTCCCCCACCGTCGCGGTGGGCGGATAGATGAGGGTCGAAGAGTCGTCGTGGCTACGCGGAGCGAGCGCCTCAACGTGAACCAGGCGTGCAACGATGGGCTTGCATCCGTCGCACGTGGTGCCGGCATCGACCGTCAGCTTGTGATTGCAGCTCCGGAGATTCTCATCAGCCCTGCGTCCGGCGCCTATTTCGTGGGCATGCGTGCCTCCCTTCTTGGTTCTCCTGCGGCGCGCCCGGCGTTGTTGATAATATAGATACACTTACATCATTTTAATCTCTTTCAACCACCCACAATCAAGGCCGGGCTGGCGTAAACCTGGGTGCATGAGCGCACTGCCATAGCGCCTGTAGGGGTGGGGCGGATGCGTAGCTTCCTACGTCGCCTGCTCTTCGGGGTTATGTCGCCCGGTTGTAACGTCATCCGCCGCAGTTATCCCGTGATAGTGCTATTGCCCGTCTCTAAGGGTCTATCTCAGAGTGGATTGTGGACATCAGCGTTCGCCATCCGGTCAACAGCGAAGAGTACGCCCATGCTCGCGGTCGCAACGGAGAGTTCCTGCCCCGCGTCGTTGAGACGCAGCTTCATACCCACGAAGACGGTACCAAGCTGATTACATTCCGCGTGTACAGCCGCCGAGTCGGAAGCGATGCGCCAGTTGAGGTCACGATGGCCTTGCGGGACTGGCGAGAAGTGGGCATCGAGACGCGTCGAGACATCGCCAAGGCGCTGAGAGACGCCGGAATCGAATAAAATCTCCCCGATTATCCCGTGATAACTGGTACCTGCCGCATCCAAAGCGTATGCTCTTTCACGTGAAAGGGGTGAAGGATGCTGTACGTGCTGTTAGGGGCGGTCATCGTGTCTGGGGCACTACAAACCGGCATGATGATTTGGTTCATTCGCACGTGGCGACAGGCCATCACGCTATACCGACAGTACCCGCCTCAGTAGCCTCTGGACGTAGCGAAGTCCCTCAGCTACGAGCCAATGGGCTTGCCGTCCTCTGCCGTACGTGAGGCTATGCGATGTCGTCCAGCGCGTCCACCGCGTTCTTCAGGTCACGCGCCGACGCGTGCAGGTACACCTGCGTGGTGGCTAGGCTCTCGTGGCCCAAGAGTTCCTGCACCTGATCCAACAACGTCGATCACGCGGCCGGCCTCGACGCCGCGGTCCGCGATGTCGAAGCGGCGGGCGGGCGTGTGGCCGAGCGAGGCGAGCATGCACCCGAGGCGCCGTTCGCGCGCATCGCCGACCCTGATGGCAACGTGCTCTGGATCTAACGTCAACTCTGAAGGCGAAGCCCTCTATCGCCGGATCGAGCATCCCGATGCTTCATCCCGAGCTTCCTGATGACAGTGCCGCCTGGCGCCCTCAGAAGCCGCCGAGCCTGAGCGAGCGCGTGATGTCGGAGTAGTCGTCCGTGAGGACGTAACCCTCGGCCGGGGCGTCCCAACCCGCGGAGACGAACCAGCCGATATCTCCGCTCGGACCGGCGACGAGCCACCTCGAGCCGGTCGCACCGTATTGCTTTTCCGCATCCGCATCCACCGTCGAGCCGACCGTTGCCGCGGCCAGTCCGATCGAGCGAGCCGTCGCGGCGACCGGGCCGGCCAGGCTGTAATAGCGATTCGAAAGGTGGAAGGCGAGCACGCCGCCCGGGCGGAGCGTCCGCGCGTAGGTCTGCGATGGCTTCGCGCGTGAGCAGGTGGGCGGGCACCGTGTCCGACGAGAACGCGTCCAGCACCAGCAGGTCGAACGAGCCGGAAGGCTGGTCTTCGAGCGAGAGGCGTGCGTCGCCCACGACGATCCGAGGATCGACCGCCGCATCGGACAGGTAGGTGAAGTAAGCCGGATCGCGCGCGATGTCCACCACCGCGGGGTTGATCTCGTAGAACGTCATCTCGTCGCCCGGCCGGGCATACGCCGCAATCGTGCCCACGCCGAGGCCCACGACGCCAATCCGCGCTCCATCGGTCCTCGATCGGAGGTGGTCGAACACGCTCGCCAGCGGCCCGACGCGAGAGTAGTACGTGGAGGGCTCGGTGCGGCGGGAGTCGGTGTATTGCAGGCCGTGGAGCGTCGTCCCGGAGTACTCGGCGTGGAAGCCATCGACCTGCCGGACTTCGATCACACCGAAGAACGTCCGCGCCCGCACCAGCGGGCTGGTGGAGGTGAATGCGATGAGCACAACGAGCGTGAGCGGTGCGGCCGTCGCCAGGATCCTGGGCGTGACCGCAGCCGCGACGACGATCGCACCGATGAGCAGGAGATTGCGCACGCCGGCCGCCGCCGCGGGTTGGTGGGCATCGATCAACAGGTACAACACCGTACCGGCGGTCGCGTACGGCAGGAGGCGCTCGATGCCGCCCATGAGTACCGGCCGGATGCGGATCCGCGCCGACGCAGCCTCTGTTCCGCCCGGCAGGAGCGCGAGCACAACGAGTCCCGCGACGATCAGGATCGGGTACTCGTAGATCGTCGAGAAGACCAACGGCGCCACCAGCGCCACGAAGGCCGTGCCGAGGGCGCCTCCCGCCGTGACGATGAGGTAGAAACGCGTGAGCAGCCGTGCGTCGGGGCGGTCGCCTGCGAGCGCCCCGTGTATCGCGACGGCAAGGACAAAGAATGCTCCAAGCTCGACCACCAGCAGGGGTACCGGCGGCCAGCCTTCCGGCTTGATGAAGGGAAGCCAGAGCAGCGTCGCCGCGGCCGGCACCAGCCATGTGCATACGCGCACGATAGGGCGGCCGCGCCCGGCGAAGGCCACCACAAAGCTCGCCAGGTAGATCGCCAACGGGCCGATCCAGATCAGAGGCGCGGAGATGAGGTCGGTCTGCAGGAAGTTGGTCGTGGCGGACAGCAGGCCCGCAGGGACGAGCGCGGCGAGCAGCCAGAGCGCCTGTCGCCGGGCGCCGAGGACGGCGGCCGGAGCGTCGGACACTCGTGCTGCCGGCGCTGCCGCCCGCCGGGCGCCGAGGACGATCGGGATGAGACTGGCCGCGTATGCGGCGAGCGCTGCCACCAGCAGGCCGCGCTGTGCCGAGAGCGTAATCGACGGCTCGATGAGTAACGGATACGCCAGCAGGGCGAGGAAGCTCGCCCCATTCGAGACGGCGAACAGCCACCACGGATCGTTCCCGCGGCCGGCGTACCAGGCTGAGAGCAGCGGCGTGGTCGTGGCCAGGAGGAACGCGGGCGCACCGCCGATGACGCCCAACACCACCAGCACATTAAGCGCGGCCGGGAGGCCGTCCACGCGCAGCGGCGCAAGATGCGTGGGCGCGACGAACGTTGCGGCCACCACGGCCACGGCCAGGCTGATCTGGATGCATCCCTGCCACGGCGAATGGGATGCGGGCAGCGACGAAGTGGGCGTAGGCGTAGCCCAGGAACAGCACCCCGGTGAAAAAGCAGAGGCCGGTGGTCCAGACCGCCGGAGCCCCGCCGAACACCGGCAGGACGAGCCGCGCGGCGAGCAGCTCGAGACTGAACAGCAGGAACGCCGACAGGCCGATGGCGCCGACGAACGCCCAGCGTTGGGCGCGGTCGTTCAGTTGAATGAACAAGGATCCACGCACAGCCTGAAGCCGTGTCGATGCACCGCGGACGTCAGATTGATTCATGCGATTGATCTCACGTAGGCGCAGCCGGGCGAACCGCCCGTTCCAGGCCGTCTCCAACATGTTCGGCATCCTGATGGCGCGAGTGCACGGTGAGATACCCGCCAGGCGCGCGTCGCGCAGGCTGCGGAACGGCTGCGGATGGGCGCGGCGTGGGAGGACAATGACCTCGTGTTTCCGAACCAGGTCGGATGCCCGATCGCCGCCGGCAATCTCCTGCGTCGCTCGTTCGAGCCGTTGCTGAAGCGCGCCGGACTCCCGCGCATGCGGTTTCACGCTCTGCGGCACACGTCGGCGACGCTGCTTCTCTGCCAAGGCATCCACCCGAAAATCGTGTCGGAGATGCTCGGCCACACGCGTATCAGCACGACGCTCGACCTCTACTCACACGTCTCGATGACGATGCAGCAGCAGGCGGCCGAAGCGTTCGACCCGATCTTGGGTTCCTAAGCCCCGATCGAGTCTGCGGACCGGGCACCTACACGATTCGGCACCGTCAACATAAAGGTCTCTAGTCCAGCGCAGCCGCCCGACAGATATAGATTCGAGGACTCGCTCGCAAGACCGGACGATGTACACTCCTAGCGTGGACGACACACCACAGATGATGAAGACGCACCCCCGTTTGGCGCACCCGCCGCTCGTTGAAGCCCTCTTCGAGATGCGCTTCCAGCCCAAATCCCCTTACACGCTCCTTCCAGGTCGCCTCTACGATCAGCTCGCGGACTCCTTCCCTGATGCGGAGGAGCTAAACGTTGGCATACCCATCCAACTCCCACCAATCCCGGGTATGCCGCCGATCGTGAGACACCGGTTCTCACGCGATCAGAACACGCGGATGTATCAAGTAGGCCCTGGGGTGCTATCGATCAATCACACGGATTACTCAACGTTCGAGTTCTTCCTCGAGGACATCCGGCGCGTGATTTCGGCGCTCTTGAAGCTTGGTCATGCAGGTGGTGTCACACGACTCGGACTTCGATACATCAACCGGATGCCGCTCGACCGTCCCGTGGTAGACATCGTCGTCGCCAAGTTCGAACTGCCCGCGATACTCCAGGATCACGCGCAGGGGTGGACAGCCGTGGCCGAGCTGGCTTTCGGAGATGACACGATGAACGTGGCGTGCGCGACCGTGAATGCCGATGGCCGCGAAATGCTGCAACTCGACACCGATCTGTTCCGTGATGCGATACCGGACGCCTTAGGATTTGACGCGATCATCGAGTGGATCGAACGCGCCCACGAACGGGTCTATCAAGTGTTCGTCGCGATGCTGCAGCCCCATTATTTCGAGGAGATTAGCTGATGGACGCACTACCCAACGCCGGTACATCGGTGATCCTTGCTCCACCAGCAATCCATGAGCCAATCGGCGCGGGACCGGGACGCCGGGGAGCGTCAACAGGAAGCGGGGCCAACCCCACGTGGGGCGTGGACGCTTGGTACCGGCTTGACGACAGCAGCGGCCTTGTCCTGGTCCCATATGACTTCCTCTTCGACCGAGCGGAGGTCGATTTAGAGCCAGTCTTCACATATCCAGAGGATCGCGCTCTGGAAGCGCGTGGATTCGTTCGCATCAACGATCCCCGCAAGCGCAGATGACGGCGCATGTACCTTGATGTCGTACCCGCAGTCATCGACCAGGGCGTCATCCTCGCCGAAGTTTATCTCTACGTCATCGATGCTGCGTGCGACGCAGTAGTACTTACGCCAAGGTGCGATCTCGAGCTGCGCGACGGCGAGCGCAAGGCTCAGTACCTCACGGTGTGTGCGGTTCGACCTGCCGAGCTAGTTATGCGGGAGCTGGTCCGGACAGGCTGGGGAAACATGCTCGGCTCAGACGGGGAATTCCTCCAGTCTCCCGGCGCGAACAAGGCGGGGAATTTCAAGCAGTCGATCCGCAAGCTCGTGACGCAAAATGTTCCGAGGTTCCACTGGCTATCGCCGTATGCCGATCGACCACTGAGCGTGGCGGACTTTCAGATGCTCGGTACGTTTAGACCGATTGAACTTGAGGCAAAGGCACGGATCGCCGCGCTTCGTTCTCCATGGGCTGAGGAAGTGCTCTCGCGATACGTCGCTCACATGGGCCGAGTAGGCGTGGAAGACCGCTCAGATGCGCAGATTGGCGCCGAACGTCGATCACATCTTCGCGGACTTTTACCCGCCAGACAGAGCGTAAGCCGAGCTGAGACCTGTGCGGGTGTCGATGATTCGTCCATACTCGTCCGCCCGGGTTGCTGTCACGGTTGCTGTCAGCGGAGTGCAGATAGCGAAAGTCGGCGCTCACCGACGCCGATTCGATGCTACAAACTGATCCCAGGGGGTGGATTCGAACCACCGATACACGGTTTTACAGTTCGGGCCAACTCGTACCAACCCGTCACGTTGCATACCACCGTTTCCCGCGCAGTTGGGTGGCAATAGGGCGGCAATCGCTAAGGCGGTTGTTTCGCGCGCTTTGCCGCCAGGCACGGCCCAGGTGGTGGTGGTGGAGACGAGCCGGAGCAGCGCGCTCGAGAAGGCGCTTAACGTCGCGGTCGCTGGCTGGCGGCTGCGCTATTCCACTCGCACCTCCATCACGACGCGCCCCCAGCCGCCGCACCGCACGCCCACGTCGAAGCAGCCCGTCCGGTTGAAGCGCAGGGCGCCGGGATCGGCGCCGGCGTAGTGCAGCTCGCTCACGGCGTAGACGAGAGGGCCTAGCGGGTACAGCGCGCCCATGCAGATGCGCTCGGGGTTCTTGGCCGTGAGAAGGTTGCCGGCGCCGTCGAAGAGGAAGCGGTCGCCCGCTTTGTGCTGGCTGTTGCAGCCGTGCGCCTCCACGACTTCGGCGACGATGGTCCTTTCCATGAGTGCCGGGCCCGTGGTCAAGATATCGGCGTTGCGAGGATTGGCGCGGAACAGGGCCATCTCCTCGTCGCTGTAGCCCAGGTGCTGCTGGAAGAACTGCCACCTGTCTTCGCTGATTTCCATCTCGTCCTCCTTACCTCTGGGATCGTGCACCTAGGCTAGGTGTGGTTGTGCGGGGGTGACTACAGGCCGAACGGCCCTATTTCGAGGCTGCGCCGCACGCCTCGACGGTGGCTCGGCCCGCAAGCACAGGCGACCTCTGCGTCAAGCCCGGCGGGCAATTCTAACGATCGTCCACCGCACAACATGTGGTCATAGCGATGGGTCCACGGACGGATGCCCACCGCTGAAGCAGCTGCCGTGTGGTCGCTGCGCCGGCGGCTGCTGTTCTTGTCTAGTGCCGGTCCAACTTGATAGCGCGGTAAGACACAGACCGCAGAGTTGGCGGCTCCAGCAATACGAACTCCGCGACGCCTTGATGGACGCGGACAGGAGGAGAACCCAACCTCATCAAGTTGGACCGGCACTAGTCGTTTTCACGATGCGTTATTGAGGAGGTTGACCATGTTCGGCAGTGTATTCAAGATGCGACCGAAAGCTGGCAAGGCGGCGGAGCTCCGCCAGGTGATGATGGGCAACCCACGGCGCCCGAAGGGAATGATCACCGCCTATCTCCTGAGCGAAGATACCGTGGGCAACGTCTGGGGCGTCGCCGTCTTCGAGGACGAGAAGGCGTACCGTGACAACGCTGCTGATCCGGCGCAGGGCGAGCAGTACCAAGAATTCCGCGCGCTGCTCGAAGCCGATCCCGAATGGCACGACGGAGCGATCGAGCAACGTCCCGCCTGAGGCGGGCTTGATTCTAGCTCACCAGCGGATGGCGGGTTCGCTGGGCGTCCGCGGGGCACCATGCGTGGATACTGCGGGCGCACGATGAACGATCGTGGGAACGGGCCCGTTGTAGAGCAAGCTGTTTCGTAAGTGCCCCGGCCCGAACGCTGTGCTCTCCCGAGTGGCAGTGCCACCGGAAATCCCACAGGCAGGTGCTCTACCGGGCTGAGCCACGCCCCGAATGGGGGGATCCTACACCATCAACGCCGTTCTCCTTGTAGGTGAGTGGCGGATACGGAATACTCCCGAATCCACCAAGCCGGATCGGAAAAGGGGACCAACATGCGGATGCTGCTCAAAGCTCAGATGTCAACTGACGCCGGTAACGCGGCGATACAGAAGGGCACGATGAGCGGGACGATCGAGAAGGTGCTCGGCGCACTCAAGCCGGAGGCGGCGTACTTCACTGTTGACGGCGGCAGGCGCACGGCGTTCATCGTCTTCGATCTCAAGGACGTCTCCGACATGCCGGTCGCCGTCGAGTCGCTGTTCATCGAACTCGGGGCAAGCGTTGACATCACCCCGGTCATGACTCCGGATGATCTGCGCAAGGGCCTTTCCCAGCTAGTGTAGTGCTTCTAACGCTTCTTTACCGTGGACGTGGTGGCGCACGCTTCCGAGATCCTCAGACGAGGCACCGTACCGCGTCGGTCCGGCTTCGCCGAACTGACAGCCGAGGGCGGCTGTGATCCACGCTTCGCGTCGCGCTAACTAAAGCCATTTCGAAAGCACTACACTAGCGTAGGGCTGCAGTCAGCAGCGTCAACTCTGGTACGCGGCGACGGCTCCGCCGAGCGTGCGCATAGCCGCGCGCCCTGCGCTGAGCCAACATCCGCAACATGGACTGTCGGCCTCGGAGGCGAGGCCCGTCGTCGCGGCACGGGGCGCTACCCTCGGTCGAGTCGTATGAGTTCAGCGAGGGTCATGTGAAGCCTATGAACCGCAGATAACGAGTTTGTCGTGGAGCCGCAGTGTACCGCGCCGGAATTGCTGGACACTTCGTTGATGGTAATCATGCCGCGACCTCGGCGGTAGCGGCCCAGGCGGCGCGGACCTGGGCGGGAGAGCAGCTACGAACGCACTGCGGTAGCGCCGGAGTAGCCCCCAGTTATCCGTTGTTCCAAATGCCACGCAGCGCGCATCGTGCGCCACTACCGATTGCCGCGACTCTGTGCATACCTTGCGAGAATTCACGCACTTGGCTGGACCGCGGCTTGCCGTCGGCTCCGTTTATCCAGTACAACATCGCAATACTCTTGAGGAGGGTGCACCAATGAATCCGAACCAAGCATTGTGGGAAAAGGGCGACTTTACCCGTATTGCCGCGAGTATGCGCGGCAGCGGAGAGGCGCTCGTCAAGGGAATCGGAATTACAGCAGGGCTCAAGGTTCTGGATCTCGGATGCGGCGATGGGACGACGGCGTTACCAGCGGCGAGACTCGGAGCGGACGTGTTAGGCGTCGATATCGCGAGGAACCTTGTTGAGGCTGGGAACAAGCGCGCACAGGAGCACGGCCTGACGAACTGCAAGTTTCAGGAAGGCGACGCGTCCGCTCTGCACGAGCTGCAAGATCATACGTTCGATCACGTCGTGAGCATCTTTGGCGCCATGTTTGCACCAAAGCCCGCTGACGTCGCCCGGGAGATGGTGCGCGTGACCCGGCCCGGAGGTCGGATCACGATGGGGAACTGGATTCCAAATGATCCGACGTTGGTGGCGCAGATCTTGAAGATCAGCTCCGCATACTCGCCGCCACCGCCGGAAGGCTTCATTAGCCCCATGACCTGGGGGATCGAGGACAACGTCATAGAGCGGTTCGCGGGCGCGGGAGTCGCGAGACAGAAGATCTCCTTCGTCCGGGACACCTACACATTCCACTTCCCCGGCGCACCAGCGGAGTTCGTTGCCGCATTCAGAAACTACTACGGGCCGACCATGAATGCATTCGAAGCCGCGGAGAAGAACGGCCGAGCAGCTGATCTGCAGAAAGAGTTGGAGGCTCTCTTCACCAGCCAGAACCAGAGCCCCAGCAAGGATGCCACCACCATTCCGGCAACCTTCCTGCGCGTTACCGTTGCGCCTTGAGAACGTGGCTGCCGGGGACCTATGGAAGATCAAGGTCGTCGTGGAGGCTGGACCAGCACATCGCCGGCAGCACCCCTGACGCTCGCCTCTTCGAGGTCCTCTCGAAGTAATCCCGCGCTTCGCAGTGGTCGCCCCCGGCTGTGCGTCCGGCGAAGCCGGACCGACGTGGTACAGAGCCTCGGCTGGCGGACGTGCGCCGCGTGCGAGGCCTCCCGGCGAACCGCCACGCTAAAGAAGCGTTAGAAGCACTACACTGGGTCCGGCTGTGCGGGGCGACTACAGGCCGAACGGCTCTATTTCGAGGTTGCGCCGCACCTCCAGTAAGGTGGCTCGGCCCGCTGCGCTCGACCTCTGTGCCCGTATGATCCACATGGGGCGGCACATCTTCGGTAATCTCCCCCGGCGGCCGGGCGCAGACGTGTTCCAAGGCTGACGAGGGTGACGACGCCACGGACCGACCAATGGGCCCCACGGCGTGGTACGACGTGGGACCGATGGGCCACGCCGCGTGTTGCCACGTTGGCAATTGCGCGGCCTGCAGCGCCAGGCGGCGGAGGCGTTCGACGCGATCCTCGCGGCGCCATCGATGTCGGGAGAGCACAATCGTGTGCCCGGTCCGCGGCTACAACCGGAGCCAACAGGGTGTTGAAAAGTCGGTTAGTCGACCTCTTATGGCTCGGTAGCGATCAGATACTCATCGTGACTTGACCGCGCGTTATTTCGTCGAGACCCTTTTTCAACACCCTGCTAAGGAGCCACCTGGAGACGAAGCGGCCGCTGTACCGCGCCGCGCAGCAAGGGACAACAAACAGGTCCGAGTTGGCCTCGTGGGATGCACGGGGCGCACACTAAGAACCGATGGTGGAGGGCGACGGACGCGCTAACGGCGCTGGGCGGGACTCCTGCCGAAGCCTCACGCCATTGTCAGCTAGATCGGTCCATCGACCGCGTGCCCCGCATTGACCGCCTGGGGCGCCTCCGCGCGGGCGGCGCCGCCGCCCATCTCTTGCCACACGCGCCATCCGAACCAGAGGATCAGAGGAAAGAGCACGACGGCCGTCGCGAGTGGCTCGCCGGGATGCCGGATCTGCCACGGCTCGACGGTGTCGCCGCCGACGACGTAGCGGCGCACGACGTCGTTGAGCGCCTGGGCGCCCGTCCCCATGAACCCGAGCGTCGCCACCGCGAGCCCAACGAGGTTGTATGCGCGGGAAATGAGCCGCGCGCCTTGCGCCTCGCGGCGTCGCAGCACCACGGCGCCAAACGCGTGCACCGCGAACAGCACGGCGCCAACGAAGGTGAGTGAAATGCCCGTGGCGACATCATTGCGGATGGCATTATCGGACGGGTTAACGGTGCGCGTTGGTTCATCCGGCACGATCGGTTTGGACGGCACAGTCTGGCCCGGGGCGAACGCAGGGTACGGCTCGTACATCGGGTACGGCTGGACATCGTAGCTGAAGTCACGCTCCCCGGCCTGGGCGAAGCCGGCCTTGAGCAGGAGTCCTGCGCCGGCCGCGACGAGGAACACACCGACCAGCATCGCCGTGGCGACATAGGCGAGCAGCACGCTCGAGAACTGGATGTTCCACCCCTCGCTGCCGCGGCGGACGAGCAGGGCCACGCCGCCGCCGATGATGAATAGGACGATGAGCGTGGGGAGCAGACCGTAGAACACCCACATGGCGTTCCTCCTTTTCTCTTCGACTTAAGATACGGCGCGCGCCGCACTGAGGTGAGGGGCATTCGTACCATGCGGCATGAGTGCCTCGGACCATTTGCGACCGAAGGCAGCCACGATTCTGCGATGGTGTGCGCCGTCAGTGGCGCTCGGCACCGGGTTGACGTCCGCCCCGTGGCTGGAGAGTCTTTGCTGTAGATTGAGCGGACAACCGACCCCGCCGACGCACACACGCGAGGTGACCGAATGCCCGCCAAGCCCAACGCCAAGCAGCCCGTCGCGCCGACCTTCATGGACCCGGCGTTGATGCCGTGGGCGCTCGTCTCTGAGTTGTACTGGATGTCCTACAAGCTACTAGAGGAACGATGAAAGGCTCTACGAACGTCGAACAGCCTCCCTGGGTCGAATCGAGGCGGAGGTCGAATCGATCTTCGCTACGTCCACCCGGACGGCGCGGTCAACGGGCGTCGGCTGCCACTGGATGGGCCAGTAGCGGAGATGGCCGTAGCCCTCCCGCCAGGTGCAGCCACTTCACCATCCCCGGCTCCACGTCCATCGGCCCCCGCCATTCCCGGAACTGGTACGGCTCCCAGCCGTTGTAGCAGATCACCTGCCCGGGCATGACCGATGGCGAGAGCTTGACCGGCACCAGGAAGTCGCCCACGTCGTTGTACACCCGCACCTCCTCCCCGTCCTCGATGCCCCGCGCCTGCGCCTCGCGCGTGTTCATCACCAGGTGGGGACGTCCCCGGTGAGTCTGGAGGAGCATCCGGTTGGTGATGTTCATGGAATGGATGCTCCAGCGGTTGTGGCCGGAGGTGAGCACGAAGGGGTAGTCGCCGCCCATCTTCGGGTTCTCCTTGTGGACGGGGAACTCCTCTCCCGCTTCCAGGAACCACGGGTGGTCGATGTAGAACTGGGCGCGCCGGGTGAGGGTCGGGTACGGCACGCGCTTCTCCGTGTGCCACTGGAGAGACGTGTAGGGCTTGCCTGGCTCCGCGGTCGTCGCCTGGTTCAGCGTGTACACGCTCTCACCGACGCGGGTGAACTCCGCGTGGCCCTTCTTGCGCATCGTCTTCAGGCTCTCGCCCTTCTTGAGCATGCCGGCTGCCGCGGTGTCCCGCACCCACTCGTCCACGAGCTCGTTGACGTCCTCGATGCCCAGCGTCATCGCGTAGTAGAGGTTGTCGAGCCGGTGGGTGCGGCCGGCGCTGTCGGTGTACTCGACGAGGCCGCGGGCCTTGGCCCGGTCCTCGATCTTCTTCGCGAGCAGCCGGAAGATGTCCCATTCGTTGAGCGATTCGCCCTGAGGCTCAGCGGCGTTGTCGGAGTACTTGAGCTGGAGCAGGGCGGCACTCGCCATATGGAAGTTCGGCTTTTCGTAGTGCTGTGACTGCGGGCAGTACGTAGTCGGAGAACCGGCCGGTCGTGCTCATCCTCCAGTCGACGCTGACGATGAGCTTGAGCTTCGGCCAGAGGTGCTCGAGGAGGTGACGTGCGTCCGCCGCGCTGCCGCCGGAGCATGTTGCCGCCGACTTCGAAGAGCACGCGCGGAGGCTTGTCCGGATCAGGCTTGACCACGCCCTCCCACCAGCCGCTGTCCACGGCCTCCTGCAAGTACTCGTCGAAGCTGCGGCGCATGGTGGGATCGCCCCACTCCGGGTTGTTCCACCGCTCCCGATAGCCGCAGTGGTGGTACCAGAAGAACGCCGGCGGGAACCATTCCGGTCATGCCCAGCACGAGCGGCGTTCACCATGCCATCGATGGCGGCGATCTCCGGCGAATCGCTGGTGCCCTGCGCGGCCATCATCTCCTGCAACCGCGCCCGCATGGCGAGGACGCGACGGGTCTCGGCGAGGCCCGGGCGCTGCTTCTGGGAGAAGATGCCCTGTCCTTCGAGGCCGCTGCCCGGGGACCAGCTGCTGATGCCGGAGCCGAGCCGGCCCCAGTTCGACGTGAGCGCCAGCAGCAACAGCATCGCCCGCTGCATCAGATCGCCGTGATAGTACTTGCAGAGGTTCATGCCCATGAAGATGGACGTCCGCTTGCTCGCCACCTTGCGCGCTAGGGAACGGATGACGTCGGCGTTGACCCCGCAAGCCTCCGAGGCTTTCTCGGGCGTGTAGTCCCGGTTCAGCTGTTCCCGTAGCAGTGCGAACGCGGGCGTCACCTCGACGCGCGATCCGTCCTTCAGCTGTACCCGTCGCCGTCGCGCATCGAGTGCCGGCTTCACTCTGCCCCAGCGGAGCGTGGACTTCGGCGCCTTGGCGATGCCCCGCCTCGCCGTATCCCAGGCGTAGAACTGCTCGTCCGAGCCGCCGTCCTCAATGTCCGACTCGCGCAGGAATCGCTTCGTGTCGAGGCGGACGAGCAGCGGCAGGTCGGTCTGTTCCGTGACAAAGCGCTCGTTGAAGAGCCGCTCCTCGATGATCGTCCGGCACATGCCGAGCGCGAGCGCCGCGTCCGTCCCCGGACGCACAGAGAAGAAGTAGTCCGCGTGGATGCTGGAAGGGCCGGCGTCCGGCGCGATGTGGATCACCTCGCAGCCCTGGTACCGTGCTTCCGCGACAGCGTGATAGTTCGGGATCTGCGTGTAGACCGGGTTGCAGTGCCAGATCAGGCGGAGCTTGGTCCGCGCCTCCGACCCGGCGCCGCCAGTGGGGTTGAATTTGCCCCAGGTGATGTAGTGGCCTGGCTGGAAGTCGTTGATGACGGCGTTCACGTCGGTGGCGACGCCGCCCAGCAGGTTGACGAGCAGCCGCTGCGTGGGCCACACCGCCATCGTCCCACCCTCCGCGGGCGTCATCTCGTGGACGATCGTCTCCGGCCCCGCCTCCTGGATGGCGTCGAGGATGTGCTCGGCGATATCCTCGAGCGCCTCGTCCCAGGACACCTGCTCCCACTTCCCCTCGCCTCGCTCGCCCACGCGCCGGAGCGGGTGGAGCACGCGCTCCTGTCCGTAGAGCGTGCGGCTCCAGGCCGCCCCCTTCTGGCAGCCCATGGGGTTCTTGTCAGGTATCCCCTCGAACATGACCGGTTCGCTGCCGGCCACCTCCTCGAAGGCGACCTTCCCGTCCTTCAGGTACATGTGGTACATGCAGCTTCCCGGGTAGCAGTCCACGCAGTGGGTGCCCCAGGCGACCTTGTCCCAGGTCCACTTGTCGCGGTAGCTGCCGCTCTCTCTTGCGGCGCTGGGCGGACGTGTGCGGCCTTGGCCGACGAGCCGTCTCGCGTACCATTCGCTATCTCCTCCCGACGGGCGTGAGCGGGATCGTCGCCGGGTCACGCGTAAAGGGGCCGAAGAGCTCCTTCCAGTGGTAGACGGTGAGGATGTCCATCAGCTTCGATTTCTTGCCCGCCCTGGTCCTGGCCATCTCCGCCTTCAGCGTGTCAAGCGCCTTCCCGACCCTGGGCCCAAAGAGGCCTTCGAGGTACTCCAGGGGGATGCGGGGATGCTCCTCGTCGGGCGATCCGTCTTCATTCAGCCGGGCGGGCGAGAGCGGCGGCACGTAGAAGACGTTCGGAGCCGTGCCGTACTCGGGGTGCAGGGGCAGGGCCACCTGCCATTCGTGCACCAGCTTGTGGATTGGCCCTTCTTCGTCGTCGAGGTAGCCGACGAAGACCAGCGGCCGGGGCACTGGCGGGCGCAGGCAGGCGCGACCCCCTGCTCGAGCCTGGGGAAGCACATGATGCACTGCTGGCTGATCTGCGCGCTGTTCGTTGAAGAAGATCTTCTTGTACGGGCAGGCTGCGGCACAGGCCTGGTCGCCCTGGCACAAGCTCTCGTCGCGCAGCACAAGCCCGTCTTCCTCCCGCTTGAACATGGCGCCGTTCGGACAAGCCTCGACACAGGCGGGATGGGTGCAGTGGTTGCAGAGACGAGGCAGGTAGAAGAAGTAACTGTTGGGCCAGTCGCCAGCGCCCTGGTCTTCGTCCCAGTTCGGGCCCCAGGCCGGCTCCTCGCCGACCGGCGCGAAGTGCGCCGAGGTGCCTTTGCCGCCGTAGTACACCTCCTCGTAGTTGAAGTCCCAGCCGCCACCGAAGTCCGCGCGAGTCGGTAGGCGGCCGCTCTGAAGCACACCGTCCCGGTAGCCACCGCCCATCTGTTCCCAGTCCCTGGGGTAGCCGCGCCCGGGCATCGTATTGACGCTGCACCACCACATGTAGTCCGTGCCGTCCTGACGGTCGTCGTCTCTCGTCCAGAGCATCTTGCAGGCGACGGCACAGGTCTGGCAGCCGATGCACTTGTTGAGGTCGAAGACCATGGCGATCTGTCGGGGCCGCCGGGCGACGGCGTTTCCTCGTGGCATGGCTCTCCTCCCGACCGCGTCAGGGCGGTACCGGCCATCCGTACCATCCCTTTGGCCATCATTCCTACTGCCAACTGGCCTTGCCGCCCCTGCCAAAGGTCAGTGGTCCAGGGGATGCGCAACCATCTTCGTGCTGATGATCAGCCGGTCGGCGACCTGCGCGTTCGCGCCGATCACGATGACCACGTCGCGAGTTGGCGTGTCGCTACGACAGCAGGCTCCCGGCATGGGAGCCCGCTGCGCGTGGCGAGTGCAGGCCACTCCTCTATTCGCACGTGTCGATGACGATGCAGCAGCAAGCTGCTGACGCGTTTGACGCCATCTTGGGCCACTAACGGAGCACATGAGCGGCGTAACGCGCGACGAACGCGCCCGATTGGGCACACTCGTCACGCGTTGCTGTCACGGTTGCTGTCAGCGGCCCGCGAACACGGCGAATCGGCGCCCTAGAGCGCCGATTTCGATGCTACAAACTGGTCCCAGGGGGTGGATTCGAACCACCGATACACGGTTTTACAGACCGTTGCCTTAGGCCACTTGGCTACCCTGGGGGCGCTCTATCTATAGCATGTCCGCTCCCGCGGCTCAAAGCCGCGGCCACCGCCGCGCGTGCCCGCCGGCCGGCGCTCAGGGGCTGTGAACCGTGACGCGCGCTCGATCCTGATAGCTGATAGCTGATGGCTGGTAGCTGAGAGCCGGCAGCTTCTACCTGATAAGCTGCCTTCCGCATGAATCTCCAGAAGATCCGCAACCGGCTGCTCATTTCGATGCTGCTGGGCATCGTCGTGTTCGCCGGATTGCTGGCGTACGGCGACTTCCGGAGCGTCGGCAGCGACCTGCGCGAGTTCCGCTGGGAGCTGATGCCGCTCATCCTGCTCGTCACGCTGGGCAACTACCTGCTGCGGTTCGTGAAGTGGGAGTACTACCTGCGCCAGATCGGCGTCAGCGGCCTGAAACGCACTGACAGCTTCCTGATCTACTTCTCCGGGCTCGGCATGACGGTGACGCCGGGGAAGGTCGGCGAGTGGCTGAAGAGCTACCTGCTGAAGGAGGTGCACGGCACGCCCGTCACGAAATCGGCGCCGATCCTGCTGGCGGAGCGGCTGACCGACGCCCTGGGGCTGCTGATCATCGCGGGCACCGGCGTGATCGTGTTCGGACACGGCACGTGGCCGGTCGTCGCGGTCATCGCCATCGGTTCAGTGATCGGCATCGGCGTCTCGCGGCATCGGCCCACGGCGACCGCGCTGTTGCGCATTGCCGGGCGGCTGCCGCTGGTCAAGCGCTTCATCCCGCACTTCGAGGAGTTCTACGAGAGCACGTACGTGCTCATGAAGCCTTCGGGCGTCGGCTTGATGACGGTGCTGAGCATCGGCTCGTGGTTCTTCGAGGTGCTGGCGTTCTACCTCACGCTGATCGGGCTCGGGGTGAGCGCCGGGCCGGATACGCTGTTCAAGTCGGCGTTCATCCTGCCGATCGCGACGCTGGCGGCGGCGGTGCTGCTGACGCCGGGCGGACTCGGCGTCGCGGAGACCGGCATCACGTCGCTGTCACAGGAACTGCTCAACATGGACAAGGGCGCGGCGACGGCGGGCACGCTGATCGTGCGGCTGGCGACGCTCTGGTTCGGCGTGCTGCTTGGCCTGGCGATGTTCGGCCTGTTGACGCAGCGGCTGGCCCGGCAGGGCAAGATGCTCGAAGCGG
This sequence comes from uncultured Chloroflexia bacterium, assembly GCA_963701135.1. GTDB lineage: Bacteria > Chloroflexota > Dehalococcoidia > DSTF01 > JACRBR01 > CAYJMJ01. The sequence continues at coordinate 3,605,547 of OY969567.1, forward strand.
CGGCGGAGCCCGCGCTCGCCGGCGGGCCGGACGCAGCGGGGTAAGCCGTTGGCCATGATTACCATCCGTCTCGCCGGTGGCGGCGACGCTGAGGTCGTGGCCCAGATCATGACCGCGCTGAACGACGCCGTTGGCCCGGCGTCCGGACTCGCGAGGATCCCCGAAAACATCCTTGTCAGCGCAGAGCAGGCGCGCCGCCGCATCGACCGCATGGCGGACGTCGAACGCGTGCTGCTTGCCGAGGTAGACGCCGTCCCCGCCGGGTTGTTGAGCCTACGCATCGTCCCATATCTCTCCGAAGACTCACCGTATGCCGAGGTGACCGAACTGTTCGTCGTGCCGGAGCGCCGGCGCCTCGGCGTGGCTCGCCGACTGATGGCGGAGGCCGACGACATCGCGCGCGGTCGCGGCTGCACGCTCATCCACGTGAACGCGTGGCGTGATAACCGCGAGGCGCAAGAGTTCTATCGCCGCGCCGGGTATGAAGCCGTTGAGGTCGGCTTCGAGAAACACCTGGGTGGCCAGAGTTAGCTGTGTCCGTTGATGGCTTCTTTGTCCGGCCGAAGGGGCTTTGGTACTATGCCCGCGCCTCGGGGTGTAGCTCAGCCAGGCTAGAGTGCTCGGTTCGGGACCGAGAGGTCGGCAGTTCAAATCTGCCCACCCCGACCACTTCCCCTCCCCATTTTGCTCGCTTCGCTCGCGGCCCCGCCTTTTGGTAGGGGGTAGGTTGTAGACGCCCCCCGCGGCTGTTCTGCCGGCCGGCGAAGCCGGGTACTCTGAGCGCATGGACATCGATGCGCTCAAGGCGCGCGCTACGGCGGCGATCGACCGCGAAGCCGCGGCGCTGATCGACCTGAGCCTGCGGATACACGCGCACCCGGAGGTGGCCTTCGAGGAGACGCAGGCGGCAGCGTGGCTCTGTGACTTCCTCCGCGAGCGACGGTTCGATGTCACACCCGGCATCGCGGGGCTGCCGACGGCGTTTCGCGCGTCCGCCGGCAGCGGCTCGCCCGTCGTGGCCGTCCTCGCCGAGTACGACGCGCTCCCCGGCATCGGCCACGGCTGCGGGCACAACATCATCGCCACGACGGCGGCGGGTGCCGGGACCGGGCGTGCGCGCCGTGATCGATGAGCTTTCCGGCTCCGTGCAGGTCATCGGCACGCCCGCCGAGGAGGTGTACAACGGCAAGGCGATCATGATCCGCGAGGGGGCGTTCGACGGCATCGACGCCGCGATCATGACGCACCCCGGCACGCGCGACGCCGTCTTCGCGCTCGCGCTGGCGTGTGCCGAGCTGCAGGTGGAGTACTTCGGGCGGGAGGCGCACGCGGCCGCGCAGCCGGAGCGCGGCGTCAACGCGCTCGAGGCGATGATCATCGCGTACAACGCGATCAACTCGCTGCGGCAGCACATGCGCCGCACGGCGCGCGTCCACGGCGTGATCACGGACGGCGGCGAGGCGCCGAACATCGTGCCGGGCCACTCGGCCGCGAGCTTCCTCGTGCGTGCCGAAGACGACGCCTATCTCGAAAAGCTGAAGGAGCGCGTCGCGGACTGCTTCGAGGCCGGCGCGAAGGCGACGGGCGCGCGCCTGGAGCTGCGCTGGAACGTCAACCAGTACGCGGCGATGAACACGAACTCCGTGATCGCGGCGGCGCACCGCCGGAATCTCGCGGCCGTCGGGCGCGCACTGCCGGAGACGGAAACGCCGCTGCCGATGGGCAGCACCGACATGGGGAACGTCAGCAAGATCGTGCCGGCGATCCACCCGACGATCGCTGATCGCGCCGCCGGAGGTCAACGGTCACTCGCCCGAGTTCGCGGAGTACGCGGCATCGGACACGGGCAAGAAGGCGGTAATCGACGGCGCGAAGGCACTCGCAATGACGGCGATCGACATCCTGGCGGACGCGGACCTGCGCACGGCCATGCGCGAGGAGTTCGAGCGGACGACCGCGCAGTCCGCGGCGTCGCCGTGACGGCGCTCGACGCGTACAGCGACGACGAGCTCGCCGCGTTGTACGACCTGGTGTACCAGTCGTACGACGACGACCTGCGGCTCTACGAAGAGTTCGCCCGCCGCGGCGAGTCGCCGTCGCTCGAGCTGGGCGTCGGCACCGGGCGCGTCGCGCTGCATCTCGCGCGGTCGGGGTTTCACGTCGTCGGACTCGATTCGTCGTTGCGGATGCTGGCGCGGCTGGAAGCGGCGATGGACGCTGCAACGGCGCAGCGGCTGCGGCTCGTCGAAGGCGACATGCGTGACTTCGACCTCGGCGAGAAGTTCGACCTGGTTTACTGCGCGCTCGACACGTTCGAGCACCTGCTCACGAACGCCGACCAGCTCGCGACGCTGCGCTGCGTCGCCCGCCACCTCGCGCCCGGCGGCGTCTTCGTCGACGGAGATGCGGTCGCTGACGGCCGTCGACTGGAGCGACGAGCCGTCGCCGCTGCGGCTCGAGTGGGTCGCGGCCGGACGCGGAGACCGGCGAGCAGGTGGCGAAGATGTCGTCCGTCGACATCGTCGCGCTCGCGCCAGCTCACGATGTTCACGTTGGTCTTCGACCGCACCGGCTCCGACGGCGCCGTGCGCCGCCGCACGTTCGACGTGACGCTGCGGGCCACCGGGCGCTACGAGATGGAGATGCTGCTGGAGCGCGCCGGGCTCCGGCTGGCCGCAATCTACGGCGGCGCCGACCTCTCGCCCTTCACCGACGACAGCGATACGATGGTCATCGTCGCGGAGTTGGAGGGAACCTGACGTTGCTCGTAGCACTGGACGCGATGGGTGGCGACCATGCACCGGCCGTGATCGTGGCCGGTGCTCTTCTTGCGCGCAACGACCTGGGCATCGAGATCGCGCTGGTCGGGCCGAAGGAGATTATCGAAGAGGAGCTGGCGCACCACGGCCCGCCACCGAGCGGCATCGAGGTCGTCCACGCGTCCGAGGCGATCGCCATGGACGAGCACCCGGCGCAGGCCGTCCGCACGAAGCGCGACGCATCGATCAACGTCGCGATGGGCATGGTGAAGCGCGGCGTCGCGAGCGCGTTCGTCTCGGCCGGCAACACCGGCGCGGTGATGGCGTCGGCGCTGATGACGCTCGGCCGCATCCAGGGCATCGAGCGGCCGGCGCTCGGCACGGTCGCGCCGTTCACGGACACGGGCGTGCTGGTGCTCGACGTCGGCGCCAACGCCGACGTGAAGCCGAACTACCTGGTGCAGTTCGCGCAGATGGGCTCCGTGTACGCCGAGCGCGTCATGGGCATCCGCAACCCGCGCGTCGCGCTGCTGAACATCGGCGGCGAAGAGACGAAGGGCAGCGAGCTGATCCAGGACGTGTACACGCGGCTTTGGAAGGCCAACGTGAACTTCGTCGGCAACATCGAGGGTGGCGAAGTGCACCGGGGCAAGGCGGACGTCATCGTGACCGACGGCTTCACCGGCAACGTCGCGGTGAAAGTGACGGAAGGCGTGTCGGACTTCATCTTCCGCGAGCTGCGGAGCGCGCTGACCGCCAAGCTGCACTACAAGGCCGCGGCGATGGTGCTGCGGCCCGCGCTGATGAAGATGCGCGACAGGATGGACCCCGGCACCTACGGCGGCGTACCGCTGCTCGGCGTCAACGGCGTCGTGATGATCGCGCATGGCGCATCGGACGCCCGCGCGATCAAGAACGCCGTGCGCGCCGCGAACGAGGGCGCGGCCTCGGGCATGCTCGACGCGATCCGCACGCTGGCGAAACGGTGACGGCCGGTAGAACTTAGAACCTGGAACCAAGAACCTACGCTAGTCCCCAGTCCGCAGTCCCTAGCAGGCTGCTGAAGAAGTCGCCGGACGGCGTCTAAACGTCGATACGGAGCGGCGAGTTGAATCTACGAACGCGGGCTGAAGCCCGCGCCACGAGAACAAGAATCGTTTTTCAGCACCCTGCCTTGAAAATAGCTTCAAAGTCCGACTGGAGCTCCCCTCTCCACGGCGTGGAGAGGGGCCGGGGGTGAGGTGTTCGGTCCGCCGCGCCAGTTCATTTTCATTCGCGGGGGTGGCGCCAACGCGCCATGAGGAACTGCTAGATCGCTCCGGCATCCCGAAGGTCGCCGATCTGCTCCCACGTGTAGCCGAGCGAGAGCAGGATCTCCTCCGTGTGCTGGCCCAGCTCCGGCGCGGCCGGCGCGGCGCGCGCGGGCGTCTCGCTGAACTTCCACGGGAAGCCGACGATCTGCGTCGGCCCGTTCGAAGGATGCTCGACGGTGAGCAGGTACTCGTTGGCGAGCGCCTGCGGGTCCTCGACGAGATCGGCGTAGTCGGCGACGGGCGCGCAGATCATGTCGTGTGACTTCGAGCAGCGCCATCCACTCCGCGGTGGTCTTCGCCAGGAACTTGTCGTCGAGCAGCTCGTGCAAGGGTTCTAGGTTGTTGCTGCGCGCGCCGGCGTTGGCGAAGCGCTCGTCGTGTTGCAACTGCGGCATCGCGACGGCGGCGCAGAACGCGGGCCACCGGTCGTCGCCCACGCCGCCCACGACGGCCCAGCCGTCCTTGGTGCGGAAGGTGCGCCAGATCGTCGGCAGGTACGCGTGGCCACGGCCGGCGCGCTTGAGGCGCCGGCTGAGGATGTAGTACTGCAGCTCCCACGCCTGCGCCGCGATCGCCGATCCGAACAGCGACGTCTCGACCTTCTGGCTCACACCCGTGACCTCGCGCGCGTACAGCGCGGCGATGACGCTGAGCGCCAGGTTCATCGCGCCCACGTAATCGGCGATGGCGACGCCCGCCGGCAGCGGCCCGCCGCCGTCTTCGCCGGTCATCGACATGAGCCCCGAACGCGCCTGCGCGGCGATGTCGAACGCCGGGTGCGTGGCCTTCGGCCCGGCGGCGCCCCAGCCGGATGCGTGCCCGTAGATGATGCGCTCGTTGAGCTTGCGGACGTCGTCGTAGCCCAGCCCGAGCCTCTCCATCGCGCCGGGCCGGAAGTTGTGCACCATCACATCGACCTGCGGGATGAGCTTGCGCACGATCTCGCGGCCTTCTTCGGTCTTGAGGTGCACGGTGAGGCTGCGTTTGCCGCGGCTGTGCGCCAGGTGGTACGCGCTCAACCGGTCCGGGCCGTGCATCGCGAGCACGCGGCCCAGGTCGCCGAACATCGGCGGCTCGACCTTGATCACGTCGGCGCCCATGTCGGCCATAACGAGGGTGGCCTGCGGCCCCTGCTGGAACACCGTGAAGTCGAGGACGCGGACGCCGTCGAGCGGACCAGCCATCGAGCTTCTCCTCACCGGGCCCCAGCGTACGCCACCGGGCGGCGAAGCGCGACAGGGTGTGCGTCCCGGTTAACTTTTCCGGGGTTCGGAACGTTCTAGAAGGCACGGGAGGTACCCATGCACCGTATCATCGCGGCGACCTTGACGGCCATGTCCCTGCTATCGGCCTGGCCGGCGCCCTCGCGCGCTGCCGAGCCTGTGCCATATCGGATCGCGTACATCGATTTCTCGAAGGGGCCCTGGGGCGAGTTGTGCGTCGCCGACGTGATGACCGAGGCGCGCGCCTGCCTGACGGAGCGGTCGACGGGGGTCGACCTGAGGGATCTCGCATGGTCGCCGGACGGCACGATGATCGCTGTTCAAGAGGAGATCTTCACAGAGGACGGCACGAACACCGGCGGACAGCTCGTCGTGGTGGCCGCCGACGGATCGAGTTCGCTGCCCGGAGGGTTGCCCTCGCCGAGCGTCGTGAGCGGGGGCGCGCGCGTCCACGGCAAGCCGATGTGGTCGAGCGACAGTACGCGCGTCGCCATCTCCGGCGGCGATGGCATCCTGATCGCCCGCGTTGCCGAAGGCAGCCAGGCGTCGATCCCGCTCGGGACGATGTCACAGCTAGGCGGTATCGCATGGTCGCCGCACGATGGCAGGTTCGTGCTCGGTGCAGTGGACGCGAAGAAGAACAGGGCCGCGATCATGCGCGTCGATCCGGCGGGCGGGTCTGCGCCGCAAGCCCTGATCTCGTTCGAACCGAACAGCGTGGGATACGGCACCTTCAACAACATCAGCTTTCCGGCGGATGGCGCGCGCATCGTCTTCACCTACGCACCGCCGCCGCCGAGTGCGCCGTGGAGCGGTACGAAATCGCAACACTGGGTGATGAATGCGGACGGCACTGGCGCGCGCAAGCTGTACGACAGTCCTCGGAACGATGGCCCGGGCATGGCGGCGGCATTCTCGCCCGACGGCCAGCAGGTGCTCTTCGACGGCTTCTCCGGCGATGTGACGAACGTGTTCCTGATCGACGTCGATGCGACGGACATGCGCCAGGTGACAGACCGGCCCGGGGGTTCGGCCGGCGGGGCGTTCTCGCCAGACGGCAAGTTCATCCTCTACGGCGACTACTACGGCAACCACGGCTCGGCGACGATGGCACTCGTACCCGGGCAGGCACCCTACAGCCCCGTACGCCAGCTCTTCTGGGGTGTCGGGACGGAGTGGGCGCCCGTGGCTGGTCCGCTGCCTCCAGGGGCAACGGCGCCCGCACCAACAGTCACCGCAGAGGCCACTGCAAGCGCGACGAGCACCGCAGTTGCCGCGGAGACGCCAGAACCCACCAGCACCTCGACCAGTGAGATCATCGGGCCGAACACCGGGAGCGGCGCCAGCAGCGAGAGAAACTCATGGAATGAGGCAGCGGCTGGGGCGCTGGCAGTGCTCGGCGCGGCGCTCGTCGCTTCGGGCAGTCTCGCGTCGCGTTGGTCTCGTTGAGGTTCGGCTGTCCGCTTCTCGGCGGCCCTCTTCAGCCGGTACGCTAGACGCATGCCGGAGATACCCGACCTGGAGGCGATCCGGGCGTTTCTGAACAAGCGCATCGTCGGCGTGGAGATCGCGCAGGCCGAGGCGCTGATCCCGTACATCATCCGCACGCCGCGCGCCGACTTCGAGGCCGCGCTCACGGGCAACCGCTTCGGCGAGGTGCTGCGGCGCGGCAAGTTCCTGCTGTTCGGCCTCGCCGATGAGTCCGTCCTGGTGATCAACCCGATGCTCACCGGCCGCTTCCAGTACGTGCAGCCGCCGGCGAGGAGGCTCGCGAAGACGTGCATGGCGCTGACGCTGGAGGACGGCTGGCAGCTCCGCTACTCCGACCAGCGGCTGATGGGCAAGATCTACGTCGTGCCCGCAGACGGCATCATGACCGTGCCGATGTTCGCGGACATGGGGCCCGACGCGCTGGACGTGAGCGAGGAGGAGTTTCGCGCGCGCATCCGCAAGCACACAGGCGCGATGAAGAACATCCTGACGAACCACAAGTTCATCGCCGGCATCGGCAACGCGTACTCCGACGAGATCCTGTTCGAGGCGCGCATCGCGCCGTTCCGCAAGCGCACGGAGCTGTCGGACGACGAGATCGGCGCGCTCTACCGCGGCATCCACAAGGTGATGGACCGGTCGATCCCCATCGTGACCGCGAAGTTCGCCGAGGGGCTGGACTACACCGAGTGGCGCGAGCACCTGAAGGTGCACCGAAAGGGCGGCGCCGGCAAGAACAAGGACGAGGGCCGCTGCCCTCGCTGCGGCAGCTACCTGACCGAGATCGCGCCGAACCAGCGCGTGACCACCTGGTGCAGGACGTGCCAGAAGTGACGCGCCGGGCCATCGTCAACGCGCGCCTGGTGCTCGAGGACGGCGTCCGCGACGGCGGCCTGCTGATCGATCGCGAAGGCCGCATCGAGTCCGTGCTGGCGCCCGCGCAGGCGCCGCCGGCGGACGTCGAGCGGGTCGACGCGCGCGGCCGCTACGTCGCGCCGGGGCTGATCGACGTGCACGTGCACGGCGGCGGCGGCTTCGACCTGATGACGGACGACGTCGAGCAGGTGCGCGGGTACGCACGCTGGATCGCGACGCGCGGCGCGACGTCGTTCCTCGTGAGCACGTCGGGCCGCGACCACGAGCAGATCATCGCGCGGCTGCGCGCGCTTGCGCCGGCCGTCGGCGCCGAGCCGGGGGCGGCGCGCGTGCTCGGGTTCCACCTCGAAGGGCCGTACATCAATCCCGTGCGCAAGGGCGCGTTCCCGCCGCAGTGGCTGCGCCCGCCGAGCGCGCGCGAGTACCGCGAGCTGTTCGAGGCGTCGGGCGGCACGATCCGCCAGGTGACGCTGGCGCCCGAGCTGCCCGGCGCGGACGCGCTGATCGATGCGGTGGTGGCCAGCGGTGCGATAGCCGGCATCGGCCACACCGATGCGACCTACGACGAAACGATGCGCGCGATCGAGCGCGGCGCCACGCACGTGACGCACTGCTTCAACGCGATGCGCCCGTTCGGGCATCGCGACCCCGGCGTGCTGGGCGCGGTCATGACCTCGGACGCGGTGACGGCGGAGCTGATCGGCGACGGCGCGCACGTCGATTACGCGGCGGCGCGCGTGCTGGTGCGCGCAAAGGGCGCCGATAAGGTTGTGCTGATCACCGACGGCATGCCGCTCGCCGGCACCGACGATGGCGACGGCGCATGGGAGGGCCAGCGCATCCGCGTCGAAGGCGGCAAGGCCGTGCGCGTCGCCGACGGCACGATCATCGGCGGCGTCATCACGCTCGATCAAACGATGCGCAACGCCGTCGAGCACCTCGGCGTGCCGCTGCACACAGCGGTGGCGATGGCATCGACCAACGCCGCCCGTGCGATGCGCCTCGCCGGCCGCTACGGTGCGCTCTCGCCCGGCCACGCTGCCGACTTCATCGTGCTGGACGACGCACTGCAGGTGATGGAAACGTGGGTAGCCGGCGCGCGCGTGGAGATGGCGTAACGGTTCAGTCGCACGCCCCGACCTCCGACCTCCAGCCTCCCATCGCCCTACGTCAACGGCGGGCCGCCGAGGTTGCCGGGGGCGTCGAGCTGCTCGTAGAGCTGGAACAGCACGCCACCCGAGGATTTCGGGTGGATGAACATCTCCTTCCAGTCCCAGCTCACCCTGGGGCCGCCAAACGGCTCGATGCCCTGCGCGCGCATCGCGCCGGCCGCCGCGTCGGCGTCGGCGACTTCGAGCGTGACGTGGTGCAGGCCGGGGCCGCGCTCGCGCAGGAACTTGGCGATGAAGCTGTCGTCGCCGATCGGCTCCAGGATCTCCCACTGCATCTGGCGCTGACCATCGGCGCCGGGGACGTCGAGCACGACGCCGGCGAAACCGGCTTCTTCGTTTCGGAAGCGGCCGGCTTCCTTCCAGCCGAAGAGCTCGGTGAAGAACGGCAACTGGTCGTCGATCTTCCACACCGCCATGCAGACGTGATCGACGCGCTTGAGTCCGATTGACACGTGAACCCCCTGTCCTGGACGCCTGGTTGCTGGTCACTGGTGACTGGGCACCGGCCGGGACATTGAAGCAAGTTTCGGCGCGGCGGGCTATCGGATACCCGGAGATGGGCCGTGAACGACCGCCACCCGGACGCAGCTTCGCCTCTCGCGATGCGCGTGGATCGCGGGGGCCGTGCGATCGCCACGCAAGCGGAGGGGCGGACACATCGGTCCGCCCCTCCGTCGTTCGCTCGGTTTGGGACTTACGCCGTCGCGGCCGCGGCCGCGGGCTCGCGCTCCGGCATCGCCTGGGTGCCGGCATTCCGGAAGTGGAACTCGCCGTCCGCGAAGTCCACTTCGACGATGTCGCCCTCGCCGAACTCGCCGGCGAGGATCTCCTTCGCCAGCGGGTTCTCGATCCGCCGCTGTCACCGTGCGCCGCAGCGGCCGCGCGCCGTACATGCGGTCGAAGCCCTCCTTCACCAGCTCTGCCTTCGCCGCCTCGGTCACCTCGAAGTCGACGTGGCGGTCGGCCAGCCGCTTGCGCACCTCGTCCAGCATCAGCTCGACGATCTGCGCCAGCTCCTTCTCGGTCAGCGGCTCGAAGACGATGATCTCGTCGACGCGGTTGAGGAACTCCGGCCGGAACGCCTCGCGCAGCGCCTTCTCGATCTGCTCCTGCCGCAGCTCGCGCTGGCCGTCGTCGGCCGCGCGGCTCGTCACGAAGCCGAACCGGCCCTTCGTCTCCGAGCTGGTGCCGAGGTTCGACGTCATGATGATCACCGTGTTGCGGAAGTCCACCGTGCGGCCCTGACCGTCGGTCAGGCGGCCGTCGTCGAGGATCTGCAGCAGCAGGTTGAACAGGTCCGGGTGCGCCTTCTCGATCTCGTCGAAGAGGATCACGCGGTACGGGCGCCGGCGCACGGCCTCGGTGAGCCCGCCGCCCTCTTCGTAGCCGACGTAACCGGGCGGCGCGCCGACGATGCGCGAGACGGTGTGCCGCTCCTGGTACTCCGACATGTCGAGCCGGATCATCGCCTCCTCGTCGTCGAACAGGTACGCGGCCAGCGCGCGCGCCAGCTCCGTCTTCCCCACGCCCGTCGGGCCCAGGAAGATGAAGCTGCCGATCGGCCGCTTCGGGTCCTTGAGCCCCGACGCGCGCGCGCCGCAGCGCCTCCGACACGGCCTCGACCGCCTGGTCCTGGCCGATGACGCGCTCGTGCAGCGCCTCCTCCATGTGCAGCAGCTTCTCGGCTTCGCCCTCCATCATCCGGCTCACGGGGATGCCGGTGATCGACGCGATCAGCTCGGCGATGTCGTGCTCCGTCACCGTCATGTCGGCCGTGTGCGTCTTCTCCCACTCGGCCTTCGCGGCCTCGTACTCGCGCTGGATCTCCAGCACGTCCTGGCGGATGCGCGCCGCCGCCTCGTAGTCCTGGCGGCCGGCCGCGGCCTCGGTCTCCATGTTCAGCTCGTCGAGCCGCTTCTTCAGGTCGCGCAGCTCCGGCGTCAGCGACTGCTGCTCGATGACGTGCTTGCTCGCCGCCTCGTCGATCAGGTCGATCGCCTTGTCCGGCAGGAAGCGCTCGGTCAGGTAGCGGTCGCTCAGCCGCGCCGCCGCGACCATCGCGTCGTCGGTGATCTTGCACCTTGTGGTGCGCCTCGTACTTCGGGCGCAGGCCGCGCAGGATCTCGATCGTCTCGTCCGGCGTCGGCTCGTCGAGGAACACCGGCGAGAAGCGCCGCTCCAGCGCCGGGTCCTTCTCGATGTGCTTGCGGTACTCGTCGAGCGTCGTCGCGCCGATGACGCGCAGCTCGCCGCGCGCCAGCGCCGGCTTCATCATCGTGCTGGCGTCGATCGCGCCTTCCGCCGCGCCCGCGCCGACGACCTGGTGCAGCTCGTCGATGAAGATGATCACCTCGCCCTCGGCGCGGCGGATCTCGTCCATGACGGCCTTCAGCCGCTCCTCGAACTCGCCGCGGAACTTCGAGCCGGCGACCATCGCGCCCATGTCGAGCGCGAGCAGCCGCTTGTCCTTGATGTTCTCCGGCACGTCGCCGGCGACGATCTTCTGCGCCAGCCCCTCGACCACCGCCGTCTTGCCGACGCCGGCCTCGCCGATGATCACCGGGTTGTTCTTCGTGCGCCGGTTCAGGATCTGCATGACGCGCTTGATCTCCTGCTCGCGGCCGATCACCGGGTCCAGCTTGCCGTCGCGCGCGTACTGCGTCAGGTCGTTGCTGTACTTCTCCAGCGCGCCGTACTTGCTCTCCGCCGTCGGCGAGTCGACGCGCGCGCTGCCGCGCATCTCCTGCAGCGCGCGGTAGATGCGCTCCTTGTCGATGCTGAACTCGCGGAGGATGTGCGCCGACTCGCCCGTCGCGCTCGTCGGCGATCGCGATCAGGAGGTGCTCGACGCCGACGTACTCGTCCTTCAGGCGCTCGGCCTCGGCGTTCGCCGTCTCCAGCATCTTGACGATGCGCGGCGTCGTGTACACCTGCACGACGTCGTACGCGAGCTTCGGCGCGCGCTGCGAGCGTGTCCGGCGACGCGCTTCGTCAGCGCGCTCACGTCGACGCCCATGGCGTCGAGGATGCGGCCGGCGAGGCCGTCCTGGTGCTGCAGCAGCGCGAGCAGCACGTGCTCGACGTCCCACTGCGAGTGCCGCTGCGTGCGCACCATCTCCTGCGAGGCGGCCAGCACTTCCTGCGCCTGCTGTGTGAAT